>CAWHML010000003.1:0-2042751 GCA_963830605.1 uncultured Actinomycetota bacterium | reverse complement strand
CGCGGCAAGGCAAAGGCTCAAGAGGAGCGGCAGAAAGGCAACCAGAAGGGCGACAGCTGAGACGGAACGTAACAGGCCCAGCCCGGTCCGCCGGCTGGGTCTGTTGTATTCCCGGAAGTTAGCTGCAGGGGCGCTGACGCCGCACGTCGGGGTGTTGTTCGTACCAGCGTTCCGCAATTCTGCGAACGCGACGGTGCTCGACCGCCACCCATACCGAGCCCAGTGTTACCGCCAGCACCGCCGCAATGCCGGTAGTCATGCCTTGCGAGCTATGGCCGGTGCCGAATGCGGCCAGAGATCCAACAATGGCGATCACGCCGAGAACGATCAACAGGTAGCCGGGCCAGCCCGCGACGTCGATCATCGACTCGCCGGCGAACGTCCGCGTTGTTCTCAGGTGGTCGACGGGGTCACGATACGTGTTGCCCATGATTGTTCTCCCGTCATTTCGCTGCCCGTCTTCGGGCGATAGCACAACGTTAGAACGGGTATGAGGCTGCCGATAGGGGGACGGAAAATCTGCTGCCGACCGCGGATCGACGGCCTCGACGTCACCCAGCAAAGACCGGGCCGGCGATAGCCGGGGTCCCCATGGTAAGCGTCAGCAGCATCAGCATCATCAGGAACCACCCGGCACCTTGCCATGCCCACCAGGTGCCGTCGTCGCGCCAGATGCGGTAGGTGCGCACGAACGCCCAGACTCCGCCCGCCAGCAGGATGGCGGGCGCACCGAACGCCAGCAGGGTCCGTTGCGGCGCGCCGCAGGCCACGGTGTCCACGGCCATGGCTCCGCTGCAGGTGCTAACCCAAGCCGCGGCCACGACGATGAAGCAGACGCCGGCTGCGGCAGTCAACAGCGCGAACCGGACGGCGGCCTGTACCTCACTGTCTTCCTGACCTAGGCGGTCGCCACGCGTGCGCTGGTGCGGTAGTTGCATCACAGAACCTCTTATCGTGCGTCGGCTCTTTTGTTTATCGTCGGAACGGTGGCGTCAGTTACAGTCCCGAACCGCTGACCGGAAGCCCGCCCGAAGGTAGGAACCGAAGTACCCGCAGATCAACGCGGTCAAACGGTTGGTGCACGCTCCGGGCGTCCAGTTTGGCTAGGTCAGGCAGCTAATCAGCGGCGGCCGCTTCGATTCGACATATGTACAACACTCTTCACGTAACATTCGGGGCATGCCAGCGACGAGGCGTCGGTTATCCCCGGACGATCGCCGCGCGGAGTTGCTCGCGCTGGGAGCTGACGTCTTCGGGAAGCGGCCCTACGACGACGTCCGCATCGACGAGATCGCCGAACGCGCCGGTGTCTCCCGGGCGCTGATGTACCACTACTTCCCGGACAAGCGCGCATTCTTCGCCGCGGTGGTCAAAGAGCAGGCTGACCGCCTCATCGAGGCGACCGACCATCTGCCCCTACCCGGGCAGACGTTGTTCGACGAGGTGCGCACCGGCGTGCTCGCATATATGGCATATCAGCGGCAATATCCGCACTCCGCGTGGGCGGCATATGTGGGAATCGGCCGCTCGGACCCCGTGCTGCTCGGCATCGACGACGAGGCCAAGAATCGCCAGCTCGAGCACATCATGAGCCGGATCGGTGACTTGGATGCGCCCAGCGCCGACCTCGATGCGGACGTCGAACGGAATCTGCGGGTGATCGTGCACGGCTGGTTGGCGTTCACGTTCGAGCTGTGCCGGCAACGGATCATGGACCCCACGGTTGATGCCGAACTGCTAGCCGACGCGTGCGCGCACGCGCTGCTGGATTCGGTGTGCCGGCTGCCCGGAATTCCCCCCGAGCTGCAACAGGCGATCGCGGCGGACCGGGAAGAACCCGGCTCGGCGGCTCCTGTCGGTGCGGGTTGGCACGATAGCTAAGTGACCACCGCATCCGCTGACCCGCTGAGCCGGTTCAGCGCGATTACCCGCAATTGGTTCCACGGCACCTTCGCCGCACCTACCGCAGCTCAGACCGGCGCCTGGTCCGCCATCGCCGACGGCCGGGACACCCTCGTCATCGCGCCGACCGGGTCCGGTAAGACGCTGGCGGCATTCTTATGGGCGATCGACAGCCTGGTCAGTGCCCATGGTGCCGGCACCCGGGTGCTGTACATATCGCCGCTCAAAGCGCTGGCCGTCGACGTGGAGCGCAACCTGCGCACACCGCTGGCGGGCATCGCGCGGCTCAGCGCGCAGCACGGTCTGCCCGCCCCGGTGATCAGCGTGGGCGTGCGCTCGGGTGACACTCCGCCGGGGCGCCGTCGGGAGCTGATCGCGAAGCCTCCCGACGTGCTGATCACCACACCGGAGTCGCTGTTTTTGATGCTGACCTCGGCCGCGCGGGAGACCTTGACCGGTGTCCAGACGGTGATCGTCGACGAGGTCCATGCCGTTGCCGGCACGAAACGCGGCGCCCATCTGGCGCTGTCACTGGCCCGGCTCGACGAACTGCTGACCAGGCCCGCCCAGCGGATCGGACTGTCGGCCACCGTGCGGCCGCCGGAAGAGGTCGCCCGGTTTTTGTCCGGGCAATCGGCCACCACGATCGTCGCTCCGGAATCGGACAAGACGTTCGCGCTGACGGTTCAGGTGCCGGTCCCAGACATGACCGATCCGGAAGCCAACACCATCTGGCCTGATGTCGAGGCGCGCATCGCCGACCTGATCGAATCGCACACCTCATCGATCGTGTTCGCCAACTCCCGGCGCCTGGCCGAGCGGTTGACCTCGCGGCTCAACGAGATTCACGCCGAGCGATCGGGCATCGAGCTGGCGGGCGGCAACCCCCACGTTCCCGGCGGCGCGCCCACGCAGCTGCTGGGCAGCGGCCAAACCTACGGGGCCGAGCCGTTGCTGGCCCGAGCGCATCACGGCTCGGTTAGCAAAGAGCAGCGCGCCATGGTCGAGGAGGACCTCAAAAGTGGTCGGCTCAAGGCCGTGGTCGCCACCTCCAGCCTGGAACTGGGCATCGACATGGGAGCGGTCGACCTGGTTATTCAGGTAGCCGCACCGCCTTCGGTGGCCAGTGGGTTGCAGCGCATCGGACGGGCCGGCCATCAGGTCGGCGAGACCTCGAGCGGAGCGCTGTTTCCCAAGCACCGCACCGACCTGATCGGCTGCGCGGTGGCCGTCCAACGCATGCTGGCCGGCCAGATCGAGACCACGCACGTACCCGCCAATCCGCTCGACATTCTGGCTCAGCACACCGTGGCGGCGGCCGCGCTGGAACCGCTGGATGCCGATCGCTGGTTTGACATCGTGCGGCGCAGCGCCCCGTTCGCCACGTTGCCCCGCAGTGCCTTCGAGGCCACTTTGGACCTGCTGTCCGGCAAGTACCCGTCGACCGAGTTCGCCGAGCTGCGGCCGCGACTTGTCTACGATCGCGGAACCGGCACGCTGACGGCGCGGCCCGGCGCGCAGCGGCTGGCGGTCACCTCCGGCGGCGCAATCCCGGATCGAGGGCTGTTTACGGTCTATCTGGCCACCGACTCCGAGAAAGCCTCACGGGTGGGCGAACTCGACGAAGAGATGGTCTACGAATCGCGTCCCGGGGATGTCATCTCACTGGGCGCGACGAGCTGGCGGATCACCGAGATCACCCACGACCGGGTGCTGGTGATCCCTGCGCCCGGGCAACCGGCCCGGTTGCCGTTCTGGCGTGGCGACGACGTCGGGCGCCCGGCCGAGCTGGGACGAGCGGTCGGCGCCTTCACCGGTGAGCTGGCCGGCCTGGACCGGCGGACATTCGAGAATAGATGCGCGCAACTGGGTTTCGACGACTTCGCCACTGACAACCTGTGGCGGCTGATCGACGAGCAGCGGACCGCCACCGCGGTCGTGCCCACCGACACCACGCTGCTGGTCGAGCGGTTTCGCGACGAGCTCGGCGACTGGCGGGTGGTTCTGCACTCGCCGTATGGGCTGCGGGTGCACGGCCCGCTCGCACTGGCGGTGGGCCGGCGGCTGCGGGAACGCTACGGCATCGACGAGAAACCGACCGCCTTCGACGACGGCATCGTGGTGCGGTTACCGGACACCGTCTCGGACTCCGCGGAGAAGCCGCCCGGCGCTGAGCTGTTCGTTTTCGAGGCCGACGAGGTCGACCCCATCGTCACGGTCGAAGTCGGCGGCTCAGCGCTGTTCGCGTCCCGGTTTCGGGAATGCGCCGCCCGTGCGCTGCTGCTGCCGCGCCGCCACCCCGGTCGCCGCTCGCCGCTTTGGCATCAGCGCCAGCGCGCTGCTCAGCTGCTCGACGTGGCCCGCAAATATCCCGATTTCCCGATCGTGCTGGAGACGGTCCGGGAATGCCTGCAGGACGTCTACGACGTGCCCACCCTGACCGAGCTGATGGCCGACGTGGCGCGGCGACGGGTGCGGGTGCTGGAAGTGGAGACAGCAACACCGTCGCCGCTGGCGGCGTCGCTGCTGTTTGGTTACGTCGGGGCGTTCATGTACGAGGGCGACAGCCCGCTGGCCGAGCGGCGCGCGGCGGCCCTGTCGCTGGATTCGACGCTGCTGGCCGAGCTGCTCGGCCGGGTCGAGCTGCGCGAGCTGCTCGACCCGGACGTCATCGCTGCGACGGGACGACAGCTGCAGCACCTGTCGTTGGATCGGGTGGCCCGCGACGCCGAAGCCGTCGCCGACCTGCTACGGCTACTGGGCCCGCTGACCGCCGACGAAGTCGCGGCCCGGGCCGGTGGCGCGGACGTGGGTGGCTGGCTGGAGAGCCTGCTGACCGCCAAACGGGTTCTAGTCGTGACGTTCGCCGGGCGAACGTGGTGGGTGGCGGTCGAGGACATCGGTCGGCTGCGCGACGGCGTCGGCGTGGCGGTGCCGGTCGGCGTTCCGGCCAGCTTCACCGCGCCGGTCACCGACCCGCTCGGCGAGCTGCTCGGCCGGTATGCCCGCACCCATGCGCCGTTCACCACGGCCGACGCCGCCGCCCGGTTCGGTTTAGGGCTGCGGGTGACCGCCGACGTGCTGGGCCGGCTGGCCGCCGACGGCCAGTTGGTGCGCGGCGAGTTCACCGCCGTTGAAACACCGGGTGCGGGCGCCGGCTCGCACGACCAGTGGTGCGACGCCGAGGTGCTGAGGATCCTGCGGCGACGGTCGCTGGCGGCGCTGCGCGCTCAAGTCGAGCCGGTCAGCACCGCCGCCTACGCCCGTTTCCTGCCGGCCTGGCAGCAGGTGAACTCCGCCACCAACGCCGGAGTCGACGGGCTGGCCGCGGTCATCGACCAGCTCGCCGGTATTCGGATGCCCGCGTCCGCGGTGGAACCGCTGGTGCTGGCCGCTCGCGTGCGCGACTACTCCCCCGCGATGCTCGACGAACTGCTGGCCTCCGGGGAAGTCACCTGGTCGGGAGCCGGGTCGATCTCCGGCAGCGACGGCTGGGTGATCTTCCACACCGCCGATTCCGCCCCGTTGACGCTGCCTGCCGGCGCCGAGATCCTCTTCACCGACGTCCACCGCCAAATACTGCAGATCCTGGGCAGCGGCGGGGCTTTCTTCTTTCGCCAGCTGGTGGCGGGTGGCATAGCTGACGGTGACCTGACGGTCGACCTGAAGACGGCGCTGTGGGAGCTTATTTGGGCCGGCTGGGTCACCGGGGACACCTTCGCCCCGGTGCGGGCCTTGCTCAGCGGTGGTCCCGGGACCCGCACCCGCGCCGCACCGGCGCACCGGCAGCGCAGAGCACCTCGGCTGAGCCGCTACAGCGTCGCGCACGCCCAAACCCGGGCCAGCGACCCGACCGTGGCCGGCCGGTGGTCAGCGCTGCCGGCTCCCGAGCCGGGCTCCACGCTGCGGGCTCACCACCAAGCCGAGCTGCTGCTCAACCGGCACGGAGTGCTGACCCGCGGCGCGGTGTCGGCAGAAGAAGTGCCGGGCGGGTTCGCCACCCTCTACAAGGTGCTCACCGCGCTGGAGGACGCCGGACGCTGCCAGCGTGGCTATTTCGTCGAGTCATTGGGTGGTGCGCAGTTCGCGGCCTCCGCAACCGTCGACCGGCTGCGCAGCTACCTCGACGGCGTGGACCCGGAGCGGCCGGAATATCGGGCGGTGGTGCTCGCCGCCGCCGACCCGGCCAACCCCTATGGCGCGGCGCTGCCGTGGCCGGTCCGGGCATCCGACGAGGACGGTCCCGGCCGGCCGGGTCGTAAGGCCGGGGCCCTGGTGGTGCTCGTTGACGGCGAATTGGCATGGTTCCTCGAGCGCGGCGGACGCTCGTTGCTCAGCTTCACCGACGATCCCGAGGTGCAGCACGCAGCGGCCGGTG
This sequence comes from uncultured Actinomycetota bacterium, assembly GCA_963830605.1. Lineage (GTDB taxonomy): Bacteria > Actinomycetota > Actinomycetes > Mycobacteriales > Mycobacteriaceae > Mycobacterium. The sequence goes on along the minus strand of CAWHML010000003.1, from coordinate 2,036,471 downwards.
CGCTAGCTGAGCTGGTCGGCGCGAAGCGGATCGGGTCGCTGCTGGTGGAGCGGGTCAACGGCACCGCGGTGCTCGATCCGCACGCGAGCGCACCAGCGTTGGCGGTGACTGCATTGTCCGACGCCGGTTTCACTCGCACCCCGCGCGGTCTGCGGCTGCGGTAATGCCCGAAGGTGACACCGTTTTTCACACGGCCGCCACTTTGCGGCAGGCGTTGGCGGGCCGGGAGTTGACCCGCTGCGATGTCCGGGTGCCCCAGTATGCGACCGCCGATCTGGCCGGGCACCCGGTGGATGAGGTGCTCAGTCGCGGCAAACACCTGTTCATCCGGGTGGGGCCGGCCAGCATCCACTCTCACATGAAAATGGACGGCAGTTGGCGCGTCACCGCACGCCGCGGCCGCACCGACTACCGGGTGCGAATCATTCTGGAAGCCGGCGATGTTCGTGCGGTCGGCATCGACCTCGGCGTGCTGGAGATTCTCGACCGCAACTACGACGGTGCGGTGGTCGCGCATCTGGGGCCCGACCTTCTCGGCGAGGACTGGGACCCGCACGCCGCCGCCGCCAACCTGATGGCCGACCCAGACCGGCCGATCGGCGCGGCGCTGCTCGACCAGCGGGTGATGGCCGGGATCGGCAACGTCTACTGCAACGAAATCTGCTTCGTCATCGGACATTTGCCGACGTCCCCGGTCGGTAAGGTGGCCGATCCGTTGCGGCTGGCAAATCGAGCACGAAACATGTTGTGGCTCAACCGGTTCCGATGGAATCGCGTCACCACCGGCGATACCCGGCCGGGCCGACAGCTGTGGGTGTACAGCCGCGCCGATCAGCCCTGTCGCCGCTGCGGAACGCCGATCAAACACGACGACAGCGGTGACCGCGTCACCTACTGGTGTCCAACCTGCCAACGCTGAACGCCGGCAACATGTCCGGCTTCACGATCTTCAGCCGCGGTTTGCCGACGTTTGCCCAGTAGCGGTCGGTAGCCTCAGTCAGCGGACCGGTCGACCGTTGTGAGCTCATCGGTCGGCATCGACGGTACCGGAGACACCCGTGCGATGGCGTCTTCGGCGATGCTGCCCAGATACAGCGAGCCGGAGTATTCACGTACTCCGGTCACCATGCGGTAGCCGCAGCGTCGGGTGCCCTCGATGCGGGCAACCACGGCCCCGTCCCGGTCGAATGCCAGCACTCGGGCCGGCGCCTTCGGCGGCCGGTCGACGGTGGTCGCCACCCGTCCGATGAGTCGGCGCGCCGGGCGGGGGCCGCGCTGCACCAGGCGCAGCGCGCCCAGCATCGGCGCGGCGATCGCCACCCAGATGCGGCCCTCGGTGCCGGTCGACAAGTTGTCTGGCATGCCGTCGAGATCATCGATGAGCACCTCGGATTCACCACACTTCGGACCGGTCAACCACACCCGGTTGATCCGGCCCGCACCGGTCTCAGCGACCGCGACGAAAGATTCGTCCTCGGCAAGCGCGACGCCGTTGGCGAACTCCAGCGAGTCGAGTAAGACCTGAACTTCGCCCGCAAGGTCGCGGCGCAGCAACCGGCCCGTGCCGGTGCGCTCGATCACGTCAGCCTGATAGTCGTCGAGCCGGTAGTGCAGCGAGGAGTCGGTGAAGTAAACGGTGCCATCGGCGGCGACGGCGGCGTTGTTGCACAGGTTGATCGACCGGCCGGCGATCGCGGTGTTCAACTGGTGCACCGCTCCCCCGTCCGGGTCCACCCGCAGCAGACCGCGCTCGGCGTCGCAGACCAGCAGCCGGCCATCGGGCATGACCTCGATGCCCAACGGGCGACCGCCGGTGTGTGCCACCTGTTGGATGTCGGTGCCGTCCGGGAGCATGCTGAGCAGTCGACCGTCGGCCAGCCCGGTGACGAGCCGGTCGTGGTGGATTGCGACGTCCTCGGGCCCTTTCCCGCCGACCGGCAGTCGCTGCAACGTAGGCGCCCCGGTGGTGGCCATACCGGGATTTACCCGGCCCGGCGCGAGCCCAACCGCTCGGTGTCAAACCGCTCGGCGGCTCACGAACCGACGGGGCCGGCCGTCGATCGGGTCGGCGAACTCGAGACTGTGCGCCAGCAGGCCCAGCGGCGTGCTGAAATCGCCGTCGTCAACCCGTCGTACCTGCGGATACAGCGGGTCGCCGACGATGGGCAGTCCCAGCGCGGCCATGTGCACCCGCAACTGGTGGGTCCGTCCGGTGCGCGGCATCAGCCGATGCAGTCCGTCAGCCAACACTTCGATCAGCGTCTCGGCGTTGGGTTCACCGGGCTCGGTGACGGCTTGCAGTTGACCGCGGCGCTTCACGATCCGGCTGCGCATGACATGCGGAAACGTCACCGACGGGTAGCCGTCGGCCCGGGCCAGGTACACCTTGCGCACCGCCTGGCGAGCGAACATCGTCTGGTATGCCCCGCGTACCTGTCGTCGGGCGGTGAACAACAACACCCCGGCGGTCAGCCGGTCCAGCCGGTGGGCCGGACTCAGCTCAGGCAGCCCGAGCTCCCGCCGCAGCCGCACCAGCGCGCTCTGCGCGACATGCCGGCCCCGCGGCATCGTGGCCACAAAGTGCGGTTTGTCGACCACCACGATGTCAGCGTCGCGATATAGCACCGGAATATCGAACGGCACCGGCACCTCGTCGGGCAGGGCGCGGTAGAGGTAGACCACCGACCCGGGCCGCAGCACCGTCGTCGCGTCGACCGCCGCACCGTTCGCGTCGACAACCTCCCCGGCGTGCACCTTGGCCCGGACCGTCGCGCCGAATCGGGCGCTCAACTCGGCCAGCACCAGTCCGCCGTGCAACCGCACTCGCGCCGGGCCCAGCCCGTCGCGCACCGGCAACGGGGCGTGCCTCAAGTGAGCGGCACCGGTTCCAGTATCTCGACCCGTGCCTCCGGCGCGCTGGCCCGCAGCGCGTCCGCGGACGCATCGTCGGGCTGAGTCTGGGACATCACCTCGGCCTCCACCCGCGCGGCGTACGTCTCGACCTCGCGATCGATGTCCTCGGCGGTCCAGCCCAGTACCGGTGCGACCACTTCGGCCACCTCGCGGGCACAGTCGACGCCCCGATGCGGGTATTCGATGGAGATCCGCATCCGGCGGGCCAGGATGTCTTCGAGGTGCAGCGCTCCCTCGGCCGCGGCGGCGTAGGCCGCCTCGGCCTTCAGGTAGACCGGGGCCTGGGTGATCGGGTTGAGCAGCTCCCGACGACCGGCTGCCATGCCCAGCACCTCGCCGATCAGCGACCCGTAGCGGTCCAGCAGATGCCGAACACGATACGGATGCAGCCCTTCCAACGCCCCGACGTGTTCGGCCTGGTTGATCAGCGCGAAGTAGCCGTCGGCGCCCAGCAGCTGCACCTTCTCGGTGATCGAGGGCGCCACGCGTGCCGAAATGTACTGTGCAGCAGCGTCGATCGCGTCGGCGGCCATCACCCGATATGTCGTGTACTTGCCTCCGGCGATCGACACCAGCCCGGGTGCGGGTACCGCCACGGCGTGCTCACGGGACAGCTTGGAGGTCTCCTCACTCTCTCCGGCCAGCAGCGGCCGCAGCCCGGCATACACCCCGTCGATGTCGGCGTGCGTCAACGGAGTGGCCAGCACGGTGTTCACCGTGCCCAGGATGTAGTCGATGTCGGCCTTGGTGGCCGCCGGGTGGGCCAGGTCGAGATTCCAGTCAGTGTCGGTGGTCCCGATGATCCAGTGGCTGCCCCAGGGGATGACGAACATCACCGACTTCTCGGTGCGCAAAATGATCGCGACATCGCTGACGATCCGGTCCCGCGGCACCACCACGTGCACACCTTTGGAAGCGCGCACCTTGAACCGCCCGCGCTGCTTGGACAAGGCCTGCAGTTCGTCGGTCCAGACCCCGGTGGCGTTGACCACGACGTGGCCCCGGACATCGGTGACCGCGCCGTCCTCGGAGTCGCGCACACGCACCCCGATCACCCGATCCCCGTCGCGCAGCACCGAAATCACCTGGGTGGACGAGCGCACCACCGCCCCGTAATGGGCCGCGGTGCGCGCCACGGTCATGGTGTGCCGGGCGTCGTCGACGACGGTGTCGTAGTACCGGATACCGCCGATCAGCGAACTGCGTTTCAGCCCCGGGCACAACCGCAACGCCCCGGCGCGGGTCAAATGCTTTTGCGGCGAAACGGATTTTGCGCCACCGAGCCGGTCATAAAGGAAGATGCCGGCAGCCACGTAGGGGCGTTCCCACCACCGCTTGGTCAACGGATACAGGAACGGCAGCGGCTTGACCAGGTGCGGCGCCAGGGTGGTCAGCGACAGCTCGCGCTCGTAGAGCGCTTCGCGGACTAAACCGAATTCCAACTGTTCGAGGTAGCGCAGGCCGCCGTGAAACATCTTCGACGAGCGGCTCGACGTGCCGGACGCGTAGTCACGCGCCTCGACCAACGCCACCTTCAATCCGCGGGTCGCGGCGTCGAGCGCGCAGCCCGAGCCCACCACGCCCCCGCCGACCACCACGACGTCGAATTGCTCGGCGCCGAGGCGCTCCCAGGCAGCCGCGCGTTGCCTGGGTTCCAACCAGGAAATCGGGCCGGTCACGGCAGAAGACTCCTCACTTTGAGAAAACTCCTGTTCGGTTACTCGCCAGTAGGCCGTTGCACGTCAAGGCTACCTAGGGTTAGTCCAGGTCGTCGTGCGCCATCAGCCGGCGCCCGGCCTCGGTGATCGACCCGGACAACGACGGGTAGACCGCCAGCGTCTGCGCCAGCTGGTTGACGGTGAGCCGGTTCTGCACGGCGACCGCGATCGGCAGGATCAGCTCCGAGGCGATCGGCGCGACGACCACCCCCCCGATCACCACGCCGGTGGCTCGCCGGCAAAACACTTTGACGAAACCGTGGCGCAGCTCGGACATCTTGGCCCGCGCGTTGGTGCGCAGCGGCAACATGATGGTTCTGGCCAGCACCGAACCGTCGTCGATGGCCGACTGCGGGACACCGACTGCGGCGATTTCGGGCCGGGTGAACACCGCCGCGGCCACCGTCCGCAACCGGATCGGGCTGACGGCTTCCCCCAGCGCGTGCCACATCGCGATACGACCCTGCATCGCGGCGACCGACGCCAGCGGCAGCAGACCGGTGCAGTCGCCCGCGGCATAGATGTTGGGCACCGACGTCCGGGACACCCGGTCGACCGGCAGATAGCCGCCGGCGCCCAGGTCGATGCCGACCTTTTCCAGGCCCAGACCGCTGGTATTGGGCACCGACCCGATGGTCATCAGGGCGTGGCTCCCCTGGACGGTGCGGCCGTCGGTCAGCTTCACCAGCACTCCGCCGTCGCTGCGGGTCACCGACTCCGCGCGGGCGTTTTTCACCAACTTGACGCCGCGTTCGGCGAAGATCCGCTCCAGCACCCGGGCAGCGTCGGCGTCTTCGTAGGGCAGCACCCGGTCCTGGCTGGCCACCACTGTCACGTCGACGCCTAACTCGGTGTAGGCGTGCACGAATTCGGCACCAGTCACCCCGGAGCCCACCACGATCAGGCAGCCAGGCAGCGCGTCGAGGTCGTAGAGCTGGCGCCAGGTCAAGATGCGCTCGCCGTCGGGCTGGGCGGACGGCAGCACCCGCGGGCTGGCGCCGGTCGCGATCAGCACGACGTCGGCGTCGCGCACGGTGGTGCTGCCGTGGGGAGCGGTCACCTTGATGCAGTGGCGCGCCAGATCCGGACTGGCGTCGACCAGCTCACCGCGACCGGCGATCACCTCCACACCCATGCCGATGAGCTGGGCGTTGATGTCGGCGGACTGCGCTGCGGCCAGCGTCTTGACCCGTTGGTGGATCTCGGGCAAGGAGATCTTGGCGTCGTCGATATCGATGTCGAAACCCAGGTGCGGCGCTCGACGCAATTCGGTGCGCAGTCCGGTCGAGGCGATGAACGTCTTCGACGGCACGCAGTCGGCTACCACGGCTGCACCGCCGATTCCGTCAGAATCGACGACGGTGACCTGCGCCACATCAGGGCCACGCGCGGCGGCCACCAAGGCCGCCTCGTAACCGGCGGGACCTCCGCCGATGATCACAATGCGGGTCGGCACAGCCCCAACCTAACGAAGGTTGGGCAAACCCGTCGGTTGGGCGCCGCGCGAGTGCCTGCCGTTTAAGCTTTCCCCCGTGCCGCTCTACGCCGCTTACGGGTCGAACATGCATCCCGAGCAGATGATGGAGCGCGCACCGCACTCCCCCATGGCCGGCACCGGCTGGCTACACGGCTGGCGGCTGACGTTCGGCGGTGAGGACATCGGCTGGGAGGGCGCACTGGCCACCGTTGTCGAAGATCCGAATTCCAAAGTGTTCGTCGTGCTTTACGACATGACACCGGCTGACGAGCTGACCCTGGACCGCTGGGAGGGCTCCGAGCTTGGTATCCATAAGAAGATCCGATGCCGGGTGGAGCGGATATCCTCGGACACCACAACCGATCCCGTCCTCGCCTGGCTGTATGTGCTGGATGCGTGGGAAGGTGGTGTGCCGTCCGCCCGCTATCTGGGAGTGATGGCCGACGCTGCCGAAATCGCCGGCGCTCCAAGGGAATACGTTCACGAACTGCGTACCCGCCCAGCCCGCAATATCGGCCCTGGGACTTGATTTCCCCACGCGAGTGTGCGCCCTCGGCCAGTCTGCGGATTGGTGCGGTTCAGGCGGCGTGTCGCGTACAAATACGCAGAGTCGCCGGCAGTGCGAGCCGAGAAGAGTTATACAGCGGCGGCCTGTTCGACGATGTTGACCATCACCCGCACCCCGATCGCCAATGCCCGCTCATCGAGATCGAACGTCGGCTGGTGTAAGTCCAGTTGGGCGCCGTGGCCGGGCCACACTCCCAACCGGGCCATCGCGCCGGGCACCTCCTCCAAATACCAGGAGAAGTCCTCGCCGCCACCGGACTGGCGCGTGTCGGCGAGCACATCAGCGCCGACGGCTTCGATGGCATGGGTCAGGATGCGGGTGGACACTTCCTCGTTGACCACCGGCGGCACCCCGCGGTGGTACTCAAGCGTGTGCTCGATGCCCAGCGGGGCGAGCAGCGAGGACACCGCATCGCCGATGATGCTTTCCAGGCTCTGCCACGTCTCGCGGCTGGCGGTGCGCACGGTGCCGGCCAGCACGCCGGTCTGCGGGATCGCGTTGGCGGCCACGCCCGCGTTGACCGCGCCCCACACCAGCACCGTGGCCTTGCGCGGGTCGATGCGCCGCGACAACACTCCCGGCACCCCGACGATCAGCGCGCCGATCCCATACACCAGGTCAGCGGTCAGGTGCGGACGCGAGGTGTGCCCGCCGGGCGAATGCAACACAATCTCCATCCGGTCGGCCGCCGAGGTGATCGGGCCGGGCTTGACCGCGACTTTGCCGACCGCGAGCCGAGGATCGCAGTGCAAGGCGAAAATTCGGCTGATGCCGGTGAGCGCTCCTGCGGCGATGGCATCGATCGCCCCGCCCGGCATCAGCTCTTCGGCGGGCTGAAAGATCAACCGCACACCGATCGGCAGTTCTGGAACCGACACCAGCGCCAACGCCGTCGCAAGCAGGATCGCGGTGTGCGCGTCATGGCCGCACGCATGCGTGACGCCTGCCATCGTCGACGAGTACGGCAGTCCGGTGCGTTCGGCCATCGGCAGCGCGTCCATGTCGGCGCGCAACGCGATCGTGGGCCGGTGTTCGGGCCCGAAGTCGCATGTCAGACCGGTTCCGCCGGGCAGCACCTTCGGGTTGAGCCCGGCGTCGGCCAACCGCTCGGCGACGAACTGGGTGGTCGCATATTCATGACGGCCCAACTCGGGATAGCGGTGAAAATGCCGGCGCCACTCCACCAAGTCGTCATGGTGTGCGGCCAGCCAGGATTCGGCGGCGTTCGAAAGTATCATGATGCCGCCCGCCGGTCTCGGGCCACCAGCACGCGGTCCCGCTGCTCTGCACTCTGCGCGAGACGAACGACGGTGCGGCTCAGCATGATAGCGCCTTCGACGACCGCCCGGTCGGCGCTCGGGGTAGCGGCCGCGGCGGTGAAGTCGGGGTGATGCAGCGACGCGCCGCCGGCATCGATGGCAACCATCGGATGAATGCCCGGCAGCACCTGCGTGACATTGCCCATGTCGGTGCTGCCGACCGGTTGGGAAGACTCGGTCTGCTCACCCACCGGCGTGCGTCCGAGTCGTTGCATCTCGGTACGCACCACGCCGGCTAGCCAGGGGTCAGGGTGCAGCGCTTCGTAGGCAGGCTCGTCCTGATTGATGCTGTAGTCACAGCCGGTGGCCACCGCGCCGGCCAAAAAGCAGTCCTGCGCCCTGGCTTCGAGAGCGCGCAGCGAGGTCGCATCGGGCGCCCTCGTCATGTAGCGCAATTCCGTTTGCGCCGGAATGACATTGGCGGCCCGCCCGCCCTCGGTGACGATGCCGTGCACCTGATTTCCCGGCGGCAGCTGTTGGCGCAGCAGACCGATCGCCACCTGCGCGACGGTGACCGCGTCGCCCGCGTTGACTCCGAGGTATGGGGTGGCCGACGCGTGGGCCTCACGGCCGCGGTAGCCAACGCGCATCCCCGACGACGCCAGCGACCGCGCGGCTGCGATGTCGGTCGGCCCGGGATGCAGCATCACCGCCGCGGTGATGTCGTCGAACGTTCCAGCTCTGAGTAGCAATGCTTTTCCACCGCCGGACTCTTCAGCGGGTGTGCCGAGCAGCACCACGGTCAGATCCAGCTCGTCAGCCACCTCGGCTAATGCCAGCGCCGTCCCGACGGCCGAGGCCGCGATGATGTTGTGACCGCAGGCATGCCCGATCCCGGGCAACGCGTCGTACTCGGCGCACACACCCACCACCAGCGCGCCGCGACCGTAGTCAGCGCGAAAGGCGGTGTCCAAACCTCCGGCGGGCGCGGTGATCTGGAAACCGCGCTCGGCCACCAACGCCTGGGTCTTGGCGCAGCTGCGGTGTTCGGCGAAAGCCAACTCCGGCTCGGCGTGAATTGCGTGCGACAACTCGACGAGGTCGCCTCCGCGGCGCCGGACCGTATCCTCCACGGCGTCCAGGGCGGTGGCTGCGGGCATGCTGGCAGTCTAAGCTGCCTCATTGTGACCGACGGTCCGCCCGATGCGGATGCACTCGCACGGACGGCGGCGCAGGTCATTGCCGACCGCAGCGGTGTCGCCGAGCATGACGTGGCGATCGTTCTCGGCTCCGGGTGGGCGCCCGCCGTGGCAGCCCTGGGTCCGGCGACTGCCACGCTGCCGATGCCTGAACTGCCCGGGTTCAGTCCGCCTACCGCGGTCGGGCACACCGGTCAAGTCTTGTCGGTGACCATCGCCGCGCACCGGGTGCTGGTGCTGGCCGGCCGGGTGCATCCATATGAGGGCCATGACCTGCTTCACGTCGTACACCCGGTGCGGACCGCCTGTGCAGCTGGGGCGCGTGTCATCGTGCTGACCAACGCGGCCGGCGGGCTGCGGGCCGAGTTCGAGATCGGCCAACCGGTGCTGATCAGCGATCATCTGAACATGACCGCGCGATCGCCGCTGGTGGGAGCACAGTTCGTCGACCTGGTCGATGCGTATTCGCCGCGATTGCGGGCGATTGCCCGACAAGTCGACGCTGAGCTTGCCGACGGCGTGTACGCCGGCCTGCCGGGGCCGCACTACGAGACGCCGGCCGAGGTCCGAATGCTGCGGCTGCTGGGTGCCGACCTGGTGGGCATGTCGACCGTGCACGAGACCATCGCGGCCCGGGCGGCCGGCGCCGAGGTGCTGGGCGTGTCGCTGGTAACGAATTTGGCGGCCGGGATCACCGGCGAGCCGCTCAGCCATGTCGACGTCCTGGCGGCCGGTGCGGCATCGGCGACGCGGATGGGAGCTCTGCTGGCCGATGTGGTCGCCCGGCTTTGACGGCTTCAGAAAAGGCCAAGCCGTGACTCCCGAGCAGTGGATCGCCCACGATCCGGACCCGGTCACCGCCGCGGAGCTCGCCGCATGCGATTTACGCGAGGTGTCTGCGCGGTTCAGCCGGCCACTGAAGTTCGGTACCGCGGGGCTGCGCGGTCCGGTGCGCGGCGGACCGGATGCCATGAACCTGGCCGTGGTGCTGCGGGCCACCTGGGCGGTGGCCCGGGTGCTCCAAGACCGGTGCCGGGGTAATTCGACTGTGGTGGTCGGGCGTGACGCCCGGCACGGCTCGGCCCCTTTCGCCACAGCTGCGGCCGAAACCTTGGCCGCACAGGGCTTTTCGGTGCACCTGCTACCGGTGCCGCTGCCGACACCGGTGCTGGCTTTCGCGGTGCGGCACATCGGCGCCGCGGCGGGGATCCAGATCACCGCTTCACACAACCCGCCGACCGACAACGGCTACAAGGTGTATCTCGACGGCGGTTTGCAGATCGTCGCCCCCACCGATAGCGCCATCGAAAACACCATGGCGGCAGCGCCTTTCGCCGACGCAATTGCCCGCAAGCCCGTCCGAGCCGCTGATACCGGGCTGGTTGACCGCTACATCGAGCGCGCCGCCCGGCTGCGACGATCGACCGGCCCGGTCCGGGTGGCGCTGACTCCGCTGCATGGTGTCGGCGGTGCAGTGGCCGTTGAGACGCTGCGCCGCGCTGGTCTCGACGACGTGCACACCGTCGCCGCGCAATTCGCACCGGATCCCGACTTTCCCACCGTGAGATTCCCCAACCCGGAGGAACCCGGCGCCACCGACGCGCTGCTCGCGCTGGCCGCCGACGTCGACGCCGACATCGCGATCGCGCTGGACCCCGACGCCGATCGCTGCGCGGTCGGGGTTCCGACCGGATCGGGCTGGCGGATGCTGTCCGGTGACGAGACAGGTTGGTTGCTGGGCGATTACATTCTTTCCGGCATTGAATCACCCGAGCACGCGGTGGTGGCCAGCACTGTGGTGTCGTCGCGCATGCTGACAGCGATCGCCGCGCACTACCGCGCACGCCACGTCGAAACGTTGACAGGTTTCAAATGGCTGGCCCGCGCTGACGCCGACTTGCCCGACAGCACTCTGGTGTATGCCTATGAGGAGGCAATCGGGCACTGCGTGGACCCGGCCGCGGTGCGGGACAAGGACGGAATCAGCGCGGCGGTGCTAGCCTGCGATCTGGCGGTGACACTGAAAACGCAGGGCCGCAGCATGATCGACGCGCTGGACGAGCTGGCTCGGCGACACGGCGTGCATATGGGCGCTGCACTGACGCGTCCGCTCGCCGACCTCGGCGCGGCAACGGTGTTGATGCAGCGCTTTCGGACCACTCCGCCGACCCGGCTCGCGGGAATGGCGTTACAGGTGACCGATCTGCTGCAACGCGCCGGGCCGCAGCGAACCGATGCGCTTGTTTGGTCTTCGCGGAAGGCCGACATGTGGTCACGGGTGGTGGTGCGACCGTCGGGCACCGAACCAAAGCTGAAGTACTACATCGAAGTCGGCTGCCCGCCGGGGAATGACGTGCGATACGACCGGGATAGGGGCGCTGCACTGCGCGACGAAGTGGTGGCGTCGCTGCGCGACTGGTGAGTCAGCGTGGCCCGAATTGTCGATCACCGGCATCACCCAACCCGGGGACGATGAAAGCGGTTTGGTTGAGTCCGTCGTCAACAGCCGCGGTGAACAACCGGGCGGTAGGGGCGCAGTCTTGCAGCACCGCAATGCCTTCGGGCGCCGCGACGACACAGAGCACGGTGATATCGCGTGCACCGCGGCGGTGCAGCAAGCCGATGGTGTGCCGAATCGAGCCGCCGGTGGCCAGCATGGGATCCAGCACCATCACCGGCTGCGCACTCAAGTCGTCGGGCAACGACTCCAGATAGGGCACCGGCAGATGGCTCTGCTCGTCACGCGCAACCCCGACGAAGCCGACGTGGGCTTCCGGGATCAGGGCGTGTACCTGGTCGACCATGCCCAACCCGGCTCGCAGCACCGGCACCAGCAGCGGTGGCTTGACCAATTGCGTGCCTATCGTGTCGGCCAGTGGGGTGCGGATGGGGATCGGCTGCGTGGCTATGTCGCGGGTGGCCTCGTAGACGAGCATCAGCGTCAGATCACGTAGCGCGGCACGGAAAGCGGCGTTGCCGGTGCGCTCGTCGCGCAGCGCGGTCAGTCGGGCGGCGGCCAGCGGGTGGCCTACAACGCGCACATCCACGGAGGTAGACCCTACGCAGGTTGCCCGGGTCAGGCTCCGAAGAAGTTGAAGATGTCGAAGCCCGCGCCGACCAGGTCGATGAGCGGCTGACCGGAAATCAGCGGCGCCCCGTCGAAGATGGCGTCGGGACCCAGCGACGGGATGCTCGCGGTGAGGGTGGCCCACTCGGTGAGCAGCGACGCGTCCAGCTGGTTGGTGAGGTTGTAACCCGAGAGGAGGTCGTTGACGAACGTGATCGGCAGTTGCGACTGCCCGGCATCGTGCAGCAGGTCGTTGATCGGGCCGACGAACGTCTGCACCCCGGCCCATTCTTCGCCGGCCAACATCTGCAGCGGGTCCATCTTCGGCAGGAAACCGGCGACGCCGGAGGCCACCAGCTGGCCGGTCGCATCAACCTGCCAGGGCCCGATCGCGTCGGTGCCGTTGACGCCGACGAACGGATCGCCCGGGTTCCCGTAGGCCCAGTTGTTGACCAAGCTCGTATACGGGTTGAAGGCATCGTAGAAAAACCGCCCCGCGTCCCCACCGTCGTACATGAACGCCAGCGTCGGCAGCGGCGCGGGAATTTCGTAGAAGTTGGTGCTCCCGATCGTGCCGAGAGAAATCGTGTTAGGGACGTCCAAATTCACATTAAAAGTCGGGTCCGGGTAGTAAGGGTGCACCGTTTCTATGCCGAGGAGGGCGTTGATGTCGGCCAGAATGTTGCTGGGATCTTCGGGGAAGTTGGCGTAGCCGTCGTATTCGCCGGTGTAGATGTCGGTCGGGAACGGCGCGGTGGGCGTCGGTGCCATGCTGAGCGGCACATCGAGGAATGGCAGGTGTTGTGGGGCCGGGTTCAAGCTGAAGGCTTGGACGCCGTCGGGGAATTGAAAGCGGTCCAGTATCCCGCCGAGCTGGCTGTTGGGGTCACCGAGCAGCACGAAGCTCAAGTGACCGGGCGCGTAGGAGCCCCCTGGTGGGTTGCTGAGGAGGTCGTTCATCTCCTGGGTGGCGACGTCGGCGCTTTGCGAGTAGCCCAGCACCGCGACGTGGTCACCTTGCCCCAGCGGCGTCCTGATCGTGGCGTCCAGGATCTGAGCGCCCTGATTTATGGACTGGCCTAACGTCAGGTCGGGCCCGCTGGAGTTGCAGATGATCGGACAAGCCTGCTCGGGGGTCGTCAGGCCCACGAAGTTGTATCCGGGAAACGTCGGCTGGCCGAGAAAAAGCGGCGGCGAGGGTTGCAGGTAAAGCCCTTCGACCGCAGTGATGTAGCCAGGGTCCGGCAGTGGATTCCCAGTGCCGCCCATGATCCAGCCGTCGTAGACGTCGTTGGCGAGCAGTCGGGCCTCTGCAACGATCGCCTTTACCCCGAACGCGAAAGCCGACGTAGGCATCGCGGTCACGCCCATGACGGCAGCGCAGACGACCGTCAGCGCTATAGCGCCCAGCCAACGAATCCTCGACCCTGACATCTCGACCTCCAGCCCCGCGCCGAGAATGTCGACTCAGATGATCGTCGAAGGTCCCCGGCCCGGCGTTTTGGGAGAATCATGCGCCGCAGGGCCATCTGCATCCGGAGATTCGGCGAATTGGTCGCGCCGCTTTTGCGGCTCGACACGCGTCCACGGGCCGGGACCGGTCCGAATTACACCCATACACTTTGGCCATGCGGCGCCGACCATGGCGAGAAGGTAAGGGGTATAGACGGGCCTGCCTAGTGGGCGCGCTGGCGTTTTCCGCTGCAACGATGTCCCCGCCGGCTCACCTCGCTCCCACCACCGGTCCTGTGACTTTCGCGGCGGCCGCGGTTCCGACTCCGGCGCACGTCGTCGTCGTGGTGGAGGAGAATCGCTCGCAAACCAACATCATCGGAAACAAGTCGGCTCCCTACATCAACCAGCTGGCTGCCAACGGTGCCATGATGGCGCAGTCCTTCGCCGAGGTGCATCCCAGCGAACCCAACTACTACGCGTTGTTCGCCGGCAGCATGCTGGGGGTCAAGGACAACGTCTGTCCGGTTGATGCCGGCGATACTCCCAATCTCGGCTCCGAATTGCTCGCGGCCGGCCGCAGCTTCGCCGGCTTCGCGGAAAGTCTGCCAGCCGTGGGCTCCACAGCGTGCAGTGCCGGGAAATATGCGCGCAAGCATGTTCCCTGGGCCAGTTTCACCAATATCCCAGCCGCTCAATCGCTTCCGTTTACGGCCTTTCCCAACCCGGCGAATTATGCCAGCCTGCCGACGGTCGCGTTCGTCATTCCCAACCTCGACAACGACATGCACGACGGCTCGATCGGTCGAGGAGACATGTGGCTTTATCAAAACCTGTCGCCCTACGCCAATTGGGCGAAGAACAACAACAGCCTGCTCATCCTCACCTGGGACGAGGATGACAACGCTTCACAGAATCAGATCCCGACCGTCTTCTACGGAGCCAATATCCGGCCGGGCAGCTACAGCGAGACCATCAGCCACTACAACGTGCTCTCCACGCTGGAGCAGATGTATGGGCTACCCAAGCTCGGCAACGCGAGCAGAGCCCCCGCCATCACCGACATCTGGGCGTCGTAACTCTCGACCGACACCGTCAGCCCGCCGGCTAACGGTGGACTCGATCCGGCGGTGCGGGCGGTCGTCGTTACGCTGTGCCGCATGGCTGCTGACCTCGTGCCGATCCGCCTGAGCCTGACCGAGGGTGACCGCTACACGCTGTGGGCGCCGCGGTGGCGCGATGCCGGCGACGAGTGGGAGGCCTTTCTGGGCAAGGATGACGACCTCTACGTCTTCGAGACTGCCGCTGACCTGGTCGCGTTCGTGCGCACCGACACCGAGAACGACTTGGTGGATCACCCCGGCTGGAAGGAGGCCACCAAAGCCGGCGCACACAAGTTGAATCCCACTGAGGATCATCAATTCGACCTCATCGCGGTCGAAGAGCTGGTCGCCGAGAAGCCGACCGAGCAGTCGGTCACCACACTGGCGAGCACGCTGGGCGTCGTGTCAGCCATCGGATCGGTCTGTGAGCTGCCCGCGGTCACCAGGTTCTTCAACGGCAATCCCAGTCTGGGCACCGTAGCGGGCGGCGTCGAGCACTTCGCGGGCAAAGCCGGCCTCAAGCGCTGGCATGCGATCGCCGAAATCATCAATCGGAGCTGGGACGACGTGCTGGCCGCGATCGACGGAATCGTCAGCATCCCGGACGTCGACGCTGAAATGTCGGCCCGCGCGGCCGACGAACTGTCCGAACCACCCGAGGACGACCAACCGGTCAGCGAGGACGACACGCTCGCCACCGAGGTGGGAGCGCTGGACGCCGCCGAGGACACCGGCGCCGAGGAGGCCGACGCGGAGGTGGACGCCGAGGCGGTAAGTCGCGCCGAGGGTGACGACGCGGTCCTCGGCGGCGACGAGGATTTCTGGCTCAAGGTGGGCATCGACCCGGTCCGGATCATCACCGGCGGCGGCATCTTCTGCACGCTGCGGTGTTACTTCGACGACCGCCCGATTTTCCTGGGCCGCAATGGGCGCATCAGCGTGTTCGGCTCAGAGCGAGCGCTGGCGCGTTACCTCGCCGACGAGCACGACCACGACTTGTCCGACCTGAGCACCTACGACGACATCCGCACCGCTGCCCTGGACGGCTCGCTGGCCATCGACATCACCGAGGACAATGTGTACGTGCTGACTGGGCTGGCCGACGACTTCGCCGAGGGTCCAGAAGCGGTGGACCGCGACCAGCTCGACCTGGCCGTGGAGCTGCTTCGCGATGTCGGCGAGTACGCCGAAGACAACACCGTCGAGCAGGCCCTTGAGCTCGACGGCCTGCTGGGCAGGCTGGTGTCGTTCGTGCTGGAACCGGATTCGGTTCAGCGGCCCAAGCCGCCGTACGCGGACGCGGTCAACAGGTGGGAGGACCTCGAGCGGTTCGTGGAGTCGCGGCTGCGGCGCGAATAGCGCCGGAAGCCGGCGACGACATTCGGCACAGAGTCGCGGCTGCGTCGCGAATAGCGCCGCAAGTCGGCGACGGCATCGAGGAAAAATAGGTATGCCGTTGAGGCGGCAAGTGCTGTATCCAAACCAGGCAGCGTCGAAACGTTATTCTCGGCGGCGCCTAGCCACAGCCTGAAGTGACGGGATTTGCGCACCAAATTCGGGGGCCCGGGCGGCCCTGTTGGCCCTGGTGGCCAATGTGCGCGTCGTGGTCGACTGGATTCGACGCAGGCACGCGGTGTAGATGGCATTGTCAACTGGTCAGTGCAACATCTAGGCGGCCTGGCTAATCAGGGCGGCGAGGCGTTGGGCTGGGGTGTCGAGGCCTAGGGTCGGCCGGGGGCGGCTATTGAGCTTGTCCTGGATTCTTTTGAGATCGGCCTTGGTATAGCCGGACAGGTCGGTGCCTTTTTCGAACCAGAACCGCAGCAGCCGGTTGGTGTTCTCGTTGGTGCCGCGCTGCCATGGCGAGTGCGGGTTGCAGAAATACACCGGGGCTTGGAGTTGAAGGTGGATTTGTTTCCAGTTAGCCATCTCGCTGCCACGATCCCAGGCGATTGAGCGCCGCAGGTGTTCGGGCAGCTCGTGCATGGCCTCGATCATGGCGGCCGCCACCGTCTCGGCGGTGTGATCGCCGGTCAGATATAGCAGGATCGTAAAGCGGGTACTGCGCTCGACCAGGGTGCCGATGGCCGAGCCTGAGGCGGTGCTGCCCAGGATCAGATCGCCCTCCCAATGGCCTGGTACGGCGCGGTCATCGGCCTCCGGTGGGCGCTCGCTGATGGTAAACACCGAACCCGGCGCATACACCCCGGTGCGGCCTGGATGGCCACGAGGTTTGCGTGTCGAGCGTTTCGTCGACAAGCATTTGTGCAGATCAGCACGCAGACTGCCACGGGTCTGCACATACAAGCATTGGTAAATCGTTTCGTGGCTCACCCTCATCAGCCTGTCATCGGGGTGATCGCGGGCCAACACCTCAGCGATCAGCTTCGGGCTCCACCCGTCGTCCATCCAGGCCTGGATGCTTGCGCAAAGCGGATGGCCGACGAGTTTGAAGGCCTTGGGCCGGCGTGCTTGCCGTGTCGCACGAGCGTGAGCCATACCGGCGTGGTAATCCCCGTCGGCGTTACGGTTACGTTCGATCTCACGCCATATCGTTGTCCGGTCGCGGCCGAGCACTTCGCCGATAGCAGCCATGAATCGCCCCGGTGAGTCCGGAGACTCGCTGGTTTGAGAACTCAGCCGACGGCTGGTCTCCGTTGATGAGCGTAGTAGGCGGCTTCCATGTCTACCGGTGGGATGTCGCCGCAGTACTGGTAGAGACGGCGATGATTGAACCAGTCGACCCATTGCGCGGTGGCCAACTCGACCTCCTCGACGGTGCGCCAGGGCTTGCGTGGCTTGATCAACTCGGTTTTGTACAGGCCGTTGATCGTCTCGGCCAGCGCGTTGTCATACGACGACCCGACCGCCCCGACCGAGGGTTGGATGCCGGCCTCTGCGAGTCGTTCGCTGAACCGGATAGATGTGTACTGCGATCCTCGATCCGTGTGGTGGATTACCTCTTTGAAATCGAAAATGCCTTGATGTTGCCGAGTCCAGATGGCCTGCTCAATGGAGTCGAGCACCATCGAGGTCGCCATCGTTGAGGCCACGCGCCAGCCCAGGATCCACCGGGCGTAGGCATCGACAACGAAAGCGACATAGGCAAAACCCGACCAGCTCGATACGTAGGACCGAGCAACTCCGACACTGCGCGCATCGCCGCCCACTCCGTCTCATGCTGCCCACGGACCTCGGCCACCATCCGCACCGCCCGCTCACGCAGCTCCGGCGGATACCTCCTCGACGAATTCGCTGACATGACTCCATCCTTCCCAAGAAGTGGAGTCTCCGGACATGCCGGGGCGATTCACTTACATCATCAATGTCGGACCCCAGTGCGATGATGAAGTTATGTCCTCGACCGCATCGCCTCCCACGGCGGTGAGCCCTGACCAGCGCCTTGAGGTGTTGTTTGAGGAGTTGGCGGAGTTGGCTGGTCAGCGCAACGCGATTGATGGGCGCATTGTGGAGATTGTTGCCGAGTTGGATCGCGATGAGCTGTGCGGGGCCACCGGCGCCCGGTCGGTCGCGGCGTTGGTGGCGTGGAAGCTGGGCTCATCATCGGCGAACGCTCACACGATCAGCACTGTGGCGCGCCGTGTGGAGGAGTTTCCGCGCTGCGCGCAGGGCCTGCGGGAGGGTCGACTGTCGCTGGATCAGGTCGGGGTCATCGCGGGACGCGCGGGTGCGGGATCTGATGGGCATTATGCGGAGTTGGCGCGGGTCGCCACGGTCAACCAACTGCGCACCGCAGTCAAGCTGGAACCGCGACCCCAACCCGACTCTCGGGCGCAACCACAAGCCTCGATCACCAAGACTTCCAGCGAGGAGTTCAGTTGTTGGCGGATCACACTTCCGCACCCAGAGGCGGCGAAGTTCGACGCGGCGCTGGCGTCGCATCGGGAGGCGCTGATCGCCGAGTACCAGCACGATCGCGGCAATGGTGAGCGGGCCTTCGATAGCGCGCCGCCGTTGCCGGGCACCCTGGAGGCGTTTATGCGCCTGGTCGAGGCCGGCTGGGATGCCGAGGTGGCCCGCCGCCCCCACGGGCAGCACACCGCGGTGGTGGTGCATGTCGACGTGAAGCAGCGCGCCGCGGCGCTGCATCTGGGTCCGCTGCTCACCGAGGCCGAACGCTCCTACCTGACCTGTGATGCCACCTATGAGGTCTGGTTCGAACGCGACGGCCAGGTCATCGGCGCCGGCCGATCAACCCGCCACATCAACCGGCGGCTTCGCCGCGCGCTTGAGCACCGCCAGCCCGCCTGCGCGGTTCCCGGCTGCGGGGCCACCCGCGGTCTGCACGCCCACCACCTTCGGCACTGGGAAGACGGCGGCCCCACCGAGTTGGCCAACCTGGTGCTGGTGTGCCCATATCACCACCGGCTACACCACCGCGGTGTCATCACCCTCACCGGACCCGCCGTCGATCTGACCGTCCTCGACAGCGCCGGTCGACCGCTTAGCCCAGGATCGCTCGCGCGTCCGCCCCGGCGTCCCCCGCCCGCCGTCCCCCCGTGCCCCGGGCCCACCGGCGAGCGCGCCGACTGGTGGTGGTACGAACCCTTCCAACCGCAACCACCACCAACCAACAACTAGATCGGTCAGCAGCATCCTATGGCGGCTTGAACCGGTTGTGGCATAGCAACTCTCGCTTGCGCTGCCCGACGCCATCGGAGCCTGATCATCAAGGCCGACAACAAAACCGCAACGCCACCGGCCCGCTACCCGACGATCTCCGCCACGCCCTCATCAAGATCCCCGCTGCTGTACGCACTGCTGTGAGCCAAGTCAGGTACTAACCGCACCAGCGAGAGACGAACTATCATCCCGCTCCTCTAAGACCAAGCGACGGTTTAGCGCTTATTGAGTCGAGAAATGACGCTGCGAGCCGCGCGTGGACAGCGCATTACTCTTGTGCGACCTAGGAAATTCACTCGCTGTGCCGGTTCTCGACGAGCCGATTCAAACGGCTCGACATGCGGCAAACAAACACCGTCCAACCGCTCTCGCTGGAAGGAATCGCTTCCCATCCGCCTCGCCATTGAACAATATCCATACAGTGCCGTCGGCTCAGAGAGCGCCAATCATGGTGCGGGGAGGCCGGTTATGAGTGGGAATCGAATGTTCGAGCCTAACGATCTTGTGGTGCATGAATTCCCTCCACGGTCCTGGTTGAGGTCAGGCAAAAATCGCCAAGAGCCGCGCTGCGCTTGCTTACGGCTGAAGCGGTATCGCGGCAAGATTGGAGTCGCGGAGGACCGACGGTGCAGCTGTGACTGTTGTGGCTCACGGCTACCTGCCGCGCAGCGGCAGTAACCGATGGTCGCGGGTGAAGACCAATCGGATCAGTCCGAGACCGACCACCACCGCGGTGACCGCCACAGACGCCAAAATGAGAAACATCACCACCGCCTGTACCAGCACCGCTTGCACAGGGGGGACACCGGCGAGGATGAGCCCGGTCATGGCGCCTGGAAGAAAGATAAGTCCGGTGGCCTTGGTGGTCTCGATCTGCGGAGATAGTGCTGACCGCAATGCGATCCGCAAATACGGCGTGGCGGCCTCGCGGTAGGGCTGTCCGAGGGCGAGTCGCGCTTCGACCTCGTCGCGTTTGTCGCGCAGCTCGTCGACCAGGCGTCGCGCGACCAGCACCGTGGCCGTCATTGAATTGCCGATCATCATCCCGGCGATCGGCACCAGGGTGCGCGGGTGCAGCGGGAACACCCGCAGCCCGAATATCACCCCGAGCGTGACCATTGCCGCCGCCGCGAACGCCGCAACAGCCAGCGACCCGAGTCTGGGCACCTCCGGTGCGCGGCGCCGTGCGACATCACCGGCGTAGGCCACCATGGCCGCGGTCCACGCCCACGACCACCACAGCGAACGGCCGGGCGCGATCAGCAGCGTCAGCGCACCGCCGACGAGCAGCAGCTGGACCAGCGCCCGCGCCGCCGACCACAGCACCTGGCGCTCCAGGTCCAACCGCTGCCACAGCGAAATGCCGGCGGCGAACGCTACCAGCGCCAGCGACGTCGCCAGCCCTACCCAGCTCACCCCACCGTTCATTGAGTTGTCCGGCCGTTCTCCGGCTCCGGTACGGCCGGTCTCAGGCCGGTGCACCGGCCGTGCTCGATGCCCACCACCCGGTCAGCGACCCGCTTCACCTGGCCTGCGTCGTGGCTGACCCATAAGGACGGAATCCCGTCGTCGGCCAGGTCGCGTACCGCCCGTTCGATCAATGTTGCCGCGGCCGCGTCGACGGCGGAGGTGGGTTCATCCAGCAGCAGCACCCGCGGTTGCGCCGTCAGCGTGCGTGCCAGGCACATGCGTTGGGCCTCGCCGCCCGAGAGCGCAGTCGCGTCGCGGTCCAACCAGGACCCCGTCAAACCCACCCGCGCCAACATCTCCTGCATCCGGGCGTCGGTGGCGTCGGGGTCCGCTACTCGGAGATTGTCGGCGACCGTGCCGCGAAACGGTGTCGGACGCTGAAAGCACATACCGACTTGGCGCCGCAACCACAACGGGTCGATTCCGGTCACATCGTCCCCCCCGAACAGCACGCGACCGCTGGTCGGCACTTCCAGTCGATTACACAAACGCAACAGGGTGGACTTGCCGGATCCGGACGGCCCGAACAGCACCGTGACCCCCTGCTTCGGGACAGTGGCACTGAAACCGTCCAGGGCCCGCAATCCATTGCGCTCCAGCACCACAGCGACGAACTCGAAAACGGCGTCCGCGGCCACCGACTACCCGATCAGCACGGCGAACCGGGGTTTGATCACTTCGTCGATGATCGCCAACCGCTCGTCGAAGGGAATGAACGCCGATTTCATCGCATTGATGGTGAACCGCGCCAAGTCTGTCCAGCCGTAGCCGAAGGCTTCCACCAGCCGCAACATCTCACGGCTCATCGAGGTGTCGCTCATCAGCCGGTTGTCGGTGTTGACCGTCACCCGGAAACGCGCCCGGGCCAACAGGTCGAACGGGTGCTCGGCGATGCTGTCGACGGCCCCGGTCTGCACATTCGAGCTGGGGCACAGCTCCAACGGTGTTCGCTTGTCCCGCAAAATCGATGCCAGCCGCCCGAGGTGCACGCTGCCGTCCTCGGCGATGTCGATGTCGTCGACGATCCGCACACCGTGGCCGAGCCGGTCCGCTCCGCAGAACGCGGTCGCCTCATGGATCGACGGCAGACCGAACGCTTCGCCGGCGTGGATCGTGAACCGGGCGTTGTTGTTTCGCATGTACTCGAACGCATCCAGATGGCGGGTCGGCGGATAGCCGGCCTCCGCACCGGCGATGTCGAAACCGACGACACCCTTGTCCCGGAAGCGGATTGCCAACTCGGCGATCTCGCGGGACAACGCGGCGTGCCGCATCGCGGTGACCAGACAGCGCACGGTGATCGTGCGGCCCTGCGCCGCGGCGGCCTTCTCACCGTCGACGAACCCCGCCAGCACCGCGTCGGTGACGTCGTCGAACGACAACCCGCGGTTGATGTGCAGCTCGGGTGCAAATCGCACTTCGGCGTACACCACGGAGTCGGCTGCCAGATCCTCTACGCACTCGTATGCCACCCGGTGCAAGGCCTCCGGGGTCTGCATCACGGCCACAGTGTGTGAAAACGGTTCGAGATAACGCTCCAGCGAACCGCTGTGCGAGGCGGTGTGAAACCACTTCGTCAAGTCGTCGACCTCGGTGGCCGGCAGATCGTCGTAGCCGGTCTGACCGGCGATGTCGATGACGGTCGACGGCCGCAGCCCACCGTCGAGATGATCGTGCAACAGCGCCTTGGGCGCCTGCCCGATCAGGTCCAACGTCAGCGGTGTCATCATCAGGTGATCCGATCGATGATCAGCTTAGATTGCACCGGCGGCGTGTCACCGACGGTCCAGCCGCCGTCGAGTTCCGCCATGGCCGCGGTCATGCGGTCCGGCGTGTCGGTGTACAGCGTGAACAACGGCTCACCGGCAACCACCGGCTGGCCGGGTCGGCGGTGGATCCGGATTCCGGCTCCCGGTTGCACGCACTCGCCCGGGCGGGCCCTGCCCGCACCGAGCCGCCATGCCGTCAGCCCCACTGTCATCGCGTCGATGTCGCCCATTGTGCCGCCCCGCCCGGCGGTGACGGTTTCAGCACACCGGCCGATTGGCAACGGTGCCGACAAGTCGCCGCCCTGGGCGGCGATCAGCGCGCGGAATCGGTCCATCGCGGTGCCGTCCTGCAGGGTCTGCGCGGGATCACAGCCGTCGACTCCGGCCAGCTCGAGCATCTCGGCGGCCAGCGTCACAGTCAGCTCCACCACGTCGGGCGGTCCACCACCGGCCAGCACCTCCAGCGATTCGGCGACCTCCACCGCGTTGCCGACGGTGTTTCCCAGCGGTCGGTTCATGTCGGTCAGCAACGCGCTGGCGGGCACCTCATACGCGGCAGCCAGCGCCACCAGCGTTTCGGCCAGCTTGCGGCATCGCGGCTCCGACTTCAGCAGCGACCCCGAGCCGACTTTGACGTCGAGCACCAGTGCACTCGCCCCCTCGGCCAGCTTCTTGCTCATCACCGAACTGGCGATCAGCGGTAGCGACTCCACGGTGCCGGTGATGTCCCGCAGGGCGTAGAGCTTGGCGTCGGCGGGCGCCAACCGGCCGGCGGCGAAGATGACCGCGCCGATGTCGACGAGCTGCCGGCGCACGCGGTCGCCGTCGAGATCCGCGGTGAACCCGGCGACCGCTTCGAGCTTGTCCAGCGTCCCGCCGGTATGGCCGAGCCCGCGCCCGGACGCCTGCGGCACGGCGGCGCCGCAGGCGGCGACGACCGCCACCAGCGGCAACGTGACCTTGTCACCCACCCCGCCGGTGGAGTGTTTGTCGACTGTTGCCAACGGCTTGCCGTCGCGGCGCAGGCCGGTGAAGTCCATCTGCTCACCGGAAGCCACCATCGCCGCGGTCCAGCGGGCGATCTCGGCGTAGTCCATTCCCTGCAACAGAATCGCCATCGACAACGCCGACATCTGTTCGTCGGCAACCCGACCGTCGGTGTAGGCACCGATCACCCAGTCGATGGCAGCGTCGGACAACCGGCCCCCGTCGCGCTTGGTTCTGATGACGCTGGGTGCGTCGAACGCGAAACCGTTCACTGCGGCCGCAGGGGCAGAGCATCGGGACCGAACGCGTCGGGCAGCAGATCGCCAAGCCGGCGTGGCCCGGCGCTGTGGTCGACGAGCAGGTCTGGACCGCCGTGCTCCCACAGCACCTGCCGGCAACGCCCGCACGGCGTCAGCAACGAACCCCCGGCCTCGGCGCACACCAGCGCGACGAGCCTCCCACCACCGGTCGAATGCAAGGCGCACACCGCTGCGCACTCGGCGCAAAGACCCAGGCCATAAGAGACATTCTCCACATTGCATCCGGTGACGACCCGGTGATCGTCGACCAACGCCGCTGCCCCGACCCGCAGCTGCGAATACGGCGCATATGCCCGCTGCGCCGCTTCGATTGCGCTGTGGCGCAACATTTCCCAGTCAATGGTAGCGGTCATGAGGGCCGTCCCAGATCGGTGCGCGATGCATTCGCCAGTCTCTTGTTCGGCTCGGTCAACGTTCACCGCCACCCTAGATCGTTGGGCTCGGAGCATCGGGATAGATTTTGAAATGCCCGCGCAAGCGAATGGCTCAGCCGCCCGGTGACAAAGGTGAAGGACGCTGATGACGCCGACATCCGCGGATCGGACTTCACCGGGACGGCCTGTGCGCCGCAGCCCGCGTCGCGGCGATCCCGGGGTGTGGTCGTGGGTGCTGCATCGAATCACGGGCGCGACCATTTTCTTCTATCTGTTCGTGCACGTGCTGGACACCGCTTTGGTCCGGGTCTCACCGCAGACCTACAACCAGGTCATCGAAATCTACAAGAATCCGGTGGTGGGACTGCTGGAGCTGGTGCTCGTCGCGGCGGTGGTGTTTCACGCCCTGAACGGCATCCGCATCATCGTGACCGACCTCTGGTCACGAGCGGCTCGGTACCAACGGCTGATGCCATGGATCGTCGGCAGCGCCTGGCTGCTGGTCATGGTTCCCGCGGCAGTGGTGATGACCGCCCACCTGCTGAGCCACGCCGGATGAGCGCCGCCGGGCTGGACGACCCGCGGACACCCACCTCGGAGAGGTATGCCTGGCTGTTCATGCGGCTCTCCGGGGTTGTGCTGGTGTTCTTGGCGATCGGACAGGTGTTCGCCACGATGATCGCCGACGAGGGCGTCTACCGGATCGACTTCAACTTCGTAGCGCAGCGCTGGCACTCCCCGTTCTGGCGGACGTGGGATTTGCTGCTGTTGTGGCTGGCACAGCTGCACGGCGGCAACGGATTGCGCACCATCATCGACGACTACAGCCGCACAACTTTCACCCGGCGCGCCTTGAAGACACTGCTGGCAACGTCCGTGCTATTCACCCTGGTGCTGGGCAGCTATGTGCTGCTGACGTTCGACCCCGACATCTCTTGAGCCTGCGTCGCTCGGCATGCTTGTCACACTTGCGATGGCTGCGACGTCTGACGGGTATGCCACAGAAGACCCGCCTTCAACCCCTGCCTCCCGAGCGCGCCGGACTGCTGACTCGCGCCATGTACCGGTATGCCAGACGACGCTACGGCGAAGTCCCCGAACCACTCGCCGTCGCCGCCCATCATCGGAAGCTGACGATCGTCGGCGCGGTGCACGAGATGATGATGGAACGCGCGTCGCGGACGCTGCCGGTCAGCGTCCGGGAACTGGCGGTGTTCTGGACCGCGCGCGCCATCGGCTGCTCGTGGTGTGTTGACTTCGGGTCGATGCTGCAGCGCCTGAACGGCCTCGACCTGCAGCGCCTCAGGGTGATCGACGATTACGCGACCTCGCCGGTGTTCACCGATGACGAGCGCGCCGCCATTGCCTATGCCGAGGCCATGACCACCGATCCGCATTCAGTCACCGACACGCAGGTGGCCGACTTGCGGGCGCGGTTCGGCGACGCGGGCGTGATCGAGCTGACCTACCAGATCGGGGTGGAAAACATGCGGGCGCGAATGAATACCGCGCTGGGCATCACGGAGCAGGGTTTCAACTCCGGGGACGCCTGCCGCGTTCCATGGCTCAGCGGTGAAGCGCACGCAGCGGAGAGCCGGTGAACTTGTCCGGGTTGGCGATATCCCACAGCGCGTACACCGTTCCGTCATGCACGGTCACCGCAGTGATCCGCGGCGCCATTTCTCGATAGCCGTCGCCCGGCGGGAGTCCGGCCGTATAGATGCCCAGTTCGCCATTGACCAATCCGAGCTGATACCCCGAGTAGAACGCTGGCCCGTAGCGGCGAGCAAGGCCGAGCATGAACCGGACCACCCTTTCCGGTCCATGGATGACCTTGACAGCAGTCGGCGCCTTGCCATTCGAATCGCCGGTGAAGGTCACGTCGGGATGCAACAAGGCCACCACCGCGTCCAGGTCACCGGCGGCCATAGCGGCCAGCAGCCGACCCACCACCTCGCTGTGGGCGGCGGCAGGCTTCGGCGGCGGATCGGCGGCGACGGCTTTGCGCGCTCGCGACGCCAACTGCCGGGCGGCGGGTTCGGTGATTCCTAGCACCTCGGCCACCGTGGCGAAGGGAACGGCGAAACCGTCATGAAGAACGAATGCGACGCGCTGGTCAGGGTTGAGCCGCTCCAGTACCACCATGGCAGCGAAGCGGGCGTCCTCGGCGGCGACCACAGCAGACAGCGGATCGGCGCCGTCGAGATCAGTGACCACCGGCTCGGGCAGCCAGTTGCCGGTATAGGTCTCGCGCCGGTGCGCCGCCGACCGCAATCGGTCCAGAGCGAGCCGACTGACCACGGTGACCAGCCAGGCTCGCAGGTCGATGATCGTCATGTCCGATGCGTTCCAGCGCAGCCAGGCTTCTTGAACGATGTCCTCGGCGTCGGCGACTATTCCGGTGAGCCGATAGGCGACCGCGACGAGGTGGGGCCGCAGCACCTCGAAATCGCGAACCTGCCGGGTCGCGCCCATTGCCCGAGCGTAGCGTCGGCAGACTGTCAACCAGAACCGACGCCTGCTGGCGCGCTCATCTCCGCGAGCAGACGCTGCGTCCCCTTTTTCCCTCGGCGTGTCGGTGATTTTGCGTCTGCTCAGCCGAGGAGCCGGACCCCACCTCCGCGCGGCTCCCGGCACAGTCGGCACCGGTCGCCTACTCTGCACAGACGATGGTCTTCCCACGTTCCGCGTCGTGCCTGGCAGCGGCAGTCTTCCTGCTCGCGGCGCCTACCGCGCCCGCCGCGGTCGCGGAGCCCAACGCCGCACCGCCAAGCTGTCCGTACCGGGTGTCGACGCCGGCCGCGGTCGACTCGTCGGAAGTTCCCACGGCCGGCGACCCGCCGCTGCCGCTGCCGGTCCCGGCCAGCCCGGTGGGCGGCAACGCGCTGGGCGACTGCGGTATCGTCGCGGCCCCCGGTACGCCGCCGGTACCGAACGACATCTCCGCCGAAGCGTGGCTTGTCGCCGACCTCGACACCGGCGCTGTCGTCGCCGCCCGAGATCCGCATGGCCGTCACCGCCCGGCCAGCGTCATCAAGGTGCTGGTCGCCATGGCATCGATCAACGAGCTCAGCTTGAATAAGGCCGTCGGCGGCACCGCCGAAGACGCTGCCGCCGAAGGCACCAAGGTCGGCGTCGCGCCCGATGGCACCTACACCGTCAACCAGTTACTGCACGGGCTGCTGATGCATTCCGGCAACGACGCCGCCCATGCGCTCGCCGTGCAGCTCGGCGGAATGCAGACCGCGCTGGAGAAGATCAACGTGCTGGCGAACAAGCTGGGTGGCCGTGACACCCGCGCGGCCACCCCGTCCGGCCTGGACGGGCCGGGGATGAGTACGTCTGCCTACGACCTCGGTCTGTTCTACCGATATGCCTGGCAGAGCCCCACCTTCAGCAGCATCGTGGCCACCCGCACCTTCGAGTTTCCCGGGCACGGCGATCACCCCGGCTACCAGCTGGAAAACGACAACCAGCTGCTCTACCACTACGCGGGGGCCCTCGGTGGCAAGACCGGTTACACCGACGACGCGGGCCAGACCTTCGTCGGCGCCGCCAATCACGACGGACGCCGGCTGGTGGCGGTACTGCTGCACGGCACCCGCCAACCGATCCCGCCGTGGCAGCAGGCGGCGCATCTGCTGGACTACGGGTTCGCCACCGCCCCCGGAACGAGGGTCGGGACGTTGATCGAGCCGGATCCGGCCCTGAGCGCCAAGCCTGGTTCGGACGCCGCGGGAGCGCCGGACGGCCCGCAGGCGTCGGGCATCACGCCGGCCGCCGATGCGCTGCCGGTCCGCGTGGGTGTCGCGGTGATCGGCGCGGTCATCGTGTTCGGTTTGATCCTCGTCGCACGGTCGATGAACCGCCGCCCGCAGCACTGAGTTCTCGACGTGTGACGCCGGCGAAGTCGAGCATCGAGCTCGCTAGGGCTCGTACCATCTTCCTGTGGCGACTGCAGGCACCCGGGCGACCGACGACGATCGCAACCACACCTGCCAGGCGCTGGATGCGGCGCTGGACGACGGTCAGCTCACCATGGAGGAGCACCGGCAGCGGGTGAGCGCGGCGACCAGCGCTATCACGCTCGGCGATCTGCAGTCACTGCTGTCCGACCTGCAGGTTCATCAACCCGCGAGACTGACGTCGTCATCGACCGGTCAGGCCGGCAGCTGGGGCATCCGGATCGCGGTCGTCGGCGTGTTGGTCTTGCTCGGTCTTGGTATCGGGTGGGGCTTGTCAGACCACACCTCTTCGGCGCCGCAGTCCGGTATCGGCACCGGCGCGCTGGTGCCGACCTCCGCGGCAGGCACCGCGACGACCCAGCTGCAGTCGATTGGTGGACTGACTGATCTGCTCACCCACATTCGCGAAAAGTTCGGCGACACACAGGGTTACCAACTGATCGTCTACCCCGATTACGCGGTGCACTACCGTGCCGACCCGCGGAACCAACACCGCGCACTGGGCTACGACTACCGCAATGGTGGCTTCACCGCATTTCCGGCGGGAATGATCCCCGCGGACACGGCCGTCGCCGATCTCAGCAAGTTCGGCATCGCGCCGGTGGTCGGCGCACTGCGTGACGCACCGCAAACCCTCAAGATCGGCGACGTCAAGTCCACCTACCTGATCATCAACGGCCGGGCGGACGCCAGCCTGGACCTGTCGGTCTATGTCAGCGACACCGCCAACAACAGCGGCTATATCCAACTAGGGCCGGACGCAACGGTCAAAGCCATCTACCCGCCGGACTACTGACCGCTATGAGCGGCACGCGCAGAGCAGTGGTCGTCGGCCTGACCGCTGCGAGTGTCGGCGTCATCTACGGCTATGACCTGTCCAACATCGCCGGCGCGGTGCTGTTCATCACCGAGCAGTTCAGCCTGACCACCGGACAGCAAGCGCTGGTGATGGCCGCAGTGGTGGTCGGCGAGATCGCCGGGGCGCTCGGCGCGGGGGCGCTGGCCAACGCGATCGGCCGCCAGCGCTCGATGGTGTTGGTCGCGGCCGGCTATGCGGTATTCGCCGCAATGAGCGCGTTCTCGGTTTCGTTGCCGATGCTGCTGGTGGCTCGCCTGCTGCTGGGCGTGACCATCGGGGTGTCGGTCGTGGTGGTGCCGGTTTTCGTTGCCGAGTCCGCTCCGGCGACGTGGCGGGGTTCGCTGCTGGTGGCCTATCAGGTGGCCACCGTCACCGGAATCATCGCGGGTTACCTGGCCGCTTACCTGCTGGCCGGCTCGCACAATTGGCGACTGATGCTAGGGCTGGCCGCGGCGCCGGCGGTAGTGGTGACGGTGTTCATGCTGCGGATGCCCGACACTGCCCGGTGGTATCTGTTGAAGGGCCGGGTGGCCGACGCCCGCGTGGTGTTGCGCCAAGTTGAGACCGGGGCCAGTGAAGAGTGGGTCGACCGGGAACTCGCCGAAATCGCCGGCGCGGTAGGCGAGGAACGCGGCGCTGTGCTCGGCGAGATGCTGCGCCGGCCGTATTTGCGGGCCACCGTCTTTCTCATCGGCTTGGGTTTTTTGATCCAGATCACCGGCATCAACGCCATCGTCTACTACAGTCCACGGCTGCTCAAAGCCATGGGTTTTGCCGGCAACTTCGCGTTGCTGGTGCTGCCGGCGCTGATCCAGGTCGCCGGGTTGGCTGCCGTCGCGGCCTCGCTGATGCTGGTCGACCGGGTGGGCCGGCGGCCGATCCTGTTGTCCGGTATCGGCACGATGATCGTCGCCGACGTGGTGCTGGTCGGCGCCGGTGCAGGAAGCGGTTTGCCGGTACTCGGCTTGGCCGGTCTTGTGTTGCTGACCGTCGGATTCACTTTCGGCTTCGGTGCGCTGGTCTGGGTGTACGCCGGCGAGAGCCTGCCCTCGCGGCTGCGCTCGATCGGATCCAGCGCGATGCTGACCGCCAATCTGATCGGAAACGCGCTGGTTGCCGGGCTTTTCCCGGTGATGCTGCAAACTTTGCGGAGCAGTGGAACTTTCGCTGTCTTCGGAGTCTTCGCCCTGGCCGCTTTCGCCTTCGTCTACCGGTATGCACCAGAGACCAAAGGCGCTCAGCTGGAGGAGATTCGGCATTTCTGGGAGAACGGCGGACGCTGGGCCACCGACCGGCCGGTGGCTCGACATCCGGTCAGCGACACGCTATGACACTGATCGGCGCGGGCGTCATCGCCCTGGACGGCTCGATATGCCGGCCCGGCTGGTTAGAGACTTCGGGTCGGCGGTTACTCGATTGCGGTCCCGGCGCCCCGCCCCGCGTGCCCGATGTTGATCTGCCCGCCGCGGTGGTGGTACCCGGTTTCGTCGATCTGCATGTCCACGGTGGCGGCGGGGCGTCCTATACCGACGGCAGCATTACCGATATTGAACGCGCGGCTTCGTTCCACCGGCGGCACGGCACTACCACCACGCTGGCCAGCCTGGTCACCGCATCGCCCGCCGAGCTGCTTGCCGGGCTGCGGGCACTGGCCGAGTCAGCGCGAGTCGGCGCCGTCGCGGGCATTCACATAGAAGGTCCCTGGCTGAGCCCCGTTCGCGGCGGCGCCCATGACGTTGGGCAGTTGCGGGATCCGGATACCGCCGAGATCGACGCGGTGCTCGCCGCGGGCGCCGGCGCGATCCGGATGGTCACCCTGGCACCGGAACGTCCCGGCAGTATTGCCGCCATCAAGCGCCTGGTCGACGCCGGAGTGGTTGTCGCCGTGGGTCATACGGATGCGACTTACGAGCAGACCCAGCACGCGATCACTGCCGGCGCAACGGTCGGCACGCACCTGTTCAATGCGATGCGGCCGCTGCACCACCGCGAGCCCGGCCCGGTGCTCGCGCTGCTGCAGGACCCGCGAGTGAGCGTCGAACTCATCGTCGACGGCGTGCACGTGCATCCCGCGCTTGTCGAGGCGGTGATCGCTGCCGTGGGACCGAGTCGCGTCGCGCTGGTGACCGACGCGACGGCGGCGGCCGGACTGGGCGACGGTGAGTTCTTGCTCGGGCCGGTGCAGATCGACGTCGTCTCCGGAGTGGCCCGCGTGCAAGGGACATCGACGATAGCGGGTAGCACCGCAACCATGGATCAGCTCTTCCGCGCCGCGGCCATGTCCGGACCGGACTCGGATTCGGCGCTGGCCAACGCCGTGCAGATGACCGCCACAACGCCTGCCCGCGTGCTCGGATTCGGAGATGTTGGCAGTCTGCGACCGGGCCTTGCCGCCAATCTGGTTGTCCTGGACCACAACTTGCACGTGAGCGCGGTGATGGCCCACGGCGACTGGGTGGTGAAGCCGAAGCCTTAGTCTTGGCGCCGTCGGATCAGGCGCGAAAAGCCCACAGCCGCAATAGCTCCCAGTGCGGCAGCTGTCAACGCCTGACCCGCATTAAGCCCGTCGCTCGCCTGCACCCGCGGGCTGATGATGGCCGGACCCGGCGGCTGCACTGGGGCCGCTTGCAGGTTGTCGTCTGACGTCGCCGCCCATGTTGTGGCGAACAGCACCAGCCGAGCGGTGATGTAGACGAATACCATCAAACCCAGCACCGGTCCGAAGGTGGCACTGGCCGGGCTGCGAAGGACGATCCGCAGGTAGATCGATGCGATTTGCTTGAAGATCTCGAAGGCGACGGCCGCTAGCAGCCCTGCCTCGATCGAGCTGGTGAAGCTGACGGATTCCCGTGGCAGCCGGGCGATAATCCAGCTGAACACCAGCCACGACACCAACAGCGACACCAACACCGACACACTGCGAAGGATCCCGTTCAGCGCCGGCTGATTGTGAAGACCCAGCCAGGTCAGGAGTTTGGCCATCGGCGCGGCGCCGGCCAGCGCGGTCAGCGCGATGGTGGCGGCGATTGCCGCGAACGCGGACACCATCGCCGCCAGATCAGACAGCTTGGTGCGAACAAAGCCCGCGGATGCGGCACGCTGGTCCCACATCGCGCTGAGTGCCTCGCGCAAGTTCGCCATCCAGCCAAGCCCCACCCACGCCGCCGCGGCTAGGCCGATCAGGCCCACCGACCCACGGGCCGCGATCGCCGAGTTCATCAACTTGATCAGCTGCTGGCCGAAACTGCCGGAAACTGAGTTCCGAATGCGGTCGTCGATGTGGGCCAGCAAGTCGGGTTGGCGGGACAACATGAAGCCGATGACCGCGAAACTCACCATCAGAAGCGGAAATAAGGCGAAGATCGTGTAATACGTCAGGCCTGCTGCGTAGAAGTTGCCCTTACGTTCGTTGTAGCGCTCATTCGCGCGCATGAGGTGGTCGAACCACTCGTAACGTGCTCGCAGCCGATCCACAATGCCCGGTTTGGCCGGATCCCTCATGCCAGCCTTCCCGATCTACCGGCGGTGCGGCAGAAACCCTAGCCGGTCGTATACCCGATCGATCGTCTTCTGCGCGACGTCCTGTGCCCGCGCCGCACCGTCGGCCAGCACCGACTCCAATTCGGCAGGGTTGGCGGTCAACTCGTCAACCCGGGTCTTGATGGGTGACAAGAATTCGACGACGGCCTCGGCAGTGTCCTTCTTCAGGTCGCCGTAGCCGCGGCCTGCGTAACGCTCGACCAGGGTGTCAAGGTCGTCGCCGGTGACCGCCGACTGGATGCCGAGCAGGTTCGACACACCTGGCTTGGCTTGCGGGTCGTAGCGGATTTCGCGCTCGCTGTCGGTCACCGCCGAACGAATCTTTTTGGCCGACAATGCCGGATCGTCGAGCAGATTGATCAGCCCGGCGTCGCTGGCTGCCGACTTGCTCATCTTCGACGACGGGTCCTGCAGGTCATAGATCTTCGCGGTGACATTGCCGATGAGCACGTCGGGCACGACGAAGGTGTCCGGGAATCGGCTGTTGAACCGTTGCGCGACATCGCGTGCCAGCTCCAGATGCTGCCGCTGGTCCTCTCCGACCGGAACCAGCTCGGTGTCGTAGAGCAACACGTCAGCCGCTTGCAGCACCGGGTAAGTGAACAAGCCGACCGTCGTCGACTCCCCGCCTTGCTTTGTCGACTTGTCTTTGAACTGCGTCATCCGCGAAGCCTGCCCGAAACCGGTAAAACAGCCCAGCACCCAAGCCAACTGCGTATGGGCGGCCACTTGGCTTTGCACGAACACTGTGCTGCGTTGCGGATCGATGCCCAACGCCAAATACTGCGCCGCGGTGATCAGGGTGCGCCGACGAAGGACGTCCGGATCCTGCGGAACGGTGATGGCGTGCAGATCGACTACGCAGAAGAATGCGTCGTGGTCGGCCTGGAGCTGCACCCAGCGGGTGACCGCTCCCAACGCGTTGCCCAAGTGCAGCGAGTCGGAGGTGGGCTGCACGCCGGAGAAGACTCGGCGGCGTCGGGTTGCGGTCATGGTGCTTCGATCTTTCCACGCTGGTTGCGGCCGCTGCCCGCGGCGCTTGCGGTACCGGCGGTATCACCCCTACTGTCGGCAGCATGCGTCTGCCCGGCTCCTCACTTGTGAGCTCCGCTCACTCGCCGTCGACCCGGAAAGCGACTCGCGAGCCGATCCATCTCGGTGGCGGCGACACCGCGGCGGCGACATCGACGACCCGTGAACCGGTCGTGCTGCTGCACCCGTTCCTGTTGTCGCAGGCGGCATGGCACGCGGTGGCCGAGCAAATGGCCGACACCGGCCGCTACGAGGTGTTTGCGCCCACCATGCCCGGGCACAACGGGGGTCCGTACTCCGGTACCTGGTTTCTCAGCTCCGCCCTGCTGGCCGACTACGTCGAGCGGCAGATGGACCAGCTCGGCTGGAACACCGCCCACATCGTCGGCAACTCGCTGGGCGGCTGGGTGGCGTTCGAGCTGGAGAGCCGGGGCCGGGCGCGAACCGTCACCGCGATCGCGCCGGCCGGCGGTTGGACCCGATGGAGTCCGCTCAAATACGAGGCGATCTTCAAGTTCACGATGGGTATGCCGCTCTGGGTGCTGGCCCGCTGGTTCGGTGCGCGGGCGCTTCGAATGCCGTTCGGCCGACGGCTGGCCACCTTAGCCCTCAGCGCTCGCCCCGACGGGGTGAGCGAAAGCGATCTGATCGGTTGTGTCGATGACGTGGCTCACTGCCCCGCTTATTTCCAGTTGATGGGAAAATCTTTGCTGCTGCCCGGCCTGATCGAGCTAGCGCAAACCGCAGTGCCGACGCATTTGGTGTTCTGCGAGAAAGACCGGGTGTTCCCTCAGGGCCGTTACAGCCGGCACTTCACGAACCACTTACCTCGCAACACCAAGGTGACCAAGCTCGACGGCGTCGGGCATGTCCCGATGCTGGAGGCGCCCGGGCGGGTCACCGAGGCCGTCGTCGACTTCCTCGACCAGTACAGTTCGCCGCTGCGAGCGCTGGACACGCCGGCCAGCTAGGCGATCCAGGCCTGCGGGCTCGGGACAGCCGCTAGTAGGCCTGTGTTTGCGCCTTTGACCGATTGATCCAGACCAAAACGATGCGCACGGCCAGGAAAACGACGGCCGCGGTGTAGAGCAAGAGCCCGGCCGAAGGCGAAATATTGACACCGGAGAGGTCACCGCTCGCGCCGGCCGCTCCGGCACCCGCACTGAACCAATCGATGAGCATGTCGATGGTGAGCAGACCGATCAGGACAGTCAGCCCGATGAGCGTGGCCTGCTGGGTCCGTGGTCGAGCGTACGTCAGCCACACCAGCACCGCGCTGCCGACGATGAGCGCGAAAACCATAAACTTGTCGACGCCGCTCAAGGGCAGAGTCGCCGACAGGCCTTCGGCGCTGGCCGTCACCCAGGGCAGAAAGATTGAAATGAGAGCGACGGCAAGTCCCCCGAGAAACAGCCATGCGGCCAGTGGGAGATTCGCGGCGGCGTTGGTGAATGCGGTCGAACCGGTACCGAATGTTTGGCCGCCCGCCGGCGGGTACTGCGGATTAGCAGCGGGCGCGGGCCACGACTGAGGCGGTGGGGATGCCCCGGGTGTTTCCGCCGCCTGCCCGGGAGGCTGGTAGCGGGGCGGCGCCGCGGACGCAGGCGGTGGAGGCGGAGGTGCCGCATAGCCGGGTTGTTGTTGCGGTGGATACCAGTTGCCGTCTGATGCTTGCCACCATCCCGGTCCCTGCGGTGCGTTACTCATCGGTGATCCCCTCTGCGTGATGGATTGAAAGACCTGACGGTCGTTGCAGCGCCTCGTTTCGGCTCACCGCGGGAGTTGTGGCCGATAGCTCATTCCATTCTCGAAAGCCGACCGTGCCGGTGCAGACAAGG
Organism: uncultured Actinomycetota bacterium; assembly: GCA_963830605.1. Classification (GTDB taxonomy): domain Bacteria; phylum Actinomycetota; class Actinomycetes; order Mycobacteriales; family Mycobacteriaceae; genus Mycobacterium. The sequence goes on along the minus strand of CAWHML010000003.1, from coordinate 2,000,917 downwards.
TACCTGCTGGCGTCAGCGAGCGGCAATCAATGGATGCAGCGGAGTGTCGTGAAAGTCGGTCAGTCGTGCTGCCGCGCCAGCGCAGCATTCAAGGTTTTACTGGGCCGCATGACAGCGGTCGTCTTCTCCCGATCCGGAGCGTAATAGCCTCCGATGTCCACTGTCTGGCCCTGCGCTTCGCCGAGTTCAGCCACGATCGTGTCTTCGTTTTCGGTCAACGTCTCGGCGAGCTCGGCGAAGTGCTTCTGCAATTCTTCGTCACCGCTCTGCGCGGCCAGCTCTTGCGCCCAGTACATCGCGAGGTAGAACTGGCTGCCCCGGTTATCCAGTTCGCCGGTCTTGCGCGACGGACTCTTGTTGTTGTCCAGCAGCTTGCCGATCGCGGCGTCCAGCGTCTTGGCCAGGAGTTTGGCCCGCTCGTTTTCGGTTTTGATACCCACGTCTTCGAAACATGCTCCCAACGCCAGGAATTCGCCAAGCGAGTCCCAGCGAAGGTGATTCTCCTCGACCAGTTGGTGGACATGCTTGGGCGCCGATCCGCCCGCGCCCGTCTCGTACATGCCGCCGCCGGCCATCAGCGGCACTATGGACAGCATTTTCGCGCTTGTGCCTAGCTCGAGGATGGGGAAGAGGTCGGTGAGGTAGTCGCGCAGGATGTTGCCGGTCGCGGCGATAGTGTCCAGCCCACGGATCAGACGTTCCAATGTGTAACGCATGGAACGCACCTGCGACATGATCTGGATGTCGAGGCCTTCGGTGTTGTAATCGCCGAGATACGTCTTGACCTTCCGGATCAGCTCGTTCTCGTGCGGTCGGTACGGGTCCAGCCAGAACAGCACCGGCATACCCGAGTGACGCGCCCGGTTGACGGCCAGCTTCACCCAGTCACGAATCGCTGCGTCGTGCACGATGGGCATCCGCCAGATGTCACCGGTTTCTACGTTCTGCGTCAACAACACTTCCCCGGTGTCGAGATCGACGATGTCGGCCACGCCGTCTTCAGGGATCTCGAAAGTCTTATCGTGCGAGCCGTATTCCTCGGCCTCCTGCGCCATCAGGCCGACGTTGGGAACGGTACCCATCGTCGTCGGATCGAAGGCGCCGTTGGTCTTACAGAAGTTGATGACTTCCTGATAGATCCGGGAAAAGGTGGACTCGGGGTTGACCGCCTTGGTGTCCTTTTGCCGCCCGTCAGCGCCGTACATCTTGCCGCCCGCGCGGATCATCGCGGGCATCGAAGCGTCCACGATGACGTCGCTGGGCGAATGAAAGTTTGTTATGCCCTTGGCCGAATCCACCATGGCCAGTTCGGGGCGATGCTCGTGACAGGCGTGCAAGTCACGAATGATCTCGTCGTGTTGTGATGCCGGCAGCGACTCGATCTTGTTGTAGAGGTCGACCATTCCGTTGTTGACGTTGACGCCCAGTTCGTCGAACAGCGCTTGGTGCTTGGCGAAGGCGTCCTTATAGAAGACCTTGACGGCATGACCGAACACGATGGGATGCGACACCTTCATCATCGTCGCCTTGACGTGCAATGAGAACATCACCCCGGTCTCGTACGCGTCCTCCATCTGTTCTTCGTAAAAGTCGCATAGCGCTTTCTTGCTCATGAACATGCTGTCGATGATGTCGCCTTCCAGTAGCGACACCTCCGGCTTGAGCACAAGCGCCTCACCGCTTCTCGTTGTCAGTTCCATCTTTACTTTGTGCGGCCGGTCCAGCGTCACCGACTTCTCGCCGTGATAGAAGTCGCCACGGCGCATGGTTGCAACATGGGTGCGCGAGGCCATCGACCACTCGCCCATGCTGTGGGGGTGTTTGCGCGCGAACTCCTTCACCGCTTTCGGCGCGCGGCGATCCGAATTGCCCTGCCTGAGCACCGGGTTGACGGCGCTGCCGAGGCAATTGGCATAACGGTCACGGATCTCCTTCTCTTCGTTGGTCCTGGGGGTCTGCGGGAAGTCCGGACCTTTGAAACCCTTGCCTTGCAATTCTTTGATCGCAGCCACCAGTTGCGGTACCGACGCGCTGATGTTGGGCAGCTTGATGATGTTGGTGTCCGGTAAGTTCGTCAACCGGCCCAGTTCGGCGAGGTTGTCCGACACCCGCTGCTCGTCGGTCAGGTAGTCGGGAAACTCAGCGAGTATCCGCGCGGCCAGTGAGATGTCGCTGGTCTTGATCTCGATGCCCGCCGGTTCAGCAAAAGCGCGCACGATCGGGAGAAAGGCGTAGGTCGCCAGCAGGGGCGCCTCGTCGGTCAACGTGTAGATGATGGTCGGCTGTTCGGCGCACACGGTCTTTCTCCCGCCGTCACTCTTCGGTCAGATTTCGAAAGGGTCCGTTGCCCAGGTTATAGGTCACGCGGCGTGGGAGTGGGGCCGAGCGGTTCGTGACGTGGCGGTCGCCAGCGCGGCGCAGCCGGGCAAAGCGGGTCGCCACCAATTCGCCACGTGGCGATCGTCAGCGCGGCGCAGCCGGGCGCAGCGGGTCGCCACCAATTTGCCCCGTGGCGATCGTCAGCGCGGCGCAGCCGGGCGCAGCGGGTCGCCACCAATTTGCCCAGTGGCGGCGCATCGGCGACGTGCGATACTCTGCAAGTCGGTCATGAGTGCCAGCGTCAAGCCCCGGCTTGCTGGCCGGCAACCCTCCAACCGCGGTGGGGTGCCCCGGGTGATGACCAGGTTGAGTAGCCATTGTGGCTACGCGGCAAGCGCGGGTCCGCACGTGTCGGGCCCCCCGAGTAGACAGGGAGACCTGATGCGCACCCATGTTGGTTGGCCCATCATTCGCCGCCGTCTCTGATTCACCATTGCCGGTTGACGTCGTCTGCAGACGGCGTGCCGTGCCGCTGCGAACACCGACCTAATCCCTCTTCGCACAGGAGACACTTGACATGACCGCTGACCACAGCACCGAAAGCACCGAAAGCACCGAAAGCACCGACCACGATCCCAGCGCGCACTGGTCGTTCGAGACCATACAGATCCATGCGGGCCAGCAGCCTGATCCGGTCACCAACGCCCGTGCCCTCCCGATCTACCAGACCACCTCGTACACCTTCGACGACACCGCCCACGCCGCCGCCCTGTTCGGTTTGGAGATTCCGGGCAACATCTACACCCGGATCGGCAACCCGACGACCGACGTCGTCGAACAGCGCATCGCCGCCCTGGAAGGCGGAGTGGCCGCGCTGTTCCTGGCCTCCGGGCAAGCGGCGGAGACGTTCGCCATTCTGAACGTGGCGGCAACCGGCGACCACATCGTCTCCAGCCCGCGGCTGTACGGCGGCACCTACAACCTGTTTCACTATTCGCTGTCCAAGCTCGGCGTCGACGTCAGCTTCGTCGAGGATCCGGACGACCCCGACTCGTGGCGCGCGGCCGTACGACCGAACACCAAGGCGTTCTTCGCAGAAACCATCTCCAACCCGCAGATCGATGTGCTGGACACCCCGGTGGTGTCCGGCGTCGCGCATGAAAGCGGTGTGCCGCTGATTGTCGACAACACGATCGCGACCCCGTACCTGATCCAGCCGATCGCGCAGGGTGCGGACATCGTGGTCCATTCGGCCACCAAATACCTGGGCGGGCACGGCGCTGCGATCGCGGGGGTGATCGTCGACGGCGGTTCCTTCGACTGGAAGAACGGCCGGTTCCCGGGGTTCACCACTCCCGACCCGAGTTATCACGGCGTGGTGTATGCCGAACTGGGACCGCCCGCGTTTGCGGTCAAAGCACGCGTGCAGCTGCTACGCGACTTCGGCTCGGCGGCTTCTCCGTTCAATGCGTTTCTGGTGGCGCAGGGCCTGGAAACGTTGAGTCTGCGCGTCGAGCGGCACGTCGCCAACGCCCAACGGGTCGCGGAGTTCGTCGCCGCACGCGATGACGTGCTGTCGGTGAACTACGCGGGCCTACCTACCTCTCCGTGGTATGAGCGGGCACAGAAGCTGGCGCCGAAAGGAACTGGCGCCGTGCTTGCCTTCGAGCTGGCCGGCGGAGTGGAGGCGGGAAAGGCGTTCGTCAACGCCTTGCAGCTGCATAGCCATGTCGCCAACATCGGCGATGTGCGCTCGCTGGTAATCCACCCGGCGTCGACCACACATGCCCAGCTGAGCCCAGCCGAACAGCTGTCTACCGGCGTCAGTCCCGGACTGGTCCGACTGGCGGTCGGACTGGAGGGCATCGACGATATCCTGACCGACCTGGAGCTGGGTTTCGCCGCGGCCGCCAAGTTCGGCCGGGTCACCGAAAGCCCGGGCAGCAGCGGCGACCCCCAAGCCGTGGCAGCTTTCTGAGCAGGCGCGACGTGACCATCTCCGATGCGCGCACCCGAACGCTGCCCGCTGAAGGTGAAGTTGGCATCGTCGAAATCGGCTCGCTGATCACCGAAAGTGGCGCGGTGATCGACGATGTCTGTATCGCCGTCCAGCGCTGGGGCGAGTTGTCACCTTCCCGCGACAACGTGGTGGTGGTGTTGCACGCGTTGACGGGTGATTCGCATATCAACGGACCCGCCGGGCCAGCGCACCCCACGCCGGGCTGGTGGGACGGGGTGGCCGGGCCGGGGGCACCGATCGATACCAATCGCTGGTGCGCGCTGGCCACCAACGTGCTCGGTGGCTGCCGCGGCTCGACCGGGCCAAGCTCGTTGGCCCGCAACGGGAAGCCGTGGGGGTCGAGGTTTCCGTTGATCTCGGTCCGCGACCAAGTGACCGCCGATGTCGCCGCGCTGGCGGCGCTCGGCATCACCGATGTCGCCGCAGTCGTCGGCGGATCGATGGGTGGCGCGCGGGCGCTGGAATGGCTGGTCAGTCAGCCAGATAAGGTGCGCTCCGGATTGTTGCTGGCGGTCGGTGCGCGCGCGACCGCAGACCAGATCGGTACCCAGAGCTCCCAGATCGCGGCGATCAAAGCAGACCCGAACTGGCAGGACGGCGACTATTACCACACCGGAAACGCGCCCGACGCGGGACTCGATATCGCCCGGCGTTTCGCCCACCTGACCTACCGGGGCGAAACCGAGTTGGACGACCGATTCGCCAATCAGGCTCAAGGCGAAGAAGATCCGGTGATTGGCGGGCGGTACGCGGTGCAGAGCTACCTCGAATATCAAGGCAGCAAGCTGGTATCCCGGTTTGACGCCGGCAGCTATGTGGCCCTGACCGAAGCGCTGTCACGTCACGACGTCGGCCGCGAACGCGGTGGGATAGCCGCCGCCCTGCGCGGCTGCCCGGTGCCAGTGGTGGTCGCCGGCATCACCTCTGACCGGCTGTATCCCCTACGCCTTCAGCAGGAGCTGGCCGACCTGCTACCCGGCTGCTCAGCCCTACAGATTGTCGATTCGATCTATGGTCATGACGGGTTCCTGGTGGAAACCGACGCGGTCGGTCAATTGGTCCGGCAAACCCTGGAATTGGCCACAGGTGTGTGTACACGGTGACGAGCCCTCGGCACACACGCTCACGATCCTTCGGTGCAGAAGCAGCCGCCTACGAGCGTGGCCGGCCGTCGTATCCACCGGAGGCCATCGACTGGTTGTTGCCTGCCGGTGCCCGCGACGTGCTCGACCTCGGCGCGGGAACCGGCAAGTTGACCACCCGGCTGGTGGAACGCGGCTTGGACGTGGTTGCCGTCGATCCGCTTGCCGAGATGCTCGAAGTGCTGCGCAGGTCACTGCCGGATACGCCGGCATTGCTCGGCACCGCAGAGGAAATCCCGTTGGCCGATAACAGCGTTGACGCGGTGCTGGTGGCTCAGGCGTGGCATTGGTTTGACCCGGCGCGGGCGGTCCCGGAGGTAGTTCGGGTGCTGCGGCCCGGCGGGCGCCTGGCCCTGGTCTGGAACACCCGAGACGAGCGGCTCGGCTGGGTGCGCGATTTGGGCCGCATCATCGGTCGCGACGGCGACCCGGTGCGCGACAAAGTGACACTGCCCCGACCGTTCGCCGGGCTGGAGCGCCATCAGGTCGAGTGGACGAGTTACCTGACGCCGCAAGCCTTGATCGACCTGGTGGCGTCGCGCACGTACTGCATCACCTCCCCTGCCGAGGTCCGCACCAAAACCCTTGACCAGGTCCGCGAGCTGCTCGCCACTCATCCCGCGCTGGCAAACACCGGGGGTCTTGCGCTGCCTTACGTGACGGTCTGCGTCCGGGCCACCCTGTCAAGCTGAGTTAGGTTACGGCCTCAGTCAATTCTCGGGTGACCACAGTCAATAGTCGAGCCCGGAGAACATGACTCGGGTGGGGTCATACTTCTGCCGGACGGCGCTGAGCTGGCCGAGATTCGGCCCGAAATAGCGCGAGGCGGGCTGACTGACCTCGAGATAGTTGACATACCCGCCGGCCGAATACGGTTGCACGGCTTGGTGTGCCGTGTTGAGCCAGCTAGCGGCCGCCGACGGATTGCCCGATGTCTCGACGTACCACTGCACCAGCGAGGACTGCCGTCGCCACGGAAAGGCGGTGGCTCCGGGCGCCACACTGGCGAGAGCGCCGTCAAGCGCGTGCATAATCGCCAACGCGCGCCCGGCTCCGCGAGGGAAGGCGTCGAACGCCGAAGCGATCGCCTGGGCGGCAGGCGGCGTCAGCGTCGGAAAAACATCCGATCCACCGACATACCCGAGCGGTGAGGGGTTGAGGTTACCGACGGCGAGGTATCTCACCAGATCCAAATAGTTGAACGTGTAACTCTCGGTCCCGGTGGGTTGTGTTCCAACAGCGGAGACGATGGCGCCCGCCACGCTGCTGCCCGATCCGACCGGGCAGGTCGCGAGAATACGACAGTGCGTACCCATCGCTTCGGTGGTGGCGTCGGCCAACGCCCAGCTGCCGCGGTCGGCGGTACGCAGCCAGCTCTGCCAGCCGAGCAGGACCTGCGCGAACGACTGCGGCGGGAAAGTGAGGTTCACCACGTCGACGTCGTTGGTGGGGAATGTGGCGAAGGTCAGCGAGGTTGTCACGCCGAAATTTCCGCCACCACCGCCGCGTAAGGCCCAAAACAGGTCCGGGTGGTTGGTGGCTGAGGCGGTGACCGCCTCGCCGCCCGGCAGCACCACCGACGCCGAGGTCAAGGCGTCACTCATCAGTCCAGCGTGGCGCGACTGGGCGCCCAGCCCGCCGCCCAGCGCGTGACCCGCCGTCCCGACCGAAGGACAAGTGCCCGTCGGAATGCCCCGGCCGACCGCAGCAAGCGCCTGATGCAACGCATACAGGTCCGTCGCCGGCGCGACCGTCACCTGTCCAGTGGCGGCGTCGTAGTTGATTCCGCCCGGTAACTGACGCAGGTCGAGCACCATAGCGCCGTTGGCCGTGGACGCTCCCACATACGAGTGGCCGCCACTGCGCGCAGCCACCTTGAGGTTGTGCGTGGCAGCGAATGCCAGTGTCTTCTGCACGTCCCCGGCCGATGTCACCGTGACCACCGCCGCTGGCGTCGAGTCGTTGTAGTTCGTGTTGAAAACCTTTTTAGCCGTTGCGAATTGCGGACTGCCATCCGGTCGTATCACTTTCCCGCCAATGGCCGCAGACAGACCGTCCCAGCCCGAGGTAGCCGGGTCAGCGCTGGCTCGCACCGATCCGACCCGACCCGGCCCGAGGATCGCGCCGGCGGCCAACGCTCCTATGGCGCCACGAAGAAACGTTTGACGCGAGATCTCACGCGCCAACGTCGGGCTTCCGCAGTGCCATGTTTGGCATTGTCAGGTAGCTGACGGCAAAGTCCGCGGTCCGGCAGCACGTGACCGCTGAATCGTCGGCGAACCTTTACCACGCCGTGTCGTGGACGTGACGACGTTGCAGCACTGTTCGTTGCAAGCCCCAAAGTGAGGAGATCTGAAATAACCCGCAATTGGACTTCGCTGATGGCGTGTGTTGGTGTGGCCATAACGGCTGCCGCTCTGGCGGCGCCGGCGCAGGCAGACGCGAACGACGACAACTTCCTCGGCGCACTGAACCAAACCGGCGTTAACTTTGGCGAACCGGCGAACGCGACGGCCATCGGCCAATCCGTCTGCCCCATGTTGGCCCAGCCCGGCGGCAGCTTCGCTGCGGCCACGTCGAGCGTCGGCAGCACGGGCATGTCGCCACAGATGGCCCAGCTGTTCACCACCATCGCAATACAGACGTACTGCCCGGCGGAGATTGCGAAGGTGACGAGCGGCAACCTATCTGGTCTGCCGCAGGTGCCCGGCGTACCTGGCATGCCAGCGCTTTAACGCGTGCCCAGCGGGTCGATGGTCGAGGCGATATATACCATCGCCGTCGCCACGACCACAGTGGTGGCAACGTCAACTCCCCTGCTGCGCACCACCAGAAGACCGGCCCGGTCCTCGGACAACACCAGTCGCAGCACCGCGGCCAGTCCGACGCTGACCCCGATCAGCAACGCGCCGCGACGCCAGAAGTTCGCCGCCGCCAACGCAAAAGCCACCAGGAAGATAGACATGACGAGCACGATCGGCCACTGCGCGTTGAGCATCCTGCGGGTCGCCGCACGCATACTCATGGTGCGGCCCGCTGATTGTGCTCGGCCAACTCGACGACGTTGGTCAGCAGAAAGGCTCGGGTCAGCGGCCCGACGCCACCCGGGTTCGGCGAAACGTGACCGGCAACCTCCCACACGCCAGGATGAACGTCGCCGACCAGCCCCGCTTCGGTGCGGCTGACTCCGACGTCGACGACCGCTGCGCCCGGACGCACCATGTCGGCGGTCAACAGGTGCGGCACCCCGACGGCCGCCACGATGATGTCGGCCTGCCTGGTCAGCGCCGCGAGATCGCGTGTTCTGCTGTGGCACAACGTTACGGTGGCGTTTTCACTACGCCTGGTCAGCAGCAGACCCAGTGGCCGGCCGACCGTAACCCCACGGCCGATCACGACCACATGGGCTCCGGCGATCTCGACGTCGTAACGCCGCAGCAGATGCACGATGCCCCGAGGGGTACACGGCAGCGGAGCCGGGTTGCTCAGCACCAGCCGACCGAGGTTGGTCGGGTGCAGTCCGTCGGCGTCCTTGGCCGGGTCGATGCGCTCCAGCGCGGCGTTTTCATCGAGCTGCTTGGGCAGCGGCAGCTGCACGATGTAACCGGTGCAGTCGGGGTTGGCGTTCAGTTCGTCGATGGTTTCGTTGAGCTCGGCCACGCTGATGTCGGCGGGCAAATCGCGGCGAATGGACGTGATACCGACCTTCGCGCAGTCCGCATGCTTACCTCGCACGTAAGCCTGCGATCCTGGATCGTCACCGACCAGGACGGTGCCCAGGCCCGGCGTGCGGCCAGACGCGGTGAGGGCGGCCACCCGCTCCTTCAAGTCGACGAAGATCTCGTCACGGGTGGCTTTGCCGTCCAACGTGATAGCGCCCACACCGGACAGTCTCGCATTCGCCGGTACCACCGGCGCGGTAGCCCGACGATGCCGACCCGCCGCGCCCGGCTCCGCCGCGCTTGCGATCGGCAGAACCCCATCATGCCGACCCGCCGCGCCCGGCTCCGCCGCGCTTGCGATCGGCATTACGCTCCCCATATGTCCTCACCCCCGGACGTGTTCGCGCCGGCCAAACTGGGGCCCCTGACGCTGCGAAACCGCATCATCAAGGCGGCGACATTCGAGGCCCGCACGCCGGATGCGCTGGTCACTGACGACCTCATCGAGTACCACCGGCTGCCCGCTGTCGGTGGCGTCGGCATGACGACAGTGGCGTATTGCGCGGTCTCCCCCGGCGGACGCACCTCCGGTAACCAGATATGGATGCGCCCGGAAGCCGTCGACGGGCTGCGCCGGCTCACCGAAACCATCCACGCCGAAGGTGCGGCGGTCAGCGCGCAGATCGGTCACGCCGGACCCGTGGCCGACGCGCGGTCCAATAGGGCTCCTGCGCTGGCGCCGGTGCGCTTCTTCAACCCGATCGGGATGCGGTTCGCCAAGAAAGCCACCCGTGCAGACATCGACGACGTCATCGCCGCCCATGCCAACGCTGCCCGACTTGCCGTCGACGCCGGGTTCGACGCAGTCGAGATACACCTGGGCCACAACTATCTGGCCAGTTCGTTTCTGAGCCCGCTGATCAACCGCCGCGACGACGAGTTCGGCGGCTCGCTGCAGAATCGCACCAAGGTCGCACGTGAACTGGTGCTGGCCGTCCGGCGCGCCGTCCAGCAGCAGATCGCGGTGACAGCCAAGCTCAACATGGCTGACGGCGTGCGCGGCGGCATCACCGTCGATGAAGCGCTGACCACTGCGCGATGGTTACAGGATGATGGCGGTTTGGATGCCCTGGAACTGACCGCGGGCAGCTCGCTGGTCAATCCCATGTACCTCTTTCGCGGTGACGCGCCGGTCAAAGAATTCGCCGGCGCCTTCAAGCCGCCGGTGCGTTGGGGCATGCGCATGATTGGCAAAAAGTTTCTGCGCGAGTACCCCTACCGCGACGCCTACCTACTGCGCGACGCTCGAGTGTTCCGCGCCGAACTGTCGTTGCCGCTGATCTTGCTCGGCGGCATCACCAACCGGGAAACGATCGACCTGGCGATGGCCGAGGGCTTCCAGTTCGTCGCGATGGCGCGGGCTTTGCTGGCCGAGCCGGACTTGGTCAACCGGATCGCCGCCGACGGCGCCCGGCACAGCGTGCGTTCGGCATGCACGCACTGCAACCAGTGCATGCCCACGATCTACAGCCGAACCCGTTGCGTCGTGACCGGCGCACCGGACCGCGTGGCTATCTGAGGGGAACGGCGACCCGCTGGCTACCCTGGGTCGAATGAGTCAACCGGCTAAAGTTGGTCCGATGAGCCAAGCAGCACCGCCCGACTTGACGGTCAGTTACGACGGGTCGCATCGCACTTTCGCTGCCGGCCACGACGTGGTCATCGGACGTGACCTGCGCGCCGACATGCGTGTCACACACCCACTGATCTCCCGGGCGCATCTGCTGCTGCGGTTCGACCAGGGCCGTTGGCTGGCCATCGACAACGCGTCGCTGAACGGGACCTTCGTCAATGGGCGGCGGGTGCCGGTGATCGAGATCCAGGAAGGCCAGGCCATCAACATCGGAAACCCCGACGGGCCGCGGCTGACCTTCGAGTTCGGACGGCACTCCGGGACGGCCGGCCGCCCACCGATGACCAACTCGATGCGCGCCGTTCAGCCTGCCGCCGTGGGGCGGCCCGCACCGCCACAGCCGCCGCGTCAGACCGCTGGGGCCGGGCCGGCGCAGGCGCCGCCGCGTGCTCATCCCGGCCCGGCACCGCATATCGCCGCGCCTCCACCGATGCAGCCGTCCGCGGCGGGGCAGCGACCACCGGGGTATCCGCCCTTGTCGTCGCCATCCGCGCCGTCGAACCGGCAGCCGCCGGTGGTCAACGTTGCACCGCGGACGCAGATGGCGCCGGCCGTCAAGCCACCGGCCGAGAACAACCTGGCCACCAAGATGATGCAGGCGTTCCGGCCGGGGTCGGCTGCCCCCGACAAGCCGTCCGGCTCGTTGACGATCGGTCGCGCCACCGACAACGACATCGTCATTCAGGACGTGTTGGCGTCGCGCCACCACGCCTTCCTGGTGGAGACGCCGATCGGTACCGAGATCCGCGACGCCGCCAGCATCAACGGCACCTTCGTGAACGGTGTGCGAGTGGGCTCAGCGGTCTTGAGTGAAGGCGACGTGGTCACGATCGGCAATGTCGACCTGGTGTTTGCCGACGGTACGCTGGTTCGCCGCACCGAAGCCGCGACCCGCACCGGCGGCCTCGAAGTCAACGCAGTCCATTTCCGGATCGACGGCAAGGAACTGCTCAACAACATTTCACTGACCTGCCGGCCCGGCACGCTCACCGCCATCATCGGCGGGTCCGGCGCGGGTAAGACCACCTTGTCGCGGCTGATCGCTGGCTACACGCGCCCGAGCTCAGGGTCAGTCACCTTCGAAGGCCACGACATTCACGCGGAGTACGCGACCATGCGCAGCAGGATCGGCATGGTGCCGCAGGACGACGTGGTGCACCGCCAGCTGACCGTCAACCAGGCTCTCGGCTACGCCGCCGAGCTGCGGCTCCCACCGGACACCAGCAAACAGGAACGCGCACAGGTGGTCGCCCAGGTGCTCGAAGAACTGGATCTGACCAAACATGCTGACACCCGGGTAGACAAGCTGTCCGGGGGTCAACGCAAACGCGCCTCGGTGGCGCTGGAACTGCTAACCCAGCCCTCGCTGCTGCTCCTCGACGAACCGACCTCAGGTTTGGACCCAGCACTGGACCGACAGGTCATGCTCATGCTGCGTCAGCTCGCCGACGCCGGCCGCGTGGTGCTGGTTGTCACCCACTCGGTGTCCTACCTCGACGTCTGCGACCAGCTGCTGCTGGTCGCACCCGGCGGAAAGACGGCGTTCGCCGGGCCGCCCGACCAGGTCGAGTCGGCCTTCGGCACCAGAAATTGGGCCGACATCTTCGCCCGGGTGGGCGCCGATCCCGACGAGGCCAACCGCCGCTTCATGGAAGGGCGGGGCAGCGACCGGGTGCGGTCGCGAGCGCCGGTTCCGGTAAGCCCGGCAGACCTCGGCGAGCCGGTGCACACCCACATGCTGCGGCAATTGTCGACGATCGCGCGACGCCAGGTGCGACTGGTGGTCTCCGACCGGGGCTATTCGGTGTTCCTCGCGGTACTGCCGTTTCTCATCGGTGCACTGTCGCTCACGGTGAAGGGTCCCAAACCTGGTCTGGGTGTTGCGCTGCCGAACGGACCCGCGCCGACCGAGCCGCAGTACATCATGGTGCTGCTCAACATCGGGGCGGTGTTCATGGGCACCGCGCTGACCATTCGCGACCTGATCGGCGAGCGCCCGATCTTCCGTCGAGAGCAGGCGGTCGGCTTGTCGACGACGGCGTACCTGCTGGCGAAGATCTTCGTATTCTGCGTGTTCGCGACCGCGCAGGCGGCAATCGCGACCTTCATCGTCCGGCTGGGCAAGGGTGCGCCGACCGCTCATCCGCCATTCTTCGACAGCGCGACGTTCTCACTGTTCGTCACCGTAGCCGGCACCTGCGTCGCCTCGGCAATGCTTGGACTACTGCTCTCGGCGGTCGCCCAGACCAACGAGCAGATCATGCCGCTGTTAGTAGTGTCGATCATGTCGCAGCTGGTGCTTTCCGGCGGAATGATCCCGGTGACCGGCCGCGCCGGCCTCAATCAGATGTCCTGGGTGACGCCCGGACGCTGGGGGTACGCGGCCGGGGCGTCGTCGATCGACTTCCCCAGCTTGGTGAAGGTCCCGCAAATCCCCACCAACGACGCCATCTGGCAGCACTCCAAGCACATTTTCTTGTTCGACATGGCCATGCTCGCGGTGTTGTCGATTGCCTACAGCGTCTACATCCGCTGGCATATCCGGCTGAAGCGCTGATCGGAGCACCGGGCGCGATTCTCACGCCAGCCCGCGTGAGAACGGCTACGTTGTACTGGCCATGAACACGCCGGCACTTCCTGTGCTCACCGTTCGATGCGCAGGTACTCCGAGCCACTTCGCTGCGGGCCACGACGTGGTCGTCGGACGGGACGTCCGCGCCGACTTGCGGGTGGCCAACCCGCTGGTTTCCAGAGCGCATTTGTCTCTTCGCTTCGAAGACGGCAAATGGCGCGCGATTGACAACGGCTCGTCGACGGGAACTTACGTTGACGGTCACCGGGTGACCACGGTCGACATCGCTGACGGCCAGACGATCCACCTCGGTGATCCGTACGGGCCGTCCCTCACGTTTGAAGTCGGACGCCACGATGGGCCGGCTGGCCGACCGCCACGACCCGCTTCGAACGGGCTTGATGCGCCGGCCACCGCCGCGCCGTCGGATGTGCCGCCCGCAGCACCGGATGCGCCGCTTTCATCCGGTTCGATCACAATTGGTCGCACCACCGACAACGACTTGGTCATTCACGATGTGCTGGCCTCGCGCAATCACGCGTATCTGGTGCAGACGCCGAGCGGCACCGAGATCCGTGATCGAAGTGTCAACGGAACATTCGTCAACGGGAGCCAAGTGCAGTCGGCGGTTCTGGCCGAAGGTGATGCGGTCACGATCGGCAATGTCGATCTGGTGTTCACCGGCGACACCCTGGTCCGGCGCACCGAAGCCGCGACACGCACCGGCGGTCTAGAGGTCAGGGGCGTTGACTTCAGCCTCGATCACCACAAACTGCTGGAGAACATCTCGTTGACGGCTCGACCGGGCACTCTCACCGCCCTCATCGGCGGCTCCGGCGCGGGTAAGACCACGCTGTCCAGGCTCATCGCGGGCTACACCCACCCGACTCGCGGCTCGGTCACCTTTGAAGGCCACAACATCCATGCCGAATACGCGGCCTTGCGCAGCCGGATCGGGATGGTGCCGCAGGACGACGTGGTACACCGCCAGCTGACCGTGCGACAGGCACTCGGGTATGCCGCCAAATTGCGGCTTCCGCCCGATACCAGCGCAGCGGACCGCGACCGGGTGGTCAACCACGTACTCGAGGAGCTCGAGCTGACCAAACACGCCGACACCCGCGTCGACAAACTGTCCGGCGGTCAACGCAAACGCGCCTCGATCGCGCTGGAACTGCTTACCGGGCCGTCATTGCTGCTCCTCGACGAGCCGACCTCGGGTCTCGATCCGGCCCTGGACCGGCAGGTCATGATGATGCTGCGCCAGCTCGCCGATGCCGGCCGCGTCGTGGTAGTGGTCACCCACTCGCTGACGTACCTCGATTTCTGCGATCACGTGCTGTTGTTGGCGCCGGGAGGCAAGACCGCGTTCTACGGGTCGCTGGACGAGATCGGCTCAGCCATGGGCACCACCAACTGGGCCGACATCTTCACCAAAGTCGGTCATGATCCCGACGCGGCAAATCAACGCTTCCTGGCCGAGAATCGGCCCGCGCCGCTCGCCGCGCCGGCTGCCGCTCAGGCGGGCGACCTCGGCCCAACAGTGCGCACCAGCGTTGCGAGGCAGTTCGCCACGGTCGCCCGGCGCCAGGTACGGCTGATCGTCGCCGACCGCACTTACTTCACCTTCCTGACCCTGTTGCCGTTCATCATGGGCGCGTTGGCGCTGACCGTTCGCGGCTCGCCGGGCGCGAAGCGGAAGGGCTTCGACGTCGCCTCGATACAGAGCGTCGCCCCCACGCAACCCGCGCAGATCCTGGTGTTACTCAACGTCGGTGCCGTTTTCATGGGTACCGCACTGACGATTCGCGACTTCGTCGGCGAACGGCCGATCTTCCTTCGAGAACAAGCGGTCGGCATGTCGACCAGCGCTTATCTGCTGGCGAAAACTCTGGTGTTCTGCGCATTCGCCGTTGGCCAGTCGGCGATCATGACCACTATCGTGGTCCTCGGAAAGGGCGCACCGACCAAAGGAGCTGTGCTCTTCGGTCCCGGGAAGCTGGACGCCAGTTTCGAGCTGTTCGTGGGTGTCGCTGCCACCTGCGTCGCGTCGGCGCTGCTCGGTCTCCTGCTATCGGCGCTGGCCCGGTCCAACGAGCAGATCATGCCGCTGCTGGTCGTCTCGATCATGTCGCAGCTGGTGCTCTCCGGCGGCATGATCGTGGTGACCGGCCGCAAGCTCGACCCGGTGTCGTGGGTGACACCCGCACGGTGGGGTTACGCGGCGTCGGCATCGACGGTCGACCTGCGGTCCTTGGTCGCGCCGAATCTGAGCGCGCCGGACCGGCACTGGCAGCACATACCAAGCGTGTGGCTGTTCGACGTCGGCATGCTGGGCGTTTTGTTCGTTTTCTACGCCGTCGTCGTGCGGTGGCAGATCCGACTCAAGCGCTGAACAAGCCGGTCGGCCCGCTCAGCTGCCGATTGTCGTCAGGCTCTGCAACGCATACTCGCTGATCGCGATCAGCGTATCCGTCGCTGACTTGCGGTCTCGGGCGTCGACATTGATCACCGGAATATGCCCGGGCAGCGTCAGCGCCCTGCGGACCTCCTCGACCGGGTATCGGGTGGCCCCGTCGAACTCGTTGACCGCGATCAGAAACGGCAGGTTGCGATGCTCGAAGAAGTCGACGGCGGCGAAGCTGTCCTGCAACCGCCGGCAGTCCACCAGGATGACCGCGCCGATAGCGCCGCGCACCAGGTCGTCCCACATGAACCAGAAACGGCGCTGGCCGGGGGTGCCAAACAGGTAAAGCACCAGTTCTTCGTCCAGGGTGATCCGACCGAAATCCATCGCGACGGTCGTCGTCTGCTTGTGCGGGGTGGCCTCGAGCATGTCGACACCGGCGGAGGCGTCGGTGACCATCGCCTCGGTTCGCAGCGGCATGATCTCCGAGACCGCCCCGACGAACGTGGTCTTACCGGCACCGAACCCGCCTGCGATGACGATCTTCGTCGAGGCGGTGCCGCGCGCCCCTGTAAGCGGGCCCTGCCCGCCCTTAGAGTGCCCGTAAGCCACGCAGCGTCCTTCCTATCAGTGCTCGGCGTTCGTCTCCGGTCGAGCGGTCATTCAACGTCGCGTGCACCCGAAGATAGCCGGACGTGACCAGATCACCGACCAGCACACGCGCGACACCCAGCGGCAAATCCAGCCGGGACGAGATCTCGGCGACCGAGGGACTCTTGATGCACAGCTGGACTATCCTGCCTCGCACGTCGTTGGGGGGCCACTGGTGGAACAGTGCGGACTGCAGCGTTTGGACCGGCGCTTCCAGCGGGAGGTCGACGTCGGTGCTGGTCCGGCCGGCGGTCAGCGTGTAAGGGCGGACCAGGCTGGCCTCAGGGGGTGACGGCGGCTCGGGTGTGTCCATCGCGGCTTACGAGGGTGAAGGTGCGCGTCGAGACGACTGCACGACGCCACCCACTCGTTCGACGAGAACAGCCATCTCGTAACCGATCTGACCGATGTCGCACGACGTCGCGGCCAGCGTCGCCAGATGCGAACCGTCGCCGACTCGCATAAGCAGCAGATAGCCGTTTTCCATCTCGACCACCGATTGCAGAACCTGGCCACCCTCGAACAGCTGCGCGGCGCCGGACGCAAGGCTGGCCAGCCCGGAGGTGACCGCCGCCAGCTGGTCGGCCCGTTCGGGCGGCAGATGTTCGCTGGCCGCGATCAACAGCCCGTCGACCGACACCAGCACCGCGTGTGCCACGCCGGGAACCTCACGGGCGAAGTTGGACACCAGCCAGTCCAGCGAGTTGTCGTAGGGCGGTTGGCTCGGCGACGAAGTCATTGCGATTCCGGTCCTTCATTTGAGTCGCGCGCCTGCAAGCGTGCGGCGCGCACACCGCTGAAGTGGCTGCTGATCGAGGAACGGACCGCGTCGGGGTCCCGCGGCGGAGCCTCGTGCCGTCCGGGTTGGAAACCGCCGTTGGCTGTTACCGGGTTGTCGTCGTCCGGCTCGCTGTGCTTGGCGGGGCCGGCAGCGCCGTTGGCCGGCGCGGGCTCGCCGGTTGCGGCCGTTCCGGGAACCAGCCGGGCGCCGGGTTCACGCACCGGCAAACCTTGATCGGTGTGCGACGTGATCGGCACATTCTCGACCTCTTCCGCCGCCGACCAGCCGCGGTCCCACACCGACTTCCAATCCAGATCGGCGCTGTGTGCCAGTTCGCGAGGATCGACCAACCATTCCGAAAGCATGCGCTGGTAGATGACATCGTCCTCATCGACTGACTCGGCCGGCGGCACAGCCTCGGCTGCAATGCCGGCATGCGACCGCGACGAAAAGTACGCCGATGTGTCGGAGACGGTAGGAGCGCCCGACCGCCCGGGAGCTGACTCGACCCCCTCCCGCTGCCACCAGGACGCCGGCTGCGCCTCCTCCGGCGCTACCGGGTCAGCGGGCGCGCCGGGCGCCTCGGTGATACCGCTGGCCTGCGGGTTGCGGCGCGGCAGCAGCGCCGCCGGTTGTGCCGACGACCCGTTGCGTTGAGAGTCGGTGGCAGCGCCGTCTGCAGACGGCGCGTCGACATGACCCGGTTGGTCCGGCGCTTCTTCTATAGGTGACCGGTTCGCCGAGGATCTCACGGCTGTCAGCGGTGCCGCCTCGCCGTCGCCGACCCCGACCAGGACGCTCGGCGGCAGGAGCACCTCGGCCGTCGTCCCGGAATTGAGCTCGCCGGCGGCCGAACCGCGCAGCCGTACCCGCAAGTTGTGTCGATCCGCGAGCCGACCCACCACGAACAGTCCCATGCGGCGGGCGTTATCCGGGCTCACCTCGCCACCGGCCCGCAGCCGCATGTTCGCGATACGGCGGTCGGCGTCGGTCATGCCCAGACCGGTGTCGCTGATCTGCAGCAGAACGCCGGCACCGCCGGACCGCACCGCCGAAACCTGCACCGGTGCGGCCGGCGGCGAATAGCGCAGCGCATTGTCGATCAGCTCTGCCAGTAAATGGATGATGTCGCCCGACACCGCGCCCAGCACCTCCAGGTCGAGCATGTTGTCGGTCCGCACTCGCCGATAATCTTCGACCTCGGAAATCGCGGCGTCGACCACCGTCGACAACGCAACTGGGCCGCGCTGGCCGCCGGAGATCTGTGCACCCGAAAGGACCAGCAGGTTGGCGCCGTTGCGGCGCATTCGCGCGGCCAAATGATCGAGCCGGAACAGGCTGTCCAACCGGTCGGGATTGTCTTCGTTGCGCTCCAGCCGGTCGATGAGCGTGAGCTGCTGGTCGACCAGCGACCGGTTGCGCCGCGACATGGTTTCGAACATGTCGTTGACCAGCAGCCGCAGTCGCGCCTCGTCACCGGCTAGCAGCAACGCTTGGGTGTGCAGTTCGTCGACCGCATGCGCGACTTGGCCGATCTCCTCGGTGGTATGCACCGGCAGCGGGTCGGGGGGACGCTCGTCGCCGGCCCGCACCCGGGCGATCCCACGCTCGAGGTCTTCGTGTGCGACTTTCAGGGCGCTGTCACGCAGCACCCGCAACGGCTGGACCAGTGACCGCGCCACCAGCGACACGATGCCCAGTGCGGCCACGATGGCCGCCACGATCAGGGCGGTGGCACGGATGGCGCCGTCGCGCCGACTGGCGGCCAGATCCGCCACCGACTTGGTCACCGAAGCGGTGGTGTGATTGATCACCTGGCCGGCGATCTCATCGGTGGTCTGTATCGAGCGCAGCAGCGCCGGGTTGTTCACCAGCACCGCTCCCGGATCGGAGATGATCGCCATCCGGGTCACCATTTGCTGCTGCAACGTCTTGGCGTCCGGTGATCCGCCGCCGAGAACCTCGCTCATCCCGAACAGGGTCGACGGCTCGGTGCCGGCCAGCGTGATCATCGCGTTGCGCAGGTCGGGTTCGGGCAGGTCGGCCCCGCGGGTGACCAGCAACTGTTGCATCAGCATCTGCCCGCGGGCTCCCACCGCGCGACTCAGCCCCTCCGCTTGGGCGCGGATCTTTTCGTTGTCGACGCGGACCGACCCATTGATCACGTTCTCGGCGGTCAGCAGGATGGGCGCGTAGGCAGCCACGCGATCTCGCAGACCAATGCTGTTCGACGCCACCTTGTCCACCAACGCCTGGCCGCCGTTCAACAGGGTGCTCACCCCGGTGCGAACGTCGGCGTCCGCGTCGGTGCCCGCCACCCGAGACTGCAGCTCGTATTTGCGCGCGTCGTAGTTCTTGCGCGCACCCTCGACATCGGCGCCCGTCGAGTTCGCCACCAGCGCGACGTTGAGCGCCGACATGTACTTGGTGGTCGCCGGAACCACTTCAGCCCGGTCGGCGGCCAGCCGCAGGTGGTCGGCTTCAGTGATGGCGCTGTAGATGCGCAGTCCACCGAAGGCTACCGCCAGCACCAGCGGTACCAGCGCGATCGCGACGACTTTCCAGCGGACGGGCCAGTGACGCATCGACCACTTCGGCGGGCGTCTTGCGGTCGCTGTCTCCGTGGCGTCGATCTCGGGGTCACCGGTCATAACGCCGTCGGTCCCCGGCTGGCCCACCCCGGCCGGGCGGGCAAACATCGTCACCGGACCGCGGTCGGGCTATCGACCGCTTCCCTGGTGCGCAGTGTTCGCGCGTCGTTCATGAGGACTTCCTGCTTTTTCGCCCGCAGAGGCACGATTGATACCCGCATGGCAATTCGACGAGTATGCCAGTCTCCGGCTGTCGTGACCACAATTCTTACTGAACACCTCCGGTCCGGTCGAGCCAAGACGACCGCGGCCAGCCACGCTGAGCAAACCTCGGCGGCCGGCTGTCATGATCGAGCGATGTTCCGGTTGCTGTTTTACTCGCCGCGGATCGCGCCCAACACGGGCAACGCGATCCGCACGGCGGCGGCCACCGGTTGTGAGTTGCATTTGGTCGAACCGCTGGGCTTCGACTTGTCCGAACCCAAGGTGCGGCGAGCAGGGCTGGACTACCACGACCTGGCGTCGGTTACGGTGCACCCGTCGCTGGACGCCGCCTGGGCTGCGCTGGCGCCGGGTCAGGTGTTCGCCTTCACCGCGCATGCTCGCACGCTGTTCACCGACGTGGCGTACCGAGCGGGCGACGTTCTGATGTTCGGGCCCGAACCCAGCGGGCTGGGTACGGCGACGTTGGCCGACACGCATATCACCGAGCAGGTCCGCATCCCGATGCTGGCCGGGCGCCGGTCACTGAACCTGGCGAACGCCGCCGCGGTTGCCGTGTATGAGGCGTGGCGCCAGCACGGCTTCACCGGCATCGCCCGGTGATTACCAGCTGTCCCAGTGTGTCAACGCTTCGGCGGGCAGTCGCTTCGCGGGCCTGAAGTCAATGCCCTTGGTGTAGGCGATCGGAAACAACCCGCCCTGGCTGTACTCCTCGAATGGGATGCCGAGCACCTCGGCGGCCTGCCGCTCGCCGTCCTTCAATAGGTGCAGCGTGGTCCAGCACGAGCCGAGTCCTCGCGATCGCAGGGCCAGACAAAAGCTCCAGGCCGCCGGGAACAGCGACGCCCAGAACGACACGCCGCCCATCGGCTCCTTTTCGGCGCGGCCTTGCAGGCACGGGATGAGTAGCACCGGCACCTCATGCATGTGCTCGGCCAGATAGGTCGCGGAGTCGCGGACGAACTTCATCCGTTCGCCGCGGGTGTCACCCTCCGGATACTCCCACCGGGCCTGGCTGAGGTAGCGCTTGGCGTTGGCCAGATAGATGTCGGCGATCGCCTTCTTCTTGCCGGGGTCTTCGACGAACACCCACTGCCAGCCCTGGGAGTTCGAGCCGGTAGGCGCCTGCAACGCAAGCTCGAGGCACTCCGTCAACACCTCCCGCGGCACCGGCTTGTCCAAATCGAGGCGTTTGCGGACCGAGCGGGTGGTGGTGAGGACTTCGTCGAACGACAAGTTCAGGGTCATTCGTGGAGACTATCGCCACGACCTGCGGTGGCCGGCATGAGTGCAGAGGCCACGGTAGTTGGTGCACGTCACATTGGTCACACCCGCCCCAGCGGGCTGCTGGAGGGCTTTGTGCCCAGCTCTGAGCGACAACTCCACTTAACTGAGCCGACAGTGACCGGGGCCACCCTGAGTTGTCGCTCAGAGCTGGGCACAACGATTCCCGAGTCTGGCTGTTACTGAAGTGACAAGCGCAGGTCAGCGGAAGTCGCGGGACTTCGAACCCACCGCCAGTGTGAGGCGACCGAGTCGTTCGGCCACGATGGTCACGGCGCCGCTGGCGTTCTGCACCTGGCCGCGAACCAGCAGCGCCGGCGCTGTCTGCGCCAGCTTGCGTTGCCGGTCCCATACCGCCGGCATGCACAGCACGTTGACCATCCCGGTCTCGTCTTCGAGGCTGAGAAACGTCACTCCTTGAGCTGTGCCCGGCCGCTGCCGATGGGTTACCGCGCCGGCGATCAGTACCCGGTCGCCGTCGGGCACCGACAGCAGCGCCGCGGCGGGCACCACACCCATCGCATCCAGATCCGCCCGCAGAAACTGCGTCGGATAGCTGTCCGGCGAGACACCGGTGGCCCACACATCGGCGGCGGCCAGCTCAAGATCGCTCATCCCCGGTAACGCCGGAATGTGCGACGACGAACCCACTCCCGGCAACCGGCCCGGCCGTTGGGTGGCCGCCGCCCCGGCCGCCCACAACGCTTCCCGGCGCGACATTGCGAAGCAGGCCAGGGCTCCCGCGGTGGCCAGCGCTTCGGTCTGCGACACACTCAGCTGCATCCGGGACGTCAGGTCCAACAACGAAGCAAACAGGCCGTTGGTTTTTCGCTCCTCGACCAGTTTCTCGGCCAGGTCTTCTCCGATATGACGGACGCTGCCCAGGCCCAGCCGAACCTCCGTGCCGGCATTTTCCAAAGTGGCGTGCGCCAAGCTGGCGTTGACGCATGGCCCGTGCACTTCCACGCCGTGCCTGCGGGCGTCAGCCACCAGCGACTGCGGTGAATAGAAACCCATCGGCTGTGCGCGCAGCAGCGCCGCGCAAAACGCTGCCGGGTGGTGCAGTTTGAACCATGACGAGTAAAACACCAGCGACGCAAAGCTCAACGAATGGCTTTCTGGAAAGCCAAAATTGGCGAATGCGAAAAGCTTTTCATACACCCGGTCGATCACCTCGTCGGTGGCACCGTGCAGTTGACGCATGCCGTCGTAAAACCGGCCCCGCAGCCGGCTCATCCGTTCGGCCGAGCGTTTGGACCCCATGGCGCGGCGCAGCTGGTCGGCCTCGGCGGCGGAAAAGCCGGCGCAGTCGACCGCAAGCTGCATCAGCTGCTCCTGAAACAAGGGCACGCCCAGGGTTTTACGCAGCGTCGGTTCCATCGATGGATGGTCGTAGACCACCGGGTCAAGGCCGTTGCGCCGCCGGATGTATGGGTGCACCGATCCGCCCTGGATGGGCCCGGGCCGTATCAGCGCGACCTCCACGACCAAGTCGTAGAACACCCGTGGGCGCAACCGCGGCAGCGTGGCCATCTGCGCTCGTGACTCCACCTGGAACACCCCAACCGAATCGGCCTGCGACAGCATTTCGTACACCGCCGGCTCGGAGAGGTCCAGTTTGGCCAAATCCACTTCGATGCCCTTGTGTTCGGCGACCAAGTCGATGGCATAGTGCAGTGCGGAAAGCATACCAAGACCCAGTAGGTCGAACTTGACCAATCCGATTGCCGCACAGTCGTCTTTATCCCACTGCAGCACACTGCGGTTGTCCATGCGAGCCCATTCCACCGGGCACACGTCGGCGATCGGGCGATCGCAAATCACCATGCCGCCGGAGTGGATGCCCATATGCCTGGGCAGATTCTGGATCTGGGTTGCCAAATCGATGACAGGCTCGGGAATACCCTCGATGTCAGCGTCAGTCTGCGCCCTATCAAAGTCGCGACCGAGTCCGCTCCAACTATTGAGCTGCTTACTCCACGCGTCTTGTTGACCCTGTGAATAGCCCAGTGCGCGGGCCATGTCGCGCACCGCGATCCGTCCTCGGTAGGTGATGACGTTGGCGACTTGGGCGGCGTAATCACGACCGTATTTGTCGTAGACGTACTGGATGACCTTTTCGCGTTGGTCGGACTCGATGTCGATGTCGATGTCCGGTGGCCCGTCACGGGCTGGCGACAAGAACCGTTCGAACAGCAGATCATTGGCCACCGGGTCCACCGCGGTGACGCCCAGGGCATAGCAGACCGCGGAATTGGCCGCCGACCCACGGCCCTGACACAAGATGTTGCTCTCCCGGCAGAACCGGGTGATGTCGTATACCACCAAGAAATAGCCCGGGAACTGCAGGCGCGCAATAATTTCCAGCTCGTGTTCGATCTGTGCATAGGCACGGCGGGCCTGCGAGCGCGGCCCGTAACGGGCTCGCGCACCCGTCAGCGCCAGCTCACGCAGCCAGCTGTCTTCGGTATGCCCGGCCGGGACGTCGAACGGCGGCAGCTGGGGGGCGATCAGGGTCAGGCCGAAGGCACACTGCTCACCGAGTTCGGCTGCAGCGGTGACCGCTTCGGGACGCCACGCGAAAAGTCGCGCCATCTCCGCGCCACTTCGCAGGTGTGAGCCGCCCAGCGGAGCCAGCCAGCCATCGGCGGAATCCATCGACTGCCGGGCCCGGATGGCGCCCATCGCCATCGCCAGCCGGCCTCGGGACGGCGCGGCGAAATGCGCACCGGTGGTGGCAACGGCCCTCAGGCCGAATCGTGTCGCCAGGTTGGCCAAGGCGGTGTTGCGCTCGTCGTCGAGCGGGTGGCCGTGCGCGGTCAGTTCGACGCTGACCCGGTCCGTGCCGAACCGGTCCACCAGGTCAGCCAACGCCGCTGCGGCCGCATCCGGTCCGCCAGTACAAAGCGCTTGACGCACATGGCCTTTGCGGCAGCCCGTCAGAATGTGCCAATGGCCGCCCGCCGCGTCGGTCAGCATGTCGAAGTCGAAGCGTGGTTTGCCCTTTTCACCACCGGCCAGATGCGCCACAGCCAGTTGCCGTGATAGCCGCCGATAGCCTTCCGGGCCTCGGGCGAGCACCAGCAGGTGCGGTCCCGGGGGGTCCGGCTGGTCGGTGCGCGCGCCAGGGGCCAGTGACAGTTCAGCGCCGAATACGGTACGGATGTCCAGTTCTGCGGCCGCCTCGGCAAACCGCACCGCGCCATAGAAGCCGTTGTGATCGGTTAGTGCGATCGCCCGCAGATCCAACCGCGCCGCCTCTTCGACCAGCTCCTCGGGCGTACTGGCCCCGTCGAGAAAGCTGTATGCCGAATGCGCGTGCAACTCGGCGTACGTCACGGACGAGCGCACCGCCCACTCTCCGCCAGGCGGCTGGTACTTGCCGCGCTTGAAGGACCAGGGGCCCTCGTCGGCCGGCCCGACCGTCAACGGCATGCCCGAACGGCGCGGTTTGCCGTCGAGCACCCGCTCGATCTCCGACCAGCTTGTCGGCGGATTGCTCCAACCCATCTTCGTCAGTGTATCGAATACATGTTCGAAGCGCGGCGGCGGCCGGAATTACGTCTGTTGTTCGCCAAGTGAGTTCGCGAGTCACCGCTACTTGCGATGGAACGCCGATTGCACAAGCTCAGGATCAATGCCGTTCGGTGCCGTGCCGCTGGTGGCGTAGACGTAGGTCGCGGTGCGAAAGACCGTGTTGAGGGTGATGAACACGACCATCAGCGGCAAGACGTAGGCGACGGCAACCGCTACCAGCACCCAGGTTGTGGTGCCGTTCGCCTGGATGGCGGCTATTCCGAGCGCGAGGGCCGGCAGCGAGAACAGCAATTGAACCCAGAAAAGTCCGCCGGCACCAGTGAGAGTTTCCCCCCAGGTGCGGCGCATGATCGACGATGAGCGCTCGACGGCATGTATCGGGCCCAGACCCTCGACGACCACCACCGGCACCGCGAAGTAGACCGTCACCCCCCATACGGCCTCGGCGAGGTCTCCGATCAGGCGTCCGATAAAGCCGAGTTCCTCTTCGGCGAACCACGCCAGCATATTGAGGACAGCCCCAACGGTGGCGGCGAGAAAGGTCCAACCCAAAAGCTGAGGGACTCGTTTGGTTGCGGCGGCCACACCGATCCGCACCGACGCCTTCTGGCCTCCGAAACACTGCAGTGCACTAGAGATCATGGCGGCATTGCAGAAGACCACCACGAACGTGCAGGCGAAGTACCACGTGAATATCACCGCGTAGGTGACGCCCAGTCGCACACCGCCGGGCACACGCTGGACAACGTCGCTGTCGGTCACGAAGGCTGCCGGGACGCCGAACGCGGCAGTCACCGCCCACAGGGCGATGCCAGAAGCGACGGGAAACGCCAACAGTCCAGGATCGCGCTTGAGCACAGCCCAGCTCTCCTTCGCCATCCGCCAACCGCGCTGGCCGCTGCGGACGGACTTAACGGAATGTTGCTGCGATGGAGAGTCAACCCGCGCATCCATGCGGGGATGCGTGGAGTCATCCCAGCGCCTGCCGTCCCAGTACCGTGTTCGGTCTCTGTCGAGCGGATCGGGGTACCACCCCCAGAGCGGCGAAGCCACCCGCCGCTGCCGGGCAGCCTGGAACGGCCACGCGACGGCCAGTCCCAGCCCGGCGAGCCAGCTGCCGGACCAGATGAGCAAGCACACGGCACCGCCCAAATCCTGGCTGATGAAGTCGAGCACCACTGCCAGTATGAAGCCGACGATCGGGCCGCCGAAGATCCACAGCGAGATCCACCCCATCCGGTGCAGGGGACGGATCGGACGGCGGGGGTGACCATTGCCGTCACTGAGCCGGTCTTCTTGTTTGGGCGGCGACATGGCGGCACCGTCAGTCATCGCGATTCGCTCCCGTGGCTGAGAGGTCCATTTGCCCCTCAACGCTAAACCAGCCTCGACGATCGCGGAGTGTCGTGGGCCGAACGCATGCCACTATGGGTGTTTCTGGACGAATCGTTGCCGGCGGCGGTGGAGCCCTGGAGATCATTGCCCGCGCGAAAGGACCGCGATGCCGAGATTGACGAAATCAGCGGTGGTGGGGGCATGCGCCATACTCGCTCTTGGATCGGCGGTGCGCGCCGCGGCCGATCCGCCGGCCGACTACTTTCAATCGCCGTCGGGAAATATCGCCTGCATGCTCGGGGACGGGCTCAACGGCGGGGTCGCGTGCGACGTTGCTGAGCACACCTATGAAGCGCCATCGCGTCCCGCTGACTGCGGCCCTACCAACTTCGGCGATCGCATCCAGCTGCTGCCCGGCCAATTGCCCACGATGCCCTGCCACGGCGACACCGTGAAGAACCCCGGTCAGGAGCAGACACTGGATTATGGCCAAACGGTGTCGTTGGGCCCGATCACCTGCGAGAGCCAATCCGCCGGCATGACGTGCACTGATTCCAGCACTGGGCATTTCTTCCGGCTCGCGCGCGACTCCTACCAGATTCAGTGATCTCCGATCATGTCGGTGACCATCGATCCACGCCGCCACGACGCTGTGTTGTTCGCGCTCGGCCCCACCCACGCCGAGTGCGTCGCAGGACTGGTTCGGCAACTACAGAGCAGTGGTGTCGGCGTCGATGAGCTGCCCGACGCTGGAAACGGACTGGTCGAGGCTGCCCATCGGCTGGCCGCCCGCCCCGGCCGATGCGCGGTGGTCACCGACTCCGCCATCGCTCTCGAACGCGCCCGCGACGGCGGATTCGCGCTGGTGGTCGGAGTCGACCGCGCCGGAGGCGACGCGGTGGTCCGCGGCCTGCACGAGATCACCGTGCGAACCGGCGACCGGCGGATGTCGGAGCTCCCCGACGCGATCGAAGCGTTGACGACAACGGCCGGCAGTGCGTTGCGGGACCAGCGGCTGGCCGTGTTCTACGACTTCGACGGCACGTTGTCCGACATTGTCGATGACCCGGAGGCGGCTCGGCTGGTCCCTGGTGCCGCCGAGGCGCTGCGGTCGTTGACCGCACAGTGTCCAGTGGCGGTGCTCAGCGGCCGCGATCTGGCCGACGTCCGGCTGCGGATCGGCCTTCCGGGTATCTGGTACGCCGGCAGCCACGGCTTCGAGTTGACCGGACCCGACGGCGCTCATCACCAAAACGCCGAGGCGGCGGCAATCATCCCCGTGCTTGAGGAGGCGGCCGCCGAGTTGCGTGACCAACTGGGCGCGCTAGCCGGTGTTGCGGTGGAAAGCAAGCGATTCGGCGTGGCGGTTCACTACCGCAACGCCGAACGGGATCGGGTCGGCGGGGTGCTGGCAGCGGTGCGCGGGGCCGGACAGCGCGCAAAGTTGCGCGTCACGACCGGACGTGAAGTCATCGAGCTACGTCCAGACATCGATTGGGACAAGGGCAGGACGCTGCGCTGGGTCCTGAACCAGATCGAGCAGCACGAGACCGAATCAATGGCAATGCTGCCGATCTACCTGGGCGACGACATCACCGATGAAGACGCCTTCGACGCGGTGCGGGACGACGGTGTCGGAATAGTGGTGCGACACAACGACGATGGCGATCGCGCCACGGCGGCGACCTACGCCCTGGACAGTCCGGCAAAGGTCGGTGAGTTCACCGAGCGGCTGGCGGAAGACCAGATCGACGGGCAGCGCGCGAAGTACAGCTGAGCTCAGCTGTCGTCGTCGTCTTTATCGTCGTCGTCTTCGTCGTCGTCGTCTTCGTCGTCCTCGTCGTCCTCGTCGTCTTCCTCGTCGTCGCTGTCTTCGTCGCTGTCGTCGTCCTTGTCCGACGCGATCTCAACGGTGGCCCAATGACTCGGGGAGAGAAACACCGACCACTTCCCCTCCTCGCGCCCCAACTTGAGTACACCGTTCTCGACTTCCCATTTGGTGCTGTCGTCGTAGTCGGTTTCGTGTCCGTCGCTGTATGTGAGTTTGAAAGCCATGCTCGGAGCCTGCCATGAACCTGGCTCGCGCGGGTGCGGATTTCGCGCGCCGTTCCCGACCAGACCGCGACACACTCAATTCAGCGGTGCCACAAGCGACACTTCGCCCCCTACCTGAATGCACCTAATTTCCCGCGTATTCTGCCGCGCCGTCTTCGAGCACCACCCGCGCCTCGGAGCCGTCAGGGCCGGCCGCCTCAGTGCGGAACACCGCCCGGCCCGGTTCCGTGCGCCAGATCAAGGTGGTCAACGTCTCGCCGGGAAACACCGGCGAGGTGAATCGTGCGGTTACCGAGGTGATGGCACTGGCGTCGCCCCCGCCGAGCTCGGCGACCAGCGCCCGGCCCGAGAAACCGTAGGTGCACAGCCCGTGCATGATCGGCTTGGGGAAACCGGCCATCTCGTTGGCGAACCACGGATCGCTGTGTAGCGGGTTACGGTCGCCGGAGAGCCGGTAGATCAGCGGCTGGTCTTCTCGAGTCGGCAACGCGATGCGGGCATCCGGCTCCCGATCCGGTATCTCCGGTGCGCTCGGCCGCTGGCCCGGCTCTCCTCCGAACCCGCCGGCACCCCGGATGACCAGCGTCGTCATGGTTTCCGCGATCAGCGTCCCAGACTCCGGGTCGCTGCCCCGGCCGCGCAGAAAGACGATCGCGTTCTTGCCCTCACCCTTGTCCTGGATGTCGGCGACCTCGGTCACCACGGACAACTTGCCCGCGGCCGGCAGCGGTGCATGCAGCCGTACGCCTTGCGACCCGTGCAGGAGCAAGGCCCAGTTGAACGTGCCGATTTTGGCCGCGGCGCCGAACGCCGGACAGCAGATCACGGCATATGTCGGCAGTGTCTGCAGGCTGATGCCGTGGCTGTTTTCGGTGGTGAAGGAGAGTTCCTGCGTGCCGGCTCCGACACCGAGTGCATAGAGCATGGTGTCCCGTTCGGTCCACTCGAACAGGATTGGGTCCGTTACCGCGCCGACAGCATGCGGGTCGATCGCCATAGGAGCCTCCCTCGAAGTCAATTGACGTCGTTTCTTCACCCAACCATGGCAAACCCACCACATCGAGGCAGCCGGCAGGGCAGGCTATCGCCATGGCCAACCGCACCCGCAGCCTCATCTGGAAAGCAGCAGTGCTACTCGCCGCGATCATGGCAGTCGGGGCGTGCTCCGGCGGAAAACCGAATGAACCCACCATCACCTTGACCTTCGTCAGGCATGCTGAGTCCGAGGCCAATGCCGACGGTGTCATCAACACCGACGTGCCCGGCCCGGGTCTCACCAAGATCGGAGAGGGCCAAGCTCAGCAGGTCGCCCATCAACTAGGTCGCAACCATTACGACGGCGTCTGGGCCTCCACGATGATCCGGACCAAACAAACCGCCGATCCGCTGGCCCAACAGCTCGGCAAGCAGGTCAGACCTCTCCCCGGTCTGAACGAGATCAGCGCCGGCTGGTTCGACGGCAAGCCCCAGTCGATGGCCAGCTCGACATACCTACTCGCCCCGCAAGACTGGCTGAAAGGCGACGTCGATGACGCCATCCCGGGCTCGACGGCCGTCGATGGTCGTCCACTCAGCGGCAGAGCGTTCGATGACCAGTTCAGCGGCGCGGTACAGAAGATCTACGAAAGCCACCAGAAGAACCCGGTCGCCTTTTCGCACGGCAACGCGATCATGTACTGGACGCTGATGAACGTCACCAACGGCAACGACAACCTGGTCAACCAGCGTCCGCTGCCCAATATCGGCCGGGTCGTCATCAAAGGCAGCCCGGCGAATGGCTGGACGCTGGTGGAGTGGGACGGACTGCGCGACTTCAGCTACTGACACGCGACCGGCGTTTAGCCGCAGCGACTTGCAGGTATTCGCCCGCGGTGGGACATGACAGCCGAGTTCTTGACGCACCGGGCACGGACACCGACCCGGCCGCGGCCGCTATTGCCGAGCTCACCTCGGTCGGGGTATATGTTCTGCCCCCTGCCGATCTGAACACAGCGCTGGGCTTGCACGCCGGCATCTGGGCTGAGTTCTGCTTGCACTGGGACGATCTGGCGCCGGACTGCTATGCGGCCGAAATGGGGCTGCAGCGGCTCCGTCGCTACGGGATCTATTCGTTCTCCGACGAAGTGGCCACCCCGCTCCCCAACGGGGTCTTCCTGCAACCACAAAACTCCAACCCGCTCTACATCGACCGCGACCGCCACTTCGAGCCGCTGACCGACGCGTTCACCCGTGATCCGCTGCTGCTCAAGCTGGTTACGCTGCTGGGCAGGTTCGCGGCCACCCTCGACGACGTATCGGAGTGGATCGTCAAGATTCATCCATTCCGCGTTCTCGCATCGGCGGACGGTGAAGGGCAGCCGACGCCGGAAGGCCTGCACCGCGACGGTGTCACACTGGTCAGCTCGCTGCTGATCAGGCGCAGCAACGCCGTCGGTGGGGAGAGCTCAGTGTTCGACCTGGCCGGTCGCCGGTTGCTGACCGCCACCCTGGGCGAGCCCGGGACGCTGATGGTGGGCGACGACCGCAGCACCGTGCACGGGGTGTCACCGATCCGGCCGGTCAACCCCGGGCAGCCGGCGCTGCGCGACGTCTTGGTGATCACATTTGCCCCGCGCTGAGCGACGCAGCGCCTTGCCGGTGTTCGCCGACGTCGACACCGGTGTCGACGATGCGCTGGCCTTGGTGTACCTGCTGGCCAGCGCCGACGTCGAATTGGTGGGGCTGGCGTCGACGGGGGGAAACGTTGCGGTGCACCAGGTTTGCCAAAACAACCTCGACCTGCTGGCGTTGTGTCAGGTGCGTGAAGTACCGGTCGCCAAGGGCGCTGACCAGCCGTTGTGCGGCCCGGCGGGTTTCGCCCGAAACGTGCACGGCCCGCACGGATTGGGTTATGCCGAGCTGCCGCGAAGTGATCGCCCGCTGGCCAGTTATGACGCTGCGGCGGCTTGGGTCCGGGCGGCCCGTGCACATCCGGGAGAGCTGGTCGGGCTGGCCACCGGCCCGCTCACCAACCTGGCGCTGGCGCTACGCGCCGAACCGGCACTGCCTCACTTGCTGCGCCGGCTGGTGATCATGGGCGGTGCTTACGACTACCGCGGCAACACCTCCCCGGTCGCCGAATGGAATATCAAGATTGACCCCGAAGCGGCCGCGGAGGTCTTCGCCGGCTGGAGTCCGGCCGATGACACTGCACCGCAAGAGCTTCCGATCCTGTGCGGCCTGGACCTCACCCGACACGTCGCGCTGACTCCCGAGCTGCTGTCGAGGCTGGCGGCGGCGGCAGAGTCGAGCACCACGGTGCTCAGTGCAGACGACGACCCCGGCACTCGGTCGGTGGCATCCAATCCGTTGATCCGCATGATCGAGGACGCCATGCGGTTCTACTTCGAGGCATACCGCAACGTGGGCCACGGCTATCTGGCTTTTCTGCACGACCCGTTGGCCGGGGCTGTCGCGCTGGAACCAAAGCTGGTGCGGACCCGAGCGGCGACGGTCGACGTCGAGTTGACCGGGACGTTGACTCGCGGCATGACGGTTACCGACTGGACGGGCCGCTGGGGCCGAAAACCCAATGCGCAGATCGGTATCGGTGTCGATCCGGCGGCGTTCTTCGACCGGTTCTTGGAGCGGGTGGGCGCCTTCGCGCGGCGGCTTGGCGCCGCACGTGAGCGCTAGCGGGCTTACATCAACCGGTCACGCAAGTTATGCGCACCGCGGCGAATGTCCACGCGGTGACGTCAGCGAGTCGCACCCGAATCTGCTCGTGAGCGCGGCTCGATCCTGCCCATCACCGCCGTCCACTCGGTTTGATCCGACTTACGTTTCTTTGACTGCAATGCTTTTCGATGCCGCACGATCGGCGTCCAGGACGGTCGCCGAGGCTGTCGACGTTTGCTGCACTACCGGCAGCGTGTCCTCGCCTAGCAGTGCCAGGACCGCCTGATATCGGCGGGTGACGTCGTCGCGGTCGGCGGGATCGGACACGGTAGCCAGGTTGGATCGCTGGATCGCCTCTGCTTGGCGGACCAGTACCGTCCTACGCCCTCGGTCCAGGGTTTGCTCCATGATCTTGATCAGTGCATCGAGTTGCCGGATCATGATGGCAGGCATACCGGCAGCCGCCTGGCGAATCGTCGCGAATGCACGCTGCACGAGCCGATCGAAATCCGGCTGGTAGGCGATCACCCGTATTTCGCCCCGAGCGTCACGTCGTATTCCCTGCGGGCGCCACGATTGCGAGATTCGGCACAGACAGTCCGCGATCCAGTCGACACAGGTCATAGCGGTGAAGGTGTCGTTGACCGCGGGCGACAGGGCACGCAGTGCGATCTCGACCAACTGATCGACGCCGAACGAAATATCCTGCGGCAGAGTGCGGTAGGCGCCTGCAATATGCCCGAGAGCAAGACTCTTTTGCACAGCTGCGGCGGCTTTCGGCGGCCACACTTGAGCGATCACCTGACCGGCAACAATGAAATGTCCAGGCCGGTAGGGTAGTTGAACTACCGCACCGGCCTTCGAGGCCACTTTCACCAGTTTCTCGATCCGGATGACCTGAAGGTAGCCGCTGCGGGGTGTGCGGATCGGGGCGCCGGATTCGGCCAATCGCAACAACAATTCCTCGGGCGGCGGACCGCGGTACGGTCCGGCGCCGGAATCGGCGCTGCGATCCTGCGTCGCGATCTCGCCGGTCAGTGCCCGCGCGATGCGCGCTATGGCTACCGGAAGTTGAATCGTCGAAGCGATGTGGTTGAGAAAATAGATCAAAACCGCCACATCAAGCAGTGTGAAAATCAGGGTCAGCGTGATGGACAGGTGCGGAACGAAGTCGCCATGCGGTCCGCCTCCTACCGAGACCAGGGAGATCATCGCATAGCAGAAACTCGCCACGAATGTCCCCAAGGACACCTGGGTTCCAGGGTCCCGGACGAAGTTGCGCAACATCCGCGGCCCCAACTGTGTTGAGGCGAGCGTCAAGGCCACGATCGTGATCGAGAAGACAATGCCGACCACGGTGATGATGGCCGCAGCAACGGTGGCCAGGAGAACCCGCGCGACGTCGGCGGTGCCACTGAGCACCCACGACGGCAGCCGGATGAATCCGTTGTAAGCCGCTCGGTCCACCGCGTACGTAGCTCCGAAGAGGATTGATATGACCAGGGTTTGGATGGCCGGAACAATCCACAGATTTGTCCGCAGCGCCTCCCGCCGCCAATCAGCCTCGAAATAAGGGTAACCGCGCATCACCGGTCGTACTTTGCCACTAAATGGATGCCTTCGGCCAGAGACCCGAGTGCCAGGGCCGGTAGGAAGGTCAGCGTGCACAGGATGACTGTCACGACCGCGACCAGTCCGACAAATTGTGGCCGGTGCACAGGCAGCGTGCCGGGTGAGACCGGCCTACGACCCTGGCGGGCCAGCGAACCGGCCAGCGCCCGCACCAGTAACATCGGCAAGTATCTGCCAGTATCAACATCGCCAGGCCAAGCGCGCTGTTGTAGCAGGTGGTGTTGGCAGACAAAGCGGCATTAGGCGCAGTCTCGTCTCGGCGCTTTGTCGTTGACGCTTTCTTTACGCGGGCGAAGACCTAGTCAAGATGAGCTACCCGGTGTGCCTCGGCGGGGTCGAGATGGTCGAGCAGCCGTTGCATAGTTACGCTACATTTGGAGTGAACGCCCGCCTGCCGACAATGGTCATTTCGACCACTCGTCTTCGATGCCGTGGTATCCCGGTCCCCGGCATGGGCCATCACTTTCCGCCCACGTTCGGTCAGGCAGATCAGTTTGGCGCGTCCGTCGCGTGGATCGGGCCGACCCGCCCGGCGCCACTCGCCGAGTTGCATTTGAAGATCGTTCATCAGCTCCGACGAGGCGGCCAGGTCAATGTGCGTCGAGTCGACGGCTCCGCTGAGGTCGCACCTGCCCATGCGATGGCGAAGATCTGCAGAGTCGCGGGTCCGAAACGCTGCTCGAACCCCTCCATCGCGGCGGCCGCCGCGGACGGGACGGTCCCGTGACGATTCGCGCACAGCGGGATCAACAGTCTGACCGTGGCGATGACCGTCATGGCCGCGACGATCGCATAGCCTTGCTTCCTGCTGCCGACCATGCGACCAAAGGTGCGCGGCAGCGAGAAACCGATGACCGACAACAGGAAGATCTCGAACCAGTTCGTCCACCCGGTCGGGTTCTCGAAGGGGTGAGCGGATTGCGCGTTGTAGAAGCCGCCCCCGTCGCTGCCGAGCAACTTAATGGCTTCCTGGCTGGCGACCGGCCCTCCGGTGATGGTTTGCGGGGTGCCCGCCAGCGTCGTCATCACCTGGTCACCGAGATGGAAGTTCTGGATCACGCCGCCGGCGAGCAGTACAACCGCGCCGTCAGCGATATCGGCAGCAGGATGCGCAGTGTGCCGCGAACCAGATCAACCCAGAAGTTCCCTAGCTCACCAGTTCTGGTGCGGGCGAAGCCGCGCACCAGTGTTACCGCCACGGCCATACCGACGGCGGCAGACAGGAAGCTCTGGACGACGATGCCGGCCATCTGACAGGTGACCTTCGGTCGACTCGCCTCCGTAGGACTGCCAACTGGTGTTGCTGACAAAGCTGACCGCGGTGTTCCAAGCCAGCGCAGCCGTCATCGGTGCGCCGGATTATGTAGGTGCAGCGGCAATTTGCCCTGCACGAGCTCGAACGTGAAGAGGAACAACACACCGACGGCCGAGAACGCCAGGATGCTGCGGGCATCGCTGGGCCAGGTCTGCTCAGCTTCCGGATCCACGCCGTGATGCGGTAACAGATTGCTTCGGCGCGCCAGTTCCGATCCGTGGTGTCGACGCGATACTGTAGTCGCCCAGGGGTACGTGCACCGCCGCCAGCGCTACCACGAGCAGAGCGATGGTTAACGCCTTCAAGCAGATGCCGACCACTTCGAATCTGTCCGCAGAAATCCGGATCCATGCACGCGATGGCGACGGCACTGGACGTGATAACTTGGCAACAATCGACTCGATCCCCACGGTGTGGATCAATCAGATGAGGCGTCGTCGATCAACGATGGCGGCCCGCGTGACGCTCATCAGCCGCGCCAAGATGCCCAACGCCCGTGCAGTAGCCGTCACCGGCGCGGGCCACGTCGGCCCACTTCTGGTGGACGCCGACCTGATCGCAAGTACCGTCATCGAGTTCTGGCAAACGCTGCGGTAGCTACTCGTAGATTCCTTCGAGATACCAGCGTCGTTGGCGGTAGCACAGCAGCAGCGCCTTGTCTTCTTCTACCAGCACCTGGGCGCGGGCAGTGCGGCTACCCTCTTTGCCGGGCCCGGGCTGGCATTCCCACCACCGCTCGTCGACCGGCCATGGCCCGGCCCACCAGCACAACCGGTCGTCGCGATCACGGGCGGTCAGTCGCGCGGGGTCGGCGGAAAACAGTCCCCGGCTGGTCACCCGTATCGGGTTTCCCTGAGTGTCAAGCAATTCCACCGGATCGTCGAGCAACACCGCCGGCGACGGCTCGGGCAGTTGACCGGGCCACGGCAGACGCGGATCGGCCCGCGGGACCGGCTCGTCACCCAACGGTGTCAACGTGATGCGTTCAGCCGGTCCGCGACCGCCGCTGAGCACCGGTACCTGCACCGCCTCTGGACCGAGCAGACCCTGCACCCGGACCAGCGCTCGACGGGCCCGAAGCCGGTCCTCTTCACCAAGGCCACCCCACAACGGCAACTGCAGCGCCCCGGCCGACACCACTTCCACCGCCTCCAGCCGTAACAACGTTATCGGCGCGGTGGGCCGATCATCGGCGGTGCGGTTGTTCAGCCACCCGTCGAGCTGCCAGCGCACCCGGTCGGCAGTGGCATCCTCGGTCAACGGCTCAGCGCAGCGCCATACCCGTTGCAGCTCTTCTGAATTGGCGGTGACGGCATGAATGGCCAACCGGGTGCACCCCACCCCGGCGGCCATCAACGTTTGATGTAACGCACTGGCCAGCGAGCGCCCGGCGAACGCCGCGGCATCGACCCGGTCGATCGGCGGATCGCAGCACAGCTCGGCATCGAGTTCCCGGGGCGGCTCTCGTCCGGACGGCCCACGTTCCGGTTCACCGCGGGCGAACCGGTGTGCGGTCACCGCGTCGGCGCCGAACCGGGAAGCAACGTCAGTGCGCGGCAGTGCGGCGAACTGTCCGATATTGCGAATACCCATGCGCCACAGAAGATCCGCGAGTTCTTCCCGTCCTGGACCGGACAGGCTGGGCTCGGTGGCCAGCTGCCGGATGGATAGCGCCGACAAGAACTGGGCATCCTGCCCGGGCGCTACCACCCGGCCCGCCCGCGCAGCGAACACGGCGGTGGACAGCTGGTCGGCGATGCCGACCTGACACTCGGCGCCGGCTGCGGCCACCGCGTCGATCAACCGCTCGGCTGCCTGCTGTTCGGACCCGAAGAAACGTGCCGCCCCGCGCACCGGCAACGCCAGCAGTCCAGGACGCAGCACCTCGGCGCGGGGCACCAAATCGTCTACCGCCGCGATCACTTTTTCAAAGAAGCGAGCGTCGCGGTCAGCGTCCGCGGTGACGACGTGAAGTTGTGGGCAGTTGGCTGCCGCCTCCCGTCGTCGCAGGCCGCGCCGCACTCCGGCCGAACGGGCGGCCGACGAGCAGGCGATCACCCGGTTGGCCAGGGTGACCGCGACCGGAGCCGTCGCGGACAGACCGGCGGCCGCCGCCGCGGCGACCGCCGGCCAGTCCATACACCACAGCGCCATTACCCGCGAGCCCATCGAACTTCACCCGACTAGCCGGCACGCATATGACCGACCGACCGTACGCGCGCTGATACGTCGAGCCGAACCTTGCCGATCCGTCCGAATCCGGGCACGCTGTGCTCGCCTCCCGTGATCTCGTAACCGCAGACCCGGGCCTGAAGCCGTATCGACGCTCCCTGCCAGTCCCCGTCGGTGACCAGCAGGGTGCAGCCTTTCTGGTGAGCGCGAGCGACCAGCGCGCGCGTCCGGCTCAGCGGTATCGAACGCCCGCCCAGGCCGAGCACGACGAGGTCCATCCCATCCATGAGCACCGCGGCCACCTCGACCGGATCGGTCCCCGGATGCGGTATCAGAGCGAGCCGGCTCAGATCTGCGCCCATTTCCACCGCGGCCAGCAACCCGATACCGGGCTGGCCGACGATGGCCACGTTGCCGTCGGCGGCCGTCACCGCGGCCACCATGCTCAGCAACAGCGACCGGGCTCCGGAAAGCACCGCCACCGCGCCCCGCGGTAACGCGTTGGGCAACACCTCAACCAGCGACGGCGGTATCGGCAGCTTGGCCTCGGATTCCGGCAGCAGGTCGGTCGATCCCGGCCCAGCGCCAACCTTGCTGGATACCGCCGCCATCTGCCGGCGAAGCTGTTTCAGCTGCTCAGGCCGGTCGTTATGCTTTGTAACCGCAGCCGCCGTCATTGCCCTCTCCTGGCGTGTCGATCGCTGTTATCGAATATATGTTCGATACAGTGAGTCAACACCTGCCCACCGACAACGTCAAGAAACAGGAGAGGCTGCTTGTGCTGGCGTTACTTGTGTGGCTTTAGCGTCGTTGTCGCAGTGTGAGAACACCGGGTCTGTGTCGGTGCCGACCCAATAACGCGGGTTTATAAGGTTTCCTCAATGCGTATAACGCAGCTTTTATACGATATGATGAAGTCTGATATGGATCCCGTGCGCAATCCTTTTCGACCTGGGGCCGGACGACGACCGCCAGCACTGGCTGGTCGTGACACCTTATTGACCGCGTTCGATGTGGTGGTGCGGCGTTGCGAAGAACTGGGAGAGGGAGATCGCAGTTGGATTCTGAACGGGCTACGCGGGGTCGGCAAGACCGTGTTGCTCAACGAGCTGCTGCGGCTAGCAGGCAAACGGGACTGGATCACGGCGAAGGTGGAGGCGGGCGCCGGTGAATCGCTTCCGGTCGCGCTGTCGCATGCGCTGGTGCGGGGGATGCGTACGGCGACAGGGCGGCATCCAGAGTCACCGCTACGCCGCATGCTCGGGATTTTCAAGGCATTCAGCATGAAGGCCGACGCGACCGGGATGGTGTCACTGGGTGTCGAAGTCAATCCGATCCGCGGCGTCGCAGATTCAGGGCGCTTCGCCGAGGATCTAGCGGCGCTCTTCGAGGTAATGGGGGAGACAGCCCGCGAGCTAGGCATCGGCGTACTGATCCTGATCGATGAACTGCAGGAAACCGACGCAGCGGAGTTGGCGGCAATCAATACCGCAGTGCACCAGCTCGGACAGGCAGAGGTGCCATTGCCGCTGATGCTCGTCGGGGCTGGTCTGCCGTCACTGCCGGCCCTGCTTGCCGATGCCACCAGCTACGCGGAGCGGCTCTATGACTACCGTGCCGTCGGACTGCTCGACCAGGCCGCCGCTGTGGATGCCTTGACAATCCCCACGCGTGAGCTCGGAGTGAACTGGCACCACGAGGCGTTGACGACGGCTGCACAGGTGGCCAGCGGATATCCATACTTTCTGCAGGCGATCGGAAAACACGTATGGGATAACGCGGTCAGTTCCCCGATCAGTGCTGACGACGTGCAGGTGGGCTTACACGAAGCTCGCCGGGAGGTCGATGACGGTCTCTACCGCTCCAGATGGGAGCGCGCTACGCCTGCCCAGCGCGACCTGCTGCGCGCGCTGGCCGACCTGGCCGGCGACGGGCCGGCGACCGTGTCCGCCTTGGCAACTCGAATGCATAAATCGCGCACCAGTGACCTATCGGTTGCCCGAAACGAGCTCATAAAGAAGGGCTTGGTGTACCCGCCCGAACGCGGCGTGTTGGCCTTCACTGTGCCCGGTATGCACGAGTTCGTCCTTCGACAAGACGTGGAGTAGGGCGACAAGCCAACCGGGATCCAAGGCTGCCGGCCTCACCGCTGAGCCCACGCTCCTGCATTCGGATTGGCCGACGACCAGTCCTGCTGCCGAACGATCAGTTCGTGGCCTGACCGCTGGCCGGTTCGGCTACAGCTACCGGTCTGGGGGTTCATCGACCGTCGCTGACCGATCCGCTTACTCCCACTCGATCGTGGCGGGCGGCTTGCTGGTGACATCCAGTACCACCCGATTGACCTCGGCGACCTCGTTGGTGATGCGGGTGGAAATGCGTTCCAGCACCTCGTAAGGCACCCTCGTCCAGTCAGCGGTCATCGCATCTTCGCTGGATACCGGCCGCAGCACGATCGGATGCCCGTAGGTGCGGTCGTCGCCTTGCACACCGACCGACCGGACGTCGGCCAGCAGGACCACCGGGCATTGCCAGATCAGTGTGTCCAGTCCCGCCGCAGTCAACTCCTCCCGGGCGATCGCATCGGCTCGCCGCAAGGTTTCCAGCCGCTGCGCGGTGACCTCACCGACGATTCGGATCGCCAGCCCGGGGCCCGGAAACGGCTGGCGGGCAACGATTTCCTCGGGCAGACCCAATTCCCGCCCCACCGCCCGCACCTCGTCTTTGAACAGCAACCGCAGCGGCTCGACCAGTTTGAACTTCAGGTCTCCGGGCAGTCCGCCGACATTGTGATGGCTTTTGATGTTCGCCGCTCCGCTGCCGCCGCCGGACTCCACCACGTCGGGATACAACGTCCCCTGTACCAAGAACTCGACGTCTCGGTCAGAGGCCCCGAAGTCACTGCCTACGACGATGTCTCGCACCGCACCCTCAAAGGCCCTGATGAACTGCCGGCCGATGATCTTGCGCTTGCCTTCCGGGTTGCTCACCCCGGAGAGCGCCTCGAGAAAGGTCGCCGCCGCATCGACGGTAACCAGGTTGGCGCCGGTGGCCGCGACGAAATCCCGCTGAACCTGCACGCGCTCCCCCGCACGCAGCAGCCCATGGTCGACGAACACACAGGTCAACTTGTCGCCGATGGCACGCTGTACCAGCGCGGCGGCCACCGCGGAGTCCACGCCACCGGAGAGCCCGCAGATCGCATGACCGTCGCCGATCTGCTGCCGCACCTGTTCGACCAGTACGCCGGCAATGTTGGCGGCTGTCCACTCGTTGCCGATTCCGGCGAAGTCGTGCAGAAACCGGCTGAGCACCTGCTGCCCGTGCGGGGTGTGCATTACCTCCGGGTGATACTGCACCCCGGCCAGCCGTCGGGTGCGGTCTTCGAAGGCGGCCACCGGCGAGCCGGCGCTGGCCGCCACCACGGTGAATCCGGCCGGCGCGGCGGTCACCGCGTCTCGGTGACTCATCCAAACCGGCTGGGTGTCGGACAGACCCGAATGCAGCTCGCCACCAGCGACTTTGAGCTCGGTTCGGCCGAACTCACTGGTGCCGGTGCGTGCGACGGTGCCGCCCAACGCCTGCGCCATGGCCTGGAAGCCGTAACAGATTCCGAACACCGGGATGCCCAAGTCGAACAGGGCAGGATCCAGTTGGGGTGCGCCGTCGGCGTAGACGCTGGCCGGCCCACCCGACAGCACGACCGCCTGCGGGTCGCGATCCTTGATGTCCTCGACCGTGGTGCTGTGCGGGACGACTTCGGAGTACACCCGCGCCTCACGCACCCGCCGGGCGATCAACTGGGCGTACTGCGCGCCGAAATCGACTACTAACACCGGTCGGGGCGACGACGATTCCATCGCCAAACAGTTTAAGGGCCGGTGCATTGAGCGCGAACGTGCGTCATGGGGACGGCTGGCGTGGTGAAGTAGGTAGGGCAAGAACTGATATAGCTGAAAGCGAGGTTGCCCGTGCTGGGTCTACCGGATGCCGTGCATGCCTGCTTGTTCGATCTCGACGGTGTGCTCACCGACACCGCCAGCGTGCATACCACGGCCTGGAAGGAGATGTTCGACGACTTCCTTCGTCAGCGTGCCGAGCGCGAGGATGAGGAGTTCGTGCCATTCGACCCGGACGAGGACTACCTGAACTACGTCGACGGCAAGCCGCGCGAAGACGGTGTTCGTTCCTTTCTGGAAAGCCGAGGCATCGAACTGCCGGAGGGTGACGCCGACGACCCGCCCGATGCCGACACGGTGCACGGTCTGGGCACCCGAAAAAACGACGCGTTCCAGAAGACCCTGCACGAGGATGGCGTCAAGGTGTTCGACGGATCGCGGCGCTATCTGGAAGCAGTGAAGGAGGCGGGCCTGGGGGTGGCCGTCGTCTCTTCCAGCGCCAACACCAAAGAAATACTCAAAGTCGCCGGCATCGAGCACTTCGTGCAGCAGCGGGTCGACGGGGTGACGCTGCGCGAAGAAGATCTCGACGGCAAGCCGGCGCCGGACTCTTTCCTGCGCGCCGCCGAGCTGCTCGACGTCGAGCCCAGCGAGGCGGCGGTGTTCGAGGACGCCATCTCCGGCGTGGAGGCGGGCCACGCCGGCAACTTCGGCTTCGTGGTGGGCGTCGACCGGCACGGCGAGGGCGATGAGTTGCGCCGCAGCGGCGCCGACGTCGTGGTCACCGACCTGGCCGACCTGTTAGGCGATGACCAGTGATCACCGAGGAAGCGTTCCCCATCGAACCCTGGCAAGTCCGGGAAACTCGGCTTGACCTGAACATGATTGCGCAGTCGGAATCATTGTTCGCGCTCTCCAACGGCCATATCGGATTGCGCGGCAACCTCGACGAAGGTGAGCCGCACGGCTTGCCCGGCACCTACCTGAACTCGTTCTACGAAGTCCGGCCCCTGCCGTATGCCGAGGCGGGGTTCGGTTTTCCCGAAGCCGGTCAGACCGTCGTCGACGTCACCAACGGCAAGATCATCCGGTTGTTGGTCGACGACGAGCCGTTTGACGTCCGCTACGGCGAACTGATCGAGCACGAGCGAAGCCTCGACCTGCGGGCCGGAACGCTGACCCGCCGTGCGCATTGGCGCTCACCTGCCGACAAACAGGTGAAGGTGGTGTCGACCCGCCTGGTGTCGTTGACCCAGCGCAGTGTCGCTGCGATCGAGTACGTGATCGAGGCGATCGACGAATTCTGCCGCGTGACGGTGCAGTCGGAACTGGTCGCCAACGAAGATCAGCCGCAGACGTCTGACGACCCAAGGGTGGCAGCCGTGCTGGACGAGCCATTGGAGGCCGTCGACCACGAGAGCACGGACAACCGCGCCATGCTGATGCACCGGACGCGGGCCAGCGGACTGATGATGGCCGCTGCGATGGACCACGAGATCGACGTGCCGGGCCGCGTCGAAGTCAGCACCGAAGCGCGTCCCGACCTGGCCAGGACCACAGTGATCTGCGGGCTTCGACCGGGGCAGAAGCTGCGGATCGTCAAGTATCTGGCCTACGGCTGGTCGAGTCTGCGCTCCCGGCCTGCGCTGCGCGACCAGGCCTCGGCTGCCATCACCGGTGCCCGCTACTGCGGATGGCAAGGCCTGCTGGACACGCAGCGGGAGTACCTGGACGGATTCTGGGACAGCGCAGACGTCGAAATCGAAGGTGACCCGGTCATTCAGCAAGCGGTGCGCTTCGGGCTCTTCCACCTGTTGCAGTCGAGTGCGCGGGCGGAAGTGCGCGCGATCCCCGGGAAGGGCCTGACCGGCAGTGGCTATGACGGCCACGCCTTCTGGGACACCGAGGGATTCGTTCTTCCCGTGCTCACCTACACGGCACCGGCTGCCGCCGCCGACGCGCTGCGCTGGCGCGCATCGACACTCGACTTGGCCAGAGAACGCGCGGCCGAGCTGGATCTGGAGGGCGCGGCTTTCCCGTGGCGCACCATCCGCGGTCAGGAGTGCTCGGGTTACTGGCCGGCCGGTACGGCGGCGTTTCACGTCAACGCCGACATCGCGATGGCGTTCGAGCGGTACCGCGTTGTCACCGGGGACCCGTCGCTGGAAGAGCAGTACGGGCTGGAAGTGCTGATCGAGACCGCCCGCCTATGGCGGTCGCTGGGCCATCACGACCGGCACGGGGTCTGGCATCTGGACGGCGTCACCGGGCCAGACGAATACACCGCGATCGTGCGGGACAACACGTTCACGAATCTGATGGCGGCGCACAACCTGCGGGTGGCCGCGGAGGCGTGCGCCCGGCACCCGGAGAAGGCCCGCACGATGGGCGTCGACACCGAGGAGACGGCCGCCTGGCGAGACGCGGCCAAGGCCGCACACATCCCCTACGACGACGAGCTGGGCGTGCACCAGCAGTGCGAAGGATTCACCACGTTCGCCGAATGGGACTTCGAGAGTCACACGAAGTATCCGTTGCTGCTACACGAGCCCTACGTGCGGCTCTACCCCACGCAGGTGATCAAGCAGGCGGATCTGGTGCTGGCCATGCAGTGGCAAAGCCACGCGTTCACACCCGAACAGAAGGCGCGCAACGTCGACTATTACGAGCCCCGAATGGTTCGGGACTCGTCGTTGTCGGCCTGCACCCAGGCGGTGATGTGCGCCGAGGTCGGTCACCTGGAGCTTGCTCACGACTACGCCTACGAGGCCGCGCTGATCGATCTGCGCGACCTGCACCAGAACAGCCGCGACGGACTGCACATGGCGTCGCTGGCCGGAGCGTGGACTGCGCTGGTCGCCGGTTTCGGTGGTCTGCGTGACGACGAGAGCATCCTGACTCTCGACCCGCAGCTGCCAGACGGGTTCGCCTGCTTACGGTTTCGGCTGCGGTGGCGCGAATTCCGGTTGACTGTCTGTGCCAGTCATGACGAGGTCACCTACACCTTGCGTGACGGACCCGACGGCGAAGAGCTGACGATCCGCCACGCCGGTGAAGACCTCGTCCTCAGCACCGAAGAGCCGACGACTGTCCCGGTGCGTCCCCGTAAACCGCTGTTACCGCCGCCGTCACAGCCCCCGGGCCGTGAGCCGCACCACCGGCGAACTTTGGCTTCCGACAACGAGGCGGTCAGTCAGTCGGGCTGATCGCCGGCGAAGCTTTCAACATGCGCGCCATCTCCGCGCCGACGGCCTGGCGTACCTCCGCGTCGGACAGTTCCTCGATACCGGCCGCCGAGCGCAGGATGGGCTCGAAGAGCCGCCAGCCGAATTGCAGCGCAAGGGCATTGGCGACGGCCAGCCGTGCGCTGCGGTCGCTGTCGTGGCGGGGTAGCACTCGGTGGAGTAGCTCGGCCACGTTGGGAAAACGTTGCTGTAGCTGACCGGCCGGATAGCCGTCGAGCAGGGTTCGGGCCATCACCCGCAGTTGCCGATCAGCGGCGTGTTCGATGTCCTCGGCCGGTACTTCGCCTTGCAGCAGCGCGGTCAGATTCATGCCCAGGTGATCGAGGACCGCGCCGACAAGCTGTTCCTTCGTCCCAAAATGCCGAAACACCAGCCCGTGGTTGACCTTCGAGCGGGCTGCGATGTCGCGAATGGAGGTCGCGGCCGGACCGCGTTCGGCGAACAGGTCGGCTGCGGCGGTCAAGATCGCGGCGGCAACCTCTTCGCGGCCGACGGGTACTTCCGCTTCTTTGGGCGTTGACACCGGTGTAGTCATGTGACTACAGTAGCGGACACCATAGTGTAGTCAAATGACTACATGAATAAGCAAGGGAAATAGTGATGAGCACTTCGGCGACCACTTCGCTGACCGTCACCAAGCTCGGCAGTCGCATCGGCGCCCGAGTCGACGGGACTCGCCTCGGCGGCGACCTCGACCCGGCCACGGTCGAGGAAATCCGCAGCGCTTTGTTGCGGCACAAGGTGATCTTCTTCCGCGCCCAGCACCACCTCGACGACGACCAGCAGCTTGCGTTCGCC
This sequence comes from uncultured Actinomycetota bacterium, assembly GCA_963830605.1. Lineage (GTDB taxonomy): Bacteria > Actinomycetota > Actinomycetes > Mycobacteriales > Mycobacteriaceae > Mycobacterium. The sequence goes on along the minus strand of CAWHML010000003.1, from coordinate 1,955,928 downwards.
GACCTGCTGGGGACGCCGATCGGCCACCCGGCCGCGGCTTTGTTGGCTGCCGACAATGCGCCGACCATTACCCCGATCAACTCCGAGTACGGCAAGGCGACGCAGTGGCATACCGACGTCACCTTTGTCGCCAACTATCCGGCGGCTTCGGTCTTGCGCGCGGTCACCTTGCCGAGCTACGGCGGATCCACGCTGTGGGCCTCGACTGCGGCGGCCTACAACCAGCTGGCTGAGCCGCTGAAACGTCTGGCCGAGGCCCTCTGGGCGGTGCACTCCAACCGCTACGACTACGTGACCGCCCAGGCGCAGGCGGCGCTGACCGAGGGGCAGCGGACGTTGCGGCAGGTGTTCGAAAAACCGGATTTCCGCACCGAACACCCCGTGGTGCGGGTCCACCCGGAAACCGGTGAACGGACCCTGCTCGCCGGCGCTTTCGTGCGTGGCTTCGTCGGGTTGGACAGCCACGAGTCCAGCGTGCTCTTGGAATTGCTTCAACGCCGGATAACGATGCCGGAGAACACGATTCGCTGGAACTGGGAGCCGGGTGACGTCGCGATCTGGGACAACCGGGCCACCCAGCATCGGGCCATCGACGACTACGACGACCAATACCGGCTGATGCACCGGGTCACGCTGATGGGCGACGTGCCGGTCGACGTGCACGGAGAGCGCAGCCGGGTGGTCAGCGGCGCACCGCTTGGGTCTAATCGCGGCGACCCGCTGCACCCGGCTTCGCCGCGCGAGCGATCGCCACGCGCCAGCTGATAGCGTCAGCCGGCCGAGCTGATCGGCTCGATCGGCAGCCAGCGCAGCGCCGCCGGGGCGTGCGCGGGCACCACGGGATTTGCGGGCGGGATGGCGTCGAGCCGACGATAGGGCTCATCCTGGGCGGGCCGCAAATCGTTCTCGCCCCTGTTCGGCCATAGCGAGGCGGCCCGTTCGGCTTGCGCGGTGATCGACAGCGACGGGTTGACGCCCAGGTTCGCCGAGACGGCCGCCCCGTCCACGACTAACAGGGTTGGGTAGTTGTACACCCGGTGATAGGGGTCGATGACGCCGGTGTCCTGGCTGTCACCGATGACCGCGCCGCCAAGGAAGTGGGCGGTCAGCGGGATGTTGAACAGCTCGCCCCACGTTCCGCCGGCGACGCCGTCGATCTTGTCGGCAATCCGGCGGGTGACCTCGTTGCCGACCGCAATCCAGCTCGGATTCGGTTCACCGTGTCCCTGTTTGCTGAGGTATCGGCGGGTGCCCAGCTTGGTTCGCTTGGTGTAAGTGGTGATCGAGTTGTCCAGATTCTGCATGACCAGCGCAATCATCGTGCGCTCGCTCCAGCGCCGGGGATTCAGCAGCCGCAGAGTGCCGCGTGGGTCTTGGCGCGCAGTTGCAATCAACTGCTTCCAACGGGGCACGTCGGTACCGCCGGGGCCCGGCCCGTCGGTCATCAACGTCTGCAACATCGCCATGGCGTTGGAGCCCTTGCCGTAGCGGCAGGGCTCGACGTGGGTGTCCGACGTCGGGTGAATCGACGACGTGATCGCCACCCCGTGCGTCAGATCAAGGTCAGGGTCTACCTCGAACTTGCCCGCGCCGACGATCGACTCGGAGTTGGTGCGGGTCAGCATTCCGAGCTGGTCGGACAGCTTGGGCAGCTTGCCCTTGTCGCGCATCTTGAACAGCAGCCGCTGCGTGCCGTAGGTCCCGGCGGCCAGCACCAGGTGCGTGGCGGTGAAGGTCCGCTTTTTTCTGCGCAGCATCCGGCCGGTGTGGACGGTCTTGACCTCCCACAGACCATCGGACCGCTGCTCGAACCCGGTCACCGTGGTCATGGCGTGCACTTCCGCGCCCGCCGACTCGGCAAGGTACAGGTAGTTCTTGACCAGCGTGTTCTTGCCGTTATGGCGGCAGCCGGTCATACACTCGCCGACTTCGCGGCAGCCGGTGCGCGCCGGGCCGGCTCCGCCGAAATACGGGTCGGGCACCGTCTCTCCCGGTGTCTTCTTCCCGTCAGGACCGAAGAACACCCCGACCGGCGTCGGGACGAAGGTATCGCCGATCCCCATATCGTCGGCGACCTCTTTCATGATGCGGTCAGCGTCGGTGAACGTCGGATTGCGGACCACACCGAGCATCCGTTGCGCCTGCTGGTAGTGCGGCATCAGCTCGGCACGCCAGTCAGTGATGTGCGACCACTGCTTGTCAGCGAAGAACGGCTCGGTCGGCACGTACAACGTATTGGCATAGTTCAGTGACCCGCCGCCTACTCCGGCACCGGCCAGGATCATCACGTTGTTCAGCAGGTGGATGCGCTGAATGCCGTAACAACCCAGCTTCGGCGCCCACAAAAACTTGCGCAGCCGCCAGGACGATTTCGCGAAGTCCTTGTCAGCGAAGCGTTGGCCGGCTTCCAGGACACCGACGCGGTAGCCCTTCTCGGTCAACCGCAACGCGGTGGTGCTGCCCCCAAAACCCGAACCGATGATCAGAACGTCGTAATCCGGCTTCATCGCACCAGTATGACCGACCGCCGTTAACCGCCGGCACGAGTCACAACCTTTCCACCGTCACCCTGGCGTGACGGTCGGCGGTGACGGTCACTCCAGCGTGACGTTCGCCGGGAGCGCGGAGGAGTCAGTCACTGACGGTCAGCCCGACCTTCTGGAATTCCTTGAGGTCGCAATAACCGGCCTTGGCCATCGACCGGCGCAGGCCGCCGACCAGGTTCAGCGAACCGAACGGGTCGTCGGACGGGCCGCTCAGCACCTGGCGCAGCGGTGGCCGCTCGCCGACCGCAACCTGGAGCAACGCACCCCGGGGCAACGACGGGTGCGCGGCGGCGGACGGCCAGAACCACCCGTCGCCCAGCGCTTCGGCTGCTTCGGCCAGCGGCGTGCCCAGCACCACCGCGTCGGCACCACATGCGATCGCTTTGGCCAGCTCGCCGGAGGTGTGAATGTCCCCGTCAGCCAGCACATGCACGTAGCGGCCACCGGTTTCGTCGAGGTATTCGCGCCGCGCGGCGGCGGCATCGGCGATCGCGGTCGCCATCGGCACGCTGATGCCCAGCACCTCGTCGCTGGTGGTGACGCCGTGAGTCGAGCCATAGCCGACGATGACGCCGGCCGCGCCGGTGCGCATCAGATGCAGAGCGGCGCGATGGTCCAGCACACCGCCGGCCACCACCGGCACGTCGAGCTCAGCGATGAAGGTCTTGAGGTTGAGCGGCTCGCCGTCGGAAGCGACCCGCTCGGCGGAGACGATGGTGCCCTGGATGACGAGCAGATCCACACCGGCGGCCACCAGCACCGGGGTCAGCGCCTGCGCGTTCTGCGGGCTCACCCGCACGGCCGTGATGACCCCCGCATCGCGGATGCGCGCCACCGCGGAGCCCAGCAGGTCAGGATCCAGCGGCGTGGCGTGCAGCTGCTGCAACAACCGGATAGCCGCCGACGGTTCGGGCTCCTTCTCGGCCGCCTCGATGACCTGGGCGATCTTGGCGTCGACGTCGGGGTGCCGGCCGATCAGTCCCTCACCGTTGAGTACACCCAGACCGCCGAGGCGGCCGAGTTCGATGGCGAACTCCGGTGACACCAACGCGTCGGTGGGGTGGGCGATGACGGGAATCTCGAATCGGTAGGCGTCGAGCTGCCAGGCGGTGGAGACGTCCTGCGAGGAGCGGGTGCGCCGCGACGGCACGATGTTGACGTCGTCGAGTTCATACGTCCGCCGCGCGGTCCGGCCCATGCCGATCTCAACCATGTCAGGCATGCGACCGGCTCACCGCTCGTAGTAGTTGGGCGCTTCGACAGTCATCGTGATGTCGTGCGGGTGGCTCTCCTTGAGGCCTGCCGGGGTGATCCGCACGAACTGCGCCTGCTGCAGCGCTTCGATCGTCATCGAGCCGGTGTACCCCATGGCCGCACGCAAGCCGCCGGTCAACTGATGGATCACCGTCGACAAGGGCCCGCGGAACGGAACCCGGCCCTCGATGCCCTCGGGCACCAGCTTGTCTTCGGAGAGCACGTCGTCGGCGAAGTAGCGGTCCTTGGAATACGACTTACCCAGGCCACGTCCTTGCATGGCGCCCAGGGAGCCCATCCCGCGGTAGCTCTTGTACTGCTTGCCGTTGACGAAAATCAGCTCGCCGGGCGATTCGGCGGTGCCTGCCAGAAGCGAGCCCAGCATGGCCGTCGACGCGCCGGCGGCCAGCGCCTTCGCGATGTCACCGGAGTACTGCAGGCCGCCGTCGGCGATCACCGGCACACCCGCGGGGCGGCACGCTGCGACCGCTTCCAGAATCGCGGTGATTTGTGGCGCCCCAACCCCGGCCACCACCCGGGTGGTGCAGATCGACCCCGGTCCCACACCGACCTTGACCGCGTCGGTGCCGGCGTCGACCAGAGCCGCGGCCGCCGACCTGGTCGCCACGTTGCCGCCGACCACTTCGACGCGGTCACCGACCTCGGCCTTGAGCTTGCCGACCATGTCCAGCACCAGCCGGTTGTGTGCATGGGCGGTGTCGACGACCAAGACGTCCACACCGGCATCGACCAGTGTCATCGAGCGCACCCAGGCGTCCTCGCCGACGCCGACCGCGGCACCGACCAGCAGGCGACCGTCACTGTCCTTGGTGGCCAACGGGTGTTGTTCGGTCTTGACGAAGTCCTTGACGGTGATCAACCCGGTCAGCCGGCCACGGCCGTCGACGATGGGCAGCTTCTCGATCTTGTTGCGGCGCAGTAAGCCCAGCGCGGCATCTGCGGTGACACCCTCCTGCGCGGTGATGAGCGGAGCTTTGGTCATCACCTCGGCGACCCGCTTGGACTGATCGACCTCAAAGCGCATGTCCCGGTTGGTGATGATGCCGACCAGCTCACCGGAGCCGTCGACCACCGGCAGGCCGGAGATGCGGAACCGGGCGCACATCGCGTCGACCTCGGCCAGGGTGTTGTTCGGTCGGCAGGTCACCGGGTCGGTGACCATCCCGGCCTCCGAGCGTTTGACCGTCTCGACCTGGCCGGCCTGTTCAGCGACGGGCAGGTTGCGGTGCAGCACGCCCATCCCGCCTGCCCTGGCCATGGCGATGGCCATCCGCGACTCGGTGACGGTGTCCATCGCCGAGCTGACCAGGGGCACCTTGAGCCGGATCTTCTTGGTGAGCTGGCTGGAGGTGTCCGCAGTGGCGGGCACCACATCGGAGGCTGCGGGCAGCAGCAGGACGTCATCGAACGTCAGGCCCAGCATGGCCACCTTGTGTGGATCGTCGCCGCCGGTCGGCACCGCCTCGGACAGGCCGCCGACGCGGAGGCCGGGGGCGGCGATCTGGTCGGCGCTGCCGTCGGGACGGGACATCGGGGAGCCTCCAAAGCAGCCAGCAAAGCGAATTTCGAAAAAAGCTCCGAAACCGGCCTCAAAGCAAGGTGAGCAGAAGCTCATCCTATCGGCAAGCGAATCGATTCTTCACGATCGGTGTCGGCGCGGCCGAGGTGGATAGCGCCCGCCGCGTCCGCTGGCGCGACGGCTGCCCGGCTGCGTAATGTGAAGGGGTGCGTGACCACCTGCCACCGGGTTTGCCGCCTGATCCTTTCGCCGACGACCCGTGCGATCCTTCGGCAGTCCTCGACGCCGTCGAGCCGGGCCAACCGCTGGACCCGCAGGAGCGGACTGCGGTCGAAGCCGACCTGGCCGATCTAGCGGTGTACGAAGCCCTGCTGGTGCACCGGGGCATCCGCGGCCTGGTGGTTTGCTGCGACGAGTGCCAGCAGGATCACTACCACGACTGGGATATGTTGCGCGCCAACTTGTTACAGTTGCTGATCGACGGCACCGTCCGGCCGCACGAGCCGGCCTACGACCCCGAGCCCGATGCCTACGTGACGTGGGATTACTGCCGCGGGTATGCCGACGCTTCGCTCAACGAGGCCAGTTATGAGGCGGGATCAGACGCCGAGGGGTATCCCGGCCTGCGCTGAGCCGGGGTGGTTAGCCGGTCGGCCCGGGCTGGTCGCCGGGGTCAGCCGACGGGTCGTCGGGCTCGGACGCCGGCACCGAGGCCGACGGCGGCGCGGGCGGCAACGTCGCGTCAGGATCGTGGGTGCTGACCTTCGCGTTCAACTCGTTCACCTGGTCGATCAAGTTCTGTTTGCGGTCGGCGTCGTTCACGTCTTGCAGGGTGTCGTTGACCGCCGCCAGTCTGTCCTGAGCCTGCTGCCAATCGCCCTGAGCGATCATTTGCTGGACTTTGGCGAGTTCGGTCTTGGCGGCCAACTCGATTTGGTCATCGTGAACCGACGGCGCTTCCCCGAACAGCAGCGTGTGCATGCTGTACAACGAGTCACCGGGCTGTGCGTCGCCGACCATGACACCGAACCCACCGAAGGCCAGCACCGCAGCGGCGACCGAACCGGTCAACACCATGCCGCGGCGGCGAAGTCCGCGGGCCGCCAGGCCGCTCTCGAGCGCCGCGATGGCCTCATCCTCGGACACCAACGCGCTTGCGGGAGGCCATCTCAACTCGTCGCGCCACTGAACGAGCAGGGCGGCGAGCTCGTCGTCGCCGGAATCGGCGAAATCGACCGATTCGCGCGCGGCCAGCGCATCGAATAACCGGTCGCTGCTGGCCAGCACATCCAATCCCGGCAAATCCGCTGGGCTACCACTGCAATCAGACATAGTCTCGCCTCGCTGCGATGATCTCGGACTTCAATTTCGCCAGCGCGCGGTGTTGAGCCACCCGGACCGCTCCGGAAGTGGTGCTCAGCGCGCTGGCGGTTTCTTCGGCGCTGAGGCCGACGACGACGCGCAGGATGACAATTTCGCGCTGTGCCGCGGGCAGCACCTCAAGAAGATTGTTCATCCTGCTGGTCGAGTCGGCTTCGACGGCCAACTGCTCCGGCCCCGGCTCGTCGGCCGGGCGTTCCGGGACCGAATCGGCGGGGTGGGAGAGATCCCGGGCGGCGGCACGATGCGCGTCGGCTACCTTGTGCGCGGCAATGCCGTAGACGAACGCCAGGAAGGGGCGTCCCTGGTCCCGGTAGCGCGGCAGCGCCGTGATGGCGGCCAAGCACACCTCCTGCGCCACGTCATCAGCCGAAAAACCGCCCCGCTCCGCCGTGCCGATTCGCGCGCGGCAGTATCGAAGCACTATCGGTCGAATGAACTCCAGCACTTCCCGGAGCGCGCCTCGATCGCCTGCCACCGCCTCAGCGACAACATCGTCGAGACGTTCTCCTTGAATTGTCATCGACGACGGTCTCTCCAACGTTACGAAGCGGATACATCCCGGCGCAGCGATCCGAATCGACCATAACGGCCCATCGGCGATTTACGTGGTAGCGCGCGACCAGTTTCCCCCGGCGCGGCGGACCCGATCCGCACAGTTGTCCCGCACGGTCTGCAGCTCTTCGGCGGAGTGGACGGCACTTTCGATGTCCAATAGCAGGCACGCCAGTGCCCAGCGCAGCGGTACCAGCCCGAATCGGCCGGCAGCCTCGAGCGCCGTGTCACCGACGACCCGGGCCCGATCGAGATTGCCGACGCTGCACAGCGCGGCGGCCAAGATCATCGCGCTTTTGACCCGGTGCCGCTCCGACACGGCGCCGGCCATTGGGGTCGCGGCCAGCTCTGCCGCCGCTTCGGCATGCCGCACGGCGGCATGCCGGGATCCGCTGGCCATCGCCAGCTCGGCCGCGACCCAGCCGCGCCGCACCGCGACCCGCTGCGCCGAAACCTGGTCCACCCGGCTCAGCAACGTCGCCGCGGCGCCGAAGCGGCCGACGCCGAGTGCGTCGGCCGCCAAACCGATCAGTGCGTCGGCGCTGGCCTCCCAATCGGCGCCAGCAAGCACTAGCGCTCGTCCGTCCCAGCGCCGGGCCGACCGGTGCCAGCCGAGCTGGCGCAGGAAGGACCCTTGCGTGCTGTGCGCCAGCGAGGCCAGCCGGCCGGCTGGAGCGCTCCGAATGAGGGTCTCCAGGTCACCCCGGGCACTGCCGTATCGGCCTTGCCCGCCGGCCGCCACGGCGCGCAACCAATGCTGGTGTGGTGTTATCGCCGTCGGCAGGGGCCAACGGCCCGGCTGGCCGCCGAAAGCAGCACCAGCTAAAGTCGCCTCGATCACTCGAACGGGTATCACTCGCGGGGCACAGTAGTTAAAATCTTGTGGTCTCCAAGTTACGGCGATATTAAACCGCGGCAGACGATCCGGAGAATGGTGGTTGCCCGGTCACCCTCCGCTCAACTGCTGAATCTCGAATCGCCCCATGTCGCAGGCTAGATTTGGGCCTTCACTATTCGCGGAGCAGCGGTGAACGTGACGTAAATTCGCTTCTCACCGTTTGTCATTCGACCACTCGCGCGAGAGTTGACTCGATTTCGGAAGCATGTCTACGTTAAGTGCTGGAGAGTAGTCAGCGATGACATCGCTCGAAACAGTTGCACGACTTATGCGTTGGCAACTTGACCCTGAGATGGGCATGTAGAGAGGGATTTCATATGCCACAGCCGGAGCAACTACCGGGGCCTAACGCCGATATCTGGGAATGGCAGCTGCAAGGTCTCTGCAGAGGTGTCGATTCATCGGTGTTCTTCCATCCCGACGGTGAACGGGGCCGAGCCCGTCTGCAACGCGAGCGACGTGCCAAGGAAATGTGTCGTCGCTGCCCGGTCATCCAGCGGTGCCGCACGCACGCGTTGGCGGTCGGCGAACCGTACGGCATCTGGGGCGGCCTGTCAGAAACCGAACGCGACATGCTGCTCAAGCGCGACATCGGCCGCAGCATCCGCCGCACCGCCTAACCGCGCTACGGGAGGCAGCCGCCCAGGCAAAGCGGATTTTCAGGAAGCCGTCACCGGTCGTGCCGCGCCTCTTCCTTCGGCTTCTCGACGACCGAGACCTCAGTGACGCTTTTTCCGCTATCCGACGCGGCCGTCTCAGTGGTGCCGAAATACGAGGGGCTCAGTATCTATCCCGCTAGGCTCAGCCCATGAATAAGGGCGTAACCTTCGCGGTCGCGGTGCTCACGGCGACCATCGCACCGTTAGGCGCATGCACCAAACAGAACACCAGTCGGCCCACTTCGTCACCGTCCTCGAGCGCGCCGCCTGGTGCGGAGAAGATCACCACACAGTTGAAGAGCGCCAACGGCAGTCAGGTTGCCAACGCGACTTTCGACTTCACCAGCGGCTACGCGACGGTGACCGTGGAAGCGGGTCCCAACCAGGTTCTGAGCCCCGGTTTCCACGGGTTGCAAGTCCACTCGGTGGGCAAGTGCGAAGCCAATTCGACTGCGCCCGCAGGCGGCTCGGCCGGTGACTTCGACTCAGCCGGAGACGTTTACCAAGCACCGGGTCATACTGGTGATCCCGCCAGCGGCGATCTGACCTCATTGCAGGTGCGCCCCGACGGCTCGGCGAAACTCGTCACCACCACCACCGCGTTCACCGCCGCGGACCTGAAGAACAGCTTGGGTACCGCACTGGTCATCTACGAGGACCCGGGCAACTTCACCAGCGCTGGTGGTTCGGGCAAGCGGGTGGCTTGCGGCGTGATCTCCGCGCCTGCCGCGACCACGACCTCGTCCACCACGGTCACGACTACCGTCACCACCACTGTCAGCACCACCGCGGTGCCACCGCCGTCCACGAGCACGAGCACGAGCACCGTCACGGTCACCAGCACCCCGAGCGGCACGACCACGCCGTCCACGCCGACCACGCCCGTGACGACTTCGAACCCTCCTCCCGGCGGCTGAGGCACTAACCAGCTCTGCCGGAGACCATTGCGGCCCTCGCCTGGGCGAGCACTTCGTTGGTAGCAAACAACGCGCCCTCGGCAATAACCGGGGTGCTTTGCTATCGGGCGATGCTTGAGTGGTGCCCACTGTGCGCGAGCAGACGCAAAAGCCCCCGAACACTCGGCGTGTCGGAGGCTTTTGCGACTGCTGGAGCTGAGGTCAGTGCGCGTGGCCGTGGTGGCCGTGACCGTGCTCGGCCGCCTCGGCGGGTTTGTCGACAATCGCCGTCTCGGTGGTCAGCACCATCCGTGCGACGGAGGCGGCGTTGAGCACCGCGGACCGGGTGACCTTCACCGGGTCGACGATGCCCTCCGCGGCCAGATCGCCGTAGCTCAGCGTCGCCGCATTCAGCCCCTGCCCGGCGGGCAGCGCCTCGACCTTGTTGACCACCACGGCACCATCCAGTCCGGCGTTGGCCGCGATCCAGTACAGCGGAGCAGCCAGCGCCTGGGAGAACACGTCGACACCAAGAACCTCGTCGTCGGTCAGCGACGCGCGCAGGTCGGTCAGCGCCTTACGGGCCTGGATGAGTGAGGTACCACCGCCGGCGACGATGCCCTCCTCAACCGCGGCTTTAGCCGCGGCCACGGCATCCTCGACGCTTTCCTTCCGTTCCTTGAGCGCTGTCTCGGTAGCCGCGCCGACCTTGATGACGGCTACCCCGCCGGCCAACTTGGCCAGCCGCTCCTCGAGCTTCTCCCGATCCCAATCGGAGTCGGTCGTCTCGATCTCCGAACGCAGCTGTTTGGCGCGGTCGGCGATCGCCTCGGCACTGCCGCCGCCTTCCACGATCACGGTGTCGTCCTTGCTCACCACGACCCGTCGTGCCGAGCCCAGCACCTCGAGGCCCACCTCGCGCAACAGCAGGCCGACGTCGGGGTTGACCACGTGGCCCCCGGTGACCACGGCGAGGTCCTCGAGGAATGCTTTGCGCCGGTCACCGAAGAACGGCGCCTTGACCGCAACAGCCTTGAGGGTTTTCCGGATCGCATTGACAACCAGGGTCGACAACGCCTCGCCTTCGACGTCCTCGGCGATGACCAGCAACGGCTTACCGGATTCGGCCACCTTCTCCAGCAGCGGCAGCAGATCGGGCAGCGAGCTGATCTTGTCCCGGTGCAGCAAGATCAAGGCATCTTCGAGGACGGCCTCCTGGGAGTCGAAGTCGGTGACGAAGTATGCCGAGATGAAGCCTTTGTCGAAGCCGACGCCCTCGGTGAACTCCAGCTCGGTGGAGAGCGTCGACGATTCCTCGATGCTGACCACACCGTCGTGGCCGACCTTGGTCATCGCCTCACCAACGAGCTCACCGATCTGCTCGTCCCGCGAGGAGACGGTGGCAACCTGGGCGATGCCAATCTTGTCGGACACCGGGGTGGCCGCGGCGAGCAGCGCCTCGGACACCGCGTCGGCGGCCTTGCTGATCCCCGACCCCAGCGCGATCGGGTTGGCGCCGGCGGCGACGTTGCGCAGGCCGGCCCTGATCATCGCCTGGGCCAGCACGGTCGCGGTGGTGGTGCCGTCACCGGCCACGTCGTTGGTCTTGGTGGCCACCGACTTCACCAGCTGGGCGCCCAGATTCTCGAACGGATCCTCCAGGTCGATTTCCCGGGCTACCGTCACACCGTCGTTGGTGACCGTCGGGCCGCCGAAAGCTTTGGCCAACACCACATGCCGGCCCCGCGGACCCAGCGTTACCCGCACCGTGTCGGCGAGCTTGTCCACACCGGCCTGCATGGCGTTGCGCGCGGTTTCGCTGAACTCGATCTGCTTGCTCATAGGCCTTCCCTCGTCGCCTGCGGATTTCAACCAGAGCGCGCCGCCCCGGAAATCGCCCACGTGTCGACGTGGGGATCGCCGGGGCGGTGCACGCCGCTAGTTTTTTGGCGGCGACCCGCGGCACTCGGCTTCCCGAGTTTGCGATCGCCTCTGCGTTGTATGGCGTCGACCCGCCGCACTCGGCTCGGCCGAGTTTGCGATCGCCGCGAATCGGCCGAGTTTGCGATCGCCGCTGGTTACTTCGAAACGACAGCCAGCACGTCCCGGGCTGACAGGATCAGGTACTCCTCGCCGTTGTACTTGATCTCGGTGCCGCCGTACTTGCTGTAGATGACGGTGTCGCCTTCTGACACGTCAAGCGGGATCCGCTTGGCGCCGTCATCATCCCACCGGCCGGGACCGACGGCGACGACGGTGCCTTCCTGCGGCTTCTCTTTGGCGGTGTCGGGAATGACCAGACCGGAAGCGGTCGTGGTTTCGGCCTCGTTGGCCTGTACGAGGATTTTGTCCTCGAGTGGCTTGATGTTCACGCTCGCCACGATGGAGCCCTCCACTTGATCGATAGGGGTCCGCGGCTGTTGCCGCGAACTTGGGCGGGACCGGGGTCAGCCCGGAACCGTGATACCAGGTGTTCGGCATTCGTCCGTGCCCGCGCGTCGTCGTCGCGGGTGCCGACGCTGGGGTTGTCCGATTGCCACCTAGCACTCTATACATGCGAGTGCTAGCACTCAAGATCGCCCCGCTGCTTTCTGGCGTCCTCGCCGTGAATGTGCGTGGTTGTACGTGTCACTGCGGCTTGTCGCGCACAAACACGCCCGCTCGCGCCGAGAACACAGTCAGCTGACCTGCGCTTTCACCACGGGCAAGCCGGGGTCAGTGGCCACATCCAGCGGCGACGGCGCCGCCCCCGCGGCCACCAGCGCAGCGGCGAACCCGGCGATCATCGCGCCGTTGTCGGTGCACAGGCGCGGTCCGGGAATCCGCAGCGCCAGGCCGGCGTCGGCGCAACGCTGCGCCGCCAGCTCACGCAGCCGCGAATTGGCCGCGACGCCGCCCGCAATCAACAGAGTCGGTACGCCAAGTTCGGTCGCGGCCCGCACCGCTTTTCTGGTCAGCACGTCGGCAACCGCCTCCTGGAAGCCGGCCGCGACATCGGCCTTGGAAAAGCGGGCTGCATCCGGATGGCTCTCCACGTACCGCGCGACCGCGGTCTTGAGCCCAGAGAAGCTGAATGCGTAGGGGTCGTCGGAAGGCCCGGTCATGCCTCGCGGGAAGACGATCGCGTCTCGGTCGCCGGTGCGCGCCAGTTCGTCGAGCACCTTTCCGCCCGGATAACCCAAGCCCAGTAACCGCGCGACCTTGTCATACGCCTCGCCGGCGGCGTCGTCGAGCGTGCTGCCCAGTTCGGTGATCGGCTCCCCTAGCGAACGCACATGCAGCAGATGGGTGTGCCCGCCGGACACCAGCAGCGCCACGCACTCTGGCAACGTTCCGTGCTCGAAGACGTCGGCGGCCAGGTGACCGCCGAGGTGGTTGACGGCATAGAACGGCACCTCCCACGCGGCTGAATATGCTTTGGCCGCAGCGACTCCCACCATCAGCGCCCCGGCCAGGCCCGGCCCGATCGTCGCCGCGACGACATCGGGCTTCGACACCTCCGCGGCCGCCAACGCCCGGCGCATAGTGGGGCCCAGCGCCTCGAGGTGTGCCCGCGACGCAATTTCGGGGACCACACCGCCGAACCGGACGTGTTCGTCGACACTGGAGGCCACCTCGTCGGCCAATAGTGTGACGGCGCCGTCGGAATCGAGCACGGCGACGCCGACACCTGTTTCGTCACAAGACGTTTCGATTGCCAGCACGACCTTCTTGGTCGTCATACCCACTACCGGGCCTCCCGCCGCATGGTGTAGGCGTCGGCACCGCTGATCCGGTAGTAACGCCGACGCAGCCCGACATTGACGAACCCCAGACTGCGGTACAGCGCAATCGCCGCCGCATTGTCGGTGCGGACCTCCAGGTACACAGCTCCGCCGGCGGCGAACTCGAGTAGCTCGGTGAGCAACCGGCGTCCGATGCCGCGGCCCTGAAAGGCCGGGTCCACGCCGATGGTGTGCACCTCGTATTCGAATGGCGGTTTGCGGCCCAGCCGCGAGATGCCGGCGTAGCCGACCAGCAATTCACCGGTGCGCGCGGCGACGTAGTGATTGTGGTGACTGGCCAGTTCTCGACGAAATGCCGGCGCCGGCCAAGGATCTTCGCCGGGAAACAGCGCAGACTCCAATTCCGCGCACCGCTCTGCATCGGCTGCAGTCAATGCGTCGATCGTCACCGCCGACGTGGACATCTTGGCGTCCGGGCGTCGCAGATACAACGGCACCAGCGGCTCCGAGGTCATCGACCAATCGTTTACGGCCGCAACCAAACCGGCAACCGTTGGACAACTCGGGCCGACGTGCGGCAGGTCGAACAGCGCGGCGTGCTCCGGTGACCCGGCCACCGCTTCCGCGGTACCCACGTCGACGGCGGCCGGCGCGCTGACCGCCGGGCCGTCGATTCGAAGGCCTTCTTGATAACGGGCCCAATAGACTTCGCGCCGCCGGGCATCGGTGACTACCAGCGTCTCACCGGTGGTCCGCACGCCGATCGCGTCCAAGCTGCACACGCCGTGCACCGGCAGGTTCAGCGCGTGCCCGTAGGCGGCCGCGGTCGCCATACCCACCCGCAAGCCGGTGAACGGTCCCGGACCGCATCCCACCACCACCGCCTCCAGGTCGCCCATCTTCAAACCGGCATCGTCGAACGCGCGCAGCACGTTCGGCGTGATCTGCTCCGCGTGCGCTCTGGCGTCGACGGTGACCCGCTCGGCCAGCACCTCGAGCCCTTCGGCGAAGACCACGATTCCTGCGGTGACCGCTGGGGTGGCGGTGTCCAAGGCCAGCACCAGTCTGCCCGCGGCCCTGCGGTTCATCCGCCCCACCGCCAGGTCGCGATCCGGACATCGGAGTCCAGCATGCGCTCCAGGTGTACGTCGAGGTGACGCTCAGACAGCCGTTCAGCCAGGCCCTCGCCCCACTCCACCACCACGACTGCCTCGGCCAGATCGGTGTCGAGGTCCAGCGCGTCCAACTCATCCAGCAGTTCGGGGCCGCTGCGGTCCAGCAACCGGTAGAAGTCGACGTGAATCAACGCCGGCGCGTTGATGTTTCGCGGTGGGTGTACGCGGGCCAGCACGTATGTCGGCGAGGTCACCGGTCCTTCGACATCCATGGCCGCGGCAATCCCCTTGGTCAGCACCGTTTTTCCGGCACCAAGCGGACCGGAGAGCACTACGACGTCACCGGCGCGCAGCACTTTGCCCAGCCGCGAGCCCAGCGCGATCGTGTCCTGAGCGCAGTGAAGCGTCGCAGTGCCGCACTGACATTCAAGCACGGCGGCGGCTTCGCTCGCGCCACCGTCGGGTCAGCGCAGCCAATCGTCTCGGCGGAGTCGCTCGCTTGACCAGGCGGACCAATCCGTCGTTGATCGGGTCGGCCTTGCCCAACAACGCCAGATGGCCAGCCCCCTCGACGATGACCAGTTCGGATTGCGGCAATGCCGCGGCCATGCTGCGGGAGTTATCCGCCGGGGTCACCAGGTCATGTTCACCGCAGGCAATCAGGGTTGGAATTGTCGCCAGGGTCGGCAGCGCCCCGGTTTCGTCGTGCGTCTCCAACGCGTGCAAAAATTCCACCATCGTGGGGATAGGGGTTCCCAGCATCATCTTCTGGGAGAACGCCACCACACTCGGGCTGACGTCGGTCTCACCGTAGGACGCCGCAGCCAGGATGGGGCCGATCAACGAGCGCGCGACATGTCGCCCGCGATGCACCAGTTTGGGTGCCGAGCGTGCCGCGAACCGGGCGGCGTTCAGCGCCGGATTCTTCAGGACCTCACCCAGCGGTGACTCCGAAACACCTTCGGCAGCTGAGGAAATCAGTGCCGCACCCACGATGCGAGTGCCGTAGTGGTGCGGATACTGGCGGGCATGCGACAACACCGTCATACCGCCCATCGAATGGCCGACCAGTATCAGCGGTCCCCGCGGGGCAACGACTTGCAGCACAGTTTCCAGGTCGGCACCGAGTTGGCTCACCGTGTAAGTGTCGGGCGCGGCCTCCCCCGATCGGCCGTGTCCGCGCTGGTCGTAGAAGACCAGCCGGACGCCGGCGCCCCACTGCTCGCACAACCGCATCCGCTGAAAGTAGAAGGCGCCCATCCGTAGACAGAAGCCGTGCGCGAACACCACGGTCAGCGGCGCGTCGACGGGACCGGCCTCGCGCACCGCCAGCGGCACTCCGTCGGGTGTGGTCACCACGTAACTTCGGTCGCTGTCGATCGCCTCGAAATCCTCCCCGGCGAAGGGATCCTCGATGCGTGCACGCCGGGTCATCTGCCGAGCGACCGTGACCGCGGCAACGGTACCTACCGCGCTCAAACCCGCGGCACCGGCCAACCATGCCCGTCCCGCGCGGCTACCGCTACCGCTCAACGCTTTTCGACCTCACGGTAGGTCCTGGTGATGCGACCCCGCGGAGCGGTCACCACTTCGTAGTGGATGGTGCCGAGTACGTCGGCCCAATCCTGCGCCGTGGGCTCACCGCGAGTGCCCGGCCCGAACAGGATCGCCTCGTCACCCTCGGCGACGTCCAGTTGGCCGGGCCCCAAGTCGACCACGAACTGGTCCATGCATATCCGCCCGACCCCGCGACGTCGTCTTCCGTTGATCAGCACATCGAGGCGCCCGCTCAGCGCCCGGAACACCCCGTCGGCGTACCCGATCGGCAGCAGCGCGACGTGGGTGTCGCGGGCGGCGAGCCAGGTATGCCCATAGGACACGCCCTCGCCCGCACGAATCGATCGCACCAGGGCGACCGGGCATTTCACGGTCATCGCCGGCACCAGACCCATGTCACCGCGCTGCGGGATGGGACTCAGCCCGTACACCGCGATCCCGGGCCGCACCACGTCGAAAGCCAGGTCGGTTCTGGCCAGGGTGGCCGACGAGTTGGACAGGTGAGCGATCTCAAACGGCACCCCCTGGCTACGACCCTGCGCCAGCAGGTCGGACAACCGGCTGGCCTGCAGTGCGTTCATCGGGTCATCGGGCTCGTCGGGGTAGACCAGATGCGACATGAGACCCCGCACCCGGATCGCGTCGTCGGCGATAGCGCGGCGCAACGCAGCCAGCATCGACGGATACTGCGCAGGCCCGACACCGTTGCGGTTCAGGCCGGTGTCGACCTTCACGGTGACCGTCGCCGTCTCGCCGGTTCGGCGCACCGCATCGAGCAGCTCGTCGAGCTGGCGGACCGAGGAGACGGCAACCTCCACCTGCGCAATCAGCGCGGGCCCAAAGTCGATGCCGGGCGGGTGCAGCCACGCCAGCACGGGTGCGGTGATCCCGTCAGCGCGCAAGGTGAGCGCCTCGTCGACGGTGGCGACACCGAGATCGGTCGCCCCGGCGGCCAGTGCGGCACGCGCGACGCGGGTGGCGCCGTGACCGTATCCGTCGGCTTTGACCACCGCCATCACCTGCGCCGACCCGGCGTGTTCGCGCAGCACCCGCACGTTGTGCGCGATCGCGCCGAGGTCCACCAGGGCCTCGGCGAGAAGGCCGGCGGACTGAAACCGGGTCGACGACGTCACTGCGTGCATTGTCTCGATTGTCCCAGACCGACTGCATGCCCCCGGCCAACTGGTCTCGCAGCCGATCACGCCGAGCGTGCAACCCTTGCGAGAAAACACCTCGGACTTCGCAGCAGCTTCACGTTCGCGGACAGCCCGGCGGCCTTAATGCGCGAAATGGACAGCTTTGTAGTGGCCGCTCGGCTTGAGCTTGTCCAGACTGGCTAGCGCGGTGCGAGCGTCGTCGTGCAGGGCCCGGGCAAGGTCGCCGGACAGCCCCTCGCGCACGACGATCCGCAGCACCGACACGTCGGTGGCGTTATCCGGCATGGTGTAGGCGGGTACCTGCCACCCGAAGCCCCGCAGCTCATGCGAGAGGTCGAATTCGGTGTAGCCGCGGTCACGGGCTAGCCGGAAGGCCACCACCGGGATCGCGGAGCCGTCGGAGATCAGCTCACAGTGCTCACCGGTCTGAAGCTGTTCGCCCAGCCAACGGGCCGTCCCCGACAGCGCCCGCATCACCTGGGTATAGCCCTCCCGGCCCAGCCGCAAGAAGTTGTAATACTGCCCGATCACCTGATTTCCCGCACGGGAGAAGTTCAGCGTGAACGTCGGCATGTCGCCGCCGAGATAGTTGACCCGGAAGACCAGATCCTCGGGTAGATAATCGTGGCTGCGCCACACCACAAAACCGACACCGGGGTAGGTCAGGCCGTACTTGTGGCCGCTGACGTTGATCGATACCACCCGGGGCAGCCGGAAATCCCACCTCAGTGACGGGTGCAGGAACGGCACGACAAAGCCGCCGCTGGCAGCGTCGACGTGCACCGGAACGTCCACCCCACCGTCGGCGGCCAGCTTGTCCAGTGCCGCGCAGATTTCCGCGATCGGTTCGAGTTCACCGGTGTAGGTGGTGCCCAGGATGCCCACCACACCGATGGTGTCTTCGTCGACTGCGTCGATTACCTGCTCGGGGGTGATCACGTAGCGGCCCTTTTCCATCGGCAGGTAGCGGGGCTCGACGTCGAAGTAGCGGCAGAATTTCTCCCACACCACCTGGACATTGGAGCCCAGCACCAGGTTCGGAGTGCGGGCTTTCCAGTCTTTGCCGACCTTCGCCCGCCAGCGCCACTTGAGCGCCAGCCCACCGAGCATGACGGCCTCGCTGGATCCGATCGTCGACACTCCGCAGGCGCTGCCCGGATCGTCGTCTCGCAGGTTCTCGGCGTGGAACAAGTCGGCCACCATGCTCACGCACCGCGCCTCGATCGCCGCCGTCGCCGGGTACTCGTCCTTATCGATCATGTTCTTGTCGAACGTTTCGGCCATCAGCCGGTCGGCCTCGGGGTCCATCCAGGTTGTGACGAACGTGGCCAGATTCAGCCGGGAACTGCCGTCGAGCATCAGCTCG
The DNA here is from genome assembly GCA_963830605.1 of uncultured Actinomycetota bacterium. Lineage (GTDB taxonomy): Bacteria > Actinomycetota > Actinomycetes > Mycobacteriales > Mycobacteriaceae > Mycobacterium. The sequence continues at coordinate 1,937,280 of CAWHML010000003.1, read as the reverse complement.
TCGTGGATGAAGCGGTAGGCCGCTTCGGGATCCATCGACTCCTCGGGCAGCCGCAGGGCCGGCACCGGGCTGGTGAAAAGCCGGCTGGTGTAGGCGGGGCTGACGGAATGGGCTGGGACGGACGGATGATGGGGCAACACGGCGGATCCTTTCTGTCCCGACGGGACGTTACAGATTTGCCAGGGCGGCTCGGATGTGCGGGACGATTCTCGACGCTGACGTCGGCGCGGCGCCGGGCCCGGGATCGCCGGCCGACAGCGCCGCCGCATGGGCATGTACGAAGGCCGCCGCCGCGGCCGCCTCCCCGGGGGCCAGTCCGGCGGCGAGCAACGCGCCGACCATCCCGGACAGCACATCACCGGACCCGGCGGTGGCGGCCCACGACTGGCCGGCCGGGTTCAGGTAGACCCGGCCACCGGGTTCGGCGATGACGGTGACGTTGCCCTTGAGCAGCACCGTCGCCCCGAACGCGTCGGCAAGTTTGCGGGTGGCGCTGACCCGGTCGTCGCCGGGTGGGTCGCCCGCCAGTCGGGCGAACTCGCCCGCGTGGGGTGTCAGCACAGTCGGTGCGCGACGTGACTCGACCAGCTCAGGGTGCGCCGCGAGGATGGTCAGACCGTCGGCGTCGACGAGCACCGGCAGGTCGGTGTCCAGCGCAAACCACAGGGCGGCAGCGCCGGCGTCTTCGGTACCCAGGCCCGGCCCGACCACCCAGGCTTGTACCCGCCCGGCCGCGGCAGCGGTAGCTGTTGCGATCACCTCCGGCCAGTGCGACAGCACTTCGCCGCACCCGCTGCCGGCGTAGCGGACCATCCCGGACGTGGCAGCCACAGCGGCCCCGGTGCACAGCACCGCTGCACCCGGATACGTCGATGATCCGGCCAGGATGCCGGTCACACCCTGGGTGTATTTGTCGTCGTCAGGTCCCGGCAGCGGCCAGCGCGCCAGCACGTCGGCGGCGTCGAAGCTCACCACGTCGGTGTCGGGCAGCTGCAGCCCGATATCGACGAGCTTCACCCGGCCGCAGTCCGCGAGCGCATGCGCGGGCTTGAGCCCGCCGAAGGTGACCGTCAGCGCCGCGCGGACGGCCGGACCGGTGATCGCCCCGGTGGCGACGTCGATGCCGCTGGGGACATCGACGGCCACCACTGGGATGCCGGCGGCGTCGACTGCGGCGAACACCTCGGCTGCGGCCGGCCGCAGCGGGCCCGAACCCGCGATGCCCACCACGCCGTCGATCACCAGGTCGGTGCTGGGATGGATATGCTCCACGAGCCGACCGCCGGCCTTGATGAACGCCGCCAGCGCATCCCGGTGGCTGCGCTCCCGGTTGAGGAGAATCGCGTCAGCGGCCGCGCCGCGGCGGCGCAGAAACGTCGTCGCCCACAAGGCGTCGCCGCCGTTGTCGCCGGAACCGACGACCGCAGCGACCCGACGGCCGGCAACACCGCCGGTGCGAGTGGTCAGTTCGCCGATGATCGCGGTAGCCAATCCGAAGGCCGCGCGCCTCATCAACGCCCCGTCGGGCAGGCTGGCCAACAGTGGGGCTTCGGCGGCGCGAATCGCATCAGCGGTGAAGTACTGCCGCATCGGCTCCAGTACCTCCACTCACAGTTCGACCCGCCCTGGCCGTCCCCCAGGTTACGTGGCCGGACCTTCGGCGGACACGTGGTTGATCGGGCACACTCCTAGCGGTTATCGTTCCTCCCCAATTACGAGACTTCCCGTAGCGTAATTGAACCGGGTCTCTCGGCGGCACAGAAAGGACGGCCCTATGCGCAGCCGCTACGCCGGCCAACCGTTCACTACGCCTACCGCCGACATTGCGGCCGCCCTGCAACAAGTCAGCATCCCGATACTGCTGCTGTCGTTGGTGCACATCACCGGCGACCCGCGTTTCATCCGCGAATTCAAGCCGGCCGGGATCTTCCTCAACGAAGTGCAGGGCTTCATGTCCGAAGCGGACAAGGCCCGGGCCAGGGCAGCGGCGCTACCGGTGATTGCCGACTACCGGGACCGCGGCTGCCCCGACGCCGCACCGTTGAGCCGCGAGCTGGTCAAGGAAATGATCGACTGGGTGGCCTGCGAAACGGTCCCCGACGACTACCTGCCCCTGGTGTTGGAAGAATTAGACCTCCAAGGTGTCGATCCGCGCCGCCCAGCGCCGCTTACTCGTCACTGCGCCGACGCTGTTCCGGTGGTGGTCATCGGTTGCGGTGAATCAGGCATCCTCGCGGGAATCCGGCTCAAGCAAGCCAACATTCCGTTCACGATCGTGGAGAAGAACGCCGGTCCGGGTGGAACCTGGTTAGAAAACAGCTATCCCGGCGCACGAGTCGACGTTGCCAACCACTTCTACTGCTACAGCTTCGAACCCAGCAACACGTGGACGCATTACTTCGCCGAACAGCCCGAGCTGCGATCGTATTTCGAAACGGTGGTGGAGAAGCACGCCTTGGTTGAGCATGTGTTGTGGCAGACCGAAGTGATCGCCGCGGAATGGGATGACGCCGACGCCGTGTGGCTGGTCTCGGCTCGGATGCCTACCGGTGAGCTGCGCACGCTGCGGGCTCGCGCTGTCATCAGCGCAGTGGGCCAGCTGAACCGGCCCTATCTTCCCGACTTGGTAGGCGCCGACACGTTCGTCGGGCCGTCGTTTCATTCTGCCGCATGGGACCACTCGGTGGACGTGGCTGGTAAGCGGGTGGCGCTGATCGGCGCCGGCGCCAGCGGATTTCAGATCGCGCCGGCCATCGCCGAGCACGTCGAGCAGCTCAACGTCTTCCAGCGCACGGCCCAGTGGATGTTTCCCAACCCGATGTACCACGAAAGGGTCGAAGACGGCGTGCGCTGGGCGATGAACCATCTGCCGTGCTATGGGCGCTGGTACCGGTTTCTGGTGATGTGGCCGGGGGCCGACAAGGGGCTCGACGCGGCACGGGTGGATCCAACGTATGCCGACCAGAACTATGCGGTCAGCGCGATCAACGCCGCGGCCCGGCTCATGTTCACCGACTGGATCACCAATCAGGTCAGTGACGCCGATCTGCTCGGCAAGGTCCTGCCCGACTATCCGGCCACCGGGAAGCGGACACTACAGGACAACGGCAGCTGGCTGCGAACGTTGCAGCGCCACAACGTCGAATTCGTGCGCACTCCGATCCAGCGCATCACCCCGGACGGCGTGCTGACGGTCGACGGTGTGGCTCGCGCGGCCGACGTCATCGTCTATGCCACCGGGTTTCGGCACACCGACGTGCTCTGGCCGATGAAAATCATTGGGCGCGAAGGCATCGATCTGCGCAGCACTTGGGGACAGCGCCCGTACGCCTACCTCGGTATCACCGTGCCGGGGTTCCCGAACTTCTTCTTGCTTTACGGGCCTGGCGCGCACCTGGCCCATGGCGGCAGTCTGATCTTCAACTCCGAACTGCAGATGCGCTATATCAGCAGCTGCCTGGAAAGGATCGCCGAAACCCGGTGTGGCAGTGTAGAACCGACCCGCGCGGCGGCGGTTGCGTGGCATCGGCGCACCCAGGCCGAGATCAAACAGATGGTCTGGTCGCATCCGTTGGTCAAGCACTCCTACTTCAAGAATGCTGACGGTGAGATCCACACCGTCAGCCCGTGGCGACTCAATGAGTATTGGAGCGCGGTGCGCGAACCCGACTGGTCGCAGTTCGTGGTGCAGCCCAACCCGGCAGGAGGACGGCAGTGAGCGGAGTCATCGTCACCGGTGGCGCATCGGGCATCGGCCGCGCGTGCGCTGAAGCGTTGGTGGCCGAAAGTCGACAGGTGGCGTTGTGGGACGTCTCCCCTGCCGTGCAACAGGTGGCCGAGACGATGGGAATGCGCGGCGCGGTCGTCGACGTCACCGACGATGCCTCACTGGCGGACGCTGTCGCCGCGGTCGACCATGCGTTGGACGGTATCGACGGATTGGTGCACGCGGCGGGCCGGGTGCTTGCCGAGCCCGTCGGCGTATACACCGGTGACTCGTGGGACGCGATACTCGACGTCAATCTGCGAGCACAGGCGATGCTGGTGTCGCTGCTGCTGCCGCACCTAGAGAAGTCCGCCCGCAGCGGGCAGACGCCGGCGATCGTCGGGATTTCCAGCATCGAAGGGCTGGCCGCCAACCCGTTCATCCCGGCCTATTGCGCGTCGAAAGCGGGGTTGTTGGGGCTCACCCGGTCGATGGCTGCGCAGCTCGGGCCGGCTGGCATCCGCGTCAACGCGGTGTGTCCTGGGTTCATTCACACGCCGATGCTGCAGATCGCCCTGGAGGTGGAAGAGATCCGCGCCGGTTTTGTGCAGGCTGCGCCGCTCGGGCGCCTCGGCGAGCCCACCGACGTTGCCCAGGCGGTGGCATTCCTGATGTCCGACCGCGCGTCGTTCATCACCGGTACCCACCTTGTCGTCGACGGTGGCGTCACCGCCCGCCATCCTTGAGGGTCTGCGGCCGGGCTATTCGACGGTGACCGACTTGGCCAGGTTGCGTGGTTTGTCGACGTCGTAACCGCGGGCCCGCGCCACTGACGCGGCGAAAACCTGCAGCGGAATCGTTGACAGCAGCGGTTGCAAAAGTGTTGTCACGGCGGGGATCTCGATCAGATGATCGGCGTAGGGCCGCACCGTGTCATCGCCCTCCTCGGCGATCACGATGGTCACCGCGCCGCGGGTTTGTATCTCCCGGATGTTTGACAGCAACTTGGCGTGCAGCGTCGCCGAACCCTTCGGTGAGGGCATGACGACAATCACCGGCAGGTCGTCTTCGATCAGGGCGATCGGCCCGTGCTTGAGCTCCCCGGCAGCGAAGCCCTCGGCGTGCATGTAGGCCAGCTCCTTGAGCTTGAGCGCGCCCTCCAAAGCCACCGGATAGCCGACATGGCGACCCAGAAACAGAATCGTCGACGACTGCGCGAACCGGTAGGCCAGCGCGGCCACCGGCTCAATCCCGCTGAGCACTCGGGTCACAAGGCCGGGCATCGCTTCCAATTCGCGATATTCGCGTTCAACCTCGTCGGGGTATTTCGTCCCGCGGGCCTGCGCCAGCGCGAGCCCGAGCAGGTAGTTGGCGGCGACCTGGGCCAGGAACGTTTTGGTCGACGCCACACCGATCTCAGGTCCGGCCCGGGTGTAGAGCACCGCGTCGCATTCCCGGGGTATCTGCGAGCCGTTGGTGTTGCAGATCGCCAACACCTTGGCCTTCTGCTCCTTGGCGTGCCGCACCGCCTCCAGGGTGTCCGCCGTCTCACCGGACTGTGAGATGGCCACCACCAGGGTGCTGCGGTCCAGCACCGGGTCGCGGTAGCGAAATTCGCTGGCCAACTCCACCTCGACCGGCAGCCGAGTCCAGTGCTCGATTGCGTATTTGGCCAGTAACCCGGAGTGATACGCGGTGCCGCAGGCGACGACAAACACTTTGTCGACCTCACGCAGCTCCTGATCGGACAGCCGCTGCTCGTCCAGCACGATCCGGCCGTCGACGAAATGCCCGAGCAGCGTGTCGGCCACCGCCGTGGGCTGTTCGGCGATCTCCTTGAGCATGAAGTACTCGTAGCCACCCTTCTCGGCGGCCGAGAGATCCCAGTCGATGCAGAACCGGCGTGCATTCGCCTCGTCCGAATTCCCATGGAAATCGGTGATCCGATAGCTGTCGGCGGTGATCACCACCGCTTGGTCCTGGCCCAGCTCCACCGCGTTGCGGGTGTGCGTGATGAACGCGGCCACGTCGGAACCCACGAACATCTCCTTATCGCCGATCCCGACAACCAGCGGCGTAGACCGGCGAGCCGCGACAATGGTGCCGGGATCTTCCGCGCTGGCGAAGACCAGGGTGAAGTGACCCTCCAACCGGCGCAGCACGGCCAATACCGAGCCAGTGAAATCACCAGCGGTCTCGCCGTGCTCATAAGCCCGCGACACCAAGTGCACGGCAACCTCGGTGTCGGTGTCGCTGGAAAATTCCACGCCCGCGGCCTCGAGCTCGCGACGAAGCGTCGCAAAATTTTCGATGATCCCGTTGTGGACGACGGCAATTCTGCCGGCAGCGTCGCGGTGCGGATGGGCGTTGCGGTCGGTCGGGCGTCCGTGGGTCGCCCAACGGGTATGGCCCAAGCCGGTGTTGCCGCTCAACGCCGTCGCGGTGGTCTCGGCCAGGGCGGCCTCGAGGTTGCCCAGGCGGCCGGCACGACGGCGCACCGTGAGTTCACCGTGACCGTCGATCAGCGCGATCCCGGCCGAGTCGTAGCCCCGGTATTCCATCCTGCGCAGCGCGTCGATGACGACGTCGCAGGCCGCACGCTGCCCGACGTAGCCGACGATTCCGCACATAGCTGACCAGGGTAGTGCAGCGTCGGGCACTTACCCGGCTGGTAGTACCTGCGGCCGGGGTCAGCCGGCGCGCGGCAGGTTGCAAAATCCGGCCTTCGTCTGCGGTGAGCCGGTGCGCTACCGTCAACGCGTGGCCAGCACGCGCAGACTCGTCGCTGCTCTGACTCGCCGCGGCCCACATCGCGTGTTGCGGGGCGACCTGGCCTTCGCCGGTCTGCCTGGTGTCGTGTACACACCGGAGTCGGGGTTCAACCTGCCGGCGATCGCGTTCGGCCATGACTGGGTCTCCGGTGTCGACCGCTACTACGGTTTGCTCGAGCATCTGGCTTCGTGGGGCATCGTGGCGGCGGCTCCCGACACCGAACGAGGCCTCGCGCCGTCGGTGCTGAACCTGGCCTCCGATCTCGGCACTGCGCTGGACATCGCCGCCGGTGTGCGACTTGGTGCCGGGAAGATCAGTGTGCACCCCACCAAGCTGGGCCTTGCCGGCCACGGCTTCGGCGGCTCAGCAGCGGTATTCGCGGCGGCCGGCATGCCCGACAAACCCCGAGCAGTAGCCGCTATTTTCCCGGCCCCCACCCAACCGTCGGCGGCCCAACCGGCCGCCACGCTCAGCGTTCCGGGCGTGATATTCGGTGCACCCGGTGAGCACAAGACGTTGCGGTCCAACGCCGTTGAGCTGTCCCGAGCCTGGACTTCAGCGACCTTGCGAATCGTCAGCAAAGCCAAAAGCGGTGGCTTGGTCGAAGGTCGGCGGATAACCAAGGCTTTCGGATTGCCGGCCACTCACGCGGCGACGCAGAAAGCGGTACGAGCACTGCTGACCGGGTATCTGTTGGCTACGCTCGCCGACGACGAGACATATCAAGAGTTCGCCGATCCAGAAGCGCAACTGCCGAAGACGGATTCAACAGAAGAAGCGCTGAAGCCGGTGCAGCCGGAGGAGAAAATCGTCGCGCTGCTGAAGTAGCGATCTGTGGCCGACACTATTGCGCTGACCCAGCCGTGGTATGTGTCGTGAATGCGAATCGGCACAGTCCTGGACTATTCGGGTGGATTCCGCGAAGCCGCCGAGCGTGTCGTGGATCTGGAGAAGGCCGGCATCGACGTCGTTGCGGTGGCCGAGGCGTATTCGCTAGATGCTGTCAGCCAACTGGGCTATCTGGCAGCCAAGACGTCGACCGTCGAGCTGGCCTCCGGGATATTGCCGATCTACACTCGCACCCCGTCGCTACTGGCGATGACCGCCGCAGGTTTGGACTTCGTTTCCGATGGGCGGTTTCGGCTGGGCCTCGGCACATCGGGACCGCAAGTGATCGAGGGCTTTCACGGCGTCGAGTTCGACGCACCGCTGGGCCGCACCCGCGAACTCGTGGACATCTGCCGCCAGGTGTGGCGTCGCGAACCGGTGCGCTATTCCGGCAAGCACTATCAGGTGCCGTTGCCGCAAGGCCGCGGAACCGGACTGGGTAAGGCTCTTCATATAATCAATTACCCTGTACGCGAACGCATCCCGATTTCGATTGCTGCGCTGGGGCCGAAGAATGTGGAGCTGACCGCTGAGATCGCCGAGGGTTGGCAGCCGGTGTTCTTTCTTCCAGAGAAGGCTGCGACGGTCTGGGGTGACGCACTGGAAGCCGGCCGGGCCAAGCGAGACCCGGCGCTGGGTCCCCTGGACGTCATGGTGAGCGCCGCACTGGCCATCGGCGACGACGTCGATGCGCGGCTGGCGTGGGCCAAACCGAATCTGGCTCTCTACATCGGCGGCATGGGCGCGAAAGGCCGGAACTTCTATCACAATCTGGCTACTCGCTACGGCTTCGGAGAGGTCGCCGACAACATTCAGCAGCTCTACTTGGCGGGCCGGAAAGCCGAAGCCGTCGACGCCGTGCCGGACGAACTGGTGCGCGGGATCTCATTGGTTGGTCCACGGTCGTTTGTCGCCGAGCGGCTGGCCGCTTTCGCCGATGCCGGGGTGACCACATTGCTGGTGACGCCGCTCACCACAGACCCCGCCGAATTCTTGCGCTGTGTCGAGCTGTTGCGGGAGTTGGCGCCGCGCTGAGTCACTGCCCTGCCTGCGGCAGTGCATCGGCGGCGATTTCGCAGGGGGTCGATTCGTCGGGTTCCGGAGGTGGCGGCGGCGGTACTGACTCGGCGGGCGGCGGTGCTGACTCGGCGGGCGGCGGCGGATCCGGTGTTGGGGCCGCATCGACCGGCGCGGGAGGTGGTTGCGCGGTGGGCTCGTCGGGCAGCTGGTCGGGCGGCGGCAGGGTTTCGGGTTGAGCGCCGTCGTCGGTCGGCGGGGGCTTCTCGCTGTCCGGCTTGTCGTCCGGCTCCTCCCGGGGCTCATCGTCCAAGCCGTCGTCGTCCGAGCCGTCCGCGTCGGCGTGGTCGGCATCCAACCCGTCGAGTGCTGCATCGTCGGTCATCGACGAATCGGCCAGTCCGTCGGTCAACGAACCGAGCAGGCCACCGATTCCGTCGACGATCTGACCGATGACGTTGCTGATACTGCCGGCCAGGCCGCCGAGACCGCCCGAATCACCGCTACCGGACGGCAGGCCTGCGGCACCGCCGAGCCCAGAGTCCCACAGCGGCGGCCCGGGCGGTGGGCCGCCGGTCGCGTCCGCGGGCATAGTGGGCGGCGCTGCTGTCGGTGCGCGGTGATCCGGCGGAGTGGGTGGCGCCGCTGCCTCGACTGAGGTATCCGCTGGTCGAGCGGGCGGTGTGTCCCCGGCGCTCACTGCTGCGGCCGGCGCGCTGACTGCCGCGCCGATCGGGATCAGCGGCTCGCGCAGCGGTGGCAGTGCGGTGCCGAACTCGCCTGGCAGCTCGAAGCGCATTGCCGGCGTGGCAGCCGCCGCATCGATGACTGCGTCGTAGGCAGCGTCAATCGACGCCGCCGTCGAGCGCATCACCGAAAGCCATTCCACGGCAACGTCGTTGTTCACATAAGGCATTACCTGCTGAGCGACGACTTCTGCAGCCGCCCGGTCGCCGCCCCCGGTGGTGACCGCCTGTGCGGCGGCCAGCCACGCCGGCCGATCGGCGAGCCGGCGATCATCGACGCCGATGGCCGTCGCGACTTTCCGGTCGATAAGTTGCCACAGCTCGTCGGGCAGCGATGCCCAGCGCTCAGCAGTCATACGGACAGCAGCGGCCACAGTTTCTCCGGCGCCGCAGTGACGTCGCAGAAACTCTGCGGCCGACTCGGCTCCCGCCCCCCGCCATGCTGAAGTCAAATCGGCGAGCAGCGCGCGCTGGCGGCTCACCGCCTCGTCGGTCGCGTTGGCGGCGGCCCGCAACATGGCGCAGTCCTCGCCAAGTACCCACAGGTTCAAGCCCTCTTCGCTGTCGTACCAGTCGCGGACCTGCTCACCGTGCAGAGTCAACTCCGGATGGTGATAGCCCAGGACGTGGCAGGCCCATACGTAGTTCTGGGTGTGTTCGACCGCCGACCGGCCCTCGGCCAGCCGGTCGGTGACGCTGAACCGGCCCACGGTCACCCGATTCGGATGGCGCTTCGCGATTCGGCGTCGGCGTAGCGGTCGGCGGCGGCCCGCAGCGCCACGGCGACCTCGCTGCTCGCCCGTGCCCACTGCGACACTTCAGCCGCTAGCCGATCCACTGCTGCGCGCACCGCGTCGCCGCGGCCGATGTGCGTCCGTCCGGCGGTGGCACCGTCAAACGTCAGCCGGGAGAGGTTGATTCGTGCTGCCGCCTCGATGAGCTGGGCGGAAGCGTCGAACCGGTTCGCGATCACCCGCATGGCGGCGACGTCGACGAAGACGCCGTATTGTGCCGTGCCAGAACCCATACCGATTAGGACGCGCGGTATTGCGGGAAGGTTCCAGCGACGCGAAGGTCAGCGCTGCGCGTTCACCGAGTCAGCGACGCTCTTGGCGAGCCGGCGAGCGATATCCTGGTCAGCGGCTTCGACCATGATCCGGATCAGCTGCTCGGTTCCCGAAGGCCGCAATAGGATTCGTCCGCTGTCGCCCAGTTCGGCTTCGGCCTGCCGGACGGCGGTGCGCACGGTGGGCGCTGCGACGGCGGCGGCCTTATCGGCGACCTCGACGTTCACCAGGACCTGCGGCAATGTCCGCATCGCCGCCGCCAGGCCGGCCAGCGACGAGCCGGTCTTCGCCATTCGCGACATCAACCGCAGCCCGGTGACGATGCCGTCACCGGTGGTGGCCAGCGCGGGCATCACGATATGCCCGGATTGTTCGCCGCCGAGGCTGAAGTCGCCGGCCCGTAACTCCTCCAGCACGTAGCGGTCACCCACAGCGGTGGTGCGTACAGCGACACCGGCCGACCGCATCGCCAGGTGCAGACCGAGGTTGCTCATGACGGTGGTCACCAGCGTGTTCGCGGTCAGCTCTCCGGCTTCTTGCATGGCCAGCGCCAGCACCACCATGATGTGGTCCCCGTCGACCAGTTCACCGCGGGCATCGACGGCCAGACACCGGTCGGCGTCCCCGTCATGGGCGATTCCCAAGTCGGCACCGTGGGCGAGCACCGCCGAGCGCAGCGAATCCAGATGCGTCGAGCCGCAGTCATCGTTGATGTTCAGCCCGTTGGGCTCGGCGTTGATCGCGATGACCCGGGCCCCGGCGGCGCGGTAGGCGCGCGGCGCCGCCACTGAAGCAGCCCCGTGAGCACAGTCGACGACGACCGTCAGGCCGTCGAGACTGATGGTGCTCGCCTGAGTCACCTGGTGCACGTAACGTTCCAGCGCATCGTCGGCGGTGACCACCCGCCCGATCGCCGCGCCGACCGGGCGCAGTCCTGGTCCGGCAGCCACCAGCTCTTCGACCTCGTCCTCGGTCGCGTCGTCGAGTTTGTGGCCGCCCGGCCCGAAGATCTTGATGCCGTTATCGGGCATCGGATTGTGCGAGGCGGAAATCATCACCCCGAAGTCGGCGTCGTATGCGCTGGTCAGATACGCCACCGCAGGAGTCGGCAGCACACCGGTCAGCAGCGCGTCGACACCGGCACTGGTCAGGCCGGCGATCACCGCCGCCTCCAGCATCTCGCCGCTGGCCCGCGGGTCACGACCCACTACGGCGACACGGCGGCGCCCGCCTCTGGAATCAGCCAGCCGTCGAGCGGCCGCGGCACCCAGGGCTAGTGCCAGCTCAGCGGTCAGCTCACGGTTGGCGACTCCGCGGACGCCGTCGGTGCCGAACAGTCGACCCATGCGGACAAACCTCTCACATTTGACTTCTCTTTATCCCGCGAGCGTGCGTGTTTGTCCGCCGACACGCCGATATAGGCGTGCAACGATGCACGCTCGCGGCCAGAAAGTGACCGGTGATCAGCGCTTGCTGTACTGCGGTGCCTTACGGGCCTTCTTCAGGCCGTACTTTTTGCGCTCGGTGGCGCGAGGGTCACGGGTGAGGAAACCGGCCTTCTTCAGTGCCGGCCGGTCTTCGGGCGTGACCAGGATCAACGCCCGGGCGATGGCCAGCCGCAGCGCGCCGGCCTGCCCTGAGGGTCCGCCGCCGTGGAGATGGGCGTAGATGTCGAAGCTCTGCACCCGGTCCACGGTGACCAGCGGGGCCTTGATGAGCTGCTGGTGCACTTTGTTGGGGAAATAAGCCTCCAGGCTGCGGCCGTCGAGGTCGAACTTGCCGGTACCGGGTACCAGGCGTACCCGCACGACAGCCTCTTTGCGGCGCCCCACAGTCTGGATGGGCCGCTCGATCACGAAATTGTCGGGACGCTTGGCCGACGTTTCGGTTTCTACTGTCTCGGTCATTGCGCCACCTGCTTGATCTCGTATGGAACCGGCTGCTGGGCGGTGTGCGGGTGCTGGGGTCCGGCATAAATGCGAAGCTTGCGCTTGATTTGGCGGCCGAGTTTGTTCTTGGGCAGCATCCCGACGATCGCCTTCTCGACGACGCGGTCGGGGTGCTTTTGCATCAGATCGCCGATCGTGCGTTTGCGCAGACCGCCGGGATATCCCGAGTGGCGGTAGGCCACTTTATTGCGCAGTTTGTCGCCGCTGATGGCGACCTTCTCGGCGTTGACGACGATGACGAAATCGCCGCCGTCGACATTCGGTGTGAACGTGGGCTTGTGCTTGCCGCGCAGCAAGGTGGCTGCCGCGACGGCAAGGCGGCCGAGCACCACGTCCGTGGCGTCGATGACGTACCACGAACGTGTGGTGTCACCCGCCTTCGGCGTGTACGTAGGCACAGCGCTGACCTTTCATTCTCGGGTTGAATCCCGGTGAACCGGGTGCCGGTCAGGCGTCCACGGCTGAGGATGATCTCGGCGACCGACATTGACCCGAGCCCCGGCGTACCGCACGCCAACGGAGCAGCTTACCGGCGGCTATCAACGCAGGTCAAAAGAGCTGATGTAGCTGGCCGCCGGATGACTGTGTGGTCCCGACGGCTCCCCACCGTCAGGACCACACAGAGCTTGTGGTGCGCGACCGTCGTCGACATCGGCCTGTCGCGGTTACCGGGTCCACACTCCGGCCGCTCGGTGGTCGGCAGCGGCGACGTCCTCAGCGCCGTCGCGCACAGCGTTGCCGAGCTCGATCAGGATCTGATTGAGCGCGCTCGCGGCCTGATGCCACCTGTGCTGCTCCACCCGGTAGCCGTCGGCGGCTTCACGGGTCCACACCTGCTGCAGGGGCGCGATCCGGGACCGAAGTTCCTCCAACGCACCGTTGAAACGAGCCGCCGTAGTCTGAATTTCCAGGCGAATCGAGTGTTCGATCCCGGTGAAGTCGTACGACAAAATAGGGTCCACTGGTGTTCCTAACTCACAAGTTCCCGCCGACAGAGCCGATGTGGCGCGCGTGGTTCTCACTGGCTTCTCGCAGGGCAGCTTCGTTGTGCCGGATCGTTTCAGCGATGTTGTCCAAAGCGTTGTGCAGTTTCGTGGATTCGGAATTCCAGCGCGCCACCACTTCTTTGAATCGAGTGGCCGCCAGCCCGCCCCACACCGTTGGCGGCACACTGCTCATGCGGCCAATGCAGGCCTGAAGCATTGCCCGGATCTCTTCGTTGCGGCTGTCAGTCGTGGCAGCGACCGAATGCATCAGTTCGAGATCGGTAGTCAGTGCGCCAGCATTTCCCGGTGTGTTCACATCGTTCCTCCTGGTGAGCGGCTCAGACATTGAATAAGACTGCAGCGGAGAGGGTTTGGTTCCCACTTCCTCGCGAAACTTCCGCTCAGCTCAGCGCGTGAGCTGAGCGCACGGCCAGATCACACACCTCACGTACCGCCGCCTCAGCACCGCGCCGGCTCTGGCAGCCGATGCTGATGCGGACCGCCCCGTCAAGCAGCACCGACCATTGGACGTCGTGGGTGGGCCGCACTTCGCGATATGTCACCGCCGGCCGACCGGCGCTGTGCCCGGACGGGTTGAAGTCGACGAACACACCGGACGCCTCCGCGCCGATCGCTCGCTTCAGCGACTCTGCGGTCTCGCTCAACGTCTGGTCGGCAACCGGGGACTGCGTCACATGCAGCGCGATCTCGGGATCCGCCGGCGAACTGACCTGAACCCGCGCCGAACCCGGCCCGTCGACAACACGCCGCATGGACCATTGCGACGGGATTGTCAGGGCTATCCGGCCCTCCACCAAAAACGCGGTCGGCATTTCATCCGACGGCGGCGCCGTGCGCCGATTGACAAGGCCGGCACCGAGCATCACCGCTGCCATGACGACCCCGCCCACCGCGAGGGGAATGCCTCGGCGTCCGCCGCGGTCGGCCTGCGGCCGCGACGGCTGCACCGAGGTGGCGGGCGCCATCTCGAGATCGTCCTCGAGGGAGAACGCCTTCGCTGCGAGCCGGCAGAGGTCGTCATCGTCGAGATTGAGCACAGTGAGACCAGGGCAAATGACGTGTAGGCGGTCGGCGATCTCAGTCGCCAACTCACCGGCTCCGGTGATCGTTGTGGGTGCATCGATCAGCACGGTGCCCATCGTGCTCGATGTCATTTCATTCAGAACGCGAGCGATCCGCTCGGCCACACTATGCGGCTGGCCGGTGCGACGTTCGGCGGCCGTCGCAGCGCCGGTGACAGCGACGAATCGGTCGGTGATTTCTACGACTGTCGTCGCCAAATGCGGCAGTGCGGCCTTCGCCAGCAGCTCTGACCGTCGCTGCAACACGACATCGTCGACGATTTTTGCAGCGGCGCAGCGGATTACCGCGACGCGTGCCGCCGACCACCAGGACGGGTAGACGACCACGATCGACGTGTGACGCTCCTCGATCAACGATTGCAACACCGCGCACCAGAGGGCCTCGGTCGAGATCGGGCGGTCGTCCACCAGCGTCACCGCGTCGTCTATCGCCGTTATGGCCGCTTGAGCCGTCCCGCCAGCAATGGGAGCCTCTGTGCTACAACACAATCGACGCACACCGGCCGGTCCCGCTTCGATGACAGCGGGGTGTTCGCTCACGGCGCCAAGGTGGTCCGCGCGACCTGGACCAGGCGTTCTACACCGTTACGGGTGATCAGCGTTCCGCGCCCCGGCGGCAAGGACATTGGTCGGTGCGACCCCATGAGCGGGCCCTCATCAGGTGTCGCACTCATCAGCAGGGCGACGGCACCCAGGTCGCGCAGACCGGCCAGCAGTGGCTCGAACAAGGCGCGCGCCGCACCCGAGCTGCGGCGCGCCACCAGCAGGTGCAAGCCCACATCGTTCGCGTAAGGCAGATATTCGACTAATGGAGTCAGCGGATTGCCGGTAGCGGTGGCGACCAGGTCGTAATCGTCGACGACGATGTAGATGTCCGGCCCCGACCACCACGAGCGGGCTCGCAACTGCTCCATGGTGACCTGCGGAGGGGCCATGCGGTTGCGCAGCAGCTCGACGAGACCTGGCAAGAACGCGGCGAGCGCAGCCGGCGACATCGCATATCCGCCGAGGTGTTCTGGCCCCGCGGCACCGAACAGTCCTCGACGATAATCTACGACGAACAGGCGGGCTTGGGCGGCGGTCTGGGTTCGCGCGATCTCATGGCACAGCGTGCGCAGCGTCGTCGTCTTACCGCATCCGTTGTCGCCCAGCACCAGCAAATGTGCGTGCTGCGCGAAATCGACTCCCAGCGGGCGTAAATCGTCGCCTTCCAGGCCCAGCAGTACTTTCCCGGCGAGGTCTGTGCCGACCTGCCCGGCGAGGACCTGGTGATCGACATACGTAGGCAGCACCCGCACCGACGGGGCGGCGAGATCGCCGTACCGGTGCCGCAGCGTTTGACCGAGCTGCGCGGCCGCTTCGGCGAGTCCGTCAGTGTTATCGACCCCGTCAAGCCGCGGTGCGGCGATCAGCATGTGCAGCCCCTCGGCTGACAGTCCGCGCCCTGGCTGGTTTTTCGGCACCCGCTGCGCTGCCTTGCGATCCACCTCCGAATCAGCGGCCTCACCTAGCCGCAACTCGATACGCGTGCCGACCGCGTCCTTCAACGCCGGTCTCAGGTCAGCCCAGCGTGACGCTGACAACACGACGTGCACGCCGAACGAAAGGCCCGAAATAGCAAGGGCTGTGATCGACGCCTCCAACGCTTCGAACTGCCGACGCATGGTAGCCCAACCGTCGACGACCAGGAACAGGTCGCCCAACCCGTCGCCATCGACCTCTCCCTTCGCTTTGAGGCGCCGGTACTGAGCCATCGACTCGACGCCGTGCGCGCCGAAGAACCGCTCGCGACGACGGACGGCCGACTCCAACTGAGTGACGGTTCGGACCACCAGGTCGGGCTCGGCTCCGCCGGCTACCGAACCCGTATGCGGCAACGCCCGCAACGACGTCAGCGCTCCGCCGCCGAAGTCCAGGCAGTAAAACTGAACCCGGCTCGGGTCGTGCGTCACCGCCAAGGCGGTGACGAGGGTGCGCAGAGTGGTCGACTTGCCCGACTGCGGCGCCCCGACCACTGCGACATTGCCCGCGGCTCCAGCCAGGTCGACGGTCAGCGGTGTCCGCCGCTGCTCGAACGGGCGGTCGACGATGCCGATCGGAACACTGAGACCGCTGGTGCTCGGTGCGGCATCGCTCAATACCGTGTTCAGTGCCGGCGACGATCCCAGCGGCGGGAGCCACACCTCGTGGGCCCGCGGACCGTACCCGGCGAGGCGTCGCACCACTGTCTGCAGGATTGTGTGCGCGGTTGCGCTGTCGGTGGGCGATATTCGGGCCGTTTTCACTGCACCTGTCGCAGCGGCGCTGAACAACCGAACGCGCGGTGTCGAGTCGTCGCATTCCTCCTGTGGTGATACCGCCGGCGGACAGCAAGCGGAGACGAAAGCGGTCTGAAACCGGACCAAGTCCCCAGTGGCCGACCGTAGGATTGCGGCGCCGGGCGTGTTGGGCAACTGGTACGCGTCGACCGTCCCCAGCACGGTTCGGGACTCGTTGACCGTGAGCGTTTTCAGGCACACCCGATAGGACAAGTGGGATTCCAGTCCGCGTAGCCGCCCTTCGTCGAGCCGTTGGCTGGCCAGTAGCAGGTGCATGCCCAATGACCTGCCGAGGCGGCCGATCGCGGCAAACATGTCCGCGAAATCTGGTTGCTGAGCGAGCAATTCGGAGAACTCATCGACGATGATCAACAGCATGGGTAAGGCAGCTAGTTGTGCGCCGGTCCTGCGAGCTTGCTCGTACGCGGAGACGCTGACCTGGTTGCCGGCCACCCGTAACATCTCCTGGCGGCGGTTCATCTCACCGGCCAGCGCATCCCTCATTCGTCCGACCAACATCGCCTCACCGGCGAGGTTGGTGATGAGGGCCGCGACGTGCGGCGCTTGTTCGAACCCGCGAAACGTCGCACCCCCTTTGAAGTCGATCAGCACCAGGTTGAGCAGTTCCGGCGAGTGTCGCGCCATCATGCCTAACACCACAGTCCGCAGAAACTCCGACTTTCCCGAACCGGTGGCACCGATGCAGAGACCGTGCGGACCGGTACCGTGTTCGGCTGCCTCCTTGATATCGAGTTCGACCACCGCACCGCTGGCTCTCGTGCCCACGGGCACTCGAAGCCTGTCTCGGTGTGTTCTGCTGCACCACAGCGCTACCGGATCGAACACGTTGAGATCAGCGGCGCCAAGCAGATCCTGCCACCGCGTGCCTCCGTGGCGACCCGAAGCGTCGAACGCGACCGGCGCAGCGATTCGGTAGCCGGCCAGCAGGCGGGCGCAAACCAGTGCAGCCACCGCATCCATCTGGTCAGGGCGGACGACGACGTCCTGATCTCCGTGATTGGTGAGGGTCAGCTCGGTGGCTGTCACGTGCAGCCGCGAACCAACGGCGAGATGTACCGCTGGTCCGCCGATTTCGCAGACGGTCACGCCGGCCGCCGGCTCGCTGATCACCCGCTCGGTGCCATCGACAACCTCACCGTCGGCAATGATCACCAGCTGTGGCGGATCGTGACTCGTCGACTGCGGTGACCGATTCAGCAGTCCGCCGAGCGCGGCTTCGGCCGCGCGGAGTGTCGGATACACCATTCGCATCGATCCGGCTGCATCTCGGGTGCTCGGATGCTGGTTGTGCGGCAACCACTTCAGCCACTCCCAGTGCCGCTGGTTGCGGCTACTGATCGCGGCGGCGATCAGCAGTACATTCGGCGGATGCGACACGGCTAGTTGACAGATCATCGCGCGCAGGAGTGCCCGGGCAGGCTGCAGCTGGCCCTCGATCGTGACGGCTGCCAGGGCGCGAATGTCTACCACGATCGGCGCATCGCTGATCGTCGAGTGCCCCTTGATGAACGCCCGCAGCGCAGACAGCGTCACCGGGTCGGCCTTCTCGGCCGGTCCTATCTCTGGAGGCACCAACCGGGCGGCCGAAGACCGGTTCCCGGTTCCGACTCGAACCTGGCAGAAGTCCGGGTCGGCCGGTCTTCGTTCCCACATCCGGCTACCACCGACCAACGTCCACAACGAACTCGGCGGGGGATGACACCATCGCAGCGCCGCGGTCTGCGCCGCGGTCGTCTCGGTGACCGACTCGCGCAGGCCGGCCAAGTAATCCAGATACTCCGAACGTGAGATGTTGATCTCGCCCGTGCGGCCGTCACGATTGGTTACTGCTGCCATGAGCGCCGACGTCACCATCATGGCCGGGAAAATCAGGAACGCGGGCTGGCGCCCAACGCTTGCCCCGGACCGAAAGACAGCCGCCGTCATGCCCATCGTTGCCATGGCCATCAGGACCGGCAGCAGGCGGACGATAAAGCTCGTGCGCGAGCCGCTGTTCACTGCTGGCGGTGCGGCCACAGCGATCTCCGACGACGAGTATGGCGGGCTCCAGGCACGTGCTGCCGGGCCGAACGGCAAGGTAGCCGCCGTGGTATCGCGATGACTCATTTGCGGCCCCTCGCTGCCGGATCGCGCCACGGTAAGAGGCGCCGGCGAGCGTCGCAAGTCAGCTGTGGATCGACGCAGACGCACGCTGGACCGAATCGAATACGGTGCTGCGGGTGAAAGCCGGGGTCGAAAGGGGTCGTCGTGGGCGGATCCGGCCCAGATATGCGGCGGGTGTCGCTTTACGCTGACACCCTCCACGTTGACTTGGTGCTGCCGGCCGCAGTGCCGGTGGCGGCATTACTACCGTCGGTCCGCGACGTCTTATCGCACTACGCCGGTTTCAGCTCCGAGGCGCGCATCCCGCACCACTACCGGTTGTCCTGCCCAGGAATGGCGGCGCTGGACCCGTCGACCACGCTGATCGACAACAACATTCGCGACGGCGCAGTGCTTGTGCTGACCCGGTCGCGGCCCGAGGTGCCCGCCCCAGTCGTCGACGACGCTGCCGAAGCGGTGTCGGCGACGCTGGCCGCGGCGGCTCGGCCGTGGACGCCGCTGGCAGCCCGGCTCACCGCCGCGGTGCTAGCCACCTGGCTGGCCGGCCTGGGTGGCGCGCTGCTGGTCCGAACCACGTTCTCGCTCAGGTTGTCTCACTCTGCTGGCATCGGCATAGCCGCACTTGTTTGCTGCGTTGCGCTGCTGGCGGCGGTCATCGCGCACCGGGTGTACCACGACCAGATCGCCGGCCTGACCTTCGGCTTGCTCTGCACCGGTTTCGCGGCCATTGCAGGCTTGCTGGCGGTGCCCGACGGTCTCGGCGCACCGAACGTGTTGCTGGCGACAATGGCGGCGGGTGCGGGATCGGTTTTGGCCGGGCGGTTCACCGGTTGCGGCCGCGTCACGTTCACGACTATCGCGTGTGTGGCGATGAACGTGGCCGGTGCTGCCCTGGCAGCGGTCATCACCATGGTGCCGCTGCGGGTGATCGGCGCGATTTCGGTATTGGTTTCGATGGGTCTGCTCGAGGTATCAGCACGGGTGTCGATCGCATCGGCCGGATTGTCGCCACATCTGCCAGCCGGCAGCAATTCCGCCGACGAAGAGTCCGCGCCGGCTCCCGAGGAGCTGCGCTGTAAAGCGATCCGTGCCGATACCAGGTTCACCAGTCTGGTGATCGCTGCTGCTTGCACCGCGAGCACTGGGGCCATCTGTACTGTGGCCGCAACACCAGTCGCTGACGGTTCACACGCCGTGGGCTTTGTCTTCGCTGCAATCACCGGGGCGGTGCTGCTGTTGCGGGCACGCTCCGACGCCGAACTGACCAGAGCGCTGGCGCTTTGCGCGGCCGGCACCGCTACGGTGAGCGCAACTTTGGTCGTCGCTGCCGCGTCACAGCGCGCGGTGTGGCTGGTGCAGGGAATAGCGTTGCTGACCGCCGCCGCGGTGTATTCGGCTTTCGTGGCTCCTCAGCTGACATCGTCACCGGTTGCTCGTCGCGGTCTAGAACTGGCGGAGTATGCCGGATTAGCGGCTATCGTGCCGCTGGCATGCTGCATCTGCGACGTCTACACTGCCGCCCGCGGCGTGCGCCTGACATGACCAGCCTTTCCAGCCGACTGGTACGCATCGCCGCGGCCACGGCACTCACCGGCCTGTACCACTGCACGATGGTGCCGGCCCACGCGGTTTCCCCGCCGCAAGTCGACGACAAGTGGTTGCCCGAGCCGGCACGCCCAGCGCCCCCGCAGCCGACCGTGCAGCGCGAGATGTGCGCGATACCGACTGCGGATGCAGGCAAGACCCAAGCCCCTGAACAGGTTGCGGGGCTGGACTTGCCGCGGGTTTGGCAGCTTACGCGGGGATCGGGCCAGCGGGTGGCGGTAATCGACACCGGAGTAGCCCCACACCGGCGACTGCGCGACGTCGTGGCGGGCGGCGACTACGTGTCTCGGGGGGACGGCACTCAAGACTGCGACGGACACGGCACGGTCGTCGCTGGAATCATCGCCGGTCAACCGGATCCGAGCCACGACGGCTTCAGCGGCGTAGCACCGGACGCGACCGTGATCAGCATTCGCCAGTCCAGTACAAAGTTCGGGCCCAGTGCCGATCCGTCCGAGGTAGGCTTCGGTGACGTCGACACCATGGCGAAAGCCGTTCGTACAGCGGCAGATCTGGGGGCATCGGTGATCAACGTCTCCACCGTGGCCTGCGTGCGGACCGACGCCAAGCTCGATGATCGCGCGCTCGGCGCAGCGCTGGCCTACGCGGTCGACACCAAGAACGCCGTCGTCATCGCCGCCGCCGGGAATACCGGCGGAGCCGCTGCATGCCCCACGCAGTCAACGGAATCCACCTGGGACACGATCGCCGTCGCAGTCAGCCCGGCGTGGTACGACGACTATGTCTTGACGGTCGGCTCGCTGAACAGCGAAGGCGCACCGTCCTCTTTCAGCCTGGCCGGTCCGTGGCTGGATGTTGCCGCGCCGGGCGAGGCGGTGACCTCACTGAGCCTCGATGGTGACGGATTGATGAAAGGCGTCGGAGCACCCGATAACTTCGCGCCGCTCACAGGTACCAGCTATGCCGCTCCGGTGGTGAGCGGAGTTGCGGCGCTGATAAGGTCCCGATTTCCGGCTTTGACGGCACGCCAAATCATGCAGCGAATAAGGGCGACGGCACATCACCCACCCGGCGAATGGAATCCTCTGTCCGGCAACGGGATGGTCGATGCGCTGGCAGCAGTCAGCACCGATGCGCCTCCGGACCCGTCGCCACCCCCAGACAAGGCCATGGCGATAAGCCCTCCGGCAATTCGGCCCTCCGCACCGGCCTACCACCGCTCCCGCCGAACCGCGCTGACCGGTGCCTCGCTCTGTCTCGGTGTGCTCGGGATGGCGCTGGTCACCGGGCTAGCGACCGCCCGGTTTCGTCGGTCGGGCAACCTTTCGGGACCCGATGGCGAGGGTGTCGCGCGCCACTAAGGCGTTTTCCCGACTCAGTTCCGGGCCTTGCGGCAGTGCAGCCAATACCGGCCACGGCGCCGCAGCCGCCCTGGCGGGTAAGCCGAGGTCACGCACCGCGTCGTCATCGTGGATTCCGTACCGCACTCCAGTATCGGTGACGAGATACCTGCTGCCCGCGCCGTTGCTGCCGCCCGTCAGGCCGGTGGCCCGCACATATGCGCTGCGGCCGGGCGGAACGTGGACCGCGTCAAGTGCCGGGCCGTCATTGTCTGCCTGCGCCAACCGCACCGGTGACTGTTCCTTCGGTATCGGCAGTCCGCGGCCGGTCTGAAACGATATTGCGCCGCCCTTCTGGTCGGGCGACCAGCTCACGCATAGCGTCGTGTTTTCGAGGCTCAGTGGAGGCGACGCCCGATCGGGAAACGTGGACACCGGCAGTGCATTGACAATCGGGCTGGTTCGCAGGACGTCGGGCGACACCGCGATGATGCTGCGACTCCCTCGAGCATCGCTGAGACGCAACAGATCCGCGGTCACCTGCCCGATTCGCTGTACCCCTTCGGAGAGGACCGCGTAATACTCGTCGCCGTCGGCACGGTTCACCCGAAGCACGCTGCCGACCGGAAATCCGGCCGATGCGTTCAGTTGCGGCTGACCGGCGCCGGCAAGTCGCGGCACAGTGATGGGCGGCGCCTCAGGTACCGCACTCAGCAGTATCCGCGAAACCCGATGCGGCACCGTACCGTCCATCCGCAGCGCACGCGCGACAACCGAATCGGCCGGGTCCACCGCCGCTCGACGTCCGTTGTACAGCAAGTACACCGCTGCGTTGGCGTCGGTGGTCACCAGCATGGTTTGCTCGCTACCCAACTCTCGGGATGTCGGTCCGTCAGCGGGCCCGACGATCGCTGTCGTGGTCAGTGGCGCGGTACTGTCGCAGATCGTCCACATCGACGCCTCCGGCGCCAGCGGCTCGCCCAGATGTGACGGTGCGCCCGGAATACCCAGCAGCGGGCCCCGTTTGGCGTGATCGAGGGCGGATTGGCGGACCGGCCGCGGGTTGCTGTCCGCGGCGGCGATCAAGCGAGCTGAGGCCAGGTTCAGCACTGGATGCCAGACCTCGCCCACCCGGACATACATCGCGCCGGATTCCTGAGCCATCACGATCGGCGCGTCGCCCAATACTGGTTGTGGCTGCACAATTCCCAAGACCGCAAATCCTGCCACCGCGAGGGCGGTCAGCAGGCATCCCGTCAGCAACGAGCAAGCCCGGGCACGCAAAGGTTCGTTCACAGAGCGGATGTCGCGGCGCAGCAGCGCGCACTCGAGCCGCCGAATCATGAACCGGTACCCGCTGACCTGCAGCCGCGTCGTCGATGCCCCGGTCATTGATCCCCTTGGTGCCTTACGATCAGCGGTTGGCGTCACGATAAGCGGTGGCTGGGAGCCGCCGCCTCGTTGTTCCACAGCCCGAAGCGTCTGAAGTGCGGGAATCGGACCCGAACCGTTACTGCCTGTACCATCTCCGGGTGACCATTCACCGCTTGCGCCACTACGCCGGCATGAGCGCCGCAACGGTGTTGGCGGCCGGCGCGCTGCTGGCCGGCCCGAGCGCTGCGCGGTCGGCCGTCCCCACAGCCACCGCAGACGATTGCCCGGACGTTGAGGTGATCTTCGCCCGGGGCACCGGCGAACCGGCCGGTGTCGGCCGCGTCGGCCAGGCGTTCGTTGACTCATTGCGGCAAGACACCGGCATGAACCTCGACGTATACGGGGTGAACTATCCTGCGGGCAAGCTGCAGCTCGGCGGCGGTGACGGCGCCAATGACACGATCTCTCGGGTGAAGGCCGCCGTTCAGAAGTGTCCGGCCACCAAGATCGTGCTGGGCGGGTATTCGCAGGGCGCGTCGGTGATCGACATCGTCGGCGGGGTTCCGGCGGCCGGAGTCACCTGGGGTAACTCGCTCCCCCCGGAGCTGGCGGACAATATCACCGCGGTGGCCACTTTCGGCAATATCGCCGATCGGTCGGGCAGCCCGATCTCCAGCCAGAGCAAGATTTTCGGATCCAAGGCGATCGACCTGTGCAACCCTGGCGACCCCGTCTGTCACGCCGGGCCGGGCAACGAGTGGAGCGACCACACCAGTGGCTATGTGCCCGCCTACACTACCCAGGCCGCGACCATCGTGGCGGCCAAGCTGCGGGCTTTCGGGCCCTACTCGGTGCCCGGCCTGGGTCCGGGCACCGCACCGGCACCAGGCCCTTCGGGCGGCCCCAGTGTCGTCGCCGGAGCCGACCTGCCAGCGGGAGTCGTCGTTCGGTAACACCCCGGTCGGTCTGACCGATAACACCGGGTATGAGCGTTCGTCCGCCCACCGGGCTGCTGGTGCTGGTGATCGCGGCCACGCTGGGGATGCCCCCGCTCGCCGCGAGCCCGGCAGCGTCGGCCTCGTGCCCGGACGTTGACGTGGTGTTTGCCCGGGGAACCAACGAGCCACCCGGCATCGGCAAGGTCGGTGACGCGTTCGTCAGCTCGCTGCGTGCGCAGGTCCCAAGCAAATCCGTCTCAGCCTACGGCGTGCAATATCCGGCCAACGACAACTTCCTGGCCGCCCTCAACGGCGCCAAAGATGTCAGCGCTCACGTCCAGAACATGGCCAGCACCTGCCCGGCCACCAAGACGGTTCTGGGCGGGTACTCGCAAGGCGCCGCGGTCATCGACATCGCCACCGCGGCGCCGCTCAGCTCGTTCGGCTTTCGACAGGCGCTGCCCTCGGATGCGGCCGATCATGTTGCGGCGGTGGCGGTATTCGGCAATCCGACGACCCGAGCAGGTGACGCGGCGACCACGCTGAGCGGGCAATACGGTCCCAAGATCATCGACATGTGCCAGGCCGGCGATCCGATTTGCACCGACGGCCAGGACTGGTCGGCGCACACCCAGTACGTCCAAAACGGCATGACCAGCAAGGCCGCAGCCTTTGCGGCGGCGCGGCTCTAGTCGGGCGAAACAGGACGGCGGCGTAGCTCACGAGTGATCACCGACCGCGCCGCCAGCTGATCCTCGGGCGGGTAGTCCACGCCGACCAACGTCAAACCCCGCGCCGGCGCAGCCGCGAAGTCACTCGACCGGCACGTCGAGGTGAGCAGCTCGCGGCACCAGGCCCGGGTGCGCCGGTGTTGACCCACTGCCAACAACGCCCCGACCAGTGAGCGCACCATCGCCCAACAGAACGCGTCAGCGGTGACGTGCGCGGTGATCAGTTCGTCCGCGCGAGTCCAGTCCAGCCGCTGCAAATCTCGAATCGTGGTGGCACCGTCGCGATGGCGGCAGAACGCCCTGAAGTCGTGCAGGCCCAACAGGTCACGCGACGCCGCCGCCATTGCATCCACATCCAGCTCACGCGGCCAGGTCGTGACGTAGCGGGCCTGCAGCGGCTCGGCGCCGTACGGGGCCGTAGACAGTCGATAGATGTAGTGGCGGCGCAAAGCCGAAAACCGGGCGTCGAAATCGGCAGGGACGCGCACTATCCGGCGGATCTTGACGTCGTCGGGCAAAAACCGGCCGAGACGCCGCAGCAGCGGCAGGAATTCCGGATCACCGAGCCGCGGCGAACGGGGATAAGCGTATGCCAGCGCATCGGCGGGGACATCGACATGAGCCACCTGCCCGGTGGCGTGTACACCGGTGTCGGTGCGAGCGGCGGCGCGCACCTGTATCGGCGTCCGGAAGACTGTGGACAGCGCCGAGTCAACTACCGCGGCAACGGTCCGTTGCCCGGTCTGCGGGGCCCAGCCGGCGAACTCCGTTCCGTCGTAAGCGACGTCCAGCCTCAGACGTACGCAGCCGTCAGGACTCGTCGGCCTCGGCCTCGACATCAGGTTGCGGAGCCACCGCGTCAGCCTCCGGCGCTTCCTCCGCGGCGGTCGACGCCTGAGCCTGCGACGCTTCAGCTTCGGGCGCATCGGCTGGTTCCGGCGTTTCGGCCTCGACCGCCTCCGGCTGCACCGCGGCCTGCGGTGCGGCAGCGGCTGCCTCGGGTGCGGCCTTCTTGGCCGCCGCCGGGGCCGTCTTCTTCGCGGCCTGGCCGCCCGCGACCCGGCGAGCGCGGTTGGCCTCCGACGTCACCGTCTTTTCCCGCACCAGTTCGATCACCGCCATCGGCGCGTTGTCACCTTTGCGCGCCTCGACTTTGATGATTCGGGTATAGCCGCCGTTGCGGTCGGCAAAGAACGGCCCGATCTCCGCGAACAAGACGTGCACGACGTCCTTGTCGCGGAGCTTCTTGAGCACCTCCCGCCGGTTGTGCAGGGTGCCTTTCTTGGCGTGGGTGATCAACTTCTCGGCGTACGGCCGCAGTGCCCGCGCCTTCGGCTCGGTAGTTTTGATCCGGCCGTGCTCGAACAGCGACGTGGCCAGATTGGCCAAGATCGCTTTCTGGTGCGAGGCCGACCCGCCGAGGTGACGACCCTTGGTGGGCTTGGGCATTGCTGACGCTCCTGTCTTTCAGACGAACGGCGGGTTAGAGCTGTTCGGTTTCGGCGTAGTCCTGGTCGTCGTAGCTACCGTCGCTGGACCAGGTGCCGGTGGCGACGTCATAGCCTGCGACCTCCGACGGGTCGAAGCTGGCCGGGCTGTCCTTGAGGGACAGACCCAATTGGTGCAGCTTGACTTTCACCTCGTCGATCGACTTCTGGCCGAAGTTGCGGATGTCGAGCAGATCTGACTCGGTGCGCGACACCAACTCGCCGACCGTGTGCACGCCTTCACGCTTGAGGCAGTTGTACGACCGCACGGTCAGATCCAAGTCGTCGATCGGCAAAGCGAACGACGCGATGTGGTCGGCCTCGGCCGGCGAGGGACCGATCTCGATACCTTCAGCTTCGACGTTGAGTTCCCTTGCCAGGCCGAACAGTTCGACCAGCGTCTTTCCTGCTGAGGCCAGCGCGTCACGCGGGGTGATCGAGCTCTTGGTCTCGACGTCGAGGATCAGCTTGTCGAAGTCGGTGCGCTGTTCGACACGGGTGGCGTCCACCTTGTATGTCACCTTGAGGACCGGCGAGTAGATGGAATCAACAGGTATACGCCCGATTTCAGCGCCGGACGCCTTGTTCTGCACTGCTGGGACGTAGCCGCGGCCGCGCTCGACGACCAATTCGACCTCGAGTTTGCCCTTGTCGTTCAGTGTGGCGATGTGCATCTCAGGGTTGTGCACCGTGACATTGGCCGGCGGCACGATGTCGCCGGCGGTGACCTCACCCGGGCCCTGCTTGCGCAGGTACATCGTCACCGGCTCGTCCTCCTCAGAGGAGACCACCAGACTCTTGAGGTTCAAGATGATATCGGTGACGTCTTCCTTGACGCCGGGAACCGTGGTGAACTCGTGCAGCACGCCGTCGATGCGGATACTGGTGACGGCCGCGCCGGGGATCGACGACAGCAGCGTCCGCCGGAGCGAATTGCCAAGCGTGTAGCCAAATCCGGGTTCCAACGGTTCGATGACGAACTGTGAACGGCTGTCGGCAACAACTTCTTCGGACAGGGTTGGTCGCTGTGAGATCAGCATTGTGTTTCTTCACTCCTTCTCGGCACCCGCTATTTGATGCCGCTGTATTTCCGTCGGTGACCGCTGCGCTTGGCTACGCCATGCTTGCGATCACCGCTGTGTTGTGTCCGCGGCGATCCGCTGCGCCCGGCTTTCGCCGCGCTTGCGATCGCCGCGGGTATCTACTTCGAGTAGAACTCGACGATCAGCTGCTCGGTGAGCGGGACGTCGATCTGCGCCCGCTCGGGTAGCTGATGGATCAGGATGCGTTGACGTTCGCCGACCACCTGCAGCCAGCTGGGAATCGGACGGTCCCCAGCGGTCTCCCGTGCGATCTGAAACGGCACCGTGTTGAGCGATTTGTCCGCAATGTCGACGATGTCGTATTGCGAGACGCGGTAACTGGGAATGTTGACCTTGACCCCGTTGACGCTGAAGTGGCCATGGCTGACCAGCTGGCGGGCCATCCGCCGGGTGCGCGCGATGCCGGCGCGGTACACCACGTTGTCCAGCCGGCTTTCCAGAATCTGCAGCAACTCCTCGCCGGTCTTTCCCGAGCGACGCGACGCCTCTTCGTAGTAGCGACGAAATTGCTTTTCCATCACGCCGTAGGTGAAGCGGGCCTTCTGCTTTTCCTGCAGCTGCAGCAGGTACTCGCTCTCCTTGATCCGCGCCCGACCGTGCTGACCGGGCGGGTAAGGCCGCTTTTCGAAGGCCTGATCGCCCCCGACGAGGTCGGTGCGCAGCCGGCGTGATTTGCGGGTGATGGGTCCGGTGTAACGAGCCATCGATGGTTTCTCCTCCTAGACCCTGCGGCGCTTGGGTGGGCGGCAGCCGTTGTGTGGCTGGGGGGTGACATCAGAGATGGCGCCGACCTCGAGGCCGGCGGCCTGCAGCGAGCGGATCGCCGTCTCGCGGCCCGAGCCCGGGCCCTTGACGAAGACGTCGACCTTGCGCACCCCGTTCTCCTGGGCCTTGCGTGCGGCGTTCTCGGCGGCCAGCTGGGCGGCGAACGGAGTCGATTTCCGCGAGCCCTTGAAACCGACGTGACCCGACGACGCCCAGGCGATGACGTTGCCCTGCGGGTCGGTGATCGTCACGATCGTGTTGTTGAAGGTGCTCTTGATGTGCGCAGCCCCGTGCGGGACGTTCTTCTTCTCGCGCCGCCGGGTTTTCTGACCCTTCTTGGGGCCGGCCCCGCTTGCTTTCTTCGGTGGCATTGGTTACCTGGCCTTCTTCTTGCCGGCGATGGTGCGCTTGGGGCCCTTGCGGGTGCGCGCGTTGGTCTTGGTGCGTTGGCCACGCACCGGCAGTCCGCGCCGGTGCCGCAACCCCTGGTAGCAGCCGATCTCTATCTTGCGGCGGATGTCGGCCTGGACCTCGCGGCGCAGGTCGCCCTCCACCCGCAGATTGGCCTCGATGTAGTCGCGCAGCCTGGTGAGCTGGTCTTCGGTCAGATCTCGGCTGCGCTGGTCGCGGTCAATCCCGGTTGCCGAAAGTATTTCGTTCGAACGGGTGCGACCGACGCCATAAATGTAGGTCAGCGCGACCTCCATCCGCTTGTCGCGCGGCAGGTCGACGCCCACAAGTCGAGCCATCTGTGGCGGTCCTCTTTCGTCGCGGAGGTCTGGTCCCAGCCCGTTCCCGCCCGCTGGCGGGGCCCGGCCTCCGTTCCGGGCGTACGTGAGCTGGCCCATCTCAATAGATGCCAGCCGCTCACTGAGACTGGGAGGTCTGCATTCAGTTGTAGAGCCGAGTCCTGATCAACCTTGTCGTTGCTTGTGGCGCGGATCAGAGCAGATCACCATGACCCGTCCGTGCCGGCGGATCACCCTGCACTTGTCGCAGATCGGCTTGACGCTCGGGTTCACCTTCACGGCTGTGTCGATCCTGTTCTGTCTTCTCGTCGGTTTCTGGGGCGTTTCGTTACTTGTACCGGTAGACGATGCGGCCACGGGACAAGTCGTACGGCGATAACTCGACCACCACGCGGTCCTCGGGCAGGATGCGGATGTAGTGCTGCCGCATCTTGCCGCTGATATGGGCGAGCACCTTGTGGCCGTTCTCCAACTCAATGCGGAACATCGCATTGGGCAGCGGCTCGACCACGCGGCCCTCGACCTCTATGGCGCCGTCCTTCTTGGCCATGACTTTCTGGCAATCCTCCATACGCGTTGTTGTCGTTCCGGCACTGCGCCGACACGAGCAGGGCAGCACCGGCACCGACTGCATAACGTGAGCCGGTAGTGAGGAAGTTCCGCGAATTTCCGGACTGGGCACGCAAAGAGCCGGTACGCACGCCGCACCGTCGTTCCACAATACCCGCAACGCTGTCCGGCGCCAAAACGCTGGCCAGCATCTGTCCCGGTCGCGGGCGGAATAGGACCCGGCAGCGGTCTGGTTGCAGCAGCCATGACCGACTCTGCGGCAAACCCGCCCCGCTCAGCCCCGTCCCTCGGCCGGTTCGGATCGTTTGGACGCGGCGTGACGCCTGCGCAGGCCAAGGACATCGAATCGCTCGGTTACGGCGCTGTCTGGGTGGGCGGATCGCCACCTGCCCAGCTGGAGTGGGTAGAACCGATTCTGGCAGCGACGTCGACGCTGCAGGTAGCCACCGGAATCGTCAACATCTGGACCGCTGGCGCCGAGCCGGTGGCCGAGTCGTTCCACCGGATCGACAGGGCCTATCCGGGTCGCTTCCTGCTGGGTATCGGCGTCGGCCATCCCGAGGCAGTCACCGAATACCGCAAGCCCTACGACGCGCTCGTGGACTACCTGGACAAGCTCGACGACTTTCGCGTCCCCACCGAGCGTCGGGTGGTGGCCGCGTTGGGTCCGCGAGTGCTCAAGCTCTCGGCGCAACGCAGCGCCGGCGCCCATCCGTACCTGACCACCCCCGAGCACACGGCGCAGGCCCGCGCCTTGGTAGGCCCGTCGGTGTTTCTGGCCCCCGAGCACAAAGTCGTGCTGACCACCGACCCGGAAAAGGCTCGTGCGGTGACCCGCAGAGCCCTCGACATCTATTTCAACCTCGCCAACTACCGCAACAGCTGGAAGCGGCTCGGCTTCTCCGACGACGACATCGCCCGCCCGGGCAGCGACCGCCTGGTGGACGCCTTGGCTGCGTACGGCACTCCGGACGAGATCGCGGCCCGGCTTAAGGAGCACCACGATGCCGGCGCCGACCACGTCGCCGTCCAGGTCCTCACTCGGGGTGACAAGCTGGTAGAGGCGCTTGCCCAATTGGCCGAGCCGCTCGGGCTGACCCCGGCCTGAGCAGTGTTCACCCACCCGAAGGACGCAGATGACCGAGGCAGTTTCCCTCAAACCCGACCTCGGCCGGTTCGG
Organism: uncultured Actinomycetota bacterium; assembly: GCA_963830605.1. GTDB lineage: Bacteria > Actinomycetota > Actinomycetes > Mycobacteriales > Mycobacteriaceae > Mycobacterium. Next base: position 1,906,801 of record CAWHML010000003.1, on the reverse strand, counting down.
AGTGTGGTTGGGCACCCGCTCGATATCCCCCGAGCTGGCCGAAAGGATCGAATCGCTCGGTTACGGCGCGGCCTGGATCGGCGGATCTCCCGACGCCGAGCTGTCGTGGGTCGAGCCCGCACTGGCGAAGACCGCGTCGCTACAACTGGCCACCGGAATCGTCAATATCTGGACGGCGCCGGCGACCACGGTTGCGCAGTCCTATCAGCGCATCGAAGACCAATATCCGGGCCGTTTTCTGCTCGGCGTCGGCGTTGGACACCCCGAGCACACTCAGGAGTACCGCAAGCCCTATGACGCTCTGGTCGGTTACCTCGATGAACTCGACGCAGCGAAAGTGCCGACCAGCCGGCGCGTGATCGCGGCGCTGGGTCCACGAGTACTCGCTTTGTCGGCGCAGCGCAGCGCTGGCGCGCATCCGTATCTGACCACGCCGGAGCACACCGCCAAAGCGCGAGAGCAGTTGGGCAACACAGTGTTTCTGGCACCGGAACACAAGGTGGTGCTCACCACCGACGCAGCGCGGGCTCGCCGGGTCGGGCGGGACAGCGTCGGCTTCTATTTGAAGTTGAGCAACTACGTCAACAACTGGCTCCGATTGGGATTCACCGAGAACGACGTTCGCCAACCCGGCAGCGACAAGTTGATCGACGCGGTGGTGGCCCACGGCGCCGCGGACGCGGTCGCCGCACGGCTAACCGAGCATCTGGACGCCGGCGCCGACCATGTCGCCATTCAGGTACTGGGCGGTCGTTCGGATGACGACCTGGTGTCCGCGTTGACCGAACTGGCCACAGCGCTGCGCCTAATAGCCCAGGACTGAACCCGCGGCCCAGCTAAGGTTTGCCCATGCGGTTGCTGGTCACCGGTGGCGCCGGCTTCATCGGTGCTAACTTCGTGCACAGCACGGTGCGCGAGCATCCAGACCACGCGATCACGGTGCTCGACGCCATGACCTACGCCGGCAGCCGCGAGTCGCTGGTACCGGTGGCAGATCAGATCAGACTGGTGCACGGCGACGTCACCGACGCCGACCTGGTGTCGCGGCTGGTCTCCGATACCGACGCGGTGGTGCATTTCGCCGCCGAAACCCACGTCGACAATGCGCTGGCCGACCCGGAGCCGTTTCTGCATTCGAATGTGATCGGGACGTTCACCGTCCTCGAAGCGGTACGGCGCCATGGGGTGCGGCTGCACCACGTTTCCACCGACGAGGTCTACGGCGACCTTGCGCTCGACGATCCACGGCGGTTCACCGAGTCCACTCCCTACAATCCGTCAAGCCCGTACTCGTCGACGAAGGCCGCCGCGGACCTGCTGGTGCGGGCCTGGGTACGTTCCTATGGCGTAAACGCCAGCATCTCGAACTGTTCCAACAACTATGGGCCGTATCAGCACGTCGAGAAATTCATACCGCGCCAGATCACCAACGTGCTGACCGGTCGACGACCCAAGCTGTACGGCAAGGGCGCCAACGTCCGCGACTGGATCCATGTCGAGGACCACAACAGTGCGGTGTGGCGGATCCTCGAGCGCGGCCAGGCCGGCCGCACCTACCTGATTGGAGCGGAAGGCGAACGCGACAACCTGTCGGTGCTACGAACGCTGCTGCAGCTGATGGGTCGCGATCCCGACGATTTCGACCAAGTTACCGACCGCGCCGGACACGACCTGCGCTACGCCATCGACCCGGCCGCGCTGTACGACGAGTTGAGTTGGGCGCCTAAACATACCGACTTCGAAGAAGGTCTACGCGCGACGATCGAGTGGTATCGTGCCAACGAATCCTGGTGGGCGCCAATAAAGGACGTCGTTGAGGCCCACTACGAGAAGCGCGGCCAGTGAGATGAATGTGCGCGAACTCGACATCAGCGGAGCATGGGAGATCACTCCGCAGCTACACCCCGATGCTCGTGGACTGTTCTTCGAGTGGCTCACCGACCGCGGCTTCACCGCGTTCACCGGTCACCATATGGATGTGCGGCAAGCCAACTGTTCGGTGTCGTCGGCCGGTGTGCTGCGCGGCCTGCATTTCGCGCAGCTGCCGCCGAGTCAAGCCAAATATGTCACTTGCGTTCGCGGCTCGGTGTTCGATGTGGTTGTCGACGTCCGCGTGGGGTCACCGACGTTCGGGTGCTGGGATTCGGTGCTGCTCGACGACCGCGACCGCAGGTCGGTATACATCTCCGAAGGACTTGCGCACGGCTTTCTTGCGCTGCAACCCGATTCGACGGTGATGTACTTGTGCTCCGCGGAGTACCAGCCGCACCGCGAGCACACCATTCGGGCGACCGACCCGGCGCTGGCGATCGAGTGGCCGCTGGTCGACGGGCAGGCGCCGCGCATGTCCGAACGCGATGCCGCGGCGCCCACGCTCGATGAAGTCATTGCCCTGGGCTTGCTGCCGACCTGGGAGCAGACCCAGGCGTACATCGCCGGGCTGCGCGGCCTCTAGACGGACGGAAGATCCCGCTGCGAGCAGGTTTTCAGAATGGCGGTGGTTCGTCGTCGCCGGGCGGTGCGGGGCCGAAGGTGGCGGGCTGTCGGGCATGTCGGCGGCCCTCGCGGGCTTGCCGATTCTGTTTGGGTTCGGCGGCAATGTCGTTGGCGCGGTTTTGGGCTCGGGTGCGTCGACGCTGGGGCATCATCAGGTCCCGATCGGCGCAGCGCCGCTCGGTACGGGCCGGCTTGCGCGGGGCCAACTCGCCGGCGGGCGCGCACAGGCTCGGAAATGCAGCGACTCAAGCCGCGCAGCTTTTGGCTGCCATAGCCAGTGTGAGCCATACGTTCCTGGACTTGTCAAAGAAAACGCCGTTGAGGTTCCGGTTCCGCCTGCCGCGGCCGTTTGAAGAAGCACACCGCCGTATAGGGTCTGTGCTCGTCCACCGCGAAGTTAACCATCTCCCATCCCTGTTCCCCCAGCGCGTTCGCTCTGCGCATCAACTCATTCAGTGCATCGGATCCCTCCGCATGGAACCATGTGTACTCCCACTGGGCGAGCTCCTGGCCAGTCCTGTCATCACTCATGGGTGCGGATGGTCCCACAGCGGCCACTACGGTCCTTACGAAGACGCGCCAAACATCGACAGTTTCGCCGTCTAAGTGGTTGCAGCCTCGCTGGCTCCAAGTGCCTCTGCCGCCGCGACATGTACCACGACAATCGGCGTCGCGCAGGGCGGGCGTGCTCCGAACCGGCAGCCTATTGCGGGAAATCACGCGGCAAATCACAGCGACAAGTACGCACTCGCCGCGGCACGACGTCGTGGTGTCCAACGCCCGCGCTGGCAATACCGACGACGATTTACTAGGATATTCAAGTATTATCCTCGCCACGACCTCCACGGGATGACCATGACCACTCACATTTCGCACTTCATCGACGGCCGCCGCACCGCCGGACAATCCAGCCGCAGCGCCGACGTGTTCAATCCCAGCACCGGCGAGGTACAGGCGACGGTTCCGATGGCAGGCAAGGCCGACGTCGACGCCGCCGTAATGTCAGCCCTCGAGGCGCAACGGGACTGGGCAGCGTGGAATCCCCAGCGCCGGGCGCGAGTGCTGATGCGCTTCGTCGACTTGGTCAACCAGCACACCGACGAACTGGCCGAACTACTGTCCATCGAGCACGGCAAGACTGTGGCCGACTCCCGCGGGGACATCCAGCGCGGTATCGAAGTCATCGAATTTTGCGTGGGCATACCGCATCTGCTCAAAGGCGAGTTCAGCGAAGGCGCCGGCACCGGTATCGACGTTTATTCGATTCGCCAGCCGCTCGGTGTCGTCGCCGGGATCACCCCGTTCAACTTTCCCGCGATGATCCCGCTGTGGAAGGCCGGGCCCGCCCTGGCATGCGGAAATGCGTTCATCCTCAAGCCCAGTGAGCGCGACCCGTCGGTGCCGGTACGGCTGGCCGAGCTGTTCATCGACGCCGGCCTGCCGCCCAACATCTTTCAGGTCGTGCATGGTGACAAGGAAGCCGTCGACGCCATCCTGGCCCATCCCGACATTCAGGCGGTCGGCTTCGTCGGCAGCTCCGACATCGCCCAGTACATCTACGCGAACGCCGCCGCCACCGGCAAGCGGTCGCAATGCTTCGGGGGCGCCAAGAACCACATGATCGTGATGCCCGACGCCGATCTCGACCAGGCGGTCGACGCTTTGATCGGCGCCGGATATGGCAGCGCCGGTGAACGATGCATGGCGATCAGTGTCGCGGTGCCGGTCGGTGAGCAGACCGCAGACCGGTTGCGCGCTAGGCTCGTAGAGCGGATCAACAACCTGCGAATCGGGCACAGCCTGGACCCGAAAGCCGATTACGGCCCGCTGGTCACCGAAGCGGCGCTGCAGCGGGTCCGCCACTACATCGACCAGGGTGCGGCCGCCGGTGCCGAGATCGTCGTCGACGGCCGCGATCGATCCAGCGATGATCTTGCGTTCGGCGACGCCAGCCTGGAGAACGGGTTCTTCATCGGCCCAACGCTGTTCGACCATGTCACCCCGGACATGTCGATCTACACCGACGAGATCTTCGGGCCGGTGCTCTGTATGGTGCGAGCCCAAGATTACGAAGAGGCGTTGCGGCTGCCATCGGAGCACGAGTATGGCAACGGCGTGGCGGTCTTCACCCGCGACGGCGACACCGCCCGCGACTTCGTCTCCCGGGTACAGGTGGGCATGGTGGGTGTCAACGTGCCGATCCCGGTACCGGTGGCCTACCACACCTTCGGCGGCTGGAAGCGTTCCGGCTTCGGCGATCTCAACCAGCACGGCCCCGCATCCGTCCAGTTCTACACCAAAGTCAAGACCGTCACCTCGCGGTGGCCGTCGGGAATCAAAGACGGTGCCGAATTCGTCATCCCGACAATGAAATAGAACGAGTCGTTCATGCACTTCTTCGATCTGAGCGACGACGAGCGGGTGATCACCGAGACCGCGGCCTCGTTCGCGAACAAGCGCCTCGCGCCGTACGCGCTGGAGTGGGACGCCAGCAAGCATTTCCCGGTCGACGTGCTACGGGAGGCGGCTGAGCTCGGAATGGCGGCCATCTACTGCCGCGATGACGTGGGCGGCAGCGGCTTGCGCCGGCTCGACGGGGTCCGGATTTTCGAGCAGCTGGCTACCGCCGACCCCACCACCGCAGCGTTCTTGTCGATCCACAATATGTGCGCCTGGATGATCGACCGCTTCGGCACCGAGGAACAACGTAAAGTCTGGGTGCCGCGATTGGCGTCGATGGATGTCATCGCCAGCTACTGCCTGACCGAGCCGGGTGCCGGATCCGACGCCAGCGCGTTACGCACCCGCGCGGTGAAGCAAGGCGGCGACTACGTGCTCGACGGCGTCAAGCAGTTCATCTCCGGAGCCGGGGCCTCCGATGTGTATGTGGTGATGGCGCGCACCGGAGCAGACGGCCCTCGGGGAATCTCAGCTTTCGTACTCGAAAAGGGTTCGCGCGGCGTCAGTTTCGGTGCGCAGGAAGAGAAGATGGGCTGGCACGCTCAACCGACGGCGCAGGTCATCTTGGAAGGGGTGCGGGTGCCCGCGGATGCGATGCTCGGCGGAGCCGACGGTGAGGGTGCCGGGTTCGGCATCGCGATGAACGGCCTGAACGGGGGGCGCATCAACATCGCGGCGTGCTCACTCGGCGGTGGGCAAGCCGCGTTCGACAAAGCCGGGTCCTACTTGCGCGAACGGCAGGCCTTCGGCGGTACACTCCTCGACGAGCCGACGATCCGGTTCAGCCTGGCTGACATGGCAACTGCATTGGAGTCGTCGCGAATGCTGTTGTGGCGGGCGGCCAACGCCCTCGACAACGACGCTGCTGACAAGGTCGAGTTGTGCGCGATGGCCAAACGGTATGTCACCGACGCGTGTTTCGACGTCGCGGACCGGGCGCTGCAATTGCACGGCGGCTATGGTTATCTGCGTGAGTATGGACTGGAAAAGATTGTGCGCGACCTTCGAGTACACCGAATCTTAGAGGGAACCAACGAAATCATGCGGGTCGTCATCGGCCGAGCTGAGGCCGCCCGAGTCCGCGCCGGCGCGTAGAAGGACTGCAAGGTGACGACGATAGCGTTTCTGGGGCTGGGCAACATGGGCGGCCCGATGTCGGCCAATCTGGTGGCCGGCTCCCATCGCGTACGCGGCTTCGACCCGGTGCCCGCGGCCGCGAAGACTGCCACAGACAACGGTGTAACGGTCCTCGGCTGTGCACCCGCGGCGATCGACACTGCCGACGTGGTCATCACCATGCTGCCCAACGGTGACGTGGTGAAACGCTGCTACGCCGAGATACTGCCTGTCGCCGCGCCGGACACGTTGTTCATCGACAGCTCGACGATCTCAGTCGACGACGCCCGTGACATCCACGCCCAGGCCGGCTCGTACGGTTTCGCCCAGCTCGACGCGCCGGTCTCCGGCGGAGTGCGCGGGGCGGTGGCCGGCACGCTGGCGTTCATGGTCGGCGGCGACCAATCCGCCTTGGAGCGGGCGCGGCCGGTGTTGGAGCCCATGGCCGGCAAGGTGATTCACTGCGGCGGACCCGGTGCCGGGCAGGCCGCCAAGGTGTGCAACAACATGGTGCTGGCCGTCCACCAGATCGCGATCGCCGAAGCGTTCGTGCTAGCCGAGAAGCTTGGGCTATCAGCACAATCGCTGTTCGATGTGATCACCGGTGCGACTGGCAACTGCTGGGCGGTGCACACCAATTGTCCCGTGCCCGGGCCGGTGCCGACGTCACCGGCCAACAACGGATTTAGGCCCGGCTTCGCCACCGCCCTGATGAACAAGGACTTGGGCTTGGCGATGGATGCGATCGTTTCAACCGGCGCAGCGGCGCCGCTGGGAAGCCACGCCGCGGACATTTTCGCCAAGTTTGCGGTCGACCACGGCGATTTGGATTTCAGCGCGGTAATCGAAGTCGTGCGCGGAAGCTAAGCAGCCCGAGAAAGCCGCTGCTGCTGGATGCCCCAACGCCGGTGCAGCCGGCGGCAGCCGTCCGCGGACAGCGGGTCACCGCCGTCGTAGCTGCCGGTGACAAGGACGGTAGGCAGTCCCACCGCGCTCGCCGCGTTTACGCTGCGCCGCGTCCCGCCGATCGCCAGCGCGCCCTCCGCAGGCACGCCCAGCTCCCATAACACCAGCCGGTACGGTTCGTCGTCGCTGTCGGCGTCGTCGACGTCATCACCGCTGACGATGGTCTCGACCAGACCGTCACCGACCAACTGACGAACCAGCGTCTGCGTCGACTCCCGGTCGCGCTTGCTCACCACGGCAACCGGGATGCCGGCGAGGAACAAACTCATGACCAAATCGATCAGACCGGTTTTCGGCACCAGGTCCTCGTCGCCGCGACCGCCGTCGGCAAGCGCGGTGTCCGCATCGAAAACTACAGCGCGCAAGGGGTGCACGTCGGCGTCAACCGGACGTGCCCGATCCCACCAGAAGGTGCCCCTCACCGGTACCGCCCCCGCAGTTCGCATGTCGACAGCCTGCCCGGACACGACGCCGCGGGCGTCCCCCATTAGGGGGGCTCAATAGGGGGAAGCCATGGCCCGTTCGCTTTATGGTGTTGCCATGGCGGACACCGGACTGGGCACCGAACCTGTTCGGCTCGTGCTGGTCGACGACCATGAAATGGTCATCGAGGGTCTCAAGGCGATGCTTGCCGCCTTCAAGGACAGGGTGCAGGTGGTCGGCCAAGCGGTCGGTGCCGAACGCGCCATCAGCGTCATCGAAGACCTGGCGCCCGACGTCGTCCTGTGCGACGTCCGCATGCAAGGCTCCAGCGGTCTGGATCTGTGCCAGCAATTGCGTGAACGCGACCCTGCCCGCAAGGTTGTCATGCTGTCGGTCTACGACGACGAGCAGTACCTGTTCCAGGCGTTACGGGTCGGCGCTTGCGGCTATCTGCTGAAAAGCATCGGCAGCGATGAGTTGGTCCGTCAGCTGGAGCTGGCTCACCATGGCGAAACCGTCATCGACCGCAAAATGGCGGCCCGCGCCGTCGATACCGCCGCCCGACTACAGCGTGATGAATTCTGGCCCGGCGCGCGTCAGGGATTGACGCAACGCGAAAGCGAGATCCTGTCCTACATGGTGAACGGGTTGTCGAACCGCGGCATCGCCAACAAGCTGGTGATCGGTGAGGAAACCGTGAAAAGTCATCTACGTTCGATCTACCGCAAGCTGGGCGTCAGCGACCGCACCGGCGCAGTGGCGACCGCGCTACGCGAAGGTATCTACCAGTGACTCCCAGTCTGCCCCGGGGGTTCCGCGGCCCTAATGCCGTGCGTGACGTCGTCGACGCCGACCGTGAGCTCGCCCTCTTACGGGAGCTGATTCAGGCGGCGTCCAGCGGTCCGGGGGTTGAGCCGCTGGCGGCGGCGGCCGCACGGATGATCACTGCTGCCACCGACACCGACGTGTGTTTCGTGCATGTGCTCGACGACAGTGATCGCTCCCTGACCCTCGCCGGCGCGACGCCGCCATTCGACAATCAGGTGGGAAAGATTCGGCTGCCGCTGGGATCGGGGATTTCGGGTTGGGTGGCCAGCCACCGGGAGCCGGTGGTGATCAGCCACGACAAAGAGGCCGATCCGCGCTACTTGCCGATCCAGTCGCTGCGGGGCCGAGATTTCACCTCGATGGTGTCGATGCCGATGGAGACCGATCCCGGTGGATTGGTCGGGGTGCTCAACGTGCATACCGTGCAGCGGCGGGAGTTCACCGACGGCGACGTCGAGCTGTTACGGGTCATCGGCCGGTTGATCGCCGGAGCGCTGCATCAGGCGCGCCTGCACCGACAGCTGGTGGCTCGTGAACGCGCTCATGAGCTGTTCGTCGAGCAGGTGATCGAAGCCCAGGAGATCGAGCGCCGCCGACTGGCCGGGGACATCCATGATGGAATCTCGCAACGGTTGATCACCTTGTCCTACCGGCTTGACGCGGCCGCACGCGCGGTCGGCGACGACCCTGTCGAAGCATCCGGGCAGCTCGAGAACGCCAGGGAGCTGGCTCGTTTGACGCTGGAAGAGGCGCGCGCCGCGATCGGTGGGCTGCGGCCGCCGGTTCTCGACGACCTCGGTCTGGCCGGCGGCCTGGCCAGCCTCGCGCGGTCCATACCGCAGCTGAACATCGAGTTGGAACTCTGCGATGAGCGGCTGCCCGAGCACATCGAGCTGGCGCTGTACCGTATCGCTCAGGAGGGCCTGCAGAACATCGTCAAACACGCCGGCGCGACCATGGCCAGGCTGCGGTTCTTGGTCGAGGGAGGTGACGCGCGGCTCGAAATAGCCGACAACGGCGTGGGTTTCGACACGTTCGAGAACCCGTTGGGCGGTGACGAGATGGGCGGCTACGGTGTGTTGTCGATGTCGGAGCGCGCTGAGCTCGTCGGTGGACGGCTCAACATCCGCTCCCGCCCGGGCGCCGGCACGACGGTGACGGCGACCATCCCGCTGCCGGCCCTGCTGGATTAACTCCGCGAGCAGTCGCAAAAGCCCCCAAAGGCTCGGCGTGTCGAGGACTTTTGCGTCTGTTCGCGGTCAGAAAAGATGCTATTTCTCATCCGGCGGCAGCATCTGAAAGCCCGTCAGAATGTTTTTTGCGTCGTGCGCATAGGTCGGATTGTCAGGGTTCGTGCCTTGAATAGTGACCGTGGCAACGTACAGCGTGCCGTGCAGGGTGGCGACGACGTCGAGCGTTGTCGCTTTTCGCGCGGGTACCCGTCCCATCGGCGGAGCCGTGTATGTGACGCGCTCGGCGCGATAGCCGCACAGTGTCGTCGAAGTCGTGCTCAGGTCGGCGGCGCCGAGCACGGTGGTCAGACCGGACCGTTCCCGGGCGAGTGCTGCGACTTCGTCAGCGCTCGTCCCGGGTGCGGATTCCAAGGTGACGGTGACGGCCGGTGCGAAGCTGTTCTCGACGAGGTCGGAATTGACCTGGGCATACCGGATGAGCTGGGAGTCGAGCTGTCGGTTGCGTTGCCAACCGGCCGGCTGCGGAATCCGCAGCGTTGGCTCGCTCGGTGCGTGCGCCTCGATCGGGGCCAACGGCGACGATACGGCCGCGCATGCCGTGTTGTTGACGCTGGATGCACCGGGAGCCTTTACCGCCGAGCCCGCCACCACCGAGGCGCAGCCGGCGATCGACAGCGCCACCACAGTCAGCGAGGCAGCTCCCATCGCCCGCGCCAAGCGCACTCTGCGCACCCGTCGGTTACTTTGCGGCATCGTTCAACACTCTAGCCACGGGGCCCGGCCCGGCTGCAGTCGAAGGTTGCTGACCTAGGAGAAGTCCCCGGCGCCACGACGCAGCGTTTCGATGGACGAGACCAATGCGTACGACTCCGCTGCCGACATCCCGATATCGGCGAATACCTGCTCGTTGAGTGTGACCGTCGCGTCCTCAACCATCGAGCGGCCCAGGTCGGTGATCGACACGAGCGTGGTCCGCCCGTCGGTGGGGTGAGGCACCCGGTGCACCAACCCGTTGGCTTCCAGGCGACGGATCGCATGCGTGACGCTGGTGACGTGTACCTGCAGCAGGTCGGACGCCTTGGTGATGGGCAGCGATCCCCTGCGGCTGAAAGCCAGCAGCCGCAACAACTCGAAGCGCGAGAAACTCAGGTCGTAGGGGCGCAGCGCGGTCTCGACGCGGGCGAGCATGATCTGGTGCGCCCGCATCACCGAGGTCACCGCGACCATGCCCTGCGCTACGTCACCCCAGCCGGCCCGTTCCCAGTTGGCGCGTGCCGCGGCGATCGGGTCGCGCTTGTCGGACTTGGCTGCGGTCACGCCCCTTTTCTTACCGCATTTTGCGGCGCGATTGGGGCGGCCCCGCGGTCATTGCCGCCGACTTCTCTACTGCCGACAGCACCGCCCGGCTGGATGCGCGACCGCCTATCGTGATCCGCGCGCCGCCGTCCGGGTAGTGCCGGATCGACAGCCCGCTCACCGCGAACGCCTCATGCCACAGCCGACCCCTCGGCGACAGATACACGAAATTTGCGTGTGAGTCGGTGGTATAGACACCCATCCCCCGCAGGCGTCGTTGCAAGTAACCGCGCTCAGCTGTGATCCGGCGAATCCTTTGCCGCAACTGAGGTTCGGCGTCGTATGAAGCTGCCACGGCGACCGCGCTGCTGTTGCTCATACCGAAGGGCAGTTGCATCGTCCACAGCATGCTCGATAGCTCCGATGCCGCGAATCCATACCCGATGCGCAGCCCGGCGAGTCCGTACGCTTTGGAAAACGTCCGCAATACAACCACATTCGGAAAGCGCCGGATCAGATCAGGTCCGTCGATCCGATGTTCGGGGGCGACGAACTCGATGTAGGCTTCGTCGAGCAATACGACGGTGTCACTCGGCACCTTGGCAAGAAACCGTTCTACGTCTGCAACCGACTCCACCGTTCCGGTCGGATTGTGCGGACGGCATAAGACGACGACGCTCGCGTCCGCGGCGGCATCGGCCATCGTCGCCAGGTCGTGATGGCCACGCGGATCAAGCGGGACGGCAACCGCTGTCAGACGGGCCATTTGGGCGAAGATCGGGTATCCGTCGAAAGTCGGATCACTCAACACGATCCGATCGCCGGGCATTGTCGCCGCATGAAGTACCTGCATCGCCACCCCGGAGGCACCCGCTCCAAGCACAACCTGCTCGTTGCCAACCCCCACCCGGTCGGCGACCAGCTGCCGCAACCGCCCGGGCAGAAATTCGGGGTAGCGGTTCGCCGCATCGATGGAGTGCACCAGAGCAGAGCGGACTGCCGGCAGCGGTGGAAAGGGATTCTCGTTGAGAGACAACGCTGACGGATCGACAGCCTGTGGCAATTTGCCGAGGACCGAGGCGGTGATGGGGTTCGCCTGCGCTACGACGGTCATCAGCCCCGTCCGCCCCAGCGGAGTGCTGCCACGCCGGCGACGACCGGCGCGCCGTGCGAAGAGGCGGGCACGTCATCTAGAGTGACCTGGCTCATCATGTTCTCATCCCATCCAGGCCGGCATAACCGGTAGCCCGTTGCGGTGCCGGTATTCTGCGATGGTCTTCAGGTTGTTCAGTTCCAGCCCATGGCCAGCGCCGAACATGTCCCAGAAGTCGCCAACCCAGCCCGTGCGCTGCGGCGGGACGGTCTCCGGGTAGGGGTTGTGGTCGTAGAACGGGTGACGGCAATTGGTCCAGAGCACAACCGAACCGGGCTTGTCGAGTACCACCTGCGCGTCGAGAACCCGCATCCAGTAGATCATCCATAGATGATGGCCCTGATCCCAAGCGCAATGGTGGTCGACGGTGCGGGCCTCCGCGTTGGCGACGGTACGGGTGTAGATCTTCGTGTCGGGCAGCAACCGGTCGTAGGCCAGCCACAGCCCGTACTCATCGGTGGGAGTGAAGCCCCGCAGGGTATAGGTCCACTCCTCCAGACTGCGGGAGTCGGCCAGATAAGCGAACAGCTCGTCAGGTGGGCAGTCGACGTAGTCGTGGACCGTGCAGTATTGGCCGAAGATCTCATCGTGGGGATACACCGAACGCAACTTCGCCAAGAAGAACGGGGCAGTCTCCTCCAGTGGCGAGGTCTCGATGCGGACAACTCCCTCGATAGGCTCGTTACTGCCGGTGTGGGCGGCGATGTCTTCAAGTGCTGGCAGCGACATGGGTGCGGTTCTCCTTCGTGATCAGTTGATGGTTCAGTACAGGTGTTTTCGGCGCCGCCTTACCCAGAAACGGTGCGAACGGCGGTATCTCGTCGGCGGAACACTGCACGCTGACCACCGACGGGCCGTCGACAACCAGCGCGGTTTGCAGTGCGGCGGGCAGCGCGTGGATGTCGGCCACCCCCACCGCGGACATTCCGGGGAACATGCCCGCCAAACCGGCGCTTAGATCGCTGGGCCCGAACCGGTTGTAGCTGTAGAGTTCGTCGTAGAACAGCTGCTCACGCGTCACGCACATGCCGTGGGCGTTGTTGTTGAACAATACGAACGTCACCGGAAGCCGGTACTGGACCGCGGTGTGGATCTCCATGCCGTGCATGAAAAACGCACCGTCGCCGGCAATCACCACAACACGTGGCCCCGGCGCCTCCGTCTTTACGTGTCCGAAAGCCATACCGATGCCGGCGCCGAAACTGTAGCCCATGCCCCCCATGCCGAGTGCGACCACAAATCGGCCGCCACGGCGCACCGGAAGGTAGTGCACGGCCGCCGCGCCGGTGTTGCCCGCATCAACGACGATGTCGGTCCTGTCAGGCAACACACAATCGAGGGCGTACATGGCATCGCGGTAGCGAACACCCGGTCCGTCGAACGCCGGCGGATTCAATTCGTCGTGCGACACCGCATCAGGGACCCGAATTCCGGTAGGGCGTCCCGGACCTGTCAGTGCGCTGATCAGGATCCGCAGAGATGCCAGCAGATTGTCGGTGTGCACATGGGTGCACGCGAAGTACGGCGGTGCCGAACCGATCGACACCGTCCGCACCGCAGCAAGCGCATCGTCGAGCCCGGTCCGCGCGGTCACCGAGAGCCGGGTGCCGATCACCAAGCACAACGCGCTGTTTGCCACCGCCTCGACCACACCGGGATGGCCCATCACCCCGGTCACCCCCAACGCCGACGATGATCCAAAGCCTGGCGTGCCCGCCACATCCTTGGCCTCGGGTACACATGCGACTCGGGCGCGCAGCACCATTCGCAGTCGCTCCAGCTCTGCGCGGGCGTCGTCACGGGCCACCTGCTCGCCGGCGATGATGGTGACCGGCCCGGTCACCTGACGCAGCGCGCGCAGGATGGGTTGTGGATCGCCGATAGGCCGCGACCGCTCAACACCACGGCTGTGGTTCCTGCCGTGGCCGTTGACGTTCATCGTGGACTGTTGAATGTCTTTGGGAAGCAACAGCACAGCAGGGCCGCCTGTTCGCGCCGCCGCAATGGCTGCGGGCAGCGCCGCGATGATGTCGGCAGCAGTCACCACCCGTCGGCAGAACACCGATACCGCAGAAAAAAGCGCCTCGGCATTCAGCGAACCATTGCGACCGCTGGTGTCCTGAAAGCTGCCTCTGCCATCCATCGTCGTCGGGGCCTGGCCTACCAATGCCAGCACCGGAACTCGGCTGGCTAACGATTCGCCCAGTCCGGGAACGAGGTTCAGTGCGCCTCCGCCCGACGTCGCCGCCACCACGCCCAGACCGTGTCCGCCGCGGCTGTATCCGTCAGCCATCGTCGCCGCCGAAAATTCGTGCTTGGCTAGCACAGCGGTGATGTCGGAGCGGAAATATGCGGCGTCGTAAAGGTCTTCGATATTGGCGCCGTCAACGCCGAAAATATGGTCGACGCCGACTCCCGCGAGGTGCGCGACGATATGGTCGACTACCCGGTGCTCCCTGAACATCTGCTCACCTATCTTGTAGCGATATCTGGTACACGACCTGCGGGCGACTGGGGTTCAGGGCATTGGACAATTCCAGCCGAAGCGGCGGCATGGCACGTCAGCGCCGGCAACGAACCACCCCGATCGCGGCGCGTTGATCAGCCCGCAATCGGAGCACGACGGCATGAACCCAATTGCGTTGTGCGCCGATAACGGCGGCCGGAGCTTCAGTGGTGCACTCGTGCCCCGTCAGGCACTACGCGGCTCGTGCCTCCACCACGCTGAGGGGTGAAGCGGTTCGCACCACCCGTGTCATCCGGTATCCGGCCTGTCGTAGCAGGTCGCCGTACTCGACGGCGGTGCGTTCGCGAGCCGCCAGATTCAGCAGCATCTCTAGATCAACCCATTTCCCCGGGAAGTCACGGTCATGTTCGGGAATGACCATTTCGACTAGCAACACCGTGGCGTGGGGGCCGGCCGCGCGGACGTTGCGCAGAATCTGCACCGCTTTCTCGTCGGGCCAGTCGTGAAGGATGTTCTTGAGGAGATAGGCGTCACCGCCGCCCGGCACGCTGTCGAAAAACGACCCCTCCTCAATACGCACCCGGTCGGCGACCTGATGCTCACGCAACAGCCTCCGGGCACTCAACACGACCTGCGGCAGGTCGTACAGCACACCCTGCGAGGCCGGCGCCGCCGCAAGAATGGCGGCCAGCAGCGGGCCATGGCCGCCCCCCACGTCGACAATCGTGTGGTAGGCCCTGAAGTCGAAGCCGGCGACCAGCGTCGCCATCGTCAACTCCGAAATACTGGTCATGGTTCGATTGAAAAGTTCGGCATGCTCAGGCTCTTCGGCGAAGTAGTCAAAGCTCTCCTTGCCGTGCAGGGCCGGAACAACGCTAGTGCCGGTTCGGACTGAATCCGCAAACCGGGTCCAGCGTTCGCGCTGCTCTCGCGAACCGTAGAACCGGGCCGCCGATGTCATTGACGCCGGTGCATCCGAACGCAGCGTCTCAGCCAGGGCATTCAGCTCATAGCGGCCGTCGCGGCGGTGACGAAATACTCCGCGGCCGCTCAACGCCCTCAGCAGCCGGTGCAGCGCATCGGCGTCTGCGCCCACCCGGCTCGCCAGTGCTTCGATTGCCAGTGGTCCACCGCCAAGGGCGTCGGCGACACCGAGTTCGGCCGCCACGGTGATCGCCTGCGAAATCCAGCCGGCGATGATCATCTCCATCATCGCCGCCGGCGCTGGCGTCAGCCGCTGATGGAGCCGATACAAGTGGTGACGAATCCACTCGACAAGACGGGCCAGCGTGGCCGGCGGCACCTTGGTGGTCGTCGACATCGCCTCACCTCCACAGATCGATGGTCAGCCCCGGATACGTCAGTATCGGGTGGTGCGGGAGTAGTTGTTCAGCGTCGTCGACATGCTGGTGCGGTCGTCGAGGTCTCGCCAGGTCTCCGCAGAAATTCGCCGGTGGCTTGTCCACCGCACAAACGTTGACAATGCCCAGGTGTGGAGCCGGTCCGGCATCACCGCCGCCGGTCTCAACATGGACTCGCTGTGCGAAACCTGCATTGATGCCACCCTGGACACCGCCTGGACCCTGCGTCGCCTGATGTTCTCGTACCTGCGCAGCGCACGAGACAGATCTTCGGTGCTGCAGTTCATTCCGTTCCGGAAAGCCGAAAGCGCTTTACCCAACACCATCGTGTCAAGCAGCGCCTGATTGGTTCCCTGTGCGAGCGTGGGCGGCATCGTGTGCGCGGCATCGCCGAGCAACGTCACGGCGCCGTGGCCGGCGCGGGGAATCGGATGCCGGAAGTGCGGGAACGGCGAAGGCGCCAGATCCTCGTCGGTCAACGTCTCGAGAACTCGATCTACCGTCTCGGACCAGCCGCTGAAATGGGATCGAATCATGTCGATCGGACGTTGCGGTCTGACGAACTCCGACGACCATGGCAGGTCGAACCACCACTGCACCGCCAGCCCGCCGGCCGGCCACAAGCCGAGGTTTCCATATTCGCCGATGATGATCAGGGCGACGCGCTTGTCGGCGATGTCTCCAACGTTCACCAGTCCCTGCCAACTGCACCAGCCGGTAGATCTCGCGGGCTGCTCGCCGACGATCCCGCGGACCATCGAGTGCAGGCCGTCCGCGCCGATCAGCAGATCGCCTTCGGCCGAGCTGCCATCTTCGAACTCGACCCGCACCCCGTCCTGCGTGCGGATCACCTCGACCGCCCGGGAGTTGCATTGGATGCGTTCGACCGGGAAGCCCTCTAGCAGCCGTTCCAGCAGAATTCGGCGTGGGACCATCCGAACGGGTGCGCCCAGCCGGTCCACGATCGCGGTCAAGTCCAACGTGGCGATGCGCCGACCTGTGGATGTCACGACCCGCACGGTGGACAGCTGCTGACCCGCCCCGTCCATGTCGACGCCCAGCTGCCCTAGCACCGTCGCGCCATTGGACCAGATGGTTACCGCGCCTCCACCTGCCGTCACATCTGGTCGCCGTTCGAAGACGGTGACGTCATGTCCGTCGCGCAACAACCCTCGAGCAATAGAGATACCGCCCACGCCGGCGCCGATGACGAGGATCCGAAGCGATCTAGTCGACGGCGCGTGCGGCACTGGCATTGTCAAACCTCCCACTGCTAGCACGCTGATGCCGCATCAGAAGTTCACCGTGGTGCTACCCAATCTGGCGTCGCCGGCTTGAGCCGCCGCTCAGCCGAGGGAGCTTCATATCGTCGACGGCGGCGATCGGGTGAACCGCATGCGGTTCCGGACCGTGTCAAAGGCGAAACCCGGGGATACGGAGCCATGCCTGTGTTGTTCAGTAATCGCCACTGCAAGATGTCGGTCACGATCGGCGGTCGGACGCGCTCGTTGCTGCCGCACCAGCTGGTGCTGTCAATTCATGGCGTAACGAGACCTTGCCCAAACATTCCAACCACAACGGCCTGCCGCTCACCGCGGACTGGACACAAGGCACCCGATCGGAGCGCAACGAGATGAACGGCATTTGATGATGGCTAACACAACACCCACGGCCAGCCTGATCGACGTTTCCACGTATCTGCCCCAAAACCGCGTTCCCGCAGCGTACTACACGCAGTTCGCCGAGTCGGATGACATGCGCGACAGCCCAATGTTCGCGCCACCCGAGTACCGCCACCATGCAGCGTCGGACGAGTCCAACGTCGACATGATCGAGCGGGCCACCGCAGGGCTGGTCGACCGACATGGGCCCGAGGTGCTTGATGTCGATGTACTGCTCACCCATTCCCAGATGCCCGACCTGCCGATCGTCGGTGCAGGCGGTGAAGTCGCTCACCGGCTAGGCATGACCCCACAGTGGATCATCGACGTGCACAACAGCGGCTGCGCCTCGTTTGTGTACATGCTCAGCCTCGCCCGCCAGCTGCTTTGCTCCGGCGCCGGTCGCACCGCGCTGATCGCGACCGCGGCAAATGCCGCCGGCAAGGTCTTCGAACAAGAGCAAGTCCGCAAACTCGCCCAGGCGTCGGTTCCCGGCGACGGGGCGGCGGTCGGGCTTCTCGCTCTCTCCGACAGGTCGCCGATTCTGGACACGGAATGCCGCTTCTTCGGCCAGAACGCTGTCGACATGACCCTGGAGACAGACCCACCACGCCGGTGGTGGCAAGCGGGACCTGGCGAGGGCTACGTCGGGTTCAACGAGGTCAAAATCATGAAGGTGCTTTCTCGGGGCAACCGTCAGGTGCCGGGCGTCGTACATGCGGTGTGCGACCGAATCGGCGTGAAGCCCAACGACCTCGATTTGCTTGTCACCAATCAGCCCAATCGACTGTTACTGCGCAATTGGGACGAGGCGCTCGAGCTCTCGCCCGAGCGTCACCGCGACACCTTCCAGAGGTGCGGCAACCTGTTCGCCGTCGGTGTACCCGTGAACTTCGAGGCCGCGATCAACGACGGTCAGATAAGCGCGGGTGACGTCGTGATGATGGCAGGGTTTGCGAACGCCGGGGACTTCGCCGGCGCCGCCGCCATCCGATGGGGAGGCAGGCCATGACGACTATTGCGCCACCTGCTCGGCGATGGGTACGAGATGACCTCGGCCACCGCGCATCGGCACGAACATTCCGCACCGCAGAGAAAGGTGTGTCATGACGTTCCCTACCGAGCAGACCGACAGATCGGCCGCGGTGACTCGTGAGGTCCTCGAGATGATCAAGACCGAAGCACCCGGTGCAAACCTGACCACCGATTCGGGTCTGCAGGATGGTGGACTGGATTCGCTCAAGGTCATGTCGCTTGTCCTCAAGATCGAGACACGCTACGACATCGAGCTGGACGCTGACGATGCTGACGAGCTGCGAACCGTGGGTGATCTTGCGCGATTGGTCATGCGCCGCATTGAGGCACAACGGTGAGAGGCGTGCCAGCGGTCGCCCCCAAGCACGCGACGCTCAATGCCGCCTTGGCCGCGGCAGCACAAACCGAGCTGAGTCTGTGCTTCGTGAACCGAAAAGAAGAAGAACAAAAAGTCCCGATGGCTCGCGTGCGGGAGCAGGCGTTGTCGATCGCCGCCGATTTGATGGCGCGCGGCGTGCGCAAGGGCGATCGCGTGGCTCTGGTGTTGCCGACCTGCGCGGAGTTCGTGGAGTGCTTCTTCGGGGTGCTGTGTGCCGGCGCTATTCCGGTGCCGTTGTATCCGCCGGTGCGGCTGGGCAAGTTCGACGAGTATCACCAGAAGACAGCGGCGATGTTGCAGTCGGTAGACGCGGTCCTGGTGGTGAGCAACGAACGCATCCGCCGTTTCCTCGGGGTAGCGGTGCAGAAGGCAGCCCCTCGGTTGGGCTGTGTGACCGCGTCCGACCTGGGCGGTACCGACGCGGCCGAAATCAACGTGGCGGTCGACGACGTCGCGTTGATTCAGTTCTCCTCGGGCACAACGCACGATCCCAAGCCGGTTGCGCTCAGCCATGAGAATCTGCTGTCCAATCTCGCCGCAATCGCGAGCTACCTCGCCGACGGTGAAACGGCTGATCCGGTAGGCGTCACTTGGCTGCCGCTGTATCACGACATGGGCTTGATCGGAAACCTGCTGTCCGCCTTCTACAACCCTCTACCGCTGGTGTTGCTTCCGCCTGAGCTGTTCGTCGCATCGCCGGCCACCTGGCTGCGCGCCATCTCACGACACCGCGGCACGTACTCTGCGGCACCCAACTTTGCATTCGGCTTATGTGTGAACCGGATTCACGATGACGAGCTCGATGGCGTGGACCTGTCCTCGTGGCGTTTGTGCCTGAATGGCGCGGAGACGGTCAGCGCTGCGGTGCAGCGGCGATTCAGCGAGCGGTTCGGGCGTTGGGGCTTTGACGCGTCGTCGATCGTGCCGTGCTACGGGATGGCTGAGGCGTCGCTAGGCGTGACGTTCAAGCCCGCCGGCACCTCGTTCCGAACCCTTGCGGTCTCCGCAGATACCCTCGCCTCAGCGGGCGTCGTCGAGACGGGCACCAAAGAGCTGGTGAGCATGGGCCGGCCTCTGGCTGGGGTCGAGGTCGAGATCCGCGACGACGATCTGCGGCCCGTACGCCCAGACGGCGTCGGCCATATCTTCGTTCGCGGGCCGAGCGTGATGGCGGGGTATTTCGGCCGTGCCGATCTGACGGCCGAGGTGCTGCGCGATGGATGGCTCGACACCGGAGACCTTGGGTTCGCCTTCGACGGTGAGCTTTTCGTGTGCGGCCGACACAAAGACACCGTGATCATCCGGGGCGCCAACCACGCGCCGCAGGATTTCGAAGCGGCGCTGGATGGGCTGCCGGGCGTCCGCACCGGATGCGCGGTGGCCGTGAGTTTCGTTCCCGCCGGCGAGGATGAGGAAGCGCTGGCAATGCTGGTCGAAACCACCGCTGACGCCCCATCCAGCTTGGCAGGTGATGTGGTGTCACGGGTGTGGGAGCGCACCGGCATCATGGCGGCCCACGTGGAGCTGCTGGCACCGGGTACGTTACCTCGAACCTCCAGCGGGAAGTTGCGTCGGCGTTCGGCGCGCGCCCAGTGGCTGGCAGGCGAGCTGATGCCCCCAAAGAAGGTGTCCGCAGTGCGGCTTATGCTGCACGCGGCGAAGGGCCAGCTCTCCCACGCCCTGGCCGCATACTCTCGGCTCAACACACGAAGCGACGCTCGACCAACCGAGACAACGTACATCAGCTTCCAGTAGTGGGTCATTGAGCGCTTGTGTCTTTTTGTATCGCCCAATAGAAGCGGGCAATGACCGCACGCCGCAGCACGGCTGAGTTGCCGAAAACTCTGGGCGCGAGCGGCTGTCTGCTATACGCCGAGGCTGCGACCGATGATTTCCTTCATGATCTCGGTCGAGCCGCCGTAGATGGCCTGTACTCGACCATCGAGATAGGCCTTGGCGATGGGATATTCGCGCATATAACCATAGCCGCCGTGTAGCTGCAGGCAGCGGTCGATCAGGTGAATCTGTTTTTCGGTGGCATACCACTTGGCCATTGCGGCCTGCTCCGCGGTCAGTTTTTTCTGCAGGTGCAGCCTGATGAACTCGTCGATCATGACTTGGACCGCGGTGGCGTCGGTCGCCAATTCGGCCAACACAAAGCGGCTGTTCTGAAAACTACCGATCGGCTCACCGAAAGCCTTGCGTCCCTTGACGTATTCCAACGTCGACTCCAAAGCCGCTGTCATCGCGGCCGCCGCCATTATCGCGATCGACAGCCGCTCCTGCGGCAGATTCTGCATCAGATAGAAAAAGCCCTTGCCCACCTTGCCGAGCAGATTTGCCGACGGGACCCGCACGTCGGTGAACGACAACTCCGCGGTGTCCTGCGCGTCCAAGCCGATCTTGTCGAGCTTGCGGCCGCGCTCGAACCCTGGCATCCCGCGCTCCACGACGAGCAAAGAGAATCCCAGCGGGCCCTTGTCGGGATTGGTCTGCGCGACCACAACAACCAGATCAGCGTTGATTCCGTTGGTGATAAACGTTTTAGAACCGTTCAGCAACCAGTCGTCGCCGTCCTTGACCGCCCGTGTCTTGATGCCCAACAGGTCACTT
The DNA here is from genome assembly GCA_963830605.1 of uncultured Actinomycetota bacterium. GTDB lineage: Bacteria > Actinomycetota > Actinomycetes > Mycobacteriales > Mycobacteriaceae > Mycobacterium. Next base: position 1,885,354 of record CAWHML010000003.1, on the reverse strand, counting down.
CCGGCACCGGGTTCGGTCATTGCGATCGCGGTGATGAACTCGCCGGTGCAAAACTTCGGCAACCAGCGGTGCTTCTGCTCCTCGTTGGTCAAGCGAAGCAGATAAGGCGCGACGATATCGTTGTGCAGGGCGAAACCGATCCCGCTGAAGGCCCCTGCGGTGGTCTCTTCGGTGATGATCGTGTTGTAGCGGAAATCGGAGTTGCCTCCGCCGCCATACTGCTCCGGCACCGCCGTGCCCAGGAAGCCCTGCTTGCCGGCCTCCAACCACACGCCGCGGTCGACGATCTTGTCCTTCTCCCACTGCTTGTGGTACGGCGCGACATGGCGCTCGAGGAAGGCCCGGTAAGACTCGCGGAACAACTCATGCTCCGGCTCGAAAATCGTGCGCTCATACATCATGGCGTTGCGCATGGCGCTGACCTCCCGTTGCGCGACCGGCTATCCGTGGGTCCCCGCTAATAGCACGATCGAGAACGCTAGGGAGTTCAGCGGTCGCCGCAAGACCATCGCCGGTGCTGCCAAATTAACCGCAGGCGTTGTCAGAGCGAGCGCTGCAACAACACCTTGTCGTTTTCAGCCAACACAACTTGAACAGCGGCGATCTGATTGGTAGGCGTCGAGATACTGCCGGCTGGCATTGCGGTGTGGCCGGGTTCAGCCGTCCAGGTCGCCAGCTGCGTCCTGCTGCCGTCTCGGCCGACCACGACCATCGCCAACCTGTCGTGGCGGGCCGTGATCGGGGCCAGGCATACACACTTCATGTCGATATATGTTCCCCAGCCCTGACTGACGAGCGAGAACGTCGACGCCAGGGCGGTGGTGCCGACTTGGTCCATCGTCTGCGTCGACAGGGCGGCCTGTGGTGGCGCCGGCGTCGCGGGCGTCGACAAATGACCATGAACGCCGACGAACACAGCCACCGCCAGTACCGCGGCCGCGGCAGCGGAAGTCGCCCAAGTGATGAGCCGGGAGCGTCGCCGTTGCCACCTAACCTTCGCCATCAGCGATCCCAACAGCTCCGGCGGCAACGTTGGTTCGCGGTCGGCGTCCTGAATCTCGGAGATCTCGTCGCGGTCGAGCTGTGACAGCAACGCCGGCATGCCGCTGAGCTCGGCGACGGCGCTGCGGCACGACGGACACCCCGCCATGTGCAGCTCGAATTCCCGCCGATCGGTCGGTGACAGCGATCCAAGCACGTACGCGGCGTCCCACATCGCGTACTCGTGATCACCGTGCGACTGACCGATGGACTGTCCACCACCGTCTGGGGGGCTAGGGCCCCATAGCGTCATCATTGTGTCATCCCCATCTCGTCCCGCATCTTGAATTCGGAGCCGATCGCGGTGCGGATGGCCAGCAGAGCCCTCATCGGGTAACTCCCAGTTCCTGCAGCGTGAGCCGCATGGCTCGCACGGCGTAGTGCAATCTAGATTTCACCGTACCCTCGGCGATCTGAAGGTCAGCGGCGATCTGGGCGGTGCTCCACCCCTTGTAGTAGGAGCGGGTGATCACCGCCCGATGCTCAGCGGACAGCTGCGCGAGTGCGTCGGCGATCAACAGCCGGTCCAGCGCCGCGTTGACCTCGTCGGGGCCGGCGGGCTCGGGTGCTTTGTCGAGCGAGGCGACTTCGGAGCGGACGCGGGCGCTGCGGCTCTCGTCGATGATCAAGTTGCGCGCGACGGTGAACAGCCATGCCCGAGCCGAGCGCTCGGTGTCGCCGATGACCTCCGGGTGCTGCCAGGCGCGCAGCAGTGTCTCTTGGACGACGTCTTCAGCGCGGTTGCGGTCGCTGGTGAGCCGCAGCGCGTAGCGCCACAGCGCGGCGGCATGTTCGTCGTAGAGCGCCTTCATCAAGGCGGCTTCTTCGCGCGAGGCCGTCGGTCGGACGACTGTAGGCACTCCATTCACCTCCCGGTGAGGACACGTGGGAAGCGCCTGTTCGGTTCATCGCCGACTGCTGCTGCAGTCAGCCGAGAGTCAGGATCCGGGGTCCGTCCTCGGTTACCGCCACGGTGTGCTCCCAGTGTGCCGCCCGGGAGCCGTCGAGGGTAGTGACGGTCCATTTGTCGTCGAGCACCACGGTTCTGCCGGAACCGAGCGTCAACATCGGCTCGATGGCCAGCACCGATCCGGGGGCCAGCAGCGGACCGCGGCCGGGGGACCCTTCATTGGGCAAAAACGGGTCCATGTGCATCTGCCGGCCGATGCCGTGGCCGCCGTAGCCCTCGACGATTCCGAACGCACAGCCATAGCGCGCCTCGGCAGCATGGGTGGCGGTTTCAATAGCGTGCGATACGTCGGTCAGCCGGTTACCGGGAATCATCGCCGCGATCCCGGCCTCCATGGATTCTCTGGTCGCCTGCGACAAGGCCTCGTCTGTGCCGGTCAGTTGTCCGACACCTAGGGTGATCGCGGCGTCACCGTGCCAGCCGTCCAGGATCGCGCCGCAATCGATCGACACCAAATCACCGGTGCCCAGGATTTCGGCTGACGACGGGATGCCGTGCACGACCCGGTCGTTGACCGATGCGCAGATCGACGCGGGATACCCGTGGTAGCCGAGAAATGACGGAATCGCCCCCGCATCGCGGATGACCGATTCGGCGATTACGTCCAAGCCCAACGTTGAGGTACCGGGTATCGCCGCTGCTTGGACTGCCCGCAGTGCTGCGGCCACCACGGCCCCGGCCGCGGCCATTGCCTCGAGTTCAGCGGCGCTGCGCTGTGGCACGACTTTGCGGTTGCGCAGTCCTGCCAGAGCGATCACCGCTACTTCCCTACAGCTTTCAGCGCGCGGCCGAACACCTCATCCAGCGAGCCGACGGCGTCGACAGCCTTCAACTCGTCGCTGTAGTACTCGATGACCGCATCCGTTTGATCGTGATAGATCTTCATGCGGTTGCGGATGACCTCCTCCGTGTCGTCGTCGCGGCCGCGTTCTTTGAGGCGCTCGAGCAGCACCTCCTCCGAAACGCGGAACTCCAACACGGCGTCGAGTTTGGTACCCCGGCGTTCGAGCATGTCGTCCAGCGCCTTAGCTTGCTCGAGCGAGCGGGGATAGCCGTCCAGGATGAACCCGGCGTCCACGTCAGACTCGTCGAGGCGCTCGTCGACAAGCTTGTTGGTGATCTCCGAGGGCACCAGATCACCGTTATCCAGGTAGCGCTTGGCTTCCAGACCGAGCTCGGTGTCGTTGTCGATGTTCTGCCGAAACAGGTCGCCGGTGGAGATTTGCGGAACCTCGAGTGCTTCCGCCAACTTCTTGGCCTGCGTGCCCTTCCCCGCTCCGGGCGGCCCGAGCAAAACAACTCTCACTTCAGGAACCCTTCGTAGTTACGCTGCATGAGCTGGCTCTCGATTTGTTTGACCGTATCCAAACCGACGCCGATCATGATCAAAACGGCGGTACCGCCGAAAGGCAGATTCTGGACCGTGCCGCTATTGCCGATTTGCAGGAACAGGTTGGGCAGCACCGAGATCACACCCAGGTAGATCGAGCCCGGCAAGGTGATCCGGCTCAACACGTAGCGCAGGTAATCCGCGGTTGGCTTACCCGGCCGGATACCGGGGATGAAGCCACCGAACTTCTTCATCTCGTCGGCGCGTTCGTCGGGATTGAACGTGATCGACACGTAGAAGTACGTGAAGAAGATGATCAGGCCGACGTAGATGCCGATGTAAACCGGGTCGGCCGGGTTCGACAAGTAATTGCCGACGAATTTGTCCCACCAGGTATTACCTGCACCACCGCTGCCGCTGCGCACCAGCTGGGTGATCAGATGCGGGATGTAGATCAGCGACGAGGCGAAGATGACCGGAATGACGCCGGCCTGGTTGACCTTGAGTGGCAGGTACGTGGAGGTGCCGCCGTACATGCGCCGGCCCACCATCCGCTTGGCGTATTGCACCGGGATTCGGCGCTGGCCCTGCTCGACGAACACCACCCCGACGATGATGATCAGCGCGGCCACGCAGACCGCGGCGAAGATCGCCCCGCCTCGGCTGTCCAGAATGGTATTGCCCTCAGACGGGATCCGGCCGGCGATGCCGGCGAAAATCAGCAACGACATGCCGTTGCCTATCCCACGCTCGGTGATCAACTCGCCCATCCACATCACCAGGCCGGCGCCGGCGGTCATCACCAGCACGATGACGACCAGGGTGAAGATGCTCTGGTCGGCGATGATGTCAAGAGTGCAACCCTGGAGCAGCCCACCGTTGGCAGCCAGTGCCACAATGCTGGTGGCCTGCAGGATGGCCAGCGCAATAGCCAGGTAGCGGGTGTACTGCGTCATCTTGGCCTGACCGGAATGGCCTTCCTTGCGCAGTTCCTCGAACCGGGGGATGACGACGGTGAGCAGCTGCACGATGATGCTCGCGGTGATGTAGGGCATCACGCCGACCGCGAACACGGTCAGCCGCAGCAGCGCGCCACCGGAGAACAAGTTGATCAGCGAGTAGATCTGCGCCGCATCGCCACCGCTGACCTGCGCGATGCATTTCTGCACATTCGGATAGTCGATTCCCGGGGACGGGAGGGATGCTCCCAGCCGATACAGCACCACGATGCCCAGCGTGAACAGAATCTTCCGTCTCAGGTCGACTGTCCGCAGCGATGAGATGAAAGCCGAAAGCACTCTTCCTCCTGCGCAGCCGTGCTCTGGGTCGCGGCATGCCAAACGGGGCTGGTTTCGCCAGCATCGGGTAGTCCTGCGTCACGCACCGAGCCCCGCCCGCCAAGAGCTGCGAAGTCGCGCGTCGAACAGTCTACGACCCTAACAGCGCTGGCACCGGCCACCCCAATCAGGCGCACGGTCCGGCGCGCTCTTTATATTGGCTAAATATCGATGTTTTTGGAAGAGATGACGGTAACGCGTATGAGTAACGCTCGCTTCGAGGGTGACAGCTGGGATCTGGCTTCCAGCGTGGGTGCGACGGCGACGATGGTGGCTGCCGCCCGAGCGGTAGCCAGCCGGGCGCCCAACGCGTTGATCGATGACCACTTCGCCGAGCCGCTGGTTCGCGCGGTCGGCATCGACTTTTTCGCCAGATTGGCCGGCGGTGAGCTGGATCCGACGGATCTCGACGAAGACGCCGCCCTCGGGTTACAGCGATTCGCCAACGCCATGGCGATCCGCACCGACTATTTCGACGGGTTCTTTCTCCGGGCTACGCAGGCAGGCATCCGCCAAGCCGTCATCCTGGCGGCCGGCCTGGATTCTCGGGCCTACCGGCTGGCTTGGCCGACCGGTACCGCCGTCTACGAGATTGACCAGCCGCAGGTGATCGATTTCAAGACCACGACAATGACCCGCCTGGGCGCATCGCCCACGGCGGACCGGCGATCCGTGGCGATCGACCTGCGCGACGACTGGCCCGCGGCGCTGCAAGCCGCCGGCTTCGACCGGGAATCACGCAGCGCCTGGATCGCCGAAGGCCTGCTGGGATACTTACCGGCCGACGCCCAAGACCGGCTGCTCGACCAGATCACCGAGCTCAGCGCGCCGGGGAGCCAGTTGGCCACCGAGGGCCTGCCCGACATCAACAACACCAAAGAAGAGGAGCTGCGGCGACGCATGCAGCGTCAATCCGACCGCTGGAGCAGGCACGGCTTCAGTCTCGACATGGCAGGCCTGGTCTATTTCGACGACCGGACCGATGCCGGTGTCTATCTGGCCGATCGCGGCTGGCAGGTGACCGCCAGCCCCGCCGCTGACCTGCTGGCCGCGCGCGGACTGCCGGCCGCCGACGCCGAGGATTCCCCGGTCGGCGACGTCGTCTATCTCAGCGCCGAATTGATCGGGGGTAAGTCGTGACACGCAGCGACGCCGACAGTTGGGATCTGTCGACGAGTGTGGGCGCGACCGCGACGATGGTTGCCGCGGCCCGGGCCTTGGCCAGCGAAGGAGCCGACCCGCTCATCAATGATCCGTATGCGGCGCCGCTGGTCCGCGCCGTGGGTATCGAGTTCTTCGTTCGTGTCGTCGACGGCGAGGTCTCATCCCCGGCCGACGGGAACGGCGAAGGCACCACACCTGAGCTGCAACAGGAAACCGATTCGCTGGCGGTACGGACCAAGTTCTTCGACGACTTCTTCGTCAATGCCACAGCAAGCGGCATCCGGCAGGCGGTGATACTGGCCGCCGGCCTGGACTCGCGGGCGTACCGATTGGGGTGGGCAACCGGAAGCGTCGTCTACGAAATCGATCAGCCTCAGGTGGTCGACTTCAAAACGGCCACCATGTCGCAGCTGGGCGCGGCACCAACCACCGAACGGCGGACCGTCAGCATTGATCTTCGCGACGATTGGCCAACTGCGTTGCGGGACAATGGTTTCGCCGACGACCAGCCGACAGCGTGGAGCGCAGAGGGCTTGCTGATGTACCTGCCGCCGGAAGCCCAAGACCGGCTCTTCGACCACATCAGCACGCTCAGCGCGCCGGGCAGCCAGTTGGCAACCGAGTTCCATCCCGAGGGTGGTCCGACGATGGCCGAACGCGCGCAGGCCTTCAACGACAGGTGGGCCAACCTCGGCTGCGACATCGATCTGTCCGGCCTTTTCTATGAAGGCGAACGCAGCAATGTCGTCGAGTACTTGAGCGGTCGGGGCTGGCAGGTGAGCACTCGGCCGCGGCGGGAGTTGTTCGCCGATTACGGCCTGACTTTTCCCGAGGACGACGGGCTCGCCGCGCTTCGCAATATCGTGTCGGTGATCGCGACGCGAACGGGCTGACCCGCTGGCGATTGGCCAGTTGTAGGCCCTGCGCGGGAAAGCGTGACCTACTGGCCACTCGGCGCGACGGACGGCCGCCTGCCCAGCTCGAGGAATCGCTGGTAGCGCTGTTCGATCGGAGCCGTCCATCCGGAATCCGGCTCGATGACGCGGTCGGTGCCGGCCCACCTTCGTGCGTCGGCTATCGACGACTCCTTGCCGATCGCCATCCGGCCGAGAAAAGCAGCGCCCAGCGCCGCGCCGTCGGCCACCTTCGACAGCTCCACCGGACGGCCGGTGGCGTCGGCGATGGCCTGCATCCACGGCAGCACCCGGGTGCCACCACCGGCCGCTACCACCCGCGACGCCGGGGTGCCGCTCAGCTCGATGAGCTGGCGAACCACGAATCCCGATGCCTCGTAGGCCGCCCGTCTCACCGCGGCGGCGTCGTGCGTGAGGTCCAGCCCGTCGAGCACCGCGCGCCGGTCGGGAGCATGGAAGGGTGTGCGCTCACCTCGGACGTAGGGTGACCACACCGGCACCCGACCGGGAGCGGCAGTCGCCGGATCGCCTCGGCCCACCAGCCGGTCCACCCAGTCCAGGAACAGCCCGCCGGCGTTGCTGGCCCCGCCGATCTGACTCTTCGCGCCGGCAAGGTGGGGAAGGGTCCACAGGCCCGGCACCTGACGCCACCGGGGAATGGTGACCCACACGATCAGGGTCGTGCCGCACAGAACGAGTACGTCGCCGTCCTGGTCCGCACCGGCGACCATCTGTTCGCACAAGGCGTCGATCGCGCCGACCGCCAACACGGTGTCGGTTCCACGGACCGGCCCCACCGTCGAGCCGGTCGCCGCCACGTTAGGCATCCGGTCGACCGTCACCCCGCACTCGGCACACGCGGCTTGACTCCAGCCGGTGCCGTCGAACAACGGAACGGTTGTGTAGGCCGTCGCGAAATCGATGACCGGTTCCCCGGCCAGCGCATAGGCTGCGACCGCCGGCGCCGGCCAATACCCGCTCGCCGCGGGCGCCTCGGCGGCGATCCAGCGCAGGAACCCCGCCGCCTCCCCTACCGGCGGCAATGCCTCGTCGAGCGCCGCGGGGACCCGGCCGCGGCTATCGCCGTACAGCAGCCCGGGTGTCATCGGCCGACCGCCGGGGTCCACCGCGGTGAACGACGGCACCATTGCCGAGATCGCCGCTGCTGAGGCGTCCGGCCGGGCCATCCGGTTCAGGGCCGTCAACGGTCCTTGCCGCCACGCCTGGTCGGCGTCGTGTTCGAGCCGATCGGGCGCCGGAACCCGCAACTGATGGGCAATGCGCGCCCGCGCCACCACCTGGCCGTCTTCATCGGCGGCGACTGCTTTGACCGCCGTGCTGCCGATGTCGATGCCGATTGTGACCTCGATGCGTGACACGGGCGTCACCGTACGCCAGCATTGGCAATCGTGACCCGCGCTTTGGTGACCGCCCCGATGCGTGGGGCAGGCCTGGACAACTTGCGCCGACTGGCCGACGTGGTCTACGACCCCTGGATCGACGAGATACCGTTACGGATCTACTCCGCTGAGCAACTGGCCGAGCGGATCTCGGCCGAGCGCGCCGATGTGGTTGTGGTCGAGAGTGATTCGGTTGCCGGGCCGGTGTTCGAGCTTGGCCTGCGGGCGGTGGCGTCGACCCGGGGCGATCCAAACAACGTCGACGTCGCCGCAGCCACCGCGGCCGGAGTTCCGGTGCTTTTCACCCCCGGCCGCAATGCCGACGCAGTCGCCGAGATGACGGTGGCACTGCTGTTTGCCGCCACCCGGCACCTGCTGACGGCTGACTCAGAAGTGCGCAGCGGCAACATCTTCCGCGACGGCACCATTCCTTATCAGCGGTTCAGGGCCTGGGAGCTCGCCGGCCGCACGGCCGGACTGATCGGCCTGGGCGCAGTCGGCCAGGCGGTCAAGTGGCGGCTGGCGGGTCTCGGTCTGCAGATCATCGCTTGCGACCCGTACAACGACGAAGCCCGGCACAGCCTCGATGACTTGCTTGCCCAAGCCGACGTCGTGTCGCTGCACGCCCCGGTCACGCCCGACACCGCCGGACTGATCGGCGCCGGCCAGTTCGCGGCCATGCGCGACGGGGTCGTCTTCCTCAACACCGCACGCGCCCAACTGCACGACACCGACGCGCTGGTTGACGCGTTGCGCAGCGGCAAGGTGGCGGCCGCTGGCATCGACCATTTCGTCGGCGAATGGTTACCGCCCGGTCACCCGCTGACCGCGTCGCCCAATGTGGTGCTCACACCCCACATCGGCGGGGCGACGTGGGACACTGAGGCGCGGCAGGCGCAGATGGTCGCCGAGGACTTGGAAGCATTGCTGACCGGCCGGAGTCCGACCCATATCGTCAACCCGGAGGTGTTGGCATCGTGAGGCACGTCGAGCATGCCGAAGACGCGGTGCTGGCGGCGGCCAAGGATATGCTGCGCCGCGGACTGGTCGAGGGCACGGCGGGCAACATCTCGGCTCGGCGCGCGGACGGCAACCTTGTCATCACCCCGTCGTCCGTCGACTACGCGGAGATGACGCTCGAAGATCTGGTGGTCGTCGACCCCGAGGGCAACGTACTGGCGGCGCGCGACGGCCGGTCCCCGTCGACCGAGATGAAACTTCATCTGGCGTGCTTCAGTGCTTTCGACGACATCGGCAGCGTCATCCACAGCCATCCGGTGTGGGCCACGATGTTCGCTGTTGCGCATCAAGACATTCCAGCGTGCATCGATGAGTTCGCGGTGTACTGCGGCGGTGACATCCGCTGCGCCGACTACGCCGCATCAGGCACGCCCGCGGTCGGCCATAATGCCGTCAAGGCACTGGAGGGCCGGGCGGCGGCGCTGATCGCTAACCATGGGCTGGTGGCGGTGGGCCCCCGACCCGACCGGGTCTTGCATGTCACCGCCCTGGTGGAACGCACCGCCCAAATAGTTTGGGGTGCGAGAGCTTTGGGCGGACCGGTGCCCATTCCCGACGACGTCAACGCCGGTTTCGCCGGCATCTACGGCTATCTGCGCGCCAACCCCCTGTAGCTGCACCCCAGACCAGGTAGTACAAGTCCGGTTCTTGGTTGGGTGTGGTGTTCGCGCCTACTAGGGCCGCTTCGGCCTGTTCGAGCGCCAGTTTGGCGCGGGCGTAACGCACGGCGTTGAGCGGCGCCGAGTATTCCCTGCTTCTTCACAGAACAAGTGCTCGGCGGCAATCAGCCGTCGATGCCGATGTTTTTCGGTACGGCCAGCATGTCCGGGCGCACGCCCGCCAGCACAACCGTCACGCCGTTGCCGCTGTGCTCGCGCAGGAAATGTTCCGGCCGATAAGACACCGGTCTGGTGGGCGATATTGCTCGGTGAAGGCCCCGTCGAGTCGGGCGTAGACCTCGCGGGTGGGATCGTAGGACACGTTGAAAATAGGCGGCCTCGGGCGCTTGGTCATGACCGCGCCGTCGTCGTCGCGTCCGTCCTCAGCAGTAAGGACCGAACCAGCGGACGCGGCCCGAACGGCTCAAGCAATTGACTGGCCGGGCGCGGACGAACTCTCTGCGGCCACCAGAACCAACGCCCCAGCAGCGCAGCGATAGACGGCGTCATGAACGCACGCACTACCAAGGTATCGAACAACAGACCCAGGCCGATGGTGGTACCGACCTGACCGATAATTCGCAAATCACTGACCACCATTGAAGCCATAGTAAAAGCGAACACCAGCCCTGCCGAAGTGACGACCTTGCCGGTACTCCCCATAGCGCGGATGATCCCAGTGTTGATGCCGGCGGTTACTTCCTCTTTTAACCGGGACACCAACAACAGGTTGTAGTCAGACCCCACCGCCAAGAGGATGATCACCGACATCGCAAGAACCATCCAGTGCAGTTTGCTGCCCACGACATACTGCCAGACCAGTACCGACAGCCCAAACGATGCGCCCAACGAAAGAGCCACCGTACCCACGATAACTAGTGCGGCAATTAGACTTCGCGTGATGAAAAGCATGATTAGGAAAGTAAGGCATAGCGCAGCAATTCCCGCGATCAGGAGATCGTATCTGGAGCCGTCTTGCCAGTCCTTATAGGTGGACGCGGTGCCGGCCAAATATACCTTAGCGTTCGCCAGCGGTGTTGCCTTGAGTGCCTCCTCGGCTGCCCCCTTTATTTGGTCGATACGCGTTATGCCCTCGGAGGTCGCGGGGTCGCCCCGGTGCGAGATGATGAATCGGGCCGCTTTCCCATCCGGAGAAACGAAAGAATTCATCGCGCGTTGGAAATCTTTGTTCTTGAACACTTCGGGAGGCAGATAGAAGGAGTCGTCGTTCCTCGAGGCGTCGAACGCCTTCCCCATCGCGGTGACGTCCCCGCCCACCTCGTCCATCTCTGCGAAGATCCCAGACATGGTGCTGTGCATGGTGAGCATCATGGTCCGGATCTGCTGAAGGGTCGCGATCAGTGGCGGGAAAGACTGGAGCATCTGCGGCATGAGCGCATCCAGTTGATCAAAGTTTTTGACGAGACCTTGCAGGTTATCGCTGATACCGTCAACACCGTCGAGCGCATCGAATATGGATCTCAGCGACCAGCATATGGGAATGTCGTAGCAGTGCTTTTCCCAATAGAAATAGCTGCGGATGGGCCGCCAGAAATCCTCGAAGTCGGCAATATGGTCCCTCAATTCCTCCGTGACCGCCACCATGTCATGCGTTTGGCCGACCATGCGGTGAGTCGTGTTGTCAAGCTGTTGCATCACGCCGTACATCCGCTGCATTAGATTGACCGTTTTTGCTATCTCGTCGGCTTGCTTGAGCATGTCGTTCATGCGGTCTTTTTGAAACCTCATGGTTTGTAGCTGGCCAGCGTTTTGCATGCTGAGTAGAAAAGGTATCGATGTGTGTTCGATGGGGTTTCCCTCCGGCCGGGTTACGCCCTGCACGCGAGAGATGCCTCGGACCCGGAAGACACTTTTGGCCAGTTTGTTCAGCACGAGAAAATCCGCCGGATTGCGCATATCATGATCCGACTCGATCAAGAGTATCTCGGGCATCATCCGCGCTTGGGAGAAATGGCGATCAGCGGCTGCATACCCCAGATTTGCTGGAATATGGCCGGGTATATAAAGCCGGTCGTTGTAGCTTGTCTTATAGCCCGGCAGTGTCAGTAGACCGATCAGCGCGATCGCGCAGGTGGCAGCCAGTATAGGCACCGGCCAACGGACAATCGCCGCGCCGACTCGACGCCATCCGCGAACCCCGATCCTGCGCTTGGAGTCGAACAACCCAAACCGGCTTCCGACGGTCAGCACCGCCGGAATTAGCGTCACCGCGACTGCGACTGCGACGAGCATTCCCACCGCACACGGGATGCCGAGAGTCTGAAACATAGACATCCGGGTAAAGCTCAGGCAGAAGACTGCCCCGGCGATCGTCAGACCGGAAGCCAACACAACGGGAGCGACCCCGCGATATGTGGTGTAGTAGGCCGTGTCGCGGGCCTCCCCGGACTGGCGTGCCTCCTGATACCGCCCGAAGAAGAATATGCCGTAATCGGTTCCAGCGGCGATTGCAAGGGAAGTCAGTAGATTGGTGGCGAATGTCGAGAGTACAAGAAGATTGTTATGGCCGAGATAAGCGACGATTCCCCGGGCTGCCGCTAACTCGATCCCAACCATGACCAACAGCAAAATCACCGTGATAACCGAACGGTAGACAATAAGCAGCATTGTGAAGATCATCGCGACGGTTATCACGGTGATCTTCAGAATGGATTTGTTACCACTGTGCTGCATATCGGCAACCAGCGGTGCCGGGCCGGTGACATAGACCTTGACTCCGGGAGGCGGCGGCGTCCGCTCGACGATATCCCGGACGGCGGTCACGGAGTCTTCGCCCAAGGTGGTGCCCTGGTTGCCGGCGAGGTTCAGCTGCACATAAACGGCCTTGCCATCGGGGCTTTGCGCGCCCGCTGCCGTGAGTCGGTCCCCCCACAAATCCTGCACGTGCTCCACGTGCTTCGGATCGCCCTTGAGGTCACGAACCAATCCGGCGTAGTAGGTGTGGGCATCGTCCGCGAGCGGCTGCTGCCCCTCCAGCACAATCATCGCGAAACTGTCCGAATCGGACTCTTTGAAGTCCTTTCCCATCCGCATCATGGCCTGCACCGACGGCGCATCTTTGGGACTCATCGGTACCGAATGTTCTTGCCCGACCCGTTCCAGCGATGGAATTGCCAGAGTCACAAGCAGCACCAGCGCCACCCAAGCCAGAATGACGAGCAGCGAGAACTTGCGGATGGTCCGTGCTATGAACGGCGGCTTGGAGCTCATCCGGTCGTCATAACGCAGGAGCTGAACGCGTCCACGTTCACTGTCTCAGCAATAACGAACGAGCCACCGGACGGGGCGCCAACGGCCGCAGCATGGCGCTCGCAGGGCGAGGACGCACTCGTTGCGGCCACCAGAACCAGCGTCCGAGCAGCGCGGCGATGGACGGCGTCATGAACGCGCGCACGACCAATGTGTCGAACAGCAGACCGAGACCGATAGTCGTTCCCACCTGACCGATGACGACCAGCGCACTGACCAGCATGGACATCATGGTGAACGCGAAAACCAGCCCTGCAGACGTGACGACTCTACCGGTACCGCCCATTGCCCGGATAATGCCGGTGTTGATTCCGGCGGCTATTTCCTCTTTCATCCGCGAGACGAGCAGCAAATTGTAGTCAGACCCGACCGCCAACAGGATGATGACAGACATCGCAAGCACCACGAAGTTCATTTGTATGCCCAGGATGTATTGCCAAACGAGCACCGAAAGCCCATAGGACGCGCCCAGTGAAATGGCTACCGTACCCACGATAACCAGGGCAGCGACAAAACTTCGCGTCATCATCAGCATGATGAGGAAAATGAGGCAGAGTGCGGCAATTGCTGCGATCAGAAGATCGTACTTAGAGCCGTCCACCAGGTCTTTCACCGTCGCTGCTGTGCCGCCGAGGTAGGTCTTGGCGTCTTCGAGCGGAGTCCCCTTGAGCGACTCCTCGGTCGCGATTTTTATCGCCTCAACCCGTGCAATGCCCTCGGTCGTCGCGGGATCGCCCCGTTGTGAAATGAGCATACGGACGGCTTTTCCGTCTGAGGAAAAGAACACATTCTCGACCCGCTGGAAGTCTTTGTTCTTGAAAACTTCCGGCGGCAGGTAGAAAGAATCGTCGTTCTTGGCGGTATCGAAAGCCTTGCCCATCGTTGTCGCGTTAGCGCTCGAGTCCTGCATCTGGTCGAACATTCCGGACATGGTGGTATGCATGGTCAGCATCATGGTCTGCATGCTTTTCATCGTCTCGATCATTGGCGGGAACTGGACGATCAGCTGCGGCAAGAGCGCGTCGAGATCATCCAAGTTTTTGACCAGGTCATCCAGCTTGTCGCTAACCTCGTCGACGCCGTCGGCTGCATCCCATACGGATCTCAGCGACCAGCAGATGGGGATGTCATAGCAGTGCTTTTCCCAGTAGAAGTAACTGCGAATCGGCCGAAAGAAATCCTCGAAATCCGCAACGTGATCTCGCAACTCTTCGGTGATCGCCTCCATCTCGTGCGTTTGGCTCACCATGCGATGAGTGGTGCCGGCGAGCTGCTGCATGAGGCCGTACATGCGCTGCATCAAGTTGACCGTTTTCGTCATTTCATCGGCCTGCGTGACCAAATCGTTCATGCGGTCCTTCATGAACTCCAGATTCTGTACCTGACCGGCTTGTGACATGCTGAGCATAAACGGTATCGACGTGTGCTCGATCGGGGTTCCTTCGGGCCGGGTTATTGCCTGCACCATGGAGATTCCCGGAACGGCAAAGATACCCTTGGCCAGCTTGTTCAACACCAGGAAATCCGCTGGATTGCGCATATCGTGATCGGCCTCGAGCAGCAGAATGTCGGGCGCTAGCATTCGCGACGGGGGAAAATGCCGCTGAGCGGCCACATACCCTTGATTGGCGGGAAGGTCTTTAGGGATGTACTTCTGGTCGTTGTAGCTGGGCTTGTATCCGGGCAGTGTCAGTAACCCGATCAGCGCGATCGCACAAGTGGCAGCGAAAATGGGCGCGGGCCACCGAACGATCGCAGTGCCCACCCGCCGCCATCCGCGGGCCGTGATTTTCCGCTTGGGCTCAAAAAGACGAAAGCGGCTCCCGAAAGCAAGAACTGCCGGAACCAAGGTGAGCGCGACCGCCACTGCTACTGAAATCCCCACCGCGCAAGGAACGCCGAGGGGTTGGAAATAGGGCAGTCGGGTAAAGCTCAGGCAGTAAACCGCTCCGGCGATAGTCAAACCGGAAGCCAAGACAACCTTGGCGGTCCCGCGGTATGTGGTGTAATAGGCCGTTATCCGATCCTCGCCGGCCTGACGCGCCTCTTGATAGCGTCCGAAGAAGAATATCCCGTAGTCCGTGCCAGCAGCGAGCCCGATGGACGACAGCAGGTTGACGGCATAGGTAGTAAGACCAACGACCCGGTGATAGCCGAGAAACGCTACGATTCCCTGGGCCACCTGCAATTCTATGACGACGGTCAGTAACAGAAGAATCACGGTGACAACCGAACGGAAGACGAAGAACAGCATAATGAAGATCACCGCGACGCTTATCGCCGTGACTCTGGCGAGCGTCTTGTTTCCACTGCTGACCATGTCGGCGGCGAACGCCGCCGGGCCGCTGACATAAGTCTTGACCCCGGGCGGGGCCGGCGTCCGGTTCACAATGTCCCGGACGGCCTGCTCCGATTCGTTCGCCCGGTCCTCGCCCAAATTTCCGGCGAGGCTCATCTGAACATAAGCGGCCTTCCCATCGGCGCTTTGCGCCGCGGCCGCCGTCAACGGATCCCCCCAGAAATTCTGAATGTGCTGAATATGCTTGGGATCGTCGGACAATTGACGAATCAGACGATCGTAGTATCTGTGGGCATCGTCCCCCAGGGGTTGCTGACCCTCCAAGACGATCATGGCCACACTGTCGGAATTTGATTCCCCGAAGTCCGCACCCATCCGCGCCATCGCCTTGAACGACGGCGCATCAACGGGACTCAGCGATACTGAATGCTCTTTGACGACCTGCGCCAGTGGGGGAACGCCGATAGCTACCATGACGGTGATCGCTAACCACGCCAAGATGATGAGCACCGACGATCGGTGAATCACCCGCGCCACAAACGGTGGCGTGGTGTGTTCGTCGCCAATGTGTTGGTCGCTCATGCGGCCTTCAGCTGGCAGAAGGTGAAGGCGTTCACTTCGTTCGATACTCTTTCGGCTTTGACTTCACCGTCCACCACGATGCGGCAGCCAATATTGTCGCTATCGCCCTGTGCGACGAGACTTCCCGCAACTGCCGCCTGGGTGATCGGGAAGTTCAGCGACCAAGGCAGGCTTGCTCCCTTGATGAGCTGCGGGTCACCATCGGCGTCGAAGTAGCTGATCTGGGCCACGGTGCCCGGAGGGCCGAAGACCTCGTATGTCAGCTGCTTGGGGTCGAAAGGTTTGGTGTCGTTGATTTTGGTGTCGGCGTACGAGGGGCGCTTCTCAGAACCGAAGATGCCGTGCAGCCGCGACACAGTCAATCCCCCAGCACCGATCACCACCAGCATGATCAGCGGTATCCACAGCCGCCTGAAAACCCGGAAAATGGCAAAGCCCCTTCAACGGTTCCGTACCCGACGCCAAGCCATCGGCTCGAACATGCAACTACACGTCGACCGCGACCCGCCGCGCGACGTTACTCGGATGCAGTAAGCATCGCCGACTAGCCGTGCAGTGGTCACCGTAAGCGAGTGGCGCCTTGGGAAGTGCGACCCGGCTGGGCGAGCAAACCATTCCGATGACCTCCATATCGGCTCTTCCGCAACGTGATATGGATCGTAGTGCATACTACGTGCGTAAAGGCGCGGAATCGTCGCCCGCATCTCCCTACAAATCACGTCACGCGCGTTATCCTCGGGCGGTGGTACAGCTTGCCTTCCTGCGTGCACGCAGTGCAGACAAGAAGCGTCAACGTGCGGCGGCGATCGTAGAAGCGGCGCGCTCGCTGGCCCTGGAGAAAGGTGTCGCGTCGGTGACGCTGACTGGGGTCGCCGATCGCGCCGGGGTCCACTATTCCGCCGTGCGCCGCTATTTCACTTCCCACAAAGAGGTGCTTCTCCATCTTGCGGCCGAAGGCTGGCAGCGGTGGTCGGGCACGGTGTGTGAGAGGTTGCGCGAGCCCGGCCCCATGTCGCCGGCGCGGGTCGCCGAGACGTTAGCCGACGGGCTGGCCGCCGACCCGCTCTTCTGCGACCTGCTCGCCAACCTGCACCTGCACCTCGAACACGAAGTGAATCTCGACAGAGTTGTCGAGATCAGGCGGACTAGCGCCGCTGCCGTGACGTCGCTCGCGGATGCAATCGAGCAGGCGTTGTCGCGGCTGGGGCGCTCGGGGGCATTCGACGTCCTTCTTGCCGCCTACTCATTGGCGGCCCCTCTGTGGCAGATCGCCCACCCGCCGGAGGGGCTGACCGACGCCTACGCTGAGGACGCGCAGGTCCCGCCCGAGTGGAACCTCGATTTCGCATCCGCGCTCACCCGACTGCTTACCGCGACCTGCGTCGGTCTCCTCTCCGAATCGGCTGCGCGAGAGGGCAATCTGACAGCCTGATCCCTTAGCACGTAGCTCAACCCTGTTCGAGACCTGGTAGCGGCGAGGCACGAACCCGTTTTGCCGCCGGCCGAGGTGATTGGAGTCTCCGTCCCTAACGGTCAGCAGGGCCAGATGTCCAGTACGACGAGGACACGACAGCGCTTGGTCGAACCGGGCCGTCATGCCCGTCGAAAGTCATCACCAACCGATTCTGCGCCGCACCGATTACTGAGCTGTGGCGGGAGTCTTGTCGCTCACATCAGGGACTTCGTCGAAAACCGGACTGACCCGATCGGCCTCCGGTATGTTTGCCCAGACTCCTGTCAACCAGATGGTCTGGAGAACCAATGACCGTCAATCCATTTGACGACGACAATGGCAATTTTTTCGTCTTGGTCAACGATGAGGAACAACATAGCCTGTGGCCGACCTTCGCCGACGTTCCAGCCGGCTGGCGGGTGGTGTACGGCGAAGCGGACCGCGCTGCGTGTCTGGAGTACATCGAGCAAAACTGGACCGATATACGGCCGAAGAGTCTGCGCCAGAGATTGGCAGAGGGCCGAGCTGTTGACAGCTAGCCCCTAATTCCCTCAAGAGTCCGATGGATCTTGATGACCGGACGCTTAGAGGCGCGGACGGCTCGACATAGCAGAGTCTTCGCAGCCGCCGGGGGGCGCACCGGGTGTAGCGCCGGACGCCTGCACGGTCGGTGCCCGGCCGGGGTCGACTGCCGGCGATCTTCTGGGTTATCCGTAGATTGCCGTTGATGCCGGCGTCACGATGGAGAAACGCGAGAACCCCTAGCAGCGAATTACGGATTCCGCACTGGCCGAAACACTACGGCAATGGGATCTCCACCATCCAGTCGTACGGATCGGGTCGCCGGCCGTATTGAATGTCGAGGAGGTGGCCACGCAGTGCTAGGCTCTGCGGCCCCGGCGAACCGTCGGACACGGCGAAGTCGCAGTTCGGGCCCTTGATTCCGATGATCGGGTTCACGACTGCCGCGGTCCCAACTGCGAAGATTTCGCGAATCTTGCCAGTAAGGCAGCGCCTCTTCAATTCGTCGAACGAAATTTTGCGTTCGACAGGTGCCAGCCCATGCGCATTCGCCAGTGCGAGAACACTCGCTCGGGTCACCCCGTTCAGGATTGTTCCCAAGCTGGGAGTAACGAGCTCGCCCTCAGACGTTATGGCAAAGATGTTCATGGTGCCGGATTCCTGGACATAGCCGTCAGTGTCGAGATACAAGACAAGGTCGCAACCATGCGCCCCAGCTTCGCCTTCCGGCAGAAGATTCGACGAGTAGTTGCCGCCGAATTTGGCGCTTCCCGTACCACCTTGCCAGGCGCGAGGATGCTCACCCACCCATAGCCGCATTCCGTTTATTCCACCCGGGAAGTATGGCGCTGCTGGGCTCGCGATAACCGCATAGGTGACACGTTGACTTGGCCGGACCGCAAGTCCCACCTCTGCACCGAACATGAATGGTCGGAGATACAAACTGCATTCACGATCATCGACCGGGACCCACGCGCGGTCCACTTGCACAAGTGAAATCAGGCTTGACAGGAAGAGGTCGTCGCTCAGCTGTGGAAGTGCCAACCTGGCAGCTGATTGGCGGAAGCGACGAGCATTGAGCAACGGCCTGAACAGCCAGACACTCCCGTCTGGCCGCCCGTAAGCCTTTAAGCCCTCAAAGACACCCTGTGCATAGTGCAACGCAATGCACCCCGGATGTAGCGAGAATGGTTTGAGTTCCGTAATACAAGCGCCGTGCCAACCTGTGTTTGTATCCCAGTGAATGAGGGACATATGGTCGGAGAAAAAGCGACCGAACCCAGGGTCAGCCAAGATCTTAGCCCGCTCATCATCCGACAACCGGGATCGGGAAACATCGATCCGAAAAATTCCGGACCCAAGCTCTGCTTCCTGACTCATCGACATTTCACTATCGTTGGCAAAACCAGCCGAATCTCATACTAGCGGTGCGTAGAAGTAGGTGCGTCGCTTCTTTATGAGCCCGTTCGGGCCAGGCCAAAAGAAGTCGGCGAATTGCACTTCAGCCTTTGTTCCCCCCCGCACGATGCCTCTGAAGCTACCTTCAACCGCGACTGCTCCCGAATCAGACACGATCGACTCGACGTTATGCACACCCGACTCGATGATCCGGTCGTCTACGTAGAATGACCTGATCGCCTCCCTTCCGGTCATACGCGCATAGCCGGGCCGCGAGTACTCGGCGTCAACTTCGAAGAGCGCGACAACCTTCTCGACGTCGCCCTTGTCGACCTCCGCGTAGTACTTCTGCACGAGATCGGCGAAAATTTGCTGCACCACAACTCCTCAGGACTTGCCATCTGAACCGTTGAGCAAGAATCCGCACATCGACTGGTCGGTACGCGAGGACGAGTTCTTTCAACTCTGAAGGCAGAGCGAATCGCGCGACCGCCAAATGTCGGAGTAGTTGAGCATCACCTCCTCGAAATGACGTGACATCCGGTTCCGAGAACCACGCCGGCCTTCTGCAGTTGCGGGAATTGTTTTTCAGCAACTCGTTAACACGAATCGGCCGAGTGACACGTAATCGCGGGGCCCGGTCGTGGCGGACTAGTAGTAAATCGACTCGATCAGTGGATGCCGCGAGCCTCCTCCGCCGAAGAAGACGGCCACGGCCGAGTCAGCACCAGGCCATCCAGGATAGCCTCCGCGGAGTGCGTGCAAAGCCATTTCGCACTACCTCGGGCAGATACGGGCTATGTCAGCGTTATTGGGCCCCACTGTGACGGAGTTAGTTGGCCCCACCCTGGCCGCCTTTTGATGGTCGAGTGACAGCTGACCTACCGCGGCTTCCTTGCCGAGCTGCTGCTGGCCGAGTGCGACGACCGCGACCGCCGCCGCACCGTGCGCCGAGTCCGGGCCGCGGGTTTTTCTCCGCGAAAATCGGCTTGCCGACTTCGATTACGACGCAGACCCCGCCATCAATGCCGCCACCGTCCACACCTTGGCCCGCAACGAATGGATCAAGAAGGGCGAGCCACCGTGCCTGATCGGTGACTCCGGCACCGGTAAGACCCATCTGCTGATCGGGTTGGGTACCGCCGCTGCCCAGGACGGCTTTCGGGTGCGCTACACCTTGGCCACCAAACTGGTCAACGAACTCGTCGAAGCCGCCGATGAACGCCAACTCACCAAAACCATCGCCCGCTACGGCCGCGTGGACCTGCTCTGCACCGACGAGTTGGGCTACCTGCAACTCGATCGGCGTGGCGCGGAAATGCTGTTCGAAGTTCTGACCGAGCGCGAGGAAACGCCAGCGTCGCCATCGCGCGCAATGAGTCCTTCTCGGGCTGGACGAATACCTTCACCGATCCACGGCTCTGCGCGGCAGATCGTGGACCGTTGACGTTCGCGGGCAACATCATCGAGACCGGCACCGAGTCCTACCGCCTAGCCCAAACCGGTGCCACCCGGGCCAGCACCTGACCACGTTGCCCGCCCTTCAAGCACCTACTATTATCTGCGTATAAATGCAAATAGGGATATTTCCAGTCGCCGGTTGCCCGCTGATCAAGTCGATCTGGTCGTCGAGGTGTTCCGGATGCTGGCTGATGCCACTCGGGTTCAGGTGCTGTGGGCGCTGGTGAGCCGGGAGATGTCGGTCAACGACCTGGCCACCCACATCGGCAAACCAGCACCGTCGGTATCTCAGCACTTGGCGAAGCTGCGGATGGCGCGGCTAGTCCGGACCCGCCGTGAGGGCACCACGATCTTCTACAGCTTGGACAACGACCACGTCGGTCAACTGGTCACCGACGCGGTGTTCAACGCCGAGCACGCCGGGCCGGGTGTGCCAGGCCATCACCGCGACGCCGACGAACTGGCTGCCCTGCACCCCGCCACCGTCGACCCCACGCCGATCCGATCGAAGGGACGCCGCACATGACTCACGAGTCCGAACCCACCACGACAACCGAGGACGACCGCGACCACCGCGCCGGGCATGACCACAGCTCAGATCACGACCACCCAAAGGGTCTGCGCGGAGTCATCATTGATGTCTTCGCTTCGCACAGCCACGATGCCTCCGACAGCATCGACGGGGTGCTGGAATCCAGTGCCTCCGGCATACGGGCAGTCAAGATCAGCCTGCTCGCGCTCGGAGCGACCTCTATCGCGCAGCTGGCGACCGTCGTGATCTCGGGGTCGATCGCCCTGTTGGCCGACACCATCCACAACGTCTCCGACGCCCTGACCGCGATCCCGTTGTGGATCGCGTTCGCCCTAGGCACCAAGGCGGCCACCCGCCGCTACACCTACGGTTACGGCCGCGCCGAAGACCTGGCCGGACTCTTCGTGATCGCCATGATCACCCTCTCGGCAATCATCGCTGGCATCGAATCCGTTGGCCGGCTGATCAACCCGGTCCCGATTCACCACCTCGGGTGGGTCGCCGCGGCCGGGCTCGTCGGCTTCCTCGGCAACGAATGCGTCGCGATCTACCGCATCCGCATCGGACGCCAAATCGGGTCCGCCGCCCTGATCGCCGACGGGTTGCACGCCCGTACCGACGGCTTCACCTCACTGGCCGTGCTGCTCGGCGCAGGCGGCGTTGCCCTGGGCTTTCCGCTCGCCGATCCCATCATCGGCCTGCTCATCACCATCGCGATCCTGGCGGTACTGCGGACCGCCGCGCGCGACGTGTTCCGGCGCCTGCTGGACGCCATCGACCCCGCACTCGTCGAGGCCGCCGAGCAAGCGCTGAAAGCTGAACCCGGTGTCATCGCGGTGCGTAGCGTCAAGATGCGCTGGATCGGGCACCGCATCCATGCCGACGCCGAACTCGACATCGACCCCTCCACCAACCTCATCGAAGCCCATCAGATCGCCCATGGAGCCGAACACACCCTCACTCACGCCGTTCCGAAATTGTCGAGCGCACTGGTGCACGCCTATCCGGTAAGCCCCACCACCTAACGTGCGCACCTTCCCGGCAGAACGACCAACCCCGGGGCCAAATAGCTCCGTCACGGTGGGGCCGATTTACCGTGACACGACCTAGTTACGGGATTTCGCGCCGACAATGAACGATCATCCCCGCAGCGTGCAACGCGACCCGATCGGCCTCTGAAATGTCACAGGTCCGCAAAAGTGGCGATCTCGCACCCTATAGCCCTTGAACGCTGCAGCCGACAGCGGAACCGGACAAGTTTGCGAGCTTGCTCGAGGGTGCATCTAGGAGTCCAGCCGGCGTTGTTTGGACACCCTGGACTCTACGAAAGCCGTCGCCAACGGATAGGTCAGGCGGCCATCAATCGCCCGCTGATCGGCTTCTGGGTGACCACCGCGATATCGGTGCCGCAGATCACGACTGGTCAAGGTCGTGCGGCCGACGCTGTTCGCCATGCAAGGTCACCTGAAGCCAGCATAAGGCGCACGGGACGCGCCCTGCGCGCTCGGAATTTCCATGACGACGCCGCCTTAAGCTTTCAATGACGATTTGAGTTGTTGGCCATACAGGCTGACTGACTCGGCGGTCAACATGTCTTCATGTCTGCAGGCGATCGAGTATTCTGTGATGTGGCCGGCAACATATGGCCACCAACTTTCCAGCAGAGAGGAATTTGAATTCTTCTCGTCCGACAATGCCGAGAATATGATGGTATCACCATTGAAAATACCGGGTTTGTGAGCTTGATGCAGGGCCATGCTGCTATTAATACTCTGGACGCCCAAATCGAAAAGCTGCTTGTATTGAGAAAACTCTACGGCTCGTTGATCGCGGACTAGTTCTTCTACCTGCTGGTAGGTGAGCGGACCATCTTGGTCCGGAAGACTGATGCGGTAGAACCGCAGGACTTCTCGTAGGACTTCTTCCAGTATGAGCTTTTCGTCTACTGCATGTGTGACGCTGTCGACAGTGGGGCGGGCGTCGAGAAGGATTAGGCATGCGATTGCGCGTCCGCGTCGCTGGAGCTCGATGGCAATTTCATGAGCGACGACGCCTCCGAAAGACCAGCCCAGAAGATTATAGGGCCCGGTAGGGGACACCCGCTGAATTCTGTCGGCGTAGTCTTTTGCCATATCGCGAATTGACCGAGGTTCGGTTTCGTCGCCCTGCGGAGTTCGCTGAATTCCGATGATCGGGCAGTCCAAGTGATTACCAAGCGCCTGGTACGGCCAACTCACCCCGCTTGCGGGATGGATGCAGAACAGCGGAACGCCAGTGCCCTGCTTCAGCACCTCGACGGGCACTACTTCCACCTCGCTGGCATGTCTGCCCACCCGCGGCGCCAACCGGGCCACCGTGGGCGCTTCAAACAAGGTGCGCACCGCCAGATCAGCATCCAAGGCGGTGTTGATCGCCGCGATCAAACGCATCGCCGACAACGAATCCCCACCCAGCTCGAAAAACGAATCATCAACCCCGACCCGCTCAAGCCCCAACACCTGGGCATAAATCCCGGCCAACACCTCCTCAGTAGGATTCGCCGGGGCGCGATAGCGATCCACCTCGCGGTATTCCGGTGCCGGCAACCCCCGAACATCGAGCTTGCCGTTGACCGTCAACGGCAACGCCTCGATCACCACCACCGCCGCGGGCACCATATAGCCGGGCAACCGCTGCGCCAACACCGCACGAGCCGCCACCAAATCCACTGCACCACTTACCGATTCGGTGACATAACCCACCAAACGCTTATCCCCGGGGCGGTCCTCGCGGGCCACCACCACCGCCTGCCCGACCCCAGCTAACCCCGCCAGCGCCGCGCGCACCTCCCCCAACTCGATGCGATACCCGCGGATCTTGACCTGCTCATCCCCACGACCCACATAGCGCAGCTGCCCATCAGCACCCCACCACACCAAATCCCCGGTCCGATACATCCGCGTTCCAGGCGCGTCCGGCCCACGCGAACGGGCACGCCACAAACCGCGACCCGGTCAACCCCGCCCGACCCAGATAACCCACCGCCACCCCGACACCGGCCACATACAACTCCCCCACCACCCCCACCGGCACCGGACGCAACCACCCATCGAGCACAAACAACGCCGCCGAACACACCGGCGCACCGATGGGCACCACACCCGACCCCGCCGCCAGCGGCGCACTCATCGACGCATACACCGTGACCTCGGTCGGGCCGTAGGCGTTGATCACCACCCGCCCCGGCGCCCACCGATCCACCACCTGCGCCGCACACGCCTCCCCCCCGAGCAGCAACGCCGCCGACTCCAACCCCTCTGAAGACAACGCCGCCACCGCCGACGGGGTCTGAGTCAACACATTGACGTGCTCAGCGACCAACAACGCATGAAAATCCGCCGCCGACCCCGCCACCGCATCAGGCACCACCACCAGCCGCCCACCACCAAGCAGCGCCGCCCAGATCTCCCACACCGAAAAGTCGAACGCATAGGAATGACACTGCGACCACACCTGCCCCGCCGGCAGACCAGCAGGCATCGACTGCGCCACATGAGCCAAATTGCAGTGACTGACCGCCACCGCCTTGGGCACCCCGGTGGTGCCCGAGGTGTAGATCACATAAGCGATGTCCTGCGGGGCCGGCGCCGGCAACGCCGTGTCGGGCTGGGTGTCAAGAGCGGGATCGTCGATATCGACGACCACCAGGTCCTGGCCCTCGAGCCGCTCGGCCAGCCCGGCGGTGCTCACCGCGACCACCGGCGCGGCATCGGCGAGCATGAACCCGATACGGGCCGCCGGCAACCCCGCATCGATCGCCAAATACGCCGCCCCAGCCTTGAGCACCGCCAGCATCGCCACGACCGCCTCACCCGACCGCTCCAGCAGCAGCGCCACGACCTGTCCCGGACCCGCACCTTGGGCGGCCAGCAGATGCGCCAACCGGTTAGCCGCCTGCTCGAGTTCGCGATACGTCATCGAGCGGCCCGCGCACGTCACCGCTACTGCCGCCGGGGTGCGGGCCACCTGCGCGGCGAACAACACCGGGATTGACTCCGGCGTGGGTGCCGGCGCGCTCAAGACCGCCCGGTTGCCCCACTCATCGAGGCGGGCCACCTCGGCGGCATCGAGCACCTCAATCGAGGACACCCGCCGCGCCGGATCAGCGGTGAGGGCCTCCAGCACCTGGCGCCAGCGCGCGATGAGCATTTCGATGCTGGCCGCGTCGAACACATCGGTGCGAAACTCCACCACCCCACCGATGCCGGCCGGCTCACCAGTATCGCTCCACCGCTCAGCCAGCGAAAACGCTAGGTCTATCCGGGCGGTGTGGGTTTCGGCGGGCAGCGGGGTGACCCGCAGATCACCCAACGCCGGCCCGGCGGCGGGATCCGTGTCCTGCTCGGGCAGGTTCTGCCAGGCCAGCATCACCTGCACCAGCGGATGATGGGTCAGGCTTCGGGTCGGGTTGAGCCGCTCCACCAGCACCTCAAACGGCACATCCTGATGCTCATAAGCCGCCAGGCTGCGTGCGCGCACCTGGGCCAACAACTCCGCGACGCTGGGATCGCCGGCCACCTCGACCCGCAACACCAAGGTGTTGACGAAGAGCCCCACCAACTCATCCAGCGCCGGATCGCGGCGCCCGGCGATCGGGAACCCGATCGCCACCTCCGGGCTGGCGCTGAGCTTGGCCAACACCACCGCCAGGGCGGCCTGCAACACCATGAAACTGGTCGCGTTATGCGCCCGGGCCAGCCCAGCCACCCGTTGTTGCACCTGCGCCGGCCAACTCAACGCCACACTGGCCCCGCGGTAATCAGCCACCGGCGGATAGGGCCGGTCAGTGGGCAACACGAGGTGCTCGGGCATCCCGGCCAGCGCCTGCTGCCAATACCCCAGCTGCGCGGCGATGCGGCTATCACTGTCGGCCAGATCCCCCAATTGCGCGCGCTGCCACAACGTGTAATCGACATACTGCACCGCCAACGGCGCCCACCCGGGGGCTTGCCCCGCGCACCGGCTGGCATAGGCCACCCCCAGATCACGCACCAGCGGGGTGATCGACCAGCCGTCGGCGGCGATATGGTGCACCGTGGCCACCACCACGTGCTCGTCCTCGGCGACACGGAAAAGCTGTGCCCGCATGGGGATCTCGGCCGCCAAATCAAACGGGCGACGCGCCGCGGCACCGATGGCCTCGGCCAGCCGGTCGGCCGGCCAGCCGCCGGCATCCACCACCTCCCACCCCAGGTCGGCCCGCTCAACAGGGATAACCACCTGCCGGGGGATGCCCTCGACGGCCGGGAACAGCGTGCGCAGGCTCTCATGGCGGCCCACCACATCGGCCAGCGCGGCCCCCAACGCCCCCACATCAAGGCGCCCACCTAGCCGCAACGCCACCGTCATGTTGTAAATCGGTGACGGCCCCTGCAACTGGTCTAGGAACCACATCCGGGACTGGGCAAACGACAACGGCACCAACGCAGGCCGCGCACCGCCACCACTGGCTCCAGCCCACCTGCCTCCTCACCAACCCGGGGCGCCAACCGGCGAATAGTGGGCGCATCGAATAAGGTGCGCACCGCCAGATCAGCATCCAAGGCGGTGTTGATCGCCGCGATCAAACGCATCGCCGACAGCGAATCCCCACCCAGCTCGAAAAACGAGTCGTCGACCCCGACCCGCTCAAGCCCCAACACCTGGGCATAAATCCCGGCCAAGACCTCCTCGTACCGCGCTCGCTCGGGGCGCGATACCGATCCAGCATCGCGTGTATTCCGGTGCTGGCAGGGCCCGTTTGTCGAGTTTGCCGTTAGGGGTCAACGGCAAAGCGTCGATCACCACCACGGCGGCCGGAACCATATAGCCGGGCAACCGCTCGGCCAGCGCGGCACGTGCGGCGACGGGATTGACTGTGCCCGTGATCGATTCGGTGACATAACCCACCAGCCGCTTATCCCCGGGCTGGTCCTCGCGGGCCACCACCACCGCCTGCTCGACCCCATCCACGGCGGCTAGCGCCGCGCGCACCTCACCAAGCTCGATGCGATACCCGCGGATCTTGACCTGCTCATCCCCACGACCCACATAGCGCAGCTGCCCATCAGCACCCCACCACACCAAATCCCCGGTGCGGTACATCCGCGTCCCAGGCGCGTCCGGCCCCGCGAACGGGCACGCCACAAACCGCGACCCGGTCAACCCCGCCCGACCCAGATAACCCACCGCCACCCCGACACCGGCCACATACAACTCCCCCACCACCCCCACCGGCACCGGACGCAACCACCCATCGAGCACAAACAACGCCGCCGAACACACCGGCGCACCGATGGGCACCACAGCGGCGCCCGCGACCAGCGGCACAGTCATCGATACCCACACCGTGGCCTCGGTCGGGCCGTAGGCGTTGATCACCACCCGCCCCGGCGCCCAGCGATCCACCACCTGCGCCGCACACGCCTCCCCCCCGAGCAGCAACGCCGCCGACTCCAGCCCCTCTGAAGACAACGCCGCCACCGCCGACGGGGTCTGACTTAGGACGCTCACTTTTTCGGCGACAAGCAGCGCGTGGAAATCTTCCGGTGAGCGAACCACCGCATCAGGCACCACCATCAGCCGCCCACCGTGCAACAACGGCCCCCAGATCTCCCACACCGAAAAGTCGAAGGCGAAGGAGTGACACTGCGTCCACACACCCCCGCGCGGAAGGCCGGCATCGAAGGATTCCATCAGCTGAGTGACGTTGTGGTGGGTGACCGCCACCGCCTTGGGCACCCCGGTGGTGCCCGAGGTGTAGATCACATAAGCGATGTCCTGGGGGGCCGGCGTCGGCAGTGATGTGTCGGGCTGGGTGGCGATGCGCGGGTCGTCGATATCGATGACCACCACGTCCTGGCCCTTCAGCCGCTCGGCCAGCTCGGTGGTGGTGAGCGCGGCCACCGGCGCGGCGTCGGCGAGCATGAACCCGATACGGGCCGCCGGCAACCCCGCATCGATCGGCAAATACGCCGCCCCAGCCTTGAGCACCGCCAGCATCGCCACGACCGCCTCACCCGACCGCTCCAGCAGCAGCGCCACGACCTGTCCCGGACCCGCACCTTGGGCGGCCAGCAGATGCGCCAACCGGTTAGACGCCTGCTCGAGTTCGCGATACGTCATCGAGCGGCCCGCGCACGTCACCGCTACTGCCGCCGGGGTGCGGGCCACCTGCGCGGCGAACAACACCGGGATTGACTCCGGCGTGGGTGCCGGCGCGCTCAAGACCGCCCGGTTGCCCCACTCATCGAGGCGGGCCACCTCGGCGGCATCGAGCACCTCAATCGAGGACACCCGCCGCGCCGGATCAGCGGTGAGGGCCTCCAGCACCTGGCGCCAGCGCGCGATGAGTGTTTCGATGCTGGCCGCGTCGAACACATCGGTGCGAAACTCCACCGTGCCGCCGATGCCGGCCGGCTCACCGGCTTTGGTCCAGCGTTCGCCAAGGAAGAACGTCAGGTCCAAGCGGGCGGTGTGGGTTTCCGCGGGCAGCGGGGTGACCCGCAAATCACCCAAGCTCAGCCCGTCTGCGGGATCGTTGTCTCGCCTGGCGAAGTTCTGCCAGGCCAACATCACCTGCGTTAGCGGCGAATGGGCGAGCGACCGGGCCGGGTTGAGCCGCTCCACCAGCACCTCAAACGGCACATCCTGATGCTCATAAGCCGCCAGGCTGCGCGCGCGCACCTGGGCCAACAACTCCGCCACACTGGGATCCCCGCCCAAATCCACCCGCAACACCAACGTGTTGACGAAAAACCCCACCAACTCATCCAGCGCCGGATCACGCCGCCCGGCGATCGGGAACCCGATCGCCACCTCCGGGCTGGCACTGAGCTTGGCCAACACCACCGCCAACGCGGCCTGCAACACCATGAAACTGGTCGCGTTATGCGCCCGCGCCAGCCCAGCCACCCGCTGCTGCACCTGCGCCGGCCAACTCAACGCCACAC
Source organism: uncultured Actinomycetota bacterium (assembly GCA_963830605.1). Classification (GTDB taxonomy): domain Bacteria; phylum Actinomycetota; class Actinomycetes; order Mycobacteriales; family Mycobacteriaceae; genus Mycobacterium. The sequence goes on along the minus strand of CAWHML010000003.1, from coordinate 1,856,032 downwards.
TGGCCCCGCGGTAATCAGCCACCGGCGGATAGGGCCGATCAGTGGGCAACACCAGCCGCTCAGGCATCCCGGCCAACGCCTGCTGCCAATACCCCAGCTGCGCGGCGATGCGACTATCACCGTCGGCCAAATCCCCCAACTGCGCGCGCTGCCACAACGTGTAATCGACATACTGCACCGCCAACGGCGCCCACCCCGGCGCCCGACCCGCGCACCGGCTGGCATAGGCCACCCCCAAATCACGCACCAGCGGGGTGATCGACCAGCCATCAGCAGCGATATGGTGCACCACCACCACCAGCACATGCTCATCTGCGCCGACACCGAAAAGCTGCGCCCGCAACGGAATCTCCGCCGCCAAATCAAACGGGCGACGCGCCTCAGCGCCGATGGCCTCGGCCAGCCGGTCGGCCGGCCAGCCGCCGGCATCCACCACCTCCCACCCCACATCGACCCGCTCCGCGGGCACCACCTGCTGCTGGGGCACCCCCTGCACCGCGGTGAACAGCGTGCGCAAACTTTCCTGACGACCCACCACATCGCCCAGCGCGGCCCCCAACGCCCCCACATCAAGGCGCCCACCTAGCCGCAACGCCACCGCCATGTTGTAAATCGGCGACGGCCCCTGCAACTGATCGATAAACCACATCCGCGACTGGGCAAACGACAACGGCACCACCGCAGGACGCGCCACCGCCACCAACGGCTCCAGCCCACCCCCACCAACACCCACCCGCGGCGCCAACCGGGCCACCGTGGGCGCTTCAAACAAGGTGCGCACCGCCAGATCAGCATCCAAGGCGGTGTTGATCGCCGCGATCAAACGCATCGCCGACAACGAATCCCCACCCAGCTCGAAAAACGAATCATCAACCCCGACCCGCTCAAGCCCCAACACCTGGGCATAAATCCCGGCCAACACCTCCTCAGTAGGATTCGCCGGGGCGCGATAGCGATCCACCTCGCGGTATTCCGGTGCCGGCAACCCCCGAACATCGAGCTTGCCGTTGACCGTCAACGGCAACGCCTCGATCACCACCACCGCCGCGGGCACCATATAGCCGGGCAACCGCTGCGCCAACACCGCACGAGCCGCCACCAAATCCACTGCACCACTTACCGATTCGGTGACATAACCCACCAAACGCTTATCCCCGGGGCGGTCCTCGCGGGCCACCACCACCGCCTGCCCGACCCCAGCTAACCCCGCCAGCGCCGCGCGCACCTCCCCCAACTCGATGCGATACCCGCGGATCTTGACCTGCTCATCCCCACGACCCACATAGCGCAGCTGCCCATCAGCACCCCACCACACCAAATCCCCGGTCCGATACATCCGCATTCCGGCGCGTCCGGCCCACCGAACGGGCACGCCACAAACCGCGACCCGGTCAACCCCGCCCGACCCAGATAACCCACCGCCACCCCGACACCGGCCACATACAACTCCCCCACCACCCCCACCGGCACCGGACGCAACCACCCATCGAGCACAAACAACGCCGCCGAACACACCGGCGCACCGATGGGCACCACACCCGACCCCGCCGCCAGCGGCGCACTCATCGACGCATACACCGTGACCTCGGTCGGGCCGTAGGCGTTGATCACCACCCGCCCCGGCGCCCACCGATCCACCACCTGCGCCGCACACGCCTCCCCCCCGAGCAGCAACGCCGCCGACTCCAACCCCTCTGAAGACAACGCCGCCACCGCCGACGGGGTCTGAGTCAACACATTGACGTGCTCAGCGACCAACAACGCATGAAAATCCGCCGCCGACCCCGCCACCGCATCAGGCACCACCACCAGCCGCCCACCACCAAGCAGCGCCGCCCAGATCTCCCACACCGAAAAGTCGAACGCATAGGAATGACACTGCGACCACACCTGCCCCGCCGGCAGACCAGCAGGCATCGACTGCGCCACATGAGCCAAATTGCAGTGACTGACCGCCACCGCCTTGGGCACCCCGGTGGTGCCCGAGGTGTAGATCACATAAGCGATGTCCTGCGGGGCCGGCGCCGGCAACGCCGTGTCGGGCTGGGTGTCAAGAGCGGGATCGTCGATATCGACGACCACCAGGTCCTGGCCCTCGAGCCGCTCGGCCAGCCCGGCGGTGCTCACCGCGACCACCGGCGCGGCATCGGCGAGCATGAACCCGATACGGGCCGCCGGCAACCCCGCATCGATCGCCAAATACGCCGCCCCAGCCTTGAGCACCGCCAGCATCGCCACGACCGCCTCACCCGACCGCTCCAGCAGCAGCGCCACGACCTGCCCCGGACCCGCACCTTGGGCGGCCAGCAGATGCGCCAACCGGTTAGACGCCTGCTCGAGTTCGCGATACGTCATCGAGCGGCCCGCGCACGTCACCGCTACTGCCGCCGGGGTGCGGGCCACCTGCGCGGCGAACAACACCGGGATTGACTCCGGCGTGGGTGCCGGCGCGCTCAAGACCGCCCGGTTGCCCCACTCATCGAGGCGGGCCACCTCGGCGGCATCGAGCACCTCAATCGAGGACACCCGCCGCGCCGGATCAGCGGTGAGGGCCTCCAGCACCTGGCGCCAGCGCGCGATGAGCATTTCGATGCTGGCCGCGTCGAACACATCGGTGCGAAACTCCACCACCCCACCGATGCCGGCCGGCTCACCAGTATCGCTCCACCGCTCAGCCAGCGAAAACACCACATCCATCCGCGCAGTACGGGTCTCGGCGGGCAGCGGGGTGACCCGCAGATCACCCAACGCCAACCCCGCCGCCAGATCACCATCTAGCCCGGGCAGGTTCTGCCAAGCCAACATCACCTGCACCAACGGATGATGGGTCAGCGCTTCGGGCCGGGTTGAGCCGCTCCACCAGCACCTCAAACGGCACATCCTGATGCTCATAAGCCGCCAGGCTGCGCGCGCGCACCTGGGCCAACAACTCCGCCACACTGGGATCCCCGCCCAAATCCACCCGCAACACCAACGTGTTGACGAAAAACCCCACCAACTCATCCAGCGCCGGATCACGCCGCCCGGCGATCGGGAACCCGATCGCCACCTCCGGGCTGGCACTGAGCTTGGCCAACACCACCGCCAACGCGGCCTGCAACACCATGAAACTGGTCGCGTTATGCGCCCGCGCCAGCCCAGCCACCCGCTGCTGCACCTGCGCCGGCCAACTCAACGCCACACTGGCCCCGCGGTAATCAGCCACCGGCGGATAGGGCCGATCAGTGGGCAACACCAGCCGCTCAGGCATCCCGGCCAACGCCTGCTGCCAATACCCCAGCTGCGCGGCGATGCGACTATCACCGTCGGCCAAATCCCCCAACTGCGCGCGCTGCCACAACGTGTAATCGACATACTGCACCGCCAACGGCGCCCACCCCGGCGCCCGACCCGCGCACCGGCTGGCATAGGCCACCCCCAAATCACGCACCAGCGGGGTGATCGACCAGCCATCAGCAGCGATATGGTGCACCACCACCACCAGCACATGCTCATCTGCGCCGACACCGAAAAGCTGCGCCCGCAACGGAATCTCCGCCGCCAAATCAAACGGGCGACGCGCCTCAGCGCCGATGGCCTCGGCCAGCCGGTCGGCCGGCCAGCCGCCGGCATCCACCACCTCCCACCCCACATCGACCCGCTCCGCGGGCACCACCTGCTGCTGGGGCACCCCCTGCACCGCGGTGAACAGCGTGCGCAAACTTTCCTGACGACCCACCACATCGCCCAGCGCGGCCCCCAACGCCCCCACATCAAGGCGCCCACCTAGCCGCAACGCCACCGCCATGTTGTAAATCGGCGACGGCCCCTGCAACTGATCGATAAACCACATCCGCGACTGGGCAAACGACAACGGCACCACCGCAGGACGCGCCACCGCCACCAACGGCTCCAGCCCACCCCCACCAACACCCACCCGCGGCGCCAACCGGGCCACCGTGGGCGCTTCAAACAAGGTGCGCACCGCCAGATCAGCATCCAAGGCGGTGTTGATCGCCGCGATCAAACGCATCGCCGACAACGAATCCCCACCCAGCTCGAAAAACGAATCATCAACCCCGACCCGCTCAAGCCCCAACACCTGGGCATAAATCCCGGCCAACACCTCCTCAGTAGGATTCGCCGGGGCGCGATAGCGATCCACCTCGCGGTATTCCGGTGCCGGCAACCCCCGAACATCGAGCTTGCCGTTGACCGTCAACGGCAACGCCTCGATCACCACCACCGCCGCGGGCACCATATAGCCGGGCAACCGCTGCGCCAACACCGCACGAGCCGCCACCAAATCCACTGCACCACTTACCGATTCGGTGACATAACCCACCAAACGCTTATCCCCGGGCGGTCCTCGCGGGCCACCACCACCGCCTGCCCGACCCCAGCTAACCCCGCCAGCGCCGCGCGCACCTCCCCCAACTCGATGCGATACCCGCGGATCTTGACCTGCTCATCCCCACGACCCACATAGCGCAGCTGCCCATCAGCACCCCACCACACCAAATCCCCGGTCCGATACATCCGCATCCGCGCTCCGGCCCACCGAACGGACACGCCACAAACCGCGACCCGGTCAACCCCGCCCGACCCAGATAACCCACCGCCACCCCGACACCGGCCACATACAACTCCCCCACCACCCCCACCGGCACCGGACGCAACCACCCATCCAGCACGAAAAAGCCAAGATGCGCCAACGGCACCCCAATGGGACTGGCAGTGCCGTCGACATCGCCGGCGATGATCTCCCGAAACGAGGCGTGCACCGTCGTCTCGGTGATGCCATACATATTGATCAAGCGCGGTGATCCTGGGTGGTTGTCCAGCCATGGGCCAAGACGCTGCGGCTCCAGCGCTTCGCCGCCGAACACCACCGTCTCGAGCTTCAGCCGACCTCCCAGCTCGGGCTGCAGCGCAGCAGCGGTTTCCAGCGCATAAAATGCCGAGGGGGTTTGGCTTAACACGCTGACGTGTTCAGCGACCAGTAAGGCGTAAAAGTCTTCCGGTGAGCGAACCACCGCATCGGGCACCCCCACCAGCCGTCCACCGTGTAATAAAGCCCCCCAGATCTCCCACACCGAAAAGTCGAAGGCCAACGAATGACACTGCGTCCACACCTGTCCCGGCGAGAGCTTGAGGCCGGCGTCCAGTGAGTCGAGCAGCCGGGTCAGGTTGTGGTGGCTGACCGCCACCGCCTTGGGCACCCCGGTGGTGCCCGAGGTGTAGATCACATAAGCGATGTCCTGGGGGGCCGGCGCCGGCAACGCCGTGTCGGGCTGGGTGTGAAGAGCAGGATCGTCGATATCGATGACCACCAGGTCCTGGCCCTCGAGCCGCTCGGCCAGCCCGGCGGTGCTCACCGCGACCACCGGCGCGGCATCGGCGAGCATGAACCCGATACGGGCCGCCGGCAACCCCGCATCGATCGCCAAATACGCCGCCCCAGCCTTGAGCACCGCCAGCATCGCCACGACCGCCTCACCCGACCGCTCCAGCAGCAGCGCCACGACCTGCCCCGGACCCGCACCTTGGGCGGCCAGCAGATGCGCCAACCGGTTAGACGCCTGCTCGAGTTCGCGATACGTCATCGAGCGGCCCGCGCACGTCACCGCTACTGCCGCCGGGGTGCGGGCCACCTGCGCGGCGAACAACACCGGGATTGACTCCGGCGTGGGTGCCGGCGCGCTCAAGACCGCCCGGTTGCCCCACTCATCGAGGCGGGCCACCTCGGCGGCATCGAGCACCTCAATCGAGGACACCCGCCGCGCCGGATCAGCGGTGAGGGCCTCCAGCACCTGGCGCCAGCGCGCGATGAGCATTTCGATGCTGGCCGCGTCGAACACATCGGTGCGAAACTCCACCACCCCACCGATGCCGGCCGGCTCACCAGTATCGCTCCACCGCTCAGCCAGCGAAAACACCACATCCATCCGCGCAGTACGGGTCTCGGCGGGCAGCGGGGTGACCCGCAGATCACCCAACGCCAACCCCGCCGCCAGATCACCATCTAGCCCGGGCAGGTTCTGCCAAGCCAACATCACCTGCACCAACGGATGATGGGTCAGGCTTCGGGCCGGGTTGAGCCGCTCCACCAGCACCTCAAACGGCACATCCTGATGCTCATAAGCCGCCAGGCTGCGCGCGCGCACCTGGGCCAACAACTCCGCCACACTGGGATCCCCGCCCAAATCCACCCGCAACACCAACGTGTTGACGAAAAACCCCACCAACTCATCCAGCGCCGGATCACGCCGCCCGGCGATCGGGAACCCGATCGCCACCTCCGGGCTGGCACTGAGCTTGGCCAACACCACCGCCAACGCGGCCTGCAACACCATGAAACTGGTCGCGTTATGCGCCCGCGCCAGCCCAGCCACCCGCTGCTGCACCTGCGCCGGCCAACTCAACGCCACACTGGCCCCGCGGTAATCAGCCACCGGCGGATAGGGCCGATCAGTGGGCAACACCAGCCGCTCAGGCATCCCGGCCAACGCCTGCTGCCAATACCCCAGCTGCGCGGCGATGCGACTATCACCGTCGGCCAAATCCCCCAACTGCGCGCGCTGCCACAACGTGTAATCGACATACTGCACCGCCAACGGCGCCCACCCCGGCGCCCGACCCGCGCACCGGCTGGCATAGGCCACCCCCAAATCACGCACCAGCGGGGTGATCGACCAGCCATCAGCAGCGATATGGTGCACCACCACCACCAGCACATGCTCATCTGCGCCGACACCGAAAAGCTGCGCCCGCAACGGAATCTCCGCCGCCAAATCAAACGGGCGACGCGCCTCAGCGCCGATGGCCTCGGCCAGCCGGTCGGCCGGCCAGCCGCCGGCATCCACCACCTCCCACCCCACATCGACCCGCTCCGCGGGCACCACCTGCTGCTGGGGCACCCCCTGCACCGCGGTGAACAGCGTGCGCAAACTTTCCTGACGACCCACCACATCGCCCAGCGCGGCCCCCAACGCCCCCACATCAAGGCGCCCACCTAGCCGCAACGCCACCGCCATGTTGTAAATCGGCGACGGCCCCTGCAACTGATCGATAAACCACATCCGCGACTGGGCAAACGACAACGGCACCACCGCAGGACGCGCCACCGCCACCAACGGCTCCAGCCCACCCCCACCAACACCCACCCGCGGCGCCAACCGGGCCACCGTGGGCGCTTCAAACAAGGTGCGCACCGCCAGATCAGCATCCAAGGCGGTGTTGATCGCCGCGATCAAACGCATCGCCGACAACGAATCCCCACCCAGCTCGAAAAACGAATCATCAACCCCGACCCGCTCAAGCCCCAACACCTGGGCATAAATCCCGGCCAACACCTCCTCAGTAGGATTCGCCGGGGCGCGATAGCGATCCACCTCGCGGTATTCCGGTGCCGGCAACCCCCGAACATCGAGCTTGCCGTTGACCGTCAACGGCAACGCCTCGATCACCACCACCGCCGCGGGCACCATATAGCCGGGCAACCGCTGCGCCAACACCGCACGAGCCGCCACCAAATCCACTGCACCACTTACCGATTCGGTGACATAACCCACCAAACGCTTATCCCCGGGGCGGTCCTCGCGGGCCACCACCACCGCCTGCCCGACCCCATCCACGGCGGCCAGCGCCGCGCGCACCTCCCCCAACTCGATGCGATACCCGCGGATCTTGACCTGCTCATCCCCACGACCCACATAGCGCAGCTGCCCATCAGCACCCCACCACACCAAATCCCCGGTCCGATACATCCGCATCCCGGGCGCGTCCGGCCCCGCGAACGGGCACGCCACAAACCGCGACCCGGTCAACCCCGCCCGGCGCACGTACCCACACCCGACTCCCCGACCGGCGATATACAACTCCCCCACCACCCCCACCGGCACCGGACGCAACCACCCATCCAGCACGAAGAACGCCGCCCCCGGCACCGGCGAGCCGATTGGTGGCGCCCCCGACCCCGCAACCAACGGTGCACTCTTGGACGCCCACATCGTCGTCTCGGTCGGCCCATAGACATTCACCATCACGCGCCCGGGAGCCCACCGATCCACCAGCTCGGCCGGGCAGGGCTCAGCGCCAATCACCAACGCCGCCGACTCCAACCCCTCTGAAGACAACGCCGCCACCGCCGACGGGGTCTGAGTCAACACATTGACGTGCTCAGCGACCAACAACGCATGGAAATCCGCCGCCGACCCGGCCACCGACTCGGGCACCACCACCAGCCGCCCACCGTGCAACAGGGCAGCCCAAATCTCCCACACCGAAAAGTCGAACGCATACGAATGACACTGCGACCACACCTGTTTCGGCCCAAGCTCTACGCCGACTTCTAAAGAGTCGAACAGCTGGGCCACGTTGTGGTGGGTGACGGTCACCCCTTTGGGGGTGCCGGTGGTGCCCGAGGTGTAGATGATGTGCGCGAGATCGTCGGGGGCCGGCGACGGTAGTGACGTGCTGGGCTGGGTGTCGATGCGGTGGTCGTCGACATCGACGACTACCAGGTCTTGACCTTCTAGCTGCGACCGCCGGTCCGTTGTGGTGATTGCGACCGTCGGCGCGGCGTCAGCGAGCATGAACCCGATCCGCGCCGCCGGCATCGCCGGGTCGATCGGCAGATACGCCGCCCCGGTCTTCAGCACCGCCAGGATTGCCACCACCGCCTCAGCCGACCGCGAAAACAGCAGCGCCACAAACTGTCCCGGGCCCGCACCCTGAGCGACGAGCAGGTGCGCCAACCGGTTCGCGGCCTGCTCAAGGTCCCAATAAGTCATCGAGCGGCCCGCGCAAGTCACCGCCACCGCCTGCGGAGTGCGGGCCACCTGCGCGGCAAACAACACCGGAACCGACACCGGCGCCGGCGCGGGCCGGGTCAAGACCGCCCGGTTACCCCACTCATCCAGGCGTTCGTACTCGTCGACATCCACCAGATCGATCGACGACAACCGCCGCCCCGTGTCGGCGGTCACGATTGCTGCTCCTGATCGGCGGTTATTGCCGCCAACACCCGCCTGAATCGCTCGATGAGCGCTTCGATGGTCGCCGCGTCGAATACGTCGGTGCGAAACTCCACCACCCCACCGATTCCGGCGGGCTCACCGGCCTCGGTCCAGCGTTCGGCCAGGGAGAACACCAGGTCCATGCGAGCGGTCTCGGTGTCCACCGCCAGCGGGGTGACTCGCACGTCACCCAAACTCAGCCGGGCGGCTGGGTCGCGGGGCTGCCCGGGCAGGTTCTGCCAGCCCAACATCACCTGCACCAGCGGGTGATGCGTCAGCGACCGGGTCGGGTTGAGCCGCTCCACCAGCACATCGAAGGGCACATCTTGATGCTCGTAGGCGGCCAGGACACGTTGTCGCACCTGGGCCAGCAGCTCGGCGACGGTGGGGTCACCTGCCAGGTCGACCCGCAGCACCAAGGTGTTGACGAAAAACCCCACCAGCTCATCCAGCGCCGGATCGCGGCGCCCCGCGATCGGGAACCCCACCGCCACCTCGGGGCTGGCGCTGAGCTTGGCCAACAACACCGCCAACGCGGCCTGCATCACCATGAAAGTGGTCGCATTGTGCTCACGAGCCACCCGGGCAACCTGCTGCTGCAGTTGGACCGACCAGTTGACCGCCACACTGGCGCCGCGGTAATCAGCCACCGGCGGATAGGGCCGATCAGTGGGTAGCACCAGCCGCTCAGGCATCCCGGCCAACGCCTGCTCCCAATACGCCAGCTGTGCGGCGATCGGGCTCTCGTCGTCATCGAGATCACCGAGGTGCTCACGTTGCCACAACGTGTAATCGACATACTGCACCGCCAACGGCGCCCACCCCGGCGCCCGACCCGCGCACCGGCTGGCGTACGCCACTCCCAAATCACGCACCAACGGGGTGATCGACCAGCCATCAGCAGCGATATGGTGCACCGCAGCCACCAGCACGTGCTCGTCGTCGGCGACGGTGTAAAGCTTTGTCCGCAAGGGGATTTCGACGGCCAGATTGAAACCGTGGCGCGCCGCGGCGCGAATGTCCTCGTCCAGCCGGCCGGCCGGCCAGTCGCTGGCATCGACAACTTGCCAGCCGAAGTCTGCCCACTCGGGCGGCACCACCAGCTGCTGGGGTGTTCCGTCGACCACGGCGAACAGCGTGCGCAGGCTTTCCTGGCGGCCCACCACATCGGCCAGTGCGGCCCCCAACGCGTCGACGTCCAGCCGCCCGCTCAGCCGCAACGCCACCGCCATGTTGTAAATCGGTGAGGGGCCCTGCAACTGCTCGAGGAACCACATTCGGCTCTGAGCAAAGGACAAGGGCACCACCGCGGGCCGCTCCACCGCCACCACCGGGTCCCGCCGGACTGGATTCCTGCTGATACGGGACGCCAACCCCGCCACCGTGGGCGCTTCAAACAAGGTGCGCACCGCCAGGTCAGCATCCAAGGTGGTGTTGATCGCCGCGATCAGACGCATAGCCGACAGCGAATCCCCGCCCAACTCGAAGAAAGAGTCGTCGACGCCGACCCGCTCCGACCCCAGCACCTGGGCATAAATCCCGGCCAACACCTCCTCGATGGGATTCGCCGGGGCGCGGTAGCGATCGCCCGCGGTGTATTCCGGTGCCGGGAGCGCTCGAGTGTCCAGCTTGCCGTTGACCGTCAACGGCAGCGCCTCGATCACCACCACCGCCGCGGGCACCATATATCCCGGCAACCGCTGCGCCAGCACCGCACGAGCCGCCGCCAGATCCACTGCACCACTTACCGATTCGGTGACATAACCCACCAGACGCTTATCACCGGGGCGGTCCTCGCGGGCCACCACCACCGCCTGCCCCACCCCATCCAGGACGGCTAGCGCCGCGCGCACCTCACCCAGCTCAATGCGATACCCGCGGATCTTGACCTGCTCATCCGCACGTCCGAGATACTGCAGCTGCCCATCAACGCGCCAACAAACCAAATCCCCGGTCCGATACATTCGCCACCCACCAGCAGCGAACGGGCACGCCACAAACCGCGAAGCCGTCAGAGCGGCCCGCCGCCAATACCCACATCCCACCCCGCTCCCGGCCACGTACAACTCGCCGACCACCCCCGCCGGCACCGGCCGCAACCACCCATCGAGCACAAACAACGCCGCACCTGGCACCGGCGCACCGATGGGCACCACACCCGACCCCGCCGCCAGCGGCGCACTGATCGACGCATAGACCGTGGTCTCAGTCGGGCCGTACGCGTTAACCATCACCCGCCCCGGCGCCCACCGATCCACCAACTCGGCGGGGCAGGGCTCAGCGGCCACCAGCAACGCCGCCGACTCCAAGCCCTGCGGCGAGAGCATCCCGACCGCCGACGGAGTCTGACTCAAGATGCTGACCTTTTCCGTGATCAGTAACGAATGGAAGTCTTCTGGGGAGCGCGCCACCTCTTCGGGCACCACCACCAGCCGCCCACCGTGTAGCAGCGCACCCCAGATCTCCCACACCGAGAAGTCGAAAGCATACGAATGACACTGCGACCACACCTGTCCCGGCGCCAACTCCAGGCCGACATCCAGGCAGTCGAACAGCCGGGTGACATTGCGTTGGGTAACCGCCACCCCCTTGGGCACCCCAGTGGTGCCGGAGGTGTAGATGATGTGGGCGAGATCGTCGGGGGCCGGCGCCGACAGCGTCGTGCTCGGTTGACCGCCAACAGCAGGGTCGTCGACCTGGATGACCAGCAGATCGCGCTCGTCCAGTCGGTCGGTCAGTTCGGCCGTGGTGATCGCGGCGATCGGCGCGGCATCACTGAGCAGGAAACCGATACGGGCCGCCGGCAGGGCCGGGTCGATCGGCAAATACGCCGCCCCGGTCTTGAGCACCGCCAAAATCGCCATGATCGCCTCGGCGGACCTGGGCAACAGCAGCGCAACACACTCACCCGCACTGACACCATACCCAAACAACATGTGCGCCAACCGGTTAGACGCCTCGTCAAGCTCGCGATAAGTCCACGAGACCTCACCACACACCAACGCCACCGCCTCGGGTGCGCGGGCCGCTTGGGCGGCAAACAAAGCCGGGATCGACTCCGGCGTGGGTGCCGGCGCCGTCAACACCGCCCGGTTACCCCAAAGGTCCAGGCGTTCGTACTCGGCGGCATCCAGCAGTTCGATCGACGACAGCCGCCGGGTCGGGTCAGCAGTCATCGCCACCAAGACCCGCCGCCACCGCTCGATCAGCACTTCGATGCTGGCCGCGTCGAAAACATCGGTGCGGAATTCCACCGTCCCGCCGATCCCGGCCGGCTCACCAGTTTCGCCCCAGCGCTCGGACAGCGAGAACACCAGATCCATGCGAGCCATGCGGATGTCGGTCGGAATAGAGGTGACCCGCAAATCACCCAACGCCAGCCCGGTGGCGGGGTCGCTGGTCTGCCCGGGCAGGTTCTGCCAGCCCAACATCACCTGCACCAGCGGGTGATGGGTCAGCGAGCGGGTCGGATTGAGCCGCTCCACCAGCACCTCGAACGGCACGTCTTGATGCTCGTGGGCGGCCAGGCTGCGCCCTCGCACCTGAGCCAGCAGTTGGGTGATAGTGGGATCACCGGCCACCTCGACCCGCAACACCAACGTGTTGACGAAGAACCCCACCAACTCATCGAGCGCCGGGTCGCGGCGCCCAGCGATCGGGATACCCACCGCCACATCGGGGCTGGCGCTGAGCTTGGCCAGCAGGACCGCCAAAGCGGCCTGGAGCACCATGAAGCTGGTCGCGTTGTGCTCACCGGCCAACCCACGCACCCGCTGTTGTAGCTCGGCAGGCCAGTTCACCGCCATACTGGCGCCGCGGTAGTCGGCAACCGGCGGGTAGGGCCGATCGGTGGGCAACACCAGCCGCTCGGCCATCCCGCCCAACGCCTGCTCCCAATACGTCAGCTGCGCGGCGATCGGGCTGTCACTGTCGGCGAGATCGCCAAGATGCTCACGCTGCCACAGCGCGTAATCGACATACTGCACCACCAGCGGCGCCCACCCCGGCGCCCTACCCGCGCACCGGCTGGCATACGCCACCCCCAAATCACGCACCAACGGGGTGATCGACCAGCCATCAGCAGCGATATGGTGCACTGCGGCCACCAGCACGTGCTCGTCGTCGCCGGTTCGAAAAAGCCGCGCCCGCAATGGAATCTCGCGGGTCAGGTCGAACTTGTGGCGCACTACGCTGTCAACGGCTTTATCCAGCCGGCGGGCCGGCCAGCCGGTGGCATCGACAACGTCCCAACCGAAGTCAGCCCGCTCAACCGGCAGCACCAGCTGCTGGGGTATCCCCTCGACCGCCACGAACAGCGTGCGCAGGCTCTCTTGGCGGCCCACCACATCGGCCAGCGCCGCTCCCAATGCCTCGGCGTCCAGGCGCCCGCCCAGCCGCAGCGCCACCGCCATGTTGTAAATCGGTGAGGGCCCGTGCAACTGATCGATGAACCACAACCGGCTTTGCGCGAAGGACAACGGAACCCGCTCCGGGCGCGGCATGACCCGCATTGGCGGGTGCTTAGGTCCGCCTCGATGCCGGTGCAGATATTCAGCGAGATCCCAGACGGTGGACGCGTCGAACAGATACCGCACCGGCACTTCCCGGCCGAGTGCCAACTGCAGCCGGGCGCTCACCCGCGTCGCGGTCAACGAATCTCCACCCAGGGCGAAGAAATCGTCATCTAGCCCCACCCGGTCCACACCCAACACCTCGGCGAACACGTCGGCGACGATTTTTTCGGTCTCGGTCTGCGGCGCCCGGAAGTGGCTGGCCGCAAACACCGGTGCTGGCAGCGCTTTACGGTCGATCTTGCCCGACGTGGTCAACGGGAACGCCTCAAGCACCACAACGTGCGCCGGCACCATGTAATCGGGCAGCCACGCGCTCAACCGCTGCCGCACTGCGCTGATTTTGGTGTTGGTCTGGGGGTCATTCGCGAGGCTGGTGCGTTGCTGGGCTCCGGCGGGGGGCAGATACAGGTCGGTCAGCGGCGCGGTGCGCCGCCCGTCGGGGTCGGTTGGGTTGATGAAAACCGCATCCAGGGTGCCCGAATGGGCGCCCCAGGAGACCGCGACCTGGTAACCAGCGGTTTCGCCGAGGCGGTGCAAGTCTTCGGGAACGGCGGCATCAGGAACCTGGGTGGCGGTGACCTGAGCCAGTGCGTCGGCGACGGGTAGCCCGGTGGCCAGCGCGGCTTCGATGCCGACGTCGGTGATCACGCCGGCGCGAGGGATGCCGGTGATGCGAACGGAGCCGGGGCACTGCGATAGCAAGCGGGTGTGCAGCCCACCCAAGCCAGCGCATTCGGCCCATGCCCAGCTGGGTGCGACGGCCAACGAGCGCACCGGCGCGGGGGTTTTGTAGACGGTGACGTCGTAGCGGTAGCGGCTCAATTCGTTGTCGGCAACTCCACGTTTGACTTCAATGTCAAGTCCAGCCACTGACGCATGGTCGGCGGCCCAGGTGGTGAAAAACTCCGGAGCGAGCAGCAATTCGGGTTCACCGAGCACCGCGCGCTGAACTCTCTGGCGGATCTCGGTGGTGTCGGTGGCGTTGGTGCGGGCCAGCGCGACCGCGGTTTGGAACGCACTCTGCAGCGTATGGTTGCGCACGTCGCCGATGAACAGTGCCCCGCCGGGCGCCAGCAGCTCCATGGCGTTGTCGATCACCTTGGCCAGATATCCCGCGTTGGGGAAGTACTGAATGACCGAGTTGAGAATGATGGTGTCGAAGTGGCCCGGCGGCAGCGCCTCGATGACGTGAGCGGGCCGGGTCAGCAACTCGACGCGGTCACGCCATTCGAACTGCAGTTGCTCCAGCGAGCGGGCCAGCTTGTCGATGGCCACCGCCGAGAAGTCGGTGGCGACATATTGATCGCAGTGCGGGGCGAGCTGTGACAACAGCAGTCCTGAGCCGGTGCCGATCTCCAGCACGCGACGCGGCCGCAAGCCCTTGATCCGATCCACCGTGGCAGCACGCCACTCGATCATTTCCTCGAGCGGGATCGGGTCACCGGTGTAGCTGCTGTTCCATCCGCGGAAGTCCATGCCGAAGCGGGACCCGAAGTCTTCACCGTAAAGGTCGTCGTACAGGTGTTGCCACTCTTCGACGTTTTCCACGTCCTGGTCGGCACTGGTGTTCTGGTCGAGGGTGACGTATGCGACGAGATGGGATCCGGTGGCGCCGTCGTGCACCGTCACGGCCGCCTGGGTGACGTGCGGGCAGGCCAGCAGAGTGTTCTCGATTTCACCCACTTCGATGCGCTGCCCGCGCAGTTTGATCTGGCTGTCAGCGCGCCCCACAAAATCGAAGGTGCCGTCGGGGGTCCAGCGCACCAGGTCGCCGGTGCGGTACATGCGCGTCCCGGGGTCACCAAATGGGTTGGCTATGAACCGTTCCGCGGTCAAATCCACCCGGCCTATGTAGCCGTGCCCCAGCGCCGGTCCACTCACATACAGCTCACCCACCACCCCGATGGGCGTCGGGTTCAGCCGCGGGTCCAGCACGAGGGCGCACACCCCCGGGATCGGGCTGCCGATGCGAACCGGCCCGTCGGCCGACAGCGGCGCACTGATGGTGACCCAGATGGTGGTTTCGGTCGGACCGTAGACGTTGAACACACGCCGGCCCGGCGCCCAGGCGGCCACCAACTCCGCTGGGAACGCCTCACCGCCGATCATCAACTTGTCAAACCCGTCTAG
This sequence comes from uncultured Actinomycetota bacterium, assembly GCA_963830605.1. GTDB lineage: Bacteria > Actinomycetota > Actinomycetes > Mycobacteriales > Mycobacteriaceae > Mycobacterium. The sequence goes on along the minus strand of CAWHML010000003.1, from coordinate 1,840,329 downwards.
CCGGGCGGGGTCCAGTGACGACAGCACCGTCGGAGTAAGGAACGCCGTGTTGACGCGCTGACTTTGCAGCAACGCGGTCAACGGCTCGCCGGCGTACACCCCGGGTGGCGCCACCACCAGCGCCGCCGTCGATCCCACCGCCAACAACATCTCGCAGACCGACGCATCGAAGGTCGACGAGGCCACCATCAGTACCCGCTTGTTCGCGTCCAACCGGCATGACTCAGGTAGCGCGGCCACCCAGCCCAGCAGACCCTCGTGGCTCACCACCACCCCTTTGGGGACGCCAGTCGAACCCGACGTGAAGATCAAATAGGCAGCGTCATTAGGCGTTAGGAGTGCCAACCGATCGGCGTCGGTGATCACGCTCGCAGCGCGCCCCGACAGGTCCAGCGCGTCGATACGCAGCACCGGCCGCATGCCGGCCTCGGCGATGTCGTCGGAACCACAGGTCAAGACGAGCACCGCCCCTGAGGAGTTCAGCACCTGGACAACCCGCTCGACGGGGTGGTTCAGATCCACAGGTGCATAAATGCCGCCGGCCTTTGCCACTGCCCACCACGCGACCACCAGTTCCACGCTGCGGTCTATCGCCACGCCCACGGTGCGCTCCGGACCCACGCCCGCGTCGATCAGCGTCCGCGCCAAGCGCGTCGACCACTCGTCAAGCTTGCGGTATGAAAGCTGCCGCTGACCGTCGATGATCGCCAGCGCGTCCGGGTCGGCGGCCACCGCGGCAGCCAACAACTCCGGCGCCACCCCCACCGGCGCCCCCACCCCAGCACCAGACCACCCCGACAGCACCAGATCGCGTTCACCGCGATCCAGCAACGAAACCTCTCCCACTACCACCGACGCATCGACGACCACCGCCTCGATCACCCGCCCGAACCAGGCGACCAACCGCTCGACGGTGGACCGGTCATATAAGTCCGTGGCATACGACACCGCCCCGCCAGCCATCGGCGCGGCCGGGTCGTCGGTGGACACCTCACTCAGTTGGATATCCAGGTCGAACTTGGCGGTGCTGGTGTCCGCCGCCAACGGCTCGACACCGACCCCGTCAAGCGCCACCATCTCGGGGCGCACATTGTTCTGGAACGCCATGATCACTTGAAACAGCGGATGATGCGCACCAGAGCGCACCGGGTTGAGCCGCTCGACCAGCAACTCGAACGGCACATCCTGGTTGCTGTAGGCATCCAGCGCCTTCCGGCGCACCTGCTCAAGCACATCGCAGAACCGGTGCGCAGAAGTCACGCCTACCCGCAACACCCAGGTGTTGACGAAGAACCCGACCAGATCATCGAGCGCCGCATCCGAGCGCCCGGCGATCGGGCTCCCGATCGCCAGGTCTTCACCGGCCCCGGCGCGGTGCAATAACACCGCCGTGACTGCCTGAAGAACCATCGAGGCCGTCGCGTTATGCGCCGCGGCGAGCATCTTGACCTTCGCCCACACCGACGGGTCGATGCGCACCTCCACCACATCACCGCGGTAACTGGGCACTGGGGGGCGGGCTCTATCCGCCGGTAGCGACACCACCTCGGGCAGATCGGCCAACTCCTGCCGCCAGTAGGCCAACTGCCCCGCAATCACACTGTCGTGATCAGACTCCGACCCCAACCACTCCTGTTGCCACAACGTGTAATCGGCATACTGCACCGGCAACGGCGTCCACTGCGGGGCCCGGCGTTGCCGCCGCGCCCGATACGCCTCGCCCACATCCCGAACCATCGGAGCCAGCGACCACCCGTCAAAAGCGATGTGGTGCACCACAAGACCCAACACATATTGCTCGGGCCCCACCGCATAGATCTGCGCCCGAATAGGGATCTCCGTCGACAGATCGAACCGATACACCGCCAGCGCAGCCAACTCGCCGACCACGTCCTGCTCCGGCAAGGACACCACCGCGGCGCCTTCGCGCCGCCACAACCCGGCCCGGGTCGGCAACACCTCCTGGCAGGGCAGCCCGTCCATGTCGGGAAATATGGTGCGCAGCGATTCGTGGCGGGCGATGACGTCATCCAGCGCCGCGCCCAGCGCCTCCACATCTAGTGGGCCGCTGATCCGCAACGCGGTCGGCACGTTGTAGGTCGCAACCCCGCCCTCGAACCGGTTGCGGAACCACAACCGGCTTTGAGCGAATGACAGCGGGATGACTTGGGGCCGCTGGACGGCCAACAATGGTTTGCGCCGGCTCGTCTGAGCACTGATGCGGGGCGCCAGCTGGGCGATGGTGGGGGCGTCGAATAAGGTGCGCACCGCGAGATCGGCGTCCAGGCTTATTCTGACCGCAGCGATCACCCGCATTGCCAACAGCGAATCCCCGCCCAGGTCGAAAAACGAGTCATCAATACCCACGCGCTCAAGCCCGAGCACCCGGGCGTAGATGCCGGCCAAAATCTCCTCGACCGCGCTGGTCGGGGCACGATAACCACCGCCCGTGTGGTGGTATTCGGGTGCCGGCAGCGCGCGTTTGTCGAGTTTGCCGTTGGGTGTCAGCGGCAGTGCCTCCAACAACACCACCGCCACCGGAACCATGTATGCCGGTAGCCGCTCGGCCAGCGCGGCACGTGCGACGACGGGGTCCACGGCCCCGGTGACATAACCCACCAAGCGTTTATCACCGGGTCGGTCTTCGCGGGCGATCACCACCGCCTGCTCTACCCCGTCCAGCCCTGCCAGCGCGGCTTGGATTTCGCCGAGCTCGATGCGATACCCGCGGATCTTGACTTGCTCATCGGCGCGCCCCACATACCGCAGCTGCCCATCAGCACCCCACCACACCAAATCCCCGGTGCGATACATCCGTGTTCCGGGCGCGTCCGGCCCCGCGAACGGACACGCCACAAATCGCGATGCGGTCAACCCGGCTCGGCGCACGTATCCACACGCAACCCCGCGACCGGCCACATACAACTCTCCAATCACACCGGCCGCCACCGGGCGCAACCACCCGTCCAGCACAAACAACGCCGCTCCGGGCACCGGCGAACCGATTGGCGGCACCCCCGACCCCGGGGCCAGCGGCGCACTGATCGACGCAAACACCGTGGTCTCAGTCGGGCCGTAACCGTTGGTCATCACCCGCCCGGGGGCCCACCGATCCACCATCTCGGCCGGGCACGCCTCACCGGCGGCCATCAACGCCACCGACTCCAAACCTTCACGGGACAGCTGCCCCACCGCCGAAGGTGTCTGCAGCAGCGTGGACACGTGTTCGCCGACCAGCAGCTTGTGGAAGTCCCCTGGGGAGCGCACCACCTCTTCGGGCACCACAACCACCCGCCCGCCGTGCAGCAGCGGAGCCCAGATCTCCCACACCGAGGCATCAAAGGCCAACGAATGGCAGTGCGTCCAAGCCTGGCCGGGCCCCATCACGGCACCGGCATCCCGGGCGTCGAACAGCCGGGTCACGTTGTGGTGAGTGACCGCCACCCCCTTGGGAAGGCCCGTGGTGCCCGAGGTGTAGATGATGTGAGCGATGTCATCGGGCGTCGGCGCCGGCAAGTGTGTGGCCTCATAGCTGGCGATGCGGGGGTCTTCGACATCGATAACCGGCAGGTCGCATCCGTCCAGCCGCGGGCGCAGTTGGGCGGTGGTGATCGCGCTGATCGGCGCCGCGTCGGCGAGCATGAACTGCATCCGCGCCGCCGGCAGCCCGGGATCGATCGGCAGATAGGCCGCCCCGGTTTTGAGCACCGCCAGGATCGCCACGATCGCCTCGGCGGAACGTGAAAGCAGCAGCGCCACACACTGTCCCGGGCCCGCACCCTGAGCGGCCAGCAGGTGCGCCAACCGGTTGGCGGCCTCATCGAGCCCAAGGTATGTCAGTGAGCGGCCGTCGAAAGTCACCGCCGCCGCATCCGGGGTTCGCGCCACCTGGGCGGCCCAAAGCGCCGGTATCGACATCGGCGTCGCGGGCTGGGTCAACACCGCCCGGTTACCCCACCCATCCAACTGGGCCTGCTCACGGGCATCGAGCACATCGATCGATGACAACGACCGCCCCGGATCGGCGGTCATCGCCAGCAACACGCGCTCCAACCGCCCTACTAATTCGCGGACATCACAGTCCGAGAAAAACTTTCGGGGACCCGCCGTGTTGAGAAAAAGTTGATCATCAGCCCTTATAAACCACAGCTCAAGCTGATCCTCGAAGCCAGAATGGGTCACAGCCCCCGACCCGGCAGCGTCACCAAAATTGTCCAGACGTGTAGCAGGAATAAAATTAAGAACTACCCGATTCGAGACCGCGTCGGATTCGCGGAGACCCGCCTTCTTTTCAAGAGCGTGCACCGGGAATCGCTGATGCTGCAGCGCTTCTCGCATTCGGGTGTCGACATGTTCACAAAAACCAGCAATTGCAGACCCCGGCGAAGTCTTCAACACGAGCGGTACCACCCCGGATATCATGCCGGGCACCGTCTGTGCCTCCGGACGCACACGCCTCGTTACCGGAAAGTCGAACACCACCTCCGAACCCTCGACGTCGCATCCCCGCACCAGCAGCGCGCACGCCGCAGTAATTACCGACGCTCGACGCACCTTAAGCGCCTGCGACAACCGGCGGATCTCTGCAACGACGAACGGATCCAATTGAACCGGCGCAGAAGCCTCGCCGGGATCACGCCCGCCCGCGGCATGCGCCGATTCATAACGCGGTTGTCTTTCCTGCGGAAGATTCCTGGTCCAATAGAACTGATCATCGAAATAATCGGTGGACGCTTCGTATTCGAGCTCGCAATCAATTAGATCACTCAGCGACCCAAAAAAAGCAGGCGGACTCGAGCCGCCAGTGGCCATCGCAGAATAGATAGCTGCGATCCGATGACAGATGAGAGCAACGCCGATTCCGTCTACCACGATATGATGGCAGCACACGAACAAATAGAATTCGTCCACCCGCGTCTGCAATAATGCAAATTTGAACAGCGGGCCACTCAGCGGCATCGGCGTGCGTTGAATCGACGCCGCTATCCGGTAGGAGCTCCTTTCGGGATCCGCTGAGGCCATGAGGTCATAGCGAGCAAGCTCAACGTTCGAGTAATCGACTATTTCTTGGAATACTTGGCCATTCACCTGGAAAAAGGCAGCTCTAAGTGGTTCGGCCTCGCGCACCACTTGACGGATCGCCGACTCGAGCAAACCAGGCTCGATCACGCCCTCGATTCGCGCAAGCACGCCAAGCTGCCACTTCGCATCGAGATGACCCGTTTCCTGCGCAAGCCATATGTCGAGCTGTCCCCGCGTCAGCGGAAGTGCTCGGTCATCAAGCCCCATCCGAACTCCCCCAAAACCACACGGCTTAGTTGTCAGAAGCCCGACCCGCTTGCCAGCGTCTCGCGCAGACTTTCCGGCCGTATATCGGGCCAGCTCAGTTCAATGTGGCCCAGGCTTGCGGCGCGGTCCGCTTCGGCGTACACCACCCGCCAGCCGGCTGGAACGTCGGCGAACGTCGACCACAGGCTGTGGCGCTCCTCGCCGTTGACCAAGACGAAGAAGCTGCCATTGTCGTCGTTGAACGGGTTGATGCTCACCGGTTCTCCGGACCAAGTAGTCGAGCCGCGTGAGTCGTTACCATACTGGAGTCCAATAGGATCAGTCCAAGATTTCGGAAATTTCGTGATGTGACCGAGCACCTTGCCGGTGTCCGACCCCACGCATCCTTGAATCCGCTGCTGGTGGCTCTCGGGGTCTCTTGAGTGCCCAGTGGAGAATCTCGGCCCGGCAGACCAGGGCCTTCGTAGCCACTGTCCACCCGCGGGTGGCCGTCATCTCAGTAGCCGATCGACGATCAATGCAGCTTTGCCGGTGATGGGACGGCAACGTCATCGCAGCCGATACGGCTTTGGGCGCCTGCGGACTAGTTCGGTATGGCTACGGAACTGATCCATATCACCCGCGGAGGCCGGGCTGACGACGAGTCAAGAATAAGCTTCTGTCAACCGTTCTCAGCTATCCATTCTGTGGTGAAGGGCACGCCTTTAACGATCCCTTCGGCAATTTGGCCACCGAGAGACTTTTCCATCGCGCCGCCGACCAACGGGATGTTGACCATCACTGAAGCCGTGTAATTCAGCAACGATCCACTTTGCATTGGCGCCACCATGACTTTCCAGAAGGCGGAAAGCGGAATGGGAGGAGCCGCCACGCTGACTTCGCCACGCAGCCGGCCGCCATTGATCCAGCTCCACTTCTCTTTTTGCACGGCCTCGAGATCAGCGCGGTGCAACCGGGTAATCAATTTCGGCAGTCGGTTGCGTACCAGGGTAGCCGTTACGACTACATTCACGGCGCCGTCGGCGTTGACGGTCAGCGATTTGAGTTCGGCAGCGCTTTCACCTATGGCCAGCCTGGCCCGCCAATAATTTTCGTCGGAGAACGCCGCAAGAAGCTGTTCGACGCCGGCCGGAGATTCGACTGAAATTTCGAATGAATGCGGCATAGCAAGGCCAGGTTACCGGTTATCGACCCGGGTGTGGGTCGCTGATGGGTCGCGCCCCAGGCGACGACACCTTCTTGACGAGGTTACTTCCGAGCCGCACACCACATCCTAATAAGCCGACACACGACGCCACCTCATGAAGAGGGACGCCACTATCTCGCTACCCCGCCGATACGTCGCCCGCCAAGCGATGGTCGAACGCGACTTTGACCGCGCCACTTTCACCCTGGTTGGCGATCGCGAGGAAGGCATCGCGCCACTGCTCCAACCGGAAGGTGTGAGTTAGCATGGGCCGCAGGTCAATTCGGCCGTCGACCGCCAGGTCGAGGTAGTGGGCGATCGCATGTTTGCGCTGCCCCTCCACTTCCTCAACACCGAAGGCGTTCGACCCGACCCAATTGATCTCCTTGAAATACAGAGGACTCCACTCCCACCGGCCGGGCGCATGCACACCCGCCTTCACCAATGTGCCGCGTGAGGTCAACACCCGGACACCCACTTCGAATGTCTCGGGCTTCCCCACGGTGTCGTAGACGACGTCGACCGCACCCGGGTGGGCCATCGGCAACCCCAGCAGCGGCTGCCGTAGCCGGCCGCCACCCCAGGCAACAAGATTCTCGATCAGCGCCAACCGCGGCTCATGCGCCAGCACAATGGCGGCCCCGAAACGGCGGGCCAACTCGGCTTGGGCGTCGAAGCGGGCCACGACCGCCACAGCCACATCGGGGTAAAGCGTCCGCAGAATGGCGACGGCGCACAAGCCGAGGGACCCAGCTCCGTACACCAAAACCCGAGCCGACTTCGGCGGCGGATGGCGGGTGATCGCATGCAGCGACACCGAGAACGGATCGGCGAAGACGGCGAGTTCGTCGGGCACCGAGTCGGGCACCGGAATGAGCATGCTGTCGTGCGCCGGCATCAATTCGGCGTAGCCGCCGGTTACATCGGCCGACACCCCGGTGTGGATGCCCGGTCTGATGTAGCCGTCACAAAAGCTCCAACACAAGCTGTAGTCGCCGTGTTCACAAGCGGGACAAGGCGGTTCGATACCGCGCGGACCGCACGACAGCCACGGGTTGAGCACGACCCGCTGGCCGGACTGCAGTCCGCGGGCCTTCGGCCCGACCGAGATCACGTCGGCAACCACCTCGTGGCCCATGACTTGGGGAAACGAACAGAAAGCGGCCATCGCGTTGTCGGCGTCTCCCGCACCGAAGTCGAGCAGGATCTGCTTGGAATCCGATCCGCAGATGCCGGTCAGCCGGGGCCGGGTGATCACCCAATCATCGTGCAGCAGAACGGGATCGGGCAGCTGCCGCAGCGCAACCGGGGTACTGGACAGGTTTGTGGTCAGCGTGTTGGCCGCCGGGCGGGGCGGGGACCAGGGTTCGGGGGTGACCCCGAACACCAGCGCCTTCATCGCGGCGCCATGGCGGCCGCACCGGCGATGTAGGTGTCGATGTCGGCGTTTTTCGCGTCGACGACCACGCTCAGGTCCGGCAGATAATGCTCGAAACGGTCGCTGCCCAACGCCGCGACAATGCCCTCCGCGACCTGGTCAGCCGGGACCTTGGGCCCGGTGTACAGCGGCTCATCGCTGCCCGGTTGATCCCAGATCTCGGTGTCGACAGGTCCCGGTTCAATCAGCTTCACCGCAATACCGGTGCCGTGCAGGTCCACGGCCATCGACTCGCTCCAGCCACACAGCGCGAACTTGCTGGCACAGTAGGCGGCTTCGTGGATGATGGCCAGTCGGCCGCCCATGCTGGAGACATTGACGATCACGCCATTGCCGCGGGCGAGCATCCGCGGCAACACCGTCAAGGTCAGCCGCACCGGCGCGAAGAAGTTGACCCGCATGACGGTCTCTACTTCGGCAGGATCAAGTGCGCTGACCACTCGTCGCTTGGGCATCGCAGCGTTGTTGATCAGTACGTCGATGCCGCCCAGCGTGTCCCACGCGTGCAGCGCCAGCCGGTCGAGCCCGTCAGTGTCGGAAAGGTCGGCAACCCACATTGCCGAGGCCGGGGAGGCTTGTCGGCAGTCGTCCAGCACCGCGGCGAGACGCTCCCGGCGACGGGCGACCAGACCTACCACTGCGCCCTCCCGGGCCAGCCGGCGAGCCAACGCAGCGCCCACCCCGGACGATGCGCCGGTGATCAGTACTCGTTTGCCCGCCGTCGCACAGGACATACCTAAGCCTGGCGCGAGTGGGCGGCGATGACAGTGTTTTCGCCGATATGCGGTGCAGAACCGCATACTACCGGCGCCAGGCGTACAGTAGCGACGGCTTGTTATGTCAGCTAAATAACGAGGAGGGTATCGACTATGGCGGACACCGGGACGGCACGGTACGAGGGCGACACCTGGGACCCGGCATCGAGCGTCGGTGCGACTGCGACGATGGTCGCCGCCTCGCGGGCACTGGCGTCACAGGCACCGTACGCGCTCCTCGACGATCCGCTGGCCGATCCGCTGGTCCGCGCGGTGGGCCTGGAGCCGTTGATCCGGATCATCGACGGCGAAGTCACCCTGGACGACGATCCCCTGCTGAGCCGCAAAACCCGAACTGAGCAGATAGCGGTCCGCACCAGGTTCTTCGACGACTTTTTCACCAACGCGACCGAGGCCGGGGTGCGGCAGGCGGTGATTCTGGCTTCCGGCCTGGACACCAGAGCCTATCGGCTGCGCTGGCCGGCGGGCACCGTCGTCTACGAGATCGATCAACCGCAAGTGATCGACTTCAAGACGAACACGCTGGCCGACATCGGCGCCGAACTCGTGGTCGACCGCCGCACCGTGGGCATCGATCTGCGAGACGACTGGCCGGCTGCCCTGCGGCAGCACGGCTTCGACGAAAACCAGCCCACCGCATGGAGTGCCGAAGGGTTGCTGCCGTACCTTCCGCCCGACGCCCAGGACCGATTGTTCGATCACATCGGTGCGCTCAGCGCTCCGGGCAGCCGGTTGGCCACCGAACACATTCCCGATCCGCACGCTTTCACCGATGAGCGCATCGAACGGCTCAGTGAGCGGTGGCGCCGCCTCGGCCTGCAACTCAACATGGGCGACCTGTTCTATCGGGGTGAACGGAGCATCGTCGTTGATTACCTGACCACCCATGGCTGGGAGGTGACCGCTGACTCCGCCCGAGAACTCTACGCGCGCAATGGGTTCGAGTTTCCCGAAGACGAGATGATGGCGACGTTCGGCGAGTTGAGCTACGTCTGCGCAACCCGCAAATAGGGCGCCGCGACTACAGCCGCGACTCGCCGAGCCACAACACACTGGCACCGGTGATCGTCCGCTCCAGCTGATCGAGCACTGAAACCAGCGACCGGCCGAGCAACGCGCCCACCGCATCGGGTAGCGACGCGGCCGCCGGCAACGATGACGGTCGCGGTCGCAGCAGCTCCCACAGCGACGAGCTCGGGTAGCTGACGATCCGCACATCGGCGTCCTCGTCGAGTCCGGCCAGTATCTTGGCGCGGCGGACGGCAGCACGTAATCCACCCAGTTCGTCCACCAGACCGCGTTCCAACGCGTCAGCACCGGTCCACACGCGGCCCTGAGCCACGGCGTGCACGTCTTCGTGGCTCATATCGCGGCCCTCGGCGACACGCCGCACGAAGTCGTCATAGAACAGGTCCGCCTCCGCCTCGACCTGCGCATGCTGTTCGGGGGTGAATGGCGCGTTGATCGACCAGGCGTCGGCGTTGGCATTGGTGCGCACCGAGTCAGAGCCGACGCCGAGTTTGTCTTTGAGATCCCGGGCTACCAGTTTCCCGGTCAAAACGCCGATCGAACCGGTGATCGTGCCCGGATTGGCCACAATCGCGTCGGCGGCCGCAGAGACGTAATACCCGCCGGAGGCGGCCACCGCACCCATCGACGCAACCACCGGCTTGCTGTTTTTACGGGCCTTCGCAACCGCCCGCCAGATGGTTTCCGACGCGGTCACCGAGCCGCCGGGACTATCAACCCGCAGCACGATCGCCGCTACTGAATCGGCGGCGGCTGCTTCCCGAAGCGCCGCCGCGATGGTGTCACCGCCAACACTGGAGGGTCCCAGCGGCAGCACCTGAGGGCCGCCACGTCCACTGACGATCGTGCCGGCCACTGTGACGACGGCGACCGTCGGTTTAGGCCTGCGTCCGGGCATCGTCGGCATCGGTGGTGCCAGCCGCGGTGCGCTCATGCGTGCATAGCGCGTCAAATACAGCCGCGGCGGGGCTTTTTCATCGGTGTCGGCGTCACTGGTCTCCGGCGAAATACCTTCGGCACCCCCAAGTTCGGCTATTCGGGCGAATGCTTCGTCGCGGAATCCGATGCGGTCCACCAGGCCGGCCTCGACGGCGTCGTCACGCAACAGCGGCGCCCGGTTGGCCAGCGCATCGACCGCGCCGGGATCGATATTGCGGGACTCGGCCACTGCCTGCCACACCTGGCCGCGCAGGCTCTCAAGCAGCCGGCTGTCGGCTTCCCGGTGCGCGTCGGTGTAGCGGTCCTGCGTGAAGAGGTTTGCCGCTGACTTGTATTGGCCTTTGGCGATGAACTGTGCCTCGATGCCGGCCTTCCCGAGCGCGTCACGCAAGAACAACGCGTTTGTGGCGAACCCGACCAGCCCGACAGTTCCGGACGGCTGCATCCACACCTCGCCGAAGGCGGAAGCCAGATAGTAGGACAACGTTCCCGGATAGGTTTCGGACCAGGCCAGCGACGGCTTCACGGCGGTGAAGGCTGCGATGGCTTCGCGTAGCTCCTGCATCGGCCCGGCGGCCGCGGACGGAAGCTGAACCCGCGCGATCAGACCGGCCACCCGCCGATCCTGGGCGGCGCGGTGGATCGCGGAGACGGCCTCACGCAGGATCAGTTGACGTCCGCCTCCGGTGATAATCGCCAACGGGTCCAAGCCACTGGTCTCCGGGGGCACCGAGTGCAGGTCGAACTCGAGGACGCAACCGTTGGGCACGCCGTGGTGGCGGGCGGTATCAATGCGATGAGCCACGGCGCGAACGTCGTCGATGCCGGGCAAACCAGGTAGGAAGGCAAACATGTATGGCAGCCTACCGAGGTCCGGCACCGGCTCCTGCACCGTCGCCGTACCGTGGTGAGATGAGATTTTCGATCTCAATCCCCCAGCTTGACGTTGACGGCTTCGATGCCGTGGGCCTGCGCGCCTACCTGACCCGAGCGGAGGAACTGGGCTACGCCGGCGGCTGGGTGCTCGAACAGGTGGTCGGACGGGCGCCGTTGTTGGCGCCGTTGGAATTGCTGGCTTACTCGGCGGCCTGCACCCGGCGGCTTCGGCTCGGTGTTGCCGTGCTGGTGACATCGTTGCACGATCCGCTGCAGTTGGCCGCGGCCGTGACCGCCGTCGACCGGCTCAGCCACGGGCGACTGGACCTCGGAGTCGCTCCCGGTGGCGGCTTTCGCCAATTCCAGGCTTTCGGTGTGGACAAGGCCACTTTTGTCCGGCGTTTCACCGAAGGCCTGCAACTGATGAAAGCCGCTTGGTCCGATGAGCCGACGGTGACCTTCCAGGGCCGCTTCTGGCAAGCCGAAGACCTGCCGATTGAGCCCAAACCGGTGCAGCGACCGCATCCGCCGATCTGGTTCGGCGGGCAAGCACCCAAGGCGCTCGCCCGGGCCGTTCGCCACGGCGACGCTTTCCTCGGTGCCGGTTCGTCGACCACCGCTAAGTTTGCCGAGGCGGTGCAGACGGTGCGCCGCGAGCTCGCCGAACAAGACAAGGATGCGACGAGCTTCGCCATCGGCAAGCGGGTGTACCTGATGATCGACGACGATGCCGCTCGGGCCCGCGAACGTGTGCTGGCCGGACTTCACCGCATCTATGGCGGGATGTCCGGCATTGATGCGGTGCCGGTGTGCGGCACTGCGCAAGATGTCGTGCGAGGGCTGCACGAGGTCATCGAAGCGGGCGCCGCGATGGTGCTGCTCAACCCGGTCGGTAAAAACGTGGCTGAGGATCACGAGCAGATGGAACGCCTAGCTGCGGACGTCATTCCGCACCTTTCCTAGGCAATTCGATTGGTTCTCAAAGTCAAGGTGTCACCGAACCTGCTCGGTGGAGGCGTCGCCGAGGGTTACGGTGCGGTCGCCGACGCGTTTCGGGCCAACTTCGCCCGTGGCCGAGAAGTTGGTGCCGCGGTTGCCGTCTACCGCAACGGCACCAAGGTCGTCGACCTGTGGGGCGGCTTCCGCAACGGCTCGACACGAGCGCCCTGGCGAGACGACACCCTGGTCAACATGTATTCGACGACGAAAGGCGTTGCTTCCCTTGCCGTCGCCGTCGCGGCCTCCCGCGGGATCATCGACTATGACGCGAGGGTCGCCGATTACTGGCCGGAGTTCGCGCAAGCGGGTAAGGCTGAGGTGACCGTGCGGCAGTTGCTGTCCCACCAAGCCGGGCTCCCCGCCCTGGATGGACCGTTGACATTGAGCGATGTGGCTGAGCCGGAAAGACTGTCGGCGGTGCTGGCCGCCCAGGCCCCAGCCTGGAAGCCTGGCACTCGGCACGGCTATCACACCCTCACCTTGGGCTGGTATGAGTCCGAGCTCATCCGGCACGCTGATCCGGCCGGGCGGACGCTGGGCCGCTTCTTCGCCGATGAGATCGCAGCGCGACTCGGCCTCGAGATGTACATCGGGCTGCCCGCCTCGGTCAACCGCGACCGCGTCGCGTACCTGCACGGCTGGTCACGCGCGGAGGCGCTGCTGCATCTCAACACCATGCCGGCCGGATTCGCGCTGTCGCTGGCCAATCCGTTCGGATTGGCGAGCAAGACGGTCAAATTGCCGACCGACGTCGACGTGCTGCGCGACTTCAACAGTGAAAAGGTCCGAACGGTCGAGATCCCGGCCGGCAATGGGATCGGTACCGCCCGTTCGGTCGCCCGCGCCTACGGCTGCGCTGCCACCGGCGGCACCGAACTCGGGTTGACGGCTACGACCCTCAACGCGCTGACCCAACCCGCCGTCGCACCCAGCGGCGGTCTGCGCGACAAGGTGCTGCATGTCAATTCGTCGTTCTCGCTGGGATACTGTAAGCCCGTGCGACACTTCGAGTTCGGGTCATCGGCCAAGGCCTTCGGAACGCCGGGCTACGGCGGCTCGTTCGGATTCGCCGACCCAGACACCGGAGTGGGTTTCGCCTACGTGATGAACCGCTTGGGCTTTCACCTATGGAGCGATCCGCGAGAACTCGCTCTGCGCCAGGCCCTGTTCCGCGATGTTCTGGGCGCACGACCACAGACGTAGTCGACACTCTGGCGCGAGCAGACGCAAAAGTCCCTGCACGCCCGGCGTGTCGGGGTCTTTTACGTCTTTTCGCGCTAGAGCTCGGTGACGGAGCCGCCGGCGGCAGTGATCTTTTCCCGCGCACTACCGGTGAACTTGTGCGCGGTCACGTCAACGGCGACGGTCAGCTTGCCGTCACCGAGCACCTTGACCAGGGTGTTCTTGCGCACCGCTCCTTTGGCCACCAACTCGCCGACGCCGATCGAACCGCCTTGCGGGAAGAGCTTGTTGATGTCACCGACGTTGACGATCGCGTACTCGGTGCGGAACCGGTTGCGGAAGCCTTTGAGCTTGGGCAGCCGCATGTGAATGGGCATCTGGCCGCCCTCGAAAGTGGCCGGCACGTTCTTGCGCGCCTTGGTTCCCTTGGTGCCCCGGCCGGCGGTTTTGCCTTTGGAGCCGTCGCCGCGGCCGACGCGGGTGCGTTTGGTTTTCGATCCCGGCGCGGGCCGCAGGTCGTGAAGTTTGATCGTCACTTCGTGTCACCTCCGGTGGACGAATCAGTGGGCCGCACCTCGACCAGATGGCGCACCACCGCGATCAGCCCGCGGGTCTGGGGGTTGTCCTCCCGGATCACCGAGTGGCGAATCCGGCGTAAACCCAACGTGCGCAGGCTTTCCCGTTGCTTCCAGCGGGCACCGATGGTGCTCCGTACCTGCGTGATTTTCAGCTCTGCCATGGGCTACGCCGTTCCCTCGCGCGGCGTGCTCGCCGCCAGCGCTTCGCTTTCCCGCCGGGCTTTCAGCATCCCGGCCGGGGCGACGTCCTCGATCGGCAGTCCCCGCCGGGCGGCGACCTCCTCGGGACGCTGCAGAAGCTTCAGCGCTGCCACGGTGGCGTGCACGACGTTGATCGCGTTGTCGCTGCCCAGCGACTTGGCCAGGATGTCGCGCACACCAGCGCATTCCAGCACCGCCCGCGCGGCACCCCCGGCGATCACACCGGTACCCGGACTGGCCGGCCGCAACAGCACCACGCCCGCGGCCGCCTCCCCCTGCACCGGATGGGTGATGGTGCCGCCTATCAGCGGCACCCGGAAGAAGCCCTTGCGGGCCTCCTCGACGCCCTTGGCGATGGCAGCCGGCACCTCTTTGGCCTTGCCGTATCCCACCCCGACCATGCCGTTGCCGTCGCCGACGATCACCAAGGCGGTGAAACTGAAGCGCCGGCCACCCTTGACCACCTTGGAGACCCGGTTGATGGCGACCACCCGCTCCAGATAGTTGCTCTTGTCGCCATCACGCTCACGGCCACGGCCACCGCCGTCGCGACGGCCCCGGCTCTCCCGCCCGTCACGCAGTTCACCGCGGTTGTCGTTGCGAACCTCGGCGGTGCCCGCCGCTGCGCCGCCGTGCGCCGGTGCGCCGGCAGCCTGCCCGCCGGCTCCAGCCGACTGTTCTGCCATCATGCGGTCCTTCCGTTCTCGTTCGTCATCAGAAGGTCAGTCCTCCCTCGCGCGCGGCATCGGCCAGCGCCGCGATCCTCCCGCCGTAGGTGTAGCCGCCGCGGTCGAACACCACCGTGTCGATTCCGGCGGCTTTGGCTCGTTCGGCGATCAACTGACCGACCCGCACGCTGCGGGCTTTCTTGTCACCCTCCACCCCGCGGACGTCGGCTTCGATCGACGATGCGGCGGCCAAGGTAGTGCCGTTGAGGTCGTTGACCAGTTGTACGTGGATATGCCGCGCGGAGCGGTGTACCACCAGCCGGGGACGCTGTGGGGTGCCGGACACCTTCTTGCGCAACCGGGCGTGCCTACGCAGGCGGGCGGCGCGCCGGGCGGCGGAGATGTTCTGCCCCACGGGCTTTGCTTCCACCATGATCACTTACCTGTCTTTCCGACCTTGCGGCGAATCTGCTCACCCTCGTAGCGCACACCCTTGCCCTTGTAAGGGTCGGGGCGGCGCAAACGGCGGATGTTCGCCGAGATCTGGCCGACCTTCTGCTTGTCGATTCCGGTCACCGAGAATTTCGTCGGTGACTCGACCGCGAACGTGATGCCCTCCGGCGCTTCGATTACCACGGGGTGGCTGTAACCGAGCGCGAATTCCAGATTTGTTCCCCGCAGTTGTACGCGGTAACCGACACCGAAGATCTCCATCTTCGTGGTGTAGCCCTGAGTCACGCCGGTGACGAGGTTGGACACCAGAGTGCGTGACAGACCGTGCAGCGATCGGCTACGCCGCTCGTCGTTGGGGCGGCTGACGACGATCGCACCGTCATCGTTGCGCGAGACGGTGATCGGTTCGGCGACCGCCAGCTGTAAAGCTCCCTTGGGCCCGTTCACCGACACGTTTTGGCCATCGATGGTGACGTCGACCCCGGCCGGAACCGGGATCGGCTGCTTACCGATACGAGACATCTTCTTTCGTTACCTCCCCGGCCTTACCACACGTACGCGAGAACTTCGCCGCCCACGCCCTGACGGGCCGCCTGGCGGTCAGTGAGCAAACCCGAAGAAGTCGAGATGATTGCGACGCCCAGTCCGCCGAGCACGCGCGGCAGGTTGGTGGACTTGGCGTACACGCGTAAGCCCGGCTTGGACACCCGGCGCAGACCCGCGATGCTGCGTTCGCGGCTGGGACCGTACTTGAGCTGGACGACCAGCGCTTTGCCCACCCGGGCGTCCTCGGTCCGGTAATCGCTGATGTAACCCTCGTTCTTGAGGATCTCGGCGATGTTGGCCTTGATCTTCGAGTGCGGCAAGCTCACCTCGTCGTGAAACGCCGAATTGGCGTTGCGCAGACGTGTCAAAAAGTCTGCGATCGGGTCCGTCATCGTCATAAGCGCCCGCTCCTCCTCTTCGCTGCGCTCTGCATCGTCGCCGGTCGGGTCATAAGCGCACCTGTTCTCGGTCCGTTACCAACTGCTCTTCTGAACGCCGGGCAATTCACCGGCATGGGCCATTTCGCGTAGGCAGATCCGGCACAGCCCAAACTTGCGGTAGACCGCATGCGGACGGCCGCACTTACTGCAGCGGGTGTAGCCGCGCACCGCGAACTTGGGTTTGCGCGCAGCTTTGTTGACCAGTGCCTTCTTTGCCATCTGTTCAGTTCTCCTTGAACGGGAATCCCAACGCGCGCAACAGCGCCCGTCCTTCGTCGTCGGTGCTCGCCGAGGTGACGACGGTGATGTCCATGCCGCGGGTGCGGTCGATGCTGTCCACGTCGATCTCGTGGAACACCGACTGCTCGGCCAGCCCGAAGGTGTAGTTCCCCGAACCGTCGAACTGCTTGGACGACAACCCGCGGAAGTCGCGAATACGCGGCAGCGCAATGGAAGTGAGCCGATCGAGGAACTCCCACATCCGATCGCCGCGCAGCGTGACCCGGGCGCCTATCGGCATGCCTTCGCGCAGCTTGAATTGGGCAATCGACTTGCGAGCCCGGCGAATCTCGGGTCGCTGCCCGGTGATCAGCGACAAGTCACTGACCGCGCCGTTGATCAACTTGGCATCACGCGCGGCCTCACCAATGCCCATGTTCACCACGACTTTGACCACCGTCGGAATCTGCATGACGTTGCCGTACTTGAACTGTTCGTTCAGCGCGTCGCGGATCTGCTCGCGGTAGCGCAGCTTCAGCCGTGGCTGAAGCTTCTCAGAAGTCTCGGTGTTCGTCTCGGTAGTTGTCACTGTCAGATGTCCTTGCCGTTGCGCTTCGAGATCCGCACCCGTTTGCCGCTCTCCTCGTCGACCCGATAGCCGACCCGGGTGGGCTTGCCGTCAGAGTCGACCACCATCACGTTGGAAACGTGGATCGGAGCCTCTTGGGTGACGATGCCGCCAGACCGCGCACCGCGCTGGTTGCTCGAGACGGGCGTGTGCTTCTTGATTCGGTTGACGCCCTCCACGAGCACCTTGTTCCGCGTCGGATAGGACCGCAGCACCTTGCCCTTGGCGCCCTTGTCCTTGCCCGAGATCACCAGGACCGTGTCGCCCTTGTGAATCTTCATCTACAACACCTCCGGGGCCAGCGAGATGATCTTCATGAAGCGCTTTTCTCGCAGTTCGCGGCCGACCGGGCCGAAGATACGAGTTCCGCGGGGGTCGTTGTCCGGCTTGATGATGACAGCGGCGTTCTCGTCGAACTTGATGTAGCTGCCGTCGGGCCGGCGGCGCTCCTTGGCGGTGCGCACGACGACGGCCTTGACGACGTCACCGCGCTTGACGTTGCCGCCGGGAATCGCGTCCTTGACCGTTGCCACGATCACATCGCCGATTCCGGCATACCGCCGTGACGACCCGCCGAGCACGCGAATACACAAGATCTCTTTGGCGCCGGTGTTGTCGGCCACCTTCAGCCGCGATTCCTGCTGAATCACTAAGATCTCCTGACCTGGGTTCGACGTGGGCGCGGCAGTCCGCGCCGTCTTCGGTAAACATCGCGTGGGCATTGCCTACCGAAGACCTGAGTGCATGGTCGTCGTCGCCCAAGAGCACGCAGGGCTACCGACATGCGGCGGCCGAGGTCTGCCCAGGGCAACCCCTAGAGTCTAGGGGAGAAGCAGCTCAGGGCCAAATCAAATGGGCGGCGCAGGGTCGTACTGGATGCCACGCCGTACCTGACGCGCCCGCTCCACACCCGCCAGGCGGGCGACCAGATGCAAGGCCATGTCCAATCCGGCGGACACGCCCGCCGAGGTGATGACCTCGCCGGAGTCGACGAACCGCGCGTCGGGCTGCACGTCGATACTGGAATCGATCTGCGCCAGCAACTCCAGCGAAGCCCAGTGGGTCGTCGCCGGCCGGCCTTCGAGGATCCCGGCGGCGGCATACACCAGCGAACCGGTGCATACGCTGGTCATCAGGGTGCCTTCCTCGCGGCGACGGCGTACCCACTCCAGCCGGCCGGCATCGCGAAGTTGCGGCCGAGTGCCTTGCCCACCGGGATAGATCAGCACATCGAGGTCTGGGCGCTTTTGGTCGGAGTGGTCGACACGCACGGAAAGCCCGTGAGCGCAACGCACTTCGCCGCCTGGTTCGGAGAAGGTGAATACCCGCCAGCCATCGTCGGGCCAGGTTCTGGTCCAGAACGACAACACCTCCCACGGCCCGATCGCGTCGAGTTCCTCGACGTCGGGAAAGAACAGGATGCCGATGTTATTCAAGTCGTTCTTCACGTCGCCCCCTTTCCTCGGCGCGAGCCCCTGCACGAAGGTGCGTGTCTGCCCGTCGACACGCCGAAATCCGGGTTAAATGTGCACGTTTGGCGCTAACCGATATCCAGTACACAGCGGAAGCCGATATGGCTGGTGGCAGTGTCCTGTGACTGCGGCGAGCGAGCCGCCGGTCGATAACGGTGGCAATACTCCGGCGCGCAGAGGTGGGAGCCACCTTTCAGCGTCTGGCTGATCCTGGGATCGGCCGGCCCGGACGGTGCACAGCAGGCTTTGGCCGGCTGGTCGAGCCGATGGTGCGCGGTGAATTCGGTGGTCGTCCACTCCCACACGTTGCCGATCATGTCGAACAGGCCGAACCCGTTCGCCGGAAACGTCCCCACCGGCGAAGTTCCCGCCCAGCCGAGGGCACTGTCGTTGCGGTAGGGGAATCTGCCCTGCCAGGTGTTGGCCATCAGCTGGCCAGCGGGCTTCTCGTCGTCACCCCACGGATAGACCGTGGTGGTGCCACCGCGGGCGGCGAGCTCCCACTCCGCCTCTGCCGGCAATCGACGCCCGGCCCACCGCGCGTACGCCGCCGCATCTGGGTAAGCCACCTGCACGACCGGATGATCGGCAATGTCGCTGACGTCGCTCCCCGGACCCGACGGCTGGCGCCAGCTGGCTCCCGGAACCCACTTCCACCATTGCCGCCAATCACGCAGATCCACCTGACCCGCCGTCGGTTGGAAGACCATCGCTCCCGGAGCCAGGCCGGCGGGGTGGGCACCGGGGTACTGCGCCGGATCGATCGGCTGCTCGGCGACGGTCACATAGCCGGTTTCGCCGACGAACTCGGCGAACTGGGCATTGGTGACCGGATGACGCTCCACCGCGATCGCGCTGACGGCGACGGTGTGGATCGGCGCCTCTTCGGGATAGAAGCTTGTCGAGCCCATGCGAAACGATCCGCCGGGTAGCTCAACCAGCTGGGTCAGCATGTCCTCAGCGTAGGACTACCGAGTATGCCGACCGGCGTCCCGGCTTCACCACCTGGGCGGCGTGGGCGCGGCCTTCAGACACCCTGCCGGACCCAGGCGAAGATGTACAAGCTCACCGCCGTTGCCAGCGCGATCAATACCCACGGCACGATCGCTTGGTCGATCCACGCACCCGGCGGTGGGGCGCCGGGCAGGATATTGCGCAGCAGGACTATGGCAAACAGGTTCGCCGCATACCGGGTCGCGAACGGCGGCAAGAACTTCCGCCGGCCCAGCGCCATGGGAATGGCCACCAACAGCGCCAAGGTCGGTAGCCTGATGAGGACCAGCCAGATGCCGAGGTCGAAGATCAGCGGACCTTTGGCCCGGTGCAGACTGACGATCACGCTCGAGCTCCTGGCGGCACGCGTGCCCCGAGACTCACTGACATCGCCAACATGGCTGACCGAAGCGTCCCAGCCGTCCAACGATCCGGTCACTTCAACCCGGGCCGGAATTCTTTTGCGGTCATCACCGGAACCGACAAACACGTCGGCCGAGAGTGGCTCGCTCTTGTATGAGTCGAAGGGCCAGTTACCCGGATCGCCGTGAGCCTCGATGGTGGTGCCGACTTGGGTGGGGTTTTTCCTTTCGGGTAGATTAAGGTCGCCCAGATCGTTCGGGGGAGATAGGCGGACCCAGAGGTCGGTGGTGAGCACGTCGAAGCGCCTGTCGGACAACGACTCCGCCGGGTAGACGAGAACGTTGACAGTGAGTTGGTTGTTGACGGGCTTCAGCTCTTCCAGCCGCAGCTGCACAACGGTGTCTTCGGGACCGGCAGCGCTCAAATCCAGCGGCGGAGCGGACCCTCTGACTTCGACAGCAGATGCACGCCGAGCAGCGACAGGCCATAGGCAGCGATGACAGTCACCAAAAGGAGCAGACCGATCACGACACGAGGCTTGCGCGGTTGGTCGAGCGGCGTCTGAGCCGGTGCCGGCGGCGCCTCAGTGATCATGATCGCAGTAGGTATCGGCTGTCGGGATACGCTGCCGGTCCGCCCGCCGGTTCAACACAGTTGGTCGATGCGGCACGGATTCAGATGCTGGCGAAGCCGCGCTCGCCACGCGCAACCAGATCGTGAATCAAAGACTATTCCAGTGGTTTTCGTCATCCGGGGTCAAACCGGTGTTAATGCCTGATACAACTTCATTGCGGCCGTGCGTATTTGCCAAAGCGGTTCAGAAAACCGGCGAAGCTGCGGTCGGCCGCGGGCCGAGGACAACGGTGATCAGCTGACTGCGGTGAACGGGTTGTGTTCGGCCAGCAGCTTCTCCATGCGTGCTTCGTCCAGCCGGACCCGTACGGTCGCCGCCTCCTGCTGGTCGCGGATCACCTTAGCCAGGGTGAACGCACTGGAGACGAGGAAGAGGACGGTGATGCCGAGGAACAGTCGCTGCCACGGGTCGAGCGGAAGGAACAAGATCCCGCCGACCGCGCTGAGGAGGCTCACGCCGAATGCGACGGCGGCTTGAACGAAGAAAGCTGCGGTGTTTTTCGCCGTGGTGTTTGAAGTGGTCATGGGAGAAGGGTGCAGATGCGCGACGCCGCAGTAATCGGTAGGACTACTCAATCCGCGGGAGCTTCGGGGGCCGCCGTGAAATTCAGGTGCTCGAGGCCGCGAAGATCTCGCCGATCGCCTCGTCGAGCGTCTTATCGAATTCCTCGTCGCTCTGCTGAGCGGTCAGGCCCTCGGTCAACGCGCGGGAGAAGCTGGCGGTGACACCGTTGTTGCGGGCCAGGCGGGCGCAGGCATCGTCCCGGCTGTAGCCGCCGGACAGCGCGAGCAGCCGCAGCACGTTGGGGTGCTCGACAAGCTTGCTGTAGAGGTTGTCGGTCTCCGGCAGTGTCAACTTGAGCATGATGATCTGTTCGGAGTCGAGCTCGTTGACGCCTTCGAGCAGCCTGGTGTTCAGCTGCTCCTCCGCTTCAGCCTTATGCGGGCTGTCGATGTCGATCTCGGGCTCGAGGATCGGCACCAGACCAGCGGAGAGTATCTGCCGGGCGACGGAGAACTGTTGTTCGACGACGGCGTCGAGGCCCGCGCCGGGTTGTTTGATCACCGACCGCATCTTGGTGCCGAAGACGCCGTTTTGCAGCGCGCGAGCCAAGAGGTCGTCGAGGTTGGGAATCGGCTTCATCAGCTGCGCGCCGTCCTCCTCGTCAGCCGTACCCTTGTCGACCTTCAGGAACGGCACGATGTGCTTCGCGTTCCACAGATAGTCGGCGCTCGGACGGCCGTCGATGGTGCGGTCCATCGTGTTCTCGAAGAGGATCACCGCGAGAATCCGGTCTCCATCGAAACTGGGGCTGGTGATGATGCGAGTCCGCATTTGATGCACCAGGTCGAACATCTCGTCGTCGTTCGAGTACTCGTCCTCCGGGATTCCGTACAACTTGAGCGCCTTGGGTGTGCTTCCACCGCTCTGGTCAAGCGCCGCAACAAAGCCGTGCCCGCTTTTGACCTTCTCGCGCTGTTCGATGTTCCTTTCGCTGTTTTTTGGCGCTTCCCCCGCCATCGTCACCAGCTCCTTCCCGCCATTGGTAGGTGTGACCATTCACCTGCCGTCGCCGTGCCCTGAGTACACACCCGTTGAGTCGGGTAAACGTCGAAGTCGCGGCCCAAACTCTGAGGTTAGTCCAGCGCCGTGCTCAGTTCGGCGTGCTTGTGCGAAACATTCCAGCACGTCGCAGTTCACCTGGTGTTTGTTTGCCCGCAGGGTCGATAGTCGTAAATGTCTACATGCGTCGGAATCACGGTGACGGGCTGGCTGCCCACGTCGTTTCTCGGTGTCGACGACTGCCGCTGACTCATCTCGCCCGAACGCGAGTAGTCCACCTCTGTCGTCCGCAAGGAGTTGAGCACCGTGCAGCACATCCAACTAGCTGGAGCGATCGGCTTGCTGGCGGCGTCCGCCCTGATGCTGTCAGGCTGCAGCATCCCCCATACGACCCTCGCCTGCGCCAGTGAGGCGACGGTGGATTGCGGTGGGCAAGCCGATTCTGACCGCCAGCGGCTCGACCGCGCAAGCCAACGCCGTGACCCGATTCGTCGACGCCTATCGCAAGGCCTGCCCCGGACAGACCCTCAACTACACCGCCAACGGCTCAGGTGCCGGCATCAGCGATTTCCTGGCGGGCAGGACCGACTTCGGCTCCTCCGATTCACCGCCGACTGGCGACCAGTATGCCGCCACCAAACAGCGCTGCGGCGGCTCGGAAGCGTGGAATCTGCCCGTGATGTTCGGTGGTGGACAAGCGCGGCTGATCCGTTGGGCGTCAGTCGCGCGAGAACGCCAGCGCGAGTTTCTTCTCCACGTCCTCGTACGGCGCGCCGGAAATCTCGACCGTGACGTGTGCGATCGTTCCGCCGGTGAACGCGAATGGTGCTTTGTAACGCCGCGACACCGCTGAACCGGTGTTACGGCCCACGCTGAGGGTGGCACCGGCTAACCCGAAAGTGCCTGGCTGAGCAATCCATTCGGGCTGCGTGGCGACCCGGGAATCGTCGATGTACAACGCGGCTTCACCCAGCGGTGTGTGGCTGTTGGGCACCGTCCCCTTACGGATGTAACAAACCCCGAACAGGTGACGCCCCAGCGGCACCGCCCCGGGGGACGAGATCAGCTGCTCCCGCTCACCCAAGAAGTTGTAGACCCAGTGCAGCCGGCCGTCCTGGAAGAATAAGGCATGTCCGCCGTGCCCGCCGCCCTGCTTGAACAGCACGCCTTCGGCGCCGGTGGTGTCTACCGTTACGTCGGCGACCAGCGAGAAGGACTGGCCCCGCACCTCGACAGCCGCGCCGATGCCGACCTCGGCCGCATGCGGATAGTAGGTGTAGCTTGTTCGCTGCGCGGCCAGGTACGGCCGCCACCGCAACATGGTCTCCACGATGTTCAGGTCCGCAAGGGGCAGCCCGTTATATTTTGCAGCTTCGGAGAACCACAGTGCCTTGAGTTCCCCGAGCTTATCCGGGTGCTCGGCGGACAGGTCGTGGCACTGGCTGCGATCGTCCTGGATGTGGAACAGCTCCCACCGATCGGAATCGAAATGTGACCAGCCCGCCGGTGTCGCGGCGTGGATGGTGTTCGCGAACCAACCTTCGTGCCAGATGCCGCGGGTACCCAGCATGGTATAGAACTGCGTCTGCTTGCCGGTATCCGCCGCCGGATCATCAAGAGCAGCCTTGAAACTCACGCCGTCCGGCGGTTTTTGAGCGATCCCCTTGACCGTCTGCGGCGGGGCGATACCCAGCAGATCGTAAACGGTAGGCGTGATGTCACAGACGTTGATGTAGTTGTCGCGAACCTGCCCGTGCGCCGGAATTCCGCTGGGCCACGAGATGATCGCGGCATCGGCGATGCCACCCTCGTGTGAGGCGTAACGCTTGAACAGCTTGTACGGGGTGTTGAACGCCATCGCCCACCCGATCGGGTAATGGTTGTACGTCTCCGGGCCGCCGAGACGATCCATGAACTTCAAGCTTTCCTCAACGGTGTCGATGTAGCCGTTGAAGAACTTCTGCTCGTTGACCGAACCGTTCGGTCCGCCTTCACCGCTGGCCCCGTTGTCACAGATGACCACGATCAGTGTGTTGTCGAGTTGACCGGATTCTTCGAGATAGTCCAGAATCCGGCCGATTTGGGCGTCGGTGTAACTGAGGAAGCCGGCGAACACCTCCGCCATCCGGCAAAACAGTTTCTTCTCCTCAGTGTTCAGGGAATCCCAGGGCCGCACCGTGTCCTGCAGCGGCCACGGTTGGCCCTCGGGACCCTTGACGTCGAGGTACGGGTTGATCGGCGATAGTTCGGTCTCAGCAGGCACGATGCCCATCGTTTTTTGCTTGTCCAGCACGGTCTCTCGATACACTTCGTATCCCATGTCGAACCGGCCGGCGTAGCGGTCCGCCCACTCTTTGAAGACGTGATGCGGCGCGTGCCCGGCGCCGGGGCAGACATAGCTGAACCACGGCTTGTTCGGGGCTATCACCTTGGCGTCGCGGATGAACTCGATGGTTTTATCGGCAATGTCCTTCGACAGGTGATAGCCGTCCTCCGGCGCACCAGGCGGGGTCACCGGGTGGTTGTCGTACACGAGGTCGGGATACCACTGATCGGTTTCGCCACCGAGGAACCCGTAGAACCGCTCGAAGCCGCGCGATACCGGCCAATGCCGCTTCGTCGAGGCCAGATTGCACTCCTCCAGCGGTGTCAGATGCCACTTGCCGGTGGCATAGGTGTTGTAGCCGCGTTCCGCGAGGACCTCGGACAGCAGCGCGGTCTCGGCCGGGATGCGTCCGTTGCAATTCGGGAATCCGTCGGTGAATTCCTCGATGGTGGCCATCCCGACGGTGGTGGCATTGCGCCCGGTCAGCAACGACGCACGCGTCGGCGAGCACAACGCGGTGGTGTGAAACTGCGACAGCCGCACCCCATGGTCGGCTATCCGGGTCATGGTCGGCATGTCGACCAGACCACCGAAGCAGTCCCAGGTTGCGATGCCAATGTCGTCCCACACCAGATACAGGACGTTGGGCGCGTTCTCGGGCGCTGTCGGGGCGGCGTACGGTCCCCAATCCGGCTCCGAATTCCGAATATCCAGCTCGATCTTGCCGCTGAACTCGGTCGTCATCACCGACCCCGCTTTCTTGGTATGTGGCGTGGAGACTACACCGCAGATCTGATAGTCGACAGCGAATCAGAGTCGACTGGGCCCGCGTTCGGGTGCCCCCGGTGTACCCGCGACTGCGGTCACATCTGGACAGGATGGTCGGCACGTGCGAGTGGTGAAGCTGGAAGAGCATCACGCGCAGCACCCGCCATTGGAATATGTGCGCAGAAGCGTGCACTACACGTTCGGCGGATCCAGCCGGACATCAACGTTTTTGGAGCTGATGTTTCAGGTCGGCCTCGATGGCGGAAGCGACGGCGTTCCTCGAAGGCATCCCGTAACCCCGACCGCGAACGTGTCGCACACGGCAACGCCGACGCGTTGCTGCGCTTGTCGCGTGACTTACTTGGCCTTCTCGAGAATCTCCACCAGGCGCCAGCGCTTCGTGGCCGACAACGGACGCGTCTCCATCAGCGAGACCCGGTCCCCGATGCCAGCGATGCTGTTCTCGTCGTGCGCTTTGACCTTCTTGGTGGTGCGGATGATCTTGCCGTAGAGCGGGTGGCGCACCCGGTCCTCCAGCTCGACCACGATGGTCTTCTGCATTTTGTCACTCACCACGTAGCCGATCCGCGTCTTGCGACGGCCACGAGGCTTGGGCGCACGCGGAGTGTGCTTTGACCCCTTGGCGTTGCCGCCCTGCCGCTCGGGTCGCTGGCGGTCCGCACCGTCACCGGGCGACTCTTTGCGTGCGGCGACTTTGGCCGCCTTGGGGGCAGCCTTCTTCGTGGCGGCCGTCGAGCCGGTTTTTGCTTCTGCCATTACGATTCCTTGCCATCAGCGCCATCAGGCCCGGACGCCAGGCCCAGTTCACGTTCCCGTAGCACGGTGTAGATGCGCGCTATCTCGTGACGTACCGTGCGCAGTCGACGGTTGTTGTTCAGTTGGCCGGTCGCCATCTGAAAACGCAGATTGAACAACTCTTCCTTGGATTCCCGTAAACGCTCGGTCAGCTCGTCACCGGTGAATTCGCGCAGTTCGCCGGCGGAGATTCCCACGGCCATCAGAACTGGTCCTCTCGGGTGACAATGCGGGCCTTGATCGGCAACTTGTGGATGGCCCGGGTGAGCGCGGCCCGGGCGACCGATTCGTTCGGGTAGCTGAGTTCGAAGAGAACTCGTCCCGGCTTGACGTTGGCAACCCACCATTCCGGCGACCCTTTACCCGAACCCATTCGGGTTTCCGCGGGCTTCTTGGTCAACGGGCGATCCGGGAAGATGTTGATCCACACCTTGCCGCCACGCTTGATGTGGCGGTTGATGGCGATACGTGCGGATTCGATCTGTCGGTTGGTGACGTACGCATGTTCCAGGGCCTGGATGCCGTAGTCGCCGAAGCTCACCGTGGTGCCCCCACTGGCGATGCCGCGCTGACGCGGGTGGTGCTGTTTACGGTGTTTGACCTTGCGGGGAATCAACATGATTCAGCTCTCCGTGGTTGGCGTCTCGACGGCGGGTTCAAGAGCCTCCGGCGCGACGACGGTGTCTTCGGCATTGGACGCTGCCCGTCCGGCCTCGGTGCTGGTTCCGGTCGTCCCGGAAGCCCCGCTGCGGCGTGGCCGGGTGCCCGACGGCCGCTCGCGGCGCGGACGCTCGGCACCCGGTGCGGGAGCGGCCAACTCGCGCTTGCCGCCCACCACATCGCCTTTGTAGATCCAGACTTTGACACCGATGCGGCCGAACGTGGTCTTGGCCTCGTGCAAGCCGTAGTCGATATCGGCACGCAGCGTGTGCAGCGGAACCCGGCCTTCCCGATAGAACTCCGAGCGGCTCATCTCCGCACCGCCGAGGCGGCCCGAGCACTGCACCCGGATGCCCTTGACGTTGGGTTGACGCATCGCCGACTGAATTGCCTTGCGCATGGCCCGTCGGAACGCCACCCGGTTGCTCAACTGTTCGGCAACCCCTTGGGCCACCAACTGTGCTTGCGACTCGGGGTTTTTCACCTCGAGGATGTTGAGTTGGACTTGTTTGCCGGTCAGCTTCTCCAGATCCGCACGGATGCGGTCGGCTTCGGTGCCACGGCGGCCGATGACGATACCGGGCCGGGCGGTGTGGATGTCGACCCGGACCCGGTCGCGCGTGCGTTCGATCTCCACATCGGCGATTCCCGCGCGTTCCAGCCCGCTGGAGAGCAGTCGACGGATCGCCACGTCCTCTTTGACGTACTCGGCGTACTGCTTGTCGGCGTACCAGCGCGACTTCCAGTCGGTGGTGATCCCCAGTCGAAAACCGTGGGGATTGATCTTCTGGCCCACTACTGAGAGCCTCCCTTCGCGTCAGAAGCCTCGGTAGTCGTTTCGGTGGTTTCGGAGTCCGCCTTCGACTTGGCAGGTTGCTTTTTGGCCGCCGGCTTGTCTGAAACCTTCTTGGCCGGCGGTCTTTTCGCCGGGGCCTGCTCGGCGGGGGCCTTCTTGGCGGGTGCCTTGGTGGCGGGTGCCTTGGTGGCGGGTGCCTTGGTGGCGGCTTTACTGCCCTGCGCGCGGCGCGATCGCGCCGACTGAACCGACCGCTCGTTCTTGGCGGGCCGGCTTTCCACCACGACGGTGATGTGGCTGGTGCGCCGACGGATCCGGAAAGCGCGGCCCTGCGCCCGCGGGCGAATCCGCTTGGCGGTGGGGCCGTCGTCGGCGTAGACGGTGGCCACCACCAGGGTGGCCGGATCCAATCCATTGTTGTTCTGCGCGTTGGCCGCTGCGCTGGCGATCGCTTTGGCCACCGGCACACTGGCGGCTTGCGGCGCCCAGCGCAGGATGTTCAGCGCGTCGGCCACCGACTTGCCGCGCACCAGGTTGATGACCCGGCGCGCCTTGGTCGGCGACACCCGCACGAACCGTGCCTTGGCGACCGCGGAAGGGTACTCAGTCGGGGCGCTCATCGCCGCTTGGCCTTCCGGTCGTCTTTGATGTGTCCTTTGAAGGTGCGCGTGGGCGCGAACTCGCCCAGCTTGTGACCGACCATCGACTCGGTGATGAACACCGGCACGTGCTTGCGGCCGTCGTGCACGGCGAACGTGTGGCCGATGAAGTCCGGGATGATGGTCGAACGGCGCGACCAGGTCTTGATGACCTGTTTGGTGTTCTTCTCGTTCTGCGCGTCGACCTTCTTGAGCAGATGGTCGTCGACGAACGGGCCCTTCTTCAGGCTGCGTGGCATCGGTTGCTCCTACCGGTGTTTCTTGCCGGTGCGCCGGCGTCGAACGATGAGCTTGTCGCTGGGCTTGTGCCGCTTGCGGGTACGTCCCTCGGGCTTACCCCACGGGCTGACCGGGTGACGGCCACCGGAGGTCTTACCTTCACCACCGCCGTGGGGATGGTCCACCGGATTCATCACGACCCCGCGGACCGACGGTCGCCGGCCCTTCCAGCGCATCCGACCGGCCTTGCCCCAGTTGATGTTGGCCTGCTCGGCGTTGCCGACCTCGCCCACGGTGGCGCGGCAGCGCACGTCGACGCGGCGGATCTCACCGCTGGGCATCCGCAGCGAGGCGTAGCTGCCCTCCTTGCCGAGCAACTGGATGCTCGACCCGGCGGAGCGCGCAAGCTTGGCACCGCCGCCGGGCCGCAGCTCCACGGCGTGGACCAACGTGCCGGCCGGAATGTTGCGCAACGGCAGGTTGTTGCCTGGCTTGATATCGGCGTTGGCGCCGGACTCCACTACGTCACCCTGCGACAATCCCTGCGGCGCAATGATGTAGCGTTTTTCACCGTCCAGATAGTGCAGCAGCGCGATGTTCGCGGTGCGGTTCGGATCGTATTCGATGTGGGCGACCTTGGCGTTGATCCCGTCTTTGTCGTTGCGACGAAAGTCGATCAGCCGGTAAGCCCGCTTGTGACCCCCGCCGCGGTGGCGGGTGGTGATCCGGCCGTGCGCATTCCGGCCGCCGCGGCCGTGCAGCGGACGCACCAGTGACTTCTCCGGGGTAGCGCGGGTGACTTCAGCGAAGTCGGAGACGCTGGCACCGCGACGACCGGGAGTGGTCGGCTTGTACTTGCGAATTCCCATGTTTGTCAGGTTTCCGTTCTCGGCTAGGCCGGAGCTCCGAAGAGGTCGATTGGCTTGCTGCCCGGCGCCAAGGTGACGATGGCGCGTTTGGTGTCCTTGCGCTTGCCGTATCCGGATCGGCTGCGCTTACGCTTGCCTTGCCGGTTGGCCGTATTGACCGACACGACCTTGACCGAGAAGATCTTCTCGATCGCAATCTTGATCTGCGTCTTGTTGGAGTCCGGTCGCACCAGGAACGTATAGACGTTGTCGTCGATCAGTCCGTACGACTTCTCGGAGATCACTGGCGCCAGGATGATGTCGCGGGGGTCACTGAGGGTAGCCATCAGGCCGAAACCTCCTCGGCGGTGCCGGTGTTGGCGGCGATGTAGCCATTCAGCGCTTCGACCGAAAACACGACGTCGTCGGCCCGCAACACGTCGTAGGTATTGAGCTGGTCGGGCGCCAGCACATGCACACCGGGCAGATTGCGGACACTTCTCATCCCGGTCTCATCGCTGCGCCCGATCACCACCAGCACCCGCTTGCGATCGGTCAACGTGCCCAGGAATGTCTTGGCACTTTTGGTCGACGGGGTTGGGTCGGACACCAGCTCGGTGACGGCGTGAATGCGACCGTTGCGTGCCCGGTCGGACAAGGCGCCACGTAAGGCTGCGGTGATCATCTTCTTCGGTGTGCGCTGGCTATAGTCGCGCGGCTTGGGGCCGTGCACGGTGCCGCCACCGGTGAACTGCGGCGCACGCACCGAGCCTTGGCGGGCACGTCCGGTGCCCTTCTGCCGGTACGGTTTCCGGCCGCCTCCGCGTACCTCGCCGCGGGTCTTGGTGGAGTGGGTGCCCTGGCGGGCCGCCGCTCGTTGTGCGGTGACGACCTGGTGCATCAGCGCGATGTTCGCCGGGGCGTCGAACAACTCGGCCGGTAACTCGATGGAACCGTCGGAACCGCCAGCCGGAGTCTTGACGTCGATGCTCAGAGCGTTCGCGGAAGCCATTACTTCTCACCTCGTTTGGTCGCGCTGCGGACCATGACCAGCCCGCCGGTGCGGCCCGGAATGGCACCCTTGATCAGCAGCACGCCGTTCTCAGCGTCGACCTTGTGCACCAACAGGTTCTGAGTCGTCACGCGGTCGTTACCCATCCGTCCGGCCATCCGGGTTCCCTTGAACACCCGTGCGGGAGTTGCGCAGCCGCCGATTGATCCCGGTCGCCGGTGCACCGCCTGGGCACCGTGGCTGGCGCCCTGCCCGCGGAAGCCGTGCCGCTTCATGGTGCCGGCGAAACCTTTACCTTTGGAGGTGCCGGTCACATCGACATAGCTACCGTCGCTGAAGATTTCGGCGGTCAGCTCCTGGCCGACCTGGTATTCGGCTGCCGCTTCCGGGCCGTCGAAACGCAGCTCGGCCAAATGGCGACGCGGGTTGACACCCGCGGCGGCGTACTGACCGGTCAGCGGCTTGTTGACCTTGCGGGGACTGATTTCACCGTAGGCCAGTTGCACGGCGCTGTAACCGTCGCGTTCCGGAGTGCGGATGCGGGTCACCACGTTGGGTCCGGCTTTGACCACCGTGACCGGAACCACGCGATTGTTCTCGTCGAACACCTGCGTCATACCAAGCTTGGTGCCCAGAATGCCTTTCCTAGCTTTTGAAGCCATCGCTGCCTGGACTCCTACTGAATGTTGACGTCGACGCTGGCGGGCAGATCGATACGCATCAACGCGTCCACCGTCTTCGGTGTTGGGTCGAGGATGTCGATCAGCCGCTTGTGGGTACGCATCTCGAAGTGCTCCCGCGAGTCCTTGTACTTGTGCGGGGAGCGAATGACGCAGTAGACGTTCTTCTCGGTCGGCAGCGGCACCGGGCCCACCACACTGGCACCGGTACGGACGACCGTTTCCACGATCTTGCGCGCCGAGGCGTCAATGGCCTCGTGGTCGTAGGCCTTGAGCCTGATGCGGATCTTCTGTCCCGCCACGCTTGTCCTACCTCACTCTCCGATGTCTGGTGTCCCGCGCTCCGCCAGACGTCGTCGCGCTTGTTGTGCCGCCGCTGTTTACCTGTCGTGGTGCACCGGCCCACGCGCTCGGGTGTGTCGCCCGCGCGCAGCCTCGTTCGCGCCCGAAAAGTCGTCACGCTGCGAGGTGGGACCGGAGGCGCCCGTACGGGCGCCGGTCGTATGCCCGGCCAGGCGTCAACCCGGCGCAGGGCAACCTGAACAGTATGCCCTAGATCGCGGCTTTGGCCAAATTCTTCTGCCCACGCCTACTGCCGAAACCGCGTCGGCGGTGCCGAGCCTGCGCGGGGGGTGGCCTCGAGCGCCGGTCGAAGGCCCTTACTGCGATTTCGTTGCAGAGACCCGCCGGTTCACCGGTCGTTGTGCAACCCCTTCAAGCCAGCCCAAAACGGGCATTGGTGGGCCGCGTCGAAACTGGAAATCACCCGGTTGCCGTCGGGCTGCAACGACATCCACCGACCGGTTGCCGGATCGCCGCCGACCGGTGGCCAGTCCGGCGAATCAGGCCCTTGGGGGGTACCCGTGGTCACGAATTGGGTCCAGTACCGGATCATTTCGTTTGACAGCGCGCGCTGTGCCGGATTCAGTGGCGGGGCGCCGCCGATGTCGAACAGATAGCGCAACTCCGAGGAGTGGCTGGCGCCCACCGAGAACGGCGCCCGCCGCAAGGGCTCGCCGGCTGGAGCGTGCGAATCGTCGAACTCATAGCCGTAGACAGGGGCGCTCCGGTGCAGGGTGTGGGCCAATCGGTCGGCGACGCAACTGAACAGGCTGTCGGTCATTGTCGCCGCATAGGCGAGTGAGGCATTGTCGCCGTAGCGTTCTGCCGGGTACTGCCTGAGCACCGCGGGCCCGTCGTCGCCGAAGACGTCGTCGAGGACGCTCGGGTACTCGGCCGTCGTCATGTCCCGGCCCAAGCGCAAATACCGCAGCGCCGCGAACATGGTGAACTCGTCGTGGGTGGTGCCGATCAGTACCGGAACCTTTGCGGCGCGGCCGGAAGCGGAAGCCGCCACCGGGTCGACCGGCAGCGTCGATGTGCCGGTGACCGGGCCGGAGAGGGCGTCGGAGTCCCCGATCCGCACGTACCTCGGCGGGCGGCCCAGCTTCGCGGCCGGCACAGCGCGCAGACAGTCCGCGGCGGTGCCGAGGTTGCCGCATTCCACCGACGCTGCATAGTCCAGGCTGGCGTGCTGGGCTTTTGCCAGGCCGGCCTGCGCCTGGCACGGCCCGCTCTGAATGATCGCCCCGCGGAACAAGCCGGTCGAACCGGGGGCCACCAAGTGGTCGCACACCGACATGCCGCCGGCGGATTCTCCCGCGATGGTCACCTTGGCGGGATCACCGCCGAAGCTGGCGATGTTGTCGCGCACCCAGCGCAGCGCGGCCTGCTGATCAGCCAGGCCGTAGTTGCCGACGTCGCCGCTCCCGAGCGAGGGATGGGCCAGGAATCCGAGTGCGCCGAGCCGGTAGTTGAGCGTGACGACGACGATGCGGCCCTGCGCCGCCAGCCAGCGTGCGTTATAGATGTCGCCACTGCCGTTGATGAAGCCGCCGCCGTGAATCCACACCATGACCGGGCGCTTATCGGTGCCCGCTTGAACCGTAGGGGTCCATACGTTGACAGTGAGGCAATCCTCGCTGGCCGCCTTGCTGCTACGACTCTCCTGTATGCATTGCGGCCCGGCTTTGCTACCGTCCCTCAACCCAGACCAGGGCGCGGCGGGCTGCGGCGGCTGCCAACGCAACGGTCCCACTGGTGGTGCCGCATAGGGGATGTCTTGATACAGGCGGTAATCCTCGGCGATCAGACCCCGCACCAGACCCGTGGCAGTGCGTACCACCTCGGTATCCGAACTGCCATCATCGCGGATGCAGGACACCACCGGCAACATCACCGAGATCAACGCGACGGCAACCAGACTCAGCCGAGAGCAACGGCGAATTGTTCCGGTCGGCACGAGGTGTGAGCCTAGGCGAAAGCCGCTTCGGGGCCGCGGTGTTGGCGGGTCGGGGTCACGCACCTGCCGATCCGCTATTCCCCGCACTGTTACGCATGCGTTGCACGTACAGGAATCCGTCGACGGCGGCGGACGCACATTCGCGGTAGTCGAAGTCAGCCAGGGTGGACAGCCGGCCAAGGGCCAGCGGCCCGATCAGCAGGGCGACGGCGCGAGCGCGATCGATCTCACCCAGCTCGGCGGCGGCCGCGGGGCTATCGAAAATGGCGTCGAACGGCGCCGCATACTCCCTCGCGATCCGCTCGCGCAATGTGGTGATCGCGGTGCTGTCCGCTGGGTGGGTGCGACGGGGTTCTGGCAAAGCCTCCAAGTCGCCGCCCAATGCCAACCATGCCATGGCTGTCAGGGTGGCGGGAGCTTCGGCCACCCGTTCCGCCTGTGCCAGCACTACGGCCAGCAGCCGGTCCCGCAGCGACCCTGTCTCAGGGGGCATGGGCGCCGGCGGGATCAGACTGTTGAAAGTCGCTGCCAGCAAATCATTTCCGCTCGGGAAATGGCGGTAGAGCGTGGCGCGGGCTACGTTGGCAGCACGCGTGACGGCATCGACGGTCACCGCACTGGGGCCCCCGGAACGCAGTAGCGCAGCAGCAGCGTCCAGCAGAAGTGCCCGTGAACGCGCCGGCCGTGGGTCGGTGCTGGCGCCGGAAATTCGGGTCACCTCCTCTGCCCGATTTGTTTAGAAACAAGACCAATGGTCTACCTCAGAGACTGTTTGTCTCAAAAGTTAGGTATCGACTATTAAGGAGCTTGTCGCCATGGTGCAGACATTCGTTCGGCGTGACCAGCGTACCGACGCGGTGCCCCTCGGCGGTTCGCCTCGAGCACGAATATGGACGCTGGTTGTCGCCTGCATGGGAGTATCGCTGGTCATCGCATCGATGGTGGCGCTGAACACCGCTTTACCGGACCTCGCGGTCGCCACCGCGGCGACCCAGTCACAGCTGACGTGGGTGGTCGACGGTTACACGCTGGCGCTCGCATGCCTGCTGCTTCCGGCCGGCGCCATCGGCGATCGTTACGGCCGCCGCGGAGCACTGCTGATGGGGTTGTCGGTTTTTGCCATCGCCTCGGCGGTGCCGGCGATTGCGGGGCACCCCTTGCAGATTGTCGCCGCTCGTGCCGCGGCCGGGGTCGGCGCCGCGTTCGTGATGCCCTCGACCCTTTCCTTACTGACGGCGGCTTACACCCGCAACGAACGCACCAAAGCGGTGGGGATCTGGGCCGGTGTGGCGGGCTCCGGAGGGGTTATCGGGATGCTCGGCAGCGGACTGCTGCTGCGCTTCTGGTCATGGCATTCGATCTTCTGGGCCTTCGCGGGCGCGGCGGCTCTCATCTTCGTGCTGACGTGCACGGTGGCGACTTCACGCGATGAGGAGGCCACCCCGGTCGACTGGCCGGGTGCCGCTTTGATCGGCAGCGCGCTGGTGGTCTTCGTCTATGGTGTGGTCGAAGCGCCCACTCGAGGTTGGACTGACCCGGTGGTGTACGGAAGCCTGGCCGGCGGTGCAACTCTCGGCGCCGTCTTCGGCGTCGTCGAAGCCCGACGCCAGCATCCGCTGCTCGATGTCCGGTTGTTTCGCCGGCCAGACTTCGCAACCGGCGCTGCGACCATCACCGTATCTTTCTTGGCGATGTTCGGCTTCTTCTTCGTGATGATGCAATACGTTCAGCTGGTGATGGGGTACAGCCCCATCAAGACGGCGCTGGCTTTCAGCCCGCTGATGCTGCCCATGCTGACCCTTTCGGTGCTGTCTCATTGGTATTTGCCGCGTTTGGGCTTACGGCTGGTCGTGTTCTGTGGTCTGCTGCTGATATCGCTCGGCTTCCTCTGGATGCGGGCACTGTCACTGAGCTCCCCGTATCTGGACCTGGTCTGGCCGCTACTGGTGATCAGCGCGGGAATTGGATTGTGCACGGTCCCAACGACGTCGGCGATCATGGCTTCCGTGCCCGACGAGAAGCAGGGCGTGGCTTCAGCGGTCAACGACACCACCCGTGAAGTCGGCGCAGCACTCGGCATCGCCTTGGCAGGCTCGATACTGGCGGCGCGCTACGGTCACCTCGTCACCCACCCGCTGTCAAGGTTCCCCCAATCCGTTCGCGGCCCGGCTTCCCATTCGTTAGCTCAAGCACTCGGGGTGTCCAAAGCTATTGGTCCGCGGGGGATGCAGTTGGCCCACACCAGTAAGACCGCGTTTTTGCGGGCGATGGACTCCTCGTTTTTGGTGCTGGCGTTGACCATTGCTCTTGCCGCCTTGGCCGTAGCTGTATGGGCACCGGGCCGTGACGGCCAACAGCTGCGGGTAATCCGTCGACTGAGCGGACGAAATCCAGAGGCGAATTCACTTGAGGAACTGGGCGGCGCGATGCGCCAGCATCACGATCGTGGCATGCGGTCCACGGCTGGTGATCGCGGGCAGCACTGAGCCGTCCACCACCCAAAGCCCCTCGACACCGCGGACGCGGCACTGGTGGTCGACCACCGCTTGGGGGTCGTGTTCTTCGCCCATCGGAGCACTGCTACAGAGATGTTGGGAGGTCGACCATCTCGGCACGCCGACTTGCGTTGCCGTAACGAGGAGTTCGCGTGCAAGTTCGGTGCCGCGGCGTAATGCGGCAAGATCACCGGGCTCGGTGTCATAGCGGTGTTCGATTCCCGGCGGTACGCGAGGATCAGCGGATAGCAGACTGATTCGCCCTCGGGCCCTTGGTTGCATCAACGCCACACCGATGTGCGGCCAATCCGGATGCCCGGCCGTCCCATCGCCGGCCATCGCCACGAAACCACCGGTGTAGGGCCTTATCTCGATGTCATCCGACGTTGTCAACACCACCTCGAGTACCGGCCGGTCCGGCGCCACAGTCCAGCTCGTCGGCATGACCCATTCCGGATGGTCGCTGCAGTTCATACCCACCGGCAGCGGGGCGAGCACGTCGACTCCAGCCGTACGCAGCATCTCCTCGTCACCAAGGCCAGAGAGCATGAGCAAATGCGCTGATTCGATGGCGCCGGCACACAGGATTATTCGGTCCGCAGTCGCGGTCACGGGCCCCCCGGGAGTCGTCGCATCGACCCCGGACACTCGAATACCGTCGAACCGCAGCGATAAAGCGCGTGTGTGAGATAAGAGTGAGAGATTCGGCCGATTCAGTGCCGGCATCAGATACGTTGCGCCAGGGCCTTTGCGCACGCCGTCGACAATGTTGAGCGGAACCGCGCCCACCCCGGAGGGCATCTGCGGGTCCGCCGCGACATCGTTCAGGTCCGCGATCCACGGAAAGCCTGCGCTTTGTGCCGCAGCGATAAAAGAATGACTGATTCCTACTAGTTCGTGAGTGCGACGCACGGTGATGGGTCCATGGTCCCCGTGGGCCGGGCCTGGATAGTCCAGATCTGTTTCGATCGCCCGGAAGTGGGTGAGTACATCAGGCCAGCCCCAGCCGGTGACCTTGATGGCGTCGAAGTCACGCGGCAGGGCACGGCAGAAGTAGCCGCCATTGACCGCCCCGGAACCGCCGATGGTCGCCCCGCGCATGATCGGCACCCGTCGTGCCGGCCGCTCGGTCAGCTGGGTTTGGTAGTTCTGAATCAGCGGACTGGCGGCGCCGATAGGCAGCCGCATCCCGTCGGTCGTCCGAGCCAGCAACAGCGGATCGGTGAGGTCAGGTCCGGCCTCCATCACGGTGACCAGACAGCTGGGGTCTGCTGAGAGTTGCTCGGCCACAACCGAGCCAGCACTTCCGGCCCCGACGATCAGCACGTCGCTGTGCCGGACTGCCTTGGTCAACCCGGCCGTCAGGTCCGGATCTGCGGCTTGAGCGGGCCGATGTTGCGCTCGCGTACCACGCCGCCCCACAGACCGAGGCCGTAAGCCACATCGTCCAGGCGCTTCAGCAAGAGGTAGGCCACCAGGCCGATCGGTCGGGTGTCACCGTCGGTGTCTCTGCGGCGGCTGATCCAGTCAGTGACGCCGTCGAGGATGGCCGCGGCGATAACCGCGCGGCGGCATTGTCTACTCAAGATGGCGGCAACCAGAGCGACCGGCCAATAGTGCCGGCAGATGGCGGACGCAAGCTGTAACGCCGCCGACCACAGGCTGCGGGTGGCCACTACCGCGACGTCGCACAGTTCGGTGTCGTCGCCGTGCATCGCTTTGGCGATCTTGCGGCCGGTCACAGCGGCGGCCAGCAACGACGTCAGATAACCTAGGGACGAGCCGATAGCCATCAAGGTCCACACCGCAAGACCCCAGCCGGAGATCACCAGCGGCGCCGTCTTGTCGGGATGACGGACAGCGAGCGGGGCGGCGGAGCCGCCGTAGTAGGCGCGCCGCGCGATCCAGTCTTTCAGCTCGGTTCGATGATCATGGGCCACCAGCGCGATCGGCTCGTACCGTAACCGCGCACCGGCTTCAACCAGCCGCCAGCACAAATCGACATCTTCGCCGGACCGCAGCGTCTCGTCGAAGCCATCGAGGTCACGCAGCGCCGAGGTGCGGCAGATGATCGCCGCGCTCGGCACGTAGGACACAGTGCTGTAGGGAATCACCGGCGCTTCCCGCTGGCCCAGATCCAACGACGAGCGGACCGCCTCGTAGCGGGCCACCAGATGGTCGCTTTGGGAGAGCCCGATGATCCGCGGCGCCACCAAGGCCACCGTCGGATCGCAGAAGTGGCCGAGCAGTGCTTCCAGCCAACCGCGGCGCGGCACCACATCAGAATCCAGGAACGCGACGAAGTCGGTCGTGCAGGCAGCTAACCCGGAATTGCGTGCTGCCGCCGGTCCCCTGCTGTCGGGATGGCGCAGCACGTCGATGTCGGGATGGGTGGCGAAGTCCTCTCGCTGCACCGGCATGGCCGATCCGTCGTCTATCACCAGGATTCGTAATCCGCGCAACGCCGGCACCAGCCGCTGTAACCCACAAATGTTGTCCCGCACTGGGATTACCACGGTGACGTCACGGTGTGATGGACCGCCGGCCGGGCGGGGATGAGCCACGGTCGCGTCCAGCAGGGTACGGGCCAACTGCGCGCTGAGGGCGTCATGCACCTTCAGGCGACCCTCCGACAGCATGTCCTGCGCTGCCGGTGCCAGCCTCAGCAACCGGGTCGGAGAGCCGCCCAGCAAAGTAGAGCCCTGGCCCAGGACGCGGACGCGTCGGTCTACTTGCACGGCGAAACCGTCAGGCAGTCGAGTTTGGCTCATACCAGTAATCCGTCAGGCCCCGGGGCCCAGCGGCCAATCCGTTGGACGCAGCCATCGACCATTTCGGTGAAGATGCGCTGCCCTTCGGCCGCAGTCGCCGTGGTCGCGTCGCCGAGCACCCCGACCGGACTGACCGCAGCCACTCCCCCACGTCGCATCGTGGGCAGCAGCTCCGACAACGGCGCGCGGTTACCGGCGCAACGGCGCGCCCGCACGTCGGAAGGCGAAAGGTGCAACAGCACCGAAGTTTCGGTGTGGCCCGCGTGGGCGTCGGCGCCGTCGGCGACACAACCACACCATCCGGCGTCGCGGCCTTCTGATCGCAGTCGGCGCACTGCGCGGCGCAACGCGGCTGCGTTACCGCCGTGGCCGTTGACGAAGACCAGTCGCTTCGCCCAGCAGCCGGCCGACCTGCCGTACTCGACCAGCAGGATCGTCAACGCTTCGGTGCCGATGGAGATCGTGCCGGCGAAACTCTGGTGTTCACCACTGTCGCCATACGCGATCGGCGGTGCCACCAGCCAGCAGTGCGCTTCGGCGGTAGCCGCTCGACACCGGGTGGCGACTGCGCGGGCAACGGCGGTCGCGATCTGGGTATCGGTATTCAACGGCAGGTGCGGCCCGTGCTGTTCGGTGGATCCCACCGGGACCAAGATCGCCGACCAGAAGCTTTCGAGTTGGCTCGACGTCGAGCCCCCGAGTTCGGCGAGGACAGCCACCCGCCGATGGTAAGACGAATTCACCTGGCGTGCACCGATTGTTCGCAGCTCAACAAAGAATTTTCCGCGAACCAATCAACGATCCGCCGAAATACGACCACGTCCGCCCCGGCTGCCACGTCAGTATCAGATGTCTCCGGCTCCTTGCGCACTCGGGTAGCCGTCCGCCGCTGGGGGAATTCCCAGTGCTCGGGCGAAGCCGGGCGGGACGACAACGTCGTCGGGGGTGAGGTCGTGCACCGAGGCTCGGCCCAGACCGGCCAGCGTGCTGTCGATGCCTCCGCGCAGGATGTCGAGGACGTTCTCGACGCCCGCCTGGCCGGCAGCGGCCAGGCCCCACAGGTAAGCGCGGCCGATCATGACAGCACGGGCACCGAGCGCAAGAGCCTTGACGACATCACTGCCGCGCCGCACGCCACCGTCCAGAAGCACCTCAACCTGATCACCCACCGCCGCCGCCACGGCCGGCAGCGCACGGATCGCGGCCGGCGTGCCGTCCAGGTTGTTGCCGCCGTGGTTCGACACCGAAATCGCCGAAACACCCGCGTCGACCGCTTTTTTGGCGTCATCGACCCGAATCACACCCTTGAGCATGAAAGGGCCGCCCCACAGCTCACGCAGCCAGGCGACGTCGTCCCAGGTCGGCGGTGGCGTCGCCATCCAATCACCGTATGCTGCGAAGAATGTAGGTCCGGGCTCGCCGGGAGGACCCTGATTGGGCACCCGAAGGTCCGGTGGGCGCATCGTCCTGGCGTACTTCCACAGCCACCCCGGCCGGCTGATCGCCTGCGGAGACAGCCGCAGGATGGTCTGCACGTTCATGTGTTCCGGGATCACCGGACTGCCCCAATCCCGCCCGTGGGAGAACGTCCAGTCGGTGGTGAGGATTAAACCGACCGCACCCGCCTGCCGCGCCCGCTCGACGCGCTGTGCGATGGCATCGCGGCCACCCAACCAGTAGACCTGGAAGAAGACCTTGTCGTTTGCTGCCGCCACCTCCTCGACCGGCTTGCTGGCGAACGAGGACAAGCCCATCGCGGTGCCGCGGGCAGCCGCTGCCCGCGCCACCGCCACCTCGCCATCAGGATCGACCGCCTGCACACCCGTCGGCGAGAGGATTACCGGTAACGAAACAGGCTGCGACATAACGGTGGTCGACAGATCGCGCTTCTCGAGGGCACCGATCACATGCGGCGCAAAGCCAAGCTCGCCGAACGCCTCCACATTGTCCGAGGCGGTGGCTCCCTTCTCGCTGGCGGCCACGAGCGCAAAGTAGACCGATCTGGGCAACCGCCGCTTGGCCCGTTGCTCGGCGATCGCTACCGTCTCGAACCAGGTACTACGGGCCACGGCTACACCGGACTCTCGTTGCACAAGCGGGCCGGCGGCCGAGTGGACAGCGTCAATGCGACCGGTCCGCTGTTTCGCGTCCCCCGGGAGTGGTCACTGCCCGGACGCGGCTTGGCACCGGCCGGCGCCGTGGCGCCGTAGCCCTGCACGCACTCGGGGTCCGGGCCGGCCAGCGGCAGGCCGGTGAAGAATTTGGCCGCCATGCAGCCGCCCCGGCAACTGTCGTAGTGACCGCAGGTGCTACAGGCGCCGGCGGACTGTGGGCTGCGCAGTTCGCGAAACAGTGCCGCGTCGCGCCACACCGAGTCGAAGCCTCCGTCCGCCAGCACGTTCCCCGCGAGGAAACGGTCATGGATGGCGAAGGGACAGGCATACACGTCACCTACCGGGTCGATCAGGCAGACCACCCGGCCGGCTCCGCACATATTCAACCCGGCCAGCGCACCCGGCTCACCCAACGCCGAGAGGTGAAAAAACGAATCGCCGGTCAGTACCCGCTCGCCCTGGGCGAGCAACCAGTTATAAAGGTCGACCTGCTGAGCCCCTGTTGGGTGCAGGTCGTCCCACACGTCAACGCCGCGGCCCGACGGCCGCAGCCGGGTGATCCGCAAAGTGGCACCGTAACGGCTTGCCAGCGCGGCGAAATCGTCGAGCTGGTTGACATTGTGACGGGTAGCCACCACGGATATTTTGGGGTCGCCGAATCCCGCCGCGGCCAGAGTCTCCAGCGCGCGTATCGCCATGGCGTACGAACCGGTGCCGCGGACGGCGTCATTGACGTCGGCGGTGGCGCCGTCGAGCGAGATCTGCACATCGACATAGTCGCTGGCGGCCAGCCGTCGGGCGACTTCGGGCGTGATGCGCACGCCGTTGGTGGAGAACTTGACGCCGACGCGGTGCTCGGTGGCGTAGTCCACCAATTCCCAAAAGTCTTGCCGCACGGTCGGTTCCCCACCACCGATGTTGACGTAGAAGACCTGCATGCGTTCGAGCTCATCGATGATGTTCTTGCATTGACGCGTGGACAACTCCCGCGGATCGCGTTTCCCCGACGATGACAAGCAATGCACACACGCCAGGTTGCAGGCGTAGGTGAGTTCCCAAGTCAGACATATCGGCGCAGCAAGGCCGCGTTCGAACTGCTCGACCAGCCGCGATGAGCCAGATGTCATCTACTCTCCCGGTCGCCCTCTGCGGCGACGAGCATCCTCGAAGCGGCCAGCACGGCCAGGGCCTGAAGGTAGGGCTGCTGTCGAGTGTCGTCGACTCCAGCAGCGCGACAGGCTGATTGCGCATCCGGATGATCGGCGAGGCAGCGCACCACGGCAAGTAATGTGCGGTTCTTCAGAAAAGACAGCTTACGGGTGCCGAAGTGGTAGAGCAACGCGCCGAACGGCTCTGGCCGCACAGCTACCTGCGGATGCAGCCGCCAGCCGCAGTGCGGATCGAAGCCGTCTGCCGGGGCGGCTTGGGCCGCCTGCAGCGCGGCGGGCACGGTCAGTAAACCCCGCACATGCCGTCGATGGATACCTCTTCGACCATTGTCTCGGTGACGAGCTCGAGGTCGGCGTCGGCCTGGTCGTCCATGAAGCCACCTTTCGTTGAAGACTCGACAAGCCGGGGTGTGCCCGGTCACAATCTTGGTCAGAATATGGCATCGAGTGCCAGAAAGATAGAGGCATCCGGATATGACTGCCAGGCGGCCTGGGTCGCAAACTCGGTTGGGTCGACGACGCTCGACAACGCCACACCAGATCACCGACGTGGCAATGAGTTTGTTCGCTCATCACGGCTTCGACGCGGTGAGCGTCGACGATGTCGCGCAGGCCGCCGGCATCGCGCGACGGACGCTGTTCCGCTACTACGCCTCTAAGAACGCGATCCCCTGGGGAGACTTCGACGCCCACTTGCAACATCTGCGCCAACTGCTGGGCGACGTGGACCCGGACACCTCGCTCGGCGATGCCCTGCGGGCTGCGTTATTGACGTTCAATACATTTGACGAGTCAGAGACCGTTCGGCACCGCCAGCGCATGCAACTGATTTTGCAGACAACCGAGCTTCAGGCCTACTCCATGACGATGTACGCGGGCTGGCGCGAAGTCATTGCCGAGTTCGTGGCCCGCCGCTGCGGTGTCGAAACCGGTGCTCTGCTACCCCAGACTGTTGCGTGGACACTGCTGGGTGTCGCGTTGAGCGCGTATGAGCACTGGTTGGCCGATGAAGGCGTCTCACTGCCCCAAGCGCTTGCCGACGCATTCGACGTCGTCCGCGCGGGCTTGGATGAGCTGGCACCGTGACCAGCGGCGACCACTTGCTCAAAACCCTGCGGTCACAGGGGCGGGCCTGTTGGATGCTGGGTTCGCCGATGTACGGACAGCTACTCGAGCGACTGGTGTCCGACGTCGAAGCAGATGGTGTTTTCGCGGCTATCCTGGCCGGCCACCAAGACGACCCGGCGCGGCTGGCGGTGCCGCTGCGGCTTCTCGGCGGCCTGCACCGGCTGGTTCTCGACGGGCGCGCGCCGGAGCTACGCCGCTGGTATCCCAGCACCGGCGGCAGCTGGGACGTCGATGCGGCGTGGCCAGAAATCACGCGTACGGCCGTCAATCACGTCGGCACGTTGCGCGCCGCCTTGGACCAAGCACCGCAAACCAATGAAGTGGGCCGATCCGCCGCCTTGATCGGCGGCCTGTTACGGCTCGCCGACCAATTGAGCATGCCCATCCGGCTTTTCGAAATCGGTTGCAGCGCAGGGCTGAATCTTCGCGCGGACCAATATCACTACCGGTACCGAGGTGGCCATTGGGGTTCGGCGAACTGCCCCGTCACGATCGACGACGCATGGCGCGGAAAGGTACCGCCCGCGGCAGACCTGCGGATCATCGAACGGAAGGGCTACGATCTCGCACCCGTTGTCGCCACCGATTCTCAGGGGA
This sequence comes from uncultured Actinomycetota bacterium, assembly GCA_963830605.1. Taxonomy (GTDB): domain Bacteria; phylum Actinomycetota; class Actinomycetes; order Mycobacteriales; family Mycobacteriaceae; genus Mycobacterium. Next base: position 1,796,497 of record CAWHML010000003.1, on the reverse strand, counting down.
CAATCACCCTGCTGAGCTATGTCTGGCCCGACATGACCGAGCGGCTCGACCGGCTACGCGGCGCCATCGAGATTGCCCGCCAGGTTCCGGCCCTCGTGGAGCGGCGCACCGCCGCGAACGCGATTGCGCAGCTGGCTCTGGCAGATAACGCAGTGACCGTTTTATGGCACTCCATCACCTGGCAGTACCTTTCGCCCGGCGAGCAAGCAGCGGCTCGCGCCGGCATCGACGCTTTAGCGGCGACAGCGCACCCTCGGTCACCATTTGCCCATCTCATGCTCGAGCCGCAACGCCGCGGCCCTGAGGCGCCGATCGCCTTTTTGCTGCGACTCCGCACCTGGCCGGATGGCGCCGATCAGATCCTGGCCGAGTGCGGCGCGCACGGGCCACCGGTGAGCTGGAAATAGTCGCGGATGGTGCCGCCGAAGCGCCCTGCTGTAGTCTGCCGCAGTGGCCGAGACGCCCGCTGAAATTGCCTCCGACCGTGCACCGCAGAACCGACTGACGCCCTCGCAACCGAGTAGCCGAGTCACGGGTTGTCACGTGCTGGCCCAGATTTCGGGCGTCGACCGTGAGCTGGCCAATGACAGTGCCCGTCTTCGTGACATCCTCGCCGGTGCGCTCACGAGGGCCGGAGCCACCGTCTGCGAGATGATCGACAAACACTTCACGCCGCACGGCGTGACGGTGCTGGCGCTGCTTGCCGAATCGCACGCCTCGATTCACAGCTATCCAGAGCGCGGTGCGATGTTCGTCGACGTGTTCACGTGCGGCGACTCGGCCGACGCCGAGTACGCTGTTCGGTTGCTCTGCAAGGAACTAGCCGCTTCGGAAGCCAGCGTTCAAAGCGTCATTCGTAGCCTGGGCATGTGAATCGGCCGGCTCAGCCGAGCATTTCGGCGATCGGCGCAGCGGCCGCGATCTTGGCTCGGGTTTTCATCACTTGGGCCGGCCTGCCGCCCCCGACGACTCCGGTGACCACGCCGTCGCGCTCGTAGTAGGCGAGGAATTTTCGGCCGTCGTCTTCGACGAGGTGCACGATGTCGGTGGCCTGCGGCTCACCGAGGCACTGGATCTTGATGTCGTACTGATCGCTCCAGAAGTACGGGACGACCACGTTCGACGGCGGCTCGTTGCCCAGAATCGCAGGGACCACAACTCGGGCTTGCTCGGCAATGTTGCTCCAATGTTCAACGCGCACTTGATGTCCCTGCGGCCTTCGCCAGGAAGCGACGTCGCCGATCGCCCACACATGCGGCGCGCTGGTGCGGCCTGTCGCGTCGCAGAGCACACCGTTGTCGAGTCGAAGCCCGCTGCCCTCGAGCCACTCGGTGGCAGGCCGTGATCCCACGCCCACGACAACCAGGTCGGCCGCCGACTCAGTGCCGTCCGTCAATACCACACTTTCGACGTGGCCTTGGCCACGGACGTCGGCCACCGCGGTTCCGGCCCGCACGTCGACGCCCTCGGAGCGGTGTAACCGTGTCACCAGGCCGCCGATCTGCGCGCCCAGCACCGCTGCCAGCGGCGCGGGCTGCGGTTCTACCAGCACGACCTCGACGCACAGCCGGCGCAGGCTGGCCGCTACTTCGCAGCCGATGAAACCCGCACCGACGACGACGGCGTGATGTGCGTCGGACGCGTGCCGGCGCAGCGCCATGCTCTCGTCGAACGATCGCAGTACGCGAATGCCGTCGAGGTCGCCGAAGGCCGAAATGTGTTTCGGTACAAGGCCTGTCGCGATGACCAGCTCGTCGTACCCGAGTTCCGTGCCATCGTCGAGCGTCACCGTCCGGCTTGCGGAGTTCAACTTGGTGGCGGCCGAACCCAACCGCAGGGTGATGTTGTGCTCGTCGTAGAACTCGCGAGGCTTGAGGGTCACGTCGTCGACTTCGCCGCGCAGTACTTCTTTCGACAGCGGCGGCCGGTCGTAGGGCAGGCGTACCTCGTCGCTGACAATCGTGAGGGCACCGCCGTAGCCAGCGCGGCGCAGCTGCTCAGCGGTTCGGGCGGCAGCCAAGCCGCCACCGACGATCAGGATGCCGTTGCCGGTTGTGCTACTGGTCACGTCAGTACTTCAGCACCCCTTTGTCGATCGGAATCTGCGCACCTGACAGCGTGCCCGAGCCGTCACCGGCCAGCCACACCACGACGTCGGAGACTTCGTCTGGGGTCATGACACCTTTGGGCTGCAGAGGCATCGGCGGGAAGCTGTGGGCGTAACGAGGGTGCTTGCCAAGTAACTGGATGATTGCGTCCTTCTCGATCATCGGTGTGTCGACGGAGTACGGGTGGATGGAGTTGACCCGGATACCGAATTCGCCGAGCTCCAAGGCCAACGAGTTGGTGAGTGCGACGAGCCCGTACTTGGAGGCCGAGTAGTGACCGTTGCCGGGGGTGGCTTTCAATCCAGCTGCCGAGCTCACCACGACAATCGATCCGCCGTGTCCCGCGTCGATCATTGACGGGATCACAGCACGCAGCGTGCGCCAGGTCCCTGTCAGGTTGACCCCGATGACGGTGTCCCATTGTTCGTCCGTGAGTTCCCATAGTCGCCCCCAGCTGAGCACGCCGGCGTTGGCGATCAGGATGTCGAGCCGGCCGAACTGTTCGGTTCCGTCAGTGACCAGTTGACGCAAGGCGGCGTCGTCGCGAGTGTCGACCTCACGTGCCAGGACTTTGCGTCCTTCGGCTTCGACCGCCCGAACCGTTTCGGCGAGATCCTCGGCGGTGGCCGCCGGGTAGGTGATCGCGTCAGACGCCCGGGCGCAGATGTCCAGGGCGATGATGTCGGCACCGGCGCGGGCAAGCCGTACGGCATGGGACCGGCCCTGCCCCCGCGCGGCACCGGTGACGAATGCGACTCGCCCCTGCAGTGTTCCCGGCTGTCCTGCCACGCCTGCCCCTTTCAGCGACCGCCGATTAGGCTAGCAGCAGAACTGAAACGTGTTCCAGCCTGGCGACGACGCAGAGCGCGAGGGGCGATGAGGAGGAGTCAGGCAATTCGAGTCAGCCTCCTCTAGATCTCCGCGATGATCTGTGCTCGCTTGCTGGCGTATTCCTCATCAGTCAGAGCACCGGAGTCGTGCAGCCTCTGCAATTCTTCGAGCCGTTGCGCAGTTCGGTCGTCTGCCGTCGCGGCGGCGGCGCTCCCGGCACGCCGCACCACCGCGTAAATCTGCTGTCGCACCGCCGGGTTGGAGCGCACGTCGACCATTCGATTCAGCGGAATCTGATTCGCCTTGAGGATTTGCAGGATTTCCATCAACGGGCCGGCTTGTCCGCTCAAGTCGTAGGTCTTGTTGTCCTCTTCGACGGTGAACTGCGCTGGCACCAGACCGTTGACGAAAGCGCTTCGCTCCCAGTCGATTCGGTAATCCCGGGTCTCTGGATCGACTAGAACTACCAGCTTGCGCGCGGTGATGTTACCCAGCCGGCTGACGCTGGCGATGACCCGATCCTCGCCGTCGAACGGGGTGAAGCTCGATCCTGAGATGTGCAGTTGCAGCTTGACCAACGGTTGCTCGTTGATCCGCGTACCGGTCTCGGAAATTCCCACGATCTGTGCCAGCGCCAAGACTCCGCTCTGCTCGAGCGCGACGTTTTTGGCGGCTGACTTGGTCCCGAAGCTGGTCAGTGCGAGGCCAATCAACACGTCGACGGCGGTGATGAGCAGACCGACGTAGTACATCCACTTGACCAGGTCGTCACGTCCGAGCGCGAAATAGGTGCCCAGAAAAATCGGGCCGACCAGGCCTCCGCACAGCAGAACGAACGCTTGTGTTTTCACATAGCGCCACAACACGTACTGCTCCTCTTCTGAAGCGGACAGTGCGTTGTGAGATTAACGCTCGACGCACAGCGACGCTCACCCTTTGGGGTGAGCGCCGCTTGGTGACCGGGCAGTGCCCGGCAAACACCGCTGGCCGGGCAGGACCCGGCGAACACCGGTGACCGGGCAGTGCCCGGCGAACACCGGTGGCCGGGCAGGGCCCGGCGAACACCGCTGTGAGACTACTTGAGGATCTTGGTGACCCGGCCGGCGCCGACGGTGCGACCACCTTCGCGGATCGCGAAACGCAGACCGTCGTCCATGGCGATGGGCTGAATCAGCTTGACCGAGATGTTCGTGTTGTCGCCGGGCATCACCATCTCAGTGCCCTCCGGCAACGTCACCACACCGGTCACGTCGGTGGTGCGGAAGTAGAACTGCGGACGGTAGTTGTTAAAGAACGGCGTGTGCCGGCCACCCTCGTCCTTGGACAGGATGTAGACCTGACCTTCGAACTCGGTGTGCGGCGTAGTGGTGCCGGGCTTGGTGACGACCTGGCCGCGCTCCACGTCCTCGCGCTTCACGCCACGCAGCAAAAGCCCAACGTTGTCGCCTGCCTGTCCCTGGTCGAGCAGCTTGCGGAACATTTCCACACCGGTGACCGTGGTTTTGGTGCTGGTCGGCCGGATGCCCACGATCTCGACTTCCTCGTTGACGTTGATCACGCCCCGCTCGACGCGGCCGGTCACCACGGTGCCGCGGCCGGTGATGGTGAAAACGTCTTCGACGGGCATCAGGAACGGCTTGTCGGTGTCACGCACCGGGTCCGGAATCGACTCGTCGACCGCGTTCATCAGCTCCTCGACGGATTCAACCCACTTGGCGTCACCTTCGAGAGCCTTCAGTGCGGAGACCCGGACGACGGGAGCTTCCTCGTCGAACTCCTGAGCGGCCAGCAACTCGCGAACTTCCAGCTCGACGAGCTCGAGCAGCTCCTCGTCGTCGACCATGTCGGCTTTGTTCAGTGCGACCAGGATGTAGGGCACCCCGACCTGACGCGCCAACAGGACGTGTTCGCGGGTTTGCGGCATCGGGCCGTCGGTGGCGGCGACCACCAGAATGGCCCCGTCCATCTGGGCGGCACCGGTGATCATGTTCTTGATGTAGTCGGCGTGCCCGGGGGCATCGACGTGGGCGTAGTGCCGCTTGTCGGTCTGGTACTCCACGTGAGCGATGTTGATCGTGATCCCGCGCTGACGCTCCTCAGGCGCGTTGTCGATCTGGTCGAACGCCTTCGACTCGTTCAAGTCGGGATATTTGTCGTGCAGAACCTTGGTGATAGCCGCGGTCAGCGTGGTCTTGCCGTGGTCAACGTGACCGATGGTCCCGATGTTGACGTGGGGCTTGGTCCGCTGGAACTTCGCCTTCGCCACTGTGGTGTCCTCCTGGACTTGTTGGGGCTCGTTAAAGCAGTGTTGATGTTTCCAGTTGTGCCGCGGTAGTGACCGGGCAAGGGTACTACCCGCCTGGGGTCACTGACCCGTCGCCTTGGCGATGATCTCTTTCGACACGTTCGCCGGAACCTCGGAGTACGAGTCGAACACCATGGAGTAGTTCGCCCGGCCTTGCGTCTTCGACCGCAGGTCGCCGACGTAGCCGAACATCTCCGACAGCGGCACGTGCGCTTTGACCACGCGTGTGCCGGCCCGCTCTTCCATAGCCTGGATCTGACCACGGCGCGAGTTCAGGTCGCCGATCACATCGCCCATGTAGTCCTCGGGGGTGAGGACCTCGACGGCCATGATCGGCTCGAGGATGACCGGCTGTGCTTGTCCGGCGGCTTTTTTCAGCGCCTGCGATCCGGCGATCTTGAACGCCATCTCCGAGGAGTCGACGTCGTGGTACGAGCCGTCTTGCAAAGTGACCTTGAGGTTCACCAGCGGGTAGCCGGCCAGCACCCCGTACTGCATGGCGTCCTGCGCGCCGGCATCCACCGACGGAATGTATTCGCGGGGGATGCGCCCACCGGTGACCTTGTTCTCGAACTCGTAAGTCGCGCCGTCCTCACCGGTGAAGGGCTCCACGGTGATGATGACTTTGGCGAACTGGCCGGAGCCGCCGGTCTGCTTCTTGTGGGTGTACTCAACGCTCTCCACCCTGCGACGGATGGTCTCCTTATACGCCACCTGCGGCTTACCGACGTTGGCTTCGACCTTGAATTCGCGGCGCATGCGGTCGACCAGGATGTCCAGGTGCAACTCACCCATGCCGCCGATCACCGTCTGGCCGGTATCAGAATCCAGGTGCACCTTGAAGGTTGGGTCCTCCTCAGCGAGTTTCTGAATCGACAGACTCAGCTTCTCCTGATCACTCTTGGTCTTCGGCTCGATGGCCACCTCAATCACCGGGTCGGGGAACGTCATCGACTCCAGCACAACTTGCTCGTTGGGGTCCGACAAGGTGTCACCGGTGGTGGTGTCTTTGAGCCCGATCACCGCGTAGATGTGGCCCGCCGACGCACGCTCGACCGGGTTCTCCTTGTTGGAGTGCATCTGGAACAGCTTGCCCAGCCGCTCTTTTTTGCCTTTGGTCGCGTTGATCACCTGGCTGCCCGAATCCACCGTGCCCGAGTAGACCCGGATGTAAGTGAGTTTGCCGAAGAACGGATGCGTCGCGATCTTGAACGCCAGTGCGGCGAACGGCTGGTCGGTGCTGGGCTGACGAATGACCTCGACGTCCTCGTGGCCGGGCGCATGCCCCACCGCGGCGGGCACGTCCAGCGGCGACGGCAGGTAGTCGACGACGGCGTCCAGCATCGGCTGGACACCCTTGTTCTTGAAGGCACTGCCGCACAGCACCGGGTAGATCTCCGACGCGATCGTCAGCTTCCGGACGGCGGCCTTGATCTCCTCGACGGTGAGTTCCTCGCCGCCGAAGTACTTCTCCAGCAACTCGTCGTCGGTTTCGGCGACGGTCTCAAGCAGCTTCGTGCGGTACTCCTCGGCGATCTCGGCCAGTTCGTCCGGGATCGCGATGGTGTCGTAGGTTTCACCGAGTTTGGTCTCGCCCCGCCATACCTTGGCGTTCATCTCCACCAGGTCGACGACGCCCTCGAATTCATTCTCCGAGCCGATCGGTAGCTGGAGCGGCACCGCGTTGGCGCCCAGCCGCTCCTCCATCGTCTTGACCGAGAAGTAGAAGTCGGCGCCGATCTTGTCCATCTTGTTGACGAAGCAGATGCGTGGCACGTCGTATTTGTCGGCCTGCCGCCATACCTGCTCGGACTGCGGCTCGACACCTTCCTTGCCGTCGAAGACGGCCACGGCCCCGTCGAGCACCCGCAGGTTGCGTTCCACCTCAACGGTGAAGTCGACGTGCCCGGGGGTGTCGATGATGTTGAGCTGGTTGTTTTTCCAGAACGTCGTGGTGGCCGCCGAGGTGATGGTGATGCCGCGCTCCTGCTCCTGTTCCATCCAGTCCATGGTGGCGGCGCCGTCGTGGACCTCACCGATCTTGTAGTTGATGCCGGTGTAGTACAGGATGCGTTCTGTCGTCGTTGTCTTGCCGGCATCGATGTGCGCCATGATGCCGAAGTTGCGGACCTTGCTCAGGTCGGTTAGCACGTCCTTCTGTGCCACAGAAGTCTTCCCACTCTTTCGGTTGCTTAGTTAGCTGTCGTTCGCTGTCTTCGCTTCCGGCTTCTCGCCGGCGGCTGTCACCAGCGATAGTGCGCGAAGGCGCGGTTTGCCTCGGCCATCTTGTGGGTGTCCTCGCGTCGTTTGACCGAGGCCCCGAGGCCGTTGCTGGCGTCGAGAATTTCGTTCGCCAATCGCTCGACCATCGTCTTTTCCCGGCGTTGTCGCGAGAAGCCGACCAGCCAGCGCAGCGCCAGGGTGGTAGACCGATCGGGCCGGACCTCGACGGGAACCTGGTAGGTCGCTCCCCCGACGCGACGGCTGCGTACTTCCAGAGCCGGCTTGACGTTGTCGAGTGCGCGCTTGAGGGTGATGACGGGATCGGTGCCCGTCTTGTCGCGGGCTTGTTCGAGCGCACCATAAACAATGCGTTCGGCGAGCGATTTCTTCCCCTTGAGCAAGATTTTGTTCACCAGCTGGGTGACCAACTGGGACCCGTACACCGGGTCGTTCACCAGCGGACGCCTGGGCGCGGGCCCCTTGCGCGGCATCAGCCCTTCTCCTTCTTGGCGCCGTAGCGGCTGCGGGCCTGCTTGCGGTTTTTGACACCTTGAGTGTCCAGCGATCCGCGGATGATCTTGTACCGCACACCGGGCAGGTCCTTGACCCGGCCACCGCGCACCAACACCATCGAGTGTTCCTGCAGGTTGTGACCTTCACCCGGGATGTAAGCCGTGACCTCGACCTGGCTGGTCAGCTTGACACGCGCGACCTTCCGAAGCGCCGAGTTCGGCTTCTTCGGGGTAGTGGTGTACACGCGGGTGCACACGCCACGGCGCTGCGGGCTGCCTTTGAGAGCCGCGGTCTTGACCTTGCCGATCTTGTCGCGACGACCCTTGCGGACCAGCTGCTGAATGGTTGGCATCTACCGGCTTCCTGTGCTGTCTTTCCAGTACGTCGTTGTCGTGCAGTTTTGCTCCGTCGCGGTCCCCCGCGGCCGGGTGTGTCGCATACGCCTGCCCTAGACTCGATTCGTTGCGTCGTGGGCATGCGAATTGCCCGACGGGCGCGCCTGAGGTCACCGTAGGCGCCCTTAGTCGCCGGGCACGAGCCTTCACAATACCCGTCGCCGGTCGGGCAGGTCAAAGCGCCGAAACGCGGCCGCGAGGTGCTATTCGCTGTCGAGCGGTGTGGCCGGTCCGCTGCGCCGTTCCATGCCCGCCGCCAACCGCAGCACCATGTCGGAGAACACCGTATCGGTGTCGATGTCGTCCATCACGCCGGTCATCTCCAGCAGGACGAACCCGTGCAGTGCTGACCAGAACTCCAGGGCTGCGTAGAAGGCGTCCTGGCCGTCGAGACCATAGGACGACAAGACGGCGATAACCGGCGCGGCGGCACCCCTGGTGGCGGCGGTGTACTCAGGATCGTCGCCGCCCAGGGGCATCCGGGTGAAGGCCGAATATCGGCCGGGATGGTGGTGAGCGTAGCTACGGTAGGCGCCGGCCATGACCAACACAGCGTCGTCGCGCTCACGGCCTTGCCCGGCGCGGTTCAGCATGGTGATGATGTCGTCGATCACCCGCATCCGAACGGTGCGGCGCAGGTCTTCAAGACTGTGTACGTGGTTGTACAGCGAAGGCCCTTTGGTCCCGAGGTGCATGGCGAGCGCGTTGATCGTCAGCGCATCCCAGCCCTCCCGGTCCAGGAAGGTCAGCGCGGCGTGGACGATGACGTCGCGGCTCAGTTTCGCCGGCCGGGGCGCCGCCCTGGCGGCCGCACGCGAGCGGCCAGCCGGTGGTTCTGGCTGACCTGCCATGGCAATCGCCCTTCGGTTGAGTTGACCCGATGACGGCCACTGCACGGTCGGTGGCCTGGGGTCAGCGAGAAACACTAGTCGCGCAGCGATGCGGACCGCGGAAGCGGCCCTGTTGCCGGATTCGGCGCGGCGACGGCGTCGGCAAATGGACGAAGTCGGTCACCCCCGCGGTGAATCCACGTACGCTCATTCGAGCAGACACGCCGGCGCGAAAGGGGTCCCCCGCGGTGAGGAATCGAGGAAGTGTGCGTCCGTCCAACACCGGAGCCCCCAGAATGGTGGCCGGGGCGGTTGTCTTGGCCGTCGCATTGGCGCCCGCAGCGCTCGGGCTGGCCGGTTGCGGCACCAAGAACAACGCGAACCCAGCGACTACGTCCACCTCGAGAAGCTCCACCACGCAAAGCTCGACCGCGGGAAGCTCGACCGCCACGAGTTCGCCCTCAGAGAGCACGACCGCACAGGTTCAGATCGGCAACACCCTGAATTACGGGTCGATGGGCACGACGGCCAACATCGACTGCGCCGACGGCAAGTCGCTGAACGTGGGTGGATCCAACAACACGCTGACCGTTACCGGCACCTGCTCGACGGTGACCATTGGGGGAACGGAGAACAAGATCACCTTCGACAAGATCGACAAACGAATCAACGTGGTCGGATTCAACAACACGATCACCTACAAAGACGGTGATCCGAAGGTCGAGAACCTCGGTCAGAGCAACACGATCAACAAAGGCTAGCCAAGCTCAGCCCGCGGTCGCGCCATGGCGGCCGGCGCCGGCCGCGAACCGTCCGGCACCTTCCCGCGCTTCGGCGGCGACTCGGGAGATGCTGCCGAACTCGAACTTCAGCGCTTCGGATTCCGTTTCGCCCCATTGGTGCAGCATCGAGAGCCGGTCTGCCCGCATGCACTGCTGCGGCAGTGCGGCCAGCTGTGCCGCCAACTCCTCAGCCCGCTGCCGGGCTTCGCCTGGAGGCACGACGCGGTTAGCCAGTCCGATCGCCAAAGCTTCCTCGGCCGCCACGGCACGGCCGGTGAGGATCAGGTCCATCGCGCGGCTGTGCCCGATCAACCGTGGCAGCCGGATGGTGCCGCCGTCGATCAGCGGCACACCCCAACGTCGGCAGAAGACCCCGAATACGGCGTCCTCCTCGACGACCCGTAAGTCGCACCACAGTGCCAGTTCAAGTCCGCCCGCGACGGCGTATCCGCTGACCGCGGCGATCACCGGTTTGCTGAGCACCATCCGCGACGGCCCCATCGGACCCGGCCCAGTCCCGTGCACGGGATTGGCGTGCGGTGTGCCGAACGCTTTCAGATCGGCTCCCGCGCAGAACGTTTGATTGTCACCCCACAACACCGCGACGGAGGCGGTGTCGTCACTGTCGAATTCGGCGAACGCCGCATGCAGCGCGGCGGCCGTCGGGCCGTTGACCGCGTTGCGGGCTTCCGGCCGATCGATGATCACGGTCGTGACCGGGCCGCTGCGTTCCACCCGGACGGGCTCGTTCATGTCACCTCCACTACTTGCATTTCGTCACGCCGCCTGCTCAGTTCGGTGGCGAAGTCGTTGTAAGAAATGCGCAACTGCGCACCCGGCCACTCGGCAGGCAGCAGTTCGGCCGGCAACATCGGGTCGCTCAGCAAGTGACGCACCATCGCCGCAGCCACCACAAACCGGCCGGGGATGTCGGATGCGGCTGCCATCTGGTCCAGCAGGTCTCGGCCGACGAGCGCCCAACCCGGCAGGTCCCACAGTAGCCCGGCCAACTCGGCGGGCGCCGCGTCGTGGGCCCGCAGTATCCGGATGCCGGCACGAGCATCGAAGTCGAAGTCGACGTCGATGTTGTCCGGCCGCATCCACACACCTTCGCGCAGTTCTCCGAAGCGCCTGTCGTGCAGGGCGGTTCGAGTTCCGGCGCGAGTTCGCGCATCGGTCCCCACCCCGGTCACGATCAAGGTGATCCACTCTCCGCGCCAGGCGCGCACTGGCGGACGCATGGCCTGGTCCTGGCGGCGCTGCCGGGCCAGCAGCCGATCCGAGAGCCGGTACCCGTCGGCGGAGCGGACCAAGTCACCCCCGCTGACCATCCGCGTGAGCGCAACCCTCAGCGTCGTCTCCTTGATTCCGAAGTCGGCTGTCAACCGGATCAGGTCACTGACCGTGGCCCAGGCCGGGTGGGCGCCGAGCAGAACGCTGAGGACCACCGACCGGGCGGTCATGCGCGCGAGCGTTCTGGGCATCGGCTGAGCCCGCGCTAGATCTCGGAGGCCCGGCGACCGTAGTCACCGAACGGCTCGTCGCGGTGGCGCACCGCGTCGCGGAAGCCGTGCTCGACCGCGTCCGCAACGAACGCGTGCCCTTCGAGCGTGTGCCGGGCGATGCCGTCGAACACCGTGCTGACCATGCGGCTGGTCGCCACACCCTGTTCCAGCAGAGCGGAATTGAGCGCCAGCTTCACCATGACCAGCTGGTTGACCGGGACCGCGGCGATCCGCTGCGCCAGTCGCTCAGTGCGCTCGTCGAGGTCCTCGGGTTGCGGCGCCTCGACCGCCAGGCCCCACTCCGCGGCCTGTGCGCCGGTGATGCAATCACCGGTCAGCAGCAGACGTTTGGCGCGCTGATCACCCAGCCGGTGCGCCCACAGGCCGGCCGCTGGTACGCCCCAGACGCGGGTGGGCGGATAGCCGATTTTGGCGTCCGCCGCGGCGATCACCTGGTCGGCGTGCAGCGCAATGTCGGTGCCGCCGGCGACGCAGTAGCCGTGAATCTTGACGATCGTCGGCTTGTCAGCGTGCATCAAACTGGCGAAGCCACGCATGAAGCGGCTCATCATCTGGTAGTCGATGACCGGATCCCACGGTTGATTCGGTAAGTGGTTGACGGCCTGCGTTTTGCCGTCGAGCACGGTGCCGCGGTATGCGCCGGTCCCGCCGGCTGAGGCGGTTCGGTCCGCGTAGGCGGACAGGTCGAAGCCGGCGCAGAAGCCCTCGCCGCGTCCGGAGATCAAGATGACGTGGACGTGAGGATCAAGGTCGGCCCGTTCGACCAGCGCCGAGAGCTCCAACGGAGTGTCGGCGATGATCGCGTTGCCCTTGTCCGGCCGGTTGAAGGTGATTCGCGCGATGCGGTCGGTGACCTCATAGGTCATCGTTTTCAGGTTGTCGAAGTCGACGGGCCTGATCGCGTGCGTCACTGGTGCCGCTCCTCCTCATTGGCGCCGCTCATGCGGCGCCGGTTCAGGTCGCCGGCGCGCGTCATCCTTTGACCAGAGCGCGCTCGAGGATCGGTGCGAGATCCAGCCCGGCGGGCATGGTGCCGAACGCGCCGCCCCACTGCCCGCCGAGCCGGGTGGCCAGGAAGGCCTCGGCGACGGCGGGATGCCCATGGCGCACCAGCAGCGAGCCTTGCAGCGCCAGGCAGATGTTCTCGGCGATGCTGCGGGCTCGGTATCCGATGGTGTCGAGATCGCCGAGCTGCGGCTTGAGCTGCTCGACGTGGGCGTCCAACCGCTGATCGTGGCCGGCGGTCGTGCCGAGCTCGTCGAACAGCACTTCGACGCACTCGGGCCGAGTCGCCATGGCGCGCAACGTGTCCAGCGCGCTGACGTTGCCGGAGCCCTCCCAGATGCCCATCAGCGGCGCCTCCCGGTACAGCCGAGGCATGCCGGAGTCTTCGATGTAACCGTTGCCGCCCAGGCATTCCATCGCCTCGGCGGCATGGGGGGTGGCGCGTTTGCACACCCAATATTTGGCGGCTGCCAGGCCGATGCGGCGCAGCAGCGCCTCGGTGTCGTCGCCGTGGACCGCGTTGTCGGTGGCGCCGGCCATCCGCATCGCCACGATGGTGGCGGCTTCGGCCTCGACGGCCAGATCTGCCAGCACGTTTCGCATCAAAGGCTGATCGATCAGGTATGCGCCGAAAGCCTTTCGATATTGGGCGTGGTGCATGGCCTGGGTAATCCCGCTGCGCATGCTGGTCGCGCTGCCCAGGGCGCAGTCCAGGCGGGTCAGGTTGACCATTTCGATGATGGTGGGCACGCCGCGACCTTCTTCGCCCACTAACCACGCGGTGGCGCCGTCGTATTCGACTTCAGCCGACGCGTTGGCCTGGTTGCCGAGCTTGTCCTTGAGCCGCTGCAGCAGCATTCGGTTGCGGTTGCCGTCCGGCAATACTCGGGGCAGCAGGAAGCACGACAGCCCGCCGGGCGCCTGGGCGAGGACCAGGAAGATGTCACACATCGGCGCCGACGTGAACCATTTGTGGCCGGTGAGGCGATAGCTGCCGTCGCCGTTGGGCGCCGCCTGGGTGCTGCCGGCGCGGACGTCGGAGCCGCCCTGCTTCTCGGTCATTGACATCCCGGCGGTGATGCCGACCTTCGTCGTCGGGGTCTTCGACTCGGGGTCATAGATCCGACTGGTCAGCAGCGGCTCGTAGACGGCGGCTAATTCGGAGTTGCAACGCAGCGCCGGGACGACGGCATAGGTCATCGAGATAGGGCACATGTGACCGGGCTCGGCGGTCCACACCGATGTCTTCGCCGCTCGGACCACATGCGCGCCGGACCGGTCGTCGGCCCACGGCGCGGCATGCAATCCGTGTTCGACCGCAGTGCGCATGAGCTCGTGGTAGGCCGGGTCGTACTCGACTTCGTCGATGCGGTGGCCGTAGCGGTCATGGGTGCGCAGGATAGGCCGATTGCGATTAGCCAGCTCACCCCAGCGCTGAGTCTGCTGGGCGCCGGAGATCGCACCGACCTCGGTGACCTCGTCGAGACCCCACTGACCGCCTTCGCGGATCAGCGCCTCGACGAGTACCGGGGCGGATGCGGGGTTGTGGTTCTCCAGCGGCGGGACCTGGTTGCTGACGACATGGGTGTCCGACATGAACCGAGTGTTACATTTTTACGACAGCCGCACAAGTACTGTAATCGCCAAGTGTCAGCCGGTGAGGTGTTCCCGCAGCAAGGCGATGTCGTCCTTGCGTCCTTCGTCAGCGGTCTCGCAGATGACCGGCGCGTCGGCTGCCCTGACCACCGCCACCAACAGCTCCGGGTCGATCTGACCTTTGCCGAGATTCGCGTGACGGTCGGCACCCGACCCTGCCGCGTCGCGAGAGTCGTTGCAGTGCAACAGGTCGATGCGGCCGGTGATGCCTTTGATGCGATCGACCGCGTCGATCAGGGCCTCGCCCGCGGCCCAGGCGTGGCAGGTGTCTAGGCAGAAACCGATGCCGGTTGCACCGATGTGATCCCAGAGGCGCCCGATCGTGTCGAAGTAGCGTGCCATGGCGTGGTCGCCGCCGGCGGTGTTCTCCAGGTAGACGGGCACCTCGGTTTCCAGCCGTTGCATCGCCTTGAGCCAGCGCTCACAGCCGGCGTCGATGTCGTTGTCGTCGGCGTGACCGCCGTGCACGATGACCGCGGTGGCGGCGATGTCGGCAGCGGCGTCGCAGGTGTCCTGAAGGATCTTGCGCGACGGGATCCGCACCCGGTTGTTCGCCGAGGCCACGTTGATCAGATACGGCGCATGCACATACAACGGCACAGCGGAATTGCGCAGCGCGGCGGCGTCGTCGCGCGGACGGGGTTTCTTCCAGCTCTGCGGGTTGCCAAGGAAGAACTGCACGACGTCGGCGCCGTCGGCCTGCGCTGCGGCGAGCGGGTCCGCTGTCTTCACGTGTGAACCGATCAGCACGGCCGCCAGTCTAGTGATTAGGTCCGTCACTCCCCCCCGCGACCAGACGCAAAAGTTCCCGACACGCCGACAGGTTGCGGACTTTAACGTCTGCTCAGCCGACTAGACGGGCTTCCAGGTGGAAGTTCTTGCGCGCGACGAGGCCGGTGGGATCGCCTCGGATGTCGTCGACGGTCATCGGGACGGTCAACCAGCCGCACTCCTGCAGGCGGGCGGTTTTCAGCCGGTCGTTGAGCAGGGCCTCGCGACCCACATGCCATTAAACGCTGTCGTATTCAGCGATCACCATCGCCTGCGGCCATGCGAAATCGACGCGCCACCGTCTGCCGTAGCGGTCCACGATCACGTGCTGCAGCGCGGGCTTGGGCAGCCCGCCGTCGATGAAGACCAGGCGCGCCTCGGTCTCCATCGCCGACTCAGCGCGGCCATCGGCGTAGTCCATCAAGCTCCGAACCTTGACGATGCCGCGACGCCCTTTTTGCTCGTGGATAGCTTGGCGCAGTTCCCCTTCGGTGCAAGCGGCGGCATGAAGCGCTGCGTCGAGGGTCGCTAGAGCACGGGGCCGCCGCAACCTGCGCGCCACCTCAACCGCTGTCCATGCCGGCGCGGTCGCCAGCTGACCTTGGACACGTCTCAGCGGCGCACCCAGGCGTTGGTGCACCATCAACTTTGGCGTCGGCCGCATGCGTACGCCCGGATCGAGGATGTGGACACGCGAGGTGTTCTCGGTGTCGAAGCCGTACAGTGCTGCGGCTGTGCCCATGCAGACGACAACGGGCCGGCTTGCCGCAAGGTCCAGCGCAGCAAGCTTGGTCAGCGCGTCGGGTTCGCCCCACGCGTAGACCCCATGCCACACCCGCACGAGAGCGCCGGCCCGCACAAGCTCGGCCAGGCGCTTACGGGACATGAGTTGCAGCATTTCGGCAGTGGTCGCCAGACCCTCGGCATGCACCCGTCGAAGCGTGGGTCGCTGCGCGGACCGCGGCAAGTCAACGCGATCAAGGCTGGGGACAGCGGCGCCCACCAGACGCAAAAGCTCCCGACACGCCGGGCGTGCGGGAGCTTTTGCGTCTGCTCGGCAGGAAAAAGCGAACTGTTACCGGTAGTCGCTGTAACCGTAGTCGTCCAAGGGGACCGCGGCACCGGTGGCCTGACCGAAGTCGGGGCTGTAGTACTGGTCCTCGTACGACGGGATGGTGTACGCCGCGGCCCGCGCCTCCTCGGTGGGTTGCACCTGGATGTTGCGGTAGCGGTTGATGCCGGTACCCGCCGGGATCAGCTTGCCGATGATCACGTTCTCCTTCAGACCGTTGAGCCTGTCGCTGCGGCAGTTGATGGCCGCATCGGTCAGCACTCGCGTGGTCTCCTGGAACGACGCCGCGCTCAGCCACGAGTCGGTGGCCAGCGACGCCTTGGTGATACCCATCAGCACCGGTCGACCCGCCGCCGGCTCCCCGCCCTCGGCGACGACCCGACGGTTTTCGGCTTCGAACTCCGCGCGGTCGATCAGCGATCCGGGCAGGAACTCCGTCGCGCCCGAGTCGATGATCGTCACGCGCCGCAGCATCTGCCGCACGATCACCTCGATGTGCTTGTCGTGGATCGACACACCCTGCGCCCGGTAGACCTCCTGGACCTCCTTGACAAGGTGGATCTGCACCTCACGGGGGCCCTGCACGCGGAGCACCTCGTGCGGGTCGGCGGAACCTTCCATCAGCTGCTGGCCCACCTCGACGTGGTCGCCGTCGGCGAGCAGTCGCTCGGTGCCGTCCTCGTGCTTGAACACCCGCAGGCGTTGGCGCTTGGACAGCTTGTCGTAGACGACTTCCTCGCCACCGTCGTCCGGGTTGATGGTGATCTTGTAGAAGCGCTCGTCGTCCTCCATCCGGACCCGCCCGGTGACGTCGGCGATCGGCGCTTTACCGCGAGGCACCCGGGCCTCGAACAGCTCCTGCACGCGGGGCAGACCACCGGTGATGTCCTCACCGACACCACCCTGGTGGAACGTGCGCATGGTCAGCTGCGTGCCGGGCTCACCGATGGACTGGGCGGCCACGATGCCGACGGCTTCGCCGATGTCGACCAGCTTGCCGGTGGCCATCGAGCGCCCGTAGCAGGTCGCGCACACCCCGGTGCCGGTCGCGCAGGTCAGCACGGACCGCACCTTCACCTGGGTGATACCTGCCGCCAGCAGCGCGTCGATCTCCGGGTCGCCGAGATCCTGACCGCGCGCGACGACCACGTTGCCGTCACCGTCGACGCCGTCGGTGCCCAGCGTGCGGGCATACGCCGACGTCTCGATGAACGGGTCGCGGATCAGCGTGCCATCGGCCTGACGCTCCGCCAGCTCCACGACAATGCCACGCTCGGTGCCGCAGTCCGCCTCGCGAACGATGACGTCCTGGGACACGTCGACCAGACGACGGGTCAGATAACCCGAGTCGGCGGTCCGCAACGCGGTGTCCGCCAGACCCTTTCGCGCGCCGTGGGTGTTGATGAAGTACTCCAGCACCGTCAGGCCCTCTCGGAAGGACGACTTGACCGGCCGCGGGATGAACTCACCCTTCGGGTTGGTCACCAGACCCTTCATGCCGGCCAGTGTGCGGGTCTGGGTGAAGTTACCCGTGGCACCCGAGTCGACGATCGTGATGATCGGGTTGTCGACCGGGTAGTGCTCCCGCAGGGCCTGACCGACCTCGTCGGTGGCTTCCTTCCAGATCTCCACCAGCGCCTCGTTGCGCTCGTCGTGGTTCAAAGCGCCACGCTGGAACTGCTTTTCGACCTTGTCGGCACGCTCTTCGTAGGCGTCGAGGATCTCCTGCTTGCGCGGCGGCACCAAGACGTCGGCCATGGACACCGTGACACCGCTTCGGGTGGCCCAGTAGAAGCCGGCGTCCTTCAGCTTGTCGACGGTTTGGGCCACCACGATCATCGGGTAGCGCTCGGCCAGGTCGTTGATGATCGCGGCCTGCACCTTCTTGTGCATCTGCTTGTTGACGAACGGGTAGCCCATCGGCAGCAGCTCGTTGAACATCACCCGGCCCAGCGTGGTCTCGGCCATCCAGGAATCGCCGGGCTGCCAACCGGTTCCGCCGAAAAGCTGCGCCTCGAGTTCCACCGGCGGGCGCAGCTGCGTCAGCCGTACCTTGATCTTGGCCCGCACCGACAGCACGCCGCGGTCCCAGGCCATGATCGCTTCGGCCGGCGAGGCGTAGACCCCGGACTCGGCGCGGTCTTTGGCGGCCGGCTGGTACTCGCCGGTGTCACCGTCGACCTCGGTGGTCAGGTAGTACAGGCCGGTCACCATGTCGAGACGCGGCATGGCCAGCGGCCGGCCCGACGCCGGCGACAGAATGTTGTTGGAAGACAGCATCAGGATGCGCGCCTCGGCCTGTGCCTCGGCACTCAACGGCAGGTGCACCGCCATCTGGTCACCGTCGAAGTCGGCGTTGAACGCTTCACACACCAAGGGGTGCAGCTGAATTGCCTTGCCCTCCACCAGCATCGGCTCGAAGGCTTGGATGCCGAGCCGGTGCAGGGTGGGGGCGCGGTTCAGCAGTACCGGGTGCTCGGCGATGACCTCTTCGAGGACGTCCCACACCTGCGGCCGCTGACGCTCCACCATCCGTTTGGCGCTCTTGATGTTCTGCGCGTGGTTGAGGTCGACGAGCCGCTTCATCACGAACGGCTTGAACAGCTCCAGCGCCATCAACTTGGGCAGACCGCACTGGTGCAGCTTGAGCTGCGGGCCGACCACGATGACCGAGCGGCCCGAGTAGTCGACGCGCTTCCCCAGCAGGTTCTGGCGGAAGCGGCCCTGCTTACCCTTGAGCAGATCGCTCAACGACTTGAGCGGACGGTTACCCGGCCCGGTGACCGGACGCCCGCGGCGGCCGTTGTCGAACAGTGCGTCCACCGACTCCTGCAACATCCGCTTCTCGTTGTTGACGATGATCTCGGGCGCCCCGAGATCGATCAGTCGCTTGAGCCGGTTGTTGCGGTTGATGACACGCCGGTACAGGTCGTTGAGGTCGCTGGTGGCGAATCGGCCACCGTCGAGCTGCACCATCGGGCGCAGCTCCGGCGGGATCACCGGCACCGCGTCGAGCACCATACCCATCGGTGAGTTGCCCGACTGCTGGAACGCCGCGACCACCTTGAGCCGCTTGAGCGCACGAAGCTTCTTCTGCCCCTTGCCGCTTCGAATCACCTCACGCAGCGAGTCGGCCTCGGCATCGATGTCGAAAGTCTCGATGAGCTTCTGGATCGACTCCGCGCCCATCGCGCCGGTGAAGTACTCTCCGTAGCGGTCGATGAGCTCGCGGTAGAGGTTCTCGTCGACGATCAGCTGCTTGGGTGCCAGCTTGGTGAAGGTGTTCCAGATGTCCTCGAGCCGGTCCAGCTCCCGCTGGGCCCGGTCGCGCAGCTGGCGCATCTCCCGCTCGCCGCCGTCGCGAACCTTGCGGCGCGCATCGGCTTTGGCGCCCTCGGCCTCCAGTTCGGCCAGGTCGGCTTCCAGCTTCTGGGCGCGGGCTTCCAGGTCGGCATCGCGCTGGTCCTCGACCGCCTTGCGCTCGACCTGCATCTCGGCCTCGAGCGTCGAGAGCTCGTTGTGCCGCAGCTCGTCGTCGACGGCGGTGATGACGTAGGCGGCGAAGTAGATGATCTTTTCCAGGTCCTTGGGCGCCAGGTCCAGCAGGTAGCCCAAGCGCGACGGCACACCCTTGAAGTACCAGATGTGCGTAACGGGTGCGGCCAGCTCAATGTGGCCCATCCGCTCGCGGCGCACCTTGGCGCGAGTCACCTCGACGCCGCAGCGCTCACAGATGATGCCCTTGAAGCGCACCCGCTTGTACTTGCCGCAGTAGCACTCCCAGTCCCGAGTCGGTCCGAAGATCTTCTCGCAGAACAAGCCGTCCTTTTCCGGTTTGAGCGTGCGGTAGTTGATGGTCTCCGGTTTCTTGACCTCACCGAAAGACCACTGCCGGATGTCGTCCGCGGTGGCCAGACCGATACGGAGTTCATCGAAGAAGTTGACGTCGAGCACGTAACTTCCTTTCCCCTTGCGGGTTTAGTGACTAATGAAGCTGATTGAATTTGCTCTTCGCGCTAGCGCTCATCGTTAAGCCAGGTCTTCGACCGAGGCGGATTCGTTGCGGGACAGGTTGATTCCCAGGTTCGCGGCGGCCCGCTCCAAGTCCTCGTCGTCGCCGTCGCGCATCTCGATGGCCGCCCCGTCGCTGGACAGCACTTCGACGTTGAGGCACAACGACTGCAGCTCTTTGAGCAGCACCTTGAACGACTCGGGGATGCCGGGCTCGGGAATGTTCTCGCCTTTGACGATCGCCTCGTACACCTTGACCCGCCCGACGGTGTCGTCGGACTTGATGGTCAACAGCTCCTGCAGCGTGTAGGCGGCGCCGTAGGCCTGCATGGCCCAGCACTCCATCTCGCCGAACCGCTGACCACCGAACTGCGCCTTACCGCCCAGCGGCTGCTGGGTGATCATCGAGTACGGGCCGGTGGAGCGGGCGTGGATCTTGTCGTCCACCAGGTGGTGCAGCTTCATGATGTACATGTAGCCGACGGTCACCGGGTACGGGAACGGCTCACCGCTGCGACCGTCGAACAGCACCGCCTTGCCGTCACCATTGACCAGCACGGTCCCGTCGCGGTTGGGCAGCGTGGAGGCCAGCAAGCCCTGCAGCTCGGCCTCCTTCGCACCGTCGAAGACCGGGGTGGCGGTCCTGGTGTCCGGCTCCGCCGACAGCAGCTCTTCGGGAAGGTGATCCGCCCAGTCGGGCACCCCGCCGGCCACGTCGACGTTCCAGCCGCTCTTGGTGACCCAACCCAGATGCGTCTCCAGGATCTGCCCGATGTTCATCCGGCGCGGCACACCGTGGGTGTTCAGGATGATGTCCACCGGGGTGCCGTCGGGCAGGAAAGGCATGTCTTCGGCGGGCAGGATCTTGCCGATCACGCCCTTGTTGCCATGCCGTCCGGCCAGCTTGTCGCCGTCGGAGATCTTGCGCTTCTGGGCCACGTACACGCGGACCAGTTCGTTGACGCCGGCGGGCAGCTCGTCGTCGTCCTCGCGGGAGAACACCCGGATGCCGATGACCTTGCCCGACTCGCCGTGCGGCACCTTCAGCGAAGTGTCGCGGACCTCCCGGGCCTTCTCACCGAAGATCGCCCGCAGCAACCGCTCCTCCGGCGTCAGCTCGGTTTCGCCCTTCGGGGTCACCTTGCCGACCAGGATGTCGCCGTCGCGAACCTCGGCCCCGATCCGCACGATGCCGCGCTCGTCGAGGTCGGCGAGCACCTCATCGGAGACGTTCGGGATGTCCCGGGTGATCTCCTCGGCGCCCAGCTTGGTGTCGCGGGCGTCGATCTCGTGCTCCTCGATGTGGATCGAGGTCAGCACGTCCTCTTCGACCAGACGGTTGGACAGGATGATCGCGTCCTCGTAGTTGTGGCCCTCCCACGGCATGATCGCCACCAGCAGGTTCTTGCCCAGCGCCATCTCACCGTTGTCGGTGCACGGGCCGTCGGCGATGACCTGACCGGCCTCGACCCGCTCCCCGGCGTCCACGATGGGGCGCTGGTTGGCGCAGGTGCCGTGGTTGGAGCGGGCGAACTTGCGCATCCGATAGGTGCGACGGGTGCCGTCGTCGGCCATCACGGTGATGTAATCGGCCGACACCTCCTCGATCACGCCGCTCTTCTCGGCGACGACCACGTCACCGGCGTCGATCGCGGCGCGCAGTTCCATACCGGTGCCGACAAGCGGCGCCTCGCTGCGCACCAGCGGAACCGCCTGGCGCTGCATGTTGGCACCCATCAGGGCACGGTTGGCGTCGTCGTGCTCGAGGAACGGGATCATCGCGGTGGCCACCGACACCATCTGGCGCGGCGAGACGTCCATGTAGTCCACCTCCGAGGAGGAGACGTACTCGACCTCGCCGCCCTTGCGGCGCACCAGCACGCGCGCCTCGGTGAACCGGCCGTCGTCGTCGATCGGCGAGTTGGCCTGCGCCACGACGTGGCGGTCTTCCTCGTCGGCGGTCAGGTACTCGATCTCGTCGGTGACCACACCGTCGACGACCTTGCGGTACGGCGTTTCGATGAACCCGAACGGGTTGACCCGCGCGTACACCGACAGCGACCCGATCAGGCCGATGTTCGGCCCCTCCGGGGTCTCGATCGGACACATCCGGCCGTAGTGGCTGGAGTGCACGTCGCGAACCTCCAGGCCCGCGCGTTCCCGCGACAGACCGCCCGGGCCCAGTGCCGACAGGCGGCGTTTGTGGGTCAGACCCGACAGCGGGTTGTTCTGGTCCATGAACTGCGACAGCTGGCTGGTGCCGAAGAACTCCTTGATCGCGGCGACCACCGGGCGGATGTTGATCAGCGTCTGCGGCGTGATCGCCTCGACGTCCTGGGTGGTCATCCGCTCCCGGACCACCCGCTCCATCCGGGACATGCCCACCCGAATCTGGTTTTGGATCAGCTCGCCGACCGTGCGCAACCGACGGTTGCCGAAGTGGTCGATGTCGTCGGTCTCCACCGGTACCTCGACCCCGCCGGGGACCGTCATGGTGGCCTGACCCTCGTGCAGGCGCACCAGGTATTCGATGGTGGCGACGACGTCTTCCTCGGTCAGCGTCGTCGACGTGGTCTCGGCCGGCGTGGCGCTCAGGCCGAGTTTCTTGTTGACTTTGTAGCGGCCGACTCGGGCCAGGTCGTAGCGCTTCTCCTTGAAGAACAGGTTCTCCAGCAGCGTTTGGGCGGATTCCTTGGTGGGCGGTTCGCCCGGGCGCAACTTGCGGTAGATGTCCAGGAGCGCCTCGTCGGTGCCCGCGGTGTTGTCCTTCTCCAGCGTCGACATCATGATCTCGGAGAAGCCGAAGCGCTCGGCGATCCGTTCGCCGGTCCAGCCCAGGGCCTTGAGCAACACGGTGACCGGCTGGCGGCGCTTGCGGTCGATGCGCACGCCGACGGTGTCGCGCTTGTCGACGTCGAACTCCAACCACGCGCCGCGGCTAGGGATCACCTTGACGCTGTGCAGCGTCTTCTCGGTCGACTTGTCGATGGTTTCGTCGAAGTACACCCCGGGCGAGCGCACCAGCTGGCTGACGACCACCCGCTCGGTGCCGTTGATGATGAATGTGCCCTTCTCCGTCATCATCGGGAAGTCACCCATGAACACCGTCTGGCTCTTGATCTCGCCGGTGTTGTTGTTGATGAACTCCGCGGTGACGAACAGCGGCGCCGCGTACGTCATGTCCTTGTCTTTGCACTCGTCGACCGGCGCTTTGACCTCGTCGAAGCGCGGATCGGAGAAGGACAGCGACATCGAGCCGGAGAAGTCCTCGATGGGCGAGAGCTCGTACAGCACCTCTTCGAGGCCACTGACCGGTTTGGCCCCCTTAGTGCCGGCGCCGCCGGCTAGAGCGGTCTCCCGCCAGCGCGGCGCGCCGATCAGCCACTCGAAAGAGTCGGTCTGCACGTCGAGCAGGCCGGGAACCTCGAGCGGTTCACGCAGCTTGGCGAAAGAAATTCGGTTGGGTGCTCCGGGAACGGAGCTGTAAGAGGCGTTTGAACTTTGACTACCGTTAGGGGTTGTCTTGCTCTGGCGGGAGACTGCCAAGATGCGTCCTTCCAGCACCTCGTGCGACTCAAGGAGCCCTGAGGGCATGTGCCCACCGGAACCCGATCCGTCGCGATAACTGTGTCGGTTCGGCTGGCGGACGATCTCCCCAGATCTCACGCACGCAGCTAGATCTCTGAGCTGGAAAAGAGCTCAGACTAGGACCACGGTGTCAGGTGGCGGGTGAGGTGGGCAGGAGGCAGCCAGCGCAACGTCCAACGATAGCGCAGGACTGCGCATTCCTCAACTGCCCGTGCACGGGCGACCGGCGGTATCGGCGCTGGCTGGCGTCATGACCTACCCGTGCAACACATGCTGCCCAACAGACTGACCCGTTTGCGCCCGTCAGTCAAGGGGTGACGCGGCTTGTTGTGAGTGAAAAAACCCCTTCTCGACGCCGGTAGTACTACTGCTGCTGGGCGGGTATCGACTCGGTGCGGGCGTCGTCTTCCTCGCGATCGCCGCCGCGGTGACGACCGTTGTCGCCGTCTTCGTCATCCTCATCGTGCTCCTGCGCCCGCCCCGGGTCCTCCCCGAGCGACTCCAGGATGGCCTTCTGGGCGTTGGTCGGCAGCAGGTGCAGGTTACTCCTGACCCGGTCCTGGCGTCGCTTGACCGCCTTGCGCTCCGGCATACCCGGGGTCGCGTTGATCTGCGGCGGCACGCCCTCGAGCTCCTCCACACCACCGCCGTGGTGGCCGGCTTCGATGTGCGCCTGCTCCTCGGCCATCGTCGCCTCGTCCTTTTCCTCGGACATGCCGATCGGGCCGATGCGGCGGCCGTTGAGGAACTGTTGCACCACCGGCTCGTCGCTGGTCAGCAGCACCTCCCGCGGGCCGAACATGACCAGGCGCTTGCGGAACAGCATGCCCATGTTGTCCGGCACCGTACGCGCGATGTTGATGTTGTGCGTCACGATCAGGATCGTGCAGTCGAGCTGGGCGTTGATGTCGATCAGTAGCTGGCTCAGATAAGCGGTGCGCACCGGGTCCAGACCCGAGTCGGGCTCATCGCAGAGAATGATCTCCGGGTCGAGCACCAAGGAGCGGGCCAAGCCGGCGCGCTTACGCATACCGCCGGAGATCTCGCCGGGCAACTTGTGCTCGTCGCCGCCGAGCCCCACCATCTCCAGCTTCTCCATGGCGATGTCACGGATTTCGCTTTCCTTTTTCTTGGTGTGCTCGCGAAGCGGGAACGCGGTGTTGTCGTACAGGGTCATCGACCCGAACAGCGCGCCGTCCTGGAACATCACGCCGAACAGTCGGCGGATGTCGTAGAGCTCCTTGGCTGACGACTGGGTGATGTCGGTGTCTTGGATGATGATCGAGCCGCGCTCCGGCTTCAGCAGACCGATCAGCGACTTGAGGAACACCGACTTACCGGTACCCGACGGTCCGAGCAAGACGCTGACCTCGCCGGCTGGAACGTCAAAGGTGACGTCCTGGAAGATTGTCGAGGATCCGAAGGACTTGGTCACCCCTTCGATTCGGATAGGCATACCCATGCGAAAATCCCTTCACCGACGTTGCTCCCCACCACCTGCCGTAACCTGTGGCATGAGTCACTGTAGCGCACATGCAGGCGCAACATCGCCGTTGTGGGAGCCGCATGAGCACCGTCCCGATCCGGGGCGGTAGCTGCTGCAGTCAGACCGTGGGCGCCCAGTTGCCGTGAAAGCCAATCGGCACCCGCTGCGGTAGGTGCACGGTTGCCACCGATTCGCAGGTCTCGGCGTCCAGCAGCAGCAGTTGGCCTTCGTCGCGGCCGCGGTGATAGCCGTAGCCGATCAAGATGCCGTCGTCTTCGGATTTCGCGGCGGGGTCAGGCACAAACGACATTTCGCCGATCATCAGGTCGCGGTCGAGGGGCGCGACCGTGCTCGAGCCAGTGTCGTAGTCGTGCTTGTACAGCGCAGTGGTCATGTCAGAGGCGCCACCGGCGAGGTAGCCACCGTCAACGCCGACGGTGTAGCCGAATCGATGCCGGGCACCGGTTAGCGCCTCGTTGATCCGCGGGAATTCCTGAGGGCGGTCGTCGCGGCGTTCGCTGGAGACCGTCCCGGTGGCCAGGTTGATGATCCAGCGGTCGAGAGTGGGCCGAGTGTCGCCGGGTCCGCGCCGGTCCCGGTCGAACATCCGCGAATACCGCACGACGTCGAGCACCAGCCTCTCCGCGCCGTCGACGACCTCTGAGTAGGCGTTGAGCGGGTGGTAGACGTAGCACGGTTCGATGTCGAACCACCGCACGTCTGAGTTGCCGCCGTCGCGGGGCATGACGCCGATCCGCGCCGGGTAGTCGGCATTCCAGGCATACGGCATCCGGTCGGAGTGCTGGGGGGCGCGGTTCACCATCGCGTTGATCGGGCTGGGCACCCGGACTCGCCCGATCAGCGACTGCATCGCCAGCCGGGCGGGCGCTGACAGCCAGCGCGGCATCCTCGCCGGCAGCGCCTGCACCGGGTCAAACGTCACCGGCAGGTCGTAAAACACTACATATTTGTCGGTCAACGAGAAGTCATGCATCATCGGCGACCCGGACACCTTGATGTCGACGGTCCGGCGGGCCCGTCCATTGGTGTCGATCACCGAGTACTGCACGGTCCGCCCGCGGGCGAACGAGTAGGACACCGCGTGCAGCTCCCCGGTGCGCGGGTCCCGGTGGGGATGGGCCGCGTAGCCGCCGGCCAGGGTGCCGTCGAAGTCGCAGGATCCGACGGTGTCGAGCTCATCGGTCAGCTCGTAGTTGGCGACACCGCCCTCGACCAGGGCCAGCGTGCGCCCCGCGTGGGTCAGCACATTGGTGTTGGCGCCCAGCGACAGCATGCCCGCCCGCGGGTTGAGCCGACGTGGTGGCTGCTCGCCGAGGGTGGCGCACACCGACAGGCTGCGCACCCAGCGGTTGCGGTACCAGCGCGCCTGCCCGTCGCGCAGCGCGACGCCGTGCACCATGCCGTCACCGCTGAACCAGTGGTAGGTGGACGGGTCGACCGCTGCCGCGGGGTTCGGCCCGTTGCGCAGATAGCGTCCGTCGAGGTGCTCGGGGATGCGGCCGGTGACAGGCAAGTCGGTCGCGGTCACTTCTGCGCTGACCGGCGCCAGGAAGCCTTCCAGGTACGGGTTGGTGTTGGTGGATTCTGCGGTTACGACTGTCATCACGTCTCCAATAACTTTGATATAACTTTGTTATAGACGGTACGGCAGATGTGAAAAGATGGCAAGGATGACCTCTCAACTGGGTTCACCGGCGCAGCGCACGGTGCGGGACCAGTTGCTTCATGCCGCGGTCGGTCTGCTCGACGGGCACGGCCCCGACGCTTTGCAGACGCGCAAGATCGCCGGCGCCGCTGACACGTCGACGATGGCGGTGTACACGCATTTCGGCGGGATGCGCACCCTGATTGCCGAGGTGGCCGAGGAGGGCCTGCGGCAGTTCGATGCCGCGCTGCGAGTCCCGCAGACCGAAGACCCGGTGGCCGATCTGGTCGCCACCGGTATCGCTTACCGGCGATACGCCATCGCGCGCCCACACATGTATCGGCTGATGTTCGGCAGCACCAGTGCGCATGGCATCAACGCG
The DNA here is from genome assembly GCA_963830605.1 of uncultured Actinomycetota bacterium. Classification (GTDB taxonomy): domain Bacteria; phylum Actinomycetota; class Actinomycetes; order Mycobacteriales; family Mycobacteriaceae; genus Mycobacterium. The sequence continues at coordinate 1,769,347 of CAWHML010000003.1, read as the reverse complement.
CCGGCTCGCAATGTGCTGACGCTGAGCCTTGCAGAAATCAGTGACGGCCACCCGAGCTTCGCTCATGTGGCGCGCGGGGTGCACCGCTGCATGCGGGCCGGGCGGATCACCGCGGGATCGGCCGACGACGACGCATCGGTGGTGGCCATTGCGGCCCAGTTCTGGGCGTTTATCCACGGCTTTGTGATGCTCGAGCTGGCCGGATACTACGGCGACGAGGGGGCCGCTGTCGGGCCGGTGCTGGCGGCGAGCACGGCACAGCTTCTGGTCGCGCTGGGCGACTCACCCGAGCGGGTAAAGCAGTCCCAGCGGTCGGCGACTACTTGACGGTGACCTTGGCGCCGGCGGCTTCGAGCTTGCCGCGGGCCTCGTCGGCAGCCTCTTTGGCTACCTTTTCCAGCACCGGCTTGGGCGCGCCGTCGACCAGGTCCTTGGCCTCCTTGAGGCCCAGTCCGGACACGATCTCGCGCACGACCTTGATCACGCCGATCTTCTTGTCGCCGGCGGCCTCGAGGATCACGTCGAACTCGGACTGTTCCTCGGCGGCCTCGGCGGCAGCGGGGGCAGCGCCAGGACCGGCCGCGACGGCGACCGGCGCGGCGGCGGTGACCTCGAAGGTGTCCTCGAACTTCTTGACGAAGTCGGAGAGCTCCAACAACGTCATCTCCTTGAACGCGTCGAGCAGTTCGTCAGTCGACAGCTTTGCCATGGTGTGGGTCCTTTCCTGATGGCGGTTTGGGGGTGAGTTAGTCGGCGGCGGCGGCCGGTGCGGCTTCTTTCTTCTCCTGCAGCGCGGCCGCAAGGCGGGCGACTTGTGAGGCCGGCGCATTGAACAGCCCCGCCGCCTTGGCGAGGTTGCCCTTCATCGCGCCGGCCAGTTTGGCGAGCACGACTTCGCGCGACTCGAGGTCTGCGATGCGTTCGACCTCCGCGACGGTCAGCGGGTGACCGTCCATGTAGCCGCCTTTGATGACCAGCGCCTTATGGTCTCGGGCGAAGGTCTTGATGGCTTTGGCGGCGTCGACCGGCTCACCGGAGACGAAGGCGATCGCCGTGGGGCCGACGAACAGCTCGTCGAGCCCCTCGACGCCGGCCTCCGAGGCTGCCCGCTTGATGAGGGTGTTCTTGGCCACCGCGTAGGTGGCTGCTTCGCCCAATGACCGGCGCAGCTCGGCAAGGTTGGCCACTGACAGACCCCGGTACTCGGTGATCAAAGTTGCAGTCGAAGCCTTGAACTGCTCGGCGATGTCGGCAACCGCGGTGGCCTTGTCAGCTCTGGCCATGCGCTCCTCCTCGGGGAAAGTCCTTGGACCACGACCGACCCGAGAATGACGAACGCCCCGACGCAGGTCGGGGCGGGATCTGCCGGCCGGATGCCGACGGTTGCCTCGTCCTCCTGCGTGGGCCGCCGGGTATTCCCGGACCTTCAACCGATTGCTCGGTGACCGACGGTCTTCGGTGGATCGAGAACAACGATAGCCTGGCCGCCTCGATCAGCCAAAACAGTGGCGGACTGTGCTGGGCGAAAGTCACATCAGTCACTCACCGAGTCGGTGTGCTCGGTGCCCGCCTCACAGCGATTTCTGCTGCCTGCGTTCGCAGCATCCACACCCGTCGATGTATCCGATGCTCGGTGCCGCGCGGCATCTGGCCCGGGCCGTAGACTTCGCGCCGGAGTCGGCGCACCCTGCCTATCCGTCTCTCCCAGCGCAACGCATCAGAAATCTGCTTGGGTGGCGGGCTACCGACGACAAAGCCCTGCGCCTTGAGCGCTTCCCACAAATCCGTGATCGTCGCTGGCCCTTGCAAAAACAGGTGCATTGTCAACGCGTACCGAAGCTCGATCCCCCGCAGGCGCCGTGATTCGTCCATCTGCCGACCGTCGCACGACGGTCTGACAATTCACCGAATCGCTCAAAGGCGGGCACGAAGGCACCCACCTTGGTCGAGTGAGCACTGTGACGCAGGTGATTAGCCGAGCCGGGTGAGCGCCGCGGCACCCACCAGCCCGGCGTCAGCATCGAGCTCGGCGGGTAGGACCCGCAGCCCGGCGAGGAAGTCGAGCCCGACGTGACGGGTCAACGCGGCCTGTAGCGGTTCGAAGAGCACGGGCCCGGACCTGGCGACGCCACCGCCGATGACGACCCGATCGAGGTCACACACGGCCGCCACCGAGGCGATCATCGCCGCCAGCGCCATGGCCCCGCGCCGAAACGCCGCGGCGGCCACCGCATCACCGGCCGCCGCCGCGCCGGCCAGCTCCAGCGCCGTGGCGCCCGGCGGCGCGGCCCAGCCATTGGTCCGCGCCCACCGAACCAGGGCCGGCCCGGCAGCGACGCTTTCCACGCAGCCCCGCCCGCCGCATCCGCACGGCTGACCGTCCGGGTCGACTACCACGTGTCCCACATGCCCAGCGTTTCCGGTACGGCCGTAATACGGTGCTCCATCGAGCAGCAACCCGCCGCCCACTCCGGTGGACACCACCATGCCAAGCAGGAAACGAGCCTCCCGGCCGGCGCCTCGCCAGTGCTCGCCGAGCGCCATACACAGTGCGTCGCCGGCCATCCGTACTGGCACGCCGGGCAACATAGCGGCGACCTGGTCGCGCAGCGGGAAATTCCGCCAGCAGGTGATGTTGACCGGGCTCAGAGTGCCGGCTGCTAGATCGATCGGTCCCGACGCCGCGATGCCCACCGCGCCGATTGCACCATCGGCGCGGCAGCGGACAGCTGCCACCAGCTGCTCGACGGCAGCCCACACCTGTCGCGCAGATTGTGAGGTCGGTGTGGGAGTGCTGACGGCATGCAACAGCGTGCCGGTGGCGTCGACGAGGCCAGCGGCGATCTTCGTGCCACCGATGTCCAGGGCGAGGGTGACCTGACCGGCCATCAGCGCCGCACGATGACTCGGACGGCCGGCGAATACACCAGCCGCCCGGCGCAGGCGATCCGGACCAGTGCCCACCACTGACCGGGTCCCTGCCAGGGCGGCGGCGCCACGTCGAAGCTGAGTTCGATGGTGCCGCGGGCGGGGATGACGGCACCGCATGCGGCCGGACCAATCCAGTCCCATGTCCCCCACGGGCTGATCAGGTGTGCTTCGACTGCGAGTTCGGCGCAGGCATCTGTACCCACCCTGACGGTCAGCCGACCGTGGTCACCGGCCGACAGCTCGATGTCGGCCGGCCCGTCGACCAGATACAGCAAGTCGGCGCCGCGGGGACCGATGCCGGCGCCGACCGCCACCGTGCAAACGTCTTCGACCACTTGCCGCCCGGCGGGCGGACCATCGTCGAGGCGCAGCTGGGCCCGCACCGGGTACCGGCCCGGCGCTGTGTCAGACGGCGCTGTGACGGCTATCTCGGCGTCCTGATGCTGTCCGGGCGGCAGGGTGAGCGTCATCTGGTTCGGGGTGACCGACCAGCCGGGCGGACACACCAGGCTGACCGTGCCCGTCAGCGTTGCGTCGGTGCAGTCGCTGGCCACGCTGAGACGCAGCACCAGCTCGGCACCCGGCACGACGGGGACCTGCTGAGGATGCAGATGCGCGACGACCGGCAAGCCGCCCAGCGGCGCGGGCCCGCGATTGTGCAGCCAATACCGCGCGTAGAGCGGCTGCGAAGCTTCGGCCTCTGGAGCAAGCGCGCTGCGCTCGGCTTTGAGAAGTTCGGGCAGCTCGAGCCGGGCCAGCACGGTGGCGATGTCATACCCGTGCAGGTCAATCGAAGGCAGGTCGCGGTGCGGTGTTTCCAGCAGGTCGGCCTGCCGAAGCTCGCTGACTCTTCCCAGGGCTGAGCTCACCACGACGCCGGCATCGGCACCGCTGGTCTCAACCAGCCGCAGTGCGACCTCACCCGGCGGCAGCGGTTGACTGCGGCCGCGTGCCAGCGGGTTGCCGGCCGCTTTGAGAGCGCCGAGCTGCACCGAACCGGCGGCCTCAATGTGCAGCAGCGAACCGGCTGCGGGCAACCGCCGGGTGCAGTTCCGCGCCGTGATGGCCAGCAGCGGATGCGAAAACCCGGCGCTCGCCGCGGGCACCTGCAGCTGCCGCCAGTCGCCGGGGCCGGCTATCAGTGCGTAATCGAAAGTGTGTGTCCAGTGCTGTAGCTGGAAGCTGGAGCCGTCGGGTGCGGTGCGGCGAGGCTCGTCGATCCAGGTGCCGGACGGCCAGCCGGTGCAGGACCGCATCAACGCGACGTGCAGGGTCCCCGCGGTGTCGACGGCGAAGCTGGGCATTCCGCGGTTGAGCACCGCGACGGTCCGCAATTCGACAGGCTGCAGCCCTGGCGGCGCTTGCTGGCTCACGGTGATCTCGGCGTCGGCGAGGTCGTCGGCCACCGACCGGGCCGCGGCGCCGAGGTCGGTGTCGTCGCGGGTGGCGATCACCAGCACCGGCAGTGCGCGCGGATGGCGCAGATCAGCGCCGGGTAGCCAGGCCGCCTCCAACGGCGACACCGCCGGTATCCACACCCGGGCCCGTCCGGTCGCGTCCAGCTGCCGTTCGAGCTCTTTCGTGTACTCCGCATCGGCTTGCGCCAGCACGGTCTTGGTGAAGACGTTCTGACCGGGTCCACCGAGTGCAATGCGGGTGTCAGGCAGGTTGGAGTCGACGTCGAGATGCCCGTAGCGCGGTTTGTCGGCACTGCCGCAGGTGGCCGTCACGCCGGCCCGGACCAGCGCGACCATCAATCCGCGCGCCAGCACGCCCGACGTCAGCTCGGTCGGGGCCACCACCTCGGCGACCGACATCACGTGCATCCCGTCCCCGATGCGGATCCGCGCGGTCGCCGACAGTCCGAACCACCCATAGGCAGGGTTGTCCAGCGTCCACGGATGACGCTCGGTGTCCACCGACACACCCGTGTCCGGGTCGTGCAACAACGCGAAGCCGCGACCGACAACGGCGTCCGCCACTTCGCTGACCGGCATCGCGCCCGGGACCGGGCACGGCCAGCGCAGCCGCAGCAGACGGTCGGCGGAGGTGAACTCGTCGACGGTCGTGCGGCAGTCCACCCGGGGCACTCCCCGCCACAAGGTGAGTGTCTGGGTGTAGCGCAGGGCGTCACCGACCCGGCCCTCGACAACCAGCCGTTGACCCAGCGGCCCGTGGTAGGCCTGTACTCGCGCCGGCGTGGCCGACGAGCAGACCACAGGTCCCTTGGGCACCAGATGCCAGGGGCCCTCGGCGCCGGTCGGATGCTGCGGATGTTCCTCATACACGGCGAGCTCGTTGCCGACTGCACCGTCGGCGATCAGTTCCCGCCCGTCGTGCACCCACGACGACACCCCGCCACCGCGGGCCGGGTCGACCGTCAGCCGGTGATATTCGTTGGCTGCCTGAAGGCCGGCGACCGGTTGCCAGCCTGACGGCGCCTCATCGGCCACCAACCGGTAGCCTCGCCAGCCGAGTGACGGCACGTCGCGCGCCAGCCAGCTCACCGACCAGCCGTCCTGCTCGACCTGAGCAGGCAGGTGCGCGCCGTCGGCATCCAGCACCCGCACGCCGGCGGCAAGCGGGGCGTCCAACCGTGCGGTCACCACATCGGTTCGGGAATCAGCCAGCGGATTCCACACCACGACGTCGGCGCCGACACCGCTGGACAGCAGCCGCAAGGCGTTGTCGCGGACAGTGCGGCCCAGCTCCCACGCGTCGCGCCAGCCAGTCAACAGGTCGAGATAGACCTGGTCGGACTCCGAGCCGGTGATCGCGTCGTGGTGGGCGCCGTAGACCAGCTGTAGCCAGGCTTTGTCCAGCGCCGCCCGGGGGTATTCGGCGCCGACCAATACCCCGGCGAACACCGCGAACTTCTCGGCGTCGAGCACCGCGTTCTCGGCGGCCCGGTTGGCCTGCTTGGTGTCGACGTAGGAAACGACCGTGCCGGTGTAGATGGGGTTCATGTCACGGGTTTGCGGGGACGCCGTTCGGCCGTGCGCGTCGAGTTCGGCGCGCACGGCGGCGAAGAATTCGCGCGGCAGTGCGCACACGAACCGCGGCCAGGTGTAACCCGCGTTCCAGTGCCGATGGATCTCGACGACCCATTTGTTGGGCGGCGTGTAGTCGGTGCCGACCGGCAGCAGCACGTTGCGGGTCAGCGCGACCTTTTTCAGCTCTTCGAACAATTGGTATATCGTCGCTTCGGCCTCCGATAGCGATGCCGCCTCGTCCATCCACCAGCCGGCTGAGTAGTGCGCAGGCATGTAATGGGTGAGCAGGCCCCGACCGGACGGGGCGATCCACTCGAACTCACTGCAGAACTGCATGCCCTGCAGCCCGGTCTCGCTGTGCATCGGGCCCCACTGATGATGTGGTCCGCGAGCCCACGCGCTCGACGTCAACCCGGCGTCGGCGGCCATGCCGGGGAACTGCGGATCGTGCCCGAACACGTCGAGTTGCCATGCGGTCGCCGGGTCAGCGCCCAGCACGTCGCGCTGAAATCCCATGCCGTACACCAGGCTGCGGATCGTCGTCTCCGGGCTGACGAGCGTGGTGCTGGGCTCGTTGTAGGTGCCGCCCATCACCTCGATGCGACCCTCGGCCAGCAGCCGGCGCAGGTCGGCGCGGTCCTCGGGATGGGTGTCCCAGTACGGCTTGAGGTAGTCGACTTCGGCGAGCACGAACTTGTACTCGGGCTGATGTCGGGCCATCGTCAGATGAGCGCGCACCAGTTCGAAGGCGTTGACTTGCCGGCAGCGCCCGGGCGGGTCCGCCGTCCAGAGGCTGGTGTAGGCGCCCTGGGTGTTCCACCACACCGGGTCGTAGTGGAAGTGGCTGATCATGTACATCGTCCAGCCCGGCTCGGCGACGATGAAGCTGAACGGTGTGCTGCTGCCGCCGGTGTGCACGTGCGCGGCTCGTCGACGCCCGACGACCGGGTCGTCGACGGTCACCGGAATTTCGACGACCGTGTCGCCGGGGTCGGCGATCGCCGCCCCGGCCAACCCATCACCGTCGACGCGAACCGCCGTCGGCTCGACGCAGTCGGCCAGCGTGACGCGGGCCAGCTGCAGCGGCGCATCGGGCGGCCCGACGAACAACTCGGTTGACTCTGCGGAGATAACCCGCATGCTTCAGCACCTTACGACCGTGGGACGGTCAGCGACGGGATACGTCGACCACAAGCGGCCGGTGATCCGAGATCGACAGCTCGGGCGTCGAGCACGGTTCGGCCGCCAACTGTCGGTCGTCGGTGAGGATGTGGTCGAGTTGACGCTCGGGGTCGACGACCGGGAACGTCGGCGCGGTGGCCAGCGGTCGTAGCCGGGTCCAGCGCGCCGGCGTGGGCGGGGTCATGTTGAGATCGCCCATCAGCACGCGTGGGCCCGGAAATCCGCGCAGATCCCGAGTCAGGCGGCGCAGCTGGACGCGGTTCCAGCCGGGAACGAACGACAAGTGGGTGTTGGCGACGGTGATCGGCCCCAGATCGGTGTCGAGTCGCGCGAGCACCGCCGCGCGCGGCTCCTCGTCGACGATCTGCACCCGACGCGGACCGGGCAGATACATCGGGAATCTCGCCGGGATTCGCGGCAGCCGCAGCACCTGCCAATTCACGGCCGGGAACCGTGACAGCAGCGCAATCCCGTAGGCGGCGGTGCCCGGCTGCTCCTCGCCCGTCGCAGCCATCCAGGTCGCACCCGGAGTACCGGAGATGGCGGCCACGAACCGGTGGCTCACCGCGCCCATCGCCTCGGCGGCGACGGCGGTGAGATCGGCCATCGCCGATCGCGGCTGGTCGCAATCGACTTCCTGCAACGCCAACACGTCGGCGTCCAGCCGCGCTACACACTCGGCCAGCCGGTCGACGTCGACCTTGTCGTCGTCGAGACTGCGGCCGTGCAGGATGTTGAACGTTGCCATCCGCATGGGTACTAGCTACCCACCATGACCGTGTTCCGATCACCCGAAACCGCCACGACCAACGACAAGCTGCGCGAGGCGCTGCGGCGGGGCGCGTCGGCGCTCAAGGCGCATGGCCCGGAGTTCGCGCTGGCGGGCAGCTACGCGCTGTGGGTGCACGGGGGTCCCGAGCCGGTGCACGACGTGGACTTCGCTGTTGCCGAGCTTGATGTCGATGCCGCGGCGGTGACGTTGCAAGCCGCCGGCTTCGAGGTGTCGAGGCCGCCGGAAGAATGGTTGTTCAAGGCCGGCTTCGACGACGTCGAAGTGGACGTGTTGCATCGCATCAACGGCGTGCCGGTCGACGCCGATTTGATCCGTCGCAGCGATACCTACGAAGTCCTGGCGATCCGGATGCACGTATTGTCGCCGACGCAAGTGGTGAAACAGCAGCTGTGCTCGCTGCATGAGCACTACTGCGACTTCGCATCGCTGCTGCCCGCGGTCCGGGCGGTGCGCGAGCGGGTCGACTGGGACTGGGTGCGCGCGGAGACCGCCGGCAATGACTTCGCGGTGGCGTTTCTGGTGCTCACCGATCGGCTCGGCATCACCCCGCCGCCGACGTGACCGGGCTCACCGCAATTGGGACTTGCCCGCCCACCTTTGGCACACTGCATCCCATGAGTTCGACCAAACATCGCGAGGTAGCCAAGCTTGATCGGGTGCCCTTGCCGGTCGAGGCGGCCCGCGTCGGGGTCACGGGCTGGCAGGCCACCCGTGCCGCCGCCCGGATCATTAGCAAACTGCCCCGGTCCGGCCGCTGGCGGCAGAAGGCGATCAAGGAGCTGCCCCAGACATTCGCCGACCTCGGACCCACGTACGTCAAGTTCGGGCAGATCATCGCCTCCAGCCCGGGTGCGTTCGGCGAACCGCTGTCCCGGGAGTTTCGTGGTCTGCTCGACCGGGTGCCGCCCGCCGACAAAAACGAGGTGCACAAGCTGCTCGCCGAGGAGCTCGGCGCTGACCCTTTGGAGCTGTTCGCCCGCTTCGAAGAGGAGCCGTTCGCGTCGGCATCGATCGCTCAAGTGCATTACGCGACACTGCACAGCGGCGAGGACGTGGTCGTCAAAATTCAGCGGCCGGGCATTCGCCGCCGCGTCGCGGCCGACCTGCAGATCCTCAAGCGCTTCGCGCAGGCGGTCGAACTGGCCAAGCTGGGTCGTCGACTGTCAGCACGCGACGTCGTCGCCGACTTCAGCGACAACCTCGCCGAGGAGCTCGACTTCCGGCTCGAGGCGCAGTCGATGGAGGCCTGGGTGTCCTACCTGCACTCCTCGCCGCTGGGCCGCAACATCCGTGTGCCGCACGTGCACTGGGACTACACCTCAGAGCGGGTGCTGACCATGGAACGGGTGCACGGCATCCGCATCGATGACGCCGCCGCCATTCGCGGAGCCGGGTTCGACGGTGTGGAGTTGGTGAAAGCGCTGCTGTTTTCGGTGTTCGAGGGCGGTCTGCGGCACGGCCTGTTCCACGGCGACCTGCACGCCGGCAACCTCTACGTCGACGACGCCGGCCGCATCGTGTTCTTCGACTTCGGGATCATGGGCCGCATCGACCCGCGGACCCGCTGGCTGCTGCGCGAGTTGGTGTATGCCCTCCTGGTGAAGAAGGACCACGCCGCCGCGGGAAAGATCGTGGTGCTGATGGGCGCTGTCGGCACCATCAAGCCGGAAGCTCAGGCCGCCAAAGACCTCGAGGCGTTCTCCACTCCGCTGACCATGAAGTCGCTCGGCGACATGTCGTACGCCGACATCGGTCGCCAGCTGGCGGCGCTGGCCGACGCCTACGACGTCAAACTGCCCCGCGAACTGGTACTGATCGGCAAGCAGTTCCTGTATGTCGAGCGGTACATGAAACTGCTTGCCCCCAAGTGGCAGATGATGTCGGACCCGCAGCTGACCGGGTACTTCGCCAACTTCATGGTCGAGGTCAGCCGCGAGCACCAAGCCGACGTCGAGGTATAGGCGCGTGGACATCCGCACGGGCACAGCACGTTCCGGCTCCGACGACAAGCCGGTAGACCTGTACTACGAGGACATGGGTAACCCCGGCGACCCGGCGGTGCTGCTGATCATGGGCTTGGGGTCGCAGCTACTGTTGTGGCGCAGCGCTTTCTGTGAAAAGCTCGTCGGCCAGGGTCTGCGAGTCATTCGTTACGACAACCGCGACGTCGGCCTGTCCAGCAAGTCGGATCGCGGACCGTCGGGTGAGCCGATGGTCGTCCGAATGGTCAGGTTCTGGCTCGGGCTTCGCAGCGGCTCGGACTACACGTTAGAAGATATGGCCGACGACGCCGCCGCCATTCTCGATCACCTCGGGATCGAACACGCCCATATCGTCGGGGCGTCGATGGGCGGCATGATCGCGCAGATCTTCGCCGCGCGGTTCCGCGAGCGCACTCGATCGCTGGCAATCATCTTCTCCAGCAACAACCAGCCGTTACTGCCGCCGCCCGCGCCTCGCGCGTTGAAAGCCATCCTGACCGGACCGTCGCCGAAATCACCGCGCGACGTGATCATCGACAACATCGTGCGGGTCAGCAAAATTATCGGCAGCCCCGCCTATCCGACACCGGAGGAACGGGTCCGCGAAGACGCCATCGCCGGCTACGAACGCTGCTTCTACCCATGGGGTGTCAGCCAGCACTTCAACGCCGCAGTCGGCAGCGGCAGCTTGCTTCGTTACGACCGCCAGATCACCGCCCCCACCGTGGTGATCCACGGGTCGGAGGACAAGCTGCAGCGGCCTGCCGGCGGCCGCGCTGTTGCGCGGGCCATCCGAGGCGCCCGGTTCGTGCTGATCAAGGGAATGGGACACGACCTGCCCGAACAACTGTGGGACCGGATGATCGACGAGTTGACGAAAAATTTCACCAAAGCCGATGCCGCGGCATAGCTTGCCGCCGCGCGGCGGATGTGCGATTGCGGCCGCCCAGCCTGTAACCTTCCCCTCAGGCTTACACCGGCAAGGTGGACAGTGAAGATCACGGAGGACGTCTTGTCTGACAACCCGACCGGCACCACGAGGACGCGAACGCGCTTCGAAGACATTCAGGCCCACTACGACCTGTCCGAAGAATTTTTCGAGTTGTTTCAGGGCCCCACCCGGATTTACAGCAGCGCCTACTTCGAGCCGCCGGACCTGACGCTGGACGAAGCCCAGATTGCCAAGATCGACCTGAACCTGGACAAGCTGGACCTCAAACCCGGTATGACGCTGCTGGACATCGGCTGCGGTTGGGGTGTGACGATGCAGCGCGCGATCGAGAAGTATGACGTCAACGTCATCGGCCTGACCTTGTCGAAGAACCAGCACGCCCGCGCCCAGGAGGTGCTGGGCTCGATGGATACCGACCGCTCGCGCCAGGTGCTGCTGCACGGCTGGGAAGATTTTCATCAGCCCGTCGACCGGATCGTCTCGATCGAGGCTTTCGAGCACTTCGGCTTCGAAAACTACGACGACTACTTCAAACGGTGCTTCAACATCCTGCCCGAAGACGGGCGAATGACCGTGCAGAGCAGCGTCGGCTACCACCCGTTCGATTTGGCCGAGCGCGGCAAGAAGCTCACCTTCGAAACGGCGCGTTTCATCAAGTTCATCATCACCGAGATCTTTCCCGGCGGCCGCCTTCCGACCACCCAGATGATGGTCGATCATGGCGAAAAAGCCGGTTTTGTTGTGCCGGAGCCTTTTTCACTGCGGCCAAGCTACGTTAAGACCTTGACGATTTGGGGTGACGCGCTCGAGGCCAATAAGGACAAGGCCATCGAGATCACCTCCGAAGAGGTCTACAACCGGTATATGAAGTACCTGCGCGGCTGCCGGGATTACTTCGCCGACGAGGCACTCGACGTCAGCCTGGTCACCTATTTGAAGCCGGGGGCCGTCGCGGCCTGACTCGCCCGGGCCGGACTGTCGGATTCGGCGCGCGCCGTTCGTCGGACAGGTAGAGAGTGGAACACGAGGTTTCGCTCACTACCGGAGGTGACGACGATGCAGTACTTCGCTTTGTTGATCAGCAAGGAGCGGGACCTTACTCCCGACGAGCGAGCCACCGAAATGGCTGCCTATCAGAGTTTCCACGCCAAAGCCGGCTCGGCGATCAAGGCCGGTGACGCGCTGCTGCCGGCCGCGACTGGTGTTCGGGTCACCGGCGGGCCGGACGCGCCGATCATCACCGACGGCCCGTTCGCGGAGGCCACCGAGGTAGCCGGCGGCTACTACGTCTTCGAAGCCGACAACCTTGACGATGCCTTGGCGCTGGCTCGTGATGTCCCCGCCGCCAGGCGCGGAGCGGTGGAGATCTGGCCACTGGCCCACCCGTTGCAACTCGAGTTGTCGGACGGCCCGAATTGGTTGGCGCTGCTGCTGGAGCCGCCGGACCGACCCGCCCCGCCCGGCAGCCCGGAATGGGAGGCGCTGGTTGGCCGGCACCAGGAATTCGGGGCGGCCGCCGGTGATCACGTGAAGGGCGGCGCCGGTTTGCACCCGCCGTCGACGGCCACCACCGTCCGGGTGCGCGACGGCGACGTCGTCATCACCGACGGGCCGTACATCGAAGGCGCAGAGGTTGCCAACGGTTTCTATGTGCTCAGCGCCGCTGATCGCGACGAGGCGGCCAAGGTCGCCGCAATGATCCCCGCCAGTGCAGTGCAGCTGCGACAACTGGCAGGAGTATCGGGGCTGTAGCCGCCGATGGCCATCCTGGACGGCGTCTTCCGCCGCGAATGGGGTCCGGCTGTGGCCGCGCTCGCACGGTGGTCCGGCGATCTCACCGTCGCCGAGGACGCCGTCCAGGAAGCCTGCGCCGAGGCGCTGCGGACGTGGCCCCGCGACGGTGTGCCGGACAATCCCGGCGGATGGCTGGTCACGGTTGCGCGTAACCGCGCACGAGATCGGTTGCGCCGCGAATCCGTCCGTCCCGGTAGAGAATTGGCTGCGGTGGTCGAGATGATTCAGGCACGCACGGAACATACCGAGCCACACCCGGTCCGCGACGACGAGTTGCGGATGATGTTCACCTGTGCGCATCCGGCCCTGGACCGGCAATCCCAGCTGGCCCTCACACTGCGGCTGGTGTCCGGGCTGACCGTCCCGGAGATCGCCCGGGCTTTACTGCAGACCGAGGCGGCGGTGGGTCAGCGAATCACCCGCGCCAAAACCAAGATTCGGCACGCGAACATCCCGCTGCGGGTGCCGCCGGCCGAGCTGTTGCCCGAGCGGACCCCGCACGTGCTCAGTTGCATCTACTCGGTGTTCACCGAAGGCTATTGGTCGACGGCGGGACCGTCCGCCATCCGCGACGATTTGTGCGACGAGGGCATCCGCCTCGCCGAGTCGCTGTGCACACTGATGCCTGCCGAGTTGGAGGCGCACGCGTTGGCAGCGCTTGTGTTGCTGCATGATTCGCGGCGATCAACCCGCGTCGACGGCGCCGGGGCGCTGGTGCCGATCGAGGAACAAAACCGCCGCAAATGGGATCGAGGGCGGATCGCCCGCGGCCTGGATCAGCTGCGGCGAGCGCACGGTTCGACCGGGCCGTATCTGCCGCAGGCGGTTATCGCCGCATCGCACGCGACGGCCGCATCCTGGGAACAAACCGACTGGGCGACGATCTGCGCGGCGTACGATCGGCTGCTGCAGATGACGGACTCTCCGGTGGTGCGAGCCAATCGGGCGCTGGCGGTCGGTTTCCGGGACGGCTGCGACGCCGGGCTGGCGGCCCTGGACAGGGTGGCTCACGACCCGCGACTGGCGCGGTCGAACCTGGTGGCCTCGGTACGCGCGGATCTGCTGCGCCGCGCCGGACGCTCAGCAGAAGCACTCATCTGGTATCGAAATGCGCTGGCGTCTAACGGTTCTGAACCGGGCCGCGCGTTCCTGCGTCGACGCATCGCCGAATGCGGCGGATAACTACGGCGCAGTCGTCACACCGATCCCACCAGTCACCGGAAGGTAGGAGCGCACGATCTGCCCACCTTTGAGCGACAACTGACCCCTCAACGAGACCGTCACCCCGAGTTGTCGCTGAGAGGCGGGCACAAAGGGTATTGCTTCCGGCGCGGCCAGGCACCCGGCCACGCACCCGGGCCGGCAAACGCGCCCAGGGCGCCGACCCCTACGCCTCGGCGAAGTTACGCGTCACGGTCGGGTCGACCGGAATGCCGGGCCCCGTCGTGGTGGATATGGTGACCTTCTTCAGGTAGCGGCCCTTCGACGTCGACGGCTTGAGCCGCAGCACCTCGTCGAGCGCGGCGCCGTAGTTCTCCGCCAGCCGCTTCTCGTCGAACGACGCTTTGCCGATGACGAAGTGCAGATTGGCCTGCTTGTCGACCCGAATGTTGATCTTGCCGCCCCTGATGTCAGCCACAGCCTTGGTCACGTCGGGCGTCACCGTCCCGGTCTTCGGGTTGGGCATCAGCCCGCGTGGTCCCAGGATCCGAGCGATCCGACCGACCTTCGCCATCTGATCCGGGGTGGCGATGGCGGCGTCGAAGTCCAGGAAGCCGCCCTGGATCCGTTCGATCAGGTCGTCGCTGCCGACGACGTCGGCACCGGCGGTTTCGGCTTCGGCTGCTTTCTCCCCGACCGCGAATACCGCGACGCGCGCCGTCTTACCGGTGCCGTGTGGCAAGTTGACGGTGCCGCGGACCATCTGGTCGGCCTTTCGGGGGTCTACCCCGAGCCGGATGGCCACCTCGACGGTCGCGTCCTGCTTGGCCGACGACGTCTCCTTGGCAAGCTTGGCCGCTTGCAGCGGTGTGTAGAGATTGGCCCGGTCCACCTTTTCGGCGGCGGCGCGATATGCCTTGCTGTCTCTGCTCATTGAGATGTCCAATCTGACGTTGGTTTGTGGTTACGACAGCGGGCCGAAGCTGGCCCTCCCACGGTGGTGCTCGCTATTCGACGGTGATGCCCATCGACCGGGCGGTGCCGGCGATGATCTTGGCGGCCGCATCGATGTCGTTGGCGTTCAGGTCGGCTTTCTTCGTGTCGGCGATTTCGCGGACCTGATCCCAGGTGACCTTGGCGACCTTGGTCTTGTGCGGCTCGGCGGAGCCTTTCTGCAGGTTCGCGGCTTTCAGCAGCAGCTGCGCGGCCGGCGGCGTCTTCAACGCGAAAGTGAAGCTGCGATCGTCGTACACCGTGATCTCGACGGGGATCACATTGCCTCGTTGGTTTTCCGTCGCGGCGTTGTACGCCTTGCAGAACTCCATGATGTTGACGCCGTGCTGGCCGAGTGCAGGGCCCACCGGCGGCGCAGGATTGGCAGCCCCGGCCTGTATCTGCAGCTTGATCAGCCCGACGACTTTCTTCCTCTTCGGGGGCATGCGGTCCTCTCTTCATAGCCCGGCTCCTCCTCGGACCGCTTCCGGTCCGCGGCGGCGCCGGGCGCCTCTAAATCTTGGAGACCTGGTTGAAGGTCAGTTCGACAGGTGTTTCGCGGCCGAATATCGACACCAGCACCTTGAGTTTCTGCTGTTCACCGTTGACCTCGCTGATCGTGGCCGGCAGCGTGGCGAACGGTCCGTCCATCACGGTGACCGACTCGCCGACCTCGAAGTCCACTTCGACGACCGGACGTTCCAGTCCGCCGTCGTTGGCCGCCGCGGCAGTGCTGGCCGCGCCCTTGGTGGTCTTCTTCGCCGCACCCTGAGGCAGCAGGAACTTCACCACGTCGTCGAGCGAGAGCGCCGACGGGCGCGACGTCGCGCCGACGAATCCGGTGACACCGGGAGTGTTGCGCACCGCAGACCAGGAGTCGTCGGTCAGGTCCATGCGGACCAAGATGTAACCCGGCAAGACCTTGCGGTTGACCTGCTTGCGCTGACCGTTCTTGAACTCGGTGACCTCCTCGGTGGGCACCTCCACCTGGAAGATGTAGTCGCCGACGTCCAGGTTCTGCACCCGGGTCTCGAGGTTGGCTTTCACCTTGTTCTCGTAGCCGGCGTAGGAGTGGATGACGTACCAGTCGCCCGGCTTCCTGCGCAGCTCCGCCTTCATTGCGGTGGCCGGATCGACCTCTTCGGCCGGTTCGGGTTCAGCGTCGGTTGGGCTCGCGCCGACGTCGGCCGGCTCCGGGCCCGGATCAGTCACCACGTCCGGGCTGGTCTCGCCTACGTCGACCGTTTCACCCACCGGCAGATCGCCGTCGAAGGTAGTCACGGTTTCTCAGTCCTCTCTATAACTCACTAACGTGAGCCGAATACCAGCATCACCAGTTTGGCCAGCCCAAGGTCCGCCAGCCCGATCAACGCCACCATGAATACGAGGAAAACCAGCACCACCGAGGTGTAGGTCATCATCTGTTTGCGGTTGGGCCAGATGACCTTGCGTAGTTCGCCGACAACCTGTTTCAGGTAGTTGAAGACGAACACGATGGCGTTGGCACGCCCGGGTTTCTTGGCTTTCCTGGCCTTCTTGGGCTTGCCGTCGGTGTCGCTTTTGGCGACGTCGACGGCCACCGCAGTGTCTCCGTCGCCATCGTCGTCGGCGCGCTGCCGCGAGCGTTTGCCGGTAGGCCGATGCGGCCGGGTCACCACCGCCGTCCGACCGCCGCCCTCGGCGCCGGCATCCGGGTCGTTGCCGTCGGCTGCGGTGCTGTCGAGCTCGTCGCTCACCGCGTGCTCCTTCTTTCGTGGCCGTTCTCCAGTGTCCACCATGGCACGGATTGCCCTCCAGCAGGGGCGACAGGACTTGAACCTGCAACCTGCGGTTTTGGAGACCGCTGCTCTGCCAGTTGAGCTACGCCCCTTCGGTGGTTGGCGAGCCAACCTGCGCTGCGGAGCTTCACATGAGTCGCGCGCTGCGCGTTCGGTTACGGCAGACCGACGAGCAGCGCGCTGAAATGGGAAAACCCCGAGGCCCGAGTGTACATCGACGCAGGTCCCGGTTACCAATCAGCCGGTTCGCACGACCTGCCCGGACTCCAGGTCCCACTTGAGCTGAATCGACTTGTCGCCCTCGTGGCCCATAACCGTGGTGTAGGCCTCCAGTACCAGTTCGCCGTTTTCGTCGTGGAGCAGATTCCTGGTGACGACGATGTCGGCACCGAACCGCTCCTCCACCGAGGTGACTTCAAAGCTTGCCCACAGTTTGTCTCCGGCACGTATCGGTCTGCGATAGACGAACCTCTGGTCGACCTGGACGATCTGCAGAGTCTCGTAGCCAGTGTCGACTTTCCGCATGAAGTCAGCCTGGACCATCTTGGCAAAGATGGAAACGAAGGTCAGTGGAACAACGATGCTGTCGTAGCCGAGTTCGGCGGCAGCCTCCTCGTCGAAGCAGGCGGCGTCCTCGCACTTGATGGCTTTCGCGAAATTACGGACCTGCTCGCGGCCCACCTCGAAGTAGTCGGGATATTTCCAGACCATGCCATGAATGTCGGTTTTGATCGCCACCGTTACGCCAACTTCGCCGTCGCAATGGCCCGGCCGAAGATCTTCTTTCCGCCGGCGGTCGCCGCGATGGCAATCGTCACCGACTTGCTCTCCGGATCCACAGACTTCACCCGTCCGGTGAAGACGAGTTCGGCGCCCTTGCCGTCGTTGGGCACCGGGACCACAGCGGTGAAGCGCACGTTGTACTCGGTTACTGCGCCCGGATCGCCGACCCACGACGTGACATAACCACCGCCCAGACCCATTGTCAGCATGCCGTGCGCGATTGCGGTGTCCAGGCCCACCATCTTGGCGATCTCGTCGTCCCAGTGAATCGGGTTCAGGTCGCCGGACACCCCGGCGTAGGCCACCAGATCCTGCCGGGTGAGCGGATAGATCTTTTCGGGAAGTTGATCCCCCACCTGAACCGAACTGAACTCACGCAACGCCATCAGAAAATCCCTCGTCTCCGTCCTCGCTCGCACGACCCG
Source organism: uncultured Actinomycetota bacterium (assembly GCA_963830605.1). Classification (GTDB taxonomy): domain Bacteria; phylum Actinomycetota; class Actinomycetes; order Mycobacteriales; family Mycobacteriaceae; genus Mycobacterium. The sequence goes on along the minus strand of CAWHML010000003.1, from coordinate 1,751,580 downwards.
CCAGGGTCGTGTACGTCTCCTGCACCACGTCGCCCGCGTCGTTGCTCACGACGTTCTTGGTGACGATGATGTCGGTGCCGTGCGCCCGTCGCACCGAATCGAGGTACACATCGCAGTACAGTGTGTCTCCGGCCTGGATCGGCTTCAGGAACTTGAGCACTTGGTCCACCTGGACAATCTGCTCTTCGGTGATCGCGATGTTGGCATGCGCGAAGAAGGCGGATTGAGCTCTATACCCGAACACCGAGATGAACGTCAGCGGCGCCGGCAGACCGTCATAACCGAGCTCGGCGGCCGCCTCGTCCTCCAAAAACATGGCGTCGTTGTTCTGGACAGCCCTTGCGTACTCTCGGACTTTTTCCCGCTCGACCTCGTAATGATCCGGGTAGCGGTAATGCATCCCGATCATGCTGGAAGACAGCGCCACAGGCTTGAACCTTACCTAGTCGACGTAAGCAAACCGGTGCGGGTTGGCTGTTAGCGTGTCTCCCGGTGCGGCTGGTGCTTGCCGCAGTTGGGGCAGAACTTCTTCAGCTCCATCCGGTCCGGGTCATTGCGCCGGTTCTTCTTGGTGATGTAGTTGCGGTGCTTGCACACCTCACAGGCCAAAGTGATCTTCGGCCGCACGTCAGTACTGGACGCCACGTCAGCTTCTCTCTCTCATGGTCTTTGTGTTGTCTTGTAGCGATGGCCGGACTCGAACCGGCGACCTAACGATTATGAGTCGTTCGCTCTAACCGACTGAGCTACATCGCCTCGGGGCCACTCTGCCTTCCTGGGGCCTTCCTGGGGCCTTCTTGGGCCGCCAGCCCGCTCGGCGTCCGCCGAGCCCCCTAACGGAATCGAACCGTTGACCTTTTCCTTACCATGGAAACGCTCTGCCGACTGAGCTAAGGGGGCGTCACCCGAAGCAACCGGTCGAGTCCGTGCCGTGGGCCTTAAAAGGGTACAACCTGGCCCGCAGCCTGGCCAAACCACCAGCGGCCTACCCTGGTCGGGTGCCGAGTTCCGAGCGCCTCTACTTTCGCCAGTTGCTTTCTGGTCGCGATTTCGCGGCGGGCGACGTGATTGCCACCCAGATGCGCAACTTCGCCTATCTGATCGGCGACCGCGAGACCGGTGATTGCGTGGTCGTTGACCCGGCCTATGCGGCAGGCGATCTGGTCGACGCCCTCGAGGGCGACGGCATGCGCCTGTCCGGGGTGCTGGTGACGCACCATCACCCCGACCACGTCGGCGGCTCGATGATGGGGTTCGAGCTGAAGGGCCTGGCCGAGTTACTGGGACGCGTCAGTGTGCCGGTGCACGTCAACTCCGAAGAAGCGTTGTGGGTCTCCCGCATCACCGGTATCGCCATGGCTGATCTCACCACCCACCAGCACGGCGACAAGATCAGCGTCGGCGACCTGGAAATCGAGCTGCTGCACACCCCGGGCCACACGCCGGGCAGCCAGTGTTTCCTGCTCGACGGCCGACTGGTCGCCGGCGACACTCTGTTCCTCGAGGGCTGCGGCCGCACCGACTTCCCCGGCGGCGACTCCGACGAGATCTACCGCAGCCTGCAGCAACTGGCGAAACTGCCCGGGGACCCGACGGTGTTTCCCGGGCACTGGTATTCGGCGCAGCCGAGTGCGTCGCTGTCGGAGGTCAAACGTTCTAACTATGTTTACCGGGTGTCAAATCTGGCTCAGTGGCGAATGATGATGGGCGGTTGACACGCGCTTACGGCTTGTCCAGCAAAGCTTCTGCCCGGCTGCTATCGAGACCTTCGCCGAGTTTTGGGGCGCTGTGCGCTGTGATATAAGCGTGGAATGGACTCGTTCGGGTGGATCAGCGACCGCTGGCACGACGCCACCAACGCCCGATATCAAAGGAGTCAGTGATGACCGGCCCGGTTAACTATCGTCGCGACGAGTCCATCGCGGTCATCACACTGGACGACGGCAAGGTCAATGCGCTCGGCCCGCCCCTGCAGCAGGCCATTCACGACGCGCTGGACAACGCCGACCGCGACAACGTCGGGTCGGTCGTCATCGCCGGCAATCAGCGGGTGTTCAGCGGCGGGTTCGACTTGAAGATACTGACCGGCGGTGAGGTACAGCCGGCGATCGACATGCTCAAGGGCGGATTCGAGCTGGCGCATCGGCTGCTGTCCTACCCCAAGCCGGTGGTGATGGCCTGCACCGGGCACGCGATCGCGATGGGCGCGTTCCTGCTGGCCTGCGGCGACCATCGAGTGGCGGCCCCGGCCTACAACATCCAGGCCAACGAGGTCGCGATCGGGATGACGATTCCCTATGCGGCGCTGGAAGTCATGAAGCTGCGGCTGACCCGCTCGGCGTACCAGCAGGCCGCGGGTCTGGCCAAGACGTTCTTCGGCGAGACCGCGGTCGCGGCCGGCTGGCTGGACGAGATCGTGTTGCCGGAGGCGGTGCTGGATCGGGCTTACGAGGCCGCACACGAATTCGCGAACCTACACCAGCAAGCGCACGTCGCGACCAAGTTACGCACCCGCGCGGATGCCTTGCAGGGTATCCGTGCCGGGATCGACGGCATGGCCGCCGAGTTCGGGCTGTAACTCCTCGCCTCCTCCGATCGAGAAGTGTGGCACATCGCCGGGCCAAAGTCATATCAGGTTGTGTCTGCTGCCGAGACCCATTCGTAGGGAAGGAACTTCCCGTCGAACGTCACCACCACGCGGTCGCCAGACGGATGTGACTTCTTCTGCAGATCGACGCTGAAGTTGATCGCGCTCATGATCCCGTCACCGAACTGCTCGTGGATAAGTTCTTTGAGCGACGTGCCGTACACCTGCAGCGCCTCGTAGAAGCGGTAGATCGTCGGGTCGGTGGGCACCGGAGTGGGCGATGCCCCGCGCATCGCTGGCGCGGCCAGCACGGGTATGGCGTTCTCGTCGAGGCCGAGCATTTCGACGAGAACCCTGCCGATATCGGGCGGGATCGGGTGTTGGCCCAGCAACGCTGACGTGGTCCACACAACTGGCCTGTCGACGGCGTCGGCCAACTGCTGCCAAGTCAGGCCTTTGTTCATACGGGCGGCGACAATTTGGTCGGTGATTTGGGCTCTGGTCATGGCTACCAGCATGCAGCCCCAAATAGCCGCCGTGCAGCCCGCTCGGGCATCAGAAGCGCAGGCAACTACCAATTCTCGTAGTGAACGACTTCTGCGAAGGGCCGCCGATTAGGCTTGCGGATCGGGGCGAGCGGGCGATCAGCGGGATAGCCGATACCGAGCAGGTAGGCCACCAGGTAGTCGTCGGGCACGCCCAAGAGCGCTCGCGCCTTGCCCTGATCCCCCACCGACGAATGGCCGGTGCCGATGCCCAGGTCGGTGGCCGCGAGCATCATCGCCATGGTGGCCTGGCCGACGTCGTATTGGTCGGTGACCTTTCTTCGGTCGGAGGGCGGTACCGGCACGACGAACGCGATCGCGGCGGCAGCCGAGGCGATGTGTCCGGCGCCCTGCCAGACCGTCGAAAGCTCCTGCAGCGCAGCCTTGTCTGTGACGATGACGAAGTCCCACGGTTGCCGGTTCTTCGCCGACGGTGCCCGCCAGCCGGCCTCAGCGATCCGATTGAGGTCGTCCTCTGAAACCGGCTCTGGCCGGTACTGCCGGACGTTGCGACGGGCACGGATCGCGTCCCAGGTCTCCATCTCGCCTCTTCCTTGTGTGCACTCTCGTCCGGCACAACAGTAGTAGCGGCGGTTCGCATTGGCCACAACTGTCACATGTTTCACTGCGCCGGTCGACACCCGATATGCCCGCCTCACTCGGAAATAGACCAAATGCCCAGGTCAGGTTATGGGCGAAGACCACGTCTATTTTCCCTATTTCCACACCGGGCGCAGCCCATGACCGCTATGAGCGACAATTTTGATAGCGCCGTGTTGCGAATGACGTTGTCGCGCAGAGGCGGGCACACTGATGCCTCCTTCAGACAGAGGCCAGTGTTGCAGATGTGGCTTATAGCAATGTTCGGACCTGGCGTCCCCGCGTGCACGACGCCACGGCAATGACCCAGGCGGCGGCCGGACGGAAGCGGCACTAAGACAATTCAGTCGAAACTGATCGATGAAGTGAACACCCACTCCTGTCGGTGCCGACGTCTAAGGTGGCCCGAATGCCGCTTCATCTGCACCGCGCCGAGCGCACCGATCTACTGGCCGATGGGCTCGGCAAGCTGCTGGCCGAGCCGCTGGCCGATCCGTTCGCCGAGGAACTGGTGCTGGTGCCGGCCCGCGGCGTCGAACGGTGGCTGAGCCAACGGCTCTCGCACGTCCTCGGCTGCGGTCACGGCGGGGACGGGGTGTGCGCAGGGGTGGTGTTCCGCAGTCCGGGCTCGCTGATCGCGGAGATCACCGGCACCGTCGACGACGACCCGTGGTCGCCGGAGGCGATGACGTGGCCGCTGCTGGAAGTCATCGACTGCTCGTTGAATGAGCCGTGGTGTGCCACGCTGGCAACGCATTTGGGCCACGGCTTGCCGGACGCCGAGGCCGAGCTGCGTCGTGGCCGGCGGTATTCGGTGGCGCGCCGGCTGGCCGGATTGTTCGCCTCCTACGCCCGACAACGCCCACAGCTGCTGGCCGACTGGCTAGCCGGCAACGCGCCGGACCTCGATGCCGACGTGGCCTGGCAGCCACACCTCTGGCGCGCGCTGGTGGACCGCATCGAAGCCGATCCCCCACACGTGCGCCACCGTAAGACGGTCACCCGGCTGCGCGAAGGCCCGAGCGAGCTGCCGAGCAGATTGTCGTTGTTCGGGCACACCAGGCTGGCGGGCACGGACATCGAACTGCTGCATGCCCTGAGCACCCATCACGATCTGCATCTGTGGTTGCCGCACCCCAGCGATGATCTGTGGCACAAGCTCGCCGGTAGCCGTGGCGCCATCCCCCGTCGCGAGGACACCAGCCACCGCGAAGTAGGCCATCCGCTGCTGGCAACGCTCGGTCGAGATCTGCGGGAACTTCAGCGCAGCCTGCCAGCGGATCCGCAGACCGACCAATACGTGCCCGGCGGAAACCGCCCGAGCACTCTGCTGGGCTGGCTGCAGTCCGATATCGCCGCCAATGCCGTTCGCCCGCAACGCCGTACGCTCGCAGCGGATGACCGCTCGGTGCAGATACACAACTGCCACGGCGCAGCGCGTCAGGTGGATGTGCTGCGCGAGGTGCTGCTCGGCCTGCTGCAGGACGACCCGACGCTGGAGCCACGCGACATCCTGGTGATGTGCCCGGACATCGAAACCTACGCGCCGCTGATCGTCGCCGACTTCGGGCTGGGCGACGTGGTACGCGGCGCCCACCCTGCTCACCGGCTGCGGGTGCGGCTCGCCGACCGTTCGCTGACCCAGACCAATCCTCTGCTCGGGCTGGCCGCGCAAGTGCTCGCGCTGGCCGGCGGCCGGGCGACCGCCACCGAAGTGCTCAACGTCGCCCAGGCCGCGCCGGTGCGGGCCCGGTTCGGCTTCACCGATGACGATTTGGAGGCCATCACCCGCTGGGTCCGGCAGGCCAACATCCGATGGGGCTTCGACCAGGCGCACCGCCAGCCGTACCACGTCGACTTCGTGCACAACACCTGGCGTTTCGGTATCGACCGGATACTCGCCGGCGTCGCGATGTCCGACGACTCGAATGCGTGGCTCGACTCGACGCTGCCGCTCGATGATGTCGGAAGCAACCGCGTCCAAATAGCCGGTCAAATGGCCGAATTCGTTTGCCGGCTGCAACATGTCGTCGACGCCCTCACCGGCGCCCGGCCGTTGTGCGAATGGATGGCCGCGCTCAGCGAGGGCGTCACCATGTTGACCCGCACCGCCGACGCGGACAGTTGGCAGCTCAGTCAGCTGCAGCGCGAATTCGCCGACGTGCTGGGGCAGGCCGGTTCTCGCGCCGACACTGCCTTACGGCTGCCCGATATCCGGGCACTGCTCGACCGGCACCTGGCAGGCCGTCCGACCCGGGCAAACTTCCGCACCGGCACGCTGACCGTCTGCACGATGGTGCCGATGCGCTCGGTGCCGCACCGGGTGGTCTGCCTGGTCGGCCTCGACGACGGGGTCTTCCCGCGCCTGAGTGTGGTCGACGGCGACGATGTGCTGGCGCGTAGCCCGATGACCGGCGAGCGCGACATCCGTTCGGAGGATCGGCAATTGCTGCTCGACGCCATCGGCGCGGCCACCGAGACGCTGGTGATCACCTACACCGGCGCCAACGAGTATTCCGGCCAACCACGTCCGCCCGCGGTGCCGTTGGCCGAACTGCTCGACGCCCTCGACCTGACCACCACCGAGAAGATCCGCGACCGCATCGTCATCGAGCATCCGTTGCAGCCGTTCGACGTTCGCAACGTGATGCCAGGAGAGCTGGTGCCGAATGTTCCGTTCAGCTTCGACCCGACCGTACTGCGGGCGGCGCGCGTGGCCACCGCCGATCGCCGCGAACGACCCAAATTCATCACCGGAACGCTGCCACCACCGCCACCCGACGACGTCATCCTCGCCGACCTGGTCGGCTTCTTCAAAGACCCGGTGAAAGGCTTTTTCCGGGCGCTGGAATTCACGTTGCCGCGCGATGTCGACGGTGTGCAGGACGCTATCCCGGTCGACCTCGACAACCTCGAGGAGTGGACGGTCGGCGACCGGATGCTGGGCGACATCATTCGGGGCATGACACCCGAGGACGCGCGCCAGGCGGAATGGCGCCGCGGCACCCTGCCGCCCGGTCAGCTGGGTTGGCGCAAGGCCACCGAGATCCGCGACCAAGCCGTCTTACTAGCGACCGCCGCGCGGCGGTATCGCCAAGCCGGGGCGCAAACCTACGACGTCGACATCGATCTCGGTGTCGGGCGACGGCTCACCGGCACGGTGTCACCGGTGTACGGCGAGCACCTCGTCTCGGTGACGTACTCCAAGCTGGACGGCAGGCACCTACTCGAGTCCTGGATTCCGTTGTTGGCGTTGCACGCAAGCGATCCGCTCCGCGATTGGTCTGCGGTATGTATCGGCCGCCCCAAGAGGGGCCCCACAGTCCGGGTCGAGGGCCTGGGCCGGCCGCACAGCGGCGCCGTCGAGGTGCTGCGGGAGCTGGTCACGATTTACGACGCCGGCCGACGGGAACCGATTCCGTTGCCGATCAAGACTTCCTACGCCTGGGCGGCCGCCCGGCACTGCGGCGACGATCCGGTCTACGAGGCGCAATACCGGTGGCGATCGACCGACCGCTTCCCAGGCGAGGACCAAGCACCCGCCCACGTGCGGGCCTGGGGCAGAAACGCGCGACTGGCTGACCTGATGCAGCCGCTGCGGCCGGGCGAGGAGTATGACGGCGAAGACAACCGGCTCGGTGCGTACGCCGCCCGCGTCTGGCTGCCGATGCTGCGTACCGAGCGGAAACCCTTGTGATGCAGCGTTTCGACCTTCGCGGTGCGCTACCGGCCGCCCGCTCCACCACGGTGTTGGAAGCCAGCGCCGGAACCGGCAAGACCTTCGCGTTGGCCGGATTGGTCACCCGCTACCTCGCCCAGGGCGAAGCGACACTGGATCAGATGTTGCTCATCACCTTCAGCCGCTCAGCGAGTCAGGAGCTGCGGGAGCGGGTTCGTTGTCAAATCGTCGATGCCGTCGCCGCTTTCGACGATCCGAGTCTCATCGGCGACAATGAGCTGCTCGCCCACCTGTTGGACTGCACCGACGATCAGCGTGCCGACCGCAAGCAGCGGCTGCGCGATGCGCTGGCCGGTTTCGACTCGGCGACGATCGCCACCACCCACCAGTTCTGCCAGCTGGTATTGAAGTCTCTCGGGGTGGCCGGTGACACCGCCGCGAGCGTCAGGCTGCTCGAGAGTCTCGACGAGCTGGTCGCTGAGATCGTCGACGACCTGTATCTGGCCCACTTCGGCCGTGAGCGCGACGATCCGGTATTGCAGTATCGCGACGCGCTGCGGCTGGCACGAGAGGTGGTGCAGAACCCGTCGGCGGAGCTGCGTCCCCGCGACCCGGAGCCCGGTTCGCGGGCCGCTGTCCGCGTCGGCTTCGCGAGAGAGGTTCTCGCAGAACTGGAAACCCGCAAACGGCGCCTGGGTGTCCTCAGCTACGACGACCTGCTGAGCCGCCTGGCCGCTGCTCTGGTCGCCGCCTACTCCCCTGCCCGGGTGCGGATGCATCGACGCTGGCCGATCGTCATGGTCGACGAGTTCCAGGACACCGATCCGGTGCAATGGCAGGTGATCGACCGCGCTTTCAGCGGACGCTCCACTGTGGTGCTCATCGGCGACCCGAAGCAGGCAATCTATGCGTTCCGCGGCGGGGACATCGCGACCTATCTGCGGGCAGCCCGAACAGCCGGTGAGCGAAAGACACTGGGTACCAACCGGCGCAGCGACGCCGCGCTCGTCGAACGGCTACAAGTGGTGCTGCGCGGTGCCCAACTCGGTGACCCCACCATCGTGGTCGGCGACGTGAGGGCCCACCACCAGGGCCACCGGCTCTCCGGCGCGCCGCACAACGATCCGTTTCGGTTGCGGGTGGTGTCACGAAAGATGCTGCGGCGCAGCGACGTGCAGAACTTACCCATCGATGAGCTGCGGTCATACATCGGCGCCGACCTCGCCGCCGACGTCCGAGCACTGTTGGCCAGCGGTGCGACCTTCGACGGCAACCCGCTGCAGCCCCGCGACATCGCCGTCATCGTCGAGCGCCACGAGGACGCCAATGCCTGCTTCAAGGCGCTGTGCCAGGCCGGTGTTGCGGCGGTGTACACCGGCGATTCCGACGTGTTCGCCTCCGACGCCGCCGAGGACTGGCTGTGCCTGTTGGAGGTGTTCGACCAGCCGCATCGCCCCGAGATGGTCCGGGCCGCCGCGGCCACGATGTTTTTCGGCGAGACGGCGGAATCGCTTGCCGGCGGCGGTGATGCGCTGACCGATCGGGTGGCAGAAACTCTGCGCGAGTGGGCCGGGTATGCTCGGGAACGCGGCGTCGCGGCGATCTTCGAGGCCGCGCAGTTGGGCGGCATGGACAATCGGGTGCTGTCCTGGCAGGGCGGTGAACGCCACATGACCGATCTGGCGCACCTGGCGCAGTTACTGCAGAACGTCGCGCACCGTGAGCACTACAACCTGCCCGCGCTGCGGGATTGGCTGCGCATGCAACGCGAGGAGCGCAGCCGCACAACGGAACGCAACCGGCGCCTGGACAGCGACGCCACCGCTGTGCAGATCATGACCGTGTTCGCCGCCAAGGGACTGCAATATCCGATCGTGTACCTGCCGTTCGCCTTCAACCGCAGCACCATGAAGCGCGACATGGTGCTGTTCCACGACGACGGCGTGCGCTGCCTGCACATCGGCGGCAGGGACAGCCCGGATTTCCCGGTCGTCGAGGAGCTCGGCCGCAAGGAGGACGCCAGTGACGCCAGCCGCCTGACCTATGTGGCGCTGACCCGGGCCCAGTCACAGGTGGTGGCGTGGTGGTCCCCGGCCTACTACGAGCCCAACGGGGGCCTGTCGCGCCTATTGCGCGGCCGCCGCCCCGGGGATGCTTTGGTGCCCGACCAGTGCGAACCCGCCAAGATCTGCGACGAAGACGCGATGGCGCGGCTACGCGAATGGCAGGACGCCGGTGGGCCGGTGATCGAGGAGTCGGTGGTGGCCGACGCGCCTGCGGTGCCGCCGAAGCGGGCGCCGACGGACGTGGCGAGCCGCCATTTTCATCGCAATATCGACACCGCCTGGCGCCGCACCTCGTACTCCGGTCTGGTCCGGGTTGCCGAGGCTGCCCGGGTGAGTAGCGAGCCCGAGGTCGACGAGTTGGACGACGAGGTCGGCAGCGATATCACGTTGGCGGAGCCTGCTTTTGGGCCGGAGGTACCTTCGCCGCTGGCGGCGATGCCCGGCGGTGCGACGTTCGGCTCGCTGGTGCACGCGGTGCTGGAGACGGCGGACCCTGCTGCAGCCGACCTGGCCGCCGAGCTCGAAGCGCAGCTGCGACGGCACCTGCCGTGGTGGCGGGTGGATGTCGACGCCGCCGAGCTGGCCGCGGCGCTGGTGCCGATGTATGACACGTCGTTGGGACCGTTGGCCGGCGGGCTGAACCTGCGGCGGATCGGGCTGCGAGACAGGTTGCGGGAATTGAACTTTGAGATCCCGCTGGCCGGCGGGGATCTGCGTGGCGCGGCGCCTGAGCTGGTGGTGTCCGACGTGGGCCATCTGTTGCGGGCGCACTTGAGTGCCGACGATCCGTTCGCGCCTTATGCGGACCGGCTGATGTCGGCCGCGCTGGGTGGCCAGTCGTTGCGGGGATATCTGGCCGGCTCGATCGATGCGGTGCTGCGGATACCGGGCCAGCGGTTTCTGGTGGTGGATTACAAAACCAACCACCTGGGTGACACCGCCGCCGAATACACCCCGCAGCGATTGACCGAGGCGATGCTGCATTCCGACTATCCACTGCAGGCGCTGCTCTACACCGTTGTGCTGCACCGGTTCCTGCGCTGGCGGGTGACGAACTACGAGCCGGCCCGGCATCTCGGCGGGGTGCTCTACCTGTTTATCCGCGGCATGTGTGGCGTCGACACGCCGGTGGTCGATGGACAGCCATGTGGGGTGTTCAGCTGGCAGCCGCCGACCGAGCTGGTGGTGGCAATGTCAGATCTGCTCGACGAGGGGAGGCTCGTGGCGTGACAGTCACTGATGTCGAGCTCGCCATCAACGCCAGCGGGCTGCTGAGCACATTCAACGCAGCCGGCGTGCTGGACGTCGCGGATGTGCGGGTGGCGGAACGGATTTGCCAGCTCGCGGAAGAATCCGACGAGCGCGTTGCCTTAGCGGTGGCGCTTTTGGTGCGCGGCCTGCGCAGCGGGTCGGTCTGCGTCGAGCTGGCGACGATCGTGTCGACCGTCGGCGCCGAAGAGCTGCCGTGGCCGGAACCGGTCGACTGGCTGGCGGCGGTGCGGGCGAGCACGTTACTGGGTCCCCCGCCGGTGCTCCATGTTTACGACAACCGGCTGCTCTACCTCGACCGGTACTGGCGTGAGGAAAAGCAGGTGTGCGATGACTTGGTCGCGCTGCTGGCGTCCAAGCCGGCAGCCGATGCGCCCGCCTTGACGCGGCTGTTTCCGGCCAGCTACGAAGAGCAGCGGCAGGCGGCGGAAATCGCGGTGAGGCAATCGGTTACGGTCGTGACTGGCGGCCCCGGCACCGGGAAGACCACGACGGTTGCGCGGCTGCTGGCGTTGATGGCCGAGCAAGCGCAGCTGGCCGGAGCGGCGCGGCCGCGCATCGCGTTGGCGGCGCCGACGGGTAAGGCGGCGGCACGATTGCAGGAGGCGGTGCTGCACGAGATCGCCAGGCTCGACGTGGTTGACCGGGTGCGCTTGGGCGAGCTGCGCGCGACGACCTTGCATCGGTTGTTGGGCAGCCGGCCCGACTCGTCGTCGCGGTTTCGGCACAATCGCGGAAACCGTTTGCCGCACGAGGTGATCGTGGTCGACGAGACGTCGATGGTGTCGCTGACCATGATGGCGCGGCTACTGGAGGCGGTGCGCCCGGAGGCCCGGCTGATTCTGGTGGGTGACGCTGACCAGCTGGCGTCGGTGGAAGCCGGTGCGGTGCTGGCAGATCTGGTGGAGGGGCTGGCGACGCGCGCCGACGTACGGGTGGCGGCGCTGCGAACGTCGCACCGGTTCGGGGAGGCCATCGGTGTTCTCGCCGAGGCAATCCGCTTGGGCGACGCGGATCGAGCGCTGGGCCTGTTGCGGTCCGGCGATGAGCACATCGAGTTCATTGAAGCTGACGACGGGGCCGATCGGCTGCGCTCCATCGTCGTGCCGCACGCGCTTCAGTTGCGGCAGGCGGCAGTTCTAGGCGCTGCCGACCAAGCGTTGACGACGCTGGATCAGCATCGGCTGCTGTGCGCGCACCGCGAAGGTCCCTACGGTGTGCGGCGCTGGAACCGGCAGGTAGAACAGTGGCTCTCCGACGAGACGGGTCAGCCGCCGTGGTCGGAGTGGTATGCCGGCCGGCCGCTGCTGGCGACGGCGAACGACTATGGCCTGCGGGTCTTCAACGGCGACACCGGCGTGGCGGTCGCGCGTCCCGACGGTTTGCGGGCCGTGATCGCAACCGCATCCGGACCCCTCGACTTCGCCACCAGCCGGCTCAGCGACATCGAGACGATGCACGCGATGACCATTCACAAGTCCCAGGGCAGCCAAGCAGACGAGGTGACAGTGCTCCTGCCGTCGGAGGACTCACGGTTGTTGACCCGCGAACTGCTGTATACCGCGGTGACGCGAGCCGAACGCAAGGTACGGCTAGTCGGCTCCGACGCTTCGGTGCGAGCCGCGCTCGCACGCCGAGCGATTCGGGCAACCGGGCTGCGCCACCGGCTGCAGTCACCCGAGAAAAGCGGCGCTCGCTGAGACGGTTTCGAAATCTTCTAAACGGCTACTTAAGTCCATCACACTTGAGGAGCTTTGATGTCGACCCCCCGCCACCGCGCGCCGGTGCATCACGTCCAACAGCGGACTTTGGCAGCGGGCGGTGCTTTGCTGGTCGCGGTCATCGCCGTGCTGTCGGCCTGGGCGCACCATAGCTTGTCAGCTGGGCGATCGGCCCGGTCGACCGCCGCCGGCACACCATCACCGCCGGCGATCGAGCAGCTGCGCGCATGGCTCAGCGACGCCGAATCGTCCATCAACGCGCTGACCACCGCGCGTGACAACATCGCCGTTGCTGCCATCCGAAACGACCTCGCCGCGACCGGCGTCGCCTGCCAAACAGCCGGCGCCGCGGTGGTGAACTCGCAGCAGCATCTGCCGAGCCCCGAGCCGGCGCTGAACACCGCGTTGCACCAGGCAATCGGCAAGTATCAAACCGGACTCGGCTATTGCCTTTCGGGGGCCCGCAGCCAGGATGCTGCCCTGCTCGCCAAAGCGGCGGCCTATTTCAATGACGGCGACACGGACCTGCAAGCCGCTATGAATTTCCTCGATAGGAACCTGTCGGCCCCAGCACCCGGCTCTGCTGTTCTCCTGGTGTAGCACGCTCCATCACCATTCGTCACGGTTGTCCCACGCGTCACTGCGGTGAACCACTATGCGATGTGCCCACCTCTGAGCGACTCTCGCCGGAAACAGCGCCGGCAGGTGCTCGAGCGGCGACCGTTCTCGGCTTGAGCACCAGGCTGGTTGCGACGGCGGCGATCCCGATGCCGACGCAGATCCACAACGCCAGCTCGTAGGTCGACTTGGTGCCCTGCCCGACAGTTGATCCCGCCCAGGCAAAACCGATCGACCCGCCGATACCGAACGCGGCGTTGCTGATTCCCGGCAGCGATCCCGGTTCATCGTCAGGTGCCTGAATGACACCCAGTGCGGCGAGCGGCGTCAACACCATGCCCATGCATGCGCCGAACCCGGCCATCAACACAATGAGCAGGTTTCGGTCGAGGAACCAGACCGCCAGCAGGGCGGTGGTGGCCACGGCGAAAGCCAGTCCCGCCCGCAACACCGTCACGAAGCCGATCCGCACCGCAAGCCGTCCCATCAATGGCGCAATGACCAGTTGGACCAGCGCGGCTGGTGTGATGAACAGCAGCGCCGTCATCGCCCCGCTGGTGTTGAAGCCGACGCCGTGATTTTCGGCTATGGAGGGGATAATGTAACTGAGCACGATCATGAACGACGCGAAGCACAAGATGGTCACGACTATCAGCGGCCACGCATAGCGGGAGCCCATATCATCGATGTGGACCAGCGGTTCTGCCACCCGCCTTTCGACCGCAACGAACGCTGCCAGCGCGGCGATGGTTATGGCGACACAACCGAGCATGACCGGCGACAACCAGCCCACGTCGGGACCGTTGGCAAGAAACAGGTCAATCCCGGCGACCGTCACCGCGATCAACGCGGCGCCCAGCCAATCCATTCGGCCCGAGGCTCCGCGACCGGAGTCGTCTGCGGGCAGCGCTTTCCAGCTGAGCGCGACGGCGGCGATACCAATCGCCAGGGTCAAGACGAAGATTGAGCGAAAACCAAAGCGGTCGACCAGGAAACCGGCGAGCAGCGCGTCTGAGCCGGCCACCCCGCCGTTGACCGCCGATACGACACCGCAGCACACTCCAAACACCGCGGGGGTAAGGCGTTCGCGCATGACCAGGTAGGCCAGCCCGAACGTGATATTGGATCCGCCCTGCAGGATCCGGCCCGCCACCACAACCGGCAACGAGGTGCCCACGATGCACAGCAACGTTCCGATGCACAGCATGGTCAGGATGCCGAGCAGCACACGCTTTCGGCCGATGTAATCGCTCCACCGGATCAGCACCACGTTGCCGATCGCGCCGGCGAGGAAGAAGTAGCTCGATATCGATGCGAATGCGTTGGGCCCAAGGTGGGAGTTGATGTCGCGGATCGCGGGCGAAAGCATCGTGGCGTTGAGCATGAACGAGATCACCGATAAGACCAACGCCGCCACCATGAACACGGTTTGGCCCCGCGTCAGTGAGTCGGTGTCGTTGCTTTCGGTGGTCGTTGTCGCGGGGAGCTCAGTCATGAGGATCGCAATTCTCCGGCCGGGCGAGGACCAGACGACGATATCGACTCAATCGACGTGCCGGACCGAATTGACGCAGTCCTGCGCGCGATCGCAAGGACGACCAAGCCGGCCGGTAGCAGCAGCGCGGCGATCACCGCAAGGATGGCGGTGATGCCTCCACCTGTGTCAAGGCCTCGACGTTGCAATACCTCCAGCACGCTGCTCGACACCGCGACCCCGACCCCGGCGAAAGTGACGAGTGACGTCAGGGTGACACCGGCGGCTTCCCCGGCCCGCTCTGATGCGGCGACCGCCTGAGTCGCCACAGTGGTGAACGCATAGACGAAGCCCATCGTGAAGCCACACGCGGTCAGCGCGGGAAGGTACACCACCAAATCTTTTCCGGCGGCCAGGACTACCAACGACACCGCAGCGGCCGTGCAACCGATACCCATGACCGCATAGGGTGCATTGCGCGACGCGAGACGTCCCGAAATCGGACCGCCCAGCGCCGCACCCACCGACGGACCGAGGAAAGCCAGGCCCGCCATCAACGGGTCGAGTCCCCGCACCTGTTGCAAGTTCAGCGTCGACAGGAACACGGTCACCACGTAGGCGATGTTGGCAGCCGTTCCGGCGATAACCAAGACGGCGAAGCGCGCATTGCGCAGCAAAGATAGGTCGATCAGCGGGAAGCGCACTCGCGCCTCGACCGCGACGAATGCGGTCAAAAAGGCAATGGAGCCAAGGAACATGCCGATCACCGGCGCCGACAGCCAGCCCCAATTGGGGGCTCGGTCGAAGACGAACGTAAACAACCCGATTCCCACCGTGATCAGCGCCAGGCCGCCAAGATCGACGCGCCGCGGCACGGACTCGTCGGAAGTCTCTGGGATCGTCAACATGGCGATGACGAACGCGATTGCCGCCAAGGGAACTAGTAGCCAAAAGACCGCGCGCCATCCCAGCGTCTGGGTAAGCAAACCGCCCACCAGCGGGCCCGCGGCGTTACCCAAACCGGCGACGCCATACGCCAATCCGATTGCACGGCCAGTCTTTTCGGCAGGAAGGGTGTTGGTCAGCACACTCACCGACACCGGAAAGATCAACGCGGCGCCGAGACCTTGCACCGCCCGGAATCCGATCACCACCGGCGCCGACGGCGCAATCGCGCAGAACGCCGACGCGACAGCGAAGAGCGCGATTCCGACGAGCAGCACACGGCGGCGACCAAAGATGTCCCCGATGCGGCCCGCCGGCGCCATGAAGGCACCCAACACCAGCATGTAGACGCTGATCACCCACTGCAGATCAGTCGTTCGGCTGCCAAGATCGGATGCCATTTGTGGCAACGCGAGGTTTATTGCGAAGTAATCGATCTGCACGCAGAACAACGCCGTGGAAATGGCTGCGACGATCCCGCGGTAACGCGATCCGTGTGCCACGGCTTGACGATACGGAGGAAAAGCCCTTCGTCCGTGTCTTTGCTTAACAATGCCGCTGATTCGCAATAAGGCTTGCCATAGATCTCACGGCTCCCTAGGCTCGCCGTACATGACACTTCCGCCGCCATCATCAAGTTCGGTCGCCGTGGTCAC
The DNA here is from genome assembly GCA_963830605.1 of uncultured Actinomycetota bacterium. GTDB lineage: Bacteria > Actinomycetota > Actinomycetes > Mycobacteriales > Mycobacteriaceae > Mycobacterium. The sequence goes on along the minus strand of CAWHML010000003.1, from coordinate 1,735,420 downwards.
CGGCGCATCCTCGGGCATCGGCGAACAATTCGCCCGTCAACTTGTGGCCCGCGGCTACCGCGTCGTCGTCACCGCCCGCCGGGAAGACCGGCTGCAAAGCCTCTGTGCGGAACTGGGCGGTGAGAAGCACGCCGTCGCGGTCGGTACCGATCTGGCGGTGCCGGACGACCGCGAACGGTTGGTCGCACGCATCGACGAGCTCGGCGCACAGGTCGACATCCTGGTCAACAACGCAGGTTTGGGCATTTACACGGCCTTCGGCGCCGAAGGCCGCGAGAAGGAACTGCAGATGCTGCGCGTCGACGTCGAGGCGGTGGCTGATTTGATGCTGCGCTACCTGCCCGGCATGGTCGAGCGCCGTCGCGGCGCGATCATCAACCTGTCGTCGGTGTCCGGCTTTCAGCCGGCGCCCTACAACGCCGGCTACGCCGCGGCGAAAGCCTATGTGCTGTGGTTGTCCGAGGCGGTCAACTCCGAGGTGGCCAACTCTGGAGTGACGGTCACCGCAGTCTGTCCCGGCCCGGTGCCGACGGAGTTTGCGGAGACCAACAACGCCGACTACCTACTCGAGCGGCTACCGAACTTCGCACAGGTGTCTGCCGAGCGCGTGGTCGCCGACGCGTTGAAGGCCGCCGAGCATGGCCGGGCGTCAGTGGTGCCTGGCGGACCGCAGGTGAAGTTGGCGCTCGGGTCAGCCCGGTTCGTCCCGGCTCCGTTGGCGGTGCGGGCACTCGGGCGGATGCTGAAGCGCTAGCAGGGTCCCGGGATTGCTCGCTGCCACATAGGGTGGTCGCCGTGGCGGAGACATTCGACGCGTTTGAAGCGATTGGGAGCCTGGTGGCCGAGCAGGGCCCGTTGCCGGAAGATGACCTCGCGCGAGCACTTAAGGATGGCGGCGTGGCCGGCGCCGATCATATGTTCAACCCTGGCCTCTTCGAAACAGAGTTTCCGGCAAGGCAACTGGTGGACGATCGGCGGGTATGGCTACCGGCTGTGCTGGCCGGACGGGTGTTTACGCACCGAATCGGCGCAGACGAGTTAGCTCAGGACTTCCTTCGGTCACACCCCTCGGCAGGCGGTAGACGACCCGACCCGGCGCGGTGACCTCATCAGACTTCTGGACAGCTTCCCCGCCGGTGCAGCTGCTCGCGGAGGCATGGACGTCGACCGGCTACGCATCGCTCTCGGCCTGTAGCACCGGGCGGCTATCCGACCGATAGCTGCGTGACAGCGAGAGTTATTGCCGCCCTTGGGTTCTAATTCGTTTTCGGGATGAGCACGGCGACGTCGCTGTGCAGGTTCGCCAGTCCGCTGTCGAGAGTCGCCAATTGCCCTGACCGGCTGCGTGCGAGCTGAGCGAGGTAGGCGTCTGTGACTTGTCGGTGACCGACCACACCCTCGACCTCTACATCGGCGAAAGAGACACTGTCGGACCAGAACTCGTGGCGGTCAGCGGTCTGAACTGCACCGACAACTTCCCGCGCCGCGGTCGCGGATTTGCCGGTCCGCACCAAGAAGCGAACGAGACTTCCTTGGGTGATCGGGCAGGTCGCGAAAGGTGCGCCGGAGGCTGCCAGCCACTCCGCGGCGGCGTGGTGATGTACATGCTCAGGGACGATTAGCGCTATAAACACGTTCGCATCGAGCAGCACCGTCACGCTTCATCCTCTAGCGAGCGCACGTCCTCGGAGGTCACCACCGTCCCGACGCTCACCAACGGCAACCCCGTCCTCGGATCGGTGTCGGTCACAATGGTGCTGCCGGCTCTTAGGCCGCGTCGGACGAGATCGGCGACCGTTTCGCTCAACGTCCGGCGAGTGTCCCGGGCGATCGCGAGCGCTTGTTCGTGCAGGTCGTCCGGGAGGTGGATGGTGGTGCGCACACTGCATTCTAGCATCAGTGCATCGTGATGCACGTGTGCGCGATGTGCCGCGCGGGCAGCAAAGCATCCGCGCGCCGGCGCCGTCCAGGCGCATGTAGTACGTATTTGTAGTACGCTGGCGGCATGGCTGAGGTACCAGTTCGTGAGCTGAATCAAAATACGGCCGGGGTGCTCGCGCGGGTCAAGCGGGGCGAGCAGATCGACATCACCGAACGGGGAGCCGTCGTTGCTCGCTTGGTGCCCGCGCAGGAAAATCCGCTAGCCGACATGATCAGCGCGGGGAAGCTATCCCCAGCCACCCTTACCGGACCGTCGCCACGCCCATCCGGGCAAGTCAAGACCGACCATGAGGCCGGCCGACTGCTGCGGGAGCTGCGCGACACCGAGCGCTATTGATGCTTTACCTGGACACGTCGGCCCTGATCAAGCTGATACGGCGAGAGCCGGAAAGCGATGCGCTTGCTGACTGGTTGGATACGCGGACAGCGCCGTGGGTGTCATCGACATTGATCGAGGTTGAACTCCCCCGCGCCCTTCGCCGGGTAGATTCCTCGCTACTCTCCGAGGTTCCGGCGATTGTCGCTCGAGTATCGCGATATGAGGTCGACGAGCTGGTCCGTGCCGCCGCCGCGGCGTACCAGGACACCGCGCTCCGGTCCTTGGACGCAATCCATCTCGCCACGGGTGAGGCTGTTTTCGGTGCCATGCTGACCGCGTTTGTCACCTACGATGACCGCCTTTTCGCAACAGCCGAGGCAGTCGGTTTGATGGTCGCCGCCCCAGGGCGCTGAACGTCTGCCGCTTGGTACTGGTCGTCGCAGGTGATTGACTGCGATCGTGCGCAGAACACCGGAGCTGGCGCGACGCTTCTATGACCGATTCGAGCCGATACACGGCGTGACGTACTTCGCGCCGGAAGCCCGCGCGGCACTCGACGAGCTGGGGTATCGGGGTTTCTGGATGGGCTATTTCGCTGCCCGGTCGGCGCCGCTGGGCACGGTGCCCACCGAGTTGGTGACCGCGATCTTCTACAACTTCGCGCCCGAGCGAGTGGCCAAGGCGTTGCCGGCGGCGTGGCAACTCGCTGGGCCAGAGGCCGCGTTGCGCGCCCGGCAGGACTCCGCTGTGGCGGCGCTGCGCCGTTACGGCCTCCAGGCAGACGAAACGGTTTCTCTCGCAGCGGATTTGACCGGGCGGGCGGCGCGTCACGCAGCGCTGGACGGGCGGCCCTTGTTCGCGGCGAATCGGGCGCTGCCATGGCCGGACGAGCCGCTGGCCGCGCTGTGGCATGCCGCGACGCTGCTGCGGGAGCACCGCGGCGACACGCATGTAGCGGTGCTCACCGCCGCCGGTGTCTCCGGGCGAGAATCCAACGTGCTGCACGCCGCGGCCGGCGGGATTCCGCGCGAATACATCGCTCGCAGCCGAGATTACGACGACGAAGCGTGGCATTATCACGAACAACGGCTGGCCGAGCGGGGGCTGCTCGACGAAGAGGGGTCGCTGACCGCTGACGGCCGGGAACTGAAAACCCACATCGAATCGACCACCGACACCCTTGCGCTGTCAGCGCTCGAGGCGCTTGGCGACGACGAGGTGGAAACGCTGTTTCAGGCGCTCACTCCGATTACCCGGGCCGTGGTCGACGGCGGTGACCTCCCTGCCGTCACGCCGATGAGCCTGCGGCGCGACGAATTACATGACGCTGGCGCGCATTTGGCCGGTTAACCCCCGACCGAGCGCCCGAGGTAGGCCATGAGCTGGGTGGTCGGCGTCGCGTCCTCGGGTACCGGTTGCGCCGGACCGAACGCGCCCGAGCGCCGCAGCAACTCTTCGGGCACCGAATCCACCAACGTGCGGCAGAACGCGAGCAGGTCCTCGGGCAGTTCCATCAGCCGGTCCTGTGAGCGATACACATCCCAGCTGTGCAACGCCAGGTCGGACACCGGAAACGTCAACGCACGGTGCAAGGGCACCTCACCCTCCGGAGAAGGCCGCATCGCGTCCAGGTCCGCGCTGGGCAGGGCGTCTCGCAACCGGGCCGCCAACTGCCGAAGCTGCGCGGCAGGGTCGTCAGCTTTCCAGTCATCCGGCTTAGAGGGTCCCTGCCAAATAGGCCCACCCTCGATCAGCGTCACAACCTTGGTGGCGCTGCCCGTGGCGTGACCCACCAGGTCCTGAATACTCCAGCCCTCGAGGTTGGACGGCTGATCCCAACTTGCCGAAGGAATCTGCTCCACCGCCTCGATGAGCAGGCCTATCGCCTCGGTCGCCATCGTGTCGAGGGCCGAATCGTTCATGAACGCATGGTAATCGCGGGAACCGACAGCCGCGCCGCGGTCAATAGTCGAGACTGGGCTAATGGCAGATGCAGGCGCGGGCCGTGTTGCGGTCTATCTGGACTTCGACAACATCGTGATCTCCCGCTACGACCAAGTCAACGGGCGCAATTCATTTCAGCGTGACAAAGCAAAGGCGCTCGACGACTATCCAGATCGGCTGGCGCGCGCCACCGTCGACGTCGGCGCCGTCATCGACTTCGCGTCGTCGTTCGGGACACTGGTGCTCACCCGGGCCTACGCGGACTGGTCAAACGAGGTCAACACCGGCTACCGCGAGCAGTTGGTGGGCCGCGCCGTCGATCTGGTGCAGCTGTTCCCGGCGGCGGCCTACGGCAAGAACGCCGCCGATATTCGGCTCGCCGTCGACGCGGTCGAGGACATGTTCCGCCTGCCCGACCTGACCCATGTGGTGATCGCGGCCGGTGACTCCGACTACATTCCGCTGGCTCAGCGCTGCAAACGCCTCGGCCGGTATGTGGTGGGCATCGGGGTGGCCGGGTCGTCGAGTCGGTCGCTGGCAGCGGCGTGTGACGAGTTCGTCGTCTACGACGCGCTGCCCGGGGTTCCGGTGCTCGCAGCCTGATTCGAAGTCTGAGGGGGCCGCGCCGAAGCGTCGCCGCTCCAAGGGCGCCGACGAGGAACAACCGGCCGATACCCAGGCCGCGGCCACCGGTCTGTTGACCCGCGCGCTGCGGATCGGCCTGGAAAAGGACGACGCCGACTGGCTGCACAACTCCGCGGTCAAGGCGCAAATGAAGCGGATGGATCCGTCGTTCAGCGAAAAGTCGCTTGGCTTTCGGTCTTTCAGCGACTTCCTGCGGTCACGTTCCGATTTGGTGGAGCTCGACGAGAGTTCGACGACGCGGCTGGTGCGGTTACGCCCGGAAAGCTGAGCTAGTCGGGCGGCTGGGCCACCGCGTGAAACCGCAGGGCGTCCATCAGCGCCGGCTCCGGCCATCCGGAAACCCGGTAGCGCCGCGGAAAAACAGCCGGCGTGTGCACGATCCCTAACACGTCGAGCACCACGGCGAACGGCACCGTGAAGTGGCCGTCGTTGTTCGTGAAGCAGATGTAGTCGACCTCCGGCAGGTCGTAGGTCAGCCCTTCGCCCCACACCGCGGCTGTGCGTACTCCATGCTTGGCGTCGAAAGTCATTGGCGCGGCGACGAACACGTCTACCAGTTCGTCGCGGTACTTCTGGGTGAGGAACTCGGTCTGCTCGCCGTACTGGCGCATGGCAGCACAGGTGCGGGCCCGCAGCGCGAGCGGCCTGAGCGGGTGCGGCCCGGCTTTGTCGAAGGGCACAAGCCGACCATCGCGCACGGTGAAGGCCTCTGGTGAGACGGGCCGGTCAGACTCGCAATACATCTGCTCGGCCATCTCGAAGTACTTCGGACCCTCGTCGGGGTCGTCGGTGCCGATGATCAGGGTGTCTTCGTTGGGCACGAAGGCAATCGGGCGCGGCCCGTCGGTCCGGCCGAACGACGCCAGCCAACCGGGGGTCAGGATCGCTGAGTTGATGTAGGTGCTCTGGTCTGCGTCGACGAAAGCCCCGTCGGTGCCCGCCACGTTGGCGCTCGCCGGATGCATGCCGGCGACGTTCTCCCGCCCGGCGTCGAACGCTTCTCTCCAGGTGACGCCCCACTGCTTGGTGTTTTGCACCGTGACGATCACCCGCGCTGTGGGCAGGTCGAGCGCCACCAGTTCGTTGACGAACGACGACACCGGTTGCCGCCAGGCCTTGGCGTCGCCGGACCTTCGGGGACTCGCGTAGGTGGCGGGCCGCACGATGGACCGCAGCAGCGGACGCACCTCGGCCCAGGTCTGCGGAGCAATCGGCGCGACCATCGGCGGTATTTCGACGCTGAGCTCTTGCCCGCCGTTTCGCATGGTCGACAGCTTAAGTCGCGTCGCGCGGGCCGCAATTCACTATTTTTCGCCGTTGCGCTCCGCCGACACGAACAGATTGCGCGGGGCATCGTCCTCGAGATTCGCGGTGGGCTTGCGGCCATACCCTGCCATCAGCTCGACCGACGGTGTCAGCGTCACCTGCCAGCTGCGGCGGCGCAACCAGTCGCCGAGGTCTTCGCGGTCTTCGAAGTACCACAGCTCGTCGGATCTGGGGATCTCCCGCTCTGGATCCGCCTTGGCCAGCAACGCCCGGACCCGCTCCATGCGCTCGCGCCGCTTAGCCAGCGCATCGGGGTCGGCGAAGTTGGGGGCGAGCGCCTCGACAGCGAGCCGGCTGCCGGGCGCAGTAAGCGCTTGGACGCGCTCGAAGAGCAAGTCCTGGGCCGCTGCCGGCAGGTACATCAGCAGACCTTCTGCCGACCAAGCGCTGGGTGCTGCTGCGTCGAAACCGTTGTCTTGCAGTGCGGTCGGCCAGTCCTGGCGGAGATCGACCGGGACACTAATGCGGTGGCAAGTCGGCTCGGCGCCGTGCTGATGCAGCGTCTTCGCTTTGAAGTCGAGCACCCGAGGCTGATCGAGCTCGTAAACGGTTGTCCCGTCCGGCCACGGCAACCGCCAGGACCGCGCGTCCAGGCCGGCCGCCAGAATCACCACCTGACGAATGCCCGCACAGGTGGCATCGAGGAAGAATTCATCGAAAAATGCGGTGCGGCAAGCGAAGTAGTCCCTGAGCTCTCTCATGCGCTGAGGCATCTCGGGTTCGGCCTCGACGACCTCGGCGGGCAGTTCGGGAGCCCCGTACCAGGTCCACACACCGTCGCCGACGGTGTCGAGGAATAACCGCGCGAACGGGTCGTTGATCAGCGGGTTGTCGCTTTCGGTGTCCCCCGCGCGCGCCGCGGCTACACCCAGCGCCGTGGCGCCCACACTCTCGGTGATTTCCCAGGTGTCGTTGTCAGTTCTCACGCCACCTGAGGTTACGTGAGGCGGTATGGGGAAGAATCACAGGCGGCATGACTTCTGCAGCGACATCCCGCCAGCGGCACATCGTGCGGCTTGGGGTGTTCGTGGTATTCCTGGGTGCCCTTTTCTACCTGCTGGCGGTTCGGCATGTGGTGGACGTCGAGGAGGTGCGGCGCGTGGTGTCTGCGACGGGACCGGCGGCGCCGCTGACCTACGTCGTGGTGTCGGCGGTGCTGGGCGCGGTGTTCGTGCCGGGGCCGATTCTGGCCGCCACCAGTGGGCTCCTGTTCGGTCCGGTGCTGGGTGTATTCGTGACGCTGGGTGCGACGGTGGGGACCGCGGTTGTCGCGAGCTTGATTGGCCGGCGGGCCGGCCGAGACAGTGCGCGGGAGCTGCTGGGAGTGCAGCGTGGCGAGCGCATTGATGCGCTGATCGAACGACGCGGGTTGTGGGCGGTGGTCGGTCAGCGTTTTGTCCCGGGCATCTCCGATGCGCTGGCTTCCTACGCGTTCGGGGCGTTCGGAGTTCCGTTGTGGCAGATGGCGGTTGGTTCGTTCATCGGTTCGGTGCCCCGGGCGTTCGTCTACACCGCGCTGGGCGCTTCAATCGGAGATCGGTCACCGGCGTTGGCCTACGCCGCGATAGCGGTGTGGTGCCTGACTGCGGTTTTCGGGGTGTTCGCCGCACGGCGCGGATACCGCAGGTGGCGGGGGCGCGTTCGTGGCGACGCGGACGGTGGTGTGCCGGATTCGGATGGCGAAACGGAGGCGCGCTGACGGGCCATTGGGCCGGCGTTGGTCCCCTCCTGTCTCACCAGTCACGCTGCCGGCGGAGTATCCAATCTGCCCACCTCGCTAACAAATAGACTAGATGCCAAGGTCAGGATGTGGGCGAAGACGACATCAATTTTTCCTAGTTTCATGCTGGGCGCAGCCCATGACCGCTCTGAGCGATTACTCAGGCGGGAGCGAGTATGGAAGGCGCGTCATCGCCAATACAGTCGGTAGGCTGGTCTCGTCGCCATCGGCGGCGTGCGTTGGCGGGAAGGTTTCACAATGGTTAGGCATTCGTTGAGCAAATTGGTTGTCGCGCGTCAGCGGGTCGGCATTGTCGGTGACCGCTGGACTCGGCGTCGCGTCCGCAGATCCTGACCTCAGTCCAGCCGTCAACACCACATGTAATTACTCGCAAGTGGTGTCGGCACTGAACGCGCAATCACCGGTAGCCGCTGCGCAACTGAACGGATCGCCGACAGCGCAGGCCGCGCTGCGGGGATTCCTCGACTCATCGCCGGATCAGCGCCAGCAGATAGCTGACGAGCTGCAGAGCAGGCCAGAGGCGCAGCCGTACGTTCAGCAGTTCAGCGGACTTGTGCTGCAGGTGGCCAATACTTGCAACAACTTCTGAGCGAAGAGCTTCGGCGTTGGCCGAGACCGAGCAACGCGGCGCCGCTGACTTAAGTGGCGAAGCCGCCGTATTCGTGCGGGCATCATTCTGGCGGAGCATGCCGACGGCTAAGGTGGCACGCGGGTGCGGCTACGAAGTCGCGTTGGATTTCAGATTCTTTTTCCAGATAAGTTTCCCTGCGCTCTGGCTCGTATAGCAATAATGCGGTGTGCAGTTTGATTTCGCCGCTTCATCATCGATAGTGCGCCATGGGCGATGACGTTGTCGACCCGCTTATGCTCGGACAACGCGTGGTTGCGATTCTTGAGACCGGCCTTCGGACGGCCACTTACAAGCTTGCTACGTTAACGGCGCTGATTGACTACTGCATCGAGAACATTCCCGAGCGGCCTGGCGGCGCGCTGCTAGTGCCGATAGCCGATCTTGCCCATCGGGTAGTGGAGATTTACTGGCAGCAAGTGCACCCATTCGACGGCCTAGAACTAAGGCAGTCCACGCAGCCGCGCGCACGAATCCTTAACGCGGTCAATTCGTTACGAGAGGCGGCCGGGGTCAGTAGCATGAGAGTGTCCTTGGACATTGCCAGGCTGCGTGCGCCCCGCGCATACCAGGCGACCATCGACGAGATCACGTTGTGCCTCGCGCAGCAGCCATTGCACCGGCTGCAGAAACTGCCGGGTTCGTCGACGAGTGATCCGTTTCTGTACGACGATTCCTTCTTACACGACCACGTGTCACGCTCGGCACTGCGTGATCATGGTGAAGCCATCAAACTCAGACCTGGTGTCGCAGAAAATCTTGCTCGGCTTGCCGGCCTCGTCAAGCCGGTGTTGGAACTTATGTGGGTCGAGGACGTGCGCCGGATGAACAAGTTTTTGAACGAAGATGTTCCAGACCTGACCGGTCATCTCTTCGGTCGTGAGCGCGCCGCCCTCGCCGCCGTGCGCGAGCCGTTTAAGGATGCGTTCGGTCCGCATTGCTTCTATTGCGGCGTGCACCTGCCGGTAAACAATCCGGTGGATCATGTGCTGCCGTGGTCCCTGGTCGGGCTCAATGGGCTAGCCAATCTCGTGTTGGCATGCGCCCGCTGTAACGGCGACAAGGGTGGTGCGCTGCCGGCGGTGACGATTGTCGAACGGGTGCTAGAGCGTGACAGACCGGTCCTCGAGGAGATCGCATCGGCGATTCAGTGGCCAACACAGCACAAGCGCGTCGTTGCCGCGGCGCTCGGCATCTACCGCGTGCAACCTGCGGGCGTCCCGACGTGGTCGGGCTACAAGCAGATGGAGCGGCTGGATATCAGCTTCCCTCCGCGTTGGACGCGAATTCCCTAACATTAGATTTGCGCGTTGTTGAGCCGCCTGAGGCTGCGTTACGCCACCGCCGCCCGCGAAGCCATAAACACTTCAGTCGGCATCGGACGGCGCAGCCGCCAGGTGATAGCCATCGGCCGCTCGCCTTCATGTGACACATAATCGGCGGGGCCAAGAAAGACATACGGTGCCGTACCAACGGAGTTCGTCTTAGCGTCGCGCACGAAAAGCAAGATGTGCGAGCGGCTATGGCGGTGGCGGATGTAACGCTGCCCGGTCGGTGATGCCGATGACGTCGTCGACTGCGATTCCCAGTGGAAAAGCTCGGGACTGAGAGCGAAGTCGCGGTACATCGTCGTCGGCGAGTAGTCGGTTTCGGTCTTCTTCAGAGTGATAAGAAAGGCGTCGGCGTTGACTGATTCGCACCACGCGACTCCCTCCCGCATGGTGCTCGGGGTACGGCGCAGTGACGCGAACCCAAGCGCGGCCAGGATTTCCTCGCGGGAGTAGCTGGCATGCACCGCCAGCGGGACAGCACTGAGCGCTGGGATCAGTTCACCCAATGAGTAGGTGCTGCGGTGTGCCGCATCGAAGGCGATATCGATAATCTGACGCATCTCCTCGACAACCGGCTCGTCCTTGAGCGCAGCGAGGCCTTGTGCCACACTGTCGAATCCGCCGCCGTCCGGAAACAGTGAGAAAAACAACATCTCGGCGAGCCGCTGCTCAACAGGGCTCTCAGTCTGCGCATCGCCTTTCAAGATGGTCCGGTAGCCCAAGTGGCGCAGCCGGTCGTCGACATGGGCGAGTACGCGAACTCGCCTGATCAGCTCCCCCTCGCGTGGCCCGGGATCGACGGCGAGCTTGCCGGCGTCGCGGCACAATGTGGTCCACGACCTGCCGGAGCGGAACACATCTTCGAGGCCGCGGCCGGAGGCGTCGAGATAGGAGGCCAGGTCACCATTGGAATGAGCCCGAACCTCGGAGACGAGCGCCGCCCAGCGTGGCGCCACCTGCTGGCGGATGTTTTCCAAAATCAGGTCGCGAGCCACCGGGTCGAGAACAATCTGGCTACCTGAAGGCAGGAATGGGAAGCCGTGCTCAAGCTGGCGCACGAGCAGCTTGCGATTGAGCCCGGTCAGCGCGCGGAAGCGCTGGTCGAACCGGAACTCGCGACGCTGATTGCCCACAAAGTCGAACGCGGTCAGCACGGTTTTGCCCGGTGTCAGCCGCAGTCCCCGGCCCAGTTGCTGTAGGAAAACGGTGGCGCTTTCGGTGGGGCGCAAGAATAAGACCGTATCGACCTCCGGAATGTCTAGGCCTTCGTTGAACAGGTCAACCGCAAAGAGGATGTTGATTTCTCTGTTGCGCAACGCGTTTAGCGCCGCCTGGCGATCGGTGGTCGAGGTCTCCGCTGACACCGCACGGGCCGGAATCCCGGCATCGACAAATCGATGCGCCATGTAGCCGGCGTGATCGACACTAACGCAAAAACCCAACGCACGCATCGCAGCGACATCGGCGACTCTGTCGCGCAGTTCCTTAAACACGATCCGTGTCCGCGCGTCATCGCCGGTGTAGAGGTTGCTCAGCGCACCCAGGTCGTATCCACCGCGCTTCCACTGCAACTCACCGAGGTCAGTGCCGTCGTGAACGCCGAAGTAATGGAACGGGCATAGCAAGTTTTGCTCCAGCGCCTCCCAGAGCCGAAGCTCCGCGGCTACCCGACCACCAAAGAACTCCCGCACGTCGACGCCGTCACCGCGCTCTGGTGTTGCGGTCAGCCCGAGCAGCTCGATCGGTTGGACGTGGTTTTGCAATCGGCGGTAGGAGGCAGCCTCGGCGTGGTGGAACTCGTCAATCACCACGACGTCGAATCGGTTGGGCTCCAGCTGAGAAAGCCGGTCGGCCGAAAGCGATTGGATGCTAGCGAAGACGTGGCGCCACCTGGTGGGCTCGTCGCCACCGACGAGCAGTTCGCCGAACGTCGGATCGGTCAGCACCTCCTGATACATGCGGCGAGCTTGTTGCAAGATTTCCTTGCGATGCGCGACGAATAACAGTGTCAAATCGCGGCCGTGTACCTCGCGGACCAACCGGCGATAGTCCAATGCAGCTACGACGGTCTTGCCGGTACCAGTGGCCGCCACGATCAGATTGCGGTGCCGATCATGCAGCACGCGTTCGGCGTCGAGCTCTTCGAGCATCTCGGCCTGGAAGGGTTTGGGCTGCACCTCCAGTCCCGACAGCGTGACCGTCAGCCGATCCCGTTGCCGTCCACCCGCTGCAATGTCGAGCGCGTCGCGCACCCGCTCGCCGTCAGCCGACGGCCGGTAGGGCTCGAACTCGCGGTTTTCCCAATAAGACTCGAAGGTGGCCCGAAACTTCTCCAGCAGGTGCGGCGTTGACACCGCCGATAGCCGCACGTTCCATTCCAGTCCGTCGACCAGCGCGGCGTGCGACAGATTGCTCGACCCCACATACGCGGTATGAAAACCGGTGTGACGCCGCAACAGCCACGCTTTCGCGTGCAGCCGCGTGCGCTCGGTTTCGTAGTTAACCCGCACCGCGGCGCCAAACTCGTCGACTAACGCGTCAAGCGCACGAGCGTCGGTGGCGCCCAGGTAGGTGGTGGTGATGACCCGCAGTGGCACCTTCCGCTGCCGCAGCTCGGTAAGTGGCTCTTCGAGCAGCCGCAGACCCTGCCATTTGACGAAGGCGCACAGCAAGTCCACGTGATCCGCGCTGGCTAGTTCGGCCCGCAGCTCAGCGGCCAAAGTCGGCTCGTTGCGGGCGTTCGTCATCAGGGCGGTGTCCGACAACGGGGTGGCTGGCCGGGGCCAGCGCACGATAGGCAGCGTGTTAACCGGCGCGACGGCGTCGAGCCGCTCGATTCGGCTAGGTTCGCGTTGGTGCAGCGCCTCAACCATCACCTCGGGATCAGGCAGCGTCGCCAGAATTCGGCGAATCAGATCTGCTCGGTCTTCGGCGGTGCTGGCCGCTCGCAGCGAGCGTTCGATCAGCCCGGTGAGATGCCGCGCGATCGTTAGCGGTTGCTCGGCGTCATCGACGGATCCCATTTCTGGATGCAAGTCGGGTCGTGCCGCCAACGCCTGGTGCAAACGTTCGGTCAACAGCGATTCGTAGAGGCCCTCGTACACCCTGGGCACGGTAGCTCATCGGTCTGACAGCGGAGGACCGTTGTGAACGCGTAACTGGCGTGAGGTCGAACCAGTCGGCTGTTAAACCCCGACCAAGCAGCAAGCGGCCGGGCCTTAACCATCCCCGTGAGGGTGGATAAATGATCGGCTGACTTGCTTCGGTCAGGATTGCTTGGACCCATAATCACGTTTCGAGTGGACTGCCAAGAACCGCGCCCGCATCTCGAGAAAATCAGCTTCTTCGAGTGTACTGGTTGCTGCGCCAAGGTGGACCTCGACAGCTCCGATCCATAGAACTGGTGCCGTTAGAATCCTAGTCCAATCGTTGTTGCCGGTGTTGAAGTCGCCGATGAACAGGTCAACGCCACTGCGTCCGCCGTGTTCGATCAACGACTACCGACAGCACGAGGTGATACGACGCTCTGGTTGCTACGGCCGCGGCGTTTCGACCTGAACCCGGTGGCCGTGGCGCTCCCAGTAGGCAAAGTTCGGTTTTTTAGGGCATTTACACACCGTAGATCACCATGCCGCCGGTTGTCGCACACCAAAGATGGCGGACGTCAAGGTGTTTGCCGGATGACCCAGATCGTTCCATAGTCCAACGCGAGGCAATGAGCACAGAATTGAGCGCAACCGACTCCTCACCGATCTCGTGCTGCACCCGGGTTCTCCTGCAGGTGTATAACATCGGCGTCGTTCGAGGCTCGCGAGCCAACGCCTAACCAGGCGCGTCGGGCGGTGGCGGCGGTGGTGGCCCTCCCAGGAAGATCGGCGGCAGCCCAGGAATCTGGAAGGGCGGCGGCTCTGCCGGCGGTGGAGGCCCTTCGTCATCGGGAGCTGTGACGGGAGCAATCGGTGCGCGTCGCACCGGAGCCGGCGGCGGTGCCGGCGCAATCCCGTTGCTGACATTGATCGTGATGATCGATCCGGGGATGACTTGACCGCTCGGGCTGGTCCCCACCACGGCGCCATCGGACCCGTAGCTGTTCACCCAGGACGGCTGGTCGGCGACTTGGAAACCGGCGTCCTTGAGGCGCTTACGAGCCTCGTCCAGTTTCAGGCCGGACACCTCGGGTACCTTGCCGCCCGGCGCGCCGTCGACGTAGCGCGGATCGGTTGGCGGCAGATGCACCTCACCGAAGTCGTTGGCAATCGGCTTCATTGCCTCAAACCAGGTGCGGGCGGGCTCATTACCGCCATACAGGTCACCGCTGCCGCATCGGCGCAGTGGGAAAGAACAGATGCCCGAGGGTGAGCCGGTGTCGTCGAAGATGTAGTTGGCCGCCGCGTATCGGTTGGTGAAGCCGACGAATCCCGACGATCGATGCGACTCCGTGGTGCCGGTCTTGCTCGAGAGCGGCAGAGTCCACCCCACCGTGCCGGCCGAGCCCGCTGCGGTACCGGCGCCCTGGTCGTCCTTGCTCAAGGCGTTTGCCATCGTGTTCGCCAGTCCTTCCGGCACCACCTGGTCACAGGTCTCGGTGGTCACCGACACCTGGTGGCCCTTACGGTCGACGATCTTGTCGATCGGGCTGGGCGGGCACCACACGCCACCGGACCCGAGCGTCGCCGCCACATTGGCCAGCTCGAGCGCGTTGAGTTGGAACGGACCCAAAGTGAACGAGCCCATGTTCCCCTGCTTGATGAAGTCGGCCAGGCTTTCGTTGCCTTTCGGGTCGTAGGCGCGCGCGGATCCCGGCATCCCGTAGGACCGCAGCCCCAGCCGCACCGCCATATCGACCGCCCGCGGCACCCCGACTTGCTGGATCAGCCGCGCGAACGCGGTGTTCGGCGAGGTCGCCAGCGCATCGGTGACGTTCATCGAACCGCGGTAGCGGCCCGCGTTCCCCACGCACCAGGTTTCCTTCGGGCAGCCGGGCGTATCGCTGCTGCCCAGGCCTTTGGCTTGGAAGAAGCCCGGCACCTGCAGCTCGGCCTTGATACCCATCCCCATGTCGAGCGCGGCCGCTGTGGTGAAGATCTTGAAGATGGAGCCCGCCCCGTCACCGACCAGTGAAAAGGGCTGCGACTGCACCGTTTCCTGCGCATCGCTGTTGAGGCCATAGGTGCGGTTGCTGGCCATCGCGATCACCTGATGCGCCTTTTTGCCCGGCTTGATCACGCTCATCACGCTGGCGATCCCATTGAGTGTCGGGCTCGCGAACTTGGTGACGGCCTGCTTGACCGACGCCTGCACCCTCGGGTCCAGCGTCGTGCGGATCAGATAACCGCCGCGGGCGACCTGCTCCTTACTGATGCCGGCCCGCGCGAGGTAGTCCAGCACATAGTCGCAAAAGAAGCCGCGATCGCCCGCGGCTACACAGCCACTCGGCAGCTCCTTCGGCTGCGGTAGCACGCCCAACGGCTCGGCTTCGGCGGCACGCAGCTCGTCGGAATACTGCGGGAGGTTCTCGATCATGCTGTCCAACACCACGTTGCGGCGCTCCAGCGCCGCCTCGGGGTTGGTGTACGGGTCGAGCATGCTCGTCGACTGGAGGACGCCGGCCAGCAGCGCGGACTGCTGCCAGTTCAGCTGCGAGGCGTTGATGCCGAAGTAGGTTTGAGCGGCATCTTGCACACCGAACGCGCCGTTACCGAACGACACCAGGTTGAGGTAGCGGGTCAGGATCTCCGCTTTGGAGAGGGTGTTGTCAAGCGTCAGCGCTATCCGCATCTCGCGCAGTTTGCGCGCCGGTGTGATTTCCACAGCGGCTCGCCTCTCGGCGTCGGTCTGTGCGTTCACCAGCAGCTGGTAGTTCTTGACGTACTGCTGTTCGATGGTCGAGCCGCCGCGAGTGTCGAGGTCGCCCCGCAGGTAGCCGGACAGGCCGGTCAAGGTACCCGGCCAGTCCACCCCGTTGTGCTCAGTGAACCGCTTGTCCTCGATCGAGACGATGGCCAGCTTCATAGTGTTGGCGATCTGCTCGGAGGGCACCTCGAACCGTCGCTGGGAATACAACCAGGCGATCGTGTTTCCTGCGGCGTCGACCATCCTCGAGACTTGCGGCACGTCCCCTGCGAGGATTCCTGCGGAGTCGTCGGCGACAACGTCGGATGCGCGGTTGAAAAGCAGCCCGATGCCCCCGGCGACTGGAAACATCAATGCCGCCGCCACCAGCCCCGCCAACAGGCAGCATCCCGCCATTCTGGCAATGATTGCCTTAGTGGGTGGGCGCTCCGACATACCCTAAGTATTCCCGGCTTGCGATCGAGATTGCGACGGACCCGGTGGTGTTTCAGTTGGCGTTTGGCATCGGCTGCGCAACGAACGTGTTGCACCCGGTAGCCAGTTCACCGTTCGGTGGGACATCCGCGGCACATAGCACCCCGAATTCACGGCCGAGCATCCGCGCCGAACGACGGCGGCGCGGATGATTCCCCGCTGCCCCAGGACAGGTTCGGCATCGCCGACAACGAGAACGCGACGTCTCCTCCGGTGCGGATGATCGACTCGGGAACAAAAGTCTGGTCGGTGGCCCGGCCGTCGACGCTGAGTCCGTCGACGTACTTCAGCCCGCTCGATGCACCCGGCGCGACGACCCGAATGGACCTTCCTCCAGCTACAGCGATCTCGGCCCGATCGAACAGCGGCGTGTTCACCGTGAGGATCGTCGTTCCCGGGGTGATGGGATACAGCCCGAGCGCGGACCACACGAACCAACTGGACTCAGCGCCTAAGTCGTCGTTGCCCGGCTCGCCCTCTGGCGTGGGACCGAACAACTCCCGCCGCACCCGGTCGACCAACTGCTGGGTCTTCCACGGTTGGCCGACGAAGTTGTACAACCATGGTGTGCCGAAGTTGGGCTCGTTGCCGATCCACAGATACGGCTTGTCAGGCCCGACATTGAGCTCGGTGGTGAACCGGTCGAGCCGCTGCGCTGCTGCGTGCGGGCCGCCCAGGTCGGACACCAGGCCGGCGATGTTCTGCGGCACCATCCACAGATATTGATCGGCGTTGCCTTCGTCGAACCCCTCCTGGCCGAAGTCAGTCTCGGGTGTCCTGAACCACGGGCCGTCGAGAAAGGTGCCGGTGGCGTCGCGCGGCGAGATGTAACCAGTCGCCGGATTGAACAGGTTCTGCCAGAACTGCGCTCGCCGCTGAAAAGTGTTGGCGATAGCGCTTTCCCGCAGCGAGTCGGCGAAGCGAGAGATGGTGAAGTCGTCGACCGACCATTCCAGCGTGATCGAAGCGCCCGCAGTGGCATGACCGGCGCCGAACTCCGGGGTCTGCGGCGCATACCCATGCTGCAGATAGCTGGTGATTCCCGGCCGCTCCACGTAGCCGTTCAGCCCGACACCGCCCTCGGTCGCCGCCTTCAGCATGAAGTACAGCGCCTTCTTGACGTCGAAGTCTCTGGCACCGAACGTGTAGAAGTTGACGATCAGCGGGACCGGGTTGTCTCCGGTCATGATGCCGGTTGACGAATTGGCCAGCGCCCAGCGCGGATAGGACCCGCTCTGCTCGGCATCGTTGACCAGCGATTGGGCCATGTCGCTGGCCTGCTTTGGGAACAGCAGCGCCTGCAGGGCAGCCAGGCAGCGGTAGGTGTCCCAGTCGGAAAAGTTGGCGTACTGGGTGTGCCCCTTGGAAACGGTACGGACGACGCCGTCGAATCCGATATAGCGCCCGTCCACGTCGTCGAAAGTGTTTGGGTGCAATAAGGTCCGGTACAGCGCGGTGTAGAACGTCGTCACGTCGCCGCTATTGCTGCCGGCTACCCGAATGCGCGACAGCACAGCATTCCATTCGCTTGCTGCGGCCGAGCGGACGTCGTCGAAGCCCGCACCCTCGGCGGCCAGGTTCGCACGTGCTCCGTCGACACTGACGTAGGAGATCGCAGTCTGCACCTCGAGCACCGAGCCGGGCGGGAACTCGACATATCCCCCGGCCGAACTCGAGTCCGCGGTGCTGGCCCCCGGGTGGACCGCCTCACCGTCCCAGGTGCCGTGGGAGGTGAACGGCTTGCTGAACTTCATCGCGAAGTACACCGTGTAGGTGTTCTCCGCGCCGCAGAATTTGCCGGTAGTCGCGGATCCGGTGATGGTGTTGTGCTCACCGATCTGGATGCTCGCCGCCGAGTTGCCGGCCAGCGACCCGCCGGGGCGCACATGAAACAGCGCAGGTCGCCCGTCGGCCGGGTAGCGGAACCGCCCGACACCGGTGCGGGTGGTGGCGGTCAGTTCCGCGCTCACTCCGGTGTCGGGGAACCGCACCGTGTAGTAGCCGGGCCTGCCCACCTCGGTGTCGTCGTGGGCGATGGTTTCCCAGGCGTACCACGGTTGCGAGCCGATCGGGGTGGTGGTCGGCAGCATCGGGATATCGCCGAACGCAGCGCAGCCCACCGACGCGTGGGTCAGGCTGAATCCGGTGGAGCGGTCGTTGGCGTGGTCGTAGCCGGCGTAGGTGTCGGTGGTGTCCGGCGAGTACTGCACCATACCGAACGGGACCGCGGCGCCGGGAAAGTTGTTGATCTCTCCCACTTCCTCACCGCCGGTCCCGGTGCCGATGAGGGTGTCGACGTGCTCGACCGGCTTCGTAACGAACGCGGGTTCCTCGGCGTGGGCAGCAGGCGGAGCGCCGACCAGGCTCAGCAGGACCACCGCCGCTGGGGCGAGCGCCCGCAATAGCGTTAACGGCGAGGCCATTCGACGCAGCCTATTGCCTCGCGTCCAATCGCGCGGGCTCTCCCCTGCAAAGCGTTATGCCGGCCAGCCCGACTGCAGGACACGCGGAGTCCATGCCGGCCAAGTCGGGAAACCGATGATGAAACCGTCGTTCATCTGCGCGACGATGCGTGGGCCCTTGAGCCTGCTGTTGTCGTACACGGTCGCAGAGTGACACCGCGTAATCGCCGCGGCGACCAGCGGCCAAAGACGTTGATACCGCGTGCGAATCTTGTCCTCCGGCACAGCATGCCCGCCGGCCCTGACCCGGTGCCGGACCCGTTCGACCGCCAGCTCCTCGGGGATCAACAGGACATGCAAGACGACCGTATAACCCGCCGCGCGGGCGGCGTCGATCAGTTCCAGCTTCGACGGATGGGAGAACACGGTTTCGGCGATGAACGACTTCCCGAGTTCGAGCAGCTTCGAGCGAGTATCGGCTGCCACCCGTGCCGCCTCGTACGCGTGCGACGCCGGGTCATCGGGCCATCGTTGTTTGGCGATCTCGTCGGCGTTGACGAACACGCTGCCCGGCAGCAGCGGCGCGAGCGTGAGCTCGACGAACGTCGACTTGCCCGCACCGTTGGGTCCGACGACGAGATCGAGCCGCTTCATCGGCTGGGCGCGGCGCTGACCTTTCTGCGTCGTGGCGCTCGGCGCTTGGCGGTCAGCACGACTGCAGTGCCATCAGGCCGGTGCTCGACGATCTCCCCGGCCTCGTTGAGGGCGACGGTGGTGACGCCACGCTCAGCGAGCACCTCGCCGTAGTGCGAATGCGCCAGCTTCTCCTGGATCGCCGCGCTGACCTCCGCGTCGAACACCGCGCCTTCCTCGGCGTTCAACTCGCGCAACTCCAGATCACCGGCCAACGCGGACTCCACCCGCCGCCGCGCCGCCGACTGCTGATTCGACACCGCGCGTCCCACCCGAACCCAGTGGTCCAGCTGCTGCTTGGCCGAGCGACTCTGCCGCGCACCCTCAGCCGCCGCGCTGTCCAGCAGATCCGCGGCGACGCGGGTCACCCGATCGGCAGTCTTCGCCATCACGTCCCCTTGTGTAGCAGTCTGCTACAACTGTAACAGAATGCTACAAAGGCCGGCGACGTCCGTCAGGGCCGCTGCGCGGCCACGAACAAATTGCCTGGCACTTCGTCCTCCACCTCCGGCGCGGCTTTGCGGTCGTACGTGGCCATCAGCTCGTCGGCCGGTGTCACCGTCACGTCCCAGCCGTGCCGGCCGAACCAGTGCCCCACGTCTTCGCGCTCCTCGAAGTACCACAGTTCGTCCATCCTGGGCACTTCGCGTTGCGGGTCCACGTCGGCCATCAGCGCCCGAATTCGATCCATCCGCTCCTGACGCCGTGCGCGATACTCCGGGTCGAGGAATTTCGGTCCCAGCGCCTCCACGGCGACCCGGCTGCCGGGGGCAGTGAGCTCGTTCACCCGCTCGAACAGTAGGTCTTGCGCGGCGGCCGGCAGGTAAGGCATCAGCCCCTCCGCCGACCATGCGCTCGGTGCTGACGGGTCGAAACCGGCCTGCCGCAACGCCGCCGGCCAGTCGTGCCGCAGGTCCACCGGAACCTCGATGCGGTGGCAGGCAGGCTGCGCCCCGTGCTGCTGCAACGTGGCGGACTTGAAGTCCAGCACCCGGGGCTGATCCAGCTCGTAGACCGTCGTCCCATCGGGCCAGGGCAACCGCCACGACCGCGCATCCAGCCCGGCAGCCAAGATCACCGCCTGGCGAATGCCGGCACGAGTGGCGTCGAGGAAGAAGTTGTCGAAAAACGCGGTACGGCAGGCCATATAGCCGACCATCGCCTTCATCTGCAACGGCAATTCGGGTTCGGCGTCGACGAGCTCGGCGGGCAGATTTGGGGCGGCCTGCCAGTTCCACACGCCGTCGCCGGCGGCGTCGAGGAACACCCTGGCGAACGGATCGCTGATCATCGGGTGGTCGCTCTCGGTTTCCGCAGCCCGCGAGGCCGCTACCCCTAGCGCGGTAGCGCCGACACTCTCGGTGATCTCCCAGCTGTCGTCATCTGTCCTCACCACGCTTGAACTCCTCCTCAGTTATGACCGCTGCGCTGACACGAACAGGCTTCGCGGCGCCGCATCCTCGATCTCGGGCGGCGGGCGGTCGTAACGGGCCATCAGTTCCTCGGCGGGCACCACCGAAACCTCCCATCCGTGGCGGCGCAGCCAGTCACCGACATCTTCACGGTCCTCGAAAAACCACAGATCCTGCACGTCGGGAATGTCGCGCTGGTGGCCCAGTTTCGCCGCGAGATCCCGGAATCGCTGCATCTGCTCGCGCTGCTTGGCCTGAGCGTCCGGGTCCATGAAACCCGGGCCGGGCGCCTCGACCGCGATGCGGCTGCCGGTGGCGGCCAGCGCATGCACCCGCTCGAACAGCAGCTCTTGGGCCGTGGCCGGCAGGAACGGCAACAGCCCCTCGGCGGTCCAGGCGCTGGGCGACGACGGGTCAAAACCGGCCTGCCGCAACGCTTCCGGCCAATCGTGGCGCAGGTCGATGGGCACATTGACCACTTCGGCCGTCGGCTGAGCACCGTGTTGCTGCAGCGTCGACGCTTTGAACTCCAGCACCTTGGGCTGGTCGAGTTCGAAGATCTTCGTGCCGGCCGGGTAGGACAACCGCCACGCCCGCGAGTCCAGACCGGCCGCCAGGATTACTACCTGCCGCACCCCGGCGTTCGCCGCGTCGAGGTGAAAGTCGTCGATGAACGCTGTCCGGGCGGCCATGTAGTTGACCATCGACTGCATCCGCAGCGGCAGATCCGGTTCGGCGTCGGTGATCTCCTTGGGCAGGTCCGGTGCCGAGAACCAGCTCCACATACCCTCGCCGGCAGCGTCGAGGAACACCCGGGCGAACGGATCGTCGATCAGCGGGTGCTCGCTCTCGGTCTCCGCGGCCCGCGCCGCCGCCACCCCCAGCGCCGTCGCGCCCACGCTCTCGGTGATGTCCCAGCTGTCGTTCTCGGTTCTCGCCACGTTGATTCCTCCTACTCGAGCACTACGCGCGGACGGTACGCGAGGTTCCTATGTCGCCGCATTTGCGCCGTTGAGAGCCGTGAAATGCTGACTTCTGCCATCCCGAACGCAAGAGCCGCACATCCCGTTTTCGAAGATGCACCCGATTTTGCGGGACAGCTGCTCGCCCTGACGTTCTGACCTCGGGATCACGGCAGGACGGTGAAGCGCCCGCCGCCAATCGGACGCAACACCGAGAAGTGGCGACGATCCAGGGTGACGATCGTGCGGGTGTGATGAAGATCAGCCAGCACGACATTGGACGCGTCCGCGACTCCGATGCGATGCTCTCGATACCGTTGGATGATCCTGCTGGCTTGCTTCAGCTCGCGCACTCCGAAGCCGGTCAACTCCCAAGCGCCGCTGCCCAATTCCCGCAAGGCCGCGAGCTCGGCGTGGACACCTACCCGGGTGGCGAGCAGGTAGTCGAGTTCAGCCACGACAAAGGGCGAGACGACAAGCCGGTCGTTGAACCTTCCGATAACCCGGGATACCGCGTTATGGTCCGGTTCGCCCGCGTCGAAATAGGCAAGCAGCGCGCTGGTGTCGACGATCACCGCTCACCGAAGCCCTCCAAGAGGTCGTCGACGCGTCGGGCAATCGGCTCGGGGCCCGTGTACAAAGCACCCTTGGGCCGCGGCCTGACGCCGCCGACCGCAGTTCGGATGGAGTCTCGGATAACTTCCGCTTCGGACACTCCGCGTTGACGAGCGGCGCGCTTGACGGCGACTTTCAGGTCGTCCGGAAGATACACCGTCGTCTTCTCCATGGTGTATATGGTACCACCGGTGGCACCATACCGCGCTTGACACAGCGCCGCCGGCCTGGGTAACGCCCCGGGGACTTCTGCATAGTTCTACGCTGTAGGCATGGCAGAACAGTCGCATGCGATCACCATGTCCCATCCACCGCAGGCGGTGCTGCGTGTGGGTAACCCGGTCCTGCGGGTGCTTTTGCGCGCCCCGGTGCTGGGCTCGGCAGCCAAGGATTTGATGGTGGTGAGCTTTAGCGGACGGAAGACCGGGAAACAGTACTCAATTCCGTTGAGCGCCCATCAAATCGACGGCACCCTCTACGCCATTAGCGGCGCGCCGTGGAAAAACAATTTTCGGGGCGGCGCTACTGCCCAGGTGTTGCATGGCGGCAAGACGACGACGATGCGCGGGGAGCTCATCGGTGAGCATGCCACCGTCGCCGACTTGGCTCACCGCGCATCGCAGGGGTACGGCGCCAAGCGTGCGCAGCGTTTGCTGGGGGTGAAATTCCGTGATCCGCAGGTGCCGTCGCTCGAGGAATTCGCCGAAGCGGTCCGGCGCGAACACCTCGTTGCGATTCGGTTCACTGCAACCCGCTAGTCAAGGAACGACGTCGCCTCGAGGGCGGTCATCTCGGCAATGACGTCGAAGTCTGCGTCGCGGTGGACAAGACGTGCGTCGTGGCGGATCGCGACCGCGGCGATCAGACAGTCAGTAAGGCTGCGAATCGTTTTACCTGAGTGACGGGCGACCCGGTAAATCTCTGCTGCCGCCCGAAAGTCAAAGGCGTTGTCGACAGCCATCGCGGGCAAGCCGTTGACCAGCCTCTCAAGTTTCAGGTGCGTGCTGTCGTCAATGGCTCCGGACAAGATCTCCATCGCGACCGGCTCACACATAGCGACCTGACCAGCGTCGTCGGCCAATAGGCGGCGCACCTCAACCGCGGCAGCCGACCCCGTCGCGCGAAAGTATTCGACCCATGCGGAGGTGTCGACGAGAATCATCCGATTTCGTCGGGCCTATCGCGTCGCATTTCGTCTAGATCCCCCGCCCAACCGACTCCTTCAAGACTGAGAAGGAATTCGCGATCCAGCGGCGCCCCGACCAAGCGGCGCAAAGCTAGATCGACTGCCGCCTTCTTCGTCGTCACACCGAACCTGCGCATCACCTCTGCGGCGAGTTCGTCGTCAATATCGATATTGGTGCGAGACATACACCGAGCATACACCTCCGATACACCAAGAGTGCCAGCCTTCATTCGCCGCCTACGGCAGCGCACCGGCCCCTTCGGCGGCGTAAGTGCGCATGATCACCGGTCGCGGATGCCCGCCGGTGAGCATGGTGTGTCGCAGCGCCGATCCCACCGCGTCGACCCGCGCCTCCGGCACCAAGGCAATGACGCAGCCGCCGAAGCCGCCGCCGGTCATCCGCGCCCCGAAGGCGCCGGCCCGCACCGCGGTGTCGGCGAGCAGATCGATGTGGTCGGTGGTGATGCCGAAGTCGTCGCGCATCGATACGTGCGATGCGTTGAGGATGCGGCCGGCCTCGACGAAATTCGAATCCCGCAGTGCGGCAACAAACTCCATTACCCGCTGGTTTTCGGTGACGACGTGCCGGGCCCGGCAGGCGTCGAGCCGGTCGGTGACATCATCCAGCGCGGCGCGCCCACGATCCTGGATGTCACGCAGCGAGGACACTCGGAGGTCCGCGGCCGCCCGCTCGCAGGATTTACGACGCGCAGCGTAATCGCCTTCCGCGTGGCGGTGCGGAGCCCGTGAGTCGATCAGCATCAGCGCGACATTGCGTGCGGCGGGGTCGAATGCCACCGGTGTGACGCTGTGTTCCTGGAAGTCGATCAGCAGCGCGGTCGACGGTTCGCCGAACAGTGCTGCCAGCTGATCGAGCAAACCCGTTGGTGCGCCGACATAGTCGTTCTCGGCGCGCTGCGCGATCCGGGCCTGCTCGATGCGGTCGACGTCGATTCCGGCGGCCGACGCAAGAGCACCGAGCACCGCACACTCCAGCGCGGCCGAGGACGCCAGCCCCGATCCCATCTCGACGTCGCTGGTGATCGCCATGGCGCCGCCCGGCACCTCGTGACCCGCGGCGCGCAGCGCCCACATCACCCCGGCGACATAGCCGGCCCAGTCGGTGACGTCACCGGGCGCGGTGTCGAGTGGGATCCGGACCGGGCCGCCGGCGCGGTTGCTGCGCACGGTGATCGCAGTCGTGCGATCGGGGGTGAATGTCACCGTCGTGCGTTGCGGCAGGGCGATCGGGAGCGCAAACCCGAGGTTGTAGTCGGTGTGCTCGCCGATCAGATTGACCCGTCCGGGCGCGGCGTATCGAACCGTCATCGCAGTTCTCGCAGCCGTTGGGCAACAGTTTCCGGTGTCACGTCACTGATGAAGGCATCCATCGCCGACTCCGACGCCGCCAGATACTTGAGCTTCTCGGCGCTGCGCCGAATCGACATCAGCTCGACGTGGAAATAGCCCTCCCGCTGGGCATCGGTGTCGGCGTACTGGTGCAGCGCCGAGATATACGGCAGCGGCGCGGAATACATCGCGTCGAACCGCCGCAGCACGTCGAGATAGATCTGCGCGAATTCTTCCAGCTCAGCGGTGTCGAGATCAACCAGGTTGTGCGCGAACCGGTTCGGGTAGATGTGCACCTCTACCGGCCAGCGGGCGGCGAACGGGACAAACGCGGTGAACTTGTCGGAGCGCGCAACCACCCGGCTGCCGTCGGCAACCTCACCCGCGAGCAGATCCGCGAATAGGTTGCTGCCGTGGCTGATTCGGTGCTCGCGCGCCTGCTGCAGCATGACCGCGGTCCGCGGAGTCAGAAACGGATAACCGTAGATCTGACCGTGGGGATGAGACAGCGTCACCCCGATCTCCTCGCCGCGGTTCTCGAAGCAGAACACCTGCTCGATACCCGGCGTGGCCAACAGCTCGGCAGTGCGATGCCGCCACGCCTCGACCACGAGGCGGGCATGCGGGGCCGGCAGCTCGGCGAACGAGCCGGTGTGGTCACTGGAAAAGCAGATGACCTCGCAGCGTCCGTGACCGGGCGCGGACGCGAAACCAGTCGGCACGCCCAACGGTGACTCCCCGGTGCCGGACAGGCTGGGGAAGCGGTTCTCGAAGACGAGGACGTCGTAGTCGGGTGCGGGCACCTCGCTGGTCAGGCCGGTCGGTCCCGGACACAGCGGGCACTGGTCGGGTGGCGGCTTGTATGTTCGGTCCTGGCGCAGCGCCGCGACGATCACCCACTGTCCGGTCGACCAGTCGTACCGCAACTGCGACGGGCGCTCGTCGCGCGGCGGCAGCGGGCGGCGATCGGCGACCGGGGCCGGAATGTGGCCGGGTAGTGCGAAGAACAGCAGTTCGCGGCCGTCGGCCAGCTTCGCCGAGGTGGGCGCCGTCACGCATCAAACCCTAATCGACCGGGCCGCACCTTTTAGGACACTCAGTGGCCGCTGCGGCCGCAGTCACCATGGGAAAAGCGTCACCGGAAGAAAGGCGGCCGCGAGTGTCCAGTCGGTACGGCGATGGCGTCGATGTTCTCGACACCGCACGGCCCGAGCGACCGATCGCCGCCACCGCAGCGTCTCTGGTTGAGCGGGCGCAGACCTGGACGATCGGATCCGACCCGGGATTGCTGCGGCTGCGGATGGCCACCCGCACGACGTCCGCTCTAGCGTGCGCCCTCGGGATCCTGTTGTTGCTGACCAAGGCGACCGGTCAGCCGGTGACGGTGGCCATCGATCTGGGCGCCACCGACGGTGCGCGGATGGCCAGCCGCTGACGCGGTGATCAATCTTTGGTGTCGGCTACCAGGACTTCGGTCTTGGCGCGCTTCCGAACAGCGGAGGGAACCGATCCGAGCAGCCGCCCGGCGACGGAGTTGAGCCCGACGTTGCCGACGACCAGCAGATCGGCGTTGACTTCCTCGACAAGGTCGACGAGCACATCGACCGCGGCACCCTCGAGGGGCCGCTCCTCGACGTCCTTCACGCCGGCCGCCTTGGCGCGATCACTGGCCTCGCGAAGCGCTGCGTAGACCGGGGCATTGCCTTCAGATTTGTAGCTCTCATCTTTGGGCTGATCAGGCTCGCTGCCTTGGTTGTCGTCTTCGGACTGATACGCCGAGGCCACGATGAGTTTCGCGTCGGACTCCGCGGCGATCTTCGCGGCCTTGTCGACCGCGCGCAGTGACGACTCCGAGCCATCGGTCCCGACCACCACAACCTTGTAGTCGCCCATTTCCGCCTCCCAGGGTTAGCTGCCTCGAAACAGTAACCCGCGGCATGGGCGACGAGAGGGGGTTTGCCGGTTCTGCGAGCCGCCGACCACACAAGGCTCAACTGTCCCTGATGTCACTGCGGGTCAGGGTCACTCCCTGGCGAGCAGACGCAAAAGTTCCCGACACGCCGAGAGTTTGAGGACATTTACGTCTGCTCAGCCGACTAGATGAGCTGCGTGCCTCACCCGCGCACGCAGTTGCGAACCGGCAGCGCATGGGAGACGACGCCGATGCCGCCCCCGAGCATCGGCCAGATCGGCCAGAAGTACCACGCTCCGACGGCGAGGGCGACGGCAAGCCAGACACCGAGGACGATTAGACACATCGCAAGATAAGCGGCGGCGTGAATCGCGACGCCCCGCCGGGCCGCTGTAGTGCGCCGCGCTCGCCGGCGCGGGTCATGCCGGTTGATCCGGCTGATCGGCAGGTCGGCGAGTAGCTCATCCAGCGCGCCGGCGGTCTCGGCTTCGAAGGCCCGCTGCAGCCGGGTGTCGTAGTCCTCCATCGACAGGTACCCCTGGCTGAATGCTTGCCCGAGACGGGCCGCGGTGCGCTCTCGCTCGCGGTCCCCGACCCGCATTCCCGGGTCTTCGGTGAGCCGACGATGCGCCGGGTGTCGGTCGATCATTGCGATTGCTGTGTTCATGGTGGCCCTCTCCGGGCTAGTCGGTTCAGTTGACAATGGGTGACGCGAGCGCTTCTTCAACGCCCTGTGCCGCAATAACTTCCAGCGAGTCTGCGACAACCTGACAGTCCTCGTTGGCGTCGATGTCGATAATCCTTACCCACCGCATCCGCACGACATGTACACCGTGGTTCTCGTATGCGGACCCGTCGGGAAGGGTCTGGCTGGCGGACCAGCGGATGACGATCTTGGTGTCATGCGGCCAGCCCTTTACCCAGACGTCTTGCACCGCCAGTTTTCTTTCCCTTCTGTGGTTGTGTTTGACACTGTCAAACTACATCCAGCTTGGCATGGTTGTTTGACAGTGTCAAGCGACAGAGCGAAGATCATTGATCATGAGCCCAGCACCCCGGGACGGCGTACGTGAAGCGCTGCTGTCAGCGGCCCGCGCAGAGCTCACCGAGCACGGTCGGGCAGCTATCAGCCTGCGAGCGGTCGCCCGCCGCGCCGGGGTCTCGCACGCGGCACCGAAGTACCACTTCCGCGATCGTGCGGGGCTCCTGACGGCAATAGCGACTGAAGGATTTCACGCGCTCTCGGCTGTCTTGTCAGGCGTGGACGAGCCGGACCCGCGTCGTCGACTAGCGGCCCTCGGTGCGGCCTACGTTGACTTCGGTCGGGCAAATCCCGCGCTGTTCGAGCTGATGTTTGCCACTGAGCACCTGCACAGCGACGACCCGGAACTTGCCGTGGCACAACGGAACGCCATCGGGCGGTTGACGACCACGGCCCGACAGCTCATGGCGTCAGACCAAACCTCAACGGGCACACCGACCCTGGCGCTGATCAGCTGGGCACTGGCCCACGGCCTGATAGCACTTACCCGTCACGGGGCGCTGCAGGCAGCTGCCGGAACCGAAGCCGGCCACGACCTGGCCCACCGCTTGGCTGAGGATTTCACGAAGTACTTGGCAGGAAACGACCGCTGACAGGCCGCACGGCACTTCGCCCGCAGAGGACGCGCGGGGACGTGCCCGATTATTTTCGCGGCGCGGTCGAGTCAACATAAGTAGACAGCAGCTGCAAACAATCAGGAGGCGCTGGTGCAGGTGAATCACGTGCTGGCCGTAGTCCCAGTTTCTGACATCGACACAGCAGTGCGGTGGTACGAACGCTTCTTCGGCGGTCCGCCCACCAATCATCCGATGCCGTCGCTGGTTGAATGGCGAACAACGAGCACCGGGTGGGTTCAAGTCTTCACAGATCGCGAGCGGGCGGGGCGCACCGCAGTGAACTTCGCCGTCGATGACTTAGGGGTCGCGATCAACGAGCTCATCGGCCGAGGGATGGCTCCTGGTGAGGTCCAGACCGCGAACAGAGGCGTGCAGCTTTCGGCGCTGACCGACCCCGATGGCAACACGATCACGTTGATCGGCGGCTTTCGCGAAATCTATTAGTAGACCGCAATTATTGCCTGCAGAAACTACTGCCGACCTTGGTGACAGGTCAGGATTCGGGCCTGGATCGGCGGAGGCCGACGGATTTGAAGTACCTTGAGTCGGCCAAGTAGATGCTTAAACGCGTGGCCGTTGCTCCATCTGTTCTGAGGTGGGCGTTTCGGGGGCGAAGCTACGCAACGAGACTCCAGGGAGGGCCGTGAGTGAATTGACCGCCGAAGAGTTCACTCACCTGGTGCTTATCGCGGCGGCGCCACCGAACCGGGTGGGCGAGGTGGTGGCGCGACTAATTGGTGACCACATCACCATCGGCCCGCTCGCTGTGGTCCCGGTGGAATCGCGTCGGCAACAGCACTGGGTACCCGCGGTGAGGTCCTCATCGCCAGTTGTAGTGACACCTACTGGCGCCAGAGCGTCACTATCCCGATAGCCCTGCGGATTCACGTACAACTCGCTAACCGCACCCTGCACTACCGCGGCGCGGTGCAAATCGAGACGCGGTTCCGCTTGCGGCTCGATCGCCCCTGCACAGTGACCGTTGAAGTCGAGGACGTGCAGGAACGCCATATCAGCACCGCCGTAAAACCGGACGGGGCCGGCGCGCGACTCATCGGCTGGGTCGGCGGAGTGGACAAGACGGTCGCTGAGCAGGTACTCATCTACGCGAAAAACTTGATGACCAGCGCTGAGTTCGACGCCGCGATGCACATAGACGTGATGGAACTGCTGCAGCGTGCGTGGGAGGCCGACTTAGTGGTCCGAATCGGATGACCCAACATGATGCGCCACAACTCTTTTCGTCTGCTCCGCCATGACGAATTGCTGATCCGCATCACATGCATCGTCGTCGGGAACCGGGCTCCACCTGGTGATTGAAGTTCTGCTCTTAGCTGAGGCTCTCGGTTGCGCATTTGCCCTCGGCGTACAGTCACCCTTGACACTTCGACTATCAGGAGATGCTCATGGGCTCTCATTCGAATGACCGGATTGACTCTGCTGGCGACATCGCCAAACACTCCGTCGACAAATCGTCCGAAATCGTTGAAGATGCCCGCGACACCGCTAAGGGCGACTTAGCTGGTGGAACTAGCCGCATCGTCCAGAACTCGATGGATATTGCCAGCCACGCGGTCGGCAAAGGAGGGGAAATCTTGTCCGGCCACCGCGGCGAGGATCGCCAGGACGACGACCAGCACGCCTAACGGCGTCGTGACGCCCCGGGGAGTCCGCCCTCGGCATGGCATGACGATTTGACGAAATATGTTGAGTAGCGGGGAAACTCAGCGTGCGAAGTCGGCGGGCCGGAATTGCCCGTCTGCGAGCTTGCCCTCGATCTCCTCAAGGCTCTTGCCGGTGAGCTCTGGCATTCGGAAAAACACGAAAAGCCAAGCGCAGACGTTGAACAACGCATAAAGCCACATCGATGGACCGACTCCAATAGCGGCGATCGTAGTGAGCAGCGTCAGGGTAATGATCAGGTTGGTGCCCCACATTGCCACAGATTGCGCAGCAGTGCCAGCGGGCCGCACCGCCAGCGGGTAAGTCTCGGAGCCGGTAAGCCAACCCATCAGCTGTAAGCCACCCGCATTGAACAGCATGAAAACTACCAGGCTGGCGACGATGAATGGCACCGGGTCGTGGCCGGTGCCGCCGGTGACGAACAGCAGTCCCAGCACCAACAGGCTCACCGTCGCACCCGGGATCATGATCAGGGTCAGCCGGCGTCGTCCCACCTTGTCGATGACGCTCATCCCGACCAGTTGGGCGACCAGGTAACTGAGGCCAAGCCCGACAGAGACGTCCAGCGCTACTGACGTTGCAAATCCGTTGTCGGTCAAGATGGTGGGTGAATAGTAGATGATCATCTCGATGCCGCTCAGCTGAGTGAAGATCGCGATGCCACAGCCGAGTATCAGGGCAGGACGTACCCAAGCCTCTCGCAGGCCAGACCAGCCGCTGATGTCCGCCGTCTGCTCCATCTGAGCCGACTGCGCCACCTCGTCCAGTTCTGCCTCGACGTCATACCCGGACGGGCGCGCTCGCTCAAGCACTTGGTATGCCTCGTGGCGGTTGCCCTGCATGACCAGCCACCGCGGGCTCTCGGGCAGCCGCAGCAGTAAACCCAGCATGAGCGCGCCAGGGACGGCGGCGATACCAATGGACCATCGCCACGGGATGGACTCCGACGCCCCAACCATTGTCGCGATCAGGATGCCGACACCGATAGCGATCTGAAAACAGAGCACCAGGCGGCCTCGATAGTTCTTCGGGACGAGTTCGGCGACGTACATGGGCGCCGTTTGCGTTGCTCCACCGACTGCGAAACCGAGAACGAGCCGTCCGAGCGACAGCAGGACCGGGTTAGGCGAGAGCGAACACCAAAGCGCGCCGATCATAAAGATCGCTGCGAGCATCACAAGCGTGGTTTTGCGGCCTCGCCTCTCGGAAAGGTAGCTGCACACCAGCGCTCCTACTACGGCACCCATCAGGATGCTGGCCGCGATCACCTGTTTCCAGCTCTCGGCGATACCAAAGTCTTTGGTGATTTGCAGCAGGGCGCCGGAGATGATCCCGGTGTCGTAACCGTAGAGCGCGCCCGAGATCGCCGGCACGAGCGCAACGATCACCACCGCCCCGGTCAGCTGTCGGGGCACGTCCCGGCGTTTCCTGTCGTAACCCTCAACGATGAAGTCATGCCACGCGCCTCCAGTCCCGATGACAGCGAGCGGCTTGTACCCGCGCCGGCCCCACCGCAATCGGCGGACGGCCGAGGGCGCCGCGGCTAGCGCCGCGCTGATGACGCAGGGACGGCTGCGGTCGTGGCAACGGTCTGACCCGCGATCATGTCAGGCACCGCAGTAGTAGTGACTGGCGTCGAGGTCGTCGTTGTCGTTACAGAAGGGGAAACCCTGATCTCCGCCCGCTATCCACAGCTGGAGCCCCTGACCGTCGCCGACCAGTGTGATTGTCACCGGCCCGCCAATGGGGTTTTCTGGATTCGAGGCAGCGGTGATGGCACCGGTAGCGGTGTCGCCGGATACCGACGTCAGCGTGAAGTCCACGGTGCCCGTCACACCGCAGCCAGCCGCCGGTGCATCCGGACAGGTCGATCTGTCGGCATACGTCTCGAGACCGTTGCCGTCGGACTGGATCTCCAGACGCTCTTCGTGGGCGTGCCAGAAACCGACGAACGGGGCCAGGCCCGGTACGTCGGCGGCAGCCGACGACGCGAAAACAAGGGCGGTGATTGCCAACCCTGGTAGTGCGGTCTTCTGAAGCATCCCGACCCTCAAGCACACCTCGTGTCGTGTTACCGGTTTGCTGCCGGATCCGACTTCGGTGGCAGGTCCAGGATTCGAACCTGGGTAGGCGTAAGCCGACGGATTTACAGTCCGCTCCCATTGGCCGCTCGGGCAACCTGCCGCGTGTAGCAGACTACAACGAGCAGCTACGCCCAAGACAAACGGCCAACACCGGTGAAGAAGGGACGGGTCCATGGCGGATTCATCGTTCGACGTCGTCAGCAAGGTCGATCACCAAGAGGTCGACAACGCGCTCAACCAGGCCGCCAAAGAGCTGGCCACCCGCTTCGACTTCCGCGGCACCGACACCAAGATCGCCTGGAAGGGCGACGAAGCCATCGAGCTGACGTCGTCAACCGAAGAACGCGTCAAGGCTGCCGTCGACGTGTTCAAGGAGAAGCTGATCCGCCGCGACATCTCGATGAAGGCCTTTGACGCCGGCGACCCGCAGGCGTCGGGCAAGACCTACAAGATCACCGGCACCATCAAACAAGGCATCAGCAGCGAGAACGCCAAGAAGATCACCAAGCTCATCCGCGACGAGGGCCCCAAGAACGTCAAGACCCAGATCCAAGGTGACGAGGTCCGGGTCTCCAGCAAAAAACGCGACGACCTGCAGGCCGTCATCGCCATGCTCAAGGACGCCAATCTCGACGTCGCACTGCAGTTCGTCAACTACCGCTGACACATGCACTACGTGCGTTTTCCTGAAGCGCACGTATCGACTGTAGGATTGACGGCATGACCACTGTCGCCGAGCTGACCGCCGCCGACCGGCGGGTGCGCGCAAGTGCTCAGGCCGTCGGCGCGGCGTTGTCATCGGTCGCCATGTACATCGAACCCGCTGTTGCCCGCGCCGTACAGGCCGAACACAACCTCTACGCCCGCATCGACGCCGAGTTCGGGTTGCTGACCAGCACCGAAGCGGGTAAGCGGATGGGGTCCCGGTCCAGCGCACCACGGAACCTCGCCACCACCGCACATCGCAACAAGATGCTGGTGGCCGTGCGTCGCGGCAACTATCTCGCCTATCCCGGCTTCCAGTTCGGGCCCGACGGGCAACCGCTTCCCGTCATCCGGCGTCTACGCGACGTCGCAGAATCCCACGACTGGTCGGAGGCCGGGCTGGTGCAGTGGCTGTGCTCGCCGACGACCTATCTGAACGGGGACCGGCCCGTCGATCACCTGGTCACCGACCCCGAGCGGGTGGTCGGGGTGGCAGCGGAGGCTTTCGCCGTCTCATGGTGACCGGGCCACCGGTCCCGTTCGACCCGGCCGTCGACACCGTGCCCGCCGGACACCTGCTCTACCGCGTGCTCTCGGCAACCCGCACCGCCACCGATTTCAACCCCGGTTTCGGCGCGCGGACCAGGTTCGGATTCTTCGGCGACCCGGTGGTGCCGATCATGTACGCCGCGGAAAGCGAAGACGCCGCGATCGCCGAGACGCTGCTGCACGAAATCCCGGCCACCGGCGGTGTCCTGCCCTACGACCAGTACGCCGGCAAAGTGCTTGTGCGCCTTGCGGTCACACGGGATCTGCGGGTCGCGGTGCTGCACGGGCTGGGGCTGCGACGACTCAAGGTCACCGCCGAGGAAGTCACGGCAAGCCCGGCCTCGACGTACGGCAGCACCGTGCGGTGGGCCGAAGCGGCACACGGCGTCGGTCTGGACGGCGTGGTGTGGATGTCGAGCAAGTGCAACGACACGAGGGCGTATGTCTTCTTCGGCGACACCTGCTCCGAAGCTTTTACCCAAGACACCACCCATGCGCGGATCTTCGCCAGCCCCGCCGACCAGCTCTGGCTGATCGATCTGTGCGCGCCACTGCAGGTGGACGTGCTGATGCAGCCGCTCCGACCCTGATTAGTCTGATTGCCAGACCGCACCGGAAGCGAGGCTCACGATGACTGCGACCCCAGACGACGCCGGATACGTCGACGTCGTCATCATCGGCGCCGGCTTCTCGGGACTGGGCGCGGCCTACCGGATAACCGAACGCAATCCGGGCATCACCTACACCATCCTGGAGCGGCGGGCGCAGATCGGTGGCACCTGGGATCTGTTCCGCTACCCCGGAGTGCGCTCCGACAGCAGCATCTTCACGCTGAGCTTCCCCTTCGAGCCGTGGACCCGCAAAGAAGGTGTGGCCGACGGCGTCCACATCCGCCGGTACTTGGCCGAGACCGCGCACAAGCACGGCATTGACCGCCACATTCGGTTCAATCATCTTGTCCGTTCGGCTGATTGGGATTATCAGACCGACACCTGGACAGTGGTTGCCGACCATGACGGCGCGCCGAAGGCGTACCGGGCCCGGTTCGTGTTTTTCGGCTCCGGCTACTACAACTACGACGAGGGTTACACCCCCGACTTCCCGGGTATCGAGCAGTTCGCCGGCACGGTGATACATCCCCAGCACTGGCCCGAGGACCTGGATTACGCCGGCAAGCACATGGTGGTGATCGGCAGCGGCGCGACCGCAATTTCGCTCATTCCGTCGCTGACGGAAAGAGCCGCGAAAGTGACCATGCTGCAGCGCTCGCCGACGTACATGTTCTCGACGTCGAAGTACAGTCCGTTCGCCGATGTGCTGCGAAAGATGTTGCCCGCCAGAGCTGCGCACTTGACTGTTCGGATGCGCAACGCGTTGCTCGAAGGAGCGATCTGGTTCTTGGCACGCAAGACACCGGGTTTCATCAGGTGGTGGATCCGCCGCATCGCGATCAGCAATCTGCCTGCTGGTTACGACGTCGACACCCATTTCAAGCCGCGCTACAACCCCTGGGATCAGCGGCTGTGTCTGATCCCCGACGCCGATCTCTACGTCGCGATCAGCGAGGGCCGTGCCGAGGTGGTGACCGATCACATCGACCATTTCGGTGCCACCGGGATTGCGTT
This sequence comes from uncultured Actinomycetota bacterium, assembly GCA_963830605.1. GTDB lineage: Bacteria > Actinomycetota > Actinomycetes > Mycobacteriales > Mycobacteriaceae > Mycobacterium. The sequence continues at coordinate 1,700,381 of CAWHML010000003.1, read as the reverse complement.
GAAGTCAGGTGCACACCTCGACGCCGACATCGTCGTGACCGCCACCGGGCTGCAGTTGCAGGCGCTCGGCGGCGTGACGCTCTCGATTGACGGCGCCGAAGTCAAGCCGCAGGACCGCTTCGTCTACAAGGCGCACATGCTCGAAGACGTGCCCAACCTGTTCTGGTGCGTCGGATACACCAACGCGTCCTGGACGCTACGCGCCGACATGACCGCTCGGGCGACGGCGAAGCTATTGGCGCACATGCGCTCTCGTGGATACACGCATGCCTACCCGCATCGCGGTGACGAGCCGATGCCGGAAAAGCCGGCGTGGGACATCCAGGCCGGTTACGTGCTGCGCTCCCCGCACGCGTTGCCCAAGTCAGGCACCAAACGGCCGTGGAACGTGCGGCAAAACTACTTCGCCGACGCCATCGATTACCGGTTCGACCGCATCGAGGAGGCGATGGTCTTCGGAAGTGCCGCGCAGCCGGAGCCGGTAGCCGGCTAACGACTGAAGTGACACCGCTGGCAGGACCGTGGCACACTTCGCGCGACTCGAGGTGGCGGACGGGAGCTAGCGGTGACGGGTCTGTCGGTTGCGGACATCGATCATTGGAAGGCCGGCGACGTGCGGGAGGTTTTCCATGCCGCCCGCAATCGAGCCGAGGCCAACCAGCTAGCAGCGAACGGACTTAGCACATTGCCGATATTCGGTACTTGGGGTGGCGCCACCGCCGAAGCAGCGAAGCACGCGGTCGAGCAGACCCGGAAGGACCTCGACGCCGACGGGTCCGAGGCGCTGGCGGTGGCGATGGCCGCTGACCGCGCCGCCGACGGCATCGAGGCGGTACAAGCGAAGCTCGCGGCGCTGCGATCTGACCTCGAGCGCGCGGGATTGACGATCGACCCGATCGCCGACAAAGTCGTTGCGGGCGCGGGATTCACGGGCACCGCTGGCGACTTCGCCGCCAAGCAAGCCGCGTTTCAACCGAGGCTGAATGCGATCGTGGGCGAGGCGACAATCATCGACGAGGAGCTCGCGGAGGCAATCGAGATGGCCGACGGTGAGCTGCCGATACCCCGAGGCTCACCGACCGTGGAACGTGTCGGCCCCGACGGTCTGACCGCTGCCCAAGCCGGCGCGGACGGCGCCCAAGAACAGAATCGCCGCAACGCCTTCCGCCAGGCTTATGGCCGCGATCCGGAATCGGCCAACGATTGGCGAATGGCCGAAGCGCTCGATCCACATACCTACGACCCGCGATATCGCGGGTACGAATCCAACATCGTGGTCGGACGATTCAAGCCGGTGCCAGGAGCCGGCGTGTATCGGCAGAACATGTACATACCCGGAGCCGAAGTCCAGAACTTCGAACTCAATAAGCGCGCCGTGCCCCACATGGCCGGCGACAACCGTGGTCCCTCGTCCATCGTTCCCGCCGAGTCCTCACGAGTAAGTGTCTATGCGGACCTGGACCACGGGATCCTCGTCGTCCGCCAGAATCCCACGATGTCGACCGACGGTGTCGATGCCGGCGCTGGCATGCCGCTTGTTTCTGCCCTTCAGGGTGACAATGGAGCCTTGATGATCGCTTACAGTGCCGCCGATCCCTTCGAGCCGGGACCGGCCAAACCCTTCGTGAGGGTCAACGGCACCATGAACATCACCCCTGCCGGTGGCGGAAACATCGCAGCGGGCGGCAACATCACGCAATATCCCAGTACCGAGGCCTATCAGTACAGATCGGACGGCACCACGACGACACTCTTCGACCGGCGAGTAAGCACGGACCAGCTGGCAGCGGCCTACGGACTGCTCTTGCCAGATATCCACATCGGTGCGTCGGTGCCGGATCTGCCGCGGCCGTGGACTATTCCCATGCCCGACGGCATATCGCCGCAGCCGCCCGGATTGATACCGATCGAGCGGCTGCCGATGACCGCTTTGGGCCCTGCCGGAAATCCGCCGACGATTCACACCGTGCCGGTGCCGTCCGCCCCAGCCATGCCCTCGGCGGCGCCACCGCTGCCCGTACCTACCCCGCCACCGTTACCGGCTCACGTGCGTTGAGGAGAGGCCGTATTTCCATGGAGCTGTCGCCCCGGTATTGGGCGCTCGCAACGTTCTTCATTCCCGTCGCGAGCGCCATCGGCTACTGCGTGTGGTTGGTCGTCGACGAATCAGCCGCGGCCACCTCGACGCGAGCCGAAGAGATCGTGCGTGCGGTGGTGTACGCCGTGATGACCGCGGTCTTCCTTTTCATCCGGCGTCCATGGACGCGGGCCGTCGCGGTGGGATCCGCCGTCGCGCTTGTTCTCTGGCTGTCGTGGATAGTCCAGTTCGAAGTGTTTCGGGGCCGATGACCACGACGCCTCCCACCCGGACTCGCGCCGCGCCGGCACCCCCGTTTTCCGCCTGGTCCCCCGTCGTCGCCGGCTTGGCCGCCTTCAGCACATCGGTGTTGCAGGCGTGGATGGTGGCCGCGGCGTGGGTGCTGGTCGTTGTGTGTGCACTACCGTTCAAGCGTTTTCGGCTCGTGGTGCCGTTGGCCATCGGGACCTGGGCTGTCGGAACTCTTTGCTATTACGCGATCATGTTCACCGTGATGATGTCGCTGGGTCTTGTTCTCTCTCAACTGGACAGCGTCACTTCAGTGCCGCCCTCGAGGTGAAGTGACAGCCGCCTTCCACCTTGGTATGCCATTCGGCATGGCCTCAACGTTCACCGTGGACCTCGAAGACCTGTTGGCTTCGGCGATAACCGCCACCGGGCATGGCGAAGACCTGGCACAGCGGCATCTGGGTGCCGATAACCAGATCGCGGCAGCCCAAGCCGGCTGGACCGGAAGTTCGGCCGCGGCGCTGGCGAACCGCGCGTCGCTGTGGGCGGCCAACTCGACGGCGCTGGTCACCCGAATCGGTGAGCACGCCACCGGTATGCACGCTTGTGCACAGACGTTCGCCGCGATGGAGCAGTACCACGCCGCACTGCTCGCCGACCCGCGCTCCGCGTGAATCGCCAGTGAACCGCCGCGGTCGGCAATACGCTGATCGCTATGGCACCTCCTCAGCGTGAACCGAATGTTGTCGTTCTGGGCGGCGGATCCTGGGGCACCACCGTCGCGTCGATCTGCGCTCGCCGCGCGCCGACGCTGCAGTGGGTGCGCTCCAAGGAAACCGCTGAGGACATCAGCAAGAACCACCGCAACTCCCGCTACCTTGGCGACGAGGTAGAGCTCAGCGAGAACCTGCGCGCCACCACCGACTTCGCCGAGGCCGCCAACGCGGCCGATGTGGTGGTGATGGGGGTGCCGTCGCACGGCTTCCGCGACGTGCTCAGTGAACTGGCCTGCGAATTGCGGCCGTGGGTGCCGGTGGTGTCACTGGTCAAGGGCCTCGAGCAGGGCACCAATATGCGCATGTCGCAGATCGTCAACGAAGTGCTGCCCGGCCACCCCGCCGGCATCCTGGCGGGCCCGAACATCGCTCGCGAGGTCGCCGAAGGCTACGCGGCGGCTGCGGTCCTGGCGATGCCCGACCAGCAACTGGCCAACCAGCTCGCGCAGCTGTTCCGCACCAAACGCTTTCGCGTCTACACCATCGACGACGTGCTCGGTGCCGAGATGTGCGGCGCGTTGAAGAACGTCTACGCCATCGCCGTCGGCATGGGCTACTCGATCGGTATTGGCGAGAACACCCGTGCGCTGATAATCGCCCGTTCAGTGCGGGAGATGTCCAAGCTGGGCGAGGCCATGGGCGGGCAGCGCGACACCTTCGCCGGACTGGCCGGCATGGGCGACCTCATCGTCACCTGCACCAGCCAGCGCAGCCGCAACCGTCATGTGGGCGAGCAGCTCGGCGCCGGCAAACCGATCGACGAGGTCATCGAGTCGATGAATCAGGTCGCGGAGGGCGTCAAGGCCGCTGGCGTGGTGATGGAGTTCGCCGACAAGTACGGCCTGAATATGCCGATCGCCCGGGAAGTCGACGCCGTGATCAACCACGGTTCCACCGTCGAAGATGCATATCGCGGGTTGGCGGCGGAGACGCCCGGACATGAGGTGCACGGGTCGGGCTTCTGACCGAGCCGAGTCACAGCAGTAACAGCTACGGACCACGCAGTGGTGTCTGCAAATAGATATCGCAAGCGATATCAGAGATCGAAGAGGCCGACCAACGGCCGGTTAGCCAGCTTCTGCACCACCCACTGATTCATCGACACATTCTGCTCAGCGGCCTCCACCGCCAGTCGCGCATGAAGAGCGGGTGACGTCCGCACCACGAACTTCCCGCTGTATTGCCGTTCGGTGAGCGGGACAGGTAAGTCGAAATCCTCGCGCAGGCGGGCGGCGATTTCTTCATCGACGGCTTGCTCGACGCTCGCCATGGCCTCTTGCAAGGTCGGCGCCCACCGCGACAGAAACGGGAATTCAATGCAGCGACCCACGTACGAGTCGTTGTCGGGAGAATATTCGGCACGGTAGGTGTAGTGGTTCACGCCAGCCGTGATATCACATGCGAGATCATTTCCCAGAAGGTATTGGTCCTTCAGCCAGCGACACGCCGAATCAGCCCTGCGCCATCGCCTCCAGCCGCCGGATCCGCTCGGCGATCGGCGGGTGCGTCGAGAACAGCGACCCGATCCGTTCGCCGTTGCGGAATGGGTTGGCGATCATCAGGTGGGCCTGGCTGGCCAGTTGCGGTTCAGGCGGCAACGGCGCAAGTTGAACCCCGCCGGAGATTTTGCGCAACGCCGACGCCAAGGCCAGCGGGTCACCGGTCAGCACCGCTCCGGATTCGTCAGCTTGGTATTCGCGCGAGCGTGACACCGCCATCCGCACCACCGTCGCCGCGATCGGACCCAGCAGCGAAACCAGCAGCAACCCGAAGGGATTCTCACCGTCACGGTCGCCGCCACCGAATACCTGCGCAAAAAGGGCCAGGTTGGCCAGCGCAGTGATCACCGACGCCAGCGCCCCCGCGACACACGAGATCAGAATGTCGCGGTTGTAGACGTGCGACAGTTCATGGCCCAGCACGGCGCGTAACTCACGATCGTCGAGGAGGCGCAGGATGCCGGTCGTGCAACAGACCGCCGCGTTGCGCGGGTTGCGGCCGGTGGCAAACGCATTCGGTGCGGTCGTGTCGCTGATGAAAAGCCGCGGCATCGGCTGGTGCGCGCTGGTGGCAAGCTCACGCACGATTCGGTACATCACCGGCGCCTGCACCTCGGACACCGGCTGCGCATGCATGGCCCGCAGCGCCAGCTTGTCGCTGTTGAAGTACGTGTAAACGTTGATTCCGACGGCGAACAGCACCGCCAACCACATCGCTGTGGAACCGAAGATCCGGCCCACGAACACGATCAGCGCCGACATGCCGGCCAACAGCGCAAACGTCTTGAAGCTGTTGGCATGCGGATGCCAGGTCATCGAATCCTCCTCGAAACGCAACGTCCTGCTTCAGTAAACGCCCGAGACGGCCCGCCGGGTTCCACTATCCGTGGCGATTGATGGTGTAGTCGACCAGCGTGGCGAACGCCTGCCGGCCGGGCAGGTCGGGCAGGGCCGCAAGCTCCTCGCGCGCCTCGGCCGCATACCGCGCCACCGTGTCTTTGGCCTTGGCCATCCCTGCCGATGCCCGTAGCAGCGCCAGCGCCTCGGCCAGCACCGCCTCCTCGTGGACCGGACCGGCCAGCAGCTGGCGCAGCCGCTCGGCGTCCGGCCCGGTATCGGCCAGCGCGTACAGCACCGGCAGGGTGCGAACGCCTTCGCGCAGGTCGGTGCCGGGCACTTTGCCGGATTCGTCGGGATCGCTGTCGATGTCGATGATGTCGTCGGAGATTTGAAACGCGGTGCCGACGATGCCGCCGAGCCGACGCAACCGGGCGATCTGCTCATCGTCGGCGCCGGAGAAGGTGGCACCGAATTCGCCCGCCGCGGCGATCAGGCAGGCCGTCTTTTCGTACACCACCTTCAAGTAGTGCTTGACCGGGTCGGAACCGTCGGCGACGCCGTGGGTTTCCCGCATCTGACCGGTCACCAGCTGAGCAAACGTCTCGGCGATCACCCTCACCGCGTCGGGACCGAGCAGCGACACCAGCCGCGACGCCGTCGCGAACAGGTAGTCACCGGCCAGAATCGCAACGTTGTTGCCCCAGCGAACATTGGCGCTCGGTGCGCCCCGGCGCACCCGCGCTTCGTCCATCACGTCGTCGTGGTACAGCGTCGCCAGGTGCACCAGCTCGATGACCGCCCCGGCGATCGTCACCTCCGGAGCGTCCGGCCGCGGCCCGAGCTGCGCCGACAACACGGTGAAGAGCGGCCGAAAGCGTTTGCCGCCGGCCTGGAACAGATGCAGCACCGCCTCGGTGAGCAGTTCGTCGCTGCCCCGCAGCTCAGTCTCCATCAGGTGTTCGATCCGGGCGACGCCGTCGCGGACATTCGCAGCGAAAACGGCGTCGCCGAAGTCGACGCCCGCCACCACACTCGTCGGAGTCCGCACTCGACCAACATACTGGTGAGCGTGGGTAGCAGCGCCGATGTGGTGGTCGTGGGCGCCGGACCAGCGGGTTCGGCGGCGGCCGCCTGGGCCGCCCGGGCGGGTTACGACGTGCTGGTGGTCGACTCGGCGAGCTTTCCCCGCGACAAGGCCTGCGGTGACGGGTTGACGCCCCGCGCGGTTGCCGAGCTGGAGCGACTGGGGCTGGGAGAGTGGCTGGACGCCCGAATCCGGCACCGGGGATTGCGGATGAGCGGGTTCGGCGGCGACGTGGAAGTCGACTGGCCGGGCCCGTCGTTCCCGTCGACCGGCAGCGCGGTGGCGCGTCTGGAACTTGACGACCGCATCCGCAAAGTCGCCGAGGACTCCGGCGCGCGGATGTTGCTCGGTGTCAAAGCCACTGCCGCTCATCATGATTCGGCAGGTCGGGTGGTTTCTGTGCTGTTGGCCGACGGGTCGGAAATCGGCTGCCGCGAACTGATCGTCGCCGACGGGGCGCGTTCTCCGCTGGGCCGCAAGCTGGGCCGCCGCTGGCACCAAGAAACGGTGTACGGGGTAGCGGCGCGCGGTTATCTGGAGTCGACGCGCGGCGACGAGCCATGGCTGACGTCGCACCTGGAACTGCGGTCCCCCGACGGGGCGGTGCTGCCCGGATACGGCTGGATCTTCCCGCTCGGCAACGGCGTGGTGAACATCGGCGTCGGCGCACTGTCGACCTCGAAACGGCCGGCTGACCTGGCGCTGCGGCCGCTGATGTCCTACTACACCGACCTGCGACGCGACGAGTGGGGCTTTGCCGGTCAGCCGCGGGCGGTGTCGTCGGCGCTACTGCCGATGGGTGGCGCGGTGTCGGGAGTGGCCGGACCGAACTGGATGCTGATCGGCGACGCCGCGGCCTGCGTCAACCCGCTCAACGGCGAAGGCATCGATTACGGGCTGGAGACCGGGCGGCTGGCCGCCGAGGTGCTGGGGTGCGGCGATTTGTCGCACCTGTGGCCCTCGGAGCTGCAACGCCACTACGGGCGCGGATTCTCGATCGCGCGCCGGCTGGCACTGCTGCTCACCTTTCCGCGGTTCCTGCCGGCGGCCGGGCCGCTCGCAATGCGCTCGACGGCGCTGATGAGCATCGCGGTGCGGGTGATGGGCAACCTGGTGACCGACGACGACGCCGACACGGTCGCGCGCGTCTGGCGCGGCAGCGGGTGGGCGTCCCGGCTGCTGGATAACCGGAAACCCTTCAGCTGAGTGGCTTCCAACCTCCTCTGCAGTTGTAGCACTTTTGGTGCTACATTGGTCGCTGTGGAGAAGATCGGAATCCGCGAGCTGCGCCAGCACGCCAGTCGGTGGGTGGCGAAAGCGAAGGCGGGTGCGACAATTCAGATCACCGATCGCGGCCGTCCGGTCGCTCGCCTGGTGCCAGCGGATCCCGTTGCGTCCGCCCGTGACACGCTGATCGCCGAAGGCCTCCTCGTACCAGCGGCCAACCCACGGACCCCGCTAAGCGCCGACGATCTGCTTCAGGGGCCGCCGTTAAGTCAAATATTGGACGAGCTGCGCGCCGATCGATGATTTACCTCGACACGTCTGCGATGGTCAAACTCGTCGTCGCAGAACCTGAGTCGCAAGCGCTCATCGATTGGCTGAATGCCCGCTCCCAACATCCACTGGTGACCAGCGTAATCGGCCGAATTGAGCTGATTCGCGCCGCCAGCAGACTCGGCCTCGCCGCGCTGGCTGCCGCGGAACGGCTCGCCACAACGGTTGACGTCCTTCTCCTGAGCGACGTGATCGCATCCCTGGCTGCCACCCTTCCGCCAGCGGAGCTACGCACGTTGGATGCGGTCCACCTCGCCACCGCAAGTCTGCATCGAGCAACGTTGACAGCAGTCTGCGTTTACGATCGCCGCCTGGTTGCCGCGGCACGTGGTCAGCAACTTCCCGTTGTATCCCCAGGGAATTGAGTGACCGCGCGGTGAGCCGGTTACCGCGACTTATAGGCCGCGTGCAAAGCGACGATCCCGCCGGTCAGGTTGCGCCACCGCACCGCCGACCAGCCCGCCGCACCGATCTGGGCCGCCAGCGTCGCCTGATCCGGCCAGACCCGAATCGACTCGGCCAGATAGACATAAGCCTCCGGGTTGCTCGACACCGCCCGCGCCACCCGCGGCAGCGCCTGCATCAGGTACTCCTTGTACACGGTGGCGAACGTCGGATTGGTCGGCGTGGAGAATTCGCACACCACCAGCCGCCCGCCGGGCCGCGTAACCCGGACCATCTCCTTCAGGGCGGCCTCGGGGTCGGCGATGTTGCGCAAACCGAAACTGATGGTGACAGCATCGAACACCGCGTCTTTGAACGGTAAGCGGGTGGCGTCACCGGCGATTTTCGGCAACATTCGCGATGCGCCGGCCTTGAGCATTCCCACCGAGAAGTCGACGGCCAGACACCATGCCCGAGACTGCCCCAGTTGCGCTGTCGATACGGCGGTACCCGCCGCGAGGTCGAGCACCTTCTCACCGCGCTCGGGCCGCAGCGCCGACCGGGTGGCGCGTCGCCAATAGCGGTCTCGGCCCAGTGAGAGCACTGTGTTGGTCAGGTCGTAGCGGCGCGCGACACCGTCGAACATCGACGCCACGTCGCGGGGATCCTTTCCCAGGGTCGCGCGGCTCACCGCGCTGACGCTACCTGCTCACGCCGCCGCGGCCGGTCTACTTCCTCGCACCGCGTCGTAGTGCCCGAGCAACGCGTCGCAGATCGTCGGCCAGCCCCGGTCGAGCACGCTGCGCCGGGCGGCCAGCGAATACCGCGGCCGTTCGTCGAGTAGGTGGGCGACGGCCGCGGGCAGCCTGGCCTCGAACTCGTCGACCGGCAGCAGCAGCCCGGTGCGATACGGCGCGACCAGATCGCGCGGGCCGCCGGCGTCGGGGGCGATGACCGGCAGCCCGGACGCCAGCGCTTCCTGCACGGCTTGACAAAACGTTTCGTGCTGACCGGTATGCACGAAGACGTCCATGCTGGCGTACGCCGCGGCCAGCTCTGCGCCGTAGCGGGCGCCGGTGAAAATGGCTGTCGGCAGCAGTTTTTTGAGCTTGGTCCGATCGACACCGTCGCCGACGATGACGAGTTGCACCGCGCTGCCGCGCGCCAACGCCGCCAGCCGCTCGACTTTCTTCTCCGGGGCCAGCCGACCGACGAAGCCTACGATCGGCTTGCCGCCCGGCGACCAACGCCGCCGCAGCATCTCGTTGCGCGCCGACGGGGCAAAACCCATCATGTCGACGCCGCGGGGCCAATGGTGTACCCGCGGAACACGATGTGCGGCAAGGTTATCCATCGCCGACGTTGACGGCGCCAGGGTGCGGTCGGCGAGGCCGTGCAGGTAGCGGGTCCACGCCCACGCCGCCCGTGACGCCATCGCGATGCCGTAGCAGGCGGCAAAACCCGCGACGTCGGTTTGGAACACCGCCACCGTGGGGACGTCGAGGCGACGGGCGGCCAGCACTCCCCCGTAACCGAGCAGCGCCGGCGACGCCAAGTGCACGACGTCGGGCCCGAAACCCCGCAACACTCGCACCATCTGGGGTGTCGGCACTCCGAGGGGCAGGGACGTGATTTTCGGGAACATCCGCGACGGCGTGCGGTGTACGCGGATACCGTCGTGGATCCGGTCGGCCTTGGGCTCGCCGGGCGGGTTGTCCGGCGCGATGACGAGCGCTTCGTGACCGGTGCGGCGCAGATGTTCGAGCACCCGGAGCACCGAATTGCTGACGCCGTTGACGTTCGGGAGAAAAGACTCCGCGACGATCGCAACGCGCACACAGCTACGGTGTCAAAGCTGCCTGTCGCGAAGGTTGCCGCTGGGCATACGGTGTTTGAAATCTCGTGTTTGCAGCCGCTTCTCCAGCACCGCCAGCCCGGCCAGCAAAGCCGCGGCGACCAGCCAGCCCACCACCGCGATCGATCCTGCCGGGATGATCGCCAGCTTGGCGTTGCGGTGCTGTACCCGCACCAGGTTGGGGTTGTTCTTGTCATATTCGACGTAAATTCGCATGCCCGTTGCCAATTCGGAGGGATACAGCACCCCCAGCTCCGGACGGTAGGTCACGCGGTCGGGTGTGACGAACTCGATCGTCGAGCGCCGCGGCCCCGCGCTGAGCACCTCGGCCTGCGCGACACCCATGTTGTGCTGGATGGCCAGGTCGTTACGCCACGCGCCGGCCACCAAGAGTACCGACTGCAGTGTCACGAGGACGGCGATGATCAGCACGCCGATCCTTGTCCAGCGCAGGATTCGGCGGGACTGGGTGTCGGGCAGGTCACCGTTGCGCCCGTGAATCAAGATGCGCCACAGAGCTTTTACCGACGCCATCACGGCTTCAGAGCGCGGCTTTGATCGCGGCGTGTAACTGGCGCAGCGTGGATCGGTCGGCCTTGACCTCCAGAACCCGCATCCCGGCTGCTGACTCGTCGAGGGCCGCCCCGAGTTCACCGACTTCGATCTGTCGGCTCTCGACGTGATATGCGCGACACAACGCGCCGACGTCCACGTCGTGCGGGGTTCCGAAGATCCGCGACGACACGTCGGAGAACCGTGGATCGCCCTGCTCGAGCAGTTCGAAGATGCCGCCGCCGTTGTCGTTGGACACCACTATCGTCAGCTGCTCCGGTGTCGGCTCGGTAGGCCCGATCAGCAGCCCGGAGCTGTCGTGCACGAACGTCAGATCCCCGATCAGCGCGATGGTCCGGCCGCCGGTGCTCCGCTCGTACGCCAGCGCCGCCCCGATGGCGGTGGATACCGTGCCGTCAATGCCCGCGACACCGCGGTTGGACCGCACCTGGATATCGTGCACGTCCAGGCCGACCAGCGCCGCGTCGCGCACCGGGTTGGACGCCCCCAGCACCAGCTGGTCGCCGGGGCGCAGCGTGTCGGCCACCGCGGCGGCCACATGCAGGCCGGTGGTCAGCGGGTGCGTGTCGAGCTGACCGCGGACGGCGTCGATCGCCTGCCGGTTCACTTGCGCGCAGCGCCGCAACCAGGCCGGGTTGGGCGTGCCCCTGGTGACCGCCCGGGTGCCGGTGGCCTGGGAGTTGCCGGAGACGTCGGGCCAGCGGGGCCCGGTGGTCAAGGCGTACACCGGCACCGACGGGTCGGCCAGTAGGGCCGACACCGGGCGGTGCAGCGTGGGGCGGCCCAGCATGATCACCTGGTGCGGGCGCAGCAGCGGCAGCGCCAGCGGATGCAGCGGGTTAGCGGCCGGTGGTGCGGTGGGCTCGGCGACGGTCGGTAAGTCCGCCAAGTTGGGGTGCACACCGGCGCCGTGGCCGGCGATGACGACCGTGTCGGCGCTCACGTCGACGTCGAGCGGCTGGTCGAAGGTGACCGGCGGGGTCAAGGTCCACGGTTTGCCGCCGGGCCGGCCCGCCGGCGTCGGCGCAGCAGCTGTACCGGTCTGGGTATCGGGCACCAACGGTTCGCGCAGCGGGATGTCGAACTGCACCGGGCCGGCGTTGGCGGTGCGCGATCCGGTGGCTGCCACCAGGACACGGCAGGTCGCCGATCGCCAGGTCGCGTTCAGCGCATCCATCCGATCGGAGGCGTCTTCGGCCAGTCCGAGGCTGATGGTGGCGCGGACCTGGGTGCCGAAGTAGCCCAGCTGCTCCATGGTCTGGTTGGCGCCGGTGCCCAGCAGTTCGTAGGGCCGGTTGGCCGACAACACGATCAGCGGAACCCGGGCGTAGTTGGCCTCCACCACCGCCGGACCGAGATTGGCCACCGCGGTGCCCGACGTCATCGCTACACACACCGGGGCGCCGTCGGCGATCGCCAGGCCGATGGCCAGGTATCCGGCGGTGCGCTCGTCGATGCGGACATGCAGCCGGATCCGGCCGGCCCGGTCGGCGTCGTTGAGCGCGAACGCCAGCGGCGCATTCCGCGAACCCGGGCACAGCACAACGTCGCGCACACCGCCGCGGATCAGCTCGTCGACGACGACCCGGGCCTGCGTCGTCGAGGGGTTCACCAGCTCAGCCTAGCTAGCAGGCTCAAACAGCGGCGCCGGCGAAAAACTGCAGCGCCAGCGCGTTGACGGCGTCGGGCTGTTCGACGAACCCCAGATGCCCGGCGTCGGCGACTTCCATATAGCGGCCGTTGGGGATGGCGTCGGCGACCTCCCGACCGAGATAGGGCGGGGTCACCACGTCGTCGGCGAATCCGATCACCAGCGCAGGCGCGGTGATCGCCTGGTAGGCGGCCAGCCGGTTGGTCGCCGGGGTGACGCCGAGCTGGCAGCGCAATCCCGGAGTCAGCTTGTTCGGCCACATGGTGAACATCGCGATCCAGTCCCCGGCGGCTCGGTCGTCATTGAGGGTCTTAGGTGAAAAGCTCTCCAGCATCCGAACTTTTGCGGTGTAGGCGGTCGGCAACTGGACGCCCGAGCCGGCCAGCTCGGCGTCGGCGGCGCGGAAAAACTCCCGGCTGCGGTCCAGCCGGCCGCGAGTGGCCATCAGTACGGCTTTGCTGACCAGCTCGGGCCGGGCCAGCATGAGTTCCTGCGCGATGAAAGCACCCATCGATACGCCGACGACGCGCGCCGGGCCCGCCCCCAGGCGTTCGATCAGCGCCGCGGTGTCGGCGACCATGGTCTGGGTGGTGAAGCCGGCGGCGTTCTCGGTGGCGCCGATACCGCGGTTGTCGAAGGTGATGACGCGGTATCCCGCAGCCAGGAATGCGGGCACCTGGTGCAGATGCCAGCCGCGGCCCGCACCGCCCCAGCCGGCGATGAAGATCACGGCCTCACCGCTGCCGCTGTCGGCGTACGCCAAATTGGTCACGGCCACGAACCTACGCGACGCGCTCGGGCGCTCAGCCCCAGAAGGCGCAGTTCCGCTCCTGCGATGGAATCCGGTCCAGGATCCGGGTGGTCGCCGTGATCGGCTCGTCGGTCAGCCCGAAACCGGTGAACTGCAGGTCGACCGCGATATTGGACTTCGCCGCCAGTACCCGGATGTCGTCGTAGCGGTTGTCGCCGACGACGGTGTTGTTGATCAGTGTGGCGCAGCCGGAGTTCACGGTATTGCCGATCAGATACGGCTCACCCCAGTCATCGGGGTCGGGGAACGCGTAGACGAGCTGCAAGCCCGTGCATCGGCGCCACAACGCGACCTGTCTGTCCACGAAATCCTTTGCAGCGGAGGCCGATTGGAAGGTGACGACGCCTTGGTCAACCCAGTGCGACCAGCCGTCCGGGCTGATGTCGGTCTGCCTGACCTGATAGAAGTCCTGGTATCCACTGCCCTGGTAAGAACCCGACATACCGCTGAACACGGCGCCCACACAGTCGGCCGGGGCGAAGGTGCCTTTCGGGTCGGGCTGCGTCCAGGACTCCTCGGTGGCCATGTCGGAGAACTTCAGCAGTTGCTTCATCTCGTCGAGGCTGAGCAGCAGCCCGGGCAAGCCGTTGGCGGTCGTCGCATGGGATCCCCGCGCGCTGTTGCCGGCGACCGCGCTGCCGCCGACAGTCGAGGTGCAGCCGGCCGCGATCAGGCACGCCGCCCAGACGGCGAGCATGGTGATTCCCAACCGCCGCATGTGTTCCAGCATATGGCGGTCGACAGAGGTCACGGCGCGGCTGTTGTGAGCACTCGATAGCAGACGCGGAGCCGGTCGATCCACCACTGCCGCCGGTCCGCCGGCGCGGCCAGCGCCTGCAGCCGGCCCGGGTCGGGCGTCACCGGCGCGACGGGCAGATAGCCGTCAACGGGTGTTATGGGCTCGGCGACGTCGTCGACGAAGAGCCCGCCAGTGCCCAGACCACAGGCGTGACGCAGCTGGGGCAACGCCGCCGCCGCGAACAGGCCGCCGCTGATCCCGACCGCCGAGTCCAGAGCGCTGGACACGACGACCGGGATGTCGATCTGGGCGGCGATCGTCAGCAACGACGAAACACCGCCCAGCGGAGCGACTTTCAGCACGGCTATGTCCGCAGCGTCGGCCCGGACCACGGCCAGCGGGTCGTCGGCCTTCCGGATACTTTCGTCGGCGGCGATCGGCACGTCGACCCGGCGCCGCAGCTCGGCGAGCTCGTCGACGCTGGCGCAGGGCTGTTCGACGTATTCCAGCGGCCCGTCAGCGGTGAGCGCCGTACACGCGGCGGCGGCGTCGTCGACGCTCCAGCCGCCGTTGGCGTCCACCCGTACCGTCGGCACCAGTTGGCGCACCGCGTTGACGCGGTCGACGTCGTCAACCAAACTCTGCCCCGGCTCGGCGACCTTCACCTTGGCTGTCTTAGCGCCGGGAAACCGGGCCAGCAGCTCGGGCACCTGCGCGGCGGGGACGGCGGGCACGGTGGCGTTGACCGGAATTCGGCGGCGTCGCGGTGGCGGCGGCTGGCGGTATGCGGCCTCGATGGCCGACGCCAGCCAGGCCGATGCTTCGGGCGCCGGGTATTCGACGAACGCGCCGAACTCGCCCCAGCCGGCCGGGCCCTCGATCAACGCGAGTTCGCGGGTGGTGATGCCGCGGAACCGCACCCGCATCGGCAGCGCCATCACATGCAGGCGGTCGAGCAACTCGGCCAGCGGCGGCGTCACCGGCGGTAGACCTCGCGGCCCGCCAGGAACGTCGCGCATACGTCGAGGTCGGCGATCTGCTCCGGCGGCACCGACCGGGGATCGACCGGCAGCACCACCCAATCGGCGTACTTGCCAACTGCCAACAAGCCGATCACGTCGTCGGCGAACAGCTGCCAGGCCGCGTCGATGGACATCTGCGGATTGGAGGTCTCATAAGTCCTCAAGCGCACCGTGAGCCGGTCGCGCAGCTGCTCGACCGGCGGCTCGGCGGTGGGCCAGGCGTCGTCAACGGTGAGCACGGTTCCGGTGACGACGACGTCAGCAACGGCCATGGCCGCGAATACTAGCGATTTGTGGCCAGCGCTCCGGCGAATTGCAACACGTTCTAGTCTTGCCGTCATGAGCGTCCAGCAGCTGCGCATCCCCACCCACAACGGCCACATGTTGGTCGGCGCGCTCAAGCGCCACAAAGACAAGCCGGTGTTGTTCCTCGGCGACACCACGCTGACCGGCGGGCAAATGGCGGACAAGATCAGCCAATACATCCAGGCGTTCGAGGCGCTGGGTGCGGGCACCGGCGTCGCGGTGGGCCTGCTGTCGCTGAACCGGCCCGAGGTGCTGATGATCATCGGCGCCGGCCAGACCCAGGGGTATCGCCGCACCGCCCTGCACCCGCTCGGCTCGCTCGACGACCACGCCTATGTGCTGTCCGACGCGGGGATCAGCTCGCTGATCATCGATCCCAACCCGATGTTCGTCGAGCGGGCGCTGGGTCTGCTGGACAAGGTGCCTTCGCTCAAGCAGATCCTGACGATCGGCCCGGTGCCACAGGAGTTGTCGGACGTGGCGGTCGATCTGTCGGCCGAGGCGGCCAAGTACGACCCGCAACCGCTGACCGCAAAGGAGCTGCCGCCCGATCAGGTCATCGGCCTTACCTACACCGGCGGCACCACGGGAAAACCCAAGGGTGTCATGGGCACCGCGCAGTCGATCTCCACCATGACGATGATCCAGCTGGCCGAATGGGAATGGCCGGAGGAGCCGCGATTCCTCATGATCACGCCGCTGTCGCACGCCGGTGCGGCGTATTTCCTGCCCACCTTGGTCAAGGGCGGCGAGATGTACGTGCTGCCCAGGTTCGACCCGGCCGAGGTACTGAAAACCATTGAGGAGAAGCAGATTACGGCCACCTTTGTGGTGCCCTCGATGCTGTACGCGCTGATGGACCATCCCGATTCGCACACCCGGGACCTGTCGTCGCTGGAGACGGTGTATTACGGCGCGTCGGCGATCAACCCGGTGCGGCTCGCCGAGGCGATCGACCGGTTCGGCAAGATCTTCGCCCAGAACTACGGGCAGTCCGAGGCGCCGATGGCAATCACCTATCTGGCCAAGACCGATCACGACGAGCACCGGCTGACCTCGTGCGGGCGCCCGACGCTGTTCGCCCGGGTCGCGCTGCTGGGCGAGGACGGTCACCCGGTGCCACCAGGTGAGCCCGGTGAAATCTGCGTCAGCGGACCGCTTCTGGCCGGTGGTTACTGGAATCTGCCGGACGAGACAGCGCGCACCTTCGCCGGCGACTGGCTGCACACCGGTGACATGGCCCGCGAAGACGCCGACGGTTTCTACTACATCGTCGACCGGGTGAAGGACATGATCGTCACGGGCGGCTTCAACGTGTTTCCTCGCGAGGTGGAAGACGTTGTCGCCGAGCACCCGGCCGTCGCGCAGGTGTGTGTGGTCGGCGCGCCGGACGACAAGTGGGGTGAGGCCGTCACCGCGGTGGTGGTGCTGCGCTCGGACGCACCGACCGACGACGACGCGATCACGACGATGACCGCCGAGATTCAGTCGGCGGTCAAGGAGCGCAAGGGTTCGGTGCAGTCGCCCAAACGGGTGGTGGTCGTCGACTCGTTGCCGGTGACCGGGTTGGGCAAACCGGACAAGAAGGCGGTGCGGGCGCAGTTCTGGCAGGGCGCCGGCCGCGCCGTGGGCTGACTCTGCCCTGCGCAGCGCCGCGCCGGCGTGACGTTCGGCGTCGCCGCGGCCGAGGCAGGCCCGGCGAACACCGCCGACGGTCACTCTGGCGTGACGTTCGGCGTCGACGGTCACTCTGGCGTGACGTTCGGCGCCGCGGCCGACGCGCGGTCGAACTTGCCGCCGACGGTCACTCTGGCGTGACGTTCGGCGCCGACGGTCACTCTGGCGTGACGTTCGGCGCCGCGGCCGACGCGATCGCCAGGCTGGACGCTGTCAGCGCCCCGGTGTAGCGGTGACCGCTTCGCCCGTCAAGACGTCCAGGGTCCGATGCCGCCAACCTTGTCGATCCGGATTCGGGTCAGATAACCGGGCGGCGCATCGTGGGGTGGGAACACGTTCGGATCAGACAAGGTGTCGGCCAAACTCTTCAACAGCTCCGGCGCGCCGCCATCGTGAATACGCGCAGTCCCGTTGATGGCCAGATAGGGCCGCATGGCTTTGCCGGAGTCTGCAGTGGACACGATCGTCACCGCGACGCGCGGATCGCGGCGGACGTTGCGAACCTTCTTGTGCTCCGCCAGGTGGGCGGTGACCAGCTCGTCGCCATCGGGCGTGGACTGCAGCGCCACCCACACCAGACTCACCTGGGGACTGCCGTCAGGGTTCACGGTGACCAGGGTGGCGTCGACACCATTGCCGATGAATTCGCGCGCTGCTTCATTGAGTTTCATGCGGTGTACGACAGCGGTCCGCGACCATTCATTCCGGTCAGCAGCGGGTAGCGTCAGCGCGTGTGCCGAACCCTGAAACTGCTATGAGCAATAACCCGTTTCATCCGGGCTCGTGGCGGCCGGTGCACGGCATGGCCGACCTGACCGACATCACCTACCACCGGCACGTCGACGATCCCACGGTGCGAATAGCGTTCAACCGGCCCGAGGTGCGCAATGCCTTTCGGCCGCACACCGTCGACGAGCTATACGGTGCGCTCGAGCACGCGCGGACCTCACCTGATGTCGGGGTGGTGTTGCTGACCGGCAATGGCCCCTCGCCCAAAGACGGCGGCTGGGCCTTCTGCTCGGGCGGCGATCAGCGCATCCGCGGGCGCAGCGGCTATCAGTACGCCTCGGGCGACAGCGCCGACACCGTGGACACCGCCCGGGCCGGACGGTTACACATCCTCGAGGTACAGCGGCTGATCCGGTTCATGCCCAAGGTAGTGATCTGCCTGGTCAACGGCTGGGCGGCGGGCGGCGGGCACAGCCTGCACGTGGTGTGCGACCTGACTTTGGCCAGCCGGGAGCATGCCCGCTTCAAGCAGACCGACGCCGACGTCGGCAGCTTCGACGGCGGGTACGGCAGCGCCTACCTGGCCCGCCAGGCGGGCCAGAAGTTCGCCCGCGAGGTCTTCTTTCTGGGCCGGGCCTACACCGCCGAACAGATGCACCAGATGGGTGCGGTCAACGCGGTGGTCGACCACGCCGACCTGGAAACCGTCGGCGTGCTTTGGGCGGCGGAGATCAACGCGAAATCCCCGCAGGCGGTGCGGATGCTGAAGTTCGCGTTCAACCTGCTCGACGACGGGCTGGTCGGCCAGCAGCTGTTCGCCGGAGAAGCGACTCGGTTGGCGTACATGACCGACGAGGCCGTCGAAGGCCGCGACGCGTTCCTGGAGAAGCGCGCTCCGGACTGGAGCCGTTTCCCGCGGTACTTCTGACCGCGAACGTCACGCCAGGGTGACGCTGGCTAGCCGCCGTCACGCTGGCGCGACGCTCGGCACAGAAGGCACTCGCCCTAGACTGCCGACGGTGAGCAATAGACCCCTGCGCCGATTGAACAAGACCTTCGCGATGGTTGGCATGCGTCCGCCCATCGCGCCGCAACTGCTGCTCAACCGGCCCGCGGCTAAACCGGTCGACCTCCACGGCAAGCGGATCGTGCTCACCGGCGCCTCCTCGGGTATCGGCGAGAGCGCAGCCGAGCAGTTCGCCCGCCGCGGCGCCACCGTCGTGGCGGTGGCGCGTCGGAAGGATCTGCTGGACTCGCTGGTAAACCGGATCACCACCGCCGGTGGCACCGCGATCGCAATACCGTGCGACCTATCAGAGCTCGACGCGGTGGACGCGCTGGTCGCCGACGTCGAAGAACGCCTCGGCGGAGTGGACATCCTGGTCAACAACGCCGGACGGTCCATCCGCCGCCCGCTGGCCGAGTCGCTGGAACGCTGGCACGACGTGGAGCGGACGATGGTGCTCAACTACTACTCGCCGCTGCGCCTGATTCGCGGGGTCGCGCCCGGCATGCGTGACCGTGGGGACGGCCACATCATCAACGTCGCGACCTGGGGAGTGTTCAGCGAAGCGTCACCGCTGTTCTCGGTGTACAACGCGTCGAAGGCCGCCCTGTCAGCGGTCAGCCGGGTCATCGAAAGCGAATGGGGTGCAAGCGGAGTGCATTCGACCACGTTGTACTACCCGCTGGTATCCACCCCGATGATTGCGCCGACGAAGGCATACGACGGAATGGCCGCCCTGAGCTCGCGGGAGGCCGCGGAGTGGATGGTGACCGCGGCACGGGTCCGCCCGGTGCGCATCGCACCGCGATTCGCCGTCGGCATCCGCGCGCTGGACACCGTCGGCCCGCAGTGGGCCACGGCGCTGATGAAGCGCAGCGCCTTCGGCCGGATGTCCTGAGCCCGTGCTAAACACATGACATGGAGATCCTGGCCAGCCGGATGCTGTTCCGGCCGGCGAACTATCAGCGGTCACTGAGCTTTTATCGAGATCAGATCGGGCTCGCCATTGCCCGCGAATACGGCGCGGGCACGGTGTTCTACGCTGGGCAGTCGCTGATCGAGCTGGCCGGTCACGGCGCCGAAGACAGGCCCGACGGCGCATTCCCCGGCGCCCTGTGGCTGCAGGTCCGCGATGTCCGGGCCACCCAGGCCGAACTGGAAAGCCGCGGCGTGGCGATCGCCCGCGAAGCCCGGCGCGAAGCGTGGGGCCTGCACGAGATGCACGTGACCGATCCGGACGGTGTCACGCTCATCTTCGTTGAAGTGCCCGGCGATCACCCGTTACGCCGCGACACCCGAATGCAACCTCGCGGTGAAGGTTAACCGTGGGGGAACAGCTGTCGACAACTGTCGGTACACCCGCTTTTTGCTTCAGATTCATTCGACATCCCGACTCTGCGACCCCCACAATTGGCGCGTGATGCCTTGTGAGCCTTGAGCTATTTCTTCTGGTCATCGTCGTCATGACGGCATTGGCGTTCGACTTCACCAACGGCTTTCACGACACCGGCAATGCGATGGCCACCTCCATCGCCAGCGGCGCGCTCGCGCCGAAAGCCGCGGTGGCACTCTCGGCCGTGCTGAACCTGCTCGGGGCGTTCCTGTCCACCGCGGTCGCCGCGACGATCGCCAAGGACCTGGTGGACTCGCACTTGGTGACGCTGGAATTGGTGTTCGCCGGCTTGGTCGGCGGCATCGTGTGGAATCTGTTGACCTGGCTGCTGGGCATCCCGTCCAGTTCCTCGCATGCCCTGATCGGTGGCATCGTGGGCGCCACCATCGCCGCAGTCGGCGGGCACGGCGTGATCTGGCGTGGCTTGGTGTCGCATGTCGTGATACCGGCCATTGTGGCGGCGCTGCTGGCCATGCTGGTCGGCGCGGTGGGGACCTGGCTGGTTTACCGCATCGTCCGCGGTGTCTCCGAGCAGCGCACCGCGAAGGGTTTCCGCCGCGGCCAGATCGGGTCGGCGTCGCTGGTATCCCTGGCGCACGGCACCAGCGACGGGCAGAAGACGATGGGCGTCATCTTTCTGGCGCTGATGTCCTACGGCGCGGTCAGCAGATCCGCGACGCTGCCGCCGCTGTGGGTCATCGTGTCCTGCGCGGTAGCGATGGCGTTGGGCACCTACACCGGCGGCTGGCGCATCATCCGGACGCTGGGCAAGGGCATTGTCGAGATCAAACCACCGCAGGGGATGGCCGCGGAGTCGTCGTCGGCGGCGATCATCCTGCTCTCCGCGCAGTTCGGCTATGCCCTGTCGACCACTCAGGTGGTGACCGGATCGGTGCTGGGCAGCGGAGTGGGCAAGCCCGGAGCCGAAGTGCGCTGGAGCGTGGCCGGCCGGATGGTGACGGCGTGGCTCATCACACTGCCGGCGTCCGGCACCGTCGGCGCGATCACCTACATGCTGGTACATGTCATTGGCGGCTTCCCCGGCGCCATCCTCGGCTTCGGCTTGCTGGTTGCGGTGTCGGCGGCCATCTACGCGCGGTCTCGCCGGGTGCGCATCGACCACCGGAACGTCAACGAGGAGTGGGAAGGCAGCCTGACCGCAGGGCTCGATTCCGCTGATGAACCCGCCACCGTGGGCGGCGCACCAGCCCACAGCGCGACCGGTGCGACGCTGCACGGCGACGGGCGGATCGCCCAGCCTGACACCGCGACGTCCCGCACTGCCGTTGCCACGGTCGACCCGCCGGCGCAGGACAGGCGGATGTCATGACCGCCTGGTTCAACTACGTCGCTGCGCTGAAGATTCTGGTGTTCGGTCTGCTGATCGGGGCAGCGTTACCGGCTCTCTTCGCAGTCGGGGTGCGACTGGGCGCTGAAGCCGGGGCGGTGGCCGGCGCGAACGGCGTCACAGCGAAGCGCTCGGTGTTCTCCGCGTTCAGTTGGCTGTTCTACACACTGGTGGTCGTGTTCGTCGTCATCGGCGTACTGTTCATCGCCCGGGACTTCATCGGCCAACACACCGGTTGGTTCATTCTGGGCGCCAAAGCCAAGTAGCATCGAAGCCGTCCACTGTGCAGGTGTGGCCGAATCCCGGCAGGGAAGTTGACGCGGCGTGAATCGGTTCCTCAGTTCGATCGTCAATTGGCTACGCGCCGGCTATCCCGAGGGCGTTCCACCAACTGACTACGTTCCGCTGCTGGCGCTGCTGCGCCGCCGGCTGAGCGACGCCGAAGTCAAGGTGGTGGCCGGGCAGTTGCAGCGGCGCGACGGGTTCGATCATGTCGACATCGGAGTGGCGATCACGCAGATCACCGACGGGCTGCCGTCCCCCGAGGATGTCGAGCGGGTGCGGCAGCGGCTGGCCGCCAACGGTTGGCCGTTGGACAACGCCCGCGACGGCGAGGAGCGCCAATAGGCGTCCTGACTGCTGTTGCCGTAGCACCGGGAGCCGCGACATGTTCGCTGCTACCCGCCCTCGAACGGGTGTTGCGCGGCAGTGACGCCGCACTGGTCCCCTTGCGGCCGGGCGCCGAGCCACCGTCACAGTTGCGGGTGGGTGAGCCGATCGACGACGAAATCGCGCTAGTGGCAACGACTTCGGGCACAACCGGTACGCCCAAAGGAGCACTGTTGACCGTCGGCGCCCTGACTGCGAGCGCATCGGCTACCCATGACCGGTTGGGCGGACCGGGCCGCTGGCTGCTGGCGTTGCCGCCGTATCACATCGCCGGTGTCCAAGTGCTGGTGCGCAGCGTGCTGGCGGGGACCACGCCGGTCGAGCTAGACGTCTCGGCGGGTTTTGACATCACTGAATTACCCGGCGCTGTGCAAAAACTCGGTTCGGGCCGTCGATACACGTCGTTGGTCGCCGCTCAACTGGCCAAAGCGCTGGCCGATCCACACGCGGCGGCCGCGCTGGCTGAACTCGACGCCGTACTCCTCGGTGGCGGACCGGCGCCGCGCCCCGTCCTAGACGCCGCAGCGGCAGCCGGTATCCCGGTGGTGCGAACCTACGGCATGAGCGAGACGGCCGGCGGTTGTATCTACGATGGTGTCCCTCTCGACGGGGTGAAGCTGCGACTCGACCGAGACGGCCGGATCGTGATCGGCGGCGTCACGCTCGCCAGGGGTTACCGCAACCCCGTCGATCCCGACCCGTTCGCCGAGCCGGGCTGGTTCTACACCGATGATGTGGGCGCGGTTGATGATTCAGGTGTGCTCAGCGTGCTTGGGCGCCTCGACGAGGCGATCAGCACCGGCGGTTCGACCGTGTTGCCCCAGCTGGTGGAAGCCGCACTGTCGACCCATTCCGCGGTGAGCCAGTGCGCAGTCTTCGGGCTTTCCGACGACCGGCTGGGGCAGCGGGTGGTCGCCGCGGTGGTACTGGCGGACGGTCACGCTGCGCCGACGGTCGCCACGTTGCGCGCCCACGTCGCCCGCACGCTGGACGCCAGCGCCGCGCCGCGCGAGATGCATGTCGTCGACACGTTGCCGATGCGCGGCATCGGCAAAATTGATCGCCAAGAACTGGCACGCTGGTTTGGCGGCTGAGGCCCAGCGGACAGATCGAAGGGAGCATGCGCTGAACGCGATCGGGCAGCGATTCGAGCGGACGCGAGTCGGCGAATGGACGATCAGCGGCGTGGTTGTGCTGGTGTTGCTGATCGGTGTGGTGTGGAGCCTGCCTGACGCCGATGTCAAGCAGCGGCTCACTCCGGTATTGCAGCCGGTCGCCTCGGCGACCGGCCTGGAACAAGATTGGCGGATGTACGCTCCAGAACCGTTGCGCCGCTTGGAATCTCTCGAAGTGCGGGTCACCATGACCGACGGCGTCCAGCGGGTGTGGACCGATCCCCGCGGTGACCGGGTAGTGAGCGCGTTCGCCTGGTACCACTGGCAGAAGCTCAAAGAGAACGCGGTGCGTGAGCCGACTGTCCGAGTTGATCTGGCGCACTGGGTAGTTCGTCAGTTGACGGAAAGTTCCGAGCATGCCGCCCGGGTTCAGGTGGTGTTGCGCACCGAATTGCTGTCACCCCCGGGTACCGACAATCCCCGCACAGTCGGCGAGGAAACTCTGTACGACGAAGACCTGGCCGGTAAGCGGTGACGACCGCAAAGGTTCGTCGAGGGCCGTTGGTGGCCGCGGCAGCGGCGTGGCGGACGTTTTGGTTCAAGCCGGAGCCGATCTACACCGTCGGCTTGGTCAGGATGGCGTTCGGAGTGCTCGCGATCGGCTGGGCGGTCTCGTTGCTGCCTGATCTGTTCGAGTGGTTCGGCCCGCACGGGATTCATCCACAGCCACCCGAAGGCAATTTCCAGTGGGGGGTTTTCGGGATCTGGAATAGTGATCGTGCATTGGTCGTCGGCTGGAGCGCGCTGCTGGCTTCTTCGGTCGCGCTGACGGTCGGCTGGCACAGCCGGTTGGCCGCACTGGCGGTGTTCGTGTTGATCTTGTCGTTCGAGCACCGCAACCAGTGGGTGTTCAACTCCGGTGATCTCGCTGTGCGGATCGAGGCTTTGATGCTCGCGCTGTCGCCCTCCGGCGCGGCCCTGTCGCTCGACCAGCGACGCAGCACCGGCAGTTTTTGGTCGGCGCAGCAGCGCCCGCCGTGGGCGTTGCGGTTGATGCAAGTACAGCTGTCGTTGATCTATCTCGCGTCGGTGCAAGCCAAGCTGAATGGCAACGCGTGGCCACAGGGCACCGCCGTCTCCTACGCCCTGCGGCTGCACGACATGCTGCTACTGTCCGTGCCGCGCTGGGTCGCGCTCAACCCGCTGCTGATGAACGCCGCTACCTGGGCCACCCTCGCTGTTGAGCTGTCGGTGGGCATCCTGGTGTGGAATCGCCGGCTACGGCCGTGGGTATTGGCCCTGGGCGTGGTGATGCACACGATGATCATGGTCTTCATCGCCGTCGGCTTCTTCAGCCTGGCGATGTTCGTCCTCTACCTCGCCTTCGTTCCTTCAGACGCCGTCGAACAGTTGCCGCTACGGGTCCGTCGGCTCAAAGCGAAGCGGGAGACGGCACCTGAAAATACAGCCGAGAAAACGCCGTTGGCGAAAAAATTCGTGTCGGGCGGCGATGCACGCTAGGGTGTAGAGAACGGTTGAGTCCACAGCTGCCAACCACGCGGTCGGTTGAGGATCTCTTGCCCGTCCGCCATTAGAGCGATTTTGATGGGCGGTCCACAGTGACTGTTGTTCGTACTGCAAGCCGGCTCCGAGAGCGTCCACCGCTCGGCGTCGGCTATGCCATCGACTGCGCCGGCGCGCGGTTGTCGGTTCAGGCTCGAAGCTTGGCCACCGTACTCACCGTCGAGGGCGAAATCGACGCGTCCAACTCCGAGCGGCTTGCCGATGCGGTCAATCACTTTTCTGCGTTGGAGACGCCGCTGGTGGTCGATATCAGTGGCTTGCAGTTCATCGGTCTGACCGGCTTTCATGCTCTGATCGCGTTCGACGAGGAGCGCGACCGCGCAGGATTGCTCTGGGCTTTAGTGAGCGGGGACGCGTTGCGCCCGTTTCTCCGGGTCGTTGCCGACCACCAGCTGCCGCTTGCCTCGTCGGTCACTGGGGCGCTGCACAAGATCGAGGGCGATATCAGGGCACGCCGGGAATTCTTGACAAGCATCCCCCGCTAGAGGCCTGCCGCGCGAGTGGCTCGGGTGAACCGGCTACTGGGCCCGCAGGCGTCGCGGATCGCCGCAACGTCGTCCACCACGTCGAAATCGGACAGCTCCTCGACGAGTGTCACATCGAAACCGTTGTCCTGCAATGCCTTTAGTGTGAGCTCCCCGGTGTCCGGTTCAGACATCGGTACGGTGCGCAGGCAGTCGGCTGTCGCCGGAGGCCGTAGCCCCAGCACCCACCAGCCGCCGTCGTGGGCGAGCCCGAGTACAGCCGGTGTTTCGCCAAGTTGCCGCCCGCAGCCGACGAGCAGCTCTGCTGTCACCTGGGGAGTGTCCATTCCGATCTGCAGTACCGGATGTCCGCCGCCCGCCGCGTCAGCGTGCGCGTTGGCGAGGCGATCGGCGAAGTCATCACCCCGTTGGGCGATGACGGTGAACGTCTCGAGTCGTCGGCGTAGTTCGGCGGCGCGGACGGCGGCGTCTAGGTCGCCGGTGAGCGCGACCACCCGCGCGGCCACCGGTGCGGCCGCCACGGCGTCGAGGGTGTCCAGCAATGCGGCGGCGGCGATTTCCGCCGCGACCCGCGCACCGACGGTCACGCCCAGCCTGGTCTTGGCCTGGCCGGGCACCGGGGCTTTGGCCACCACCAGCACCGTCACCGGCAGCCGGCTCACGAAATCACCTTCCAGAAGTCCACGATGGCGACAACGCTGCCACGCAGCGAGCCGCTGACCTTCGACTTACCGCCGGTCCGCGGCCCGTAGTCGACGTCGCACTCGACCACGCGCCAGCCCGCGGCGGCTGCCCGCACCAGCAATTCCAGCGGATACCCCGACCGGCGGTCGGTGACGCCGAGATCCAGCAGCGCCTGCCGGTGGAACACCCGCATCGGCGCGATGTCGTGCACTGGTAGACCATGCCGGGTCCGCAGTCGCCAGCTCATCATCACCGTGCCCAGCCGCGCGACCCAGGGCCAGTGCACGCCGCGCACCGGCCGCCGCCGGCCGATCACAAGGTCGGCGCCGTTGTTCAGCTCGGCGACCAGCGGCGGTAGGTCGGCAGGGTCGAGGGACCCGTCAGCGTCGATGACAGCCACGACCGGCGTGGTCGCGGCGACGACTCCGGCGTGGACCGCCGAACCGTATCCCGGCCGGGGTTCAGCGACCACCGCGGCGCCGTGACGGCTGGCCACTTCGGCGGTGTTGTCGGTGCTGTTGTTGTCGACCACGAGCGCCCGATAACCCGCGGGGATGGCGTCCAGCACGCCCGGCAGCGACTCCGCCTCGTTGAGACATGGCAGCACCACCGTCACCGAACTGTCGGGCATGTCAATCGACAGTAGTGCTGGCTTACGGATGACCCCCGCTAGTCGTGCCGCCGGAAGTGCCGCCACCGGTCGTGCCGCCACCGGTGGTGCCGCCGGTTGTGCCACCACCCGTCGTACCGCCGCCGGTCGTTCCACCGGTTGTTCCACCTCCGGTGGTGCCGCCGCTAGTGGTACCGCTCGTGGTGCCGCCCGTGGTGCCACCCGTCGTGCCGCCGCCCGTGGTACCACCGGTCCCGCCGGTGGTCGTGCCGCCGCTCGTGGTGCTACCGGTCCCGCCGGTGGTCGTGCCGCCGCTCGTGGTGCCACCGGTCCCGCCGGTGGTCGTGCTGCCCGTCGTCCCGCTCGTCGTGCTGCCCGTCGTCCCGCTCGTCGTGCTGCCCGTCGTGCCGCCGGTGGTCGTGCTGCCCGTCGTCCCGCTGGTCGTGCTGCCCGTCGTCCCGCTGGTCGTGCTGCCCGTCGTCCCGCTGGTCGTGCTGCCCGTCGTCCCGCTGGTCGTGCTGCCCGTCGTCCCGCTGGTCGTGCTGCCGGTGGTTCCGCTGGTAGTGCTGCCGGTGGTTCCGCCCGTTGTGCTACCGCTCGTGGTGCCGCCAGTCGTGGTGCCGGTGGTGCCCCCGGTCGTCCCCCCAGTTGTGGTGTTGGGGAAGGGAATCGGAATCGGGATCGGCACCGGCACGGGAACTACCCCCGGTGCCGGCACGTCACTGGGACCGGCGTCCGGCGCCTGCGGAGCGGGCGGCGGCGCTTGAGCCGGGGCACTACCTGGTGCCGGATTGACTTGAGGGACGCCGGTATCGGGCGCTGGCGAGGCCGGCGGCTGAACTTGCGGCACGGGCGGTGGATTCGACGCCGGTACAGCCGGCACGAAATTTCCGGGCACCGGCTTCTGCTGTGCCGGCGGGGGCGGCTGCGGCTTGGCGGCGGCGGTCGGGCGGACACTGATCGTCACCGCGACCGCCAAGGCAGCACAACCGGCGACCAGGATTCCCCCGACCGTGCTGCCGACCAATAGGGCCCGACCGACCGGCGGGGCGGCAGCGTCGAGTTCGGGGTCCTCGTCGTCTTCGTAGTCGGGCGCAACCAGGTCGGGCTCGTGGTCCTCCATCGAGTACGCCAGCTGCGCAGCTGGTCCCGTTGCGGGGGGTTGGTTCGCCGTCATGTCGCCGAACGCCATGGTGGTGTCGCTTGTCGGCGCCGCGGATGCCGCCATCGTCGCATCCGGTTCGGACGCGGGTGCCGCCATCGTGGCCTCGGGTGCAACCGCAGGTGTCGCCATCGTGGCATCGGGTGCAACCGCAGGTGCTGCCAGCGTCGCGTCCGATACCGGGTAACCGAATTCGGCTGTTGTCGCCTGGGCCGCCAATGCTGCGCCTCGAGCGATCGCGAAGTCGGGATCATCCGGAACCGCCAGCGGCAGAGCAGACGTTGCCTGCAACTGCTGCGCGATCGCAGGTAACTCCGGAGCGGAGCCGATCAGGTAAACCTCCTCCGCGGCACCAGGTTTCTCACGCAACCGACCCAGCAATGTCCCGGCCGTCGTCACCGCGTCGGAACCCTCGAGCGGCTGCGCCGCGACGGACGTCGCTTGGTCACCGCCGTCCACAATCGACAACATCGCCGTGTCGGCGTCGACCTGCAGCACTGCCGACGTGCGGTGCCCTTGACCACCAGACATGTTGTGCACCAGCGCTTTGACTGCCTCGGATTCGGCAAGCGCCGCGACGTTTTGAACGCCGGAGTTCTCCAGCGCCTGTTGCAGCTGGCCGGCTTGCGACAGATCCGACCAGCACAGCCGAGTGGCGACCAGCCGGTGGTACTGGTCGGCCAGCAATCGATCCGTTCCAACGACCGTCTCGGTCAATCGGCCGATCGGATCGTTTGCCAGCTCCACCACCGACTCATCGATGACGCCCTGGCCACCGGTACTCGATTCGAGCAGCGCCAAGCGGGCGACGGGACCGGCGACTGCGACGCCTAAAGCCAGGTCCACCGCGACCTCCTCGCCTCACCGCACGCCGCAGCGTCTGACAGCGGATATCGTCGCAGACCAACAACGCCATTGGCGAGTGGGGTGTTAACTAGGCGCACAAGTAGGCTGCCGAACCGAACGGTCCAGACTCAGGGAGAACTCGTGAGCCAAAGGCACAGCGACCCGCCTACCCAGAACTTCGCCACCCAGCGTTTCCCCGGCGAGCCACGGAAGCCGCCGGCACGGCAGCCCGCGCCCAGCGCGGCCTCGACGAGGCGCTGGAACCTCGGTCGCGACGGCGTTGCTGCGGTGTTGCTGCTCCTCGCGCCGCTTCTCCCCTGGAACCTTTACTTCGGCCTCGGCGTCCCGCACAGCAGCGGTCTCCTGTTCGGACTGCTCGCGACGGCGACCGTGCTGTCACTGGCAGCCCTCGTCGCGACGTACGCGGGCGGCTCACGCCGGCGCGGCAAACCGGCCGACCGGCTGCGGGTGGGGCTGAACGCGCCGTATGCGCTGCTGGTGCTCGGCTTCGTCGCGTTCGACGCCGTACAGACCGTGCGGTACGGCGGCAGCGCCACCGTTCCGGGCGGTATAGGTCCTGGGGCCTGGCTTGGGACCGGTGGTGCGTTGTTGAGCGCGCAGCCGTCGGTCACGGGTACGGCCGCCGACGAGGGGCGGTTCCGCAGCTGGATGCTGGCGGCTCGTGTCATCGGTTACACGTCGATAGTCTTTGCAGGGCTAAGTTTTTCGTTCAATCTGTTCTGGCGGACGAAGGCCGCGTTGCCGGTTGGTTCGTCGGGGTTCGGCTCGCAGAACGCGGCGATCATCGTGACGGCCGTGGTCTACGGCGTCGTGGCACTGGCCACCGTCGTGGTCGCGTCCCGGTGGATTCTGCAACCCACCAGTTCTTCTCGGCTGGTGACCACAGCGCTGGGAGCGTCCACGCTGGTGGCCGGCATCATCGTCTGGGTTCTTCCCGTGGGCCGCGAAATCGACGAATATCACGGCGTCGCGCAGAACACGTCGACGGCAGGTGTGGGATTCGAGGGCTATTTGCCGTGGGCGGCGGCAGCAGCGATATTCGCGACGCTGACCTTGCTCAGACGGGGCGCCGTCCACCAGATCGACAGAGGTATCTGGCGGGCGGCCGCGCGAAAGGGGTTGCTGCTCATCGCGGTGTGGTGCCTGGCGTCGTTACTGATGCGGGTCACTGATGTCGCGGTGGCAGCCGCCCTGCATTCGTCGCGCCCGCCGTATGACAGTGCGGCGATGGCCGCATTCGACGTGGTGACCGCCGCGCTCGCCATCTGGCTTCGCATCAATCTGCTCAACCGGGTGTTACCGGTCGCGGTGATCTCCGCTCTGTGCGGTGTGCTGGTGGCCTTCAGTGTCGCCCGCATCGTGGTGGGTGTCGCCTTGGCGCCCCGCTTCGCGGGGACCGCCGCTGCGGGCAACCCGGTGTACGGAAGTAATCTCGTCCAGCAGATCACCAGCACCTTCGACGTCGTGCTCAGCGGCCTGGCTCTGGGCATCCTGACAATTGCTGTCATCACCGCGCGCAGCGTGCAACGGCGGGCCCACCCTGACGGCGGTGCGGCTCCGTCGGTAGACGCCGAGACGACTCGGATTCCACCACGTTCGGCCGAGGAGGCGACGGGCCCCATCGCCGTCGGACCCGGGGGCGCGAACGCCACCCGTCCGCTCACCACCGCGGCGCCCCGCATCTTTCGATCCGGCGACCAGCGCGATCCCGCCACGGCGCCCTCGCGGCCCGGACAGCAATCGACCGCACCGCGAATCTTTCGGGGGCAACACCCCGATCGTTAGTCACGCAGCGGCGCGAACGCGAAATCCCGCAGGCCGGAACGCGGGTCGACGGCCGCCCGAAAGCCCAGCAGTTCGGCGGCGCGGGCCGGGTCGGCGACGATGTGGCGAACGTCGCCGCTGCGATACTGCCCGGTGATCACCGGTGTCACCGTCGTTTCCCGCGCGTCACATAATGCAGTCGCTACGTCCAGAATCGAAATCGGCTGCCCGGAGCAGACGTTGACGGCGGTGAAACCATCGCGGCCGGCTTCCAGCGCGGTGACGTTGGCGGCGGCAACGTCGTCGACGTGCACGAAGTCGCGCATTTGTCCGCCATCCTCGAAAACCGCTGGCGTGCTGCCGTTTTCAAGTGATGAACGGAATATCGCCGCGACCCCCGAGTAGGGCGTGTCACGTGGCATGCCCGGACCGTAGACATTGTGATAGCGCAACGCCACGACCGAGGCCCCGGTCGACTCCGACCACGCCAGCGCATAATGCTCTTGCGCGGTCTTGCTGGCCGCATACAGGCTGCGTGGCCGCAACGGCGCATCCTCGTCGACAAGGAGCCACGACACCGGCAAAGCGCAAGTGGGACAGCGGTGTTCGAAGATGCCGGCGTCCAGGTCGGCGCGTCGGCGTGGGGCCGGATCGACCGGTCCGTGCTCGGGGCAGGCATACCGGCCCTGCCCGTACACCACCATCGACGACGCCAGCACCAGGTGGCGCACCTGGGCGGCAAACATCTGCGCCAGCAGCACGGTGGTACCTAAATCGTTGTGGCTGCCGTAGGCGGGCGCATCGGCCGCGTTGACGCCGGCGCCGACCACCGCCGCCTGATGACACACCGCGTCCACGCCGGCCAGCACGGCCGCCAGCGCGTCGGCGTCGCGGATGTCGACCCGTCGACAGCCCTGCGGTGGCAACGCTGTCGAACCGTGCGCGGCGGGCAGCATGGCATCGACGGCGATCACGTCGTGACCTGCGGCTTGCAACGCGGTGTGTACGCGCGCCCCGATGAAGCCGGCCGCGCCGGTCAACAGCACTCTCACGGCAGATCGAACGGCAGGTCGGCGGGCGTGTCCAGCAGGCAATGCGTACAGCTGTGCTCTACGTCGAGTCGGCTGATCGCCTGGTGTACCAATTTCTTGAACGGCTCGACGTTCTTCTCGAATTCGGCGAACACCTCGACGGCTTTCACCCCTTCACCGGTCGCCACGCCGGCATCCAAATCGGTCACCAACGCTACTGTGGCATAACAGATCTCGAGCTCACGAGCCAGTACGGCCTCGGGATAGCCGGTCATGTTGATCAAAGTGAACCCGGCTGCGGCGAACCATTGGCTTTCCGCCCGGGTGGAAAAGCGGGGCCCTTGGATCACCACCACGGTGGCACCGTCGACGACACCAGGTAAGCCGGTGAGCGCCGCCCGCAGCGTTGGGCAGTAGGGGTCGGCGAAGGAGACGTGCACACCGCCGGAGTCGAAATAGGTGTCGGCGCGGCCGTGGGTGCGGTCCACCAGCTGGTCGGGCACCACCACGGCGCCCGGCCCGAGGCCGGCGGTCAGGCTGCCCACCGCGCAGGGCCCGAAGATCCGTCGCACCCCGAGCGCGCGCAACGCCCAGATGTTGGCCCGGTACGGCACGGTATGCGCCGAGTACTGGTGCTGCGAACCGTGCCGCGGCAGGAAAGCGACGTCATGATCACCGACGGTGCCGACGGTGATCGGGGCGCTGGGCTGGCCGAACGGGGTGTCGGCCTCGACGGTGCGGGCATCGGGGCCGAAGAAGGTGTAAAAGCCGCTGCCGCCGATCACTCCGAGCATCTAGGCCGCCCCTCCTCACCGGATCGCTAAAGCATCGTCGCCGGCGGGCATCAGGTCATTGTCGTGCATCGGCTCATGAAACGATCGATCCGTGGCGAGTTTTGCACAATGGGTCGAAGGTGCCCGACCGCGGACGCTGCCCAACGCGGTGGCGCCGGTCGTTGCCGGCACCGGAGCCGCGGCCGGGCTGCACGCGGCCGTGTGGTGGAAGGCTCTGCTGGCGTTGGCCGTCGCGATGGCCTTCATCGTCGGAGTCAACTTCGCCAACGATTACTCCGACGGCATCCGCGGCACCGACGACGACCGGGCCGGGCCGGTGCGACTGGTGGGCGCGCGGCTGGCGGCGCCGCGCTCGGTGCTGACCGCGGCCGTGGCGAGCCTGACGGTGGGAGCGGTGGCCGGGCTGGTGCTGACGGTGTTCAGCGCACCATGGTTGATTGGGGTCGGGGCGTTCTGCGTCGCCGGAGCCTGGCTATACACCGGCGGCTCAAAACCTTACGGCTACGCGGGCTTTGGCGAACTAGCGGTATTCGTTTTCTTCGGGTTGGTCGCTGTGCTCGGCACTGAGTTCACTCAGGCGCTGCGGGTCGACTGGGTGGGTTTGGTGCTCGCCGTCGCGACGGGCGCGCTGTCGTCCGCGGTGCTGGTCGCGAACAACCTGCGCGACATCCCGACCGATGCGCGGGCCGGCAAGATCACCCTGGCGGTGCGCCTGGGCGACGCCGGGACGCGGCGACTCTACGTCGGGTTACTACTGCTGGCCGGCCTGCTCACGCTGGTGTTGCTCGCCGCGACGCCGTGGTGCGCGCTGGGCCTGCTGGCCGCGCCGTTGGCGATTCGGGCCGCCCGGCCGGTCTGGTCCGGGCGCGACGGACG
This sequence comes from uncultured Actinomycetota bacterium, assembly GCA_963830605.1. GTDB lineage: Bacteria > Actinomycetota > Actinomycetes > Mycobacteriales > Mycobacteriaceae > Mycobacterium. The sequence continues at coordinate 1,667,164 of CAWHML010000003.1, read as the reverse complement.
CCAGCTGATCCCGGTGCTGCGCACCACCGGATTGACGATGTTGGTGTGGTCGATCGCCGTCGCCGGTGCGCTGACGGTGGCCGGTTGATCATGGACCTGGGTGGTGCTCACCCGTCGTCGGCCGGCGCCTCGCCGCGCAGCCGGGCCTGCAACTGTTCACGGTCGCGGCGGCGACGCTCCCCGGCAACCGCCAATGTGGCGGTGGCACGGCGACGCAACGGCCCGAACAGCCACATGCCCAGCGGCATCGCAATAACCAGCGCGAAGAGCACAGCTATGGCCACCGGGAACTCGTGGATGCCCAACAGCCGGGCGACCCCGTAGATGGCGGCGCTGAGCCCGGCGACGAGCACCAACCGAGCCGCCACGTAAAGCACGACATACACGGCCGCATGGCTTTTGGGACCCGGAGCTACTGGCACGATCCGAGCCTACGGCGCGGGTATATTCGCTCCAAGGAGGTGTCAAGTGCTTTACCTGCTCCTGGTCCTGCTCTTGGGGACGCTGATTTACTTCGGCTGGCGCCTGATCCGATCGAAGGTCAACCGACCGAAGACGCGGGTCATCGGACCTGATGACGACCCGGACTTTTTGTGGCGGTTAGGTCGCGGCGACAACAATCCGCGTTAGGCGGCCAGCCGGTGCGCTAGATGAACGCCGCGTTGGACCGTCGTTCGTCGCCGGGGAATCCGTCGGCCACCACGGCTGCCAGTTCGATGAGCGCTTCCCGGGTTTCCCGCTTCAACCGCTCCAGGCTGATTTCGGCACCCTCTTCCAGGTGCGGGTCGAACGGAACCAGCCGCACCGCGCGGCACCGTCGCGAAAAGTGGTCGACCACTTTCTGCATGTCCACCTTGCCCGAACGGGGCCGGACCGCGTTGATCACGGCGACCGACCCGCGAACCAGGTCTTCGTGCCCGTGCGCGTCCAGCCAGTCCAGAGTGGCCGAGGCGCTGCGTGCGCCGTCGATGGATCCCGAACTGACCACGATCAGCGCGTCAGCCTTGGACAGCACCGCCGACATCGCCGAATTCAGTAGACCGGTGCCGCAGTCGGTGAGCACCAGACCGTAGAACCGCTCCAAAATTTCCAGGGTTCGGGTGTAATCGTCGGCGCTGAACGCCTCCGACATCGCCGGATCGCTTTCCGAAGCCAGCACCTCCAGCCTGCTCGGACCCTGTGAGGTGTAGCTGCGCACGTCGCTGTAGCGGTCGATGCCTTCGGCGTCGCGGAGCAGATGCCGCACGGTGGCCGGTGTCTCCAACGGAACCTTCTGGCTCAGCGTGCCGCGGTCGGGGTTGGCGTCCACGGCCACCACCCGGTCACCGCGGATGGATGCGAAGGTGGCGCCCAGGGTGGCGGTGATCGTGGTCTTGCCCACCCCGCCTTTCAGCGAAAGCATCGCGAGCCGGTAGCAGCCCCGCAGCGGACGGTTGACCTGGATCACCAGGTCGTTGTATCGGGTGATGCGGGGACTTTCCCCGAGGTTGATCAGGTGACCCGACGCGACGTAGAGCCAGCGGCGCCAGCCTTCTGATGGCGGCGGCTTGACTTGCCGCAACAAGGTGCTGGTCGACAGTTCGGGATACGGCGAGGGATGCATGCCCGACGGGCGCTGCGGTACCTGTCCTGCCACCTCGGTCGGTGGGCCGTAATAGGGGTATCGCGGCGAATCGACGACTTGAGGGACTCCGCGTGACGGGGTAGCCGTCCAGGCCCGGGGCTCGGCCCGGGTGGGCGGGGGGGCTACGGCGCGGGTTTGGGCCTCGGGATACCGCCGCGGGTCACGGAACCCGGCGAATGCCCTGGTCGGCGCCTCGGCGCCCGGCGGGACCGGCTCGCCGGGATGCTGCTGCGGCGGCAACTGTGTCGTCGGCTGGTTCTCGGGTACCGGCGGTGAACCGGTACCCGGCGTTGGATGGTCAGACACGTGCGCTATCCCCTTGCTGCGAGTACTCGGGTGGTCAGCCCACGCCCGCGTACGAGTGCAGACCCACGGTCACCAGGTTAACGAAGAACAGGTTGAAGACCATGGCCACGAAGCCGACCACATTGATCCAGGCCGCCTTGCGGTCCCGCCAACCCGCCGTCGACCTCGCGTGTAGATAGGCGGCGTAGACCAGCCAGGCGACGAATGACACCGTCTCCTTGGGATCCCAGTTCCAGTACCGTCCCCACGCCTCCTCAGCCCAGATCGCGCCGAATATCACGCCGAATCCGAACACCGGGAAGGCGAAGATGGTGGTCCGGTAGGCGATCCGGTCCAAAGTTTCCGGGTCCGGCAGCCGTCGCAGCATCCGAGCCAGCGTGCCGTCGGCGTCGGGATCGCTGAGGTTCGACGTTCTCAGCAGAAACAAGATACTGGCCACCCCGGCGACCATGAAGACTCCCGACCCCAGGCTGACCACCGAGACGTGGATCGGCAGCCAGTAGGACTGCAGCGCCGGCATCACCGGGGCGGCATGGGCGTACAGCCAGCGCCCGGATACCGCCAGCAAAATCAGCACCGGCAGCAGCAGGAACACCCACAGCCCGCGGTACTGCGGGCGGCGCAGCACGATGGCGCCGGCCACCAGGCCGCAACAGCAGGTGAGGTTGATGAACTCGTACATGTTGCCCCACGGCACTCGCAGCGTGGCCAGGCCGCGCAGCACGATGCAGGCCAGCAGGAACGCGATACCGACGTAGACCACTGCCAGCCCGGCCCGACCGACGCGTTCGTCCACCGGGCGTCCTGGCGCCTCGAGTCTCGGCCCGCGAGCGCTGCCGGCGGCGACGAGGTCTGCGGGCTGGCGAGTGCGGGCGTAGGCGAGCTCGGCGGCCAGCAGTAGCAGCGCGATCACCAGCGTCACCACCGCCGAGGTGAAAGCCCAGTCGGAATAGGTGGCCAGTGCGACGTTGATGTGCACGGTGTTCATTGGCCCCACTCCTCAATCCCGGCTCCGCCGGCATCATCGTCGTCGGCGCGGTTCATTGGACGTCCCTTCCGGTCGCCGCCACGGCGGCGGGCTCCATCGGCCGCGAGGGTTCAGGCGCCGAGATGTGCAGATCCGCCAGCAACCGCTCAGTCAACCGCTCGAATTGGTGTCCCCACCCCGAATTGTCGGTGCGCGCCAAGCCGCCGACCTCGACGTTCACCGTACCCGCGTCACCGCCAGGGGCGACCCGGATCCACACCCGGTGCCTGCGCACCACCAGCGATACCAGCAACCCGGCCATCATCGCCGCCGCGAACACCAGCACCCACAGCTGGCCCGGGTCGTGGGACACCTGCATGTTGATGAAGGGCACCGCCCCGTCGAAGCGCACCACGGTGCCCGCCGCCGGGCCCTGGTCCAGCCGGAGTTGCTCGCCGGCACGCAGATTGACCCGTGCGACCTTCGTCAGCCGGCCTTGCTCGATCAGCCGTGGGTCCAGGCTGAACAGCGACTGCGGGCGGCCGGTGTCGAGCCCGGTCTCGCCGCAGTAGATGTCGACGGCCACGGCGGGATCGTCGAGCTCGGGGAATCTGGACGACAGCAGGTTGCCGTCGAGCTGCTCGGTGGGGGCGAACAAGCCCTGGATCGCGATCTGGTGTTTGCGACGCTCGACGGCGTCGGGGTAGGTACCCGCCGGCGGGTCGATGCGAACGACGCCCGACGACAGCAACGTCGCCGGGTTGTCGGGTCGCCACTGTACGGTCGCTGTCCTGGTCTGCCCGTCGGGAAACGCGACCGAGAACGTGGGCGCGTAGCCGTGGCCTTGCAGATAGACCCGGTCACCGCCGACCCGCAGCGGGTGATTGACCGCCAGCTGATAAGGCCGCCAGTTGTTCGCCGCTAGATCGCTGCCGGCCTGATAGTCGATGTGGGCGACGAACGAGGTGGCCTGACCGGACAGCAGGTAGTGCGCCTGAAAGTCGTTGACACGGATGCAGATCGGGCGCAGTGACGTGCCGTCCACGGTGTTGCCGGCGCGGAACGAGTCGAACGCCGCGGGCGAGGCCGAGCAGAAGCCCGGGCCGCCGTCGGCGATGACGATGACGTTGCCTTCGTAACCGAACCACTTGCCGACGGCGACGGCGACCAGCAGACCCAGCAGCGCGAAGTGGAAGACCAGGTTGCCGAACTCGTGCAGGTAGCCCTTTTCGGCGGATACCTCGACGGTGTCGGTGGCGCTGTTACGGGTGACGCGGCGCCAGCCGCGCAGCCGACCGGCCATGGTGGCCGCTACCTCACCGGGCTCACCGTCGACGACGGCCGCGGTGTGCTTGGGCAGTCGGCTGAGGTTACGCGGCGCCGCCACCGGGGTGGCGCGCAGACTGCGGGCGTGCTCGATCATCCGCGGGGTCAGGCACCCGACCAGTGACACGAACAGCAACACGTAGACGGCGGTGAACCAGAAGCTGGCGAAGACGTTGAACGCCTGCAGCCGGTCCAGCCACGGCCCGATCACCGGGTGGGCGGCCAGATACTCGTCGACCCGGGCGGCGTTGAGGTTGCGCTGCGGCAGCAACGCGCCGGGGATGGCGCCCAGAGCGAGCAGGACCAGCAGCACCAGCGCGGTGCCCATCGACGTCAGCGCCCGCCAGGTGTTGCGGCCCCGTTGCGCCACCAGCGCGAGCAGACGCAAAAGCACCCCAAAACGGACCATTTTGGAGGCTTTTGCGTCTGCTCGGCCGGTCAAATCGGCAGCCTGACGTCGGAGACGAACGCGTCGCGCAGCCACGAGACGAAGTCGTTCCAGAGCCCGGTGACCAGCGCGGCACCCACCGCGATCAACAGCACGCCGCCGAAGATCTGAATGCCCCGGGTATGCCGGCGCAGCCAGCCCAGACCGGCCACCGCCGTCGCCGAGCCGAACGCCAGCAGCACGAACGGCACACCCAATCCCAGGCAGTACGCGATCACCAACACCAGACCGCGCGCCACGTTCGCACCCTCGGTGGCCGAGGCGACGCTGATCACCCCTGCCAGGGTGGGGCCCAGGCATGGTGTCCAGCCCAGCGCGAACACCGCGCCGAGCACCGGCGCCCCGGCGACCGTCGACAATTGCTGCGGCGCGAATCGGGCTTGGCGCTGCAGGGCGGGAATGAACCCGACGAAAACCAGGCCCATGACGACGGTCACCACTCCCCCGATCCGCTGCAACACCAGTTGGTTGGTGATCAGGGTGCTGGTCATGCCCAGCACGGCGACAGTGCCGAGCAGAAACACCGCGGTGAAGCCGGCGACGAACAGCGCCGCGGACCCCGCGACCCGCCACCGGGCGGCCGGTGGCGCTTTCAGCGCGCCAGGTGGCGGCTGCTCATCGACGCCGACCACCGCCGCCAGGTAGGACAGATAGCCCGGCACCAGCGGCACCACGCACGGCGACGCGAACGAGACCAGGCCGGCCAGCAGACACACCATCGAGGCCAGCAGCAGCGGCCCGGCGGCGACTGTCTCGGTGAACCCGGTCATTGCGGTCCCGGCGGGCCCGGGCGGTCGTCGGGTTCGGCAGCGATCCGCCGCACCACCGGCAGCAGGTCTTCGGCGAGCACTTCGCGCAGGAACACCGCGGCGACCCGGTGCTGGCGATCCAGCACCAGGGTGGACGGGATGACGGTGGTCGGGTATTTACCCCCGAACGCGATCATGGTGCGCATCGCCGGGTCGTAGATCGACGGGTACGTCACGTGGCGGTCGGTGACGAAGTCCTGCGCGGCTTGCCGCTGGTCGCGGACGTCGAGGCCCAGCAGCGCCACTCCGTCGGGGTGAGCGCCGTCGTAGACCTGCTGCAGCTGGCCGACCTCGGTTCGGCAGGGCGCGCACCACTGGCCCCAGACGTTGATGACGACGACGTGGCCGGCGAAATCGTCCAGCGACAGCGTGCGCGCGGACTCCATCAGCTCGGGCCCGGTGACCTGACCCGGCCGGCCGCGGCGCTCAGGCGGGTCGTAGAAGATGTCGGTTTTTCCGCCGGGCGCGACGAATTGAAAGGTGCCGTTCTGCGCGACGGCGTCGTGGCCGCCGGCGCATCCGGTGATCAGCCCGGTCACGACCGCAGCCAGGATGACCAGCCGGCGCATGGTCAATCGCCCGCGGGTTCGGAATACGCCACGTCGACGAGGCGATCGCCGTCGTAGGTCAGCGACGTGATCGACGCGACCGCACATTGCCGTCGGCGTGGGTCGTGCCAGAGCCGGTGCCCGGTCACCGCTAACCGCAGCGTCCACACCGGCAGCTGGTGGCTGACGCAGACCGCCTCGTGGCCGGCCGCGCGGGCTCGCGCCTTATCCACCGCGGTCTGCATCCGGTCCGCGATCTGGCGGTAGGGCTCGCCCCACGAAGGGGTGAACGGGTTACGCAAGTGCCACCACACCCGCGGGTCACGCCAGGCGCCGTCACCGGGGCCCAGCCGTTTGCCCTCGAAGATGTTGGTCGACTCGATCAGATCGGGGTCGGTGTCGATCGCGAGGTCGTGGCCCGCGGCGACGGGCGCGGCGGTTTCCTGCGCGCGTTGCAGGGGGGAGGCGATCACCGCGACGACGTCGCGGCCCGCCAGGGCGTCGGCGACCGCCACCGCTTGTTGCTGGCCGCGCTCGGACAGGTGGAATCCGGGCAGGCGCCCGTAGAGCACGCCGTCAGGGTTGTACACCTCGCCGTGGCGCACCAAATGGACTCGAGTGTGTTCGGCCATCAGGGTTGACGCTCCTTGGCCGCAGCGCCGGCCGCTGCCGGCAGGGCGTCGGCGATCCGCCCGAAGGCGGTGTCGTCGAGAGCGGCGGAGACGAACCACGCCTCGAAGGCGCTGCACGGCGGGTACACCCCGGCGTCCAGCAACGCGTGAAAGAAAGCCGGGTACCGCCACGTCTGGCTGGCTCGCGCCGAAGCGAAGTCCGTCACCGGCACCTCGCCGAAAAACACACTGAACATGTTGCCCGCGCGCGGGATCTGATGCGGCACGCCGGCGTGCGTCAGGGCGTCCGAGAGCAGGCCGGCCAGCCGGTCGGCGTTGGCGTTCAATGCGGCGTACACCGCCTCGTCGGCCGCACGCAACGTCGCCAGCCCGGCGGCCACCGCCACCGGGTTGCCCGACAGGGTGCCCGCCTGATACACCGGCCCCAGCGGCGCCAGCCGCTGCATCACCTCCGCGCGCCCGCCGAACGCCGCGGCCGGCAGGCCGCCGCTCATCACCTTGCCGAAGGTGAACAAATCCGCCGGCACCGGATCGATGTCGTACCAACCGCTTCGGCTGACCCGGAAGCCCGTCATCACCTCGTCGACGATCAGCAGCGCCCCGTGTCCGGCGGTGACCTCTTGCAGCGCGGCGTTGAATCCGGGTCGTGGCGGAACGACGCCCATGTTGCCCGGGCTGGCCTCGGTGATCACCGCGGCGATCTGCTCGCCGAAGCGGGCGAAAGTCTGGTGGACGGAGTCGATGTCGTTGTACGGCAACACGATCGTGTCGGCGGCGGTGGCGCCGGTGACGCCGGGCGTCGACGGCAGACCCAGCGTCGCGACGCCCGACCCCGCGTCGGCCAGCAACGCGTCCACATGGCCGTGGTAGCAGCCGGAGAACTTGACGATCTTCGCGCGGCCGGTGTACCCGCGGGCCAGCCGGACCGCGCTCATGGTGGCCTCGGTGCCGGAGTTGACCAGCCGGATCCGCTCGACCGGTGACACCCGGGCGATGATCTCGGCGGCCAGCTCAGATTCCGCCGGCGTCGGCGCCCCGAACGACAACCCGGTACTCGCGGCCCGCACGACGGCGTCGACCACTGCCGGGTGCGCATGGCCCAGGATCATCGGCCCCCAAGAGCACACCAGGTCGACGTAGCGGTTGCCGTCGGCATCGGTGAGCCAACAGCCATGGGCCTCGGTGATGAAGCGAGGTGTGCCACCGACTGCTTTGAATGCTCGTACCGGCGAGTTCACTCCGCCCGGAATCACGGCGCACGCGTCGCCGAACAGCTTCGCCGAGACCTCGGTCACAGTCTGGGCGGGATGAGCCACCTGCACGACTACCAGTGTCCCAGCTGCTCGAACCGGCTCGACTACAGGGTGTAGTGGATGGGTTCAGCCAGAACGTTCTCGCTGCGCACCCTTGTCAAAGTTGCGCGTGCAGAGGCAGCACCCATCCTGTGCCGTCGATGATGAAAAGTGTCTGCGACCTTTCATCGTAGGAACGTCGGTTGCTGCGCCGAGATCGACTGCAGTGCCCTATCCGCCTCGGGCATTGGGGCGCTGGCGTCGATCTCGGCGAGCCGTTATGTCGTCGCGGAAAGCTCGAACACCGGATGATCCGCCGGGTCGGGCAGTTTGCTGAAATAGCCCTCGACCACCTTTCCAGCCTTGTCGCGGTAAGCGGCCAAAATGGGCGGGCGCTGTGACGCCGGTATCTCGCGCGCCAGGTACTTGGTGGCGCCAGACTTATCGGTCACGGTGACCTCGGGATTGGCGCGCACGTTCTTGACCCATTGCGACTCACCGCGCGTCGACACCACATACTTGCTGCCGCCGACATCGACCGTGACCACCGGAAGGTGCTGGGGCTGTTTGGTGCTGCGGGTGGTCACGATCAGCGTCTCGCTGTTGCCGATGCCGGTCGCCATCGCTAGCCGGTTGAAGATCTTCCTGGTGAACCACGGCGGCTTGAGGTAGGCCATAAGGTACCAGTATGCCGTTACCGCAACGGCTTGCGCGGTTTAACCGCGGCGTCACAACCCGATCCAGCGGGATTCTCGAGCACGTCGGGCAGCGCTCCGGTAAGCCGTACCGCACTCCGCTGAATGTCTTTCCCGCCGAAGTCGACGGCAAGCCCGCGGTGGTGATCCTGTTGACGTACGGTCCGGACCGCGACTGGCTGGAGAACCTCAACGCAGCCGGCAGCGGCCGGATCCGCAGCAGGGCAAGACATTTGATGTCACTGGGCCACGAACGGTCTCCAGGGCCGAGGCGGCAGAGCATGTCAGCGCCGGTTGGCGCCCCATGGTCGCGCGGCTGCCGTTCGAGCAGGCGGTCCTGCTCACGAAGAGCTGAGGCTGCGTGCCGACCCTGAGAACAGTTGCGACTCTCCGCGTTCGCGCCACCGCCGCATCAGGAAGTACAGCACCAGCACCGCGGCCCAGGCAGCCAGACTGAGCCAGAGCTGGGCGCGCGCGTCTCTATCGAACGCCATCTGCACCAGCACGCCGCCGATCGCGACAAGCGTGAGGATGGACAGCGCCGGAAAGAACCACATCCGCACCGGCAACCGGTCCACCGAGGTCCGTCGGCGCAGGACAATTTGCGACAGCGCGACCAACAGATACACGAACAGCACCACTGCGCCGGAAGAGTTGATCAGAAAGAGAAACACCGTGCCCGGCGCCAGCCACGCCATCACCACGCACAGGAAACCGACCACCGAGGAGCACAGGATCGCGATGTAGGGCACACCGCGCCGGCTGAGGGTGACCAACCGGGCCGGGGCCTCGCGCCGGGCTGCCAGCACGAACAACATGCGCGACGCGGTGTAAAGCCCGGAGTTCAGGCAGGACAGCACCGCGGTCAGCACCACCGCGTTCATGAAGTTCGCGGCGCCGAGGAACCCCATCTGGCGCAGGGCGGCGACATAGGGCGAGGCGCCGGGCTGCAGCGAATTCCACGGCACGATCACAACCAGCAGGAAAACCGAGCCGACGAAGAAAATCGCGATGCGGGTCACCACGGTGTTGGTCGCCCGGCGGACGGCATGCTCGGGGTCGGCGGTTTCGGCGGCGGCGATCGTGGCGACCTCGGCACCGACCATCGAGAAGATCACGACCACGATGGCGGCGAACACTGCACCCACCCCGTTGGGGGAGAATCCGCCATGCGAGGTCAAGTTGCTCAAGTCCCGGTGATGATGTGGCCACAGCCCGGCGACGAATAGCGCGCCCACGCCCAGGAATACCACGATGGTCGCGACTTTGATTCCAGCGAACCAGAATTCGAACTCGCCGTAGGAGGCGACGGAGAACAGGTTGGTAGCCGTCATCGCCACCATCAAGATCAGGGCCAGCAGCCACAGCGGCGCGTGAAACCAGTAGGTGATGACTTTCCCGCCGGCGACCGCCTCGAAGCCGACCACGATCACCCAGAAGTACCAGTACAGCCACCCCACCGAAAACCCGGCCCAACCGCCCAGAGCATCTCGGGCGTAGTCGGCGAACGACCCCGTCGACGGGTTCGCGCTCGCCATCTCGCCCAACATCCGCATCACCAGAATGACCAGCGCGCCGCACAATCCGTAAGTGACGAACGCGGCGGGCCCCGCCTTGACGATGACAACACCCGACCCGACGAACAATCCGGCACCGATGACGCCGCCGATCGCGATCATGTTCAGCTGCCGCTGTGAAAGCCCCTGGGGCAGCTTCGAGGTGACGCTCAGACCGGCCTCCTGAGCCCGCGGCATGACGGGACGGTAACACCTCGCGCCGCTGGACGCCCGGTTCACACCGGCACTGCGCGCAGCGACGGGGGCAGGCTCGGCAGAAAATGTTCGGTGGCGAAAGCCCGGATGTCGTCGGCGGTGACCAACGGGGCGCGGCTCGGCAGGAGCAAAGCCATCGCGGCGTAGCGCAGGATGGCATCCGCCAGCTCGTCGACGGCCTGCGCACCGATACGCTCGGCGAAGCCCTCGGGAAAAATCACCCGCAGTGCGACCGCGATCCGCTGGGCCGCAGCGCCGTAATGCCGACGGCACAGCTCCAACGCCAGCCCCGGTTCGTCGGCGATCATCCGGGTCAACACCCGGTGCTGGCGGAACCGCAGAATCGCGCACGTGAACGCCTCCACGTAGTAACTCGATTGCGGTCCTTTCGCTTTCAGCTCATCGGCGATATCGGCGAAAAGCGCCGCGTTCTCCCGGTCGATGACCGCAGCCACCAGTTCGTCGCGGCCGGCGAACCGACGATAGATCGTGGTGCGGCTGATTTGGGCGCGCCGGGCCACGTCGTCGAGCGCAACACGACGGAAGCCATGCCGCTCGAACTCGACCACGGCGGCATCCAGAATCGCTTGGGTGGCGGAGTCAGCTCTACTACCTGGCGCGGCCATACCCGGCCCGAGCGAACTTGTTGTAACGCACCGGCATCGGCAAGTGGTCCCATAGCCAGTTGACCGGTCGCGACCGCCAGACCGCCGCGAAACGCTGATAGCGACGCTCGTGGCGCTCGCTCCACGGCAGGTCCAGCAGGGCGCGCGCCTGCGGCGGCAGACCCCCGGTGGTCAGGAACGCCGCGAGCGGGTTGAAGACCACCGACACCATTCGCCACAGCGGAAGCGGCACGCCCTTCGGGCAGGGAAAGCCTTTCGTCACGTACCCGACACCGTATTTCGCCGTCGGGTGGGCGACGACGACGTGATCGAGCATGTGGTTCCAGTACCGCTGGAATTCGGGGTAATCGGTCGGCATTGCCCGCCCGCTGACGCCGTAGCGCCGATACCACGTCTTCGACTCCAGATAGATCTGCCGTTTCTCGTCGTCGGTGAGCCGCTTGACAAAGGTATCCGCGAAGTAGAGCACTTGCTCCACGAAGGTGGCGTGTGCCCAGTAGTAGGTCTGCGGATCCAGCGCGTGGTAGCGCCCTTTGCCGGTTTCGGCGGGCATGTCGCCTTTGATCTGGTGGTGGAAGTCGCGCACCTGCTGGCCGGGATGGTCGTCGTCGGAGCCGTACACCGTCATGAAGATCGGCGGCAGCGAGCGTTTCACTCGCGCGGTGGTGTCGACGAAGAACACCGAGTGGTCCATGACACCCTGGCCGAGCTCGGCGAGCATGTTCTGCAGCACCACCGGTCGCGGCCCGATCAGGTACATCCGGTTGTCGCCGAAGTAACGCCACACCAGGGATTGCGGTCCCAAGGGAAGGGATGGCAGCGCATCGGCGTCGGGCTGCATCGCGGACGGCTCGGTCATCGACACAATGTTACATAAATCGCACTCTGTACCAGACCGCGGTTACCGTCGCATAACGGTGCTTCGCCACGCGGCGTGGCTTCGGCGGTCACCAGCGACGATCGCGGCATGATCCGCCGCATGGCTGCGCTGACACGTCGGGCCGCGCTGCGCCTCGGTGCGGTCGCCGGAGCCGCCAGCACCTGGGCGTTGAGCGCCTTGTTGGATCCCACCCGCGCGATTCCGTCGCCCGCGCCCTTCGAGCCGGCGGCGGGCAGCACCTCACCAACCCGGCTGTCCGGCTCGTTCGTCTCGGCGGCCCGGGGTGGTATGACGACCAACTGGGTGATCGCGCTGCCGCCGGGCCAGACCACGGCGTTGCGCCCGGTGATCGCCTTACACGGCAGAAGTGGCAACGCCAACACGGTGATCGACCTTGGTGTCGAGGACGCACTGGCCAAGCTGGTCTCGTCCGGCCGGGCCCCGTTCGCGGTGGTGGGGGTCGACGGGGGGGACCACAGCTACTGGCACCGGCGGGTATCCGGTGAAGATGCCGGAGCGATGGTGCTGGGCGAGCTGCTGCCGATGCTGACATCGAAGGGTTTCGACACCTCGCGGGTGGGCTTCCTCGGGTGGTCGATGGGCGGGTACGGCGCGTTGCTGCTGGGCGCGCGGTTGGGCGCGACCCGGACCGCCGGGATCTGCGCGGTCAGCCCGGCGTTGTGGACCACCTACGCCGGCAGCGACCCGGGCGCGTTCGACAGCTACCAGGACTGGACCCGCAACTCGGTGTGGGGCCTGCCCGCGTTGTCGTCGATCCCGATCCGGGTGGACTGCGGCACCAGCGACCGCTTCTATCCGACCGCGAAACAATTCGTGGCCCAGCTGCAGACACCGCCGTTCGGTGACTTCTCCGCCGGCGGCCATGACGTATCGTATTGGCGCCAGCAGCTACCCGGGGAGCTGAGCTGGCTGGCTTCTTGAGGTTGGATTAAGCACCTGGCCGGGCCGCCGGAGGATCATTGCAGCAGCTCGACACCGCCGAAGCGCAGACCCGGCCACCACCTGGCCGGCGCGCGCCGGGATTCCGCCTCGACATCGAGGGTTTACGGGCTGTGGCGGTGCTGGCCGTCGTCCTGTTCCACGCCGGCGTCCCCGGCCTGGGTGGTGGGTACATCGGCGTCGACGTCTTCTTCGTCATCTCCGGTTTCTTGATCACCGGGCTGCTCGAGCGGGAGATCAGGACCACCGGCACCATCCGGTTGGGGCAGTTCTACGGCGCCCGGGCCCGTCGGCTGCTGCCGGCCTCGGCGACAGTCGGTGTCGCCACCGCACTGGGCTCGGCTGTCCTGCTGCCGCCGCTGCAAGCCAGAAGCGTGCTCGGCGACGGCATCGCCAGCGCACTGTATGTCGGCAACTACCGCTTCGCCATCCACGGCACCGACTACCTGGCCGGCGACTCGGCGCCGTCGCCGTTTCAGCACTACTGGTCGCTGGGCGTCGAAGAGCAGTTCTACCTGCTGTGGCCGGCGCTGATCATCGGGACGGCGTGGCTGGTCCGCCGACCCGGTATCGCGGCGCGTGCCATGCCGAAGGTCAACCCGCATCTGGTGGTGCTCGCGCTGGTCGCCGGGGCGTCGTTGGCGCTGTCGATGGCATGGACCCACACCAACCCGCCGTGGGCGTTTTTCTCGCTACCCACCCGCGCCTGGGAGCTGGCCGCCGGTGGTCTAATCGCCCTCTCGGCCGGTCGATGGCGCCGGCTGCCGGCCCGCTCGACCGCAGTCGCCGGGTGGGGCGGTTTGGCGCTGATCCTGTTGAGTTGCCACCAGCTTGGCGAGCGGACGGCCTACCCGGGCACCGCCGCGGTATTGCCGGTGCTGGGCACGGCGCTGCTGATCGGTGCCGGCTGCGGCAACAGCGATAGCGGTGCAAGCCGGGTGCTGTCGCTGCCGGGTATGCGCGCGATTGGCCGGGTGTCCTACTCCTGGTACCTCTGGCACTGGCCGGTGTTGCTGCTCCTGCCGCCACTGCTCGGCCACCCGGCTGGCCTCGCGGGCAGGTTGGCCGCGGTCATCGTCTCGGCCGGGCTCGCGGTGATGACCGTGCATCTGGTGGAGAATCCCGGGCGATTCGCCGTGCCGCTGCGTCGGTCGGCGGGCCGCAGCCTCGCGCTCGGCGCGGCCGCCACGGCCGTCGCGGCCGGTGCGGGTCTGGTCTTGCTGCTAATGGTGCCGGTCCCGGTCGGTCACGGGGTGGCCGCGGCGGCCCCGACCATCAAAGCGCCGCCGCCCCCGGCGAGCCACACCGTCGATCCGGACGAGGCCGCTGTTGCGAGCGGGTTCGCGCAGGTTCACGCTGCCGTCGCAGCCTCCGCCGCGGTGACCGCGGTTCCGTCCAACCTCGATCCGCCGCTGGCCGAGGCGCCGGCCGACAAGCCCAAGGTGTTCCTCAACGGCTGCGTGCGGTCCTGGCTCGAGACCGGGCACGGCGAGTGCGCCACCGGGGACACCGGCTCGCCGACGACGGTGGCGCTGGTCGGGGACTCCCACGCGGCGATGTGGAGCCCGCCGTTGACTCGCGTCGCCGAGCAGCAACACTGGCGGCTGGAGACGTTGGGCAAGATCACCTGTCCGCTGCAGGATTTGCCGATCACCAGCCCCTACCTCGGACGGGAGTACACCGAGTGTGTGCAGTGGCGCAGCCAGGTCATGGCCCGGTTGCAGACCGAGCATCCGCGCCTGATCGTGCTCAGCATGTCCCGGCGCTACGGCGCAGATTTCGGCTTCACGGCTTACGACCCGGCGTGGATGGACAGCCTGACCCGGACGGTGACGCAGCTGCGCGGCACGGGCGCGAAAGTTCTGGTGCTCGGCCCGATCCCGGATCCGCATTCGACCGTGCCGACCTGCTTGTCGGCCCATCTCGACGATGCCGGTGCATGTTCAGCACCGCGCGCGCTGGCAGTCAACCAGGCCGGCATCGCCGGTGAGCAGGCGGCGACCGCGGCCGGTGGCGGGCAGTACACGGACCTGACGGAGCTGTTCTGTACCGTCGAGCGCTGCCCCGTGATCGTCGGCAACGAGCTGGTGTACCGGGACGACAATCACGTGACAATCGAATACGCCCAGACGCTGGCACCGGTTCTGGGTGCCGTAGCCGACCGGGCGCTGGCGCGCGGCTGACTTACCGCAGGGTGCGCTGCGCCCGACGCATCCTGGCCGCGGCGACGACTGTCAGCACCCCGCTCAGCGTCGCCAACATCAGCGTCAGCAGGACCAGCGAGGGATGATAGACCACCGACCAGGTCTCCGGCTCACCGTCGGCGACGGGTGCGACGGCGACGGTGCTGTGCGCCTGTGACCAGCTCAATGCACAACCCGCTATGGCCGCGGTGGCGAACAACAGCTCCACAACGGCGCGAGCCCGCGAAGTCACCAGGGGAACTCGACGTCGTCCACAGGGTTCTCCGGTTCGGCCGGCCCCACTCGCTCCTCGACCAACGGGGTCAGTAGCGCGCGCAGCTGGCGATGGCCACGCGCCCACGCTTGCACGGTACGGCCCCCGGCGATTCTCAACCCGATGCCGACCCGCCCGCGCGGAACCGTGACCAGCTCGCCGAGCGCGCGCGACGACTGCCAAGGCTGAAGTGGCTTCTCCGAAGTCGGCGAGTGCTCGGGTTCCGGGAAGATCTTGACAATGTCGGAGATCTTGAGGGTCTCGGTGCCCTGCCGCAGTATGTGCTCGTTCAACTCGACTGAGGCGTGGATGCGCGCCGCCTTGACCTGCAGGCCGACGAAGCCGGTCACCAGCACCAGAAAAACGGCCGGAACCGCAACCTGCCAGCCGTAGCCGCTGTGCTTCTCGATCATCAGCATGGCCCCGGCCGACAGTGGGCCGGCCAGCAGCCAGTACCAGCTGGCGCCCGACTCGAAGAACAACGGAGCCCGGTTGGTACCCGTTCGCGCGGTCACTAGACACCCATCCCCTGTATCACCGACGCACATCGCCCGTTCGGATCAGCCTACTGGGACGACGCGGGCCGAAGCGACCTTACCGGGTGGGCGTGGGCGTTAGCGGAGTGTCCCACGGTCCGGGGCCGGGGGCGGTGAGATGACATCCGGTCCGGCCTTTGATCGTCATGAAAGGCCGGGATGGAGCCGCCGCGGGTGTGCCGATGACGAAGTGCAGATATCCGTGTTCACCAGGCAGCGTCCCGCTCACCGACTCGGCAGGTTTCACCTCAACCTTCTCGGCGTGATGTGCTCGCAGCACGTCGGCGACCGCCGCCACCGCGGCCGCGCGATCGGCGGCCGACTCCGGCGGCGACCCGTCATATTCCGGCGGCTCGTAGACCGAGCCGTGCAGAAAGACGAACGGCGGATCGCAGCCGAGCTGTCCACCGGAAGTGACCGGTGACCAACGGGTCGCATACACCCGCTGCACCGCGGCCCGCATCTCGGCCGTCACGGCAATCAGGTCATTCGCGGCATCCTGCAGCGAATCTCGCCGTCGCAGTTCGTTTTCCAGCACTGTCGCCGACGGGTCACCTGGACGCGGCCAAGGGTAGGGGTCATCGTCGCAGCCGGCCACCACAAGCACCGCACCTACGGTCAGCGCAGCAAGACGCCGCATTCACTTACCCGGCTTCGTGGCGCCCGCAACGCCGGACAGCACCGCTGCCAGGTTGTAACCCGACATCCGCAACTGACCGTTGGCGTCGTTGCGGGGATAGTCGGGGTGCCCATACGCCCCGCCACGGTCCTGCAGCAACACCGGGTCGGTACCCGGCGCGGTTGACAGCTGGGTGATGCCGGGTATCTCGTTGGGCGTGTCCCCGAACCATTGGTCGTGTGGTCCGCTGCCGCCGAGCACGTCGACCAGTCCCAGCACTCCCAGCGGCGCCAGCGGCGGAACGAGAACCAGCGGGGCGAGGCCCATCCCGATTTCCGGAGCCGGCTGCAGCCAGCGGATAGGGTCACCGGCTGCCTGTTCGTAGTAGGCGTGCCCGCCGGGTGCCAGATGCAGATCGCCGACGTTCCCCAGTTCCAGCCCGGGCGATCCGTAGAAGACGACGTTTTTCACCGGGCTGCCCTCTTGCAAGGCGAGGCTGGTGACCAGTGAACCGTAGGAATGACCGAAGGCGGTGATTTCCTGGCCGGGATTCTCGGTGGTGGCCGCGAGCCCTTTGAAAAAACTATTGAGATGCGGGGCGGCAGCCCGGGCCAGGCTGTCGTCGAGGGCTCTGACGTCGGTCTTGGACACCGGCGGCTCGTAGCCCACCCATGCGACGGTGGCCACCGAATCTGGCCGCACGTCACCGGCGCGCGCGAGGATGTCTCGTGTCGTGTGCCGAAGGTTCGTGGCCTCGTCGGCCATGGCGGGCAGGCTGGTGGCGGTGGTGCCGACCCCGCCGACCGTGACACCCACATGCGCCGCGCGATCGACGTCGCCGATCCCGATGGCGCCGAGCACATGGCTGGGGTCCGACAGCGTGTCCAACGCGAGCAAGCTGCGGCGATCGCTCGGGTCGATGGTTCTGGGGGTGCCATTGGAATTCACGGGATATATCGCGCTCTGGATCGCGAGCAGCTCCCGCAGCCGCGTCTGGGCGTTGGTCAGCCAGGGATCACCGCTCGAGTGCGCCAACACGTCTTCGGCTGTGGCGATTTCGTGCGGCAACCGGATGCGGTTCGCCGCGTCGCGGATGCCGTTCGGGATACCGTCGCGGTCTAGCACCCCCGGGCTGTTGGCGATGTAGTCGGTTTGCTGCTGCGGAGTCAGGCTGTCCCACCACTTCTTGATGTCTTGCTGGGACGCCGACCAGGGTGGCGCCGGCGGTAGGTTCGCCGCCGGTGCGGACGGGCCGGTTCCGGTGGCCGCGCCGTCTGCGGTTTGGATGGCGGTGGCCAGGTCCCGGTCCACGGTCTCGGCGTCGGCCAGCAGCTGCCGGATGCGCGCCTCCACGTCTTTCTTGACGGCGTCCTGGTGTTGTTTCATCTCCACCGTCAAGACGCTGGTTTTGGAAGTGACGGTTCCGGTCTGGTCGTCGATGCTCAGCTGCGCCGCGTCAGCCTCGGCCCGGATCATCGACAGCCGGTACCGCAGATCGGCGACCTCGGCAGCGGCCTTGTTGGCCGCCGCCGCCACCTGCTTGCACAAGTCGGCGTGCTCACCCAGCGTCGTCTTGATCCGGTTCGCCGAATCGCGCGCCGCATCCGCGGTCAGACCGTTCCAGCGGACAAAGGTCAGCAGATCGCCGACGGTATCGGCAGTGGTTTGCGCACCCTCGGCGCGTGACGTGGCAGCAGCGAACACCTGGTCGATCGACGCGTCGTCCCAACGATCGATGTCAGCGAGGGTCAGGGCCATCGGCGAGGTCTAGCTTTCGCGCGTTGGTCTGCTCCCCTTCGATGAATGCCCTTGCCGTGGTGCACAGGCCGTCGTGGTGGCCGTTGAGCATCCGATGGTGTCCGGCGGCGTCGGACTGCCATCGGTCCAGCAGCCCCGACAGCGCGATGCCGGACTGGCCCACCCAGCCGGCTTGCGCGTCCCATCCTTGCGACTGCGTCGACGCGTAGGTGCCGGCTAGCTGCTCGTGCTCTCGGCGGCCCACCGCCGCGGCATCGAAGACCTGCTCGGGTGCGATCTCGAAGTTCTTTTCCGGAACGGCCACAACCACCCCATCGCTGACTACAGCTGACAACGCTGATAACTGGGCAGTCTAACGGCCGGCAGGTCACCGACCAGTCAGCAAAATCCGTCCACGGCCTACAGCCAAGACGCTGCTTCGGCGGCCCAATAGGTCAGCACGATGTCCGCGCCGGCACGGCGGATACCAGTCAACGACTCCAGCACCGCCGCGCGGCGGTCGATCCAGCCGTGCTCGGCGGCGGCGCAGATCATCGCGTACTCGCCGGATACCTGGTAGGCGGCCACCGGCACCGGGGAGATGTCGGCAGCGGCGGCGACGACGTCGAGATAGCCGAGAGCGGGCTTGACCAGCACGATGTCGGCGCCTTCGTCGAGGTCGAGTCGAACTTCGCGCAGCGCCTCGCGGGCGTTGCCGGGCTCCTGCTGGTAGGTGCGGCGGTCCCCGGACAGGCTGGAGCTCACCGCCTCCCGGAACGGTCCGTAGAACGCCGATGCGAACTTCGCGGCATACGCCAGGATCACCACTTGCGTGTGCCCCGCGGCATCCAGGCCGTCGCGGATGGCGGCGACCTGACCGTCCATCATGCCGCTCGGACCGACCACGTGTGCACCCGAATCTGCTTGGGCGACAGCCATTTCCACATAGCGAGCCAGGGTGGCGTCGTTGTCCACGCGGCCCCGTGCGTCCAGCACGCCGCAGTGGCCGTGGTCGGTGAATTCGTCGAGGCAGGTGTCGGCCATCAGCACGGTGGCATCACCGAGGTCCTTTGCCAGGTCCCGCAGCGCCAGGTTCAGGATGCCGTCCGGATCGCAACCGGCGGACCCCGATGCGTTCTTGTCCTGGTCGCGCGGCACACCGAACAGCATCAGCCCGCCGACCCCAGCGGTCACGGCGTCGGCGGCCGCGCTGCGCAACGAGTCGCGGGTGTGTTGCACCACGCCGGGCATGGCGGAGATGGCCCGCGGCTCGTCGATACCGTCGGCGACGAACATCGGCAGCACCAGATGGCGTGGCTCGAGTGAGGTTTGCGCCACCAGGCGGCGCATCGCCGGGCTGGCGCGCAGCCGGCGTGGACGCTGCCTGGGATAAGTCATCGCTGGCAGCCTGCTAGCGCCTGCGGCTCTTCTTCCGCGGCGGCGGCAGCGCACCCTCGGCCCGCAGCCGGGCGGCGTGCTCGGCCAGCGCCTCGATCAGCGGACCGACCGCGGCGGTCTCCGGCTGCACGTCGACCCGCAGACCGAACTCGGCGGCCGTCTCGGCGGTTTTGGGACCGATGCAGGCCACGATGGTGCGGGCGTGCGGCTTGCCGGCGATGCCGACCAGGTTGCGCACCGTCGAGCTGGAGGTGAAGCACACCGCATCGAACCCACCGGTCTTGATCATCTCGCGGGTGGCCGCGGGCGGTGGCGCGGCCCGCACGGTCCGGTAGGCCGTGACGTCCTCGATCTCCCAGCCGCGTTCACGCAGCCCCTCGGCCAGCGTCTCGGTGGCAATGTCGGCGCGCGGCAGCAGCACCCGGTTCACCGGATCGAAAATGCTGTCGTAGGGCGGGAATTCGTCGAGCAGGCCCGCCGAGGACTGCTCGCCCGACGGCACCAGCTCAGGGCTGATCCCGAATGCGCGGACCCGGTCGGCGGTCGACTCGCCGACGCAGGCGATCTTCACCCCGGAGAACGCCCGGGCGTCCAGACCGAATTCGCCGAACTTCTCCCATACCGCACGCACCGCGTTGGTCGAGGTGAACACCACCCACTGGTAGCGGCCGTCGACCAGACCTTTGACAGCGCGCTCCATCTGCGCGGGGCTGCGCGGCGGCTCTACGGCGATGGTCGGCACTTCGATGGGCAGCGCACCGTGCGACGCCAGCCGCTCGCTCATCTCACCGGCCTGATCCTTGGTACGCGGCACCAGCACCGTCCAGCCGTACAGGGCGCGGCTTTCCCACCAGTTCAGCTTGGCGCGATGCGCGACCGTCTTACCGATCGTCACCACCAGCGGGCCGGTCCACGGGCCGCCGGACTCGGAGCCGCCGAGCACGGTGGGGTCGGTCAACTCGTGCAGGGTCGATTCGACCGAGCGCTGCGAGCAGGTGGTACCGGCGGCGGTGACGACACACGGCGTCGTGTCGGCCAGACCGTACTCGATGAGGGTGGCTGCCGCCTCGGGCACGTCGGAGCCGGTGGCCTGCAGGATCAGCGGACCGGGTGCGGCGGCCAGCGCCGCCCAGTCGGTGTTGTCGACGTCGCCGCGCACGTCGGCAACGGTGTGCGACGAACCCAGCGGCAGACCGGCATACGTCGGGACGGTCGTGGCGGGTGCCAGGCCGGGCACCACCTCGAAGTGCAGGTGGCTGCGTGCGACGGCGTTCACCTCGCCGATCACCGACTCCAACGAGAGCGGGTCACCGGCCACCAGCCGAACCACGTCGGCGCCGGCACGGGCTTCGGCGATCAGGACCTTCGCCACCTCGGCCGGATCTCCCGACGCCGCGCGGATGTCCGGGCCGACCGACACCACGGGCGGGGCGATCTCGTTGCCCACGGCCCCGTCGGCGTCGGCCTCGCGGCGGGCGCCGGCCCGCGCCGGACCGGAGACCGGCGGCAGTTCGGCACCGATCAGTGCGCGCACCTGTTCGGGTACGCAGCTATCGATGAACACAAGGGCGGCGTTCGAGAGGACCGCCGCGGCCCTCGTCGTCAGCAGACCGGGATCTCCCGGCCCGGAGCCCACAAAAATGATGTGGCCCGGCCGTGGCTTGCGCCCTCGCATACTCGTTTGGCGAGTCATCCAGTACTCCCACTCAACTTCCTCGCACGGCGGGCTCACCGCGCGCTCGACATGAGCTGCCGAGCGCCCAGCTCGAACAACTCCGCGGCGACCGAAAGCCCAAGCTCTCGGGCCCGACCGGGAGTGTCGGTGCCGGACGCGCGGATCACGTCGGATCCATCCAGCGCCGCTACGCAGCCACGCAGCGACAGCTCCTCGAAGACGCGGCCGTCCTCGTCGATGGATTCGACCACCTCGGCGATCGCCCCCACCGGCGCGGAGCAACCCGCCTCCAGTTCGGCGAGCAGGGCTCGCTCGGCGGTGACCGCCGCGCGGGTGTCGGCGTCGTCGAGCTCCGCCAACAGCGCCGCCAGCGCGGTGTCGCCGGCGCGGCATTCGACCGCCAGAGCGCCTTGCGCCGGCGCTGGCAGCATCTGCACCGGTTCCAGCGTCTCAGTGACATCGTCGAGGCGCCCGAGCCGAGCCAAACCGGCTCGCGCCACCACGATCGCGTCGAGATCACCGCTGCTTACCCTGTTCAACCTGGTATCTAGGTTGCCTCTTAGGGGGCGGATTTCCAAACCGAGACCCAGTGCTCTAAGCTGTGCGGCCCGTCGGGGCGACGACGTGCCGACCACCGAGCCGGCCGGCAACTCCGCCAGCACCAGCCCGTCGCGGGCGACCACCGCGTCGCGGGGATCTTCGCGCCGGGGTATCGCGGCGATGGTGAACCGCGGATCGTCGGCTGTGGGCAGGTCCTTGTGGGAATGCACCGCAACCTCGACGTGGCCGCCGTCGATGGCTTCCCGCAACGCGGTGGTGAAGACGCCGACGCCGATGGTGGCGATCGGCTCCGACGAGCGGTCGCCCTCGGTCGTAATGGTGACCAGCTCGGCGGGGTGGCCGTTGCTGATCAACGCGTCGCGCACGCCACCGGCCTGGGTGGTGGCCAACCGGCTGCCCCGGGTGCCGATCCGAATCACGCTGCCCGACAGCTACTCGAAGGACGGCGCGTTGCCGGCGACGCCGTCGCTACCGCTGGTGACGACGGGCAGTTCGCCCGCGGTGGCCACGGCGTCGACCGCGGTCTGGTCCAGTTCGAACAGCTCGCGCAGCGCCTCGGCGTAGCTGTCCCCGCCGGGCGCGCTGGCCAGCTGCTTGATCCGTACGGTCGGCGCGTGCAGCAGCTTGTCCACAACCCGCCGGATCGCGCGGGCCACCTCGTCACGCTGCGCAACCTCGAGTCCGGGCAGCCTGTTGTCGAGGCGCAGCAGCTCGGCCTCGACGACGTCGGCGGCGCGCTGGCGCAGCGCGGTGACCGTCGGCGTCACCTCGGCCATTCGCTGACCGGCCAGATAGGTGGCCACTTCGGTGACCACGATGTGGCGGGCCGCCTCGGCGTCAGCGGCGGCGGCACGGGCTGACGGTTCCCGCTGCACCCGATCCATGTCGACAACCCACACCCCCGGCAGCCCGGCCACCGATGGATCGACGTCGCGCGGCATACCCAGGTCGCAGATCACCAGCGGCTGGGCCGCTTCGTCGCGGCGCGCAGCGGCCAGGGCGTGGTGCACGTCGGCCAGCGACACCACCGGACGAACCGCCCCTGTGCAGCTCACCACCACGTCGGCGCCGGCCAGCGCGCCCGCCAGGCCCTCGAGGCCCGCGGCGTCGGCCGGAACACCCAATTCGCGGATTCTGCGGGCCAACCGCTGTCCCCGGGGCAGCGACCGGTTGACGACGTGCACCTGCCGGACACCGGCGCGGGCCAGGTGGGCCGCTGACAGGGCACCCATCGCTCCAGCGCCGATCACCGCCGCTGTCCGGCCTGTCAATCCGCCCAGCCTGATGTCGGCCATGCCCAGCGCCACCGACACCACCGAAGCGCCGGCGGCGTCGAGCGCGGTTTCGGAGTGCACCCGCTTTCCGACGGACAGGGCCCGCTGCGCCAGCTCGTGCAACACCCGGCCCACGGTCCGGTTGGCCTCGGCGGTGGCATAGGCGCGACGCACCTGTCCCAGCACTTGATGTTCACCGATCACCGCCGAATCCAGCCCGCTGGCCACGGCGAACAAATGCTCGACGGCAGCCTCGCTGTAGCGCACGTAGGCGTAGCGGGTCAGGTCGGCCATCGACATGCCGGAATGCTCGGACAGCACCTGACCGATCACCGACAGCCCGCCGTGGAACGCTTCCACCACGGCGTAGACCTCGACCCGGTTGCAGGTCGACAGCACCATCGCCTCGGTGATCAGCGAAGACTGCAGGATCCGCTCGACGATCTTGTCTTGATCGGCTTGATCGGTGCTCAGTTGTTCCAGGACGGATACCGGAGCACTGCGATGCGAAACCCCGAAGAGCAGCACGCTCACCGCAGCATCACCTGGCCTGCTCCCTTGCTGTCAACCAGTGACCCGAACTGACTTCTACGGTAGACGTTTCCCAGGTTTGCTACCAAATTCGGTGCAGCTCTCAACGAGCCGCCAGATCAGCACGCAACCGGGGCTCGTCGACGTCCCAGTAGCTGTGTTCGCGCCCGTCCAGCAAAATCACCGGCAAGCGGTCGCCGAACTCTGCCCGCGGCGCCGGATCACCGGCCGCGGCGGCGGCATCGACGTCGAGTTCCGACAGGTCGAAGTCGAGCTCCGACGCCAGCCGGGCCAATTGCGCATACACCCGCGCGCAGATCACACAGCCGGCGCGGGTCAACAATTGCACCTGTGAGCGGCTCATTATTTCAGTGTGTCAGGAATTGACTAAGAGATCCGCCTTCGATGATGAACGTGAACACCCTTTGTCTCGACTTGAGCTATGGATGGCGTCTTTCGTTCAAACCGCTTGGCGAATTGTACGAGAGTAGGCGCAAGCTGCCGGTAAGAGTTGAATCGCATTGATGCTCACTACTACCGTCGGACAAAACATTCGGCTCGGGCGAGGTGGTGTTTCGCACGGAAGACGGCGAATACTCCCAGGCTGCATTGACCGCGAATGGCGAATTGCCGCGGCCGTTTATCCGGTGACCAAACCGGTCCGGCGCCTAGCCAGCTGGGCTCCCGGGGCGGTGAAGGCGCTGTGGACTGCGTCAGCTGCCAAACGCCTCGGCAAGCTGGGTAAGCCGCACGCTGTTGCCGGAGGGATCTCGGAACCCGCAGTCGATGCCGTACGGCCTGTCCTGTGGCGGTTCGGTGAACTCGACGCCGCGAGCCTTCAACTGTTCATAGGTGGCCTGGCAATCTTCGGTCGTGAGAAACACCGTGCCCGCGAAGCCCTTCGCGACAAGGTCCAACACTTGCGCGCGCGTAGTCTCGTCCATGACCGGGGGGCCAGGTACGGCCATCAGGACGATAGAGACGTTATCTTGGCCCGGCGGACCGACGGTCAGCCACCGGAAATTGCCGAGTTCGGGCACCGTGACGTCTTGGCGCACTTCCATGCCGACCTGCTCGGTCCAATACTTCAACGCGACTTGCTGGTCGTGCACCCACAATTGGGCGCTGGCGATTGTCAACATGTGGCCGACGCTACGGTCAATCGCGGCCAATTGTCTTCTTCTGCTGTGCTGTCTTCGTTCCGGGCAAGCGGGTGTCCCGCTGCAGGATGCAGCTGGGAATCCGGGCGTGCACGCTCGCGGGCGGCATGCTCGCGCGGTAAGCGGCCGGCGGCGTCCCATACACGCGGGCAAAGCTAGTCGTGAACGTTCCGACGCTCTGCAGCCCGACCATCACGCAGATGTCGACGACAGACCGATCCGTGTACCGCAGCAGCGCCGCCGCGCGCTCCAGCCGGCGGGACCGCAAGTAAGCAGCCGGCGATTCGCCAAACGTACGCCGAAACATCCGGCTGAAGTGTGCTCGCGACAAGCCGGCCGCGGCGGCCAGATCGTCAACGGTGATGGGATCGCCATAGCGGGCGTCGACGAAATCCTTTGCTCGCAGCAGGTAACGGGCTGGTGGTAACCGCGGCACGAAAGTCAGTATCGCTTCTCATGCAAGGCACGGGCCCTAGACCGCGGCGCTTCGGCGGATACTGTTGGACCGTGACCGCTTCCGACGGCCCGGACGACGTGTTGGAGCTGTCTGCCGATGCCAGCGCCGAGCGTGCGCTCGACGGCCTGGCAGCCGACGCGAGAGTGGGCGGCGCGGAGAGTCCGCCGCCGGTTGACCTGACTGCCGCCGCTTTCTTCGACGTCGACAACACCCTGGTGCAGGGCTCCTCATTGCTGCACTTCGGCCGCGGCCTGGCCGCCCGCAAGTACTTCACCTACCGCGACGTCCTCGGATTCGTTTACGCCCAGACCAAATTTCAACTGGTCGGCCGGGAAAGCAGCGGCGACGTCGCGGCCGGCCGCCGCAAAGCGCTGGCGTTCATCGAGGGCCGTTCCACCGCTGAACTGACCGCGTTGGGTGAAGAAATCTTCGACGACATCATCGCCGACAAAATCTGGTCCCAAACCCGCGATCTGGCCCAGATGCATCTCGACGCAGGCCAGCAGGTGTGGTTGGTGACTGCGACGCCCTATGAGCTGGCGGTGACGATCGCTCGCCGGCTAGGACTCACCGGGGCGCTGGGGACCGTCGCCGAATCAGTCGACGGAGTGTTCACCGGCCGACTGGTCGGCGAGATCCTGCACGGCGCCGGCAAAGCCCATGCGGTGCGCTCGCTGGCAATCCGAGAGGGCCTCAACCTCAAGCGCTGCACCGCCTATTCCGACAGCTTCAACGATGTGCCGTTGCTGTCGCTAGTAGGCACGGCGGTCGCCGTCAACCCGGACGCGCAACTACGCGCCCTGGCCCGCAAACGGGGGTGGGAGATCCGGGATTTCCGCACCGCGCGCCGGGCCGCTCGGATCGGAGTGCCGTCGGCACTGGCCCTGGGCGCCGCCGGTGGTGCGCTGGCAGCGGCCGTGTCGCGTCGCCACGAGCGCGGATAACGCGCGAGAGGCGCACCGACCGCGACAAGCCCGGCTCGGCGCCACGGGCGCTGATAAGCTGCTGCGCTGAGCCCCAACATGAGCGGAGAGCGTCACCTCCCATGTCAGTCCCCGTCGAAGTCCGAGACATCATCGGTAAGCACTACCGGCACCACGACTACTTCGCTGTCGGCCGGGAGAAGATTCGTGAGTTTGCCCGCGCCGTGAAAGACGACCATCCGTCGCACTTCAGCGAGGCGGCCGCCGCCGAGGACGGCTATCCCACGGTGGTGGCGCCGCTGACCTTTCTCGCCATCGCCGGACGCCAACTACAGCTGGAGCTGTTCACCAAATTCGACATCCCGATCAACATCGCCCGGGTGTTTCACCGCGACCAGAAGCTGAAGTTCCACCGGCCGATCCTGGCCCACGACAAGCTGTTCTTCGACGCCTATCTCGACTCAGTGATCGAATCGCACGGCACGGTGATCTCCGAAATTCGCAGCGAGGTCACCGACGCCGACGGCAACCCGGTGGTCACCAGCGTCGTCACCATGATCGGAGAGTCGGCCAATCAGGAAGTCGACGCCTCAGTGACCGCCGCTGCGATTGCATCGATCGTGAGCAAGGCCTAGGGTCGGCCGCTATGACACAGGGGGCTGCCGGGCCGGAAAGCACAGATCTGCGACCGCACTTCGAAGACGTCCAGTCGCACTATGACCTGTCCGACGACTTCTACCGGCTGTTTCTCGATCCGTCACAGACCTACAGCTGCGCCTACTTCGAACGCGACGACATGACGCTGGAAGAGGCGCAGCTGGCCAAGGTCGATCTGGCGCTGGGGAAACTCGGACTGCAACCGGGGATGACATTGCTGGACGTCGGCTGCGGCTGGGGCGCGACGTTGCGGCGCGCGATCGAGAAGTACGACGTCAACGCGATTGGCTTGACGTTGAGCAAAAACCAGGCCACTCATGTCCAGCAGTCGTTTGCCAAGGTCGGTGCCCGCTCAGCGGAGGTGCGGCTGCAGGGCTGGGAGCAGTTCCACGAACCGGTGGACCGGATCGTGTCCATCGGCGCGTTCGAGCATTTCGGCCGTGACCGCTGGGCCGACTTCTTCAAGATGGCCTACGAGGCGCTCCCCGCCGACGGCGTCATGTTGCTGCACACGATCGTCGCCGTCAGCGCGGCAGACGTCCAAGCGCGCGGATTGAAGACGACGATGTCGCTATTGCGCTTCGTCCAATTCATCATGCGAGAAATCTTCCCGGGCGGCCGGTTACCGGCGGTGACCGATGTCGAGGAGCACGCTACCAAGGCCGGCTTCGAGGTTGCCCGCGTCCAGCCGCTGCGTTTGCACTACGCACGCACGCTCGACATGTGGGCGGCGGCGCTACGCGACAGGAAGGACGAGGCGATCGCCATCCAGTCCGAAGAGGTCTACGAGCGCTACATGAAGTACCTGACCGGGTGTGCCGACCTGTTCCGCGACGGCTACACCGACGTCTGCCAGTTCACCCTCGCCAAATAGGGTCACCCAACGTCGACTTGTTGTCGTCATTTGGCAAATTTGTGCCCGACAAGTCGACGTTCGACCGCAGAATTACCCGAAAAACATGTTGCGCCGACCGGCCAGCAATCGGTACAGCGTCTGCTGGATCGTCTCTCGCACCTGGTCGGTCAGCTCGAAAGTGACCATCGGGTCGTCCGCGTCGGCGTGGTCGTAGTCAGCGGTCGAGATCGGCTCGCCGAACGCGATGTGCCACTTCGACGGTAACGGCACCAGACCAGCCGGACCGGCCAGCGGGAACAACGGGGTGATGGGGAAATACGGCACCCCGAGCAGCCGCGCCAACAGCTTGACGTCGGCCAGCATCGGATAGATCTCCTCTGAGCCGACGATCGAGCACGGCACGATCGGCGCCTTGGTGCGCAATGCGGCGGACACGAAACCGCCACGGCCGAACCGCTGCAACTTGTAACGGTCCCTGAAGTGCTTGCCCAAGCCCTTGTAGCCTTCGGGGAAGACGGCGGTCAACTCGCCGCCGGCCAGCAGACGGTGGGCGTCGGTGGTGCAGGCCATGGTGTGACCGGCCTTGCGGGCCGCTTCGCCGAACACCGGCAGGTCGAACACCATGTCGGCGGCCAGCAGCCTCAGGTCGCGGTGGGCCGGGTGCTCGTCGTGCACCGCCACCGAGGCCATCAGCCCGTCGAACGGCAGCACACCCGCGTGGTTCGCCACCACCAGCGCCGCCCCCTGGTCGGGCAGGTTCTCGATGCCGCTGACCTCCACCCGGAACCAGGACCGGAAGAAGAACCGCAGCAACGGCCGCACAATCGCATCGTTGAAATGCGGGTCGAACCCGAATTCGTCTACGCGATAATCCCCGGTGAGCCGCTGTCGTACGAATTGCGCGACGGCGCCGACCCGTTGAGCGAGTTCGTTGGGCGGGGCTGGGCTATCCGACGGCGTGTCGGCTGCGCGTCGGCGCTCGTCGATCTCCCGCACCACATCGGCGAGCTGCCCTTCCGAGGCGCGCGGGTCGGTCTCGGGCAACACCGACGGATGACGACGAGCCGCTGCCGTCCGTTTCACGGCGCGTCGCTGCGCCGATGCACGACTCGAATTCGCGTGCAGCGGAATGACTTTCGCTTTTGATTCGCCCGCCATGGTATTCACCTCCCCCCTACCCTGAGCGCCGGTGTTCGGCTGCCCAAGCGTTGAGCGGCGGCTACTGC
Source organism: uncultured Actinomycetota bacterium (assembly GCA_963830605.1). Taxonomy (GTDB): domain Bacteria; phylum Actinomycetota; class Actinomycetes; order Mycobacteriales; family Mycobacteriaceae; genus Mycobacterium. The sequence continues at coordinate 1,638,212 of CAWHML010000003.1, read as the reverse complement.
GCCGCCCTCCAAGGAGCGTACCCACTGCGGATCAATAATGGGAGTCAAGGCTCGGCCGCGAAGGTAATCATCGAACGCTTCGGCAGTGGTCCACTTTGGTTGAAATCCGAGTTCGTGCCGCATCCTCGTCGTGTCCATCACCCGGCCGTAGCTCAAGTAGTCGAGCTGCTCGCGGTTGAGCTCACTGTAGTGGTTAGCTCGTCTCACCGAATCGAGCGCCCACAGCGCAAAACCCGGTATGGGCAACGGGATTCGGCCCGCCCGCCGAATCGCCTGCGAAAGCATGATGATGCCACTGGCGCCGACGTTGAAGGTGCCCGACTTGCCGGCCATCGCGGCGCGCTCCAACGCCCCCAGCGCGTCTTGCTCATGCAACAACTGCAAGCGGGCATCGCGACCCACCACAGTGGGCACCAGGGGGCCGGCCAGATATCGGGACAGCGTGGTATCCATCGCCGGGCCAATCATGTTGGCCAGCCGCAGGATCGTGACCGTGACGTCGGTCCGGCGCCGGCCGAGCCCGCGAGCGTAACCCTCGATGTCAAGGCTGTCTTTGGGGAAGCCTTCGTGGAAGGGGCGACGGCTGCTGCTGTCCTCGGTGAACATCACCGGATCGTGCGGGCTGGATCCGTAGACCTCCGAGGTGGACTTCAGCACCACACGGCGCACCGACGGCGCCTTCTGACAGGCGGCGAAAAGCTGCATCGCGCCCATCACGTTCAGCTCTTTCAGCGCCGCCCCACCGCCGGACCGCGGGGCATAGGACGCCGCCGCGGCATGCACCACGGTGTCGACCTCACCATTACGAATGACCTTGCCGATGAACGGGTTACGAATATCCGCGCGGACAAATTCGGCACGACCCATCCGGCGCAGCATGTCCTTGCTGGGGGCGATCGCATCGACGGCGATGACCCGCTGAATCATCGGGTTCTGTGCCAGCCGGGCGGTCAGGTAACCGCCCAGGAATCGGCATGCACCGGTGACCAGCACAACCTTAGGAGGCTGCAGGGCGTTGCCGAACCTGTTGCCGGTGTCACGATCCGTACCGCTGCCAGTTGGACCGCCCGACGAATTCACCCTCATAGCCTAGCGGCGATCGCAAGCGCGGCTGCAAGCCGGGTGAAGCGGGTCGCCGCCACCGGCACCGCGGCGATCGCAAGCGCGGCTGCAAGCCGGGTGAAGGTTACTTACCGAGTTTTCTGCGCTGCACTCGAGTGCGACGCAAAAGCTTGCGGTGCTTCTTCTTCGACATGCGTTTGCGCCGCTTCTTGATTACTGAGCCCATGACCCCGCTATCTAAGTCTCAAGTCCGCCTTGGCCGGCGTGTGAATGACCCGGTCACTCTACCCGGCTAACCATGTCGAACAGAAAACGGCGTCGATGCGGGCTGAGCTCAGCGCGGCGAGGCTGCGCGCAGGGCGCCGACTCTGCGCCCCTCGTCCGCTTCTTCGCGGTTGGGCAGCCGCCAGCACAATATGGTGGCCGGAGCCGGCCAAGAATGCCTCAGCCGGCGTCGAAGTATGAGGTTTCGAGCATGTCGTGCACGGCCTTGGCGTGCACGCGAAATGAGCGTCCGACCCGGACTGCGGGCAGCTCGCCGTTGTGCACGAGCCGATAGACGGTCATCTTGCTGACCCGCATCAGCGCCGCAACTTCGGCAACAGTGAGGAATTGAGTTCTGGTCGGTTGCCCATCCGGTGAACCGGTGTCCCGCGCCGATTTACCGCCAGCTGAATCCCGCGCCGATGGCCCATTGATAGACGTCATCGCAACCCAATCAGTCAGGCGCGCGCAGTCCCAGCGGCTTCCCCTCCGCTGGCACCCACGCGTGCATACAGGAAGGAGAATAGCGGGACTAGTGGGGTTACTGCGACGGGTGAGGGAAAATAAACAGAAATTGCTGAACTACTCCGTTGTCATTCTCAGCTGCTCAGCGCGGGTTTTGGCGGCGCGGACAGCCTCGTCGACAGCAGTCCGCAGACCACCGCGTTCCAGTTCCCGCAGGGCAGCCGCCGTCGTACCGCCCGGCGAGGTGACCGTCGCCCGCAACTGCGCCGCGGTGGTATCCACCCGCAAGTCTGTCGCGCCGTCTTCGACTTCGCGGTCTTGCTCCATCCGTTCGATCAGCATTGCCGCCGAGCCGGCCATGGTCTGTGCCACCAGCTCGGTGGCGACCGACCGGCTCAAGCCGACCGCGACGCCCGCATCCACCAGCGCCTCCACCAGAAAGAAGAAGTACGCCGGACCCGATCCCGACACCGCGGTCACCGCGTCGATCTGCGCCTCGGGCACGGTCAGCACGGCGCCGACGCTGTCGAATAGTGCACAAACTTCCTTGACCTGCTCCGGTGTGGCGAAACGGCCGCCGGCCAGTGCGCTGATTCCGGCTCCGACCAGCGATGGCGCGTTGGGCATCACTCGAATCACCGGTGACCCGGCGGGCAGCTTGGATTCCAGGTAGCCGTTGGTGACTCCCGCCGCGATCGAGACGATCACTTGCTCGGCGCTGCCGCTGTCGGCTTCGGCGGCCACCCGGGCGATTTCGCTGATTACCGACTCGACGTCGGACGGCTTGACCGCGACGATCACGAAGGTTGCGTTTTCCACCGCATCGGTCAAGGAGGAGACCAATACCGAATACGTCTCGGCGAGGTAGCGGGCACGCCCAGGCATCCGTTCGACCAGAACGATGTCTTTGACTTGCCGCCCGGCGCGCAGCAGTCCCGACAAGATGGCTTCGCCCATGGCGCCGCCGCCGATGATCGCGATTCTGGCCACGGGTGAAAGCATGGCAGACCACCACGCACTATGGCGCGGGAACCATAGCCAGTTGACGGGTTTGCACCACGATGCGGCCCTCGCTGTCCACGACGAGGTGGTCTTCGTCGAACCAGTCCTGCCCGATCTGCACGCAGGTACACAGCACTCGCAGCCAGCCGTCGGCCGGCAAGCCGCGCAGGTATGCGGTGAGTTGGACGGTCGGCGCCCAGCCCGTGCGACCGACGGCGAAGCTCACCGGCGCCGAGACGTCGCCGCACATGAGGGCGAACAGTACGTCGGGCGCAACACCACGAGGGCGCACCCACATCTGGATCATTGGAGGTCGGCCGTCGGTGGGTTGCAGCGTCGACACCAGCGGCCGTACATCGCAGCCTTCGGCAAGATGCACCAGCCCTGCCATCGGGTGGCCCGGGCCGATCGGCGCCAGGTCAGCCGGCGGTTCGACGGTCATCAGGTTCGCCACCGGGTTCGCCGACAGCAGCGGTGCCACGTGATGCTCCGGTTCGCCGAGGGTGACGACGGCGTGCACTGCGATACGGCCGACTTGGCCGAGTTCGACGTCGACCACGCTGATCCGGCGGCCGCGCTTGCGGATCGACGTCGCCAACCGCATCGGCCCGGGATCGGGTGCCCACAGGAAGCTGGCCGATACCGCGACCGGTTGCACCGGACCGCCGTGCGCCGTGCGGGCGGCTTTGGCGCATAAGGCCAGCATCGCGCCGCCGTGCACCTTGGGACCGATGGTCCAGTGCTTGGTGAGTTCGCCTTCGAAAGTGCAGTTCGACTCGCTCGGCCTGTCGACCTCACGCAGCGCCATCGCGGTGCTGAACAGTGCGTCCATCAACTTCCTGGGGTCAGCGCAGCAGGTGCGTTCGGGCGAACTGCAACGACTCGGCCAATAGGGTTTCGCGCTCATGCATCGAGCGCGCACTCGAAGTTGCGACCTCCAGCACGACGTGCCCGGCGAAGCTGCCGCCGGCCAGCAGCTGGCACACCTCGACGGTCGGCTGCGTGCCCTGCCCCGGTGGCAGATGTTCGTCGACGGGTAAGCCGCTGCCGTCACACAGGTGTAAGTGCGTCAGGCGCGATCCCATTCGACGCACCATCTCGAGTGCGTCGGTGCCGGCTGTGGCGGTGTGCGACAGATCCAGCGTGTAATGGGCGTGCCCGCCGTCGAGCGGGTCGTAGGACGGTGCGAACGCCGAAATCGCAGGGCCGGGCCCGCCCCCGCGCTTGCGCATCCGTTCGATCGACTGGCCGGACCGGAACAGCCGGTCGGCCCGGAACGGAAACATGTTCTCCACGGCCACCATGACGTCGCCGGATGCTTCCAACTCGGCGACCTGTTCGGCGAAGCCCTCGGCATAGCGACGCTGCCAACGGAACGGTGGATGCACGACGACGGTCTGAGCCCCCAGCTGTTCGGCGGCCCGCACGCTGCGCTCCAGCTTGGAAATCGGGTTGGAGCCCCACACCCGTTGCGAGATCAGCAGGCAGGGCGCGTGCACGGACAACACCGGAACCGAGTAACGAGCTGACATTCGCTCTACGGCATCGATGTCCTGGCTGACCGATTCACCCCACACCATCAGTTCGACACCGTCGTAGCCCAGCTTGGCCGCATACTCGAAAGCGGCCTCGGTCCTCAACGGGTAGACCGAGGCCGTCGAAAGACCGACCTTGATTGCTGGGCGCACGTGTTTCCGGCGGGCTCCTAGCCCGACTGCAGAAGCGCCAACGGGCCGAAGGCGATCAGCGCCCCCACCGCGACCGCGATCAACGTGCTGGCGGTGTCCACGGTCTTGCGGACCACCTGAACCGCCGCCACCAAACCGAGGATGACCAACACCGCGAGCACCAGCGCCACGATGTTGTTCCATTGCCACAATTGGTCGAACGCGATGAACAAACCGGCACCGAACCCGACCGCCAGGATCGACTGGACCACGACCACACCGCCGTAGCGCAGCATCTCGGTTCGGCTCGACCACGCGGCGGGTCCGTCGGCAGTGTCCGGGCGGTGCCCGTCGAGGTCTTCTTCGATGTCGCGGTAATCGTCGTCGAGCAGATCCGGTTCGACGACCGTGTCGTCATGCTGCTCCTCGCCACCCAGATAGGAGCGCACGTACGCCGAATCCTCCGTCACCGGCTCGGCTGCGCGCACGTCGGTGTCCATGACGTCGACCGGAATGTCGGCATAGTCGACCAGCGGGTCGGGGCGCATCCCCTCAGCACCGGTGCGCGGTTCGGATACCGGTTCGGGTTGCTCGGCTCGGCGCAGCGGACGCGGGTAGTCGCTGAGCTTCGGACGTTGATCGCGTCGCGACTGCGGCGCGGCGTGTGGCCAGCGCGGCTCTGGTTCCGACCAGTACGGGGTGGCGTCGTCTTCAGGCTCGGCGGGTGCCGGCGCGACGACTGGTTCGGTTGTGCCGGTGGCTCCGTTGGGGCGCCGCTCGGGCGACGCGGAGCTGGACGGTTCGGGCGGCGGGGTGTCGTCGGTGATGACCGGAATCTCGCCGGTCAGCTCGGCGACCGTTACGGCGTCACTGTTGCCGCGCCGGCGGCGACGACGTCCGGTGACCGGCGGTGCTCCGATAGTGCCATTCCTGGCCAACAGTTCGGCCACCGAGATCGGCCGAGAGTCTGCGTCCTCGACGTTGGTTCGTGGTCCAGTCATCGTCTGTCGCCCTTCGATCGGTTTACCGCAGTCCGATCAACTACCTGGCCTTCAGCATCCCGCACGGAGGTCTCCACGAGGGCGGTTCCGTCGGCTTCGCTGTCGAGTTTTCGAAGGATCAGCCCCTCGCGCAGCGCCCAAGGGCAAATGTCCACGGTTTCTATCGACAACGCGCGCATGCTTGCCTCCGCCACCAGAGCTCCGGCCACGATCTGTGGCGCTCGCTCGGCGCTTACTCCTTCCAATTCCGCACGGTCAGCGGTGGTCATCCTAGAGATGAAAGATATGAGTTGTCTGAGGCCGTTGTACGTCAGCGTTCTCTTGACGCGCGGCCCGGCCGCCGACGGCGCCGCCCCGGTCAGCCGTGCCAGTGAACGGAATGTCTTGGATGTCGCCACCCCGAGGTCGGGGCTGCCCGCCTTCAGTAACGCAGCGCTGGCGTCGGCCAATTCGGTGTCGAGCCAGTCGCGCAGCATGGCTACTCGGCGCCGGCTGGGCGGATCGTCGGGCAGCCACTCGCGAGTGAGCCGCCCGGCGCCCAGCGGCAGGGACAGCGCGACCTCCGGTTCCTCGTCAACCCCGCTGGAGATCTCCAGGGAACCGCCGCCGATGTCGAGGTTGATGATTCGTCCCGCGCTCCATCCGTACCAGCGACGCACCGCGAGAAAGGTCAGTCGCGACTCATCGACACCGCGCAGCACCTGCAGGTCGACACCGGTCTCTGCGCGTACTCGCGCCAGCACATCGTCGGAATTTCTGGCATCGCGGACCGCAGAGGTGGCGAACGCCATCAGCTCTGCGCAGCCCGAGCTGGCCGAGATCTTGGCGAACTCGTCGATCGTGGAGATCAGCTTGTCGGCGCCGCGACGAGTGATCTTGCCCGAGTTGTCGATGGTCTCGGCAAGGCGCAAGGTGGCTTTGGTCGAACTCATCGGCGTCGGATGCCCGCCGCGGCGGGCATCGACCACCAGCAGGTTGACCGTGTTGCTGCCCACGTCGAGCACCCCTAACCGCACGAGACACAACCTAGCCCGACGACGAGGCCCGCCGCGAAGGGTTCCCCAGCTTGCAAGGGAACAGCGGAGAAATGTCACCGATTACGCACAAGTCGCAGCCGTCACATTCGTCACCGACAGCCCAAGGGTGGCTTGTTGCCACACCACCACGACCGCCCAGTGACGGATGGGGTGATGAGGCGGAAGGTGACCGACTTCTTCCTGACCCGACTCGCGCCGGTTTCGGCAGGGGCCAGCCATTTTCGACTACCGTGAGAACCTGTGGCAACCTCGCAGCCGGCCCAACCGGGCGAAGTCGAACTCGATTTCGCGCGCGAGTGGGTGGAATTCTATGACCCGGACAATCCCGAACATTTGATCGCCGCCGACCTCACCTGGTTGCTCTCGCGGTGGACCTGCATGTTCGGCACGCCGGCCTGTCAGGGCACGGTGGCCGGCCGGCCCAGCGACGGGTGCTGCTCACACGGAGCGTTTCTCTCCGATGACGACGACCGCGCCCGGCTTGACGACGCGGCGGCACAGCTGACCGACCGGGATTGGCAGTTCCGTGACAAAGGCCTGGGCCATAAGGGGTATCTCGAACGCGACGAACACGACGACGAACCAGCATGGCGGACCCGCAAATACAAAGGCGCCTGCATCTTTCTGAACCGGCCAGGGTTCGCCGGCGGCGCCGGTTGCGCACTGCATCTCAAAGCGCTGAAGCTGGGCGTCGCGCCGCTGACGATGAAGCCGGACGTCTGTTGGCAGCTGCCGATCCGGCGCAGCCAGGAATGGGTTACTCGCCCGGACGGCACCGAAATACTCAAAACCACCGTGACCGAATACGACCGTCGCGGCTGGGGCTCCGGCGGCGCCGATCTGCACTGGTACTGCACCGGTGACCCGGCGACCCACGTCGGCACCAAGCAAGTATGGAAAACGTTGGCTGCCGAGCTCATCGAGCTGCTCGGCGAAAAGGCTTACGCCGAATTGGCGGCGATGTGCAAGCGGCGCAGCGGATTGGGGCTCATCGCCGTGCATCCGGCGACGCGCGCCGCCGAGTAACTGCGCACCCTGACACCACGTCAGCCCTCGAGTTTGTACCCCAAGCCGCGCACCGTCACCAGATGCACCGGGTTGGCCGGGTCGGCTTCGATCTTGGAGCGCAGCCGCTTGACGTGCACGTCGAGCGTCTTGGTGTCGCCCACATAGTCGGCACCCCACACCCGATCGATCAACTGTCCTCGGGTCAGTACCCGCCCGGTGTTGCGCATCAAATATTCGAGCAGATCGAATTCTTTGAGCGGCAACATGATCGGCTCACCGTTCACCGATACGACGTGGCGCTCGACGTCCATGCGTACCGGTCCGGATTCCAGCACACCGTCGGTGACTTCGGTCTCCTCTTCCCCGCCCCGCCGCAGCACCGCACGGATGCGGGCGATCAGCTCGCGCGCAGAGTACGGCTTGGTCACGTAGTCGTCGGCGCCGAGCTCGAGCCCGACCACCTTGTCGATCTCACTGTCCCGGGCGGTGACCATGATCACCGGAACGCTGGAGCGGGCGCGCAGCTGCTTGCACACGTCAGTGCCGGACATGCCCGGCAGCATCAGGTCGAGTAGCACGATGTCCGCACCGGATCGGTCGAACTCGGCCAGCGCCGACGGCCCGTCGGTAACCACGGTGGCCTCGAAGCCCTCCTTGCGTAGCAGAAAGGCGAGAGGATCAGCCAGCGACTCCTCATCCTCCACTATCAAGACACTTGTCATTGGCGCCACTCCTCCTCATTGTCCCCTAGCAAAGCTGGGGTGGCCCCCGCGCTCTGCATCGTCATCGGCGCGGGTCATCTGTGCAGTTCTTCCTCTCGTTGGGACTTTTTGGAGCGCGGCTCACAGCTTGGTGGCTCGCCGTGATCTTGACAGGACGGGATGGCGAGCGTGAACGTCGATCCGGTTCCCGGCTGGCTCCACAAGCCGATGCTGCCGTTGTGATTGGCCGCGACGTGCTTGACGATGGCCAGCCCGAGGCCGCTGCCCCCAGTGGCGCGCGACCGCGCCTTGTCCCCCCTGAAGAACCGTTCGAACACCCGCTCCTGATCTTTTCGCGCGATGCCGATACCGCGGTCGGTGACGGCCACCTCGACATTGTCACCGCGTCGCCGGCAGCTGACCGACACCAGCGATCCGCGCGGCGAGTAAGCGATCGCATTGGATACCAGATTCGCCAGCGCGGTCACCAACAGGCTCTGGTTGCCCAGCACCTTGAAACCACAGGGCGTGTCGGTGCGGACTTCGATATCGGCGTTGTCGGCGGCCACCTTGTGGCGTGAAATCGCCTCGGCCACAATGCCGTCCACGTCAACCGCGGACATGTCGGGCAACCGTTCGGCACCCTGCAGCCGGGACAACTCGATCAGCTCGCCGACCATATGCCCCAAGCGGTTGGCCTCGATGAGCACCTTTTCACTGAACCGGCGCACTGTATCCGGATCGTCCGCCGACGCCAGCAAAGCCTCGGCGAGTACGGACATCGCGCCGACGGGCGTCTTCAGTTCGTGGCTGACGTTGGCAACGAAGTCACGCCGGCTGGCCTCCATCCGGGCATACTCCGACTGGTCGTAGACGAAGACCACAGCGAAGCGACGATCTTCCTGGCTCAGCAGCCGCGCCTGACCATGCACCGACAGCTGTGAGCCAACTGCGGCTGCCCGCTTCTTGGGCGAGAGGTCGAACTCGGCGTCGCCGCCGGTGGCCAGCGCCTGCTGCGCCGCCTGCCACGCCTCATCGTCGAGTTGACGATCGCGGACCAGGCCGAACTCCTTCGCCCGGTCGTTGAGGTACACCACGTCGCGATGGCTGTCGACCACCGCGGTGCCCAGCGGTGTCAAAGCGACGATGCGCTCCAGCATCTGCGCGACGGTGATCCCGGCCAACTCGGCGGCCGCCCGCTGCTGACGCTCGGCCACCCGCGGTGCCAGCCGGGTCCCTGCGCCGATACCGACGCCGAGCGCCAGTAGAGCCAGGACCCCGGCCAGCAACAGCGCCGAGAACACGCTCACAGTGAAAATCCTACAAATCTTCCTGAACTTTGCCCCTGCAGTGCGTCGCCGGAACCAGACATGTCACATCCCGCAGTGCAGGTGTTCGACGGCCGTTCACGCAGAGTTTGCCGAAGGCATGATTTCGGCCGCTTTGATGTCGGCTGCCCATCGCCTACTATTTCGCGCCCTGGCCCGCGACAGTGGCCGCCCCGGCGGAGGCGGCCTCCGGGTCAAGGTAGCTGCCGCCGGGCACGCGAGGCCGCAGACTGCCATCCAAGTCGTAACGCAGCGGAATGCCGGTGGGGATGTTGAGCCCGACGACATCCTCGGCGGACATGCCGTCGAGATGCTTCACCAGCGCGCGGAGTGAGTTCCCATGCGCGGCGATCAGCACTGTCCGGCCGGCCCGCAGATCCGGCACCACCACGTCGGTGAAATAGGGCAAAAATCGGGCGACGACGTCGGCCAGGCACTCGGTCTGCGGCCCGCCGCCGATGTCGGCGTAGCGAGGATCGGTGTCCTGGCTGAACCGGCTGCCCCGCTCGATCGGCGGCGGTGGGGTGTCGTAGCTGCGCCGCCAGGCCATGAACTGTTCGTCGCCGTAACGCTGCTTGATCTCGCTCTTGTTAAGCCCTTGCAGCGCGCCGTAATGGCGTTCGTTCAGCCGCCAGCTGCGCCGCACCGGAATCCAGTGCCGGTCGGCGCTGTCAAGAGCCAGGTTGGCCGTCGAAATCGCCCGGCGCAGCAGCGAGGTGTACACCACGTCCGGCCGCAGATCGTGTTCGACCAGCAGCTCACCGCTTCGGATCGCCTCAGCACGCCCCTTGGCTGTCAGGTCGACGTCCATCCAACCGGTGAACAGATTTCGCGCGTTCCACTCACTTTCGCCGTGCCGGACCAGCACGAGGGTCGCGTCGGGGCTCGTTGGTCGCATGCGGCCGAGTCTCTCACGGCCACGGTCTATGGTTATGGGCCCGGCTGCGCCGTCAGGCCCGCGCACGGCCGGCATTGCCGCGGGGCAGGTCCTCGTCGTCAAGGGCATTGCCCGACTCCTGCTCAGAGCGTCCCCTCGCTTCGCTGGGGCGCCCCCGCTCAGTCTGCATCGTCGTCGGGCGTAAGTGGGCGAAGGCCTGCAGATTCTTCAGCGACTCTCCGCGCGATACCCGCCACTCCCACTCTTTTTGAATCGACGAACGAAAACCCAACTCCAGCAACGTGTTGAAATCGGAGTCGACGGCCTCGAGCACCTGACCGAGCACCCGGTCGAGCTCGGTGGCGTCGACCGAAGCCAGTGACATTCTGCCGACCAGATAGATGTCGCCAACGTTGTCCAGGGTGTAGGCGACGCCGTACAGCCGACGGTTGCGCTTGAGCAGGAATCGATAGACGCCTTCGTGGTTCTCGTCGGGCTTACGGCACACGAACGCCTCGACGCGCACCGAGTGCTCGCCGATGCTCAAGATCGTGTTCGTCGTGAGCCTGCGCTCGCCGGGCAGCTCCACGATCAGTCCCGGTAACCCGCCGTGTGCGCCCTGGTGCCTGGAATATGTCAGCTGGCTGGCTTTCAGCGCATCTTCGATAACCTGCTGCACGTCGGTCATTGCGGCACTCCCGGTCGTACGCGCAGCTCGCGCCGGGGCATCCAGCGCCGCGGCATGCGGGCCGCCGTCAGGTCGCGCCGACGCCGGCGGCCGGCCGTGAAATCGGTGATCGCACGGCGGTAGCTGGCCAGCAGCTCCTCGACGGTGTTGTCCCAGGAAAACGTGGCGGCGTGCTCGACTGCCGCGCGGCTCATCGCCAAACCACGAGGACCCGCGCTGGCCTGCAAGAGCTCGTCGATGGCGTTCGCCCACTGTTCGACGTCATGACCGGACACCAGCGTGCCGCTGATGCCGTCGCGGACGGCCACCGGCAGGCCACCGACCGCGGCCGCCGCCACCGGTGTCCCGCAGGCTTGCGCCTCCACGGCGACCAACCCGAAGGACTCCGAATAGCTGGGCACCGCCACCACATCGGCGGCTCGAAACAGCCCGGCCAAGTCGTTGCGGGACTGCGGCGGCAAAAACGTCACCTGGTCGGAGATACCCAGATCCTCGGCCAGCCCAACCAGGCCTTCCGGGGCCGCGAAACCATTACCTGAGGGACCCCCGGCCACCACGATGCGCACGCCGGGCAACTTGGCCGCGGCCCGCAGCAGAATATCGGGCGCCTTCAGCGGCTGGATGCGGCCGACGAAGGCCACCACGTGTTCGTCGGGCGGAAGACCCAACGCCGAGCGGGCCGCCCGGCGGTCACCGGGACGAAATATCTCCAGGTCAACACCGGGATGCGCCACGTCGATCCGTGCGGGATCGGCGCTGTGCAGCGAAACAAGTTGCTGCGCTTCGTCTTTGGTATTGACTATCAGTCGGTCGGCCTCGTCGACGACCTGCTGCTCGCCGACTGCGCGCAGCGGCGGCTCGGGCGTGTCACCCGCGGCCAGCGCCGCGTTCTTCACCCCCGCCAAGGTGTGCGCGGTGTGGACCAAGGGCACCGCCCAGCGGTCACGGGCCAGCCAACCCACCTGACCGGACAGCCAGTAATGCGAGTGCACGATGTCGTAGTAGCCGGGGTCGTGGGCGGCTTCGGCGCGCAGCACTCCGGCTGCGAAGGCGCAGAGCTGGGTCGGCAGCTCGTATTTATCCAACCCTTCGAACGGCCCGGCCACCACGTTGCGGACCAGCACACCGGGCGCCACCCGCACTACCGGCGGGTCGGCCGAAGCGGTGGCACGGGTGAAGATCTCGACCTCGACCCCGCGGCGGGCCAGATGCAACGCGCTCTGCAGCACGTAGACGTTCATCCCACCGGCGTCACCGGTTCCCGGCTGCGCCAGCGGTGAGGTGTGCACCGACAGCACCGCCACCCTGCGTAGGTCTGACTGATCAGCATCTGGCCGGGGAAAGTCAGTGAGCCGCACACCGCCATCTTTGCAGCACCGGTGAACCTGCCAGGTCAGGCGGACGCGTCCGTCGCGGCGTCGCTGACGCCCAGCGCCGGCCGACCGGCCGCCGTGCGCCCCAGCGCGCGGCGCATGCCACCGACCGGGTCGGCGTAGAGCCCGCCCAGCGACACCATCCCGGCGCCGACTTCCTGTACCCGATTGCCGAAGACCGTGATCCGAATGGCGCGGGGCGGCAGCACCGAGCGGGCCGCGAACGCCGCCTCGACCTCAGGCATCGCCTCGTGGTATTCGGTGAACGCCTGACCGCCCACGACCAGCTCGTCGGGGTTGAGCAGGTCGCGCAACAGGGCGACCGCCTCACCGAGCACGCGGGCCCGATCTGCCAGTAAGTCCTTGGCCTGCTGGTTGCCGGCGCGCGCTAAGCGCAGCAGCTCACCGATCGCGGTGCTAGTCGAGTTCCGGGGACCCGCAGGCAACACCCGCAGCCTTCGGGCCGCCGCCACCACCGCCTCGTCACTGACCGTCGACTCCAGCTGCCCGTTGCCGCCGAGTGAGTCCGAGTGCGCGGGCAGGTTGGAGATCGTGCCGGGACCCGTAGCCGGGCTGTGCACCCGCCCGCCGATCACCAGTGCATATCCCACCGTTTCGCGAGCGTAGATATACAGCGAGGTGGACGCGTTCGGCGTGAACCGGCGCTTGCCGAGCAGCAGTTCAGCTCCTGCCATCGCATCGACGTGGGAGGCCACCGACACCGGAAGCCCGAGCTCCTCGACCAGCACCGGTCCGACCGGCGCCTGCCGCCAGCCCAGCCGCGGATGGTCGACGTGTCCGGTGACGCTGTCCACCACGCCGCCCGTCGCCACCCCCACCCACAGGGGACGGCGCCGATGCCAGCGTCGCAGGTACCGGCGCGCGCCGTCGGCCAGGGCGGCCAGCGCGGGTCCTTGGGCATTCAGCGGTGTCGGGGTCTCGACCGCGTCGAGGGTGCGTCCCAGCAAATCGGTGGCCACAATGCTGGTGGTCCGGGCGCCGATGTGCAGACCGAGGGTCAGGAATGGTTCGTGGTTGACCTCGACCGGCACCCGTGGGCGCCCGATGGCGCCGGCGACCGCCAAATCGGCGCGCTCCCGCAGGATGCCCGCGTCCAGCAGGGCGATGACCTGACGGTTCACCGTCGCAATGCTCAACGATGTGGCAGCGGCGATCACATCGCGGCCGATCGGGCCGCGCAACCGTACCGCGCGAAAGACGCCCGCCGCGGCGGCGTCGGAGAGATGCAGCGACGACGGCATCACCCGTCGGCGAACACCGAGCTGCGAGGGGGGGTTATGTGACGGAGCGGTGATGATGGTCGAGCGCACGGGCGGTGTCCTTGCCTGGTAGGTCCGGTCGGGTCCTGGCCGCGCGCCGCCTTCGATGTCACATCAGGCTGATACGGCGCGGCAGTTTGCGCGACAACAACAGGCGCAGTCCGCGAACAAATACGCGGACACACTCCCAGACCGGCCGATCAAGTACACGGGGAGAAATTTAGCACGTCTTTTAGAGTTGTTCAGGTGACAGCGGCACAAAGGCAGCAACCGGCGAAGCGGGTAGCGGTGGTCACCGGCGCCAGCGCCGGAATCGGGGCGGCGACCGCGCGAACACTCGCCGCGCACGGCTTCCATGTGGTCTGCGCGGCTCGTCGGGCCGACCGCATCGCCGCACTGGCCCGGGAAATCGGCGGAACCGCCATTGTGACCGACGTAGCGGACGGTGCCGCGGTGGACGCTCTGGCCCGTTCGTTGGACCGGGTCGACGTGCTGGTGAACAACGCCGGTGGCGCCAAAGGCCTCGAACCAGTCGCCGAGGCCGACGTGGAGCACTGGCGGTGGATGTGGGAGACAAACGTGCTCGGCACATTGCGGGTCACCCGCGCGCTGCTGCCAAAGCTGATCGAGTCCGGTGACGGCCTGATTGTCACGGTCACGTCGATCGCCGCCCTGGAGGTGTACGACGGCGGCTCCGGTTACACCTCTGCCAAGCACGCTCAAGGTGCCGTGCACCGCACGCTGCGCGGTGAGCTTTTAGGAAAACCGGTACGGCTCACCGAGATAGCTCCTGGTGCGGTGGAAACGGAGTTCTCGCTGGTTCGGTTCGGCGGTGACCAACAGCGTGCCGACGCCGTCTATGCCGGTATCACGCCGCTGGTGGCCGCCGACGTAGCCGAAGTGATCGGATTCGTGGCCTCCCGGCCCTCTCACGTCAACCTCGACCAGATCGTGATCCGCCCGCGCGATCAGGTCTCGGCAACTCGAATGGCTAACCGCCCGGCTGCGCGTTAGGCGAGCGGGTCGGGCTTGCGGGGGTGGTCGGGGTGCCCGACAGTGTCGGCGCATCGCGTGGCGTTGCCGGCGCATTGTGCGGTATCGATACCGGCGACGGCTTGGCGCCGGTCGGCGGTGGCAGCGCCGACATGCTTACCCAGGTGTCCCAATCCACTGCCCAATCCCAAAGATCACCGTCGGAGTACGACAACTCGATCGAGCTGCCGGTCACCTCGACGGGGTCACCGTAGACCGCGCTGGCGTAGTACTGCTCGGCGTCGGACGTCGACAGGTTGATACAGCCGTTGGTGACGTTGGTGTTGCCTTGGGCGCCGGCGCTCATCGGGTTGGCGTGAATGAATTCGCCGTTGTTGGAGATGCGGACCGCCCAGCGCTCGTGGGCATTGGTGTAGCCGCCGGCCGGATTGGACATGTAGAAGTCGGAGTACTTCTCGGTGACGACGTGAATGCCGTTGCGGGTCACGTTGCGCGCTTTGTCGGCCTCGCCGTAACTGCACGCAAAGTCCATGATGACGCCCTCATCCCGGACCACCTGGATGCGGTGGGACGACACCTCGGCCTTGACGATCTGGCGTCGACCGATGTCAAAGTTCAGCGACATGTCCTGCGCGCCGTAGGCGCCGTCGCCGAACGCGAGCCCGTACAGCTTGGCCTCGACGTTGACTTTGGTGCCGGCCGGGTAGTACTCGCGGGTGCGGTAATGCACCCGCGAGCCCTTCGCCTCATCGGGAAGCCAGGCCCAGCCGCCTTCGACGGGGGGGTCGGCGGTGACCTTCAATGCCCGTTCGACGGCCGCTTTGTCGCCGATCGGTGCGTCGAACTGAATGATGACCGGCGCCGCGATGCCGACCGTCTGTCCGTCGCCGAGCTGGAATCCGCCGTCGATCTGCTTGGTGGGCGTCACCGTGGTGAATCTCCCGGCCACCGGAACCGGCTTGCCGTCGTGGCCGACGACCGAGCCGGTCCAGCTGTAGGTGGCGTCGTAGCCGAGCGGCTCGGTGATCGTGTACAGGGTGCGGTCCTGGCTAAGCGCCCCGACCACCACTTTGCCGGCGGAATTGGTCAACTCCACCCGCTGAAACCAGCCGTCGCGAACTTCGACGCTGACCGGCACGGTGGGCAGGACATCGCTGGCGGCGTTGACCGGCCGAAATGTCAAACTCGGCACAGGCGGCGGCTTCTGCTTCTCCGCTTGTTTGCTGGACCCGCCGACGCAGGCGGCCAGTACGTTGGGTGCGAACACTCCCAAAGCGAGCGCCGACAGGGCCCGCCGCCGGTTGATCGGCGGTGGGGCGCTGGCTGTGCTCACGACAGACCAAGATACCGGGCGAACCGCCGACGACACGAAATCATCGGTTACAACACGCAGCCGACCAGCACCGGTTCGGGTATGAGTGTGATACCAAACACGTCGCGGACGCCGTCGCGCACCCTCCGCGCCAGCGCGATCACCTCGCCGGCGGTAGCGCCACCGCGATTAGTCAAAGCAAGCGCATGCTTGGTCGACAGCCGGCAGGCGGCGGTCTCAGAATTCGGGCAGCCTTTGCTGAATCCGGCCCGCTCCACCAGCCAGGCGGCTGCCAGCTTGACCCCGTCGGACGCGGGAAAGTGCGGTACCGGCCCGTCGACCTGGCCAGCCAGCCGCTCGTACACCTGCGGCGCGACGACCGGATTCGTGAAGAACGAGCCGACGCTCCAGGTGTCGTGATCGCTCGAGTCAAGCACCATGCCTTTGCGGCGACGCAGGGACAGCACGGCCTGGCGCACCACGGCCGGGTCGACGCGCTCACCCGTGGCCGCGCCCAGCGCGGTGGTCAGCTCGCCATAGCGCAGCGGAGCGCTGCGACCGGAACCGTCCAACACGAACTCGACTTCCAGCACGACGGCAGCGGTCCACAGCCCGCCATCAGCGTGCTTGAGGCCGCTCGTTCGGTATCCGAAGCCCAGGTCAGCCGCCGGTGTCCAACGCACCGCGCCGCTGCGGCGGTCCAACAGCAAGACGCGACTGATGGTGTCGGACACCTCTGCGCCGTATGCGCCGACGTTCTGCACCGGTGTCGCGCCGGCCGAGCCCGGAATGCCGGAAAGGCACTCCAGCCCGCCCAAACCCGCCGCGACGGCCCTGCCCACCACGTCGTCCCACACCACGCCGGCCTCGACCCGGACGACGTTGCCGTCGATGGTCAGGCCCTTGCTCGCCAACCGCACCACGGTCAGATCTGTCAGGTCGTCAGCGATCACCACATTCGAGCCGCCGGCCAACACCAGCGGTTGCACGCCGTCGGCCTCTAACTGCCGCAGCGTGGTGACGATCTGCTCGGTTGTGACGCAGTTGATGACGCGACGCGCGATCGGGCCGACTCGTAACGTCGTCAGCGGCGCCAGTGGCACCGCTTCGGCGACCTGCGCACCGGCGAACGACGTTCCCACGGCACCCCTTTCAAGCCCGGTGTCATGGTCCTTGACGGTAGCCTGGCCTGCTATGCCGCGTTCATTCGACATGTCCGCCGATTATGGCGGAACCGTCGAACAGGTTCATCAGGCGTTCGCCGATGCACAGTACTGGTTGGCCCGGCTGGCCGACTCCGGCGCCGACGACGCAACGCTGGACTTGATGCGCGTCGGCGGGACGTCGGGGAACGACGGCAGCATCGAAGTCGTCACGACACAGGTGCTGCGGGCGGACCGGCTGCCCGGTGTGGTCACGCAGTTTCACCGCGGCGACCTGGTCATCCGGCGAGAGGAGAACTGGGGTCCGGTGGCCGGGAACACCGCCAACGCGACGATCGTAGGCTCGATTGCCTACGCTCCGGTGGCGCTGTCCGGCGCGGCCGTGCTGAGTCCGTTGCTCGAATCGGGCGGCGCCCGGTTGAAGTTCCGGGCAACCGTGGAAGTCCGAATTCCGCTGGTGGGCGGCAAAGTCGAGAACCTCATCGGCCATCAACTTGTCGAGCTGCTGATCGCCGAGCAGCGGTTCACCACCAAGTGGATGGATCAGCGCACTTAGGCCGCCGAGCGTCACGTTGGAGTGACTCGGGGCGCCGAACGTCACGCTGGAGTGACCGCTAGCGATGCCGCGCGCGTCCGACCCGCTGAACGTCACCCACGCTTGACCCGCCGAACGTCACGCTGGAGTGACTTGGGGCGCCGAACGTCACGCTGGAGTGACCGCCGGCGACGCCGCGCGCGTCGATAGGCTATCGCTTATGCGGATTGCGCTGGCGCAGATCCTCAGCGGTACCGACCCGGCGGCGAATCTGCGGCTGGTAGGTGATTACAGCGTCCGGGCCGCCGCTGCGGGCGCGCGGCTGGTGGTGTTCCCCGAAGCCACCATGTGCCGGTTCGGTGTCCCATTGGCACCGATCGCCGAGCCGGTCACCGGACCGTGGGTCGATGGCGTCCGTGACATCGCCGACGACGCCGGAATCACCGTCATCGCAGGAATGTTCACACCCGCCGACGACGGCCGGGTCGCCAACACGCTGATTGCCGTCGGTCCCGGCCGCCCTCATCGGCCCGACGCCTGCTACCACAAAATCCACCTCTACGACGCGTTCGGCTTCACCGAGTCGCGCACCGTCGCACCCGGGCAGGAGCCGGTCGTGGTGGAGGTTGACGGCGTCGGAGTAGGCCTGAGCATCTGCTATGACATCCGTTTCCCTGAGCTCTACACCGAATTGGCCCGCCGCGGCGCGCAGCTGATCGTGGTCAGCGCCTCGTGGGGGTCCGGCCAGGGGAAACTCGAGCAGTGGACTTTGCTGGCTCGGGCCCGGGCGCTGGACTCGACGAGCTACCTGGCCGCTGCCGGGCAAGCCGACCCCGGCGAGGGTTTGTCCGCCGCCGGGTCGCCGACCGGTGTGGGCGGCAGTCTGGTGGTCTCGCCGTTCGGCGAGGTGATCACCTCGGCGGGCGCCGAGCCGGAACTGCTGGTCGCCGAAATCGAGCTGGACGCGGTTCGCGCCGCGCGCGACACCATCGCGGTGTTGCGCAACCACTCGAACCTGGCCGGACTGAATAAGGCAGAATCGCCCAGGTGACTGATCCGCACGGACCACCCCCCGGCGACGACCCGAGCCACTGGGCTCGGCCCGGTACCGGGGTTCCGCCCGTGCCGTCCGGCTCGCCGACCGCGCGCTTCGGTGTCGGCGACACCCATACCCAGCCGGCGCCGCACCCGGGAGCACAGCCCGGCTACTCTGCCAGTCCGCACGACCAATCGACCCCTCAGTCCGCAAGCGCGCCGACCGAGCAGCTGCCGAGAGAGACGTCTCCACCGGTGAAACCCGCCCGCCGTTTTCTGCGCGACCCACTGTCGATCGTGCTGGTGTTCGTCATCGTGCTGGCGCTGGTCGCGGCCGGCGTGATCGCCGCCGAGCTGTACGCCCGCCACATCGCCGACGACAAGGTCGCCAAAGCCGTGGCGTGCGAAGCAAAGGACAACGCCACCGTGTCATTCGGGGCGATGCCGCCGTTCCTCTGGCAACACTTCACCGGCAACTTCACCAACATCTCCATCCAGACCGCCGGTAACCAGCTGCGCTCGGCGAAAGGCATGAAGGCCGATATCTCGATCCGAGACGTCGACCTGCACGGCAACGGCAATTCCAAAGGCACGATCGGTGCGCTGGACGCGACGATCAGCTGGACCGCCGACGGCATCAAGCAAACGGTCCAAGACGCAATCCCGGTCATCGGCAGCCTGATCACCAGCGATGTGACGACCAACCCCAGCGACGGCACCGTCCAGCTGAAAGGCACATTCGACAAAATCGTCGTCAAGCCACAGGTGACCGACGGCGGATTGTCGCTACAAGTCGTCAGCTTCACCGGCGCGGGCTTCACGCTGCCCAGGGAAAGCGTGCAGTCGACGCTGGACACCTTCACCTCGAAGCTGACCAAACAGTTCCCGCTGGGCATCCACGCCGACAGCGTTCAAGTCACCGATAACAGTGTCGTGGGCCAGTTTTCGACCCGTAACGCCGCCATTCCACAAGACCAATCGGACCCCTGTTTTGCCAACCTGTAGCCGAGGTCGAGAACATGCGGATCTGGTTGACCGCGTCGACGGCGTTGCGGTCGATAAGGCACAATCACGCTGGTGACGACTCCCCAAGGGCCCTGGCGGGGCGATCCGCCGGAACACGGCCGACCCCCAGGACCGCCAGACCCGCGCAGGCGACCCGGACCACTGGGACCGCCTCCAAGGCCTGAACCGCCGCGTCCCCAGCCTCCAGGCCCGTCCGAATCGCCGACCCGCCAGTTCCCCGGCCGGCGACCGCAATCACCGCTACCCCCCAACCGCCCACGTCCGCCGGGGCCGCCACCGAATCCGCAGCCACCGCGGCAAGCGGAGCGACCGTCGGATCCGCCGCCGCGTCCGGCGGAGCCACAGCGGCAGCCGCAGGAGTGGGCCACCACCCGCATCCAGACACCACCGCCGTCGGACCCCACCCCGGCGCGAAGCGAACGCCGAGGTCTTCGCGCCCCCCGAGTGATCGTTCTGGCCCTCATCAGCTTGCTGGTGCTGGCCTTGGTCGGCCTGGTCGGCGCCGAGCTGTATGCCCGCCACACTGCCTCCAGCAAAGTGACCAGCGCGGTCGAGTGCGAAGTGCAAGACAGTGCCAGCGTGTCATTCGCTGCGACGCCGCCGGTTCTGTGGCAGTACTTCACCGGTCACTACAGCGATATCTCGGTGCAAACCGCCGGGAATCAGGTGCGCAGTGCTAAGGGAATGAAGGTCAGCATCGATATCCAGGATGTGCGGCCGGGCAGCGGCAACAACACTAAGGGCACGATCGGATCGCTGAACGGCACCATCACCTGGTCGTCAGATGGCATCAAGCAGTCGGTGCAGGACGCCGTCCCGGTGCTCGGCAGCTTCGTGACAAACAAGGTCACCACCAATCCCAGCGACGGCACGGTCGAGCTCAAGGGTCTGCTGGACAGTGCCACCGTCAAGCCGCAGATCGTCGACAACGGGCTGTCTCTGCAAGTGGTCAACCTGACCGCCCTGGGCTCCAAGATGTCGACGGATACGGTGCAGAAGAATCTTGATGATCTGACCTCAAAGGCGACCAAGAATTACCCGCTAGGGATCCACGCCGACACTGTGAAGGTCACCGACAGCGGTGTTGAAGCCACGTTCTCGGCCAGCAACGCCACTATTCCGGCGTCGTCGTCGCAGCCGCAGTCCGGTCAAGACTGCTTCAGCGGGGTCTAGGGCAGCTCCTCCAACACCGCTCGGGTCCCGGACAGCCCGAGCCTGGTCGCGCCGGCGTCGATCATGGCCAAGGCGTCGGCAGCAGTACGGATACCGCCACTGGCCTTCACCCCGAGGCGCCCGCTCACGGCGTCGGCCAGTAGCGCGACGGCGCGCACCGATGCCCCGCCCGCGGGGTGGAATCCGGTGGAGGTCTTGACGAAGTCCGCCCCGCTGTCTTCAGCCGCGGCGCAGACGCCAACCACCGTGCGGTCGTCACAAAGGGCCAGTAGCGCCGCCGACTCGACGATCACCTTGAGCACTGCGTCGGGTACCGCGGCTCGTACCGCCGCGATGTCGGAGCGGACAGCGGCGAAGTTGCCGGCGAGCGCAGCCCCCACGTCGATGACCATGTCGATCTCGGCTGCGCCTGACGCGACGGCTCGCGCCGCTTCCTGCGCTTTGAGCGCAGGAAGGTGCTTGCCCGACGGGAAACCCGCCACCGCCGCGATTCGGAGGCCGGCGGGGGCGGCCTGCGCCGCGATCGGAACCATCGACGGTGAGACACAGACCGCGTAGACGCCGAGTTCGGCGGCTTCGGCGACCACGGCCGCGACGTCGGCCGCGGTAGCCTCCGGCTTGAGCAGTGTGTGGTCGACCAGAGCCGCGACTCGGCTCCGGCTCAGCGGGCCCGCCACTAGAAAGACTCTTCGGAACCGCCGGGGTTGCAGCCGGTGCGCAGCATCGTGGCGTCGTCGACGACCGGTCGCCACGGCTCGAGGTTCCAGCTGAGCTTTCCGGGCTGTACCAGCTCGGCCGCATCCCAATGGCAGAGGAATTGCGCGCGCATTCCCGCCGTGTCGGCATCCGGTGCCTGCGCCAGCACCTCGGTCCAGGCCTCCTCGCCGTCGGCAGCCCCCGACGCGGACGCGCCGAATTGTCGGGCCGCCGCCCGCCCGGACAGCGTCGGGTACACCCGCAGACTGCTGCCTTGGCTCGAATGCGTCCATGCGGTGTGGTCGATGAAGGGCGGCGCGTACGACTCCGCGGCCGGTGCCACACCGTCGGGGTCTGCCGACGCCCACGCTGCGCCCGGCAGCGGCAGCAGTACCGCCACCGGGACGGCGATCAGCGCGCGCATCAGGTCAGCGCGATTTGCCCTGGACGTCGAGGAGTTTAGGCCGCACGTCGACCAGGTAGACACCGGCTGCGCCGGCCGCCATCGCCATTCCGAACGGGCCGAGCAGCCAGGCCAGCAGCATCGCCACGCCCAGAATCACCAGCCACACGGGCTTGGTCAGCTTTTCGGCGGCGGTGTAGGCGTCGGGTCGTTGCAGCGCCGCGTGCACGAACGCGTACAGCGTCGTCACCAGTACGGCGACCCGCAAGACGTCCAGGACGATTACCACGAGGTTCACCGTGTAAGCGTAAGCGGGCGGCAGCCCAAACGTCGACTTCGGGTTGGCCCACCGGCCAACCCGAAGTCGCATGGTAGGTGCCCGAGGAGGGCACTCGGTTACTTCTGGGTGACCTTCTTGGCGGCGGCCTTCTTGGCCGGCGCCTTCTTGGCTGCGGCTTGCTTGGCGGGAGCCGGTTGCTTGGCCGGGAGCCGGTTGCTTGGCCGGGGCCGGTTGCTCTGGCCGGGGCCGTTTGCTTGGCCGGGGCCGCCTGCTTGGCCGCTGCCGGCTGCTTTGCCGGGGCCGGGGCCGGAACCTTCTTGGCCGCCTTCTTCGCAGGGCCCTTCTTCGCCGGCAACTTCTTGGCGGCGGGCTCCTTCTTCGGCAGGTCGATGCCGACCAGCTTGGCTGCCCGCTCGCCGACGGCGCGGGTCTGGGACGCCACCGTACCCAGCGCCTCCTGAGTCAGCTCGACCGCCTGGTCAACGTAACCCTCGGCACGCGCCGACACCTCTTCGAAGCCCTGCTGATTGCGCAGCCGCTCCAGGGCAGCCTCACCGCGCTCGACCAGCTCGGCGTACCGGCTGGACGCAGCCTCGACGTAGCCTTCGGCAGCCGAGCGCAGCTCCTCGGAGGTAAACCGGCCGCGCAATTCACGCAGTTGGGCGGGCAGGTCCTCCTGCAGCTTGGTCAGGCGTGCGCGGCTCTCCTCGACTCGGCTGCGGGTATCGGTACGGGTGTCTCCGGCGCGGTCCCGCAGCTCGGCGAGCAACTCGTTGACGGTAGCCAGTGCCAGATCGGCCGCCCCCAGCGCCGCGAGTAGCGGAGCTCTCAGATCGTCGATATTCGTATTGTCGGCCATGGTGTTTCCTTTCATGGTTTCGTCCATAAATCGTTTCATGGATCGTTTTGTTGTCGGCGGTTGATGCCTCCGCAGCGCAACGTCAAGCAGGCGCCGTCTCCGCCCGGACGGCTCTATCCTGATGCTCGTTTTGCTGGACGAAGGATGTGTAGATATCGAGCAAAACCTGCTTCTGCCGCTCGGTAATCGCCGCGTCGGTGGTAATCGCGTCGCGCACCTCGCTGTTCTCACTGGGTTCTAGGATCCCGGCTCGGACGTAGAGGACCTCGGCGGAAACCCGCAGCGCCTTCGCGATCTGGTTGAGCACATCGGCGGACGGTCTGCGCAACCCTCGCTCGATCTGACTCAGGTAAGGGTTGCTGACGCCGGCCTTCTCGGCCAATTGCCGCACCGACACCTGGGCCGCTTCGCGCTGCGACCGGATGAAGGTGCCGATATCCGACGCAGCGGTCGACACCACGGCAGCAAGCTTCTCCTCTTGCGGCATGTGGCTCCAGGTAACTCGAATAGGGCGGTGTTCCGCCACAGTACGATGTACTGCTAACTATTGCAAGCGCAGTTAGCGCAGCTGGAATAGTAGCTGCGCGATCGCGTAGATACCCAATCCGGCCAACGCCCCCACCACGGTGCCGTTGATCCGGATGAACTGCAAATCGCGGCCGACGTGCAGCTCGATGCGCCGGCTGGCCTCCTCGGCGTCCCAGCGTTCGATCGTCTCGGTGATGATCGCGGTGATCTCGACCCCATACTGCGACACCAAATGCTGAGCGGCTCGCACGATCCAGTTATCAACCTTGTCCCGCAGATCGGCATCGTCGCGCAGCGATTCACCGATGCGCATCACCGAATCGGTGATTCGGGTGCGCAGCGCGCTGCCCGGGTCGTCGACGCCCTCGAGCACCAGTCGTTTGAGGGTCTTCCACGCGGTTGCCGCGGCGTTGGTGATCTCATCACGAGCCAGTAGCTGCTCTTTGACCGCCTCGGCGCGGGCAATCGTGGCGACGTCATGCTGCAGGTCGTCGGCGAACTCGAACAGGAAGCGGGTTGCCGAGCGCCGCAGCTCGTGCTCCGGGTTGCGACGCACCTTGTCGGTGAAGTCCATCAGTTCGCGATGGATACGGTCACCCACCAGATGGTCGATGAAGCGTGGCGACCAGGTCGGCGAGTCCCGTTCCACCACTCGCTGAATGATCTCGCCGGCGTTCAGCGACCATTGAAACGCCCGGTCGGCCAACAACTGGATCAGTGCCTCCTGGCGGTTCTCCGACAGCAACGTCGCCAACACGCGACCGACCGGCGGACCCCACTGCGGCTCGGCGATGCGCCGCACGATCATCCGGTCGATGACCTGCTGAACATCCTCGTCGCGCAGCAGTTCCACCAGCACCCGCAAAACCGTCGAGGTTTCGGCGGCCACCCGCTGTGCGTGTGACGGCTCCGACAGCCACTTGCCCAAGCGCCCGGCGACCTGAGCATCCCGGATCTTGGTCTCCACCACCGGCGGCGCCAGAAAGTTCTCCCGTACAAACGTGCCCAAGCCCTCGCCGAGCTGATCCTTCTTCCGCTTGATGATGGCCGTGTGCGGGATCGGGATCCCGAGCGGATGCTTGAACAGCGCGGTCACCGCGAACCAGTCAGCCAGCGCCCCGACCATGCCCGCTTCCGCGGCGGCGGCGAGATAGCCGACCCACGCGGCCGCCGTCCCGTGCGCCTGTGCCCAACGGCAGCCCAGGAACACCGCGCTGGCACCGAGCAAGAAACTCAGCGC
Organism: uncultured Actinomycetota bacterium; assembly: GCA_963830605.1. Taxonomy (GTDB): domain Bacteria; phylum Actinomycetota; class Actinomycetes; order Mycobacteriales; family Mycobacteriaceae; genus Mycobacterium. The sequence continues at coordinate 1,613,216 of CAWHML010000003.1, read as the reverse complement.
CACCACCTTCATCCGCCGCAGGGCGCTGCGCCGCTCGGCGTCCGCTGCCGGATCCGCCGCGACCAACGACTCCGCGAAGGACGATGCGCTGCGGCCGGCCGGCGCCGGCGTCACCGGTTGCTGTCGCGCGGTCCGCAACCTCGCCGGGTTGCGCCCCTGATTGAGTTTCAACGCCACCACACCATCATCCGCCACCGGCGTGCCGAGCCGGGCAATAAGCTGAATGAAATGACCACAGTTACTGTTACCGCCCCCCGGTTCGAGCCGGAACCTGGCCCGATAAGACCTCCGTAAGGCCGTAGTATCGGGGTGTTCTACGAATGGGAATCAGCGACAGTGGCAGAACGAGTAACGGTTACAGCAGCGAAGACCGACGGTCGTAAGCGGCGCTGGCACCGGCACAAGGTGGAGCGCCGTAACGAGTTGATCGACGGCACCATCGAGGCAATCCGCCGGCACGGTCGCTTTCTGAGCATGGACGAGATCGCTGCCGAGATCGGGGTCTCCAAGACGGTGCTCTACCGCTACTTTGTCGACAAGAACGATCTGACCAGCGCGGTGATGATGCGCTTCGCGCAGACCACGCTGATCCCCAACATGGCAGCGGCACTGTCGGCCAACATGGACGGGTTCGACCTGACCCGCGAGATCATCCGGGTCTACGTTGAAACCGTCGCCGCTGAACCCGAACCCTATCGCTTCGTGATGGCGAACAGTTCGCCAAGCAAGAGCAAGGTGATCGCCGACTCCGAGCGCATCATCGCCCGGATGCTGTCGGTCTTGCTGCGCCGACGCATGCAGGAGGTCGGCATGGACACCGGCGGTGTCGAGCCGTGGGCTTACATGATTGTCGGCGGGGTGCAGCTTGCCACCCACTCCTGGATGTCCGATCCGCGGATGAGCACGGCGGAGCTCATCGATTACCTCACCATGCTGAGTTGGAGCGCAATATGCGGGATCGTCGAGGCTGGTGGCTCCCTGGAGAAGTTCAACGCACAGCCGCATCCGTCCCCGATCGTGCCGCCGCGAGAACTCGCCGACTGAACCGCCCGGCCGGGCCTAGGCTTGAAACATGCCGGAGACGACGACCCGTTCGCGGTTGAGTTCGTGGGCCTACGCGCTGCGCACCACCAACCCGCCGCCCGACGGGCGGATCGACGGCGTGACCCGCTGGATCGTCGTGGCGCGTGCGGCGTTGTTGCCGATGACGTTGATCTCCGGACTGATCGCCGCGCTGCTGGCAGTCGGCAAGCCGGGTCTCAGTTGGTGTTGGCTGGCGCTGGCCGTGGTGGGGATTGTCTGCGCCCACGCCGCCAACAACTTGATGAACGACCTGTACGACACCAAGGTCGGTACCGACAGCGCCAGCTACCCACGCGCCCTTTATGCCCCCCATCCGGTGTTGTCCGGGCTGGTCAGCCGGCGGGCGCTGATCACCGCGATCTTCGCGGCGAACCTGATCGACCTGGCGATCCTGGTGGTGTTGACCTGGGCGCGCGGCTGGCCGGTGGCGGCCTTCGCGCTGACCGGATTCGCCTTGAGCGTGGCCTACACGGCGCCACCACTGCGGCTCAAGAAGCGCGGTCTCGGCGAGCCCGACGTGTTCATCGTCTGGGGACCGTTGATGGTGTGCGGGACCTACTACTCTGCGGTCGGCACTGTGGACTGGCACGTGGTGCTGGCGTCTCTGCCCTACGGGTTGTTGTGCACGACGGTGCTGATGGGCAAGCACACCGACAAGATTCCCTACGACACACCGCTGGGCATCCGTACGCTGCCGGTGATCGTTGGTGAGCGCCGCGCCCGAGCGGTGACGCTGGCGATGTCGGTCGGCTTCTATGTATTGGTCGCCGTGGCGGTGGCGCTGCAGGCGATGCCGTGGCCGGCCCTGCTGGTGGTTGCGGCGCTACCGCGGCTGGCGAAAGTCTGGCCCTACTTCCGTCGACCACCGCCGCAGCAGCCGCCGCCGAAATTCCCGGTCTGGCCGCTGTGGTATGCCGCGCTGGCGTGGCTGCATGTGCGCCAAGCCGGCGCGCTGTTGGTCGTCGGCCTGGCACTTGGAGCGGTGCTGCACGCGCTGTGACGCGGCACTAAAAGTCCAGGTCATGCGCCCGCGCGGGAAATTGCGTCGGTTGTGGCCAAGCTATAAGGTCGGCGGCTATGGCGAGCAGCACCGAACTCAAGCCGAATGTCGAGAACATCCGTTCGCACTATGACCTGTCCAACGACTTCTTCGAGCTGTGGCTCGACCCCAGCATGACCTACAGCTGCGCGTACTGGGAGGAAGGCGCCAAAAATTTGGAAGAGGCCCAACGCGCCAAGCGGGACCTCGCTCTGGGCAAGTTGGGGCTGCAGCCGGGCATGACGCTGCTCGACATCGGCTGCGGCTGGGGCTCGACCATGCGCCATGCCATCGAGAATTACGACGTCAACGTGATCGGGCTGACGCTGAGCCAGAACCAGCTGGCGCACAACAAGCAGAAGTTCGCCGAAATGGACAGCCCGCGCTCCAAAGACGTGCGGCTGCACGGCTGGGAAGAATTCAGCGACCCGGTCGACCGCATCGTGTCGCTGGGCGCCTTCGAGCACTTCGCCGACGGCATCGGCACCTACGACCGCTACACCGACTTCTTCAAGATGTGCTACAACGTCCTGCCCGACGACGGCGTCATGCTGCTGCACACCATCGTCGTCCCGACCGCCGAGGAGGGCGAAAAGCTCGGCCTGAAGACGACGATGTCGCTACTGCGCTTCATCCGGTTCATCTTGACCGAAATCTTCCCCGGCGGCCGTCTGCCGCAGGTGGACATCGTCGACAAGTACGCGACCGCTGCTGGGTTTCACATCAGCCGCCATCACCACATCGGTGAGAATTACGTGCCGACGTTGGACAGCTGGGCCAAGGCGCTGGAAGCGCACAAAGACGAGGCCATCGCGCTGCAGTCCGAAGAAGTCTACGAGCGCTACCTGCACTACCTGACCGGCTGCCGCGAATTGTTCCGCGACGGCTACACCGACGTCTGCCAGTTCACCCTGGAAAAGCAGTCCGCATAGACTCGCAGTATTAGGGCCGGTCAATTAGGCCAGACAAAACCAGTCTGCAATGATTGCGGACTGAGGGCGCTGAGCAGCGAGCGTCCGGGTCAGCCTTGATTGTTGACAAGCCCAGTGTCGCAAGCGTTTAGCCGCGCACATCGAGGCTAGGTGTATTTTCATTATTCGGTGGAATCCGAAGACGCTCACTTGAGCGTTACTGAGTACTGAAGGAACGGGTGCTTCACTCATGGCACAGTTCGTGACGGGGAAGGATTTCCCCAATGTGGTGGTCACCGGCGTCGCCATGACGACGGCCCTGGCATCTGATGCGGAAACCACGTGGAAGATGCTGCTGGACGGGCAAAGCGGCATCCGTAAACTCGACGACCCGTTCGTCGAGGAGTACGACCTCCCGGTACGCATCGGTGGACACCTCGTCGAGGAATTCGACAGCCAGCTCACCCGGATCGAGAACCGCCGCAAGGGCTATCTGCAGAAGATGGCGACCGTGCTGGGCCGGCGGGTCTGGGACAACGCCGGTGCACCCGAGGTCGACACCACCCGGCTGGCGGTGTCCATCGGCACCGGCATGGGGTCCACCGAGGAACTGATCTTCGGATACGACGACATCCGCAACAAGGGCATCAAAGTCGTTCACCCGCTGGGCGTGCAGATGTACATGCCCAACGGTGCCGCGGCGGCGGTCGGGCTGGAGCGGCACGCCAAGGCCGGGGTGATGACGCCGGTGTCGGCGTGCGCGTCGGGTTCGGAGGGGGTCGCCCGGGCCTGGCAGCAGATCGTGTACGGCGAGGCTGACATGGCGATCTGTGGTGGGGTGGAAACCCGGATCGAGGCGGTGCCGATCGCGGCGTTCGCGTCGATGCGCATTGTGCTATCCAGAAACAACGACAACCCAGCCGGGGCGTGTCGCCCCTTCGACAAGGATCGCGACGGTTTCGTGTTCGGTGAGGCTGGCGCACTGCTGGTCATCGAGACCGAAGAGCACGCCAAAGCCCGCGGCGCGAATATCCTGGCCCGGCTGATGGGCGCCAGCATCACCTCCGACGGATTTCACATGGTCGCCCCGGATCCCAATGGGGAACGCGCCGGGCACGCGATGACCCGGGCCATCCAACTGGCCGGCTTGGCGCCGAGCGACATCGACCACGTCAACGCCCACGCCACCGGCACCTCGGTCGGCGACCTCGCCGAGAGCAAGGCCATCAACAACGCCTTGGGGCCCCATGGCGGCAACGCCGCGGTCTATGCGCCCAAGGCCGCGCTGGGCCACTCCGTCGGCGCGGTCGGCGCGGTGGAAGCGATTACCACCGTGCTGACGATGCGCGACCAGATCGTGCCCCCGACGCTGAATCTGGTCAACCTCGACCCGGAAATCGACCTGGACGTGGTGGCCGGTCAACCGCGCCCGGGCAAATACCAGTACGCGGTGAGCAACTCGTTCGGGTTCGGCGGACACAACGTCGCACTGGCCTTCGGCAAATACTGAGGACACGGCGGGCGGCTATGCGCGCAGGCAGACTCTTCCGGCACCGCAGACCTGAAACCCAACGTCGAACACATCCGGTCGCACTACGACTGTCCAAGACCTGTCCAATGACTTTTTCCGGCTGTGGCTGGATCCGGCGATGACCTACAGCCCGAAATCTTCCCCGGCGGCCGGCTTCCGATGATCTCGGTTGTCGACGAGTATGCGACGGCTGCCGGGTTTCATCTCACTCGCCACCATCGCGTCGGCAAGAACTACGTGAAGACGCTCGACAGCTGGTCCAAGGCGCTTCCAAACCCACAAAGACGAGGCCATCGCGCTGCAGTCCGAAGAGGCGGTGAGGGCTACCTGCACTACCTGACCGGCTGCCGCGAATTGTTCCGCGACGGCTACACCGACGTTCGCCAGTTCACGTTGGAGAAGAAAGCCCGCTAGCGCTGCAGATCCGCGGTGGCGCCGACGGCACACGCGCTCGGCTGAGGTCGCATCTCATCTGCAGCGGCTAGGATGCAACCGACGCAAGGGGGCAGGTGCCGGTGTATCAGGCGCCGAAGAAAACCCCTGAACGCCCTCCGCGTTGAGAAAGGCTCGCTCCGTCATGTCCCACCAGCTCACGCCGTACTTCGACGATGTGCAGGCCCACTATGACTTGTCCGATGACTTCTACCGGCTGTTCCTCGACCCCGGCCAGACCTACAGCTGTGCCTACTTCGAGCGCGACGACTCGACCCTAGAAGAAGCGCAGTTCGCCAAGATCGACCTTGCGCTGGGCAAGCTGGGATTAGAGCCTGGCATGACACTGCTGGACATCGGCTGCGGTTGGGGCGCCACGCTGCGGCGCGCGGTCGAGCAGTACGACGTCAACGTCATCGGCCTGACGTTGTCGAAAAATCAGGCAGCGCACGTCCAAGACGTGTTCGACACGATGGACAGCCCGCGCGATCGGCGGGTGCTGCTAGAGGGCTGGGAGCAATTTCATGAACCCGTCGATCGGATCGTCTCCATCGGCGCGTTCGAACATTTCGGCATGAACCGCTATCCCGCGTTTTTCAAGATGGCGTACCAAGCGCTTCCGGCAGGTGGCGTGATGCTGCTGCACACCATCGTCCGGTTGACGTTTCGTGAGGCTAGGAGTCTGGGACTGAGGCTGACCCACGAACTGGTCGACTTCTCCAAATTCATCCTGGCTGAAATCTTTCCGGGCGGCTGGTTGCCGTCGACTCCGCTGGTCGAGGACCGCGCCGGTGAGGCGGGCTTCGAGGTGACCCGGGTTCAGGCGCTGCAGCCGCACTACGAGCGGACTCTGGCGATGTGGGCGGCCAACCTGGCTGCCAATAAGGAAGAGGCCATCGCGATCCAATCGCTGGAAGCCTACGACCGCTACATGAAGTACTTGACGGGCTGCCAGAAGTTGTTCAGCGACGGGTACGTCGACGTCAAACAGTTCACGCTGCAGAAGTGACCGCACACCACGCGTGCTCGCGGCGGTTTGCTTTCAGCCGTTCTTGGCCAGCGTAAATTGCCCGACTTCGAGGATGCCGCGCCGGAAATTGTCGGCACAGCCGGTCAGATACCTCATGTACCGCTCGTAAACTTCCACCGACTGGACACTGATGGCCTCGTCGCGATTGGCTGCCAGGTTCTCCGCCCACGCATCAAGGGTGCGTGAGTAATAGGGATTCAATAGCTGGATACCTTGGTTGGAAAACCCGGCCTTCTCCGAGCATTCGACGACATCTTCGGCAGCCAACACTGCACCGCCCGGGAATATCTCTCGGGCGATGAACTGCCAAAACTTCAGATCCGTCATCGTGATTTTGACACCGTGCGGAGCCCAATAGCTGGGCGGATGCGTGAATATCGTCTGCAATACCATCCGGCCGTCGGCGGGCAGGACGTGATGGACGGTGTCGAAAAAGGCCAGCCACCGCCCTTTTCCGAACGCCTCGATACTGATGACCCGATCCACCGGCTCATCGAACTGCTCCCAGCCCTGCAGGACGACCCGCCTGCTGCGCGGGCTGTCGATCTCGTCGAAGTCTTCTGGACATGGGCGCATTGGTTTTTGGACAGCCCGATGACATTGACGTCGTACTCCTCGATGGCACGCCGCATGGCGGAGCCCTAACCGCAACCGATGTCAAGCAAACTCATGCCGGGCTGCAGTCCCAGTTTCTCGAGCGCAAGATCGATTTTCGCCATCTGCGCCTCCTGCAGCGTCATGTCGTCACGCTTGAAGTATGCGCAGCTGTAGGTCTGACTGGGATCCTGAAACAGCCGGAAGAATTCGTCTGATAGATCGTAATGAGCCTGCACTTCTTTGAAGAAAGGCGTCAAGCTCTCCGCACTCGGTGTTGAAGTCAGCTTCCGTCCTAGTGGAACCGACTATTCGTGCAGATGCCTGAGAGACGTCTGTGTGATGAGGATACGACGTATTGTCCCGTCAGCAACTCCGACACCTATATTCGACGCCCAGAAATGCATCTAGTAGATGTAGAAACCTTGGCCGGACTTTTTACCCAACATGCCGGCCTCGACCATCCGCAGCAGCAGCGGCGGGGGCGCGTAGTGCGATTCCTTGAACTCCTCGAACATCTTGTCCGCGATCAACTTCAAAGTGTCAAGACCCACCAGATCGGAAAGACGCAACGGGCCCATCGGGTGCGATAGACCCGCCACCACCGCCTTGTCGACGTCTTCAGCCGAAGCGAAACCGCCCTCGACCATGCGGACAGCGGAGAGCAGGTAGGGCACCAGCAGAGCGTTCACCACGAAGCCCGACCGATCCGAACAGCGCACCACTTGTTTGCCCAACACTGCACCGGCGAATTCTTCGGTGCGCGCGGCCGCGGCTTGGTCGGTGACCAGGGTGCAAACCAGCTCGACCAACGGCAACACCGGCACCGGATTGAAGAAGTGCAGGCCGAGCACCCGCGCCGGGTTCTTGGTGGCGGCGGCGAGCTTCATGATCGGGATGCTGGAGGTGTTCGACGCCAGCACCGCATCCGTATCGCTGAGCACAGCGTCCAGTCGGGCGAAGATGTCGGCCTTCACGGATTCGTCTTCGATGACTGCCTCGATCACCAGTTGTCGGTCGGCAAGGTCGTTGAGCTCGGTGGTGAACATGAGCTTGTCGATGGCACCGTCTCGTTCGCGTTCGGTGATCTTGCCCGCGCTGACACCCCGTTCCAGCGACTTCACGATGCGGTTTCGTCCTGCGGTGACCAAGGTGTCCGTGGTCTCGAACACGGTCACGCTGACGCCTGCGCGTGCCGAGACCTCGGCGATACCGGCACCCATCTGCCCGGCTCCGATGACACCCACTCGTTCGATCGACACATCTCTCCTCCGACGGCAACAGGCCCCGCCCAGGGTCGCTGGGCAGGGCCTGCGCTGTCAATTCCTACTCGATGCGCCGAACGTGCAGCCAGTGCGAGAAATCCGCTCGGGAGACACAACAGTTACACGCTCGGCGTTGGCACCTCAGTGGCCGGCTTTGATGGTTCCACTTCGCCTCGTAGCTGCGCTACTCGGCTCAGTGGCTCAACCCTTCGGTTCCACTTCGCCTCGTAGCTGCGCTACTCGGCTCAGTGGAACTGCCCCTCTTCGGTGGAGCCGGTCAACGCGGTCGTCGACGACGCCGGGTCGACAGTGGTGGCGATCCGGTCGAAGTATCCGGCGCCGACCTCGCGCTGGTGCTTGGTCGCGGTGTAGCCGCGCTCCTCGGCCGCGAACTCGCGCTCCTGCAGCTCGACGTAAGCCGTCATCTGGTTGCGGGCGTAGCCGTAGGCCAGGTCGAACATCGAGTAGTTGAGCGCGTGGAAGCCGGCCAGCGTGATGAACTGGAACTTGAAGCCCATCGACGCCAGCTCCTTCTGGAACTTGGCGATGGTGCTGTCGTCGAGGTGCTTACGCCAGTTGAACGACGGCGAGCAGTTGTAGGCCAGCATCTGGTCGGGAAATTCGGCTTTGACCGCCTCGGAGAATTTCCGGGCGAGCTCGAGGTCCGGCGTTCCGGTTTCCATCCAGATCAGGTCCGCATACGGTGCGTAAGCGTTGGCCCGCGCGATGCACGGGTCGATGCCGTTACGGGTGCGGTAGAAGCCCTCCCTGGTGCGCTCTCCGGTGATGAACGGCTGGTCCCGCTCGTCGACGTCGGAGGTGATCAGCGTCGCGGCTTCGGCGTCGGTGCGTGCGATGACCACGGTCGGGACATCGCACACGTCGGCGGCCAGACGAGCCGAGGTCAGCGTACGGATGTGCTGCGCGGTCGGGATCAGCACCTTGCCGCCGAGGTGACCACACTTCTTCTCCGACGCCAGCTGGTCCTCCCAGTGCGAACCGGCGACACCGGCAGCGATCATGGCCTTCTGCAGCTCGAAGACGTTCAACGCGCCGCCGAAGCCCGCCTCGCCGTCGGCGACAATCGGCGCCAGCCAGTTCTGCACCGAGGTGTCACCCTCGACCTTGGCGATCTGGTCGGCACGCTGCAGCGCGTTGTTGATCCGCCGCACCACCTGCGGCACCGAGTTGGCCGGGTAGAGGCTCTGGTCGGGGTAGGTGTGGCCGGACAAGTTGGCGTCGCCGGCGACCTGCCAGCCGGACAGGTAGATGGCCTTCAGGCCGGCGCGAACCTGCTGGACGGCCATGTTGCCGGTCAGCGCACCCAGCGCGTTGATCCATTCCAGCTCGTGCAGCTGCTCCCACAAGACCTCGGCACCTCGCCGGGCCAACGTGTGCTCCTCGACGACGCTGCCTTGCAGCGTCACCACGTCGGCCGCGCTGTAGGTACGGGTGACGTCCTTCCAGCGTGGGTTGGTTTCCCAGTCCTGCTGAATCTGCTCGGCGCTCTTCGGGGTGCCAACGGAAGACATTCGAACTACTCCTTAGGATAAGAATCTTCGCTGCCGACGATCTGTCCCGGGTCTGGCTGGCCGGATTGTGAAGGAACTCGGCAATTTCGCTACTGTGCTAACGCGACATTGGCACAAGTTATTGCCGCAGGTCCACCCGCTTTTGTTGGCAATTTCGGCAACATCGACGCCAAACTTTGTGAAGATTGCGAAGGACCATAATAACTGAACCGGTTCAGTTATTACCCGTCAGTAACGGCAAACCGCAGGTCAAAGACCAAGTCCGGGAGGTTGCCTGCGGGTTACAGCGGGAAGATCGCCGCGACCGCTTTGGTCTCGTCGCCGACGGCGTATGTGAGCGTTCTAACAGTGCGATCGGCCAACTCGGCGCCGAATCGCTCGGTCGATCCTGCCGGGTGCATTCGCGAGATGATCTCCAGCTTGTCACCCAGCGCGACCGGGGCGTCGTGCTCGATCGTCACCCGCAGTGGCCCTGCCAGCAACTCCGGGCAGGTTGCGAGGTAGTCCTCGATGACCGCCCAATACACCGAATTGTTCATGTGGTCGAACAGGTCGATGTCGGTCACCCGCACCGGGAACTCGTGGATCTCGGTGGCGTCATCGCGGCTTTCCCGGGCCAGATACGGCTTCCAGCGCAGCCGGTCGACGCTGGTGGTTCGCTTCAGGCCCGCGAGGAAGTCGTCGGAGATGCGCGACGGCATCTGGGTGTCGCGGTTGATGTTGATCCAAAACGCCTCGGACTCGATCAGGCCGCCGCGGCGCCCGTCGATGCGGACACGCATTTCGCACCACCGGTTCGAGGTGCCCGAACACCACCGCCGCATCCGCAGCATGTCGCCGTACATGATCGGACGGATCAGGTCGACCATGGTGCGCCGGACGATCCACAGCGGGTGTGTTTCCTCGAATCCCATCTCGCGCAGCTGGTCCTGACCGATGTCTTGGATATGCCGGGCGGCGGAATCGAAACGCAACCGGCCGTCCCGGTCGATGTCGGCAACCCGCAGCGGCCACTCCAGGTCGAAGACGTCCGGATGCCCCTCCGGCACCGGCATCAACACTTTGGCCAGGCTCACTGCTTACTCCCTCGTGTCCCTGCGCTTAGAGCCGAATCATGCCAAAAGACGAGGACATCGCGCCAATCCCGTGCCGCTGGCAAGGTTTGCCAACTCTGCTAACCCCGCCTTCGCAACGGGTACGCTCGCCGCATGGCAAAGACTTTCGTTGGGTCCCGGGTTCGCCAGCTGCGCGGCGAGCGCGGGTTCAGTCAGGCCGCGCTGTCGCAGATGTTGGACATCTCGCCCAGTTACCTCAATCAGATCGAGCACGATGTGCGGCCGCTGACCGTAGCAGTGCTGTTGCGGATCACCGAGGTGTTCGGGGTCGACGCCACGTTCTTCGCCGCCCAGGACGACACCCGGCTCGTCGCCGAACTGCGCGAGGTGACGATGGACCACGACTTGGACATCGACATCGACGTGGCCGAGGTCGCCGACCTGGTCAGCGCGCATCCCGGCGTGGCCCGGGCGATGGTCAACCTGCATCGCCGCTATCGGCTCACCACCGCGCAGCTGGCCGCGGCCACCGAGGAACGGTTCTCCGACGGCAGCGGCAGCGGATCGATCACCATGCCGCACGAAGAGGTGCGCGACTACTTCTACCAACGCCAGAATTATTTGCATGAACTCGACACCGCCGCCGAGGACCTCACGGTCCGGATGCGGATGCACCGCGGCGACCTGGCCGGCGAGCTGTCCCGCCGGCTCACCGAGGTGCACGGCGTGCACATCAACAAGCGCATTGATCTGGGCGACACCGTGCTGCACCGCTACGACCCGGCCACCCGGACGCTGGAGATCGGCAATCACCTCTCGTCGGGCCAGCAAGTGTTCAAGATGGCCGCCGAGCTGGCCTACCTGGAGTTCGGCGACCTCATCGACGCCCATGTCACCGACGGCAAGTTCACCAGCGACGAGTCCCGCATCCTGGCCCGTCTCGGGCTGGCCAACTACTTCGCCGCAGCCGTAGTCCTGCCCTATCGGCAGTTCCACGACATGGCCGAGAACTTCCGGTACGACGTCGAGCGGCTGTCGGCGTTCTACCGGGTCAGCTACGAGACGATCGGCCACCGGCTGTCCACCCTGCAGCGGCCCTCGATGCGCGGAGTGCCATTTTCCTTCATCCGGGTCGACCGGGCGGGCAACATGTCGAAACGCCAGTCCGCCACCGGCTTTCATTTTTCCTCCAGCGGCGGCACCTGCCCGCTGTGGAACGTCTATGAGACGTTTGCCAATCCGGGCAAGATCTTGGTGCAGATCGCACAGATGCCCGACGGACGCAACTACCTGTGGGTGGCCCGCACCGTGGAGCGGCGAGCATCCCGGTATGGTCAGCCGGGTAAGACGTTCGCGATCGGGCTGGGTTGCGAACTCCGACAAGCTCATCGGCTCGTGTATTCGGAAGGACTGGACTTGTCCGGCGACAATGCCACACCGATCGGGGCCGGGTGCCGGGTCTGCGAACGCGACAACTGCCCGCAGCGGGCGTTCCCCGCGCTGGGCCGGGCGCTGGATCTCGACGAGCACCGCAGCACGGTCTCGCCCTACCTGGTGCAGCAGCCGTGACCGGCAGCGCACAGACCGGTCGGATTCCCTCCGGGCGGTTCCGCGAGTTGGGCGTGGTCAATTGGGTCGCGGCTAAGCTGGCGGCGCGCTCGTTACAGGCGCCGCAAATGCATCTGTTCACCACCCTGGGTCAGCACAAGCGGCTGTGGTGGGCCATGATGCCCTTTTCCGCCGTGCTGCTGCGGGGCCGGTTGCCGCGCGCAGACACCGAGTTGGTGATTTTGCGGGTCGCTCATCTGCGGTCGTCGCAATACGAGCTGCAGCATCACCGCCTGATGGGGCGGCTTCGCGGGCTGAATCGGCAGACGCAGCAGGCGATCTTTTCGTGGCCGGATACCGCCAATGGATCTGCCGGGCTCACCGCGCGCCAGCAGGCGCTGCTGCGCGCCACCGACGAGTTCGTCACCCAGCGCACGATCACTGACGACACCTGGCAACAGTTGTCACGGCATCTCGAGCGACGTCAGCTGATCGAATTCTGCCTGCTGGCGGGCAATTACGACGGGCTGGCCGCGACGATGTCGGCACTGCGGATTCCGCTGGACCATCCACCGGACTGGAATCCGTCATAGGTAGGCGTAACTCAGCACGCTCACCGCGAGCACTACGGGCAGCACCGGCAAGGCGAAGGCGAAACCCGCCAACGGATAGCTGTGCCGATGGCGTAGCCGCCAGCCGGTTAAGGCGGCCAAGCCGGCCAGTGCCACCGACAGGAGCAAGATGATCAGGCTCCACTGGCTTACCGTGGTGACGGCCTCGCCGATCGATACGGCTGCCAGCCAGCCCAGATAGCCGACCGTCAGTCCGGCGAGTACCCCCACCACGGTCGCGCCGCGGTCCCGGCTGCTAAGCCCCGGCTCGTCCACCGGCCCAGCGTAGCCCGGGGCCACGACCCGGCGCATCGCGTCAGAAGTTGATCATGTGGCCCGTCAGGCCGTGGAAGCACTCTTGCAACGCCTCCGACATCGTCGGGTGGGTATGGACGTTGCGCGCCAACTCATTTGCTGTTAGATCCCACTTTTGGGCGAGCGTGAGCTCGGGCAGCAGTTCGGAGACGTCGTGGCCGATCAGATGCCCGCCGAGCAGCTCCCCGTACTTGGCGTCGGCGACCAGCTTGACGAAACCGCTGGGGTCCCCGAGGCCGTGCGCTTTGCCATTGGCGGTGAAGGGGAACTTGGCCACCTTCACGTCGTAGCCCTCGTCACGCGCCTGTTCCTCGGTGAGCCCGAAGCTGGCGACCTGTGGCTGGCAGAAGGTCGCGCGCGGCAGCATGCGGTAGTCACCGAGCGCCAAAGTCTCCACGGCGCCAATGGTTTCAGCAGCCACGACGCCCTGTGCCTCGGCCACATGGGCCAGCTGCAGCAGCCCGGTGACGTCGCCGATAGCGTAGATGTGCGGCACGTTGGTCCGCATGTATTCGTCGATGCCGATGGCCTTGCGCTCGGTCAGCGCCACTTTGGCGTTCTCCAGCCCGTAGCCCTCGATGTTGGGTGCGAACCCGATGGCCTGTAACACCTTGTCGGTGACCAGTTCTTCAGCGTTGCCGTCCTTGCTGACGGTGACGGTCACGTTCGAACCGTCGTCGTGCATGCCCTCGACTTTGGTGGCGGTTCGCAGTTTTACGCCCAGCTTCTTGTACTGCTTCTCGATCTCTTTGGACACCTCGGCGTCCTCGTTGGGCAGCGCGCGCGGCAAGAACTCGACGATCGTGACGTTGACGCCGTAATTGGCCATCACATAGCCGAATTCCATGCCGATAGCGCCCGCCCCGGCGATGACGACCGAGCGGGGCAGCTCACGGGTCATGATCAGCTCTTCATAGGTGACGACGTTCTGGCTCAACGAGGTGCCCGGCACCAGCCGGGTACTGCTGCCGGTGGCGATGATTGCGTTGTCGAAGGTGACGGTGTCGCTGCCGCCGTCGTTGAGGTCGACCGACAGGGTGTTGGCGTCGGTGAACCGGCCGTAGCCATGGATCTCGGTGATCTTGTTCTTCTTCATCAAGAAGTGCACCCCGGCGACGCGGCCCTCGGCCACCTTGCGGCTGCGGTCGTAGGCGGCACCGAAGTCAAACGTCGCCTCACCGCTTAGCCCGAACGTCTTGGCATCCCGGGTGAAGATGTGGACCAGCTCGGCGTTACGCAGCAGCGCCTTGGACGGGATGCATCCGACGTTGAGGCATACGCCGCCCCAATACTTGGGTTCGACGACTGCGGTGCGCAGGCCCAGTTGAGCCGCGCGGATGGCGGCGACATATCCGCCCGGCCCGGCTCCGAGGACGACGACGTCATAGTGGGAAGTCACGAGCCCACCCTAATGGGCGCCCAGGCCCGCGACCTTAACGCCGACGCGAATCCCCGCGCCAGCACTCGCAGCCCGTTACGCTCGGCGAACATGAAACGAGCAGTCGTCACCGGCGCATCGTCGGGTATCGGGAAAGCGGTCGCCGCTACTCTGCGGGACCGCGGCTATCAGGTCATCGGCACCAGCCGCAAGCCGGACGCGGCCGCACCGGACTCGCTGCTGAACGGCGTCAACTACCGCGCCCTCGACCTCACCGACCCCCAGTCGATCGATTCCTTCGCCGAAGGCCTCGGGAATGTCGATGTCCTGGTGAACAACGCTGGCGAAAGTCAGGCCGGGCCGCTCGAGGAGTTGCCGGCGGATGCAATAGAGCGACTGTTTCGGCTCAACGTGCTCGGGCCCATCGCGCTGACCCAGCAGGTCTTGCCGCGCATGCGGGAACGCCGCAGCGGTCGCATAGTGATGGTGGGCTCAATGCTGGCCAGCTTCCCGATCGCCTACCGCTCGTCCTACGCCGCATCGAAGGCGGCGATCAAGGGTTTCGCGACCGCGGCGCGGTTCGAACTCGCACCCTTCGGGGTGTGGATCACCACGGTGGAACCTGGCTCGATCAACACCGGCATCACCGAACGCCGCACCCGCTACCTCGACGAGAACTCGGAATACGCGGTCAATTTCGGCACGGTGATGAAAAAACTCGACCACAACATCAACGGCGGTATCGCGCCGGAGAAGGTGGCCCAGACCATCGCGGAGGCGATCGAAGCGCGCCGTCCCAAACCGCTCTACGCGGTCGGGAGCAACGCCCCGCTGGTGTTCGCTTTCCGTCGTCTGGCGCCGCGGACGATGGTGGAACGCATCATCGCGCGAGCCCACGGGCTGCACGCCTGATAAGGAGCCCTAATAAGGGATCAAGCCCACCAGGCAGTGTCGCGCCTGTTCACAGAAGTAGTGGCCGTACAGCGGTGCGGCGGCGGCAAGTGAGGCGAACACCGCCGACAGCACCGCGATGGCCAGCGCCGAAAGCAGCGGCTTGTCGGGCACCATCGCCAGCATCAAACCCCCGACAGTGCACACCAGGACGTAGACCAGGACCGCGAAATCAGCCGGGGTCTTGTGCAGCGCATCATGCCACCAGGAGAACAGGCCCAGCCCGATCACCGCGGCAACCATCCACACCCCGGCGACGACCAGCACCAGTTTCCACCATTTCAGGTAGAAGTAGCGGCCGGGCACAGTGACCGAGTGCGCCGGGGGCGTCGTCAGATCGTCGGTGGTGTCCGCGTGGGCCGTGGTGATCGCTGTCTGCTCGGGTACCTCGTGTGGCTTCTCGCCGGCGGTCTCGGTGACCGGCGTTTCCAGCGGCGCGGAGTGCTCGCCGGTGTCGAACTCCGGGACGAACGGCGCGGTTCCCGGCGACGACTCGTGATCGTCATCAGGCACCGGACACCACCTGGACCGCGACGAGCAGGCTGAACCATCCCGGCGCCACCGCCAGCAGAAACGCTCCCAGCGTGGTCAACGAACGGCGCCTGGACAGCAAAATCAGCAGCAGACCGGCGACCGTGGGGACGCCGACCACCAGCGCGATCACCACATCCGGCCGGATCCGGACATGCACGAGCACAGTCGCCGCAGCTCCGGCCAGGAATCCGGCAGCCGCGCCGACCAGCATCGCGCTGGTCAGCATCCAGGCCCGCGGAAGCGGAATCACAGCCCACGATTTTACTGCGGTAACTGGGTGCTATCGCGGCACTGAACCGGCGCGCCCCGCAGGGAGCGGACAGGCGTCCGCGGCCCGGGCGACGACCGGATCCCGCGCCAGCGGCCGCGACCCCGCCGCGTAGGCAGCGCCGGTGATCACGCCAGCAGCGGTCAGCGCGGCGTTCTCGTCGTCGCCGAATGCGCGGCCGCGCGACAGGAAGCGCATGCCCTCCGGCGCTTCCAAGCTGAACCCGCCGCCGCGGCCCGGCACCACGTCGATGATGAGCTGGGTGTGCTTCCAGGCGGCGAATTGGGGGCCGGAAATCCACACCGGCACCCCCGCGCCGACATCCAGCACGCCGAGCAGCACGTCGCGGTCGCCGACGATGAAGTCTCCGTCCGGGTAGCACATCGGCGACGACCCGTCACAGCAACCACCGGATTGGTGAAACATCACCGGGCCGTGCTGGTCTTGCAACCGGTCCAGCAGCTCCGCGGCGGCTGTGGTGATCAGCACGCGATGCGGCGGCATCAGAAGAACCCTTGCGCCTTGGCGGAGTAGGACACCATCAGGTTCTTGATCTGCTGGTAATGGTCGAGCATCAGCTTGTGGTTCTCCCGGCCGAAACCGGACTGCTTGTACCCGCCGAACGCGGCGTGCGCCGGATACACGTGGTAGCAGTTCACCCAGACCCGGCCGGCCTGGATGTCGCGCCCGGCGCGGTAGGCGGTGTTCCCGTCGCGGCTCCACACCCCTGCGCCCAGGCCGTAGAGAGTGTCATTGGCGATCGAGATGGCGTCGTCGTAATCGGAGAACGACGTCACCGCCACCACCGGCCCGAAGATCTCCTCCTGGAAGATCCGCATCTTGTTGTTGCCGGCAAAGATCGTCGGCTGGATGTAGAAGCCGCCGGACAGGTCACCGCCGAGCTCGGCGCGCTCCCCACCGGTGATGATCTTGGCGCCCTCTTCTTTCCCGATTTCGATGTAGGACAACACTTTCTCCAGCTGGTCGTTGGAGGCCTGCGAGCCAAGCATCGTCTCGGAGTCCAGCGGGTCGCCCTGCCGGACCGCCTTGGTCCGGATCGCGGCCAGCTCCAGGAACTCGTCGTAGATGTCGGCCTGAATCAGGCTGCGCGACGGGCAGGTGCACACCTCGCCCTGGTTGAGGGCGAACATCGTGAAGCCTTCCAGCGCCTTGTCCTGGAAGTCGTCGCCGGCGGCCATCACGTCGGAGAAGAAGATGTTGGGGCTCTTGCCGCCCAGTTCCAGCGTGACCGGGATCAGGTTCTGGCTGGCGTACTGCATGATGAGCCGCCCGGTGGTGGTTTCGCCGGTGAACGCGATCTTGCCGATGCGGTTGCTCGAGGCCAGCGGCTTGCCGGCTTCGGCGCCGAACCCGTTGACGACGTTGACGACTCCCGCCGGCAACAGGTCACCGATCAGCGACATCAGGTAGAGCATCGACACCGGCGTCTGCTCGGCGGGCTTGAGCACCACGGCGTTGCCGGCCGCCAGCGCCGGCGCCAGCTTCCACGCGCCCATCAGAATCGGGAAGTTCCAGGGGATGATCTGCCCCACCACGCCCAGCGGCTCGTGGAAGTGGTAGGCCACGGTGTCCTCGTCGATCTGGGACAACGAACCTTCCTGAGCGCGAATCGCCCCGGCGAAATACCGGAAATGGTCGGCGGCCAGCGGAATGTCGGCGGCCAGCGCCTCCCGGACCGGCTTGCCGTTGTCCCACACTTCGGCCACCGCCAGCGCGGCCGTGTTCTCCTCGATCCGGTCGGCGATCTTGTTGAGGATCGCCGCCCGCTCGGCCGGGGCGGTCTTCCCCCAGGCCGGCGCCGCGGCATGCGCGGCGTCGAGCGCCTTTTCGACGTCAGCCTCGTCGGATCGGGCGACCTCGCAGAACGTCGCGCCGGTGACCGGTGTGGGGTTTTCGAAATAGCGGCCGGCCGCCGGAGCCACCCACTCGCCGCCGATGAAATTGTCGTAGCGAGAGTCGTACGACATCAACGCCCCCGAGGATCCCGGGCGGGCAAAGACGGTCATCGCATCAGCTCCTCGTCGTATCGGTGTAATACAAGTCACAGTACCGCTGCCGCCAGAATGATTCTCATGGCTGATCAGGCAGGCGAAGACCGCTACTTGTGGCTCGAGGACATCGCCGGCGACGAAGCATTGGACTGGGTGCGTACGCACAACGCGCCCACCCTGGCAGAGCTCTGCGACGACGAATTCGACCGGATGCGCAGCCAAGCGCTGGAGGTGCTGGACACCGATGCGCGCATTCCCTACGTGCGCCGCCGCGGCGAATTCCTCTACAACTTCTGGCGCGACGCGGACAACCCGCGCGGGGTTTGGCGGCGTACCACGCTGGCAAGCTACCGAAGCGACGTCCCGGACTGGGAGGTGCTGATCGACGTCGATGAACTGGCGCGCGCCGATGACCAGAATTGGGTCTGGGCCGGGGCGAACGTCATCGAACCCGAGTACAGCCGAGCCCTGATCTCGTTGTCGCGCGGCGGATCAGATGCTGCCGTGCTCCGCGAATTCGACATGGCGGCAAGACAATTCATCATCGACGGTTTCACCCTGCCCGAGGCGAAATCCCGCGTCAGCTGGGCTGATCCCGACACCGTACTGGTGGGCACCGACTTCGGCGCCGACTCGCTGACCGAATCCGGTTACCCTCGCCTGGTCAAGCGGTGGCGGCGCGGCCAGCCGCTGGCCGAGGCGGAGACGGTGTTCGCCGGGTCGCGCAGCGACGTACTGGCAGCAGCCTCGGTGGACCGCATACCGGGCTTTGAGCGGACCTTTCTGGTGCGGGCGCTGGACTTCTACAACGACCAGGTCTACGAACTGCGCGATGCGGAATTGATCCACCTCGACGTGCCCACCGATGCGACGGTGTCCGCGCATCGGCAGTGGCTGTTGATCGAGCTGCGCACCGACTGGCACATCGGTACCGCCGAGTATCGGGGCGGCTCGCTGCTGGCCGCTGACTACGATGAGTTCATCTCCGGCACAGCCGAATTGCGCGTCGTGTTCGAACCCGACGAGCACAGCAGCCTGAACCACTACGCCTGGACCAGAGACCGGCTCGTCATCGTCACGTTGGTCGACGTCGCCAGCCGGGTGGACATCGTCACACCGGGCAGCTGGGAGCGCCACCCGGTTACCGACGTCCCGCCCAACACCAACACCGTGGTCGCCGGCGCGGACGAGACCGGTGACGAGATTTTCCTCGACTCGAGTGGCTTCGACACCCCGTCGCGTCTGCTGCACGGCTCCGTCGGCGAGCAGCTACATCCGATCAAATCCGCCCCGACTTTCTTCGACGCCGGAAAAATCGATGTGGCACAGCATTTCGTCACTTCGGCCGACGGGACGGCCATCCCCTACTTCACTGTCCGGCCATCCGACGTGCGTGGGCCGGGGCCCACCTTGCTGAGCGGCTACGGCGGGTTCGAGACGTCGATGACACCCACCTACAGCGGCGTGCTGGGCCGGTTGTGGCTGGCGCACGGGGGCACGTTGGCGGTGGCCAACATCCGCGGTGGCGGCGAGTACGGGCCGCGCTGGCATGCGCAGGCGGTACGGTCCGGCCGGCATAAGGTGGCAGAGGACTTCGCCGCAGTGGCGACCGATTTGGCTGACCGCGGCATCACAACCCCGGACCTATTGGGCGCACGCGGCGGCAGCAACGGCGGACTGCTGATGGGCGTCATGCTGACGAAGTACCCGGAGCTGTTCGGCGCGCTGGTGTGCCAGGTGCCGCTGCTGGACATGCGCCGTTTCCACCTGCTGCTCGCCGGCGCGTCGTGGATGGCCGAATACGGCGATCCGGACAATCCCGACGACTGGGAGTTCATCGCCGAATACTCGCCCTATCACAATATTTCGGCGCAACGTTCGTACCCACCGGTGTTGATGACGACGTCAACCCGCGATGACCGCGTACACCCCGGGCACGCACGCAAGATGACCGCCGCGCTGGAAGCCGCCGGGCATCGGGTGTGGTACTACGAGAACATCGAAGGCGGCCACGCCGGGGCCGCCGACAATGCCCAGACCGCGTTCAGAGAGGCGTTGTGTTTCTCGTTCCTGCGCCGGATGTTGGGCGGCTGAGCGAGAACAATCTTGCTGCCAGACCCGAGCCGATCGACCAGTCCGGCCTTAAGCAGTTTGTCGTCGTGCACGTCGGTCAGGGGCTGGAGCTACCTCAAACATCGACGGCGCGGACATGGCGCCCAACAGTCGGTTCGCCGCTGAATCTGCGGGTGCGGATGGTGTCGATGAGGTGTGACACACCCAAATTGGGTGTACGTTTCGGTTGTGAAGATCATCCAGGTTCGCAACGTTCCCGATGAGGTGCATCGCACGCTGCGCATGCGAGCGTCCGCCGCCGGAGTCTCGTTGTCGGACTATCTGCTTGATGAACTGGTGCGAGTGGCGGACCGGCCGGCCATAGCCGACGTGCTGGCCCGGTCGACCCGACGGAGCGGCGGCGTCAGCGCAGACGCGATCGTCGACGCGGTTCGCGCCGGGCGCAACCGGTGATCGTGGTCGATACATCGGCGCTCATCGACGCCGTACTCGCCCGCCCACCCAAGCCCGGACTGCTGACGCGGTTGTCCAGCGCCGGCGATCTGCATGCCCCGCATCTGATCGATATCGAGATTTTGCATGCGCTGCGCCGTTTGACGCTGACGAGGGCCGTGGCCGAGGCGCGACTGGAAGACGCCCGCACCGACATCGACGACATCACGTTGATCAGGTATCCGCTTGGTCCGCTTGCTGACCGGGTGTGGAACCTGCGTCACCACCTAACGGCGTACGATGCGGTGTTCGTCGCGTTGGCAGAGGCGCTGGAGGCGCCGCTGGTCACCTGCGATCGTCGTTTAGCTCGGGCCGGTGCGCACCACGCGCAGATTGAGGTGTTCTGACCGATCGCCTGCGCCATTGATCGCGCGGAGCGGCTGGCGGATCCTCTGGTTCGCCTTCCCTGCATCGGCAGGAGTCAGCTTGACTCCGCGCGGACCTGCGAACAGTCGGCACGTTCACACGGGGCCCGCAGCGGCACCACCGGCAGCGCCGCCAGCGGAAACAACCCGCACACGGCGAACGCCAGCGGGAACCCGCTCGCGGTGATCAAGGTGGCGAACGCGGGAGGCGCGACGGCGACAACTAAGCGCTCGAAGGTGTTCTGTGTGCCCAGTGCCCATCCGCTCCAGTATCTTCCGGCGACTTCGGGAATCGTCGTGAACGGCAGCCCGTTGTCGCCCGCGATCGCCGACGCAACGACCATGACCGCCAACGCCATTCCCCAGTTCAGCTGATCGGTGAGCGCCAGCACTAGCATGACTGCGGCGGTGGCGACAGCGATTTTCTTGACCGGCCGCATCCGCGAGCCGATGTGATCCGCCCATCGGCCGGCAGCGACGCGGCCCAGCGCGCCGAGCAGCTGCGAGATGCCCACCAGCACACCGGCCCACGCCACCGACAAGCCGTGTCTGTCGATGAACCACACCAGCATGAAGGTCAACACCACGGGCTGGGGCACCATCAGCAGTGCCGACGCGACGTGAATCCGCCACAACGTCGGCCCGCGGTACGGGTTGGCCAGCTCCTGATCGTCGGCGTCCTTCCGGTCTGGACGCGGCGGGTCGTGCACGCCCACGGCGCTGGCCACGGCGGCCAGTGCGCACAACACCGCCGGGAACAACAGCGCCACCGAGAGATTGCGTTTGGCGAGTTCAGGCATGACCAGAGCGGCCACGGCGATGCCCAACGGCTGCGCGGTCTGCCGGACTCCCATCGCCAGCGCCCGCTTGTCTTGCGGGAAACAGCCGGTCACCAGGCGGCCGCTGGCGGTGATGGTGCTGGCCGCGGCCATTCCGCCCAGCACCAGGAATGCCGCCACCGCCACCATTGACTGCACCGATGCCGCGGCGAAGCCCGCCGCCGCGGTCAGCCCCAAGCCCACCGAAAGCACAATCCGCTCGCCAGCGCGGTCCAGCAGATAACCCCAAGGAATCAGGGTCAGCATCATGCCGAAGCTCGGCATGGACGCCAGCAAAGCAGCCTCCGGCAGGCTGGTGCGCCCGGCTACCAGCTTGGGGATCAGGAAAGCGACACCGTTGATGAAGACGTTGGCGCACAACGTGGCGGTCAGCGAGACCGCCACCATCGACCAGCCTCTGGCGACGCTGATCTCGATGGTGTCTTCGGTCGTCACCGGTGTCCGCTTTCGGTCGCTGTGGTCTTACGCCGGTACGCCAGGCTGATCCGGACGGCGTACACCAGCCCGCTGACAGCGAGCATCTCGGCGGTGAGCAGCAGCCACCGACCCAGAAACGGGTGCTGCGTCAAGCCGGTGTCTTCGGCAAACAGCGGTGCGCCCTGTCGGATGATGCCCGGGAAAAACATCAGGAACAGCAGCCCAGATCCCAGTACCGGAACCCGCACGTAGTTGCGTACCGGGACACGAGGTCGGGTGCGGCGACGCGGCCGGGTCGTCCACGAGCCCAAGATCCGGTCGGCGCACGCGTAGATGGGAAACAGCAGGAAATCGTGGGCGATGAAGGCTGCGGCGAACCACACCACCATGGACTGCCACCAAGCGCCCTCCGGCTTCCACAGCATCGACAGCTTGGCCGTGACAACGACATATCCAAACAGCGCGAAGCCGGCCAGCATGGTCAGCAGGTGCAGCTGATGAGACCCATAAAGGTGGTGAAAGCGGGCCAGGCGGCCTGTCGGCGTCGACTCGTCGGACATCTCAGTGCGCCTCGAAGTCGATGGATTTGACCCATTTGGTGTTGTGCACTCCGTTGAGCGCCGGGACGACGATGCGCGCCGGATAGCCGTGGTCGAGTGACAGGTCGGCACCGTTGACTCGCAGCGCCAGCATCGAATCGGGATCACGGATCTGTTGGTGTTCCAAAGTTGCGCGGTTGAATTTGCCTTTGCGGCCAAGCGATGCCACGTCCGCCGAGCGCGGGCCGGGCACTCCCGCCAGCACGGCCAGATCGGTCAGCCGAACCCCGCTCCAGGTTTGGACGGTGGACCAGCCCTGCACACAGGCAATCGGCAGCCGTGCCGTGTGCTGAGGCAGCGCGATCAGCTGAGCGCGCTTCAACGTGACCGGCGTTCGGCCACCCCGCAGGGTCAGTCGCCAGTTGTCACCGGCAGCCGCCGGGTCTATGCCGACTCCGCTGGCCGTTTTGTTGATGCGGAAGTCGTTGGGGCCTTTACCGGTCGTATCGCCGGTGGGGAGCAGCAGTGGCAAGTGGCGTGCGATCCCCCCGATGGTTTGTCCCGCGGTCACCAAGGCCGTCAACAGCATCCCGCCACCGACCAGCGCGAGCGCGCCGCGCCGGCTCATCGTCGCCGGTGCCGGGTCGGCGACAACCAGGCCGTACCGGTCGGGCGACTCGGGTTGGGTGTCGGCGGTATTTGTGCGCAACGTGTTCCAGAACGAGCGGGACCGCAATCCGGCCGCCATGTGAGGAATCTTGAGACTGATGTGGATGAGAAAGCCGGCGATGAATACCCAAGCGCCGTAGTAGTGCGCGGGGAAGAAACTGAACCCGTAGATGTAGTCGTATTGGATATACAGCACGCCGGTGGCGATTTCGAAGAGAATCCCGCCGACCAGCATGGCCAGCGATAACCGCTCCAGCACTTGGGCTATCGAACGGGCCGGCGGCCATGTGAAAAGCTTCGGTATTACTGACCACAATTTGGCCAACACAACTGGGACCAACACCAGACCCAAGCCGACGTGCAGGCCCTGGCTGAGTCGATACAGCGAGACAGGCCGAGTCGGCCAATCGAACATCGGGAGTTTGAGCCAGCCGACGTCCGCTGGGACCGACGTCCCGAACTGCGGTGCATAGACGATGTACGACACCAACCCGGTGAGGATCACAATCGGCAAGGTCATCAACAGCACCGCGCCAAACACCGACGTGAGCCACGGTCCACGCAGTGGACTGCGCCAGCGGTGCAACAGGTCGGCACCGGGCGGTCGATGGCGCTCCAAGCCGCGCCACAACCGGACCGGAAAACCGTATTCACCGAAATCGTCAAGCGCACCGAGCTCGTCATCGACTGATCGCTCGTGCAACTCCCCCACTAGTTGATCCCCACTGTTCGTATTCGGGACCGATTGGCGCGCGGTTTGGTCTCAGCGTCGATCTGCCCACCAGCGGGTACTGCAAGCCGATGAGGATCCGGCGGTGCGTTCAGGTGGTCGCGGCCGCGGTCGCCGTTGCGCTGGCTGGTTGCGGTCAGCACAGCGGTGCGCCGACCGGCTCGCGACCGCCGCCGGCCACCACGACCGGTATCGTGCCGCCGGGTGTTGCCACGCAGGGCAGCCGGCCGCCGGCCGGGAAGCTGCCGCCCGCGGCGGAACCCCAGTCCGCGCCAGCACCAAACCAGCCGGCGCCCGGGCGCATCCTCGACGTCGGCAAGTCGCCCGAAGGCGTCGTCGTAGACGCCGCCACCCGCACCGTCGCAGTCGCCGTCCGCGACCCGGATCAGCTGGTGTTGCTCGACGCCGACTCCGCGGTGATCACCGGCCGCATTCCGCTGCCCGGGTCGGTGCGCCACCTGCGGCTCGCCGCCGACGGCGGACCGGTGCTGGTGCCGGTGGAAACCGCCAACGCGCTGGTGCGGGTGGACCTGCGCAACAAGACGGCGACACCGCCGATCATCACCGGCACCTCGCCCCACGATGCCGCGGTTGCCTCCAACGGCAGCGTCTTCGTGAGCAACGAGCTAGGCGGCACCGTTGCGGTGCTGCGGGGCAACCGGATCGACAAGATTTTCACCGACAGCGTGCAACCCGCTGGTCTTGCCGCGGCCGGCACCGCCATGGGAATGATCGACGCGCGGGCAAACACCTTGACCGTGTACGACGCCGACAAGCTGAGTGTGCTGGGGTCGGCCCCGGCCGGCGCCGGCCCGACCCACCTGGTCGTTGACCGGCATGGCCGGATGATCGCCGCCGATACCCGCGGCGACGCCATCCGCGTGTTCGAGTCCCGCCCGGCACCGCGGGAAGTGGCCAGCACGTCGCAGCCCGGCGGCCCGTACGGCCTGGCATACGACCCCCAACGCGACCGGCTCTGGGTCACTTCATCGGGCAGCAACCAAGTCGTGGGTTATGACATGACGCAGCCGACTCCGCGCGAAGTGGCGCAGATCCCCACCCTGCAGAACCCGTACACCGTCAGCGTGGACTCGGCGACCGGACGACTGTTCATCGCCGGTGTCACGGCCGGGCGTTTGCAGATCATCGACACCTGACGGACCGCCGACCGACATGACCGACTGCGATGTGGTACTTGTCGATGGGCTTGATGTGGACGCCGTTGCCGGCTGGCGGCGGTGCATGAGGCCGGCGCCCGCCGGGTCCCGGTTTGCCGATGCGACACGAAAGATGCGGTCTTGGCATGCTGGGACACCTCTACGAGCGGGCGCTAGCCGGCGAGCGATGTTGGGTTCGCCACGACGACGGCAGACTCGGCACGCTGCCGATACAGGCCTGGCTCGGCGGACATACCGCCGACCACCAATTCGACCGGTCGCTGGTCGCCATGTGTGAGGGGCCGACGATCGATTTAGGTTGCGGGCCAGGGCGATTGGTAATCGAGCTGACCCGCCGCGGTATTCCGGCGCTGGGCGTCGACCAGTCGGCGGCGGCGGTGCGGCTGGCTCAGCGAAACGGCGCAGCAGCGCTGCACCGGGATGTCTTCGCACCCCTTCCTGGCAACGGTCGCTGGCAAACCGTGTTGCTCGCGGACGGCAACGTGGGTCTTGGCGGGGACCCGCGCCGCATTCTGCATCGCGCCGGCGAACTGTTACACCTCGGCGGCCGATGTCTGGCCGAAGTCGATCCCGGTACGACCGGCGTACGGATGGGCTGGGTGCGGCTGGAGTCGTCGCGGACCGTCGGGCCGTGGTTTCGCTGGGCCTCGGTCGGTGTTGACAGTGTGGATCGGCTCGCCCGACATGTCGGCATGTCAGTTCGGGAAGTCCGTCACATCGGCAAACGCGCGATAGCAACGCTGACCTCCGCGCAGCCCGTCACCGTCGGCGCGCCAGCACCAGCCGAATCCCGTACACCATCGCGCTGAGGCCGAACATCGCCGCGCACAGCAGCAGCCATCTAGCCAGAAACGGCTCCTGTGTCTGCCCGGTCGCCGCGACATACGTTGGACTGCCCTGCTTTACGATTCCAGGCCAGAAGACCAGCAGCGTCAGTCCCGACGCCAAGACCGGTACTCGAAGGTAGTTGCGCACCGAAACCGTGGGAGGACGACGCTCGCCCGCCCGAAACGCCAAAAGGCGGTCGGCGCTCGCATAGAGCGGGAACAACAAGAAGTCGTGCAGGATGATCGCCGCCATGAACCACACCGCTATCGACTTCCACCACGCCTTCGGATTCCACAACGCCGTCGGCGTCACTGTCACAATCACGTAGCCGCCCACGGCGAACGCCGCCAGCATCAACAGCAGGTGCCAGGGATTGGAACCGTAGAAGTTGCGGTAACGCCGGAAAAGCCCACCCATCAGCGGGCCCGGAAGTCCATGGAAGCGACCCATTTCGTGTTGTGTACGCCCGGCAGTGCCGGCACGATGATCCGCGCGGGATAGCCGTGGTCCATCGACAAGTCGGCGCCGTTCACCCTCAAGGCCAGGAGCGATTCCGGGTTTACCACCTGATTTGATTGCAACACAGCGTGATTGAAAGCACCGAAACGCTCCAGCGATACCACTCGGGCTGAGCCCGGGGCGGGCACACCGGCCAGCCGGGCCAGGTCGGCTAACCGCACTCCGGTCCAGGTCGCGACCGTCGACCAGCCTTCGACGCAGGCGATCGGCAGACGCGCGGAATGTTGCGGCATCGCGGTCAACGCCGGCCGGTCCAGCACAACCTCGGCGGGACCACCACGCAGCGTGAGGCGCCAGCTGCTCCCGATGCTCGCCGGGTCGATTCCGGCAGCGAACGCGGTGCGGTTGACCTGAAAGTCATTGGGACCGTCACCGCGGTTACGACCGCGCGGCAGCAGCAGCGCGGCACGGCGCGTCCAGCCGCCCACCGTCTGCCCCGCGGTGAGGACGAGCATGCCCATCGCTCCGCCGCCGATGAGGGCGAGCGCTGCGCGCCGGCTCATTGTGGGCGGGGTGGGATCAACAGGGGCGAGCCCGCTGTCGTCGCCGGTTTCTGGATGGGTGTCCTGGCGGCCGGTGCGCAGCACATCGCGTAACGACATCGTCCGCAGTCCGCTGAGCATTCGCGGAATCTTGAGTGCGATGTGGGTGGTGAACCCGGCGATGAATAGCCACCCGGCGAAGTAGTGCGCGGTGTAAAAACTGAAGCCGAACAGGTAGTCGTACTGGATGTTCAGTACGCCGGTGACCATCTCGAACAGGACACCGCCCACCAGCATCAGCAGCGAAAGCCGTTCCAGTGCTTGGGCTATCGACCGGGCCGGCGGCCAGATGAACAGTCGCGGAATCACCGACCAGAGTTTGGCCAGCACTATGGGAATCAGCACCAAACCCAAACCGACGTGCACACCTTGCGTCAGGCGATACAGCCACGACGGATCTGTCGGCCAGTCGAACGTCGGCAATTTCAGCCAGCCCACCCGGGCCGGAATCGCCTGACCGAACTGCGGGCCGTACGCGATGTAGGAGAGCAGACCGGTCAGAATTACGATCGGCAGGCTGACCAGCAGCACCAGGCCGAGCACCGACGTCAACCAGCGGCCGCGCAGCGGGCTTCGCCAGCGCCGCGTCACCAGTTCGTGAAGATGACGTGGTTGAGCACCAGCGCGCCGGCGACGTTGGCTGCCAGCCACCAGCGGTGCGAGGAGGGCGGCAGCAATGCGGGAGCGGCGGTCAGCCACACCGTGAATGGTAACCAGATGCGTTCGACCTCGGCTTTGCTCAGCATGCTGAGGTCGGCGGCGGCGATCGCCACCAGCGTGCTGACGACCAGCAGATGCAGGCCCGAACGTCGCCGGATTGCTTGCACATTGATGGCCCGACCGATGCCGGCCACGCTGCCGAGCCCGATCGCGCACATCACCGCTGCCAGATTGCCCCAACTCCAGTATTGGAACGGCCGGTCGTTGGCGATGCCTTGCCAATAGCGTTGCTTGACAAGCGTATAGCCGTCGAACCACCAGAAACCGAAGCCGGCGAACACGGCCACGACCGCCAGCGCACCGGCGATCGCCGGGGCCGCTGTCGTCAACGCAGCTCTCCGGTCGCTTGCGGCCAGCAGCACCGCCAGCGCCGGCAACGCCATCAATGCCAGGCCGTAATTGAGGAAGATCGCCCAGCCGAGCACCAGACCGGCGGCCAGCGCTGTCGGTGCCCACCGCGCCGGCAGGCGGACCGTTCGGGTCGCGGCCAGCGCCAGCAGGGCGATGCCCCACGCCGCGACGCCGGCGAAATAGCCGTCGGCGGACACAGCGACCCAGATCGCCGTCGGCGCGACCGCCACGAACGGTGCAGCCCGCCGCGCCGTTGCTTCGTCGGACACCGCCCGCAGGGTGACGATGATTGCAGTGGCCGCGCTGGACCCGACGAGCAGGCACAGTGCTGCCGCCCAGCCGCCGCCACCCAATCCGATCCGGTCCAGCCAGACGAAAGTCAGCAGCGCCCCGGGCGGATGACCGGAGACATGGGTGATCCACGAGTCGGGCTGGAAGTCGGGGATGCGCCGCGCGAAAGTGTGCAGCGCTTTGGGGATGTCGGTGACGGTGGGCACCTGGCGCAGGTATTCGTGACGCGCTGTGAGCCGGCCGGCGTAACCACGTCGCCAGCCGTCGATCATCGCCAACGAGAACGCCCATGCCCCGCTGCTGGCCCACACGACCAGCGTCAGGGTCCGCCACGGCAACCGTTGCGCGAGGCCGGGACCCCAGCACACCGCCGCTACTGCGATGAGCACCGCCGCGATGCTTCCCCACCCGAAATGAACATCCCACCAGCCGAATATTGGTGCGGTATCGGCATATTGGTGGATGCGCAGCGCGTCGGCGCGGATCAGCGGGGTGACGGTGCCCAGCCGCAGGTGCGGGACCGCGAACGCGGCTGCCAGCACAGCGACGCCGAGTGGCACGGCCACAGCCTCGCCGCGGATTCTCACCGAGCCACCTTAGCCGCCGGCGGGTGAACCAGTTGGCCACCGCGACCGTCTCAGCAAGTAAGAGGCTCGGGAGGTTGAGATGGATCTCTGGACGATGTTGGTTTTGACGGTGGGCAGCCCAATCGCCGGTGTTGGGCTGGTTCAGCTGCAAGCGCGGCTGGAACGGTGGGAGTATGAACGGCACGCCGAAGAATAGTGCGCCAGCCACTGTGCCCCGAGGAGTGCCAACCATGACCGTGACCCCCGCCGACGCCGCACCGAATCAAGTCAGTCGCTCCGTCGAAGTTCATGCCCCGGCGAATGAACTGTTCGCCATAGTCGCCGACCCGCGTCGCCACAAAGAGCTCGACGGGTCCGGAACGGTGCAGGGCAACGTCAGCGGCCCTGCTCCGCTCACCCCGGGCGCCCGGTTCTCCACCAAGATGAAATTGTTCGGGCTGCCCTACCGCATCACCAGCACGGTGACGGCGGTAGAACCCGATCATCTGATCGAGTGGCGCCATCCGCTGGGTCATCGCTGGCGATGGGAATTCGACGCGGTCGATCCCACCACGACCCGGGTCACCGAGACGTTCGACTACCGCGACACCGGTCCGGTCAGCAAGCGCTTGAAGTTCTATGCGCTTACGGGTTTCGAAAAGCGCAACGCGGCCGGCATCGAGAGCACGCTGCGCCGGCTGCATGACCGCTACAACGGCTGACGCCGCCGCAAAGCGCTAGGTCCTGGCCTGAGTCTCGGAGAGGAGAAGCCGCACGATGCTTGGCGGCACCCCCTGGACACCCTGGCCTAGAGCGGCTGAACCGGTTCGGCGGGCTCAGCCCACCTGGGGGCGGCCTCCTGAGCCCAACGAGTGCGTACGCGAACGGCCCAACAGCAGGCCGAGGGCCAGCATGCCCAGGCCCAGTGCCAGGTGCAGCCAGTTGTCGGCGGTGTTCAGCGGGACGAAGTTGATCGGCTGCTGCAGGTTGATCACCACGCCGTAGAGCCAGAGCACGAGGTAGATGATGCCGCTGCCGGTCAGAAACCCCCGGGCCCCGTGAAAGGTTCGGCTCAACGCCAGACCGGCGGCGCCGAATGCCAGGTGCACGAGGTTGTGCAGAACGGACACATTGAACAGGTTCAGCAACATCGCGTCGGACTGGTGACCGGCGATCTTGAGCATGTCGTAGTGCGTCGTGACGCCGGGGACGAAGCCCAGGATGCCTACCAGCAAGAACGTCGCACCGACTACCAGCGCGGCCAGCTGAACCGGTGCCCACCGCGGTTGTGTCCGACGGATCCTGCTGCCGAAATCTCTTGTTGCCATGATTTTTCGCCTTTCCGCCGCCGGCTAGCCCGGCGATTGATCCGGGGCGAGTACCCGTTGGGGGTAGGGGTAAACGGGACGGATGCTCAGTCTTGGGTCTGCAGCCGGCCGTAGGGCACTTGGTCGTGTAGCCGTGACTGCACCTTCGACAGCTGGTCGGCGTAGTTTGGATGTCCGTTGTCCGCCAGTACGCCGCCAAGCTTGGTCAGTGCCCCTTCCAGTTCTGCGGTAAAGGGATGGGCGGTGGCTGTCGGTATCGCGCGGCGCACCTGCTCGGCGGCGATGCGCTGAAACTCCGGCGACAGGCGGGGCAGCGTCCTGGCGAAGATGTTGAGCACATGGGCACAGGTCTGGTGCTGCCCGCCCTCGATGGCGCCCACGGCGATGCTGGCCAGTGCAGACAGCACCTCCGATATCGTCGTGTCGCGGTAGACCACCGGCTGCGGGTCGTCGTCGCCGCCCGATCCACTGCCGGGGCAGCGCTTCTGGGTCCAGATTCCCAAGAGGGTGTGCAGCCCGTCGACCGCGACCATCGCGGCCTCCGGGTCGCGCTGGGTGGCCGCAGCCCAGCCGATGCTGGACAGCTGGTGCACGCCGTACACCGGATCCCGGTCGAGTTGGCGCTCCCGACCGCACCGCAGTGCGTCCAGCACAGCCTCCGCGAGTCGCTGGCGGTCGGTGTCGTGCTCGGCGCGCACCGCTGCTAAGTCAGAGCCCGCCACGATGTGGCTACCCAGCCGGGCGCACATCTCGATCTCCGCCGGGCCCGACACGGAGTTGGCGGCGCGAGCCAGCGCCTCGAGGTCGATGTGGACCAGATAACCACTGCATTCGGCGCGCACAGTCGTCACCGGCAAGTCGGTGAGCACCGGTTCTTCTCGGACCCGTTGCAGCCGCCCACGCATGTGGTCACGGGTTTCCATGGTCAGCCGCACGATCCCCTCGACGACTGATGGCGGACGCAACTGGTCGAGCACCAGGTAGCCGAAGACGACCAGCGCTATCATCGCCACGGCGCTCAGGATCAGCGCGGCGATGGTGGAAAAGACGGCGTTGTCCGGAGTCACGACGGCCAGCACGATGATGTAGAACGTCGACAAGCCGGCGAAGTAGCCGAAGAACGCCTGGTTGATGCGGCGCAGCAGAAATGGCTCCACCACCACCCAGGTGAAGACGTCGGCCATTCGGTGAACCAGCGTGAGCAGCAGGAAAAACGTAATCGTCATCAGGGTGAGCACCCCGGGGCCGACCGTGCGGAGCATCGCCTGATTCTCCCCAGCTGGCACGACATCGGACAACCAGTGCTCGACAGGCTGCAACCAGGTGCCGTTGGCGCGGTCCAGCACGCTGGTGACAACCGCCAGCATGATGAAACCCGTCACCATGGTCAGCGGTAAGGCCAGGAACTCCTGCAGCGACCGCCGAAACCCGCTTTCGCGGCGTGGACGTGGTGGCGTACTCGCCTCACCCATAGCTCGAGTTCCCCTATCACCGCGCCTTGCTCTGCCGGGTCACCACCGACCTTACGGAACCCAGGGCGTCGGCGACCCGGCATTCCGCGCTTGACACCGAAGTCCGCCGGCGGCTTCGCTTCGGCTATGCCGACACCCGAATTCGAAACGCTGCTATATACGACGGCCGGTCCGGTCGCCACCATCACGTTGAATCGCCCGGATCAGCTGAACACCATCGTTCCGCCGATGCCAGATGAGATCGAGGCCGCCGTCGGGCTGGCCGAACGTGATGCGGGAGTCAAAGTCATCGTGTTGCGCGGCGCCGGTCGAGCTTTCTCCGGCGGCTACGACTTCGGCGGCGGGTTCGAGCACTGGGGCGAAGCCATGACGACCGACGGGCGGTGGGATCCGGGTAAGGATTTCGCGATGGTGACCGCCCATGAGACCGGGCCGACGCAGAAGTTCATGGCGATCTGGCGAGCATCCAAGCCGGTGATCGCCCAGGTGCACGGCTGGTGTGTGGGCGGCGCCAGCGATTACGCGCTGTGCGCCGATATCGTGGTCGCCAGCAACGACAGCGTGATCGGCACTCCGTACAGCCGGATGTGGGGCGCTTATCTGACCGGCATGTGGCTGTACCGGCTGAGCCTGGCCAAAGTCAAGTGGCACTCGCTGACCGGTCGACCGCTCACCGGCGTCCAGGCCGCCGAGGTCGAGCTGATCAACGAGGCGGTGCCGTTCGAGCGCCTGGAGGCCCGGGTCGCCGAGATAGCAGCCGAGCTGGCCCGGATTCCGTTGTCGCAGTTGAGGGCACAGAAGCTCGTCGTCAATCAGGCGTACGAGAACATGGGCCTGGCATCGACCCAGATGCTGGGCGGCATCCTGGACGGCTTGATGCGCAACACCCCCGAAGCGCTCGATTTCATCCGGATGGCCGCTACCGAGGGTGTGCGGGCAGCCGTCGAGCGTCGGGATGGCCCGTTCGGGGACTACAGCCAGGCGCCGCCCGAATTGCGGCCCGACCCGGCGCATGTGATCAAGCCGTGACGCGCGATCCGTCCAGTCGCCCGACGGGTCCGAATACCTGGTGTGCAGCAGCCGATTACTGCCAAGTGCGTGGTGACGCCGGCGATCTACCGGACGACGATCACCTACGGCCGGCAGGCCTCGGCACAGCAGTCGTCGGAGTATCGCGGCTATAGCTGGTATGTCGACGTCGACGCTCTGCCCCGGCTGCCGTGGTGGCTGCGTCCGTGGGCGCGGTTCGACGCCGGGGAGCTTCGAGCCCGGCTAGACGCCTGCCTGACCGAGCACAACGCACCGGTGTCTGGCGGCCGAATCACTGCACTACTGCCCGCTCGCCCGGCCGGCCGGGTGTCCGACCCGGTGAGCGTCTTCTGGTGCCACGACCGGGGCGGCGAGATGTGTCACGTCGTCGTTGAGCTGGACGGCGATGACGGCCGGCGACATGCCTGCGTATCGCCGCCGGCCGACTCACCGGTGCTGGTCAATGGGCACGATCTGGTGCTGGCACCGCGCCCCGGCTTGGAGGTCGACATCATGGTGTCGCTGCACCGCGAGCAGCAACCGGCGTTCATCGCCACCATGCACGGGCGGCGACACGCCGCGACGACCCCTCGTGTCGCGAGGCTGCACCTGTCGTTACGCCGGGTCGCGATGGTGAGAACATGACGGCCGTGGCCGTGGAGCCGATAAGCTACCGGTCGATGACACGACCGGCGCGGCTGAGCAGTGATCTCGACGCATTGCTGCGCAGGGTGGCGCGCCGTGACGCCGATGCTTTCGCCGCGTTCTACGACCGCACGAAGGCACGGGTTTACGGACTGGTGCTGCGGGTGCTGCGCGATGCCGGTTACAGCGAGGAGACCGCTCAAGAGGTCTACCTGGAGGTATGGCGCAGCGCGGCGCTCTACGACTCGGCCAAGGGTTCGGCGTTGACCTGGGTGCTCACGTTGGCCCATCGGCGGGCCGTCGACCGGGTGCGCGCCGAGCAGGCCACCAGCCATCGCGAATCGCGTTACGGCGCAGCCACGGTCGACCCGGCCTGCGACGTCGTCGCCGATTCGGCGATCGCCGGTGACGAGCAGCGACGGGTGGCTCAATGCCTGGAGGCGCTCACCGACACCCAACGCCAGTGCATTGAACTCGCCTACTATGGCGGTTTGACGTACAACGAAGTGTCGCAACGGTTGTCGGCGAACTTGTCCACGATCAAGTCCCGGATCCGGGACGCGCTGCGCGGACTTCGTAACTGTCTGGACGTGGCATGAGCGATTCGACGGATTCCGAACTGCTCGAGGTGGCTGCGGCGTACGCCCTGCACGCCGTTTCCGACGCTGAGCGCACCGCCATCGAGCAACGCCTGGCGGCGGCGCCGGGAGTCATCGCCGAAGCCTTCGACGAGGAAGTGCGCGCCATCCGCGACACGATGACAGTGGTGTCGGCGGCCACCGCGGTCGAGCCACCGGCCCGGTTGCGCGGCGTGGTTTTGGCCGGCGCGAAAGCTCAGTCACGAATGCGTTGGCGCACAGCGATTTTAAGCGCAGCAGCGGCAATCACGATCGGGTTGGCCGCGTTCGGCGCCGGGATGGCGCTGCGGCCGTCGACGCCTCGCACCGTGCCCGAACAGGTGTTGGCGGCGCCGGATGTCCGGACGGTTTCGACGTCGCTGGTACCGGGCGGGACGGCGACGGTCGTGTTCTCCCGCGACAGGGGTTCCGCTGTGCTGGTGATGAACAATGTGCCGCCGCCGTCGCCGGGATCGGTGTATCAAATGTGGCTGATGGGTACCGGCCGCCCGACCTCAGCAGGCACGATGGACACCAAGCAGGTCGCCCCGTCGACGACCGCGGTGATCTCGGGACTGGGCAACTCCAGCGCGCTGGCGTTCACCCTGGAGCCCGGCAGCGGATCACCGCAACCGACCGGGAAGATCTTCGCCGAACTTCCGCTCAGCTGACATGCCGCCCAGTGCGGCCACCACCACGCCGAGCACCACCAGCAGGCCACCGCCGGCCCACGTCAGGTTGAGCCAGTGGTGCAGGCTGTGTTCGGCGTAGTCGACCATCGCTTCGGCGATCCGGCGAATGTCGCCGCCGGTGTCGATCAGCGCATCGTCGACACGGCGCCGGGCGACCTCGACCGCCGCCCAGCCACCGGCTGCCACCACCAAGGCCGCGATTCCCAGAGCAGTCATCGCCCTACCCCGCTTGCGGGCAGTCACCAGCACCAGGACTGCGCAGCCTGCCGCCACTAGCGTCGCAGCCAGGCTCAGCCACACGTTCCACCTGCCGAGCAACTGTAAGCGTCCGGGGCGCAGAGCTTCTGGCGTCGACACCGTCAACGGCACCGTCAGCGTCGCCGGTATCCGCACTCCGAAGTCGCTCAACAGCTGCGCAAGCGAAGCGTCCCTCAGCATCGGCGCCACGTCGACCACCCAGGAGTCGGCTGCTTCGTCGCCGGCGAACATCCAGCCGTGCACCAGGCGGTTGGCTTGGGCGAACTGCGCCGGGAAGGACGGGCCGGCGGTGTAGGCGGCGGCCGCAGTGCGCACCGTCGCCGGCTTGACGTGGTAGCCGTGGTGGGCGATGAGCGCCGTCGCTTCGGTGGCGAGTTCTGACGCCGCTGCGGCTTGCAACGCCGGGTCGCTCGCCGCTTTCCGGGCCAGCGCCGCGTAGCCGTCAACGTTGACGACGTTCAGTTGCGCCCACACCGCCGGGACCGCGACCGCAAGCGCGACGGTGGTGACCATCCACAACAAAACGGTCGCTGCGAACCGCACGCCGAGATCAGGCTCGTCGTTGTGCGATGCCCAGCACGTAGGCGGCCTGCCCGAGATGCTGTGCACAATCGTCGATGACACTCACCAAGCGGGCGCTCGCGGTCACCGGTGGATCCCAATTGGTGTCGACCACGCGAGCCAGCTCGTCGTCGGTGATGCTGGCAAGGTACTCCAGCGTCAGCTTGTGGACTGCGTGGTAGTAGCCGGCCAGCAGGTCCGCCGAGACCTGCACCCTGGCGACGTCTTCGGGACTGTGGCCGTAGCCGGTGTCGTCACGTGGCAGAGCCAGCCCGAAGCGGTCCACCCAGCCGTCTCGACTCCATACCGGCTCGACCCCGCCGACGTCGGCGACCTGCACGTCCTGCACGCGGGCGCTGTGCCAGATCAGCCAGGCGATGCTGTTGGCGTTCGGACCTGGCCGGTAGTTGGACTGCTCGTCGGTGAGGTCCCCGGTGAGCTCGTCGACGTGTTCGATCAACCGGGTGAAGGCATCCCGGAGCAGGTCCTGGGCAGCAGTGCTCTTCTCAGCGCTCGGCATACCGTCGATCCTGGCATGACCGGCCCGGCCGGTCGTAGATTCGTTGAATGACCTTCGACCTCGTAATCCGAAACGGCACCATCGTCGACGGACTCGGAGGTGAGCCCTACGTCGGCGACGTCGCGGTGCGCGACGGCGTCATCGCGGCTGTCGGGCAGGCCGACGCCGACGCCGGGCGGGAAATCGACGCGACCGGGTTGCTGGTCACCCCGGGGTTTGTCGACCTGCACACGCACTACGACGGCCAGGCGATCTGGTCGGACCGGCTGACCCCGTCGTCGGCGCACGGGGTGACGACCGTGGTGATGGGTAACTGTGGGGTCGGCTTCGCCCCCTGCCGCCAGGCCGACCATGAGGTACTGGTCGACGTGATGGCCGGTGTCGAAGACATTCCCGGCGTCGTCATGACCGACGGCCTGCCGTGGACCTGGGAGACGTTCCCGGAATTCATGGACGCCCTCGACGCCGGCAAGCGCGATATTGACGTGGCCGCCTACTTACCGCATTCGCCGCTGCGGGTGTACGTGATGGGCCAGCGCGGCGCCGACCGCGAACCGGCGACCGCCGAGGATCTTGCCATGATGAGGGCGCTGGCCAAGGAAGCCGCCGAGATCGGGGCGCTCGGCTTCGCGTCGTCGCGGCTGACCATCCACAAGACCGAAAGCGGCTCGCCGATCCCGAGCTATGACGCGGCCCGCGAGGAGATCGAAGAGATCGCCAAAGGCGTCGTCGACGGCGGCGGCGGTCTGCTGCAGTTCGTTCCCGACATTCCGGCCGGCGGGTATCAGCCGGTGCTGCAGACGGTGTTCGACGTCGCCGAAGACTTGCGCCTGCCGGTCACGTTCACCCTGGTGGTCGCCAACACCGGCGACCCGACGTGGGAGGACGCCATCACCATGATCGAGAAGGCCAATAAAGGAACGGCGGCCTCTCATCCTTTAGTCACCGCGCAGCTGCTGCCCCGCCCGATCGGGCTGATCATCGGCCTGCAGCTGACTGCCAACCCGTTCGTGCTGTATCCCAGTTACCGCGAGATCGCGCACCTGCCGCTGGCCGAGCGGGTGGCCGAAATGCGCAAGCCCGAGGTGCGCGCCCGCATCCTGGCCGACAAGCCCGGTGTCGGTCACCCGATCCTCTACGTGGCGCAGGCCTGGGACTGGATTTTCCCGCTGGGCGAGGAGCCCAATTACGAGCCCGACCCGTCGACGTCCATCGCGGCCCGGGCCCGGGCCCGCGGGGTGGATCCGATGGAGGAGGCCTACGATCGGCTGCTCGACGACGACGGCCGCGCCATGATGCTGGTGGCCACCAGCAACCTGGCGAGTAATTCGCTGGACACCGTCGGCGAGCTGTTGCACCGTGACGACGTGGTGCTCGGCCTCGGGGACGGCGGCGCGCATTACGGGATGATCTGCGATGCCAGCTACTCGACGTACTTCCTCGCGCACTGGGCGCGCGACCGGGCGTCGGGCCGGTTCACCGTCCCCGAGGCGGTCCGTGAACTGACCTCGGTGCCGGCCCGGGTCGCCGGCTTGGCCGACCGCGGCCGCATCGCCGTCGGCTACAAAGCCGACCTGAACGTCATCGACCACGCCGGATTGCGGCTGCACAAGCCGGTGATCAGCTACGACCTACCGGCCGGGGGCCGTCGACTCGACCAGACCGCGGAGGGTTACGTCGCCACCGTGGTGTCCGGTCAGGTGATCGCCGAGAACGGCGTGCCGACTGAGGCCCGTCCCGGCAAACTGATCCGCGGCCGCCAGCCGGCACCTGCCTGAACTCGAAGCGCGCTCTAGGTCGCGACTCT
The DNA here is from genome assembly GCA_963830605.1 of uncultured Actinomycetota bacterium. Lineage (GTDB taxonomy): Bacteria > Actinomycetota > Actinomycetes > Mycobacteriales > Mycobacteriaceae > Mycobacterium. The sequence continues at coordinate 1,575,079 of CAWHML010000003.1, read as the reverse complement.
GCCCGGCAGCGCAGTTCGTCGACTGTGCGGCTTCTGGTTGCAAATCGTGCAAAATTGCTGTCATAACCGACACACTCGACGGCTACACCGGACAGCCCGCTGCTCGCAACTTTGCCCTGACCCGCTGGATGACCACCTCCGGTCGAGACAGCAGTTCCGCGCTCACCCGGATTACGACCCATCCCATCGCTTCGAGCGTCGCAATCCGATCGATGTCCCACGACCGCTGGTAGCGGTTTGACCAGTGCTGGACACCGTCGTACTCGACGGCCACTCGCCACTGTCGCCAACCCATGTCGACCCTTATACGAGGCACGCCATATTCGTCGAGAAACTCGATCTGAGTTTCCGGCGCGGGCAAACCTGCTCCAATCAGCAGAAGGCGCAGCCGGCTCTCTTGAGGAGATTCAGCGCCACCGTCGACCAGCTGTATCGTCGCCTGCACCCGTCGGACTCCACGAGTGCAAGCTTTACCGTCGCTGAGCGCCCAGACGTCTGCGAGCTTGAAGTTGGTCGCGTTGGCTAACGCATCCAGGATAGGAATCGCCCGGCTTGGTGGCAGCATCCGGCCGATGTCGAAAGCGGTACGTTCTGGCGTCGTAATCCGAAGTCCGCTGACGAAACACACTTCTGAAGCTTCCAGGCGGTAGGAATGCGCCACAATGCCTGGCGGGCAGTGGCGGTCCAGTCGGCTGAGCTCCGCCGGACTGTCAGCATCGAGCCATTTCGTGCCCAATACCGCCGCTGCGGACAGTCCAGTCAGTGTGGCGGCCCCGGCGGACCACAACCACGCCGCACGCGCCCGGCTAAGGGCTGTCAGCTTCGCATCCTTCGGAACGTACACGTTGCGGTAGACCGCACGGTACTTGGTCCGCAGGTGGTATGCCGATATTTCACCCTGCCGCACAGCTTGCCGGCCAAGAAACGGCCAGTCCACCTCTGCCATAGCCGCATCTTGGCGGCGGCGTCGCGTGTCCGCATACAGTTATCCACATGGGCGCACAGGTGGACCTCGACCGGCTGGCCGACGCGCTGGGCGACTACGACTTTGCCTATCTCGTCACCGTCACCGAGGACTACCGGGTGCGCGCCGTCGAAGTCAATCCAACCTACGACGAGGGGGTGTTCGACGTGGCGCCGGTCGGTGAGCACACCCGCGCGAACCTGTCGCGGCACGCCACCGCCACGCTGATCTACCCGCCGCGCCACCCGGGCGGCTACTCCTTGATCGTCGACGCCAACGCCGAGAACAACGCGACTGGCCCGGTGCGGCTGATCCCCACCCGCGCACTGCTGCACCGGCCGGTGACGGCGGATGGCCCGGCATCGGATTGCGGCGGCCAACTCTACGACTGCGTGGTCTTCAAGGCACCAACCTCAGCCAACGCATAGCGAAAAGCCCGGCCCCACAACGGGACCGGGCTTTTCGTATTAGGGACTCAGAAGTCCATGCCGCCCATGCCGCCGGTCGGGTCGCCGGCGGGAGCGGCCGCCTTCTCCGGCTTGTCGGCAACCACGGCTTCGGTGGTAAGGAACAAACCGGCGATGGACGCCGCGTTCTGCAGCGCGGACCGGGTGACCTTGACCGGGTCGGCGACGCCGGCCTTGAGCAGGTCCTCGTACTCGCCGGTGGCCGCGTTCAGACCGGTGCCGGGGGGCGAGTTGCGGACCTTCTCGGCGACCACACCGGGCTCCAGCCCGGAGTTGAACGCGATCTGCTTCAGCGGGGCCTCCAGTGCCACCTTGACGATGTTCGCGCCGGTGGCCTCGTCACCGGTGAGCTTGAGCTCATCCAGCGCCGGGGCCGTCTGCAGCAGGGTCACGCCACCACCGGCGACGATGCCCTCCTCGACCGCGGCCTTGGCGTTGCGCACCGCGTCCTCGATGCGGTGCTTGCGCTCCTTGAGCTCCACCTCGGTGGCGGCGCCGGCTTTGATCACCGCAACACCGCCGGCCAGCTTGGCCAGCCGCTCCTGCAGCTTCTCGCGGTCGTAGTCGGAGTCGCTGTTCTCGATCTCCTGACGGATCTGCGCCACCCGGCCGGCGATGGCGTCGGAGTCACCGGAGCCCTCGACGATCGTGGTCTCGTCCTTGGTGACGACGATCTTGCGGGCCTTGCCCAGCAGCGAGACGTCGGCGTTCTCCAGGGTCAAGCCGACCTCTTCACTGATGACCTGGCCGCCGGTGAGGATCGCCATGTCCTGCAGCATCGCCTTGCGGCGGTCACCGAAGCCGGGGGCCTTGACCGCCACCGACTTGAAGGTGCCGCGGATCTTGTTGACGACCAGGGTGCTCAAGGCCTCGCCCTCGACGTCCTCGGCGATGATCAGCAGCGGCTTGCCGGCCTGAATGACCTTCTCCAGCAGCGGCAGCAGGTCCTTGACGGTCGACACCTTGGAGCTGACCAGCAGGATGAACGGGTCCTCGAGCACCGCTTCCTGACGCTCGGCGTCGGTGACGAAGTAACCCGAGATGTAGCCCTTGTCGAACCGCATACCCTCGGTGAGCTCGAGCTGCAGCCCGAAAGTGTTGGACTCCTCGACGGTGATCACACCCTCGTTGCCGACCTTGTCCATCGCCTCGGCGATCAGGTCACCGATCGACTGGTCGCCGGCCGAGATCGCCGCGGTCGCAGCGATCTGCTCTTTGGTCTCGACCTCTTTGGCGTCCTTGAGCAGCGTCTCGGTCACCTTTTCGACGGCCTTCTCGATGCCACGCTTCAGCCCCAGCGGGTTGGCGCCGGCGGCGACGTTGCGCAGACCCTCTTTGACGAGCGCCTGGGCCAGCACGGTGGCCGTCGTCGTGCCGTCACCGGCGACGTCGTCGGTCTTCTTGGCAACTTCCTTGACCAGCTCGGCGCCGATCTTCTCGTACGGGTCCTCCAGCTCGATCTCCTTGGCGATGGACACGCCATCGTTGGTGATCGTGGGAGCGCCCCACTTCTTCTCCAGGACGACGTTGCGGCCCTTGGGACCCAACGTCACCTTTACCGCGTCGGCGAGGCTGTTCAGGCCCCGCTCGAGGCCGCGGCGAGCCTCTTCGTCGTACGCAATTGTCTTGGCCATTGCGAAGTGATTCCTCCGATTTGGGGATGACGAGTCTGTGGTCGGGTGCAGTGCCCGCGACGGACGGCTGTGGGTGTCTCCCGCTGGTGCGGCCCCGGCCTCACCGTCCCGACCTAGCACTCACCGGTCGGGAGTGCCAATGTCTGTTTTAGCACTCGCCTATGACGAGTGCAAGAACAGGTCGTAGCTCAGGGCAAGTCGAGCAGCTGCTCGTAGAAACCGCCGAAGCGACGAGCCCGGTCCACGAGGTGAACTTCGAGGATCCAGTGGCACAGCCGGCCGCCGCCGTCCGCGCGTCGCATCGGCTTGTGCGATCCCGGCATGACGTACCACTGCACCCCGGTACCGGTGATCTTCTTATGCGGGAACTGCCCGACCAGATGACCGGCGATGGGGCTGCCCCACCGGTAACCCGCGTTGTCAGCCACCCCGACGACATGGTCGAACAGTTCGGTGCCGGTGACGTCGGGATGACGGTCGAAATAGTCGCGGCCGGCCTGCCAGACCCGCGGCAGCGCATCGCGGAGCGCCAACTTGTCAGCATCGTCGCTCAGCACGAAGGTGCGCCCGAAGTCGGCCTCCCACTCTTCGAAGATCGGACCCAGATCGCAGAAGACGATGTCGTCGTGGGCGATCACCCGGTCGGGCGGCCACTCCCGAAAAGGCTGCAGGGTGTTCTCGCCCGCCCGCACGATCCGGCGATGCCAGTGCCGGGTCACTCCGAACATGTCGGCGGCCAGGTCACGGATTTCGTCGGACAGCTGCCGCTCGCCGACCCCGGGCCGGATCATCGCCGAGCGCTCGATCGCGTCGAACAGTTGGCCCGCCTTATCCTGGGCATCGAGAAGCCGTTCCACCCTGACTTTCTCGTCGGCGACCACCTTTTGCACAGCAACGATGCTACGACCGCAAAGGAGCAGCCATGTCGCTCGTCGTACCGCCCTATCCCGATCCCCGCTTCCTCGACGACGAGCCGGAAGTCAGCGCCTGGGTCAAAAGAGCCGCCGATCCGCCGGACTACCAGACGGCCGGCACCACCTATCACTATCTGGCGAACCAGCAAGACACCAACGGTGACTACGGTCTGTACCGCGTCGACATCGGGCCCGCCGGCGGCGGACCCGGCCCGCATTTCCACCGCGCCATGTCCGAGGCTTTCTTCATCCTGTCGGGTTCGATGAAGCTCTACGACGGCACCGACTGGCTCGACGGTCATCAGGGTGATTTCCTCTACGTGCCGCCAGGCGGCATCCACGGTTTCTGCAACGAGGCCGAGGAACCGGCTTCGATCCTGATTCTGTTCTCACCCGGCGCCCCGCGCGAGGCGTACTTCGAGGGCCTGGCCGAACTGGGTGACCTCACCGACGAGCAGCGGCGGGAATGGTTCATCCGCCACGACAACATCTGGGTGCAGCAGCGCGGTGGCCGTTGAGGTAGCGCTCGCTGCCTCTAGTCGGCGGCCAGAGCCGCGATGATGTCAAGACGTGCGGCGCGAACAGCGGGAGGGATCGCGCCCAGCAGCGTCAAAGCGAATGCGGCACAAGCCAATAGCAGCGCGGTCAAGCTCGGCTTGTAGTGCACGTCGATGCTGAGCACCTGGGTCAGTGCGGACGTACTCAGGTACTGGTTCGCCGAACCGAATGCCGCTCCGATCGCGCCGCCGACAATCCCTACGCCCGCGCCCTCGGTGAGGATCGTGCGTAGCGCAAAGCGCCGCGAGGAGCCCATCGCCCGCAACACACCCAGCTCGCGCCGCCGCTCGAGGACGGACAGCATCAGCGTGTTGAACAACGCGACGCTTGCCACGAGGACGACGATCCGCGCCATCACGGTGATCAAAGTCGTGCCCTGCGCCAGGGACGCGCCGACCGCGCTCGCCGCCTGCTGGCCCGAGTACAGGTAGGTGTCGGCGGGCAGCTTGTCGCGGATCGCCGCCTCGACCCTGGAACGGTCGGCGCCAGGGGTGAGCTTGACGGCGAGAATCGTCGACCCGGGCCGGTCGAACCATTCCCGCAGGTGGGTCAAGCTCATGGACACCACACCGCCCAGCAGCGAGAAGTAGGGCACCACCTGCAGGACCTGAACGCGGTGCTCGCCGGTGGGGGTGGGCAGCACCAATTCATCACCCGCCCGCAGCTTCAGAATGCGAGCGGTGTCGCGAGCCACAACGACGCCGTCACCAGCCAGAACCTGTTCTCGCACCTGCGCGGTCATCGCGTTGACCGGCGGCGCGACCGCACCGGGCGCGACTCCTTGGATCAGTACCCGCCGGTCGCCGACGGTTGCGAAGGCCATCTGCGCTGGAAAGACTCCGAGTACCCCCGGGGTCGAGGCGATCTTCGATTCGAGGTCCTGGGGCAGGATCGGTGCTGTCGGGAACACACCGGGACCCGACGAGCTGACGAAGAAGTCCCTGTCGCGAAGGGCGGCGAAGCTGGCCTCCGTCGATTCGATGGCATTGGAGTTTGCGCCGGTGGTCTGCACGGTGATCGCCAGGGCGATCTGAACCGTCGCGATTGTTGTCCACACTCGCCGCGGCGCCCGCTCGATCGCCGCAGCGGCTAGCGCACCCGGTGCCCCGAAGCTTCGCGCGGCTCTAGCCGCCCCGTCGACGATCGGCCGCGCCAGGGCGAAACACAAGGCGATCTCGCCGAGGGCCGCGATCCCGACGGCCGCGACTGAAACCCGTCCCAGGTCACGGGATCCAACCAACACAGCCGACACCACAAGAGCGGCGCCGAGGACACCGGCCACCAACCGCGACCGAAGCCCGACGGCATCAGCAACGGATACCCCGGCGGGGGCGAGGGCCTCGACGGGCTCCACCTTGTTCACCTGGCGGGCCGCCAGCACCGCCGCCGCGACGCTGACCACCACGCAGGCGGCCACGCCGACCGGAATTGCGTAGTCGGGCAGGATGTATTCGGTTCGTGCCTCGTATCCCTGCAGCAGCGCCGTGGGCAGCAGGTTGATCGCCTTCCTGCCGACCACCACTCCCAGCGCCGATCCCAGTATCCCGCCGACCAGCCCCACCAGGCCGGCCTCCAACAGCAGGTCAACCACGATCTGCTGTTTGTTGGCACCGAGTGCGCGAAGCATCGATATCGCCGGACGCCGCTGCTTGATCGCCATGCTCATCGCGTTGAAGATCAAAAATCCCGCGACCACGAGCGCGGTGGCTGCCGCCGACAGCATGAGCGTCCGCATAATCGCCACCGGGCCGGCCGATTGCGCGGACCGCAATGTCGGTTCGGCGACGACGGCGCGTCCGTCCACGGCGTCGGTGAGGCCGTGTCTGACCTGTGCCAGGTCGGCGTCGGGCGCGGTGATCACCAGTACCGAATCGATCATGCCGACCCGATGGGTGAGGCGTTGCATCAACGGCAACGGCCCCACGATGAAGTCGCCGCCGTTGACCCGATCCGCATCGGCGCCGGTGATGACCGCTGCGACGGTGACGGTCCCGTTGCCCAAGGGGAAGGAGTCGCCCTCGTTGTATCCCGTACCGGAGCCGACCACGACCCGATTGGGCTGGCGGACCAAGGGGCCTATTCTGCCCTGGACCGCCCGCTGCAGCGGGCTCAGCATGGCGGTGACCTTTTTGTTCACCCCCAGCAGCAGCACACGCTTCGACGGCGTCCCGAGCGACGTCCGCAGCATCGGCACCGCGGCGGTGACACCGGGCACCTTCGCAATGTCACGCAGCAGCGTTTCCCGGAAGCCGGTGTCGGTGACGCCGGACACCTCCAGGCTCGCGTTGCCGCCGATACCGGCAACCAGCCGGCCGGAGGAACCGGTGATCGACCCCGCAATACCGAGCACCGCGACGAGCAGGGTCGCCGAGATCGCGACCACCACAAGCAACGTCGCCGTCCGGCCGGGATGGTTGCGCAACTCCCGCAAGTTGATCGCCCGGATGCGATCGATGATCACGGGTGTTCTCGAGCAGCGAGCACGTCCGACCCGATGCGACCGTCGGTCAAGGTGATCACCCGATCCGTCGATGCCGCCGCTTCGAGGTTGTGCGTGACCATCACGACGCAACGACCCTGCTGATGCGCGACGTCGTTGAGTAACGCCATGATGGCAGCGCCGGTCTTGGTGTCGAGATTGCCCGTCGGCTCGTCGGCGAGTACCAGCGGCGGATCCATCAACAACGCCCTGGCGATGGCCACTCGCTGCATCTGCCCACCGGACAGCTCCGAGGGCCGGTGCTCCGCTCGATCGGCCAGGTCGACCATGGACAGCAGTTCCATCGCACGCGATTTGGCCTTCGACATGCGGACACCGTCGAGCAGCATCGGCACCGCCACGTTCTCCCATGCCGACATCGTCGGCAAAAGATTGAAGGACTGGAACACGAATCCCACACTGCGCCGGCGGAATTCCGACTGCTCGTAATCGTCGAGGTCGCCGATCTCGTTGCCTTGGAATCGGATCGACCCGGAGTTCGGCCGGTCCAGTGCGCCCAACAAGTGCAGCAGCGTGCTCTTACCCGAGCCCGAGGGACCCACGACGGATACGAATTGCCCGCAACTGAACGCCAGGGTGATGCTGTCCAGGGCACGAACCGTCTGACCACCCACGCGGTATGTCTTGGAAACCTGTGCCAGCTCGAGCATCGGGTGGTCGCTTCCAGCAGTCACGGCAGGGCGTGCACCGACTTCAGCCGTCGTACCCGCCCAATCGTTGGGTTGCCGCTGTGGCCGCCATCGCGACGGCCACCAGTTGGCCCGCCCGACCACCATGGCCATCGCGGGCACCGTGATGGTGCGCACCAGAAGGGAATTCAGCAGCAGGCCGGCTCCCATGAGGAAGCCGACCTGGGCCATGGTGCTGACACCGGCCGACAGCAAGGCGAACATCGAGGCGGCGAAAATAAGGCCCGCGGCCGTGATCACACCACCGATCGATCCCAGGCTGCGGACAACGCCGGAACGCACGTCATCCGGGCACTCGTCACGCATCCGGGAGATGAGCAGCATATTGTGATCCGCACCCACCGCAACCAGTGTGGCGAAGGTCAATCCCACTACGCTCCAATGTATTTGCTGGCCGAGGATGCGTTGGAACACGATGACACCGATGCCGAGCGCCGACAGGTAGGAAACCAGCACCGAACCGACCAGGTACAGCGGCGCCACTACGGCGCGCAGCCGAGCGACCGCAATCAATAACACAACCGCGATGGTCATGCCGATGATGGATCGGGTATCCCGGTTGCCGTAGTCACGCGTGTCCCGAAGCATGGCGGGAACCCCGGCCATCGACAGGGTGGCGTCCGCTAGTGCGGTATCGGGTTTCGGCCCCCGCGCGGTGTCGACGATCGACGTCAGCTGATCCATCGCAGCGGTGCTGAAAGGATTACGCCGGGTCTGGATCGCATACCGCGCGGTACGGCCGTCCGGTGAGACCAGATAGGTCGACCCATCGGCGAGTCCGGCGTGGCTCGGGGTGCGCTGGTTAAGCAGCGCCTGTACCTCACCGAGCAGCCGCCGAATCGCGTCGGCGAGGGCTTCGGCACCTCGCTGCAGAGTGGCCGGCGGGTCCGGCACGTCGCCGACATCGTCGATACCCAGTGACTGCAGGGCGTTGGCGACCGTTTCGCGCGCTGCGTGCACACTCTGCGTCGCCGATTCGATGGTCTGCGCATCGGGAGTGGACTGTAGCTGTTGAGCAACTTCACCGACCGGGGCGAGCGTTTCGTCGTCGCTGACGGTGGCCAGCCGCGGATCGCTGCAGGATGGATCGCCCTGGCAGTTCGGGTCCGGCGCGGTAACCGCCGGGCCATCCGAGTCGCTCACGATGCTCAGCAGATCGGTGGCGGTGGCGAAGCCGAGTGCGCGCATGGTGGTGGCCAGCCTGGCCGCGTCGTCGGGAGTCTGATCTTCCCCGGACGGGTTCGCCGCACCGGCGAGCGCGTCGAGCATGCCATGGGTATTGGGAAACGCGTCATTGAGCTTGTCGCCGGCCCCTGCCGGATTTGCCACGCCGGGCTCTTGCCGCGATGCTGCCGGCAGTTCAGTGGTGTTCTCGAGCAGTGCGATATCGGGCATCTGGCTTAGCCGCTGTGCCATCCGCTGCAGGGCGACAAGACCTTCTGCGGTCCACAGGTCGTCTGAAGTCTGGACGACGAGGTCCTGACGGATGGTCGCGTTCACCGGGAAATGACTCTGCAGCGCGGCATATCCGAGGGAACTCGGGGCGGAATCCGGCAGCGTTTTACGGTCGTCGTGATTCTCGCGGAGCGGGCGCGCGCCGCTTGCCAGGATGATCAGTATCGCCAAACTGGCGAGCAGATAACCCTTGGGCCGCCGCACGATCCGCATCCCCGAACGCCGCCAGAAAACCGTGCTGAAGTCGTGGCGTGGTGAGACCCAAGCGCGGCGCCCGGCAAGTGCGAGCATGGCCGGCAGTAGAGTCACCGCGGCAAGAAAGGCCATACCGACCGCAATCGCCAACGCCGGACCGACTGTTTCGAACACCGACGAATGGGTGAAGATCATCCCGAGAAAGGCGGCCGCCACGCTGGCTGCGGACACCGCGATCGCTTTGCCGACAGACGTCAACGCCTTCTTGACCGCTTGGTCCGAATCCCCGCTGAGGCGGACGTAGTCGTGATAGCGGCTGATGAACAAGACGGCGTAACCGGTCCCGGCACCGCACATCACAGCGGTCATCAACACGACGGCCTGGTCGGAGACACGAAGGCCCCACTGACATAACTCAGCCACGATCGACCGCGCCGTTACCAAAGCGATGCCGGTTGTGATCAGTGGCAACGAGGCGGTGATCGGATTCCGGTAAAGGACTAGCGCAATGCCGAACACCATCAGCGCGATCGCGACCTCGATCAGATGGAGATGTCGTGCACCGATGTCAGTGAGGTCGGCATCGGTGGCCGGTGGGCCAGCCACATTCGCGGTCAGCGAGGACTCCGCGACGCTGTGTCGGATGGTGTCAGCCACTTGGTGGTACGCGCCGTGCAACCGGGCTGAACCCAACTCGCCGGCGAGTCCGACTGGCAGGTACCAGGCCCGGTGATCCTTACTGGTCATCGCCTCGCGCAGCGCCGGTGCGCTAAAGAAATCCTGCAATGCCACGACGTCTTCGGTGTCTCGGCGCAGTGTGTCGACGAGCGTGCGGTAGGTGCGTTCGTCGGCAGGTCCCAGCCCCATGTCGTCGGTCAGGATCACCAGCAGGGTTCTTTGTGAGCCGGGTTCGCGAAAAGACTCTGTCATCTGTTGGCTCGCGGACACCGCCGGGGCGTTGGCCGGCAGGTCGGGGCCCGACCGCTCGCGGGCGATCTGGACCAGTGATGGGAGCGTCAGCATCAGTCCGGCGGCCAGTACAACCCAGAACCCGATGACAATCAGCGGCTGCCGCAGCACAAAATCGCCCAGCCGGCCGAAGACGCCCCCGACTTCTGCTGCGCCGGTCGTCTTCATGGGCCCGGCCATCCGCAAAGGCTACACCGCCAAAAACTGTGGAATCTGCAAAACCGCAGGCAGATTGGCCGTATCGATCCCACTTAAGCGGGCAGGCTTTAGGACACAGCCGTAGGCTGCGTTACCGCAGTCACGTGGTCTCGGAGTAACGCTTCGCCGCTGGCGCAGCCTTGGATGACGTCCTGCAACTCCTCCGCGGACAGCTGGTTGCAGACGCCGGTGAAATTCGGGTCGATAACGCCGGCACCGAAATCGAGCCAGCTCGGCTCGGCTTCGATATCAAGGAATGCCGCGAGCCGGGTCAGCGTCGATCTGGGTTCTGCTACCAGGTCGGAGTAGGACAACGGAAGGTATCGGGCTGCTGGCAGATCGGCGAGCGCCGCTACGCCGATGGCGACCAAGTCGCTCCACATTCGGGCGAATCGGGCGACGGGAAAGTCCTGACTCATGAGGTAGTCGACGTCGCAGCGGTCCCCGAGCACGGGAGCCAGGTCGATCGGTATGGCTGCCGGGTCGAGTCGCAGAGCGGGGCTCCGACTTTTCTCGGTGTTGAGGTCGAGCAGTGCCAAGGCGTCCTCGATGAGCGCCATCAGCCGAAAACCGGTGTGCTGACTCATCGAGACCGCCGTGTCGGGACCATGCCGGAACAGGTGTACGAACCTTGCGTCGGGAAACATGGCGCGGAGCCACGAGACACTGCTGAGCGACATGCCGGACCGCTCTACCACGACGGTCCCGCCGAAACGTGCTGCGAGCCAACCGAAGAGCTGCTCGTAGTGCAAGCGAGGGTTTTGTTTCGGCCAGCTAGGAACCTCCGCGGCAAGTGCGTCGAAAACGTCGTCGGGGTCCGGGGACAGATGAGGCAGCGTCATCATCGATATCGCCGGGATACCGGTTGTGTTCGCGTCGAACCGGGTGCCCCGCAGGTGTGGGTAGACGAACTCCGGCATTCCGGCACCACCCCGGACCATGGCGTCGAAGACTGGGTGTGGGTCAGCCAGGACGCGCCAGAACTGCTCACCGGACACCGGCTGGTCGACCGTGAGAGAGGTCCGCACCGAAAGGTAGAACTCGTTGAGGCTGAGCACATCTGGATGAGCATTGAGGATGTGCGATAGTGCGGTCGACCCGCTTCTCCCGACGGTGACGATAAAGGTCAGTCCCCTTGGCGGGCCGGCTTCGCCGGGACTGCCTGGAGCGCGGTTGATTTGCGGAACCAGGTGTTCCACAGGTTCAGCCCGCACCGCCGACTTCCGAACTTCCTGCCGCCCGCGATCGACGGCAGGGGTTTCTTTATAACGACCCACACCGTCGAGCAGATAGTCGACATCGACAACGGTTCGGCCGCCCGGCTCACCCAGCAACGCTCTGACGCCGGTGGTGTCGTAGGTTCGGCTGTGCGTCAGGTAGGGCATGAAACCCTTGGACCACCGCAGGTGCTTTTCCAACGGGCTCGGGTCCTCGATCGGGCCGGCCACGACCGTGAACCGGACCGACGACACTGCGTAGAACACGTCCAGCAGGGTTTGCCCTGGCACATCGTGGTGGTGAACGACGTGGTAGGTGCTCAGGCCGTCCGGCGCACGCCGTAGCACCCGGACCATGGCCTTGGCGGCTTCGCCGACCGGCATGAAGTTCAGGTGGCCGTCCGGATCACCGCTGACCCGCACCCGCGGGGTGACGTTCATCGGCTGTCCGGAAATGGAAAGCAGGCGCTGCGCAGCCTCGCCCACCTTCGACAGGTAGGAGAGGGAATGCAGCGGAAAGTTCGGATCCGGGGGCTGATCGGTGACCAGAATGCTCGGCCGGAGGATGACCACCCGGCGTCCCGTGCGCTGTGCCCAGTCCCGTACCAGCGACTCGGCCTCGAATTTGGACTCTTCGTAATTGTTCTCGAAGCCGACGTCACCTACAAAGTCGTCCTCGTACACGATCCCGGTGCGGCGGCGGCCGGCGACAAACGCAGTCGACATGTGGAACAGGTCCGGCTGCCTCGAGCCGGCCTGTACGAGTTCGAGCATCCGGGCGGTCCCGTCGACGTTCGCGCGGCGCAGCGTCGCAGGATCGCCGTCCAGTTTGGTATTTCCCGCGCAATGCAAAACCGCGTCCACACCGTCGGCCAGTGCCTTGAACCGCTGATCCGGCAGTCCCAGATAGCGTTCGCCGAAGTCGACCGGCACGACGGCGAACCGTTCGCGCAAATCCTGCTCGGTCCACCCCTGGCCATCGGTGGCGATAAGAGCGAGCGCCTTGTGTAGGCGCGCGATCGGATCGGGCTGCGGACGGACCAGCAGGGTAAAGGTCCCAGTCTCTTGGAGGAGTTCATGCAGCAGGTGAACACCCAAAAACCCGGTTCCACCGGTGATAGCCCAGTGCATGTCAATCCCCCGATGCCGTCCGACGACGCGATTCTCGGCCCGGGCCTATAAAACCACAGAGTCCTGCGGCAGACGATTGTCTTGCTGACCCTCACCGCTGACCCTGCAGCGCCGGTGCTTCAGCCGAAGGCCTCAGCGGATCTGTGTGCTTGTGACTATCGTTGGGCGCCATGGGCTCCAACCACAAATGGTCGGAGGCCGACGTGCCGGATCAAAGCGGCCGTGTCGCTGTTGTCACGGGCGCCAACACCGGGATCGGATACCAAACCGCCGCGGTACTGGCGCGCCACGGAGCCCACGTCGTCCTCGCGGTCCGCAACCTCGAAAAGGGCAACACTGCGCTGGCGCGCATAGTCGCCGCCAGCCCGAACGCCGACGTCACGTTGCAGCAGCTCGACTTGACCGCATTGACCTCGGTTTGCGCCGCCGCCGACGCGCTGCGCAGGGCCTACCCGCGGATCGATCTGCTGGTCAACAACGCCGGCGTGATGTACACGCCTAAGCAGCTGACCGAGGACGGGTTCGAGATGCAGTTCGGCACCAATCATCTTGGCCACTTCGCCCTGACCGGGCTGCTGCTCGACCATATGTTGCCGGTCCGCGGCTCGCGGGTGGTGACCGTCAGCAGTCAGGGCCACCGGATGCGCGCCGCGATCCACTTCGACGACCTGCAGTGGGAACGCCGCTACGACCGGGTCGGCGCCTACGGCCAGGCCAAGCTGGCCAATCTGCTGTTCACCTATGAGTTGCAGCGCCGGCTGGCGGCCAAAAACGCATCGACTATTGCCGTCGCCGCACACCCCGGCAGCACCAACACCGAACTCACCCGCAACCTGCCCACCATATTGAAGCCTGCAGCCGCCGTGCTCTGGCCGCTGCTGTCCCAGAGCGCGGCGATGGGCGCGCTGCCGACGCTGCGGGCCGCCACCGATCCCGGCGTGGAGGGCGGACAGTACTACGGCCCCGACGGCCTCGGCGAGCAGCGCGGTCACCCGAAGCTGGTCGGTTCCAGCGCGCAGTCCCATGATCAGGATGTGCAACGGCGGCTGTGGACCGTTTCAGAAGAGCTCACCGGCGTCAAGTTCGGAATCTGACAACCGTGCGTTCGGTCGACGAGCACCGGCGCATCGTGGCGGGACTGGTCACCGCCCGGCCGGCCACGACGGTCCGACTCGCCGATGCGGCGGGCCTGGTGCTGGCTGCCGACCTGGTCGCCGGGGTGTCGCTGCCGGCGTTCCACAACTCCGCGATGGACGGCTACGCGGTGCGGGCCGACGACGTCGACGCGGCAACTGGCGAGCAGCCGGTGAAACTCCCTGTGGTCGAGGACATTCCGGCAGGACGTACTGACATTCCAACGCTAGAGCCCGGCACCGCGCATCGCATCATGACGGGCGCGCCGCTACCTGCCGGCGCGACGGCGGTGGTGCCGGTCGAGCAGACCGACGGCGGTATCGACAGTGTCGCGATTCACACCCCCGTCGGCCTGGGCCGTCACATCCGGCGCGCCGGCGAAGACGTCGTCGCGGGCACCACCGTAGTGCGGGCCGGGCAGCAGATCACCCCGGCCGTGGTGGGACTGGCCGCTGCGCTCGGAGTGGCCGAGCTGATGGTGATCCCGCGCCAGCGAGTACTGGTCGTATCCACCGGCTCGGAGCTGGTGCCACCCGGAAAACCGTTGCGCACCGGGCAGATTCACGAGTCAAATGGGGTGATGCTGGCCGCCGCGGTCCGTGACGCGGGCGCCGTCGTGGTCGCCACCGCAATCACCGGCGACGACGCAGCGGATTTCGCCGCAGTTCTCGACCGATACGCCGCCGAGTCGGACTTGATCATCAGCAGCGGCGGCGTCAGCGCGGGTGCCTACGAGGTGGTCAAAGACGCCTTCGGTCGAGACGGCGATCAAGGGGTGGTCTTCGCCAAAGTCGCGATGCAGCCGGGAATGCCGCAAGGTGCCGGCCGGGTGGCCGGCACGCCTATCATCACGTTGCCCGGCAATCCGGTGAGTGTGTTGGTCTCCTTCGAGGTGTTCGTCCGGCCCGCGTTGCGAGCAGCGATGGGGCGGGAAGACACCGAGCGACCGCGCCGCCGCGCCACCCTTACCGAGACGGTGCAGTCACCGGACGGCAAACGGCAGTTCCGCCGCGGGGTGCTCGACGCCGCCGCCGGCACCGTCACCAGCTACGGCCCGCCGGCGTCGCACCATCTGCGCTGGCTGGCGACGGCGAACTGCCTGCTGATCATTCCCGAGGACGTGATCGAAGTAACCGCCGGGTCCGAGGTGCAGGTATGGGATCTCACTTGATCCCGCCCGCCGTGCGGCTCTTCTAAGATGACCGCGTGGCACGACGCCCTCGCTCCGCCGATCGCCCTGCCGACGGGTGGAAGTCGGGTCCCGGGCGCCTGCTGGCGTTACTGCGGACGACGGTGCCGCCGGTGCATCCGGCCGGGTTGCCGTTCATCTCGGGCGGGCTGGCGGTCGCTGCGGCCGGACGCAACCGCCGGTGGCTGCGCCGGACGGGTCTCACCACGGCGGCGGCCTGTGCGGTGTTTTTCCGCCACCCGCCGCGGGTGCCACCCAGCCGACCGGGTGCGATCGTCGCGCCCGCCGACGGCCTGATCTGCGTGATCGACTCCGCGGCGCCACCCACCGAACTCGAGTTGGGCGACGAACCGCTGCCGCGGATCAGCATCTTCTTGTCCCTGCTGGATGCGCATGTGCAGCGGGCACCGATCAGCGGCGAAGTGATCAGCGTGCAGCACCGGCCGGGCCGGTTCGGCTCGGCCGACTTGGCCGCCGCCAGCGACGACAACGAGCGCATCAGCATGCGGATCCGGACCCCCGGTGGCGCAGAAGTCGTCGCCGTGCAGATCGCCGGGCTGCTGGCCCGACGCATCATCTGCAAAGCCCGCGTCGGTGACAAGCTGACCATCGGCGACACCTACGGTTTGATCCGGTTCGGCTCGCGGCTGGACACCTACCTGCCTGCCGGCGCCGAGGTGCTTGTCTCGGTCGGGCAGCGGGCCGTGGCCGGCGAGACCGTGCTGGCCGTGCTGCCATGATCACCGCGCCACGACGATGCAGAGCGGAGCGATGAGGAGGAGTGGCGCAATTGACTAGGCCCAGGGGCCGGCGAGCGGTCAACCTGCGCATCCTGCCCAGCTCGATGAGCGTGTTGGCAATCTGCGCGGGCTTCACCTCGATCCGCTTCGCGTTGCAACACCAGCCGCACACTGCGATGGCGTTGATCGCCGCGGCCGCTATCCTCGACGGCCTCGACGGACGGGTCGCCCGGATACTGGACGCCGAGTCGCGGATGGGTGAGGAGATCGACTCGCTGGCCGACGCGGTCAACTTCGGAGTGGCACCCGCGGTCGTGGTGTACGTCTCGTTGCTGTCGCCGTCACAGGCCGGCTGGGTGGCGGTGCTGCTGTACGCGGTGTGCATCGTGCTGCGGTTGGCACGGTTCAACGCCCTGCTCGACGACGCCAGCCTGCCGCCGTACACCCGCGAATTCTTCGTCGGCATGCCCGCACCGGCCGCAGCGATCGCCGCGCTGGCCCCGCTGGCCGCCCAATTGGAGTTCGGGCACGGCTGGTGGAGCTCGCCGTGGCTGGTGTGCGCTTGGTTGACGGCCTGCTCGATGTTGGTGGTCAGCCGGATTCCGATGAAAAAGATGCATGCCGTATCGGTGCCGCCCAACCTGGCCGCGGTATTGCTGGCGTCGGTGGCGATCGTCGCCGCCGCTGCGATCCTGTTTCCCTACATTCTGGTTCTGGTGGGCATTGCCGCTTACCTGATCCATATCCCGTTCTCGGTCCGTAGCCACCGCTGGGTGGTCGCCCATCCCGAGACGTGGGACGAGAAACCCAAACAGCGGCGCGCTACCCGCCGAGCTATCCGCCGGGCACAACCGAACCGCCGGTCGATGGCCCGCCTTGGACTGCGAAAGCCCGGCAACTAAAGATGCAACCGCCCGGCCCACAACTGACTCTCACCGCCCGCCTGAACACCTCAGCCGTCGACTCACGCCGTGGTGTCGTCCGGCTGCATCCCAATGCCATTGCGGCGCTGGGTATTCGAGAATGGGACGCGATATCGCTAATCGGCTCGCGGACCACGGCGGCGGTGGCCGGCCTGGCAGGCCCGGACACTCCGGTCGGCACGATACTGCTCGACGACCTCACGCTGTCCAACGCCGGTCTGCGCGAGGACACCGGGGTGATCGTCGCCGCGGTCACGGTGTACGGGGCGCGCTCGGTCACCCTCAGCGGCTCGCCGCTGGCCACCCATTCGGTTGAGCCTGCGACGCTGCGGCAGGCGCTACTGGGCAAGGTGATGACCGTGGGCGACGCGGTGTCGCTGCTGCCGCGCGACCTGGGGCCGGGCACATCAACGTCGACGGCTGCCGCTGCCCTGGCCTCAGCGGTCGGCATCAGCTGGACCTCGGAGCTGCTCACAGTGACCGGTGTCGACCCGGTGGGGCCGGTGAGTGTGCAACCGAACTCGCTGGTCACGTGGGGTAGCGGCGTGTCCCCGGCCGGCGACATTCACAGCGGGCAACCGGCCAAGGCCGTGGTCGTCGGCGTCGACAACCTCAAGGGCGTCCAGGCACAAGTGGCCAAGCTGACCGAATGGCTCAAGCTCGCCCTCGACGAGCCGCATCTGCTGCAGAGCCTCGGCGCGGCTACGAACCTCGGCGTGCTGGTGTCCGGCCCGGCCGGTGTCGGCAAGTCGACGCTGGTACGCGCGGTATGCGCCAACCGCAGGCTGATCGAGCTCGACGGGCCGGAGGTCGGCGCGCTGGTCGCAGACCAGCGGCTCAAGGCGGTGGCCGCGGCGGTCGCCGGTATTCGCGACGGCGGCGGCGTTCTGCTGATCACCGACATCGACGCCTTGCTACCGGCGGCCGCCGACCCGGTTGCCACGCTGATGTTGGCAGAGCTGCGGGCCGCGGTCGCCAGTGTCGGTGTCGCCTTCATCGCCACCTCCGCCGTACCGGACCACCTCGACGCCCGGCTGCGCGCCCCGGAGCTCTGCGACCGGGAACTGGCCCTGCCGCTGCCGGACGCCGCCACCCGCACCGCGTTGCTGCAGATGCTGGTGACCTCGGTGCCGACCGGAGAGCTCGTGCTGGACGAGATCGGCAGCCGCACACCCGGGTTCGTGGTCACCGACCTGGCGGCGCTGGTGCGCGAGGCGGCGCTACGGGCAGCCGCGCGGGCCAGCAGCGACGGCCGGCCACCGGCGTTGACTCAGGACGACCTGATCGGTGCGCTCACCGTCATTCGGCCGCTGTCGCGTTCGGCAAGCGAAGAGATTCCGGTGGGCAGCATCACCCTCGATGACGTCGGTGACATGACCGCCACCAAGCAGGCCCTGACCGAGACGGTGCTATGGCCGCTGCAGCATCCGGACACCTTCGCCCGGCTGGGCATCGAACCGCCACGTGGTGTTTTGCTCTACGGACCGCCCGGTTGCGGCAAGACGTTCGTGGTCCGTGCACTGGCCAGCACCGGGCAGCTGTCGGTGCATGCCGTCAAAGGCTCCGAATTGATGGATAAGTGGGTGGGCGCTTCGGAGAAGGCGGTGCGAGAGCTGTTTCGCCGAGCCCGCGATTCGGCACCCTCCCTGGTGTTCCTCGACGAAGTCGATGCGCTGGCGCCGCAGCGCGGCCAGAGCTTCGACTCGGGGGTGACCGACCGGGTCGTTGCCGCGTTGCTGACTGAGCTCGACGGCATCGATCCGCTGCGCGACGTCGTGGTCTTGGGCGCCACCAACCGTCCGGAGTTGATCGACCCGGCACTGCTGCGGCCGGGCCGGCTGGAGCGACTGGTGTTCGTCGAACCTCCTGACGCCGCCGCTCGGCGGGAGATTCTGCGCACCGCGGGCCGCTCGGTGCCGTTGAGCGCCGACGTCGACGTCGACCATCTGGCCGCCGAACTCGACGGCTACAGCGCCGCGGACTGCGTGGCATTGCTGCGAGAGTCGGCGCTGGCCGCGATGCGGCGCTCCATCGACGCCGCCGACGTCACGGCCGCCGACGTCGCAGCTGCTCGGGAAACGGTCCGGCCCTCGCTGGATGCCGTTCAGCTGTCGGCACTGCGGGCCTTCGCCGACGGACGATGACATCGCAAATCACTTCTGCCACTTCTGTTTCGGGCCTGCGCGCGGGAAATTCTTGTCGGCGAGCCGCGATACTATTCGAACATGCTTTCGAGTGGCCGGTCGGAGATCATCGAGGCGTTCGACGCGCTCGAAGCAGACCTCGACCGCGTCCTGGAGTTGTCCTTCGACGCGCTGAGCACCCCCGAACGGCTGGCCATGCTGCAACGCTGCGAAACCATCCGCCGCCGGCTACCAGCCGTCGAACATCCGCTGCTCAACCAAATCGGCGCCCAGGCCGATGCCACCGAACTGGGCGACAAACTACCCTCAGCGCTGGCCAACCGGCTACACATCACCCGCGCCGAAGCATCGCGGCGCATCGGGGAAGCCGCCGATCTGGGCGAACGCACGGCCATGACCGGCCAACCACTGCCCCCGCTGCTGCCCGCCACCGCCGAGGCCCAGCGAGCCGGCCGCATCGGCGCCGCCCACGTGGCGGTGATCCGCGGCTTTGTCCACCGGCTACCTGAGTTCGTCGACCTCGAGACCGCCCAGCACGCCGAAGCCCAGCTGGCCCGGTTGGCCACCGAGCACCGCCCTGACGAACTGACCAAACTGGCCGACAAACTCACCGACTGCCTCAACCCCGACGGTGAGTTCAGCGACGACGACCGCGCGCGCCGACGCGGCCTAACCCTGGGCAACCAAGACCGCGACGGGATGTCCAGCATCACCGGCTGCCTGACCCCCGCAGCGCGCGCCGCCCTGGAAGCCGTGCTGGCCAAACTGGCCGCCCCCGGCATGGCCAACCCCAACGACCCCACCCCCACACTCGACAACACCCCCAGCCAAAACGCCGTCGACCGCGACACCCGCACCCCCGCCCAACGCCACCACGACGGCCTGCACGCCGCCCTGCGCGCCGTGCTGGCCTGCGGCGACCTCGGCCAACACAACGGCCTACCCGCCACCATCATCGTGTCCACCACCCTGAAAGAACTAGAAACCGGTTGCGGCAAAGGCCTGAGCGGCGGCGGCACGCTACTGCCAATGTCGGAGGTGATTCGCCTGGCCGCCCACGCCCACCACTACCTGGCGATCTTCGACCGCGGCCGCGCCCTCGGCCTGTATCACACCAAACGCCTGGCCTCACCCGCCCAACGCATCGTGCTACACGCCAAAGACCGCGGCTGCAGCCACCCCGGCTGCGACGTACCCGGCTACCTCTGCGAAGTCCACCACTGCACCGACTACGCCACCTGCCCCGACACCGACATCGACAACCTCACCTTCGCCTGCGGCCCCCACCACCGCCTCATCACCACTGCCGGCTGGACCACCCACAAACGCGCCAACGGCGACACCGACTGGATCCCACCACCCCACCAAGACCACGGCCAACCCCGCACCAACACACTACCACCACCCCGAGAAAATCCTGCGCGCCGGCGACGACGACCCGTGAAAGCAGCGCCGCTACTCGGACAGCTGAAACTCGATGACCGCGGCAACGGATTCCACGGCTTCGCCGAGCGCTGCCAAGCGGGCGGCGGCAGACGGCGCAGAGAGCACCGCGTACCGGTCGGCCGGTCCAAGCGGAAGCTGAGATGCCAACGCGTACAACCGCTTACCGGCATCAGCCGGCCGATCGCGGCCCAGCACCTCCTGCCGGCGAGGCGGCCGAGCAGCTTGGGCGGCGGCGACCCGCTCGAACAACGCCATGACACGGTCATCGAGCTCGCGCAGCTGAGCATCGGTCACCGGCTCGCCCGGTTCGTCGGGCCACGGCTGCACCAACGCTCTCGGATAGGGATCCTCGGGTAGCCAGTCGCACACCCGGATCCGTTCGCCCATCCGGCAGTTCAGCGCGAACCGGTCCGCGCCGATGCTCACGCATTCGGTGATTCTGGCCAGCGTGCCGACGTCGTAACGCTGGTCACCACCGCCGGTTTCGCGGCCGCGGGCGATCAGCACCACCCCAAAACGGGGATCGTCGCTGCGCACACAGTCATGCACCAGCACCACGTAGCGCGGTTCGAAGATCCTTAGCGGCAAGTGCTCGTCGGGTAGCAGCACCGACTCGAGCGGAAATATCGGCAACTCGGCCGTCTCGCTCGCGCTCGCCATCAGATGTCCAGTTCACCGACCAACGCGTCGACCACCGCGCGCAGGTCTCCGTCGTGCTCTTCGGCCACCCGGCGTTGTCGCTGATACGACGCGCCCAGCCGGCAGATGTCATGCACTGCGGCCAGCTCATCGCTGCAGTGCAACGACTTCGCCACCGGCTCTAAGCGATTCAGCACATCGCCGAGGTCGTCGGTCACCAGGCGTTCGTTGCTGTCGGCGTCCAGGATGATGATCGCGTCCAAGCCGTAGCGCGCGGCGCGCCACTTGTTCTCCTGGACATGCCAAGGCGGCATCGTCGGCAACGCTTCGCCGGCGTCGAGCCGGCGGTCGAGATCGACGACCAGACAGTGCGTCAACGCCACCAACGCGGCAAGCTCACGCAGATTGGACACCCCATCACAGATTCGCACCTCGATCGTGCCGTTACGTGGTGAAGGCCTTATATCCCAGCGTATTTCGTCGATATGATCGATGATCCCGGTCTTCTTCTGGTCACGCACGAAGCGTTCGAACTCGGCCCAGGTCTGGAAATGGAAAGGCAGGCCCGCAGTGGGCAACTGCTGAAACATCATCGCGCGGTTGCTCGCGTATCCGGTGTCCTCACCGGCCCACCACGGCGACGAGGCCGACAGCGCCAACAGGTGCGGGTACCAGTGCAGCAGCGACGACATGATGGGCATCACCTTGTGCGCCGACGATATTCCCACGTGCACGTGCACGCCCCAGATCAACATCTGCCGCCCCCACCATTGGGTCCGCTTGATCAGTTCGGCGTATCGCGGTGCGTCGGTGAGCTTTGCCGCCGACCATTGAGCAAACGGGTGCGCACCCGCACAGAACAGCTCCATGCCGCGGTTGCGGACGATGTCCCGAGCGGTGCCCAGCGTGCTGCGCAGGTCATCCATCGCCTGGGCGGTGCAATCGCAGACGCCACTGACGATTTCGACGGTGTTGCGCAGTAACTCCTTATGGACCCGCGGGTTTTCGCCGATCTCGGTGATAACCTCGGCGGCTTCGTTGCTCAGATCTCTGGTCTGCGCGTCGACCAGCGCGAATTCCCATTCGACCCCGAGGGTCGGCCGCGGGGAGACAGCGAAATCCACACGGGCGGATACCCGACGGGCCGGCGTACTAACCGGCGCCGATGACACCGCACGCCACCCGCTTGCCGGCGTCCCCGGTGGTCATCGTCGTCTGGTCGGGGCCAGTTGCCCCGTTGTTCTGGCGGTAACGGTCTGCGGGAATGTTGGCGAAGTTGTCTGGGCCGGCATGAATGATGATCGAGGTCTTCGCGCCGGACATCAGGTCTTCCTTGGTGAACGCGTCGGTGGTGGTTACCAGCAGCGCTTGGCCGTCTCCGCGCACCTGCAGCGACGTCAGGTCACCACTTTCGCCACTTTCGGGAGTCCCCCCGTGTCCGGGAGCCTGATAATGCCCGCCGGCGGAGAGGAAATCGCCGGGTGGACCACCGGTCGGGGCGACCGACGGGGCCTCGCACTTGCCAACCTTATGAATGTGCATGCCATGAAAACCCGGTGACAGCTGACCTTTGCCCGTGGTCTCCACCGTGAGAGTGACGTACCCGGCATTGAATTCGAACTTGGCGGTCGCGACTTCCATGCCGTTGGGCGCGCGCAGGTGTGTGGTGATGCTGTCTGCCGGTGCTTCGCTCTCCGAGGGGCCTGCTGTGGGCGGCGCGGGCGAACCAGTCCACACCGACGGCGTGGTCCCAGGTGAGCTCGCCGGATTCTGCTTGGGACTGCAAGCGCTCAGCAGGACGACCGGGACGACGAGCGCACCCAGCGCGGCGGTGGCTTTGCAAGCTCTGGCGGGCGTGACCATAGCGAGAGCCTATCCCGCGACGACACGGCCTGAAGCGGCGCAGCCCGTCCCCTTACCGCGAACCCTCGACTGCGGCCGGCGGCGTCCCCCGGAGACAGTCCGAGCAGCTGCAGGGCTCGAATCGCAAGCTCGTCGTCGATATGTGATTCGATTTGGCGGGTCACGTGGGCGTGGGTTGCACCCATCAATCCGCCACCGATCAGGTCGGCGACCGCCGTGGTGTTGGGCGAGGCGGAACCGCCCAGTAACCGGCTGCTCGGCACGTTCTTCCTGCCCGCCGACCGAAGACCTACCTATTACGACCCGGAGATCCGCCGCTGAGGGTTATCTTGCCC
Source organism: uncultured Actinomycetota bacterium (assembly GCA_963830605.1). Classification (GTDB taxonomy): domain Bacteria; phylum Actinomycetota; class Actinomycetes; order Mycobacteriales; family Mycobacteriaceae; genus Mycobacterium. The sequence goes on along the minus strand of CAWHML010000003.1, from coordinate 1,551,775 downwards.
AGCTCGCCGAACCGCTACGCCCGCCTGGTCCCGGCGCACCGACGGCTTAACACCGTGACGCCGGCGATTCAACTTGATAGCGGCCGCTACGACGAGAGCACCAGAAGCAATCCAGTGCGACATACCCGTCGATCTGCTGATCGTTCGCTGCTTCGGCTAACCGGTGACCACGACGATGACGCCGGGCGGCTGGTCGGCAACCTCCTTCGTTCGCTGCTGTACCGGCGCGGCCAGCAGCTTGCCCACCGCATCAGCGGTTTCAGCCTCACCGGCAGCTGAACTGAAGTAAACCGTGGTTCCGGAGATGTCCGTCAGCGTCAGATCTCCGATGTCGACGACGTTGTAGCCCGCACCTCGCAGCTGGTCGGCGGTACGAGTAGCGACCCCGGCCGGCGCGGAGCTGTTGTAGACCCGGACATCGGACTTCGCCGCGGGCGACTTGGCGGGCTGCGGCGCAATGGTGGTCGTCACATTCGACACCGTCGGGGAATCGTCGTCGGAATTCGTCGATGATCCCATGGCCTGCAGGCCGACCAGCAGGAAGATGACACCGAGGAACAGCAGCACCATCACCATGGCCCGCAGGGGTAAACCCGAGGAGTCGGGAACGCGTTCGTTCATCGAGTCCACTGTATCCAGCACCGCGCGAGAGTCCGCGCAACACTACGGCGTCAAGTTACCTCAAAGCCGAGCCGGCGGGCGGCCCTGGCCTTTTGCCGGCTGGCACGCAGCCGCCGCAACCGTTTGACCAGCATAGGGTCCGCCGCCAACGCTTCGGGCCGGTCCACCAACGCGTTGAGGACTTGGTAGTAACGAGTTGCCGACATCGAGAACAGCTCTTTGATGGCTTCTTCCTTGGCGCCGGCGTACTTCCACCACTGCCGCTCGAATGCCAGGATGTCGTGCTCGCGGCGGGTCAGACCATCGGCGATGTCAGAATCGTCCCCCGACCGATTTGTCTGCGCCATGGCGCCGTCCATATCGCTTCTTGGACCCTTCCGCCGCGTTCGCGAATTGCGCTTACGTGTCGGCGATATTCAACCACGGGCGCCGGAGCTGAGCCGTGACCCGAACCCGCGAGTCGCGCGCCTAAGCTTTCCGGTCATGGCCGTGGTACCCATTCGTATTGTGGGAGATCCAATCCTGCACACTCCGACCGCTGCGGTAGCGGTCGCCGCGGACGGTTCGCTCCCGGCGGATCTGAGCGATTTGATCACCACGCTCTACGACACCATGGACGCCGCCTTCGGCGTCGGGCTCGCGGCCAACCAAATTGGAGTGGGTTTGCGGCTGTTCGTGTACGACTGCGCGGACGAGCGGGGGCAATCGAAACGTCGGCGCGGTGTGATCGTGAACCCTGTGCTGGAAACCTCGGACGTGCCCGAGACCATGCCCGACCCCGACAACGACGACGAGGGCTGCCTGTCGGTACCCGGCGAGTCGTTTCCCACCGGCCGCGCGAAGTGGGCCCGCGTCACCGGGCTAGACGCCGACGGCGCAACGGTCGCCGTGGAAGGCACTGGACTATTTGCCCGGATGCTGCAGCACGAAACCGGCCACCTGGATGGCTACCTGTATCTGGACCGCCTGATCGGCCGGCATGCCCGCAGCGCCAAACGAGCGGTGAAATCGCATGGTTGGGGTGTGCCGGGGCTGTCGTGGACACCGGGTGAGGGGCCTGACCCGTTTGGTCACTGATGCTGCCTGGCCTGATCCCGGGACGCGGGTCGCGGTGCGTTACCGGCGGGCCGCCGGGTCGGTTCCACCCTTGACCGACGTGATCGGCACTGTAATGCAACTTAAGCCGACGCTGCAGATCCGCACTAAGACCGGTGCGGTGATCGATATCGCGCTGACCGACGTTTCGACAGTGCGGATCCTGACCGACGCGCCGGTGCGCACCTCGCAGATCCGCGCCCTGGAGCATGCCGCCGCGCTGGCTTGGCCAGGCTCCGAATATCGCTGGCTCGAAGGCTGGTTTCTCCGGTCCGGACCCGGTGCTTCGTGGGAAGCTAATTCCGCTGTGCCACTGGCGATATCGGCTGGCAGCGGTGCGGTCCCGGCGATCATCGAGTGGTATGCGCGGCGCCACCTGACGCCGCGGCTGGCATTGCCGGAACGCTTGGTACGCCTGCCCGGTACCGCCGAGCACTCCTACCGGATGCTGGTGCGCGATGTAGGGAGCGCGCAAGGCGACCCGTCGGTGCGTCTGGCGTCGCACCCGGACGACAGCTGGCGGCAACTACACCCCGCAATACCGGTGCACGTGCTGACCTCGGTGTCGGGTGGCGAGGTGGTGTTCGCCGCCTACCCAAACGTGGCGACGGCGCGGGCCGCCGTCACCGACGGACCCGACGGGACACGCTGGGTCGGCCTGTCAGCGCTGCGGCTGGCCGACCACCCACAGGCGCCGCAAGCAGCCGAGAAACTGTGCGAGACGCTGCTGGCATGGGGCGCCGGCCACGGCGCCGCATATGGCTACCTGCGAGTTCGGGACGGCGACGGCCCTATCGAGGGCCTGCTCCGATCTCTGCGGTTCAACGTGCACCATCGCGGCCGCTTCCAGGTGCCCATCGGTTCGTAGGCTGTACGTCATGCCCGAGGGCTGCTTGCGGCTGGCGACCTGGAACGTCAACTCGATACGCACGCGGCTGGACCGCGTGCTCGACTGGTTGGCGCGCGCGGAGGTCGACGTGCTGGCGATGCAGGAAACCAAGTGCTCGGATGCGCAGTTTCCGACCCTGCCGTTTTTCGAACTCGGCTACGAGGTGGTGCACTGCGGGTTCAACCAATGGAACGGCGTGGCGATCGCGTCGCGGGTCGGACTCGACGACGTCGAAGTCGGTTTCGAGGGCCAGCCCAGCTGGAGCCCCAAGGCCGAGGTCACCGCGGCGGCCGAAGCGCGCGCGTTGGCCGCCACCTGCGCCGGGGTGCGGGTATGGAGTCTCTACGTGCCCAACGGGCGGGCCGTGGGCGATCCACACTACACTTACAAGTTGAATTGGCTTGCGGCGCTGCGCAATACAGCCGAGGACTGGTTGCGCAAGGATTCCTCGGCGCAGATCGCGCTGGTCGGTGACTGGAACATCGCCCCGACCGACGACGACGTCTGGAGCGTCGAGTTCTATCAAGGTTGCACCCATGTCTCCGAGCCGGAACGCGCAGCGTTCAACGCCATCCTGGACACTCAATTCACCGACGTGGTAAGACCTTTCGCTGCCGGACCGGGCACCTTCACCTATTGGGACTACACGGCGCTGCGTTTCCCGAAACGACAAGGCATGCGGATCGACTTCATTTTGGCCTCTCCCGCTCTGGCGGCGCGAGTCGCCGACGCCCAGATCGTTCGCGACGAGCGCAAAGGAAAAGCTCCCAGCGACCATGCGCCGGTAATGATCGATCTGCGTACGGATTGAGGTTGGGATACCCGGCAACCGCTTCGCATTGTCTGCGCGTTGGCTTCGTGGCAGGCTGATGTCCATAAAATGTTGACCAGATGTTGTTGTTTCCGGTGACTGGACTGCCCATGCGGGTATACACATGGGGCCGAACTGGTCTGCGCAATAACCCGCGCAATCGGGTCGACAGCCTTATCCATTGACCGTCAGGGGAGTCATCATGAGTGTCGTCGGCAACGCAGTGCGTGGCGTTGGTCGAACGGTCGGCCGCGCGGCGACGGCGACCACTATGGCCGCCGGCGCGGTCGGCGGCGCCGCGATCGACGGTGTCGTCGGCGCGGTGAACGGAGCCGCTGCCGGTGTCCAGCGCGGCGCCAGCCGGGGCAGTCACTCGACGCCCGCGGCCGCGTTGACGCTCGGTGCCATCGGTGCGGCCGGGCTGGTCGAGTGGCCGTTGGTGCTCGCGGTTGGCGGGGCCGCGTTGGCGTGGCGCCAACTGCATCGGCCCTCGGCCGGCGCGGCTTCACCCAAGACGCCGCCGAGTCTCGCCTCGGTCAAGCGCCCCGCTGAGCAGAGGTCGACACCCGAGTCCTCGACGCAGGACTCACCGGTCAAGTCGCCGGCTCCGGCGAAGGCGAACGCCGCCAAGGCATCGCCCGCCAAGTCGACCAGAGCTTCCAGTACATCGCGTTCGAAGGCGTCGCCCAAAAAGCGGACAACCGGCGCCAAGAAGACGGCGGCACGGGCGCCGCGCGGCAGTCGGTCGCGGCGCACCCAGTAGTCCGCAGCCTTGAACATCGCCGGATCCGTGCGACGACTTATGCCGATGCGCGCGGTTGCGCTGGGCATCCAGGCAACGTCTGCGTTGGTCGGTGCGTCGGCCAGCACGGCAGCGGCCGGTATGAGCATCGCCACCACGCCGATTCGCGACGGCACCAGAGTGCTGACCCGCGATCTGTCGGTGTCGACGTTGACTCGGCACTGCTGGCGCGGGAACAGTCGCGCGTGGATCGAGGTTCGCGGACTCGACGGCCCGTACGGCGATGAACTCGGCCTCGTGGTCCGCGAGGCAGTAGCCGCCCGCGAGGGCGTCACTTCCGCCAATGTTAACCGCCCACTGTCCCGGATTGTCGTCACGATCGACGGCGACGCGCCGTCGCTGACCGAGTTGTGCCGCGTCGTCGAGGCTGCCGAGAAGCGCTTCGCCTCGTCCCGGGATACTCCCGAGGCGGTTGAGGGTGTCACCGGCCCGGAGCAAGTCAGCCTGCCCGCCGACTTTCTGGTGCTGGCCAGTCGGGCAGCGGGGGTCGGCGCAACCGCAGTGGGACTCGGCGCCACCTTGGTCGGCCGTGCCTTGCGCTGGCCCGCGTTGCCGCACAGTGTGGAAGCGGCCGTGGCGGCCGTGGACTACCAGCCACGCCTGCGCCGGCTGCTCGAAAACCGGATCGGCACGCCGGCGACGGACACCGTGTTGACGATTGCCATGACGGCCGCCCATATCGTGTCGCTCTCGCCGGCCTCGCTGGCGGTGGACCTACTGATGGAGACTGTGCGCGCGGCCGAATCCCGCGCCGAAGCACGGGCCTGGGCCCGGCATGAACCTGAGTTGGCCCGTCATGCCGAGCACACAGCGATCCATCCGTCGTCGCGTCCGTGCCCACGCCCGCCCGGGCCTGTCGAACGCCACGCTGACCGCAGTGCCTTATTCCAGATTGGGGCCGCCGCGCTGGCCGGGATCACGACGCGCAGGTTAGACATGGTGGGCACCGCGACGCTGGTGGCGGCGCCCAGGGCTGCCCGCACCACTCGCGAGTCTTTCGCCGCAACGCTGGGTGCGGGTCTGGCCGAGCACCATGGGGTGTTGCCGCTACGGCCGGAGAGCCTGCGACGCCTGGATCGGGTCGACGCCCTGATAGTCGATCCGAACGTGTTGTGCACCAACGAACTTCGGTTGATGAGCGTAAGAGACGCACCCGAACACGACTTGTCATCGACCTGGGATCGCGCGCAGGCGCTACTCGACCGAGAAGACGTGCGAGCGGGCTGGCATGTGATTCCGGGGATATCGCCACGCCGAGGCGCCTCCGACGTTAAGGCACTTGTTTGCCCCGCCCACGATCCGCTGGCCTCGGCGGTGATTGCCGAGGCACGCCGCAGCGGGGTGGAGCTGATCACGGTGGACAGTGTCGGCCTCGGTGAGCTGCGACCCGCCTTCGACGACATCCGGCCGGCGGATCATGACTCCGTCGACGAGGCGCTTGCCGATGCGGTGACCGCCTTACAGGCGGCCGGCCGCACGGTGGCAGTGTTGTCCGCCGCCGCGGCACAGGCGCTTTCGTCAGCCGACGTGGCTCTCGGCGTGCTGCCGGGCAACAGCACGGGGCCGCCGTGGTACGCCGATCTGCTGCTGCCCGACCTGGCGACCGCCTGGCGCGTGCTGCACGCGCTTCCGGCGGCCAAAGCGGCCAGCCACCGGGGCATGGAGATCTCCACCGGCGCCTCGCTGCTGGGCGCCTTGCTGATGCTGCCCGGCGTCCGTGGCCGCGGACCGGGCCCAGTGACCACCGGCGCGGCGGCCGGCCTGCTGTCGGGCTACTGGCTGGCCCGGGGAATACTTCGCGAGCCCACCCCGCGCCCGGCCCCGGCGCAGGACTGGCACGCGATGTCGGTGGCGCAGGTGCGTAAGCTGCTGCCGCCGCCGCCGTCGCTCGAATTGGCGCAGCCACGTCGCGGCGTGCTCACGACTAAGGCCGTACATAAGGCCCTCGACACCGCCCAGCGCGGCGCGGAACTGACCCGGCGACCGGGCCGGGCCCTCTGGCAGTTCGGCAAGGCGGTGCGCGCGGAGCTGTCCGACCCGTTGACTCCGGTGCTGGCGATCGGCTCCGCGGCCAGCGCGGTGCTCGGTTCGCCCGTGGACGCGGTGCTGGTCGGGTCGGTCTTGAGTGGAAATGCGATGCTGGCGGCCAGCCAGCGGCTGCGCGCGGAAAGCCGGCTCAACAAACTGCTCGCCCAACAGATCCCGCCAGCCAGGAAAGTCACCGCCGCGCCGGACGGGACTCCGGAGTACACCAAAGTCCTCGCCGAGCTCCTGCGGCCCGGCGATGTGATCGAGGTGCAGACCTACGAGGTGGTGCCCGCCGATGCCCGGCTGATCGAGGAAGACGACCTGGAGGTCGACGAATCGACCCTGACCGGCGAATCGCTGCCGGTAGAGAAGCAGATCGAGGCCACTCCCGGCGCCGACCTGGCCGAGCGGCGCTGCATGCTCTACTCCGGGACCACTGTGGTGGCCGGAACCGCGGTTGCGGTGGTGACCGCTGTCGGCGCCGACACGCAGGCTCGTCGCGCCGCCGAGTTGGTGTCGGGTGAATTAGCGCCGATCGGTCTGCAGCATCAGCTCAGTCAGCTCACCAACCGGGTGTTCCCCCTCAGCATGGCCGGTGGAGCGTTGGTCAGTGGACTGGGTCTGTTGCGCCGCAAAGGGGTCCGGCAGGCGGTCGCCAGCGGCATCGCCCTGGCGGTGGCGGCGGTTCCGGAAGGCATGCCGCTGGTGGCGACGCTTGCCCAGGCCGCCTCAGCCCGGCGGTTGACGACTTTCGGTGCACTGGTGCGGGTGCCGCGGTCGGTGGAAGCGCTCGGCCGGGTTGACGTGGTCTGCTTCGACAAGACCGGAACACTGAGCGAAAACCGGCTGCGCGTGACCCAGGTGCACCCAGCCGGCGGGCACACCGAAGACCAAGTGCTGGCCTGGGCCGCGCACGCCGCGCCGCCGGTCAACGGTGGCCCACAGGTGCACGCCACCGACCGGGCCATCGTCGAGGCAGCGCAGGCCAGCTTCAATGTGAACGGGGCCGCCAATGGCTCCGCTGATGGGCGCCGACCCGCTTCGCCCGGTGGCACCGCGCTCACGATCGGCGCGCAGCCGGTCGGGGAAGCTGCTGCCCATCTGCCGTTCCGCTCCGGCAGATCGTTCTCGGCCTCGGTGACCGGTGCCGAGCTGACGGTCAAGGGTGCACCGGAGGTGGTGCTGGCCGCGTGCACCGACGCCGGATCAAGTATGGAAGACACCGTCCATGAGCTGGCTGCCGGCGGCTTGCGGGTGATCGCGGTGGCGCGACGCCGACTGACACCAAAACAGGCCCAAGCGGTGCAAGACGACGAAGACGCCATCGATGACTTGTGCCGGGACGGAATGTCGTTTGCAGGATTCCTCGGGCTCTCAGACACCCCGCGGGCTCAGGCGTCTGACCTGCTGGCCGCCTTGGCGCAACGGGAGGTGGCCATTCGGCTGATCACCGGCGATCACCCCGTCACCGCCACCGCCATTGCGCGCGAGCTCGGACTGCCGGTGACCGCCGACGAGGTCGTCAGCGGCGCGCAGTGGAACGAGATGTCACGCAAAGAGCAGGAGCGTGCTGTCGGCGAGCGAGTGATCTTCGCCCGGATGACGCCGGAGAACAAGGTGCAGATCGTCCAGACCCTGGAACGGACCGGTCGGGTGTGCGCGATGGTGGGAGATGGCTCCAACGACGCCGCCGCGATCCGGGCGGCAACCGTCGGTGTCGGGGTCGTCGCACGCGGCAGCGACCCGGCCAGCGTTGCCGCCGACGTGGTGTTGCTCGACGCCCGTATCGAGGCCTTGCTGCATGCGATCGAGGAAGGTCGCGAGCTGTGGCGACGGGTTCAGGCCGCGGTATCGGTCCTGCTCGGCGGTAATGCGGGTGAGGTGTTGTTCGCGATCATCGGCAGCGCGATCACCGGCAGTTCACCGCTGAATACCCGGCAGTTGCTGCTGGTCAACATCGCCACCGACGCGTTGCCGGCGGCGGCCCTGGCCGTCAGTCCGACCACCGGTGGTGGCAACGAGGGCGGACGAGGCCCCGATGAGCGGGCGCTGTGGCGTGCTGTCGCCATCCGCGGCACGACCACTGCGGCTGCTGCTACGGCGGCCTGGGTGATGGCCGGTGTCACTGGCCGGCCGCAGCGCGCTTCCACGGCGGCGTTGGTGGCCTTGGTGTCGGCGCAGCTGGGACAGACCTTGCTGGATTCGCGGGCACCGCTGGTGGTCTTCACGGCGTTCGGCTCGCTCGGCGTGATGGCGACGCTCATCAGCATTCCGGGGGTGAGCCACCTGCTCGGCTGTACCCCGCTGGGCCCGGTTGCCTGGGGGCAGGCGTTGGGCGCGGCGACGGCGGCGACAATCGCGGTCGCCGTCGCGACACGTGTCTTGGAAGTCAGGCGATCAGCGCAGCCGCCGCAAAGCCCAGCGGCGCCGGAGCAGACACCCGCCGAGTCCGGACAATCTCCACAACACCGACCCGCCACAGCACCGCGTACAACTCGACTACCGGCACAGTCAGCATCACGGCAAGCGCCGCGGCCAGCGGATCGGACAGAGCATCGGTCGTCGCCATACGTCCGAGGGTGACCGCATCATCCGGCCGAGCGGCAAATGATTAGTTACTGAAAGGCAAATGATGGCCGAAAAGAAGACGCGGCGTCGCACCTCCCAACGCGAAGCGGTCCAGCATGTCCGCGAAGGGGAGACGTTTGCGGTGAATCTGCCGGTCCTGGGTCAGATCGAGATACCCCGGCCCGAGCAGATCGCCTACTACGGCGGCCTGGCCGCCCTGGCAGCGTTGGAGATCATTGACTGGCCGGTGGCGGTGGTCATCGCCGCTGGGCACCTCTTGGCCAGCAATCACCGCAACAAATTGCTGGAGGAGCTGGGCGAGGCGATGGAGCAGGTCTAGCCTTCGGCCTGCGATTTTCGCAGCGCTGAATCGGTGTCGTGGTGAAACGGCAGTTCCATGACCGCCGCCGCTTTGTGAATGCCGCTTTCCGGCGCGATGACGATGAGAACCGTGCGCTCGGCGAGCAAGCCGTCGAGAGCGGCGAAGCCGGCGCTGTCGAGGTACCGCAGCGGGCTCAGGTCGACGACCACCGGCCGGCTGTCGGACAGCGCACGAATAGATTTGCTGAAGTCCTGGGCGTTGGTCACGTCAACCTCGCCGGTGACCTTGGCGACGCTGGTGGTGCCCGCCGGCGTGTCGACGACCTGTAACGAGAAGACAGCTTCGGTCATCGGACTGCGCCGTCCCGCGAATCCGGCGCCGAGCGGATCACCCGCTCGAAACACAAGGTCATCTGGGTGCCGTGTCTGGTGCGCACGGTGTCCACGCTGTCGGCGAGCCCGTTGATCAAGGTCAGCCCACGTCCGCGGCGGAACCTGCGCTGGCTGACCGACGAATCGCCCGACCACCGGCCGGAGTCGCTGATGGTGGCCGCAACGTTGTGACCTCGCACGAAAGCTTCGACCGCGACGGTTCGATGCGGGTCGCAGTCGCTGGCGTGTTCGATGGCGTTGGTCACCGCTTCGCCGATCGCCAACAGGATGTCGTGTTGCCGGGGTGGGTCGATGTCGATCATCGCCAGCCAGTCGCGCAGCCGGCTGCGCAGCTCAGCCAAGTTCTGTAGCGAAGCCGGCACCGCGCCGGCGAAGCTGCGTGCGCTGGCGTGGCTTGGCCGCAGCGCCAGCACGACGACATCGTCGTGGTAGCCGCCCGTCGGCGTCATCACGTCGAGCAAGTTAGCGCATACCTGCGCAACCGGCAGGTCCACGCAGTGAGCGGCGGCCATACGCAGCCGGGTAAACCCTTCGTCGAGTGACTCGCCAGGCCGCTCGATGAGTCCGTCGGTGTAGAGCAGAACCAGGCTGCCCGGCGGCAGATGAGCCAGCGCCGGGGTGCTGGCCGGCTGAATTTCCCACGCCCCTATCGGCGGACGCCGCCCGGCATGCAAGTAGGCGGGCTCCTTTCCCGGCGATACGACCAACGGATAAGGATGGCCCGCGCACGTGTAGCTCATCGCCGCCCCGGAACCCGAGCCGTTGCGTTCAGCGGCGTCCACACCGGTGTCGATCACGGCGTAACAGACCGTCGCGCAGCGTGCGCCCGGCAGTGCGGCCGCGTACCGATCGAGTACGCCGAGCACCGCAGTGGGATCGGCCTCGGTAAACGCGGTGGCGGCGACGGCAGCACGAAGCCTGCTCATCACGATCGCGGCCGACAACCCGTGCCCGACCACGTCGCCGACGGAGATCGCGATCTTCCCTTCGCGTTCGAGCGGCGCGACCAGATACCAGTCACCGCCGACACGCAACGTTTCCCCGGCCGGTTGGTATACCGCCGCCACCGCCGCCGCGGTCGACCCTCGATCCAAATCGAGCAGGTGTTCTTGGAAGTCGATGGCGATGCGGTGCTCCCGCTGCGTGACCCGGATACGGTCGAGCGCCGACTGGGTCATCTCGGCGGTCCGGGCGAACATGTCCAACTCCGCCGCCGAGAACTCCCGGGGCGTGGACCACAACATTCCGAGGGAGCCGATGACGCGACCGTCGTGATCGCACAACGGCTGGCTGACGCACGCCCGAACGTTGACCGCGGTCTCCTGCACCACATGCTGGTAGCGCTCGGGCAGGCCGAGGGTGTCGGTGACGATCATCGGCTGGCCGGTTTTGATGACGTCCACGGGCACCAGCGGCGTATTCAACGACGCCACGTGGTAGCGGTCGCGCAGTTCAGCCGGAACCTCGCCTGCGTATTCGAACTGAACTTTGTTCTTCTCGGGGTCCAGCACCCCGATTGAAATGGCCTCGGCGTCAGCTGAGGCGAGGGGTGAATCCGCAAGCGCGGCAAGAATTTTCGTGACGGAGTCGCTGCTCTGCAACGCACCGTCGAGCCGCGCGAGCTCGGTGGCGCGCCGCGTCGCCGCGTCACCGAAACGCCTACTGGCGCGTTCGCGGGCAGCTCCGGACAGGCGGGCCGCGACCCGATCGATCAGATCTTGGGAGCGAAACGGTTTGGGCAGGTAGTCATCGGCACCGCCGGCGAAGCCCTCGGTGACGGCTTCCGCGCCGGCACGGGCGGAGAGCATGACGATCGGGGTCGTCGCCAGGTCGGCGTCCGCCCGGATCGCCGCAACCAATTCGAAACCGTCGATACCCGGCATCATCACGTCGGTGACCACCAGATCCGGGCGTAACTGCCGGGTGGCGTGCAAAGCCGCCGCACCGTCGCCGACCAGGAATGTGCGCCAATGCGGGGATAGAACGCGCTCCAGATGAGCGCGCATATCGGCGTTGTCGTCGGCGATGAGAACCAGTTTGCGCTCGTCCTCCCTAGCTGCCGTCACGTCAGTCGGCGTGGCCGGCAGCGACGCCAGCCACTGGCTGGCTTCGGCGACATACGGGTTTTCTGCCAGCCCAGTCGGTTGCAGATCGACCGGTGCCTCGGTCGCCGAGCGCGGCAGCCGGATCGTGACGGTGGTACCGCCGTCGAGCTCACTGTCGATGTGGACACTTCCGTTCTGCAGTTCCACCAGCCCGCGCACCAGCGACAGGCCGATTCCAGTGCCCTCGACGCTGCGGCCGCGGGTGGTGTCGGCGCGGAAGAAACGCTCACCTATCCGGGTGAGATCCGTCGGCGCGATACCCACGCCGGTGTCGCGGACGACGACGCGGCACCCGTCCTCGTCGGACTCACGATGTACCTCGACCGATATCGCCCCTCGCAGCGTGTATTTCACCGCATTGGTCATCAGATTGAGCACGACGGTTTCCCACATGCCTGGGTCGACGTCGGCCAGCACGGCCTGGCAGTCGAGGGCCAGCTCGAGCCCGGCCCGTTGGCACAGTTCGCCGAACGACGAGGCGATCTCACAGGTCAACGCGCCTACATCGGTGCATACCATGTGTGCGGTAGCGCGGCCTGCTTCGATGCGGGAGAAGTCCAGCAAGGAATCGACCAGGCGCAACAGCCGCGCCGCGTTTCGCCGGGCGGTCTGCAGCCGGTGCGCCAGGAGCGCATCGACACCGGTCTCGGACAGGGCATCGTCGATCGGGCCGAGCAGCAGGGTCAGCGGGGTGCGGAACTCGTGGCTGACATTGGTCAGGAACGCCGTCTTGGCGTGGTCCAGTTCGGCGAGCGCGTCGGCTCGTTGCCGCTGCTGCTCGTAGGACAGCGCCGATGCCATCGCCGTGGACAGCTGGTCGGCGAGCAGTTGACAGAACCCGCGGTAGAGGTCATCCAGCGGGCAGCGCGGACACATCCCGATCACGAGCGCACCAGTGGCCGCACCCTCCCCGATCGGTAGCACGAGCATGTGCTCCGGACACTCGTCGCCCAAGACCGCGGCGATACCGGGAACGGCCGTCGCGGTCCGGTCGATGACGCAGGAGTCGGCTCGCGTGTGCGCCAACGGGTCCCAATCGGTCAACTGCACCAACGTGGGAGGCAACAGCGGTAACACCGAAGGCGTCGCGCCGCGCAACGTGAGATTTTGCGCCTCTTCGTCATGGACATATGCCGCGATGAAGGGCAGGTCCGCGGGCTGGTCCGCGCAGACCGCGACCGCCGCGGTTACGGCATCGTCGATGGTGCGGGTTTCCATCAACGCGGCTCCGACGGTGTTGAGCACGTGCATGCGGCGTTCGCTCAGCACCCGCGCGGTCGTCTCGTTGACCGCGGCGAACACACCGTAGACGTCACCGTCGCTGATCAGGGGGCCATAACTGAAAGTGAAATGCCGCTCCTGGGGCCGGCCATCGCTCAGGATCGGCAGCAGCATGTCGTCCGACCAGGTCGCCTGACCGCTCGTGACGACACTGTCCAGCATCGGGCCGATCTGATCCCAAATGTCCCACCAGACCTCCCTGGCGCGACGCGCGAAAGCGGCCGGGTGCCGGTCACCGAAGATGGGAACGTAGGCGTCGTTGTAGACGAGGAACAGATCCCGCGGTCCCAACCACAAAACGATCGGGAACCGTGACGTCAGCACGACCGAGACCACCGACCGCAGCTCGACCGGCCAATCGCACGGCGGTCCCAACGGGTGCTGTGTCCAGTCGTATTCAGCGAGTCGGCGGCCCATGTCGCCGCCCAAGGCGACCGCTGCGGCCAGATCGGCCGGCAACGGCGGCTCGGCTGAGGCGCGCTCCGCGGTCATGCCTGCAGATCGGGATCGCGCGACAGCGCGTCGGTCAGCGTGGCGTGGATGTCGAAGACCCGGTCGAGGTTGGTGACCTCGATCGGGCGCAGCACGTGGGCGTTGTCGGCTACCAGACGCACCAAAGTCCCGGCGTTTGCGCCATCTTCGTGGCAGTCAAGCACCGCATTCAATCCGGCGCTGCCGAAGAAAGTGACGGCCCGCAGGTCGATGATGATCAGCCTGGCGGGATGGGTGGCGGCCGCCTGCAGCGCCAACGACATCTTGGTGGTGAGCTCTGCGACGGTGCTGGAATCGATATCGCCGGTTGCTCGCACAATGATCGAGTCCTCGCGCTCCTGACATTCCACCGTCAGCAAATCCATTCGTCTGCCTCGACTCCGTCCTCGGCCAAGAACCGTCTTGCGTTGTCCGGCTGTCGATAAGGCGCGGTCGAAGTTCCGCGGTCTCAGCCGTCCAAAAGTGATTCGAGCCTAACCCGCCTGCAGATGGCCGGTAATGGGAACCGCGATCATGATCGCGCCGGGCTGGGCACCTCTGCCCTGCTGCGCTAGCGTTGGAGGAGCCGGTCTGGACCGGCGAAGGAAATCAACCATCACGCGGGAGCGCACGCCGAGTGCGCTGAGAGGACGGCTGGCGCCGTCGACCGTAGGAACCTGACCGGGTAATGCCGTCGTAGGGAGAAGACAAGTGACCGACGTATCCGTAGCTGTCGACCCGTCGGTGACCACCGGCCCGATCGCAGGCAGCGTCAAGGCCTACCGTGACCTGGAGAGGGTTCCCGGTGCCCGGGTGCCGTTTCGGCGGGTGAATCTGTCCAACGGTGAACACTTCGACCTCTACGACACCTCCGGCCCGTACACCGACCCGGACGTGGTGATCGACGTGACGGCAGGCCTGCCGCCGCGGCCCGGAGTGGTGCGCGACGGCGGCACCCAACTGCAGCGGGCCCGCGCCGGCGAGATCACCGCGGAGATGGCATTCATCGCCGCGCGCGAGGACCTGCCCGCCGAGTTGGTGCGCGACGAGGTGGCTCGCGGCCGAGCGGTGATTCCGGCCAACCACAACCATCCCGAGAGCGAGCCGATGATCATCGGCAAGGCGTTCGCGGTCAAGGTCAACGCCAACATCGGCAATTCAGCGGTCACGTCGTCGGTGGCCGAAGAGGTCGACAAGATGGTGTGGGCGACCCGCTGGGGCGCGGACACCATCATGGACTTGTCCACCGGCAAAGACATCCATGAAACGCGGGAGTGGATTCTGCGCAATTCGCCGGTGCCGGTCGGCACGGTGCCCATCTATCAGGCGCTGGAGAAGGTCAAGGGCGACCCCACCGCGCTGACGTGGGAGATCTACCGCGACACGGTGATCGAGCAGTGCGAGCAAGGTGTGGACTACATGACCGTGCACGCCGGGGTGCTGTTGCGGTATGTGCCGTTGACCGCCAAGCGAGTCACCGGAATCGTCAGTCGCGGTGGGTCCATCATGGCCGCATGGTGTCTGGCGCACCACGAGGAGTCGTTCCTCTACACCAACTTCGAGGAACTCTGCGACATTTTCGTCCGCTACGACGTCACGTTCTCTATGGGCGACGGCCTGCGGCCCGGCTCGACCGCCGATGCCAACGACGCCGCGCAGTTCGCCGAGCTGCGGACCCTCGGCGAGTTGACGAAGATCGCGAAAGCCCATGGCGCGCAAGTGATGATCGAGGGGCCAGGCCACATTCCGATGCACAAGATCGTAGAGAATGTGCGGCTGGAGGAAGAATTGTGCGAGGAGGCCCCGTTCTACACGCTCGGTCCGCTGGCCACCGACATCGCCCCGGCCTACGACCACATCACGTCGGCCATCGGCGCGGCGATCATCGCCCAGGCCGGCACCGCCATGCTGTGCTACGTGACACCCAAGGAGCACCTCGGGTTGCCGGACCGCAAAGACGTCAAGGATGGCGTGATCGCCTACAAGATCGCCGCGCACTCCGCGGACCTGGCCAAGGGCCATCCTCGTGCGCACGAGCGCGACGACGCGCTATCCAAGGCGCGGTTCGAGTTTCGCTGGAACGATCAGTTCGCGCTGTCGCTGGATCCGGATACCGCACGGGAGTTTCACGACGAGACGCTGCCGGCCGAACCGGCCAAGAGCGCGCACTTTTGCTCCATGTGCGGACCGAAGTTCTGCTCGATGCGCATCACCCAGGATGTGCGCGAATACGCCGCCAAGCATGGGTTGGACAGCGAGGAAGCGATCGAAGCCGCCTTGCAGAAAGGGCTAGCTGAGAAGTCGCGGGAGTTCGCCGAGCAGGGCAACCGCGTGTATCTGCCCATCGCCCAGTGAGTTTATTGCCGTTGCCCCGCGCC
This sequence comes from uncultured Actinomycetota bacterium, assembly GCA_963830605.1. GTDB lineage: Bacteria > Actinomycetota > Actinomycetes > Mycobacteriales > Mycobacteriaceae > Mycobacterium. The sequence goes on along the minus strand of CAWHML010000003.1, from coordinate 1,536,012 downwards.
GGTGAGACGCCGGTGCGGGTGCTGACGATCGCCGGTTCGGACTCCGGTGGTGGCGCCGGGCTGCAGGCCGACGTCCGCACCGCGGCCTTGCTCGGTATGCATGCACTGTGCGCGGTCACTGCCGTGACGGTGCAGAACTCGGTCGGTGTGCGCGGTTTCCATCTGGTGCCGGGCGGTGTTATCGCCGCCCAGATCGAGGTGGTGTGTCATGACATCGGCTTCCAAGCGGCCAAGACCGGGATGCTGGCGTCGACGGAGATCATCGAGGCCGTCTCAGCGGGCTGGCGTGAGCACAATCCGGACGTGCCACTGGTCGTCGATCCGGTCTGCGCGTCGATGCACGGCGATCCGCTGCTCGAACCCAGCGGACTGGAATCGCTTCGCACCGATTTGATTCCACTGGCTACCTTGGTAACGCCCAACCTGCACGAAGTGCGGCTGCTGGTCGGAATCGACGTGGTCGACGCCGACTCGCAACGCGAGGCGGCGCGCGCCCTGCACGGACTCGGGCCACAGTGGGCGCTGGTGAAAGGCGGGCATCTGCGACCGTCGGATACCAGTACGGATTTGCTGTTCGACGGCAACGAATTTCACGAGTTTGGCTCGCCCCGGGTCGACACCAGCCATGATCACGGCGCCGGCGACACCTTGTCCACCGCGGTGGCCTGCGCGCTGGCGCACGGTTACTCGGTGCCGGACGCGGTCGCGTTCGGCAAGGAATGGGTGACCGAATGCCTGCGCGCCGCTTATCCGCTAGGGCACGGCCACGGTCCGGTGTCGCCGCTTTTCCGGCTGCATGCGTGAGCGACTCGAGCAGGTGGCCGGGGTCGCGCATGAACCCGACGGCGCGGCATCCGGCGTGGTGGTGCTGACTCATGGTGCCGGCGGCAGCAGGGACTCAACGCTGTTACAACGGGTCTGCGACGAATGGGCGCGGCGCGGCTGGCTGGCGGTTCGCTATAACCTGCCTTACCGGCGGCGACGCCCCACCGGGCCGCCGACCGGCTCCGCGAACGACCGCACCGGGATCATCGAAGCCATTGCGGCCTGCCGCACCCTGACCGGCGGTCCGATGGTTGCCGGCGGTCATTCTTACGGGGGCCGACTGACGTCGATGGTGGTGGCTGCGCACGAGGCCACGGTGGATCTTCTGACGCTGTTTTCCTATCCGGTCCATCCGCCCGGTAAGCCCGAGCGTGTGCGCACCGAGCATCTGCCGAGTGTCACGGTGCCAACCGTCTTCACGCACGGCACCTCGGATCCGTTTGGCACCATCGCCGAGGTGCGGGCCGCCGCGGCAGCGGTCACCGCGCCGGCAGAAGTTGTCGAGATCGGCGGCGCGCGCCATGACCTGGGCTCCAAAACCATCGACGTCGCGGCGCTCGCGGTCGATTCGGCGTTGCGGTTGCTCGGTTAATGCAACGGCGCGACACCAGGTTGGCACCCGATCAGTGGCCGTCGATTGCTATCCGCCGGGCCCGACGTCCCGGCCGCACCGGATAGCCGCCGTACTCGGCCAACGACCGCAGCTGACGCAAGGCGAACTGGCGCGGCCGACCTCCCTCGGGGATCACGACCCCGGCCCACAAGCCCTCGGCCCCCGTGGTCTCCCAGGCTTCACGTGCGCAACGCCAGCGCACCGGGCAGGAGCGGCACAGCGCTTTGGCTTCGTCGTCAGGAGTGACGGTAGTCCAGCGTTCCGGATCGGTGGTACACACCGGTACGTATTCTGCGGTCGGCGCGCCGCTTACCGCAACGGTTGCAGTCATGCTCTTTCCCCCATCTGGCCAGGAACCGTAGTCGATGCCACGACTTTAACCGATGTCAACGTTGCATCGCAACAGTATTTTCGTGGCACTGCTTCAGTTTGTGCGCCATGGCGGATCACAAAGCAAACCGCAGCACTTGCACGCGGCTGCTGACCATGCAAGGGAAGAAGATGTAGCATCTAACCGCGGTGTCATCACCGAGTCGTCGGCATGGGCGCCGGAAGGAGTCAGCACTTTGACTGATCACGGCACGACGACTTCGGCACCGAACGTCTCGGTGCAGATAGGAACCGAATCACACATCCTCAATCCGGAGGGTGGCGTTGCCGTGGTCGGCAGGGATCCGCAGGCCTCCATCCGGGTCAACGACGAGCGGATTTCGCGCTCACACGTCCGGCTCGAGCCGCAAGCCGGCAGCTGGCAGGCGATCGATACCAGCACGAACGGGATTTACGTCGACGGAGTCCGCCGCAGCTCCGTCCCCATCACCGGCACTACGACGATCCATCTGGGAAATCCCGACGGCATCCCGGTGACGTTCTCGCTAAGCGATCCGTCCGAAGCGACACAGGCAACGCCCGCCGCCGGCGCCGGGGAAGATTCCTGGACCGAGATCGAGGAAACCGACCCCGACATCGCGCGGGCCGGCCGCGCCGTCGCCGCCCGGCGACGCGAACTGGACATCACCCAACGCAGCCTGGCGAGGGACAAGATCATCAACGCCGGCGCGCTCATCGCCTTCGAGAAGGGACGCAGCTGGCCGCGCCGCGTCACCCTGGCCAAGCTGGAGGAAGTCTTGCAGTGGCCGGCCGGTACCATCACCCGCATCCGCAACGGAGCCGGACCCACTGGATCCACCGCCGACAGCGACGCCACCGAGGTCATCACCAATACAGTCCAAGCGCCGCTGATGGCCGAGGCCGTCGAGCTGGCGATGCACACGATCAGCACCGCGATCGCCGGCCTGCCGAAACCGTCAGATCCCGACTTCACCCCCCGCGTCACCGTGATTCTCGGCGATCTGCGCAAACTCGAGTCGGTGGCGGCCAGCGCCGCACGCAGCGCCAAGGGCACCCCATCGGTCGTCTTGGCCTTGAGCGGGGTGCGCCGGTGCTACAACGACGTGATGTTGCGGGCGGCACGTTCGCCGGCGGCCACGCTGGGGCAGCGGCTGTACGGGGCTCGCCATCGAGCGGAGCTGAGCGCCGAGGAAACCGCCAACGCGGCCGGCTTGCCGGTCGACATCGTCATGGCGGCCGAGGCCGAGCGTCCGATTCCTCCCGATGCCGTCGCCGCCGTCGAAAACCTGATAGCGCAGTTGTCGGTGAGCTAGCCTGTTCAGCGCCCGGTCACGGGAACCGCTGGTAGCACTGTGCGGTGTCGCCGCCGACGCCGCCGCGGAACGCCGCGATCCGGGTGAAGCCCGCCGGAACGGTCGCCCCGTCGACATCGCTGGCGACCAGGCGGTTGGTGAGCAGCCCGGCAACGGCTTCGTCGACGTCGCCCGCAGTCAGCACGAGTGTGTCGTGCGACGGCACATCGATGGGATCGGCCATCTTGCGGTGCGCGACACCGGTCAGGCATGCCGTGCGCAACGCCGTCCACGGCGTATTGAGCGGTAAGCCGCGTTCGTGCTCCACCGCCAGTGCGTATCTGGACATGACGACTGATAAGGCGGTGTCGTCACCTTGGGGTAACTCGCGCTGCTTCTCCCCGGCGACGCGCCCAAGTTCCTGCAACGCCGGCAGGTCAACGGCGATGGTGTTGCTGGACGGGCAGTAGGAAGCCGGCGGGCTGGCGGTTGCATCCGAACAACTCACCGGGTCGAACGACAACGTCGGCGGTTGTTGCGGTGCGAAAATCTTTCCCAGCAACTCCATCAGCGTGGACAGCGTTTGTTGGTTGATCGGGACTTCGCCGGATTCGGGATCGCCGTACCGATCGACCCGCAAAGTGGTCGGAAGGTCGCCGCGGCGTCGCTCTATTTCGTTCGCGTCGATGCCCGCGCAGGCGGCGTCGCCGGTGATGAAGCCCATCTGGAATGCGCTGACCCTATCCAGTGCCGAACCGTGCTCGTCGGAGTTTTGTTCGTCCGACTCAGTCACCGGGTCTCTGGTGGTGATGACTCCTGCGAGTAAATGGTCCAGGCCGTCTCCGGTACTCAGAGTGAATCGCGACGACTTTCCCTGCGCCACCCAGTACATGAAGACCCCGGCGAAGCAGTCCGCTTGCTGCTCGCGGACCAGGATCGGTGTCTTGCGGCTGACCAGGTTCGCCATCCGCTGCACGGCATGGCCGTACTCGTGGGCGAGCACCCCGGGGACAGCCATTTCGCCGAAATACTTTCGAGCGGTCGGCAAGAACGCGCCTCGGTCCCAGGCGATCAGATTGCACCGAGGACTGAAAAACGCGTTGGGCTCCTCGTATGTGTCGTTGTGGCACACCGGTGGGCTGTCCGGGTCGTCGGAGTCGTAGGACACCAGGGTTCTGACCGGGTGGAAACTGCCGCTCAGCGGTGGGCCATACGCCTGCTCCCAGAACTGTTCGATGTCGTTGATCGACAGCAACGCAAACTTGTCGACCCGACCGTAGTCGGTATTGCGCACCGTCCCCTTGGGCGAAGGCGCGTCCTGCCGGGCGCCACTCAGGCCGTCCGCGGCGGGTAGGTCCCCGACCCGAAAGGGATCGTCCAGGAGTGAGACCGGACGTCCGTCGACAACCGACCCGCAACCGCCGGCGACCAGCACGGTCAAAGCGATGACTGGCGCCGCGCGCGCCACGCTCCACCAGCGGCGGCGGTCACTCATCCGCGGACCCCCTTCACTGTTTGGCGAGCGCGTGACGGGTGCGATCGTCGCGTACCGGCACCCCGTTGTGGCCGGAAAGATCCTGTGCGTAGAGGCCGACCGCATAGGCGACACCACCGCCGAGGATTCCGAGCGCCGTGCGGTCGATGTGGTCGAGGGTGTCCGTCTTCTGGTGATAATTGGGGTCGTACGGCTGATCGGCGCTACCGCCCCACAGCTTGGCCTCGTCGGCGGACTTCTTCGCCTCGGCACCAGAGAACAGGCCGCCGGACGGAATGCCCGCCGCGGTGAAGCCGTCGTAGTCCGAGCGTCCGTCGAACGACGTGTCCTGTGGTGTTTTGCCCGTCGACTTCAGATAGGCGACCAGCGCCCGCTCGATACCGGCCGACCCTTCGGGGACCACGGGCTTCCCGCGCTGGTCCGTCGGCAGCGACTGATCCCCGTCGTAAGTGAAATAACCCGGGTTCGGTGATCCGAGCATGTCGAAGTTCAGATACAACGCGATGTCCTTGAGCCCGTCGTCATTCAGTGACTCGACGTAGTTGCGCGACCCGATCAGTCCCAATTCCTCAGCGCCCCAGAAGCCGAACCGCACAGTGTTGGCTATTCGTGGTGAATTGCCCAGCTGCACAGCAGTTTCGAGTACGGCAGCCACACCTGAGCCGTTGTCGTTGATGCCCGGGCCCTCGGGCACGCTGTCCAAGTGCGCGCCGGCCATCACCACGTTGGCGGTCGAGCCGGTCTTGGTCTGAGCGATCACGTTGCGCGCCTGCAACGTCTGGGTGTTCGCGTTGAGTTTGACCGTAGTGTTCCCGGACTGCGCCCGCAGCTGCGCTCCATCGGATTTCGTTACACTGACCACCGGAATCTTGACGTCGGTGCGTTCGCCCAGGGTGCCGCCCATCTCCTTCTCGTCGACATTGTCGGCGACGACCAACGCAACAGCGCCCCGTTCGACGGCGGTCTGTTCCTTCTGGCTGAAGGGGCAGCTCCCCCGATCCACCAACACCACCGCGCCCCGCACCGGGAGACCGTCGTAGTCGGAGGCGGTGCAGCCCGGTGTGTCCTCCGTGCGAGCAGGTAGCAGCGGGCCGCTCACCCCATCCGGCCCGGTGCCGATGCTGAACTCCAGCGCGCGCGCTTCGGCGGTTTTCTCGCCCACGGAAACCGAACCAGGGTCAGCGTGAAAGACGCGCGCCTCGAACTGCGGTGTCTGCACCTCGAACCCGTTGTGCCGCAGGGTGTCAACGACGTAGTCGACGCTGGCGTCGTAACCGGGGGTACCGACCGCGCGGGTACCGTTGTGCGCGTTGGCGATGTCCTGGAGCTTCGACAGATGAGCCATCATGGCGTCCGTGCTGACCCGGCCGTGCAAGCTGGCCGCGAAGTCCGCTGCGGCCGACGACGACCTGGTCGGCTGCGACGTACCTGCCGAGCGGCTGCAACCGCCAAGCAGCAACGCGACAGTGCAGGCCATGGCGAGCAGCGCCGGCATCAACCTCGATCTGTAGTCCACGGCGCCCACGTTAGACGGCTCGTCATCGACGGCGTTTGGCCACCGTCGCCCGCGGTTCGATTACTGCGCCACCCGGTCGAGCCGCAGATAGGCCCGAATCTTCGTGCCTGCCGGCGAGATGTGAGTGCGGACCAGGTCGGCCACCGCGTTGACAAGGAACAGACCGGACTGGCTGCTGCGACGACCGGCCAGTGGATCGTCCAACTGCCCGATATCACTTGCCTCGCAGATCAGGTGTCCATCGTGGGCCCAGAAAGCAAGTCGGCATGCGCCGTTGGTGTGACGCAGGCTGTTGGTCGCCAGCTCGGTGGCGATCAATTGCAAATCGTCGATCCGGTCTGGACACATACCCAGCAGCCGGGCATATCGCGACGCGTACCGCCGTGCACTGCTCAGGTCTGGCAGTTCGTGCACGGTGTACGTCACCGCGGCAGCGCTGGTTGGCAGCGATTCGTTGCTGCTGTCGAGGGCAAGGCCGACCGCGTACTCCGCGTTGTGGTCAGGTGAGCCGCCCCGCCAGATCAGCGGATGGGTGAGACGGGCGTCAGCCAGCACGTCAGCCGGCAGCCGGGCAGCGTCGTACAGACACACGCCGGTCACCTCATGCCCGGCCAGGGCGATGTTGAACAGCGCTTCATGCTGCACGCACGCCGGGTATTCGGCTTCCGTGCGGCCCGGCCACACCGGTTCACCGATCATCAACACCTGCCGATTCGGGTGTTGGCGCACGAAACACCCGGCCATTCCGAGCAGCCGGCCGGGGTTGCGGCCCACCACGGTTACGTCGGTCATGACCAGGTTGGCGGATTCATCGTCGGCCAGCGCCCCCAACGCGGGACGCAGCATGGCAATTCTTGGCTCCGGCAGCGTGATCAGCACGGGTCGGTCGGCAGTCAACCACTCAGCTGCCAGCGGCACGACGCAGTCGAGGTATTCGCGTTCGGTGCGATAGAAGACCACGGAATGCCGCAGCTTCTGCTCGGTGTGCGTCGTGTCCATCGCGGCGATCACGAGGCGCCCACTGCTGCCGGCGCGACCCGCAGGTGGGTCAGCCTCAGCAGCTCGGCCAGCCGGCTCACGATGCCCTGATCGGAGAGCAGCACCACGTCGCGGTCGTCGGCACGGGCGAGGTCGTCGAGTCTGGCGAGCTGATGGTGAGTGATGAAATTCAAGGCTCGAGCATCGATGAGGAGCGGGCCGGGCGGTTGCCACCGCCAGACCCGCTGCAGCGCGGTGACGAAGGCGTCGTTATCGGCGGCGTCGATCTCACCGGCCAGCACGAAGCTGAAGCCGGGCTCGGCAAAGAGCCGAAAGCCGACCGTCCCCTCGCCGGCAAGCGGATGCAAGCACAGCAGCTCCGCGGCCGCGGCACCCAGAGCGACCAGGTCATAAGCGCACATCGCCGACAGCGGCAGCGCGGCGATCTCCTGGTCGATCAGGTACTCGAAATGTGCCCACGCGGCGCGCTGTTCGGGGGTGCGCGCGACGCTGACCGCGTCGATTACGGCGCGTAAACCGCTGTAGCCGTCCGACAGCGCCTGCTCGGTGGCCGCAACTCTTTCGGCCACGGTGCCCTCGGCGTCGATCACCTCAGTGCCGGGACAGAACTCGTAAGTGTCTTCCGCCGGCGACACCCTAATCCGACCCGACCGCACATGCTCACCGAAGCCCAGTTCGGTGAGCTCGACGCATAACGCGTTCCGGCTACCGGCGCCGACATATTCAATTCGCTGGTTGTAGGCGATTCCGTCGGAGAGGTATTCGGCCACCCGCATCCCGAACTCTTGGCGATCGTGATACCCCCAGCCCAGGTGAACCACCGGAACAAGGCTGGCGGCCGAGGTGAGCACGCCGTGGCGGCGCATCACGCCGTCTCTCCCGAGAGCCGGTTCAGCCACAGGAAAGCCTGGATGGTCGTGCCGTCCCGGGAAGTGTGCGTGCGCACCAGGTCCGCGAGCGCGTTGACGACGAACAATCCACTGGGGCTGGGTCGGTCTTTGGCCGGCGGCCGTCGCCCGACCAACGGATCAGCCAGGTATCCGTTGTCGCGGGCTTCACAGACCAGGTGACCGTCGCACTCCCAGAACGAGAGGTGGCTGCTTCCCCCGCCGTGCTGCAGGCTGTTGGTGGCCAGTTCGGTGACGATCAGCTGCAAGTCAGCGAGCCGGTCGGTGGATAACCCGAGCAGTCGGCCATAGCGGCTGCTGTGTTGACGGGCGCGGCTGAGATCGGCCGGCTCGCCGACCCTGCAGGTCACCGCGACCGGGCTGGTGATCAGAGGTTCGTTGCTGCGGTGCAGCGCGCCGTCGACTGAGTAGTGTGTGCTGCGCCGCTGTGACCCGCTTCGTTCGACAAGCGGATGCGTCATGTGGACGTCGTCGAGCACGCTTTTGCCGAGGCGAGACGCGTCGTACGGGCACAGGCCTTGCACGTCGCGTCCGGCGAACGCGATGTTGACCAGGGCTTCGTGCTGCATGCAGCCGACATATTCGACGGCGCTGCGGCCCGGCCATGCCACTTCGGCGACCATTCGGACCGGTCGATCAGGATGACGTTCCAGGAAAGCCAGCTGCGTGCCCAGTATCCGGGCGGGATTGCGGCCCAACGTGGTGATGTCGGCCCACACCACCTGGCTGACCGCCATCCCGACGACGCCACGCACCGCATCCCGGAGCGGACCCAGCCTGTCTGCGGGTACCGCTACCCATGCCATTTCGCCGCCGCTCAAGCCCTCGGCTATGAAGGACCCGACGAGATCCCGGTATTCCTGCTCGCCGTGGTACAGAACCGCGGTATGCGCCGAGCCGTCAACTACAGCCCGTGGACCAGTGGTCATGTAAGCGGCTCCGCTCGAATCAGCCGACCCGGCACCGGGGGAGGACATGTTTCGGCTCCGGCTTGTGCTACCCGTTGCGGCTGGTCCCTAATCAGGTCCTTAACCGGACCGCAAGCCCGCGGATCACTGTTGTAACTGGGCGATGACCAGCTCAGCGACGGCGCGCATCCCGGCGGCGTTGGGATGAAAAGGTGATGGACGCCACGGAAGGGGCAAGCCCGCACCGACCGTCCACGGCTCGGCAGACCAGGCGTGGTGGTCGCGGCTGGCATGTCCGGCGCGCACGATCCCACACCCGGTGCTCCCTGCGGCCGCTGCGGTGAGCTCCTCGAGCCGTGCCGCGACGTGGCGGCCAAGGCCGGCGTCGGTGGATGACAACGGTGCGGCGCGCGTCCCGACCGGCGGCAGCAGCGTGAGGTAGTCGACGAAGAAGACTTGGGCGCCAGGGGCTCGCCGACGCACTTCGGCACCGACGGCTCGCAGCGAATTCCCCACCAACCCGAGCGCCTCGTCGCGGGCACGCCGATTCAGCAGTGTGCTCACCTTCGGCAGCCACCGGGCCGGAAGGGGCAGCGACGCAGCCAGCAACAGGGGGATGTAGCCGACGTCGTTGCCGCCGATGGTGATGGTGACCAGCGTTTCCGAACCGTCGAGCGCGTCTGTTTGCGGTGGCGCGCCGCGCTGACGTTCGGCGAGCACATGTGCGGTGGTGGCGCCGGAGAAGGTGGCGTCGACCAGATCGAGGCTCAGTCGTTCGGCGACCAGGTGCGGGTAGTTACGGGCGGATCGTCCTGATCCCCACGGGGCGCCCGGTGCCCGCGGCCGGATACCCGGACCCGCTGCCATCGAGCTACCAAGCGCCACATAGCGTTTGGTCACAGCACGGGGCTGGACGCCTGCGCCCAGAACCGTTTGGGTATCCGGCCCGCGCGGCGGGCCAGGTAGCCGGCGGTGACTGCCGCAGCCATCGCGGCGGCCATCGACGGCGGATCCGCGGCGCGTGTCACCGCTGTGGCCAAAAGCACTGCTTCGCAACCCAATTCCATCGCTTGTGCGGCATCGCTGGCAGTACCGATACCGGCGTCCAGGACCACCGGGACATCGGCGTGGGCCACGATCATCTCGATATTGTGAGGGTTGGCAATGCCCAGGCCGGTGCCGATCGGTGAACCGAGTGGCATCACGGCCGCGCAACCGGTGTCCTCGAGCCGGCGGGCCAGCACCGGGTCATCGTTGGTGTACGGCAGGACCACGAATCCCTCATCCACCAATTGCTCTGCGGCGCGTACCAATTCGACGGCGTCCGGTAGCAACGTGCGATCGTCGGCGATCACCTCCAGCTTGACCCACTCGGTGCCCAACGCTTCGCGGGCCAACTGGGCGGTCAGCACCGCTTCGCCGGCGCTGCGGCACCCGGCCGTGTTCGGTAGCGGGGTGATACCGAGGCGGCCCAGCAGGTCGAGCATGCCGGTGCCCCCTTCTGCGTCGACCCGGCGCATCGCGACGGTGGTCAGCTCGGTGCCCGACGCGATCAGCGCCTCCTCCAAAACAGCCAGGTTGGAGGCACCGCCGGTGCCCATGATCAGCCGAGAGGCAAAGCTCCGCCCGGCGATCGTCAGTTTGGCTTCTCCCCCGCGACGATGCGGGCCGGCATGGCCCGAGGAGGAGTGGGAAAAATCTGCTTCAGCCACCTTGCACCGCCGTCACCACCTCCAGTCGCACCGGGCCGGTAAACTCAGCCAGCCTCGTCGCCCAACTCGAGCGGGGTAGCACCGCTTGGTCGAGGGCGACCGCGATGCCGCGGTCGGGATAGCCCAGCGTCTGCAGCAGCGCGGCAATGCTGATCTGCTCGTCGACTTCGACCTGCTTCTCGTTCACCGAGATGAGCATTTTGCGCCACTCCTCCTCATCGCTACGCTCTGCACCGTCGTGACGCGCATCGCGCATCGCTCCTCATCGCCGCTTCTACCGGAAGAAGTTGCGTCACGACCTGTTCGGCCGTCCACGGCGCCAGCAGAAATCCCGAACGGCCGTGGCCCGCGGCGACCACGGTCCGCTCGTCCAGCCGCTGCACCAGCGGCAGGTTATCCGGTGTCATGGGGCGCAGTCCGGCAGCGGACTCGACGAACTCGTACTCGTCGAGTGCCGGCAGCACCGCGCAAGCGTCGTCGAGCAGGTTCCGTACCCCCGACACAACCGGCGCGGTGTCCCGGCCGTGCTCGTACTGGGTAGCGCCCACCACCACGCCGTCGGCCCGCGGCACCAGATACACGTGGCGGCCGCGTACCCGGGCGCGAAGCATCCGTCGCGGCAGCGGCATACAGCCTTTGCGCCACCGCAGCCGCAGCACCTCACCTTTGACCGGGCGTACCGGCAGCCCGGGCCACAGCGACGGCGCGTCGATCCCGTTGGCGATCACCACCGCGTCGGCGTGCACGCTCGACAGGTCGCGCACCGGTCCCGCCCACCGGACTGAAAGCCGCTCGCAGGCCCGGTTCAGCGCGTCGAGCAAGGCCCGGTTGTCGACAGCGAGCTCGGTGGGCGCCCGGAAGCCGTGGCGGATCCCGGGTGCCAGCAGCGGCTCCACGTCGCGGGCGGCCGTCTCCCAGACCACCGGATGGCCTTGAGCGGACAGCCAGTCGGCGACGGTGCGCAGGTCGGCGACATCAGCCCGGTCGAGGGCCACTACGAGCGATTCGCGTGCGGTGATCACCTCCGGGGGCAGCTCGTCCAGCAGGTCGCTCTCGTGCCAGAGCCGCAGCGACTCCAGGCCGAGTCGCAGCAGTCGTTCCTCGCCGGGCCAGCCTTCGCTGTGTGGAGCCAGCATGCCGGCGGCCACCCACGATGCGCCGTGGCGGCCACTGCGGTGGACCTGCACCGACCAGCCGGCCTGGGCGGCGCGCCGCGCGATCGACAGCCCGATGACGCCGGCGCCGATGACGGCCAACGACCCCAGTGGGTTCGATGCCATCCTGTGCTCCCTTCGCCGGCATGACCCGGATCAGGTTCGACGGTAAGGGCAGGTCGCGCTCTGATGTGCCCACTCTCAGCCCCGCATCTGGCATAGCCCCGGGCTCCCGTGTCCGTTGTCCAAGCTAGCCGCTAGCGTCGCGGTGTGCACCCAGCCCGTTCCCGGCTGTCCCGGATTTCGAAGGCCCGGCTGTACCTGTGCACCGACGCCCGCCGCGAGCGCGGGGATCTCGCCGCGTTCGCTGACGCCGTGTTGGCCGGCGGGGTCGACATCATCCAGCTGCGCGACAAAGGCTCGACGGGCGAACAACGTTGGGGCCCATTGGAGGCCCGCGACGAACTCGCCGCACTGGAGGTCCTGGCCGACGCTGCCGGTAGGCACGGGGCGCTGATCGCCGTGAACGATCGGGCCGATGTCGCCCGCGCCGCCGGGGCGGCGGTGCTGCACCTCGGTCAGCGCGACCTGCCGCCGGCGGTGGCGCGCGAGATCGTCGGGCCGGGCGTCGTGATCGGCCGCTCCACCCACGACCGCGATCAGGTGGCCGCCGCGGTCGCCGAGGACGCCGACTACTTCTGCGTCGGCCCGTGCTGGCCCACACCGACCAAGCCGGGCCGGCACGCGCCGGGACTGGCGCTGGTGCGCGTCGCAGCGGAGCTGGCCGGCGCCACGCCGTGGTTCGCGATCGGCGGGATCGACGAGCGCCGGCTGCCCGCGGTGCTCTCCGCCGGTGCCCGCCGGGTGGTGGTGGTCCGCGCGATCACCGCGGCCGACGATCCGGGCGCGGCGGCGCGGCGGCTCAGTTCGGCGCTTGCAGCAGCGCGCTGACGCGGCAGCTCAGCTGCGACGGCGCCTGGTCGGGCCGGCCGGGCATACACCAGACGAAGACGCCGGTTTCGAGTGCGACGGTGCGTGGCAGGTGCCGTCGTCGTTCATCGCCGGCATGCAACGGCACGGTCGCCGGCGCGGTGCGCAGCCGGTCCCAACTGGCGGCGAAACCCGGATGCAGCGGCAGGTCGGCCACGTCGTCTTCGCCGACCCAACGCAGTTCGGCGCTCTCCCGGTTCGGGACGGTGCGCAGCAACTCGACGGCGTCGGCGATCACCGTGGTGTAGGTCCAGTGCGTGCCGCCGGCTCCGGGTATCTCCGCAGTCACCAGCGTGGCCCGCACGCGGAGCCGCTCCCCGCACAATCCGGCTTCTTCGCCGGCTTCCCGGACGGCGGTCTGTTCGGGCGTCTCGTGACTGTCGCGGGCACCGCCCGGCAGACTCCAGGTGCCGCCCTGATGACTCCACGGCGCCCGGTGTTGCAGCAGCACCGCGGGTGAGCCGTCCGGGCGCGGCGCCCGCACCAGCAGACCCGCCGCGCCGTACCGGCCCCAGTAGGGTATGCCACGGTCCGACACCACCCAGCCGTCGCCGTCGCCGCGCACGCTGTTCAGGATAGGGGCACTTCGGCCGGCACTTGGGTATGCCTGCGGGCGAACCGTCCAATCGCCTCTTAGACTTCGCTTATAGAGTTTGCAGCGACCTTTGGTGAAGAGATGAGGTCCGAAAAGACGTGACCGTTGAGTTGGCGCACCCGTCGACCGAGCCGCTTGGGTCGCGGTCGCCAGCCGAGCCCGCTCATCCCCGGTGGTGGTTCGTTTCGACCACGCCGGGCCGCATCCTCACCATCGGCATCATCCTGGCAATTCTGGGCGTGCTCACCGCGTTCGCGACGTCGACGACGATCAACCACCGCCAGCACGCGCTGAGCACTGTGCTCAACCACACCGAGCCGCTGGCCTTCGCCGCCGGCCGGCTCTACACCACGCTGTCGGTGGCAGATGCCGCGGCGGCCACCGCGTTCATCGCCCGGGCGGAGCCACGGACCGTTCGGGAGCGCTACGAGCAGGCGATCACCGACGCGTCGGTGGCGGTGACCCGGGCGTCGAGCGGGCTGACCGATGAACCGCTGGTGCAACTGCTCGGCCGGATCAACGCCGAGTTGGCCGTCTACACCGGCTTGATCGAGATTGCGCGCACCAACAACCGGGCGGGCTTCCCGGTCGGCTCGTCGTATCTGTCGGAGGCTTCGTCGCTGATGCAGGTGAGGATCCTGCCGGATGCCCAGCAGCTCTACCGGGCCACGTCGGCGCGGGTGGACAGTGAAACGACGGCGTCGACTCAGATCCCGGCTCCGGTAGGCCTCGTCATCGGGGCCACGGTCGTCTTCGGCGCGTTCACCCATCGCTGGCTGGCCCGCCGAACGAAACGCCGAATCAATCCCGGGCTCGTCGTAGGCGCGCTGGCAATCCTCGTTATGGTGGTCTGGGTGGTTACGGCGCTCGCCATTTCCACCACCAGCAGCAAAAACGCCAAAGACTCCGACGCGAAATCACTGAAGACGATCACCGACCTCGCGATCACCGCCCAGCAGGCACGCGCCGACGAGACGCTGTCGCTGATCCGGCGCGGGGACGAGGAAGTTCGCAAGCAGACCTTCTACCAACGCATCGACGACATGCAGAAACAGCTCGACGGGTATCTCTCCCGCAACGACGCCGTTGACAGAACCGATTTGCAGGGCGCCCACCAGTTGCTGGCCCGCTGGCGGCAGGCCGATGAGCGGATCAACGCCTACATTGCGGTGGGCGACTATCAAGCCGCCACTCAGGTCGCTCTGGGCGACGGCGAGGACGATGCCACTCCCGCGTTCGACCGGCTCGATCAAGCGTTGGTGAAAACCATGGACCAAAGTCGCAACCAGCTGCGCGAAGACATTCTCAACGCGCGTCGGGGGTTGTCGGGCGCCACCTTGGGCGGCGTGGTGCTCAGCTTGGGCGCCGCCGTGGCCGTCGCGCTGGGCCTGTGGCCCCGACTGAACGAGTACCGGTGATGGCAGTGCCCCGGGTGTGCCGTTTTCTTCGCCCAAGTGGGCCGCTGGGCGCCGCGATCCTCGCGTCAGCCGTCATCGCCGGCTGCGGTCACTCGGGGCCCACGGCGGCGACCTCGGTGCCGACCCTGCCACCACCCAGCCCGGCCGGCATGCAGGAGTCGCCAGCGCAACCGCCGCAACCGCCGGACCGCTCCACGGACAACTGCGATCCGACCGCCAGCCTGCGCCCCTTCGCCACCAAAGCCGAGGCCGACGCCGCGGTGGCCGACATCCGCGCTCGTGGCCGGCTCATCGTCGGGCTCGACATCGGCAGCAACCTGTTCAGCTTCCGCGATCCGATCTCCGGTGAAATCACCGGATTCGACGTCGACATCGCCGGTGAAGTGGCGCGCGACATCTTCGGCACCCCGTCGGCGGTGGAGTACCGGATTCTGTCGTCGGCCGAGCGGATCACCGAGCTACAGAAATCGCACGTCGACATCGTCGTCAAGACCATGACGATTACCTGCGAGCGGCGCAAGCTGGTCGACTTTTCCACCGTCTACCTCGACGCCTACCAGCGCATCCTGGCCCCGCGGGACTCGGCCATCGTCAAAGCTTCCGACCTGCCCGGCAAGCGGGTGTGCGTGGCAAAAGGCACGACCTCGCTGCGCCGCATCAGCGAAATATCACCGCCACCAGTCGTGGTATCGGTGGTGAACTGGGCAGACTGCCTGGTGACGCTGCAGCAACGTGAGGTCGACGCAATCAGCACCGACGACTCGATCCTGGCCGGGCTGGTGGCTCAAGACCCGTACCTGCACATCGTGGGTCCAAACATGGACACCCAGCCCTACGGCATCGGGATCAACAAGAACAATCCCGGCCTGGTCCGCTTCATCAACGGCACCCTCGACCGCATCCGTCGTGACGGCACCTGGAACACGTTGTACCGCAAGTGGTTGACGGTTCTCGGTCCGGCGCCGACACCCCCGGAACCGAGGTACTCAGACTGATGGGCGAGGCGGTGAGCAAGCCCGACGCAGACCGCGAGGCGGACGTCGCCCCCGGCACTCAGCCTGCCGACGCGCGGGTCGACTCGTCGTCGGTGCGGCGCATCATGCCGACGCAGGCGCTGTTCCGACCCGATTTCGATGACGACGATGACGACATCTCGTTCGGCACGGTCGGCAGCGAACCGCAGGAGCGGATGACGACGACCCGCACCCTCCAGCCGGTGCGGCGGTTGGGTAGCGGACTGGTGGAAATTCCGCGGGTTCCCGACACCGATCCGCTCGAAGCGCTGATGACCGACCCGGTCGTGCCGGAATCCAAACGGTTCTGCTGGAACTGCGGGCGCCCGGTGGGCCGGTCCGGCGCTGAGGCGGAAGCGCAGTCGGAGGGCGACTGTCCGCACTGCGGCAGCCCGTACTCGTTTCTTCCGCAGCTCAGCGCGGGCGACGTCGTCGCGGGACAGTACGAAATCAAGGGCTGCATCGCGCACGGCGGGCTGGGCTGGGTGTATCTGGCATTCGACCACAACGTCAACGACCGCCCGGTGGTGCTCAAGGGTCTGGTGCATTCCGGAGACGCCGAGGCGCAGGCGATAGCGATGGCCGAACGGCAATTCCTCGCCGAGGTGGTGCACCCCTCGATCGTGCAGATCTTCAACTTCGTCGAGCACACCGACCGGCACGGCGAACCCGTCGGCTACATCGTGATGGAGTATGTCGGCGGGCAGTCGCTCAAACGCGCCAGAAACGAGAAGCTGCCGGTCGCCGAGGCGATCGCCTACGTGCTCGAGATTCTGCCCGCGATGGGATACCTGCATTCGATCGGCCTGGTCTACAACGACCTGAAGCCGGAGAACATCATGTTGACCGAAGAGCAGCTCCGACTCATCGATCTGGGCGCGGTGTCGCGGATCAACTCGTTCGGCTACCTCTACGGCACGCCTGGTTATCAGGCGCCGGAAATCGTCCGGACCGGTCCGACGGTGGCCACCGACATCTACACGGTCGGACGCACGCTGGCGGCGCTGACTTTGAACCTGCGGACCCGCAACGGCCGCTACGTCGACGGACTGCCCGACGACGACCCGGTGCTGGTCACTTACGACTCGTTCGGCCGGCTGCTGCGCCGTGCCACCGACCCGGATCCGCTGCGGCGGTTCACCAGCACCGAGGAGATGTCGGGGCAACTGATGGGCGTGCTGCGGGAAGTGGTCGCCCATGACACCGGGGTTCCGCGACCGGGGCTGTCGACGATCTTCAGTCGCTCCCGCTCCACGTTTGGGGTGGATCTGCTGGTCGCGCACACCGATGTGTATCTGGACGGCCAGGTGCATGCCGAGAAGCTGACCGCCCGGGAGATCGTCACCGCACTGCAGGTGCCGCTGGTGGATCCGGCCGACGTCGCGGCTCCGCTGCTGCAGGCCACGGTGTTGTCCCAGCCGGTGCAGACGCTGGATTCGCTGCGCGCCTTCCGGCACGGCTCACTGGACGCCGAAGGTATCGACCTGTCCGAATCGGTCGAGCTGCCGCTGATGGAGGTCCGCGCGCTGCTCGACCTGGGTGACGTGGGCAATGCCACGCGCAAACTCGACGACCTGGCCGAGCGCGTCGGCTGGCGCTGGCGGCTGGTGTGGTACCGCGCCGTTGCTGAATTGCTCGCCGGAGACTACGACTCGGCGATCAAGCACTTCACCGAGGTGCTCGACACCTTCCCCGGTGAGCTGGCACCCAAGATGGCGCTGGCCGCCACCGCCGAACTTGCCGGCAACTCCGACGAGCACAAGTTCTACCGGACCGTGTGGGACACCGATGAAGGCGTGATCTCGGCCGCCTTCGGGCTGGCCCGGGCCCTCTCGGCTGGCGGCGACCGTGCGGGCGCGGTGCGCACTCTCGACGAGGTGCCGGCCAGCTCACGGCATTTCACCACCGCACGACTGACCAGCGCGGTGACGTTGTTGTCCGGCCGGTCGACCAGCGAGATCACCGAGGAGAACATTCGCGACGCGGCCCGACGGGTCGAGGCGTTGCCGCCCACTGAACCGCGGGTGCTGCAAATCCGCGCGCTGGTGCTCGGGGGTGCGATGGACTGGCTACAAGATCACGAGGCCAGCACCAATCATATCCTCGGGTTTCCTTTCACCAGACACGGTCTGCAGCTTGGGGTTGAGGCGTCGCTGCGCGGCCTGGCAAGGGTGGCGCCCACCCAGGCGCACCGCTACACCCTGGTCGACATGGCCAACCGGGTGCGGCCCTTCAGCACGTTCTAGGACTCGCCTCCGGGCACGTTCTCGTTACGCTGTGCCGTCCATTGACTTCTCAGGTCATCTCAGTTAAGCCCCTTATGTGTCGCGATGTTTATCAGGCGAGAACCGGGATCAGGCGTTGAGAAGACTGTCCCACCACTCAAGCTGGCATCTGAACAGCACTTTTTGCGGAGCTGACGACAGATTAAAAAATTTTCAACCAAATAGCTTCTCTCAGCCGAATTTCAGCTAAGGTGACCATCCAAGAATCCCGCAGAGTAAGGAGGTGGGCTGTGCGGTGCGCCGTTCGTCCCTGGATAACCGCTGGTGTCGCAGTCACCGGTGCCGGCATGATCGCAGTCACCCCGGTCGCTCCCCCGCTGCCAGGTGTACAGGAACGATCGGTTCAGCTGACCGCAAACAGCATCATCACGGACTTTGTCACGAGCGTCGAACAAGGCCTCGGCAGCTTCGACAGCAGCTTGACCAGTCCTGGCGGTTTTTTTAGCGAGCTGACCAGCCTCGGCCTGGGCGCCCTGGTCAACCCCAGCGTTGCCGGCTTTCCTCTCGTCGGACTCGAGGGCCTTGTCTCGAACACCACCACCAACGTCGACGCACTATTGAACACGTTCGAAGCCAATCCCTTTCCCATCGCGACGGCGCCCGGTTTGCAGCAGGGCCTGACAGCGGTTTACAACGACGTGCTGGCGAACCTTCAGACCATACTGAGCGGAAAGCCGCTTACCGATATCTTCGCTAACCCGGTGCTGAATCCGGTATCGCTGTTGACCCTGCCAGCACTGACGTCGCTCAACTCCCTCGACGGACCGAACGCAACCCTCGCCGGGCTGGCGGGGATCGGCGCGAATATCGAAGCGGCGCTGAAAGCCGATGACTTCACGACAGTGCTGAACAATCTCGAGTTGGCGCCTACCACGCTGCTCAACGACTACCTCAACGGCTACCCGGTCGGGTTCGACGCCGCCACCGGCGTTTACACGTTGGACCGGCCGCTGAACGATGTGATCACCCCGGAATTCGGTCTGCTCACCGGTCCCAATGGCAGTACCCCGCTGGCAACCGGCACCATCGAATCTCTGTTCATGGCCCGCCAGACCCTCGCCGACGAGTTGTCGTCGGCCGGCGGCGTCAACCTTCCGACCGGACCGCTCACCGTAGAGGGCCCCGGCAACGTGGCCCTCACGTTCCATCTGGACCAGATACCGGGTCTCGGCAGCATCATCTCGAAGATCAATGGCGCTCTGGGCGACATCTGCAACGCCATCGGCATCTGTCTGCCGTCGATTCCGACGGATCCAATGGCGAACATACCTCTTGGTGAGATCACTGCGCCTTCGATAGAGCAGTACATCCTCGACCTGGCCAAAGATGACACCGCAGTGGCAGGCACCATTAATCTGTTGCCCGAGATGGGGACCGTCCCGTCAACCACCCTGGCCGACCTGCTGGCGCCTGAGCCGATACTCAACCTGGGCGCCACCTTCAACGACTTCTTCGCCTCGCTGGGCCTGCCCGTCCTCGATATCAACCTCAGCCTGCCACTCAACATCACCAACAGCTTGGCAGAAGGGCTGAACGTCCTGTTCTCGCTGCCAATCTGAGACTTCCGCGCGGCGCCTGCGGTTCCTCCCCGCCGGCGCCGCGCGGATCACCACCTCAGCGCTGAATCACCTCGAGGCAGTCGCGGGCGATGGCCAGTTCTTCATTGGTCGGGATGACCAGCACACCGATCGGCGACTCGTCGGTGGAGATGCGTCTGGCATCGGCGGCCGGGCTGCCGTTGCGGCGCTCGTCGACCTCGATGCCCAGCGCGGCCATTCCGCTCAGCGCGTCGCGGCGCACCGCTGCAACGTTTTCGCCGATCCCGGCGGTGAACGTCACCACGTCGGTGCGGCCCAGTACCGCGAGGTAGGCACCGACATACTTACGCAGCCGGTGAATGAATACGTCGTAGGCCAATTGTGCGGATTCGTCGCCGGATCGAATCATCTCCCCCAGCCGGCGAAAGTCGAGCTCACCGGCCAGGCCCAGCATTCCGGAACGGTGATTGAGCATCGACTCGATCTCCTCGACGCTCATCTTCGCTGCCCGCCACAGATAGCTGATGACGCCCGGGTCGACGTCACCGCTGCGGGTGCCCATCACCAGGCCCTCCAACGGCGTCAGCCCCATCGAGGTGTCGACGGGCCGGCCGTTGGCGATCGCCGACGCCGACGCGCCGTTGCCCAGGTGCAGCACAATCTGGTTCAACTCGCGCAGCGGCCTGCCCAGGAACGCCGCGGCTTGCGCGCTGACGTACTGGTGCGACGTGCCGTGGAAGCCATACCGTCGAATCCGCCACCGTTGCGCCAGCTCGTTGTCGATGGCGTAGGTTGCCGCCGCGGCAGGCAGGTCGTGAAAGAAGGCCGTGTCGAACACCGCGATGTGCGGAATGTCAGGCAGTATCCGGCGCGCCACCTCGACACCCTGTACTGCCGGCGGATTGTGCAGGGGGGCCAGCGCGGACAGCTCCTCGAGCTGGGCGACGACCGTGTCGTCGATCACCGTCGGCCGGTGAAATGTCGTGCCGCCGTGCACCACCCGATGACCGACCGCCGCCAGCCCGCAGGTCTTCAAGTCGATACCAGCTTGCGCCATCTGGTCGAACGCCAGGCGCAGCGCAGCGTCATGGTCGGCGACCGAAGACGACGGCTCGCCGATCTGCTGCACATTGCCGTCTATCAGTGACCTGCCCGAATCCGCCTCTAGCAAACGGTATTTCAGCGACGACGAGCCGGAGTTGATCACCAGGACGACGTGGTCAGGCATCGGAGCCCTGGGCCTGGATGGCGGTGATGGCGACGGTGTTGACGATGTCCTCGACCAGCGCGCCGCGGGACAAATCATTCACCGGCTTGTTCAACCCCTGCAGCACCGGACCGATCGCGATCGCGCCGGCACTGCGCTGCACTGCTTTGTAGGTGTTGTTACCGGTGTTCAGGTCCGGAAAGATCAGCACCGTCGCGCGCCCGGCGACGGGTGAAGCACCGAGCTTGGTCGCCGCCACCGAGGGTTCGACGGCAGCGTCATACTGGATGGGACCTTCGACCAGCAGGTGCGGCGCCCGCGTGTGAACCAGTTGCGTTGCCGCGCGCACCTTTTCGACGTCAGCGCCCGCACCTGAGTCACCGGTCGAGTAGGACAACATAGCCACCCGCGGATCGATGCCGAATTGCGCGGCGGTGCGCGCTGAGCTGATCGCGATGTCGGCGAGCTGCTCGATCGTCGGATCGGGGATGATCGCGCAGTCACCATAGGCCAGCACACGGTCGGGCAGGCACATCAGGAACACACTGGACACCGTGGAGATTCCGCGCGCGGTCTTGATAATTTCCAATGCCGGCCGGACCGTGTGGGCGGTGGTATGCGCAGCGCCGGAAACCATGCCGTCGACCATTTCGTTGTGCACCAGCATGGTCCCGAAATAGGACACGTCGGTGATGATTTCCCGGGCCCGCTCGGCGCTGACGCCCCGGTTCTTGCGCAGCTGTGCATACTGCTCGGCGAATTGTTCGCACAGCTCGGCGGTGTGCGGGTTGAGCACCGCTGCCTCGTCTAAGTTTACCCCGAGTTCGGTTGCCCGCGAACGGATTCGGGCTTCGTCCCCCAGAATGGTCAGATCAGCCACGCCGCGCTGCAGTAGCCGTCCGGCGGAACGCAGGATGCGGTCGTCGTCGCCTTCGGGCAGCACAATGCGCTTGCGATTCTTTCGGGCCTGCTCGCGCAGCCGGAAGGTGAACATCTGCGGGGTGGTCACCTTCGGGATGGGAATGGCCAGCTGCGCCAACAGTTCATCGATGTCGACGTAGCGTTCCATCAGCTCCAGCGCGGTGTCGACCTTGCGCTGGGCGGCCGCGGTGACCCGGCCCCGCGCGGCGGCGACGGCGCTGGCGGTGTCGTAGGTGCCCAGCGCGGTGGCGATGATGGGCAGCCGCAACCCCAGGCCGGCCACCAGGGCCGCGATCGACGGGTGCAGTTGGAAGCCGCCGTTGAGGATCATGCACGACAGCGACGGAAAGCCCTCGGCGGCATGCGCGCTCGCAACGGCCAGCACGACGTCCGACCGGTCACCCGGCGTGACCACCGCGACCCCCTCACGCAGGCGTTCCAGCACATGGTCTGCGGTCATTCCGGCGACTACCACACCTGTCGCCTCGCGTTCCAGCAGCGCGGCATCTCCGCTCACCAGCGTTCCGCCGACGGCAGTCTGTAGCTCGGCCACCGTCGGTGCGACCAGCAGCGGCGAGTCGGGCAGTACGTATGTGGGCAGCGGGAACCGGCGCAGCACGGCGGCCACCGCACTCACCTGCGTGGGCTCGCAGCGATTGGCCACCACCGCCGCGGTGTGGGCGTGCTGGGCGTCCAGCTCGGCGAGACAAGCCTCGACCACGTGAGCGACCTGCTCGGCGCTGCGTCCCCTCGCCCGCACCGCCAGCAGCACCGGCGCGCCGAGATTGACCGCGATGCGGGCGTTCACCGCGAGTTCGGCGGGTGCGGCCACGTCGGTGTAATCGCTACCGACGACGACGACCGCGTCGCACCCCACGGCCATCGAGTGAAATCGCTCGACGATGTCGGCGATGGCGGCGTCGCGGTTGGCGCGTAGCTGCTGGTAAGTCACTCCGACGCAGCGCTCGTAGGGCAGACCTGCGGTGCTGTGCGCCAGCAGCAGATCCAGGATGTAATCCCGGTTTTCACCCGAACGGGTGACGGGGCGGAACACCCCGACCGTGGGGACCGTGGCGGTCAGCCGGTGCAGGACGCCCAGCGCGATGGTGGACTTGCCGGTATCCCCCTCCGGCGCGGCGATGTAAATGCTCGAAGTGGGCACCGCTCTAGCTCGATCAGGCCAGCCGCCGCAGCCTCGGTGCGAGGTCTTCTTCGAACAGCTGCAGGAAGCGGCGCTGGTCGTGACCGGGCGCATGGAACACCAGGTGGTTGAGTCCCCAGGTGACGTATTGGCCGACCTTTTCGACGGCCTCGTCGGGGTCCGACGCGACGATCCAGCGCTTGGCGACTTGTTCGATGGGCAGTTCGTTGGCCGCCTTTTCCATCTCGAGCGGATCGTGAATGGAGTTTTTCTGCTCGGCGGTCAGCGACAGCGGGGCCCAGAATCGGGTGTTCTCCAGCGCCAAATCGGGGTCGGTGTCGTAGGAGATCTTGATTTCGATCATCCGGTCGATGTCCTCAACGTTGCGGTTGGCCGCTTCCGCGCCTTCCTTCACCGCCGGAATGAGCTTGTCTTGGTAGAGCTCTTCGCCCTTGCCAGAGGTGCAGATGAAGCCGTCGCCGGCGCGCCCGGCGTACTTGGCGACCACCGGCCCGCCGGCGGCGATATAGACCGGCACCCCGCCCTCTGGCACGTCGTAGATGGAGGCGCCTTTGAGTTTGTAGTAGTCGCCGTCGAAGTCGACGCGGTCGCCAAGCCACAACTCACGCATCAGCCGCACCGATTCCCGTAGCCGGGCGAACCGCTCCTTGAACTCCGGCCAGTCGCCTTCATACCCGGTGGCGATTTCGTTGAGCGCCTCGCCGGTGCCCACACCCAAGAAGATCCGGCCGGGATACAGGCAGCTCATTGTCGCGAAGGCCTGCGCGATGACGGCGGGGTTGTACCGGAACGTCGGGGTCAGCACCGAAGTGCCCAGCGTGATCCGCTGCGTGCGCTCTCCGACGGCAGTCATCCAGGACAACGAGAACGGGGCGTGACCGCCCTCGTGCCGCCACGGCTGAAAATGGTCGCTGACAGTCGCGCTGTCCATACCGTGGCCTTCGGCGGCCACCGCCAGCTCGACCAGTTCTCTTGGCGCGAATTGTTCCGCGGATGCCTTGTATCCCAGTTTCAGTTCAGCCACCCTTTCGTTTTACTCCTCGCTACGTATCTGATCAGACGTAGGCTCGCGAATATGGCACCGGCGCTGACAGCGGTCACCGATCAGGTGCACTTTGTGCAGGGCGCTGCGGTGAACTGGCTGCTAGTCAGCGACGACACCGGTGTCATGCTGGTCGACGCCGGCTATCCCGGTGATCGCGACGACGTACTGACCTCACTGCGGCGGCTGGGCTTCGAGGCCGGCGACCTGCGCGCAATTCTGCTGACCCACGCGCACATCGACCATTTCGGCTCGGCCATCTGGTTCGCCAAAACACATCGGACTCCGGTCTACTGTCATGCCGACGAGGTCGGGCACGCCAAACGCGAATACCTGGAACAGGCGTCGGTGTTCGACATCGCGGTGCGTGCCTGGCGGCCGAGCTGGGCGAAGTGGGCTGCGCATGTCGTGCGCAACGGCGGCTTGGTTCGCGAGGGCATTCCCACCACGCAACCGCTGACGAGCGACCTTGCCGCACGGCTGCCCGGGCGCCCCATGGCCATTCCGACGCCCGGTCACACCGGCGGGCATTGTTCCTACGTCATCGACGAGGTGCTGGTGACCGGCGACGCGTTGGTCACCGGCCACCCGTTACTGGCGCGCAGCGGACCGCAGCTGCTGCCGGCGATGTTCAGCCACGACCAGGCCGGCTGCATTCGCAGCCTGTCCGCGCTGGCTTTGATGGACCACGACATTCTGGCGCCCGGCCACGGTGACCTGTGGCGAGGCCCGGTCCGCGAAGCCACCGCGGAGGCGATGACGCGGGCCCGGGCATAACGATTCGATTACGCCACACGTTACGAATCGTTAAGGATCGACTGCGTACTCTAAGAAATTTCATCGTTCTGTAACGCAGAGCCACCGTTTTTGCGGCCAACGTCACATTCCACCGGGGCAACCGGCTGTCCGCCAGCACTTTTCGCAAACCGACTTGATAGCTGCACTAGCTAGGTTCGGGTAGCTTGGTTTTCGGGACGGGGGTTCCCCTGCATCGGGACGGGGATTTGCGATCGAATGCGCACGCAGGAAAAGAAGGAAAGAACAATGATGAAAATCAGTGGTAAGTCCGTGCGCCGGCAAGCTGCCGGCATCTTTGCCGGCTGCGGCGTACTTGCGGGTTTGGCTGCTACCACGATCGCGGCGCCGACGGCGTCCGCGGCACCCGACTGCAGTGCGGCCGGTGTGGCCGACACCGTCAGCTCGGTGACCGGTTCGGCCCAGCAGTACCTCAGTAGTCACCCCGGCGCCAATGCGGCGGTGACGGCAGCGCAGAACGAGCCGCGCCCACAGGCTTCGGCAGACCTGCGTAGCTACTTCACCGCTCACCCGCAGGAGTACTACGACCTGCGGGGCATCTTGGCACCCATCGGCGACACCCAGAGCCAGTGCAACACCACGGTGCTTCCGCCGGACCTGGAGTCGGCCTACAGCGAGTTCATGGCCGGCTGAGTCGCGGACGACGGCGCCAGCCCCAGCTGGTCGCGCAGGGTGTAACCGGGGTACTCGGTGCGATACGCCCCGCGTTCCTGCAGGAGCGGAACCACCTGGTCGACGAAGTCGTCCAGTCCGTGCGGCGTCAGGTGCGGCACCAGAATGAAACCGTCACAAGCGTCGGCCTGTATGTAGCGGTCGATCTCGTCGGCTATGTGGGACGCCGTGCCGACGAACTGCTGTCGGCCGGTGACGGCGATGACCAGCCCACGGATCGATAGGTTCTCGGCTGCTGCCCGGTCGCGGTAGGCACGCGCCACCGCGACCGGGTCGCCGTGCCGCACCCGGCCCGCAGTGATGCTGACGTCACCGCTGGGCTCGATATCGGGCAGCGGGCCATCCGGGTCGTAGCCGGACAAGTCGCGGCCCCACACCTGTTCGAGCATGGCGATGGCGGTCGCGCCGCTGACCTGCTGACGCCGGATGTGGCGTGCCTTGTCAGCGGCCTCCTCGGCGGTGTCGCCGAGCACGAAAGTGGCGGCGGGAAAAACTTTCAGCTGGTCGGGGTTTCGCCCGTATCCGGCCGCCCGGGACTTGACGTCGGCGTAGTAGCGCTGGCCGGACTGCAGCGATCCGTGCAAGGTGAACAGGGCGTCGGCATGCCGAGCGCCGAAGGAACGGCCCTCCTCAGAATCCCCGGCCTGCAACAGCACCGGATGACCCTGCGGTCCAGCCGGCAACGTCGCCACTCCCCGCACGTCGAACTGAGGCCCGTGATGCTCGACGCGTCGGATCCGACTGGGATCGACATAGTGCCCCGCACCGACATCGGCCACGACGGCGTCGGCTGCCCAGCTGTCCCAGAATTCGCGCGCCACGGTGAGGAACTCCTCGGCGCGCCGGTAACGGTCGGCGTGCTCCAGGAAGCCGCCGCGGCGAAAGTTGGCACCGGTGAAAGCATCAGATGACGTGACGATGTTCCAGCCGGCCCGGCCGTCGGACAGTTGGTCCAGGCTCGCGAATTGCCTTGCCACTTCGAAGGGCTCGTTGAACGTGGTGTTGATCGTTCCGGTCAGACCGAGCCGGTCGGTGACACCGGCCAGCGCGGCGAGCACCGTGAAAGTGTCGGGGCGGCCCACCACATCAAGGTCGTAGATGTGGCCGCGGTGCTCACGCAATCGCAATCCCTCGGCGAGGAAGAAGAAGTCGAACAGCCCGCGTTCGGCGGTGCGGGCGAGGTGCACGAACGAGTCGAACTCGACCTGGCTGCCGGCCTCCGGATCGGTCCACACCGTGGTGTTGTTGACCCCCGGGAAATGTGCAGCCAGATGTATGGGCTTGCGGTGTGCGCCTTCTCGGATGCTCATCGGGTCAACCCCCATCGCTTGGCTATCAATTCATGCGAGCGCAGGCGGTCCTCGTGCCGGTGCGTGACCGAGGTGACGACCAGCTCGTCGGCTCCCGTGGCGCGTTGCAGCGCCTGCAGCCGCTCGGCGACCTCATCCGCGTTTCCGACGAATTGCGTTGCCACGCGGTCGTTTACCGCTTCGGCTTGCTCGGCGGTCAGCGGCGGACAGTCGTCGGGATCAGGGAACGGGATCGCGCCGGGCCCGGACCGGATCGAGTAGACCCACTGGCCGTAGCTTGATGCGAGGTGTTCAGCAGTGGAGGTGTCGTCGGCGACGACGATGTCGGCCGACACCACGACGTACGGACGGGTCAGGATCGTCGAGGGGGTGAAAGCGTCGCGGTAGGCCTCGACCGCCTCCAACGCGGTGCCCGGGGTGATGTGGTAGCTCGCCACAAACGGCAGCCCGCGCGCACCCGCCACGTGCGCGCTCTGGCCCTTACTGCTGCCGAAGATCCACGGTGTCAGACCTGCCTTCTCGCCCGGCACGGCGTGCACCTCGAAACCGCCGGTGCGGTAGGTGCCGTCCAGCAACGCGATGATGTCGTCGACCTGCTCGGCGAAGTCGGGAGTCACTGCCTCCGGCTGCTGCAGGATCGACGTCGTCGCGCGCAACTGCTCGAGGTTGAGCAGCCCGCGCAGATCGAATGGTGGTGGGATCACCACGCCGTCGACCTCGCGCCAGTGGCGCGGCGGTTTGGGTTCGCGGACGCGGCTCGCGGAGTCGGTGTGCGGTTTCTTGCGGCGCTGCCCCGAGCGGCCCACCCCTAGGTCGATGCGGCCGGGGTAGAAGGCGTCGAGCATGCCGAAGCTTTCGACGACCGCGATGGCGGTGTTGTGGCCCAGCTGCACTGCGGCCGAGCCGACACGGATCCGGCTGGTGGCCGCCGCGATCTGACCGACCAGCACCGCCGGTGCCGAACTGGCGACACCCACGAAGTGATGTTCGGCAACCCAGTACCGGCGGAAGCCCCACTCTTCGGCGCGCTGGGCCAAATCGATCGTGTTACGCAGCGCCGTCGCCGAGTCGCTGCCGGCGCTGATCGGGGCCAGATCCAGAATCGACAGCGGGACGCTGCTCATCGGCCGGCCCGCGCATACCGATTGGGCGCGGTCGCCAGGCCGAGCCGTTGGCGCAGGGTCTCGCCGTCGGAATAGCCGGTGCGGAACCGCCCGGCCCGCTGCAGCAGCGGCACCACCTGGTCGACGATGATCGGCAGGTGCATCCGGTTGACCGCCGGACGCAACCGAACACCGGGGATGCCCAGCTGTTGCCAGCTCAGCAGCTGGTCGACCAGATCCGTTGGGCTGCCGGTGAATATCGGCGCATCGGACCCGAAGTCGGCCTCACCACCGAATGTCACCACCACGTCGGCATAAATTTTCACGTGCTCGCCGCCGGCCGCGTTCACCTCGTCGACGATCCGGCGTGCCGCTGCATCGTCGGTCGGAGTAATGAACACCAAATCGGCTGCGGCGGCGGCGAACTCGTAGATGCGGGGCGCATGGGCCAGCGCGGCAACCACCGGCTGGCCCTGCGGCGGGCGCGGGGTGATGGAGGGTCCTTTGACCGAGAAGTATCTTCCGGTGAAGTCGATGTAGTGCAATTTTTTTCGGTCGACGTAGTGCCCGGTGGCTACGTCGCGGATCACCGCGTCGTCTTCCCAGCTGTCCCATAACCGGCGGACCACCTCGACGACGTCGGCGGCTTCGTCGAACAGCTCGTCGACCGACTCCGATGCGTTGCGACGCCCGAACAGTGCGGCCTCGTGGGCGGTCGCGCTGATCCTGGGCTGCCAGCCCGCCCGGCCACGGGAAACAAAGTCCAGTGTGGCGATCGCTTTGGACACGTGAAAGGGCTCGGTGTGGGTGACGGTCGCCACCGGGATCAACCCGATGTGTCGAGTAGTCGGGGCGATGCGGGCCGCGACCAGCACCGCGTCGGCACGGCCGGCCAGCCGCCGCGGGGAGATCTCTTCGCGGCGCCCCGGCTGGGGCATCAGTGAGTCGTCGATGGAGAGGAAGTCCAGCAGCCCGTGTTCGGCGACGCCCGCCAGCTCGGCCCAATACCGTCCGCTGAGCGCCGATCCGGTCGATGGATCAGCGGCCAGTGTGGTGCGCCAGGCCTGCGGGTGCCAGCCGTAGCCGTCGAGTGCGACGCCGACATGCAACGGCTCGGTCACGGCAGGTCCTTGACGAACGCGATCGGAAAAACCGGACCCTCCGACGGCAGCGGCTCGGATAACCGGGTGTAGCCGGTCGCGTCGTACAGTGCTTCGGCTTCGGGCTGGCGGTTGCCGGTCATCAGGTACACCCGCCGGTACCCCCGCGCGGCGGTCATGGCTTCCAACTGCGCCAGCAGCGCCGTCGCAAAGCCGCGCCGCCGGTAGGCCCGGTCGGTCCAGATGCGTTTGAACTCCGCGGTCTCGGCGTCGAAACGCCGAAACCCGCCACCGGCGACCAGAACACCGTCCACCACGCCGATCAGCAAGCCGCCGTCTGGCGGCGCGAACTCATCCGGCGGGTGGCCCTGCAACCAGCTCAGGACCGTCTGCGGCGTGCTGTCGTAGCGTTGTGCGTATTCGGCGGCCAGTTCGGTCAGCAGCGGCTGGGCCAACGGGTCGTCTCGGGCGGCCGCCACGAACCGCACGCCGGCGCCCGGTTCGGACTGCAGAGATCGACGCATCATTCAACTGTCTAACGTCTTCGACGCACTCGCATTCCTGACGACAGCCCGCCAGCCGAGCAACAGCACCCCGGTGACCGCTGCGGCCACCGCTATGAAGCTCGCGGCTATGCCGGCCGAGTTGGCTTTGCGCAGCACCATGCCGACGGCGACCGTGCTCAGCCACACCACGACTCCGGTCGGGACCAGGTCCGTTGGGCGCCGCCATGCCCTCGACAGCAACCAGCCGAGCGCCGTTCCCGCCAGAAACGGCCACGCCGTCGTCACCACGCCGGTCACGCCGATTCCTTCTTGGTGGCTGCGTCGACCGACCGCGGAGAACACCAGCACGCAGCCGACGTCGACGGCGAGCCACGCCGGGCCGCGCTGTGGTCGCATGGAGCGACCTTAACGCGCACTGTGAGCAGGACTTTGTTGTCTAATACGGATCGATGCGGTTATCAGTGACGAGAGGGAGATTTGATGGCGCGATCCGACGGTGACTCAATCGACGACCTTCTGCAAGAGCTGCTCTGGACCTACGGGCCTGGTGGGCAGGAAGAACCGGTGCGCGCTGTGTGCGCCCGCGAGCTCAAACCGTTTGTCGACGACATGTGGACTGACGACGGGGGCAATCTGATCGGCTATATCGGCGCCGCGGAAGCTTCGGCCGGCGATACCGGACACCGGCACCGGTCGACCTTCGAGCCCAGCGCCGGTACCCGGGTGCTGGCGCACATGGACGAACTGTCCATGCTGGTCAAGCGGATCAACCCCGACGGCACGCTGCACCTCACGGAGCTGGGGATCATGTATCCCGGCAATTTCGGGCTCGGCCCGGTGGCGCTGCTCGGCAACTCTGACACGCTGATCGCGGTGCTCACACTCGGCTCCGAGCACACCACCAAGGAAAGCCCGCGGATCTGGGAAACCAAACCCGATCAAGGCGACAAAGCACTGGACTGGCAGCACGTCTACATCTTCACCGGACGGACCCCCGAAGACCTCGCCGCCGCCGGGGTGCACGCCGGAACCCGGGTGTGTGTCGACCGCAGCAAGAGGGACCTGGTCGAGTTCGGCGACTACGTCGGCGCCTACTTTCTCGATGACCGCGCCGCGGTCACCGCCCTGCTGCGGGTGGCCCGCCAGCTGCACGACAGCGGGCGACGACCCGTCGACGACGTCTACCTCGTCTTCACCACCAGCGAGGAGATCGGTGGGGTGGGCGGCTGCTATGCCACCGCCACGCTGCCCGGCAACCTGACTCTTGCCTTGGAAGTCGGGCCCACCGAGCGGGAGTACGGAACCACTGTCACCGGCGGCCCGATCATCGCCTACAGCGACGCGCTCTGCGTCTACGACAAGGCCGTCGCCGACCGGCTGATGAGGATCGCCACCCACCGCGGGCTTGCTCCGCAGCCGGCGACGCTGGGCGCGTTCATGTCCGACGCCTCCCACGCGAAGGCCTACGGGCTGACACCGCGCGCAGGTTTGCTCTGCCTGCCCACACTGAGCACCCACGGATTCGAGGTCATGCCGCGCACTGCCATCGCTGACATGGCCGCCATTGTCACCGACTTCGTGCTGGAGTCCGACCCGCCGACGTGAAGGTGGCCCCACACGAACGGCCAGCGGTGAGAATCGGCGGCTGCCAGAAAGATGGAAGGATGGACCGATGAGCACCAAGACCCCGCCGCGGTTCGACGCCTCCGACCCGCTCAGCTTGGACGAGTCACTGTCGAGCGACGAGATCGCGGTGCGCGACACGGTGCGGCAATTCTGTGCTGAGCAGGTCACTCCTTATGTCGCCGACTGGTTCGAAGCCGGCGACCTACCGGTGGCCCGCGAACTGGCGAAGCAGTTCGGCCAGCTGGGGCTGCTCGGGATGCACCTGCACGGCTATGGGTGTGGCGGCGCGTCGGCGGTTCACTACGGGCTGGCCTGCCTGGAGCTGGAGGCCGCAGACTCTGGAATCCGGTCGTTGGTGTCGGTACAGGGCTCGCTGGCGATGTTCGCCATCTGGAAGTTCGGCTCCGAAGAGCAGAAACAGCAGTGGCTGCCGGGGCTGGCCGCCGGCGAGTTGCTGGGCTGCTTCGGCTTGACCGAGCCCGACGTGGGCTCCGATCCGGCAGCGATGAAAACCCGCGCGCGACGCGCCGGTTCGGACTGGTTGCTCAACGGCCGCAAGCTGTGGATCACCAACGGCTCGATTGCCGACGTCGCGGTCGTCTGGGCGGTTATCGACGACGGAATACGTGGCTTCGTCGTGCCGACCAATACACCCGGCTTCAGTGCGAACACCATTCACCACAAACTGTCGCTGCGCGCCTCGATCACCAGCGAGCTCGTGCTCGACGACGTGCGGCTGCCGCAGGATGCCATGCTGCCCGACGCGACCGGTCTCAAGGGCCCGCTGTCGTGTCTGTCCGAGGCGCGCTACGGCATCATCTGGGGATCGATGGGTGCGGCCAGGTCGGCGTGGCAGGCAGCGCTGGACTACGCCAGTCAGCGCAGCCAATTCGGCCGTCCGATCGCCGGCTTCCAATTGACCCAGGCCAAGCTGGTGGACATGGCGGTCGAGCTGCATAAGGGCCAGCTGCTGTCGTTGCACTTGGGCCGACTCAAAGACAGCGTCGGATTGCGGCCCGAACAGGTCAGCTTCGGCAAGCTCAACAACACCCGCGAGGCGATCGACATCTGCCGAACCGCGCGAACTATATTGGGCGGCAATGGCATATCGCTGGAGTATCCTGTCATCCGGCATATGCTCAACCTCGAGTCGGTGCTGACCTACGAGGGAACTCCGGAGATGCATCAACTGGTTCTCGGTCAGGCCATCACCGGGCTCAACGCATTCCGCTGACCAGCCGCCGGGACTACAGACCTGGCAAGCAGTTCACGAACGGTATGAGGCCAGGACACTGGTCGGCGATGTTAGGCGGATTCGCCGGCGGCGGTGGCGATGGAATCGGAGTTGGGAAAAGGTTGGGCCCCTCCCAGTAGTGAGCAGGCGCTTTGGTCCGCACGTCGTAGTCGAAGTAATAGGTATGGCAGACACCCATATCCCAGTTCAGGTCAGCATCCGACCGCGGTGGGTCGTTTGGCATGTCTTGCCCTGGGCACCATTGAAATGGGCCGTAAGTGTAGGCATGGGCGTCACCCGCTCCGAGGATCGAACCGGCCAGGCACACGCTCCCGACCGTCAATGCAATCACTGCTGACCGCGCGATCAGTGCAGCCATGATGCTGAGACTATTCTTCCGGCCAGCGTGTGTGGCGGCTTCACAACCGATTTCACTCAGAAGGGCGGTGGATCGTTGCACGCGGCCCGCCGTTCGGCGTACTCAGCCGCTTCGACGGCAATGCGGGCTTCGTTGATACCGCGTTCGTGTGTGTTGCGGGCGGCACGGTCGTCGGCTCTGGTTCGTCTGCGGACCGGCATCATGAGGCCTCGGTTCACAGCGGGCCTCGCGGTGCAGGTCGGTAACGCCAGCTCGCCAGTCGGGACAGCGAACAGCGGAAAGAACAAGCTGCCACCAGGTTTGGTGGTGTAGGTGTGACCGGTTGGTGACGTCCACACCACCGTGCCGTCCAGTTCTTGCCGATCACGCCAACCGTGGGGCCCGCAACAGAAGGTCTTCAGCAGATGACGCAGCCGGCACAGCAGCTTGAGATTGGACGGATGCGTGGGACCCAGCGGCCACGGCACCGTGTGGTCGATGTCGGCGTGCTCGGCGGCCCGATCACACCCGGGGAACCGGCAGGTCAAATCGCGGTAGCGAACGAACTCCGCGAGGGCCGCCGACGGCCGGTAGCCCGGCTCGGGCGGGCGGTCCTTCGGGTGAGCCACCGGCCGCAGCTTGGCCGAGTTCGCCAATTGGCGAATCGCCTCGGCGGACAGTCCCCGAATCCAGGTACGTAACCGGGCGCCGACGAAGTGCCGTCGACGGTGGCGGCTTCGGCCAAGACGTGGACGACGACCTCCCCGACGGTGGCCTCGGAACCAGTTGCCGGGCAGTCCGGTGATCCACACGCGCACGGCATGGCGGTGGCCCTGGCCGCAAGCGCGTCAGCGCGGCGCTGGGCTTTGGTGCGCGGATCGCCGGGGCAGACCGTGGCCGCCAACTCGTCGAGGCGCTGGTCGAACGCCAGTGCATCGGGCCCCCGCACGTCCCCCCAAATCTCGGCCCGTCCGGAGTGCAGCGGCGCGACCCCGATGTGGCGACTCTTCTCGGTCTCCCGAGCCACCCGCACCGCGGCCGGCTCCAGTTTCTGTATCCAGAAGTCGACCACCGCGACGATCTTTTTGTGTGACCACCGGCTCCACCGCGGTGCATTACGGACCAGCCACTTGTCCAGCCGCACCAGCGCCTCGGTATCGATCATCAGCTCGGTGCGGAACACCACCGCGGCGATCACCCGGAAATCGACCTCGCCGGCGGCGAACAAGGCAGCCAACTTGGGCAGCCGTTCTGCCAATGCCAGCCCATAGCGCAATTGGCCGGCCGCTCGACCACGGCTGACGCCCTGCGCGGCGGCCACTTCGGCAGCGACCTGCTCCCACCCGTCGATGCACCACTGCTCGCGGTCGTCGGCGTCTTGCTCCCCCAGCCGACGTCGATACAGCTCGGCCACCGCAGCGAACTTGCGGGCCACCACCGCCGACTCCAGCCGCGCCGCCGCCTGCATGACGTCGACCAGTCCGGCCTCCTCAAGGCCCCGCAATGCCTCTTAGTCGGGTAGCGAATCAATATCGAACATATTTTCGGATACTACTCGCCCGGGCTGACACGAACTCTGCTCGCGGGCCGCTGGTAGATCGTAAAGTCCCGTCTGTGGACAACGTCAGGGGAAAGACCGTCGTCATCACCGGTGCCGCGCGGGGTATCGGGGCGGCCACCGCCAGGGCACTGCTGGCCCGCGGCGCGCGCGTCGTCATCGGTGACCGCGACGTCGACGTGTTGCAGCAGACGGTCAGCGATCTGAGCGGCCTGGGCCCGGTGTTCGGCCACCCACTCGACGTCGCCGACCGCGAGTCATTCGCAGCCTTTCTCGACAAGGCCCGCGCCCAAGAAGGGCACATCGACGTGATGATCAACAACGCCGGTGTCATGCCGGTCGGACCGTTTCTCCAGCAGTCGCAACAGGCCATTCGCTCAGCGATCGAGGTCAACTTCTACGGCGTGCTCAACGGCTGTCAACTGGTGCTGCCGGAGATGGTCAAACGGCGCAGCGGGCACATCGTCAACATCGCGTCGCTGGCCGGCATGGTGGCGGTGCCCGGGCAGGTCGTCTACGCCGGCACCAAATTCGCGGTGGTGGGCCTGTCCACCGCGCTGGCCGACGAGTTCGCCCCGCACGGCGTCGTCGTCACAGCCGTACTTCCGACGTTCACCAACACCGAACTGATCTCGGGCACCTCGCCGAGCACCGCACAGAAGCCGGTACAACCGCAGGACGTCGCCAAAGCCGTGATCAAAGTGTTGGACAAGCCGAAAACTCAAGTGACAGTGCCTGGTTGGGCGCGGACCCTGAGCGTTCTGGCTATGCTGTGGCCGGCCCGCGCTCGACGTTGGCTCAACAAAAAAACCGGCAACGACACCGTCTTCCTTAACGTCGATGCCGCGGCGCGCCAGGGTTACGAAGATCGGGCACAGCACGCGACCGGTGTTGTCGAGCACAACGGCTGAGCCGCGGCGGAGGTTAAGGCAAACGAGGCCGGGTACAGAAAACCCATGAGCGAACGCCACCACGTTGTCATCATCGGATCAGGATTCGGTGGCCTCACCGCCGCCAAGGCGCTCAAGCGAGCCGACGTCGACGTCACCCTGATCTCGAAGACAACCACGCACCTGTTCCAGCCGCTGCTGTACCAAGTGGCCACCGGGATCCTGTCCGAGGGTGAGATCGCGCCGACCACCCGGCTGATACTGCGCAAACAGAAAAACATTCGAGTTCTGCTGGGCGAGGTCGACGATATCGACCTCAGCGCGCGGACGGTCACGTCGAAGCTGCTCAACATGGACACCGTGACGTCCTTCGACAGCCTCATCGTCACTACCGGCGCGCAACCGTCGTACTTCGGGAATGATCAGTTCGCCACCTACGCGCCGGGCATGAAGACGATCGACGACGCATTGGAGGTGCGGGGCCGGATCCTGGGTGCGTTTGAGGCAGCCGAGGTCACCACCGATCAAGCCGAGCGGGACCGTCGCCTGACCTTCGTGGTGGTGGGAGCTGGGCCGACGGGCGTGGAGTTGGCCGGGCAGATTTCCGAACTCGCCGAGCGCACGCTCACGGGGGCGTTTCGCACCATCGAGCCCAGGGATTGCCGGGTGGTTCTGCTGGACGCCGCCTCGGCGGTATTGCCGCCCATGGGCGAGAAACTCGGCGGCAAGGCCCAGCGCCGGCTGGAGAAGATGGGGGTGGAAATCCAGCTCAACGCGATGGTGACCGCAGTTGACTACCAAGGCATCACGGTCAAAGACGAGGACGGCACAGAGCGCCGCATCGAGTGCGCGTGCAAGGTGTGGGCGGCCGGTGTCCAAGCCGGCCCGCTGGGCAAGATGATCGCCGAACAATCCGACGGAACCGAAGTCGACCGCGCCGGCCGGGTTGTGGTGGAACCCGACCTGACCGTCAAGGGACATCCGTACGTCTTCATCGTCGGCGACCTGGTGGCGATGCCCGGTGTGCCCGGAATGGCGCAGGGCGCGATCCAGGGAGCCAACTACGCGACCAAGTGCATCAAGCGCTTGCTCAAGGGACAGGACGATCCGGCCGACCGCGCACCTTTCCGCTACTTCGACAAGGGCAGCATGGCAACGGTTTCGCGCTACAGTGCCGTGGCCCAGGTCGGCAAGCTCGAGTTCGGCGGCTTCATCGCGTGGCTGGCCTGGCTGGTGCTGCACTTGTACTACCTGGTCGGCCACAAGAACCGGATCACCGCGGTGCTGGCCTGGCTGGT
Source organism: uncultured Actinomycetota bacterium (assembly GCA_963830605.1). Taxonomy (GTDB): domain Bacteria; phylum Actinomycetota; class Actinomycetes; order Mycobacteriales; family Mycobacteriaceae; genus Mycobacterium. Next base: position 1,499,597 of record CAWHML010000003.1, on the reverse strand, counting down.
GTCGTTCCTCGGCCGTGCCCGGGGACAATTGGCTATCACCAGCCAGATGATCTACGCCAGGCAGGCGATGAAGCGGGCCAGTCGCGAGAAGCTCTGGCGGCGGCGAGCGACGCCGAGGAAGCCGAGCAGAAGGCAGGCTAGCCTTTGCGTATCCGCTGGAGCTGCCCGTAGGCGTCGATCGGGCTCTGCAACGCGAGGCCACCGTCGGCCAAGACGACTTGTCCAGTCACCCATGATGTTTCGAGTACGGCGACGATCGCCTGCGCGACGTCGTCCGCTTCGCCGAGCCGGCCGAGCGCCGTCCGCTCGCACAGGCCGTCAACCCAGCCGGGCAGTTGCTCGGCGTCGGCCAACAGGGGTGTGCGGGTGACGCCCGGTCCCACCGCGTTGACCCGGATGCCATGTGGTCCCCACTCTGCGGCGGCAACCCGAACCAGCATGTCGACCCCGGCTTTGGAGACGCAGTAGGCGCCCATGTCCCGGTCGGCGACGGTGCCGCTGATGCTCGACACCGCCACTATGGATCCGCCGCTGCCACGGTCGATCATCGCCCGAGCCACCGCGCGCATCGTCAGCCACGTACCGGTGAGGTTGACGTCGATGACGCGTCGCCAGTCCGCTGGCTCCTGCTGCACCAACAGACCCGAGGCGCCGACACCGGCGCAGGCGACCAGGCGATCCGGCACGCCCATGGCCGCCAGCGTCTGCTCCAGAGCGGCCGCCACAGACGCGGGATCACCGATGTCACAGCCTATGTCGCCGCCCTTGACATCCCAGCTGAGCACATCGTGGCCGGCTTGACGCAGTCGTTTGACCACGGCTTCGCCGATACCGGAACCGCCGCCGGTCACGACGGCACTCAACGCGCCGCACCGATCAGCTCGACCCGGACCCCGTCCGGTGCGGTGATCACCGCCATCTGAACCTGCTTGTCTCCCGTCGCCGGCACGGCGATGCGGCGTACCCCGTCGGTGAAGCCCAGGCCGGTCAGCCGGGCGAGCGTCGCGTCGACGTCCCGATTCAGCGACAGCAGAAAAAAGCCAAGTGCCGGACCGGCGGTGCGGGAGGGTGCGGGCCCGGCATCGTCGAAGACGACGAGCTCGACCAAGCCGTTGCCGGGTGTCTGCGGATCACCGAGGAAGATCGAGCGCAGCGTCTTTGTCGTCGCGCCGAACAGGGTCGGCCAATCGCCGGTGAAGACCTGGTCGAAAATCACCGAGAGGCCCAACCCGTCACACCAGAAGTTCAGCGATCGCTCGACGTCGCTGGTCACGATCGCTATGTGGTGCACGCCGGTCATGCGCTGAACACGTCGGGATCAACTGCGGCAAGCCGCTGCACGAAGGTACGGCCGCTGTAGGGAAACTGGGTGACGATCTTACCGCTGGGATGCCGAAAGTAGTTATTGCAGTTCGCATTCCATACAGTTGTGGTCATGGCATCCTGGATCTCGGTGTTGAATGCGTCGTGCACGTCTCGTCGAATCTCGACTGCCGGCACGGCTCGCCGGCACATGCCGTCGAGCACCCGGCGCACGAACTCGGCCTGTGCTTCGATGATGTAGATCATCGACGTCACCCCGTTGGTGTTCGGGCCGTAAAGGGTGAACAGATTTGGATAACCGGGCACCATGGTGCCGAGGTACGCCTCGGCCCCGTCGCGCCAGTCGTCGTGCAGCCGACGCCCGCCGGTGCCGTAGACGTCGAGACCGCTCAAATACTCGGCGGCTTTGAATCCGGTTCCAAGGATCACGGTGTCGAAGGTGTGCTCGACGCCGTCGGCCGTGCGCAAGCCGTTCTCCGTGAAGGCCGCGATTGGTGTGGTCTCCAGCGCGACGTTGGGTAACGCGAACGTCGGAAACCAGGTGCGTGATTGCAGCGGGCGCTTACAGCCGACCGGGTAGTCGGGCAGCAGCTTGGCCCGCAGCTGTGGATCCCGCACCTTTTTCATCAGGTAGTTGTACGACACGTCGGTCAGCATCTTCGTCATCTCGGACGTGGCGTCGAAGTTGGCCATCTCGTAGTCTTGGAAAGCCGATTCGCGGAGTTTGAGCACCTCGGCCGGATCGCGGGCGAACAACTCACGCTGCTCAGCGGTGAACGGCTCATCGAAGCGGGGAGCCACCCAGATCGGGGTGCGCTGAAATACGGTGAGCTGCTTGGTATCTGCGGCGATGGCCGGAACGTATTGGATGGCGCTGGCACCGGTGCCGATCGAGGCGACCCGCTCGCCCGCCGTCGATTTCGAGTGATCCCAGTTCGACGAGTGGAAGACCCGCCCGCGAAAACGCTCGCGGCCGGGGATCGCCGGAATGTTGGGAATGTCGAGCATGCCGACGGCGCTGACGACGACATCGACCTGGTGGTGTTCGTTATCCGCGGTTTGCACCGTCCACCGGAAGTCGTGATCGGACCACGATAATCGGCTGACGGTGGTCGCGGGATGCAAGTGCTCGTCGAGCCGGTGGTCTGCTGCGACCCGCTCCAGATAGGCGAGGATCTCGGGCTGATTGGCGTATGTCTTGCTCCAGTGGGGATTGAGCGCGAAGGAAAACGAGTAGAAGTGTGACGGCACGTCGCAGGCTGCACCCGGGTAGGTGTTCTTGCGCCACGTCCCGCCAAAACCGTCACCGCGCTCGAAGATGACGAAGTCGTAGCCGCCTTTGGCCAACTGAATCCCCATGGCAATTCCGCCGGGACCGGCGCCAATCACCCCGACCACCGGTTTACCGGTCATGGTTGCCGATCTTACGCAGGGCTTTACATCAGGAGGCGGTGCCGGCGCTCAGCGTTCGAATCGTCTGGATCTCGGTGTCTTGAAACGGCCGGCCATCAGGCCGAACCAAATCGTGGAACCACACTTTGGGTACCGACGTGTATGGGTGCTCCCAGGAATCCCACGGGAAGTAGGTCTGGGTTTTGCCGGCTACGAAACCCCAATTAATCGCACCGACGTTGTAGCGCTTGGCAACTGGCAACACGCCATCAACAGTGCTGCCCAGGCTGCGCGCCATGTACTCGGTGCACAACATCGGGCGGCCAAGCGGCGTGAGCTCCTGAATGCGGCTCTCGAACGTCGCCGGTTTCGCATAGGAGTGGAATGTGATCACGTCGGAATTGTCGAGCTGGATGCCGGCGATGGCGCTTCGGTTCGCCGCGTCCCCCCACTCCCCGTCCCAGACACCGCTGGTCAGCGGCTGGCGCGGATCCACGGACCGGGCCCATCGGAACACCTGCGGCAGCAGGTTCGCGACGAGCTCTTGCTTGTCACTTCTTTCCACCGAGCGGTACTCGTGTGCCGGGTTATCAGGCTCGTTCCACAAGTCCCAGCCCAGAACGCGGTCGTCATTGCGGAACTGACTTATCACTCCGGTGACATAGGCCTGCAGCATGGGGAGGTAATGGCTGTCGCCGAGACGTTCGGCACCCGGGCTCTGCACCCAACCGGAGTTGTGCACGCCGGGCTTCGGGGCCCGCTGCGGACCCGCTTTGGGCGCCGGATCCCAGCACGAGTCGAGCAGGACGAACAGCGGCTTGATGCGGTGACGCGCCGCGATGCTGACGAACTGCGCGAGACGGGATTGGAACCCCCGTGAATCCTGAGCCCATAATTGGTCGTGCAGGAAGACCCGCGCGCTGTTGAGGCCGTGAAACCTGGCCCAAGCCAACTCGGTGTCGATGCGACGAGGGTCGTAGGTTCCGGGCTGAAACATCTCGAGCTGGTTGATCGCGTTGGAGGTCGTGTAGTTCGCGCCGACGAGCCAACCTTGCGCTTGGTACCAACTTTTGGCACGGTCGGCTGACCACCGGCTGGGTTCCGCGGAGGTGCGCGGCGGTGTCGCCGCAGCGCGCGGTACTCGAGCAGCTGCAGCACCGGCTGCCAGCATCAGCGGGAGCTTCAGGACCATTCGGCGCTGCACCAAGTGACCATAAGTTGCCCGAGGCAGCGTTCCCGGTATTTGCGTGCCGCGTCGCGACAGTTTGAGTCGAAAACCGTTATCTGGCCGTCATCTGACGGTATCCCGGCATGCCTAACCCAGGGCTTGGTCGATGTCGGCGATCAAGTCTTCGGTGCCTTCCAAGCCGACGGAGATGCGGACCACGTTGTCGCCCAAACCGATCGCGGCGCGTCCCTGGGGGCCCATCGCTCGATGGGTGGTGGTCGCCGGATGGGTGATCAACGACTTCGTGTCGCCGAGGTTGTTGGATATGTCGATCAGCCGAAGCTTGTCCAGCACTTCGAAGGCCCGCTGCTTGGCCGCGCTCTTCGGTGCGTCGAGCGCGAAGGTGACCACGGTTCCGCCGCCGGACATCTGACGCTTGGCCAGGTCATGCTGGGGGTGTGACGGCAGATAGGGGTAACGTACCCAGCTCACCGCCGGGTGTCCCTCCAGATATTCGGCGACGCGCTGGGCTGCGGCATTGCTGTAGTCGACCCGAACAGCCAGCGTTTCAAGGCCTTTCAGCAATATCCAGGCGTTGAAGGCGCTCATCGCCGGTCCGGTGTGGCGCATTAACTTCTGCACGGGCCCGTTGATGTACTCGGCGTCTCCCAGGACTGCTCCGCCCAGTACCCGGCCCTGCCCGTCGAGGTGTTTGGTTCCCGAATACACCACCACGTCGACCCCCAGCGGGAAGCCCTGCTGCAACAGCGGGGTGGCGAAGACGTTGTCCAGCACTACTTTTGCCCCCGCTGCGTGGGCCATCTCGCTGACCGCCGCAATGTCGACCAGCGACTGCATGGGGTTGGACGGGGTCTCGAAGAAGACCGCTTGGGTGGGCACCGACAGCGCTTCTTCCCACTGGGCAAGGTCTTCTCCGTCCACGAAGACGGTCTCGATGCCCCAGCGAGGCAGGATCTCGTTGCACACCACGAAGCAGGACCCGAACAGGCTGCGCGCTGCGACCAGCCGGTCCCCGACGCCCAGCAATGCCCCCAACGAGACGAAAACCGCAGCCATGCCGCTCGCGGTGGCGAATGCCGCGGCGGCGCCCTCGATCAGGCGCAACCGCTCCTCGAACATGGTGATGGTGGGGTTGCCGTAGCGAGAGTACACGTAACGATCCACCTCGCCGGTGAATGCCCGCTCAGCCGCGGCGGCATTGTCGTAGACGTAGCCGGAAGCCAAGAACATGGCCTCGGCGGTCTCGTCGAACTGCGAGCGCATCACACCGCCGCGCACGCCGATCGTGGCCTGGCTGACCCCGTCGGGCAGCGGAGCCGGGATGCGGACCGAGTCGGCTTCGCCGGCGGCTGTGTTCAATCGGCGCCGCTCCTCCTCATCGCCGCGCTCTCCATCGTCGCCGGCGCTCATGACTGCTTCCAGGGCAGACCGGTCGCCCGCCAGCCGGCTCCCCCACGGTGACCCGCCTCGTCGAGATGACCTTCAAATCCGTCCTGCACGTTGTAGGACGGCGCGATACCCGCCTCGGTCGCCGCTTCGGCTGCGCTGATGGAGCGGTTGCCGGAGCGGCACAGGAAAATCACCGGCCGATCGTCAGAACCGGGCGGCACCTGCTCGGACAGCTCGGCCAGGAAATTCTCGTTGCGCTGTCCATCTGCGCGGTTCCACTCGATGTAGACGACGTCGCGGCCCAGGCTGGACAAATCAGGCACACCGACAAAGCGCCATTCGGCATCGCTGCGAACGTCGACCAGCACAGCCTCGGGGTTGTCGCTGAGCAGCTTCCAGGCCTGCTCAGGCGTGACATCTCCGGCATATGAATGTTCTGACGTGGTAGTCACCGGCAATTTCCCATGCTCGTCTTGCAAACGTTGTGGTCCACAGGCTATTCCTCGCGAAGGGTGCCCTGGAATTCGCGTTCTGGCTTGCCATCGTCGAGCCACTTTTTATAGAGCTTCTCCATGCGCCCGTAGACGAAGGTGATCTCAGTGCCGCTGCGGTGGTGAAGCGCCAGGCCGATGAGATCCGAGGGCACAATGAAGTCCTCGTTGAACGGTAGATCGACGGCGGGGCGCGAGGCGGCAGGCTTCGATTTGGGGCCTTCGGTTGGCAGGGCTACCCACGTTCCCTCGAATGCTTGGCGAAAGGTTTCGCCGATGTAGAAGGCGTAACGCATTGTGCGGTGGATGTTCTCGTCACCATGGTAGGCCGTGCGGTTGTCGGGATAGAGCTCGACGAGCTTGGCCTCGGCGGTCTCGAGGCTGTCTTTGGTGTACATGGTGTCGCGCACCTCGGGTAAGTCCTCGATGATGAATTCGATGTCAACTGCAGCCTCCTGCATCTTGAGCCAACCCTGGAATTTCTCGTCGGCCTGCGCTTCGCGGTACGCCTTGGTCAGGCGGACCGGGACGTAATCGAATCTGCTACCCATCATCACCCCTGTCATGGCAACCGGTTGACCGTGAACCTGCCCGGAAACTCGGCTTGCAATCGTTGCAGCGCAGCAAGTTCGGAGGGACTGTACTCATAGCTCGAATTGATGTTGTAGGTCACGCGGATACCTTGGTTGAGTGCGCGTTCGTCAGCGGCCAGCTGGTCGAAGTCGAGCCGGCCGCTTTTATCTTCGACCAACTCTACGGGTCGTCCATCAACGATGTGCGCCCAGTCCCAGCGCCGGCCCGGCACTATCTGGTTGTCGGTGAACTGCTTGTTCCAGCCGTCGTCTTTGTTGTAGCCCATGATGTCGGCGACTTGTTGGTCGTACCAGTATCCGTTGGCGGCGTTGGCTTTGAGCTGGTCGTAGGCTTTGCTCCAGCGGTCGATGTCCCAGAGCCCGCCACGGGCTTTGTACCGTTGCCAGGCCTCCCATTTGGCGCGGTCGAAGTAGCGGACGGTGGGTTTGATGGTGCCGTCTGGGTTGCGTTCGAATCCTTCGGCGGGGATAAGGCTGTTGTTGTCCAGAACAGCCTTCATCGCCGGCTGGAACGTCGGTGTGAAGGTGTCGATCACCGAGGCGGCCGCCTGCAGAGTCGCGATGTAACCGCGGATATCGTTGCCCGCGCGGGCGACGAGGCGTCGGATGACAGCTGCCTCAGCCCTCAGCGACGCCCCGCCGGTGACCTCGCTCGACAAGATCGACACCGCCGCGCTGCCTTCAAGCTCGTAAGCCGTCATCTCGACTTCTCGGGCGATCGCCTCGCGCATCACGGTGGTGGCCGACGAAAAGTTGCGGGTGAATCCGCTCAGTGAGAGCGCATCCGCGCCCAGTGCCGAGCCGGGACCGCCAAAACTGGTGATGGTGTCGTAGAACGCGGTGGCGTCGGGCAGCGAGGCATCGGGGCGTTTGACGTACTCGGTGACTTCGCCCACCGCCTCGCTGACGGTGGTTCCGAACTGACCCCAGGTCTTGGCCGAGGTGTCCAGCTTGCCGGTGTCGGCATTGGGCGTTTGCTTGCCGACGGCGTCGACCAAGCCGGGCAGGATGTCGGTGAGGCCATCGGTGTTGGCCCCGATCGAGCTGCGCAGTGACAGCGACAGTTCGGTAACCGCCGGTGGGGGTGGCAGGTTGGCCGGCGCCGGTAGTTTTCCGCGACCTGCGCGGAACTCCGCCCACGCATGGTTGACGCCGGCCTGGTATACCCGGCCGGCCAGCGATGACCAGGCCCGCGCCAGCGCCGCCACGCCCTGCACCGTGTTCGATGCGGCGGTGTCGTAGTGGCCGCCCCACGACTTGCCGATCTCGTCGTCGCCGGCCATGTTGCCGGTGGCCAGAGATGCGGTGCCAGAAGCGATTCCCGCTGCATCGGCTACCTTGGATGCCGCGCGTCCCAGAATCCCGGCGGTATGGAAATACCAGTCCTGGTCGACTACCCACACGCCCATCGCGCTGCGGTGCCGCTACCCGCGCGCCATGCGCACGTTGGTGGCCATCGCCGTGCGATAGGCCTCGTCAGCGGTGTCAATCCAAGCCGCCAGATCCAGCAGCACCTCGTTCATCTCACCGAGCCATCCGGCCCAGTCGTGGTGTCGTTGTTGATAACCGTTGGCGCCCAAACCTTCCCAGACGGACGTGACCCGCGCCGCTACCGCCTCCACCTGGCGAAGTTTCTCGGAGGCCAGCGTGTGGAACTGCCGCATCTGCTGGTGGACAGTGGCCAGCGCGTCCACATCGACGATGTAGCCGTTCATCAAAGATCCCGAGGCGTTGTCGAACGGATCGACTCGAAGACGTGGGAGCTAACGGACTCTTGTTGGACGTATTGGCGCGCGGCCTCCTCGACCAGCTCGGCAATCACCTCGGCGTCCTCGATGACGCCCTGGCTGCCCTTTTCGAACTCCTGCCAATCCTTGCCGAACATCCAGCTGGCTTGGCCCTGCCAGGAATGCCCGAGAAGGTCACCCACTTCGTCCACCAGGCGGCGATGGGCCGCCTTGAGGCCGTCGGCGATCGAGTGCAGCTCCTGGCTTGCCTGGATCAACACCTCGGGCTCGACCTGCAAGCGATACTCGCTGCCACCGTGCAACTCTGCCACCGGGAGCCCTCCTCACACCCGTCGCCCGGGAAATCTGAACGGCTGCCGCATCGGCGCCCACTTCACCCGCTGGTGGCGGGCTGTCGCAGTCGGCGAAGAGCTGCCGCAACCTGACGCGAGCGGTCGCGCGCCGTCGAGATATCCGGAGCGGTGGCCAGCGCGGCAGCGAATCTGCGTTGGGTGTCAGCCTCGTGGCAACCGAAGACCCGGATGTCGCTTTCTGGCACCGTCAGCGCATCGGCAAGCGCACGGGGCTCCGCGTTGCCGCCCCCCGCGACCGCGTCGTGCCCGGCGTAAATCACCTGCGCTGCACCCGGGGAAACCATGATGGTGTCCACCGGAAGGCCGAGAACCGCACGGGCCTGGAGCTCGAATTGCGAGAGCCGCTGAGTCCGCAGCGTCACCAAAGCGGATTCGCAAGGGCCGGTTTCGACATCGCAGAAATAGACCTCATCGCCGCGGATCATCAGCTGCACCGCGAAGACGCCACGGCCGCCCAGCGCCTTGACGATGCGCGCGGCGATCGACTTGGCGGCGTCCAGCGCCGCCGGACTGAGCTGTTCCGGCTGCCACGACTCCAGCACGTCACCGCCGGCGTCGCTGTGCCCGATCGGCGTGCAGAAATCGATGACCCGTCCCGCCGGCCCCACGCTGCTCACGGTCAGCAATGTGACGTGGACGTCGACCTCCACTGCCGTTTCGGCCAGTACCCGGTTGTGGGCGAGCGGGCCACCTGCGGACACCGCACGCTGCCAGGCCGGTTCGATCCCGTCGGGCCCGGATACTCGGGACTGCCCCCGACCGGCTGCGGCCGAAACCGGCTTGACCAGCAGCGGGAAACCGGCGTGGCCGGCCACCGCTTTGAGCTCGTCGACCGAACCGGCGAACCAGAATGGTGCGGTAGGCAGTCCGAGCTCGTCGGCGGCCAACCGCCGCATCGCTTCAGAATCGGCAGTCAGCTGTACCGCGCGGGCACTGGGAACGACCTGAACGTCCACCGCGGCGGTCAAGGCGTCGACGGCAACAGCGCTGGTCAAAGTGACCACGTAGTTGGGCCGCAGCCGCTTTATCACCGACGCCAACTCGTCGGTGTCCGTCATTTTGACCACCATCGACTGGTCGGCGACGCCGTGCGCGGGCGCGTCGGCGTACCGTTCGACAGCGATCACTTCGGCACCGAGACGCTGGAAAGCCGTGGTCAGTTCGCGGGCCTGGTCGCCGGAACCAAGCAGCATCACCTTGACCCGATCGGCGTCTTCGGTCTCTACTTCTCCACCTGACGAGCCGCCTTCCGCGCCGGTCATTGCAGTGCGCCCGCTGCACGGCGCCCCTGGCGCTTCGGTCTCACAGTGAGCACCTCCCGACGTCTTGCTGGATCTCGCTCAAGGATAGGAGCACGTTCGACCGGGGTGTCTCACGTGTTTTTGTCTCTGCGCTGCAGCACAAGGGAATGGCTGAGTTACCGGCCGCCAGTCGTCGACGTTAGCCTGGCCGACCAAGGCGTCATCCCGCCATGGCGGCCGCCGAGTCGATTCCGGGCCTATTGCTGGCCGGGCAGCAGCCGAATCATCAAGGCGCGCACCTCGGCCAGCAACGCGCCGTCGGCGTCGAGCAGTTCACCGGAGACGAAGGCCTTGCGGCCTTCGGTGGAGTCGATCCTGCCCCGCACGACCAGCGCCGCGTCGATCGGAGTCACCTTGCGGTAATCGACATGCAGGAAGGCGGTGCGGCTGATCGGGCGCGATGCGGCGTGAACCACCATCCCACACAGCCAGTCGAACAGCAGCGGCAGCACACCGCCGTGCACGGCCGAATTGCCACCGAGGTAGAAGCGGCTGAACTTGCCGCGCATCTCGACACCGTCTGCGTCGAACTTCGTCATCTTCCATGGCGGCATCAGCAAACTGCCCATGCCGGGCAGTGACGGAACCCGCCCCGCCGGAGCCAGCCCCTCACCCGCCTGGAACGGGTCCAGCAGCTTCACCAGCTCTTCGGCCCGCTCCGCGGCCTCGTCCCACGTCCCCGTATCCGGGTCAGCCGACACCGCAAGGTCTTGCAGCCGCCGCATCGCCACGACGAATTTCGCGAAGCCCGGGCCGGGGTCGGCGGCCTCGTAGCGCGGAAAGCCGCCGTGTCTGCCGTAATCGGGGTCGAGCGCCTCGGGCTCCTCGCTCATCAGCGCGCCTGCAGAACGTCGCGGCGCACGATGGTCTGGTCCCGGCCCGGGCCCACGCCGATGCACGAAACAGGCGCTCCGCCAAGCTCTTCCAGACGCAGCACGTAGTCACGAGCCTTGGCCGGCAGATCCTCGAAGCTGCGTGCCGCTGAGATGTCCTCCCACCATCCCGGCAGCTCCTCGTAAATCGGTTCGGCACGGGCCAGGTCACTCTGGGTCATCGGCATGTCGCGGGTGGTCTTGCCGTCGATTCGGTAGCCGACGCACACCGGCACCGTCTGCAGGCTAGACAACACGTCGAGCTTGGTGAGGAAGTAGTCGGTGATGCCGTTGACCCGGGCGGCGTAGCGCGCGACGACCGCGTCGAACCAGCCGCAGCGCCGACGCCGGCCGGTCGTCACCCCGACCTCGCCGCCGGTCTTGGACAGGTATTCGCCATGCTGGTCGAACAACTCGGTGGGAAACGGCCCCGAGCCCACGCGGGTGGTGTAGGCCTTCAGGATTCCCAACACGGTGGTGATCCGGGTCGGCCCGATACCCGACCCGACCGCCGCGCCGCCTGCAGTCGGATTCGAGGACGTCACATAGGGATAGGTGCCATGGTCGACGTCGAGCATGGTGCCCTGGGAGCCTTCTAGCAGCACCGTTTCACCGGCTTCCAGTGCGGTGTTGAGCAGCAGTCTGGTGTCGGCGATGCGATGCCGGAATCGTTCGGCTTGGCCTAGCAGGCCGTCGACCACTCGGGCCGGATCCAGCGCCTTGCGGTTGTAGATCTTGACCAGTACCTGATTCTTGAACTCCAGCGCCGCCTCGACTCTGCGGGCGAGGTTCGCCGGGTCCTGGACGTCGGCGACCCGGATACCGATACGCGCGATCTTGTCCTGGTAGCAGGGGCCGATGCCCCGGCCGGTGGTGCCGATTTTCTTGCTGCCCATGTACCGCTCGGTGACCTTGTCGATGGCGACGTGGTAAGGCATGAGCAGGTGCGCGTCGGCGGAGATCAACAGCCTCGAGGTGTCCACCCCCCGGTCCTCCAGGCCGGCCAGCTCGACGAGCAACACGCCAGGATCGACCACGACCCCGTTGCCGATGACGTTGGTGACGTCGGGAGTCAGCACACCCGACGGGATGAGGTGCAGCGCGAAGTTTTCTCCGGACGGCAATACCACGGTGTGCCCGGCATTGTTGCCGCCTTGGTAACGCACGACCCATTGCGCGCGGCCGCCGAGGAGGTCGGTGGCTTTGCCTTTGCCCTCGTCGCCCCATTGGGCGCCGATGAGGACGATTGCCGGCATGGCGTATCTCCTGCTGATTGTGTTCCAGCCGGTGACACACTACCGAGCCAACTGCCGGGCCTGACTCGAACGACGCCAGATCGCCCGATGACCCGCACGTTCGTGCCGCCGAGTACGTTGGTCGCGATCGGTCGAACAGACCGATAGTCGTGCCGTGTCGGCGGTACGATCCGCGGCAAGACACGCCAAGACGTCCGCTTCAAACTTTGCCGGGACGGCGCACAGGAATCGTCGGGAGAGAGCATGGACGCCGCCACCAACGAGGCAACGCCAAGCAAGCTGCGGCTGTACATTGTGGCTGCGGACGGCAATAGCCAGCCGACACAAGTCGGCCTGAGAAACCTATCTGGCGAGCAACTGCAGCCGATGAAATTCGTCAGATGGCAATGAGCCGTCATCGCAAGCGCGTCGCAATCTCGTTTTATCCTCGGGCGGCTAACGAAGTTCAAGTAAATGCCAGAATTAGTCGCCAAGCCGTGTCAATTTAACGCGCGGATTAGTTGCGCGATCATGACTACCGGCGATAGTGCCGCCAGCGTGGCGGTGTTGCTGTTCGGCGATCGTCTGATGCCCGGCCCCTTGCGAGGACTGCCGGTCACCGATACCAAGGACATCGACGCAGCAGCACGGAGTTGTCGACGGCTGATCGTCGTGGGTGAGGATGTCGATCTGGGTGCCGTGCTGACCCGATTGCTGCGTATCGAGCAACTCGACGTCGAAATCGGCTTCGTGGCAGCGCGGCGATCACCTGCGACCCGGGCCTACCGCTTGCCAACCGGGCTCCGAGCCGCGTGGCGGGCGCGACGCGGTGCGGCCCGGACGATGCCGCTGATCCGGGACGACACCGGTTCGGCGATTGTCGGAGCGGCGCAGTGGCTGGCCGCCGACGACGGCCGACCGTTGCACGGTGAGGCGGTCGTCGATGACACCGTCCTGTTCGACGGTGACGTGTCCGGGGTCCGCATCGAGCCGACCCCGGCGCTGCCCGGGCTGCGGGCCCGGCTGGCGGACCGACGCGTGGGCGGTTGGGTGAGCGGCCGGGCGGCGCAACTGGGAACCCGCGGCGCGATGGTGGTTCGCGACGGGGTACCGGCGGCGCTGCCGGTGCGGCGGTCGACGTTTTATCGGCACGTCGAGGGGTGGTTACTGGTCAGATGAGGAGAGCTTCGGTGAAACCAAGCCCGATCTTTCTGATCATCGTCGTTTTGACGGCGTTGGGTGGCGCACTTGCCTGGCTGGCCGGAGCAAGCATCACGCCACTGGCCTACATCGGGGTGTTCACTTTGGTGATCGCGGGCTGGCTGGTGTCGCTGTGTCTGCACGAGTTCGGGCACGCGCTCACGGCGTGGCGGTTTGGCGACCGTGACGTCGCCGTCCGCGGTTATCTGACACTTGATCCCCGCAGATACACCAGTCCGATGCTGTCGCTGGGTCTGCCGATGCTCTTCATCGCCTTGGGCGGCATCGGGCTACCCGGCGCCGCGGTGTATCTGCGTACGTCGTTCATGACGCCGGCGCGCCGCACGATCGTCAGCCTCGCGGGGCCGTTCGCCAACCTGCTGCTTGCCGCGCTGCTTTTGGCGGTGACCCGCGCCTGCTATGACCCGGCGCACCCGGTGTTGTGGGCGGGCGTAGCGTTTCTGGGCTTTCTTCAGGTGACTGCGGTGGTGCTCAACTTGCTGCCGATGCCGGGACTCGACGGTTACGGCGCGCTGGAACCGCACCTCAGCCTTGAAACCCAGCGTGCGGTGGCACCGGCTAAGCAGTACGGCTTCCTCCTACTCCTTGTTCTCTTCCTCTCGCCGGGCATCAACCGCTGGCTGTTCGGCCTCGTGTATTGGCTCTTCGACCTGTCCGGGGTCTCGCATGAGCTTGCGCGGGCCGGCGGCCAGTTGACCCGGTTCTGGAACGCCTGGCTCTGACCGCCGGTGGTGTTCGCCGGGCCTGCCTCGGCCACCGTCAGGCTGGGGTGACGGTCGACGCCGAGGGTCCCGCTAGCGTGACGCTCGGCCTCACCCGGGCCGCCGGCCGCTTGCGACACATGCGGGGTCACGCATATATTGCCGGGTATGGCTACCGGTCACTCGCGCGCCGACGCCGACGTCAGCACTCACCGGATGGTCGCGGCAGCGGTGATCCTGACCGGTTTCCTCACGGCGGAACTGACCGTCGCGTTGACGATCGGCTCGATCGCGCTGCTGGCCGATGCCGGCCACGTACTGACTGATGTGGTCGCGGCGTTGATGGGTCTGGCCGCAATCATGCTGGCCCGGCGCGGCAGCTCGTCGGCGGCCCGCACCTACGGGTGGCATCGCGCCGAAGTGTTCACCGCGGTGGCCAACGCGGTGCTGCTGACCGGCGTCTCGGTGTTCATCGGTTACGAGGCGTTCCACCGGTTGAGCGCAACTCCGGACGTTCCCGGCGGCCCGATGATCGTGGTGGCGTTGGCAGGATTGGCCGCCAACGCCGTCGTGGCGCTGCTGCTGCGGTCGCAGTCGACGCAGAGTCTGGCCGTCAAGGGCGCCTACATGGAGGTGATCGCCGATACCGTCGGCACGGTCGGGGTGTTGGTCGCCGGGCTGGTGACGGTGACAACGCACTGGCCCTACGCGGACGTGGTGGTGGCGGTGCTGGTGGCGTTGTGGGTGCTGCCGCGGGCGCTGGTGCTGGCCGGCGCGGCGCTGCGGATCTTGTCCGAGGCTTCGCCGCGCCACATAGATGTCGACGAACTGCGCGCAGCGCTGTGCGCGATCGACGGCGTGACCGAGGTGCACGATCTACATGTGTGGACATTGGTGCCCGGGAAAGACGCCGTCACCGCCCATTTGACCAGTCGCGCCCAGTCGGCGCGAGTGCTCGACCAGGCGCGGGCGGTGCTCTCGGCGCACGGGCTGCAGCACGCCACGATCCAAGTGGAGCCGCCGGACGGCGGCGGTGACTGCTCGACCAGCTGGTAGCTAGGCCAAGCCGAGGGCTGAGCGGGCGTCCGGATCGCAGTCGTCGAGCAGATCCAGGCAGCGGGCCTGCTCGTCGATCTCTCCGATCGCGTCGGCGGCCCGGGCCAGCGCCGCGACACACCGCAAGAACCCACGATTGGGTTCGTGAAAGTAGGGCACCGGACCAAAGCCTTTCCAGCCGTTACGCCGCAGCTGGTCCAGGCCACGGTGGTAACCGGTGCGGGCATAGGCGTAGGCGGTGATGGCCTTATCTTCAGCCAGCGCGTCCTCGGCCAGCGTCGCCCAGGCAACCGAAGCCGCCGGATGCGCGGCGGCGACGATGGCCGGATTCTCGCCGGCGATCAGCTCGGCCTCGGCTTCGCTGTCGCCGGGCAGCAGCACGGGATCCGGACCCAGCAGGTCACCGATCGGCGTCATGGCTGTTATTCTGCCGTGCCGCAGACAGTGAACCGACGACACCCCGGACGCTTTGTGTCGGACAATTCGCAAGAGTTCGTCGTCACGTCTTAAGCTCCAACTACCACCACCGCCGAGCGGGGAGGAACAGTAGCTCGCATGCCGCACCCACCAGCGCCGGACCGCGACGACCCGGACGACGTCCCCACGTCACGTGATGACGACCAAGTCACCGAAAGCTACGCGGTGCCCAACCCCGGATCGGAGTCGGCGAGCGAGGTGATGGCCCAGCCCGCCCGAGAAGCCGAGCGGGAGGCCACGCCGGCCCCGGCCGGCCACCAGGAACGTCGCTTCACCGCACCGGGTTTCGACGCTAAGGAGACGGCGGTCATCCACACCGCCGCCGACCCGGCCACTGAGGTTTTCAAGACCCCTCGCGAACCGCAGCGCGAAGAGCCCACCGGCCAGCAGCCGAGAACAGCGATGCCGCAACTGATTCCGCCTCGGCTCGGGGCCAAGCTCCGGCCGTCGAATCAGCGCAGCTGGGGCTGGGTGTTGGCGCTGATCTTGATCATTCTCGCACTGGCAGCGATCGCCGTGCTGGGCACCGTGGTGATGACCCGCAACTCCAAACCCAAGGCTTCGCAAGAAGATCAGGTGCGCACGACCATTCAGAGCTTCGACATTGCGCTGCAAAACGGTGATCTGGCGGCGCTGCGCACCATCACCTGCGGCAGTTTCCGCGACGACTACGTCGGCTACGACGAACATGACTGGCAGGACACCTACCACCGAGTGGCGGCGGCCAAGCAGTATCCCGTAGTGGCCAGCATTGACCAGGTGGTGGTCAACGGCAACCACGCCGAGGCCAATGTCACCGCATTCATGGCCTATGCCCCGCAGACCCGCTCCAGCCGCAGCTTCGACCTGCAGTTCCGCGACGACGAGTGGAAGATCTGCCAGTCGTCAAATAGCTAGTCAGCTGCTCAACGACTTGCCGGCACAGTGCAGGTCCTCGCAGGCCCCGATGATCCGCTCGGTCATTCCGGCTTCCGCCTTCTTCAAATAGCTGCGCGGGTCATAGACCTTCTTGCTGCCCACGTCGCCGTCGACTTTGAGCACGCCGTCGTAATTGGTGAACATGTGAGCGGCGATCGGCCGGGTGAAGGCGTACTGGGCGTCGGTGTCGACGTTCATCTTCACCACGCCGTATCGCAGCGCCTCGTCGATCTCGGACTTCTCCGATCCGGATCCGCCGTGGAAGACGAAGTCGAAGGGCTTGGAACCGTCCGGCAGGCCCAGCTTCGCCGCCGCCGCCTTCTGCCCCTCGGCGAGCACCTCCGGACGGAGCTTGACGTTGCCGGGCTTGTAGACCCCATGCACGTTGCCGAACGTCGCCGCCAGCAAGTACTTGCCGTGTTCGCCGGTGCCGAGCGCGTCGAGGGTTTTGTCGAAGTCCTCCGGTGTGGAGTACAGCTTGTCACTCATCTCCCCCACCACGCCGTCCTCTTCACCGCCGACGACGCCGATCTCAATCTCCAGGATGATCTTCGCGGCGGCCGCAGCCTTGAGCAGTTCGCGCGCAATCTCCAGATTCTCGTCGATGGGCACCGCTGAGCCGTCCCACATATGCGACCCGAACAGCGGATTACCACCGTTTGACACCCGCTCGGACGAGAGGGCCAGCAAGGGCCGCACGTAGCTGTCCAGCTTGTCCTTCGGGCAGTGGTCGGTGTGCAGCGCGACGTTGATCGGATACTTGGCCGCGACGACGTGGGCAAACTCGGCCAGTGCCACCGCACCGGTCACCATCTCCTTGATTCCCAGGCCAGAGGCGAATTCGGCGCCACCGGTGGAGAACTGGATGATGCCGTCGCTGCCGGCGTCGGCGAAACCCTTGAGCGCGGCGTTGACGGTTTCCGACGATGTGCAGTTGATGGCCGGGAAGGCGTACGAACCCTCCTTGGCACGCGCGAGCATTTCGGCGTAGACGTCGGGGCTGGCGATGGGCATCAGGAGTTCCTTCCAGGCAGTGTGCGCTCAAGTATCGCAACATCGGGGTGTGGCCAGCAGAATGACTGGGCCCTGCCTGAACCGGGCCGCGGGATGTCGACGGTATGTTGGGACATCGTGAGCACTGCCTCGACCACCCTCGTGGCCCTGCCCAACATCCTCGACCCGATGTACTGGATCGGTCCGCAGGGTTTGTTCGCCTCGGCGGTGCTGCCGACGATCCTGGCCATCGTCTTCGTCGAGACCGGGTTGCTGTTTCCCCTGCTGCCCGGGGAGTCACTGCTTTTCACCGGTGGGCTGCTGGCGGCGCACGGCACGCTAGACATCTGGGTGTTGGCGCCCAGCGTGGCGGTGGTCGCGGTGCTCGGCGATCAGACCGGGTACTTCATCGGCCGCCGCATCGGGCCGGCGCTGTTCAAGAAGGAAGACTCGCGCTTCTTCAAACAGCACCACGTGACCGAGTCGCATGCGTTCTTCGAAAAGTACGGGCCGACGGCCATCATCTTGGCTCGGTTCATGCCGTTCGTGCGGACCTTCACGCCAGTGGTCGCCGGGGTGTCATACATGCGCTACCCGGTGTATCTGGCGTTCGATATCGTCGGCGGCGTTCTCTGGGGTGGCGGCGTGACGGTCGCCGGATATTTCCTGGGCAACGTGCCGTTCATTCACCAGAATCTGGAAAAGATCGTGCTGGGCATCTTGTTCGTCTCACTGCTGCCCGCACTGATCGCGACCGGCCGGTCGTATCTGAAACGCCGGCGCACCGCCCAGGCCGACGTCGAGGAACCCGGTCAAGTCACAGCGCCACAGTGAAGTCGCAGCCGGTCCTGGCGCGCACCTCCTCGAGCGTCACCCCCGGATGCAGCTCCGTCAGGGTCAGTCCTCGTCCCGCGTCGACGTCGAACACGCACAAGTCGGTGATGACCATGTCCACGACGCCCTTGCCGGTGACCGGCAGTGCGCACTGCCGAAGGATCTTGTGAGTGCCGTCTTTGGCGGTGTGATCCATCACCACGATCACTCGCTTCACACCTGAAACCAGGTCCATGGCCCCGCCGGGTCCCTTGACCATCTTGCCCGGCACCATCCAGTTGGCCAGGTCGCCGTTCTCCGCCACCTCCAGCCCGCCCAGGATGGACAGATCGATGTGGCCGCCGCGGATCATCGCGAAGGAGTCGGCGCTGCTGAAAAAGCTCGACCCGGGAATCGTGGTGATGGTTTGCTTGCCCGCGTTGATCAGGTCCGCGTCGACGGTCTCCTCGGTCGGGTAGGCACCGATGCCGAGTAGGCCATTCTCCGACTGCAGGGTGACGTTGATGTCGTCGGGAATGAAGCTGGCCACCAGCGTCGGGATGCCGATGCCCAAGTTCACGTAATAGCCGTCGCGCAGCTCTTGGGCGGCGCGCTGGGCCATCCGCTCCCGAATGGGGCTGCTGGTCTTGAGCGTGGCGCCGCCGCTGACGGTGCGAAACTCGATCCGTTTCTGGTAGCCGCGCCCTTCGATGATGCGGTCCACGTAGATGCCCGGGGTGTGGATCAGGTCGGGGTCCAGCTCGCCGATGTCGACGAGTTCTTCCACTTCAGCGACCGTGGCCGCGCCGCACGAGGCGATCATCGGATTGAAGTTGCGCGCCGTCTTGCGGTAGACGAGATTCCCCGCCTTGTCGCCTTTCCACGCCTTGACGATGGCCAGGTCTGCGCGGATGCCCTCTTCGAGCACGTATTCGGCGCCGTCGAAGACGCGGATGTCCTTGCCTTCGGCCAGCTCGGTCCCGTAGCCCGTTCGGGTGTAGAAGCCGGGTATGCCCGCACCGCCGGCCCGCAATTTCTCCGCCAGTGTGCCCTGCGGGGTGAGCATCAGATCCAGCTCGCCGGCCAGCACCTGACGTTCGAACTCCTTGTTCTCCCCGACGTAGGAAGCAATCACCTTTTTGACCTGCCGCTGCTTGAGCAGTAGGCCCATGCCGAAGTCGTCGACGCCGGCGTTGTTTCCGACGATGGTGAGGTCCTTCACGCCGCTGTCGACCAGCGCCTGAATGAGGTTCTCCGGGATGCCGCACAGTCCGAACCCGCCGGCAGCGATCACGATGCCGTCCTCGAGCAGGCCGTCGAGGGCCGACTGGGCGTCCGGATGGACTTTGCTCACGAGCAGCTCCTCTCCGCGGCGACGTGCGCCGCCTCCATCAGCATCCAGCCGGACAGCTGCACCGACAGGTCACGTTCGGCCACCTCCGAGCCCGACACGGCGCCGCCGCTGAACTCCGCCTCCTTACCGGTTGCGGTCGGCAACTCCGCACTGCGGTCCCAGGACGACCCGAACAACGGGAGGCCGTCGACCGTCTGCCGGTAGTCCCACGCCGACTGCGCCGAGGTCAACACCAGGGTCCGGGCGGTCTCGCGGGCGGTGGCGTCGGCTGCACCGTCGCCCGGCAGCATGGCGGCGACCAGTGCGAGGTAGCGCGCGGTAACCCCACTGAACAAACCGCCGTCGCCGCCTCCCGTTCCTTTCAGAACACTGGCGGTGGCCATGTGCTCGTTGACCGCGGTGACCAGCCGATGCACTCGCGGCGCGTGCCGCGGGTCACCGGTCCGGATAGCCAACTCCGTTTCCAGGCCCAGCACCACGCCCTGGCAGTAGGTGTATTGCGCGCGCACCAACGAACCGGCTTTGATGCCGTCGAACACCAGATGTGTCTCGGGGTCGATGAGCGTCGCGTCGATCCAGTCACCCATCTGCTGGGCGCGCTTGAGCCGATCACCGTAGCGGGCCAGGAAGATCCCCGCCGGGCCATTGGCCGGAGCGTTGAAGAACTGGTCCTCTCTGCGCCAAGGGATACCGCCGCCGTCCTCGGGCACCCAGGCCGTGACGAACTCGTGGGTCAACTTGTCCAGTGCGCGGCGGCGCTCGACGCCGGCCAGGCGGGCGGCTCGTTCCAGGGCCAGCGCCAGCCAGGCCATGTCGTCGTAGTAGTTGTTCACCCACTTGCCGGTATTACGCAGCCGATGCGAGCGGATTTGGCGACTAATCCTGCCGCGCCGTTCGGTGGTCGGATCGCGCATTTGCGCGTCGACCAAACAGTCCAGCAAGTGAGCCTGCCACCAGTAGTTCCAGCTGCCGAACAACCGGTGACGGCGTGCCGGTGGCCAGGCCACCACACCCAACTGCGTGCCCGGTAGTCCCCACAGCCGTCTCAGATGCCGAGCACGGACGGCGGCTTCGGCGCTGACCGCCCGGTTGGCCCATAGCTGATCCATGTTGGGTGATCCTGCCTTATCGGGCGTGCACTGCTGCCACCGTTAGGGCGCATTTACGACGGACCCCGCCGAGCCAGCCCACTGGTTGGAAAGCAACCGCGGGAACTGACTCGAGGCGACTACCAGGCCTGGGCAATGTCCGCGTGCTGCAGGATCCAGGTGTGCATCGCAATCCCGGCGGCCACCGCAACGTTGACGCTGCGCGTCGAGCCGAACTGGGCGATTGACACCGTGAGCGCCGCGCCGGCGCGGGCGTCGCCGGTGATTCCGGGTCCTTCCTGACCAAACAGCAGCAGGCAGTCCCGCGGCAGCATCGTCTCCTCCAGTCGGGCAGCGCCGGGAACGTTGTCGACCGCGACGACGGTCAGACCGGCGTCAGCAGCGAAGCGGAACAAGTCGGCGGAGTTGTCGTGATGTCGCAGCCGCTGATAGCGGTCGGTGACCATGGCGCCGCGCCGATTCCAGCGCCGGCGACCGACGATGTGCACAGTGTCGACGGCGAAGGCGTTGGCCGTACGTACCACCGAGCCGATGTTGGCGTCGTGCCCGAAGTTCTCGATGGCCACCTGCAGCGGATGCCGGCGCTGGTCGATGTCGGCGATGACCGCTTCGCGGGTCCAGTACCGGTACGCGTCGACGACGTTGCGGGTGTCGCCGTCCCGCAGCAGGGCGGGGTCGTAGCGGGGGTCGGTCGGCCAGTCTCCATGCCACGGTCCGACGCCCCCGGCTGGGACACCCCACTCGGTGGGACCGGCGTCATTCATTGGGTGCCTAGTGCAGACCAAGGTCTGCCAGACCCAGCACACTGCGATAGGGCAACTCTTCGGCTTGGATGGCCTCGGCGGCGCCGGTGGCCCGATCCACCACAGTGGCCACGCCGACCACGTGGCCGCCGGCTTCCCGGACGGCACGCACTGCCGCCAGCGCCGAGGCGCCGGTGGTGCTGGTGTCTTCGACCACCAGCACCCGCTGCCCCGACACAGCGGCGCCCTCGATCAGCCGCTGCATGCCATGTGTTTTCACCGACTTGCGGACCACGAACGCATCGATCGGGCGACCGGGCGCGTGCATTACGGCAGTCGCGACCGGGTCAGCGCCTAGCGTCAGACCACCGACCGCCCCGTACTCCCAGTCGACGGTGAGTTCGCGCATCAACCGCCCGATCAGCGCGGCGGCCCGGTGATGCAGAGTGGCGCGTCGTAGGTCGACGTAGTATTCGGCCTCTTTCCCCGACGACAGCGTGACCCGTCCATGCACCACCGACAGCCGGCGTACCAGCTCAGCCAACTCGTCGCGGTCGGTGCCGGTCAGGTTAGGCACGGCGCCAGTGTACTGAGCACGTCTCGCGCAGGGCCGATTCCAGGTTCGGCAAACCGGCTCCTTGCGCCGGGTCAACTGCGGTATTGCCTTCCGGCGCAAAATCGGCGCCGAGGGCTGGTTCGGACTGAACTGGCCCAGGGATTACGGCGGCCTGGGACTGTGGCTACCTCGCCGCCGGGCTGCTCCGGGCCGTTTCGGCCAGTTCTGATCGCAGCGCCGGCGTGACGTTGTCGTGGAGGAACACGCGGATTTCGGCCAGCCACGCTTGCTGCGCGGCGTTCAGTTCGAAGTCCACGAGCGGGCTGGCCGCGTCAGCGTTGGTAGTGCGGGGCCTGCCGGCCGTTGCGTGGTGGTGGCGGCTGCTGAGGAGGCGGTGTGTCCGGCTGCGGGCGTCGCGGTGGTGGTTCGGTGCGGGCGGCCGGTGCCAGCGGACGGCTCGGCGCCGCGTTTCGCCGGCTGGCCGACTGCGGCGTCGGCTGGGGCAACGGCGGCAGAACCCGCAGCAGGTCGTTGAATTGCCGGACGGTGCGCAGCCCCTCGTCCCACTCGGCGCGGTTACTTCCGATCGGCATGCTGACCAACGTCCAGTTTTGCTCGTTCCACATGATCTCGGCGCAATCCGGCGCGGTGTGCGCGAACGTGACCATGCGGCGGTCGCAGGCGCGTCGCGCCGCGTCCAAGTTCGTCGAATAGACCATCCGGGGCCCGATCGCGCCGAGCAGCCAAATGTCGCTCTCGCGTGGCTCTTTCAGCCCTTTGAGCCGCAAGTCGATGACGACGTTGGTGCCCACCTTGCGGTGCAGGGCGATCACGGTGGCGACTTCTTCGAGGTCGAAGATGAACACCGCCTCGCCGCGGATCTGACCCAGCACCACATTGTGCGCCGGGATTGCACCGACCGTCGACATCACGCCGCGCTTCCAGCGCTGCAGAATCTCGGTGTTCTCCGGTTCGTAGTCAAACCCGTGCGACCGCGCCCACGACCTGCGTCGCCGGCCTCGGCCGCGGCGCCGGTCGAGGTCGACATAGAGCAGCACCGCGGCGCCGACGAAGCACAGCGCCGAGAGCGTAAACCAAAGCGGGACCATCGCACGTAGCTTATCCGCTGTCGGCCCTAAACACGCCGAACGTCGACTTGTTAGGCGAATACCAGCGAACTATCCCCGCCACAAGTCGACGTTCGCGCTCAACCAAGGATCAGCGAGTCGCCGTCGGGGCTGACGTTGACCGGGACGGTGTCGCCGTCTTGGACATCACCGGCCAGCAACATCTTGGCCAGCTGGTCACCGATGGCCTGCTGCACCAGCCGCCGCAGCGGACGCGCCCCGTAAACCGGATCGAATCCGCGCTGGGCCAGCCAACGCTTGGCCGGTAGCGACACCTCCAGCTGCAGCCGCCGCTGCGCCAGCCGCTTGGCCAGCTGCTCGAGCTGGATGTCGACGATCCGGACCAGCTCTTCGGGGTTCAAACCATCGAAGACCAGGACGTCGTCGAGTCGGTTGATGAACTCGGGCTTGAACGTCGCCCGGACCGCGGCGAGCACCTGCTGCTCGGTGCCGCCCGACCCCAAGTTCGATGTCAGAATCAGGATGGTGTTGCGAAAGTCGACCGTGCGACCCTGCCCGTCGGTGAGCCGGCCCTCGTCGAGCACCTGCAACAGCACGTCGAACACGTCCGGGTGGGCCTTCTCGACCTCGTCGAAAAGCACCACCGTGTAGGGCCGTCGGCGCACCGCCTCGGTCAGCTGACCACCCTGGTCGTAGCCGATGTAGCCGGGCGGAGCGCCGACCAGGCGGGCCACCGAGTGTTTTTCGCCGTACTCGCTCATGTCGATGCGGACCATCGCGCGCTCGTCGTCGAACAGGAAGTCGGCCAGCGCTTTGGCCAGCTCGGTCTTACCGACGCCGGTGGGGCCCAGGAACAGGAACGATCCGGTCGGTCGGTTGGGGTCGGCCACGCCGGCCCGGGTGCGGCGCACCGCATCAGACACCGCCTGCACCGCTTTGCGTTGGCCGATGACGCGCTTGCCCAGTTCGTCTTCCATCCGCAGCAGCTTGGCGGTCTCACCTTCCAGTAGCCGCCCGGCCGGGATCCCGGTCCACGCCGACACCACGTCGGCGATGTCGTCCGGGCCGACTTCTTCCTTGAGCATCACGTCCTCGCGGGCCTGCGCCTGGGGTACCGCGGCGTCGAGCTTCTTCTCCACCTCCGGAATGCGCCCGTAGCGCAGCTCAGCTGCCTTCGCCAGGTCACCGTCCCGTTCGGCACGCTCGGACTCCCCGCGCAGGGTCTCGAGCTGTTCCTTGAGTTCGCGGACGATGTCGATCGCGTTCTTCTCGTTCTGCCAGCGGGTGGTGAGCTCGGCCAGCTTCTCTTTGTGGTCGGCCAGCTCGGCGCGCAGTTTCTCCAGCCGTTCTTGGGACGCCGCGTCCTCTTCTTTGGCCAGCGCCATCTCCTCGATCTCGAGCCGACGGACCAGCCGCTCCACCTCGTCGATCTCCACCGGCCGCGAGTCGATCTCCATACGCAGCCGGCTGGCCGCTTCGTCGACCAGGTCGATCGCCTTGTCCGGCAGGAAGCGGGCGGTGATGTAGCGGTCGGACAACGTGGCCGCCGCGACCAGCGCGGAGTCGGTGATGCGCACGCCGTGGTGCACCTCGTAGCGATCCTTCAATCCACGCAAAATTCCGACCGTGTCGTCGACCGACGGTTCACCGACGAACACCTGCTGGAACCGGCGCTCCAGCGCGGCGTCCTTCTCGATGTGCTTGCGGTACTCGTCCAGCGTCGTGGCACCGACCAGTCGCAGTTCACCGCGGGCCAGCATCGGCTTGATCATGTTGCCGGCGTCCATCGCCGACTCGCCGGTCGCGCCCGCACCGACGATGGTGTGCAGTTCGTCGATGAACGTGATGATCTGCCCGGCGGAGTTCTTGATGTCGTCGAGCACGGCCTTGAGCCGCTCTTCGAATTCGCCGCGGTACTTCGAGCCGGCCACCATCGAACCCAGGTCCAAGGCGACGACGGTCTTGTCGCGCAGGCTTTCCGGCACGTCACCGGCGACGATGCGCTGAGCCAAGCCCTCTACGATCGCCGTCTTGCCGACACCGGGCTCACCGATGAGAACCGGGTTGTTCTTGGTGCGGCGCGAGAGCACCTGCACGACGCGGCGAATCTCGTTGTCACGCCCGATGACCGGGTCCAGCTTGCCGTCGCGCGCCTGGGCGGTTAGGTCAGTGGAGTACTTCTCCAGCGCCTGATACGTGGCCTCCGGCTCCGGGCTGGTCACCCGCGCGCTGCCACGCACCTTGACGAACGCCTCGCGCAGCGCTTGCGGTGACGCGCCGTAACCGGTCAGCAGCTTGGCGACGTCGGAGTCACCGGTGGCCAGACCGACCATCAGGTGCTCAGTGGAGACGTATTCGTCGTCCATCTCCGTGGCCAGCTGCTGAGCGGTGGTGATCGCGCTCAGCGATTCGCGGGACAGCTGCGGCTGCGAGCTGGCGCCGCTGGTCTGTGGCAGCCGCTCCAGCAGCCGCTGCGCCTCGGTTCGGACTGCGGCCGGCTCGACGCCGACTGCCTCGAGCAGTGGCGCGGCGATCCCGTCGTTCTGCGTCAGCAGCGCCAGCAGTAGGTGGGCGGGCCGGATCTCGGGGTTGCCTGCGGCTGATGCCGCCTGTAGCGCCGAGGTGAGCGCCGCCTGTGTTTTGGTCGTCGGATTGAACGAGTCCACACCGGCCTCCATCAGGGCTTAGAAGGGTTGTCAAAATGCTTGTCGCGATGTTCAACGTCGTCAAG
This sequence comes from uncultured Actinomycetota bacterium, assembly GCA_963830605.1. GTDB lineage: Bacteria > Actinomycetota > Actinomycetes > Mycobacteriales > Mycobacteriaceae > Mycobacterium. Next base: position 1,473,951 of record CAWHML010000003.1, on the reverse strand, counting down.
GTTGAGCGTGTTCCACTCAAGTCAAGTTTTCTTGCCGAGTTGCCGACACTGCGGTTTCGCACCGAACACGCCGCGGCGGCGTCAGAGACCGCAGTTTCGACGCAGTGGGCAGCCCAGGCATCGACGCTTTCGAACGTATGATCGACAGATGGGCCCACTCGCGTCGATCGGGTACAACGGCCAGCCGGTCCGCACCCCGTTCCGGCTGGTGCGCCCGGCCGTCACGGTGCTCGTCGACCTGACGGTGCTCTTCCCGCGCGAACCGCACCGCTCGGGCCGGTATCAGCCCAACGGTTTACAGCTGCACAAGGTCGTCGAAGGTCGGTTGAGCTGCTGGGGCATCTGCGAGCAAGGCGACTGGTGGGGTCTGGTGACTTACCCGATCGCCTACGGCTCCAAGCGCAAGACCGTGACACATTGGGTACCGGCCTGGGTGTTGCGCCGTAAGTCTTAGCGCCGTTTGAAGGCGGATTCCAGCTCTCGACCGTCGAATGCACCAGGGGCCGTGCCGTTTGTCGCGTATTGGTAGACCGCCACGCGGAAAATCTGGCTCAGCGCGCTCGAGACCACCGAGACCGCGAGGAATGCGGCGGCCGCGATGGCGATGACGAGGGCGCCCACCAGCGGCTGGCTGGTTTGAGACAGCAGGACGTAGCCCGTCACCCCGATGAACATGATCGCCATGAGAGCGAAACCGCTGACCGCTGAGATAACCACCGCCCCCGTCGCGCCCTCTCCCCAGCGTGTCTTCACCACCGCCGCCGAACGTTTGAGCGCATCTATCGGTCCGCTGCCTTCCAGCGCGACCACCGGTACAACGAAAAACGTCGCAATCGCCCACGCCGCACCCGCGATCCAGGCCGTGATCCTGCCCGCGAGCGGCACCCGCTCTTCGAGCGCACGCAGGATCAGACCGACCGTCGTCGTCACCAGCGTCCAGCCGAGGATGGGGCCGATGCGCGCAAACGCGGCGGAGAGCCCCTCACTCACGCTGGTGTCCTCACCACGCATCGAGCGCACGGCGCAGGCAGCGAGCGCGACGTTGAAGAACACTGCGATGAACGTCGCCACGTACGCGGAGCCGAAGGCAGCGATGTAGTGAACCGGGTCGTGCGAATCGATGAGGTCATGAATCGGGTGCTTGTTGTCGATGACGTCCAGCAGACCTCGTAAGCCCAGCGTCGGGACCCAGATCACGACAGTCGCCACGATTCCGAAGATCGTCGAGAGGACTGGGAACAGCAACAGCGAGGTATCACTTTTCAGGACATCCCAGCTCTGCGCCGTCAGCGCCTTGCCACGTTCTATCTTGCCCATCGACAGAGCTTAGCCCTGTTGCGGGCGCGCACTGCCCGCTTTGACAGCCCCGCACCCCCGGCCGAGTTAGCTGCCGATACGCAACCAACGGGGTCAAGGATCCGATCCGGCACGCACCCGACCGCGGTCGATGCGAAGATTGCTGTCCGTGGCAGGAAGTTGGGGTTCTGAGCTGACCGCGCTGATCCCGCTCGCGCTCGTTATCTCACTGTCGCCGCTGTCGATCATCCCCGCGGTGCTGGTGTTGCAATCGCCGCGTGGCCGCGCGAGCAGTCTCACCTTACTCGGCGGCTGGCTGCTCGGCCTGTCCGCGCTCACCGCGGCCTTTGTCGCCGCCTCCGGCGCGCTCGGCGGCTTGCACAAGTCGCCGCCGACCTGGGCGTCGTGGCTGCGGGTGGTGCTCGGCTCGGCACTGATCGTGTTCGGCATCTACCGATGGCTGGCCCGGCGCAGCCACACCGAGTCGCCCAAGTGGATGCGAGCCTTCGCAACCATCACTCCGATGCGGGCCGGGATCATCGGGCTGGCGTTGGTGCTGGTGCGGCTCGAGGTGCTGGTCATCTGCGCGGCGGCCGGTCTGGCCATCGGCAGCAGCGGACTCGGCGTCACCGCGGACTGGATCTGTGCCGCGGTCTTCGTCGGCGTCGCCGCATCCACGGTCGCGATCCCGGTGTTGGCCTACGCAGCCGCCGGTGACCGTCTCGACGAGCCGATGGCACGGCTCAAAGACTGGATGGAGCGAAACAATGCCGCCTTGCTCGCGGCGATACTGGTCATCATTGGCCTGATGGTGCTTTACAACGGCATTCACGCGCTGTAACCGCCCTGCGGACAAGCCTAAAATCGTCGCCCGTGGGCTTGGAGAACTCGGACGCGCTGCGGGTGCTGCACGCCGCCGTCCACCCGTCCGACGCCAACGGGCTGATCCGCGCCTTCTATACCCGCTGGTTCGACCTGGACGTGTCCACCCGCGACCTCTTCCCGCCCGATATGGAAGGCCAGCGGATCGCCTTCGCCCAGGCGCTGAACTGGGTTTATGGCGAACTGGCTGGGCAGCGGGCAGACACACCGGTCGCGTTTCTCGCCCAACTCGGCCGGGATCACCGCAAGTACGGTGTCCAGCCGGCGCACTACGAGACCTTGCAGCAGGCGCTGTATGCGACGCTGCGCGGTCAGCTGATCGACGCCTGGACCGACGCGGTCGACGAAGCCGCTCGGCAGTCGCTCAGCCTGATCACCGGCGTGATGCGGGGCGCCGCCGACGCCGATCGTGGGCCGGCCTGGTGGGACGGCACGGTCGTCGAACACCGACGGGTGTCCCGGGATCTAGCCGTCGTGCGACTGCGCTTGGACCGACCGATGCACTACCACCCCGGCCAGTACGTCAACGTAGCGACTCCGCAATGCCCGCGGCGCTGGCGGTATCTGAGCCCGGCGATTCCCGCCGACGACAGCGGGGCGATCGAGTTTCACGTCCGTGCGGTTTCCGGCGGGCTGGTCAGCACCGCCATCGTCGCCGAGACGCGGCCCGATGACCGCTGGCGACTGTCCAGCCCGCACGGCGGGCTGCAGGTCAACCGGGACGGCGGCGATGTGCTGATGGTGGCCGGCAGTACCGGCCTGGCACCGTTTCGCTCGATCGTCATGGATCTGGCCCGGTGGGGTGAAAACCCGCGTATTCACCTGTTCTTCGGCGGCCGCTACCCGTGCGAGCTCTACGACCTGCCTACCTTGTGGCAGCTGGCCGCCCAGAACCCGTGGCTGTCCGTCACACCGGTCTCGGAGTATGCCCGCGATCCCGACTGGGCCGCGAACTATCCCGACGTGACGCCGCCGCGCGGCTTGCACGTACGCCAGACCGGCCGGTTGGCCGACGTCGTCACCAGGTACGGCGGCTGGGGCGACCGGCAAATCCTGATCTGTGGCGGGCCGAACATGGTGCGCGCCACCAAAGCCGCACTCATCGCCAAAGGCGCCCCACCGGAACGCATTCAGCACGACCCGCTGTGCCGTTAAGGTCACAGGGATGCACGTCGTCACGCTGCGCGACCCGTCGTCCCCGGTGGTGGCCGAGTATGTGCCCGCCGCCGGAATGATCGGGGTGTCGTTGACCGACTCCGGCGAACAGCTGCTGGGTCAGCGCCGCGGCCTGGACGCCTACATCGAAGCCGGTAAGACCATGGGGCTGCCGATCTTGTACCCGTGGGCCAATCGCCTGGGCGGCCGCGATTACGCGGCCCAAGGTGTCGACGTCACGCTGCAAGCCGATGCGGCAGGTGTTCGATTCGACCCCAACGGTCTGCCGATCCACGGCTTGATCGCGGCGTATCGCGGCTGGCGGGTGCTGACCGAGTCGGCGCACGAGCTGACCGCGGAGCTGGACTTCGGTGCCGACCCGGCGCTGCTGGCCAGCTTTCCGTTTCCGCATCTGCTGGTGGTGCGGGTCAGTCTCGCCGAGCGGGCGCTGACCGTGCGCACCACGGTGGCGGCGATCGGCGACAAAGCGGTGCCGCTGTGCTACGGCTTTCACCCCTACCTGCAGTTGCCGGGAGTGCCGCGCGCCCAGTGGAAAATCGAGACCCCACCGCTGCGACACTTGGCTCTCGACGACCACGGGTTGCCCACCGGCGACGCCACCGAGCAGTCCGCGATCAACGAGATGTTGGGCGACAAAGGGTTCGACGACGGGTACGACCAGGTGGCTGACGGTGCGGTGTTCGCGGTGTCCGGCGGCGGCCGTCGGATCGAAGTGCATTTCGAACAGGGCTACCCGGCCGCACAGATCTTCGCGCCGCCCAGCGATGACGTGGTGTGTTTCGAGCCGATGGCGGCACCGACGGATGCGCTGCGTCGCGGCGACTACCGTTGCGCGCATCCCGGCGAGCCGGCGGTCGCGGTGTTCTCCATCCGCGTCTAGCTGAAACGCCGAACGTGTAGCCACGACAGAAAATCGGCCCGGAAGTCGCCACCATTGCGCGTTCGGTGCAGAAGCGCTCGCTTATCGGCGCGGCTGCCAGACCACCACCGCGGTGCTTTTGGGCACCACGGCGAGCTCACGGCGTTGCGTGGCGCGCAGCGCCTCGATCTCGGCGGACATCTCTTTGATCCGCGACTGCAGCGCGGTCACTTGGTTTGTCAGCTCGATGATCCGCTTGATGCCGGCCAAGTTGACGCCCTCGTCCTGGGATAGCCGCTGCACCTCGCGCAGCAGATCGACGTCGCGCTCCGAGTACCGCCGCCCCCCACCCGACGTGCGCCGCGGGCTGACCAATCCCAGCCGGTCGTAAGTCCGCAGCGTCTGCGCGTGCATCCCGGCCAGCTCGGCGGCCACCGAGATCAGGAACGTCCGGGCGTCGCGTTCTTTGGGGTTCGTGGCCATCAGCGGTTACCTGCCCATCCGGCACGCGGGTCGAAGCCGCTGGCCCGCTCCGCGGCGGCGTAGCCCTCCAACGCCTCTTTGGCAGGACCTTCCAGGTTCGGCGGAACCGCGACTTTCACGGTGACGAGCAGATCGCCGTTACCGCCGCTGCGTTTGGGCACGCCACGTCCGCGCACCCGCAGAATCCGTCCGTCGGCGGTGCCCTTGGGCACCCGAACACCGACCTTGCCGTCCAGGGTCGGCACCGAAAGCGTTGTGCCTAACGCTAATTCGGTGAAGCTGACCGGGACCGTCACGGTCAGGTCATCACCGTCGCGACCGAAGACCTTATCCGGGCGTACATGGACCGTCACGTAGAGGTCACCGGAGGGGGCGCCGCGCAGTCCGGCCTCACCCTGTCCGGCCAGCCGAATCCGCTGCCCGTCTTCCACGCCGGGCGGGATCCGCACATTGATCGTGCGGGTGCGAGTCGTCACGCCGGTGCCTTGGCACTGCTCGCACGGGTGCTCGATGACCGAACCGCTGCCCCGGCAATCGGTGCACGGTTCGGAGAAGCCGAACGCGCCCTGGTTGCGGCTGACCACGCCGGAGCCGTTGCAGGTGGGGCAGACTTTGGGGCTGGTGCCCGGCCGGGCCCCGCTGCCGTGGCAGTTCGTGCAGGGCGCCGGACTGGTCAACCGCAGGGGCATGGCCACGCCGTTGGTGGCTTCGACGAAGTCCAGCTCGGTTTCGGTCTCCAAGTCATTGCCGCGGCGTGGCCGGCTGGGCCGGGCGCCACCGCTTCGTCCGAACAAGCCGCCGAACAAGTCGCCGATATTTGTGCCCCCGGACTGACCTGCAGCGTCGAACAGATCACTGAGGTTGAATTCGGCGCCGTCACCGCCGACGTCGAACCCGCCGAAACGGCCGCCTCCATACCCGCCATTGAATCGGCGGCCGAAGCCACCACCTGCAAACAGCCGACGGGTCTCGTCGTACTCCTTGCGCTTGGCCGGATCGGACAGCACATTGTGAGCCTCTGAGACCGCCTTGAACCGCTCCCCGGCAGCGGGATTGTCCGGATTGGCGTCCGGGTGCAGATCGCGGGCCAATTTGCGGTAGGCCCGCTTGATTTCCTCAGGGCTGGCGTCAGAGGAGACGCCAAGCTCCTTGTAGAAGTCCTTTTCGACCCATTCGCGTTGGGCCATGTCGCGTCACCCCCTTCCACCTTTGCATCAGTCGTGGGTCGCGCTCGCTAGATCTGCGATTGCTTAAGATTGTGCGTTCTGCTCCCCTGTGTCGGGGTCGTTATCGGGTGTGTTGTCCATTCCAGCGCCCTGCACGTCCTCGGCGGTCGCGCCGGCGTCGACGATCTCCGCGGTCTGGGCTGCCTCGTCAACCGTGTCGACCACGCTGACCATGGCGTGGCGAAGCACTTGGTCACCGAGTTTGTAGCCCTGTCGCATGACTGTGCCGATTACCGGCCGGGACCCTGCCGCCCCGTCGCCCTCGTGTTGCACGGCTTCGTGCAGCGCCGGGTCGAAGTCCTCACCTTCGACAGCGAAGGCCACCAGGCCGAGCCCGGTCAGCGCACTGGTCAGCTTGTCGGCGACCGCCTTCATCGGACCCGACTCCAAATCGCCGTGGCGACGTGCCCGGTCGAGATCGTCGAGCACGCCCAGCAGCTGGCTGACCACTGCCGCCTTGGCACGCTCGCCGGCGGCCTGCTGTTCGCGCAGCGCCCGCTTGCGGTAGTTGGCGTAGTCGGCGTGCACGCGCTGCAGATCCGCCGTCAGCTCGGCCACCTTGTCCGCGCTCGCCGAGCTTGCCGCGACTGAAGTTTCACCCGCGTCCGGTGCCGGCCCACCAGGGGCCGGTCCGGAAGCGGTGTGGCGTACCTCGCCGGTCTCCGGGTCGATGCGCCGCTTGTCGGTGACCGTCACCTGTTCGTGCGGAGTGCCGTCGGTCACTTGGCCTCCCGCTCGTCGTCGACCACCTCCGCGTCGACGACGTCGTCAGGGGCCCCGGGCCCGTCACCGCCGGACGCACCGGGCGCACCGGCGCCCTGGGAAGCCTGGGTTGCTTCGTAAATCGCCTGACCGAGGGCTTGTGACTCCTGCCCCAGCTTCTCCATCGCCGACTTGATCGCGCTGATGTCGGTGCCGTTCAGGGCGGTCTTGGCGTCGGCGACCGCGGACTCGACTTTGTTCAGAGTGTCTTCGGGCACTTTGGAGCCGCCCTCAGCTTCGCGCTGGTCTTTGACGAATTTCTCCGTCTGGTAGACCAGCGTCTCGGCCTGGTTGCGGACGTCGGCCTCCTCGCGGCGCTTGCGGTCTTCTTCGGCGTGCGCCTCGGCGTCCTTGACCATCCGGTCGATCTCCTCCTTGGACAGCGCCGAACCTTCCTGGATGCGGATGGTGTTCTCCTTGCCGGTGCCTTTGTCCTTGGCGGTGACGTGCACGATGCCGTTGGCGTCGATGTCGAACGTGACCTCGATCTGCGGAACGCCGCGCGGTGCCGGCGGAATACCGGTCAGCTCGAAGCTGCCCAACAGTTTGTTGTGCGAGGCGATTTCGCGCTCACCCTGATAGACCTGGATCTGCACCGACGGCTGGCTGTCGTCGGCGGTGGTGAAGGTCTCCGACCGCTTGGTGGGGATCGTGGTGTTGCGCTCGATGAGCTTGGTCATCACGCCACCCTTGGTCTCGATACCAAGGCTCAGTGGGGTCACATCAAGCAGCAGAACGTCTTTCACTTCGCCCTTGAGCACGCCGGCCTGCAGCGCGGCGCCCACGGCGACCACCTCGTCGGGATTGACGCCCTTGTTGGGCTCCTTTCCGCCGGTGAGCTCCTTGACCAGATCGGTCACCGCAGGCATCCGGGTCGAACCGCCTACCAGCACCACATGGTCGATCTCGGACACCGAGATTCCGGCGTCCTTGATCACCGACTGGAACGGCTGACGGGTGCGGTCCAGCAGGTCTTGGGTGATGCGCTGAAACTCCGCGCGGGTCAGCTGCTCGTCGAGGAACAGCGGATTCTTGTCCGCGTCAACGGTGATGTAGGGCAGGTTGATCGAGGTGCCCTGCGAGCTCGACAGCTCGATCTTGGCCTTCTCGGCGGCCTCACGCAGCCGCTGCATGGCCATCTTGTCCTTGGTCAGATCGATGCCGCTGGTGCCCCTGAACTTCTCGACCAACCAGTCGACGACGCGCTGGTCCCAGTCGTCGCCACCCAGGTGGTTGTCACCACTGGTGGCACGAACCTCGACCACACCTTCGCCGATCTCGAGCAGCGAGACGTCGAACGTGCCGCCACCGAGGTCGAACACCAGGATGGTCTGTTCCTTCTCACCCTTGTCCAGGCCGTAGGCCAACGCCGCCGCAGTCGGTTCGTTGACGATGCGCAGCACATTCAAGCCCGCGATCTGGCCGGCTTCCTTGGTCGCCTGCCGCTGGGCGTCGTTGAAGTAGGCGGGCACGGTGATGACCGCGTCGGTGATGTCTTCGCCCAGGTAGCTCTCGGCGTCGCGCTTCAGCTTCATCAGCACGCGCGCACTGATCTCCTGCGCGGTGTACTTCTTGCCGTCGATCTCGATGGACCAGTCCGTGCCGATCTGCCGCTTGACCGACCGGACGGTGCGGTCAACATTGGTCACCGCCTGGTTCTTGGCGGGCTGACCGACGAGCACCTCGCCGTTGCGTGCGAACGCAACGACGGACGGGGTGGTGCGGGAGCCCTCGGAGTTGGCGACGACGACAGGGTCACCACCCTCCAGGACCGAGACGACAGAGTTGGTGGTCCCGAGGTCGATTCCGACCGCACGAGCCATAGTGATTCCTCCCTGATAGAACGAGCGTGTACTGCATGCTGAGTGCACTTCGCTCAAGCCTGCCTGTGACGGCGGGCGCTGTCAATTCAGGGTTGAGCTTGAGACACTCAAGTTATCGCCCGGCACAACGGAGGAGAGGCCGAGTTTGTTCCCGGGGCCGGGTTCGGGGCTACGGGCGCATCGCGTAGGCGCCGTCGTAAGCCTTCACCTGCTCCCACACCCGGTTGAAGCGGTCCGGATCTGTGACCGGCTTGCGCACCGCCGACAGGGCCCACTTTTGCTGCGTCGATGTCGAACTCGGCTTGCCGTGCAAAGCGACGGCATGTGCCGAGAAATCGCAGATCTGGAAGTCGAATATCTGGTCCACCAGGTCGCGATCCAGGTCGAGTAGAGCGGCTTGCTCGAGTATCAGTTGGCCGTAGACGACGAGCGTGAATAGGTGGCCCACCACGAGAATGAAGTCCAGGTCACGCTGCTGATCAGCATCCGGTGCCGCGGTGATCAGGAGTTCTTTCAACGCCTCGGCCTGCTCGTAGAAGCGGGCGACGTTTGGCAGGTCCAGCGATTTCTCGTAAATGGCGGTCCAATCCGCGAACTGCACCTTGGCTGCGCCTCGCGCCGGGCCTTGAGTCCAAAAGAACACATCGTCCGAGGGGTCGGTGCGGGTGCCGATCTCGGGATAGTCGGCAGGGTTGAGCAAGTAGTTGGGCATGAACTTCAGGATCTGCGCAACATTGACGTGCACGGTGCCCTCCAGCCGCGGCAAGCAGCCGATGAGCCGTGCGACCTCGGCGAAGTAGGTGTCTTTTTCGAAGCTCTTGGCGGCGAGCACATCCTGCAGGAGGGTGATCACCGTTTCACCTTCTGAGGTGACTTTGGACTTGGTGACCGGATTGAACAGCAGGTAGCGGCGATCGTCCCGGCTGGCGCTGCGGAAGTAGTCGATCGCACGGTCGCTGAACAGCTTCATCGCGATCAGGCGGGCGTAAGCGTCGACAAAGCTCGCGCGCACATGCGGGAAGTTGGTGACGGGGTTGCCGTACAGGATGCGGTTGTTGGCATGCGTGATCGCCTCGTAGAACGCGTGCTCACACATTCCGATCGAGGCGGTACAGAGATTGAATTTGCCGACGTTGACGGTGTTGAGGGCGGCCGAGAACGCGTCCGGCCCAGCGCACAGAATGTCTTCACTGCGCACCGGATAGTCGCGGAGCCGAAAATTGCTCACATACATCTGGCCGTGCACGACGTTGCCGACCAGTTCGTAGTTCTCGTGACCGCTGTCGGCGACGAACCAGACATAACCGTCGGCGCCCTCGACGTCGGCACGGCGGGCGAACACCGAGACCATGCCGGCGACGTTGCCATTGCCGATGTAGTACTTCTCCCCCGACGCACGGAAGACGACGTCCTCCTCGTTGACCGGCGTCAGGACCATGTCGGTGTTGTAGATGTCGGCGCCATGCTCACGCTCGGAGAGGCCGAACGCCATCACGCCGCCGGCCTCGAGTTGCGCGGCGGCGCGCTGCTTGGCCTGGATGTTGTCGCTCTGCCAGATCGGGCCGAGACCAAGAATGGTGACCTGCTCGGCGTACCAATAAGCCAACCCGTAGAAACCGAAGATCTCGCTCAGCGCGGCATTGCGCGAGGTGTCCCAACGCTTGTTCGGATCTCCGTCGCCGTATTCCGACGGCGTGAGGAACGTGGCGAAGATTCGCTCGCGTTTGATGAAGTCCAGAAAATCCGAGACCCACACCGCGTCCACATCGTCCTGCAGCAATCTCGATTTACCCCGCGCCTCGAACCACTCGATCACCGCCCGAAGTTGACGCCGCGTCTCCGGATCGAACTGCCGCGGATCGTAAACATCCGGATTGAACAGAAGTTCGCTGGACTTCGCCATGACGGCCCCTTTCACCGATGCAGGTCCGCGCTGAATCTAGCAGCGGGTGCAGAAACCCAGGATTGTCGAGCCGTCGCGAACGATGGCATTTCACTGGCGCGGATTGACAAGCACATCCAAACTTCCGCTAGGTCGCCTGCGCGAGCGACGCCTCCACCGGTGTTTCCCTCTGGTTGAGGGCCACCGGCAACCATGGGATAGTTTCGCCACCACGTTCGCTTCTCTCGAGCGTCCCCCCGCCGCAGTGTTGCACCACGACGATAGGAAACTGGATGCCACCGCTGCGCAGCACGCCCGGTCCCGAACCCGCTGCCGCCACCTCGTTGACCCGCGAGGACGCCGGCTATCACCATGATCTGGGCAAGCGCCAGCTGCAGATGATCGCGATCGGCGGAGCTATTGGCACCGGGCTCTTCCTGGGTGCCGGCGGACGGCTGGAGAAGGCGGGCCCCGCGCTGTTTCTGGTCTACGGGGTGTGCGGCGTTTTCGTGTTCTTCATACTGCGGGCGCTCGGCGAGCTGGTGTTGCACCGTCCGTCGTCGGGATCGTTCGTGTCCTACGCCCGGGAGTTCTACGGCGAGAAGGCCGCCTTCGCCGCCGGCTGGATGTATTTCCTGAACTGGGCGATGACCGGAATCGTCGACAGCACCGCGATCGCCAGCTACTTCCACTATTGGAAAACCTTCCAGGCGATCCCGCAGTGGACGCTCGCGCTGGTCGCCCTGCTGGCGGTGGTGACGGTGAACATGATCTCGGTCAAGGCGTTCGGCGAGTTCGAGTTCTGGGCGGCACTGGTCAAGGTGCTGGCGCTGGTGACGTTCCTGGTGGTCGGCGCCATTTACCTGGCCGGCCGTTTCGACGTCGACGGTCAACGAACCGGACCGAGCCTGTGGACGCAGCACCACGGGTTCCTCCCGACCGGGCTGGTGCCGCTGGTGCTTGTCACCTCAGGTGTGGTGTTCGCCTACGCCGCGGTCGAACTGGTCGGGACCGCGGCCGGGGAAACGGCAGAGCCGGAGAAGATCATGCCGAGGGCGATCAACTCGGTGGTGGCCCGGATCGCGATCTTCTACGTCGGATCGGTCGCGCTGCTGGCCTTGCTGCTGCCGTATACCGCCTACAAGGAGCACGAAAGCCCATTCGTCACGTTCTTCTCCAAAATCGGCTTCGGCGGCGCGGGCACCCTGATGAACATCGTGGTGCTCACCGCCGCGTTCTCCAGCCTGAACGCCGGGCTGTATTCCACCGGCCGCATCCTGCGTTCGATGGCGGTCAACGGCAGCGGGCCAGGTTTCACTGCGCGGATGTCCGGAAACGGGGTGCCCTATGGCGGGATCCTGCTGACCAGCGCGATCGGATTGCTCGGTGTCGTGCTCAACGCGGTCAAACCCGGGCAGGCGTTCGAGATCGTGCTCAACATCGCCGCGGTGGGCATCCTTGCGGCCTGGGCGACGATCGTGCTCTGCCAGCTTCGGCTGTACCGGACGGCGAAGGCCGGGACGATGCAGCGGCCGCGGTTTCGGATGCCGCTGGCCCCCTACAGCGGCTATCTCACTCTTGTTTTCCTGTTGGCCGTCCTGGTGCTGATGACGCTCGACGCCGAACGCGGCCCATGGGTCATCGCCGCGCTGGTAGCCGGTATCCCCGCCCTCGTCGGCGGCTGGTACCTGGTCCGGCACCGGGTCAGGGCCACCGCCGACGACACCGCCAGTCGCGGCGCTTACAGCGGGACCACTCCAGAGGCACCCGTCGCCGGCAACCCAGCGGCTCCCGACGACTGACGTCTTCGGAGAATCCGTGTCGTCATGGCCGGCGAAACGCGAGGCTAGGGCCGCCCCCGCGCCGAAGCCTGTGACGCGACCCCGTGCGCCGTTGATGGCGGGCCGCACAACTCGGGGGAATTCGCCGTGGCGTCCTCTCTCAGGTTCCCCGTGCAGCTGCCGAGATCAGGCTCGTCGGCGCTGAATCGTGGCTTTGCAGAAGGTATTCCGACACGGCGCGCCACGAATCGGTGATGGCGCTTGCTCCGGCGTCGAGAAGCTCGATTGCCCGGCGGTGCCGTTGCTCGGCGGGGACGAACATCAGGTTGCCGATAGTGGGGAAGCCGGCGGCGACCGCTGAGAGCACCCCGGGAACCGAATCTTCGATGGCCAGCCCTTGCGGCGGTTGGATACCCAAGACTTGGCCGGTCAGCTGGTACACGGCTGGGTTTGGCTTACTTGTCGGAACCGGTAACGAGTCCTCGGCGCTGAACCGCACCGCGGCCGGTATCAACGAATCAAGCCCGGTGGCAGCAAAACACGCGGCCAGGCGACCGGAAGCGCTGGAGCTCACCGCGGCCAGTGCATAATGCGAGGCCAGTGCGTGCAGGGCGTCCTGCACCCCGGGGTCAGGGCGCAGCACTGTGCTCAGGTGCGATGTGACGTGGTCGCGTTCCCGGCGCACCCAGTGGTTCAGCTCGGCGGCGGTCAGCGCATGACCGGCGGCAATATCGTCCTGGCCGGCAACAACGGCATGCGGTTGGCCTTGGGCCAACTCGGGTTCGATCGGCACACCGTTTTGTACGGCTAGGTCTACCGCAGTGCTCCGGAAGTTCTTTCCAGTGGTCCCCTGTAGCAACTCCGCCGCTGTATATCGTTGTCGGACGCCGTATCTCGCCAGGAACTCGTTGGTGATCGTCACCGACGCGATGAATGCCGGCTCTTCGGAGGGGAACAGGTTGCCGTCGGCGTCACACAGCACCGTGGTAATGGCTGCCCGGTCGAACGGCTGGGACACCACGACTTTGTCGTGGCTCACTGCCCCACCAGCTTTCGAAGGTCATTTGTTGTGTGCCGGCGAAGTGCGGCCGAAACGCCGAGGGTGTCAATGGTTTGGATCATCTGCTGCAGGCGGTTCACGAAGCCGGGAACCATCCGCAAATCACCGAATATGTCACGGTTTCGCAGCAGCGGATCGGGATTGTTCTTGCCGATCTTCGCAGATGCTCGCAACAGATCCCGCTGGGGATCCTGGATGTCGATGTTTCGGCCTGCGAGGTCGGTGCCCCGCAGGTAACGGGCCCATCCGGCAACCGCCAGCATCAATAAGTTGTGTGGCCGTCCGTCGGCGATCGCCTCATGGAGAGACGGCAGCAGGTACGCCGGCATTTTGATTGAGCCGCGACGAGCTAGCCGGGTCAACGGGTCACTGATGCGGGGATTACTGAGCCGCTTGACCACCGTGGCACAGTACTGATCGATGTCGAGGCCGGGCACGCCAGGCAGCAACGGGGCTATTTCGTCGCGCATAAGCTGTTCGACGTAGCGACCGAAGAGGGGATCGCTCATCGCCTCATCGGTGCGTTCGTGACCGGCCAGCGTCGCGAGATAAGCGATGGCGGTATGGGTTCCGTTCAGTATCCGGGTCTTGACGAGTTTGTGCGGCCTGACGTCGGTGACGAAGTCAACGCCGACCTCGTCCAGCGGCGGGCGTTCGTTGCAGAACTGGTCCTCGATGATCCACTGGCGAAACGGTTCGGCGAGCACCGGCCATTGGTCGGCTACGCCGAACTTCTGCTCGACGAACGCTGTATCGGCGCTGTTGGTTTCGGGAGTGATGCGGTCGACCATGGCCGACGGGAAGGCGACGTTGCGGTCAATCCAGCGGCCAAGTGACCGGTTTCGCAGCGACGCGATAGATACCAGCGCCGTCCGTGCAGCCTGTCCATTGTCGGGCACGTTGTCACACGAGAGTACGGTGAACGGCGCAATGCCGGCCCGACGACGTCGGTGCAGCGCCTCGGCGAGGTACGCCCAAGCGCTACTGAAGTCGTTGCGTGACTGCAGCTCAGCGGCCGCGCCGGTGCGCTCGTCGATGCAGTAGGCGTTGCCGGTGATCGTCAAGGTGACGACGCGGGTCTGCTCATCGGTCAGTGCGGCAAGGACCGCCGCTGCGTCCTCGCCGGCATAATTCCAGCCGCACAGGGAGCCGACGACACGGGCAGTGTCTTTTTCTTGCCCACGCTGCACGACAGTGTAAAGCCCATTTTGCGCTGCCAGAACGGCTTTCGTCCAACCCTGTCGGAGGTTGACGCCGGTGATGCCCCATTCGTGCGAAATTCCGTACCTGGCAACATCATCGAAGTAAACCGCCTGGTGTGCGCGGTGAAAGTTTCCTAATCCGATATGGACGATTGAACGTTTCAGTGCGGATCTGTCATATCCGGGCAGATCAACGCGTTTTGAATGCAGCTGCAACGTGGCATCGTTCAATGGCACGCCGACGTTGCGCTGCAAGCGCACGACATTCGGCACAAGGAATTCCCCCTGAAAAAGGTTGGCAGTCGACAGGCAAACAGAAAGAAAGCGCTGCTGCTCAACGCCTTGAACGCTGCGAATACCCGCGCAGCGGTAAAGCAAAACTAGGAATGATAAATCGGCGCGAGCAATTCACGCAGCGGCGACCACAGCGCGGGAGTTGCAGCCAGTACATCGCCGCTGGCGGGCCAACAGCCACGCGTGGGTCCGGCCAGGTCCCCAACCCTACCGCCGGCTTCGTGAACGAGCAGCACTCCCGCGGCACCGTCCCACGGCTGCAGCCCCGGCGCCCACACCGCGTCGGCGCGACCGGTGACCAGCTGAGCGAGCGCGACAGCGGCGCTACCTCCGCGTCGGATGTCTCGGGTTCGCGGGGCCAGGGCGTCGATCATGGCGCCCGCTTTCCCGCGCTGATCGTCGCGGCCCAAGTTGACCTCGATCAACGCTGACCTCAGAGCATCTGCGTTCTTGATGGTGACCTGATGCCCGCCCGACCATGTCCCGCCGCCGGCACCAGCGGTAGTCACCCGGTCGAGCATCGGCTCGCACACCGCAGCCGCCAGCACACACTGGTCGTCTTGGCGCAGCGCGGCGACGCTGACGGCCCACTCGGGTCGTCCGTACAGATAGTTGGTTGTGCCGTCGATCGGGTCAACCGCCCACACCACACCGCTGTCACCGGCTATGGCTTCGCGTTCTTCGCCCAAGATTCCGTCGTCGGGACGGGCGCGCCGGATTGCTCTAACGATTGTGTCTTCGGTGTCCCGATCGGCGCGGCTGACCAGATCACGGGGACCGGTTTTTTCTTCGACGTCCAGGCTTCCGGCTCGACGAAGCCAGTCCATTGCGACTCGCGCACCAGCTTCGGCTGCCGCCTGCGCGACCGAGCTCAAACCCAGGGTTGCGGCGGAATCACCCACGGCCGATCCTCGTCTCGGCGTTCGCCGCCGTACCGCAGGGCCGTCCAGGTGGCCGGTCCGACGATGATTCGCACTGTTGCGGCGGTTAGTCGGCCGATCACGGGCGCGAGCACGTTGGGAGCGCTCAACTTCGCGAGTGTGCGGGTGGTGAAGAACTGGTAGGCGCTCAGCAGCAGCAGCCACGGCAGGACCGCCAGGGCGGGCCGCGGTGAATGTAGGACCATCAACGTAGCCGCCAGCAGCAATGCGGCTCCTAGCAGGAGCAGCCGCCGACGGGATGTCAGGACGACTATTACCGTCGCCGCGGCACCGACGGCTGCGACGATGACGCTTTGCGGTACAGACAACGGACCACACAGCAGCCGACCCGTTACGGCTGCTGCGCCACCGGCCGCAATCGTCGCCACGTTCCACGGTGCCGTCAGCGCCGTTCGCTGCCGCAACGGAGCCCAGCTGGCGACCTCGGTGACGCCACCGGCGATGTGGTCGGGCACCCACCGGACCAGCGCCAGCAGATGCTCTCGCGCTTGATCCGCGCGCACGTTCCAAACCACCCGAGTACCGCGGACAGCGGCGAAGGCGGTCGCCTCGACCACCCATCTGCTGGTCACGAACGCGATGCCGTAGCACCACAAGGTGACGACCGCTGCCACCAGCAACGTGGGCCGCCTCCACAAATCGACCGCCAACGCCAGCCCGATCACCCCGCGCACCACATAGCCGGCACCCACCGTGCACCACAGCAGCACGACCCCCGGGCCGATCGGCGCAGGCATGACGCCGCTGCGCCCGGTGCTCACTGAGCGCAGCACCTCATAGGCGATGGCGACCCCAAACACCCCTGCCACCGCGAAGCCCATCAGACCGCCGAGGTGCAGACCCGGCAGCGCCACGACCAGCAGCCCGGTAAGCATCAGTCGTAGCGCCGCGACGGCGCAACTGGCTGAAACGTGGGTCCTGACCCGAGACAACGGGCCAGGTAATCGGCCCCGCGCAGTGGTCGAGGGATGGCGCTGATCGGCGACGAACCCGCGCACGTCGTTCCATTGATACCGAGCCTGATACACCAGCAGTTCGACCATGCCCGCGACCAGCAGCGCCCGAAGAATCAGCACTGGCCGAACCTCGCCGGTGCTGAGCACGCCCAGCGCACAGGCGAAGACGACTAGCCAGCCTTTGGCCAGGTCTTTGGGCCTGGGCACCAACAAATAGGCGGCCAAACTGCGGCTGCGGCCTCCGGACGCCACATGCTTGCGTCGCGCATGTATTCCAATGACCGTCACGGCCCGCATGTTCCCCTCCGACTCGACCGGCAAACGATCGTTCGCCGCACACCAAGCCCTAGGTCCCGAACCGGGAAAAACGCGCGTCACTGCAGTCACTTCTGTCACATTTTGCGTAGGCTTGACCCGACAGTGAGGCATTGGAGAGCAGACGTGCGGTTCGGGCTAAGGGCGCAGCAGAAATTTGCCTGCGCAGGCTGGCTGGTGGCATGCGCCACGCTGGTCGCTGCGTGCAGCTCAGTCGTCGACGGCAGGCCCACCGCATTGCCGGCAGCCGGGCCCACCGAGCCGTCCTTCCCGACCGCTCGACCGATCCCGCCGCCGCGCCCCACGCAACCGACGCCGGCACCGACGTCGGCTCCCCAAACACCGACCGGGGCGATCCCGCTACCTCCCAATGACAACGGTTATGTGTTCATCGAAACGAAGTCCGGCAAGACCCGCTGCCAAATCGCCTCGGGCAGTGTGGGTTGCGAGGCGCAGTTCACGAACTCGCCGATGACTGAAGGTGAGCATGCCAACGGCGTGAACGTCACCTCCGATGGCGCCGTTCAGTGGGTGCTGGGGAATCTCGGCGCCATCCCCACCGTCATCATCGACTACCGCACCTATGCGGCGCAGGGCTGGACCATCGCGGCCGATCTCAGTGGCACCCGGTTCACCAACGACCGCACCGGTCACGGCATGTTCGTCAGCATCGACAAAGTCGACACGTACTAGCCGCCCGGGCCGCTCCGCTTAGGCTGAGGCGCGTGGACTTTCGGGTATTCGTCGAACCTCAGCAAGGTGCCAGCTATGCCGACCAACTCGCGGTCGCCCAGACGGCGGAGGCGTTGGGCTACTCGGCATTCTTCCGCTCCGACCACTACGTGGCGATGAGCGGCGACGGGATGCCCGGCCCAACCGACTCCTGGGTGACGCTGGGCGGTATCGCGCGAGAGACCTCGTCGATCCGGCTCGGCACCCTGGTCACATCGGCAACTTTCCGGCACCCTGGACCGCTGGCAGTGTCGGTCGCCCAAGTCGACGCCATGAGCGACGGCCGAGTCGAATTCGGACTTGGCGCCGGCTGGTTCGAGCGAGAACACGCCGCCTACGGCATGCCCTTTCCAACGCAGCGCGAGCGATTCGACCGGCTTGGCGAACAATTGGAAATCATCACCGGACTGTGGACGACGCCGATCGGCGAGACGTTCGACCATGCCGGGACGTACTACTCGATCACCGACTCCCCGGCATTGCCCAAACCAATACAGAGCCCCTGTCCGCCGATCATCATCGGTGGGCTGGGCGCCAAACGCACGCCCCGGCTGGCCGCGACGTTTGCCGCCGAGTTCAACGTGCCGTTCGCGCCGCCCGACATCATCTCGACGCAGTTCCAGCGCGTTCGCGCGGCGGTCGAGGCGGAGGGCCGATCGGCGGAATCGATGACGTACTCGGCGGCCTTCGTGGTCTGCGCCGGACGCGACGACGCGCAGCTTGGTCGCCGGGCCGCCGCGATCGGCCGTGAGCTCGATGAATTGCGAACCAACACCCCGCTGGTGGGCACGCCGGCCGAGATCGTCGACCGCCTCGGACCCTTCGCCGACGCCGGCGTACAGCGGGTGTACCTGCAACTGCTCGACATGTCGGACCTCGAGCATTTAGACCTCTTCACTGACGTCGTCCGGCAACTGCACTAGCAGCGGCCCGTCGCGCGATCCGTACCATCTGTGCCGTGACGGGTTACGGACCTCCCGGCGACCCGAGCGAAGACCCGACCGGAAAGATCGACTTCGGTGAGCCCGGGCGCGAGCCTCGGCGTGCGCCGATTCCGTGGTACCGCAAGCGAGTGCCGCTCCTCATCGCCGCCCTCGTTGCCGCTGTGCTGTTGTTCGTCCTCGTCAAGGTGTTCGGCGCCGGCGGCCCGCCGGCCACCACCACACCGCCGCCGACCAGCGCGTCGTCGATCACAGCAACTAGCACGCCATCGACTGCCACGACCGGCACCACCGCCCCGCCGAGCAGCACCGCTTCACCCACCGGCGTGACCACGACCACCACCGAAGATCGGCACCACCACCATCACCACTCGGGCGACGCCGGGGGCTGACGAAACACCCGGCTCGTGGCTCGGCGAGAAACACCACCGGCGCCAACATCAGTACGATTCAAGCCGTGGCAGGCGATGGCCCTCCGGGCGACTTCAACAACCAGCCGACCCGGCGCGCCGGTCTGGACGCGGGCACCCACCATCCGCCCGAGCAGCTTGAAGCGCCAGCTGAGACCGGCGCCTACCCGCCCCTCGAGGCTCACTCGCCGGAATTCGCGCCGACTCCGTGGTATCGCAGGCGAGCGGTGCTGATCGCCTGGGGGCTGCTGGTGGCGATCCTGATCACGCTGATCATTTACGGCCTTGTCGAACTGGCCGGCCGTGGCGGCGGCAAGCCCACTCCCACGCATACGACCACCACCACACCGACGACGACCACGGGCACCACCCCCGCCCCCACGACAACACCCACCACCGCCACCACAACCGAACCGCCGCCGAGCAGTGCGCCGCCGGCGGCTCCGGCGCCGCCTTCGGCCCCACCGTCTGCGGAACCGCCGGCACCGACCCACACGCATCGCCGACCACACGTACCCGAGCTGCCGAAGCTGCCGCCGACGATCTCGGTGCCGGGTGTGCCGACGGTGATCACGGTCCCCCCGGGGCTGCGATAACAGTGCACCCGCGCGGCGAACCCGAGATACGATCGCGCCGTGGCGGGCAAACCCCCGAACGATGCCGGTGACGACGTCGATAACGGCGCAGGTGCGGGTGGGCAACCTCGGCCGTGGTTTCTGCAGTGGTGGGTGCTGTCAATCTGGGGCGTCCTGGTCATCGTCTTGATCGGGGTGATCGTCTACGGCCTGATCGAGTTGGCCCAAGCGGGCGGCGGCAAGCCCAGACCGACGAACACCACACCGCCGACGACCACCACGGTGACAGCCGCTCGCAGCAGCACCAGCACGTCGAGTCCCACGTCCAGTTCCGGCGTCACACCCACGACCACCTTGGCGCCAACCGGTACGGCACCCGGACCAGGGACGACGTCCTCCAGTGAGGAGCGTCCGCGCCGCCACTGGTGGCAGGATCTGCCGACCTCCCGCCGTCCCAGCTCGCCTCCGTAGCCGCCGCGCTCGACCACCGATCAGCTGTACGTGCGTCCTGCGAAGTTAGGGCAGCCTGTGTCGCGGCAGTGGTTAGCAAGATGTCACTATGAGCACGCCTAGCAGGTAATTCAGGTTTCACAGCCGTGCAGTTACCGGCTAGTAACATGGGCTTAGTTACCGCGCAGTAACCAGAAGTGGAGATGCTCCGTGCACACCCAGATGCTGATCAGACTCGCCGTCGGGCTCGGCATGACCGCCGTCGTCGGTTTGTTGGCCGTCCGTCGGGTCGCCTGGCTATTCAAGCTGGTTCGAGCTGGGAAGCCGGCTCCGGGTCACACCAACGATCCCGCCCAGCGGGTCTGGGCCGAGATCGCCGAGGTCGCTGGTCAGCGCCGGCTGCTGAAGTGGTCGATTCCCGGCCTGGCGCACTTTTTCACTATGTGGGGCTTCTTCGTCCTGCTGACCGTCTATATCGAGGCGTACGGGCTGCTGTTCCAGCGCAACTTCCACATCCCGATCATCGGCCGCTGGGGTGCGTTGGGCTTCCTACAGGACTTCTTCGCCACCGCCGTCTTCCTGGGCATCACCACCTTCGCCATCATCCGGCTGACGCGCAGGCCCGCCGAGATCGGTCGGGCATCACGGTTCTATGGCTCGCACACCGGCGGGGCCTGGCTGATCCTGTTCATGATCTTCAACGTCATCTGGACTTACGTGCTGGTCCGCGGGTCAGCGGTGAACAACGGCACGCTGCCCTACGGCAAGGCCGCCTTCCTGTCGCACCTGTCCGCGGCGGCCCTGTACCCGCTCGGCGGAACGGCCAACGAGGTCATCGAGACGATCTCCCTGCTGCTGCACATCGGGGTCATGCTGGCGTTCCTGCTCATCGTGCTGCACTCCAAACACCTGCACATCTTCTCGGCGCCGATCAATGTCATCTTCAAACGGCTGCCTGACTCCTTGGGTCCGCTGCTTCCGATCGAAGCCGACGGCAAGCCGGTCGACTTCGAAAATCCACCAGACGACGCCCAATTCGGCCGCGGCAAGATCGAAGACTTCAGCTGGAAGGCGATGCTCGACTTCGCCACCTGCACCGAGTGTGGGCGCTGTCAGTCCCAGTGTCCGGCATGGAATACCGGCAAGCCGCTCTCACCCAAGCTCATCATCATGGACCTGCGCGATCACTGGATGGCCAAGGCGCCCTACATATTGCAGGAGAAGGAAAGCCCGCTCGAGAACACGCCGGAAGGCGGCCTCGGCGAAAAGCTGCAGCGCGACGAGCATTACGAAGCACATCACGTCCCGGAATCCGGCTTCGGCCGGGTGCTGGGCTCCGGGCCGGAACAAGCGACCCGCCCGCTGGTCGGCACCGCTGAGCAGGCCGGCGTCATCGACCCCGACGTGCTGTGGTCGTGCGTGACGTGCGGGGCCTGCGTCGAGCAGTGCCCCGTTGATATTGAGCACGTCGACCACATCGTCGACATGCGCCGCTACCAGGTGATGATGGAGTCGGAGTTCCCGTCAGAGCTGTCGGGGCTGTTCAAGAACCTGGAAAACAAAGGCAACCCGTGGGGCCAAAACGCCTCGGACCGCACGAACTGGATCGACGAGGTCGACTTCGACGTTCCGGTGTACGGCCAAGACGTCGACAGCTTCGACGGGTTCGAGTACCTATATTGGGTTGGCTGCGCCGGGGCTTACGATGATCGGGCTAAGCGAACCACCAAGGCGGTCGCCGAGCTGCTTTCGATCGCCGGGGTGAAGTTTTTGGTGCTGGGCGAAGGCGAGACCTGCAACGGCGACTCCGCGCGCCGGTCAGGCAACGAGTTTCTATTCCAGCAACTGGCCCAGCAGGCCGTCGAGACGCTGG
Source organism: uncultured Actinomycetota bacterium (assembly GCA_963830605.1). Lineage (GTDB taxonomy): Bacteria > Actinomycetota > Actinomycetes > Mycobacteriales > Mycobacteriaceae > Mycobacterium. The sequence continues at coordinate 1,452,032 of CAWHML010000003.1, read as the reverse complement.
ACGGGGTGTTCGAGGGCGTAGAGACCGTCGACCGCAAGATTGTCACCCACTGCCCGCACTGCTTCAACACCCTGGGTCGCGAATATAAGCAGCTGGGCAGCAACTACACCGTCATGCACCACACCCAGCTGCTCAACCGGCTGGTGCGGGACAAGAAGCTGGTGCCGGTCAAGCCGGTCGATGGCAGCGGAGGGGACGGCAACGCGGCGGGTCCCGGACGCGCTATCACCTACCACGACCCGTGCTACCTGGGTCGGCACAACAAGGTCTACGAAGCCCCGCGGGAACTGATCGGGGCTTCCGGCGCGACGCTGACTGAGATGCCGCGGCATGCCAACCTCAGCTTCTGCTGCGGCGCTGGTGGGGCGCGGATGTGGATGGAAGAACACATCGGCAAGCGGATCAACCACACCCGCGTCGACGAGGCGCTGGCCACCGGCGCCAGCACGGTTGCCACCGCCTGCCCCTTTTGCCGGGTAATGGTCGGCGACGGCGTCAACGACCGCGCCGAAGCCGCCGGCCGGCAGGACGTCGACGTTCGCGACGTCGCCAATGTGCTGCTGGATTCGATCGACCGCAGCACCATCACGCTGCCGGCCAAGGGCGCGACCGCCAAGCAGGCCGCCACGATAGCGCCGAAGGCTCCGACGAAAGTCGAGGCAGCACCCACCGCGACCGCGCCCGCTGAGCCGCCGCGACACCAGCACCCGCGCCGGAGAAGGCGAAGGCCGTGACTGGGCTGGGCATCGCCGGCGGCGCCAAGACGGCCCGGCGCCAAGAAAGCCGCGCAGCCGGCATCCGCCCCGGCGACCGAGGAGGCCAAGGCGCCGACACCGGCAAAGGGGCTGGGCATCGCCGCGGGCGCCAAAAGGCCTGGCGCCAAGCAAGCTGCTGCGCCGGCTCAATCAGTCTCTGCCACAACACAATCGGTGCCTGAGCAGACGCCAGAGGCGAAAGCCCAAGCGCGGGAGGAAAAGCCGACAGCACCCCAAGCGCCTGTTAGAGGCCTCGGTATTGCGGCCGGAGCAAAGCGACCGGGCGCCAAGAGGGCACCCGCTGCTGCCACGCAACCCGCACCGGCCGAAACAGCACCGGAGCCCGAGCCGACGGCCGCAGTTGCCGAGGAGAACGACGCCGACCAGGCGTCCACCCCCGGCCCCACAACGCGAGTACCGCCTGTTAAGGGCCTCGGCATCGCGCGGGGTGCGCGGCCGCCCGGCAAGCGGTGACGCAATGACCACGTATTTCACTGGACAGCCGTGGCACCATGGTTGACGTGACCGCTCAGCAGTTGCCCTGGCACACCACCGCTCACCACCAGCGGCAGCGCACCATCGCACAGTCGTCGAAGCTTCAGGACGTCCTGTACGAAATCCGGGGCCCGGTACACGCGCACGCGGCACGGCTGGAGGCCGAAGGGCACCGCATTCTCAAGCTCAACATCGGCAATCCGGCACCGTTCGGCTTCGAAGCCCCGGACGTCATCATGCGCGACATGATTCAGGCGCTCCCGTACGCACAGGGCTACTCCGATTCCCAGGGCATTCTCTCGGCGCGGCGAGCGGTGGTCACCCGGTACGAATTAGTCGTCGATTTTCCCCGATTCGACGTCGACGACGTCTATCTCGGCAATGGCGTGTCCGAGCTGATCACGCTGACCCTGCAAGCCTTGCTCGACAACGGTGATCAGGTGCTTATCCCGGCACCGGATTATCCGCTGTGGACGGCGTCGACGTCGCTGGCCGGGGGCACTCCGGTGCACTACCTGTGCGACGAGACGTCGGACTGGCAACCTGACATCGAGGACTTGGAGTCGAAGATCACCGAGCGCACCAAAGCGTTGGTGGTGATCAATCCCAACAATCCGACCGGTGCGGTCTACACCCGCGAAATCCTTACGCAGATGGCAGATCTGGCACGCAAGCACCAGCTGCTGCTGCTTGCTGATGAGATCTACGACAAAATCCTCTACGAAGATGCCAAGCACATAAGCATGGCGTCGGTAGCCCCCGATCTGCTGTGCCTGACGTTCAACGGGCTGTCCAAGGCCTATCGCGTCGCCGGGTATCGGGCCGGCTGGCTGGCCATAACCGGTCCAAAGGACCACGCCGGCAGTTTCATAGAGGGAATCAGCCTGCTGGCCAACATGCGTTTGTGCCCGAATGTCCCTGCCCAGCATGCGATTCAGGTTGCGCTGGGCGGTCACCAGAGCATTGAGGACCTGGTGCTGCCGGGTGGTCGTCTGCTCGAACAACGCGACGTCGCCTGGACCAAGCTCAACGAAATCCCCGGCGTTTCCTGCGTGAAACCGGCCGGCGCGTTATATACCTTTCCCCGGCTTGATCCGGAGGTGTACAACGTCGAGGACGATGAGCAACTCGTGCTCGATCTACTGCTCTCCGAGAAGATTCTGGTCACTCAGGGCACCGGATTCAACTGGCCCGCACCGGATCACCTGCGCATCGTCACACTGCCGTGGTCGCGTGACCTGTCACGGGCGATCGAGCGGCTGGGTAACTTCCTCGCCGGCTATCGCCAGTGACCGCTTCAGCCGTGCCGGAACCTCTTAGTCCTGCGGGCAGTACACGCTGATAGCGATGTCGGCGAAGGCGGCTGCGGTCTGCGACGACATGCCCGGCGATCCGGCCAGGATGTCTTGGACGATCTGCTGTTCGCTTTCGCCGCCGGAAAAGCGATCGCAGACGTGATGCGCCTCGTTGACCGTGGTCTCCCGACCGCCCGATGTTCCAAGCCCTTCCTGGGTGAGCATCAAGAAAAGCCGGCCGTCTTGATCCACCGGGGGCGGGTCGTCCGCCGCTTCCGTGGCGCGCGCATCTCGCGTGGTTCCTCTCGGAACCACGCGGTCGTGTTCCCGGTAGAACACCGTGACACCGGCAATAGCGGCAACGGCTATTACCAGGGCGACCACCAAGGCCATGCCGGGAACCGACGGTGGATCAGATGTCGATGACGTCGCGATGCCACCAAGCGTATTCCCTTTGGTAACCCAGGCGTCACCTGGTGCACACAAGTCTGCGAGTCGTTAAATAACTGTTACCCCGGGTCGTAGTCCGTCAGCTCAGCCGCCGAGGTTCTGCTGCGCAGGCGGTAGTGGCGCAGGCCCCGGCTCAGCGACTGGCCCCGGCGCAGGCCCCGCGGCGTTACCGCTGAAGTCCTGCGGCGCAGGCAGCACCGGACCAGGCCCAGGCCCCGCGGCATTGCCGACGAAATCCTGCGGCGCGGGCGGGGCCGGCGCAGTCCCGGAGTTCCCGCCCACGCGACCGGCGGCGAATGCGGCACCCTGATCCACCATGGTCGTATCGCTTGCGTAGGTGTCGTGTGCGGCGAAATTCAGCCCGTCAGAGCAGACCGGGTCCTCGGGAACGCACACCTTGATGGTCTTGGACGCAAACATCGGCCCGATGACGACGGGTGGCTGACCGAGGAAGTTCATGGTCCGAACGTTGGGCATCCCGAAGAGCACCACCGCGGCGACATGGTCAGCGACGTCGGGTGTCAGCGGCTTCGGCACCGTTGCCGGGTCGACCCCGTCCGGTACCGCCGGGGAGGTCACAAAACCCATCACGGCCGCCCCCTGCGAGTAACCGCTGAGCACCATCTTGGTCTGGGGGCAGGTGCTCGCCTCCGAGACGACATGGGTGCCCGCGTCGCGGACGCCATCGATCCCGGTGGACCATTCGTCGCTCGCCGGGTAGTTGACGGAGTAGACGTCCAGAGATTTCCCAGGCACCCGTGTGCGCAGATCGTCGACGAACGCCTGCCCCGTCGGGCCCGGACCGGGAGCTTCACCGGTACCGCGGGCGAACACTACCTGCACGTCGGGGCACGGCTCGGCGGAGGCGGGCGCGCTAGCCGAATCCGACAGGACTGGGGCGCTGACGCCCCACGCTGCGAGGAAGGCAGGACCGAGGAAACGAGCGATGCGACGTGCGATCATGCCGCACGAAATTACCAGCCGGGCGCTTCCTCAAACGAAAATTTGCATTTCGAGCGCAGCTGGCCGCCGGCTTCCGCAAGATTTCCGCGAAGCGCGGGGCAGGGTCAGCGTTGTTCCAGCAACTGCAGCAGGTAGCCGCCGTAGCCGGACTTCAGCAGACTGTGGCCGCGTCGGGCCAGTTGATCGTCGTCGATGAAGCCCATCCGCCAGGCCAACTCCTCGGGAACGCTGATCTTCAGGCCTTGCCGACGCTCGAGGGTGCGCACATAGTCGCTGGCGTCGAGCAGTGAGTCGAACGTCCCGGTGTCCAGCCACGCGGTGCCGCGGGCGAGTACCTCGACTAGTAGCCGGCCCTGGTTCAGATAGGTCCGGTTGACATCGGTGATCTCGTACTCGCCGCGCGCGGATTTCGTCAAGCCTCGGGCGATTTCGACGACGTCGTTGTCGTAAAAGTACAAACCGGGGACTGCGTAGTGCGATTTCGGGGTGGCGGGCTTCTCCTCGATCGACAGCGCCGTCCCGTCAGCGGCGAATTCGACGACACCGTAAGCCGACGGGTTCGCCACCCAGTAGGCGAAGATGACGCCCCCGCTCACCGATTGGAAGCGGCTGAGGCTGGTGCCCAGTCCCGGGCCGAAGAACATGTTGTCGCCCAACGCCAGAGCTACCGAATCCGTGCCGATGTGCTGGGCGCCGATGACGAACGCCTGGGCCAGACCCTCGGGCTGGTCTTGGATCGCGTACCGGAGGTCGATGCCGAAAGCCGAACCGTCACCGAGCAGCCGCTGAAAGCCGGCCAAGTCGTGCGCGGTGGTGATCACCTGGATGTCGCGAATGCCCGCCATCATCAAGGTCGACAACGGGTAGTAGATCAGCGGCTTGTCGTAGACCGGCAGCAACTGCTTGCTGACGCCCATGGTGATCGGATACAGCCGAGTGCCGGAGCCGCCGGCCAGGATGATCCCTCGCATCAGCTGCTCCTCACTCGACCAGGTCTTCCTCGGTGAGCTCGGTCGCCATCAGCGCTGACGCCAGGTCGTCGTGCCGGAAAACCGAGGTGACGTGATCGCGGACCACCCGGAATGCTGACGCACCTGTCGAATCCAGGTCCGGAGACTCGCGGCTACTGAGCTTCTGTTCGACGACCACGACACCGTGGTGAACATATATCCGGCCTACCTCGGCAGTCGTCGTGATCGCCGTCGCCCATTTGCGCAGCGCCTCGTGTCCTTGCCCGGCGCCGTGGACGTCGCCGAAGTCGATGTCGTCGCTGGACAGCGCCACCAGCGTGTCAAGATCGGATCCGTTCAAGGCGTCATGCCAGGCCAACACGGTGGCGATCTCCGATGTGGTCATGGGAAGCAAGGTACCGCGTGCACCCGCGCCAGGATGGCTTCCGGTCGAGCATGTTCACGTGGTCAGGCCGCGTGGCGGCCCAAACACAACACCTGCCAACCGGAGCGCTGCCAGTGGGCGACGTCCAGGCAGTTGCGGCCGTCGACGATGACCTTGGCTCGCACCTGGTCGGCCAGGTCGTCGGGGTCGAGGTCGACGAATTCCCGCCATTCGGTGAGGACCAGCACAGCGTCGGCGCGCTCGCAGGCTTCTGCCACCGACACCGAGTAGCTCAGCGTCGGAAACACCTTCCGGGCGTTTTCCAAAGCTTTCGGGTCGTAGACGTTGACCGCGGCACCGTTGAGCTGAAGCTGGCCGGCAACGTTCAACGCCGGCGAGTCGCGCACGTCGTCGGATTCGGGCTTGAAAGCGGCTCCGAGCACGGCGATGTTGGCGCCCAGCAGCGATCCGCCGCAGGCACGGGTGGCCAGCTCGACCATGCGGGTGCGACGGCGCATGTTGACGTTGTCGACTTCACGCAGAAAGGTCAGCGCCTGGTCGGCTCCGAGTTCACCGGCGCGCGCCATGAAGGCGCGGATATCCTTCGGCAGGCAGCCGCCGCCGAAACCCAAACCCGCGTTGAGGCATTGGCGCCCAATCCGTGGGTCAGCCCCCAGGGCGTCAGCCAGCACGGTGACGTCGGCGCCCGCGGCCTCACATACCTCCGAAATCGCGTTGATGAACGAGATCTTGGTCGCCAGAAAGGCGTTGGCGGAAACCTTGACCAGCTCGGCGGTCGGCAGGTCGGTCACCAGGAACGGCACACCCGCCGCCAGCAGCGGCCGGTACAGCTCCCGGACGGCCGGCTCGGCGCGTCTCGAATCGGATTGCACGCCAAGAACAATGCGATCCGGGCGCAGGGTGTCATGCACGGCGAAGCCTTCGCGGAGGAACTCCGGATTCCAGGCCACTTCGACGTCGACCCCACTCGGCGCGAGAGACGCGGCGCGCGCGCCGACCTCGGCCGCGGTTCCGACCGGCACTGTCGACTTGCCCACGATCACCGACGCCCGACTCAGCCGTGGCACCAGTTCGTCGATCACGGCATGGACGTGCCGCAAGTCGGCACCGTACTCACCCTTTTTCTGCGGGGTACCGACTCCGAGAAAGTGCACGTCGGCGAAGTCGGCCGCCAGCTCGTAGTCGGTGGTGAAGTTGAGGCGACCGGCGGCGATGTTGTCGGCCAGTAGCTTCGGCAGGCCGGGCTCGTAGAACGGGGCGTCACCGCTGTTGAGTTTGGCGACCTTACCGGGATCGATGTCGACTCCGACGACCTCATGCCCTAGCTCCGCCATCCCGGCAGCATGGGTTGCGCCCAGGTAGCCCGTGCCGAAGACGGTGCACCGCATAAGCCCTTGGTAGGCGGCCGGGGTGAGCTAACCGCATCGGGGCGTTGAGCGGCAAGCAAATGCCGGGTGACAGTTGTGCTGCGGCGATCAGCGGCCGAGGCCGGGGATGCCGAATCCGCCGCGGCCGCCGCCGCCCGGGAAGCCACCGCCGTGACCCCAGCCACCGTCGCCGTGGTCACCGCCCCAGGGTTGGCGCGCTGGACCTTGCACCGGCGGACCGAAGATCCCTGGTTGCTGCGGGGCGATTGGAGCCGGGATGATGATCGGAACCGGGATGGGCGCCACCGGTACCGGCGTTACCGGTGCGGGAGCTACGGGTGCCGGAGCAGGTGCCACCGAGGCAGGAGCCGGCGCCTCGGGCACCGGAGCGGGCGCCACCGATGCCGGGGCCGGCGCCTCGGGAGTGGGAGCCGGCGCTTCAGGCACTTGAGTTTGGGCTGGCGCCTGCGGGGCAGGAGCCGGCGCCACCGATGCCGGGGCCGGTGCTTCCGGAACCGGTGCGGTAGCCGGTGCTTCTGGGGCCGGAGCAGGGGCCGGTGCGGCTGCTGGCGGTGCCGAAGCAGCCGGAGCGGGAGCAGGCGCCTGCTGTGGGACGCCGCCATGTTGACCGGGATTGGATTGCACCGCGGTCGTCGGCCGGCCACCGATCGCCATCACGATGGCAACCGCGGCCGCCCCGACGACGAGAATCGCGGCCACCGCGCTGCTGATCAAGGTGAGCGTCCTGCGCACGCTTCGACTGCGACCTACGCCGACGTAGCGATATCCGGTCTCGGAGTCCGGCTCCTGGGTGAACTCGGTGTAGGCGTCGTCCTCGTCGTCGGGAACGGCGCTGTAGGCCAATGCCTCTTCGCCGGACGAGTCGGCAGCAACATCGAAATAACCGGGCGCAACCGCGTAGGGATCAATAGCGCCCGTGCCAGGATCCTTGGCGTAGGCCAGTGCAGCTGTGGACGAGGAGAACAACGGCGCACTGGCGGCAGCCAGCGCCGCCCCTCGGGCCAACGCCGTCTGCGGCTCCTCCGGCGCGCTGACCACCAGTGAGGTCGCCGCCTCGAGCGCCGGCTTGATCGGGGCAATGTCGACGTCGGAACCCACCACGAATAGTCCATCCGGGCGGCTGGTGAGTGTCTCGGCGCCAGACGCCATAGCCGCCAACTCGGCCACCCGGTCGGCGCTGTGCAACGGCTGCCGTTGCACCTCGGTGATTGAACCGTCCGTGGAGTCCACCACGGCCAGCGTCGCAGTCTCCGGTTCGACGAACAGCAGAGCGGTCTGGTCGTAGCCGGTCGCGCTGCCGACCTGTTGGGCCAGCGCGGCCGCAGCCAAGAAGGCCGACACCAACATGACATTTTCGACCTTGTGCTGGGCAAGCGCGTCGCGCAGCGCCGCGGCCTCGACCGGGTCGGTCCAGGTCACACCGGTCGACCGCAAGTCATAGCCGCTTTCGGCCGCGCCTTCGCGAGTGCCCAGGATGGCCGAGATCACCTGATCCGGTCCACTCGTTGCCGCTTGGTCATCGACGCCGGTGAAGTCGAAGCCGTCCTCGTCGACGGTGGCTCCGTCGCCGGTCTCGCCTTCGACCAGCACCATGCGGACAGTCTTCGGCGCCATCGAGACACCAAGTACGGTATCCACGGTCCCTCCCACGTCGTTCGCACTTGTGCGTTGAAAGCGCGGTGCCGCTCAGACTTCAAGGCCCTCGTCCGGGCGGCACCCGCTGCGTCGTAGCGCAGCGCAGCTACAACCCAGGGATACCCGGAATTCCCGGAATCCCGCCACCGTGTCCGCCTCCGTGTCCGCCGCCGTGGCCGTCACCGCCACCTGGGACGCCCGGGATGCCGGGGATGCCGCCGTCGGGGCCGCCGCCTCGCGGCACCGGAATGGGTACCGGGATCGGCGCGACGGGGGCCGGGACCTCAGGGGCCGGGGCGGCGGGAGCGGGGGCCGGAGCCTCCGGAGCCGGCGCGACTGGCGCCTGCGGCGCTGGTGCAGGAGCCTCGGGCGCTGGAGCTTCGGGAGCCGGGGCTTGCTGCGCCGGTGCTTGCTGCACCGGTGCCGACGCTGGGGCCGGAGCCGATGCGGGGGCCGGAGTTGCGGGTGGCGGAGCGTTCGGGGCCGGTGCGGGATTTGTGGGGGCGACCATGTTGTGGCCGGGCTCAGGCCGCGTGCCCGCGTTGGGCCGAATGCTGAGGGCCAGCGCGATCACCAAAGCCACCGCACCGACCACGAGAATCGCGGCCACCGCGCTGGCGACCATCCACAACTGCCGTCGCTCCTCCTTCGGCGGTTGCTCAGCGCTGAAGTCCGGATAGGCTTCGATCCCGAAATCCGGCTCGGCGGCGGCCGCGGTGTAGGCGACGGCGTCATCGTCAGCGACGGCACTGTAGGCGAGCGCCTCTTCGCCACCGGCAGGAACAGGAGCCACCGAGACGACAGCATGGGGATTGACGGCACCGGTACCGGGATCCTGGGCGTAAGCCAGCGCCGCGGTGGACGCCGAGAACAACGGCGCGTTGGCCGAGGCCAGCGCGGCGCCGCGGGCCAGCGCAGTCTCCGGCTCCTCGGGCGCGTTCACCGCAAGGGAAGTCGCCGTCTCCAAGGCCGGCTTGATCGCCGCGATATCCACGCCGGAGCCCACGACGAAGAGCCCGTCGGGACGCGTCTGCAACGACTCCGCGCCGGCGGCGATTGCCGCCAATTCGGCCGTTGGATCGGTGCTTCGGAGAGGTTGCCGGTGCACTTCGGTGATCGAACCGTCCGCCGTGTCGACCACGGCCAGCGTCGCGGTGCCGGGCTCCACGAACAGCAGGCCGGTATGCCCATAACCGGTCGCGTTCCCGACTTCCTGCGCCAGTGCCGCGGCGGCCAAAAAGGCCGAAACCAGCATGACGTTTTCCACTTTGTGATCGGCCAGGGCGTCCCGCAGGGCGGCAGCGTCAACAGGGTCGGTCCAAGTCACGCCGGTCGACAGCAGTTGGTACCCACTGGCGGCCGCGCCTTCCTGGGTTCCCAAGATCGCGGAGATTACCTGCCCCGGCCCACTAGTATTTGCTGAGTCCCGACCGTCTGCAACTTCGAAGCTGTCTTCGTCGACGGTGGCGCCGTCGCCATTTTCACCTGCAACCAGCACCATGCGGACCGCTTCAGGTGCCATTGACACGCCGAGCACGGTGTCCACTGTTTCCTCCAAACAAGTTCGCTGGGTCGCTTACTGCGGGCGGCCGGACTACAGCCCGAGCCGCGCAAGTCCCGTGTTTCGACTCTACCCGCGTGCTTATGGGTTACCGGTGGCCGTGACCGCCGCCGAAACCGCCGTGACCGCCACCGAAGCCGCCGTGTGGGATGCCGATGCCGCCGTGGCCCCAACCGCCGCCGCCATGTTCGCCGCCAAACGCCGGACCCGGCGCGGGCAGCAGTGGCGGAACCTGCGGGATGATCTGAGGGATCACGGGGGTAACAGGTGGGATGAACACCGGCGGGGGGGCCGGCACCAGCGCCGGCGCGGGAGCAGGAGCTGGTGCAGCCGCACGGACCGGAGCGGGCGGCCGCAGCGGAGCCGCCGCAGGGACCTGCGCGGGTGTCGGTGTGGCAGTCGGCGACGCGGGCACCTGAGCTTGTGGCGCCGGAGGTGCGGGCACCTGCCTGGCTGGAGCTACCAGATTTTGGCTCAGGCTCGGTCGCTGGGCGACGTGTGGACGGATGACTACCGCCAGCGATAGCACCAGGGCCACCACGCCGACAACGAAGATCGTCATCACGCTGATCGCCGTCAGGAACGGCTGGCGTGAGCGCTGTCCGACCGGTTCGACACCGAAGTCCGGAAACATGCCGGTGGTGAAGTCCTCGTCGTCGGCGAGGTCACTGTAGCCGCCGTTGTCGTCGGAGGCCGCGGTGTAGGCGCCGGAGGCCGGCATCAACGCGCTGTAGGCCAGCTGCTGTTCGCCCACGTCCAGGTCAACAGCAGCCGCCGCCGGAATCTCGATGAAGCCGGAATCCACCGCGTAGGGGTCGACCTCACCCGTGCCCGGATCCATCGCGTAGGCCAGCGCAGCGGTGGACGACGCGAACAGCGGCGCGTTCGCCGACGCCAGCGCCGCACCCCGGGCCAGGGCCAACTCCGGTTCTTCAGGAGTAGTGACGGCAAGCGAGGTTGCCGCATCCAGCGCCGGCTTGATCATCGGGATGTCCACGCCCGATCCGACGACGAAAACGCCGTCGGGCGGGGTTTCCAGTGACTCGATGGTCGACACCATCTCCGCTAGCGTGGCCACTGCCTCGTCGTCGTCCGGCGGCAGCGCCACCCGAGACACGTCGTCGATCGAGCCGTCGGCCGTGTTCACCACGGCCAGCGTCGCGGTGTCCGGCTCGATGAAGAGCAAAGCGGTCTGGGCGTAACCGGTGGCGTTGCCCACAGCGTGCGCCAGAGCCGCGGCGGCCAAAAACGCCGAAACCAGCATGACGTTGTCGACTCTGCGGTCGGCCAGCGCGTCGCGCAGCGCGGCAGCCTCGACCGGGGTGTTCCAGGTCACTCCCGCCGACGACAGTTGGCAGCCGGCCTCGACCGCACCCTCCCTGGTGCCCAAGATGGCGGCGATGACCTGATCGGGCGGGCTCAGGGTTGTCGAGCCGTCACCCTCCGCCAGGTCGAAGTGGTCCTGGTCGACGGTGCGGCCGTCAGCGTTTTCTCCTTCGACCAGCACCATGCCAACCGCCGTGGGTGCCATCGACACACCGAGTACGGTTTCCACTTGCGCCTCCGAAAGTCCTCCCGCTGCTGCGCTTTGTTGTCAGTCCGGGCAACTACCCTTCGCCCCTGCCGACTACCAGTTTCCATCACCGCAGCATCTGCGGTCTACCCGCACTGATCAGCTGGACTTGATGAAATTCTGGTAGGAACGCGATGGCGTAGGGCCTCGCTGGCCCTGGTACTTGGAGCCTACTCGCGTACTGCCGTACGGGTGCTCAGCCGGACTGGTCAATCTCAAAATACACAGCTGACCGATTTTCATACCCGGCCACAAGGTTATTGGCAGGTTGGCGACGTTGGACAGCTCTAGTGTGATGTGCCCGGAGAAGCCCGGATCGATGAACCCTGCGGTCGAATGCGTCAACAGCCCCAGCCGTCCCAGCGACGATTTGCCTTCTAGCCGTCCGGCGAGGTCGTCGGGCAGGGTGCACAACTCCAGTGTCGAGCCGAGCACGAATTCGCCGGGGTGCAGCACAAAGGGTTCCCCGTCGAGCGGTTGCACCAGGCTGGTCAACTCGTCCTGCTGCTGCGCGGGGTCGATATGGGTGTAGCGCGTGTTGTTGAAAACCCGGAACAAGCTGTCGAGGCGCACGTCGACGCTGGACGGCTGCACCAGCGCGTCGTCGAACGGATCGATAAGCAGCCGGCCGGCGGCGATTTCGGCTCTGAGATCCCGATCGGAGAGCAGCATCCGACGAGCGTATCGGCAAGGCCGGCGCCGTATCGATGAGTGTGACGTTGCCGGGTGCTAGCCTTCTGCAGCAACCGCGCCGATGTAGTTCAATGGCAGAACATCAGCTTCCCAAGCTGAATACGCGGGTTCGATTCCCGTCATCGGCTCTGCGAGCCGGGCAGTTGCGCCGCGCTGGGCCGCCTGGCCGGAAGTGAACCCGGTTGAGGTGGCAAGCGGCTTGGGCTTCAGGACCGTGCTTGTCGCCAGAGCGGCGACGCCAATAGCCATGCAGGATCACAAAGCGGACTCGAATTCAGCTTCTGTACCCGGAGCGATAGACGCTCCGGCTTGAGTGAACAAATCGTCAGCCGACAGCGAAGGCGCGTCGGCCATGCCGGACAGCGAACCTAACTGGTCCTTGATTACCTGTATGACACCTACAACGGCAGACTGCAGTCACCGACTGGTCGCGATGTGGTTGAGCAACTCCCTTGCCGCCCCCGCAGGTGGCGTGCGGGCGCCCATCCAGATCGTCCGGAAGTCACGTCGCAAGTCCAGATCCCAACCGGAATGGCCCGCAGACGACCATGAACGTGGTCATCGCTGACGCCTGCCGGCTCATCACCGCCGGGCCAGCACCGGCCAGAACGGCAGCTCGGACCGCTGCCGCAGAGACGAATTCGAGTGGATGAGCGGCAGGCGCGAACACTGCAACAGACACCACCAAGACCCACGACACCACGACAAGCACCGCGCGCACCACGGCAATCGGATTCCGGCGCCGCACCGTGGCCGGCTCGCTGCTGATCGTGGCGATCACCGCAACCGCGGTCAGTCTCGCCGCGACAAGCCGCGCCGATCCCGACGCATCAACCCCCGACACCGGGACCACAGACACTGCGCCGGCGCCTGCCGCCTCCTGGTACCAACGTTCGACCGATTCGGCGGTCACTGGCACCCCTACTGCTCCCTTTACTCGGACTGGAAGTGTCACTGTGACGCTGGGCATCGGACACAAAAGGACAACCGCAATAAACAGGGGCGGCTCGTAAGGCGCGCCCCCTTGCCTTTTCGGCAGCGGCCCTTAGCTGCTGCTGCCTCCCCATTTCACAACGGCTATACCGAAGCCGGGCCGCTCTCACCTTCACAGGTCAGTTGACGCCGATTACGCGAACCTGCGCTCGACGCCCAACGCACCGGGGCCGGTTGTGTCTTTGAGGTCGACGTCCCGATCACGGCAAATGCCAGAACACCCGCGTAATGAGGTAGAAGGCCACCGTCCATAAGCCCAGGCCGCCGAAGACAATCGCAGGGCCTCGCCAATACTCCTGCACCTTCGGTGCATTCGGACGTGGATACAGCCAGTGTTTGAGCAGCCGATTGACGTAGAACGGCATGGTGAAGAAGGTCATGATGAAGGCGGATAACAGGTTCCCGATCAACAGGTTCAGCCACAGCGGAAAACCCATGGGCGACAACAGCAGGGTGAGCGCCATAACGGTCGGGTACAGGCCGAACCAAACCGCCAAGGATGTCTTGATGTCTGAGGGGGGAGGCGCCTGTTCGCCGTCGGACTCGAAGGCAAACCAGCTACCGAACGAGTTGTCGATGGTGCGGGAATGGAAATCGGCGAACTTCGCGCCCTCCTCAAGGAGCTGCTTGCGTTCCTCGGAAACCAGCCACGCTTCGAGGTCGGCTGCGCTGCCGTACCGGTAGAGTGCTGTCCATTCGTCCTGGACGCCCTCGATGGGCCGAAACAGTTCGGAGCCGCGATACCCTGGCAGCTTGCTTTCCGCCAGCCGAAGCCGGTCCTGCCACGCGACGAACTCGTCGATGTTCTCTGGGCTCACCCGGTGGCTGACTGCAACGGTGACCAGCGAATCCTTGCGTTGCGCTGCACCGCCCAGAACCTGCTGGGTACCAGGACCGTCGAAGTACTGTTCTCCGCTGGTCAGCCGCTCCTGGCGAGTTGCGCTGTTAAGCCATTCCTGAAGATGAGCGACGGAATCGAAACGATAGACGACCACCCAGTCGGGTTGCACCGGGCTGGGCGGATTAGTCTCCGCGGCAACGAATCCCGGATACTTCGCAGCTTCTCGGTTCAAGTCTTGCTGCCAGCGTTCGTAAGCTTGTTCGCAGCCGGCACGGATCTTGTGACCGATGATGACCACCATGGGACCGGCGCCGCCGGAATTCAGCGTCTCCAACCAGGCTCCGTAGTCGTATCGAGTCAGTCGTGGCCCCAACGGATTGTCTGGCCGACTCTATACAACTACACCTCAGACCGAAATCAACTGAGCAGGCTTCGGCACACCGCATGACTGTTTCCTCAAAGTTGCTCGGCCGAACTTTCCCGACGGTAATCTCGCCTCACCTCAGTTTTGAGTCAGTCCGACAGCGCATTCCCAGAATCGAGGTTGCTATGGACGCGCGGTGTAGCAGCCGTTCACTGGGCAGCGAGCTGTGCTCGCGTTGGGATTGTTCAGCGCCAATCTGGGCCTGATCGGTGGGATGATCAGCGCCGGTTGCTCTTTCATCGGCAGCATTGTCATGGCCGTGGCCGGCGTTCTACCGGAGAATTCTCAGGCCCCGTTTTTTCTATATGTGGCGTGCGGCGTCGCCGCGTTTCTGCTGCTCGGTTGGGCGACGTCATCTCGTCGAAGTCTCGCCCGTCGGTGACTTCGTAAACCATCAACGAAGGAGAACACCATGGCCACCGAGGTCCACCTGGGCCATATCTATCACATCGCGGGCAGCCCGAAGATCACCGAGGCGGACTCAGCTCTGGTCGGGATACCGCACGGAGCGTTGGTCGTCGAAGACGGCGTGATCACGTACTGCGGTGACAACGACGCACTACCGGCCACTGCGCGGGAAGCAAAGGTCGTCGACCACGGGTCGGCGTTTCTGCTGCCGGGCTTTGTCGACACCCATATTCACTTCCCGCAGGTGTTCGCGTTCGATGCCTACGGCGGTGGCCAACTGCTCGACTGGCTCAACTCCTGCGTCTATCCGTCGGAGGCGCTTTTCGGTGATCCGGAGTTCGCGCAGCGTGCTGCCGTCGAATTCTGCGACCGACGGATCACAGCTGGTACCACCGCGGCGATGGTTTTCGGTTCACCGTTCCCGCACGCCCAGGACGCCTTGTTCAGCGAGACTCAGCGGCGCGGGTTGCGGCTGGCCTCGGGCAGGGCAATCCAGACCGTCACCTTCGGTACCGCGGCTCCATTGGTCACGTCCGAGGAGGATGCCATCCGGCTCACCGTCGAGGAGATCGAGCGATGGCATGCCGCCGACACCGGTGACCCCAAGACCGCTCTGCTACAGGTGGCCGTCGTCCCGCGGTTCTCCCTGTCGATAACCGTCGAGACATTCAAAGCGCTTGGAAAGCTTTATGAATCGGTGCGTGACCGCGGCGTGTACTTTCACAGCCACCTCAACGAGAACAACAAACCCGGCACTGGCGAGGTGGACGCCACCAAGGAGCAATTCCAGGTCAATTCCTATCTCGACACCTATGACGGGAAGTTTCTTCCCGGCTCGAAGGTCGGTGGGGAAAGCCTGCTCGGCAAACGCAGCATCATGGCGCACTCGGTGCATTGCCAGGACGTGGAGCTCGAGCGGATGGCCGAGACGGGCACTTCAATCGCGCATTGCCCGATCTCGCAGTTGTTCCTCGGCTCCGGCACCATGCCGTGGAAGCGGACCGTGGCATCCGGCGTGAACGTCGCCGCGGGAACCGACGTCGGCGCCGGGGATGAATTCCTGATTCCGCGTGTGCTCGGCGACGCATTCAAAGTGCACATAACCGAACCAGGCGACGCCGGGGTGTCGATGCATCCCGCACAGATGCTGTTCCTCGGGACCCTCGGCGGCGCCAGGGCACTCGACCAGGAGGAGCGCTTCGGCAACTTCGAGGTCGGCAAGGAAGCTGATTTCGTCGTTGTCGACCCGAGCGGAACGCCGGCGCTCGCATCCGCGCTGAAATACGGGGTGCGGTCCGAGGACGCGGTACGTGCGAGCGAACAGACGCTTTTCGCGCTGCTGATGGGCATCCGTGAGTCGTCGATCGCCGAGGTGTACGTCCGGGGGCGCTGCCTGCACTGACCGATTCGGTGACGGATCAGGTGCGGTCGAATCTTCGAACGTGGGCTTACAGACCGTGAAGTGCAGCCAGCCCGGCGCGTGCCGGAGGTCCCGCTGGGCGGGCTGGGTGCAGAGCTCCTGATGTGCCTATCAGAAATCGATTGCTCGCGCCACGGCTTGGATCGCTCGGAGCCGTCCGTCAGCCAGGGCACGAGTCAGGTTTCGCGCTTTCCTCTCGAAGTCAGTCACGAAGGCGTGCAGCCCGAGCGGGTTGGGTGGCAGTTGCAGAAACGCCGCCATGAACGCCGTCGCCTGGTCGGTGAGATCGTTCCAGAATTCAATCGCGAACCCCGCGGACTCGACGAGCGCCCGTAACCGGTCGGGCGTGGCCAGGTGGCTGAGTTCCGGTTGGTCTGCCCAGGGCAGCGGGTAGCTGAGTTCGCCTCGCTCGCTACTGGATGCGATGTCCCATATGGCAAGCCGGCCCCCGCAGACCAACACGCGCCGTGCTTCCTGATAAAGGCGGGTCTTGTCGGAAACATTCATCTGGACGTGCTGGCTGAAGACAAATCCGAAACTGGCGTCGGTGAAGGGCAGTTCAGTCGCGTCAGCCTGTTGAACGGAAATCCGACCGTCCAAGCCGACCAGTCGATTAAGCCAACGGCTAAGCTCGCAATACTCCTCGGTCAAGTCCACGGCGGCAACCCGGCAGCCACGCCGGTCGGCGACGAAGCGAGCGGTACCGCCGATCCCGCTGCCCGCGTCAAGCACCTCGTCCGCCGCTGTGATCCCGAGCAGCTCCACCAGTTGGCTAGTGGCAATGCGGCCCATCGTGTGGAAGTCCTCGACGGGCGCGAGGTCTGAGGGCTCAAGGTGGTCGAGATTTTTTCCGGCGGCAATGAGCGCCTTCTCGACGTTGCGCCGAGATAGGCCAGTCGAATACTGATGATGGACTTGAATGGTTGTCATGTCTGCTCTTTCAGATCGGGCAGCCCGCGGACCCGCTGACGGGCCCTACTGCGGCGGGGTGGATCCAAACCGCTTCGAGCTGATGACTGGCGCCGCCGGTCGCGCCGGTCACCAGCACGCGCATGTTCGTCATCGGAGTTTCCTTTCCTGATTGAACAAGCTGAATGTTCATGCCCTGCTTGTTGTTAGGTCTGCACAAGATCCGGTGTCGTGGTGCTCGCCGCTACTGAGTGGTGCGCCCTCGCCGGCAGCAGCACTGCGACGGCGACGGCGGCGGCCAACGCGATTCCGGCGCATACCAGCGACCCGACCTGAAGACCGTCGAGGAATGCGTGATCGACGGCATCGCGGACTCCGGCGACCCGGCCGGTGGGCAATTGACCGATGGCCTTGTAAGCGCCGGCAATCGAGGCCTGCATCGTTTCGCGGACATCCACCGGCAGCGCCGCGAGCGCTGCGGAGGAGCCAAGGTGAGCGGAGTACAGGGATGCGAACACGCTGCCGACGACGGCTACCCCCAGGGTGCCGCCGAGCTCGCGGGTGGTGTCGTTCACCGCCGAGCCGACGCCGGCCTTATCAGGGCTAAGGGAGCCCATGATGGCTTCGGTGCCCGGTGCCGTGGTGAGCCCCAGACCAGTGCCCAGAAGCACCATCTGCAAAGTAATTTCGCTATAGGAGGTAGCCGCATCGACGGTGGCCGCCCATCCCAGCCCGGCCGCGAACACCGCAAGTCCAGCGGCGACGACAGCGGTAGTGCCGAACCGTTCGACCATTCGCGGCCCGACGACGCTGGCCAGCGCAATCGAGACGGCGACCGGCAACAGCCGCACACCAGTCTCGAATGCGCTGTAGTTTTTGATGAATTGGAAGTACTGGGTGATGACGAAGATGAAGCCGAACAGCGTCAGAAATCCCGCGGTCACCGCCAGGCTGCCACCGGAGAACCGCCGATTCAAGAACACCGATACGTCCAGCATGGGACGAGTGCAGTGCCGTTCCCACAGCGCGAAACCGACCAAAACAATTGCAGCCACGGTGAAGCCGGTCACCGCCCGCACGCTGGTCCACCCCCAAGCGGGTGCTTGGATGACGGTATAGACCAGCGCCGTCACGCCGAGCGCCGACAGGATCAAACCGAGCAGGTCAACTGGCGGGGTCGCAGGGTCTCGCGACGTCGGGACGAACAGCATTCCGCCCGCGATGGCCAGCGCTGCGACCGGAACGTTGACCAGAAAGACCGAGCCCCACCAGAAGTGTTCAAGCAGCCAGCCACCGGTGATCGGTCCCGCGGCCACCCCGACGCCGACCATGGCCGCCCAGACACCGATCGCCTTGGCGCGAGGTACCGCTTCGGTGAAGATATTGGTGATCAGCGCCAGGGTGGTCGGAAAGATCACGGCGGCGCCAACGCCCATTGCCGCGCGTGCGGCGATGAGCGCATCTGCTGAAGTCACCTGCGCCGCAATTGCGGAGGTGATCGCGAACATCGCCAGCCCAGAACTGAGCCAGCCACGCCTGCCGTAGCGGTCGCCCAGGCTCCCTGCAGACAGCAGAAGCCCAGCCATGACGAGGGTATAGGCGTCGACGATCCACTGCAGTTGCGCGGTGTCGGCGCCTAAGTCGCGTGACAACGTGGGCAGCGCGACGTTGACGATCGTCGCGTCGAGGCTGATCACGAAGACGGACAGGCAGATGACCGCGAGCGCGGCGATGGGGTGATTTCGAAACACCGCTCGGCTCAGACGCTGTGTGCTCATGTCAGGACACTAAACTTTATAGACAATGTTTTCAAGTAATGGATAGAAAATTATTGCCCACCGTCACAGATGATCGGCGGCTGGCCAGCCCAGGCTGCGCTCAGGCGCGTGGGGACGGTGCCCACCGTGGGGAGCGGCCGAGATATGCAAGGATGCGGTCGAGGTCGTCGGCCTGGCCGTGAGACTCAATCGTCGGACCAAACAGCGCATTTAGGCCCGTACGGAACTCGGCGTCGGGCACGGCCAGCGCGATGGGTAGTGCGGCGGCCACCACGTCGGCGGGAAGCTCAAAGGGGTGACCCATCGCCCGGGCGACGTCCCATCCGTGCACCACGTAGTCCACAAAGTGGAAGCCAATAGCCAGTGATCCCGGAAAGGTGGTGCCAGGCCCAAACTCAGGCAGCGCGAACTCCGCGTCGAGCACGTCGGCACCGGTGAACGCATCGATCACTTCGGCGGCGGCCGCGGCATAGCTGCCAGCGGGATCGGCTGCCACCGCATCAACGACGCTGGCGGGTTGCCATACCCCCGAGTCGGCGCCGTGGCCGTGGGCTGCGGCGGCAAAGCCGCGATGCTGCACCGTCATGTGAGTGAGTAAATCGGCCAGGCTCCAGCCGGTGCACGGAGTGGGCCTCGCCAAGTCGTGGACCGTGACGGTCGAGACCACATCAACAGAAGCCTGTACGGCAACGCGGTGGAGCGGACGGAGATCCCCGATAGTATGCACACACATATCATAGGTGCACACATACAGTAGGTCAATCGCTATTGTCACTGATCATGGTGCGGAAGGTGACGCGTCCCGATCTCGCAGCGATGCTCGTACAGCTGACCCGCCAAACCGTGGCTGCCGAGCAGCCGGTGCTGACCGCCCACGGCCTATCGATGTGGGGTTACGTCGTGCTGACCGCCCTTGACCATTCGTCGATCCGCACCCAAGCGGTCCTGGCCGACCGGATCGGCGCGGATAAAACGCGCATCATTCCCACCCTCGATGAACTGCAGGAGTGCGGCTACATTGAGCGGACCCCCGATCCCGACGACCGCCGAGCGCGTCTGCTTGCCATCACCGAGTCGGGACGGTCTGTCAAAGACGCCGCCCAAATCGAGATTCAGCGCGGTGAGGAACGCTGGCTTGGCCAGCTGTCAGCCGGCGACCGAAACGTCTTTTTACGTGTCCTACGGCAACTCGCCTTCGGCTAGCGTCCTATGCGATCACCTGTGCTGGTCGGTCCACACCGACCCGTCCCACCAACGTTCGCTGCCTTCTTCAGAGGGGTCCGGGTACCAGCCGGCGGGCGGGACGCGTACTGCGGATGCTTCCGGCGCCGGCGCTGCCGTGGACCTGGTCCACGTCGGGCGACGCTGGCGCTCACCCCAGTTCCGGGACCAGGCGATCTTCTGCGACCACGGCGACGCCTTCGACGACTTGATTCTCGCCAGCAGCTCTTCAGCCTCCACTCGAACTCTGTTGGTGGCGCCCGGATGTTCTGCCAGCGTGGTCAGCAGATCGGTGATGTAGTCGCAGGCGAAGGGGTCATCACGGTCGCGATCGAATGCAGATCCGATCTTCGGCAGTAACTGGGTCAACTCGTTCGGATCAAGCTGACGATTCTCGAGCGCGGCGGACATCTCCCTCAGATCGCGATAAGGCACATCCGGGTCCTCCGGCAGCGGCGACGGCAGTTGGACAGGCTGACGCTGGAGCCGCTGCACCGCTAGGCAGAACTGAACACCCACTTGGAAGTCGGCCCTGGTGTAGTCGAGGGTCTGCAAGTCGGCCACCGGGTTCACCCGCTTGCTGTCGGTCTGCCCGACGGTCACCGGCAGGATGTGTCGCCCTAGCAGGCGGGCATATTGCATTTCGGCCTGGCAGTGCCTGGAAATCTGGGAATTTTTCGAGAGTGCGTAAATGAAGACATCGCATTGCCGGATCTGCTCGAGAATGACGGTCCACCATTCCTGCCCACCCGCGAGGTGCGCGTCGAACCACACCTGATCGTCGATGAGCCGCACGGTACCCACCAGCTTGTCGACCACCCCTTTGTCCAGCCTCGAATAGCTGACGAACAGCGCCATGGCAGCGTTCCTCAGTCCGGCTGTCGAACATCGGTGACCAACACAGCGTGGTCCCCATATCGGTGGCACACGCAGCACCGGGAGCTTTTGACTGCACGCTGACCCGAGCCTTTCATAGCCGGGAAATACACCGGTGCTAGCTCTGGAATCAACGCCGACATGTCATGCTCGACAACGTTGGCCCGGCGGGCCAAACCGCGATCCCCCGACTACCTTCGGATGATGGTGCTGGTGCTCGCTGATGAGGCCGACCGTGACATTTTCCCCGAACTTCGCCCGGACAACGGCCAGGTCCACATCCAAAACATGCCCGCCGCAATCGATTACCCGACTGGTAGCTTAACCGGCTATGGGCGCTTTGAATGGACGCGTCGCCTTGATCACCGGCGGAGCTCGAGGCCAGGGTCGCGCGCATGCCTTGGCGCTGGCGGCCGAAGGCGCCGACATCGTGGTTGGCGATGCTCCCCGCCCGATGGTCGACCTGACCTATCCGCTGGGCACTGAGGACGAGTTGCGCGAGACGGCGAAGCTGGTCGACGAGCTGGGCCGGCGCTGCATCCCGCTGACCCTGGACGTGCGTGATGCAGCCGCGGTCAACGCCGCCGTCAAACAGACCGTCACCGATATGGGCAGCCTCGACATCGTGGTGGCCAACGCCGGGATAGTGAACACCGGGCCACTCGACGAGGTCACCGACACGGTGTGGCAGCAGCTCGTAGACACCAATCTGACCGGCGCGTTCAACATCCTGCGGGCGGCCATCCCGGTGATGCGGCAGCAGAAGTTCGGCCGGATCGTGGTGACCTCGTCGATGGGCGGCCGGATGGGCATTCCCGATCTGGCCGCCTACAACGCGACGAAGTGGGGTGTTATCGGCCTGGCGAAGTCGGCTGCCCTGGAGGTCGCCAAGGACGGTGTGACGATCAACGTCGTCTGCCCGACCACAACCCAGACGCCGATGGTGCAACCCGTGGGCGGCGCCGACATCCCCGACGACCTCGTACGCCGGATGATGAAAGCCAACCCGATACCCCAACCCTGGCTCCAGCCCGAGGACGTCAGCCGCGGGGTGGTCTACCTGGTCACCGACCCAGGCGTCATCACCGGCAGCGTCTTGGAGATCGGCCTCGGCGGCAGCGCTCGCATGCACTGACAAACGTGCCAAACGCGCTCCCGATGATCCTGAGCGCGAGCGAGGTTTCGCTACAGCTTGCCGGCGACGAAGCTGGCGGCCTGATCCACCAGGCCGGAGTCGATGTACGAGGGCTGCAGGTGCGACGACCACGTCGTGCCTCTTCCACAGATGGGGTCACCCGCGGCGCACTGGTCGATGGTCTTAGCGGCGAAGGCGGGGGCGACTCGCCGGGTGCCGTTACCGAACAGCGCGACCGCTGCGATGTGCTGATCCACACCCCGTGGCAGTGGGTTTGTAAATCCAAAACCCGCATTGCCTCCGGTCACGAGATCGGTTACCTCGGCACCCAGCGAATAGCCGCCGATCACCTCGCGGGTGTTCGGGCAGCTTCCGGCCATGGATTCAACGTGGGCGCTCATATCGTTTGCGCCGCTGCCGATGCTTATGTTGGCGGGGTAGTTCACTCCATAGACCCCGACTGACATCCGCGTCTTGCCGCGCAACGAATTCACCAGCGCGTCGCCGACCGCGCCGACCCCGGGCGGTTCCTCTCGGCCGCGGGCGAAAACTACTTCGGCGTCCGGGCAGGCCGCCGAGGCCGCCGGAAGCATGGTCGACAATCGCAAGGGCGTCACTGCCGGGATAACTATCAAAGCCGCCGCGACCAGGGCGGCTCCCACAAGACTGGGGAAACGGCGTGCGCTTGGTGAAACCGCGGCAAGCCTCATGGAGCGATATTACGGACACGTATGCTCACCGCGGCCGCTCCACAGCGGTGTCCCAACCGTTTCGCAGGAGGAGTTCAGCCCTGCGGCGTGGCCCCCACGACGTCGACACGGCCGTCGACATGATCGAAGTGGTAGGACCGGCGGACGTCACTGACGGTGATCGAATACTCACTGAACAGTTCGTTGCGACCGCGGGCCTGAACCTCCACGTGTTCCGGGTGGTTGCGCCAGGCGAGCAACTGCTCTTCGGTCTCGAACTCGACCAGCGTCAGCGTCTCACCGTCTTCGGCGGCGAAGTCCTTATAGCTGACGAATCCGGGCATCGCCGAGCCCAACTCGTACATGCGAGCGCCCATCGCTTCCAGGGCGGCTACATCGACGTCTGGCCGCACTCGCGATCGAAACACCACGGTGACCATCCCAGCCTCCAACCGACCGGCCCCTGGCCTGACCGTAGCAGGCGTCGCCGGTCGAGAGCGCTGATTTCTGCGCTCAGCGGCTAGTCCCGTATTGACGCGCACAGCCAGCGAATACTGTGCCCTTGATGACTGCGCGGACGGCGGCTCGACACCTACAGGCGTTACACCTGCCCCCTCGCGCTGATGCTTGGCTGGCCGGCGCTGCGGCGATGTTCGTAGGGATGCTGTTCTCCTGGCGGCCGTCGTTTTGGTTCGACGAGGCCGCCACCATCGCGGCTGCCAACCGGTCCGAGATCGACATTTTGCGCTTGGTGCTGAATTTCGACGCGGTCCACGTCGTGTATTACCTCGTCATGCACGTCTGGTTCTCATGGGTGCCCATCCACGAGTTCACGGCTCGACTGCCCAGTGCCGCCGCGGTCGGCGCCGCGGCGGCGGGTCTCGTCGTGTTGGGCAAGCTGGTGGCCGACCGCCCCACCGCATGGGCTGCCGCCACAGGGTTCACCGTGCTGCCGCGCACCCTGTGGTCGGCGGTCGAGGCCAGGTCGTATGCGTTGACGGCGGCTGTCGCGGTGTGGCTGACGGTGGTGCTCGTCATAGCTGCGGCGCAACGCGGTTCAGCGCTGTGGGTCTTATATTGCTTCACACTCGCCCTGGCAGTGGTCTGCTTTGTGTACTTGGCGTTGCTGGTGTTCGCCCATGCGGTGACGCTTGCGCTGGCTCGAAAATGGAGACAGCTGTTGCCTTTCGGGGTCGCGGTGGCCGCTGCTATCGTTCTGGCGTCACCGCTGGTCACACTGGCGGCAGGTCAACGTCAGCACCAGCTGTGGTGGATCGGTCGCGGTGGCTACCTCAGCGGTGTCCTGTGGGAGCAGTGGCTCACGGGCTCGAGGCTCTTTCTGTGCGCAGTCCTTATCGTCGTGGCCTGGGCTTCTGTCCTACTGGTCACGGGGAAAGCTGGCGGCGCCGGACACGCCCTCGCGGTAGCCGTGCCTTGGATCGTCGTGCCTACCGCGATACTGGTTGGATACTCGTCCTTCGTTCAGGACGCCTACCAGCCGCGATATCTGACCTACACCGCGCCGGGTGTCGGATTACTGCTCGGGGTCTGCGTTATGGCCGTCGCACGCAACCGCTTACCGATTCTGACTCTGGCGCTGGTGCTGCTCGCACTTGCTTCCAGCACCGCGTTCACGACGCAGCGCAGCCGGTACGGCAAGCCTGGCGGAGCCGACTACTCAGCAATCGCCGATGTGGTTCAACGCAATGCCCGCGGGCACGACTGTATCGCTTACGGATTCGCGAAACACGAACCGCTGCGGGCTGCTGCAGCGGCCCGCCCTAATGCTTTCCGTCGCCTCGACGATGTCGCGGCCGGCGCCCCCGGTGATTACGCGGCACAACTATGGACGCAGGATTTGCCACTCGACAGCGACACCGTAAGGCCACGATTGGCTGCCTGCACGGTGCTGTGGCTAGTCATTGACAGCGAAACACCGTCAGCCCTTTTCAAAACCGCGGAACAGCAAGGATTCCGGATAAATCAGCAGTGGAATCTCAACCGCAGCACCGTATCACGGTTGAGCAGACCCTGACTCTTCCCGGCGGACGAGTCGGGTCAGTCTCCGGTCCGGTGTATCAGTGAATGGCCAAGCCCGGCCAAGATTTCCTTCGGGCGCTGCTGTTCACCTTGCTGGGCTCCGAGAACGACGATCGCGCCGGTGAGCACCGGCAGCGCCCACTGTAGATACCGCAACTGCCGCTGGGCGGCGGCGACGTCATCTGGCGTTTCTGACGAGGGTTCAGTGGCTCCCTGCGCGGCGTGCTGATCCCCCTGGGCAGCTTTCCCGCCCAGAATCCCGCTGTAGACAGTCGCTGCGAGTGCCGCGCCGGTCACACCGATCTTGGTGACGGTGTTGGCGGTTACGCCAGACTGGTATTTCGCGCGACGTCTGTTGGCGTAGAGGATCGATGCGCCGCCCACCAGGTGCGCGCCGATCGCGGTAGCGTTGACCGGGCTCCATTTCGCCCAACCGGCCGAGGCGACTCGAGCGCGGTCCCTGGGTTCACGTACCGCCGCGGCGGCGCCGTTGACGCCAACCGCTCCCATCAGCGCGCCGCCAAACCATGCGGCCGCACCGAGGTCGTGAAGGGACCGAATAACCGTATTTCGGCTGACCATGAGCACTCGTTCCTTTTAGCTTGGCATCGGTGAGTCCACAGCGGCGCTCTACTGCCGACCGCGCGACGCGAGTTATCAATGTTTGACCGGCCCCCCTGCGCGCACTGATACACCGGTTTGCGGGATTTGAAACCTCAAGCCAGCGCCACTGTCGTCAACTGGTTCACAAAAGTCGCTTCAGCCGCTACCAAACCCGGATGTAGTCGATGAGCATCTGCGACGGGTAGGTCGCTGCGGCAGGATCCCCAGCCCCAACCCCACCGACTGCGAGCGTATACATCGGCGACAGCCAATAGCCTGGATTGTTGAATGGCCAACGCTTGTCGCTGGGATTGCCGTGCACCGGGATGGGCTTGTTCGGAACACTGAAGTACGGTGCCCCGTCTCGCCAGAAGTGGAAACCGTCCTCGTACCAGCCCATCCGCCAGGTGTGCCAAGCATTGTCCACCATCCCGGGAATCGATTTTCCTTCCCAGGTTTTTCCGTTGGAGGCCGCGTGCACCGTGGTTCCCGGCGGCCAACTGCCGTTGCCGTACCACTCGAAGACGTCGACTTCACCGTCTGGCACTGGGTCTTCGTTGACAGCCCAGAACGAGGGCCACAGTCCCGGGGACAGGCAGTCCAGCTTGATCCGCGATTCCCAAGTCGTACCCATCGGCACCCGCCAGTTGCCTCGCAGCTTGCCGCTGAAGTACTCGTCGTTTTCATGGGTCGCTTGGATGACGAGGTTGGAGTTCCCGTCGAGAAAGATGTTCTGGGCGCGGTATTGCCCATCGACCGGTGGGAAGACGTCGTCCTGCCAGGTCTGCGGCGTCCAGTTCGCCAAGTTCGGGCCTTCGCCGGCCGGGCCGTCGAACTCGTCGGCGAAAATGTAATTCCCCCCGGCGGCAGACGGTGCAGCAGGCAGCGGCGCCGGGCCTGCGGGTGCTTGCGGTACCGACGGCAGTGCCCGAGCCTGCGGGAGGCGGGTCGCGGCTGCCAGGAAGCCCATCCCCGTCATCATCAGCATGCTGCGACGATCCATGTCAGGCACCACCAATCGGTCAAGGCCGCGAAATCGGACCGGGCGTGATCCGCGTCGGCATCTTTCCCCAAACGGTGCTAATGAAACCATGCGAGCCAGGCGCGCGCATCGAAACCCACCGTGCAGCCCGACTGTTAGCAATAACGGTTACGACGCTTCTTCTGGACCATCGAGGACGCTGACGGCGATGCCGTACGGCAAGAATCGCACCTTGCGCGACGGATCAGTGTTGTTTTTGTTCGCCCGCAACGCGTCGAGTTCGCTCGCGTACACCTCTTCGATGTGTGCGCCGCCGTCGGAGCCCATGGTGTAGATCACCCAAACTCCGTCACCGGTTTCACCGGTCGTCTCCGGTTCGGTGCGCCGGCCCCGAGCCAGATTGTCGAACAACATCGACCATCCCGCCCGCTCGTTGGGAATGGTGAGGAATCTGCCGAACCGATCGAACGCATCACGCAGTCCTTCGCCGGCTTCCCGAATTAGCCGGTCGAAGTCTTCCGGCTCGAATCCGAACGCACCCTCGTCGCTCATCGTCATCCTCCTGAACAGCTGCACTGGTTATTCACAGTGTGCGCGCGCACAGCGCTGCGCGCCACGAACGAGCGTGATACGCGTTCGCTGACGGCGCACCGAAGGTTTGACGCCGGACCGCTGCGGGAATTCTTATATGACGGCTGTCTAACAGAGGAGTTCGACATGGATACCACCACCGTCGTGGTCATAGTCGCCGTAGTGCTGGCATTGCTGATCCTCGCGGTCCTGGTTTGGGCCCTGCGCAGCCGGGCGGACCAACGCCGTGCAGTTCAGGCCCAACAGATTCGCGAGCGAGTCGACGAGGTCTCCCAGCAGATCGAGCACCGAGCAGCGTTCGCCGAGGAGACCGAACACAAGGCACGCGCCGCGCAAGCCGAAGCCGACGCCAAGGGTGCCGAAGCAGCACGGTTGCAGCAGCGGGCCCAAGCCCACCGGTCGGATCTAGCCGGCGCCCGCGAGGAACTCGACGCCCAGCGTGCACACGCCGACAAGATCGACCCGCATGCCAGGGCGCGCACGGAAGATCAAACCCTCCCCGAAGCGGAGACCCAGCCCGAACGGGGCGAGCCCACCGATCGGCCTCGCGTCAGCTAGTAACCAGGCTGGTTCGGGAAGACATTCTGCGGCGGATTCACACCACCCTGATTCTGCGGAACCTGGATCGGTATCGGCACCGGCACGAGCGGCAGAGTCAAGTACTCCGTTGTCATAGGAACTGACGTCGACGTGTCGGCCGGTGACGTCGTCGGCGGCTGGCTCGTGGTTGTGGTGGTCGGCGGGCTCGTTGTGGGCTGCGTGGTCGTGGCCGACGCCGGCGCCTGATTCGTTGTCGTGGCCAGCGGCGATGGCGGTGGTTGCGGTGACGGTGTTGGCGGCGGTGGCTCCGGCGAGGAGGGTGGCGGCGCGAGCTCGGGGCTGCTCGCGGCAGTTGGTGCGACGCCCGGTGGCGGCAACGGGCTCGGTGAGGGCGCCACTGACGTCGGTGGCGGCGGCGGGGCCATCGTCGGACTGGAAGGCTGCGTCGGCGCTTTCGGCTCGACAGTGCTGGTCAAGTGGTATGCCACACCGCCGATTGCCATCATCGCTGCCAAAGCGCTCAGCCCCAAGAACAGACGCGGAATGCGGTAACGACGACCTCGGGGTGCTTCGGCGGGTGGTTCGGGGTCGGGCCCGTAGCGAACCGGCCGAGCGACGGTGCCGCCGCCGTAGCTATCGCCGATGTACGGTACCGGATCGATACTGGCGCCGTCGTCCTCTGACCAAGCCAATTTCGTTGGTGCCGATGGTTGCTCGACGTCGAGGAATGGGTCTGCGGCCGGCAGACCGGCAATCCCGGTGGTCGTCGTTCCCGCTGATACCGCAGCCATCGCCGTCGCTGTGGCTGTCGCAGCGGTTGCTTCTTCCATCACTGCCGGCTCGCGGGAAGCGAACATTGCTGCGCCGAGAGCCGCGCTGAACGCGGGTTGTACGGCCGTTATCACCGGCGTCCGCGTATGTGCGGAAACACGCTGCGAGAGCACTGGTATCAGCGCCCCACCGCCGACGCTCACCACCGCGGCCAGCTCCTGCGCCGCCAGCTTGTACTGGGCGAGCAGCTCGTCGAACGCGGAAAGAACACCGTTGAACCGGTAATTGATGAGATTCTCGAGGTCCGCACGCGTAAGTTGCACGCTGGAGCGGGAATTCGCGGAGTCGACCGCTATTTCGGCCACCATGTCGGTGGACAACTGCTCCTTAGCATGTCGGCACCGCTCCTTGAGTTCAGCGAACGGTCCCACTGCGGCGGTCGCACACTCCTCGATGCCGCTTTGCCCGATCGCAGCAATGACGTGGGCCAGCACCGCCTCATCGATTTGGTTGCCGGAAAAACCCGGATAACGCAGCGTCATGTCGATGGGAGCAAAATCCGATGCGGCGTCGGCCAGCGTAATGCTGGTTCCGCCGCCACCGAAATCGAGCAGTGCCACCAGGCCGCGAGCAGGCAGACCGGACATCGAATCGATCGCGGTCAACGCGGCCAGGGCATCTGAAACCAGGCGCGGGGCCGTTCCGCTCCGCACAAATCCCGCGTGGTTGCGTAAGCCTTTGCGTAACGCGCGCAGCGATTCAGGTCCCCAGTGTGATGGAACGGCAATCGTGATGTCTGATGACGCCGCGTCACCGCCGGCAGCGGAAATCATTGCGTCGAGCGCCTCGACAAGCAGGAGTTCAGGGTCCTGCGCAGAGCCGTCAGTGCACACGATCGCGGCCGGGTCGCCAAGGCGCTCGACAAAACCAGTCGTCTCCGACCCGCGCTCAGATAACCGGGTGTTTTGCTCCGGCACACCTATTTCCGGTGCACGGTGTGGATAAAGAGTCAGCACGGCACGGCGCGTCACGGGAGGACTTCCGGTGCGCGCCGCGACGAAGTTGCTGCTTCCGATCGACAACCCCAGTGGGTCGTACATATAGCGACTACCTATCGTTCGATAGCGGTCGGCGGCCAGCGTCAACCATAGCCGCGGCCGGCCCTAATCACACTGGGCCGCAACTTGATTGGTACTTGGTCGATGCTGTTGTGTCACCGAAGTGATACCGGCGGGTACTTGACAGCCGGCGTCAGGGTCACAACACCGTCAAAGGCAACGACCGTCTGGGTTGGAACTGGAAGGTCGAGCCGGCACTGACCTTGGCCACTGAAACTTCCGGTGATTCCGTCGTCACCGCGTCGGATTCGATCAGCTTCGCGGTCCAGTCGGTGCTCGTGCCGTCGACCCGAACTTCAAGGTGCGGGTCCACGGCGGTGGCGATTGCCTGCAGCGGTTGCACCGAATCCGGGGAACATAGCGATATCCAGGCGTTGTCGTCGTGGGCCGGTGACCGCTGCACAGTAAAGCTGTCCGCACCTGTTATTTCGGCTTCGACGTAGCCCGCCGGGCTGAGCAAGGGATGCAACTCGAACACCCGCAGCGCGCCTTCGACGCCGCCCGGCAGCGACAATGCCCGGTGAATGCGTTCCGCCCCGAGCCCAGCCAGCCCTGTCAGCTGGCGTGTCCCCACCGAGGTAGCCAGTCGTTCGTCTGATCCGGAACGCGCCCGAACTGCGATAGCGAACGATAAATACAACAAGTGCATCTGCAAGCACACCTCGTCAGCCATGCGCACCAACGCCGAATGCGAAAACGCATCGAAGTCCAGGTCGGTGACCAGCGGGCCAGAGTAGTCGGCTAGCCCCTCTTCGGAGGGATCGATCGGTGGCAAATCCCAAGTCGCAGCTTCAGTTCGGCCGACGACTTCTAGGGCTGGGATGCCCTCAGCCGGCGGGTGGGAGTCGTCAATGACCACGGTCCACGCGCAATGCGGATGCCGGTCGGCCGGTGTCCGAGGTGGTCGGTGAATGGGCCGCATCTGAGCACGCGGATTCGTCGCAACCGCCGTGGCGTCAAAGGTCGGGTCCTCGATGGTGTGGCACATGCCGAACACGTAATCGTCACCCATCGGCTCCACATCCAGCAGAGCACCACAGTGGTCGAGGTGGAATTCGCCGTGCCACCGGTCATGCAGGGTGTACCGGAAATCCATGAACTGTGGGGGTGCGCCGATATCAAGCTGAAGACCCTTGAAGATGGTGGGCACGTCATCGCCTACGTAGTTCAACGCTCGCTGCATGCGCTTGGTGTAGACGGGGCTCGCACCGGCCCATTCCTCGATGGCGATCTGCAGCATTTCTTGGTGGCCGAACTCCTTGATGCACCACGCCATGCCGGATCGGTCGATCATGTGCCCGATCAGCAGCAGTTCGGGGACCAGGACCGCCAGTTCGCCGCGCGACAATCCGGCGAACCGACTCCGGGGGTAAGTCACGGATCAAAGATTGCCACACGAGGTCTCGAGCGCAGCAACCGGCGGGCGAGTGACTCTTATGACGGAATCCTCGCCGCAATGGCGTTGAGAAGGTTGACGCCCTGATTAGTCACGTCATAGCGGCAAGCGACGATATCGATGACTACGTTGTTGCGGGTGGACATAACGCGCTGACACCCCATGCCCCCACCGTCTTCTAGCTGTTGCGTCATCGAGAGCGTGTCAGCACTATCAGTCAGCGGTCCGGCCGTCCAACGCTGCGGTGTCGGAGGCGTCGGGAAATTGAGCGTGTAAGGATGGCCGGAGCAACCGGACCATTGCGACTTCTGCGCCGCGAGCACCGACTGCGCGGCCTGCGGTTCCGGAAAAGCGATAACTGCTTGGATCACCTGGTAAGACCGCGGACCCTCGCCGGGATTGCGGAGGGCTTGAGACCGGATGGCGGTCCATCCGGTATTCGCATAGACCAGGTGTTGTGCCGGCGCCACCACACCGATGCAGTTCTTCTCCTCAAGTTTCGGGGAATCGTCAATCACTGTGTCGGCGAACGCATCCTGCACCAGCTTGTCGGCTCCCATGATTTCGGCTACCTGCTCCGGGGTGAGCAGAAGTGCCGACATCGCGGTAACCGCCACGGGTACCGGTTGCGCCGAGGTGGTGGTCGTCGACACGGTCACCCGTGGCGGCTTCGACGCATTGTTTGGATGCGAACGCGCACTGAGGATCACGGCGGTCACGGCCGCTGCTACGAGGATAGCCGCGGTTGCCGATATCGCGGCGAGACGTCTGCCTCGCCGTCGCTTGGGTGGCTGCGGGAAGTAATTGGGCCACGGGGGTGGAGCCAGCTCAGTTCGTGCACCGCTGCTGTGCTGCCACCAAGGACCGCTATCCGACGAGCTTGGATACGGGTTCACGTTCGCACCGGGAATCGGTCGCCATGGTGCGGTGACCGGTACCGTGCGATCGTTGAGGGCTTCGGCCGCAGCTGCGGCCAGCTGACGCGCCGAGGCGAACCGCCGCGCGGGATCCTTTGCCATCGCGATAGCGATGACTCGGTCCATCCCCTGGGATAGTCCGGGCACCCGATCACTGACTCTGGGCGGCGGCTGGTGCAGGTGTGCGGCGAGCATGGCGGCCGGCCCGTTGGCCGGCGAGAACGGGGTCTGCCCGGTCAGCATTCGAAACAGCGTGCAGCCCAACGAATACAGATCGGCACGGTGATCGAACGGCGCACCGGCCAAGACCTCCGGCGCGGCGTAGGACAGTGTCGCCATCACCGATCCGGCGTGGGTCAGTCCGACATCGCCAAGTGCGCGCGCGATACCGAAATCACCCAGCAGGACTCGCTCCTCGATCCCAGGCCGTCCCGACAGCAGAAAGTTCGCGGGCTTGACGTCTCGGTGCACCACGCCTCGGTGGTGTGCGTAGTCCAGCGCCTTGCCTACTTCGCTAGTGATGTGCACCGCCCGCGCCGGGGTCATGGTGCCGTCACGTAACACCGCATCGGCGTCGGTACCGTCGACGAACTGCATGGCGATCCACAATTGGCCTTGAAACTCACCGCGTCGGTGCACCGAAACGATGTTCGGATGATCCAGTACCGCGGCCACGTCGGCCTCGCGGACAAAACGCGCCCGGAAATCGGCATCGCGCGACAACTCTGTGCTGAGCACTTTCAGCGCGTCGCTGCGCGGCAACTCCGGGCTGCGCGCCAGATAGACCACACCCATTCCGCCGACGCCCAGCAATCGCTCGATGCGGTACCCAGCGAAGGTAGAACCGACGCTTAACATGCGTAGCCCCCGTGCTGAGTCTCGAGCGGGCGGATTGAACAAGGAACACAAACTTTGACTGCCCGGAGGATACCTGCCGGCGTGTGCTGCAATGACGGGATGAGCCGCGACGACGTCATCGCCGACAGGGAAGCGATCCAGCAAGTCAAGTACCGCTACCTGCGGGCGCTCGACACCAAACGCTGGGATGATTTCGCCGACACGCTCACCGAGGATGTCACCGGAGACTACGGGTCATCGGTCGGCGAAGAGCTGCACTTCACGAATCGCACCGATCTGGTGAACTACATGCGTTCAGCGCTGGGGTTCAGCGTCATCACCGAACACCGGGTGACCCATCCGGAAATCACGGTTTCCGCCGACGAAGCGACTGGCACGTGGTATCTGCAAGACCGTGTCATCGTCGCGGAGTTCGACTTCATGCTGATCGGCGCCGCCTTCTACCGCGACCGGTACCGGCGGACCAGCGACGGATGGAAGATCTGCTCGACCGGCTACGACCGAACGTACGAGGCGACAATGTCGTTGGCAGGCTTAGATTTCAAAGTGAAGCCCGGCCGAGCGCTTGGTCTGGCTTGACTACTGCGTTACCGCCATCACCGCGCCTGGGCGCAGCCAACGGATGATTTGCACTAGTGTCGCATCGTCGATGGCCACACATCCCTCGGTGGGTCCCCCGTCAGTGGTGTGAAAGAAGAATGCGGCGCCTTTGCCCGGCACCCGGTTCGGGTTGACCCCCATGACGACAGCGTGCTTGTACTGCGGAATCTGAAGATTTTCACTTGCCGACGTGTCGAACGAACACTGGCTTTTCTTACAAACCTGCATCGTGTTGAAAGTCGGGCTGTTGTCATCACCGCTCCACCAGTGGTCAGGGCCAACCTGAACGTATTTCAGTCCACCGCCCGGATTGGGTGCGGTGCCGAATGCGTACGGCAAGCTGAAGACCCCGGTCGGGGTGGCCGGGTATCCGCTCTTGGCCTCCGCGGCCATGCCCGCCGAGCCCACATGGGTTGGTATGCCGGCCTGAACCGGCTGCCAACCCGCCGGACTGCGCTGATAAACGTCCATCTTCGCGTTCGAACCACCAACGCTGACAACGGAAATCACTTGGGTGGCGTTCCCGACCGTGCTCGCGAACCACGGGTTGCCCACCGCGGCACCGCCCGGCGCGAACGCGATCGCCCCGCCGGCCACGCACACCGCAGCGCACAGCAAGCCCACTAGTCGGCGCACCGTTTCATGATTGACAGGCGGCGCTCTTAGCGTCAAGTAAAGCTTCAGCCTCGGTTAGGTCACGTGTCGCGACTGCGCCGTCTGACTGTTCACCGATTCGTCTATATCATCGGCAGCGATGTCCTTGTCTTGTCCATGGCGTGGTCATCGACGCCTTCGGCAGGGCCGGTTGTCAGCCGGCATCTGGGCCACCTCACTGACCAGCAGCGGGTAGTAAAGAGCATTCGATGACATCGACGGATGGTGGCGGCATGCCCCCGATAGAACCGGAAACCACCGAGTTGGCGGTGGTGCGGCAAGTGAGTTCCTCGCCGTTGACCGTCTGGCTCGGCTCGGCGATGTACACCTTTCCCGCCGGGCGTGACGCCACCGTAGGCCGTGACCGCGACTGCGACATTTGGCTTCGTGACACCGACGCCGCCATATCGACGCTAATTTCACGGGTGCATGCCATCCTGCGGTTCGACGACTCGCAGTGGGTCGTGGTCGACAAGAGTCAAAACGGCGTCTACGTCGGCGGCAGCCGCCGCAATCTCGTCGCCATTCACGACGACCTCAGCGTCGCCCTCGGCAGCCCGAATGGCCCGCAGTTGACGTTTCGCGTCGCAGGGCCGTCGGCGCCTGCCGGGCTGGACAGCCCACCCACCTTGGAGATGCCGGCCCTACCAGCCGTCGATGACTTCGAGACCGAACCATTCGCGCGGTCGGTCCGCCCCACCGGTCCGCACCCTTCCCCGAGCGACCCGATCGGGGCAGGACATGCCAGCGACACCACTCGTATACCGGCGCCACCCCGGCCGATAGCAGCTCCGCGCGGTACCAGAACGGTCGGGCGCTCCAAGACCAACGACGTCGTCGTCGACGACTGGTTGGTTTCGCGGGTGCATGCGCTGCTGCTCGCGACCCCGGCGGGCACCGAGATCCGCGACAAGAACAGCAGTAATGGGACCTTCGTCAACGGATCTTCGATCAATAGTGCGCTGTTGCGTGAAGGCGACGTCGTCACGATCGGCAACACCGACTTGGTGGTGTCGGGCGACACGTTGGTGCGCCATGCGGCGCCGGCACGCAACAGCGGGTTGACCGCGCACGGGTTGGGTCTGACGATCGACGGGCACCGGCTGCTGACGAACGTGTCTTTCTCCGCGCGACCGGGAACGCTGACGGCAGTCATCGGACCCTCGGGTGCGGGCAAGTCGACGCTGATCAAACTGATTGGTGGGGCGACAAAGCCCAGCGCCGGGTTGGTCAGCTTCGACGGGCACGACGTGCACGCTGAGTACGCCTCGATGCGCTCCCGGATCGGGATGGTGCCCCAAGACGACGTCGTGCACCGCCAGCTCACGGTCGAGCACGCGCTTAGCTACGCCGCTGAACTGCGATTGCCGCCCGATACCTCGGCCGACGATCGTCGTGACGTCGTCAAGCGCGTCCTCAACGAGCTCGAGTTGACCCCGCACAAGCGAACTCGCGTTGACAAGCTCTCCGGCGGGCAGCGCAAACGTGCGTCGGTGGCAATGGAATTGCTCACCGGTCCTTCGCTGCTGATCCTCGACGAGCCGACATCAGGGCTGGACCCGGCGTTGGACCGGCAGGTGATGACAATGCTGCGCCGGCTGGCCGACGCCGGGCGGGTGGTGATTGTGGTGACGCACTCGCTGACCTACGTCAACATGTGCGACCAGGTGTTGTTGCTGGCGCCGGGCGGCAAGACCGCCTTCGCTGATCCGCCCGCCGATATCGGGTCGGTGATGGGAACCACCGACTGGGCCGACATCTTCGCGCGCGTCAGCACCGACCCTGACCGGGTTCATCAGGCGTTTCTGGCGCGGCATCCGCCGCGACGTCTTCCTCCCGCGTCGAGAACTGCGGCCCCGCTCGGCACCCCGCCGCACACCAGTTTGTGGCGCCAGGTCTTCACGTTGGCGCGACGCCAGACCCGGCTGCTCAGCGCTGACCGCGGCTACTTCGCATTCCTGGCGCTATTGCCGTTCGTGCTTGGTGTGCTGTCACTGGCGGTGCCCGGAAGTACGGGTCTGGGCTTCGCCGATCCGAGCGGCCCGCAACCGGAGGAACCCATTGACATCTTGATCCTGCTCAACATCGCGGCGGTGTTCATGGGCACTGCCTTGACCGTGCGCGACCTAGTCGGGGAACGGTTGATTTTTCATCGTGAGCAGGCCGTGGGATTGTCGGCGTCGGCATATCTGGTGGCAAAGACTGTGGTCTACAGCTCGGCCGCGCTGGTCCAGACCGCCATCCTCACCACGATCATGGTCCTGGGGAAGGGTGCGCCGACGCACGGCGGTGTGGTCTTGGGCAGTGGCACAGTGGCGGGCACTGTCGAGCTCTATCTGACGCTGGCGGCGACGGCCATTGTGTCGGCCATGGTGGGCCTGGCGCTGTCGTCGCTGGCCCGCTCCACCGAGCAAGTACTCCCGATGTTGGTAGTGGCGATCATGGTCTCAATGGTGATGGCCGGCGGCCTCATCCCGGTGACCGGCCGCCTAGTGCTCAACCAGGTGTCCTGGCTGCTCCCGGCCCGGTGGGGGTTCGCGGCGGCGGCTTCGACCGTGGATTTGCGCAATATTGAGGCCGGGTTGCCCGTCGACAAGCTATGGCAGCATTTGCCGCATTACTGGCTTCTGGACATGGCGATGCTTGGACTGCTGGGGGCGGTGTTTGCCGCGCTAGTGCGTCTTCGATTGCGGCTGCCTGTGCGGTCCCGGGGGTGAGGGGGCTTCGGTTTTAAAAACAGAACCGTGCATCGACACGAGACCGTTCAAGTAACTCGACCTTCAACCGACTGCAGAACCATAGCGCATTCGCGTGCGATCGATCCGCCACATGCCTCTGGCATCGCAGCAGATCAGTATGGCGCTTGACGCCTATTGCGCTCCGGAGATCAGGCGGCTTCGATATCAAGCGGTTTTGCAAACGACAATTTAATCGCTGAGCGACGGTGGTGGCGGCTTGATGAATATCAACACCGCTCGAAGATCTGTCAATTGCTGCAGCATGCGAAAACACAAAAATATTGTGCCCGAAGGCAAGCCTTTACGGCATGAAGTCGCCGACTGCAGTTTTGCCGACGACGTCACCAGTGTCGCCAATAATGCGCGATACCATGAGTCGAGTGACGACACTGCCCCCTGCACCGTCTCAACCACCTGCTCCCCACTATGGCTGCCGCCCCGGCCACCCTTAGCGTTCCAAGAAGTCGAGACGTGGCTCGGCATTTAGCGCGCTACTGCTTTCCTTGGTCGCAGTTAGCTTGGCGATTGGGCTGTGGTTCCGGCCGTTGCCGGATACTAAAGGTCCAAGACGCCGGTGCCTACATACAATGATATGCAGGTCGCTAACGTTAAAGCAGCAATGTGCGCCTCCCACGAGACGGTGCGCTAGGCAGTGCTGGTGAATACTGGTCGAAGTGGCGGGGAGGATGCAACCGCCGTACTTGCCGTAGCTGCAAATGCGTGGGTCGCGCCTCATGACGGCGGTGAATATCTGCTTAGAAAGCTGGGTGAGCAGCCAGCGACTTCCCCCACTCTGGCAGATGCGATTCTGGCGCTGGTCGACGCATACCAGCAACTCGCAATCGATTACATGGCGAATGCGGCAAAATTGCGAGTGCATCGTCACAGAATTGCCATAACAGAAATCGGTACTGCAGTTAAGAGATTTGCCTATGATCCGAAACCGAGGTTCGAAAAGTTATTAACGCTGGTTGACGTAGAGAAATGAACGAAAATAATAATGAGCATTTCAAAATGATAAGTCCGTTTACTTCTGGCTGGCCTTTGGTGAATGCATTCATTATAAGGCTGTCCGGCTCGAACAAACACAGGACAAATCACACATAATCCATACGACAAAAGACCTTCCGAACCGCCATGGCGTATCCCATCAAAGGATTGCATTGAATGCCATGACTCCGGACTCACTCCTGGCGAGAAAGGTGACTACCGCCACGGCCGATTGGCTATACGATCAGTCGAGTGACGACTCAACCTCCTGCGCCGTCTCAACCACCGCCGGGACCGCCTGTACAGCCGCCGTGGTTGCAACCGCCGCGTGCGCGCTTACGGCGCTGGCCAGCGACCACCGCTCTCATCGTCTCCCTGGCCGCAGTCGGCATCGCGATCGCCGCATGGTTCCGGCCGACTTCAGACAACCAAGCCGCTAAACCGTCGAAACCCACTTTCACCGACCAACAGGTCGCGGATGCAAAAGCGAGTGTATGCGCCGCGTTCGACAAAGCGCATCAGGCTGTGGTTGTAGCCCGGGCAAGAAGTAGCAGCGCCGATCCGACTGCGCAGCTTGCGATCGCGGAAGCCGGGTGGCAAGCGCTCGGAACCGGCAGTGAGTATCTTCGAGCGAAGCTCGCGGCGCAGCCTGCGACCCCGGCAGACTTAGCGGATGCGGTTAGTAAGCTCGCTAGTCTCTACCAAGAACTGACAATTGACTACGTCGCTAACGTTAGTGACTCCGAGTTGCAACCGTCCCTCCGTGCGTCGGACCAAATGTCTTCCACAATCGAACGGCTGTGCAAATGAGCGATTACCCTCCTGGTGAATGGTCACCACTGCTTGTCGGTGCACACTGGGTAAGCGGCAAGTCAATGACAGCCCTCAGCGAGGCAAAAGCTAATCGTCAGAATACAAGCACCAATTTCTACGGCGTCGAAAATACATTATGGAACGCTCTCTCCACTACGCTCGCCGAGCAGTCGGGCGTAACAGCGGAACGGATTAAAGAATCCTTCCAACAAGGGGCCGGACAGGCGCGCCAGATCGCGGAACGGAATGGTGTCGCAGAGACGTCATATGGAACCGCCCACGACAGCGTTGTGAGTCTTCGGCATGAGTTGACCGAAATAGCGGGCGACGGAAACAAACAGATCAAGGATATTCAGGGATCTAAAGACCCAGCTCCTATTAAGGTCGGGAAAATCGTTGCAGTCGTCAGTGACTGCCAACGGCGAGCCAGTCAAAGCGCCGCGAAGTATGGGGCTAATATTATCGATGCCGGGCAAAAGGTCATGGACGCACAGGGAACCGGCCAATCGTTTCGTCAGTTTCTTCAGGCTAATGGCATCGATAGCACTCGGCTTTTCTCACAACCAGATCAGGATTTCGTGACGAGCCAAGTGCAAAGCAAACTTGAACAGACAGGGCAAGCGGCCGCGCTCGGGCTATCCGGCCAGCCTGAGGGAAGCAGTCCCGGAATTCCGGCCACTCCAGCCACCACAGTGAGCGCATCTCCAGCCGGAGACAATTTCAGTGCACCGCCTCCAATCCCCGGCCCCACCCCGGCTCCTGCGCTAACGCCTCCATCGTCCACTCCGCTGGTAGATAATCTCCGAGCGCCGCAAGCACCGAACCCAGGCCCCGTGCCAGCCTCGTCTGGACCGGTACCTGGCTCACAGCCCGACCCTTTCCGCGCAGGGCCCCCGCCGCCTAACTCCGTACCAGCTTCGGCCGTACCAGCGCCGACACTGACGCCAGCTTTGGACAATTTCAGAGCCGCGCCCGGGGCAGGGAACGCACCAATCCCCGCCAATCCCATGCCCGCCGGCCCGATGCCTTCGCCCGCGACCCATCTCCACCTCCCCCGCGCTACCCGTCTCGCCCGCCTCGCCGGTTCGCGGCGGCGCCTTCGGCACCCGCGTCGTTCGCGGCAGCAGCGGGCCCGCCAGCGGCCCCCACGCCGGCGGTGTTGGCACACGACTTCAACACCGGTTTCCAGGCGACCGCTCCGCCGAACGTCGCCCCGCCGCCGGCACCACCCATAGCTCCCCCAACACCGCACGCCACTGACGCCCCGGCCACCTTCGCGTCGGGCGGCGGCGGCGCACCGACCTCCATTTGGGATGCCGCGCCGCCGCCACATGCGCCTGCACCGGCGATCTACAGCCCGCCGGAAAGCAGCGCACCGACCGTCGGGGGCTCGGCCGCCCCGCCGGCCGCAGCCCCGCCCGCCGGTCCGCTACCGGCTTACGGCGCCGACCTGCGTCCTGCGGCCGCGGCTGCCTCGACGCCATCTGCGCCACTGACACCTCCGCCGCCGTCAACTCCGGTCTCCTCAGCTCCCGCCACGAGCGCGCAGGCCAGCGCGGGTCAACCCGCCGTCGTACGTCGGCCAAGCGCCGTTATGCAGTCGCCGTCCCAGTCCCCGCCCGGATTGGGCACCGAAGCCGCGGCGGTCACGGCGAGCGGGGCCGTAGCGGGGGCAGCCTCCGCCGATGCCACCGGTCGGGCACGGCTGCAGCGATTCGTTGATGCGGTCGCTCGTCAGCAACCGCAACTGGCCTGGGCGGCCGGCGAGCGCCTCGACGACACGACAATCCTCGTCACCGACCTGGCCGACGGCTGGATCCCCCCAAACATCGACCTCCCGGCAGCCGTGACACTGCTCGACCCCGCGCGCCGCCGCGGCGACCTCGAGGCACTGCTGGGTGAGGTCAATCTTGCCGCCTCCTACCGACCAGATCACTACATTCCCGACGAGGACGAGCCGATTGTGTTCTCGCCGCGCCCGCGCCGAGCACCCGATATCGACGATCTGGGCTGGGAGCTCAGCCACGCCACCGACTGGCGTGACGGTTTACCACGCCTCGCGCATACCTTGGCCAAAGCCGCGTGGTCCGGCACCGGGGTATTGGAGTCCGAAGTCGAACTTCTGCAGGACCACCTGCACCACATCGCTGCCCGGGTCCTCGAGTGCTACCCCGACCACGTCAACCCCTACGACGTCGGCAACTGGCAGCTGCTGGCCGCCATCGACTCCCTGGTGGCCGGCGACAAGACCGCCGCCAATTACCACCTCGCCTGGTTTCAGGCACTGAGCCAGGCGGCGTTAGGCGGGGTGGCGCGATGAATCCAGAACTTCAAGCGTTCATCGAGCAGTACGCGCACACGCACGGGCTCAACCTGCCGCCGCACCAGATCGTGTCCGACATGGTTGCCCACGGGACATCGGGACTCGAGCAACTGCTGGCCATGCTGGGCATGGCGGTCAATGCCGGTGACCCCGCTGACAACGCGGACGCCCAGGCCGGTCAGACCCAGCGCGAGGGACAGCTCCTCGACGCCGAAACGAAGTTCCCCGCCAACGAAGAAGAGGCCGCAGGAAAGCTTGGTGGCGCCGGTGATCCAGCCCAGGCGCTGCAATCGGTGCCGCAGTTGGCGTCGAGTCTTGCCGGCGGAATCGCCGGCGCCATCAGCGGTGCGCTGCAGCCGTTCACCCAGATGGCACAACAAGGCATGCAAGCGGGCTCGCAGGCCTTCCAAGCAGGCTTGAGCGCCTTGCAGCACAGTGCCGGAGCCGGCGCAGCGGCCGAGCCGGAAGATCTGCTCGGCGATGAGAGCGAAGTCGGTGGTGGCGGCGCCGACGAAGCGGCTGGCGCTGGAGGCGGTGGTGGCGGCAGCAGCGAAGGTGGCACCACGCCGGCCGCGATGCTCGGGCCGCCGCCGACTCCGTCGGCCGGAACCGCCCCCGCTTCGTCACAATCCGTGCCGGCGCCGTCGTCGGCGCCCACCGAGCCCGCAGGCGGTCCGAGGGGCACCATGGGCGGGATGCCGATGGTGCCGCCGGGTGCCATGCATGGAGCCGGCGGCCCAGGAAACAACGACAAGACCGACACCAAGCGCGTTGTCCCCCCATCGGTTAAAAACGGTGCGCCGGTGCAGGGACGCCTCACCACTCCGCCGACCGCGCCAGAGGTGATCAAGCGTGTCGAGGGCAAACCGGTGGCGACTCGGCGCATCCTTGCCCCCGACCGCAGGCCCGAGGACGAACGAGACCCCGGCGACTCGATCCGCTGAGGCCGCACACCCCAGCGCACAGCGCGAAGTAGAGATAGCCCAGCGCCCAGCCGGCCACTACGTCGGACGGGTAGTGCACATTGAGTGCGACCCGGCCGAATCCGACCGCCAACACAATCAACGCCCCCACCATGGCCGCGACCACACGCACCGACCGGCTCGTCACCGGTAACAGCACGGCCCCCAGCGCAAGCACCCCAACGGTCGCCGCCAACGCATGCCCGGAAGGAAACGACGACGCCGACGCGGCCACCAGCGCGGTCGTCGGCCTGGGCCGACCCGCCAGGCCCTTGGCCGCCCAGGTGATCAGCTCACTGAACTCAACGCTGACGATCAGGAACACCGCCGCACGTACCCGCCGCTTCGACAGGACGATCACCGCCGCCACAGCGCCCAGCAGCCGAAACGTGAACGGGCTGAACACCGCGCAGACGACATCCCAGGTCTGCACCCACAGTGGGTGCTCGACCCCGACGACGTGCAGTACCTGCAGGGACGACGAATCCACAACGCTCAACCATCCCCAGCCCTGCCGATGGCCCACCCACATCGCCGCGTAAACCACAGCCGAAATCACCGCCACGACAACCGGCCGCACAGACGCCACGCCATTACGCCTACCAGGACTGCGGACCAGCTGCGAGGCCAGCAGCCGAGGCCATACTGGACCCATGGCGGTGTTCGTCCGCAAGCTGCTGGGCATTGGCAGGCTGCCTGATGACCTACGCGCCGAAGTCGATGCCGAAGGCCTCCTGTACCTC
Organism: uncultured Actinomycetota bacterium; assembly: GCA_963830605.1. GTDB lineage: Bacteria > Actinomycetota > Actinomycetes > Mycobacteriales > Mycobacteriaceae > Mycobacterium. Next base: position 1,409,535 of record CAWHML010000003.1, on the reverse strand, counting down.
GCCGACTATGTCGCGGTGACCCGGCGTTTCAGCGGCGCCGTGCCCGGTCTGCGGTCAGCACACAGCGTCGCCAGCTACGTCGGCTCGCTGGTCTTCACCTCGCAACGGGTGCTGGCGACACTCTCATCGCTTCCGAAACTCGCCGGCCCGATCGTCGACGTCCGCTGGGACGAGCCATCGGTCGGTGCGGCGACGGCCACGATCGCCCCGACCGGATTACAAGCAGAACTCGACCTGAGCGCGGTCGACCCGAGGTTCAGCGGGCATCTGTCGCTGCACTACAAGGCGACGATCCCTGGCGATGTGCTCACCGGGCTACCGCGTCGATCGCTGACCTTCGACCTGCTGCCGGATTATGTGCTGCGGGCAGTTGGCGTGGTCTATCGCCCTTGACGCAGCTCAACCAGACAGATCCGGCCACGGTGGCCGGCGCAGTATCGCCAAGCTGCCGATCACCGCAGCCGCGAACCCGGTGAGCACGCCGATCAGCGCCATCCGGTTGCCGTCGATGGCCGGGACCCACCGCGCCTGCTCGCCACGGACGACGAGCACGCCCATGGGCGTGGCGATGAAACCAGCACCACCTTCCCCGGAGCGACGCCTCGGCCGGCCGGCTCTGACCTTGGCGACCGTCAGGACGGTCGTCCCGTCCGGTGTCTGGTACGGCTCGCCGTATACATGGCGCACCGCCTCCTCGAACTGGTCGAGTTCGTAGGAAAATTGCATGAGGCTACGTTACGCAGCAAAAGCGCAGTAGTAGCCCGCACTACTTTTACGATGGCCCGGTGAGCGACCACGCGTTCAGTCCGCGCGACCGGCAGGCCATATATAAGGTGATCACGCAGCGCCGCGACATGCGCTGGTTCGTGCCCGACGGCGTCGTCTCAGAGGAGGTCTTGCGGCGCCTATTGCAAGCCGCGCACGCCGCGCCCAGCGTGGGCCTGATGCAGCCCTGGCGCTTCATCCGTATCACCGACGACAGCCTGCGACGACGTATCCACGCCCTTGTCGACGAGGAACGCGAGTTGACGGCCCAGGCGCTGGGCCGCCGGGCGCAGGAATTTCTTGCGTTGAAAGTCGAGGGCATCCTGGACTGCGCCGAGTTGCTGGTGGTGGCGCTGCGTGACGGCCGAGCGCCGTATGTCTTCGGCCGGCGCACCTTGCCGCAGATGGATCTGGCGTCGGTCTCATGTTCCATTCAGAACCTGTGGCTTGCGGCCCGATCGGAAGGTCTCGGGATGGGCTGGGTCTCGCTGTTCGATCCGCACCGGCTGGCGACCTTGCTGGGCATGCCGCCTGGCGCCGAGCCGGTCGCCATTCTCTGCCTTGGCCCGGTGCCCGATTTCCCAGACCGCCCGGCACTGGAATTGGATGGCTGGGACTTCGCTCGTCCACTCGAGGAATTCGTATCGGAGAACGGTTGGGACTTACCGCTGATAGCGTCGACCGGCAGCTTGGACAGCTGAAAGGATGACGGTAATCAGCGACGACGTCACGACCGACGAACAACACCCGACCGACCGGCATAACGTGTTGCTGGTCCATTGGCATGACTTGGGTCGATATCTCGGCGTCTACGATCACCCGGATGTGGTCAGTCCGCGGCTGGACGAACTGGCCGCTCAAGGCATCCTTTTCACCCGGGCGCATGCCAGCGCGCCACTGTGCTCGCCGTCGCGTGGATCGCTGTTTACCGGCCTCTATCCGCAGAGCAACGGGCTGGTCGGCCTGGCCCACCACGGCTGGGAGTACCGTGCCGAAGTTCGCACCCTGCCCCACATTCTGTCTGATGCCGGTTGGCACTCAGCCCTTTTCGGTATGCAACACGAAACGTCCTACCCCACCCGGCTGGGCTTCGACGAGTACGACGTGTCGAATTCCTACTGTGAATATGTCGTTGACAAGACCCGCCATTGGTTGCGTGAACGCGCCGCGGCCCGAGATACCGGACCATTTCTGCTGACGGCTGGTTTCTTCGAAACACACCGGCCCTATCCGAGGGAGCGCTACGAACCGGCCGACAGCGCCGCCGTTGCGCTGCCCGACTACTTGCCCGACACTGCCGAGGTGCGCCAAGACTTGGCCGATTTCTACGGGTCCATCACGACCGCTGACGCCGCGGTCGGGGAGTTGCTCGACACGTTGGCCGACACCGGGTTTGATTCCAATACCTGGGTGGTTTTCATGACCGACCACGGCCCGGCGTTTCCGCGTGCGAAATCCACGCTCTACGACGCGGGCACCGGCATCGCGATGATCATCCGGCCACCAACCGAAATGGCGATCGCGCCGCGGGTGTATGACGAGTTGTTCAGCGGTGTCGACTTGGTGCCCACCCTGCTCGGCATTCTGGGCGTCGACGAGCCGTCTGATATCGAAGGCATTTCTCATGCCCGCAACCTGGCGGGCGGGCACACCGAGCCGGTCCGCCACCAGTTGTACACAGCGAAGACCTTCCACGATTCGTTCGATCCGATTCGCGCCATCCGGACCAAGGACTACAGTTACATCGAAAACTATGGGCGCCGGCCATTGTTGGTGCTGCCCTGGGATATCGAGGCCAGCCCATCGGGACGAGTGGTCGCACCGTTGGTGAGCGCGCCGCGGCCGGAACGCGAATTGTACGATCTGCGCGTCGATCCCACTGAGACCAATAATCTTCTGGCCACTGATGAAACCGGTAACGCCAATGTCATCGCGGCGGATTTAGCTGTGCAGCTGCATAATTGGCGCCAGCAGACCGGAGACGTCATCCCGTCGGATTTTGCCGGTACCCGGATATCGACTCGGTATACCGAAACCTATCAGCAGATTCACGAAAAGGCGCCGACCAGCCGGTCGGCGATCGCCGCGGACCGCGGCATCGAAGACGAGGTCATACAGGGCACGGATTGAATTAGGGTCGCAGCGCGACCCGGATGCAGCCGTCCTCTTTATTTTTGAACATGTCGTAGGCGCGTACCCCTTCTTCGAGAGGGAGGTCGTGGGTGATGAGCACCGACGGGTCGAGGTCGCCCTGCTGGACAAGGTCGAAAAATTGCGCGACGTAGCGATGCCCGTGTTGCTGGGACGATTTCAGCGTTAGGCCCTTGTTGGTGATGACGCCCATCGGGAACTTGTCGGTCAGGCCGTAGACGCCGAGCACCGCGATGATGCCACCCTTGCGACAGGCCAGGATAGCTTGGCGAAGCGCAGTCGCCCGATCGGTTTCCAGCCGCAACATTTGCTTGGCGCGGTCGTAGAGCTGTTGAACGCCCGTGCCGTGACCTTCCATGCCTACGGCTTCGATGCAGGCATCCGGGCCGCGGCCGCCCGTGGCCTCGCGCAAAGCTTCTTGGACACTGTCGACGGCGGTGTAGTCGATGGTTTCAGCACCCAGTTGCTGGGCTAACTGCAGCCGCTCCGGAAGACGGTCAATGGAGATCACCCGATCCGCGCCACACAACAGCGCGCTGCGTGCGGCCATCAACCCGACACCACCGGCCCCGAACACCGCGACGGTGTCGCCGGCGTTGATCTCGCAGAAGTCCGCACCCATGTAGCCGGTGGGAACCGCATCGGAAAGGAACAACGCCTGCTCGTCGCTGACGTAGTCGGGAACCGAAAAGCAGTTCGCGTCACCGAATGGCACCCTGATGTATTGCGCGTGCGAACCCTGGTAGCCGCCGAACGGATGGGTGTAGCCGTAGATACCGCCGCTGGGATACCCCAGAAGTGGTTGCTGCAGTTCCGGATTGGGGTTGGTGGTATCACACATCGCAGTCATGTCGTGCTCGCAGTACCAGCAGTGGTTGCATGCGATGAACGACGGCACGACGACGCGGTCACCGACACGCGTTTCGGTCACCTCCGGGCCGGTTTCGACGACCTCGCCCATGAACTCGTGACCGAACACGTCGCCTTCACGCATGCCGGGCAGGTAGCCGTCGATGAAATGTAGGTCCGACCCGCATGTGGTGGTGAGCCGGACCTGCACGATGACGTCGTGGGGGTTCAACAAGGCCGGGTCGTCGACCGTCTCCACCGAAAGGTCGTTGACTCCGTTCCAACACAGCGCTCGCATCGCGGTTTCCTGCAGGTCAGCGAGCGGACTTACGCGCGCTCGGATTTTTTCTGATGGTTGGCACCTCGCCGGTCTGCAACAACGCCCGCGCCCGATATAAGGCCTTGAACGCCAGGGCGCCGGACAGTAACGCGGGGACCGGGGCTTTGAGGCGCATTGTCACTTCAGTGCCCTGGCCACGCGGCGCGTCGCTGAAGTCGAGGATGACTTCGTTGCCGGCCGCGCTGTCTTCCCCGGCGTCCACGAAGCGCAGTCGACCGGTGTCCTCGATCACCATCGACTCCCAGCCGGCTCCGTCCAACGGGCCCTGGCGGAACTCCCAGCGCAGCCGATCGTCAGCCGTCCGCTGGACATCTGCGATGTCGCCCAGCACCTTCGACAATTGATCCGGATCCCGGAAAAAGCCTTGAACCCGTTCGCGATCGCAGCGGATCGTGACCGATTGCGACTGCTGTTGATTGTCGGTCCGATTGGTCACGGCGCCGAGCGCCTGGCGAAGTCGTCCCTTCGCGGTGCTGACCGCAGTGTCGAGGTACCCCACTGTTGCCTCCCTCCGCAACCCCCCGAGCCATACCCGTTCGCTCGGCGGCCGACACCTCATTGCCGCTGTGGCTTAGGCTCCGTTGGTGCCCAGAACCCCGACGTCGTATCTGGTGCTGGCGACCCAGCGCAGCGGCAGCACGCTACTGGTGGAATCGCTTCGCGCAACCGGAAGTGCCGGCGAGCCACAGGAGTTCTTCCAGTACCTGCCCAGCACCGGCATGGCGCCGCAACCGCGACAGTGGTTCGCCGACGTCACAGACGAGTCGATTCTGCGGTTGCTCGATCCGTTGCAGCCCGGCACTCCGGACACCGCGACGCCGGCGGCGTGGCGCGAACACATCCGCAGTTCCGGCCGCACCCCCAACGGCGTGTGGGGCGGCAAGTTGATGTGGAATCAGACACCGCTACTGCTGCAGCGGGCCGCCGGACTGCCGGACCGGTCCGGCGACGGCTTGCTTGCCGCCATCTGCGACGTGATCGGCAGTAAGCCGATTTTCGTGCACGTGTACCGGCCGGATGTGGTATCCCAAGCGGTGTCGTTCTGGCGTGCGGTGCAAACCCAGGTATGGCGGGGACGACCGGATCCCGAGCGGGACTCACAGGCGGTTTACCATGCCGGCGCAATCGCCCATATCGTTCAGAACCTGCGCGATCAGGAGGCGGGCTGGCGCGGCTGGTTCGCCGCAGAGCAGATCGATCCGATCGACGTCTCGTATCCGGTGCTGTGGCGCAATCTGACAGCGATCGTCGCCAGTGTGCTGGAGGCCGTCGGCCAAGACCCCCGGCTGGCACCGGCACCCGTGCTGGAGCGCCAGGCGGACCAACGCTCCGACGAGTGGGCGGACCGGTACCGTCAGGACGCAGAAGAAAACGGGCTGCCGCTCTGACTTGGTGCCGCGCTATTTCACCTGGGCGACGACGAAGACTCGCCGGAACGGGAAAAGGGTGACCCCGTCACGCCGCGCCGGGTAGGCCTCGGCGAGCAGCGGGATGAGCTGGCGGCGGAAGTCCGTCCACTCGTCCTCGACGAGCCGCTCGCGCACCGGATGCAGGGCGGTGCCAGTGATCCAGTCCAGCACTGGGAACTCCCCGGTCAGCTGATGCAGGTAGGTGGTCTCCCAGGCATCGACGACGCAGCCGGCCTCGATCAGCAGGTCGGCGTAACAGCCGGGCGTCTGAACTACCGAGCCGACCTGAAGCTCCGCATCGCGCAACGTCTTTGCGAATGGTTCCCGCCGTGCCACCGCGCGGACCGCGGCATGGGAGGGCGAATCGAAATTCCCCGGCATCTGAATGGCGAGCCACGAGCCGCCGGCCAACTGCTTGGCCCACCGCACCATCAGCTCAGCGTGTTCGGGCACCCAGTGCAGCACCGCATTGCTGAGCACCACATCGGTGTCCGGCTCGGGCTGCCAGGTCCGCGCGTCACCGATATTGGCATTGACGCCGCGCTCCCGTGCTGCCGCCACCATTTCCGGTGAGGTGTCGAACGCTTCGATCACCGCATCTGGCCAGCGTCGCGACAGTTGCAACGTCAGGCTGCCAGCACCGCAGCCCATGTCGACCACCCGGCGCGGCCGCTCGGCGCCAATCCGCGCCACCAGGTCATAAAATGGGCGAGCCCTTTGGTTGGCGAAAGCCAGATATACGTCGGGATCCCACATTTGCGCCTCCTGGTGGCCGCTGCCGCAGACCGGCTGATAGACAAACCGTATTACCGGATTTCTGCTGAGCGAGTCGAGGACCAACGATGTGCGACACCACGCCAACAGGTGGTGCTCTCGGCTGGCGGGACGACGAAGCCGTAGCGGTACGGCAGATCTGGTCGACGCTCGGCCTGCCGGGCATTGTCGACGTGCACACTCACTTCATGCCCAAATCGGTACTGGACAAGGTGTGGAACTACTTCGACTCCGCTGGTCCGCTGGTCGGGCGTCACTGGCCCATCGCCTACCGGGCCGACGAATCTCGACGTTTACACGCGTTGCGTCAGTTCGGCGTACGGCTCTTCACCGCGCTGGTCTATCCGCACAAACCGCAGATGGCCGCATGGCTCAACCGGTGGGCCGAACAGTTCGCCGCAGGCAACCCGGACTGCTTGCCAACGGCGACGTTCTATCCAGAGCCCGACGCCGGCGACTATGTCGCCGCCTCGATTGACGGCGGTACCCGCGTCTTCAAGGCGCACCTGCAGGTGGGCCGCTACGACCCGAATGACCCGCTGCTGAACGCGGTGTGGGGAGTGATCGAGGATGCCGGCGTGCCGGTCATCATCCATTGCGGCTCCGGTCCGGTGCCAGGCGAATTCACCGGACCGGAACCAATTTCGTTATTGCTACGTCGCTACCCGCAGCTGAAGTTGGTCATCGCCCATATGGGGATGCCGGAATACGTTGCCTTTCTGGATATCTGTGAGCACTACCCGCACGTTCGGCTCGACACGACGATGGTGTTCACCCCATTCGTCGAAGAAACCATGCCGTTCCCGGCAGCACAGCATCAGCGGCTACGTCAGTTGGGCGACCGCATCCTGTTCGGCAGCGACTTCCCCAACATTCCGTACAGCTACGGTGATGCGATGCGCTCGATCACCCGGCTTCCCGGAATTGACGACGCCTGGCTGCGCTCGGTGTTCTACGAGAATGCCGTCACCTTGTTCGACGGATCACCCGAAATAGATTGTGCAGGGCTGTAATCGCGCAGCAAAGCAGACAACTTGTCGTTGGCGGACTGCAGGGTCACCTTGATCACCCCGAGCAGTTGGGCGCTTGCCCGCCTGTCCGAATTCTGCACCAGGGGCGCGAAGATTCCGCGCAGGAGATCCAGCCTTGCCGCGCAAAGCCAGTCCATCAACTCGGAGTCGTCGAGCCAGCGGATTTGGTTGCGATGCTCGGCAATGGTCATTGTCACCCAATCCAGTTCCCGGTAGGGGTGCGGCACCGGCAGGCACAGGTCGTTCTTGATGTCGTCAGCGTGGTCGCGTGCTTCCAGGTGGGCGGTCAACGCGGCGCTGAACACTTGTTGGCAACCACGCAGGCTTTGCAGGGTAATTCGCTGACCGTCGAAAACCGGGACCGGTGTGCGTCGCTCCAATCCATCAGCGCTGCAGTCGATGTACAACGCAGAACCACCGACGGCCACCGTGCCGCCGGCGAGCGTCACCTGGCCGGAGCGGACGGCTTCCACGCGTCCCATCCGAACGATGTTGGTGATGCGACGAAGCTGATCAAGTTCGGCCTGAGATACTGTCGCGCACCGGTACATGGTGGGACGAACCGCGGGGTCAAGACGCAGCAGGTTACCGCTGGCTTCCAGCCGCTCGAACAAGTCGTCGATGCTGTTGGCCGCGCTGATGGCGCCCAGACGGTTAGCGAAATTAGCCTGGAAGCGCTCGAGGAACTGCGGACCCGGTTGGATGCTGACCCGATCCAGCAGCCAGGCGTCGCGTGGCATGACCCACGTCAGTCGATCGGGAGCAATTCCGTTGCGCAGCAACCACAAACACGCGTCGATACCCGTCTTGCCTGCGCCGATGATCACATAACGGTCGCGATTGCCCGCAGCGATCGGCAGCTCGTTGGGCGCCACACAGTCAACACCTTCGACCTCATACGGCGGTGGCCGCATCGACGGCACCACGGTAGTCAGATATGTCGCATCGACCACTCGCCGGCGCGCCGCGACGGCGTAGTCGACACCGGCCAAGGTCCGAAACCTGCCCTCGCCTAAATACTCACTCATCGGAAAGTAGGAAACCCGTCCGGTTGGCAACAGGTCCTGCTGCATGACCTGGTCGAAGTAGGCGCACACTTCCCCGCCCGTCGCCAGTTCGTAAAGTCCCTCGTTCCAACCGACTTGGTCGATGCTGTCGGCGCCCAGCCGCCGGGTGTTGACGCCGTAATAGGCCGACGGCTGATGCAGACGCACGAACGGATAGGCCCTCGTCCAATGCCCACCCGGCTGGTGACCGCGGTCGACCATCACCACTCGCGCATCGGTTTCGGCCACCAACGTGTCGGTGAACGCCATACCCATGGCGCCTGCCCCCACAATCAAGTAATCGGTTTCAATTGTCTGCACTTTTCACCGCCTCTGCCCCCGTCGCGTCGGTCAACTCAGCGCAGCCGCTGCATGGCGAGCGGCAGCCGCCGTCGCGGGCCAGTGCAGCCGCTCCAGCAGACCGGCGGGCACGTCGGTGTGTCCGTGCAGTCGCCGCGCCGACAGCGAGTCCAACGCCGTCAGCGCCGCGCGATGGTGTCCCCGCTGCGGCGTCAGGCCGGGTAACGGTGCGGAGTTGGCGGGCCGGCCGTCACTGCGAAACGCGCAGCACGCCGCCAGGGATCGGCGTTCGCTGGTGCCCGCGACTTCGAGCGCCGTCCAGGTCTCTCGCGTTGGGTGAGATCGGATAGCGGCGAGGGTGGTGGGGAGTTCAGCGTCGGCCCGGACCTGATACGCCGCGACATAGCCGGCGTCGCCCTCCCACAGTCCGCGCCACGTTTCCCGTGCCGACGGTGAGAGTAATCGCGGGACGTCGTCTGGGCCGACGGCAACGACCGTCCAACCTTCCTCGCGCAGCTCATCGGCCAGCCGGCGCATTGCAACGCCGGCCGCTTGCTGCAACGGAATCCGCGCCGAGCGGGCCCGCAGCGCCGGGAGGTTTTCACGGGCCGATACCGTCATGCCGATCCAGGTTTGTCGTTTCGGTGCACCATTGTGCGAAATAGTGTCGCGGCTGGTGACACGGATGGCGTCGGCGCGGATACCGTAGCAGTCAACGTATTTGGCGATCAGCGGCAGCGGCAGCGCGTCCTGGCCGGCGGCCGGTGAAGTTACCCGCAACAGCTCTGTTGTCCGTACCGCTGTGCGCGGTCCGTGAGCACGCTGCGGTTCACGGCGCATCATCGCCAGCCGTCGCCGCAGGACGGTCGTGAAGTGCAGTCCGCGCCAACGACCCAACAAGAGCACGACCACGCCGGCGGCGATGCCGAGCAGCCACCTCTCACGCACCGACTGCCACGGATAGGCCATGGCAGCGGGCACAGCGGCCAGCAGAGTCAGCGTGACCCGCCCGCTGCCGGGCCACGCTGCGGTGAAACGTTGCGTCACTTGGTGAGCTCCCCTCGTCGGCGCGCAATGACCGCGGCAGCCAGGACCGCCAACGCCAGGGCCGCCGTTCCCGCAAGCGCGACGATCCGCGGTGCCGAATCTTTCGCCGGCGGCTCGACCGGCCCGGCGATCTGCTTGACCGGTGCGGCACCGGCTGCGGTGGTGGCGGGCAGTTCCCAGCTCAGCGCGGCAAGCGGGTCCAGCACGCCGGCGCCGACGAGGTTCGACGGCGTCCGTGCGCTGCTGTGCGCGGTGGCGGTGATGCGCTGGGTGACCTGCGCGGCGGTCAAGGTGGGGAACTTATTGCGCACCAATGCCGCGACACCGGAAGCATAGGCGGCGGCATAGCTGGTGCCGCTCAGTGCGATCAGCTGCTGCTTGTCGTTGGGCAAACCATTGGCCAGCCCCCCGTCGTCGCGGTTACTGACCGACACAATGTTCTCCCCCGGCGCGGCCACGCCGATCCACGGCCCGGCCATGGTGAATTGGGAAGGTTTGGCTTCTGGCGTCAACGAAGCCACCGAGAGCACATACGGCTGCCACCACGAGGGGGTGGATATCGACGTGACGCCCGACCAGTTTCGCGGATCGTCCGGGCGGCTCATGTCGGTGAGCGGATTGGACTCACAGGTAGTTCCGCCGTTTACCGAGCCGGTGGGTCCGGTGTTGCCGGCCGCTGCCACGATCACCGCATCTTTGTTGACCGCGGCATAGCGGACCGCCGCACCCAGTGCGGTCTGGTCGACGTTGCGATCGGCGGGCAGGCAAGTCACTTCAGAGATGTTGATCACCCGGGCACCGAGGTCGGCCGCATGCACGATTGCCCCGGCCATCGTCGCCACATCGACGCCTGCCTGGGCCTGCGCCGGATCGCCACCTTCTGTTCGCGGCGAGAACTTCGCAGAGATTGCCCTGATGGACACCAGCCGCGCGGCGGGAGCGACGCCGGAGAAGCCGTCATTGCCGGGCTGACCGGCGATGATGCCGGCGACCAGCGTGCCGTGCCCGTCGCAGTCGCTCAGGCCGTCGGTCGATTCCACGTAATCCCCGCCGGGGTTGACGTTGGGTAGCCGCGGTCCCGGGCGCACCCCCGTGTCGAGGACCGCGACCAGTTGACCGTCGCCGCGCGAAAGGCGCCATGCCGCCGGTAAATCGAGCATCGTCTGGCTCGGGGCTGTCAGCGCGGGGTCGGTACCGGGAAGGACACCGGACGTGGCGCACGGCCCGCGGCGTTCCATCTGAGCTACCGGCACCGGGTTTCCGGGCGGCGGCTGCGCACCCGGGTCGACTCGGGGCTGGCTTATCGCCAGCGCCGACGGACAGGTCAACGTCATGGCGGCCAATGCCACCGCCGCGATGACCGATCCAGCGCGTGTCATCGATTGAGCACCCAGCTGAAAAGACCGACCAGGTAGGCGGCGACCGGAATCAGTGAGGCATCGACGGCTGAGGCCGCGAACCCCAGCATCCGCCGCAGCGGCAACGAATAACTTTCCGGTGTGGCGATCGCCGGATTGAGCGCGGCGACGACCCACGCCAGGACCAGCGCAGCGAGCACTGCGGCCGCCACCACCGCAGCCGAATAGCGGGCGGTCGCGGTGTAGAGCACCAACACTGCGACGCTCACCAGGAAGGGCTGCGCCAGCAGCCACGCCTTACACGCGGCCGAGTCCCACACCCGCGCGCGCAACGCAGCCGACGCCGCGGTCGCCGCGAGCAGATACCAACCCAGACCCGGCACTGACTCAGGGCGCCAAGCAATGACGACCGAGCCGACCACGCTCAGCAGAACCGCACCGGCGATGAAACCGACCTGGTGTGCGTCGCTGATCCGGACCCGGCGCGGCAAGTCCTCGAGTACGCGCACCGACGGCGCCGACGGAGTGGGATCGCCGGGGGCGGGAATGACCGGCAGTGGAAAGCGGGCCCACAACGCTGACAACTGAGCCGCTTGAACCGTCACCAGCAACGCGGCCACGACAAGTCCGCAGCCGACGCTGAGTACCGGAAGCTGCCATAGCAATTCAGCGCCCGCAGCCACAACTGTTCCCGCCCCGAGCACTGTGGTCGCAGTGAAGACGCTGATGGCGAACTCGTGCTCGCGGCTGGCCAGCATCATGGCGATCAGCGACCATGCGATAACTCCGGCCGCTGCAAGCGTCAGCTGGGCAGGACCGAATTTCCCCGGCACCAGCAACGCCGAGACGGCGGCTACCGGCACCAGCGCCGCAATCGCTAAAGCCACGCGGATATACCGGGGCCGCACTATCAGCGCGGCCAGCGCGGTCATTATCGCGATCCCGCTCAGGGCGAACAGCCCGACCGCCGTGCCGGTCACCACGCGATGGGTGACGGCGAGGCCGGTCCCGGTGATGACCATTCCGATGACCGCGGCCAGCGCTCCCGCCTGAATGTGGCCGGCGCCCCAAGGCTTCAACCGTGATGCGGAGAAGATCACCGCGGCGTCGGCGATGTCTTCGACAATGCCGGGCGCGGCCGGACCTACCGGCACCGGCTGCAAGGCAAGAAGATCACCGTCGACGACACCGACAGTGTCCAAGGTCGCATCGAGGCTGAACGGGGCTCCCCCGATCGGGGCGAGACTCAGGCGACGAGAAGACTCGTGCTCAGCCGTGTCTGTGTCACCGGCGTCACCGTTCGCGCCGGCCGGAACGACCAGACGCTGGATGGCAGGCAGAATTTCACGGAGCGGCAGCTCGGCGGGCAACGCCATCTCGGTCAGCCGGCTTTCGGCCAGGATGGCGACCCGCACGATCGGCATGACTGCGCTGGTCATCGCCGCAGACTCATCTGTTCGCGCGACATGGACTCACTTTCTCGTCGTGATTGTGTTGTTAATGCGATTGCGCAGTGAAGTCTCGAGACATTCTGAGCCCCGGAAACCATTGTCCGCCCGGCAATTCGGCTGCCAACTGTTCGACGGCCATCGCGATGGCCGACGGTGTTCCCGGACTAAACGTCGACACCCATTCCCCGTCGAAAGCCCGAGACGGGCTCACCAGCACCCGGCCGGCGGTGGTGTCGACGATGCTCATCCCCACTCCGGTGGTGGTGTGCCGGCCATCGTTGCGGCAGCCCGCGACGATTTCGACATAGCTGCGCGGACCGCTGAACACCGACTCGACCATCGGACGCGCTGAGCGTGGAACGCCCAGGTAATCTAGGACTTCGGCCAACGGTGTGCCCGCGCGTAGCCGCTCGTCAGCGCGGGCGCCGACTCGGGCCGGCATGCTGAACTCCTCAAATCGCGCCGGTGGTCGCTGGGCCAGCCCGGCACTGAGAACCCTGGGCAGCGTTCGCGGGTCGTCGAGAGCCACCGCGGTGAACGTGACGAGCTGAGCGTTGCGCAGTGCGACCACGCTGACGCCGTCGCGCCAGGCGACGATGCCACGCAGCAGATCGCCGGCACCGTCGGCGCGCGTCGGGCCCACATAGCGCAGATCCAGCCAGCGCTCCGGAAAGCACACCACCCGAATCCAGTTGGAGACCGCCGGGTTGACGACGCCGTGGGCGGAGAGCACGCCCATGCGAGTCAACTCAGTGGTCTGACGCGCCATGAAGGCATCCCGCTGCGCAGCGTCGTAATAGGGCGTGGTGATGGCCAGCACCCATGGAAACGTCCCTGCGCCAACCGTCTCGGCGATGAACCAAGCCTGGTCAACGGTCAGCTCGACGGCATTCGGCTCAATCGGCATCAGTCGAAGAAATCCTGTTGATCATTTCAGCGGGCTAGCCGCCCCATTTGGCGCCTTCGGCTTGGTCGCGGGCATACATCGACAAGGTGTTGTTCTCATGGGTGCCGGCCATGGCGTGATAGGCCCGGACCATCTCACTCATCGCCTGATTCCACTGGTTCTGCCACACCTGATAGCTCATCCCGGTATCACCTTGCCAGGCACTCGACAGCGCCGCCTGCTCAGCAGCGATATCAGCACCCAGGCTCTGCAACGTGCCCGCATACCCCGACATGTCGGCGGCATGGGCCAACATCGCCGGGTAGTTGTACATGATCTGCGACATCACACGCCCCTTTCTAAAAACCGGTGTAATTCGACGCCGCCGCCGCATCAGCGGCCACATAGGTGCCCGCCGCATCACCCAAATTCGCCTGCGCAATATCCAGCAACGCATTGATTTTCGCCGCCGCCTCGACAAACCGGGCATGCGCGCCCTGAAACGCCGCCGAGGCCTCCCCGACATGAAAAGCCTGCGCCGACACCGCCTCCTGCTCAGCTTGCCCCATCGTCGACCGCATCAACCCCGCCTTGGCCGAAAACGCCGACTGCGACGCTACCAACTGCGGAATATGAGCATCCAACATACTCATCCGATCACCCTTTCCTTTTTTATGGCCGTTATTGCCGTTTCCTTCGAAAAGCTGTGCTGCATCAGTTGTCCGCTTGACCCTCCCGTTCACCGCGGGCCTGGTCGCCGCCCCAGCTGCCTGGCACCATCGGTATCTGCGGACCCCCTCCGAACTCGTCACCGGCCAACGCCGTCAATCCCACCGCGCGGCCGGTTGTTTCGTTGGGCACCGTCCCGGCGAAGCCCAGGGCGCCGACGCCGTGCTCGGACGCCATCGTCGGCGCGGGAGGCTCTTCATTTTTTTGCTTCCACAGCGGGTCGACGCCGATGTTCATGTCCGCGAATTCGTCCCCGTATCCGCGCATCTCGGCCCGCCGCCGGCGCCGCGTCCGGGCCCGCTCGGTGTTGAGGGCCGGCCTGGAAAGCGCGGCGAAAACCGGTGATCCCGGCGCCTTGGAACCCCCGTGTCCGGTCAGAGTGGGCCCGGGACCGTCTCCGGCGTCCACGCCGCCGACCAGGTAGGCAGGTGTAGCCGATGCCGGAGCCGTGGCCGGCGTCGCACCGGCACTGGCGCCGCCGGAGATACCGGACGACGAGCCGCCGATCGACACGGTGACCGTCGAGGTCATCCCGGCCGGCGGCCAGGTGCGGGGCTGCTCGGCGGCTGCGAGCGCCGGCATGCTGCCCGCCGCGGCGGCTGGCGCCGCAACCGGCGCACCCAGCGACAGTAGGTAGTTGATGCCCAGGCCGAGCGTAATCGGCAGCACAAACGGGGAACTCAGAATCATCGACCACGTCGTCCACCCCACCGGTTGAAAGAACGCTTGGTAGGCGACGAAGAATAGCAGGGGGAACCACGCGCTCGGGTTCGCAAAAATTGCGTTGATCGTCTGGGCCGGATTCTGAATGAGTTGGACGATCTGGTTGTACATGTCGGTCAGGAAGTTTGATCCTGTTGATGGCGGGTTTGCGGCCGCCGCCGCATTGTTGGCTTTGACCACCGTCGGCGCGGGGCTAGTCCGCGGCGCCGACGCCAGTGCGGTGCCCGCGACGACTTGGTAAGTGCCCATCGTGGTGCCGGCCTGAACCCACATCCGCACATAGTCGGCTTCGTTGAGCGCAATGGGAATTGTATTGATGCCAAGAAAATTGGTTGCGAGCAGCACCGCGTGGACGGCGTGATTGGCGGCCAGTCTAGCAAGTGTCGGCATTGCCGCCAATGCGGTGGTGTAGGCGGCGGCGCCCACTTCGTGCTGGGCCGCCACCGCGGCACTGTTGGCGCTGGCTTGGTTGAGCCACGCCAAATACGGCAGATGAGCGGCCAGATATTGCGCGGCGCTGGGGCCCTCCCAGCACCCCGCCTGTACCGAGGCCAGGAGACTGCTGAGTTCGCCTGCTGCCGAGGCATATTCGGTGCTCAGCGAAGTCCATGCCCCAGCAGCGGCCAGCAAGGCTCCAGGCCCCCGACCGCTGGACAGCAGCGCTGAATGCACTTCCGGCGGTGACGCCATCCAGATCGGCGCCGTCATCGTCACCCCCCTGTGCCCAGATAGGACGACGCTGCGGCGGCATCTCCGGCTGCATAACTTGCACCGGAGTCCGCCACCCCGAGTCCGGAACGGCCCAGCTCTTCTATGCCCTGAGCTGCCACCGCGGCATGCTCACTACCCTGAGCGCTGAACCCGGCGGCGGTCTGGAGTGAGACCGGGTCAGCCGCCGGTGGCGCCACCGCGGTGATCAACGGTGCGGCACCGGCGTGCGCGGCGGCCAACCGTGCGGTCAGCGCCTCGACAGCCGCGCTGGCAGCAGCCAATCCCTCTGGCACAACTCGTAAATCCATGGCGCAGTCTCCTCTTCACTAATTACCGACCGTCAGCGACGGTTACACTCGCATCGACCAACGGATTGACCAACTGCACATAGGTAGGGCTGTCGCTGTCGCCTACCAGGATGGCCCGGCCGGCAGGTAGCCGGCCGAACCGCTGACCACGGACCTTGCCGCCGTCGGCGGGGTTACCGGACAACATCAGCGTCGTCGCCTGCAGGTCGTTGAGCCGGCGCAACAACGGGCTGGTCATCAGTCCATGCGCGGACCCACTGGCTCGAGCTGTGACGATCACTCGCAGGCCCAAATCGCTTGCCTGCGAGAGCAAACCGATGAGCGGCGTCCACGGCCGCTGCCCGACGTAAGGACCAGTCATCGCCGGCGTATCCGGGATCTGGTCGACGTCGTCGATGATCAAGTAGTGCGTATGGCCCTGGTATGACCACCTGGACAGTTCAGCTGCCGAAAGGCCGGCGGGTGGCCGCCGCGCTTCGATGAGCGCTGCCAGGCCGAGCATCGCCGGGATCACTCGGTCGACATTGGCGGTGTACTCGTTGTCGGCGAACAGCGGCTCGTCGACGAGGTGCAGACGGCGGTCCAGCACGGTGAACGCGACCTGGTCCGGCGTGGAGTGCCGGCGGACGGTGCGGATGATGTGGCGCAGCAAGGTGGTTTTGCCGGTTTTGCTGTCGCCGAACACCATCAGTAGCGGATTGTCGGCGAAGTCGAGTTCGACCGGCGCCAAATCCTCTTCACGCTGACCGATGACGATCCGATCGCGGCCGAGATACAGCGGCCCGACCGCGTCCGGGCGGAGAGTGGCTGGCAGCAGGCGCACCGGTGGGGCGCTGACACCGGGATGGCGGGCGTTGATCGCGGAGATCTGATCCAACTGCGGAGCCGCGAAGAGGAAGTGCTCGGCGGCCATGGTAAGGCCGCGGCCCGGTTGATCGTGCGGCACGGCTTCGGCGGGACGACGCAACGCACCGACCACCCGGACATTGCTGTCCCGCGCGTCATGAAGTTTGAGCTCCAAGCGCAAACCCAGCCCGTCGCGCATCGACAGCGGCACCTCCAGCCAGCTCGGGGTGGTGACGATGACATGGATGCCGTAAGCCAGTCCGACGTTGACCAGCTCGCTTACTTGTGCCAGCAACGGGTTCCGGGTGTTGAACTGGTCGGTGTTGTCGCGACTGAAGGCATAGAGGTTGTCGACGACGAGGAACACTTCCCCGAACCCGTCGTTAAGCGCTGAGCCTTGCCGGTCCCGGAACACCTCCCGCCGTTGCCGCGACCGCAGCAGCTGCTCGAGCTCGCCGAAGGTGCGACGGATGCGTTCGGGTTCCAACGGCGAAGCCACACTGCCCACATGCGCCAGATTTTCCAGCTCGCGCAGCTTGCCGCCGCCGTAGTCCAAGCAGTAGAACGTTACTTCCTGCGGCGAGTGCAGTTGGGCGGCCGACATGACGAAGGTCTGCACCGCAGTACTCTTACCCGACTTTGGTCCGCCGTGAATGACCATGTTGGCGGCCGAGGATCTGGCGTCGAACATCAACGGGTCGCGGCGCATTTCAAAGGGTTTGTCGATCTCGCCCAGCGGCCAGCGCCATTGCCGCGCCGGCACCCTAGCGCGGGCCAGCACCGCTGTCAGCGGAATCGGGTCGTCGAGCGGGGGCAACCACAGCTCGGGCGCGCGCGGCCCGTAGCGGGCCAGCTGGTCGCCGATGGTTGCGATCAGCTTGCGCGGCGGAACGGCCAGTTGGTCCTCGTCGTCACTGGCGATCACCGTATCGGGTTCTGGTTCGACATATCCCGCGGTGAAAAGTCTGGGCTGTGGAATGGAGCGCAGGACTTGATGTTTCGGAGCCCGCGGCGGATCGTAGATGCCGTCGACATAGATGCTGCGGAATTTCACCGGCGCGGCACCGGGAGCCGGCACCAAGAACCCTTCCCCTTTGTGTTCCTTGCCGGATTCGATGTGATAGGCGTCTTCCACGCCGATGATCTGCCGGGAGACCGCGGGGCTGGCCACCTTCAAGCCGATGCGATACGAGGTGTTCTTGTCGATGTCCTTGATCTTGCCGACGTCGAGCGTTTGGGACGCGAACAAGATGTGGATCCGAAACGAGCGGCCCTTACGCGCCACGTAGTCGAACAGCTCCGCGTATTCAGGGTGATCGGCGAGCATCAACGTGAATTCGTCGGCAACTACGAACAGAGTCGGGATCGGTGCCAGGTCGTGTCCTGCCGCTATAGCGTTCTCGTATTCAGTCACCGAGTTGAAGGCGCTGCCCTGAATCCGGCGACCGGCCTCGCGTAGCAGCACCTCGCGACGGGCCACCTCGCCGCGCAAGGTGTCGGCGAACCGATCGGCCAGCGACTTCTTCTCGGCCATATTCGAGATCACCGCGACAACCTGCGGGAAGTGACGGAAGCTGTCGGCACCTGCCTCGCCCTTGAAGTCGGCGTAGATCACGATCAACCGATCCGCCGGGTGAGTTGTCAACAGCGCTAGCAAGATCGACATCAGTGTCTGCGATTTGCCCGAACCAGTCATGCCGATCATCAACCCGTGCGGGCCCATCCCGCCCTCTGCTTCATCTTTGAGGTCGAAGATCAGCGGTTCGCCGGTCGCGGTGACGCCGATGGGAACGCGCAGTTCGTCGTCGCGGCTGCGCGGCGCCCACAGTGCGGCCACGTCCAGGGCTGCCGCATCGGGAATACCGAGCAGCGTGGTGAAGGCGGCGCCCCGGGTGGCCGCCGAGCGGAGTCCGGTGTGGGACGGATTGGAATCCCACCGCGAGAGCCGACGGGCCAGATGCGTTGCCTCGTCAGCACCCAAGCGGTCCGCATGGTCGATGTAGCGCTGCCAGCCACCGGTCTGCCACCGTTCGACGCAGCCGTCCGCGATACGCAGGATAGGCCGCTCGGGGTCCGAATACTGTTCGCGGTGCGGCAAAGTGGCCGAGCGGTGAACAACGGTGACCGCGGCCCAGCCCGCCGCCAGCGTCGAAGCGCTCACGTCATAGTCGGGATCGTCG
Source organism: uncultured Actinomycetota bacterium (assembly GCA_963830605.1). GTDB lineage: Bacteria > Actinomycetota > Actinomycetes > Mycobacteriales > Mycobacteriaceae > Mycobacterium. Next base: position 1,390,631 of record CAWHML010000003.1, on the reverse strand, counting down.
ACCACGATGAGCAGATGCCGCATCGCGTCAGCCGGCGCGCCGGAAAACGGCGGCCGGTCGGCCAGCGCAGGGCCCACCAGCGCCGCCAGTTCGTCGACGTTGGTCGACAGATAGCGGGCGGGGCCAACGCCGTCGATCCGGCCGGGAATATCGGTGTGCGGCAACCACTTTAGCCAATTCCACGCCGGGGTTTCCAAATCCGGGGCGGCCAGGACGACGCCGAGCACCGTCGGGTCGTGCCAGGTGACAGCTTGAGCGATCCACGCCCGCAGAGCACTCCGCACGTCCTCGATGTCACCGAGAACCGTGATCCGCGACAGCTTACCCAGGTCGATGGCGGTCGGTGCGTCGCGCACGGTGCTCTGGGTGTCGAGCAGACTTCGTAGTGCGCTGTGGGATACCGGCTCGAGGTCTATTTCGTCGGCCGTGTCGCTGACACGCAGCGCCGTGGTCAGCGGCACGGTGTGCAGGCCGGCCCGAATGAGCAGGAAATCGGGGTCGTGGGGGTCGCGCTCCCACTGACGCCGGGATCCGGGCACCGTCGCCAGGTCAGCCGGTGCGGGGTGCGACCACTCCGCCGCTGCGCGCTGTTCGGCGGCCTGGGCGCGGATGTTGTCCCGCACCACCGACAGGTAACGCAAATAGTCGGCCCGTTCGGCGTCGACCTCCTCGGTTCGGGTCTTGTTGTCCGTACCGCGGTAGAGCGCCGTCGCGGCCAGCAACAACACGAACGGGAAGAACAGTGTCTGCGGTGAGATCAGCCGCATTCCGGTGGCCACCAGCGCGATGATCATCCCGACGATGAGGATCACGATGAGAAAAGGCAAAGCGCGCCGCAGCAGTGACGGCGGAATCACCCGCGGCAGCTCGGGGGGTGCTTCGATGACGATGGTGCCCTTGCGGGTGTGCGGCGGTGGCAGCCGCCGGCGGGCCTCGAAGATCAGTCGGCTCATCGACTCTCCCCGGTTGCGACCGGATGAGTCCGCCGCGAGTCAGGTGCCAAGCTGTCATGGGCCAGCAGCGCGTCGGCACGCGACAGCGTCGGCCCGGCTGCGAACAACGTCAATACCGACCACGGGATGGGCAGCGCAGGCGAGCTGAGGCCAAGTGCTTCAACGGTTTTGACGTGGCCAGTGGCGCCTGCCTCCTCGTCGATGCCATAGCGGACGCCGGTGTCGTCGATCCAGAACAAGCCCCCGGCGGGTGGGGACGCCGCTTCGTCGCCGACGTTCTGCGCGAAGTAGCCGCTGCCAGGTGTCAGCGCCACGCGGCTGGCGACCCCGTCCGTGCCGGCACCGACCAGGTCCACCGTGCGTACCGCATCGGCCACCGGAAGCGCCGAGCCGGACAACAATGTCAGCGAGCTGGTGCTCGCCCCGGCGGCTTTATTCCAGTGCGCGCAGGTGACCGGAGCGTGTGGCGCGTCGACCAGGGAGATCCGCTGTTCGGGATAGCGGGTGGTGTCCAGCAGCCGCGACACCGGCAGCTTGGCTATCTGGTCGGCGCCCAGTCGCGGCGGCTGATCGAGACCGTACGAGTTCGTGTTGCGCAGTATCGCGGCGAGCACCGGCGAGATCGGCTGCAATCCGTCCGGCAACACCGCGTAGTAGTGCACGCTGATGTCGGAATTGACGTCGAGGGTGTGCGCCGTCACCACGGCGCCGACCGGAGCCGGTACCGGCAGTGCAAACTGCGGCGGGCTGCCGGCACCGGGAATGCCCGGAGCGGTCAGGGCCGGCGCTTCGGGCACGACGTTGAAAAGGCCGGTTGCGAGGGGCCGGGGCGCAGGCACGTCGGTCCCGAGGCCGAGAGCGCCGGTGACAGCACGATCAGCCAGATCGATGCGACTGCGCTTGGCCTTCCACAGCAGCCAGGTCGCGCCGCCGTTGTCGACCAGCACCGCACGTCCGTCACCGAGCGTGGCGGCCCGTGCCCCGCTGCTGTCGGGTGGTCCCGCGATCACCGTGACTCCGGTGGCGGGTCCCGACACCGCGTCACACACCGTCCAGTTGGCGTCCTTCGCGGTACTTTGCATCATCCGCTCCGGCGCGCCGGGAATGCCGATCAGGTTGCCGCGCGATAATTTGTCCAGCGCAGAGCTTTTCACTGTGGCCGGATTCACCGGCTGGCCGACGACCAAGCGAGCGGACGTGAGGTTCAGCACCGGATGCAACTGGTCGCCGATCCGCACGTACAACGCGGCGGTGGACCGATCGGCCAGCACGGCATTGGTGCCCACCGACCCGCTGGGCCGGATCAATGAAAAGACGAAGCAGCCGACCAATCCGGTGACGAGGATCAAGGCGCCCATCAGAACCGCCCGGGATTGACTGCGCAGCGGGTCGACGAGCATGCGGGTGTCGTGCAGGGCCACACCGGAAGCGATTCGGCGCATCACGAATCGCCAGCCGGTCACCTGGTGGCGGGTGACGAATCCGCGGCGATAGACCACTTTCTCGGGATTGTCGTTCACCGGAGTACGTGACGTAAACGAGCGGCGTTCGTCGTCGGTCCGGCTCATGCCGGCACCGAAAGGCCGAGACCGCGCAGCAGCGGCGTCACGGTGTTGACAACGTCGTCGGCGGTGATCGTCATCAGCTCGTCGTCGGTGAACTCACCGGTTCCGGCTTGCTCGGAGTGGTCCAACCGGAATTCGCGCTCCTCCTCGGACTTTTCGACGAGGTTGCGTACGAATCGGCCGTTGCCGGCGATGTCGAGGCAGCGCCGTGACACACCATTGAAATCGGGCTTGGACGTCGCACCCAGATGAGCGAAGAGTTTCTCCATGTCGTCCAGCGCGGAAGGTTGGAAGCGGCTGTCGCGCTTTTCGGCCATGAAGTGGGCGATCTCGACCAACTCGGTCGGCGAATACGACGGGAAGTCGATACTGCGGGTGAACCGTGACCGCAAACCTTCGTTGGTGTCGAGGAACTTGTCCAGGTCGGCACGGTAGCCGGCGACGATGACAACAAGCCGGTCACGATCGTTTTCCATCCGGGCCAACAGGGTGTCGATGGCCACCAGACCAAAGTCATTCTTCGCACCGGTCGCCACCAGCGCGTACGCCTCGTCCAGGAACAGCACCCCGTCCAGCGCACTGTCGATGATCGCGTTCGTTTTAGCTTCGGTTTCGCCGATGTGCTGACCGATCAGATCGGCGCGGTGCACTTCTTTGATGTTTTCTTTCTTCAAAAGGCCCAGTCCGCAATAGATTTTGGCGACGACGCGGGCAATGGTCGTTTTGCCGGTTCCCGGCGGCCCGGTGAACACCAGGTGGTGGCTGCGCTGGGCTACCGTCAGCCCCCGCTGTTCGCGCAGCAGCCCCATGGCCACCGAGCTTTTCAACCGCGCCACCTGATTTTTGACCTCGTCCAGACCGATGAAGTCGCGCAGTTCACGTTCGGCTTCGGCGAGCAGCGCCGCCTTCCGCTCATGCGATTCCGGGTCGACGAAGTCTTCGGCGCCGGGCTCGGTGTGGGGATCCCACGGATCGGTACGGGCGTCTATCCGCGCGGCGGTCGTCGTGACGATCCCGAAGGTCGGGTCGGACAGCGCATGCTCGACCTGATCGTTCTCCGGATTTGCCGCGTACAGGTCCTGCAGGACTTCGCTGGCGGTCTCCTCGTCGTCGTGGGCGCGCAGCGTCAGCGCTTTAGCGAGTGCGCCGTCGACAGCGGCGACGGCGACCGGACCGTCCGGCGCCTCCAGGTACGACAGAGCCGGAGCGAACATGCCAAGTCGCGCCAAAGCGATACCCAGCGTCACTTTCGCGGCGTGCGCATAGAAAGCGTCGATGCCTGGGTCGTTGACGACAGGAGTGAGCAGCTTGACGACGTCTGACCAACGTTGGGCACGGTGGTGGATCGCGACAGCGACCCACCGGCTATCACGCCAGCCGGGCCGGCGCTCGGTGATGTCGGCGACCAGCTGATACGCGTCGGCATACCGGCCGGCCTCGGCCAACGCTGCCGCGTGGGCGAGCACGAAACCGTCTGAGTCCGTTGCCCGTAAGCGCAGGTAGAGCCCGGTGTCGTAGTGAAAGCCTAGAGCACCCGGTGCCAGTCCCACCTGTCGCTGAAGCGTGCCCGACGTGGCTGCGGTGCGCACTATCGCTTCCAGAACCGCCGGGGAGACGTCACCGGCGGCTGCCAGTCCGGTCCACGCGTCACATTGGTCGTAGGCGATGCGGGTGAGGCCGGCAAACCCTGATCGCGCAGCGGTCAAGTCGGCGGGACGCTGGCGGTCATAGACGGTGATGCCAAGTGCTCGACAGCAGGTGGCGAACCGGCTGACGATGTCAGCGTCCACCCTGGGCGCGCCGGTGCGCACCCCGATATCAGCGCTCACCACCCGCGAATACCCTCCTGGCGTATGTTAGTGCAACCTAACTTTGCTGAAGTTAGCATTGCATAAGCTAAGTGTCGAGATGAGCCGTTAGCTCGGTTGCTGAGCCGGCCCATCTTTTGTCGCAGTCACCAGCGTGAGGCGCGCGATCATCGGCCCGGCTTCGGTGTCTGGGTCCGGCACCGGCCGGCCGACCTGGCGCAGGTAGTCGGTCAGCGGCGTCGGTGCCGTGCTCCAGTCGCGCTCGCCGAACCACTGTTCGGCCGGGGCAACCCGCTGGTTGTATACCAACTGGAAAAAAAGGTGCTGGTCGTCGGCGTCACGTTCCTCTGCGACAGCGGCCTCGAACTCGTCGGGCTCCATCGGGGCGCCATCCTCGACAGCGAGGTGGCTGCCGGGACCGGCCAGCGCATCGATGCCGCTGTAGAGCTGATGCTGTGCGGCGGCCGGGAGATAGATCATCAAGCCTTCAGCTATCCAAGCCGAAGGCTGGCCAGCATCAAACCCGGTGCCGTGCAGTGCAGCCGGCCAGTCCTCGCGCAGATCCACTTCAACCTCCCGACGCTGGGCGCGGGGCTGGGCGCCATGCTCGTCAAGCACGGAGCGTTTGAAGTCGAGAATTTCCGGGCGGTCCAACTCGAAGATCTTTGTACCGCTTGGCCAGCTCAGCCGGTATGCGCGGGAGTCCAGGCCGGCCGCCAAGATCACCACCTGCCTTACCCCGGCGGCGGTAGCACGGCGGAAGTAGTCGTCGAAGTACCTGGTTCGCGCGCCTTGATACGTGACGAAGTTCTTGCCGAAATCGGCTGAATTCAGCCGGTGGTCAGGAAGTTTGCCGTCGAGAACGTCGGCTGCGGCGCCTCCCAGCGCACGACAGAACACCTCGGCGAAGGAGTCTACGGCCAAGGGGTCGGGCTTTCGGGCTTCCAGTGCTCGCGCCGTGGCCACGAATAAGGCGGTCGATCCGACGCTTGTTGTGATGTCCCAGCTGTCCCCTTCGGTACGCATTGGGGAGACCCTACGCCCGAGTACGAATCGCGCTGGTTGAGCCGTTGCAGTGACCGCGGTCGGCGTGCTGGTGACCGTCACGACGAAACCCCGTTCTCGCTTACCGGTCGCGGCGACTCCTCCGGTTCTGGGCGCCAGGTGCAGGGCAGCATCGGCATATTCGGCTCGGCGCCGAACCCGTCGCCGGCTAACGTCGTCAGGCCGGTCGCCTGCCCAGCCCGTTCCTTGCGCACGGTCCCGCCGAAACCCATGACGCCCGCACTCTGATCAGACGGCTTCGTCGGCGTCGGCGTGCACTCGTTCGGTGCGCCCCAGTCGGGATCGACTTCGATACTCGTGTCGGCGAATTCAGCACCGTGTCCGCGACTTCCCGCACGCCGTCGGCGCCTCGCCCGTGCCTGTTCTCGGGCTGCCGCGACCGCGGCCGTTCCGGCGGTATCCGGCTCAGGTGCTTTGCGTTTGGCGCTGACGCTTGAGCTGGCTTTCATCCCCGTGCCGAAGCCGGTGCCGAAGGGACCGACGACGTAAGGCGGAAAGAAGCTGACTCCGCCGGCAGCCGGCGGCGGGACGGGCGGTGCGGGACCGGCCACCGCGCCCGCCGTTGGCGTGGGACTGGGCGGCGAGGCCGGGGCGCTGGGAGCCGACGGCGCGGCAAGCGGGGAGGAGCCACCGGTGACCGACAGCACCTCGGGCGCGGCAGCAACGGGCACCTGCGCCGGCAGCATCGTGGGTACCGCAGCCGGGTGAATGCCTCCCAGTGCACCCATCCCGGCCAGGCCCGTGAAGCCGCTCATACCTGCGATCGGGGCCACCGCAGGTGCGAGCACCGCCGGTGACTGGCTCAGAAACGTTGCGACTTCCGCTATGTGCAGCGGAAAGTCGAACAGTTCCAAGCTGATCAGGTACTGGAAAGCCTGTCCCGGATTCGCCGTCAGGTAGCTGCCGAACTGCTGGAAGTCCTCGAGGAGTTCGAGGCTTCGGACCACATAGAAGATCGGTTGACCGGCGTCGGCGTACGAGTCGTAGTCGAGTCCGTTGACAGTGCCCGCCGCCGGGTTCCAGTTGATGTTGAAATCGTGCAGGACCTGGGCAACGAGATCGTCGAAAGCGTTGTCGATGGTCGGGTCGTGCGCAAGTTGGCTATTGCCTACCCCGAGGTTCTGCAGAAACTGCACGATCTGCTGCGGCAGGCCCAGCGGGTTGTCCGAGGAGGATGCCGCGGTTTGCGCGTCAGAGTGCAGAATCTGCGGCGCTGGATCAGTAGGCGGAGTCGATGCTGTCGCCGTACCAGCCACCAGCTGGTATGTCGCCATCGTGGCGGCCGCCTGGATCCACATCCGCACATAGTCGGCTTCGTTCAAAGCGATCGGGATGGTGTTGACGCCGAAGAAGTTGGTGGCCAATAAAAGGCCGTGGACCATGTGGTTCGCGGCGAGTTCGGGCAGTGTCGGCATCCCCGCCAACGCGGTGGTGTAGCCGCCGGCGGCGGTTTCAAGCTGGGCGGCCGCGGCGGCGCTGTTCGCGCTGGCCTTCGTCAGCCAGGCCAGATATGGCCGGTACGCGAGCGCGAAGCTGTCGGCGCTTGGCCCCTCCCACACTTGGCTATGAACCGACATGAGGAGTGCGTCGAGTTCTGCTGCGGTAGAGGCGTATTCGGCACTCAGCGAGTTCCACGCGTTAGCGGCCGCGGTCAACGAGGCGGGCCCGAGACCAGTGCTCAGCAGCGCCGAGTGCACCTCAGGCGGCGAGGCCATCCAGACGGGCGCGGTCATGAAAACTCCTTCGGCGGCGAACCTGCCAGCAGAGCTTACTGAACTTGAAAACCATTATCAATAAGGATTCCGCACGGAGCGCGCCGAACGGACGTCCGCAGCGCTACCCGATGGATCGCTCGGCGGCGGTTTGAAGCGCCATGCGCAGCGCGTGCAACGCGTGGTGCAGCTCGTGCTTGACCAGATCATCGTCGGTCCTCAGTTCGACCGCTAACTGCGTGGTCGTCCTTTTCAGGCAGTAGGACCGGTAGATCAATGCCCGGTGACGAGATGACAACTGACTCATCGCCTCTCGGATCGCGTACTGGTCGCAGCCCAGGCCGAGGAGCGCTGCGGGCGCAGGCCGCCGCGTCAGCTCAGTTCGCGGGCACCTCACGGCGCCGGGGTCCCGGCTCGAAGCCGACGACCAGTTCCCGCAGGTTGCCCGCGACCGCCCGTGCTGCTCAACGACGGCATTCCCGATCGCCTCTCGCCGAATACCGAAATACAATATGTGCCTAGTTGTAGTTGATATATACAAGATGCGCTTAACTGTGTCAATCGGAACAGACACCGCAAACTGTGTCGTATGCTGATCGCATGCCGGAATCATCAAGTTTTCAGGCCGAGGTTCGCCAGTTGCTGCGGGACCGCGTGCTCGATGCTGCGTACGAACTCGTCTGCGCGGAGGGGTGGCGTGCGGTCAACATGTCGCTCATCGCCGTAAAGGTCGGGATAAGTCGGCAAGTGCTCTACAAAGAATTCGGGGCCAAGCATGCACTCGGGCAGGCCCTGGTGCAGCGAGAGACGGACCGGTTTGTCGCCGGGGTCATCTCGGCGATGTGGGCTCACCCAGAGGACGTGGCCGCCGGGCTTGCTGCCGGTGCCGCCTTCACCCTGCGTGCCAGTACCGATGACGCCTTGGTGCGAGCGAGTATGGCCCGGGCACGCGACGCGGAGGTCGGCCTGACCCCCCTGCTGACCACGGGACCGAGACCTATCTGGGCCGGAGCGATGGAAGCGGTCGCGACGGCAGTGCGCCAGTTCTACGCTCTTCCGGATTCGATCGACCGGCAATTGGACTCGATCATCGAGGTCGACTTCCGCTTGACCTTCAGCCATATGCTGCAACCGATGAGCACCGTGGACGAGGCTGCTGGACAAATTTACGCAACCGTGCGCGCACTGCTTCAGGCCGCGACCAGTCAGGTGACCAGTGTCTCTTGACGGCTGACCACAGCGGTGCTCAGACGAGCGGGCGTCCCGTTTTGATCCGCCAGTCCAAGTCCCGCAGCAGCACGTTGAACGGGAACTGCCGGATGAACCGCGGCGTCAGATTGTTGGCAGTTCGCAGCAACGCCATCAGAAGGTCGAAGCGTCGTTGCTTGGCATCATCCCAAGGCAACCGCATCTCCTCTTGAAACCGTTGCGGCAGAAAGCCGGTGGTGATCAACAGCGCGAGACTTTCGGGAATCCGTCGCACCGTTCGCGGGAGGGGCACCCCGCGGATGCGCGCCGCCGCAATCGGATAGAGATATTCGCGGACGGCGTCGTCGATGTGCACCCGCTGCAGCGATTCCTGCCAATAGCGGTCAAAGGCGGCCCGGTCCGGCGGCCACATCCGGGCCGGCACCTGCAACGTGGTGCCCAGGCTCATGCCCTCGCGGTAATGACGTTCGGCTTCCTGCTCGTCGAGATCGCCGACGAAGATGCGGTGAACGTCGACGGCTCCCTTGTACAGGCATGCAGCCACCCACAGCTGTAGTTCGGCGTCAAAAGCGTCGTATCGCACCGGGCTTTCAGATGTCGAGTAAACCTGCGCATGCACGCGGTTCACCGCGCGGCGGAAGGCCGCTTTCTGCGCGTCGCTGCCGGCGCTGGCGACCGCGAGATAGGTGAAGGTGGTGCGCGCCCGTTTGATGGGGTGCAAATCCACTCGGCCGCTTTCGACGCGGCTCTCCAGCACGCCGTAGCCGACGCCCGGCCGCGCCAGCTGCATGATCACGTTGGCCGGTCCGGCCAGCAACGCGACGCCCAACAGACCGTCATCCATACCGGCTTGCCGCGACCGCACTCGGCGGCCGCGCGTCGATCGCGAGGCGGGCGGGTCGGCAATTGGTCGCTCGACATGCCGGATCGGCTCACCAACGGTCATAGCACCTGCTCGCAAATTGTGAGAACGCGCGTTTCCTGATATTGCCGTCGCGGTTGGCCGGTGTCAAGATCGTTCTCATGGCGAGCGTGCGTCCCTACCGCGGGGTCGAGCCCGCCGACCGGCTGGCCGCACGGCGCGGTCGCTTGCTGAGCGCGGGTCTCGATCTACTAGGCGTCAAAGAACAACACGATTCGGCATTGACTGTCCGTGCAGTTTGCCGCCGAGCGGGACTGGCTGCCCGCTACTTCTATGAAAGCTTCGCCGACAAGGACGAGTTCGTCGGCGCCGTTTTCGATTCCGTCGTCGCCGATCTAGCCGTCACCACCCAGGCGGCCGTGGCTGCCGCGACTTCCCGCGAGCAAACCCGGGCCGGTATGGCCAACATCGTGCGCACCGTCGCCGGTGATGCCCGCGTCGGCCGGCTACTTTTCAGCGTGCAGCCAGCCAACGCCGTCCTGGTACGCAAGCGCTCGGAGTCCAGCGCCTTATTTGCGATGTTGTCGGGGCAGCACGTCGGCAGCGCGTTGCGGGTGCCCGAGAATGAGCGGATCAAAGCCGCCGCGCATTTCGCGGTTGGCGGGGTGGCGCAGACCCTCAGCGCCTGGCTGGCCGGCGACGTGAAACTGGACGCCGACCAACTGATCGATCACTTGGCCTCGCTGCTCGATGAGCTCGCCAACCCGGCGCTGTACCGGACGCCTTGACCGTCGACGCTCGCGCCGAAGCTGTAGCTGGCTTGCAAAACTTCGAGAAGCCGACACGGCAACTACAGTTTCGCTGAGGCGTCGTCGACGCCGCTTCTCTATCGGCTGACCGCCGCTCGCCGGTCGGCAGCGGTCTTGGGCGCTGCTTTGATGTCAGCAGCCCCGAAGTCTTTGACCCAGCAGGCAAATTCAAGAGTGATTCCGTCGGGATCCTGAAAATAGAACGAGCGCACGTAAACACCGGGATGGACGGTGGCCGACACCTGCAACGCGCTTTCGTCGTGGTTGAGGACCGGGCCGACCCGTACTCCTTTTTCCTTGAGCCGCTGTCGGTAGGCGTCGAATTTCTCGGCCGGCACGTGAAATGCCAAATGATTCATCGTGCTCACCGCGCTGGTGATATCGCCGATGCCTGGTATGGCGGCCGGCGAGGAGATCCCCGGTGTCCGATCGGGTGCATCAGCGAACCAGAAGAAGGCGACGCAGTCACCGTTGCCCGCGTCGAAGAAAAAATGTTGTCCCTGACCGGCGGGCAGGTCCAGCGATTTGATCAACGGCATGCCCAAGATGTTGCTGTAGAAGTCGACCGTGCGGGCCATGTCCGAACACACCAGCGCGACATGGTTGATCCCGCCCAAGTCGAACTCGGCGTTGCTGTTGTGGGGCTTGATCATTTGGCTGCTCCAGTCTCTTCCGGCCACCGATGGCCCCTGGTCAAGAGCTGAATGTGAATCTAACATCGCATCCAGGTCCGCTCCAGAGTGATCAGTCGGGGGAGGTGGGTCCAGGTGCTGACGCCGCGCGACCGCACGCCGGCTGCCGTGACTGCCGCTGGCAAGGCACTGGTCGCCGCCGAGGAGGTCTGCTGATGACAGGGGTTGTCGGCACGCCAGGAGTGCTAAAGGAATTCATCGGGTTGCCCTCGCCCACCGCGCGACGAGCGGGCGCCGGCGGGCATCCGTGTCAAGGTTTGTACCACCGCGGAGTGGGACGCAAGCCCAAGGTAGCGATGATAGCGACCCACTTCCAGATCGACTTCTCCGAGCACTATCTCGCTGACTACATCGCCACTCGCGGCATCGGATTCTTGGGTTGGAACACCCGCTTTCGCGGCTTCGAAAGCAGCTTTCTGCTTGACCACGCGCTGGTCGACATCGGGGTCGGGGTGCGCTGGCTGCGCGAAGTCCAGGGCGTGGAAGCGGTTATCCTGCTTGGCAATTCCGGTGGTGGCTCGTTGATGGCCGCTTACCAGTCGCAGGCGAAAGAACCCAACCTGATTCCGCTGCCGGGTATGCGGCCGGCGGCCGGGCTCGCCGACCTACTGCCTGCCGACGGCTTCGTCGCCAGCGCCGCCCATCCCGGCCGGCCCGATGTGCTGACCGCGTGGATGGACGCAGCCGTCGTCGACGAGAACGACCCCGTCGCAACCAATCCCGAACTCGACCTGTTCGACGAGAGCAACGGCCCACCATACTCGCCGGAATTCCTGGCCCGATATCGATCCGCACAGGTCGCTCGCAACCATGCCATCACCGACTGGGCCGAAACCGAGCTCAAACGTGTTCGTGCAGCCGGCTTTTCGGACCGCCCATTTGCCGTGATGCGGACCTGGGCAGATCCGCGGATGGTCGATCCAAGCATCGAGCCCACGAAACGCCAGCCGAACCTCTGCTATGCCGGTCCACCGGTCAAGGCCAATCGCTCGGCGTATGGCATCACGGCGGCTTGCACCCTGCGCAACTGGTTGAGCATGTGGAGCCTGCGAGTGTCCCAAACCCGCGCCGAACCGCACCTGGGCCGCGTGACCTGCCCGGCCCTGGTGATCAACGCCGAGGCAGACACCGGGGTGTTCCCGTCCGACGCCAAACGTATCTTCGATGCACTGGCCAGCAGCGACAAGACGCAAGTCGCCATCGACAGCGACCACTACTTCACCACACCGGGCGCGCGCAGCGAGCAAGCCGACACGATCGCCAAGTGGATTGCCAAACGGTGGCGCTGAAAGCCCGCCACCATCACTGACCGGTGTGGTCAACCAACCGACCGGTTATTAGATTGATGACCACCAGTTGAGAACCGCGCGTGGGAAGCACCGGGAAAAGTCTCCGGGAAACGCAGGAAGGCCAACACCATGCCGATCGCGATCACTCCTGAGCATCACGACTTGGCCGACTCGGTGCGCTCGCTGGTGGCGCGGGTCGCACCGTCGGAAGTCTTACACGCAGCCCTGGAAGACCCGATCCCCAATCCGCCGCCCTACTGGCAGGCCGCCGCAGACCAAGGGCTGCAAGGCGTCCACCTCGCGGAATCGGTCGGCGGCCAGGGGTACGGCATCCTCGAACTGGCGGTGGTGCTGGCCGAGTTCGGCTACGGCGCCGTCCCCGGCCCGTTCGTTCCGTCGGCCATCGCCAGCGCGCTGATCTCCGCGCACGATTCCGACGCGAAGACGCTCGCCGAGCTGGCGTCCGGGGCTGCCATTGCCGCCTATGGGCTGGACTCCGGACTGACCGCCACCCGACACGGTGCAGCCCTGGTAATTCGCGGCGAAGTGCGCGCGGTCCCGGCAGCGGGTCAGGCGGCGCTGCTGGTTTTGCCGGTGGCGATCGACAGCAGCGAAGAATGGGTCGTGCTACGTGCCGCACAGCTCGAAATCGAACCGGTCAAGAGCATCGATCCGCTGCGGCCCATTGCACATGTGCGTGCCAACGCCGTCGAAGTCACCGACGACGTCGTCCTGAGCAATCTGAGCAAGGCCGCCGCGCAGGCGCTGATCTCCACTTTGCTGTCCGCGGAGGCGGTCGGGGTCGCGCGATGGGCCACCGATACCGCGTCGGCTTACGCGAAAATCCGGGAACAATTCGGCCGACCGATCGGCCAGTTTCAAGCCGTCAAGCACAAGTGCGCGGAGATGGCGGCCGATACCGAACGGGCCACCGCGGCGGTGTGGGACGCTGCCCGCGCCATCGACGAGGCCAGCCAAGACGCCGACGCAGCGCGCGCCGTCGAATTCGCGGCCGCAGTGGCGGCGACGCTGGCCCCCGCGGCCGCGCAGCGATGTGCTCAAGATTGCATCCAGGTGCACGGCGGTATTGGCTTCACCTGGGAACACGACACGAACGTCTACTACCGGCGGGCGCTGATGCTGGCCGCCTCCTTTGGCCGCAGGTCCGAATACCCCCAGCGGGTGGTCGACACCGCGACGAGTGTGGGGTTGCGCAAGCTCGACATCGACTTGGATCCGGACACCGAGAAGCTGCGGGCCGATGTCCGGGCGGAGGTCACGGCGCTGAAAGCGATGTCGCGCGAGGAACGCCTCGCAGCCATCGCAGAAGGCGGTTGGGTGCTGCCCTATCTACCCGCGCCGTGGGGTCGGGCAGCCAGCCCGGTCGAGCAGATCATCATTGCCCAGGAGTTCAGCACCGGACGCGTCAAGCGTCCACCGATCGGCATCGCGGCCTGGGTCGTTCCGTCGATCGTGGCGTTCGGCACCGACCAGCAGCGACAACGGTTCTTGCCGCCCACCTTCCGCGGTGAGATCATCTGGTGCCAGTTGTTTTCCGAGCCGGGCGCCGGTTCGGACTTGGCTGGGTTGTCCACCAAGGCGACGAAGGTCGACGGCGGCTGGCGGATCACCGGGCAGAAGATCTGGACCACCGGCGCGCACTTCTCGCACTGGGGCGCGTTATTGGCCCGCACCGACCCAAGCGCCCCGAAGCACAACGGCATCACCTACTTTCTGCTGGACATGGCCAGCGAAGGCGTGCAGGTACAGCCGCTGCGTGAGCTCACCGGGGGCGCGATGTTCAACACCGTATTCATTGACGACGTGTTCGTGCCCGACGAATTCGTGCTCGGCGAGGTGAACCGCGGCTGGGAAGTCAGCCGCAACACGCTGACCGCCGAACGAGTGTCCATCGGCAGCTCCGAGGCGCCGTTTCTGGCTAACCTGGACGGATTCGTGGAGTTCCTGCGCGACGGCCAGTTCGACCAGGTGGCACAGAACCGTGCCGGTCAGTTGATCGCGGAGGGCCACGCCGCCAAGGTGCTCAACATGCGCTCGACGCTGGTGACGCTGGCCGGCGGGGACGCGATGCCGTCGGCGGCGATCTCCAAACTGCTTTCGATGCGCACCGCTCAGGACTACGCAGAATTCGCGGTGTCCGCCTTTGGTGCGGACGCGGCGATCGGCGATGCCGACGAGCTGGCCGGCAAGTGGGGCGAGTACCTACTGGCCAGCCGCGCGACCACGATCTACGGCGGCACTTCGGAGGTGCAGCTGAACATCATCGCCGAGCGGTTGCTCGGCCTGCCTCGAGACCCCTAACCGCCGCGAATGTGAAGCCGGGGTTGTGATTCGCCGACTACCCCAACCCCGGTTTCTATTCGCGCGACGAGCGCTACCCCTTCTTTGCCTCGTCCTTCTTGGCGCCTTCGTCCTTCTTGGCCTTGCCGCCTTTGTCGCTCTTGCCGCCTTTGCCGTCGTCACCTTTGTCGTCGTCACCGTCCTCACGCAGCTCACGCTTGAGGATCTTGCCGGTCGAGTTGCGCGGCAGTTCGTCGAGGAAAACGATTTCTCGAGGCACTTTGTACTTGGCCAACTGGTCCTTCACGTGCTTCTTGAGGGTGTCCTCGTCGACATCGGAGCCGTCCTTCTTGACGACGAAGGCCTTCAATCGGTGACCCCACTCCTTATCCTCGACGCCGATCGCGGTGGCCTCCACCACGTCGGGGTGCCCGTCGAGGCAGTCTTCGACTTCGGCGGGGAACACATTCTCGCCTCCGGACACGATCATCTCGTCGTCGCGACCGCTGATGAACAGCAGACCTTTCTCGTCGAAGTAGCCGACGTCCCCGGAGGACAGCATGCCGTCGATGATCTGCTTGCCGCCGCCACCGGTGTAGCCCTCGAACGGAAAGCTGCTGCCGACGAAAATCCGCCCGACCTCGCCCTGCGGCTTCTCGTTGCCGTCGTCGTCGAAGATTTTGACCTTGACGCCTTTGACAACCGCTCCCGCCGTCGACGAGTTGTACTCCAGGTGCTTGGGCTCGGCGATGGTCGCGAACGCGATCTCGGTGGAGCCGTACATGTTGTAGATGACCGGGCCGAACTCCTTGAGTCCCCGCTCGGCTACGTCGGCGTTCAGCGCCGAGCCGGAGACGAAGATGATCCGCAAGCTGGACAGGTCGGGCTTGTCGTCCATCTTTTCCAGCGCTTCCAGCAGCCGGGACAGCATCACCGGCACGACGACGATCGCGGTCGTCTTGTGCTTCTCGATGTCTTGCAACACAACATCGGGCTTGAATTTGCGGTGCAGCAGCAGTGTCGAGCCCAGGAATCCCCCGATGCCGGCGTGCAGGAAGCCCAGGGCGTGGAACATCGGCGCCGGCAGCGCCGTCACCTCACCGGCCTTGAACGGAACATGCGACAAGATGCCGCCGATCGGCCCCAGGCTCGGCGGGGTGCTGCGGTTGGCGCCCTTCGGGGTGCCGGTGGTGCCGCTGGTCAAGATGATGATCGACGAGTGCTTGCCCGCCTTCGGTGCGGGCTTGCCGCTGCTGTGTTCGATCAGGTCGGCGAGCGTCTCGTCTTTGCTATTCGACTTCTTGTCCGAATCAGGGTTTGTGCCCAGTGCCCGCAGCTTGCCCAGCGGGGGCTTGGCCTTGCTGACATCCTCGGCGTACTCGTCGTCGTAGATGATCAGTTTGGCGTCCTCGCGTTCGGACACTTCTTTGATCTGCGGGCCAGAAAAGGAGCTGTTGAGCAGAATGATGCGGGCGCCGACGCGGGCGCACCCGAACAACGCGATGCTGAACCAGCGGCTGTTGCGCGCCAGGATCGCGACACCGTCGCCACCTTTGACACCTTTGTCCATTAGCCCGTGCGCGACCGCGTTGGCGGCGTCGTCGAGCTCCTTCCAGGTGATTTCGCCGTCGTCGTCGATGATGGCCACCTTGTCGGGGGTGCGCCGGGCATGCATCGCTGGCAGCATCCCGATCTCGCCCCACTTGCGGATGTCGTTGGCCATCGCGGCGACGTGCTGGGGTGGCTGCAGCGGGAAGCCGCCCGCTTCGAGGATTTTGCGGACGTAGTGCAGCTCGGCCAGGCCGCGGTCGGCGTACTGCTGAACCTTGGACGCGGCGTTCCACGGCAGCAGGTCACTGAAGTTAGGCATACGGCCACCATATGTGACGAGGGTCGCAACTCGGAGGGGAAATCTACGATGAACACATGGCAGGCCCGGTATCCGTTGAGGTCAACGGACGTCAAGTGGCGGTCACCCACCCGGACAAGGTCGTCTTCCCCCGCGACAACGGCGACACCGGCCACACCAAACTCGACCTGATCCGTTACTACCTAGCTGTCGCCGAGGGCGCGCTGCGCGGGGTAGCGGGCCGTCCCATGATCCTCAAGCGCTTCGTCAAAGGCTTGGCCGAAGAGGCGATCTTCCAGAAGCGAGCTCCGGAGAACCGGCCCGACTGGGTGGAGGTAGCCGAACTGCGGTACGCGTCGGGCACGTCGGCGAAGGAGGCGGTCATCCGGGACGCCGCCGGTTTGGCATGGGTGATCAACTTGGGTTGCATCGACCTCAATCCGCATCCGGTGCTCGCTGAAGACCTCGATCATCCCGACGAGTTACGGGTGGACCTTGATCCGATGCCGGGGGTCGGGTGGCGCCAGATTGTCCAAGTCGCGCTGGTGACCCGGACAGTGCTCGAGGATTACGGTCTGACCGCGTGGCCCAAGACGTCGGGGTCAAGAGGCTTTCACATCTACGCCCGGATAGCGCCGCACTGGCCGTTCACACAGGTTCGGTTGGCCGCCCAGACGGTAGCCCGCGAAGTCGAGCGGCGGGCGCCGGAGCTGGCCACGAGTCGCTGGTGGAAAGAAGAACGTCAGGGTGTGTTCGTCGACTTCAATCAAAACGCTAAAGATCGCACCGTCGCCTCGGCCTACTCGGTGCGGGCCACCACCGACGCCCGTGTGTCGACACCGCTGTTCTGGGATGAAGTGCCCGACTGTCGCCCGGAGTCGTTCACCATCCATACCGTGCCGCAGCGGTACGCCGACATGGGGGATCCGTGGGCGGGTATCGATGACCACCCGGGCGGGCGGCTCGATCCGTTGCTCGCCCTGGCTGCGGACTTGGGCCCGGCGGAGAAGGCACCGAAGGGGTCGCGAAGGAGCCAAGACGGCAAGCGTGTTTCGCTGATGCCGCTGATCGAGGTTGCGCGTACCAAGACCAGAGACGAGGCGATGGCGGCGCTGAAATCCTGGCGCACCCGTCACCCCGACGCGGCGGCTTTGCTGCAGCCGGCCGACGTGCTGGTCGACGGGATGCGAGGGCCGAGCTCTATTTGGTACCGGATCCGGATCAACCTGCAGCACGTGCCGCCCAAGCAGCGGCCGCCTCAGGAAGAGTTGATCGCCGACTACAGTCCCTGGCCGACCCGGCCTTCCCCGCCGACCGCTTAGCGACGATCTCTGGCACGCAACGGCGGCGGGTACGACAGAATTGCGGCATGCAGGCGACCGACCATCCGCTGGGCCTGAATGCAACGTCGCACGACACGTCGATAGCACGCCCCCAAGCGAACAGACGCCAGTTCCTCGGTTTGGCCGCGGCGGCAACGATATTCACCGCCAGCTTCGCAGCGGGATGCTCGTCGAAAAAGCCTGCCTCCGGCAGCGGCGGTCGTGGTGCAGTGACCGTCCGGCATCTGTTCGGCGAGACGACCATTCCAGCGCCGCCCAAGCGCGTCGTCAGCGCCGGCTACACCAGCCACGATTACCTGCTCGCGGTGGGGGTGGTCCCGATCGCAGTCACCAACTGGTTCGGCGACGAGCCGTTCGGGGTGTGGCCGTGGGCGCAGCCCCAGCTCGGAAACGCCCGGCCCGTCGTGCTGAACCTCGACCATGGCATTCAGCTCGACCACATCGCCGCGTCGAAGCCTGATCTCATCGTGGCGACCGACGCCGGCGTCGACGCCGATACTTACCAGAAACTGACGGCAATCGCCCCGACCGTCGCGCAGTCCGGCGGGGAAGCATTCTTTGAGCCATGGAAAGACCAGGCCGCCACCATCGGCGAGGCCGTGTTCCAGGCCGACCAGATGAAGTCGCTCGTCGACGGGGTGGACCAGAAATTCACCGCGGCCGGCGAAAAGCATTCGCAATTCGACGGCAAAAAGGTGCTGCTACTGCAAGGCAGTTTCCAACAGAACAATGTCGTAGCCACCGTCGCGGGCTGGCGTACCGAGTTCCTGACCCGGATGCGCCTCGCCCTCGCCGACAACGTCACCTCGTTCGCCGTCGACCAGCAGCGGGCCTTCATCCCGCGCAACCAGATCAAGACCGTGCTGGAAGCCGTCGATGTGTTGATCTGGACAACCAATAGCGACGAGGACCGGCTCGCTCTGCTGGCTGATCCCGACGTCGCGGCTCTGGGCGCACGCAACGTCTTCACTACCAAAGACCAGGCCGGAGCGTTAGCCTTCGCGTCACCGTTGAGCTACCCGCTGGTGGCCGATCAAATGCCGGCGTTGATCGCGAAAGCGTTGGGCCCAGCCTAGATCCGCCTTGGTGTGAGCGTTTGCTAAGGCACCTCTGGCAGAGCTCGAAGATCACTCGCGGCAGCAGTGCACGGGGGTTACCGTCGAGTATGAGTGTGGGAGTCGATTCGGGGGTGAGCACCACCATCGCCGATTACGGCGACCAAGCGCTGCTCTTGCAGTTTGACAGCAGCGCTGAGGTACTGGCGTGGACAACCGCGTTGAAAGAGGCGGCGCTGCCCGGTGTGCTCGACATAGTTCCGGCCTCCCGCACGGTTTTGGTGAAACTCGACGGACCTCGCTATCAGAACGCCACGCGCAACCGGCTGCGGAGGTTGCGAATAGGCCCGGAGATGATCCCGGACCAACCGCCGGACGGCCGGGTGGACGTGGTGATCGACGTCGTCTATGACGGCGCCGACCTCGGTGAAGTGGCGCATCACACCGGTCTGAGCACCGCACAGGTCGTCGACGCGCACACCGCAACGGCTTGGCAAGTGGCCTTCGGTGGGTTCGTGCCCGGCTTCGCCTATCTGGTGGGTGGGGACGCACGGCTGATGGTGCCGCGACGGTCCGAGCCGCGAGCGTCGGTGCCGGCTGGATCGGTCGCCCTGGCGGGCGAGTTCAGCGGCATTTATCCCCGTCAGTCTCCGGGTGGGTGGCAATTGATCGGTCACACCGACGCGGTGCTGTGGGACGTCGACCGGCCACAACCGGCGCTGCTGACCGCGGGCTCCTGGGTGCGATTTCGGGCCGCGTAGAGGAGGTCACCCGTGACCACGCTGGAAATCTTGCGCACCGGACCGTTGGCCCTCATCGAGGATCTGGGCCGGGTGGGGCTGGCTCATCTCGGTGTCACCCGGTCCGGCGCAGCCGACCGGAGTTCACACACGCTGGCCAACCGGTTGCTCGCCAACCCGGATGACCGGGCAACCATCGAAGTGACCTTCGGCGGTTTTGCGGCGCGAGTGCGCGGAGGCGGCGTCGACGTCGCCGTCACCGGTGCCGATACCGACCCCAGGATCGATGGAACTCTGTTCGGCAACAACAGTATTCACCATGTGCGGGACGGCGAAGTGATATCGCTGGGTCCTCCGCGCGCCGGGCTGCGGACCTATCTGGCGGTTCGCGGCGGCATCGATGTGACGCCGGTGCTCGGGTCGCGCAGTTACGACGTGTTGTCCGGGATCGGACCGCGTCCGCTGCAGGCCGGTGACGTACTACCGGTCGGTGCGCACGCCGACGAGTACCCCCAACTCGACCAGGCTCCCGTCGCAGCGATCAACGAGCGTCTGGTCGAAGTGATGGTGGTGCCCGGGCCGCGCGAGAACTGGCTGGTCGATCCCGACGCACTGGTCCACACCATTTGGATGGCCTCGCACCGCAGCGATCGGGTGGGGATGCGACTGGAGGGACGTGCACTGCACCACCGCCGGCCAGATCGTCAGTTGCCCAGCGAAGGAGCCACTCGGGGTGCTATCCAGGTGCCGCCCAACGGTTTGCCGGTCCTTCTGGGTCCGGATCATCCAGTCACCGGCGGTTACCCGGTGGTGGGGGTGGTCACCGACGAGGACATCGACAGAATCGCTCAGATCCGCCCCGGCCAGTATGTACGGCTGCACTGGTCCCGGCCTAGGTCCCCGGTTGCTGCCGCGCTGAGCGCAACTGTGACGCGCCACTGACTCGCGCATTTCATTTGAAACGGGGCTGGTAAACAGGACTTTGTGCGCGCCCAGGTACATACCGCCCGCCTGGTACACACCGCCGACCTCGACAGTGACACCCGGCAAAGCGCCTACACCATGGTGAACGAGGCGTTCGCAGGTGATTTCACCGACAGCGACTGGGACCACGCGCTCGGTGGGATGCACGCACTGATCTGGCGTCACGGCGCGATCATCGCGCACGGTGCGGTGGTGCAGCGGCGGCTTGTCTACCGTGACACCGCGCTGCGATGCGGATACGTCGAAGCCGTGGCCGTTCGGGAAGACTGGCGCGGCCAGGGCTTGGCTGTCGCGATACTCGACGCGTGCGAGCAGGTGATCCGCGGGGGCTACCCCCTCGGGGCGCTCAGCTCTTCCGACCGTGGCCGCCGGCTTTACCTGTCTCGGGGCTGGTTGCCCTGGCGTGGCCCGACGTCGGTTTTGGCTCCGACCGGACCGATCCGCACGCCGGAAGACGACGGATCGGTGTTCGTGTTTCCAGTAGCGGTGAGCGTGGACGCCTCCGTGGGCTTGATGTGCGACTGGCGCGACGGCGACGTCTGGTAGCTGACTCGCACCTGGCCTAACGGTCCGGCAATTATTCGGTAACGCCGGGGAAATGTGCTTGGCATAGACACGCCGTATGAACCAGCCAGAAGCGGCGCCGCTGAACGGGTATCGGGTGGCGGTGACTTCCGCGCGCCGCTCTGAGGAGCTGTGTACGTTGCTGCGCCGTCACGGAGCCGCCGTCTGCAGTGCGCCGGCAATCACCATGGTCAAGCTGGCCGACGACGACGAATTGCAAGATTCGACAAAGGCGTTGATTGCTCAGCCGCCGGATATTCTGATTGCCACGACCGGCATAGGCTTCCGCGGCTGGATCTCCGCCGCAGACGGTTGGGGGCTGGTTGAAGAGCTGAGCGCAGCGCTGGCTGGTGCCCGGACCGTGGCGCGCGGTCCGAAAGCCACGGGTGCGCTCCGCGCCGCCGGTCTGCGCGAAGAGTGGTCTCCGCAATCGGAATCGTCGCGTGAGGTGCTGGCGCATTTACTCGAGTCCGGTGTTGACGGCAGGCGTATCGCGCTCCAGCTACACGGCGCCACCGAGCACTGGGACCCCTTCCCGGAGTATGTCAGCGAACTTCAGGCTGCCGGCGCCGTTGTCATACCGATTCGGGTGTACCGCTGGCGCGCGGCGCCGAAGGGTAGCGACTTCGATCAACTGGTCAGCCAGATCGGCCAGCGGCAAGTCGACGCCGTCGCTTTCACCTCGGCACCCGCCGCGGCTGCGACATTGATGCGCGCCGGTGAACTCGGCATCTCCGAGGAAGTGCTCGACGCATTGCGGACAGATGTGCGGGCGATGTGCGTCGGCCCGGTTACCGCTCAGCCGTTGACGCGCCTGAGCGTACCGACCTCGGCACCGCACAGGATGCGGCTGGCCGCGTTGGCCCGTCACATCGCCCAGGAGCTACCCGCATTGCGGTCACGCACCATTCACGCTGCCGGGCACATCGTAGAGATCCGCGCCTCGTGTGTGCTGGTGGACGGGACGGTCAAATCGCTGACACGGTCTCAGATGGCGACGCTGCGTGCGCTCGCCACCCGTCCCGGCGCAGTGGTCTCTCGCGGCGACCTCCTGCGGGTGCTGCCGGGCAACGGCACCGACACCCATGCGGTGGATACCGCGCTGTTACGGCTACGAAATGCCCTCGGCGACAAAGCGATCATCGCGACGGTGGTGAAACGCGGGTACCGCCTGGCAACCGATGAACGCTTCGGCGCTGGATGACGCTGACCGTTTCGGTGACATGTTCGCCCAGGGCGAACACGGTCCGGAACTTTAGCGTACCCCACTCATGTTCTACGAGTCAGCGGGCCGGCGTGAGGCCGCCCACCGACATCGAGGAGACAAGACATGAGCAATGTGACCCTGTGGTCGCGTCCCGCCTGGAACACCGAGCGCTGGCTGCGAGAATTCTTCGGCCCCGCCGCTGCCACCGACTGGGTTCAACCGGTGACTGGCTTCAGCCCGGCGGCCGAGATCGCCAAGGACGGCGACGACGCGGTGCTTCGTGTTGAGCTGCCCGGCGTCGATGTCGACAACGACGTCAACGTCGAGGTAGAGCACGGCCGGCTGGTCATCCAGGGCGAGCGTCGAGACGAGCACGCCGGGGAAGCACACGGCCGCACCCTGCGTGAAGTCCGCTACGGATCGTTCCGGCGGTCGTTTGAACTGCCTGCGCACGTCACCAGCGAGGCCGTCTCGGCGTCGTATGACGCGGGCGTGCTGACCGTCCGGGTTGCCGGCGCCTACGCCGGAACTCAGGCCCAGCGCATCGCGATCAGCAGGTAAATTCGCCAGCCGGATCCGGTGGCGCCGCCGGTGCCACCGGATCCGCGCATTCTCTCCGATAGGGTGCTGGGAACCGCTCGGATACTGTATGGCGCGATGACCGGCACCGCCCTCGCTCGGGAGCTCACCGAACTTCCTGACGAAGTCCGGCAGGTGCCCGGGCCGCCGATGCCGATGCTGAAGGCTCCCTACACGCTGCGGGTGGCGGTCCTCAGCGATGCCGAGCTGCTTGCCGAGTGGATGAACCGGCCGCATCTGGCGCAGGCGTGGGAGTACAACTGGCCGGTTGCCCGGTGGCGGCGGCATTTGCAAGCTCAACTCGAAGGCACATACTCGCTGCCGCTGATCGGCGCGTTGCACGGAGTGGATCGCGGCTATCTCGAGTTATATCGGGCCGCAAAGGATTCCATTGCGATGCATTATGACGCACAGCCGTATGACCTCGGCTTACACGCGGCGATCGCCGACCAGAAGTTCGTCAGCCGCGGGTTCGGGCCGTTGCTGTTGCCGCGGATCGTGGCCAGCGTGTTCGAGGTCGAATCTGCTTGAGCGCGAGTCATGTTCGACGCCGATCACCGCAATACCGCCGTCCGGCGGTTGTGCGAGTATGTGGGCTGCCGCTTCCTCGGCGAACATGAAATGGCGAACCGGCGGATGGCGCTTTATGCGTTCGATCGCCCGACCAGCGCGTCATAACCCGCATAGTCCGGCTTCAGCCCGGCGGCAACCAGCTCCCACAGCACCTCGTCGGTGCCGCCGCCGACACGGGCGAGCTTCATGTCGCGCCACCATCGCCCCAGCGGTGTCTCGTCGACGAGAAACGCCGAGCCGCCGAAGATGTGCATGCACTCGGTCACCACCTCCTCGCCCAGCCGGGCGGCGGTCACTTTCACCGCCGCTGCGGTGCGCAGGTCGAGCCGGCCGCCGGCCGCGATGCCCTGAAGTCCGTGACGGAGCAGGTCGACGCGGGCCGCCAGGTCCGCGATCCGCAAGCGCAGAGCTTGGTGCTCGAACAAGATATGGCCGAACTGACGGCGCATCATCATGCGGGCCAACGTAATTCCGATGATCCGCTCGCAGGCGGCCGCTATCTGAGCGGCCAGCGACAGACGTTCGTGTGCCAGTCCCCAGCTGAATGCCGCCAGCCCTGTTCCGGGGCGTGCGAGAAGCGCGTCCGAAGGAACCCAGGTGTCGATGTGCACCGCCGCCGTTTCCAGCGGTCCGGCGCTGACCTTGCGATAGGGCGTCTGTACCTCGGTCTGGATGGTGGGGACCGCGATCACCGCGACGTTGCCGTGCCGGCTGGCGGGGTCGTGGTCGATGCTACGAGCGACCACCATGATGTGATCGGCGATCGGAGCCAGCGATACATATTTCTTGACGCCACGTACATCGAATCCGTCGTCGCGAGCGCGGATCTCGGTTTCGACGATCTGCAGGTCCGAACCGCCGGACTCCTCCGACGCGCCGACGCACAATACGGCCTCACCCCGGACCGCGCGGGCACACACGTCTCGCAGGTAATCCGATTTACCGAACCGTCGCAATATCGCGATGGCCGAGTCGTGCAAGCTCACACCGACGGCGATGCCCGCCGACATCAACCGGCCCAGCGCGGCGGCCAGCGCGACCAGCTTGGCGACATCGGGCAAGGTGTCATCGGTCCACTTGTGGCTGAACACGCCCGCGGCGCCGAGACGTTCGATCAGGTGGCGCGGAAATCGCTCGGTGCGCTCGGCTTCCACCGTCCAGGTCCGCAGCCGATCGTCGAAGGTCGCGTCGAGCAACCTCTGATAGTCGGCGATCTCCAATGCTGCGGCGGTGCTCATGTGCTGGCCAAGCCCAGGTTGCGCTTGACTTCGAGGCGGCGCAGCTTGCCCGACGACGTGCGGGGCAGCGACCCGGGTGACATCAGCACGACGTCGGCCGGCACGACGCCGCACACCGACGCGACCCGTTTGGCCACGTCATTGCGGGCGCCGGCCTGGTCGGGGCCGCGGTATTCGGCTGCGACGACCAAACTTGGTCGTGCCGTACCGTCGCCACCGCCGACGGCGACCACCGCACCAGCGCGTACACCCGGAACTTGCGCGGCGACCTGCTCGACTTCGGCGGGGAAGATGTTGCGACCTGCCAGCGAGATCAATTCTTTGACCCGGCCGCACACCACCAGTCCGCCATCGGCGAGATAGCCCAGATCGCCAGTGGAAAACCAGCTTTCGCTGCACAAGCGCGCGTCCCCGTGGTAGCCCGTCATCATCGACATGCCGCGGATTTCGATCTCCCCGACGTCGCCGTCGCCCTCGAGGCTGTCGTCACGGATGCGCAACTCCAGGCCTGGGATAGGCGGCCCGAGGACGGCATGTCGCGAGTTCGGGGCGGCGTCGTGGACGCGCAGGCCCGTGCCCGGGTCCGGCATCGTCACCGCGCAGGCCGCTTCGGCCTGCCCATAGGCCGGCACAACCGCGCCGGCATCAAATCCGAAGGGGGCCATGGCCGCTACGAACCGGGCTAAACCGTCACAGTCGACGGGCTCGCCGCCGTTGATGGCTACCCGCACATTGCCCAGATCCACCCCGGCTACCCGCCGGGCGTAACGGCCGATCAGGCTGTAGGCGAAATTCGGCCCGGCAGTCATGGTGGCTCTGCTGTCAGAGAGCCAGCGGAACGGCGCAGCGGTGAAGGCTGCGGTGGGAGCCAGCCAGAACGGCGCCCCGCTCAGTGCGCCGGCCAGCAACAACATCAAGCCCATGTCGTGATACAGGGGAAGCCACGAGCAGCCGACATCGGTCGAGGCGTCGACACCGAGACGTTGGTTCAGTCCGCGAAGGTTCGCGTACACCGCCTCTGGGCTCAGCACCGCCGTCCGCGGTGTGCCCGTCGAGCCAGCGGTGCCCTGCAACACAGCGCTTTTGGCGGCCCGAGGGGTTATCGCCGCCGCGCTCTCGAGACCGGCCACGACCGTGGCGTCGAGCACCGCCGTCGGGGATTGGCTCGCGCACAGCAAATCCAGATCCGGGCCATGGCTGAATACCATGCCGATGCCAAGACCTGCGAAGCGGCGCAAGGTCGTCTCGGCCCATCGCCGCGGATCGGCACCCCGGACCATGTCGGGAAGTATCGACACGGCCACACCGGCGAGCAGCGCACCTATCACCGCCGCGACCACGTGGACGGTCGGCTCTCCGACCACACCCACGTCACCGGCGTCGTCGCCGAGAATACGGGTGGCAACCGCCGCGGCACGGCTGTGCACCTCGCCCCAGGGGTGACGTCGCCATCGGTCGGCGGTTCTGTCGAATACGACGAGGTCGTGGCTCGACCTTGTCATCGCGTCGGTGAGCTCCGACGCGAGCATGCTCATACGCGCGCCTTGCTCTTGATGACTCCGTCCAGATCACCAATTGTGTTGCACGTCAATAGCTCTTCTTCGGACAGCGCCACGCCGAGCCGGTCTTCGATGGCCACCATGCCCACCGCGAACGCAACGGAATCCAACCCGAGGTCATCGATCAGGTGCGAGTCTGGTGTGACTCGCGCGAGGTCGACGTTGAGATCGTCCCGGAGAATTGTCTCCAGTACTGCACTCACGCCGCGGCAGGTCATGGCGAGGGAGTATGTACACGCAGGTATGGTTAGGCTACCCTTGGCCGCGTTCCCGTCGTGGCGTAACTGTCTTCCGGTTGTGATTCCTGACACCTCAACCCGTGCAGAAACCGTTGTCCGCCATCGCCCGAGCGGCCGTCGGCTGACCGCACCGGGAGTGGTCGACGAGCGGATCCGCGGTTGAACCCCCGGCGCGGCGCTAGGCCGGCCGCTTTCGCCGCACCGTCGACGGTGTTCGCTCGATAGTGAAAGGCGTTGCGCCATCGGGAGTCTGAGTCGACGCCGTGAAGGTGGCCCCAGGTCACCGGGTGTCCGGCTGCTCACACCAGCGCCTTCGCCGACGTCGCGTGCGGCACCCGGTTGCCGGCCGAGGTCGACAACGAGAGTCCGCAGGACCACAGCAGGGGCCCCAATACCCCCCGCCCTACCAGGCTCTTGTTCTGAGTACGCTTCGAACAGGCAACAAGAAGAGGAATCTCATCAGATGAGCGCACCCACGGCGAACCGCCCTGCCACCGGCGTCTTCTCACCCTCGCGTGCGCAAATCGCGCAACGCACCCTGCGCACCGACCGTTGGTGGAAGGCGCCGCTGCTCACCGACCTGGGCTTGGCCGGCTTCGTCCTCTACGCGACGATCCGGGCATTCTGGGGCAGTGGGTACTGGGTCGACCGGTACCACTATCTGACGCCGTTCTATTCCCCCTGCATCAGCGCGTCGTGTGCGCCCGGCGCCAGTCACCTGGGCGCTTGGTTCGGGCATTTCCCTTGGTGGATTCCGCTGGGCATTCTGCTGCTGCCGTTCCTGCTCGGTTTCCGGCTCACCTGCTACTACTACCGACGGGCCTACTACCGGTCGGTATGGCAGTCGCCACCGGGATGCGCTGTCGCAGAACCGCATTCCGCCTACACCGGCGAGACCCGGCTGCCCCTGATCATTCAGAACAGCCACCGGTACTTCTTCTACGTCGCTTCGGCCGTTTCGGTGCTCAACACTTATGACGCCATCGAAGCCTTCCACTCGCCGAGCGGTTTCGGATTCGGGCTGGGCAACATCGTTCTCGTCACCAACGTGATCTTGCTGTGGATCTACACGTTGTCGTGCCACTCATGTCGCCACATCGCCGGCGGTCGGCTCAAGCATTTCTCGAAACATCCCATCCGCTATTGGCTGTGGACCCAGGTGAGCCGAATCAACACCCGCCATATGCAATTCGCCTGGATCACCTTGGGCACGCTGGTGCTGACCGACCTGTACGTCATGCTGGTGTCCAGTGGTGTCATCCACGACCTGAGATTCGTTGGCTGACAAGTATCGAAGAAAACGGCTAGACAATTGAGCGAGGTGTCATGACTGAGGTCGAACGGCACTCCTATGACGTCGTCGTCATAGGTGCCGGCGGCGCGGGTTTGCGTGCGGTTATCGAAGGGCGCGAGCGGGGCCTCAAGGTCGCAGTGGTCTGCAAATCCCTCTTCGGCAAAGCGCACACGGTGATGGCCGAGGGTGGCTGCGCCGCCTCTATGGGCAACACCAATCCGAAGGACAATTGGAAAACCCACTTCGGCGACACCATGCGCGGTGGCAAATTCCTGAACAACTGGCGGATGGCTGAACTGCACGCCAAGGAAGCACCGGATCGCGTCTGGGAGCTGGAGACCTACGGCGCGCTGTTCGACCGCACCAAAGACGGACGCATCAGCCAGCGCAACTTCGGCGGACACACCTACCCGCGGCTCGCGCACGTCGGTGACCGCACCGGCCTGGAGCTGATCCGCACCATGCAGCAGAAAATCGTGTCCCTGCAACAAGAGGACTACGCCGAACTCGGCGACTACGAAGCGCGGATCAGGGTCTTCGCCGAATGCACCATCACCGAGTTGCTCAAAGGCCGCTCCGGTACGGGTGCCCCGGGCGAACAGAGTGCGATCTCCGGAGCGTTCGGCTACTGGCGCGAGAGCGGCCGGTTCATCGTCTTCGAGGCGCCCGCGGTGGTACTCGCCACCGGAGGCATCGGCAAGTCTTTCAAGGTGACCTCCAACTCCTGGGAGTACACCGGCGACGGTCACGCGTTGGCGCTGCGGGCCGGGGCGTCGTTGATCAACATGGAGTTCGTCCAGTTCCACCCGACGGGCATGGTGTGGCCGCCCAGCGTGAAAGGAATTCTGGTCACCGAAGGGGTACGCGGTGACGGCGGAGTGCTGAAGAACTCCGAAGACAAGCGGTTCATGTTCGACTACATCCCGCCGGTGTTCAAAGGCCAGTACGCCGAGACCGAACAAGAGGCCGACCAGTGGCTCAAGGACAACGACTCGGCCCGTCGAACCCCTGACCTGTTGCCACGGGACGAGGTGGCACGCGCGATCAACTCCGAAGTCAAGTCCGGTCGGGGCACCCCGCACGGTGGGGTCTACCTCGATATCGCCTCCCGGTTGACTCCGGCGGAGATCAACAGCCGCCTGCCCTCGATGTACCACCAGTTCATGGAGCTCGCCGGTGTCGACATCACCAAGGAGCCAATGGAAGTAGGGCCCACCTGTCACTACGTGATGGGTGGTGTGGAGGTCGACGCGGACACCGGAGCAGCCACGGTCCCCGGTCTGTTCGCCGCCGGTGAGTGCTCCGGCGGAATGCACGGCTCGAACCGATTGGGCGGCAACTCGTTGTCGGACCTGCTGGTCTTTGGCCGGCGTGCCGGGCTGGGTGCCGCGGACTATGTGCGGGCCCTGAGCAGCCGTCCCGCTGTCGACCAAGAAGCCATCGACGCGGCCGCCAAGCAGGCGCTGGTGCCCTTCGAGGCGCCCACCAACGGCACCACGGCAGAAAATCCCTACACGATGCAGCTGGACCTGCAGGACTCGATGAACGAACTGGTGGGCATCATCCGCAATGCGGATGAAATAAACCAGGCCCTCAACCGGCTCGGCGAACTGCGTGAACGGTTCAACCACATTCAGGTTGAAGGGCACCGGCAATACAATCCAGGCTGGAATCTGGCCCTCGATCTGCGCAACATGCTCTTGGTCAGCGAATGCATCGCCAAAGCCGCGCTGGAGCGCACCGAGAGCCGCGGCGGGCACACCCGCGATGACCACCCCGCAATGGATGCGTCGTGGCGCAACGTCTTGCTGGTCTGCCAGGCAGCCGCCGGGGACGCCGTCATCCCCGACATCGAGATCACCCACAAAGACTCAGAACCGATGCGGCCGGATCTACTCGAGCTCTTCGACATCTCCGAGCTGGAGAAGTACTACACCGACGACGAGCTGGCCGAGCATCCAGGACGGAGAAGTTAGATGACCTACAACGCGAGTTTGCGGGTGTGGCGCGGCGACGAAGCCGGCGGCGCGCTGCAGGACTTCACGGTCGAGGTCAACGAGGGCGAGGTGGTGCTCGACATCATTCATCGCCTGCAGCAGACCCAGACGCCCGACCTGGCGGTGCGATGGAATTGCAAGGCGGGCAAGTGTGGCTCCTGCTCAGCTGAGATCAACGGCAAGCCCCGGTTGATGTGCATGACCCGGATGTCGACGTTTTCGCAGGACGAGGCGGTGACCGTCACGCCGCTGCGCACCTTCCCGGTGATCCGCGACCTGGTCACCGACGTTTCGTTCAACTACGAAAAGGCCCGGGAGATACCTTCGTTCGCGCCGCCCAAAGAGTTGCAGCCTGGGGAATACCGGATGGCGCAAGCAGATGTCGCGCGTTCGCAGGAATTCCGCAAATGCATCGAGTGCTTCTTGTGTCAGACCGTGTGCCACGTGATACGCGACCATGACGAGAACAAGAAAGCTTTCGCCGGTCCCCGCTATCTGATGCGTCTCGCCGAACTCGACATGCATCCGCTGGACACCGTCGACCGGCGCAACGAGGCGCAGGCCGAGCACGGACTCGGATACTGCAACATCACCAAGTGTTGTACGGAGGTCTGCCCCGAACACATCAAGATCACCGACAACGCGCTGATTCCGATGAAGGAGCGGGTCGTCGACCGCAAGTACGATCCGGTGGTTTGGCTGGGGAACAAGCTGTTTCGCCGCTGATCGTGTTACTTCGCAACAGATCTGGGTAACCTCGCGGATAGCCCACCCCGACTGGGGCGACTGCCCATGGACCGGAAGGCAACACCTATGGCTATCAAAGAACCTGCCAGTATCAACGATATTCGTACTGCTATTCGCGAACTGTCCGTGCGTGCCGACATCGCACACAAAGAAGGCCGGCAGGACGAAGCGCGCGAGATCGAGCAGCGCATTGCACACTACCGCGAGGAACTCGGTCAGCGCCCCTGACCGAGCCCCGGGGCCGGGTCTTAGGCGCCGAGCCGTCGAAAAACGCTGCGGTGAAAGACAATAGGTGCTACGTCGGGGTCAACCCGGACGTCAATGACCCGTAGCACGACGATGGTGTGATCGCCAGCGGGGATCAGCTGTTCGATCGCGCTCTCCAGCCACATGCTGGTGCCTTTGATGAAGACCGCCCCGCCACCGTTGGACTCGGTCTGCAAACCGGCGAAGCGGTCGCCAGTTTTAGCCGCCAGAGTGCGAACCGCGTCGTCGTGAGCTTCACCGAGCACGCTGATGCCCAATTGCGGCACCTGTTTGAGTTTGGGCCATGTCGTCGAGGAGTTCTGCACGCAGAACGACACCAGCGGCGGGTCGAGTGAGACCGGAACGAATGTGCTGGCCGCCAACCCTTCCCGAACGCCGTCGATCTCAGCCGCGATCGCGACGACCCCGGACGGGAAGTGTCCGAAGGCCTCGCGCAGCGAGGACGGGGTCAACTTGCGGGTCGCGTTCACCGGGCTTCGTTCGCTGGGATGTCGTTAACGGACGTCGTGGCATCGCCGACCATACTCGGGGCGCCTCGGACAATCAGTTGTACCCGTGCGCTTCGGCCACATCGGGGTGCGCGCGCAGCCGGCTTTTCCAGGCGTTTCGCCCATAGACCGAAAAGATGGGATCCGACGGGTCCGCCCGCCGACGGGCGTAGGCCGCCAGTTCGCCGGGCAGCGTCAGCACCGGGAGTTGGGCATCCAATCGCGGGTTGAAAAAGTATGGCACCGAGATTCGTTCGTCGGCCGGCGATTGCAGGATGACCCGATGCTCGGTTGCCCGCAGGTAACCACCGGTCGCCAGCTCGAGCAATTCACCGATATTGACGATGAAAGCTCCGTCGAGGACAGGGACGTCAACCCAACGGCCGTGGGCGCGCACCTGAAGTCCTCGACTACCCGGCTCAGCCAAGAGCAGCGTGAGAACCCCGGCGTCGCGGTGCGCCCCCACCCCCTGTGCGGTCGCGGCGCGCGCCGGATACCGGATGATCTTGATCAGGGTCGCCGGTGTCTCGGCGAAGGCGGCGTCGAAGACATCACCCGGGCTGCCCAGCGCAGCGGCCCATGATGCCAGCAGGGTGCGGGAAACCCGGGACAGCACGGCGTCCCATTCCGCGACGATGCTCGGCAACTCCGGCAGCCCCGCCGGCCATTGATTGGGCCCCTGCAGCCACAGATAGTCCGGTTGGCCCGGGCCGCCGATCGGCGTGCGTTCGGGGCCGATGTCGATTTGCTCGCGCCAGTCCACATTGCCGTCCGTCAACTCGCCGCCCAGTCGGGTGTAGCCGCGGAAATGGCGGCTTCGCACCATGGCGATGACGTCCTTGTCCGCTTGCGGTAGCGCGAAGAAACGGTGCGCCGCGTCCAGCATTCTGCGGGCGAACCCGGGCTGGATGCCGTGGCCGGTCAGATAGAAGAAGCCGACGTCGCGGGCGGCGTCGTGCAGCTGGCCGCGAAGGTTGCCGGGGCGCTCACGCAGGTCGACGACAGGAAGTCCGGTCCCGGTTGTCACTGCAGTCACCCGTTCATCATCGGCGCGGGTGAGCCGGCTGGCCACCGTACCGATCGACGTGCGTTCAACCGGTTGGTTAATTAGTGGTGCAATTTAGCTCACATCTGCTTGCGCCGATGTTACTAGACGGTATAGTTTCGACATCGTTACTGGTGGGTAACTTAACCCTAGTACCCAACCAACAAGTGGCATTCTCATCGAGGAGGAAGCACGTGAGCCACTATAAGAGCAATGTCCGCGACCAGGAATTCAACCTCTTCGAGGTGCTCGAGCTCGACAAGGCGCTCGGCGAGGGCAAATACAGCGAGGTGGACGCCGACATTGCCCGCGAGATGCTGGTTGAGATGAGCCGGTTGGCGGAGGGTCCGATCGCCGATTCGTTCGTTGACGGGGACCGCAACCCGCCGGTATTCGACCCGCAGACCCACTCCCTGACGCTGCCCGACTCCTTCAAGAAGTCGGTGCTGGTGCTGCAGGAAGCTGGTTGGGACAAGGTCGGCATCGACGAAGCCCTGGGTGGCACGCCGATGCCCAAGGCGGTGCTCTGGGCGCTGCACGAGCACGTGCTGGGCGCCAACCCGGCGGTGTGGATGTATGGCGGCGGCGCCGGGTTCGCCGCGATCTTGTACCACCTCGGAACCGAGGAGCAGAAAACGTGGGCGGCCTTGGCTGCTGAGCGCCACTGGGGCGCCACCATGGTGCTGACCGAACCGGATGCCGGCTCGGATGTGGGCGCTGCCCGCACCAAAGCCGTCAAGCAGGACGACGGCAGCTGGCACATCGACGGCGTCAAGCGGTTCATCACCTCAGCCGATTCCGGTGACCTGTTCGAGAACATCTTCCATTTGGTGCTGGCCCGTCCCGAGGGCGCTAAGCCGGGTACCAAGGGTCTGTCGCTGTTCTTCGTGCCCAAGTTCTTGTTCGACCCCGAAACCGGCGAACCGGGCGAGCGCAACGGCGTTTTCGTCACCAACGTCGAGCACAAGATGGGGCTCAAGGTGTCGGCGACCTGCGAGCTGTCCTTCGGCCAGCACGACGTGCCGGCCAAGGGTTGGCTGGTCGGCGAGGTGCACGACGGTATTGCCCAGATGTTCGAGGTCATCGAGCAGGCGCGGATGATGGTCGGCACCAAAGCGATCGCCACGCTGTCGACCGGTTATTTGAACGCGCTGGATTACGCGAAGTCCCGAGTACAAGGCGCGGATCTGACGCAGATGACCGATAAAACGGCTCCGCGGGTCACCATCACCCACCACCCCGACGTCCGTCGCAGCCTGATGACACAAAAGGCTTACGCCGAGGGTCTGCGCGCCCTCTACCTGTTAACGGCGACCTATCAGGACGACGCGGTGGCGCAAGCGTTGCACGGCGTTGACCCTGACCTGGCGGTCAAGGTGAACGACCTGTTGCTGCCGGTCGTCAAGGGTGTGGGCTCTGAGCAGGCCTACGCCAAGCTGACCGAGAGCCTGCAGACCTTCGGTGGGTCCGGCTTCCTGCAGGATTACCCGATCGAGCAGTACATCCGCGACGCCAAAATCGACTCACTCTACGAAGGCACCACCGCGATCCAGGCGCAGGACTTCTTCTTCCGCAAGATCGTGCGGGACAAGGGTGTGGCTCTGGCCCATGTTGCGGGACAGATCGAGGACTTTGTCAAGAATGAGTCCGGCAACGGCCGGCTGAAGGCTGAGCGCGAACTGCTGGCCACCGCGCTGACCGATGTGCAGGCGATGGCGGCGACGCTGACCGGCTACCTGATGGCCGCGCAGGAGGACATCTCCAGCGTTTACAAGGTCGGTCTGGGCTCAGTGCGCTTCTTGATGAGCGTCGGCGATCTCATGATCGGCTGGTTGCTGCAGCGTCAGGCCGCCGTGGCGGTTGAAGCCCTCGACGCCGGCGCGAAGGACGCCGACCGGACCTTCTATGAAGGCAAGATCGCGGTGGCGTCGTTTTTCGCCAAGAATTTCTTGCCGCTGCTGACCAGCACGCGTCAGGTGATCGAGACGCTGGACAACGACATCATGGAGCTCGACGAAGCGGCCTTCTGACTAACAGCGGTGTTCGCCGGGCCCTGCCCGGCCACCGGCCACCAGACGCCAAAAGCCCCCGACACGCCAAGCGTGCGGGGGCTTTTGGCGTCGTGGCTCGGCCCCAAGGAGCGGAAAAAGGGGCCGTCGCTGGATCCCCTCTGCCAACGGCGGCCCCTCAGACCGCCCCCGCGGCCCGACGATCGATTCAGGGATGCCCCGCGTTGCCATCGGGTCGGGGGGTCGGACGACAACGCGGAGCTATCCGTTGATTCGGCTACCCTGTCGGTCTCGTCAACAAACACCGCAACACAATTCGGCCCTTAGTGTCAGGTCCTCAGGGTCAGGTCCTCAGGCCTCAAGTATGGCGGCGACCCCTTGGCCGCCGGCGGCGCAAATCGAGATGAGACCGCGCACCGGCTTGCCTTCCGACCCCTCGGCCTTCTTCTGCGCCAACTGTTTCGCGGTCTGGGCCAGGATACGGCCGCCGGTGGCGGCGAACGGGTGACCAGCGGCCAGCGAGGATCCGTTGATGTTGAGCTTAGAGCGGTCAATGGAACCCAACGCGGCGTCCAGCCCGAGCCGCTCCTTGCAGTATTCTTCAGACTCCCACGCCTGCAGGTGCGCCAGCACCACCGAGGCGAAAGCCTCGTGAATTTCGTAGAAATCGAAGTCTTGCAGGGTCAGCCCGTTGCGGGCCAGCAGCCGGGGCACCGCGTAGGTGGGCGCCATCAGCAGTCCATCGGCGCCGCTGACGTAGTCGACCGCCGCGGTCTCGGCATCCACGAAGTAGGCCAGCGGCGTCAAGGAGTGATCGGCGGCCCACTGTTCACTGGCCAACAAAGCGACCGAAGCGCCGTCGGTCAATGGTGTCGAGTTACCGGCCGTCATAGTGGCGTCGCCCGCCTTTACGCCGAACACCGGCTTGAGCTTGGCCAGACTTTCCCCCGACGCGTCGGGCCGCAGGTTGTCGTCGCGGTACAGCCCGAGGAACGGCGTGACGAGGTCGTCGAAGAACCCGCGGTCGTAGGCGGCGGCCATGTTGCGATGACTGGCAGCCGCCAGCTCGTCCTGGTCGACGCGCTTGATGCCCATCTGCTTGGCCGTGACGGCCTGATGCTCGCCCATCGACAGCCCGGTACGCGGTTCGCTGTTCACCGGGATTTCGACACCGAGGCTGGCGGGCAGTTTGCCGACCAGCTTGAGCCGCTGCAGGTTGGACTTCGACCGGCGCAATCCCAGCAGCGTGCGGCGCAGGTTGTCGCCCAGGCCGATTGGTGCGTCGGAGGTGGTGTCCACGCCGCCGGCGGCGGCAACGTCGTAACGGCCTGCCGCGATACCGTCGGCTGCCGCGATCGCCGCCTGCAAACCGGTGCCGCAGGCCTGCTGCAGGTCGAACGCCGGGGTATACGACGATAGCGCCGAGCCCAGCACACACTCGCGCATCAGGTTGAAATCCCGGCTGTGCTTGAGTACCGCGCCACCGATCACTGCGCCCAGCCGTTCACCTGCCAAGCCGAAGCGGTCGACCAAGCCGCTCAACGCCGCGGTGAACATGTCCTGGTTGGACGCCTCGGCGTAGGCGCGGTCCGAGCGGGCGAACGGAATGCGGTTGCCGCCCAGCACCGCGACGCGTCGCCTCGATCTGAGGCTTTCCTCGGCGCGATGGGCGCTTGTCTCCGACTTTGCAGGGGCCACGTTTGTCTCCGTCAGTTGGGGTTATCCGCGGTTGAGGGTCATACTACCGACTGTTCTTACTCTCCAGTAAGTTCGGTCCCGCTACGGTCGTCGACAGACGGTACGCTCGAGACGAAAGGCAGCTGAAGGTGGCGCCCAAGCTTTCATTGGACTTGTTCTCCTCGGTAGTCAACTCCGGTCCCGGCTCATTTGTGGCCAAGCAACTCGGTGTTCCGCAGCCAGAGACTCTGCGGCGGTACCGACCTGCCGAACCACCGCTGAACGGGTCGTTGCTGATCGGCGGTGAAGGACGAGTGGTCGAACCGCTGCGGACTGCGCTGGACGACGACTACGAGCTGGTCGGCCACAACCTGGGTGGCCGGTGGGCCGATTCGTTCGGCGGCCTGGTGTTCGACGCCACCGGCATCACCGCACCGGCAGGATTGACAGCGCTGTACGAATTCTTCGCGCCGCTGCTGCGCAACCTCGGCCCCTCGGGCCGAGTGGTCGTCGTCGGCACCACCCCCGATCAGGCCGCCAGCACCGACGAGCGGATCGCTCAGCGGGCGTTGGAAGGCTTCACCCGTTCACTGGGCAAGGAGTTGCGGCGCGGGGCCACGGTCGCCCTGGTGTACTTGTCGCCGGACGCCAAACCGGCCGCCACCGGGTGCGAGTCGACAATGCGGTTCATCCTCTCGGCGAAATCGGCGTATGTCGACGGCCAGGTCTTCTACCTCGGTGCGGCCGACTCGACGCCGCCCGCCGACTGGGACCGCCCGCTGAGCAGCAAAGTGGCCATTGTGACCGGGGCGGCCCGTGGGATCGGAGCGACGATCGCCGAGGTGTTCGCCCGCGATGGCGCGCGGGTCGTCGCGATCGACGTCGAGGCCGCGGCCGAGCCGCTGGCCGAGACGGCCAGCCGGGTTGGGGGCACGGCGCTGACCCTCGACGTGACCGCTGCCGATGCCGTCGACAAAATCACCGAGCACCTGCGAGACCACTACAACGGGCACGCCGACGTCCTGGTCAACAATGCCGGCATCACCCGGGACAAGTTGTTGGCCAACATGGACGAGGCTCGCTGGAATGCGGTCATGGCCGTCAATCTGGTTGCGCCGCTGCGTCTCACCGAGGGATTGGTGGAAAACGGCAGCATCGGCGAAGGCGGCCGGGTGATCGGGCTGTCGTCGATGGCCGGCATCGCGGGCAACCGCGGGCAAACCAATTACGCCACCACGAAGGCCGGAATGATCGGCCTCACCCAGGCGCTGGCGCCGGGGCTCTATGAGAAGGGCATCACCATCAACGCCGTCGCACCGGGTTTCATCGAAACCCAGATGACGGCCGCGATCCCGCTGGCCACCAGGGAAGTGGGCCGCCGACTGAATTCGCTGTTCCAGGGCGGACAGCCGGTCGACGTCGCCGAGGCCATCGCCTACTTCGCCAGCCCAGCGTCGAACGCGGTGACTGGCAACGTGATCCGCGTCTGTGGCCAAGCCATGCTGGGTGCCTGAGGTCTAGGCTCGAAGGAGAAGTCAGTGACACAACCGAGCGGGCTGAAGAACATGCTTCGCGCAGCGGCGGGTGCTCTGCCCTTCGTGCCGCGCAACAATCAGCTGCCCACCCGTACGGTGACCGTCGCGGAACTGCCCATCGACCGGGCGAACGTCGCCGCCTACGCCGCGGTCACCGGTCTGCGGTTCGGCGATACCGTGCCGCTGACCTATCCGTTCGCACTGACGTTTCCGACGGTGATGTCACTGGTGACCGCCTTCGACTTTCCTTTCGCCGCGATCGGGGCAGTGCACACCGAAAATCACATTGCGCAGTACCGGCCTATCGC
Organism: uncultured Actinomycetota bacterium; assembly: GCA_963830605.1. Classification (GTDB taxonomy): domain Bacteria; phylum Actinomycetota; class Actinomycetes; order Mycobacteriales; family Mycobacteriaceae; genus Mycobacterium. Next base: position 1,353,069 of record CAWHML010000003.1, on the reverse strand, counting down.
GGTGACCGATACGGTCGGCATCGCGGTGCATGCGGACAACTTGCGTGAACACCGCAAAGGGTTGCTGGTCGATGTGGTCACCGACGTCAGCGTCGGCAATGACACCGCGTGGCACCAAGTGACGACTTTTCTACATCAACAACGCACCAGTCTGTCCGACGAACCCAAGCCGCCGCCGGAAAAGCAGTCAAAGCTGCCTCCCCCCAACACCGTTTTGCGGATCACCCCCGGACAGATCCGCCGCTACGCCGCTGTCGGCGGTGACCACAATCCCATTCACACCAATCCGATCGGCGCGAAATTGTTCGGCTTCCCGACCGTCATCGCACACGGAATGTTCAGCGCCGCAGCAGCATTAGCGAATATCGAAGGACAGCTCGACGACGCGGTGACCTATTCGGTCCGGTTCGGCAAGCCGGTGGTACTGCCCGCCACCACCGGTCTTTACGTCGACCGGGTCCAGGACGGGTGGGATGTGGTGTTGCGCAACATCGCCAAGGGCTACCCGCACCTCACCGGCTCGATAAGGGCGCTGACCTAACTCGACGGCTCAGGTGGCGGCGTGGTCGAAGTGTCGTCCTGCGGTGGCGGCGGAAGATTGTCGACACGAGAGCCCGGATCCGCGCAACCGCCGACCGTTACATGGCGACCACCGACCGAGGCGCACGGATTTGCCCAGCTCACCGCCGGACTCAGGTCGTGGGCGATCGCGCACGGAACCCCCACCAACGTCATCGGTATCACCAGGGCCGCGGCGAACGCTCGTAGCCTGCGCATGAGCATCTCCTCAACATCGGGGATGAGCGAGCTTAACTCTGCCCTCAACGCAACAAACGTTATTTGCCGTTCACGATCGTCGAAGCATTCTCCGCGGCATCCCGCTGCGCGGGGACCGCCTTGAGACCCCGCCAGAACAGGTTGAACATCAGCTCGGCGGCGCCGTCGACGTCGGTGTCACCGGTGCTGAGCCGGGTGGCCACGGCCTCGCCGGCGCCCACCAGTGCCACGGCCATCATGTCGAAGTCGATGTCCAACCCCGGATCCCGGGTGCCTGCCCGCAGCAGCCCGGCCACCAGTTCGTTGATCCGCTCGCGTCCCTCACGCACTGTTTGAGCAAAGGTTTGAGAGCTGGTGGCCTGGGTGTACATCACGATCCACGAGGCCCGGTTGGTGTCGATGTAACGCATAAAGGACAGAATTACGTTGCGCAGCAGATCTTTTGCGTATTGTCTGGCGTCGATGTCAGCGCGCACGGTGTCGATGAACCGCGTCAGCTCCCGGTTCAGGCACGCGCCGAACAATTCTTCTTTGGAGCCGTAGTACAGGTAGAGCATCGGCTTGGAGATCTGCGCAGCCGCCGCTATGGAGTCCATTGACGTCTCGTGATAGCCGTTCAGTGAGAACATTTCGACAGCGGCGTCGAGCATCTGCTGCTCCCGCACAGCGCGTGGCAAGCGCTTGGTGCCACCTGCCATGGTTCGTCCTTCTTGCGCTGCCCGCCGGCACACACGCCGCCTACTTACCCCAGAGTAAGCATTGTGGTCGGCCAGCACTGGTTTTCACCGCCCGCAGGCGGGGTTATGTCCCTTCGCCACAACCATTCGCTGCACCGACGCATCCACGTCCTGAATCTTCAACTCCCCTGCGGCTAGCGCCTTCTGCAGTCGGTCTAAGACGGCGGACACCTCGTCGGTGGTGACCCACAACGCGGTGTCGGTGCCGGCCTGCAGCGCGCGTAGCACCGCGTCGGCGACGCCGTACCGGTCGCTGACCGCCGCCATGCCGGTTAGGTCGTCACTGAATACCGGTCCGTTGAATGCCGGGGCGCCGTAGCCGACACCGTTGCGCAGCAACCGGATCGCCGCCGGGCTCAGGCTGGCCGGGTCGGTGCCGGTGAGGCCAGGAACCTCCAGGTGTCCGATCATCACTCCCACCCGCGGCATGCTGACCAGGCTGCGGTACGGGACCAGGTCGTTCGTCTGCAGATCGGCGAGCGGAGGGGTGGTCACCGCGCCGGTGTGGGAATCGCCGGAACCGTGTCCGTGGCCCGGGAAATGCTTCAGTACCGGCAGCAGGCCGGCAGCACTGAGCCCGCGCGCGTAGGCCCCGGCGAATTGGGCCACGTCTTCAGGGTTGGCGCTGAAGGATCGGTCGCCGATGACGGTGTCATCCGGAGCGTCGCTAACGTCGACAACTGGCGCCAGATCCATCGTGATGCCGAGCTTGCGCATCTGCTTGCCGCGGTCAAGCGCCAGCTGATAGACGTCGTCGGCGCTGCGGGTTTGGCCCAGTACCCGCGCCGAGGGAGCCGAGCCGATCAACGACGACAGCCGAGAGACCCGACCGCCTTCCTCGTCGACGCTCACCGCCAGCGGGAGCGGGCCTGCGTGACGCGCGATATCGGTCAGGGAACCGTCGATCAGCATGGACAGATCGGTCTTGCTGCCGATGAAGATGCCGCCGATGTGATGGTTGCTCACCACGGTTCGGGCGTCGTCGGCATCGCGAACGCCGACCATCAACAACTGGGCCAACTTGTCGGGGGTGGACAGCGCCGACACGACGGCCGCCGGATCGCCGCAGGCCGGCGGGATCGGTTTGGCAGCCGGCTGCTGGGCCGCACCTGAGGTCCTTTTGGGCATGGACGCAGGAGCGTGGCCACACGAGACCAGCAGCGTCGCGGCGGCAAGCAGGGCCAAAGTGCGCGGAAAAGGCATTTGCCCATGCTGGCACGACGTGGACGGTCAGCCGCCATCCGGGCTGGCCCGCGCCGGTGCGACGCGGCTGTCGACCGCAGTTCTGCTAGGTTGGCGGCAGCCACGATCGCCAGCCTCTAGGAGAGCCATCGATGAACCGCTTCGTTGCGCCCGCCGCAGCCAGCATCGTGGTCGGTCTGCTGCTGGGCGCGGCCGCAATCTTCGGCGTGACGCTGATGGTGCAGCAGGACACCAAGCCGCCTCTGCCCGGTGGTGACCCGCAATCGTCGGTGCTGAACCGGGTCGAGTACGGCAACCGCACCTAGCCCGGCGACGATGCGGGCCGGAACGGCCCGGGGAGGAGCCGGGCGATCCGGCCCTAGCCCGGGAACAACCCGGGCCGCAACGGCCCGGACCGAGGACGGGCAACCATCGGTCGCTTCTGCGCAGGCGCCGTCGTCTTGCGCGACGCCGCTGTCCCGGCGTTGGCTGTGGCTGGCCGCCGCCGTCGCGCTGGTACTCAGCTTTGCGCAGTCGCCCGGCCAAGTCTCGCCCGACACCAAACTCGACCTGACCGCAAATCCGCTGAGGTTTCTCATCCGTGCTACCAGTTTGTGGAACAGCGAGCTGCCGTTCGGTCAGGCACAGAACCAGGCGTACGGCTATCTCTTCCCGCACGGCAGCTTTTTTCTGATCGGGCACCTGTTGGGTTTGCCCGGCTGGGTCACCCAGCGGCTGTGGTGGGCGCTGCTGCTCACCGTCGGCTTCGCCGGCCTGCTGCGGGTGGCGGAGGCGCTGCGAATCGGCAGCCCGACCGCACGCGTGATCGCCGCGGCCACCTTCGCCCTCTCACCTCGAGTGTTGACCACCCTGGGCTCGATTTCGTCGGAGACGCTGCCGATCATGCTGGCGCCGTGGGTGCTGCTGCCGACCATTCTCGCCTTACGCGCCGAGCCGGGGAGGTCGGTGCGGCGGCTGGCCGGGCAGGCCGGGCTCGCGGTGGCCTGCATGGGGGCGGTCAACGCGATCGCGACAGCGGCGGGCTGCCTGCCCGCCGTGATCTGGTGGGCCTGTCACCGGCCGAGCCGGTTGTGGTGGCGCTACACCGCCTGGTGGTTGCTCACGTTGATGCTGGCGATGCTGTGGTGGCTGGTGGCGTTGATCCTGCTGGCCCGTATCAGCCCGCCGTTTCTGGACTTCATCGAATCCTCCGGCGTGACCACGCAATGGTCGTCGCTGGTGGAGGTGTTACGGGGCACCGACAGCTGGACGCCATTCGTGGCGCCGAACGCCACCGGGGGCGCCCACCTGGTCACCGGCTCGGTGGCTATCCTGGCCACCGCCCTGGTCGCGGCATGCGGGATAGCGGGGTTGGCGGTGCTGGCAGCGGACGGTGTGGCTGGCGCCGGCCGGCTGGTGACGATGCTGCTGACCGGTGTGGTCTTGTTGGCGGCCGGCTATGTGGGCGGGCTGGGCTCGCCGCTGGCACACCACGTGCAAGCATTCCTGGACGCCGGGGGTGCGCCGCTGCGCAACGTGCACAAGCTGGAATCGGTGATCCGGATTCCGTTGGTCCTCGGGTTGGCCGCGCTGCTGGGCCGCATACCGCTACCCGGCAGCGCACCGACGCGGGTATGGGTGCACGCGTTCGTCCGACCCGAACAAGACAAGCGGGTTGCGGTCGGCATCGTCGCTCTGATCGCCGTGCTGGCCAGCACGTCGCTGGCTTGGAGCGGCCGGCTCACCGCTCCCGGCGCTTTCGGCGCGATACCCCAGTATTGGCGTGCCGCGGCCGACTGGCTCAGCCAGCACAACCGCGGTGCTCCCGCCCCGGGGCGAGTGCTGGTCATCCCCGGCGCACCGTTCGCCACCCAGGTGTGGGGCAACAGCCACGACGAGCCGTTGCAAGTCCTCGGCGACAGCCCCTGGGGGGTGCGTGACTCCATTCCCCTGACGCCCCCGGAAACCATCCGGGCGCTCGATTCCGTGCAGCGCCTGCTCGCAGCCGGACGCCCCTCGGCAGGCCTCGCCGATACCCTGGCGCGGCAAGGCGTTTCCTACGTGGTCATGCGAAACGATCTGGACCCTGACACTTCGCGCTCGGCACGGCCGCTGCTGGTGCATCGCGCCGTCACGGGATCGCCCGGCCTGCAAAAGGTCGCACAATTCGGAGCACCGGTCGGGCCGGGCGTGGTGCCCGGCTTCGTCACCGACAGCGGGCTGCGACCGCGCTACCCCGCCCTGGAGATCTACCGGGTCGCCGAGCCGGTCGGCGATCCTGCTGCGCCGTACTTTGTCGAGACCAACCGACTCTCCCGGGTCGACGGCGGCCCGGAGGTGCTGCTGCGGCTCGACGAACGCCGTCGCCTCCTAGGCCAACCGACACTCGGACCGGTGCTGCTGACCGGTGACGCCGAACGGGCCGGCCTGCCAGCGCCGATCGTTACCGTCACCGACACTCCGGTGGCCCGCGAGACCGACTACGGCCGCGTCGACGACCACTCGTCAGCGATCACTGCGCCCGGCGATGCCCGGCGCGTCTACAACCGGGTGCCTGACTACCCCGCGCCCGGAGCGGACGCCGTTTACGGCGGCTGGACCGGCGGACGGCTGACCGCGTCGAGTTCGTCCTCGGATGCCACCGCGCTACCCGACGTCGCGCCCGCAACCTCGCCCGCGGCGGCGATCGACAGCGACCCGGCAACCGCATGGGTGTCCAACGCGCTCCAATCCGCCATCGGCCAGTGGCTGCAGATAGATTTCGACCATCCGGTGACCGATGCCGCGATCACTCTCACACCCAGCGCCACTGCCGTGGGCGCCCAGGTGCGCAGAATCCAGATTCTCACCGTCAACGGCACCACGACCCTGCGGTTCGACGAGGCCGGCAAGCCGCTGACCGCCGCGCTTCCATACGGCGAAACGCCGTGGGTGCGGATCATCGCGATCGGCACCGAGAACAGATCCAGCGGTGTGCAGTTCGGTATCACCGACCTGTCGGTGACGCAATACGACGCATCCGGGTTCGCCCACCCGGTTCCGCTGCGACACACTGCCGTGGTGCCGGGACCGCCTGCGGATTCGTCCGTAGCGCAATGGGACCTGGGCTCCGAACTGCTCGGCCGACCGGGCTGCGCCGACGGTCCGGACAGCGTGCGCTGCGCCCCCTCGATGGCGCTGGCCGCCGAAGAGCAGGCCAACCTCAGTCGCACCCTGAGCGTGCCGCAGCCGGTCGCGGTGACACCGACGGTGTGGGTGCGACCCCGCCAAGGGCCCAAACTCGCCGAGATGACAGCCGAGCCGGGCACGGTGCGCGCCCGTGGCGACGCCGACGTGCTCGACCTGGCGGGTTCGGCCTACGCCGCCGCTGACGGTGACCCGCGTACCGCCTGGACGGCCCCGCAGCGTGTCGTTCAACACAAGACGCCGCCCACCCTGACGCTCACCTTGCCCCAGCCCGTCGAAGTGAGCGGACTGCGGCTGACCGCCGCCGCGTCGGGCCTGCCCGCCGGCCCAACAGCGGTGGCCGTCGACCTTGGGGATGGACCGCAGGTCGGCGAGCTGAGGCCCGAGTCCGCCGGCACCTCGCAGACCATGCCGTTGAAGCCCCGGGTCACCGATACCGTCAGGCTCAGTTTGCTGAATTGGGTTGACGTCATCGATCGCACCGCTCTGGGCTTTGATCAACTCAAGCCGCCAGGGCTGGCCGAGGTCGCGGTGCTCGGCGCGGACGGTCGCCCGGTGGCGTCCGCCGACGCTGCGCGCAATCGTGCCCGCGAGGTCACGATTGATTGTGGTCACGGCCCGGTGGTGGCGGTCGCCGGCCGATTCGTGCAAACCTGGATCCGGACCACAGTCGGAGCTTTGCTCGACGGCGCGCCGGTGCCGGCGCAGCCGTGCGAGCAGGACCCGATCGCGCTGCCGGCTGGTCGCCAGGAGCTGCTGATCAGCCCTGGCGACGCCTTCGTTGTCGACGGCGCGCAGCTAGCGGCCCCGCAGCCTGCTCTTCGGACGGCGACGACCGTTTTGGCCACCACGACGGCGTGGTCGTCGGCGCACCGCGAGGTTCAGGCACCCGCGGCGTCGACTTCCCGGCTGCTGGTGGTGCCGGAGAGCATCAATCCGGGGTGGGTGGCCCGTACCGGGACCGGGGCGCGGCTCACTCCGGTCGCCGTCAACGGCTGGCAGCAGGGCTGGGTGGTGCCAGCGGGCACCTCCGGCCCGATCACGCTGACCTTCGCTTCCAACTCGCTCTACCGGGTCGGACTGGCCGGCGGGCTGGCGTTGCTGCCACTGCTGGCGCTGCTGGCGCTCTGGCCGGTACGACGGCGGGATCGGGTTGACGTACCGGCACAACCATGGGCCCCCGGAGGCTGGGCGGCCGTTGCAGTGCTCGGCGTCGGCGCGGTGATCTCCGGTGTCATCGGGGCTGCGGTTTTCGGCGCCGCCCTCGGGCTGCGCTACCTGCTGCGGCATCGGCAGCGCTGGAGGGACACAGCCAGCCTCGGGCTGTGCGCCGGCGGGATGATCCTGGCGGGCGCTGGGCTGTCGCGCCATCCGTGGCGGTCGGTCGACGGGTATGCCGGCCACTCAGCGCTGGTGCAACTGCTGGCGCTGATATCGCTTGCTGCGCTCGCGGCTGCGGTAATCAAGCCTCGGACGTATCCGCGGCCTTAGGCTTGACAGCAGTACGGGTAGCTCGGAGATGCGGGCATGGGATGGTTTACGGCACCCGAATATTGGTTGGGCAGGCTGGTATTCGAGCGCGGCGTCGCGGCGGTTTATCTCACTGCATTCGTCGCGGCCGCACGACAATTCCGTGCGCTGATCGGGGAGCACGGCATCCTGCCGGTGCCACGTCTGTTGGTCCGCCAGTCGTTCTGGCAGGCACCGAGCCTTTTCCATGTCCGCTATTCCGACCGGTTGTTCGCACTGGTCGCCTGGTCGGGTGCGGTGCTGAGCGCGGCGGTCGTCGCCGGTGTGGCCGATCTGGTCCCGTTGTGGGCGGCTATGCCGATCTGGCTGGTGCTGTGGCTGCTGTATTTGTCGATCGTCAACGTCGGCCAAACATGGTATTCGTTCGGCTGGGAATCATTGCTGCTCGAGACCGGTTTCCTGGCGATCTTCCTCGGCAATGACCGCACCGCACCGCCGGTCCTGGCGATGTGGCTGGCGCGGTTTTTGCTGTTTCGGCTCGAGTTCGGCGCCGGACTGATCAAGTTGCGCGGCGATCGGTGCTGGCGCGATCTGACTTGCCTGTATTACCACCACGAGACCCAGCCGATGCCAGGCCCACTGAGCTGGTTCTTTCACCACCTGCCCAGACCGTTACACCGGGTCGAGGTGGCCGGCAACCACTTTGCTCAGCTGGTCGTTCCCTTCGGGCTTTTCGCTCCGCAGCCGGTCGCGAGCGTATCCGCGGCAATCATCGTCATCACTCAACTGTGGCTGGTGATCTCCGGCAACTTCGCGTGGCTCAACTGGCTGACAGTTCTGCTCGCCTGCAGCGCAATCGACGATTCCTCGGTAGCAGTGGTGTTCGGCCTGCCTGCGCGTCCACCGTTAACTAGTCCACCGCAATGGTTCACCGGTCTGGTGATCGGGTTCACCGTGTTCACCGTCTTTCTGGGCTACTGGCCGATGCGCAACATGATCTCGCGTGGTCAGCGAATGAACGTGTCGTTCAATCCTTTTCACCTGGTCAACACTTACGGCGCGTTCGGCACTGTTGGCCGCACCCGCCACGAGGTGGTCATCGAAGGCACCGCTGACACCGAGCTCACCGGGCAAACGGTCTGGCGGGAATACGAATTCAAAGGCAAGCCGGGTTCGGTGCGCCGGCTCCCCCCGCAGTGGGCGCCGTATCACCTGCGCCTGGACTGGCTGATGTGGTTCGCTGCGATCTCGCCGCTGTACGCCCAGCAGTGGATGAGACCGTTTCTGCTGCGGCTGTTGAGAAACGACCCGTCGACGCTGGGCTTACTGCGGCGCAACCCGTTCCCTGAGTCGCCGCCGCACTATGTGCGCGCTCAGCTCTACCGGTACCGCTTCACGACATGGCGTGAGCTGAGGCGCGACCGCGCGTGGTGGCACCGCACGCTGGTCAGCGACTACCTACCTCCCTTGACGCTGGCAGCGGGATTACCCGGCAGCACGACGGGTACATGATCGGTTGACCAATTGGCCGCAGACATGCCCACGCACGCGTGAATGCCGTGGGTTTCAGCACGGAAGAGGACGAAGAGACAAGTGAAAGTGGACACCACCACCTGCGACGAGGCCGAGCCACGCCGGCGCAGTCGCCGACTGCTCCATCTCGCCGAAACCGATCGCCTCGAAACCTTCAGCGACGGCGTCTTTGCGATCGTGGTCACCCTGCTGGTTCTGGACCTGAAGGAACCAGCACATACCGGTGGCCAGCTGCTGGCGGCATTGGGTCGCCAGTGGCCGGCGTACCTGGCTTATTTCGCCTCATTCGCCTACGTGGCGGTCATCTGGCTCAATCACCATCAGACGTTCGTGGGTATCCAGCGCGTCAACCGCGGTGTGCACTTCGCCAACTTCGCCCTACTGTTCACCACGGCGCTGATTCCTTTCCCCACCGCCGTGCTGTCCCGTACGTTCATCGCCGGCATCGACAGTCCAGATGCGCACACGGCAGTCGGGCTCTATGCCGGCGTCGCCGCTGCGATGTGTGTGAGTTGGCTGTTGCTATATCACCAGGTTCACCGGCACCGCGACCGCCTGCTCGAAGAGCAGACTGACCAGGACATGTTCGGCGTTGAGCGAGCCCGCGCGATTATCGGGATCGTCGCTTACCTGACCGCGGGAGTGGTAGGTGCCCTGTGGTTGCCGGCATTCGCCTTGGTTGTGTTCCTAGCCTTGCCAGCCTTCTACGGAATCACCAGCGAGGGCCTCAAAGCGGTGAAGGCAACGCGGTGATCAATTGACCCAGTCCTTCCGGCTCGGGTAAGCGGGCGTCGGCAAGACCGTGCGGCGACGGACCACCGAAGTCCTATCTCACCGGCGCAGCACTCGATGCCTCCGGCGCTGCGATGTGTGATCAGGTCACGCTGGCCGATGGGCCAGCCGCCGTCCGGGGCCTGCCAGACCCGCGGCGAAACGATGTCCGGCCTGGCGGGTGACTGCGGGGTCCGGTTTGGAGTTGGGCCGGTGTTCGTCGCGGGCGATCCGACGGTTGAGCACTCGGTCAGCTCGTCGAGTGATGGAGCGGCTACGCCGGGTCAGCAGCTCCAACTGCTGCCAGCTCAGCCCGTCCAGGTCGCCGTCCGAGTCGTGAGTAGCCAGCACAACTCCCCCGCACAGCAGCGGCACTGTCTTTGCGCTGAATCGGGTGGTGGCCAGCAGCATTTCGGTGGCGCTGCGGTTGACGCGGCGGCGGCACGGGCGTACGGAGGGCGTAAACCAGAAGTCAAACTGACGGTCGATGCTGGTCAGGCAGTCTAGGCCGCAGTCGTGGACCAGTTGTGCGATGTCGGCGTTGCTGTAGGCGCGGGTTTCATAGACGACGCCGGAGGGGCTGAAGTACAAAACGGTATTCATGCGATGTCCTATTCGGCTTGGATGCTGCGCTGTATGAAAGAAGCGGCTAGAAGGGTCGCGGTTCGGGGCATTGCCGTAGCACGGAGTGGCTAAACCTCAATTACAACTTTAGTAACATTGGTTTCATTCGGCCACCGAGGACCGTGGTGATCCCGCACACGCGGGCATGTCAGCCGTCCGAGTGGGGGTGGGATTTTGGCTGGATCACCATGCGGATTCCAGGGACAGTTTGACCGGGGTGCCGGCCGGCAGGTCGAGCTCAAAAATTTCCCGTGCTCGTCCTCGAGCGTGACACGGTATCCGTCGTCGGTGCCGTCTTCGAACACCACTTTGGCGGGCTTTTCACCGGCGCCGCGGTCGACGGGCGACGACGCCACCGGGCGTGACTGCCTCAATCCGATAGGAACCGGATGCTTCAGACATCACGTCGACGGTTGCTTGCTCTGGTGCTTGCTAAACCGGTGACTCGTTGGTGACTGCTTGGTAACCGCGGGCACCGGCCCGGTCGACGGCGGCTCGTACCAAGCCGAACACCAGCCCCTGCAGTCCGGCGGCCACCAGCGCCGTCCGGGTCGACCGGTTCAGATCCTTGGGGTCAGGCGGCGGTTCGTCGGCGTCGCCGAGCCGCTTCCAGATCTGGCTGAACACCTCCCCAGCCAGCAAGCCGCCGGCGACGCTGGTGGTGATCGACAGCGGCGTGTACCACGCCTTTGATCGTCGACTCACGGCGACCTCCCGAATCGGTCCTCGGTGTTGCCTGCTTTGGTACCCGGTTGGGTAGCGACTCAACCGGAGCGCACGCCGACTACAGGGTCGCGTCCAACTGGCCGAGCCGCTCGGTCAGCCGGAGGTTCTCCGAGTAGTCGACCGGGCAGGCGATCAGCGACACGCCGTCGTCGTCGAGCGCCGCCTTGAGCGTCGGCAACAAATCATCGGCGCTGCTGATGCGATATCCCTTCGCGCCGAAGCTTTCGGCGTAGCTCACCACATCGGGATTGCCGAAGGAGACGTAATAGTGGTCGCCCAGTTCCAGATCCATCTTCCATTCGATCAGCCCGTAGCCGCCGTCTTCCCAGATCAGCACCACCAGCGGTATGCGTTCGCGCACGGCGGTTTCGATCTCCTGCGAATTCATCAGGAACGCGCCGTCGCCCACAGCTGCCAACACCTTGCTCTCCGGTCGGGCAAGCTTGACGCCGAGCGCCCCGGGCAACGCAAACGACATGGTGGACAGTCCATTTGAGACCAAGCAGGTGTTGCCTTGGTAAGTCGGATACAGCCGCGCCATCCACATCTTGGTAGCGCCGGTGTCGACCAGGACCACATCGCTGCGATCCAGTGCCGCGCGGGTGTCGGCCACCACCCGTTGCGGCGCGAGGGGAAAGCGTGAATCTTGTTGTCCGCGGGCGAATTCCTCGGCCAGCAGGCTGCATCCGGGTGCGGCGGCGGCGCTACTGAACCGGTGACCCGCCAGCGCGTCGGTCAACGCGTTCACCGAGGCGCTGATGTCTCCGATGATTCCCACGTCGACCGAATAGTGCATGTCGACCTCGGCGGGGAACCGGTGGACGTGGATGATCTTCTTGTCGGCCTCGGGATTGATCTGGACCGGGTCGAACTCCTGCAGTTCGTAGCCGACCGCCACCACGACGTCGGCGTTGTCGAAGCCGAAGTTGACATAGTCATGTCGCATGAACCCGATCGTGCCGATGCTGTGGGGGTGGTCGTCGGGCATCACACCCTTGCCGTGAAAAGTGTTGGCCACCGGGATGGACAGTTCGTCGGCGAACCGGATCAAGGCGGCGGTCGCGTCATTGCGGGCGGCGCCGTGCCCGGCCAACACCACCGGCCGGCGCGCTGAACGCAGCACCTCGGCCGCCCGCGCCACCTGACCGGCGGCCGGCGCTTCGGCACGCACCACGTTGCGCGGCAACGGGACCAGGTCATAGTCATCTGCATCGGCGTCGATGTGTTCCGGCACAGCCAGGTACACCGCGGCTGGGCGCTCACTCTCGGCGAGTTTGAACGCCTTGCGGATCATCTCCGGGATCGCCCGGGCGGTGGGCACGCCGTCGGCCCAGCGGGTGATCGGCGCGAACATCGTCACCAGGTCGACGTATTGATGCGACTCCTTGTACTCGCGGTCCTGACCGACCTGCGCGGAGATCGCGACCAGCGGGGTGCTGTTGGTGGTGGCGTCGGCGACTCCCAGCTGCATGTTGATCGCGCCGGGGCCCAAAGTCGCGGAGACCACGGCCGCCCGCCCGGTGACCCGGCCGTACATCTCTGCCATGAAGGCCGCCGCCTGCTCATGCCGGGTCAACACATAGCGGATGTCTGAGGCGGCCAAGGCTTGCACGAAGCGGATGTTCTCCTCCCCCGGGATGCCGAAGACGACGGGAACGCCTTCGTTTTCCAGGCATTTCACCATCAACTGGGCCGGGGTACTCACAGTGGCCACCATAGTGGCAGGCTGGAATGGCGAACGCCGTTCACACGGTTACAGGTTTGTAGAGAACCGAACCCCAGAGGATGCCCACATGTCGATCGCCACGATCAACCCCGCCACCGGAGAGACAATCAAAACCTTCTCCGCGGCAACCGACGAGGAAGTCGAGGCGGCCATTGCCCGCGCTCACGAGCGGTTCCTCGATTATCGTCACTCGACCACCTTCGCCCAGCGCGCCGAGTGGGCCAACGCGACAGCCGCTTTGCTGGAGGCCGAGGCCGAAGACGTCGCTGCCATGATGACCCTCGAGATGGGTAAAACGCTGTCCTCCGCGAAGGCTGAAGTACTCAAATGCGCCAAGGGTTTTCGGTTCTACGCGGAGCACACGGAGGAGATCCTGGCCGACGAGCCGGCCGACGCCGCCAAGGTCGGCGCGAAGCAGGCCTACACCCGCTACCAGCCGCTTGGCGTGGTGCTGGCGATCATGCCGTGGAATTTTCCGTTGTGGCAGGCCGTCCGGTTCGCCGCCCCCGCATTGATGGCCGGCAACGTGGGCCTTCTCAAGCACGCCTCCAACGTGCCGCAAACCGCCCTTTACCTCGCGGAGGTGATCGGTCGAGGCGGCTTCCCCGAGGGCTGTTTTCAGACGCTGCTCGTCTCGTCGAGTGCCGTCGAAAGAATTTTGCGAGATCCCCGGGTCGCGGCGGCCACCCTGACCGGCAGCGAGCCGGCAGGCCAATCGGTCGGTGCCATCGCCGGCGACGAGATCAAACCCACGGTGCTCGAGCTCGGCGGCAGCGACCCGTTCATCGTGATGCCCTCGGCGAACCTGGACGAGGCGGTCAAGACCGCGGTGACGGCCCGAGTGCAGAACAACGGTCAATCCTGCATCGCCGCTAAGCGTTTCATCGTCCACGCCGACATCTACGAGGCATTCGTCGAGAAGTTCGTCGACAAGATGGAGGCGTTGAAGGTCGGCGACCCGACCGATTCGGACACCGACATCGGTCCGCTGGCCACCGAGTCGGGCCGCGACGAGGTCGCCAAGCAGGTCGACGACGCGGCCGCGGCCGGCGCGGTGATCCGTTGCGGCGGCCAGCGTCCCGACCGGCCGGGCTGGTTCTACCCGCCGACGGTGGTCACCGACATCACCAAGGACATGGCGCTTTACACCGAAGAGGTGTTCGGCCCGGTGGGGTCGGTGTACCGCGCCGCCGACATCGACGAAGCCATCGAGATCGCCAATGCCACGACGTTCGGTTTGGGGTCCAATGCGTGGACGAATGATGAGGCCGAGCAGCAGCGTTTCATCGACGATATCGAAGCGGGCCAGGTGTTCATCAACGGGATGACGGTGTCCTACCCCGAGCTGCCGTTCGGTGGTGTGAAGCGGTCCGGTTACGGCCGCGAACTGGCGGGCCTGGGCATCCGCGAGTTCTGCAACGCCAAGACCGTGTGGGTGGCAGCGTCCGACGGCGGAAGCACGAGCGGCGACAAGAAGGTCGAGTAATGTTCGGCCATCACCGAGATCGACGCTAGCGCCAGGACTTTCGCACTTCAGTGGCGCTGGCGTGGATTTCGGCGCAAGCAGATGACGGCGTCGGCCGCCTTATGCTGAGGCGGCCAGCGTGCGCTCGTCCTCGTCGGCGAAGGTGTCCTCCAGCTGCAGCGGCGAGTAGTCGAGGTCGATCTCTTCGAGCGGGCGTCCGCGGGCGCTGCTGATCGTCCCGAACCGTCGCATCCCCTTGTCGGTGGAGTACTGCAGGAACTCGTCGACGGACAGATCGAAGGGCATCGGGTCGCCGTAGAGCGCAAACCCGTCCTCGGTCAGCTGCAGCGCCAGCGGTATCAGCTCGTTCATCCGCGTCTCGAACACCGTCCAATTGGCGTCCTCGGCGGCGACGTGACGCCGGCAGGTGAAGGTGCCCCACGCCATATGGCGTCGCTCGTCATCGCCGATGTGGCGGACCAGCTGCTGCATGCCGGGCAGGATGCCGCGCTCTACGCAGATTTTGTGCCATGCGTAGTAGCCGGTCAGCGCCAGCATCCCCTCGACGATGTGGTTGTAGGTCACCGACGCCCGGACCTGAGCCGACGGGGACGGATCGATCAGCAGAGCGCTCAGCGAATCCGGCAACTCCTCGTTGAACATCTGCCGGTATGCCGGCAGGTCGTCGAAGTACCCGTGCAGGTCGTCGGTCATGCCGACGGCGTCGAGCCACAACCGGAACACCTGGGTGTGTTTGGCCTCCTCGAACGCGAACTGCGTCAGGTACATCTCGTCGCCCAAGCGGCCTTCCGCCCGCATCGCGGCCATGAACGGCTGGATGTCCTTGGTCACCGCTTCCTCGCCGGCGATGAACTGCGCGCACAGCCGCGTGGCGTAGTCGCGTTCACGGTCGGTCAACAGCTCCCAGTCCGCGCGGTCGCGGGAAAAGTCGATATCGGCCGGATCCCAGAATTTCGCGTTGCCGCCGGCGAACAGCTTGAGCGGCAAGCTGTTCCAGTTCAGGCCGCCGGCCGCCAATGAGCCGTACCGTGTCCGTGTCATGAGTTGACCTCCTCCAAATCCTTTCGGTGGGCTTGCGGGCTCGCGGCGAATGCCGCCGACAGCACGGCGAGCAGCCTGCGCACCGCCAGGGCCGGCTGCTCGGGTGTGGGTTCGTCGAGCCCGAGGATGGGATCCACACCGCGCACGTAAGGGGCGAGCGCCAGATGCGGGAACACCATCAGCAGCAGGGAGAGCAACGCGTCGGTGTCTGAGTTCGCGCGCAGGTCACCGCGTGCGCGGGCATCTTGGACGAGCGGCCGCAGCACCTCCAGATAGTGGCGGTGAATGACGGTTCGCACGCTGATCCGCGCTTCGGTGTCCACTTCGAAGCTGGCTGCCGCGTGCAGTGCACGTTCGCGCGGATGGTCGGCGAAGTAAGCCACCCAGTCGTCGAGCAGATCGGCGAGGAACTCGAAGAAAGGTCTGCTGGGATCAAGTGCCCGGATGCGGGCCTCCATGTAGGACCGCACCCGCTGGCTGGCGATGTCGGCGATGAACGCGTACAGGTCGCGCTTGTCGGCGAAGTACTGGAACAGGCTGCCCTTCGCGACTCCAGCGCGGCGCGCGATGGCGTTGAGGCTGCCGCGGGAAAACCCTTGTGCCCCGAATTCCGCCTCCGCGGCCTCGACGACGGCGGCGCGGCGATCCGGGTCGACGCGCGCCCATGTCACCGTCGGCATGGCACCCCCTCGCGTCGATGACCAGTGGTCACTTTACTGTGAGCCAGCTCACTGTTCAAGGGGCAGGCGGTGGCCACTGGCGCGGGTGCGGCGGAACTGCGTCACTGCGGCCCGACATGATGAAGCCATGGCGCGCAGCTTTGACGAACTGGTGGCCGAAGCAGAATCGGTGTCGGTCGACGGCTGGGATTTCTCCTGGCTGGACGGCAGGGCCACCGAGAAACGTCCTACTTGGGGATATCAGCGACTGCTGAGGGGCCGGCTGGCCGGCGTGGCGTCGGCGTTGGACATCCAGACCGGCGGAGGTGAGGTGCTGGCCGGAGCCGGCCCATTCCCGCCGACGACGGTCGCTACCGAGTCGTGGCCGCCGAACCTGGCGCTGGCCACCCGGTTGCTGCATCCGCTGGGCGTGGTGGTCGTTGCCTGCGCGGAGCGGCCGCTGCCCTTCGGCGACGCGGCATTCGAGCTGGTGACGAGCCGCCATCCGGTCGACCTGTGGTGGGACGAGATATGTCGCGTGCTTACGCCGGGCGGCACCTATTTCGCACAGCACGTCGGGCCGGCCTCGGTCCGCGAGCTGATCGACTTCCTGCTCGGCGCGCAGCCCGAGGTGCTGGGGCATGGCCAACTGAGCCCCGACGCGGTCAAGGCCCAAGCCGCTGAGGCCGGCCTGGACGTGGTCGACCTGCGACTTGAGCGGCTGCGGATTGAGTTCTTCGACGTGGGCGCGGTCATTTATTTTCTGCGCAAGGTGATCTGGGCGATTCCAGGCTTCGCGGTCAGCGACTACCGGAGCCAGCTACTCAGCCTGCATCAGCGGATCGAAGCCGAGGGACCGTTTGTGACGAGCACCTCACGGGTGTTGATCGAAGCGCGCAAGCCCGCCTAACGCAGTTGCGAGGCGCCGTCGAGAACAAAGTTCTCTCCCCGGCATCAACCGCCTAAACTCACAGCCACGACAATTTCGCCGGTCACTGGTCGCACGGGCACGGCAACCGGCAGGCCAGGTCGTCGCCGAGCCGCCAGGGGGGTGCTGTTGGTGGAGGAGCCGCCGGCCGGCGGCACGACCGCGGAGTGGCCCACGGCATCGCAGTTCGGCCCTTACCTGCTGAAGCGACTGCTGGGCCGCGGCGGTTTCGGCGAGGTGTGGGAGGCCGTTGACACTAATAAGAACCGCGCGGTAGCGCTGAAGCTGTTGACGTCGTCCTACTCCGCCAACCCGGTGTTTCGGGAGCGCTTGTTCCGGGAGGCCAGAACCGCCGGGCGACTGAACGAACCGCACGTCGTTCCGATTCATGACTACGGTGAGGTCGACGGACAGCTGTTCATCGACATGCGGCTGTGCCGGGGCGCGGACCTGCGAACGTTGTTGGAGGAGGACGGGCCGCTGGCCCCGGGCCGGGCGGTGTGGATCATCAGCCAGATCGCGTCGGCGCTGGATGCAGCGCACGCCGAGGACATCGTGCACCGCGACGTCAAACCGGCGAACATTTTGGTCACCTACGGTGACTTCGCCTGCTTGGTCGACTTCGGGCTGGCCAATGCCGCCGACGACGCCAAACTCACCAGTGCCGGTACCACCGTGGGCACCTTCGCCTACATCGCCCCCGAACGGCTTGCCGACGAGCAGATCGACCACCGGGCCGACATCTACGCGCTGGCGTGCGTGCTGCACGAATGCCTGACCGGCGCTCAGCCCTACCAGGCCAGCTATCCGGCGGCACTGATCGCCGCGCACCTGACCGCGCCCATCCCCCGGCCCAGCGAACAACGGCCCGGTATCCCGGCCGCCTTCGACGAGGTCATCGCCCGTGGGATGGCCAAGGACCGCGACGACCGTTACGGCAGCGCCGGCGACCTCGCCGCCGCGGCCACCCGAGCCCTGGCCGCCGCACCCGAGCAGCATCACGATGGGTTTCCCACCAGCCAGGCGGCCAAGTTACTGGCCCAGACCGGCGCGGCGGCGGGCCCACCAGCACCGGGCCCAAACGCACCGCGCCGCCGACTCACCATGCTGGCCGGCCTCGCAGCCGCGATCGTGATCGCAGCCACCGCAACTATTTTGGCGATCAGCAGCCGGCACGAGCGTTCGTCGGCCTCTGCTGGCACAGAGCTCACGACCGCGGTCGGGCCGTCGGCGACACCGACGGTCACGTCCAGCCGCGTCACCGCGACCATCCCCGTCGGCAAACATCCGGAGGGAGTGGCCGTCGACCCCACCACCCACACCGCCTACACCGCCAACTTCAGCGACAGCACCGTGTCGGTGATCGACACCATCAGCCGCACCGTCACCGCGACCATTCCGGTGGGCAGAGGCCCGGAAGGGGTGGCCGTCGACCCCACCACTCACACCGCCTGCACCGCCAACAACCGCGACGACACGGTGTCGGTGATCGACACCGGAGGCCACGTCGCTACCGCGACGATCACCGTCGACAGCCAACCGTGGGGCGTGGCGATCGACCCCAGCACCCACACCGCGTACGCGGCCGATATGTGGGATTACAACGTGTCGGTGATCGATTTGACCAGCAGCACTGTCATCGCCACCATCACCGTCGGCAAAAACCCGTTCGGCGTGGCCGTCGACCCCACCACCCACACCGCCTACACCACCAACGGTGACAACAGCGTATCGGCGATTGACACCACCAGCCGTGCCGTCTCCGCGACCATCAAAGTCGGCAACGCCCCGCGCGGGGTGGCCGTCGACACGAACACCCACACCGCCTACGTCGCCAACGAAGGGGATGGAACGTTGTCGGTGATCGACCTGGCCCGCACCAAAGTCACCGCGACCATCCCAGTCGGCAAACACCCGTACGGGGTGGCTGTCGACCCGACCGCGCACACCGCCTACATCGCCAATGAGGCCGAAGGCACGGTGTCGGTGATCGACACCGCCAAGCCAGCCGCCATCGGGATCATCAGGATCGGCAGAGAACCGTGGGGGGTCGCCGTCGACCCGACCACACATACCGCCTACACCACCAACCACGACAACACCGTGTCGGTGATCGAGCCGGTCCGCTAAGCGTCTGGAGGCCGTCCGGTCGACGTGATGACCGTCACATAACATCGGTACTGTGGCGCAACTGAGTACTGCTCGCGGATCCATCGACACGGCTGAGCTGGGCGTCACTTTGATGCACGAGCACGTATTTGTGATGACGACGGAGATTACGCTGAACTACCCCGACGACTGGGGGGATGAGGCGCAGCGCGAGGCCGATGCGATCACTCGCCTGAACGAGTTGAAAGCTCGCGGGGTGGACAGCATCGTCGACCTGACCGTGGTGGGGCTGGGCCGCTACATTCCCCGTATCGCGCGGATCGCGGCGGCCACCGACTTGAACATCGTGGTCGCGACCGGTTTGTACACCTACAACGACGTGCCTTTTCGTTTCCATTACCTCGGCCCCGGAACGCAACTGGACGGTCCGGAGATCATGACCGACCTGTTCGTCCGGGACATCGAACAGGGCATCGCCGATACCGGAGTCAAGGCCGCGATTCTCAAGTGCGCCACCGATGAGCCCGGCGTCACTCCGGGCGTGGAGCGGGTGCTGCGCGCCGTTGCACAAGCGCACCGCCAAACCGGCGTGCCGATTTCGACGCACACCCACGCGGTAACCCGGCGTGGACTCGAGCAACAGCGGATCTTCGCCGAGGAGGGCGTCGACCTGTCCCGGGTGGTGATCGGACATTCCGGTGACACCACCGACATCGACTACCTCGAAGAGCTGATCAAGAACGGTTCCTACATCGGGATGGACCGGTTCGGTATCGACGTGATTCTGCCGTTCGAGGAGCGGGTGAACACGGTGGCGACGATGTGCGAGCGCGGGCACGCCGACAAGATGGTGCTTTCACACGATGCGAACTGCTTCATCGACGCGTTGCCCGAGTCGCTGCTACCGGTGGCCGCCCCGAACTGGCATTACCTGCACATCCACAACGACGTCATTCCCGCTCTGAAGCAGCGTGGGGTCACCGACGAGCAGCTGCATACCATGCTGGTCGACAACCCGCGTCGCATCTTCGAACAACGGGGCGCCTACGCCTGACCGGCGCCGCGGCAGGTCAGGGCGCAATCGCGTCCTCTTGCGGCTCGCCGACCGAAGCGGGCGGTATGACGCGCTTTGAGCGGCGTTTTTCCCAGCGCCGCAGGGCTTCTCGGCAGGGTGATTCGACGAGGGCGTAGCTGACCGCGGCGATCGCGATGCCGAAGACCAACGTCAGGGCCAAGACCTCGGGCAGGTGGCCGTGGAACGCGAACTCGCCGATGACCGGGAAAACCATGGTCAGCGCGGCAAGGTGCCAGATGAACAACCCATAGGACCACCGGCCCAGCGTCACCATGGCGGCACTGCCCAACAGCGGGTGGCTGGTGTCCGGCCGGTCCAGCACCAGCGGCGCGACCAGCGCGAACGCCGCCACCGCACCCATCGCCGCCTTGACCGCGAACTGCGCGGACGTGCTCGGCACCAGCCCGGCCGGCCCGGCCAGCGGAGACGCTGCCATGAGATACGCCGCGGCCGCGACGACGCCCATCAGCACCCGGCGCCGCGCCAACCGATGCGGCCACCCGATCGGGGTGTAGAGCCACTCCGCGAGCAGCATCCCCGCTGCGAACCACGAGAAGAAGGCCGGCGGCCAGTTGAGCGGATTGAGCCCCGGCTGTGCGGCGATGGGCAGCCAGCCCCAGGCCCAGCTGGCGACCGTCAAAGCACCGAGAATCGGCACTCGCCAGCCGACCGGCATCCTGCGACCCAGCAGCGCCAGCGAGGGAAGCGCTAAGTAGAAGGTCACCTCGACCGACAGGCTCCACATCTGCGTCAGGCCGGCGGTCAGGGTGAGCGGCACATAGATCTGGGTGAGCGACAGGTTTGCCAGCCACACGGTCAGGCTGGCGTGCTCGGCGTCGGGCAACAGACAGAGAATGACGACGACGGCCACCAGGTACGCCGGCATGATCCGGACCGCCCGTGACCGCAAGTAGTGTCCGGTGCCCGGCCGTGGCCCAATGCCTCGCGCCGCTGCGGCGTGTCCGCGCCACAGCAGGAAACCCGACAGCGCGAAGAAGACTGCCACCGCCAGATCGAAGCGGCCGAACAACCGACCCCCGACGCCGGTGGAATGCCCGGTCTGGAAAGCGACGTGGGTGATGACGACGCCGATGGCCGCGCACGCGCGCATCCCCTCCACGGCGGGCAGGAAGCTACGGGTCCCACCGACCCGCCGGCCGTCGCTCATGAAGACAGTCTGCCGCGGCGTCATTGCCAGCGCGGGCCCACCCCGCCGGTGTTCGGATGACTCGGATGCCTAAGCCGGGAACTTAAATTTTGCTGTTAGTGTCAAACGAGTTTTCGCTAGCTGCGGCGGAATTCGCCCGGGCGCCGAGAAGCCGGGCGGTCAGAGACCAACAGTCGGAGAAGGAGGTCACCGCAACGTGAATCGAGCAGTCGTGTTGCGGATAGCCGCATGCGGAATCATGGGCCTCGGAGCCGCCCTCCTGATCGCCGCACTGTTGCTATGGACCTACACCACCAGCCGTATCACCAAGATCCCCCTCGACGCCGACACCACCTTGATCGGTGAGGGCAGCGGCAGCGCATTGGATCCCGCCTCGATCGGCGGTGACCGATTCGTCGTCAACCAGAACGTGCCGCTGGCATCGCAGCAGCAGATCACCGTCGAATCCCCCGCCAACGCCGATGTGGTCACGCTGCAAGCCGGCGACTCGGTCCGGCGCACCGATAAGCAGAAAGACAGCGGCCTGCTGCTGGCGATCGTCGACACCGTGACGCTCAACCGCAAGACGGCGCTGGCGGTGTCTGACGACACCCATCCCGGCGGCGCCGTGCAGAAGCCGCGCGGCATAACCGACGACAATCCCCCGACCAACATCGCGCTGCCGCACGACGGGCTGTCCTACCGGTTCCCGTTTCACACCGAGAAGCAGACGTATCAATACTTCGACCCGATTGCCCAGAAGGCATACGACGTCAACTACGAAGACGACGAGGACGTCAACGGGCTGACCACTTACCGCTTCACCCAGAACATCGGTTACGACAGCACCGGCAAGCTGGTCGCCCCAGTCAAGTATCCCTCCCTCTACGCCAACGACGAAGACGGCCGGGTCACCGCGCCGGCGGCGAAGTGGGGTGTGCCCAGCGACGACCCGAACGAGCCGATCACCATGACCCGCTACTATGCCGCGCAGCGCACCTTCTGGGTCGACCCGGTGTCGGGCACCATCGTAAAAAAGCAGGAGCACGCCAACCACTACTTCGCCCGCGACAACGATCCGCTGAAGCCGGAAGGGTCGTTGGTGGACTACAAGATCACCTCCACCGAGGAGACCGTCGAATCGCAGGTCAACGCTGCGCGCGACGAGCGTGATCGGCTGGCGCTGTGGTCGCGGGTCCTGCCGATCACATTCACCGCGGCCGGCTTGATCGCGCTGGTCGGTGGTGTGCTGCTGGCGGCATTCAGTCTGCGCACCGAGGCCGCGCTGATCGATCCGGGCCTGGATAGAGCTGACCACGGCTTCTTCGGCCGCAGCACGCCCGAGCCCGAACCCGTGTCAGGCGCAGAAGCCGAAACCGAGATCCTGCCGACCCGCCCCGACCTGCACGATGATGCGGCCCCGCCGGGCGCGGATCCACCTGGGTCGTCGGAACCGAGCTCTGGTCCGACCGAACGGATCTAGCCCGCTGACGATGCGGGCTCACTGGTTTCAGCCGGCTTACCCGCTCGCCTTGGCGCTGCTGATAGTTGGGCCGCTGCTGGCACCCGGTTATCTACTGCTGCGCGACGCGGTATCCACGCCGCGGTCCTACCTGTCCGATACTGCTGTGGGGTTGGCCGAATCGGCTCCGCGGGCGACGCCGCAGGACTTCGCCGTCGCGCTGGCCTCGCACGTCCTTGACGGCGGGATAGTGGTCAAAGCGCTGCTGGTGGTGGCGCTGTGGCTGGCCGGCTGGGGCGCGGCACGGCTGGTCCACACGGTGCTGCCCGAGGCGGGCGTGGGTGGCCAGGTCGTGGCGAGCACCGTGGCGCTCTGGAATCCCTATGTCGGTGAGCGACTGCTGCAAGGGCACTGGAGTTTGCTGATCGCCTACGGCTGCCTTACCTGGGTCGCGACGGCGATGCTGGCGCTGCGAGCGGCCGACCAACCCCACTGGCGGGGACTGCTCGTCCTGGCGTTTTGGCTCGCGTTTGCGGGTCTGACGCCAACCGGCCTGGTGCTGGCCGCAACGGTGGCGTTGGTGTGCGTGGCGGCACCCGGCGTGGGTCTGCGGCGCGGGTGGTGTGCTGCCGCAACGCTGGCCGGTGCGGTGGTTGCGGCTTTGCCGTGGCTGGCGGCGTCGGCGCTGGGTCTGTGGTCGGCAAGTCCGAACCAGGCGAACCCCGTCGCGGTCGCCGCGTTCGCGGCGCGCGCAGAGCCCGGTCTGGGTGTGCTGGGCAGCTTGGCCAGCCTGGGAGGATTGTGGAACGGCGACGCCGTGCCGGCGTCGCGGACCACGCTGTTCGCGGTGGTGTCCGCCGCGGTGTTGTTGACCATCGTGGCGGCCGGATTGCCGGTGCTACTGCGCCGCCCCGCCGCGCGGCCGCTGGTCGTTGTGGCGGCGGTATCGATCCTGCTGCCTGCGGCGCTGTCCACCACACCGGGGCTTGCGTTGCTGAGGGCAGCGGTGGACGCCGTGCCGGGATTCGCCATAGTCCGCGACGGGCAGAAGTGGGTGGCCCTGGCCTTACCCGCCTATGCGCTGGCCGGCGCAGGCACAGTGCTGACGTTGCGGCATAGGCTACGACCTGCGGTGACGGCATTGGTGTGCAGCGCCGCGCTGATCGCCACCCTGCCGGACCTGGCTTGGGGTGTGGGAGGGCAACTGCGGGCGGTGCACTACCCACCCGGGTGGTGGGCGGTGTCGGCGCGGATCAACGACCAACCCGGGATGGTCGCAGTGTTGCCGGCCGGCAGCATGCGACGCTTCGCGTGGTCGGGTCAAGCCCCGGTGCTGGATCCGTTGCCGCGCTGGGTCCGCGCCGACGTGCTGACCACCGGCGACCTGACCGTGTCCGGGACGACCATTGCCGGCGAGGGGACTCACGCCCGGGCATTGCAGCAGCTGCTGCTGGCCGGCGTCGACCCCGGCGCGCTGGCCCGTGCTCCTGTGCGATGGCTGGTGGTGGAGTCAGGCACTCCGGGCGACATGGGTGCCGTTCACCGCACGCTCAGCGGCGTGCCGGCGGCCTACCACGACGACGACCTCACGCTGTATCGACTTGGCCGCGACAGCGCGGGCGTGTCGGCCGATCGGCGCGCTGTGGTCGTCCTAGCCCATCTGGCCTGGCTGGCCTTGCTTTTCGCGGGCGTTCTGGGGCTGGCGGCGTCGCGGTTCAGACAAGCCCGCTGACGCGATAGCCGGCGCGCACCGCGTCGAGCACACTGCGCAGCGCGTCGCCGCTTTGCTGCCAGGAGTACTCATCGCTGCGGATCTGCGCCTTCCCGCCGAGCTGCTCGCGCAGCACCGGGTCAGCGAGCAGCTCTTCGAGCCGATCGACCAGCTCGGCCCAGTCATCAACCAGCATGCCAGTCACCCCGTCGACGATTGAATCCGACAGGCCGCCTGCGCATCGGTAGCCGATGGTGGGCACGCGGTGCTGGGCGGCCTCGATGACCGCCAGTCCCCAGCCTTCCTTGCGGGACGGCAGTACTTGCACCCAACACCGTTGCAGCAGTCGGTGTTTGGCGACATCGTCGACGTGACCGTGAAAGGTGATGGTATCGGAGATCGCGAGCCGCGCCGCATGGTCGACCAGTCGCTGCCGCCACCAGCCGTCGCCGACGATGTCGAGATGCACACCGGGTACGCGGTCGCGCAGCGCGGCCACCGCTTCCAGTGCATCCTCAATCTGCTTGTGCGGCACCAGTCGCGACAGCACCACGACGCGGGGAGCAGGCGCGCGGGACCCGCCCAGCGACTGAGCCGGCGCCCGGTCAACGCCGTTGCGCACCACCGCAATTCGCTCGTTGTCGACACCGAGATCGACGAGGTCGCGGGCCGAGGGCAAAGACACCGTCACGTACTGGTTACGCCGGTGCGCCCGCGGTGACAACACCGATTCGACGAACCAGCCCACCCGCCCGAGCACCGGGCCGGCGACCGGCCACTGCTCTCGGTGACAGTGATGGACCAGCACCGCGACCCGTCGTCCGTACACCAGTCGCGCCAGGAACGGCAGCCCGTTCTGGGTGTCGACGACGACATCGGGCCGCGCCCGCCGTAGTGGTCGGAGCCCGAGCCGAGCTCCGAGCTCTCTTAGGGCCATCCAAGCCAAGGCCCGCAGATACACCGAATAACGCCCACCCGCGCGGCTGATCTGCACACCGTCGACCGTCTCGCGTCGGGGTGCGCCGGGATACCGCGCGGTGCGCAGTCTGACAGCGACGCCCGATGCTGCCAGCTGCGCGCCGACACGTTGCAGATACGCTTCGCTGCCGCCGCCCTGGGGATGTCCGGTGTCACGCCAGCACAGCAGCAGCACCGCGCTGATGCCGAGCGAACCTCGGGGTGTACGGCCCGGAGGCTCCCTATGCGCGGCAGACATCGATGGACAGCCTAACGGCGATCGCGAGCGCGGCTGGAAGCCGGGCGAAGCGGGTCGCCGCCGACCAGCACAGCGGCGATCGCGAGCGCGGCTGGAAGCCGGGCGAAGCGGGTCGTCTGCGTAGGGTGGCACCGATGGACGCCACTGACGTCTTCGCACGTCGAGCCACGCTGTCCCGCTCGCTGCGGCTGCTGTCGGAATTCCGTTACGAACAATCTGACCCCGCCCGCTTCTACAGCGCACTGGCCGCCGACACCGCGACGATGGTGACAGATCTGTGGCGTGGCCTCTACGGGGAGTCTCCGGTGGGCCGCAGCGTGCTCGACGTCGGCGGCGGACCCGGGTATTTCGCGACCGCGTTCGCTGACGTCGGCATCCGATACATCGGCGTGGAGCCGGACCCGCGCGAGATGCACTCGTCGGCGCATGACGTCGCCGCAACTGCGGGTAGGTTCGTGCGGGCCTCGGGCGCCGCGCTGCCGTTCGCCGACGACAGCGTCGACATCTGCCTCTCGTCCAACGTCGCCGAGCACGTTCCCCGACCGTGGCAACTGGGGACCGAGATGCTGCGGGTCACCAGGCCGGTGGGCCTTACCGTGTTGTGTTACACGGTGTGGCTGGGACCGTTCGGCGGGCACGAGTTGGGGTGTGCGCACTATCTCGGCGGGGCTCGCGCCGCGGCACGGTACGCCCGCAAATACGGTCATCCGGCAAAGAACGACTACGGGTCCTCACTGTTCGCGGTGTCCGCGGCCGCGGGCCTGACATGGGCGGCGAGCACCGGGGCGATGATCGCGGCTTTTCCCCGTTACCACCCGCGATGGGCATGGTGGATGACGTCCGTGCCGCTGCTCCGCGAGTTTCTGGTGAGCAACTTGGTGCTGGTTTTACGGCCGGCGCGGACCGGGGATACGACTTGATTGAAACGTGTTCTCGTTCTCACCGCCGCTGAGTAGGGTGGCGTGCATGACCGTGAGCCACAAATGCGAATACGACAAGCTGTTCATCGGTGGGCAGTGGACCGCACCGTCGACCGATGAGGTGATCGAGGTGCACTGCCCGGCCACTGGCGAGTACGTCGGCAAAGTGCCGGCTGCCGCCGCCCCCGACGTCGACGCTGCCGTCGCGGCTGCGCGTAAGGCCTTCGATCACGGCCCGTGGCCGTCGACGCCACCCAAGGAGCGCGCCGCCGTCATCGCCGGCGCACTGAAGCTACTGGAGGAGCGCAAGGACCTGTTTGTCCACCTGCTTGCCGGTGAGACCGGTCAGCCACCGCTGACCATCGAGACGATGCACTGGATGAGCTCGATGGGTGCGATGAACTTCTTCGCCGGCCCCGCGGTCGACCAGGTCAAGTGGGAAGAGATCCGCAACGGCTCTTACGGGCAGACCGTCGTGCGCCGTGAGCCGATCGGGGTGGTCGGTGCGATCGTGGCGTGGAACGTGCCGCTGTTCTTGGCGGTCAACAAGTTGGGCCCGGCGCTGCTGGCCGGCTGCACGGTGGTGCTC
This sequence comes from uncultured Actinomycetota bacterium, assembly GCA_963830605.1. Lineage (GTDB taxonomy): Bacteria > Actinomycetota > Actinomycetes > Mycobacteriales > Mycobacteriaceae > Mycobacterium. Next base: position 1,325,994 of record CAWHML010000003.1, on the reverse strand, counting down.
AAGCCGGCCGCTGAAACACCGTTGACGGCAAACGCATTGGCCGAGGTCTTCGCCGAAGCCGGCCTGCCCGAGGGTGTGTTGTCGATCGTGCCCGGGGGCATCGAGACCGGGCAGGCGCTCACTTCCAACCCCGACATCGACATCTTCACCTTCACCGGTAGCTCAGCGGTCGGCAAGGAAATCGGCAGGCGAGCCGCTGACCAGCTCAAGCCCTGCACGTTGGAGCTCGGTGGAAAGTCGGCGGCCATCGTCTTGGAGGACGTCGACCTGGCCGCCGCGGTCCCGATGTTGGTGTTCTCCGGGATCATGAACACCGGGCAGGCATGTGTGGCCCAGACCCGCATCCTGGCGCCCCGCGCGCGGTACGACGAGATCGTGGACGCGGTGAGTAACTTCGTGAAGATGCTGCCGGTGGGGCCGCCGACGGATCCGGCCGCCCAGATCGGGTCGTTGATCTCGGAGAAACAGCGCGCCCGGGTCGAGGGCTACATCTCCAAGGGCATCGAGGAGGGCGCTCGGCTGGTGTGCGGCGGCGGGCGGCCCGACGGTCTGGACGACGGCTTCTTCGTCCAGCCCACGGTGTTCGCCGACGTCGACAACCACATGACGATCGCGCAAGAGGAGATCTTCGGGCCGGTGCTCTCCATCATCCCTTACGACACCGAGGAGGACGCGGTCAAGATCGCCAACGATTCGGTGTACGGCCTAGCAGGCAGCGTGTGGACCACCGACGTGCCGCGCGGCATCGAGATCTCCGAGCAGATCCGTACCGGAACCTACGCCATCAACTGGTATGCCTTCGACCCGTGCTGTCCGTTCGGCGGCTACAAGAACTCCGGCATCGGTCGCGAGAACGGACCCGAAGGCGTCGAGCACTTCACCCAGCAGAAGAGCGTGCTGATGCCGATGGGCTACAGCTTGCAGAGCTAGTGCCAGCTAGCGACGGCTGATCACATCGCAGCCAGCGCTAACCGGGCAGCTTCGCGGGCGCACCCCCACGACAAGGTCACGCCGTTGCTGCCATGGCCGTAGTTGTGCACGTAGCGCACCCCGTCGAGCACCTGCGAGTCAACTCGGACAGCGGGCCGGTCGGGACGCAGTCCGGTGACCGTCTCGATAACTTCGGCATCCCGCAGACGTGGCTCGATAGTCCGGCAGCGCTGCACAATTCGGTCCGATAGGTCCGGTTCGGGCGTGCGGTCCCAGCGGTCCGGCACCCGGATCCCGCCACAGACGACGCGCGCCGGGTGCGGGAAGTAGTGTGTCCACTCGGTCGCTGAGGTCAGTTCGAGGAACAACTCGTCGAGGCCCGGATTACTGAGGACGACGTGCTGGCCGAACACCGGGCGCACGGTCTCGTCGCCCACGAGCCGCCGCGCGCCGAGACCAGCGCAGTTCACCACCACAGGCGCCTCCTTGCCAGCGTCGGTCAACGACTCGACGCGGCGGATCTCGACGAGCCCACCGGCCGCGGCCAACCGCCCCACCAGGTAGTCGAGGTAGTGCGGCATGTCGATCAGCGGCATCGTCGCGCGAATTCCGCGGGCGAACCCCGATGGAAGGTGAGCCTCGGCACACGGACGAAGGTCAGGGATCAGCGCGGCCTGCGGCGGCAGGTCGTCAAAGCCCGGGAGGTCTCCGACCGCAAGGGCAGGCGCCATCCGCACCCCGGTGCCCGGCACCTGCGCCAACTGCCGAAAGTCGCGTAGCGATTCCTTCATCCACGCCACCGTGTCGGCGACCGGTTCGGCGGACGCCGGACTCCACAGGGCTCCGGCCACCACCGACGTGGTCTGCAGCGGCGGCTCGGCCGCCCACACCTGCACCGCAGCGCCGGCTTCGGCCAAGCAAATCGCCGTGGTCAAGCCGCTCACCCCGGCACCGATCACTACGGCGCCCGCGGCACTGTCGGATGTGCTGATCACCTGCTCGGAACCCGTCTGTGCGGTGCGATGGCTGCCGGTCCACGGTACTCAGGCACTCGCCCGGCTGGCCGGTCAGCTGAACGCTCAGCAGCAGTCAGTATGGTAGCTTACATAATCGCTGACTATGACATCCGCCGACGTTATCTCGACGTAATAAGCCTCAGCTGGACTTATCGGCCTAGTCACGCCGTTAGTTATTTTGCACTTGCCCAATGTCTGACCGACAGGTTATGGTGAATCGCATAATCTGTGAGCTGGAGCATCCGGCGCACACGCCAATGAGATAGGCCGAGACACATGTGGATGATCGAGCTCAACATCGCCGGCCAGCGGTTCACCCGAGAGATTCCCCGGTTACCCCGAACGCCATTCCGGACAGCTCGGTTGCGCCCCCGTACCGTGCACTGGCGACTACCTCAGCTTCGCCACCCGAACGCCGCCTGACGGTTCGACGTCGAGGAGCGATCCGAACCATGTCAGTGACGACGCCCACCGCACGCGGGACGAGGGGCACAACCCGAACCAAGATGATCGTCAGCGCTGTCGACGTATTGCGGGAGCGTGGCGCGGCGGGGGTGACCATCGATGAGGTCCTGGCCCGCAGCGGGGCACCACGCGGCTCGGTGTACTACCACTTTCCCGAGGGCCGCAACCAGATTCTGGCCGAGGCGCTGCGCTATGCGGGTGATGCGATCACCGCGACGATCAACGAGACCGTCGACCGCGGCGCCAAGGCCATGCTGCGGGACTTCGTCGAGTACTGGCAACGCCTGCTCGCCGACAGCGACTTCAACGCAGGCTGCCCGGTGGTGGCGGCAGCGCTCGGCTCGGCCACCGATGAGCCGCAGCTGACCGCGGAGGCCGGAGCGATACTCGGCCGCTGGCGCACCGCGCTGAGCCGGGCGTTTCTGGCCGACGGCTTCGACGAGTCGGATGCGGTGTCGCTGGCGGTGACATCCATCGCCGCGCTGGAAGGCGCCGTCGTGCTGTGCCGCTCGACCCACAACACCGAGCCGCTGCGCGACGTGCACAAGCAGCTCGAATTCTTGATCAAGGCAAGGGAATTCGTCCGTCGCAACGGCCTGAGTGACCAGTAGCGCCCGACTGGCGGCCTAGTCGCTGGCCGGTAGCGGCTTGGCCTCCTTGATGTTCAAAGCGGTGTCACCGACCGACAGCGTCCCGGCCCCCGCTTTGGTCACCAGCACCTCCGCGCCGGTCTCGTCGACGTAACGCTTACCCATCACGTTCCCGCCGGCGAAGGCTGGGTCGAGTTCTCCAGAACGCGGCGCGCCGATCTCCACCATCGGGACGCCGCCGCAACGCAGTTGCTCAAGACTGTCCGCGGTTCTGACAACGATCACCTGGGTGTCGCAAACCTGGCTTGCCAGCCGAGTTCCGTTCTTGATCATGATGTGTCCTTAAGACGAATCGCTTATCGAGCCCTGGCTACGCAGTCCTTCGACGAGTTCGCGGCGCAGCACCTTGCCGGTCGCATTGGTGGGCAGCTCGTCGCGAAACACTACCCGGTCAGGGGTGCGTGATCCGCGCAACCGGCCGCGCGCATAATCGCGCAGGTCCTCTGAACCAGGGTCGGCACCGGCCACCGGCACCACGACGGCGACGATCGCCTGACCCCACAGCGGGTCGTCGACACCGACGACTGCGACGTCGCGTACCGCAGGGTGTTCGATCAGCACATCCTCCAACTCCGCGGGTGCGATGTTTTCTCCACCGCGGATGATGGTGTCGTCGCTGCGCCCGCCGATGAACAGGTAACCACCCTGATCCAGGGTGGCAATGTCTCGGGTGGGAAACCACCCTTCGGCGTCGAGCACCGAACCGACTCCGGTATAGCGCCCGGACACCTGCTCGCCGCGGACGAACAGTTCGCCGGTGTGACCCGGCCCCAGCACCGTGCCGTTCTCGTCGCGGATCTGCACCTCGACCCCGGGCACGGGCTGACCGACGGAGCCCAACCGCCGTGCAACAGCGGGGTCGTCGTCTGATTGCGCACGCCGGTGATCCTCGGGGGTGAGGACGGCGATCGTCGAACTGGTCTCAGTCAGGCCGTAGGCGTTGACGAATCCGACGTCAGGCAACAGCTCGAGCGCCCGGCGGACCAGCGGCAACCCGACCTTCGATCCGCCATAGGCCAGGTTGCGCAGCGATGGCAGGCGGTGGTCGCCGGTCTCCAGCACGCTGACGATGCGGTCGAGCATGGTCGGCACCACAGTTGCGGTGGTGACCTGCTCGTCGTTGATCAGCCGCAGCCACGCTGCGGCGTCGAACTCGGGCAGGTAGACCATCTTGCGCCCGGCGTAGAGGTTCGACAGCGCGGCCCCGACCCCGGCGATGTGGTAGGGCGGCACGCAGATCAGCGCCGCGTCCGTGGGTTCGGCGGAGGCGAATTCGACGGTGCCGGTGACATAACTCGTCAGATTGTTGTGCGAGAGTTCGACGGCTTTGGGCAGCGACGTGGTTCCCGAGGTGAACAACACGACGGCCACGGCGTCGGGATCCGGGTATTGCTGGACGGCTTCGGCGCTGCGGGCGGCGGCCAGAAACGCAGCAGAGCTCAGCACATGACTACTCGGGTCGACGCTGTCGTAGTAGCGGTCGTCGGCGATGATCAGCGGGTCGGGCAGTCGGTCGATCAGCGACCGCACGCCCTGGCTGGACAGCCGGTAATTGATCGGGGTGAATGGGCGCCCGGCCCGGGCGGAGGCGAAAATCAACAGCGGCAACATGATCCCGCCGGTGCCGATGTAGGCCACATGCTGAGCCGCCGAGGCGGCGATGATACCGGCTCCGCCGTCGGCCAGATCACTCAACTGCGCAGTGGTCAACCGCGTATCTCCCGAGACCACCGCGATTCGGTCCGGGTTGCTCGACGCAGCCATCTCGAGAAGTAGCGATAGGCTCATACTCTGACGTTTCTGCGCTGCAGTGACCTGATCGAATCAGGTACCCGTCCAGCGCGGCGGGCGCTTCTCGGCGAACGCGACCGCGCCTTCCTTGGCGTCGTTGGAGGCGAACACCGGCATCACGATCTTCATCTGCTCGGCGAACATGGTGTCCGGGCTCCAGCCGCGGGACTCGCTGATGATTCGCTTGGTCGCGGCCACCGCCAGCGGACCGTTGGCGGTGATCTTCTCGGCCAGCGCGAGCGCCGCCTCCAGCGCTGCACCAGGCTCGGCCAGCACATTGACCAGGCCCAGCGCGTGCGCCCGTTCGGCGGGCAGGTTGTCACCGGTCAGGGCCAGCTCCATGGCAACGGCATACGGGATGCGCTGGGGCAGGCGCAGCAACCCGCCGCCGCCGGCGACCAGCCCCCGTTTGACCTCGGGAATACCGAACGCCGAATCCCTCGACGCCACGATCAGATCGGTGGCCAGCGCTAATTCCGTCCCGCCGGCCAGCGCGTAGCCTTCGACGGCCGCAATCAGCGGCTTGGCCGGCGGACGTTCGGTGAACCCCAGACCGCGACCCTCGACCACGACGTTCTCGCCGCGCGCGAACGCCTTGAGATCCATGCCCGCGCTGAACGAGCCGCCCGCCCCGGTCAGGATGCCGACCGATAATTGCTGATCGCCGTCCAGCCGGTCCATGGCATCGGCGAGGGCTCGGCTGACGGCGCCGTTGATGGCGTTCTTGGCCTGCGGCCGGTTGATCGTGATGACCAGGATGCGGTCGCGCTGCTCGACAAGAACCTCAGGTTCGGCGTTGGAATCGCTCACGAGGCGATGGTATCGACCGGCTGGTCGATTTCGGCCGCCGCTATCAGCTTTTTTCTTCACCCGACGCGTACCGGAGCGGGCAGCCTTTTCCACTGACGGTATCGATCACTACTGCGGCGAGCGGTTTCACTTCGTAGTAGCGGTGGACGTAGCCCTGCGCGTCCGGCGCCGTGCTGCAAGGGCCGTTCGGGCACACCTCCTTGACCGGCCATGCGAGCAGGGCGATCAGCACTACTGCGGCAGTCGCGACCAGAACAGTTCTCAGACGTCTCACGCGTTCACTCTCCTCGGCGAGCGCCTGTTCTGCGGGCTGTTCCGTCGTACTGTCGCCCCGGCTAAGATCACAGCGAATCCGTTCTGAATCACAGGGGAGACGTTGACCGGCAGCGATATCGAGCCCACCGAGATATCGAAGTGGGATCCGGGCCTGACCGAACGGGTCGTCGGATGGCTGCGCCCGCTGATCAAGGGATATCACCGCGCCGACGTGCGAGGCCTCGACTCCTTCCCCCCGGGCGGCGCGCTGGTGGTGTCGAACCACTCCGGCGGCTTGTTCCCCATGGACGTACCGGTCTTTGCCACGGGCTTCTACGACAGGTTCGGCTACGACCGCCCGGTCTACACGTTGAGCCACGACATGCTGTTCAACGGTCCGCAGGGCGGGTTGCTGGTTCGCACCGGATTCATCCGGGCCAATCACGAGAACGCCGACGAGGCGCTGCGCTCGGGCGGCGTCGTGGTGGTGTTCCCGGGTGGCGACTACGACGTGTATCGGCCGACGCTGTCGGAGAACACAATCGACTTCGACGGCCGAACCGGCTATGTCCGGGCAGCGCTGAACGCCGGCGTGCCGATTGTGCCGGCCGTCGGGATAGGCGGTCAGGAAACCCAGTTGTATTTGTCCCGAGGCGAAGGTCTCGCTCATCTGCTGCGGCTCGACAAGCTGATGCGAGTGAAAATCCTGCCGATCTCGGTGGGCTTCCCGTTCGGGCTTTCGGCGGTGCTGCCGGTCAACATGCCGTTGCCTTCCAAGATCGTCATGCAGGTGCTGGAACCGATCGACGTGATCGCGCAGTTCGGCGAGGATCCCGACATCGACGAGGTCGACGCTCACGTTCGCCACGTCATGCAGCAGGCGCTCGACAAACTGGCCAAAGAACGTCGTCTTCCGGTAATCGGCTGAGGGGTCGCAGCAGATGGCAGGCCCGCCCGCGCTGACCCGAATCACCGAAGCCGGGGGCCTGCTTGCCACCATGGTTCGGGCCGGGATCATCGCACCGCTTCGGCCGGACAAGTATTGGCGGATCGCCGCGGCCGCCCGCCGCGAACAGCTCTCGATGACAAGCGGATTCGCGATGTCGGCGCAACGCTGCCCGAACCGGACGGCGCTGATCGACGAGCTGGGCTCGCTGACCTACCGCCAGCTCGACGAGCGCAGTGATGCATTGGCGGCGGCACTGCAGTCGTTGCCCGGCGGTGCACCGGTCGTCGTCGGAATCATCTGCCGCAACCACCGAGGGTTCGTCGAGGCGTTGATCGCGGCTAACCGGACCGGTGCCGACGTGCTGCTGCTCAACACCTCGTTCGCCGGCCCAGCGCTGGCCGAGGTCGTCGATCGCGAGGGCGTGGACGCAATCATCTACGACGAGGAGTTCGCCGAGTCGGTGAACCGTGCGGTCGCCGATCGGTCGAAGACCACCCGCATCGTGGCCTGGACTGACCACCGTGAGAGCCATGAACACACCGTCGAGAAACTTGTCGCCGCGCACGCCGGTGAGCGACCGGCCCGACCGCAACGCAACGGCAGGCTCATTCTGCTGACGTCGGGAACCACCGGCACGCCCAAGGGTGCGGCTCGGTCCGGCGGCGGGCCCGGCGAACTCAAGGCGATCCTGGATCGGGTGCCATGGCGCACTGAGGAAACGACCGTGGTGGTCGCGCCGATGTTTCATGCGTGGGGTTTCTCGCAGCTGGTGTTCGCCGGATCGCTGGGCTGCACCGTGGTGACCCGGCGTAAGTTCGACCCGGAGGCGACGCTCGAGCTGATCGACCGCCACCACGCCACCGGGCTGGCCGTGGTGCCGGTGATGTTCGACCGGATCATGGAACTGCCCGACGAGGTGCGGCGCAAATACAGCGGCCGGTCCTTGCGGTTCGCCACCGCGTCGGGGTCCCGCATGCGCCCCGACGTCGTCATCCGCTTCATGGACGAGTTCGGCGACATCATCTACAACAACTACAACGCCACCGAGGCCGGCATGATCGCGACCGCAACACCTGCGGACTTGCGGGCAGCGCCGGACACGGCCGGCAGGCCGGTTCCCGGGACGGAGATCCGCATCTTCGACGACGATTTTCGTCCCGTCCCTACCGGTGAGGTCGGTCAGATCTTCGTGCGCAACTCCAGCCAGTTCGACGGCTACACCTCGGGCACCACCAAGGACTTCCACGACGATTTCATGGCGTCCGGCGACATTGGCCGGCTGGACGAGGACGGGCGACTCTATGTCGTCGGTCGTGACGACGAGATGATCGTCTCCGGCGGCGAGAACGTCTACCCGATCGAAGTCGAGAAGACCCTGGCCGCGCACGCCGACGTCGCCGAGGCAGCCGTCGCTCGGGGTCGACGACGAACAGTACGGTCAGCGACTGGCTGCCTTCGTCGTCTTGAGCAGCCGCGCGAACCGCGCACAGGTGACCCCGGATTCGCTCAAGCAGCATGTGCGGCAGAACCTGGCTAATTACAAGGTGCCCCGCGAGATCGTCGTACTCGACGAGTTGCCGCGCAACAGCACCGGAAAAATCGTTCGAAGCGAACTACTCGCCCGCGTCGGCGAGCAGAGCTGAGTCACAGTCGTCACAACAGCATCAGCGCCTGAGCGAGGCGCTTTTTGCCCACCTCTCAGCGACAATCCTCATCGGGCCGCCAGGTTGTCGCTGAGAGGTGGGCAAAACGTACATCCCCGCCCGGCGGAGACAGCTGAGGCGGATGTGACTAATCAGGCCTGCGCCATCGCCGTCTCGACTACCGTCAATTTGTCCGAAAGCCCGGCCGCCCGGCGGATTTCGGCGAATTCATCGATCATCGCGTCGGTCACCTCGTGCGGGTCGTCGACAGTGGCTCCGTCAGCCAGCACTGAGATGTTGAGTTGATCCACATAGCTCCACACCGTGATATTCAGGCCGCTCCCCGCCGTCAACGGTCCCACCGAATAAATCTCGGTGACCAACGCACCGCCGACCCGGCCGCGCTCACGGGGACCCGGCACGTTGGAAACCGTCAGGTTGAGCACCTTGTTCTGCCCGTCGCGGGTAGACAGCCAGCGGAACAGCGACTCCGCGCCGGCCGGCGGCATGTAATTCGACCACCGGCTGACCAATTCCGGTCCCATCAGGTTGTGGCTTTCCTTCGCCGCGGCCGCAGCTTCTTTGGTCTGGTCAACGCGCTGCAGTGCATCCTCCGTATGAGTGGGCAGGGCGACGAGCACGCCACTGAACCGGTTGCCCGAAATGCGGTCCGGCGAAAAGTCATAGGCCACCGGCACCGAGATCAGCAGCGGGTGGTCGGCCTGACCGTCGTAGCGCAGCAACAGCTTTCGCAACGCCCCCGCTGCAATGGCCAACACCAGGTCGTTGATCGTTGCTCCCAGCTGCTTGCCGGTCTCCTTGACGTCTGCCAACGCCAGCGTGGCGGTGGCGAACCGGCGTTCCGGGGTGATCATGTGGTTGATGAACGTTGGGGGCGGGGTGAAGGGCCGGGTCAGTTCCGGGGACAATTTGCGTGCGCTGCGCCGGACCCGGTTCACCCCTTCCGCGGTGTACTTCAGGGTCGCAGGCACCCGGCCGAGGTAGCGCAGATGGTCGCGGAACGCCGAACGCAGCAACTGCCCTGAGCTGGGTGCGGGGTCGGTTTGGTACGAGTCGCTGTCCGGTTCGGGGCCGGACTGTAAATCCATGCCCCGCGCCATCAAGTTGGCCGAGGCGATTCCGTCGGCCAGGGCATGGTGGATCTTGCCGAGCACGGCGATGCGGCCGTTGGCCAGGCCCTCGATGAAATACATCTCCCACAGCGGACGGCGGCGGTCCAGCGGCGTGCTGGCGATTTCACCGACGGCCTCGTCGAGTTCGCGCCGACCGCCCGGCGCCGGCAGCCGCCATGGCCGGATGTGATAGGTGAGGTCGACCTCACAGTTCTCCCGCCACATCGGGTGATGCAGCTTCCATGGGATGGTGACCAGTTGGTAGCGGAACGGGTCGAGCTTGTACAGCCGGCTGTGGATGACGCGGCGGAACGCGTCGACGTCGAAGTCGCGCCGCTGAGGATCCAGCTCGATTACGGCCAGCTTGAGGGTATGCATGTGCACGTTGGGCGTCTCGCTGTAGAGCAAAAACGCATCCCAACCACTGAGCCTTTTCACCGCAAACTCCCTTCTGCAGGGACCCTACAGTTGGGCGGAACTCAGATAACCTCTTTGGCACCAATCGGCGACCGGGTGCGGTGCACCTGATTGAGGAACAAGCCCACCGCGGTGGCCATCGCGCCGGTGCGGGCCCCGTCAGTGAGGTCGAATCCGTGCCCGGCGCCGGGAAGTTCCATGTAACTGACGACCGAATGCGACGCATCGCGGAGGCGCTCGACGAAGCTGCGGGCCTGCTCGACCGGGATGACGGTGTCCCTGCTGCCGTGAATCACCAAGAACGGCGGGGCTTGTGGGTGCACCCGGGCTATCGGAGAGGCTCTGCGGAACACGTCGGGGTGACGGGCGATCGTGCGCTTCACCACCACCCGTTCCAGGAAGTCGACGAAGCGGACTCGCTCAGCGGTGGAACGGTCTTCCCAGTCATAGCGGCCGTAGATCCCGACGACCGCATCGACTGCGGTATTGGAGTTCTCCGGCAGCACCGCCTGAAATTCCGGATCGTTTCCCGTCAAGCCGGCCAATGCGGCCAGGTGCCCGCCGGCTGACGTGCCGGCCACCGCCACGAAGTTGCGGTCACCGCCGAACTTGTCGACATTGGCCCGAGCCCACGCGACGGCGGTCTTGACGTCGACGATGTGTGCCGGCCACCGGTGATGCGGAGCGACGCGGTAGTCGATCGACAGGCACACCCAACCTTGTTCTGCCAAGTGCGACATCAGCGCATAGCCCTGCAGGGTGCGGCCGCCATGTACCCATGCGCCGCCCGGCACGAAGAGCAGCACCGGCGCATTCCCGGCCGGAAGGTCTTTGCGACGCCACACGTCGAGCAGTTGGGTGGGACGCTCGCCATAGCGGACTGACGTGCGGTATAGGTGGCGGCGGTGGCTCAACGCCCGCCACACCGGTGGTGTCCGCTCGGGCGCCGGCCAGCCGATGGCCAGGTCTTTGGCCGGCACGATGCCGCGCAGCGCGGCCTCGGAAACCGCCTGCGTCTTGTCGCGGTCGCCGCGCCGGATCTCCTGGACGCCCGGGGTGAACCACGACTTCGCCGCCGCGGAGACGAGTTCCGGCATGACACGAGCGCCCCAGATGCTCATAGCGGTCAATCCGCCAATCGGCTCAAGACGCTTGCCCACCACTGGCAGCGAAGCCGACGCGACGCTCAACGCCAGCATGTAGTCGGCTGGCCGTGCCCGTAGCAACCATCGCACGCGCGTGGCCATGGTTGGTCCGGGATACCGGGTCGCCGGTCGTACCATCATGCGGGGACTGTACCCCCCTCCAGTGGCGACAAACGGTAATCGCCTCAACTTCCTTGCTCACCCCGGCCTATGCGTCCATCAGCGCTGCTCGCCGAATTGCAGCCGTGAGTGAACGGGTGGTATGCCATCACTGTGGCACGCTGGAGGATGGTGTCGAAAGATGCGTGCGGGCTGACGTGACGGGTCGGCAGGTTCGGGCGAACTATGGCGCGTCGCTGTCCCCGGATGCGACGGTTTTCGCCCATATCGTCGACGACGGCGGTTATCCGCGGGCGGTGCAGCGTTTCCTGCGGGGCTGGCGGGCTAGTTCGTCGCGCGACGTCGTGCTGCCGGTCTACGGCCCGGTTACCCGCGTCCTGCACTCCCCCGACGACCGCTGGCTGGCGTGCGAGGTTGCCCCGGAGGGCAGCACATGCACCCAGATCTGGGTCGTCACAACCGATCCCGACGATCCGTCAGCGTGGCGGATCGACGGTCAGGACAACGGCACCGCGGAGTTGGTTGGCTGGGACGGCACCCGGGTGGCGGCGATCCTGACGGGTGAGAACGGTATCGGCTCGTCATGCCTGATCGAACCGTCCGACGGCAATCGTATTGTGCTGGACAAACGTTCGGGTGGCCGGCTGGTCGACGCCTGGGCCGGTGCTTCGCTGGTGCGGGTCGGCCCCCGTTGCTACCACGAGTTGATCTTGCTGCACGGGCTGATCGAATCGGCTTTGCTGCCACCAGATCCTGGGTCCAGCACCGACACGGGCGTCGTCCTCGACGACCATCATCCCCGCTGGATCCGCTACGGCCCGAACGGTGAACAGACCAGGCGTTACCACCCGCACAAGTTCTTCGACGTGAACAGCCCGAACGGCTATGTGCGCGCGCTGGTCCGAAGCGACAATGGCTGCGACCATTTCCGCCTGCTGGAGATCACCGCCACCGCGGACGGCGTGGTGTATCAGGTCGTGGCCGAACGCCCGGACCACGACTTGGACGAGTTCGTGGTCAGCGACGACCTCACCAACGTCGCGCTGTTGTGGAACATCAATGGCGCCAGCGAGTTCCAGACACTGTCATTGCTCGACTACATGCTGCAAGAACCGATACCGCTGCCCGGGCCGGTGGCCGGTGAATTGTCGATCAGCGCCACCGGCTCGATGGTGGCGATGACCGTGCAGGGACCGTCGATGCCACGCACGGTGGAACTGGTGGATCCGCGGTCGCGCGAGTGGGTTCGCATCGATCGCGAACCCAGCCGCGGGCCAGTGGTCATCGGGGACAGCACCGGCCCGACCTGTGAGATGATCACCGCTCGCGACGGCTTGGGGTTACCGAGTTGGTTGCACCGTCCGCCGCCCGGAGTACCGCCCGCCGGGGCGGTGGTATATCTGCACGGCGGCCCGGAGGGGCAGGCCAGGCCGGACTACAACGAACTGTTCCCCAAGCTGCTCAACTCCGGCGTCACGGTGCTCGCGCCGAACGTGCGCGGCTCCGGCGGCCTGGGACGGTTCTTCATGCACGCCGACGACAAGGAAAAACGCTTCGCCGCGATCGACGACGTCGCCGACTGCGTCGGTTTTCTCGTCGAGCGCGGCCTCGCCGACGAGAACCGGGTGGCTTGCGCGGGCTGGTCTTACGGCGGCTTCCTGACGTTGGCCGCGCTGACGTTTCACCCGGAACTCTTCGCGGCCGGAATCAGCATCTGTGGCATGAGCGACCTCACGACGTTCTACCGGACCACCGAACCGTGGATTGCGCAGGCTGCTTACTCCAGATACGGGCATCCCGTGTACGACCGTGAACTTTTCGAGGAACTGTCACCGCTGCGCCGTGTCGACGTGTTGACCGCGCCGCTACTGGCGGTGCACGGCGCCCACGACACGAACGTGCCGCCCACCGAGTCCGAGCAGATCGTGGAGGCGCTGCGCGCGCGGGGCCGCACGGTGCGCTACTTGTTGTTCGACGACGACGGGCATGGCATCGACAAGCGGGAAAACCGCGAAGCGTTGGTTGCCGCCGTGAGCGACTGGCTCACTACCAGTTTCGCCGCCGCGTCGGCGGACCCGGTGATGTCCGGGCAACTGAAGCAAGGAGTGTCCGATGGTTAGCGAGGATCTGCGGCAGCGCCGTCTCGAGGTCATCAAGGAACACATGGATACCGAGGTGACGCACGAATTCGACCGCACCCTGGCCACATTCAACGGGCGGCCCCGATACGAAATCATGGCCACCGGACAGATCTTCGACGGCGCCGAGCAAGTGATGGGCTACTACCGAACCACCCGCACCGCGTTTCCCGACCAGCGTCACGACAACGTCCGCTACCACGCCGCAGACGACGCGGTGATCGTCGAGTTCGACCTGCTGGGCACCAACCTCGGTGAATTTTACGGATACCCGCCCACGGGTAGGGCGTTCGCCGTTCCGGTGATCGCGGTGTTCTTCTTCGACGACGACCACATCTTCAATGAGCGGGTCTATTTCGACTCGGCCAGCCTGGTGACGCAGATCGGGCGAGCCGAGCTGCTCGCCAATGCCACGGTGGCCGAAGCGTGATACGGCGCGCCGACCGCAACGCTTGATCTTTGGCCCGGTTGCCGCGATCCTGGCAACGTGACCCCTCGCGAAAAGCCGTCGCGCGGGATCCTTGACCCGGTGGCAAAACGATTACGTCTGCCGTTCGGCACGCCGGAATTTCTCGACAAGATCATTGCCGGAGCGGAAAAAGAAGCCGGTCGGCGCACCCTGCACATGCTGATCACCACCTGGGACTTCGCCGGTGGCGGGCCGTTCGCGGCCGGTGCGGTCGCCGGGGCGGGTCTGGCCAAGACCGCCGACCTGGTGCAAGGACTGTTCATCGGCCCGATCTTCGACCCGTTGCTGCGGGCCTTGGGCGCCGACCACATCAAGTTCCGTGCATCGTTGTGTGCCTCCCAGGTAGTCGGTTTGGGCATCATGCGCTACGCGCTCAAGGCCGAGCCGATTCATTCGATGGATGTCGACACGCTGGTCGACGCCGTGGCGCCGACGCTGCAGCGCTACCTGGTCGGCGAGATCTCCTAGCTTCAGCCCGCCGCGTACACCAGCTCGCCACCGAGCACTGCCGCCGCCACCATGTCGGCGTGTAATTCGGACAACGCGGCCGCCGGCGGCAGCGTCAGCACACAAAGGTCCGCCGGTTGTCCGGCTGCGACCGCACGTGGTTGAGCAGGCCGCTGCGGGTGGCCCAGAAACATCAGCAATGCCGCTCGCGCTGCGACGCGTTCGTCCGCGTTGAGTACCGCACCGCTGGGTGTGACGCGGCCCACGGCGGCGCGCATGGCCGCCCACGGATCGTCACAACCGAACGGCATGTCGGTCGACAGTGCCACCGCAACACCGGCGTTCCGCAGCGACGCGACCCGCCAGAGCTGACGGTGCTCGTCGGCTGGGACATCGACCAGGTACTGATCACCCCGCTCGGCCACGAAATTGGGCTGAGTGACCACGGTGATGCCGAGTCGGCCCAGCTCGGCGATGGCGTCATCGGGCACCACGGCGGCGTGCTCGATGCGGTCACCCGGACGGGTACCGGCCTGGTCCAGCGCAGCGATCGTCACCAGCAGCTGGGCACCGGTGACGCAGTGCACGGCCACCGGCCCACCCGCCCGGTGCCGGGCAGCGATCCAGCCGGTGAGCTCTTCGAGGTCAAGCTCGTCGTCGCGCAGAATCCGCTTGCCGGGCGACAGGAAGTGCACCCCCTGGCGCAGTTCACCACGGCGCCGCGACGCGACCAGGCTCACGATGTCGGCGGCGTCGAGGTCGGGTGTGGCGTCGGTGACTGCAGTGACGCCGTACCGCGCCAGCCGCCGGCTGATCTTGGCGAGGTTGATGTTGCGGCGCGGCTCGCCGAGCGACCAAGTGGGATCCGCGCTGCGCAACCGGCCGTCAGGATGGTCGGTCAGCCCGATCCTGGCCAGGCCGGCCGAGTTGAGCGTCCACTCCAGGCCGCTGCGGTGCTGCACCCGCACCGGCACCGCTGGGGCCAGCGTATCCAGCACCGCGCGCTCCAATGGACCGGCCACCGATTCGTGATAGCCGACGGCGCGGATCCAGCCGTCGACGCCAACGCCGGCGCCGGCCAGTGCCCGGACCAAATCTCGGCGGTCGCGCACCTGCGGCGGCCCTACCCGCAGTGAATCCTCCGCAGCCGCCGCCGAATAGAGGTGCACATGGTGATCGTGCAGCCCGGGCAGCACGGTTCCGCCCGCCGCGTCGAACACCTCCTCGCGAGGCCGCGGCGTCAGCCCGTCCGCCAGCTCGGTGATCTGGCTGTCTACCCGGATGTCGACGGGCCGGCCGTCCAACAACGTCGCGCGCCGGATCAACATGCGCTGCAGAGTCTTTCGAAGACGATGCGATGCACCGCCGCCTTGTCGGCGCCCAGGGGCGATGCCCGGGGTGTGGGTGGCGGAAGCTGCGGACCGGCGACCGGCACACCAGGGTCGGTCGATGTGCACGGCAACGCGGCATATCTCGCGGCCACCGCCGACATCGACACCTCAATCAGCTCACCACCGCCGCGTCGCAGCGACTGTGCTACCGCCCGCACCGCCTCCAGCCCGCTCAGCGGGTCGGCGATCGCGTCACCGCAGAACACCGGCCCGGCGTCTCCGGCGCCGACGAGTCCCCCGGCGACCGCCGCGTCGTCGCCGAACGCCGGTCGGTCCGGTTCACCGCAGTGACCGCCGATGCGCAGCCATACCCGGCCAGGCCGGCCGGGCACATCGTCAGGGCCCAGGTGGCGGCGGCGCAAGGCCGCCGGACGAGACCCTTCGATGACAATGTCGGCCGCTGCCAGCAGGGCCCGCAACGCCTCGGCATCGGCGTCGAAATCAAAGGCGACAAAAAGTTTTCCGGAGTTCATCCAATCGAAGAATGCGGGCTGACCGCGACGGGAGCCGTCGGGTCGGGTCGGACTTTCCACTTTGACGACGACCGCACCGCACCGGGCGAGTAGCTGACCGCACAGGGGGCCGGCCCACAGCGACGACAAGTCGGCGACCAGCAGCTCATCTGGTCGGCGCGCCTCGACGCGCACGCCGGCACGCCGCATCACCGGGTCACCGGCGGTCACCTCCGCCAGGGCTGCGGCGGCGATGTCGAGCAACCCGGTGCGGGCGACGACAGCGTCGGTCGACCGGGTTGCCGCCCACCGAGTCACCGCCGGCCACGGATCGCTGTCGTGAATATCGGCTTGCACCAGCGCGGGCAAGGCTGCGATGTCGTCAGCGCGTGACAATGTGATGGCACACCAGCTGTCGGCGGTGGCGAGCAGCCGGGTGGCACCACCGACCGAGATCCGGCCGCGCCGGTTCAAACCAAGCAGCGCCGCGCGACCGGCCAGTATCGTGGCGGCGTCGACGTCGACGGCCAGCAGTTGCGCGATGTCGGCCGCCACGTGCCGGGCTTCAGCCAGCACGGCGGCGCGCGAGAAGTCCGGTGACCGGTCCGGCGCGCCGGTCAGCGAGGCCAGACCGCTGGCGGCCCAGTCCGCTGTCTGGTCGTCCCCGACCGACTCCACGCCCACTATTGTGCGCGGCAACGCGTCAGAACTGTCGGGCCGTGAAACGCCAGTCCAAAACCTTTCGGTCCGGTTCGGTCTGCGGGTCACCAACCGCGTACACCAGCGATCGCAACCCGAGCACGCCGCCGTTGGCGGCCGGCTCTGCGGACTCGACATGCAGTTCGCTGTACACGGTGTCGCCCTCGCGCACCGGACCGATGTGATCGCAGGATCGCCAGCCGAGCACGGTCACCAGATTGGGCAGCAGCCGGCTAGCTTGAGCGAGCGCCAGCCCGATGGTATGTCCGCCGTAGACCAAGCGACGGTCGCCGGTGCGTGAATCATGATGTATCGCGGCAATATTGAGGGTGAGCCGAGCCAGCTCTGGGGCGCAGCTGACCACGTCGGCGCTGCTTTGCAGCACCGCGCCGACAAGACCGGCGTCGAAATGCCTGCCCGGCACCCGATTACGGAACGCCTCGGCGTTCCATTCGGCAGTCGGATCCGGTACCGGGGCCAAGCCGTCGGTGCCGAGAGCGGTCAGGTCGTCGTGGTACCCGGTGCCATCGCCTTTCGGGCTGACCGGCAGCATGGCACAACGGTAGAAGTCGAGCACCAGTTGGTCAGCCTGGTCGGTCGTGGTCATCCTCAGCGCGACCAGTCCCGTCGGCGCACGGCCCGGCTTCGCCGTATTTGCTCGTAACCCCACGACTTCGGTGCGGGTATACAAGGTGTCGCCGATTACCGGGAACCGGTGAAAGCTGAGCCCGCGATAGAACAGGTTGGCTTTGACCCGCGCAGTGGCCAGCGTGCTCTGGCCGATCGCCACGTCGCAGACCAGCCCCGGATGCGCCAGGGCGGCGGGCGCACCGACCACGGAGGCCGAGAGGTCGGCGTCCAGCGCCAGCCGCAGCCGGTCGCCGACGATCGCCTGATGCAGGGCGGCCATCCCGGGCGTCAACGTCATCGCCGGCGCCTCGTCGAAGACTTGCCCGACCACGAGGTCGTCGAAGTACGGTCCACCGCTCATCGCGCCTCCGAGGGGGTCAATATGGCTAGCAAGGGCTTGCGAATCCTGACATACGGAGGCGACGAATGAGCGCGGGACTGACCGACGAGGAGCTGCTGCTGGTCGCTACGGTACGGGCGTTCGTCGACAAAGAGGTCAGACCGACGATCCGCGAGGTTGAGCACGCCAACACCTATCCCGCTGAGTGGATCGAGCAGATGAAGCGCATCGGCATCTACGGTCTGGCCGTCGGGGAAGAATACGGTGGCTCACCGGTGTCGATGCCCTGCTACGTCCTGGTGACTGAAGAACTCGCGCGCGGCTGGATGAGCCTGGCTGGGGCGATGGGTGGACACACCGTTGTCGCCAAGCTGGTGTCGTTGTTCGGCACCGACGAGCAGAAGCGCCGGTACCTGCCCCCGATGGCGACCGGCGAGCTGCGTGCCACGATGGCGCTCACCGAGCCGGGCGGCGGTTCGGATCTGCAGAACATCTCCACCACCGCCCTGCCCGACGGGCCGGACGATCTGGTTGTCAACGGGTCCAAGACCTGGATCAGTAACGCCCGTCACTCGAAGCTGATCGCGCTGCTGTGTAAGACCGATCCGACCGCCACGCCGCGCCACCGAGGCATTTCGGTGCTGCTCGTGGAGCACGGGCCGGGGTTGACGGTGTCGCGCGATCTGCCCAAGCTCGGCTACAAGGGGGTGGAGAGCTGTGAGCTGTCGTTCAGCGATTTCCGCGCGCCCGCATCCGCGATTCTCGGCGGAGAGGCGGGCCGTGGCTTTGCGCAGATGATGAAAGGGCTTGAGACGGGGCGTATTCAGGTGGCCGCCCGGGCGTTGGGTGTGGCGACGGCGGCGCTCGAGGATGCGCTGGCGTACGCCCGGCAACGGGAAAGCTTCGGCCAGCCGATCTGGAAACACCAGGCGATCGGACATTACTTAGCCGACATGGCCACCAAGCTCACCGCCGCCCGCCAGCTCACCCGGTATGCGGCCGAACGGTACGACAGTGGCGAGCGCTGCGATATGGAGGCCGGCATGGCCAAACTGTTTGCGTCCGAGGTGGCCATGGAAATCGCGTTGAACGCTGTACGGATCCACGGCGGCTACGGCTACTCCACCGAGTACGACGTCGAGCGCTATTTCCGGGACGCGCCGCTGATGATCGTCGGCGAGGGCACCAACGAAATCCAGCGGAACGTGATCGCCGGCCAGCTGGTTGACCGAGGCGGCATTTGATCCCCATCCATCCCGAGTGGCCAGTTACGTCACGGCTCTTCGCGAAGGGCGTGCTCTATGTGGCCGGTCGGCGCACTGGTCGACCTCGTCGACCAGTCCCCACCGCAAGGCCGTTGCTGCATCGACCTTTTTGCCTGATAACACCAAATACGCAGTGCGCCAGCGGCCTATCCTTCTCGTCACGCTGACGGTGCCGCCCGCTCCAGGTATGAGTCCGACACCCAGCTCGGGCAGGCCGAAGACCGAATCCGGCCGAGCCTGCACCCCTCCGCAAAAGGCCGCCATCTCCAAGCCGCTGCCTAGCACCTGACCATGGACTTCAGCGCGGCAGGCCGCACCGAGTCGGGCGGTGAGGATGTCGAGCACCAGGGCCGGGCTGTGTCGGGTGCGGGCCAGATGCGCGGTGGCCGGATCGGCGAAGCTGCCGAATTCGGCGAGATCACCGCCGCTGCAGAACGACGGGCCGTTACCGCTGAGCACGACTTCGTCGACCGAGGGGTCGAGTTGCGCGACAGCCAACGCCTCCAGCACCGCCGCACGCGCGTCGTTGGAGAACGCGTTGTGCCGCTGCGGCCGATTGAAGCGGATCCGCAAGGTGTTACCGTCACGCTCGGCGAGCACCGGGTCGGGGATGTCAGGCAGGTGGCCCGGACCGCGCCCGGCGAGCCAGCGAGCGAATTCCGGTCCGGCCTGCAGCGTGGAGTAGGCCACGGACTCGGTCAGTACGGCGGCGAGCGTGGGACCGTCCGGATCGATCGAGCGCAGCACATCGTCACACACCGCGGCGGCTATCGGCCAGCGATCGACCCGGCCTTGGAGTTCGGCGGCCGCCGCGCCGATCGACGGAACAGTGACTACCCGACGGTCATCGGTGTGATCCTCGGTGAGGCTGAATGTGGCTTGTTCGAGCCAGAATTCGGATGCGCCATCGAGTGACCCGACGGCGACGACGGGGCTTGAGGAACGCGCAGCGGCGACGTCGCCCACGGACGTGGCGAGATCGACGATGCGCAGCGTCACCCCGAATACCTTTTGACCAGCTCTGCTTTGTAGAGCTTCCCGGTGTCGCTGCGCGGCAACTGCGCCTCGAAGGAGATCGACCGCGGACACTTGTAGTGAGACAGCTGATTTCGCAGCCAGGCCAGCAGTTCCTGAGCGAAATCCTCGCTTGCATCGGCGGGGTCGACAGTCTGTACCACTGCTTTGACGTTTTGGCCCATTTCCTCGTCGGGAATGCCGAACACCGCCGCGTCGAGCACCTTCGGGTGCGTAACCAGCAGGTTCTCTGCTTCCTGCGGATAGATGTTCACGCCGCCGGAGATGATCATGTGGTGGCGCCGGTCGGTGAGGTACAAGTAGCCCTCGCCATCGAGGTAGCCGACGTCGCCGACAGTTATCCAACCGCGTTCGTCGCGAGAGGCGGCGGTCTTGGCCGTGTCGTTGAGGTATTCGAAGTCGTACCCACCCGCGAAGTAGATCTCGCCCGGCTGGCCGCTGGACAGCTCGTTGCCGTGTTCGTCGAGAATGTGAACCTCGCAAGCCATCGGCTTGCCCACTGAGCCGGGATGTGCCAACCACTCTTCGGCGCTGATCAACGTCGAACCGATAGCTTCCGAAGACGCGTAGTACTCGTCGACGATCGGTCCCCACCAGTCGATCATCTGCCTTTTGATCTCCACCGGACATGGGGCCGCGGCATGCATCACCCGCTGCAGACTCGACACGTCGTACGAATTACGCACTGCTTCGGGAAGTTTGAGCATCCGAGTGAACATGGCGGGCACGAATTGGCCATGCGTCACCCGGTAGCGCTGGATCGCCTCCAGGCATCCTTCAGGATCGAACTTCTCCAGCACGACGGTCGTGATACCGCCGGCTTGAGCACTCATCGACCACACCGACGGCGCGGTGTGGTACAGCGGCGCCGGGCTGAGGTAAACCGAATCCGGGGTCATCCAGTACCCCACCAAAGCCGACATCATGCCCGGCGCGTCGGCGGGCGAGACGTGCGGCAGTTGGCGTTTGATTCCTTTGGGTTGGCCGGTGGTTCCCGACGAATACTGCAGCAGATCACCCTCGCGTTCGTCATCGATTGGCGTATCCGGCTGCGCGGCAACATATTCGGGGTAGCGCTCCCAGCCCGGCAGATCATCGTCTGCGATCATCAGCAGTCCCGGCAGACCGCCCGGCAGGTGCTGCCCGATGTTTTCGCAGGTCTTCCGCAGAGCAGCCGAGCCGATGATCGCCTTGGCGGCGCTGTTGTCGACGATGTAGGCGGCCTCCGGCGCGGTCAGGTGGATGTTGATGGGGACGTAATACAGTCCGCTGCGGCGCGCCGCCCACATGACGACGTGCAGGTGCTCGTTGTTCTCCATGAGAATCGCGACCGCGTCGCCTTCCCGCAGACCGGCGCGCCGGAAGTGATGTGCCAGTCGGTTCGCGCGGGCTTCCAGTTCATCAAAGGTGATCACAGTGCCCGAGGGATGCAGGATGACCGCCGGTTTCTCGGCGCCGAGGTGCGGGCGAATCTGCATGCGCAGACTGTACCGCCGAGCAACTTGACGGGCGTCAAGTGCGTCCGGGCGAAGTCAGGGAAGCAGCAAGGCGCTGTCGCCGAATTCGTGCCACAGATAGTTGTGGTTGATCGCTTCGGCGTATGCCGTGGCCACCAGCTCGGCACCGGCGACTGCTTCCAGAAGCGACAGATGGGAAGCGCCGGCGTCATGCCAGCCGGTGATGAGTCCGTCGACCACCCGCGCCGCGCGCTCGGGGCCCAGCACAAGATCCGTCCAACCGCCCGCGCCGCACAGTGACGCGGGCCGGTCAGTCCGCGTCGGACAGCCGCTGCTTGAGCGAGTCGAATTCGTCTTTGACGCCGGTAGGTAGCTTCTCACCGACGAACTCGAACCACTCCTCGATCATCGGCAGTTCCTTGCGCCACTCGCCGGCGTCGACTCTGAGCGCTTCCGACACCTCGGCGGGGTCTACATCCAACCCGTCCAAGTCGAGATCTTCGGCAGTGGGGACGATGCCGATCGGGGTGGACTGGCCGCCGGCCCGCTGTTCGATGCGGTCGACGATCCACTTGAGCACCCGGCTGTTTTCTCCGAAGCCCGGCCACAGGAACTTGCCGTCCTCACCGCGGCGGAACCAGTTGACGAAGAACACCTTCGGCAGCTTGGACTCATCAGAGTGCTTGCCCAAGTCGATCCAGTGCTGGAAATAATTGCCGACGTGATAACCCAAGAACGGCAGCATCGCCATTGGATCGCGGCGCACCGCACCGACCTTGCCCTCGGCGGCTGCGGTCTGCTCGCTGCCCATGGTGGCCCCCATGAACACGCCGTGTTGCCAGTCGCGGGCCTGGGTCACCAGCGGCACGGTGGTCTTGCGGCGGGCGCCGAACAGGATGCCCGAGATCGGCACGCCTTGCGGGTCGTCCCACTCGGGCGCCAGGATGGGGCATTGCGACATCGGCGTGCAGTAGCGCGAATTCGGGTGCGCTGCGGTGGTTTCGGTCTCCCGGAAGTACCAGTCGTTGCCCTTCCAGTCGATCAGGTGATGCGGGTCACCCTCCAGGCCTTCCCACCACACGTCGTTGTCGTCGGTGAGCGCCACGTTGGTGAAGACCGTGTTGCCCCCTGCGATCGTGCGCATGGCGTTGGGGTTGGACTTCCAATTGGTGCCCGGCGCCACACCGAAGAAACCGAACTCCGGGTTAACCGCGTACAACCGGCCGTCCTTGCCGAAGCGCATCCAGGCGATGTCGTCACCGAGCGTTTCGGCCCGCCAGCCGGGAACTGTCGGCTGCAGCATCGCGAGATTCGTCTTGCCGCAGGCCGACGGGAACGCCGCAGCAAAGTAGTAGGCCTTGTTCTCCGGGGAGATCAGTTTCAGGATGAGCATGTGCTCGGCCAGCCAACCCTCGTCGCGCGCCATGGCTGACGCGATCCGCAGCGAATAGCACTTCTTGCCGAGCAAGGCGTTGCCGCCATAGCCGGAGCCGTAACTCCAGATCTCGCGGGTCTCGGGGAAGTGGGTAATGTACTTCGTCTCGTTGCACGGCCACGGCACGTCCTGCTGGCCGGACTCCAACGGGGCGCCGACCGAGTGCAACGCCTTGACGAAGAACCCGTCGTCGCCGATCTTCTCGAGCGCAGCGGCGCCCATCCGGGTCATCACCTTCATCGACACCACGACATATTCGGAGTCGGTGATCTCCACGCCCAGCTTCGGGTCGTCGGCTCCCAGCGGGCCCATGCAGAACGGCACCACCCACATAGTGCGACCGCGCATACACCCGCGATACAGATCGGTCATGATGGACCGCATCTCGGCCGGGTCCATCCAGTTGTTCGTCGGCCCGGCGTCGATCTCCCGCTCAGAGCAGATGAAAGTCCGGGACTCCACCCGCGCCACATCGGAGGGGTCCGACAACGCCAGGTAGGAGTTCGGGTGCTTTTTCTCGTTGAGCTTCTTGAAGGTGCCGGCTTCGACCAGCTCTGCACAGAGCCGCTGAAACTCCTCGTCGGAGCCGTCAGCGAAGACGACGCGATCCGGCTCGGTCAACTCAGCGACCTCCGCCACCCAAGACAGCAGCCCCTGATGATTCGTTGGCGCGGTATCGAGACCGGGGATGGTCGCTGAGGTCATCGAACTCAACTCCTGCGTTACGTGTTACGAGCAGGCAACGACTTTCGTACCTGCGTTTTTCGGTAGCCCTAAAGACAGGTTATCGCTTGTCGTATACCCAAAAGGGGTCGGGTTTGTATCAGCTCACTCACAGGAACGATTCAGAAGATCTGACGAAAGCGCGGCGAAACCACTACTTATCGCGTGTGACCAGCTCAGCTCCGGTGTAGTCGGCACCGGCCGGCGCCGCCGCGGCAACCGCGCCAGTCGGACCATCGATGCGCGGATCGAGCATCCGATTCGCCAGCTCGGCCCGGACCCGGCGCAGTGCGCCCTGCAACGTCGGCAACTCTCGATTCCGTAACGCCGCGGCCCGCGCGTCCGCGATGGCATGCTCGCGAAGTTCGGCGTCGATCACGCTGACCTGATCGGCCACCCCGACGGCATCCGACTCCTCCTGTCTGCCGAGCGCTGCAGTCAGCGCCGACTCGGCGACCAGAACTCGGGTGGCGACAAGCTGCTCCGCCGCACCGCGCAGCGCCGCGGTGACTTCCCCGACCCAGCGGTCGAGGACCGCCCGGTCGTGCAGCAGGCTCCGGGTACCTACCACCCATACGGTGAGCGCCAGCCCGACCGCCACACACGCCACGAACCCGGCCAGCGTCAGACGAGAGGCCACACCCGCCAGCAGCCGGCTCAGAGTCAGCGCCACGCCCAACCCGAAGCCCGCGCCGAGCAGCATCATCAGCCGAGTTTCCAACTGCCGGGACCGCAGCGGCAGGCGCGGAAACTCGACCCCGGGCGGCGGCGATGCAGACACCGGGTCGAATCCTTCTGAAAGTCCCAGACTTCGGGCCATGCCAGCCAGATGTATTGCGCAGCCTTCGTCGACCTCAGTGACAACATCGTCAGCGCGGCCGCGGGCGTAAGTCTCGAAGCCCGGCAAATTCCGCCGGGTCAGGCCGGCCGCGTCCTCCTGTAATTCGGTGCGCACCGAGGCGCACCGGTTACGGGCGAAATACGACAGCTGGATCCGGGCTTGCTGAAGCTGACTCCGCAGCCCAATCGTGCGCTCGGATTTCACCATTCTTCGTTCCCGCAACGCGATGCTGCGCTGCTCGCGAAGCGCCGCGACCCGTACTCGCCGGCCAGAGCCTTCGGCGTCTCGCTCGCATCGAGACACCATCTCCTGCAGCCGCGACTCCCAGGCGCGCAACCGGTTTCGCCGCCGGCCTTCCGGCGCGGCGAGCTGCTCGCGGATGGCGGTCACCAGCTCGCCGACCCGGGGCGCACCGTGCTCGGGCGCGGCGGCCACGCCGACCCAGTGCACGTGCCGGTAGCGCTCGGCGTATGTCGCCAAGGCGTCCCGGTCGGCGGCCAGCACCTCGCGCCACTGCCGGTGCAGGTCGATTTTGGACACGACGCCGATCACGACGTCGGTGTCGGCAGCGGCGGCGTCGATCAGGGCACAGTCAGATTCGGTCAGCACCGCGGCTGCCGAGACGACGATCACCACCGCCGTGGGCGCTTGACCCGCGGCCAGCTCCTCCGGTTCGACGAAGGTGTATTCCGGCAGCTCTTTGCCGAGCGCGGTCACCACGGAGCTCACACCGGCCAGCCATCGGCCCGTCACCAGCACCGCGTCGAGGCGCTGCACAGCCGGCGGTGCGAGTCGCGGCGCGATCGCGGCGACCTCTGCGTCCACTTCGGCGACCGGGTCGTGACCAGAGCGGATCACGGCGCTCCTCCGGCCTGCGACCACAGGCGAAGCGATCCTCGAGCGATATCCGCGCCGCAACTGCGGTGCAAGGCCGCCGCTGGTCCGCGGCTATAACGCTGCCATCGCACCGCCCGCCGCAGGTGCTCGGCCTGACCGTCGAGCCGGTCTACTTTTGCTCCGATCCCATCGACGACCTCGACCGCGGCCGCCATCCGAGCCAGCACCGTCTCGTCGCTGCGGAGGAAGTCGTCGATGCGTTCGTCGATGACGGCCAGTGTCTCCAGCTCTGCGACGGCATCCAGCACGCGGCGGTAGCGCGCCTCCACCCCGAGCCCCTCGAGTTTCGCCAGCACCGCATCGATCCCGCTGACCCGGCGCAGCTGCGCGATGATCGCCGCGGGAGATTTCTGTTGCTGAATCCCGTCGACCACGATCGCGACTCCGGCCAGATCGATGGTCTCCAGCAGGCGCTGCCGAACCGCCGTCGGCACCGGGTGCGCACACCCCAGGAAGTCATCCGGCGAGCAGGTGTCGGCAAGCCCGGTGGCGAGCAGTCGCAGCGCGGCCCATAAGGAATCGTCTGGCAGCTCGTCGAGCGCGGCGACGGCCAGCAACGCGTTCATGGGCACTGCCGGCGCCCCGGCGAGGTCGGAGAATGTCACGCATTGCTTCCGCGCTGCCGCACCGGTCAGGTCGGCCTTGTTCAGCACCACCAACACCGGCTCCGGTGCAGCGGCGATGGCGTCTTTGTCCTCGGGTTTTAGGACCTCGGCGATGACGTACATGACGACCTCAGCACTCACCTCGGCCGCCGCCACGTCAAGCCCGGCGCGAGCCAGGGCGCGCGCCACGGTGCTGCGCCCGACACCGCGACGTCCGCGTACCGCCACCCGCAGCGGCGCGACGATTCGCTGGGCGATGCCCGTCAGGTGGGGGTCGGCGGCCTCGTCCGCGAAACGTGCGAGCTCGTCGGCGAAAAGCTGATGTCCGGGTGCGCTCATGTGCCGCCTGCTGGTCTGATCGCCGTGCTCCTCCCCCGTTTCCCTACGGCATGGTGACACTCGGGCCGCCCGGACGCGAGCCACCACTCCTTTCGGGGGTGCAGTTAGCAGCAAAAGGCAACTGTTGGGTATCAATATGCACCGCAGGGCGGCTACATCGGCGGTTCGTGGGCCACCATGGACGAATGCATGCGCAGTGCGGGGCAGCAGCGGCCACGTCGCCCGAGCTGCCCGATACGGGCGTGCCTGCGCAGCGTGATGCGGGTTATCCCCGCGTCTACAGTTTCCGATCCAGGCGCTCCGCCCTGTCGAGCGCCCAGCAGCAGACATGGCAACGGCTGTGGCCGCACTACGGGCTGGACGCTGCCCGACCGGGCGCCGAGACAAAGTCGACCGTCAAACAGCTGGACAGCTGCGCCTGGTTCGGTCGCGAAGCGCCGCTGGTGCTGGAGATCGGCTGCGGAGTGGGAACATCCACGCTCGCGATGGCCCAGGCAGAGCCCGGAACCGACATCATCGCGGTGGACGTGTACCGCCGCGGGCTGGCACAGCTGCTCTGTTCGCTGGAACGAGAGAACGTCGACAACGTCCGACTTATCCGCGGGGATGCGGTCGGCGTGCTCGAGCAGCTGATCCCATCGGGCTCGCTCACCGGGGTTCGAGTCTTTTTCCCCGATCCCTGGCCAAAGGCGCGCCACCACAAGCGTCGCCTGCTGCAACCGGGGATCATCGCCCTGATCGCCGACCGGCTGCAGCCCTGCGGTGTCCTGCATGTCGCCACCGACCATGCCGGATACGCCGCGCACATCGCCGAAACCGGTGATGCCGAGCCGCGGCTTCGCCGCATCCCGCCGGAGAGCCCGCGAGTGGCATCGGTTACCCGGCCGACCACCAAGTACGAGGCGAAAGCCCGAGAGGCCGGCAGCGCCGTCACCGAGTTGCTTTGGGAAAGACGCCAACCGTGAGCATGACACAGGAAGCGACCACCGAGACTGCCCAACCCGCACAGGCCCCGTCCGAACCTGGCCAAAGCCCGGCGAGTGCGGAAAGCACCGTCGTTTCGCCCACGGCGGGACGCGTGCTGCTGGTCTGGGACGCGCCTAATCTCGACATGGGGCTGGGCTCCATCCTGGGCCGCCGTCCAACGGCCCTGGAACGGCCAAGGTTCGACGCGTTGGGCCGCTGGCTGCTGGCTCGCACCGCCGAACTGGCCGGCACCCGGCAGATCGTGTCGGCCGAACCAGAGGCCACCGTCTTCACCAACATCGCGCCCGGCAACGCCGAGGTCGTTCGACCCTGGGTCGATGCGTTGCGCAATGTGGGTTTTGCGGTGTTCGCCAAGCCGAAGGTCGACGACAACAGCGATGTGGACCTTGACATGCTTCACCACATCGCGCTGCGGAGCGCTGAGGGGCTGGCGGCGCTGGTGGTGGCCTCCGCCGACGGCCAGGCTTTTCGCCAACCGCTGGAAGACCTCGCGCACACGGGGATACCGGTGCAGGTTCTCGGATTTCGCGAACACGCGAGTTGGGCGCTAGCGTCGGATAGCTTGGAGTTTGTCGACCTGGAGGACATCGACGGTGTTTTCCGGGAGCCGCTGCCGCGAATCGGACTGGATTCGCTGCCTGAGCAGGGCGCGTGGCTGCAGCCGTTCCGGCCGCTGTCGTCGCTATTGACCTCGCGTGTGTGACACTGGACAACCAACGCGCGGGTCGTAGAAGATCCAGTAAGGAGATTGCGTGTTCGCCTGGTGGGGTCGACTCGTGTACCGCTACCGGTTCATCGTAATCGGGGTCATGGTGGCCGTCTGCCTCGCCGGCGGCATCTTCGGACTCAGTCTCGGCAAGCACGTCACTCAGAGCGGCTTCTACGACGACAGTTCGCAGTCGGTGAAGGCCTCGGTGCTGGGCGACGACACCTACGGCCGGGATCGAACCAGCCATGTCGTGGCTACCTTCACCGCCCCGCCCGGCAAAACCGTCGACGACCCGGCCTGGTCCAAGCAAATCAAAAAGTCACTGGACAGCTTCGCGAAGAGTCACCCAGATCAGGTGCTGGGTTGGGTCAGTTACCTCAGGGCACCGGATAGTCCCGACCCGCGTGTCCGTGGCATGGCAACCGAGAATAGACAGCACGTGTTCGCGTCGATCGCCCTCAAAGGCGACGACGACGACACCATCCTCAACAACTACAAAGCGATTGCGCCCGATCTGCAGAAGCTCGACGGCGGCAAGGTCGAACTGGCCGGCCTGGAACCGGTGGCCAGCGCCCTGACGGGCACCATCGAAACCGACCAGCGGCGGATGGAGGTTCTGGCGCTGCCGCTGGTGGCGGTGGTGCTCTTCCTGGTCTTCGGCGGGGTAATTGCCGCGTGCTTGCCGGCGATCGTCGGCGGTCTGGCCATCGCCGGCGCGCTGGGAATCATGCGCTTCATCGCCATCTTCGGGCCGGTGCACTTCTTCGCCCAGCCCGTGGTGACCATGATCGGCCTCGGGATCGCCGTCGACTACGGGCTGTTCGTGGTGAGCCGATTCCGGGAGGAAATCGCCGAAGGCTACGACAGCGAGGTCGCCGTTCGGCGTACCATGATGACCGCTGGGCGCACCGTGATGTTCTCGGCGGTGCTCATCGCAGTATCAGCGGCCAGCATGCTGGTGTTCCCGCAAGGTTTCCTGAAGTCGTTGACTTACGCCACGATCGCGGCGGTCATGCTCTCGGCGATCCTGTCGATCACCATCCTGCCCGCGGTGCTGGGCATCTTGGGCCGCCACGTCGACGCGCTGGGTGTGCGCACACTGCTCCGGGTGCCGTTGCTGCAGGAGTGGAAAGTCTCGCGGACTTACCTGGAATGGCTGGCCAACCTGCTGCAGAAGACCAAAACCCGCGAAGAGGTCGAGCACGAGTTCTGGGGCAAACTGGTCAACCAGGTGATGAAGCGGCCGCTGGTGTTCGCCATTCCGATCGTGGTCGCGATGATCCTGCTGATCATCCCGCTGTTCAAGCTGGAACTCGGCGGCTTCAGCGAGAAATACCTTCCGCCGAGTAATCCGGTGCGCCAGGCACAGGAGCACTTCGACAAGCTCTTTTCCGGTTATCGCACCGAGCAGGTGACGTTGGTGATCCAGAGCACCAACCACAGCAAGGTGACCGATCAGCAAGTCGCCGATATCCGCAACAAGGCGCCGATCAACGGGTTCACCGAGAAGACATGGGAGGAACGGAGCTGTCCGACCGTCGCAGACAACCCCTGCGTCCCCGGACCAAACGGCACTACTCGTTCGAAAGACGACACCGTCCGGGTCATCCAGAACGGTTTGGTCAACGCCAACGACGCGAAGAAAAAGATCGCCGAGCTGCGGGCCATCACACCGTCCAAGGGGCTCAACATCATGGTCGGCGGCACGCAGGCCCTGGTGCAGGACAGCATCCACGGCATCTTCAACAAGTTGCCGCTGATGTTGGTCATCCTGCTGACCACCACCACCCTGTTGATGTTCCTGGCGTTCGGGTCGCTGGTGCTGCCACTCAAAGCGACGATGATGAGCGCGCTCACCCTCGGGTCGACGATGGGCATTTTGACGTGGATCTTCGTCGACGGCCACTTCGCGAAGTGGCTGAACTTCACGCCGACGCCGCTGACCGCCCCGGTGATCGGCCTGATCATCGCGGTCGTGTTCGGTTTGTCGACCGACTATGAGGTGTTCCTGGTCTCGCGGATGGTCGAGGCCCGAGAACGCGGCATGTCCACCGCGGAAGCGATCCGGATCGGCACCGCGACCACTGGTCGCATCATCACTGCGGCGGCCACCGTCCTCGCTGTGGTCGCCGGCTCGTTCGTGTTCTCCGACCTGGTGATGATGAAGTATCTGGCATTCGGGTTGATGGCCGCGCTGCTGCTGGACGCCACGGTGGTACGGATGTTCCTGGTGCCGTCGGTGATGAAGCTGCTGGGCGACGACTGCTGGTGGGCTCCGCAGTGGATGAAACGCCTGCAGAACCGCATCGGGCTGGGCGAGATCCATCTACCCGACGAGCGCAAGCGGTCTGCCGTCAACAGCGGGCGTGCCAGTCGGCCGGTGGCGGCACCGCGCAGCCTGCCCGCCGCCAAACCACGGCAACCGCATGACCCCACCCACCCCGGTGTAACGGTCCCCCCACGTCCGCGCGTGGCCGCCCAACCGGAGTTCAGGTCGCCGCCGGAAACACCGTCCCGCGCGACAACCGGCCGGATGCCGGCTGCCGGTGCGGGCGAGGAGCCGGAACCCACGACAGCACGACTCACCACGCCGCAGAACGCCCCGAACGTCGCACCGCCCGGCAATGCGCGCAGCCCCAAAGCGCCGCCGACCCCGCCACCCGACCGGGAGCTCGAATCCTGGCTCAACGAACTGCGTTCGGCATCACCAAAGGGCGACGGTCCCCCAGAGGCCCGTCGGCCGAACGCTGCGCCGCCGAAACCTTCCGCCGAAGACACTCGAGCCATGCCGGCTCCGACCAGTCACGCAGATGCGAAGGAGCCGGCCGACGAAGCCGGTGACATCACCGCCGCCCTGCCCACTCCGGCGCGGACCGACGACGACGCCAGCACCGCCACCGAGAAGCTGAACACCTCGGGCAATACCGGCGCCGACGGCGAGAAGCCCCGCCAGCGTCGCGGCGGCGGGCTCAGCGCGCAGGACCTGTTGCGCCGGGAAGGCCGGTATTAGGCGCTAGCCGGAACGCTCCGCGGCGGCTTCGCCGGCGTGGTCATCCCGCTCGGCGCTCGCCTCGACGCTGTCCGGTTCGGCGGCCACGATCGGCGAGGCGTCCTCGGTTTGCGCCGCCGCCTCGGCCGAAGGATCCGGTGCTAGCAGCACCTGGAACGCATTGTTGAGGAACGCGACGGTCGGGACGGCGAGCAACGCGCCAAGGATGCCGCCGAGCACGCCACCGGACGAGATCGCCAAGACCACCGCCAGCGGATGGATCGATACTGCACGACCCATCACCAGCGGCTGCAGAATGTGCGCCTCGAGCTGATTGACTCCGATCAGCAGACCCAGAGCGATCAGCGCGTATACGAATCCTTTCGCCAGCAGCGCCACGATGACCGCAAGAAAGCCGCTCAGCAGGGCGCCGACCAGCGGGATGAAGGCGCCGAGGAAAACTACCGAGGCCAACGGCAATGCCAGCGGCACGCCCATGATCGCCAGCCCGGTGCCAACCCCGGCGGCGTCGACCAGCGCCACCAAGGAGGTGGCCCGCACGTAGCTGATGAGCGACCCGTATCCGGCATGCCCGGCCGCGCGTACCCGTTCTCGCGCGCCGAGCGGGATTATTTTCGTGACGTACTGCCAGATGTTGCGACCGCCATAAAGGAAAAAGATCAGCGTGAACAGCGTCAGCAGCGCGGCCGTGACGATCTCGGTAATGGTCGCCGCGGTGGACAGTGCGCCGCTGGTCAGCTTGTCCTGGTTGTTGCGCAGCGCTTCGATCGCGGCATTGCCGGCGTTGTCGATCTGCTGTCGGCTCAAATGGGCCGGCCCTTCGATCAGCCACTTGCGGGTCGAATCGATGCTGTGCTCGATCTGCGTCACAAGATCGGGCAGACCGACGACGAATTCGCTGACGACGAACGCCATGATGCCGCCCAGAATCGCGAAACCGCCGAGCAAGACCAATGCCACCGCGCCACCGCGCGGCACGCGATGGCGGTCCAGCCAATCCACCGGATGTACCAGCAATGCGCTCAACAGCAGGGCGAGCAGCACCGGAACAAAAATGACTTCCAGACGCTTGAAGGTCCACAACACAGCGACGACCGCGGTCAGAATCACCAGCAACCGCCAAGCCCAAGCTGCGGTTTTGCGGACCAGGGGTTCAACCGAGTCGGCGTCCCGGGTCGTCGACATGCAAACCAGCCTATCCATAGCTTCCACGCCTGCCGGGTACGCTCCCCGGTCGGCACGCATCTTCGCCCGACACCGACACCCCGGCGGGCCGAAGCGGCGATGATGGCGCGACCTGCACAGCTACGCTAATGCACGTGTCGCACGACGCGCCGGCCAGCAAGGCCCTTCGTCGGCAGGCAGAGCCTGTTCGCGGCAGATACTGGTGGCTCCGCTGGGCGGTGCTGGCCGTCGTGGCAATCGTGCTTGCGGCGGAGATCACGCTGGTGTGGGATCAGCTGGCCAAGGCGTGGCGGAGCCTCTACGGGGCCAAGTGGTGGTGGCTGGTCGCCGCAGCGGTTGCGGCGGGCGCCTCGATGCACAGCTTCGCGCAGATCCAGCGCACCCTGCTCAGGTCAGCCGGAGTCGACGTCAAGCAATGGCGATCGGAAGCCGCCTACTACGCCGCGAATTCGCTGAGCACCACTCTTCCCGGCGGCCCTGTCTTGTCGGCGACGTTTCTGCTGCGGCAGCAACGTCTTTGGGGCGCGTCGACAGTGGTGGCGTCGTGGCAACTGGTGATGTCCGGTGTGCTGCAGGCGGTGGGGCTGGCCTTACTCGGCCTCGGCGGCGCCTTCTTCCTGGGCGCGAAGAACAACCCGTTCTCGTTGCTGTTCACCCTCGGCGTCTTCGTCGCGTTGCTGCTGCTGGCCCAGGCTGTGGCGTCGCGCCCGGAGTTGATCGACGGTATCGGGGTTCGCGTCCTGTCGTGGGTCAATTCGATCCGCGGCAAGCCAAGCGACACCGGTTTGGAGAAGTGGCGCCAGATGCTGCACCAGTTGGAGTCGGTGAGCCTGAGTCGCCGCGACCTTTCAATGGCGTTCAGTTGGTCGTTGTTCAACTGGATCGCCGACGTCGCGTGTCTAGCCTTTGCCGCGTATGCCGCCGGGGACAACGTGTCGGTGGCCGGGCTGACTGTCGCCTACGCCGCGGCGCGCGCGGTCGGCACCATTCCGCTGATGCCGGGCGGTCTGCTGGTGGTGGAGGCGGTCCTGGTGCCCGGACTGGTGTCCAGCGGCATGTCCTTGCCGAATGCCATCTCGGCGATGCTGATCTACCGACTGATCAGCTGGTTACTCCTCGCCGCCATCGGCTGGGTGGTTTTCTTCGTCGTGTTTCGCACCGCGAAGCAGGTGGAGTCCGACCCTGACGCCGGCTCGACGGATGCGGCAGACTTCGCTTCCGAAGCTCCCGGAGAAGACCTCGACCAACGTCGACCCGCTGATTCCGGCGATGCCGCGCTCCAAGGTCCGCTGCCACCGGTCCAGCCGAAATCGAGACCGGCTACCTGACCGCGATCACCGGCGGTGTCGCAGGGTTGGGCACCGGCGCTGCGGGTGCTGCGCCCACGCCCGCAGCGGATCCGCCGCCCGGTGCGCCGGCCACCGGCTGAGCCGGGGCGCCACCGGGTAGACCACCCGGCAATCCACCCGCCTGCGCGTTCTGAACCAAGCCGAGCGCCTGGGGAATCGAGATCGGCAGTTTGCACCTAGTCGACAGGCCCACCAGCGGTTGCGAGATCGCCTGCAAATCACCGGCCGCCTTCGGGTTCGCACCGAAATAACTCTTCAGAGAGTTGACCGAATCCGGGCCGGCGGGCTGCTGCAGGACACTGGTCATCGCCTGATTGGTATCGGGGTGCGAGTCCAGGTAGTCCCCCGCCGACTTGGCCACCGAGCCGATCGTCCGGGCCATTTCGCTGGCCGCGCACGGGTCGGGCGCACCGGCCGCTGGTGGCGCAGCGACGTTGACGGTCGCGGCGCCACCCAGCGCGGCAGCGGTCAGTACGCTCAGCACCCCATACCGCAGGGCGGCAGTCGTCGTCTTCATCGGAAAACTCCTTATGGTTTGCGGGCGTCAGCGCACCTGACACAGGAACGCGGTGGACGCCGTGGACCGACCCGCGGCAGGCCACCGACATCGTGCCATCCGGCGCGACGCAGCTGCCAATCCGACGGCTGTGAGACTGCTCCCGACCGGGTCGGGGCCACCCGGCCGAAGCCGTTTCCGCTGCATCTCCCGTCGGCGCCAAATCGGTGTCATCACAGCTCAGTGCGCATAATCCGCCTTGCTTGACCGGACACTGGGGTAGGCTCGCGGGCACGCAACGCGGCAGAACGCGGGGGAGACAACATCCAGCAGTTCATGATGCGCCTGAGCAGCTACCTGCGCAGATACCGCTGGCTGGTCTTCACAGGTTGGTTGCTCGCGCTGGTTCCAGCGATCTATCTCACGCTGACGCAGTCGGATCATTTGACCGGCGGTGGGTTCGAGGTAGCCGGCTCACAATCGCTGCTAGTGCACGACGAGCTCGGGGACCACTATCCCGACCAAGGCGCCTCAGGGCTCGCTCTGGTCGCAGCACCGCGTGCCGATGCCACCTATCAGGACATGAATGGCGCCGTTGCGTTCCTCAAGCACGTCGCGGGCGAAGTAGCCAACGTGTCGATAGTCGCCGACCCGCGGCAGCAGGCTCCCCAACCCGACCGGCCTTATGTGGTGTCCCTGCGGGTGGACTTCAACAACACCGGCGCAAGTGACGTCGCCAAAAAGCTCCGGGACAAGGTCGGGGTTAAAGGCGATCAAGCCGGGCAGATCGAGAACGGGCACGTCCGGCTCTACGTCATCGGCCAAGGCGCGTTGAGCACCGCGGCAGCGGCGAACACCAAACACGACATCGCAGCCGCCGAGCGATGGAATCTCCCCATCATCTTGATCGTTCTGCTCGCGGTGTTCGGCTCGCTGGCCGCCGCCGCGATCCCGCTGGCGCTCGGCATCTGCACCGTCGCGATCACTATGGGTTTGGTTTACCTGTTGTCGACGTTCACCACGATGTCGGTGTTCGTCACGTCGACAGTGTCGATGTTCGGCATCGCCCTTGCCGTCGACTATTCGTTGTTCATCCTGATGCGCTTCCGCGAGGAGCTGCGGGCAGGACGCCAACCGCAGGACGCGGTGGACGCGGCGATGGCCAGCTCCGGGCTCGCGGTGGTGTTGTCGGGGATGACGGTGGTGGCCTCCCTGACCGCGATCTATCTGATCGATACCCCGGCGCTGGCGTCGATGGCCACCGGCGCGATTCTCGCGGTCGCGGTGGCAATGCTCACGTCGGCCACCATGACGCCGGCGGTGCTTGCGACGTTCGGTCGCGCGGCCGCCAAAAGGTCCGCCGCTCTGCACTGGTCGCGGCGACCCGAGTCCACGCAGTCGCGGTTCTGGACACACTGGGTCGGTTGGGTGATGCATCGGCCGTGGGCATCAGCGCTTGCGGCGTCGGCGTTCCTCATCGTCTTGGCGGCACCGGCCCTGTCGATGGTGCTGGGCAACAGCTTGCTGCGACAGTTCGACTCCACCCACGAAATACGCGGCGGGGTGGGAGCAGCCGCGCAGGCTCTCGGGCCCGGTGCGCTGGGACCCCTCCAGGTGTTGGTGACCTTTCCGGCCGCCGATGCCTCCGCCGACGCCAACCGTCCGACACTCAGCGCCGTCAGCCACCAGCTGGCCGGCGCTCCGGACATCATCGCGGTCTCGCCGCCGGTCTTCGCCAACGACAACACCAGCGCCCTGTTCGATGCGGTGCTCGCGGTAGACCCCGAAGACATAGCGGCCCGGCAAACCGTCGGCTGGATCCGGACACACGTCAGCGCTGCTTCTGCGACAGCCCCGGTGCGTATCGACGTCGGGGGCCCCACCGCGCTGATCAAGGACTTCGATGACCAGGTGTCGCGGACCGAGCCGCTGGTGCTGCTGGTCGTGTCACTGATCGCCTTCGTGATGCTGCTGATCTCTATCCATTCGGTGTTCCTGGCACTCAAGGGTGTGCTGATGACGATGCTGTCGGTGGCTGCGGCCTACGGCAGTCTGGTGATGGTCTTCCAGTGGGGCTGGCTAAAAGACCTCGGATTCCACCCGATCACCTCGATTGACAGCACCGTTCCCCCGCTGGTGCTGGCGATGACCTTCGGTTTGTCGATGGACTACGAGATCTTCCTGCTGACCCGTATTCGTGAGCGATTCCTGCACTCGGCGAATACTCGAGACGCGGTCGCTTACGGCGTCAGCAGCAGCGCCCGAACGATCACCAGCGCGGCGTTGATCATGATCGCGGTGTTCATCGGCTTTGCGTTCGCCGGGATGCCGCTGGTAGCCGAGATCGGCGTGGCATGCGCGGTCGCCATCGCGGTGGACGCGACGGTCGTTCGACTGGTACTGGTGCCGGCGCTGATGGCGATGTTCGATCAGTGGAACTGGTGGCTGCCCGCCTGGCTGGCCCGGGTGCTGCCGTCGGTCGACTTCGAGAAGCCGCTGCCCATGGTGGATCTCGGCGACGTGGTGATGATCCCGGACGACATCTCCGCGCCGATGGTGCCCAGCGCGGATCTGCGGATGGTGCTCAAGTCGGCCGGCCAGTTGAAGCGCCTCGCCCCCGACGCGATCTGTGTAGCAGATCCGCTAGCCTTCACCGGGTGCCGGCGCGGCGGTGACCTGAAAGGAGGGGTCAACGGCGACCACGCGCCGTCCCACAGCAAGGTCCTTGCCGGTGCACTGAGCGGCCCCAGCGGCGAATCTGGCGCCCGTAGACCCGCCTCCGGCTTACCGAATCGCAACGGCAGAAGCCGTGCCGTGTCACGATCGACGCGGCCCGTCCACCCGGTGACTGTGTGGCGAGGACGGCTTTCGGTCGCCCTCGACGCGGTCCAGGCCACCGGCGACACCGGCGACTACCCAGTGGTCGAGCGGCGCGGCCCGATGGAAACCACCCAGGTCCAACTTCCCACCGGTGACCGGCTGCAAATCCCCACCGGCGCAGAAACATTGCGTCTCAAAGGCTTCCTCATCATGTGCCGCAACACCAGCCGCGACTACGCCGAGTTCGCTGAGCTGGTCGACGCGATCGACGCGGAAACCGCTGCGGCGGTGCTGTCCGGCATGGACAGGTACTACTCTTGTCCTTCACCCAGGCGACACTGGGTCACCACCCAGTTGGTCCGTCAGCTCGCCGATCCGCACCCGTCCGACGGTCACGACGATGATTGGTCGGAACCAGATTCGAAGGCAAACTGGGAGAATGTCAGGCAGCGCTGCCTGTCGGTGGCGGTAGCGATGCTGGAGGAGACGAGGTGACGTTGGCACCCGACCGTCGCCCCGGACCGGTCCCGCAACGGCCCGAGTCGGACCGTCGCTCCGGTGCGATCCCGGAGCGCTCCGGGTTGCCTCCGCATTCCGGTGAGCAGCCCGTCGAATTCTGGCCCACGTCGGCAATCCGCTCGGCCCTGGAAGGCGGCGACATCGTCACGTGGAAGCGCATCGCGGTCGCGCTGAAACGCGACCCTTTCGGGCGGACCGCCCGCCAAGTCGAGGAGGTGCTGCACGGCGCCCACCCCTACGGTGTATCCAAAGCGCTGTGGGAAGTGCTGGAACGGGCTCGGGCGCACCTGGAGGCCAATGAACGCGCCGAGGTGGCTCGTCATGTCCGGCTATTGATGGAACGCTGCGGGCTGGGCGAGCAGGAGTTCGCCTCTCGGATCGGCGTATCGGTCCACGATCTGACTGCCTACCTGGATGCCAAGGAGAGCCCGTCGGCCGCACTGATGATCCGGATGCGCCGACTCTCTGACCGGTTCGTCAAGGTCAGGGCGCGGCGGCCACCTGGCGGGCTGCCACCTCAATGACTGTCGGTCAGCCGAACACCGTTGATTTGCAACGCATCCTACGCGAGACACGAACGGTCGCCGTTGTCGGCGTGTCGGACAAGCCGATGCGACCGAGCTACGGCGTCTATACCTACCTCGCCTCGACCGGCGATTATCAGTTGTATCCGGTCAACCCGATGATCGCTGAGATCAACGGTCAGACGGTTTATCCCAGCCTCGCCGATCTGCCGGTCGTCCCCGACATGGTGGATGTGTTCCGGCGACTCGACGAACTGCCGGCGGTGCTGGCGGAGACGCTCGCGCTGCACCCACGGCCGAAAACCCTTTGGCTGCAGCAGGGATTGTGGCACGAGCAGGTGGCTCGGGAGGCCACGGCTGCCGGTCTCCAGGTGGTGATGGACCGGTGCTTGAAGGTCGACCACGCCCGCCTGTTCTGATCGCCTCTGCTATCTCGCGGCTGGGCTGGGCTGGGACTAGCGGACATTGATCGGCGACACGTCCACCACGAGCCAGCGACTTTGATTTTTTGTCAGCGTGACGCGCAGTGCGAGCACTTGGCGGCTGAGCGGTTGTCCCGGCGCCTCCTGGGTCCCCCGCAATACCACGGCCACACTGGCCAATGACCGCCCGAGAGCCTCTACGCCGGCCGCCAACATCTCGCCTCGCGCGGTGACGTTGCGATGCTGCCAATCAGCGGTGGACTGGAGATATTGATCGCGGAACGGCTTCGCCTGCTCGGGTGCCATCAGCGCGGCCGCCCGATCAGCCGAAGCGGTGGGGTCTTGAGGGGAAAACGTCGTCCGTGCTTCGGCCATCTTGGTGGCGATGCCCACCACCTCGGTCGAGTCGCTGTCAAGCTGGCGATCCGTCGTCGTCCAGTGATAGTAACCGGTCAACACCGCGGCCGCGATGGCCGTCGTGCATAGCCCGACGACAGCGAGCCGCAAGCCGGGCGTGTCGTCGTCGGTGCCGACAGTCACCGAATCACGGCGCAGCAGAGCGTAATTCACCGTGACGCCTTCGACGATCAACAACACCAGTACCGAGCACAGCGAAACCCACCACAACGGCCACGCGAGCACGATCCCGATCATCACCAGCGCAGCGATCGCGCCGATCGGCGCGGCGACGTCGAACGCCAGCACCCGCCATGCGTTTCTCACCGGATCGACTCCAGCCGCGAGACCCGCAATTTGCCTTCGACCTCGGAGACGTCCAGCCGCAGGTCCCAGTGCACGGTCTGCGGCTTACCGGCGATATTTTCCGCGATCGAGGTGGCGATCACGATGACCGTGTCGGTGCGGCTGCTGGCGGGCAAGGGCACCTGTGGGGCCGAGGCAGGCGGCCGGGTACCGGGCTGCGGGTCGGGATCATGGCGCACCGACTGCACCGCTACCGCCTCGACCCGACCGGTGCTGTGTGACTTGAGCCGCTGCACTACCGCGCGATAGGGCTCTAGCTCGGAATCGAAGTCGACGTTGAGTTCACCGGCAGTCTGATCGCGCAGCCGCGGCAGGCTGGCGTCAACGTTGTCGGCGTTCATGTTGATCAGCACGTCCGTCCAGTCGGTGGCGGTTTGCATGATCCGGGTCTGGTGGACACGCTCGTCGACATCGCTGTGGTGCACTGACCAGATGACCGCAGCGAGCGCGACCGCGCCCACCGAGAGCGCGCCGAGCACCGCCGAGGCGACGCCGTAAGGCGAAAAGATTCCCTCGTCCGACGGTTGGTCGGCCACGTCCACGTCGTCGGCCACCGCCTCGGTCCGTTCGCCCTCGGGCATGGCCGTGAGGGTACCGGCCGAGGAACTGGAAAGATGGCGGGGTGACCGTCGAAACGATTCGCTCTGGCCTCGAGTTGAGCTATGTCGATGCCGCTGCCCGCCCTCAGGACGACCTGTTCGGCCACGTCAACGGCCGCTGGCTGGCCGACTACGACATCCCGGCCGACCGCGCGACCGACGGTGCTTTTCGCTCCCTGTCCGACCGGGCCGAAGAACAGGTCCGCGACCTGATCATCGGAGCGAGTGAATTCGGCGCAGCGGCGGGCACCGACGAGCAGCGCATCGGTGACTTGTACGCCAGCTTCCTGGACGAAGACACCGTAGAACGGCGAGGCGTCCAGCCACTGCTCGAGGAATTGACCGCGATCGACGATGCCGCCGATCCCGACGCGCTCGCGGCCGTCGTGGGTGTGCTGCAACGTACCGGTGCCGGCGGCGGCGCGGCGGTGTACGTCGACACCGACTCGAAGAACTCCACCCGCTACCTGCTGCACGTCACCCAGTCCGGCATCGGCCTGCCCGACGAGTCTTATTACCGCGACCCCCAGCACGCCGAGGTGCTTGCCGCCTACCCCG
Source organism: uncultured Actinomycetota bacterium (assembly GCA_963830605.1). Taxonomy (GTDB): domain Bacteria; phylum Actinomycetota; class Actinomycetes; order Mycobacteriales; family Mycobacteriaceae; genus Mycobacterium. The sequence goes on along the minus strand of CAWHML010000003.1, from coordinate 1,285,567 downwards.
GCCACATCGCCCGGATGTTCGCTGTGGTGTACGGCGGCAGCGTCGAAGACCACACCGACACGGCGTCGCGCATCGTGGCCCTGGAAACCAAGCTGGCCGCTGCCCACTGGGACGTGGTGAAACGCCGCGATGCCGAACTCACCTACAACCTGCGCCATTTCACCGATCTGGCGGCGGAGGCCAGCGGGTTCGACTGGACCGGCTGGCTGACCGCAATGGGCACTTCACCGGACGCTGCCGCTGAACTTGTTGTGCGCCAACCTGACTACCTCAACGCATTCGCGTCGCTGTGGAGAAGCGAGCCTTTCGAGGACTGGAAATTTTGGGCGCGTTGGCGTTTGATCCACGCCCGCGCCGGCATCCTCACCGATGCGCTGGTGCACGAGAACTTCGAATTCTACGGCCGCCGGTTAAGCGGTACTGAGCAGCTCCGCGACCGGTGGAAGCGCGGGGTCGGACTGGTCGAGAGCCAGATCGGCGACGTCGTCGGAAAACTCTACGTGGAGCGCCATTTTCCACCCGACGCGAAGGTCCGCATCGACACCCTGGTCGACAATCTGCGGGCGGCCTACCGGGTCAGCATCAGCGACCTGGACTGGATGACCCCGCGGACGCGTCAGCGCGCGCTGACCAAGCTCGAAAAGTTCACTGCCAAAGTCGGTTATCCGAATAGTTGGCGAGACTACTCCGAGCTGGTAATCGACCGAGAAGATCTGTACGGCAACTGTCTTCGCGGCTACGCGGTCAACTCCGGACGCGAGCTGGCTAAACTCGGGGGCCCGGTCGACCGCGACGAGTGGTTCATGACACCGCAGACCGTCAACGCCTACTACAACCCCGGGATGAACGAGATCGTCTTCCCGGCAGCGATTTTGCAGCCGCCGTTTTTCGATGCCGAAGCCGACGACGCGGCGAACTACGGCGGCATCGGCGCGGTCATCGGCCACGAGATCGGGCACGGCTTCGACGACCAAGGCGCCAAATACGACGGCGACGGTAACCTTGCCGATTGGTGGACCGATGCCGACCGGACCGAGTTCGCCGCCCGCACCCAGGCGCTGATCGAACAATACGACCGCTACATCCCCCGCGATCTCGTCGGCCATCACGGCTCACCTCACGTCCAAGGCGCTTTTACCGTCGGTGAGAACATCGGCGATCTGGGCGGTCTTTCCATCGCATTGCTGGCCTACCAGCTGTCGCTGAACGGCCAACCGGCCCCAGTCATCGACGGCCTCACCGGTGTACAGCGGGTTTTCTTCGGCTGGGCACAGGTGTGGCGGACGAAATCTCGCACGGCGGAGTCGATTCGGCGCCTGGCGATCGATCCGCACTCACCGCCGGAGTTTCGCTGCAACGGCGTCGTGCGCAATATCGACAGCTTCTACGACGCCTTCGACGTCGCCGAGCACGACGGGCTGTACCTAGACCGGCAGCGCCGCGTCCGGATCTGGAACTAGGTGCTGCTGGGCTTGGTTACATCTGCCAGTCGTTGGAGCCGTCGTTCTTCGAATACGTGCCGACGGAGTTCTTCACCACGATCGGATCACCGGTGCCGAAATTGTCGATGAACCATTTCGCGTTGGTCGGGCTGATATTGATGCAGCCGTGGCTCACGTCCCGTTTGCCTTGGTCGCCGACCGACCACGGCGCGCTGTGGACGTAGTCGCCACTGTTGTCGAACCGGACGGCGTCGTTCACCGTCACCTTGTAGCCGTAGGTCGAGCTGACCGGCACGCCGTAGGTGGAGGAATCCATCACCACCGAGGGCTTCTTGTCGAGAACGTAGTAAGTGCCGTTCGGTGTCTGGTGGCCGCCGGCCGCCATACCCATCGACATCGGGAAGGTCTTCTCCACGGTGCCGTTGCGAGTGATCGTCATCTGGTGGGTGGCGTCGTCGGCCGTTGCCAGCAAGGTGTCTCCGGTCCTGAAGTCCGACATAGTGCCGGCGGCGTCCACATGCACGGCGGTGTGAGCGGGCCAGAAGTTGATCGGGCGCCAGCGCACCTGAGTCGGGGTCAGCCAGTAGAACTTGCCTGGCACCGCCGGGGTCGACGAAATGTGAATCGCCTGCTCGGCCATCCCCTGGTCAGCGATGGGCCGTGCGAAGTTGATGATGATCGGCTGAGCGACCCCCACCGTCGAGCCGTTGACCGGGTTGAACGAGGGCGGCACGAACGGCGGTTCGCCGACGAACGGTCGCGGATTCTGTCCGGCGGCCTCTGTCGCGGTCGGCTGCGCAGCGGGCACGCCCGGTGGCGACGCCAGCGGGTCGGCCGGCACCGGTGCGGCCTGCGGGTCCAGGACCGGCGCAGGTGGGACGGCGGGCGCCGGAGGCGTACCGGCATCGGGCGCCGGTGGCGTACCGGCATCGGGCGCAGGAGGCGGACCGGCGTCGGGCGCAGGAGGCGGACCGGCGTCGGCGGCCGCCGGATCACCGGGCGGCGGCTGGTCTGGATCGGCCCAGGCCGGACCTACTCCGAGCGTGAGCATTAGGGCCAGTCCGGTCGTGCTGAGAGCGGCGAGAAGCGTGCCCCCCGTCGGTCGCGACATCTGCATACCTCCAGTCAAAGTCTCAACCAGTGTGGCACAACGTCCTGGATCAGTTGCCGCGCCGGCTGCGCCGGCCGACCCAGTCAGGCCCGGAGCTACGCTGCTGACCTGCGGTGTTCATCCGCGACGCGGTCGTGACCGTTACCGTTGGCTGCCGGTGACGGGTACGTCGAACATGCTCCTGTCGGTGGTCATGACCGTCAGTACAACGCCCACCAACACCGCCGAGGCTGCCAGCATCGCGGGCACGCTACGTTCCACCAGCAGTCCGCCGGCCAAGGACCCAGCCACAATACCGACCTGGAATACCGCCGTGTAGAGCCCCGAAGCTCCGTCGGGATCGTCGCCACCCGCGCGCATCGCCGCCGCCTGCAGCATCGGTGCCACGCCATTGGCCGCCGCGCCCCATAGTGCGATCGCCAGAATTCCGACCAACGCGCTCGCGGTGGTCGGCCCGGGGCCGACGGCGAGCACCGTCAGCACGACGAAAATCGCCCATACCGCGGTCGTGCAACTGATCACCGCAACCCTGGGCCGGCGGTCCAGCGACCGGGCCACCACCGGCATCGCGCCCAGCCCGGCGATGCCGTAAGCGGCCAGCAACCACGCCAGATTGGGCTCGCGGACCCCCACCACGTCGCGAATGATGACGACGATGTACGTGTAAGAGATGTAATGACCGATGACAGCGAATAGCGTGAGCAAACTGATGACGACCAATGGGCGGTTGCGGTGATGACGCGCGTTGCGCCCGACGGCAGTGAGCTGTTCGTCGGTGAGCGCCATGGCCGGCAACGTCACCCAGGCCGCCGCGGTGATCAATGCAGCGGCCGCGGTGACCGACGCCACGGCCACCCGCCAGCCCCACAGCGAGCTCATCGCCGCCGTCACCGGGCTACCTACCACTACCGCCAGGCCTATGCCCACGTACACGACCGTGGTCGCTCGTCCGGAATGGCTGGCCGGCACCAGTCTGGTGGCGATCGGCGCGAGAATGGCCAGCAGCACGCCGTGGAAGACCGCGCACAGCGCTCTGCCCCCCGCCAGCACCACAAAGTTCGGCGCCATAGCGGAGATCAGCTGCGAGACGGTCAGACAGCTCAGCGCCAGCAACAGCGCGCGGCGCCGGGGCCAGCGCGCGGTCCAGCGCACTAGCGGAATGGTCGTCACCGCCGCGACCAGTGCATAGCAGGCAAGCAGCGTGCCGACCATCAAGACACTGACGTGCAGGTCCCGCGATATCGCCGACAGGGCACCAACTGGAAGAATCTCCACGGTCACGTAAATGAAGGCCGCGCCGGCCAGCACCGCCAATTGCGCCGCAACCCGCGGCGTCCACGGCCCGTTACGGCCGGGCTGGCCGGCTGCGGCGATCACCGGGGCAGCAAGGCTGGGCGACCGGCTCGGCCCCGGGGCTCCGTGCGTATGCAATGCCGCCACGGCGACCACTCAACCATGGTCCGGCCGGTATCCCGGTGATCAGGAGCGGACGAGTCGCGCGATCGCTGCTGAGGCTTCGGCCAGCTTCGCGTCGCCTTCATCGCCGCCCTGGGCGACTGCCCGGCTCACACAGTGGCCGAGGTGCTCGTCGAGAAGGTTCAGTGCCACCGAACGCAGAGCACTGTTGACGGCACTGATCTGAGTGAGAACGTCGATGCAGTAGTTGTCCTCGTCGATCATGCGTGCGATGCCCCGAACCTGGCCTTCGATCCGTCGCAGGCGCTTGGCGTAGTTGTCCTTTTCCGACGAGTAGCCGCGTGTCGATGCCATTTCAGCCTCCCAGCATCTTCGTCATCTGATCGACCTCGGCCTGCTGTGCGCTGGCCATCTTCTTGGCCATCGCGATGGCATCAGGGTTGTTGCCGTTGTTGGCCTCGGTCTTGGCCATCTCGATTGCCCCTTGATGGTGACTGATCATCGACTGCAGCCACAACTTGTCGAAGTCAGCGCCGTTCAGCGTTCCCAGCTTGGTCAGGGTGGCTTGGCTGACCATCCCGGTCATGGCGGTGTCAGCGGGTCCGCGGGTGTCAGCGTCAGGCTGGGTGCTCCACTGTGTCACCAGGTTCGCGAGCGACTTGATCTCCGATATCTGCGTGGTGGCGATGCTTCCTGCGAGCTTCCCCAGGTCGGGATTGGTCGAATGAGCCGGCACCATCGCCGCCAGGTCGGCGCCCTGCTGGTGATGGGGGATCATGTGGGTGGCGAACACCACGTCTGCGCGGTTGTGGCTGGGCCCCTTGTCTTGCGTCGACTTGCTGCCACAGGAAGACAGCACCAAGGCGACGACCAAGGCCGCCAGGACCACCGCGGCGCGGCCGGAACCAATTTTCATGGCGCCAGAATACGTCATACCCTATACCCCGTCGGGGTATAGGGTATCGTTTGGGCAGGCATAACGCCGCGAGCATACTGGCATGATGACCCAGACCGCTGACTTTCCTTCGACGGCGGCCGAAACGCCCCCGGTCGACCTCAAGCCCCGCAGCCGCGACGTCACCGACGGCCTGGAGAAGGCCGCAGCCCGCGGGATGCTGCGCGCGGTGGGTATGGACGACGAAGACTTCGCCAAACCGCAGATCGGGGTGGCGTCGTCGTGGAACGAGATCACCCCGTGCAACCTGTCGCTGGACCGGCTCGCCAAGGCGGTCAAGGACGGGGTGTTCGCTGCGGGCGGCTACCCGTTGGAGTTCGGCACCATCTCGGTGTCCGACGGCATCTCGATGGGCCACGAAGGTATGCACTTCTCGCTGGTGTCCCGCGAGGTGATCGCCGACAGCGTGGAAACCGTGATGCAGGCCGAGCGGCTCGACGGGTCGGTACTGCTGGCCGGCTGTGACAAGTCGTTGCCCGGGATGCTGATGGCCGCCGCGCGACTGGACCTGGCCGCGGTTTTCCTGTACGCGGGCTCGATTCTGCCGGGGCGAGCCAAGCTGTCGGACGGCACCGAACGCGACGTCACCATCATCGACGCGTTCGAGGCGGTCGGCGCGTGCGCCCGCGGGTTGATGCCCAGGGAAGACGTCGACGCGATCGAGCGGGCCATCTGTCCCAGTGAAGGGGCATGCGGGGGCATGTACACCGCCAACACGATGGCCAGCGCTGCCGAGGCACTGGGAATGTCGCTGCCCGGCAGTGCGGCACCGCCGGCGACCGACCGCCGGCGCGACGGGTTCGCGCGCCGCAGCGGCCAAGCCGTCGTGGAGTTGTTGCGCCGCGGCATCACTGCCCGCGACATCCTCACCAAGGAGGCGTTCGAGAACGCGATTGCGGTCGTGATGGCGTTCGGCGGCTCGACCAACGCCGTGCTGCACCTGTTGGCCATCGCCTATGAGGCGGACGTCGAGCTGTCGCTCGCCGATTTCCGGCGAATAGGTGCACAAGTGCCGCACCTGGCCGACGTCAAGCCGTTCGGACAGCATGTGATGTTCGACGTGGACCGGATCGGTGGCGTGCCGGTGATTATGAAGGCGCTGCTGGATGCTGGTCTGCTGCATGGTGACTGCTTGACCGTCACCGGCCGCACGATGGCAGAAAACCTCGCGCACATCGCACCGCCGGACCCGGACGGCAAGGTGCTGCGGGCCTTGGACAACCCTATTCACCCGACCGGCGGAATCACGATTCTGGGGGGTTCGCTGGCGCCCGAAGGTGCAGTGGTCAAGACGGCTGGTTTCGACTCTGAGGTGTTCGAGGGCACGGCAAGGGTTTTCGATCGGGAGCGGGCGGCGCTGGATGCCCTGCAGGATGGCACCATCACCGCCGGCGATGCTGTCGTGATCCGCTACGAAGGACCCAAGGGCGGGCCCGGGATGCGGGAGATGCTGGCGATCACCGGCGCAATCAAGGGCGCCGGCCTGGGCAAGGACGTGCTGCTGCTGACCGACGGCCGGTTCTCCGGGGGCACGACGGGCTTATGTGTGGGACACGTTGCGCCGGAGGCGGCGGACGGCGGCCCGATCGCATTTGTGCGCGACGGTGACCGGATTCGGCTCGACGTCGCCAACGCGAGGCTGGAGGTCGTGGTGGATGATGACGAGTTTGCTGCTCGCCGTGCTGGTTTCACTCCGCTGCCGCCGCGCTACACCACTGGGGTGCTAGCTAAGTACGTCAAGCTGGTGGGCTCGGCCGCGCTCGGCGCCGTCTGCAGCTAGGCCTCTGCTTTCGGCGCGAGCGTGGCTGTTCGCACACGACACGCCGGGCAGCGTTGAGCGTTTGCGCCCTGTCGCGCCAGGGCGACGCCGGCTATTTGACCAACGCGAGGGCGAAGCCGTCCCATGTCTTGGCGCCGACCGTCTGAAGGACGACGGTGTCGAGCTTAGGGTGCGCACCCATCATCTCCAGCGTCCGGCGCACCGCCTGTGCCGCGCTATCCTCCGGCTCTGGCGACAGGACTCGCCCCTCACGAATCACATTGTCCACCACGATTACTGAGCCCGGACGGCTTAGCCGCACCGCCCACTCCAGGTACGCCGGATAGTTCTCTTTGTCGGCATCGATGAACACCAGATCGAAAGGACCACCGCTCACGGTGGGCAACGTATCCAGCGCGACTCCGACGATCACCTCCACCTGCTCGCCGACACCGGCGCGCTGCAGGTTGGCACGCGCCACCTCGGCATGTTTGGGCTCGTATTCCAGCGTCACCACCCGGCCCGCCTGCCCCGCACCGCGGGCCAGCCAGATGGTGCTGAAGCCGCCCAGTGTGCCGATCTCCAACACCCGACGCGCCTGGATCGCACCGGCCAGCAACTTCAGGAACTTGCCTTGCTGCGTCGACACCGCGATCGACGGTAGGCCGGCCGAACTGCTGGCTTCCAAAGCGGCCGACAACACCGGGTCGTCGCCGACCACGATGCTGTCCAGATACGCGTCGACATCTCGCGCCGTGGGTTGCTGGCTCATTTCACCCACGCTAGCCCTGGGGCCCGGCGCCAAGGCGGCGCGGGCCGCGAAGAAGTCCTAAGGTTCGCCCCTTTACCACATACCCGTAGGGGGTATACACTCACCCGTGTCATTCCCGACAACAGATAAGGGTTCAACATGAGCAACTACGAGACAGGGACTCTGCTGACGTGTGGCCACGAAGGCTGCGGCTGCCGGGTGCGCATCGAGGTTCAATGCCACTGCGCCGACGAAGACCAGGGCTACCGGTGCACGTGCGGGGACGAGCTGGTCGCCGTACAGTAGCGGGCTCACCGCGGTGGAGTCCGACGCTACAGGTCAGCGGCCGAACGAGCGACCAGTCAGTTCGATTTGAGCTGTGAGTCGTGGCTCCACCGCGGAAGCACTGACCGCCACCGTGTAGACGCCACCGTCGATTCGCCAGCTGCCGGCGCTGCCGTCGTAGTTCGCCAACAGCCGTGGATCAGCTTCGATGGTCACCTGACTCGATTCGGCAGGCGCCAGCTCAACCCGCTCATAACCTAGCAACCGCAGCAGCTGCTGACGCGGGCGTGCGGTCAAATACAGTTGCGGAACATCGGCTCCGGCCCGGTCGCCGGTGTTGAGCACCGTGAAGCTGGCGGTCACGGTTTCGCCGCCGGTCACCGTCAAGTGCTGGTACTGAAAGCTGGTGTACGACAGTCCGTGTCCGAACGCGAACAGCGGACTGCGCGACTGCTGGGCGAACCACCGGTAGCCGACATCCGCTCCTTCGAAGTAGTTGATCGTGGTCGGTGTGCCCCACGGGCCACGCGGCTCGGGCAGCTCCGGTCGCGGTGTCTGAGCCAGGTCGAGCGGAAAGGTCACCGGCAGCCGGCCCGCTGGATTCACCTGGCCGGTAATGATTTCTGCGATCGCCCGCCCGCCGTCCTGCCCCGGATACCACGCCTGAACGATCGCGTTCACCGAATCTCGCCACGGCATCACCACCGGGTTGCCGGTTTCCAGGACGACAACTGTGTTCGGGTTGGCCTGAGCGACAGCAGATATCACAGAATCCTGTCCCCACGGCAGCGACAGGTCCACGCTATCCACGCCTTCTCCTTCGACGCGGACCGCAAACACGATCACCATGTCGGCTCGTCGGGCCGCCAGCGCCGCCTCCGCCGGGCTGATGCCAGGGTCGAACTCGATACAGCTGTGCGGTAGAGCCTTTCGCAGCTCGCTGAGCGGACTGCTCGGGAGCAGGTAAAGATTGCGGCCGAGGCCGGCCACACCGGGCGCCCCGATCGGGACTACGGCCGCGTATCCCCCGGGCGGAACGACAGCGCTCGACCCGCACCCCGTCGGCACTCCTACCTGCGAGTAACCGCCAATGACGGCCACCCGTGCCGACGACTCGGCTGTCAGCGGTAGCAATCCGCCGTTCTGCAGCAGCACTATGCCCTGCCGGGCGATGTCCAGCGCAATCGAGTTGTGCACAGCCATATCCGGTGCGGGCAGGGCATCCCACCGGTCTATTCCGACCGCGAACATCGAGCGCAGGATCCGCCGCACCATATCCGACAGCCGCTTCCTGGGAAGCTTGCCGCCGGCGTAAGCCGCGAGCAGCCGGTCGGTGAACGCTTCCGCCTGCCAGAAGATAGCGTCGATCTGCGCGCCGGATTCCTGGTCGAGACCTTTGAGAGCGCACTCCCAGCTCGGTGTCGCACCCCAATCCGACATGACCCAGCCGGGGTATCGCCAGGCGCCCTTCAAGACGTCGTTGAGCAGAACGTCGTTGGCGCTGGCGTAGTCACCATTGACTTTGTTGTATGCGGTCATCACAGCGCCGGGTTGCGCGCGCTCAATGGCGATCTCGAACGCCAACAAGTCTGATTCGCGGTGAGCGTCCGGATCGATGACGCCATCAAGCCAGTTTCGGTTGCTCTCATTACAATTCAGCGAGTAGTGCTTGACCGTGGAGATCACATTCTGCTCTTGGATCCCTCGGACCGACTCGGCGGCCATCGTGGCGCTCAGCAGCGGGTCTTCGGAGAGGTATTCGAAGTTGCGACCGTTGCGAGGATCCCGAGCGAGATTCATGCCGCCCGCCAGCAACACGTTGAATCCTCGACTGCGTGCTTCACGCCCGATCGCGGCGCCCGACGCGTGCGCCAGCACAGGGTTGAAACTTGCGGCCAGTGCCAGCCCGGCCGGAAATGCGGTAGCGGTGTCACCGGGCCGGTAGCCGGGGTTGGTGACGCCGAGGCTGGCATCGGTCATCCGCAGCGCCGGCACCCCGAGTCGCGGGATGCCGGGCACGTATCCCGCACTGCCGGGCACCTCCGGCGGGAAACGTTCATCGGAAAGCGGCATGAACTCGCTCATGCCCATCACGCTGACCAGCAGCGAGAACCGCTCCTCATCGGTCAGCTGCGCCTCGACTTCCCCCGCCCGGATGTCGGCTTCGGTGACGCCCGAAACCATCACCGACTCCGCCCGATTGTCCGGTTCCTCCTCGGGCCGCTCCCCGGCCCGCATCGTCACCGACTCCGCCCGATTGTCCGGTTCCTCCTCAGGCCGCTCCCCGGCCCGCATCGTCACCGACTCCGCCCGATTGTCCGGTTCCTCCTCGGGCCGCTCCCCGGCCCGCATCGTCACCGGCTCCGCCCGATTGTCCGGTTCCTCCTCAGGCCGCTCCCCGGCCCGCATCGTCACCGGACGCCTTCTTTGGCGTAGACCACCCGCAGCACATGTCCGAGCTCAGGGCCCATCACCAACTCGGCCAGAGTGCACATCGTCACCACGAACTCTGGACCGTGCGCGGGCTGCGCGGCGCTCAAATGGTGCGCTATCTCGTGCAGCACCACCAGCTCACGCATCGCCCAGTCCGCGGTGCCGCGGTCGGGCACGGCGATCACCCCGATACCGTCGCGGTGCTCGTAGTGCGCGGCGGTTGCCGCCCGTCGCGCCCGAACGCTCAACGAAGGCACTGCCGGCCAACGTCGGCGCACCGCCGGCAGCGACAACACGTCGTCGACATAACGCTGCACCGAGGGCAGCGAGGCGAACCGTCCCTCCGGCGGGAGCGTCAGGTGTGTACCGAAGAACTCGATAGCCTGCGTGCCATGCTCGGCCGCCCGGTCGAACATGGTACGCACGAAGTCCTCAGCTGCGTAAACCCTGGCGCGCTGGCTATCCCGAGCAGAAGAGCCCGCCGCCGTCACCGGTTCAGTGCGGCCCGCGCCGACGACAATTCCGGACTGTTGCCCAGCCGAGCCCGCTTACCGGCGCGGTCCCCCGCGCGTCGCGCCGACGACGAATACCCCGCCGAGGCGCGGTGGGCCTGCCAGGTACCGCGCGCCGTCGACGCGCCGCGGTAGTAGTCACGCAGCTCGATGTCTTTGTCCCGCAACGCGATCGCCGTTCCCGGTGCACGCCCGCGGTCCTTCTGCACTTCCCGGCGTGTTTGCTCGCGCGTCTCGATCAGCCGCTGACCGATCCGGGCGCCGAAGGCGAGCTGGAAGTTGAGCCGCGCGGTGATCGTCGGTGTCGGCCGATGCGCACCTGAGGCGATGTAGGAATCCGAGGCCCGCACCATCTGAACCACCAAGCTGGCGTATAGGGCGTGGCTGGTGTCGATGTCCTCGGCGAAGCCGTAGGCGAACACGAACGTGGAGTTCGACGCCACGTCGCAGCGCACGTCGTTGGCCGAGGCGATCATCACGAACAGTTGGACATAAGTCCGCAAGCCTCTGATACCGGCCGTCCCGATCGTGATGGTGCGCTGCACGGGCGCTTGCGCGGCGGTGCGTTCGCTCGCATGCGCCCGGGCCACCGCCAAATCGATGGAGGTCGCGGTGGCCAGCCGTTGCGCCGCCGCCATGAACGCTTCCGCTTCGTGGACGTTGTCGGTGCCTTCGGCTTGCCGCAACAGTGCGGCGATCCTCGCCAGCATCTTGTCGTCGCTCATAGCGCCAAAACTACGGGACGGTCACGACATCTGGTCCGGCCTGCCCGGCGCCGAACACCTGAACGGCCGGTGCTGTTCACAGTCGCACATTGATCCACGAGATGACGTCGTCGAGCACCTGCGCGCGCTCCGGCTCGTTGAAGACCTCGTGATACAGGGCGGGATACTCCTTGAGTTCGACATCCGGCGAGCCCACGACCTCGACCAGCTTGCGACTGCCCTCGACCCCGGTCAGCCGGTCCTTCGAGCCGTGTACGACCAGCAGCGGAGCGGTCAACGCGGGAGCGCGCTGCGGCATCGTCTCACCGACCAGCAGCAGCCCGCGGGCGATCCCGGCGGGCACCTTCCCGTGGTGCACCAGCGGGTCACTGTTGTAAGCGGCCACCACCGCAGGGTCGCGCGATATCGCATTCGAGTCGAGTTCCTGTACTGGTAATCCCGGCGCGACAACGCCGAGGGCCTTCGCGACGAATACCAACAACGGCGACACCGCCTGCTGCGCGGCCACCGCTGGTCCGGACAGCACCATCAGGTGATAGTCGTCGGGACGCTCCACGCCGTAGGCGAAGACGATCCCACCACCCATGCTGTGCCCGAGTACGACGCGTTTGCATCCGGGATAGTCCTTGGCCGCGATAGCCACCAGGGTGTCGTAGTCTCCGGTGTATTCGGAGATATCCCGGAGCAATACCCGTTTGCCGCCGGATCGGCCGTGGCCACGATGGTCCAACGCGTAAGTTACGAATCCGGCTTCGCCGAAACGCTGCGCGACGTGGTCGTAGCGGCGGGCGTGCTCGCCCAGTCCATGTGCGAGGACCACAACTGCCCGCGGCGTGGACGGCGGTGTCCATAGGTCGTAGACGATGCGCACACCGCCGATCCCGTCGAACGTCCGCTCGGTGCGGGTGGTGGTCACCAGGGCAGCGTAGACGCAATTGGCCTGCTCTTCGTGTCCCGGCTGCGCGGCTTGCCGGTCTGCTAGCGCAGCCCTGTCAGATCGCATGCGTAATCTTTTTCGGGTGAGCCTGCTTGCCCAAGGCGTCGACCGGGATTTTTCCGCGCAGGCGGAGCCTTACCGGCGCGAAATTTTTGCCCATTGCTATCGGATGACCGGGTCATTGCACGACGCCGAAGACGTGGTTCAAGACGTCTATCTACGAGCCTGGAAGGCCTACAACCGCTTCCAGGGCCAGTCGTCGGTGCGGACCTGGCTGCACCGCATCGCAACGAACGCCTGCTTGACCGCTCTGGAGGGCCGCAAACGTCGCCCGCTGCCCAGCGGGCTGGGAGCGCCCAGCTCTGACCCGAACGCTGAGCTGGTCCAGCAGAATGAGGTGCCGTGGCTGGAGCCGCTGCCGGAGCCGTCCGGCGATCCCTCGGACACGGTCGTGTCGCGCGAGTCGGTGCGGCTGGCATTCGTTGTTGCGCTGCAGCACCTGTCACCGCGACAGCGTGCGGTACTGATACTCCGCGAGGTGCTGCAATGGAAGGCCGCTGAAGTGGCCACGGCGATCGGCACCAGCACGGCCGCAGTCAACAGCCTGCTGCAACGGGCGCGGTCGCAGATGGAGGCGGCGGCTCCCAGCCTCGAGGACCGGCTGGCCGCGCCGGACACCGCGGACGCCCGAGACCGGCTGAGCCGGTACATCTCGGCATTCGAAGATTACGACATCGACCGGCTGGTCGACCTGTTCACCAGTGAGGCGATTTGGGAGATGCCGCCGTTCGTCGGCTGGTATCAGGGCCCGCGGGCGATTGCCACCCTGGTGCTCCGGCAATGTCCTGCCCAAGCGCCCGGCGACATGCGCCTGCTTCCTGTGATCGCCAACGGCCAGACAGCGGCGGCGATGTACATGCGCAACGGCGACCAGCATCTGCCGTTCCAGCTGCAGGTGATCGACATGACGCCCGACGGAGTATCACACGTGGTCGCCTTCTTCGACCCCGCCTTGTTCTCGAAGTTTGGCCTGCCCGAACGTCTTTCACCTTGAGTGGCCAGTTATGCCACGGGTCCGGTGGTGAAACGAGCGATAACTGGCCACTCGGCGCCGGCTTTGTGAAGTGCGCGACACGTCCGTTCGACGACAACTTTCGAACGGTAGCGAAGCAGATCACTACTAACCCGAATGATCACCCAACCTAGCGAGGCGAGCTCGCAATACCGGCCGTGCGCTGCGCCGGGTCAGTCCAATGTTGGGCACCGCCGAACTCGACGCCGATCTTCCACTCCGGATACCCCATATCAATGCGGGCGAACGGATACCCGATGCCGTTGAGCACCACGATCTGCGTCACGGGCTTGGGTAAGCCGCATGCACAAGCAGCAGGCGGGTTCGGGTCTCTTGCGGAGATTCCGCGCCGCCGTCCATCAGTGCAAGCACCTGGCGGAGCTGCAGAAGGCCGCGAACACCACGATGCCGCTGTACCAGAGCGTCGACTTCGACCGCCTTCAGCTTCGTCGCATTCGCCAATGCATCGAGCCGAATTACAGCGCTCGACCGACCTCTACGCCGTCCCAGATCGAACGCAGTTCGCGCGGGTGTTGTGACCGGTATGCCGTCGACCGTGCATACCTCGTCCTCCCATACTTCGTCGCGATGAATGAGGATGCCGGTCGCCGGCTTTCCGTTACGGCGGTACAGCTCCGCGGGTAGCCTCGGGTCGATCCAACGCGTTCCCAACAGGGCCGCCGCTGAAAGCCCGGCGGCAGTAGCCGTGCGTCCCGACCACAGCCAGGCGGCGATCCCGCGCGTGGCAGCAGTGAGTTAATGGCCTTTCGGCAGGTAGACGTTTCGATAGATGACGTCATGTTGGCTGCGGAGCGTGCGCCGCGTTACCTGTCCTGCCGCCAGTGCTTCTGTGCCGAGGAAAGGCCGATCATGCTGCCGCATGGGCCTGACCCTGTCAGCCGGTAATGATTCACGTATGCCGCGTTGCTCCGGGGTGTGGATACGGCGCGGTCGAGTGGCCAGTCATGAAGCGCAAATCCGCCTGAAGCGTGCGCTAAGTGGCCACTCGACCATCCGACGCCGCAAATAACCGGCTATCCGGAATGGCACGTTGACGCTCGCCGAACTCGACGATGCGATAGCGCGCGCGGCGGATGCTCACTGCAGAGGTAGCGTGACATCGTGGGTGTCACGACAGAAGTCCGGCGTGCGGCCGATCGAGCAGTTACCCGCACGCCCTGGCTCAACTCCCGGCACTCGTTTTCTTTTGGCGAGCACTACGATCCGACCAACACCCACCACGGTCTGCTGTTGGTGAACAACGACGACATGGTGCGGCCGCGCAGCGGATTTCACCGCCACCCGCACCGAGACATGGAAATTGTGACGTGGGTGCTGTCGGGTTCGCTGACCCATAAAGATTCCCTCGACAACGAGGGCGTCATCTATCCTGGCCTCGCGCAACGCATGTCGGCGGGCAGTGGCATTCTGCATTCGGAGAAGAACGACTCGCCTACCGAGCCGGTGCACTTCGTTCAGATGTGGGTGACGCCCGACGAGTCCGGTATCTCGCCGGGTTACCAGCAGCAGGACATCGACGAGCATCAGTTGTCCGGCAATTTGGTGACCATCGCCTCGGGCATACCTGGCCGCGATGCGGCCATCACCCTGCACAACCGCTACGCCGCGCTGCACGGCGCCCGCCTCCGTACCGGCGAAGTGGCCGACTTGCCTGCGGCGCCGTATCTGCACCTGTTCGTCGCCCGCGGCCGGGTCACGCTCGAGGGCCATGGCGTGCTGGAAGAAGGTGACGCCGTCCGGTACACCGATTTCGACGGACAGCGGGTGACAGCCGCCGAACCCGCGGAGATCCTGGCGTGGGAGATGCACGCCGCGCTGGGCGGCTGATCCTCGGCAGTCGCCGTACCGACTCCACCGAACCGGCGATTACCGAGCCCGCGGACCGGGAATACCGGCAGACACTGGTCGTTTCGACTTGCTTTCACCGAACGGAAGCAACCAGCGGCCCGCTCGCCTGGAAAGGACGGAAACCATGCTCACGTTGAGTGTCATCGGCTGGATCATCATCGGCGGTCTGGCCGGCTGGATCGCCAGCAAGATCATGAAAACCGACGCCCAGATGGGGGTCATCTTGAATATCGTGGTGGGCATCGTCGGCGGCCTGATCGGCGGATTTCTGCTGAAGGGCTTTGGTTTCGACGTAGCCCACGGCCGCTGGGTGTTCTCGTTTCTGACCTGCCTGTTGGGCGCGGTGATCTTGCTGGCCATCGTCAAGCTGGTGACGCGGCGCCGGGTTTCGCACTAGCGGAGCCACTCTGGGTCGCGCTCGCCGACCCTCGATTTCTCCAGCAACCGCAAGGCAGCCGGCTGACAGGTCCCGGCGTGCTTAAAGTCGGGCACCGGCTTCCGACATAAGGTGGGGCGACAGGAGGAGGCCTGATGTCCCATCCGCATGCACGCCACGCCGCGCCGGATCCCAGAGCAACCCGAACGGTGCGATTCTGGTTGGCGCCGATCGTCATCACCTTGCTGCTGATGTCAGCGCTGGCCGCCCTGTACCTGGGCGGCATCCTCAAACCGGCAGCCAGCCTGCATCAGTTTCCGGTCGCGGTGGTGAACGAGGACGCCGGTCCGGTGGGCGGCCAGATCGTCGACGGCATGAAGTCAGGCCTGGACCGCAACAAATTCGACCTTCGCGTGCTAACGCGGGACGAGGCAGTGCGGCAGTTGAACAGCGCTCAGATCTACGGCGCTGCGGCGATACCGCCGGATTTCACCGCGACGCTGAGCCAGCTTCCGTCAGGTGCGATGAACCCGGGAGATGCCGATCGCCCCGTCATCACCATCAACACCAACCCGCGGGCCGGCACGCTGGGCTCCAGCATCGCCAGCCAGGCGCTCAACGAGGCGATGCTCATCGCCGACCACAAGGTCGGGGAGCAGCTTTCCGCACAGGTGGCAGCCCGGTCCGGCGGTGCGCCGACATCGGGCGCCGTATCGTTAGTCCTCACCCACCCGATCGAAATCGTCACCGCGGCACACAATCCCCTGCCTGACGGCACCGGCAATGGCCTGTCCGCGTTCTACTACTCGTTGTTGTTGCTCCTGGCAGGCTTCACCGGCAGCATCGTGGTCAGCACACTGGTGGACTCGATGCTCGGGTACGTACCCGCTGAATTCGGACCGGTGTACCGATTTGCCGCCCAAGTGAAGATCTCTCGCTTTCGGACTCTGCTGATCAAATGGGCTGTGATGGTGGTTCTGGCCCTGCTGACTTCCGCCGTTTACCTGGCGATAGCCGATGCGCTCGGCATGCCTATCCCACATGGCGTGCAACTGTGGCTGTACGGCGTGTTCGCGATCGTCGCGGTCGGTGTCACTTCCAGCTCCTTGATCGCGGTGCTGGGCACGATGGGCCTACTGGTGAGCATGCTGATATTCGTCATTCTCGGACTGCCGTCAGCAGGGGCCACGGTGCCGCTTCAGGCTGCGCCGTCGTTCTTCAGCTGGCTGGCCAAGTTCGAGCCCATGCACCAAGTGTTTCTGGGTGCCCGCGCGCTGCTGTATCTCGATGGCCGAGCCGATGCCGGTCTGACCCAAGCGCTGACGTTGACCACCATCGGCCTGATCATCGGAATCTTGTTGGGCGGCATCGTCACTCGCATCTACGACCGCCGCGGTTATCACCGGATCTCGCCCTCGGCGGAGCCGACGTTGACGGCCGATGCGACGAACCACCTCCAGACACCCAGCACACCCGAGGCGACGACACCTGCCACCGCAGACGCCGACGGATAGCACTTTCCCTTCTAACGTCGGGAAATCATAAGCGGCGGAACGTGATTCAATGTCAGCCTAAGCGTCACTTCGTTGTTACAAAAGTTGACAGTGTTGTGCGTGAGGTTGATGCTTTTCATGACATCATCCGCTGCGAAGGGGCGACAGTGCCGAGTCTTGGTGTGGCATGGCGCCGTATCGCGGCCGGTGCAGCGGTATGCACTCTGCTGGCGGCCGGCACCGGGCAGGCCGTCGCCCGTGCCGCGGCCGCAGACCTGCTGGCAGACGCTATCGCCGCGACGAAGGGCTCCTATCTGGTCTACAACTTCGGGGCCGGTCATCCCATGCCACTGCTCAATGCCGGCGGCCATTGGTACGAGATGAACAATGGCGGGCACCTGATGGTCATAAAAGCCGCGTCGCAACGACTTACACCGCACCTGCTGGTGGACAGCCACGCCGGTGCTCAGGCCCGATGTGAACGGATGAATGTGCGCACCGGCGATGGGCAACTGCAGGCGTCGGAAATTTACTCCCCCGTGCAGGCCTGGCAGGTCCTGGGCCAGCCGACTATCGCGATCAACGCCAATTTCTTCGATATCCGGGGACAACAGCGCGGTTCGTGGAAGTCGACCGGCTGCTCATCGCCGCTGGGTGCCTATGTCGACAACACCCGCGGCCAGGGACGGGTCAATCAGGCGGTCACCGGCACCGTCGCCTACGCGGGCAAACCGGGACTGTCCGGCGGGGACGACCACTGGCTGCCACTGGCGACGATGATCCTGCCCAGCAGTGGCGCGCCGTCTGTGGTGTGGCCGCAGGGCGGCAAGAACGGCAACGACTTCGGCGCCGCCGCGCCGGTGATCCAGGGATTGGTCGACAAGGGCGCCAGTTTCGTCGCGGTGAGCGGGCTTGGTCTGATGTCTCCCGGCAACACCGGGCAGCTGAACGACGGGGGACCCAGCGCGGCGCGCACAGCGCTGGCCTACTCGAAGCCGAAAGATGAGATGTACGTGTTCCAGGGCGGCAACTACACACCCGACAACATCCAGGACCTGTTCCGCGGCTTGGGCAGCGACACCGCAGTGCTGCTCGACGGCGGCAGCTCTTCGGCGATTGTGCTGCGCCGCGACAGCGGAGGCATGTGGGCCGGGGCCGGGTCACCGCGAGGCTCGTGCGACACCCGCCAGGTTCTCTGCGACGCTCACGAGCGCGCACTGCCCGCCTGGCTGGCCTTCAACTAGACCGGCGAGGCCGGACCGAACCGGAAGATCATCAGGCTCACCGCCACCACCGTCGCGGCTAGGGCAATCACCGGAGCAACGGTGACCAACGACACATCCGCGCATGGCGAGGGCACCGCAGAGCCCCTACAACCGAGGCGTCAGATCCAGCGAGGTGATGGTGGTCATCCGGGTGACCAGCCAGCGTGCGTGTTGCTGTTTCATGAACAGCCGGTACGACAGCCATCGAAGCGACGGAATGTTTTTGGTGGCCGGGCTCGTCGACGTCGTGTTGGTGTAGACGATGGCCACCGCATTCGGACCTTCGAGGGATTCGACGGCCGCGCCGGTGATGACTGTGCTGTTGGTGATCTGCGCCTGCTTGTTGGGCGCGACGAGGGAGTCGACGAACTTGCGGTATTGGGCTTCGAAGTCGCCGCTGAGATAAAGCGACGCGCGGTCGGCGAGGTGGTCCAGGTTGTCCGGGGTGTAGCTCCACAGGGTTGTGATGGCGTCGGCCGCGGTTCGGGCGATGGTGAGCTTGGTTGCCGCCGCCGCACGGTCGGCGATGAAGGGCTGCACCGCCCATCCCGCGAACGCCGCCGCACCGACGAACAAGCTGGCCGCGGTGAGCACCGCGACCGTAAGCCATCTGCCTGCCTGCTTTCTGGCACGCACGGCTTCGCCGCTCGACTCGGCTTCGTCAGTGCCGCCATCTTCGGTGTCTTCGACGGATTCGGTGCTTGGCGGTTGATCGGCCGATTCAACTGCTGTGTCGCCGGTGTCGTCCGCGGTGTTGTCACCGTCTTTGAGGGGCTCAGCCGCAGCGTCGTCGTTGTCAGTAGGCGCCGCTTTCGTCACCTCCTCGCTGTCTGGAGTAGCGGAATCCGGCACCGGAGCAGCGGCCCGGTCGGCGTTGGGCCGCCGCCTTCTGAACGAGTGTCTGCGCTTCGGCTGGTATCCACCATCTGCAGGCACGGCAGCGCGGGTTTCATTGACTTCCGTTGCGACAGCCGTTTCGGCCCGCTGCTCCTCATCGCCAGCTATGTCGGTCAGATCACCTGCACCAGGTTGCTGATCTTCCACGCGTTCCCTTCCTGCTTGGCCGTTGCAACCCAACGATCGGTATCGGCATTGACCTGCTTGCCGTCCGGCGACTTGAAGCTGACTGCGGTAGCCACCATGACACTGGCGCTGCCGTCATCGTTCCAGCGTTCCACCCCGGCATCGAGCACCGTTCCGGTGGTGCGTTCCTCCCTGGCGATGTGCAGGAGGATTTCGTTGGACTGGTCGTGGTACTGCTTGGCGAAATCGCCGGTGGCCTGGTCGATGACATTTTCGACG
Organism: uncultured Actinomycetota bacterium; assembly: GCA_963830605.1. Classification (GTDB taxonomy): domain Bacteria; phylum Actinomycetota; class Actinomycetes; order Mycobacteriales; family Mycobacteriaceae; genus Mycobacterium. The sequence continues at coordinate 1,265,864 of CAWHML010000003.1, read as the reverse complement.
TAGTCATTGGCGTGAAACGGGTCGATCGAGGTGAACTGCGTCATGAACGATCGGACGTATCTCAGCACGTCGCGATCCCGTTGCACGGCCTGCTGCTGCGAGATGTTGTGGATGAGCATCACGGTGCAGACCGCGACCGCAGCCGCTGTCAGCACTGCAGCCAGGGCGCTCGACAGTGCCAGCGCGCCGGGCCGTGGAGGTCGACGGAACGTGGGCCCCCACCGCGGCGCTCGTCGCGGTGTGGCGGCCTCTGGGACGAGCAGCGGTTCCTCGCCCGGCTGAACCTTGCGGCGTGGACTCATCGTCCGCCCGCAGCCGGCTTAGGCTTCGTCAACACGGTCAGATCGTCTATTCGCCAGCGCGCGTCCGCATTCTTCACGAAGCGCACCCGGACTGTCGCGCTGATGTAGCGCTCGTCGGGCGGCAGGCCTCGTTGCCCCTGCAGAAACAGCAGCATGGTCGCGCCCTTCGGGGTCGCTGACAAAATCGATTCGTCGGTCACCCAGTACTGGTTGTTGACCGGATGTCCCTTCTGCACCACGTCCTGCTGTTGCAGCAGTTGCTTGCGGTAACTGTCAGTCGTCAGCGACTGCGCCCGGGCGAAATCGTCGCGCAAGCTTTTCGGGTCATAGGTCAGCATGTCGGCGACCATCTTCGGGCCCTGTGTCGCAAGCTGATTTTTGGCCTGCTCGACCGCGCGGTCCGGCCGTTCCGTCACGAGGTAGGACAAAGCCGCGCCGCCGGCACATAGCACCGGCGTGGCCACCATGAGCGCGACGGCCAGCCGGCGGACCAGCTGCGGTTGCCCACGTTCCTCGAGCGGCACGACCTCGGTCCGTACCAGCAGATCAGCGAAAGTGCGTCGACGCGGATCCCACAGCGGCCACAGCCAACCCACCGATGCCGATGCGGTGTCCAAGAGATGGGCGAGATCCCGCAGCAGCAGTCGCCACGGCCCGACCGCCCTCCCCTCGCGAGTCACAACCCTGATACCCAGCAGCCCGCGGCCCACGCTCCAGCCGCTGACCGCCGGCAGCAGCAGGCGGTTGACCAGCATCAGCAGGATGACGAGGCCGCCGACTCCGATAGCGACCCACCACCAGACGCTCGGGCGGACCGTTAAAGCGGCCAACGCCATCGTCGCCACCACGGCCACGGCCGGCAGGACGTCGACGACGAACGCACCCGCGCGTCGGTGCCACGGCGCTGGGGTGATCGGCGATCCTGCTGGGTCAGCCGAGGCCGGGGCTGGCCTGGTGCCGGTGTCCTCGAGCGCCGCCGTCACTTCGCCACCTGGTCGAGCTTGGAGACCTTGTATTGGCCGTCGGCGCGGGTCATCGTGACCCGAAGCCGGTAGCCCTGTTCCCTGTTCTGCGCCTCGGAGTTGGACACCTTGGTGCGCAGTGCCACCAGCACGACGACCGACCTATCGGGGCGGTTGCTTTCCACCGCCGACCGCATATCCGCCACTTCGACGTGCGCGTTGGCAACCCGATACGCGTCGGCGAGCACTCCGCCGAAGAGCGCGGCCTTTGCGCCGAAATCCCCGGTGGTGCATTCCACCATCTTCAGGGCCGCGGCGGACATCGCGTTGGTGTCGGGCGCCTGCATTGCCGCGACGCAGTCCTGCGCCGCTTTGATCGCCGCCGCGTCGTCGCGCTCGATGGCCCGGCTCTTCTGGTGAGAATGCAGGGCTAGCCAACCCCCGTATCCAACACCCCCGGCGGCCAGCAGTAGCGCGGCTGCGACGCCGATGACCCAGCGGCGCAGCCCCAACCGCGACGCAGGCCGCTCGATTGCGGCGTCGCGACCCGCTTCGTCCTCGGACGAGGGAACTTCGGCGGTTTCGTCGGTGCCGTCTTCCGGCGTCTCGTCGGCTGACGCCTCGGATTTTGTCGAAGCCTCGGTTGTCACCGCTGTGTTGGTCTGGTCGGCTCCGACCTCGGATTCTGTCGAATCCTCGGTCGTCACCGCTGTGTTGGTCTGGTCGGCTCCGACCTCGGATTCTGTCGAGTCCTCGGTCGTCACCTCCAAAAACGACGAATTGTCGTCGGTGGGGTTCAGCCGGCTGCTGGCGCCAGCATCTCCTTCCATCCGTCGTCTCCTGTGTTGCTCGAGTTATCGACCGAGTACGTGACCCCGTCCGGCCCCACCAGTTCACCGCTCTGCGGACTATAGATAGCCGTAGGAGGGCCGCCTGGAGTGTAGACGCAGGGGTTGGGCTGCTGCCCATTGCACTGAACGCCGCCCGATCCTGGTCGCTGTAGCGGATCGTTGACGGGAGGCGGCGTTCCCGGAACCTTGTCCGCGGGCGCCGGGTTCAATCCCGTGTTGATCGACGGCGCCTGTATGACCGTACCGGGATTCACCGGTTGATCGCATCGGGCTCCGGGCGCCGGGCAGTTCCGCAGCTGGTTCGGGTCCCCGTACCATGGGTTGGTGCCCAGCGGCACGTACGGCTTGGGGTCGCGGCATTCTCGCGGCGTCGCCGCCCGCTTTCCGGGCACGTCCACGCACGGAATGTTGCGTGATCCGCGAACCGAGTTAGCCGGCGTGTCCTTGGGAATCTTGCAGTAGGTTCCTGACGGCAGCGGCAACGGGCTGGTATCCGCCGGCGAGCGCCACTCCGATGCGGGCAGGAAGCCGGTCAGGCACGGCGGCGGCTGGTTGATCGACAGCCCAAGGTCCAGGGACAGCAGCTTTTGCTTCTGATACGGCGCGGCTGTGGTCTCCGCAATGGAGGCACCTTCGGGCAAGAAGACCAGCAGCTGCTCGACGCCGGTGTGGTAGCGCTTGAGCATGTCGAAAACGATCTCGAGGTTTGCCAACGTCTGCGGTAGTGACTCACGGACGTCGCTGAACACTGCGCCGACCTGATCAGCAGTCGGTGCGGCCTGAGACAGGATGCTGCGCAGATGCCCGTCGTTCTGCGTGGTCTGCGCGGCGAGGGTGTTCAGGTTACGCGCCCAACGCTCGATGGCATCACCCGAATTGACCTGGCTATCCAGGATCGGTGTGGAGTTCTGGATGATGTCGTCGACTTCGCGGAGGTTGGTCTTGAAGTCCCCGACGATCGCCTGAGTAGAGTCGACCAAGCGTTGCAGCGCCGGCCCGAGGCCGCCGACTGCCTGGGCGGTCTCGTTGAGCAGTTCGCCGATCTTCTCTTTGGGCAGCGCTTGCAGCCCGCGGTAGGCGGTGTCCAAGGCCGGCCCGATCTCACTGGGCACGGAGTTCTGGCATCTCGTACCGGGTTGCCACTTCTTCGGGTCGGTGCCACAGGTGATGGTTGTGTTCGGCGAGAGGTGTTGAGGCGGATTGCGCGGAGAAACCAGGTCCAGATACTGCTCACCGACCGCCGATACCGAATGCACATTGGCCGTCGCATCGGCGGGAATCTTATAGCGGCTGTCGATGCTCATCATCGCCCGCGCACCCTGCTGGGTCGGTTGGACGTCAGTGACTTTGCCGATCGTGATGCCGCGGAAGGTGACGTTGGCCGTTTTGTACAAACCGCCCGACTCCGGCAGGTCAGCCTTCAAGTCATATCGACCCACGCCGGCCAGACTCGGAATTTGCAGGTAGTAAACACCCAGTACGAGCAGCGCGATGACCGACAGCACGATGAACAGGATCAGCTGCCGCCGAACGAATCCCGTCAGCAATTCCGGTCCCCCCTCTCCACCAGCGGTCCGCCCGGCGCGTCATTGGGGTTCGGCGTGTAGCGGACGTCGGGAATCATCGTCTCGGGATCACGACCGAATGATTGCTCGAGGGCGCGCAAAGCACCGGAGAGTCCGGTACCGGTCAAGAACGCGTTGTCGACGGCGCTGTAGGTGGTGTCGATCGTCGTCGACAAGTTGAAGTAGTCGCCGCGGAACACTTTGGGCACAGTGTCGATGTCGAACGGCTGGGTGAGGATCAACTTCAGCGCGCCGAGCAGATCAGGCCCAGCGCGCCCGAGTTCCCTGAGCGGACACTGCAGTGCTTGCAGATCGGTGTGGAGATCGCCGCGCGCAGCATTCAGATATTGGGCGGTGACCTGGCTGATTCGCCCCAGGGCATCGGTCGCGTTGATCAAATCCTGTTGATAACGGCTTTCGGACAGGTACTTGATCAACGGCGGAAAGTCGGTCAGGACACGATCCAGCACATCAGCTCTTCTGCCGACGTAGGACAGCAGATTATTGGTGGAGTTGATGGCATGGGTGATGTCCTCGCGTTGCTGGTTGACCTGCTGGACGAAGTAATCCAGCTTCCCCAAGAACGCATGGATCTGGTCGGCCCTTCCGGCGAAGACGTTGTTGACCTCGTTCTGCAATGTTTCAAGGTTGGGGATACCGCCGCCCCGCAGTATCAGAGCAAGGCTGGCCAGAGTTTGCTCGGTGGTGGGGAACGCCGACGAGTTTTTCAGCGGGATCGTGTCGCCGTCTTTCAGGAAATCTTTTGACGGGTTGGGCGGATAGTTCAATTCCACGTGCTGAGACCCCAGCAGGCTGGTTTGCCCGATTTTCGCGGTGGCGTTCTTCGGTAGCTTGACGGCTTTCTGCAGACCCAGCGTCATCGTCGCGACCCAGTTCTTCAGCTCGATCTTCTTGATCGAACCGACGAAGACATTGGCCACTTGGACGGGGCTGTTGCCGTTGATCGCCAGCGTATCGGGAAACTGGACTTTGATCGTGTAGGAGCCGGATCCGCTGCCTGGGCCGCCCGGGATCGGGACCGCGGCGATACCCCTCCACCCGCATGAACTCAGCACCAGCGCAGCGACCAGCAGGACCAGCGCCTGCCAACCCCGATGGCGCAGCTGCGCCCACGCCGCGACCGCGCGCCTCACTGCCCGCCTCCCATCTCAGCGGGAAGTGGTGGTCCGGCTGGGGCTGGAGCGGGTCCCCCCACCGGCGCGGGCGTCGGTGCCACGGGACCTGGGACTACCCCCGGTGCGGGCGGTGGCGGTGGTATCGGTACCTGTGGCGGGTTCTGACCGATGACTGGCGACGGATTTTCGTCGTACGCATTCGGCGGTCCCGGCGGGGTTTGCAAATTCGATTGCACCGGTTCGATGTCTGGGCCGCCCATCAATTCGGCCAACGACTCGGGTGTCATCAGGCCTGAGGTAATCGGCCCAACCTTGACGCCTTGCATGCCGGGGGCGGTGATCCAACCCTGCTGGGTGTTGCGGTGTGACAACGGCGTGTCCGGCACCCAGACGCCGGGAACCGTCGTGTCCTTGTATCCGTTCGGCGGCTGTAACCGCGACTCCGAGTAGGCGACCTCTTTCGGGAGCGTCTCGGCCGTGCTGAACAAGTTAAGCCCGAACGGCAGATAGTTGAACTTGATCGAATCCAGGATCGGCGCCAGGTACTGCGCGCAGAGTTCGGCGGATTCCTGGTAGCCGGCTCGGCTACCGGCTTGAATAGAGCTGCAGATCAACTGCATCGGATTGGCGAAGTTGGTCAGCGCCGGAATGGCGACGACCGCGCCGTGTGATGGGTGGTAGATGTTGCTGATATTCGCGGCCGCAGTCGGCAGGACGTGTAGGCCGGTTTCCAAACCGTTCAACGGTTCAGGCTGTACCAACGCGGTAGTCGCCTCGCCGAGGTTGTTGATGTCATGAGTCAGCACCTCCCGGTTCTTCTCCAAGAATGGCCGCACCGTGGACAGCAGACTGTCGAACTGCTGTAGCGCATTGGCGAGGTCGGTGTCGGAGTGCGTCAGCCGGCCGGTGAGCTGCCCAAGGTTCTGGTTGAGCGCAACGAACTGCTGATCGTCCTGATGAAGTGCGTTGACGAATAGTGCGAGGCTGCGCACCACGGCAAAGAAGTCGGTGCGGCCCTCGTTCAGTGCTGTCAAGGCCCGCGACAGATTGCTGAAGGTGGTGTTGATCTGTTCGCCCTTGCCGGCCAGCCCGTCGGCGAAATGTTCGATGACGTCGCCGAATGGGCCCTTGGGCTGCTGCGGTGTTGGCCCGAGCTCCGAGACGATTTTGCTGACGCTGTTGCGCAAGTCATCCCACTCGGTGGGTACCTGGGTGCGCTCGATCGGGATCTTGTCACCGTCGGCAAGCACCGGGCCGCCTTGATAGGGCGGCTCCAGCTGCAACACGCGGGACGCCACCAGGGTGGGGTTTAGAATCACTGCCGAGGCCTTCGCAGGCACCTTGTACTTGTTGGTGTAGTGGAAGGTGACTTTCATCTTGTCGCCCGCAGGCTCGATCTTGTTGATCGCGCCCACCCGCATACCCATGATTTGAACCTTGTCCCCGGCATAGAGCGCGTTGGCCTTGTCGAAGTAGGCGGTGATGGTGTTCTGCGTCACTTTCTGGTAGAGCCGCAAGCCGACGAAAGCCGCCGCCAGCGCCAGCGCGACGACCACCGCCCCGATGATCACCGCCGCCCGCGTCATCTTCGGCAGGCGCAGGTTGCGGATGTCAAAGACCGTGCTCAATTCTGGCTACCTCCCGTCACTCCGCTACCTCCGGATCCCCCTGGCGTGATGAACGGGGCAGGCTGTTGCTGGCCAGGTCCGGGCGGCGCCGGCGGGTTGGCCGGATATCCCGGTGCGAACGTCGACGGTGGCGGGGTGGGACCGGCCGGTGCCAGGTTCTCCGTCCGCGCACCCGGCGGGGCGTTCGGCGGCAGCGGCACCGGCGTGCCCGGCAGATCTGGCGGCGGGTCGCCTGGTCGCCCGGCGATCGGTATGCCCGGGGTCGGCGGCAAACCGTTCGGGTTGGGCGGCGAGGTGATGACGTCCGGTCCACCCGGGTAAGGGCCCGACAGCGTGCCGAAGGGGCCGGCGGTCTGGTCCAAACCCGCGCATGGCAGGGGGTTGCCTGGCCGCGGCAGCAGGTCCGGCGACGGCGTGTAGGAGCATGGCGATCCCGGTGCCACGGCAGGACCGGGATGATCCGGCGTGCCCTCCAATATCGGCGGCGCGGGCGGTGGTGCGCCGTTGGGGAAGCGGGTGCCGTTGGGGTCGGGGAACCGGAACGCCGGCAAACCGGCGCTGCGCCAGAAATCCTCGGGGTCGATGCCGCGCTTCTTGAACGCCGCATCGACGTACGGCTGCAGCAGCTGATATGGCAGCAGATTAGCTAGCACAATTTTGAAGAACGGTCCCGACGCGATGGTCTCGTTGACCGACGCGACGAATTTGCCGATCGTCGTCAGCGCTTCCGCCAAGTCATCCTTGCGCTCGACCAGCAGGTCGCTGACCGTGCGCAACTGCTCGAGCACATGATTCAGATTGGGGTTGTTGTTGATCAGCGCCGAGACTTGATTCGAGAATTCGGCGACGTTTCCCAGCAGCGCGTCGATCGCCTGCCCTCGCGCGTTGAACGCGGCCAGCAACGTATTGGCGTTGACGAATAGCCTGTCGATCTGCTCGCCGCGATTTCCGAGCACGCTGGCCACTTTGTTGGCCTGCGCCAGCAGATGTTTGATCTCTTCGTCCCGCTTGCCGATGGTGTCGGAGAAGCGGGCTACCCCGTCAAGAGCCGCGCTCAGCTGCGGACTGGTCTTTTCGATGATGTCGGACAACACATTCAGCGACCGCTTGACCTCGTTGATGTTCCAGCCCTGGGCGGCGCTGGTGACGTCGGTGAAGGCCTGGTAGATCTGGTAGGGCGTGGTGCTCTGACCCAAAGGCAGGCTTGCGTTCGGGCGCAGCATGTTGGTGCCTCGCGGCTCGACCTCGAGCACCTTTTTACCCAGAATGGTGTCGGTGCGGATCGCCAGCCGGCTCTGGGCGCCGATGGGTGTGCCACCGGTGGTGAACTTCATAAGGATGTGGTTCGGGATCGTGTCGCCGTCTATCTTGATTGACTGCACCACACCGACATCAGTGCCCGCGATGCGGACTTTGTCGCCCTTGTTCAATCCACCGGTGTCGGGGAACTGCCCGTAGTAAGCCGGCGCTGCGAACAGCATCGGGACACTGGTCATCGTCTGGCCGAAAGCGATGATCAGCAGTACCACGGTCAGGCCCATAAGCCCGATCCGCACCCGGTTTGGCGGTTCCAGGGTCCTCATTGCGGCGTGCACCTACCCGTCGGCTGCTGGAACAGTCGTACGGTGCGGACCGGTCCGCCGGCCTGGAGGCCGTTCAACTTGAGCGTGATGTCGCAGGAGTAAAAGTTGACGAAGTCGCCGTAGAGCCCGATGGCTCGCCCGATCATGTTCAGCGCGGTCGGCGTCCGGTGTAGCTGGTCGTTGTACTGATCCCGCTGATCAATGATTGGTTGTTGCACGGCTTCTAGGTAGCCGAGTGTTTTGTGCAGCAGTGTTTGATTGTCGGCCAGGAGGTCTGCCACCGCTCCGGTGCCGTTGCTGATGTTCGCGATACCGTTAGCCAGCTGGTCATCGTGGTTCTTCAGCCCGGTGATCAGCACCTCGAGGCGGTCGACCGTCTCGTCGAACTGCTTGTGATGCCGCTCCGTGGTGTCCAGGACGATGTTCAGATTCTTGACCACCTCGCCGATGGCTTGGTCGCTCTCGGCGAGACGGGACGTCAATTGCCCGGTCTGTTTGAGGATGTCACCGATGGTGTCGCCCTGGCCTTCAAACGCAGTGACGATGGCGGTCGCTATGTTGTTGACCTTGTCTTTGTCCAGAGCGCGGAACAGCGGCTGGAAACCGCCGATGAGAGCGTCGAGGTCCAGCGCAGGCTGAGTGCGGGCGAGCGGAATCATTCCACCCGAAGACAGTGTCTTGGTGCCGCCCTCGGCCTTGCCACACGTCGGGTCGCTGACGACGTCGGCGCAGCGCTTGAGCTCCATATAGCGGTTGCCGATCAGATCGAGATAACGGATCTGCGCGGTCGTCGACTCATACAGCTGCACCCCGCGGTCGACGTCGAACTTGACCTGCACCCGGTGGCCATTGTCTTCCAGCTTGACTTCTTTGACCTTGCCGATCTCCACCCCGGAGGCGCGAACGAATTGGCCTTCCCGCAGACCGCTGACATTGCTGAACTCCGCGGTGTAGCTGTTGGTTCGGTCGAACCGGATCTGCCCGAACACCACGACAATGGCGGCAGTGAAGAACACCAGCACCACAGAGAAGATGCCGAGTCGGATGACGGTGCCTCTGATTTTCATGGGTTGATCGTGTTATCCCCTACCTGACGGCCCCACACGTATTCGATCGCGTAGGGCGAACCGGTGTCCAAGTGGTTGTACGGCGCAATGCTGGCGCCGTCGTCGAGAACCAGATAGGGCGCCGGCCAGAAATCACGGGTGATCTGCTGCCAGCAGCCGGGCGCTCCACCGGGGCCGCCCCTGCTATTCACCCGAGGTAGATTCTCGGGATAGATGTAGGGGTTCGGTGCCCCGCCCACCAGTCCCACGAGGCCGCCGACCTGTGAAAGCAGCAGCGGCACAAGCCCGGGGCCGATTGCCAGGCCCGCTCCGGACAACAGTTCGGAATCGGTCCGCAACGAGTATCCGTTACTACCGCCCACACCCGCGGCGATCGCAGGTTCGACATCGTGATACTTGCGGATGGTGCAATAGATCTCTGGGCTGTAGGTGTCAAGTAGTTGGGCGGTCGTCTTCAGGTCCGCTGCTCCCCGGACTAGATACGGTCCGCCCCGCCCGATAACGTCGGCGCCGGTATTGCCGAATCCGACCGCCGCCAACAGCGCCGCATCCAGATCATTTCGTTGCTGATACACCGTACGCGCGGTGACGTCTGCGTTGCTGAGGAAGTCGACGAGGTCAGGGGCCGCGTTGGCGTAGGTGTCGCCGAGGGCCGCCAGCTGCTGAATGTCGCGGCGAACCCGCTGCTGTTGAGGATTGACGTCGTCGAGGATCGCGTTGGCGTTGACGATCGACTGACCCAACTTGCCGCCCAGTCCCTTCAACGCCTCCGCGGCCCCGGCCAGCGTCAGGTTGAGCTTGACCGGGTCCACCTGCTGGGCGATCGCCGTGATTGTCTCGAACACGGTGTTGATCTCGGTGGTCACGCAGTCGGGCTTCGGCGGGTATACGTCCGACCCGGGGGGCGGCGGGCAAGAACGAAGGTTCCGAGCGTCGATCTCCTTCTTCGGGGAGATCCGGCCCACCGGGTTCGGCGGTGTGCTCAATGCGACGTATTTGCCGCCGAAGACAGTGGTGGCTTTGATTTCGGCATGCACGTTGGCCGGAATAAGACTGAGATATTGCTCTTTTATCTGCAAAGTGAATTCGGCGGCGGGCTGCTTGTCGATTGTCTTCACCGCGATCTCGCCGACCTTGCCGATCTCGACCCCGTTGTAGGTGACCTTGGATCCGGGGTCCATCACCAGGCCCGCTCGCGTCGATATCATCTTTATGTTGGTCTTCGATTCGAAACTGCCGCGGAATTGGAAGAACACCACCACCAGGATCAAGATCAGGATAAAGACGAAGCCGGCCCCCACCAGTTTGTACGGCGGGTTGCTTAGCTTGTTTTCTTTTCCTTCCGGGTACGTCATAGCCGCTACACCGTGAGCGCGAAGTTGGGGTTGACACCATAGAGCGCCAACGCAGTACATAGGGCGACTATTTGCACCGAGACCAGCGAAAATCGCATCGACCGGCCGACTGCCTCACCGACGCCCACCGGCCCACCACTGGCGTTGTAGCCGTAGAAGCAGTGGGTGATCATCACGACGAACGCAATGACGATGGCCTCGGCGAATGACCAGAACACGTCCTCGGGGCGCAGGAACGTCCGGAAATAGTGCTCATAGGTGCCGTTCGACTGCCCGTACAACACCGTGGTGGTGACCTGCGGGGACAGGAACGACAAGATCGTCGCCATGGCGTAGAGCGGGATGATCACGATGAGCCCGGCGATGATTCTGGTGGACCCGAGGTAGGAGATCGACTTGACGCCCATCACCTCGAGCGCGTCGACCTCTTCCGCGATTTTCATCGCGCCCAGTTCGGCGGTGGCACCGGCACCGACAGTGGCCGCCAGCGCGACGCCCACGACGACCGGTGCGGCAAGCCGCACGTTGACCAGGGCGGCCAGGAAAGCGGTGAACGTTTCGATACCGATGTTGCCCAGCGAGGCGAATCCCTGGATGGCGACCAGTGAGCTACCGGAGAGCGTGACGAAACCGACGATCGCCACCGTGCCACCGACGACGGCCATCGCACCGGTGCCCATGCCGATCTGGGCAATCAGCCGCAGCAGCTCCTTGCGGTATTCGCGGATCGCGTGCGGGATGTTCGCGACGCTGGACACCGCGAACCAGGTCAGCTCGCCGGACTGCTGAAATCCGCTTAACGCGGCGCTGCCGAAGCGGCGCGCATTCGCGGTTGCCCGAGGGAAGCGGGAGCGTAGTACGGCGGCGGTCGACACGTCACTTCCCCGTTCCGAAGCGAACGCCGATGGTCGTCAGCACCACGTTGACCGCGTACAGCGCCACGACACACAGCACCACGGTCTCGTTGACCGCCGTACCGAGTCCCTTCGAACCACCGCCCACGGTCAGGCCGCGATAACAGCCGACGAGCCCGGCGATCAGCCCGAACAGCGCCGCTTTGACCGTCGCGATCACCACTTCGGGCAGCCCGGTGATCGTGGTCAGCGTGGCCAGGTAGGCCCCACCGGAAACGTTCTGCAAGTAGACCCCGAAGATGTAGCCGCCGACCAGGCCGACGGTGATCACCAGGCCGTTGAGCAGCGTCGAGACGATGGTCGCGGCGATCACCCGGGGCACCACCAGCCGGTGGATCGGGTCGATGCCGAGCACCTCCATCGCGTCGATTTCCTCACGGATGGTACGGGCGCCCAAGTCGGCGCAGATTGCCGTTGAGCCGGCGCCGGCCACCACCAGCACGGTGGTCAGTGGGCCGAGCTGGGTGACCGCGCCGATACCTGCGCCTGCCCCGGACAAGTCGGCGGCACCGACCTCTTTCAGCAGGATGTTGAGCGTGAAGATCAGCAGCACGGTCAGCGGGATCGAAACCATGATGGTCGGCAGCAGGGCGACCCTCATGATGAACCAGCACTGCTGGATCAGCTCGTTCCACTGCGGCGGCCAGGTGAAGAGGGCCTTGCCGGTCAGCACACACATCCGGAAGAAGCCGCCGACCATCGTCAGCGGAGTCTTGACCTGGTCGCGCATATAGCGCACCACATCAACAGACTCCGTCACCGCTGCCCCCTCACCACGGAATCGTTAACACCGCGGCGCAACGGCCGATCGTGTCGCACTTCGCCTCCTCGCCCGGGCCTTATGCGTGTGACCGCCGACTCCTTACTCGCAGGTAGTAAGCGGGACCACAGGACTGTACCCGATGCTTCGCGGGGCAGGTGCCGCATCCGCACAATTGAACCTCCGTCGACGCCACAGTGAAATTATCGGTAACGTCAGTTACCTTGGTCGGGTTTGATCGATTGATGCTCAGCCGTTTTCGGGCCCTCGTCGCCGCCGCGGACAGCCGCATACCGAGCGCGCAATTCGGTCTTGACGACCTTGCCCGCCGGGTTGCGCGGCAGCGCGTCGACGATTTCTAGACCTTTCGGGTGCTTGTAGCGGGCCAGTCGCTCGGTGAGGAACTCGGCGAGGTCTTCTAGTCGCAGATCGCCTTGCGCGACGGCCGCAACCGCGATCGGAACCTCGCCCCACTTGTCGTGCGCCCGTCCGATGACCGCGACCTCGACAATGCTCGGATGGCTGGCGAGAACGTTCTCCACCTCGGCGCAGTAGATGTTCTCACCGCCGGAGATGATCATGTCTTTCTTGCGGTCCACCACCCATACGTAGCCGTCCTCGTCCATCCGCACCAGGTCGCCGGAATGAAACCAGCCGCCGGCGAACGCCTCGGCGGTGGCCTCGGGATTGTTCCAATAGCCCCTCATCAAAGTGGGTGCGCGATAGACGATTTCGCCGACCTCACCGACGGGTACGTCGTTCATGTCTTCGTCGACGACGCGGGCGGAAACGGTGGGTATCACCTTGCCGACCGACCCGCGTTTCCGGATCGCGTCGTCTCCGAGCAGCGTGCAGGTGACGGGAGACATCTCGGTCTGGCCGAACGCGGCCAGTATCTGGGCGCCGGGAAAGGTCTCGGACATCTGGCGCAGCAGCGTGTCCGATGCCGGAGCCGCACCCCAGGAAATCACCCGCAGTTTGAGGTTGCGAGGTTTCGCCCGCTGGGCAGCGCAGACGGCCTGCCACTGAGCGGGCACCAGAAAGATGCCGGTGACCCGTTCTGCTTCCAGTACGTCCAACAGGTGTCCGGGATCGAACGCGCCGAGCGGGTGGATCACCGTCGGAGTGCCGAGCAACATCGAAGTGAGCATGTTGCCGATTCCGGCGATGTGAAAGAACGGGACACCGATGAAACCGATGTCGTTGTTGATGTCGACTCCGTGGGTGTAGAGCCCCGTCATGGTCTGCCCGGTCAGGTTGGTGTGGGTCAACACCGCACCTTTCGGCCGCCCAGTGGTACCCGACGTGTACACGATGAGCGCCGGAGATTCGTTGGAGATGTCCACCGGTACGGGCGGCTCACCGTTCTCGTCGATCAAGTCCTCGTAGCCCAGCATTGCGTCGTCGCCGGGCGCCCCGGCCACGATGATCGTGCTCAACACTGCTTCGAGGCGGCGAACACCGGCCGCAACGTTGGCCAGCACCGGTTCGGTGATCATGACGTGGGCGTCGCAGTCGGCAACCAGATAGGCGATCTCGGCCGGGGTGAGCCGGAAATTGACCGGGACGGCGATCGCGCCGAGCAGGTTGGCGGCCAGCACCGACTCCATGAACTCGGTGCGGTTGAGCATCAGGATCATCACCCGGTCGCCGGAGCCGACGCCGCGCCGGCCCAGCGCGCCGGCCAGCGCGGCGACCCGTGCGCGCAACTGCGCCCACGTCACGGTGGTGCCCAGGAAGCGCAAGGCCGGTGCGTGCGGTTGCATCAGCGCGTGCCGCTCGAGTTGGTTGACCCAGTTCTGCCGTCGCGCCAGATACGGCTGCTCGGCAGCGGCTGCCAACTGGGCGGTCAACGGGTCAAGCCCTTTCTTGTTTCCGGCATGCGAGGAGTTGATATCGACTTAGTTACTGGCCGCCAGCTGTTCGGCCCGACGTTTCAGGTTGTCGGCGAGGTAGTCGAGCGCGTCGTTGGCGATCTTCTTCACCATCAGTTTGGGTACCGACATGGTCGGCTCGATGTCCATGTCGACCGTCAGCAAGCTCGCGGCTCCCATCTCGACGACGCTGAACAATTGCTCTTGCTTGCTGAACAAATCTCCCTGCTGCATGACGGTCTGGATCTGGTTGGCGCTCGGGTAGTACACCGCTTGGATGAAGGTGCCTGCGAAACCCTCGTACACCGCGTCGAGCCGCAATTGGCTGGGCCGTCCGTCGTCGTAGCGGGCGAGCACCCATAGACCTTTGATCTCTGAGTTCCACTGCGGGTAAGACTCGAAGTCGGCGACGATGGCCATGATCGAGGAAGCGTCGGCCGCGACTTCGACCGTCTTGCTCACGATCGGCATTGGCCGAGCATACGTCGCTGATCAACCGGCGCAGGCCGTCACCAGCAGCGACCGGATGGCCTCCGGGATCGGTACCGGCTTGTGGGTGGTGCGGTCGACGTAGACGTGCACCCAGTGACCGAGCGCGGCAAGGGTTTGTGGTTGAGCTTCGGTCGGCTCTTCGGCGGCCCGAAACACGCCGAGGCGGTAGGTAACGCTGGTACGGCCGAGCCGCGTCACCGCCAGCGCCACGACCAGCCGCTCCGGGAAACGCAAGTCGGAGAAATACCGGCAACCGGACTCGGCGACGACGCCTTGCGACGTCGTAGTCACCGGGTCGATGTCGACATTGGTGTTGATCCAGCCGTTGATCGCGGTGTCGAAGAGTTGGTAGTACACCGCGTTGTTGAGGTGACCGAACATGTCGTTGTCGGCCCAGCGGGTCAGCACCGGCCAGAGCACCGGGAAGTCGCCGCTGGTGAGACCGTCGGGTGTGGGCGGAACCGACGTCATGGTTGTATTCGACCATGACCGAGATCCGGGGTGCCGTGCTGGAGCGCATCGGGTCGCCCCGGCCATACGCCGAATCCCGGCCGATCACCGTCACCAACGTCGACCTGTCGCCGCCCGGCAGCGGTGAAGTGCAGATCCGCATCGAAGCGGCCGGCGTGTGCCACTCGGACTTGTCGGTCGTCGACGGCAACCGGGTCCGGCCGACCCCGATGCTGCTCGGCCACGAGGCAGGCGGAATCGTCGAACGCATCGGTGCTGATGTCGCCGATGTGGCCGTCGGCCAGCGGGTGGTCATGACCTTTCTGCCGCGCTGCGGTCATTGCGCGGCCTGCGGCACCGACGGGCTGACGCCCTGCGAACCGGGCAGTGCCGCCAATACCGCCGGCACGCTGCTGGGCGGCGGCATGCGGCTGAGCCGGGGAAACCGCCCCCTCTACCACCATCTCGGCGTCTCCGGGTTCGCCACCCACGCCGTCGTGCACCGCGCCAGCGTGGTGCCGGTTCCCGCGGACGTGCCTCCGCCGGTGGCGGCGCTGCTCGGTTGTGCGGTGCTGACCGGTGGCGGCGCGGTGCTCAACGTCGGCCGCCCGCAGCCCGGTCAGACAGTCGCCGTCGTCGGTCTCGGCGGAGTCGGGATGGCGGCGGTGATGACCGCGCTGGCCCACGACGACGTCCGCGTGATCGCGGTCGACCAGCTACCCGAGAAGCTCACGGCGGCAGCAGCTCTGGGGGCGCACGAGACCTACACTCCACAGGCCGCTGCCGACGCCGCCGTCAAGGCCGCGGTCGTCGTCGAGGCCGCCGGCCATCCCGCCGCACTGCAGACGGCGATCGGCCTGACCGCACCCGGGGGGCGAACGATCACCGTCGGGCTTCCACCGCCGGAGGCTCGGATCAGTGTGGCGCCGTTGGGTTTTGTTGCCGAGGGCCGATCGCTGATCGGCAGTTATCTGGGTTCGGCGGTGCCGGCGCGTGACATTCCCAAGTTCGTCGAGCTGTGGCGCTCGGGCCGGCTGCCGGTGGAGTCGTTGGTGTCCTCGACGATCACTTTGGACGACATCAACCTCGCGATGGATCATCTTGCCGACGGCAATGCGGTGCGCCAACTCATCACCTTCTGACGAAGCTCCGCCGAGTGTGCGACTGACGACGTCGAATCGGCGTGCGTCGACGGACTCAGCGTCGACGTTCGCGGAGCTCGTCGAGGACTTCATCGGTGTGCTCCCCGAGCTGCGGTGCGATGGATCGGGGCGCCCACGGGGTGCCGTGAAAGTCGGCCGGGGTCGCGACCATCGGTACGACGCCGGCGCCGCTCGGCACCTCGATGACGCCGCCGGCGGCGTGGAACTGCTCGTCGCCGAGCACGTCCTCGATGGTGTTGACCGGCGACCAGAAGAAGTCCGGCTCTTCTGCGAAGATTTCGGCCCATTCGGCAAGCGGCTTGGTCGCGAAGATCGCGTCCAGCTCACCGACCAATGCCACGGCGTTGGCCGCGCGCGACCGGGCATCGGCGAAGCGCGCATCGGTGAGCCAGTCGGGACGGTTCACGGCACGGCACAGCGGCGGCCAGTGTCGGCCGCCCTGCAGGCCGACGATCCAGAACCGCCGTCCGTCGGCCGCGGCGTAGTTGTTCATGCACGGGTTGCCCATCGACTCCCGCTGCCCCACGGCAATGGGCTGGCCCGTCATCAAGAAGGTGTTCAGGTCGAAGCTCACCGTATAAGCGCCCTGCCGATACAGCGAGGTGGTCACCAGTTGCCCGGCGCCGGTGCGATCCCGCGCCACCAGCGCCGCACAGATCGCCGCCGCCAGCGTCATGCCGGCCGAGTGATCACCCATCCCGCCGCGCTGGAACGGCGGCGTGTCACCGGGACGGGTCAACAAGTGCGCCACCCCGGCTCGCGACCAGAAAGCCGCGACGTCATAAGCGGCCCGGTCGGCGTCCGGGCCGGTTTCGCCGTAGCCGGTGATCAGCCCGTAGATCAGCCGAGGGTTTTGCGGAGCCACCGAGGCGAAGTCGCAGCCGAGTCGCCGCAACGCGCCGGGACGGACGTTCGTCACGAAAACGTCCGCGCCGCTGAGCAATTCGAGGATGCTAGCGCGGCCGTCGTCGGTGGTCAGGTCCAAAACGACGCTGCGCTTGGAACGATTGTCCATCTCGAACGGCGGGCTCGTTTCCAGGTCCAGCCCCAACATCCGGCCGAACAACCGGCCGGGATCGCCGGTCGGCGGCTCGACTTTCACCACCTCGGCGCCCCAATCGGCGAGGATGCCACCGGTCGCCGGGGCGGCCACCCACACCCCGAGTTCTACGACGTTGATGCCTTCCAAGGGTCCGGCCATGCTGGGCATCCTCTCGTCGGCTGGTGTCAGCGACAAACCCTGCCACGACGCCGAGGTCCGGGGGCTAACCTCCTCTCACTGAATCCGAAGGTGGTGGCGAACTATGACGCTGGTCGCCGGTCACGGCCCGCTCAGTCAAGATCCCGCCGGGTGGTTCTCGGCCCCGCTGCCACCCGACGTGGTCTACGTCGAACCCCATCCCCGACGTGTGCAGGCTTTCCGCGACGGGCGCGCGGTGCTCGACACCGAACGCGCGCTGCTGGTGCACCGGCGGCATCACCCGTTGACGTACGCGTTTCCTGCTGACGAGGTCGAGGGTCTCCCCGGCCAGTCCGTTGCGGAGGCGCCGGGCTTCGTGCAGGTGCCGTGGGATGCGGTCGACAGCTGGCTGGACGAGGGCCGCAAACTCGTGCACTACCCACCCAACCCGTATCACCGGGTGGATTGCCGCGCCACGAAGCGGCGGCTGCGGGTGGTCGTCGCCGGCGCCGTCCTGGTGGATACCGACGACACCACGATTCTGTTCGAAACGGCGCTGCCACCTCGCCTTTACGTCCATCCGGCCCATGTGCGCACCGACTTCCTGCGGCTAACCGACACGTCGACCTACTGCAACTACAAAGGGGTGGCGCGGTATTGGTCTGCCGTCATCGGCGACACCGCGGTCGCCGATGTGGCGTGGAGCTATGCCGAGCCCCCACCCGAGAGCTCGCCGATCGCCGGCTTTTTGAGTTTCGACGCCACCCGCGCCGAGGTGTCCGCCGATCTGCCTGCCGGCTTTCCTGGTCGCCCGTAGTCGCTGCTAGAGCCGCGTCTGGGTTTTGATCGCGGTGTCACTGGTGCGCAGGGGGCGGATCAGAGCCTCCTGACTGAACGACGCGATCAGCTCACCCTCTTGGGTGTGCACCGCGCCGCGGATATACGACATGCCCGCCCCCACCTGCGTGCTTTCGTGCGTGTACAGCAGCCAGCCGGTCCAGGCCACCGGTTCGTGGAAACTCACGGCCACGGTCAGCGGTGCGGTGGACACGGTCAGGTGCGATTGACTGGTGCCGATGCCTTTGTGGGCTCGCATCGTGGTCGAGACGCCCAGATGACCGGTGAAATGAGCGATCAGCGCCTTGGCCAGCTCGTCCCGGGCCGGGATCGGGTCGTAGTACAGCCACGCGTAGAGCTCCGGCGGTCCCACTTCGTCGGGACTGTTGACGTCGATCACGTCGACCAACCGCACGTCTCGTCCAGCCATCGGCATCGGCGCCGGGTTCGCCTGCGCCGGCCCGGCCACGTCGGGTCGGAGCAGCTGGTGACGTATGACGTCGACTGACGGCACGTCGGCCAGCGCCGTCACGGTCATGCACCGGCGGCCGTTCTGCTGCACCGAGACGACGGCGGTCGCCGTCGAGCGACCTTCATGGATCACGTCGATGACCAACTCGACTGGCGGGCCGGTGATTAACGCGCGCGAGAACGCAGCGTGAACCGACCGCACCGACTTGTCCGGAAAGCGTTTGGCCACCGCTACGATCGCCTGCGCTAGGACTTGGGTGCCTTCGACCACCTGCCGTTCGTCGTCCCCGGCCCCCCGACCAGCCAAGCCGGTATCAGCGGTGAAGCGGTCCTTGCCGCCGGCGTGGACGTCGAATAACTCCAGGAGGCCGGTAACCGACCAGCGCGCCTGCCCAGACTCTGTCGCCACCTTGCGAGGGTGACACCCGCGCCGCACCTTGTACAGCAGCCGGCCCTTAACCCTGGTCGATCACCAGCGTCCGGAATCGCTCGATCGTCTCGAGCGCGTGTCTCAGGCTGTCGCCCGGTAGTCCGACCTGCAGCCAGGTGACTCCAAGGCCGGCCAACTTTTCGACTCCGGCCAGGTAGGCGTCGGCGTTGAAGTCGTCACCGGCCGGGCTGCCGCCGTCGAAGTTGGTGAACACCACATCTATTTGCGAGAAGTCGCGGCCGGCTTCCTCGAGCCGACGGTGCAGGTCGGCCAACGCCCGACCCAGCCGCTCGATCGAGTCGATGGCCGCCGTGCCGGCGATGTGGGCGAGACCGGCCGGCGCGGGAAAGGGACACCAACCGTCACCTTTGTCCGCAACGCGCTGCCGGGCCGCTGCGGTGTTACCGCCGATCCAGATCGGCGGGTGCGGCGTCGTCACCGGCCGCGGGTGTGCGGTGATCCCGCGCGCGCTGAAGTGACGGCCTTCGAACGAGATGTCGTCGGTGGTCCAGATCGCGCGGATCACGTCGAGGGCTTCGTCGAACATTTCGACCCGCTCATCGTAATTGACGCCGACGGCAGCAAACTCCCGCTTGAGGTAACCGACGCCGACTGCGAGGGTGAATCGACCACCCGAGAGCAAGTCGAGCGTCGCCCCAGACTTGGCCACTACGAACGGGTTCCGATAGGGCAGCACGACGATGTTCGGCACCAGTCGCAGCGTCGTGGTCCGTGCTGCGGCGAAACCCATCGCCACAAACGGGTCGAGGGTGTCATGACCACCGGCTTGCAGCCACCGTTGGGTCGGAGCTGGGTGGTCGGTGAAGCCGAAGCCGTGGATTCCGGCCGCTTCAGCCGCGGCGGCGACTGTCGCGATACCGCCGCCGCTGACCAATTCGGGATTGTAAGGATGAGTGTGCATCGGGTGGGTGATGGTGAAGCGCATCTGCCCGCCTTCCTGGCTCTGGCCCACTTTGCTGCTGTCAACATAGTGTTTGACACTTCGACGATGACCTGTAACGGGCCGACGATTGGCACGCCTCGGTCGGCACGGCTTAAGTACTGGGCTTCCAGCTTGAGTGCTGCCGAAACCCTGTAACGAAAGCAAGGAATTCCTAGAGTGCAGGCATGGCTCGGGGGATCTTGGCCGACGAGTGCGAGACGTCGACCCAGCAACGAATCCTGGCGGCCACCGCCGAGGTGGTCCGCCGCAACGGCAAGAGGAAACTCAGCCTGTCCGATGTCGCGACCCAAGCCGGTGTCTCACGTCCGACGCTGTACCGGTGGTTCGCCTCCAAAGAGGAACTGTTGTCGGCGTTCGCGGCCTACGAACGACAGGCCTTCCAAAGCGGGTTGGCCGAGGCGACGACTGGTCTGCGAGGCGTGGACAAGCTCGACGCCGCGTTGCGGTTCATCGTCGAGTACCAGAATGCGTATTCAGCGGTGCGGATAGCGGACATCGAGCCTGAGCACGTCATCGCAGAGTTCACTCAGGTGCTGCCGCAGATGCGGGCCGGATTGCAACGCCTGCTGCCCGGCCCCGGCGGTGCGGTGAAAGCGTCGACGGCGATCCGCGTCGCGATCAGCCACTATATGGTGCGAAGCGATGACGCCGATCAATTCTTGGCGCAGTTGCGCCATGCGGTCGGGATCACTCGCCGTTACTGAACAGCACCGCGGCGTTGAGGTAGCCGGTCGGGTCGAACGCTGTCTTCACCGCGCGCATCGCCGCGATGTCTGCCGGTTCGCGCGACATACCGACATACGCGCGCTTGCGGCTGCCCACCCCGTGCTCGGAGCTGACGTTTCCGCCGAACTGCGATATCAGCTCCAAGACCGCCACATACAGCTCGGCTTCCACCTCGACCCCGCAGCGCAGCACGTTGAGGTGCAAGTTGCCCTCGGCAATATGCCCGAACAGGACCGGAAGCGCTTCGGATGCGTGCCGGTGGATCACCGCGTCGGCGTCACGGGCGAACCCGTCGACCGCGGCCAGCGGCAGTGACAGGTCGAATTTCAGGGGTGGCCCGTACACGCCGAGCACGTCGGTGATCGACTCCCGAACCCGCCACAGCCGTTGCTGGGCGGCCAGGTCGACGCCGACCGCAGGTTCAGCACACGTCGCGACACCGGTCAGCGCGGCGGCGAGCCGCTCGGTCTGGTCGTGGTCACCGGCCAACTCGACCAGCAGCAGCCAATCGCCGACGACCGGCGCGGGCACGCCGGCGTGTTCGCCGGTCAGCGCGGCGGCACGGCCGTCGATCAGTTCCAGCGCGGCGATCCCGTCGAGGTCGCGAAACAGCCGGGCGGCGTCGATGACGGCGCCGAGTTCGGCGAAGCCGCATACGGCGGTCACTCGGTGCGACGGGTTGGGATGCAACCGCAGGTCGAGCCCGGTGATCACACCGAGCGTCCCCTCGGCGCCGACGAACAGGGCCGCCAGGTCGTAACCGGTGTTGTCGGCCCGGACCTGGGAGTGTCGACGCAGCACCGAGCCGTTGGGCAACGCGACGTCGAGGCCTAGGACCTGTGCGGCCATGTTGCCGTAACGCACGGTGCGCAGTCCGCCGGCATTGGTGGCGGCCATGCCACCGATCGTCGCGGTGTCGCGCGCGGCGAGGTCGACACCGAACACCAGTCCGGCCGCGACCGCGGCGCTTTGCACTGCGGTCAGGGTGGCGCCGGCACCGACCGTCAGACGCCGTTCGCTGGTGTCGACGTCCCCGATGCCGTTCAGCCGCTCCGTGGACAGCAGTACATCGCCGTACTCGGGAACGGTGCCCGCCACCAACGAGGTACGCCCGCCTTGGACGGTGACGTTCGCACCGGCCTCGCGGCACACTGCCAGCACCTCGGCAACCTCGTCCATGGTGGCGGGCCGCACCAGCGCCTGGCCTTGGCCCCGGTACCGGCCGGTGTAGTCGACACTGCGGCTGTCGAGCACTGCCGGGTCGGCGCTGACGTGCCGGGGTCCCACCACCGCTGCCAGGCTTCGCAGAACGGCCATGGCGCCTCAGAACCAGCTGGAGCGCATCTCGAGTGTGGTGCGATCCAGGCTTTCGAGCAGATCGAGTTGCGGTGCAGTTCTTGGCAATTCGTAATGGAAGAAGAACCGGGCGGTGTGTCGTTTGCCGTCGTAGAAATCACCGCTGTGCCCCTGCGATGCCAGCACCTGCTCCAGCCACATCCACCCGATGGAGATGTGACCGAAGGCTTCCAGGTAGACCGCGCTGTTGGCCAGCGCCGCCTCGAGGTCACCGGATCCGAACATCGCCGTCGTCACCGCCATCAGCCGCCGGCTGACCGCGTCCAGCTGGTCGGCGAAGCCGCTGAGTTCACCGCCGGCCGTCCTGGCCGCGACAACAGTGGTTGCGACCGCGTCGCTGAATGCCATCAGGGCGGCACCGTTTCGTTGGGTCACCTTGCGCCCCAACAGGTCCAGACTCTGTATTCCGTTGGTGCCCTCGTGGATCGGGTTGAGCCGATTGTCGCGGTAGTGCTGCTCGACGTCGTACTCGCGGGTGTAGCCGTATCCGCCGTGAACCTGGATCGCGAGGTTGTTCGCCTCCAGACACCATTGCGATGGCCAGCTTTTGGCGACCGGCGTCAAAATGTCAAGCAGTAGCGTCGCATTGTCGAGCTCATCGGCCGACTCCGCCGTGTGCTGGATGTCGATGAGCCTGGCGCAGTAAAGAGCCAGTGCCAAGGCCCCCTCCACGTAGGATTTCTGCGCCAGCAACATCCGTTTGACGTCCGGGTGTTCGACGATCGGGATTTGCGGCGCGAGGACGTCTCTACTCACTGCCGGTCGGCCCTGCGGCCGCTCGCGGGCGTAGTGCAGCGACTTCAGAAAGCCGGTGTAGCCCAAAGCGATCGCGCCCATGCCCACACCCAGCCGGGCCTCGTTCATCATGTGGAACATGTAGGCGATGCCGCGGTGCGGTTCCCCGACCAGATAGCCGACGGCTCCCGGTTCGCCGCCGGGACGAAACGCGCCCTCGCCGAAGTTGAGCACCGTGTTGGTGATGCCGCGGTAACCCATCTTGTGGTTGAGCCCGGCCAGCACGACGTCGTTGCGCTCCCCGGTCGAGCCGTCCGGGGCCACCAAATGCTTCGGCACGATGAACAGCGAGATGCCCTTGGTGCCGGGCGGCCCGCCGGCGATCTTGGCCAGCACCAAATGCACGATGTTCTCGCTGAGCTCATGATCGCCGCCGGAGATCCACATCTTCGACCCGAACAGCCGGTAGCCGCCGGGGTCCGCGCGATCGGGCTCGGCCTTGGTGGTGATGTCAGCCAGCGACGATCCGGCCTGGGTTTCTGAGAGGCACATCGTCCCGAGAAACCTGCCGGCCAGCATCGGTTTGACATAGGTCTCGATCTGTTGCTCGCTGCCGAATTTCGCGATGAGATTGGCATTGGCCATGGTCAGCATGACGTAGCCGGCGGTGCTGACGTTGGCCGCCGCGAGCCAGACGAACCCCGCTTGAGCAACGGTTGCGGGCAGCTGCGCACCGCCGAGTTCATGGTCCATCGCCATGCTCAGCAGGTCGGCCTCGGCGAACGCGTCCAGAGCCTGCTTCACCTCCGGAATGACTGTGACCTTGGCCCCGTCGAAGCTGGGCTCCTGAGCGTCGCTCTTTTTGTTGTGCGGCGCGAAGTAGCGGGTCGCCAGCGTCTCGCATAGGTCGAGCACGTCGGAGAATGTTTCACCGGAGTGCTCGCAGAACCGGGCCCGCTTGGTCAGCTCGTCGATGCGCAACCATTCGAATAGCAGGAAGTCGAGGTCGCGCCGCGAGATCAAGAGGGACTTCATGGCTTCACCGTAGGCGTCCATGCCGTAAGCGCCCATGTTGCTGATGGTTGGCTTCGTCGGTGGTGCACGGCTTAACGGATAACGCTCGCGCCACCATCGACGGGAATCACCGCCCCGGTGATGTAGGTGCTGGCGCGGCTGGCGAGGAAGACGGCGATGCCGGCTATGTCGTCCGGCTGACCGATGCGGCCGAGCGGCAAGAACGACCCGACCGCCTCTGGTCCGGCGCTCAACAGCTCTTTGGTCATCCGGGACTGAAACAGCCCCGGAGCGATGGCGTTGA
The DNA here is from genome assembly GCA_963830605.1 of uncultured Actinomycetota bacterium. Lineage (GTDB taxonomy): Bacteria > Actinomycetota > Actinomycetes > Mycobacteriales > Mycobacteriaceae > Mycobacterium. The sequence continues at coordinate 1,241,745 of CAWHML010000003.1, read as the reverse complement.
CCAGGATGCGCGGCGCCAATTCGCCGGCCAGGTGTTGGGTGAGCATGTGCACGGCGGCCTTGCTGGCGCTGTAGGAGAAGTTGTTGCGGCCCCGCCCCGGCGCCACGATGCCGTCGATGCTGCCGGTGTTGACCACCCGCGCCGGATCGGCTTCGCTTGCGCCTGCCGTCAGCATCGGCACCAGCGCCCGGGTCAGCAAGAACAGTCCCTTGACGTTGACGTTGAACACTTTGTCGAAGCCGGACTCGGGGAACTCTTCGAATGGCGCTCCCCACGCGGCGCCCGCGTTGTTGAACAGGGCATGAATGGCGTCTTCCCGGTCTGCCAGGCCGGCAGTCAGCGCCTGCACACCATCGGCGGTGCCCAGATCGGCAGGGATGGCCGCTACTCGGCCGTACGTCGACAAGTCGCGCACCGCGGTGTCCAGCTCGGCTTCCTTGCGGCTGGCCAGATACACCCTGGCGCCCGCCTGCAGCAGTCCACGCGCAATCATCAGCCCGATGCCACGGCCGCCACCGGTCACCACCGCGGCTTTGCCCTTCAGCCCGAACAGCTCAGTCATGGCACTCGTCATCAGAACTTATGCCCGGCTCTGAACGATTCCGGAGTGAAATCCCAGCGGAGAGTCGACGCGGATCGACTCGTCGCGGATCAGGCCGCGCAGCAGCGCGGTGCTGAATTCGGCGGCGATTTCCTTGGCCGTGCGCCGCCCGCTCGGCCGCAGCCAGCGGTAACTGCCCAGCGTCATCCCGATGTAGCCCAGCGCGAGCACGTGGGAGTCACAGTCGTAGAACTCGCCGCTGGCAATCCCGCGGTCGATCAGACCATGCACATGCTCGTAGACCTGCGTCTCCTTTTCGCGGATTTCAGCGACCTGCTCCTCGGTGAACCACTCGGTGATGTAGGGCTGCTCCTGGAAATACACGGCCGCCTGCTCGGGATTGCCCGCTATCCCGGTGAGCAGCCGGATCGTGTACTGGTAAAGCGCCTCGCGGGCCGTCCACGATGGGTCGTCATGCACCGCGGCCAGGGTGCCTTCGGCCGCGCGGCGGTAGATGTCGAACAAGATCAGCGATTTGCTGGCGTAATAGTGATAGACGGTCGCCTTGTTCAGCCCGACCACGTCCGCGACGTCGTCCATGCGGGTGCCGTGGTAGCCGCGCGCGGCGAACAGCTTGGTCGCAACCGCCAACAGCTCCTCGCGGCGGCTGAGCCCGTTGGGCGGGCTGGCGTCAACTGGCATGTCACCTCGTCTCGGGCGTCAATCAACTGGTTGGAAGTCTATGCAACATGCTGGGCAGAGTTGACCGATGGGACTAGACTTCACGGCGAAGCAGGTCGCGACTCGTAAGAGGTGATTCAGATGGACCCGGACCCCAGCTACGACGGCTCCGACGAGATTCAGTTTTTCCTCAATTACTCACTGTGGGGGCTGCGCGGTGTAGTCGACGGCAACGGCTATCCGCCCCCTGCCTACCCACCGGTCTAACCGGCGCGAACAGACGCAAAAGGTCCCATTTCTCGACGAAATTGGATACTTCTGCGTCTGTTGGCCGAAAGACCCTAGAGAGCTTTCAGCTCCTCGGTCACCTGCGAGACTGATTTCTTGGCGTCACCGAACAACATGGTGGTGCCGTCGGCGTAGAAAAGCGGATTGTCGATGCCCGCGAAGCCGGAATTCATCGACCGTTTGAGCACGATCACCGACTTCGATTTGTCTACGTTCAGGATCGGCATCCCGTAGATGGGACTCGACGCCTCGTTGCGGGCCGCCGGGTTGGTGACGTCGTTGGCACCGATCACCACCGTCACATCGGTGCGAGCGAACTCGTCGTTGATGTCGTCCATGTCTTTCATCGCGTCGTAGTCGACTTCGGCCTCCGCGAGCAGGACGTTCATGTGCCCGGGCATACGGCCGGCAACCGGGTGGATGGCGTATTTCACCGGCACGCCCCGGTTCTCCAGTAGATTCGCCAGGTCTTTGACGGCGTGCTGCGCCTGCGCGACGGCCAGGCCGTAGCCCGGCACCACGATCACCTGGTTGGCGTAGGCCATCTGGATGGCGGCATCGGCCGCCGAGGTGGGCCTGGCGGTTCGATCGCTGTCGGCACCGCCGCCGACTGCCACTCCGCCGCCGCCGAAGCCGCCGGCGACGATCGCCGGGATCGACCGGTTCATCGCCTTGGCCATCAGATTGGTCAGGATCGAACCCGAGGCCCCGACGATCATCCCGGCGACGATCATCGCGGTGTTGTTCAGCGCCAGCCCGGCCGCCGCGGCCGACAGCCCCGTCAGCGCGTTGAGCAGGGATATCACCACCGGCATGTCGGCGCCGCCGATGGGCAGCACCACCATCAAGCCCAGCACGCCCGCGGCGGCAAGCAGACCGATCATCCACCACACCGACACCCCGCCGCTGCCGGGATGGGCATGCAGACCGATGACCACCGCCGCAGCGACAGCCGCGGCCAGCAGCAGCAAGTTGATCGGTTGCTGCAGCCTGCCGAAGCCGATCGGCGACCCCGAGATGATCTCCTGCAGCTTGCCGAAAGCGATGATCGACCCCCAGAACGAGATCGACCCGATGATTGCGGCGAACAGCGACGCCACCACGACGTGAACGGTCGGGCTCTCCTCGGGCGGAAACGCCGAGAAGCCGGTCGTGTCGATGAACTCCGACAATGCGATCAGTGCGACCGTTCCGCCGCCGACCCCGTTGAAGAAGGCCACCAGCTGCGGCATGGCGGTCATTTTCGTCAAGCGCGCCGGCGGGACGCCGAGCACCACACCGACCACCAATCCCGCGATGATCAGCGGCCATTGGTGGGTGTGCCGGATCAACACCAGGGTGGCCGCCACCGCGATGACCATGCCCACCGCAGCGATCAAGTTGCCGCGGACCGCGGTCTTGGGCCCGGTCAGGCCCATCAGCCCGTAGATGAACAGCCCGAACGAGATGATGTAGAGAACGGTGACCAAGTAGTTCATTTCGCCGCCAAGTCCTCGGTCTTGACCGGCGCCTGCTTCTTGCCTTTGAACATCCCCAGCATCCGGTCGGTGACGATGAACCCGCCGATGACGTTCAGCGTTCCGAACACCACTGCGACGAACAGAATGATCTGCACGGGCAATGACGGGTTCTTCACCGACCCGAACACCACTAGAGCGCCGAGCACCACGATGCCGTGGATGGCGTTGGTACCCGACATCAGCGGCGTGTGCAGCGTGTTGGGCACCTTGGAGATGACCGCGAAGCCGACGAACCCGGACAAGACCAGGATCGCCAAGTTGGATAGCAGTTCGTCGTACATCTAGCTGTCCTCTCCGCGGGTGACGCACGCGGCCGCGACGACTTCGTCGCCGAAGTCGGGGGCGAGCTTGCCCTCCTTGATCAGCAGGTCCAGCAGAGCTGTGATGTTTTTGCTGTACAGCTCGCTGGCGTGCTCGGGCATGGTCGCCGGCAGGTTCAGCGGCGAAGCGATCGTGACATCGTGTTTGACCACGGTGCGCCCGGGCTCGGTCAGCTCGCAGTTGCCGCCGGTTTCGCCGGCCAGATCCACCACGACGCTGCCGGGTTTCATTCCTTCCACCGCGGCCGCTGTCACCAGCCGCGGCGCCGGCCGGCCCGGCACCAAAGCGGTCGTGATCACCACGTCGAAGCCGGTGATCGCCTTCTCCAATGCCTGCTGTTGCTGCTCGCGCTCTTCTTCGGTCAGCTCACGCGCGTAGCCGCCCTCACCGGATGCGTTGATCCCCACGTCAAGCCATTGCGCACCCACTGAGCGCACCTGGTCGGCCACCTCGGGGCGGACGTCATAGCCGGTGGTGCGGGCGCCCAGTCTCTTGGCCGTTGCCAGCGCTTGCAATCCGGCGACCCCGACGCCGAGCACCAGCACGGTAGCCGGCTTCACCGTGCCGGCCGCTGTCGTCAGCATCGGGAAGAACCGGGTGGATTCCGAGGCGGCCAGCAGCACCGCCTTGTATCCGGCGACGTTGGCTTGCGAGGACAGCGCATCCATCGCCTGAGCCCGCGAGATGCGGGGAATGGCCTCCAACGCGAAACCCTGCACGCCGGCCGCGGCCAGCGCCTGGATCTGGTTGTCGGCGTTGCGCGGAGCGAGAAATCCCACCAGGGTTTGACCGCGGTGCAGCCGGCTGACCTCTTCCTCGCTCGGCGGCGCCACCTTCACGACCACGTCCGCCGCCCAGGCATCGCCGATCGTCGCGCCACCGGCGGCATAGAGCTCGTCGGGAAGCAGCGCCCCCTCGCCCGCGTCGGGCTCCACGACAACCGCCACACCGCTGGTCACCAACGACGCGACCGCCTTGGGGACCAGCGCGACGCGCCGCTCGTCGGATCCCGACTCGGCGACCACCCCCACCGTCGTCTGAGTATCTGTCATAGCCCGACTGTTCAGCCTTCCCTGTCGGACCGGCCATCGCTCGGCCGGTGCCTCGCCGAGCCTAACTGGTAACGAAATTGCCGATCTGCGGCCATCTGATCTGCAGTTGCCCGCCCGGACGACGTAACGTTTGCCGCTGTGATTGCGGTCAGATCGCTGGTCCTGGCGTTGTGTCTGCTGCTGATCGGCTGCAGCCGGCTGGTCACAGGCAGTCCGGAGCGGCAGCAGCGCGCCACCGGACCCGGCGGACCCATCCAACCCGCGCAGCTCGATCAGCTGCTGACCAAGTCGGCCTCGCTTTCCGTCGTGCCGGGTGCTCCGCTGATCGAATACGACATGCAGTCATCCCTCTTCATCGGCGCCGACCCGGCCGAGTGCCATGGCGTAGTGGGCTTCGGCCTCTTCCCGCTCTTTCCCACCGACTACACGGGGCGCGAGGCCCGCACCCAGGTGGACAACGAACAGAACCAGCATCAGCTGCTGGAGGTGTCGGCCACCTACCCAACCAACTTCGACGCCTCCGGCTTCCTTGACTCGATCCGAAAGAGGGTCACTTCTTGTCAGCATCCGGTGGCGGCTTGGGGTGATGACCAGAAAAGGGTGAGGGTCATACCGGCACCATTGATCCCCGAGTCGTCCGACATCGCGCATTGGTCGACGACCCTGGCCGGCGATCAGTGGATCTGTGACCTTTCGGTGGTCGCACTGGCGAACGTCGTGTCCGAAATCGTCACCTGCTCGGCTGATCGGTCAATCAACAATCGGGCGATCGCGGCCGGCCGGCTCAAGAAGATCGAGGAGCTGCTGAACTCGACCGCCTGACCGCTACCCACGCCGGGTTACCAGAGCGGAAAGTCTTGGCCGTAGTCCGCCTGGGAGCGGGGCCCGAACAAGCGGCGCCCAGACTCCGGAATCGCGACGTCGTTGATGCTGGCTTCTCGGCGGGACATTAGCCCCGTATCGCTGAATTCCCACAACTCGTTGCCGTAGCTGCGCCACCACTGGCCGCCGGCGTCGTGGCATTCGTACTGGAAGCGGACAGCGATGTGGTTGTCGTGAAAGCTCCACAGGCCCTTACGCAGCACATAATTGAGCTCGCGCTGCCACTTTTCCGTCAAGAAGGCGACGATTTCAGCGCGTCCGACGATGTGCAGGTCCCGATTGCGCCACTGCGAGTCGACCGTGTAAGCGCGACTGACGCGCTCGGGGTCGCAAGTATTCCAGGCATCCTCAGCAACCTGAACTTTCCGCAGCGCGGTCTCGGAGGTGAATGGCGGTAGCGGCGGCAACGTCTCAGTCATGACTTTCATCGTCCCTTTGAATGTCCCCCAGCAGCGAGTTTCCCGCGGTGTCCTATCGTGGCGGGCATGGACTTCGCGATGTCGGCCAAGGCCAGCGACTACCACAAACGGCTGTCCGATTTCATCACCGAACATGTCTTTCCGGCCGAGGCCGAATATGACCGCTACCGCCTCGAAGCCGGTCCCGACGACCACACCCTGCCGCCGATCGTCGAAGAGCTGAAAGTCAAGGCCAAGGAACGCGGGCTGTGGAATCTGTTTCTGCCGGCCGAGTCAGGACTCACCAATGTGGACTACGCGCCGCTGGCCGAGCTGACCGGGTGGAGCCTGGAGATCGCACCCGAGGTGACCAACTGCGCAGCACCGGATACCGGGAACATGGAAATCCTGCATATGTTCGGCACGCAGGAGCAACGCGAGCAGTGGTTGCAGCCCCTGCTCGACGGCACAATCCGCAGCGGCTTCTCGATGACCGAGCCGGCGGTGGCCAGCAGCGATGCGCGGAACATCGAAACAACCATCGCCCGCGACGGCGGCGACTACGTGATCAACGGTCGTAAGTGGTGGACGTCGGGAGCGGCGGACCCGCGCTGCAAAATCCTCATCGTGATGGGCCGCACCAATCCGGACGCGGCCGCCCACCAGCAGCAGTCGATGGTCTTGGTGCCGATCGACACCGAAGGTGTGACGATCGTGCGTTCCACACCGGTGTTCGGCTGGCAAGACCAACACGGACACTGCGAGGTCGTCTACGACAACGTTCGCGTCCCGGTAACCAATTTGCTGGGCGACGAGGGCACCGGGTTCGCCATTGCCCAGGCCCGGCTCGGACCGGGCCGCATTCACCACTGCATGCGGGCCCTCGGCGCTGCCGAACGAGCGCTTGCCCTCATGGTCGACCGGGCCCGCAATCGGGTGGCGTTCGGTCGGCCACTTGCCGAGCAGGGCGTCGTGCAGCAGTCAATCGCCCGGTCCCGCAACGAAATCGATCAGACCCGGCTGCTGTGCGAGAAGGCCGCCTGGACCATAGACCAGTACGGCAACAAAGCGGCGCACCTGCTGGTTTCACAGATCAAAGCGGTCGCCCCGCAAGTGGCCTGTGACGTCATCGACCGTGCCATTCAGGTGCATGGCGCCGCCGGCGTCAGCGAGGACACACCGCTGGCCCGCCTCTATGGCTGGCACCGCGCGATGCGCATTTTCGACGGACCCGACGAAGTGCACTTCCGTTCGATCGCACGAGCCGAAATCCGCAAGGAGCAAAGCACCTTCGCGGCGGCGGTCACCTGAGGTGGATGCTGGCGTTCGCGAACTGCAGGGGGCCTGGAACTTCCGTGATGTCGCCGACAGCACCGGCGGGCTGCGAGCAGGGCGGCTGTTCCGATCCAGTGAGCTCAGCCGCCTGAGCGCCGAGGGCCGAGACGAGTTGCACCGGCTTGGCATTACGGATGTCGCCGACCTGCGGGCGGTCCGGGAGGTCGAGCGGCGCGGGACTAGCCGCGTTCCCGACGACGTACACGTTCACCAACTGCCCTTCCCCGACGTCGCCGCCGATCAGAAAGCCGGCGACGAGGCCGCCCCGCACGAGCACGCCTGGCAACGGATGATGACCGAAAAGCCCGACGGTGAATCGGTGGTCGACGCGGCAATCCGCTACATGGTCGAGGAGTACCGGAAATTTCCGACGCGCAACGGAGCGCAGCACGCAGTGCACCGCGTCGTCTCGCTGCTCGCGTCCGGGCGCGCGGTGCTGACCCACTGTTTTGCGGGTAAGGACCGCACCGGCTTTGTCGTCGCGGTGGTCCTCGAGGCCATCGGGCTCGACCAAGAGGCCATCATGTCCGACTATCTGCGCAGCAACGACGCCGCGCCGCAATTACGAGGCCGGCTGCTGGAGCTGGTTGCGCAGCGGTCGGAGGCGGAACTGACCGCGGAGGTGATGACGTTCACCGAGGCGCGGCTCTCCGACGAGGTGCTCGGCGTCCGCCCGGAATACCTGGCCGCGGCGCGCCAAACAATCGATGAAGATCACGGTTCGTTGACCGGCTATCTCCGCGACGCCGGCGTTTCCCGAGCTGACCTCGACCAGCTCCGCCGCCAGCTGCTGGGCTGACGTCGCGAGCTGCAACTGCGGCGCTCCGCTCGCGACTCTCCCCAACTACTTAAATAAATCTTCACCCAGAGAATCCTTAGAGGATGCTAGACGCAACCTCAGACAAGGTGTACAACATACGTACAACGAGCGAGCGCCGGTCAGCTGAGCTGTGCCGGCGAATCGCATATCGAAGGCAGCTTCGCCAAAGTCGGGGAGGTCGTAATGTCAGGACGTAAGCTTCGTTGGCTCACCGCCGGACTGTTCGCCAGTGGCGGTGCCGGTCTGCTGACCCTGACGGCAATGATGAACTCGGCTTACGCCTTTGGCGAAACCCCCGACCTCGTCGGGCCTGCGGGCATCGGGCTGGTAATGGGCGGCAGCGGCCTTCCGATACCTACCGAGCCTTACGTGCTAGGCGCAAACCTGGGCTTCATCGACGGTTTCGGCCCGGATAAGTATCCGACCGACTATCCGGGCGTCTTGATCAATGGGCTGTTCACCCCTGAAGGGTTGTATCCGCTGACGGGTGTGAACACGTTGCACTTCAACGACCCTTCAGGTCCGTTCACCGCGTTCAACGTCGCGACTGGCGGCACCCCATTCACGATCGACGGCCTGCCGGCCCAGAGCACCTCGGTGGGCCAGGGTCTGTCCATTCTGAACTACAACATCCTTGCCAACCTGGCAGCCGGCCACACCTCGAATGTGTTCGGCTACTCCCAGAGCGCCACGATCTCCGGCCTGGAGATGGGCATCCTCAAAGCCGAGAACGTGCCGACCGGCGCTGCGAACTTCGTGCTCATCGGTGACCCCAGCGCTCCCAACGGCGGCCTGCTCGAGCGCTTCAACGGTTACGAGACCATCAATGGTGACACCCACAGCCTGCCCCTGCAGCTTCCCAGCATGGGCCTGAACTTCGACGGTGCCACCCCCGCCAGTGACTACACCACCTCGATGTATTCCCTGGAATACGACGGATTCACCGACTTCCCGCGCTACCCAATCAATTTCCTGTCCGACGTCAACGCGTTCCTGGGTATCGAATCGCTGCACGGCACCTACCTGAACCAGTTCATCGACGCGGTGTACCCGCCCGCCGACCTGGCCGGCGGCCCGACCGGCGCTGACGTCAGCAATGCGCTGCTGTTGCCCGGGTCGATGGATTCAGTGACGGACCCTTGCGCCGGCTGCCTGACCAACTACTACATGATCGACACCATCGACGGGCAACCCGTCACGGCGCCGCTGGTGTCGCTGATCGACGGCATCAGCAAGCCGCTCGGCGACCTGCTGGGACCTGACCTGACGACGCTGATCAACCTGGGCTACAACGGTACCGGCGATGTCGGCTGGGCCGCGACCCCGGACTCGCCGGCAGACATACCCACTCCGTTCGGGCTTTTCCCGAACGTCGACACGACCACCCTCGCCACCGAGCTGACCAACGGCTGGAACAGCGGACTGGCGGCGTTCGAGAACGATCTGACCACGGGCACGCCGCTGCTGGCCTCGTCGCTTTCGGACCTGACCCAGACCGCAGCTCCGCTGACGCTGCCGTCACTCACCGAGCTCGTCAATGCACTGTCCAGCGTGGCCTCGACGGCCTACGGCACGCTGCTGCCGACCGCGGACATCATCAATGCGCTGGTGACCAGCGTGCCGGCCTACGACGCCACCCTGTTCACCGACAACCTCGCGACCGGTGACCTGGTTGACGCGTTCGGTCTGCCCGTCGCGGCTAACAACGCGCTGGACACACTGGCAGCCGGTTTCGAGTTCGAGGTTCTCCAGTCCGCGGCATCGGCAATCCAAGCAACGCTGAGCGGCCTGTTCTAAACCGTCCGCTGAAAAGCTCTCCGGTGGTCCGCTGACCCGCCGGGCCACCGGACCGGCAGAACCCGTCGCACGCGGCAAAGGGAGGTCGTGATGTCTGGCCGCAAGTTGAAGTGGCTCACCGTCGGACTGTTCGCCAGTGGTGGTGCCGGCCTGTTGACGATGACGTCGACGCTGACGGCGGCACCCGCACTCGCCGATTCCGTCGACCCAGACGCCTTCCACAACGGCGGCGAAATAGGTTTGGTGATGGGTCCGAGCGGCTTTCCCGCGCCCGCGGACAGCTACGTGACGGCCGCCAGCAACCTATACCTGGCCCCCTACCTGGGCCTGCCTCCCAGTGCGGCTCAGCCGCTGACCACGCCAGAGGGGTTGTATCCGGTCACCGGCGTCAAGAGCCTGCCCTTCGACACCTCGCTCGCACAGGGCGTGACCACCCTGGACCGCGCGATCGGCCAGGACCTCAAGGTCTACGACCATGTCGACGTGTTCGGCTACTCCCAGAGCTCGTCGATCTCCTCGGTGGAAATGTCGCAACTGCAAGGTGTGTCGCCCAATGATGTGTCGTTCATCCTGGTGGGTGACCCCAACAATCCCGACGGCGGCATGCTGGAACGCTTTGTCGGCGCGTCCATTCCGAGTTTCGGCGTGACCGCCAACGGCGCAACTCCTAGCGATCTGTACCCAACCGAGATTTTCACCAACGAGTACGACGGCTTCGCCGACTTCCCGCGCTATCCCATCAACCTGTTGTCGGACCTCAACGCCTACATCGGCATCATCTTCGAGCACGCCACCTATCTGAACCCCTTACCGAATTCCGTCACGGACAATCTGGGCACCTTCGGTGACACCACCTACTTCATGAACCTCGCCAACAGTCTGCCGCTGCTCGACCCGTTGCGCTGGTTCGAAGGCGGGAATCCGCTGGCCGACCTGCTGCAACCGGATCTGTCGGTGCTGGTGAATCTGGGCTACGGCAACATCTACCAGGGCTGGGACACCCAGAACGCACCAGATGTGCCGACACCGTTCGGCTTGTTCCCCACCGACCTCAACCCGACCGATGTCTTCAATGCGCTGGTGCAAGGCATCCCGGAAGGGATCGCCAAAGCGACTGCCGACATTCAGGCGGGGCAGTGGACGGATCTGTCCACGCTGTATCAGCTGCTCGATGTGGCGCACACCTTCGGCCTCACGCCGAGCGACACCCCGACACTCACCGAATTGCTGGGAGCCGCAGCCACCTACTTCAACGGGGATGTTGTACCTACCCCGATCGACTGGTCCTCGCCAACCGACATCATCAACGGTCTCACCAACATCGTCTCCACCGACGCCTCAGTTCTGCTGCCGACGTTCGACACCTTCACTGCGCTGGGCGTCTCGCTGCCGAACTACGATGCCAGCTTGTTCCTGGACAACCTGGAGGCCGGTAACCTGGTAGCCGCGTTGGGTGATCCGATCGCGGCCGACGTCGGTGTCGCGCCGCTGCCACTGGGTCTGGAATTGGCGGTACTTGGCGAGGCGCTCGCTTCCAACGCCTACCAGCTCCTCGGGGGGCTCTGAGCTACTAAGGTTCCAGCACGACCTTGCCGAGCACTTCGCCGTCGGCCAGGCTGTTCATCTGCGGCCGGTGGCCGGCGTGAAGCGGGCCACTCCGCGGAGGATCCACGGGGTCCGCCTGGCGATCACCGCTACTGCGCGGTCCGAGCGGCGCATCGCAGTCCGAGCGCCGGGCGTGGGCGTTGCCACGAGTTCGGCCTCAGCAGATCCAGCCGGCGGGCCGCGGCGATCGACCGCCAGGAGTTGCCAAGCGCCCGGCACGCCACGCAGCTCGGCGCTGCCGCGGTCCTCGAAGCCGGCGCCCGAGCCGACGACCAAATCGCGGACAGTACACGAGACCAGAATGTCGCCGGCGCCGGCCTGGCCGAGGATCCGCGCCGCGATGTGCACTGCAATACCCGCAATGTCGTTGTCGAGCAGTTCGCACTCGCCGGTGTGGATGCCCACTCAAATCTGGATGTCCAGTGTCTCGGCGTCGGTCTGCAAAGCCTCGGCGCAACGGATCGCCTGTGTCGGACCGTCGAACGTGGCGAGGTGGCCGTCGCCGGTGCTCTTCACGACCGCGCCGCCGAATCGTTGCGTGAGTTCGGCCGTGATCTCACCAAAGCGCTGCAGCACCGCACGCCACCGCTCGTCGCCCGCTGCCGAGGCGTGTTGCGTCGACGCGACCATGTCGGTGAACAACACGGTGCGCAGGGCACGATGCGACTGCGGCGGCGCCGCATGGCTGCCGGTGAGAAACTCCTCGATCCCGGTCAAGATCTTGTCAGGCTCGGTGAACCAGGGCATGTGGTCCACACCGTCGACCTCCATGTACCGTGCACCGGGGATGTGGGCGGCGAGATACCGGCCGCCCTGCACGGGGATCGCCTGGTCTCCGTTTGCATGAATGACCAAAGTTGGCACGGTGATCGTCGGCAAGATCGGTCGAACGTCGATCCGGAACAGGCGGGGCCAATCTCCTGTGCGCGGGCGAACTGCTCCGTCGACGGCGTGTAGTCCTCACCCAGCTCCCGAAGAACGCGCGCTCGCAGCTCGGCCGGGTCGCGGTCTTGGTCGTCCCACCCCTCGAAGCCGAAGTACGCGAACGAGCCGTAGAGAATCAACGCCCGCGTTCGCTGCGGGCGGGTTGCAGCGAAGACGATGGCGGCCGGGCCGCCCTCACTCATACCGAAGACGACGGCCCGTCCGAAGCCGACGGCGTCCATGACGGCCTCGATCTCGGCGGCCCGATCATCCAGGGTGCGAACTTGCGGGACCGGGTCCGACAGTCCGACCCCGGCCTTGTCGAACAGGACCACGCGACAGAAGGTGGCGAGCTGCTCGAAGAACGCCTTGAATTCTGGTTGAGCCCACAACAGCTCGACGTGGCTGACGTACGACCCCGCGACGACGAGTTCGACCGGCCCGTCGCCGAACACCTGATGGGCCAGGCTGAGATCGCCACACTCGGCGTATGACGTTTCCGCCACGGCATGAGCGTACTGCGGCCGGGCGTTGACCGTACCCCGTCACGCGGAGGTCGGTCGCGCACCGATGACTGCCGGCCGCTGTGCTTAAGGGGGCGAGCCTAAACAGATGGTGGATTTCTAAGTAAATCTCAGGTAAAATTGAGCGCTTAATTGGCATGCCTTCAGCAAGCAGGGACCGCCATGCACCGAGCGCTTGAACCGTATCTCACTGCCAGCGTCGCCGTGGCCGGCGCCAGCCTGATCATCGTCCCCTCAGCGACACCGCCGTTACCCAACGTCCAGGTCCGCGAGATTCAGCTCACCAGCGTTGACACCGCCGAATCACCGTTGGGGGACGGTACGGCGTTGGTTTTCGGCCCCAGCGGTGTCCCGATACCGCCCCCGCAATACGTGGATGCCGCCGACACGCTGTATCTGCAGCCGCGAGGCTTTACCGGCACCGCCCAGCCGGCGTTCGAACCCAACGGGGCGTACCCGCTCACCGGTGTCAAAAGCTTGCCGTTCGACACATCGCTGGCTCAGGACCAGCAGATCATGGTCTCGGATATCCAAGGCCAGATCGCCGCCGGCGGAGTGAGCGCCACCAACCCAGTCGTGGTTTTCGGCTACTCGCAGAGTTCGGATGCCGCCTCGCAGATCATGCAGCAACTTCACGACGCTGGCGTGTCCCCTGACGATGTGCACTTCGTGCTGGTCGGCGATCCTCAATTCCCCAACGGCGGCTTCGTCAACACTTTTGATTTTCCCGCCGGTAACACCTCGGCCTTCATTCCCTTCGGCGCATCCTTCTTACCGCCGACACCATCGGATCTCTACCCGACCGACATCTACAGCCTGGAGTACGACGGTTTCGCCGATTTTCCGCACTACCCAACCAACCTGTTGTCGGACCTCAACGCGGATGTAGGGGTCTTTTTAGCGCACTTCTTGTATCTGGATCTCACCCCGAGCCAGATCAGCAGCGCGTTTCTGTTGCCGGGATCCGAGGCGCTCACCGGGGAAGGGCTGACCGACTACTACATGATGCCCAACGACCTGCTGCCGATATTGGAGCCGCTGCTGTTGGTGCCCGGAGTCGGACAGCCGCTCTATGACCTGCTCGAACCCGATACCCGGATTCTGGTGAACCTGGGCTACGGCAGCATCACCGAGGGCTGGAACCAAGGTCCGGCCGATGTGCCCACCACTTTCGGGCTGTTCCCTGACATCGACCAGGCCCAGCTCTCCGCAGCGCTGAGCAATGGCTGGCAGCAGGGAGTGACCGATTTCCTGCACGATCTGCAGAACCCGATCAGCTATCCAGACCAGGTCGCGCCGCTGCTGCCGTTCGCAAACTCGTTGCACACGATTGGCCTTGCCCCTGCGAACCCGTCGTTTACCGACGTCATCGATGGGCTGTTGAAGCTTTCCGGCTTCCCGCTGTCCAACGCGACGCTAAGCTCTTCGCCGACGGATATCGTCAACGACTTCAGCGCCACGTTGTCGTATGACTATTCCTCGCTGCTGCCCCTTGCAGATTCGATCAATGTGTTGCTCACCAGTCTGCCCGCATACGACGCGAACCTCGTCACGAGTCAGCTCGACGCCGGTAACCTACTCGGCGCGATCCTTGATCCAACGGCCGCCAACACTGCACTGATTCCATACGACCTCGTACTCGGTGTCGATCAGGCCCTGTTTGCGGCCCTGGGTACCGTGGTCAACGTCGCGGGGTTGTTCTCGTAACCGGATCGGATGAGCGCGTCGCTGAGGTCGTCGGGTACTGGGGCGGCTGCGTCTGAGTTCGTCTGCCGGCGGTGATGCGGAGGGTGTATAACGACATGCGTGCTCACGAGTTTCGTGATGTCTCAGCTGTTTTGGTGTTTCGGGCCTGAGAGTTCTTCGACCACACCGGCTTGCACCGACAGCGCTTACCGGATCGCGAAATTGGCCTGCTGAGCGCTGGACAGATCGTCGATCTCGGCCCAGTGCCCGGCTACCTCGTCGACCGACGGTGGCGCCTTGAAGGTGACGCCCTCGTTCTGGAAGAGCGCGGCCCGCTGCACCTTGCCGCCGCCGACGATGAACACCGAGCCGGTGTCGGGCACCTCCTCGGTGCACAAGTAGGCGACCACCGGCGCCACGAAGTCCGGAGTCAGGTTCTGCAACACCTCCGGCGGCAGAATGTCTTCGGTCATCCGGGTGGCGGCGATTGGCGCGAGCGCGTTGGCCTTGATGTTGTACTTGGCGCCCTCCTGCGCCAAAGTGTTGATCAGGCCCACCAGGCCGAGCTTCGCGGCACCGTAATTGGACTGACCGAAGTTGCCGAACAATCCGCTGGTGGAGGTGGCGACAACCACCCGCCCGAAGCTCTGCTCCCGAAAGTGCGGCCACGCCGCACGGATCACGTTGTAGCCGCCGTAGAGATGCACCTTGAGCACCGCGTCCCAGTTCTCGAAGGACATTTTGTGGAACGTGCCGTCCCGCAGAATGCCGGCGTTGCTCACCACGCCGTCGACCTTGCCGAATTCGTCGAGTGCGGTCTTGATGATGTTTTCCGCAGCTTCGGGCTCGGCGACGCTGTCGTAGTTGGCGACCGCGCGACCGCCGGCGTCGCGAATCTCGGTGACCACGTGGTCGGCCATCGCCGATCCGGCGCCGGTCCCGTCGCGGGCTCCGCCGAGATCGTTGACCACGACGCTGGCGCCTTCACGTGCGAGGGTCAACGCGTATTCGCGGCCCAATCCGCCACCCGCTCCCGTGACGACGATGACGCGATCCTGCACTCCGGGCATGAACTTCCTTTCGGGCTTTAGGGCGTGGGCTAGAACAGCCGGCGCGCCATCTTCTGCGCCTTCTCTGTATACGGCGGGTAGATCATCTTCGATAAATCGGGTCGCGTCGGCTTGGTCATCACCGCCTTGCGGTGGCTGAACTCTTCGAAGCCCCAGCGGCCGTGGTAGGCACCCATGCCCGACGCGCCGACCCCGCCGAACGGCAGCTTGGCCGTCGAAACCTGAAAGGCGAGGTGGTTGACCAGCATGCCGCCCGCCGGCACCTCCCTGATCACCCGCTCACGCACGGCGCGGGTCTTGGTGAACAGGTAAGCCGACAGCGGCTTGGGCCGCGCGTTGACGAAACGTATTGCCTCGTCCAATGATTGGAACGATACCACCGGCAGGATAGGCCCGAAGATCTCGTTTGTCATCAGCGGTTCGTCTGGATCAGGGTCGACGACCACGGTCGGTTGCAGGCGCAGGTTCGACGCGTCGGAGTCACCGCCCAACACGATCGTGCCCTTCGTCTGGGCCAAGTCGTCGGTCAGCCGATCGAACTGACGCTGGTTGACGATGCGCAGTCCACTGGGCTCTTTGGAACGGAATGTGGTGATGGCCTCGCCGATCTTGGCGACGAGTTCGTCGCGAATCTTGGCATCGGCCAGCACATAATCGGGCGCGATACAGGTCTGGCCGCCGTTGAGCAGCTTGATCCACGCGATCCGCTTGGCCGCGACGTCGACATCGGCATCCGCGGCGACGATGACCGGGCTTTTGCCGCCGAGTTCGAGAGTGACCGGCGTCAGGTGCGGCGCCGCGCCCTCGTAGACTTTGCGGCCGATCTCGGTACCGCCGGTAAACAGCACGCGGTCAAATCCCTGCGCGATCAGTTCCTGGCTCACCGCGCCGTCGCCCTCGACGACGGCGATCGCGTCGTTGTCCAGGTAGCGCGGCACCAGCTCGGCCATCAACTCTGAGGATGCCGCGGCGATCTCAGATGGCTTGAGCACCATGGTGTTTCCCGCCGCGATCGCGCCGACCGCCGGGCCGAGCGTCAGGTAGAACGGGTAGTTCCACGCGCCGATGATCAGCACCGTGCCGTACGGCTCGTACTCCACCCAGCCGCGACCGGGCAGCTGCGCGAGTTCGAGCAGCCGGTAGCGGCGGCGCATCCACCTCTTGACATGTTTGGCCGCATACCGCGCCTCACCCGCGGTGCCTGCCGAGTCGGCGAGCCACGCTTCGAACGGCTGGCGGTCGAGGTCTTCCTTCAGCGCTTTCGCGATCTGCGTCTCGTTCTCGACCATCATCTTCTCGAGCGCGCGCAGCTGGGCCCGCCGCCACTGCACATCCCGCGTTTTGCCAGTGGCAAAGCTCTTCCGGAGGCGCTCCACGGTTTGCGGGATGGCCGATCCGGCCGGCACAGCAGTGTCAGCAGTCTGTGCAGTGATTTCGGTGGTCATGGCTTTCCTTCCCGACCGGCGGAAATTCAATCCTAATCAACCACCGGTTGGGCGGCACACGCCCTGCACGCCGTCGGCGAAGCCTACCCGCGTTCCGCGGTGACAAAGTCGGCGAACGCGTCCTTGTCGTCTGCCATCGGCACGCCGTCGACCCAGCGGTTCAGCCGGCGCATCTCGTCGTGCGAATGCTGCGCGGTGGCTCGCCAGCCGTGCTCATTGAGCCAATCAGCCACCACGGCGCGATGCTCGTCGTGGTAGATCAGCGTCTGCACGTCGACGGTTTGCTCGAACCCGAGCTCGTCGGCCACTTTCTCGAATCGTTCCCGCATCTCTGCACGCCGGTCGTCGGCTTGGCGCGCCGCGGTTTCCACCGCGATGCGGCTACCCGGCGCGCTGAGCCCGGTCACCTGCTCGAACAACCGGTCCTGCGCCTCGGCGGGCAAGTACATCAGCAGCCCTTCAGCCAGCCACGCGGTGGGCAATCCCGGATCAAAGCCCGCTCCCCTCAGTGCGACCGGCCAATCCTGACGAAGATCGATCGGCACCTCTCGTCGGTCAGCCGACGGGGTTACGCCATGTCCGGCCAGCGTGCCGGACTTATAGGCAAGAACTTTGGGCTGGTCGATTTCGAAGACCGTGGTGTCGGCCGACCACTGCAACCGGTAGGCGCGCGAATCCAATCCGGAGGCCAAGATCACCACTTGGCGGATCCCGGCAGCGGCAGCGTCGGCGAAGTAAGCGTCGAAGAAGTGCGTCCGCACCGCTTGATAGCTGCGCATGTGGTGAAAGATCGCGGCTGTCTCCGGATCGATCTGTTCCAACCTCGCGGTCATCGACTCATCCAGCATGGTTTCCCACACGCCGGTGCCGGCCTCGCTGACCAGAATTCTGGCGTACGGATCGTGAATGAGGGCATCGGGCTTGTCGGATTCGATGGCACGCCCGGCGGCCACCATCACGGCCGTGGTGCCGACGCTGGTGGCGATGTCCCAGGTGTCGTCGTCGGTGCGCATGCTGCTCATCGTTCCCGCTTTCTGCCGAGTGCGTCTGGCGATCAATCGGACGCGGCGAGACGTGCCCGCACCAGCGTGCTGCGAAGGGTCTCTTCGACGACGTCGTCGGGTATTGGCCGGCCCAGCCGCGCCATTTCCTCTCCGTTGCTCACGGCATGGACCTGCCAGCCGTGCTCGCGCAGCCACTGTGCCGCGTCCGGGCGCTCGGTGTCCTGGTAGGTGAGAGTTTCGACGTTGATGTCGATGCCGAGTCGCTGCCGCATTCGTAACCAGCGTGCGCGTCGCGCCGCGCGGCGGCGCTCCGTGTCGCCCGACCCCATCTGAAAAGCCTCGACGGCGACCTGGCTGCCCGGCGCGCTGAGCGCTGTGAGCACCTCGAAAAGGCGATTCTGTGCGTCGGCCGGCAAATATGGCAGCAGACCCTCGGCCAGCCATGCGGTCGGTTCGCTCTGATTGAATCCGGCGGCGGTCAGCGCGGCCGGCCAGTTTTGTCGTAAGTCCACCGGAACTGCGTATCGCAGCGCTGTGGGAACGGCACCGTGCGATCGCAACGTGCTTTCTTTATAAGCCAAGACTTTGGGCTGGTCGATCTCGTAGACCTTGGTGCCGGCAGGCCACTCCAGTCGATAGCCACGCGAATCCAGCCCTGCCGCCAGGATCACCACCTGCCGCACGCCAGCGCCGACCGCGTCGCGAAAAAAGTGGTCGAAGAAGTGGGTGCGCACCGCCTGGTAGTCACACGCTATGCGATGCACGCGTCGGCCATGTTCGTCGTCGCCGAGCCACTCCAGATCCGGACTGGCCAGCCGCTGCCACGCCGGCCCCGCCGCCGCAACCAGTACCGAGGCGAACTCGTCGCGGATGAGTGGGTGCGACGAGCCGGTCTCGACGGCGCGGGCAGCGGCCACCATCACCGCCGTAGTGCCGACGCTGGTGGCGATGTCCCAACTGTCGCCTGCGGTGCGTACCGAGCGAACGTCGTCGAGTTCAGTCATCGCTGCACATGCTAGCCAATAAGTTAGGCGAACTATATGGTGCTGTGCGCTAGATCACTGCGCGGCGTATCCGTTGCTGCGGTGCCAGAGTTTGCCGGCCATTAGGTGCTGAAGTTGGGTCGTGACCGCAACCATCTGTTGGCCGCTGCCGACGAACCCAGCGTAGAAACCGACCCCGCACAGCACTGCCAGCAGCATCTCGGTCAGTGACGCCACGTCGGTATCTGCTGACAGCTCGCCATTTTCGACAGCATCGGTGACGGCTCGATCCAGAAATTCACGGGTAGTGCGCAGCGAATCGGCTTCGGTGCGTCGCAGTTCGGGATGCCGTCGAGCTTCCAGTACGGAGGTGAGCAGGAAGGATGCTGACGACGGGTTGTGCGAGTCGTGCTGAGTGGCCGCGGCGATGAACTCCGACACCCGGCCAATCAACGTCGTTTCAAGCTGTGCCCGCTCGACAGCGGCGACGACTATCAATTTGTTGGTCTGTTCGACCACTTCGCGGTACAGCATCTGCTTGCTGGAGAAGTAGTGGTTGATCGCCGGCCTGGTGAGATCGGCGCGAACCGCAATGGCCTGGAATGTCGCCGCCGCATAACCGCGCTCGCTGAACACTATGCGAGCAGCCCGCACGATGCGCTTTCGCGTATCGGCCGCTGTCGCCGCAGGGGGCCGTCCGGGACCCCGGCTTGCCGTCGGCGGCACATTTAAATTGTGCCATAGATCACACTCGAGGTTGCCGGTCTTGATAAGCCTCGTCACTTCTCCGGTGCCCGCAGCCGCACTCTAAGCACTGATAGCGTGCCGATCATGGCCCGGGCGGAAGGCGACGATCCCGACGTCGGTGCCGAGAAAGACCACGATGACCAGCCTGGCGGACCATTGGGCCGCTTCATCAGAAATCTTGAGTACGTACAGAAGTGGCTTTTGCTGGGCATGGTCATCGGCGTCATCGCTGGTTTGGGCGCCGTCCTGTTCTATCTGACGTTGCGGTACACCAGCCACTTCCTGCTGAGCTATCTCGCCGGCTACCACTTGCCCAGCCCACGCAGCGAGGGCGGCGGCGCAGGTTCTCCCGACCACCAAAGGCCATGGGCGCTGCCGCTGGTGACGACGGCGGGTGCGCTGGTGTCGGCCTTGATCGTGGCGAAGTTCGCGCCGGAAGCTAGTGGCCACGGTACCGACAGCGCCATCGAGGCCGTGCATACCGATCCCCGCCACATCCGCGGCAGGGTGGTGCTGGTGAAGATGGTGTCCAGCGCCTTGACCATCGGGTCGGGCGGTTCAGGTGGCCGTGAGGGTCCCACCGCCCAAATCTCCGCTGGCTTCGCTTCGATGTTGACCCGCCGGCTGCACCTGTCCGACGACGACGGGCGGATCTTGGTGTCGCTCGGCGTCGGTGCGGGCATCGGCGCCATCTTCGGCGCGCCGCTGGGAGGCGCGGTCCTCGCCGCTTCGATCATCTATCGCGACGACCTTGAATATCGAACCTTGTATCCCGGGTTCGTCACCTCAGCCACGGCGTATGCCGTTTTTGGTTCGTTCCTCGGCTTTGAGCCCATGTTCGGTTATGTCGACGCCGAATACCGCTTCGAGGCCGCCGGGCCGCTGCTGTGGTTCGTCGTGCTGGGCGTCGTAGCGGCCACTGTCGCGTACTCGTATGCCCGGATTTTCTATGCCACCAACACGCTCACCGCTCGGTTGCCGGGTGGCCGGGTGGTCAAGCCCACCGTGGGCGGACTTCTGGTGGGGCTGATGGGGTTGGCGATTCCCGAGATCTTGAGCAGCGGTTACGGCTGGGTGCAGCTGGCCACCTTCACCGACGAGTTGATGGCGATGCCGTTGTGGATTGTGCTGGCCTTGCCGCTCGCCAAGATCGTCGCGACGTCACTGTCGATTGGGACCGGCGGATCGGGCGGCATCTTCGGGCCGGGAATCGTGATCGGAGCGTTCGTAGGGGCAGCGCTGTGGCGCCTTGGCGAGTTGTTCCACCTTCCCGGCGTGCCGAACAACCCGGGCATCTTCGTCGTGGTGGGCATGATGGCGTGTTTCGGCAGCGTCGCGCATGCACCGCTGGCCGTGTTGATCATGGTGGCCGAAATGACCGGATCATTTTCCGTAGTGCCCGGGGCGATCATCGCGGTCGGCGTCGCCTCCCTGCTGATGTATCGCACGAAGGTGTCGATCTACCGCTCGCAGCGCCTCAACCGCGAAACCGCCGAAGCTGAACGCCGGCACGCCGCCGCGGGCGAACCTCACTAGCGGGTCGACCCGGCAGCGGCGGCCGGATACGGTTGGCTACTGCCCGTCTCGGACACTTCCAGCGGCATCGTGTTCGGTGCTGGTCCCTTCATGCGTCAGCTGACCACCGGCGTTCTCCAGATGTGCCCGCACGAACCACTGAAACTTCTCGAGCTCGGCAGCGTGACCGATGAGGATGTCCTGACTCACCGGATCGAGTTCCTCGGTTTCGGCGATGGCTTTGCGGGTGTCTCCGACCACGCCGTTGTAAACCAGGTCCAATGCCGCCAGGTGCGCCTGGACAGTATCGCGGCCGACGGAATAGTCATCCCACGAGCGGTCTTTGATGATCGCGCCGGGAGTACCTTGCGGTGAGGCGCCCAGGGTGGCGATGCGCTCGGCCACCTCGTCAGCGTATCCGCGAACCAGCTTCACCTGCGGGTCGATCATCTCGTGCACACCGATGAAGTTCGGTCCCACTACATTCCAGTGCACGTGCTTGAGCGTCAGGTGCAGATCGTTGTAGGTGCTCAACTGTTTCTGCAGCAGTTCAGCGATCTGCGCGCCCTGCTCCTCGGACAAGCCCGGAACGGTGAACTGTGTCATCGATTACTCCCTCAGGTCGTAGCCACGGCCAAACTCGGCTCACGAATACCCGAACACCGCAGCCGATAACCGACTACAGGACGCGAATATTCTGCACCGGCAGCCGAGCCCCTCGCCGTGGTTCAAACGCCAGCCCGCTGGCTTCCAACAGGCGCACCACCCGGTGCCGATGCGGCCGCAGCGGCTCGAGCAATTCGACCATGACGGCATCGTCGACAGGTCGACCGAGCAGCGTCCAGCCGATCATCTTGGGAACGTGATAGTCGCCCACCGATAACGCATCGGCGTCACCGAACGCGCGCTGCGCGGTTTCAGCGGCCGTCCACACCCCGACACCTGGTACCGAGGTAAGCGCGTCGCGGGCCCGGGCCACCGGCCACGACACCAGCCGTTCCAGCGACGCCGCGCGGTGCGCGCAGGCGACGACCGTCCGGGCTCGCCGGGGGTCGACGTTGACGCGGTGAAATTCCCACGACGGGATACCGCGCCACACCTCGGGCGACGGCGGCACCCGCATCCGCGCTGGCGCAGGCCCGGGGGCAGGGGTGCCGTATTTGGTCACCAGCAGCCGCCACGCCCGGAACGCATCGGCGCCCGGCACCCGTTGCTCCAACACCGCCGGGATCAACGCTTCCAGCACCCTGTTGGTGCGGCCGAGCCGCAGGTGCGGAACCCGCTTGTGCGCCGCCGCGATCGTCGGCTGCAGCGGCGCGAAATCTGACGCGTCGTCGTCGGCGCCCAGCATGGCCGGTAAGGCCTCGACGAATTCTTCAGCACCCTCGCCCCACGCCGTGCAGTGCGCGGCGCGAACACCGGCGCGGCTGATGCGGGCCGTGACCGCTCCGGTAGTCAACAGGCTGGTCCGCCAGATCGCGCCGTCGACGGAATGTTGAAAGCAGGGATCCCGCGGACCGCGACGCAGCGGCGTCAGAGTGATGCCAGGGCTGACCGCACTCGGGAAGTCGACGGTGCGAGCGCAAATCGTGGTCTGAATTCGCCCATCATAAGTTCAGCGGCGCGGCGGTCGCGAACTGGCCGGATGATTGACCGCTAACTGCCCCGAGCGTCAGTATGTCGATGTGACCACCCCGTTCGACAGCCCGCAGGCCGAGCTCGCGTGGATGTTCCTGCAGTGCCTCGGCGAGGGTGACGTCGACGAATGCTTCGAGTTGCTCAGCGACGACTTCAGCTATTGGAGCATCGCCACGCGGGCCTCAGTCGGCAAAGGCGCCCTGCGCCGGCAAATCGAAAGCCGCAAAGAGCAGGTGGAGGTGGCCCTGGACATGATCCGGTGCATCAACCACGGCGACAGCGTGGTGATCGAAGCGCAAGGTGACGGCGTCACCACCACCGGTGTGCGCTACGACAGCCCGTATGTGTTCATCGTCGAAACCCGCGACGGTCAGATCGTCTCGGTGCGGGAATACAGCGACACTCGGCTGGCGGCCGAGGCGTTGTCTCACCCGGCGTCTTGATCGGCGTCGACGCTGATGTCGGCCTTGTTCGGATAGAACGCGACGTGACCGACGATTGCCGCGACGGCCGGATACGGCTGCTCATAGGTCCAGATCGCATCGGCGACGGTGTCGCCGCCCGCGGTCACGTGGTAGTAGCTGGCGTCACCCTTGAACGGGCAGTACGTGCTGGTCTCGCTGGGGGTCAGAACGTGTTGTACGACGTCGCCGATCGGAATGTACTGCACCACGGGAAGAGTCGCTTCTTTCAACCCTAGGGCCGCGTGAGTGTCGGCGACGATTTCGCCGTTGATCCGAACTTGAACGCGTCCATTGGTCGGTTCAATGGCGATCGGGTGGCCCGCGGTGGGTTCGAGAACTGGTCGGTGGCTCATCGTGCATCTCCTCACATACGGATAGCGGGTGCAACACCGGCCGGGCCAAATGATTCCCGCGGTCAGCCGGCGGCCGCAGTGCTGCCTTTGGCGGCTCGCAGTTGCGCCCAGAACCGCGCGGCCTCGCGGATGGACTCCTCGATCGGCCTGGGCTGCCAACCCAGTTCGCGGACCGCCTTGCCATGGTCGACGGGAGCTTCGGCGCGCATCATCCGCACTGACGCCAGGCTGAGTTCGGCGTCTTTACCCGTCAGACGCGCTTTCAGGCTGCCCAGTGCGCCGAGCCCGTAGAGCACCGGAACGGAAATCGCCCGCTGCGGTGGGGCCACACCGACCTCATCGGCGGCGATTCGCACCACGTCCTGGAGGGAGATCATCCGTTCCGAAACGAGGTAACGTTCGCCGTTGCGGCCACGTTCCGCCGCCAGAATCAGCGCTCTGGCGGCGTCGTCGACACCGACGACTTCTAAATGGATGCCCTTCATGGTGAAGGGCAGCTTGCCGAACACCGCTCCGGCGATGAACGCCCCGTGTGGGGTGCCGCCCCAATCACCGCTGCCGTAGGTCGTCGAGACGCACATCGCGACGGCGGGTAAACCCTCCTGGGTGACATAGCGCAGCACCAGATCCTCGGCTT
The DNA here is from genome assembly GCA_963830605.1 of uncultured Actinomycetota bacterium. GTDB lineage: Bacteria > Actinomycetota > Actinomycetes > Mycobacteriales > Mycobacteriaceae > Mycobacterium. The sequence continues at coordinate 1,217,515 of CAWHML010000003.1, read as the reverse complement.
GCACCCGGGATTGCACGTAAGGGGTGAGCCGCCGGTCGGTGATCCGATCGTCTTCGGTCGCGACATGGCCGCGCCGTCGTCCCACGGTCGCGTACGAACTGGTGAAGACGAACCTGCGCAATCCCGCCTGTTTTGCGACGTCGAGAACGTTGCGGGTGCCCTTTACGTTGGTCCGGAACAGCGGAGCCGGGTCGCGCAGCCAGGCTCGGGTGTCAACCACGCAGTAGTAGACGTCGTCGCACCCGTCCATTGCTGTCCGCACCGTATCGGAGTCGAAGATGTCGCCGTGAAACCTGGTGACCGCCAGGTCGTCGATACCGCGCGTGTTCGCGGCCGGTCGCACCATGGTCCGTACTTCAGCGCCGTCGGCGACCAGCTGACGGGTGACATGGGAGCCGAGGAAACCGTTGGCGCCGATCACCAGCTTGGGCGCTCGTGTCATGTCCGGCTCTCTTTCTGGCCGCCATACTGTCGCATCCAGCGCGCCGCGTCGGCGTCGAGTGTGCCGAGTTGTTGCGCTCTCTTGCACCATTTCATCCCCGCCGCCATGAACCGCAACGGGTTGTAAATGTCTTCTTGGCGGCACCACTGGTGATCACCGGCATAGGTGATGATTGAAATGTTGGTGGCGCTGATGACGCTGCCGTCGCCCGGGTCGGTCATCGGATTGTCCAGTTCGCAGATGATCCGGCCGGTGGACTCGTCGATCACCGACCACAACGACGGGAAGGAGGTCATGTGGCTTCCGGGAAACGTCGTCATCGTCGCGTGGATCCACCTACGCACTTGCTCGCGACCCTTCATGGTGCCCGCCACATGTTCGACATATTCCACATCAGGGGTGTAGTGCTCGACCCAGGTGTCCCAGTCGCGGGTTTCGGCGGCCCGGGCCACCGTTGCCTCGAATCGCTCGAATGCCACCGACAACTCTTCGCGGCTGAACAACTGGGTCGTCACCCGAGCACCTCGCGTCTGAAAGTGGCGGCGTGATCGGCGGACATCAGCGGCCGAAAACGGTGTGTAGCCTAACAAGGTGGTGCGTCGCTGTTGCTCGAAGGAGGAGCAAAAATGAGCAACTACGAGAAGGCGGTCCTAGCCGGCGGCTGCTTCTGGGGCATGCAGGATCTGATCCGCAAAAAGCCCGGTGTCGTGTCGACCAGGGTCGGATACACCGGCGGCCAGACGCCGAACGCGACTTACCGCAATCACGGCACGCACGCCGAAGCCATCGAAATCACTTACGACCCGACGCACACCGATTACCGGACGCTGCTCGAGTTTTTCTTCCAGATCCACGACCCGACAACGAAGAACCGGCAAGGCAACGATGTCGGCACCAGTTATCGGTCCGCCATTTTCTACACGACCGACGAGCAGAAGCGGATCGCGTTGGACACCATCGCCGACGTCGAGGCGTCCGGGCTGTGGCCCGGCAAAGTGGTGACCGAAGTCAGCCCCGCCGGCGCGTTTTGGGAAGCCGAGCCGGAGCACCAGGACTACCTCGAACACTATCCCGGCGGGTACACCTGCCACTTCGTGCGGCCCAAGTGGAAGCTGCCGCGCAGGGCCGCTGTCGACCACTGACCGCCCGCGTCACTGTCAGAGGCTGCGGCGGTGCGCGATGATTCGCCCGCCGTCTTTCGGGGTGAAGGCCACGCCGCGGGCGTGCCACTTTTCCCCCGGGGCCGTGGTGGGCCGAATCTCGAAATGCTGCAGGACAGTTTGCAGCACCACGTCCATTTCCATATTGGCGAAGGCGGCTCCCACGCAGCGACGAGTACCGCCGCCGAACGGGATCCACACCAAGGCCGACGGCTTGGCGCCGATGTAACGCTGCGGCTCGAAGCGTTCCGGATCCGGGAACACCTCGGCGTTGGCGTGAATCTGCGCGATGCTGACGACGATCGAAAATCCGCGCGGAACTGACCACCGTCCCAGCTCGTATAGCGGTGCGTAGACGTGGCGACCAGCGGCGTCGATGACGGTCCGGTTGCGCTGCACTTCGAGGATGACCGCCTGCCGCAGCTCGTTTTCGTCGGTGTCGGCTTCTGCCGCAAGCGCGTTCAGTATGTCGGGGTGGCGGGTGAGGCGTTCGAAGGCCCAGCCCAGGGTGGCCGCGGTGGTCTCGTGCCCCGCCGCGAGCAGGGTCAACAGCTCGTCTTTGATCTCCTTGCGCGACATAACTGAGCCGTCCTCATAGGTGCTGCGCAGCATCAGAGCCAGCACGTCGCTTCGGTTCTCGAAGTTCGGGTCCAAGCGCTCGTGGGTGATCAACTTGTCGATGACGCCGTCGTATTGACGCCGCCACTCAACCAGCCGGCCCCACGGGCTGTAGCGGCCATAGGTGCGTGACGGTGCTGGCAGTTGTGCAAGTCGTGAGCCGAGCGTGACCCACGGCGGGATGATGCGCCGCAGCTCGTCGAGTTCGATACCTTCAGCGCCGAAGACAGCCCGCAGGATGGCATTGAGCGTAATTCGCATCATCGATGGCAGCGTCGCGAACGGTTCGCCATCGGGCCAGCCGGCGATCTCGCGCAAAGTCTCCTCGACGACGATATCCTCGTACTTTTTCATGCTTTTGCCGTGGAAAGGCGGCGCCAGCAGACGTCTCCGCCGGCGGTGGTCGTCGCCGTCGAGTGCGAAGACCGAGCCGGTGCCGAGCAGCCGGCTCAGGTTGGGCTGAATGTTGCCCAGAACATCTGGGCTGGTGGTGAAGACCTGCTTGGCCAGCAGCGGATCAGCGACCACCACGGTCCGGCCGTAGACCGGGATGTTGAGCGTGAAGGCGTCCCCGTATCGGGCTGCCATCTGCTGAATCGTCCGGCGACGAAAGAGTGAGAACGCGAAGCCCTGCAGCACTTTGGGTAGACGTGGCGCGGGCGGCAACGAGGCGGCGGGCGCCAAAGTCGCACTTTGGTTGACAGCGCTGGTCGCTTCACTCATGCGAGTAGACTTCAGCCTCGAATGGCATCTTCCCACGGTACCGGCCGACGTTCAGTGCCGAGATCGCCGGCAGGGCCGTGCTCCTTCGAGAAACACGACCCTGGGCGGAATCTGGGCACAGCCAGCTTACGCGGCGAGCGGTTCGGGGACCCTCACCTGCTCCGAGTCCCCGGTCAGCTTCCTGGTGGGCAATGTCAGTTTGAGTATCTTGCGGACGACAGTCCCGAATTGCCGGGGCAGCGAACCGGCGTTGTAGGGGATGCCATAGCGCCGGCAGATCTCCCGCACCTCGGGCGCTATCTCGGCGTAGCGGTGAGCCGGCATGTCCGGGAACAGGTGATGCTCGATCTGATGTGACAGGTTGCCGGACAACAAATGAAAGAGCTTGCCGCCGGTCAGATTCGCCGAGCCGAGGACCTGGCGGAAATACCACCTGCCGCGAGATTCGTTCTTGGTCTCCTCGACCGAGAACTCCTGTGTGCCGTCCGGGAAGTGGCCACAGAAGATGATCATGTAGGACCAGACGTTGCGCATCAGATTGGCTGACAGGTTGCCGGCAAATACCAATGGTGCGAACGGCCCGGCCAGCAGCGGGAAAGCGACGTAGTCCTTCATCATCTGCCGGCGGGTCTTGCGCCAGATACCTTGCAGTACTTCGCGTTTATCGGCGACGGTGATCTCGCCGGCGCGGATGCGCTCGGTTTCCAGTTCGTGCAGCGCAACGCCGTATTGAAATAGCACCATCAGCAGGAACGCGTAGATCGGATTGCCCAGGAAGTAGGGCTCCCAGGGCTGGTCCTCGCTCATCCGCAGAATGCCGTAGCCGATGTCGCGGTCCATTCCCACGATGTTGGTGTGGGTGTGGTGCATGTAGTTGTGCGAGTGGCGCCACTGGTCGGCCGGGCAGGCGGTATCCCACTCAAAAGCCTGACCAGAGATCGCCGGGTCACGCATCCAGTCGTATTGGCCATGCATGATGTTGTGGCCGATCTCCATGTTGTCCAGAATCTTCGACAGCCCCAGCATCGTGGTGCCCGCCAACCAGGCCGGCGGCAAAATGCCGGCGAACAGCAGGGTGCGACCGCCGACTTCCAGGGCGCGCTGGGCTTTGATGACTCGACGAATGTATCCGGCGTCGCGCTCACCGAGCTCGGCCGTCACGCGTTCCTTGATGGCGTCGAGTTCACGGCCGAAAGCTTCGGCCTGCTCAGCAGTCATGGTGATCTTCGGGTGTGCCATGGTTACTCCTCCTCCAGTTGTCACAAGGCGAGCTCGACATCGCCGACCGGGACGGACACGCATATCTGCACGTCTTCTTCTGGGCTCGTCGAGACGCCGCCAGTGGTCAAATTGCGCACGACGCCGGTGGTCTTTCGCCGGGTGCAGGTGTGGCAGATACCCATCCGGCATCCACTTCGCGGTGCCAGCCCGGCCGCTTCGGCCTGCTCGAGCAACGAGCGCCCGTCGTCGTCAATCTCAACGCCGCTGTCGGCGAACGTCACTCGTCCGCCTGATGGCTTGGCGGGCAGTTCCGTTGAGAGTCCCACGAAACTTTCCGACTGTGCGCCGGGGCACTGTTCGCGAACTGATCGCACTAAAGCCGGCGGTCCGCAGACGAATACCGCATCGGGTGACGGCATGGCCATCGCCAGATGATCAGGCCCGAAGCGTCCATCCAGGTCACCGGCACCAGAACGGGTGTAGCCGTGCAGCACACGGACCCGCCGCAGCGCGGCCAGCTCGTCGCGGTAGCACGCCTCGGCGGGAGTGCGTGCGTAGTGGATGAATGCGATCTCGCCGTCGTGGTGTTCGGCGATCAGTGTGCGCAGCATCGCCATCACCGGCGTGATGCCGCTGCCGCCGGAGACGAACAGGATCCGACGGGGACGTCGTTGCGGGAGCACGAAGTCACCGGCGACGCCGCCGAGTCCGAACACCATCCCGGGCTGAGCCTTCTCGTACAGGTAGGACGAAACCAGGCCCCTGTCGTGTCGGCCGATGGTCAGCTCGAGGTTGCCCGAGTCTTCGCCATTGGCGGGCGAATAGCAGCGGGTGTGTCTACGCCCGTTGATCTCGATAGTGAGACTGACGTACTGACCGGCTCTCCTGGCCGCACGGGAGAAGGCCGCGTTGGGCGCCAGGATGAGGGTGACGCTGCGTGGAGCAGTTCGCCGTACCTCGACCACCTTGGCGCGGGCCTCGCCTAGCGTCCAGGTCGGCGCTACCAGCTCGGTGTAGCGGTCGACGCCATGCGGTCCGGTCAGCAGGTCGACCAGCTGAGAGCCCAGGACTCGCTGCGTCAGGCTTTGAGTGAACATACGTACACCCTCGGGCTCGAGGGCTAGGATCGTCAAGCATTTCCGCAGGTCTGTGGTAGGATTCACAACAGTGAACATGCGTACGCCCAGCTCACGTTCGCGGCGGTCAGGGCACGAACGTGTGCGGGAAAGCCTCACTCGGGTGGAGCGCAAAGAGGCGACCCGGCGCTCCATCGTCGCAGCGGCGCTCAAGCTGCTCGGTGACCGCGGCTTCAGCGGCTTGAGTTTGCGCGAGGTCACTCGGGAGGCTGGGATCGTGCCGGCGGCTTTTTACCGGCACTTCGAGTCGATGGAAGCTCTCGGCCTGGTCTTGATCGACGAGTCGTTCCGGACGCTGCGCGATATGCTGCGCGGCGCGCGGGCCGGCAAGCTGGATCCCAACCGGGTGATCGAGTCATCGGTGGAAATCCTGGTCGCCAGCGTCGCCGAACGCCGCGAGCACTGGCGCTTCATCGGGCGGGAACGCTCCAGCGGAGTGACGGTGCTGCGTTACGCCATCCGCACCGAGATTCGACTGATCACCTCGGAACTGGCGACCGACTTGGCCCGTTTCCCAGGGCTGAGCGCCTGGAGCACCGAAGACCTGAACATCTTGGCGGCCCTGTTCGTCAATTCGATGATCGTTATCGCCGAGGCCATCGAAGATGCCCAGAGCGCTGAGGCGCTCGAGGAAATTCGGCGGATCGCGGTCAAACAACTGCGGATGATCGCCATCGGTGTCGCCGGCTGGCATAGCACCCCTTGAGGTACCGGTGGCGACCAAAGTCCGCGATCTGCTCAGCGCCGCAATGGGATCGCTTCGCTATGAACCAGTCGAAAAGCGCCTCCGGGTATATCTCGACGACCAGCTGATCGCCGACACCGTTGGCGGACTGCTGATCTGGGAGCCGCGTCGCATCGTACCGATGTACGCGATCCCGGAATCGGATTTCTCGGCGCAGCTGCGGCCGGCGGATGCGAGCGCACTCAGCGATGAGCCGGTGCTGACGCCGGCCAATCCATTCGGCGCCCATACCTGCCCGGGCAGCGTTTTCGACGTCAGTGTCGGCAGGACGCGGCGCCCGGCGGCAGCATTTGTGGCCGAGGACCCGGATCTGGCCGGCTATGTGATTTTGGACTTCAGCGCCTTTCAGTGGCGCGAAGAAGCCGAGCAGATCGTCGCGCATCCGCACGACCCGTTCAAGCGGATAGATACCCTGGCCAGCACACGTCACATCCGCATCGAGTCTGAGGGCCACTTACTGGCCGAGTCGTCCGACTCGATGCTGTTGTTCGAGACGCTGTTACCGGTGCGGTTCTATCTGCCGCGCAGCGACATCGTCGCTGATCTCGAGCCGACCGACACCGTCACGTACTGCGCCTACAAAGGTCGGGCGTCGTACTATTCAGTTCCCGACGGCCCGACCGACGTGGCGTGGACTTACCACGAACCGCTACTCGACGCCGCACCGGTGCGGGACCGGATCGCGTTCTTCGACGAGCGGGTGGACGTCGTCGTCGACGGGCAGCGCCGGCAACGTCCGATCAACCACTTCGCGCGTTGACGCCTACGTTCATGGATTCCCGGCTTCGTCGACGACATCGAACAACGAGTCACCGTCCTCTGGAGCGCCGTCGATCTGGCCGCGATGCGCGCGACCGGGCGGCTCGTCGTCGATCGATTCGTCGTTGATCGCATCGTCGTCGACCGGTTCGACGGTGATGTCGACGACGTCGGGTTCTTCGGCGGCGAGCCTGGCGTCGAGCGATTCGCCTTCGCGCTCTTCGCGTTCGGTGATGCCGAATTTGTTGACACCGCTCCAGCCCTCAGGCGGGTCGACGACGATGTCCCCGTCGTCGTTGCGGACTTCGTCGGAGTCGGTGGATTCGCTCTGGTTCAAGGTGTACCCGGGGCCGCCCTCCTCGGGCACGTTCGAGGCGTCGAACACGTCGCCGGAAGTTTCACTCGTCATGGGCCCACGATTGCCCGTCGACTCCGGTCGCTAAACGGATACCTATCGCGGGGCGCGCCACATCGGCCACAGCGTTGGCCCGCCGTCGGGCACCACGATCTCACCGGTGACGATGAAGCCGAACCGTTGGTAATACGGCACGTTCTCCAGTTTGCTCGACTCCAGATATGCCGGGCAGAACTCGGCATCGCAGCGGTCCAGTCGCGAACGCATCAGGGCCTGGCCGAAGCCTTTTCCACGCACCGCGGGGTCGCTTCCGATCGTCGCGAGATACCAGTGCGGCTCCTGCGGGTGTTCACTTTCCATCAGAGTCAGCAGTTCGGCGAGCCGGCGTCCCACCGTCAGCCGCAAACCGAAGCTACGGATGAACGTCGGTGTCATGGCCAATTGCGCGCGAAGCGAGTGTTTCCAGCGGTTCGGCGGGTCCCACAGCGCCGCCGCAGCAATACCGTCTCCGTCGCAGGCCACTTCGACGCCGCTACCAGCCAGGTGATGGTGCCGGGTCATCGCCGCGAAGAAGCTTCCCAGCCGGACTGCCCGCGACTTCTCGTCGGACAACATCCACATTGCAACCGGATCGTCGTAGAACGCCCGGCCCAGCGTGGCCGACAGGGGACGAACGTCGGCTTTCTGTGCGCTGCGAACCTCGATCGTCACGTTGCCAGGGTAGATGTCGCGTCGTCGCGGCCTAAGCTCGAGGACTGTCAGCAGCTAGCGAAAGGGCCGCATCGTGTGGGATTTCGAAACAGAGCCCGAGTACCAGGAGAAGCTGGACTGGGTCGAACATTTCATGGCCGACGAACTCGAGCCGCTTGACCTGGTGGCGCTTGACCCCTATGACAAGAAAAACCCTGACACGACGGCGGTGTTGCGGCCCCTGCAGCGCAAGGTGAAAGACCAAGGACTGTGGGCCGCTCATCTGAAACCGGAACTGGGCGGTCAAGGCTATGGCCAGGTCAAGCTCGCGCTGCTCAACGAGATTGTCGGCCGCTCTCGCTGGGCGCCATCGGTGTTCGGCTCACAGGCACCCGACTCGGGTAACGCCGAAATACTGGCGATGTTCGGCACCGAGGACCAGAAAGCCCGTTACCTGCAACCATTACTCGACGGCAACATCACCTCGTGCTATTCGATGACTGAGCCGCACGGCGGTTCAGACCCGGGATTGTTTGTCACCCGCGCCGAGCGGGACGGCGACTGTTGGTTGATCAACGGCGAGAAGTGGTTCTCCACCAACGCCAGACATGCCGAGTTCTTCATCGTCATGGCCGTGACGAACCCTGATGCGCGCACTCGCGACAAAATGTCGCTGTTCATCGTCCCGGCCGAGACGCCCGGTGTCGAGATCGTGCGCAACGTGGGTGTGGGCCTGGCGGACGGTCCAGCGTCGTCGAGCCACGCCACCCACGGCTACGTGCGCTACACGAACGTGCGGGTGCCCGATGACCACGTATTGGGCGGCGAAGGCCAAGCGTTCGCGATCGCGCAGACCCGGCTGGGTGGCGGCCGCGTTCACCACGCCATGCGTACCATCGCACTCGCCCGTCGGGCGTTCGACATGATGTGCGAGCGCGCGGTGTCACGCCAAACCCGGTTCGGGCGACTGGGCGACTTGCAGATGACTCAGGAAAAGGTGGCCGACAGCTGGATTCAGATCGAGCAGTTCCGGCTGCTGGTGCTCCGAACCGCCTGGTTGATCGACAAGCACCGCGACTACCAAAAGGTGCGTCGGGACATCGCCGCGGTCAAAGTCGCCATGCCGCAAGTGCTCCACGATGTGGTGCAGCGCGCCATGCACCTGCACGGCGCGCTCGGTGTCTCCAACGAGATGCCGTTCGTCAGGATGATGGTCGCCGCTGAGTCGCTGGGTATCGCTGACGGCGCCACCGAGCTGCACAAGATGACGGTAGCTCGTCGCACGCTGCGCGAATACCAACCGGTGTCAACGCCTTTCCCGTCCCAGCACTTGCCCACCCGGCGTGCCGAAGCGCAGGCCCGACTGGCCGAGCGTCTCGAACACGCGGTGGCCGAGTTCTGAGATTCCGCCAGCGGTGTTCGCGGGCCCTGCCCGGTCACGAAATGTAGCGGACCACGCTTTCGGCGACGCACGCCGGCTTGGGAGCGCCTTCGACCTCGACCGTGGTCGACATGATCGCCTGTACCGCGCCGTTGCCCAGGTCTTCGACGTCGACCAACGAGCTGCGGGCGCGGACCTTCGACCCGACCGGCACCGGCGCGGGAAAGCGAACTTTGTTCAGCCCGTAATTGATCCCGAGCTTGACGCCGTCGACGGCGTAGATCTGGTGCTGCAGCCGCGGTAACAGTGACAGGGTCATGAACCCGTGGGCGATCGTTGTGCCGAACGGCCCCTGCGCTGCCTTCTCCGGGTCGACATGGATCCACTGGTGATCGCCAGTCGCGTCGGCAAACAGGTTGACGTCTTCCTGAGTGATGGTCACCCAGTCGCTCTCCCCGATCTCCTGGCCCTTCGCCTCGGCAAGTTCAGCAACTGATTTGAACGTGCGCAATGTCTTCTCCTCTAGCTCGGCTGGTGACCATAGTGCCAGCGTGCCGGCAGCCACAGTCCGTCGCGGTCGCCTTTTTTTGCACCGATGTTTCGCGCTCGTCGGCGACTGGGTAGCCCGAGTCGTCGACGACGGCAGTGGAAGGAACAACGAAGAATGACCGGACCCAGAGATGACAAGCCCGAGTCAGACGTCGAGCCGGAGAGCCACGAGACACGGTCTCGAGCCGGTAAGGGGGCTGACGACGGCACGTCCGGTGAAACGGGGACAGGCGAGGACGGCACCTACGTGGGTGCGACAGGTCCCGACGACGCTTTGGATGTCGGCGAAACCGGGGCTGAGGCTCGCAGTCAACGCGGGTGAGCGATGAACGGGTGCGGCTGCTGCTGCTTGCCGACACCCACGTTCCGCGGGGGGCACGGGATCTGCCGGCTCAGGTCTGGGACGAAGTGGCCAGCGCGGATGTGGTGTTGCACGCCGGCGACTGGGTGGTCCCCGAGTTGCTGGACGAGCTGGCGACCAGATCTGCGCGGTTGGTGGCCTGCTGGGGAAACAACGACGGGCCCGCGCTGCGGACCCTGTTGCCAGAATGCGCACAGGTCACTCTGGCAGGACTGCGTATCAGTGTCGTGCACGAAACCGGTGCGGCAAGCGGCCGGGAGGCCCGCATGTCGCGCCGCTACCCGGACTGCGATGTGCTGGTGTTCGGCCACAGCCACATCCCATGGGACAGCACGACCACGACAGGCCTGCGCCTGCTCAACCCCGGGTCGCCGACGGATCGGCGCCGTCAACCGTTCTGCACCTACATGACGGCGACCGCGACCGAGAACACATTGAGCGATGTGGTCCTACATCGTATCGGCAAATAGCTCGTAGACAGAGGTATCATCGGTGCAGTGGAGTCACCCGCTGATCTGACGGTCGAGCTATTCGGTGTCGTAGGACGATTTCGCCGGCAACTGCGACGCTCGGTCGGCCGCAGTCTGGAGACCACCCACCTCACCGAGTCGCAGGCCGAGTTGTTGCGGCTGGTCGGGCTCCGACCCGGCATCTCGGTCAGCATGGCGGCCGCGGAACTGGGGTTGGTCCCCAACACCGCCTCGACACTGGTGTCCAGGCTCGCGGGTGAGGGCTTGCTGGTCCGAACCGTCGACACCAGCGACCGGCGCGTGTGCCGACTGCGGCTCTCCGAGCCGGCTCAGCAGATGGTCGATGCGTCACGGGCGGAACGCCGGGCACTGCTGACTGATGTGCTCGGCACGCTCGAGAACGGTCAAATCGCGGCGTTGGCCAGCGGATTGGAGGTACTTGACACTATGACCCGAACACTGCAGGACCGCTCGATATGAGCAGCTTCGAACCGATGGCCGTCGAATGCCAGGGACTGACGTACCGCTACGGACAGTTCACCGCAGTCGACGACGTCGAAATGGGAGTCCGCAGCGGAGAAACGATGGGCTTGCTGGGTCCCAACGGAGCGGGTAAAACCACGCTGGTCCGCATGCTGATCACCCTGACTCCGGTACAGCACGGCGAGCTGCGCATCTTCGGATTGGACGCCCGCGCCCACGCTTCGGAAATTCGTAGCTTCATCGGCTATGTACCGCAACAGCTTTCGATCGAGCCGGCGTTGACCGGCAGACAGAACGTCGAATGGTTCGCACGGCTCTACGGTGTTCCGCGTGCTCAACGCCGCAGGCGCGTCGACGAGGCGCTCGGTGCGATGCAACTACTCGACGTCGCCGACCGGGTCGCCGCCACCTACTCCGGCGGCATGGTCCGTCGCCTGGAGCTGGCTCAGGCGTTGGTGAACCGGCCGTCGCTGCTGATTCTGGACGAACCGACGGTGGGCCTCGATCCCATTGCTCGAGACAGTGTTTGGGACCAGGTTCAGCGTATGCAGTCCGAGCTGGGCATGACCGTCCTGCTGACCACGCACTACATGGAAGAAGCCGACGCGCTCTGCGACCGGGTTGCGCTTATGCATCGCGGCCGGTTGCGGGCGATCGGGTCGCCCGCCGAGTTGAAGTCAACCGTCGGGGCGAATGCCACGCTGGAGGACGTGTTCCGCCATTACGCGGGTTCGGACCTGCGGGAGGACACGGCAACGGGGCGTATCCGCGACATACGGTCGAGTAGAAAGGCTGCCGGTCGTGTCGGTTGATCAGACCCAACGAGCTGATCAGATGCTTGCTGCGCCGGTTTGGCGACGGATACCCGCAACATCGTTGGCTATCAGCGCTTTTGTCATTGTCGAGCTGCAGAAACTGCGTCATGACCGCACCGAGTTGATCACCCGGATGGTGCAGCCGGCGTTGTGGCTGTTGGTCTTCGGCACCACGTTCAGCCATCTTCGCGTGATAAACACCGGATCGGTGTCCTATCTCGCTTTTCTGGCGCCCGGGATCATCGCGCAATCGGCGCTGTTCATTTCCATTTTCTATGGCATACAGATTATTTGGGATCGAGACGCTGGGATTCTGGCCAAGCTCATGGTGACACCGGCGCCAGCTGCGGCCCTGATCACCGGCAGGTCATTCGCCGCCGGTGTTCGATCGGTTGCTCAGGTCATCGGCGTACTGGCACTGGCGTACGTGATGGGAGTGCAGCTGACGGTCAATCCGCTGCGGATCCTGGCGGCGATGGCGGTGGTGGTGCTCGGTTCGGCCTTCTTCGCCTGCCTGTCGATGACGTTGGCCGGACTGGTCCGTAACCGTGACCGCCTGATGGGCATCGGGCAGGCCATCACGATGCCGTTGTTCTTCGCTTCCAACGCGCTCTACCCGGTCGACGTGATGCCGGCCTGGCTCCGCGTGCTCAGCACCGTCAATCCGCTCAGCTACGAGGTCAATGCCTTGCGCGCATTGCTGATTGGCACCGCGTTCAACCCGCTGGACACCGTCGTACTGGTCGCGGCAGCCGCGCTGGGAATCGTGACCGCGTCGGCTTTGCTGCGGCGACTCGTGCGCTAGCTCCGAGTCCGCTCCGACTCTCAATCGTTAACCAACTGCGACGTGCTGCCTCGGTGGCGACAGCCGCCCGGCGGCATCCCATTGTGTTTCACTGCCGAAGACAGCCAGTCGACCGCCTCGCGCGGCAGATGAAAGTTGGGATGGGTATTAGCTATGAAGTTCGTTGAAAGATTGCGTGGCGCAGCGGCGAGCATGCCGCGCCGGCTGACGATTGCGGCCGTCGGGGCTGCGCTGTTGCCCGGGCTCGTCGGCGTTTTCGGCGGCTCGGCTACTGCGGGAGCATTCTCCAAACCGGGTCTGCCAGTCGAATATCTGCAGGTGCCCGCACCGTCGATGGGACGCAACATCAAGGTTCAGTACCAAGGCGGCGGACCGCACGCGGTCTACATGCTCGACGGGCTTCGCGCCCAGGACGACTACAACGGTTGGGACATCAACACTCCTGCGTTCGAGGAGTATTACCAGTCGGGATTGTCGGTGGTCATGCCCGTCGGGGGCCAGTCCAGCTTCTACACCGACTGGTACCAACCGTCGCAAAGCAACGGCCAGGATTACACCTACAAGTGGGAGACGTTCTTGACCAGGGAGATGCCCGCCTGGCTGCAGGCCAACAAGGGCGTGTCGCCGACGGGTAATGCAGCCGTGGGTCTTTCGATGTCGGGCGGTTCTTCGCTGATCTTGGCGTCGTACTACCCGCAGCAATTCCCCTACGCCGCTTCATTGTCAGGCTTCCTGAACCCCTCAGAGGGTTGGTGGCCGACGTTGATCGGCCTGGCAATGAACGACGCGGGTCACTACAACGCCAACAGCATGTGGGGCCCGACGAGCGACCCGGCGTGGAAACGCAACGACCCGATGGTGCAAATTCCGCGACTGGTGCAGAACAACACGCGGGTTTGGGTCTACTGCGGTAACGGCACGCCTACCGATCTCGGTGGTGACAACATGCCGGCCAAGTTCCTGGAGAGTCTGACGTTGCGGACGAACGAGTCCTTCCGGGACAACTACGTGGCCGCCGGTGGCAACAACGGTGTATTCAACTTCCCGGCCGACGGCACCCACGCCTGGCCATACTGGAACGCTCAGCTGGTGGCCATGAAGCCCGACATCCAGCGGGTGCTGGGCGCGGGGTCGAACGCCAGCTGACGCTGTCACGCATCGGCAGCAGCGCAGCGCGGCGCTGCTGCCGATGTCGTGTCCGGGCTACTTCCACTCGGCTACTTCCACAGTGCCCGCCGGTCGACATACAAGTAGGTGTATCCGGTTGTGAAAGCGCAGACAACACTTGCTATTCCGAGCATGGACGATCCACCGGTAGATGAGCTGATGAACCCGCCGCCGGCAGCGCCGCCGGTGAAGCTGGCAAACAGCATGAAGTATCCCAGCCAGTCGGCGAGCTCGCCGCCGTTGAGGTGACGTTCGATGCCCTGCCCCAACTTCACCAGCGTGCCGGTCACATAACTCAGCGGGATCGAGACCTCACCATTTTTGACGAAAGTGGTGTTCAATGCTCCGATCCCGAAGGTGACGAACGCGATCGGCACTAGCGGAAGCGGTCGCGCGTCCCCGCCGCAGACAGTGACGTCGAGGACTGTGGCGACCACGAGCGACAACGTTGTCAGCACGGTGGCGCTGTGCGGCCGCGTCGACCACAGCAAGCGCCGGCACAACGACGCGCTCACCACACCGGCGACGAACGCCACAATCAGTATTGCCGCTGAGATCGCCAGCCACTGTTCGGCGCGAAAATACCCGAGCACGGCCCGCTGCGCATTTCCGGTCATGAACGTGACGAAATACCCGGAAGAATGCAGGAATGCCGTAGCGCCCAGTAGCCCCGCCAAAGCCGACAACACCCAGGACAGCTTTTCTTCGCTGTCGAACCTGCTGCGAATCACACGCAGCATGTTTCCAGATCGCCAAGGCCAGCGCCGCGGTCATCACGAGCCTTCAGGCCAGATTCCTATTCGTGCGTGAGGCGGGCGATCGCCCGCAGCGGAATCGGCAGCCACCCGGGCCGGTGCCGCGACTCGTAGCCGGCTTCGTATACCGCCTTGTCGAGTTCGTAGGCGCCCAACAACAACGCGGAATCGCGCGGATCGGTGCCGGACGCCGCCGTGTAGCCGTCACAAAAGGCGCTGCGGTTGCGTTCGACCCATTCCCGGGCGCGGGCAGCCAGCTGTTTGTCGGTCGACTGATCCACCAGCGGCCCGTAGGCGGCGTACTCATAGGAACGCAAGACGCCCGCTACGTCACGCAGCGGGGAATCCGGCGCCCGTCGTTCCTCCAGCGGTTGCCCGGGTTCCCCCTCGAAGTCGATCAGCAACCAGGTTTCGGGTGTCCGCAGCACCTGCCCCAGGTGCAGATCGCCGTGGACCCGTTGCACCGTCATCGCCTCGCCGGAGAGTTTGCGGAAACGATCTTCGATCGTCGTGGCGTATTGCGTCAGCTCGGGCACCGACTTCGCCGTCGAGGAGAATCTCATCAGCACGGTGTCCACCGGAAACGTGGCCTGCGACGCGCCGAGCTGGTCAGCCAATGTGGCATGCACCGAGGCGACGGCCTCCCCCAGCCGGTAGGACTCGCCGGCGAAGTCACCACCGACCTCGTACGCATACAGGTCGCCCTCGGCGAACAGGTCGCGCACGCTGGCCGTGGCCGTCGCCCAGCCTTCGGCCGCGTTGGCCGCATACGCCGTCACCATGCCCAACGGAGTGGGCGCGTCGCGCGAGGCACCGAGCTCATAGGAGCCGAGCAGCCGGGCTACATGCGGGTTGCCGCTGCGGCCCAGAACCCGGTTCAGCTCGATGTCGGGGTTGATCCCGCTGCTCACCCGACGAAACATCTTCAGGATGGCCTCTTGCTCGAAAATCACGCTCGAGTTGCTTTGCTCGGCCTCAGAAACCCACGAGGGGACGTCCAGCGCCAGCGAAACGTCTGGCTCCCGGGTGAACTGCACATCGCCGCGGGTCGACGACGAATCAATCAATTCCAGCAGGAACTGGGTGGCCGCGGGGTCGTACAGCGCGTCGTAAGCGGTGCGACCGTTGTCGCTGCCGATCGTGGCGACCGTGCTGTATTCGGGAACCGGCCCGGAATCCCATCGGATGAGGACCTGATAGCGCTCGGAGGAACCGTCGGTGTAGCTCACGTCGACCAACGCCAGCTCGAGGTCGTCGCGCAGGGTGACCACCAGACCCGGCTGCGCCGAGGAAAGCTCCCGGGTGCGCCCGGCGTACCACCGTTGCTGCGGAAGCCACTCCGAGAACGGCAGATTCATTGCGTCTCCTCAGACTCGCAGAGCTGAAACCAGTAGAAGCCATGGCCCGGCAAGGTCAGCAGGTACGGCAGATGGCCGATGCGGGGAAAGACCACATGCCCGGTCAACTCGACCGGCGTGTAGGTGTTCCAGTGCTGCAAATTCAGCTCGATCGGCTGCGGGAAGCGGGACAAGTTGTTGACGCACAACACGACGTCATCGTCGGATTCGCGCGCATATGCCAGCACCGACGGGTTCGAGCCGCCCAATTCACGAAACGTGCCGGTCGCGAACGCGTCGTGGCGGCGGCGCACCGCCAGCATGGTGCGCGTCCAGTTGAGCAGCGACGTCGAGGTGTCGCGTTGTGCCTCCACGTTCACCGTCTGGTAGCCATACACGGGGTCTTGGCTGGGCGGAACGTACAGCCGGCCGGGGTTGGCGGTGGAAAAGCCGGCGTTGCGGTCCGGCGTCCACTGCATCGGCGTGCGGACCCCGTCTCGATCGCCGAGCCAGATGACGTCGCCCATGCCGATCTCGTCGCCGTAATACATGACCGGGGAGCCGGGCAGCGACAGCAGCAGCGCCGTGAACAGCTCGATCTGGTTGCGGTCCTTCTCCAGCAGCGGAGCCAGGCGCCGGCGAATGCCGACATTTGCCTTCATCCGCGGATCTTTGGCGTACTCGGCGTACATGTAATCGCGCTCCTCGTCGGTGACCATCTCCAGGGTCAGCTCGTCGTGGTTACGCAAGAAGATGCCCCACTGCGCCGTCTTCGGGATCGGCGGTGTCTGAGCCATGATTTCCGAGATCGGGAAGCGTGATTCGCGGCGCACCGCCATGAAAATGCGCGGCATCAGCGGAAAGTGAAACGCCATGTGACATTCATCGCCGCCGGTGTCCGGGTCGCCGAAATACTCGACGACGTCGCTCGGCCACTGATTGGCCTCGGCCAATAGCACGCGACCGGGAAATTCGTCATCGACCACTTGCCGGACGCGCTTGAGAAAGGCGTGCGTCTCGGGCAGGTTTTCGCAGTTGGTGCCCTCACGCTCGAACAGATAGGGCACGGCGTCCAACCGGAACCCGTCGATGCCGAGATCGAGCCAGAACCGGATGACGTCGATCATCGCCTCTTGCACAGCGGGGTTGTCGTAGTTGAGATCCGGCTGATGCGAGAAGAAGCGGTGCCAGTAGAACTGGTGACGGACCGGATCGAACGTCCAGTTCGAGTCTTCGGTGTCGACGAAGATGATTCGCGCGCCGGGGTACTTGTCGCTGTCGTCGCTCCACACGTAGTAGTCGCCATACGGCCCTTCGGGGTCGCGGCGGGACTCCTGGAACCACGGATGGGAATCCGACGTGTGGTTCATCACCAGGTCGGTGATAACCCGGATCCCGCGACGGTGCGCGGCGTCGAGCAGTTCGACGAAGTCGTCGACCGTGCCGAATTCATGCAGCACTTTGTAGAAGTCGCGGATGTCATAGCCGCCATCCCGCAGCGGCGAGTCGTAGAACGGCGGCAGCCAGATGCAGTCGATGCCGAGCCACTGCAGATAGTCGATGCGTTCGGTCAGGCCGCGCAGGTCCCCGAAGCCGTCACCGTTGGAGTCATAGAACGCCCGGACCAGCACTTCGTAGAAAACCGCCCGCTTGAACCACGTGGGGTCTGCGGGTATCTCCCGGGCGTCGGCGAAGTCGTCCGCGGTGGGATGTTCCACCACCCCGGCCTCGATGTGACTGCCCTCTGCGGGATCGTGCTCGACGCTGTCGCTGATCTTCCTCGTCAAGTCCACGAGCCTACAGGTACCCGACAGCACACGCAGCAAACACTATGCGTGCCAAACGAATTGAGCACCGCAAATAGTAGGCTGTGTCACGGCCCTCAGCCAGGCGGTCCGGGCGCCAACGTCACGGGAACGTTACGCGACGCGCCCGGCCCGTCTTGGATGGTCAGCGTGACCGAGTCACCGGGGTGGTGCTGGTCAAGGATGTTCGTCAATGCAGTGGCCGAGTTCACCGGGCTGCCGTTGACGGAGCTGATCACCGACCCCTGGGTGAGACCGGCGCCCGCGGCCGGACCCTCCGGTATCACCTGCTGGATCACCGCACCCCCGCCGCGCGCATCGGAAACGCCGACACCGAGGAACCCGGTCGGCCCGATGTGCACGGTTGAGGAGGCGGCGCCAGACCGGATCTGGCGGGCGATTGCCATGGCCTGGTTGATCGGAATGGCAAACCCTTCGCCGCGCCCCAGCCTGAAGTTGTCCGATGCGGCGGTGTTCAGGCCGATGACCTGGTTAGAGCTGTTGACGGTCGGGCCGCCCGAGTCTCCCGGGCGGATGGCCGCGTCGACCTGGATCAAACCGTTGAGCGTCTCGCTACTACCGGTCAAAGAGTCCGACGCCGTGACCGTCTGGTTGAGACCGGTCACCCGGCCCGCCACCGCACTCGGTGTGCCGCCGGCGCCGCCGGCGTTGCCCAACGAGACGATCGGATCACCGACCGCGACCTGCGACGAATTGCCGATGTTGGCGACCGGAAGTCCGGCGGCGCCGCCGAGCTGCACCACGGCGATGTCTTGGGTGCGGTCGTAGCCGATCACCTCGGCGGGGTAGCTCTGCCCATTGCCGATGTCTCTCGCGGTGATGTCGGTCGCTCCGGCGATCACGTGGTTGTTGGTCAGCACTACACCGCCGGGATCGATGACGATGCCGGTGCCGGCGCCCACCGCGCTCTGGTAGCCGAGCTTGGTGTCGATGTCGACGATCTCCGGGCCCACCTGTGAAACGGTCGCCAGCGGATCGAGCGGCGGAGCCGGCGCCTCATTGAAAGGGGTCAGCGGGATCGCCGGCGCGGCCTGCGCCGGCGTCGCGGCCAGCCCCAGACCGACGACAGCCGCGATGCTGAATAAGCACGACGACCACCGTCGTCCCGATATGTGGCGGTGGTATTCGCTCATTTCGTCACCTCCGATAGGCGTAAGACTCAAATTCTGCCGCAGCGGTCAAGCGCGGCGGTGCGCTGTCGACCTTCCACCCTAGTCATGACCGGTGGAGAATTATTGAGCTGATCGGGTCCAGCGGGCAATCAGCGGTTGAGTACGGGCACCGAATAACCACATAACCACTGGGTCAGTTCGGCAAACTAATGACGCACTTGAAACCCGCCGCAGCGGTACGGCTCAGGTCGTTGCTGAAGACCATTTTCCAAATCGGTCAATGCCGTCCCGGAATTTCTAACCCGTATCGTCAGCCGGGTACAACCTGAAGCAGCTGGGAGAGGACGGTATGACTTGATGGGCGTGCTCGACTCTTTCCGACTCGACGACAAGGTCGTCATCGTGACCGGCGCGTCATCGGGATTGGGGGTCTCGTTCGCCCAAGCGTTCGCCGAGGCGGGCGCCGACGTTGTCCTCGGGGCGCGACGTGCTGATCGGCTGCAGGCGACCGCCGCGCTAGTTGAGGCCGGCGGCCGCAAAGCAGTGTCGGTAACGACCGATGTCAGCGAGCCCGAGCAATGCCAGCGACTCGTCGATTCGGCGCTGGAGGCTTTCGGTCGTATCGACGTTTTGATCAACAACGCCGGTAAGGGAACCGCCGTTCCGGCGACCCGGGAAACCGCAGACCAATTTCGGGCGGTGATCGACGTCAATCTCAACGGCTGCTATTGGATGGCGCAGGCGTGTGGACGTGTGATGAGACCGGGCAGTTCGATTGTCAATATCGCCAGCGTCCTGGGCATCACTACCGCCGAACTGCCGCAGGCCGCCTACAGCGCGAGTAAAGCGGCGATCATCGGGCTTACCCGTGATCTCGCCCAGCAGTGGGGTTCACGCAAGGGCATCCGGGTCAACGCGCTGGCGCCGGGTTTCTTCTCCTCCGAGATGACCGACGAATACCGGCCGGGTTATCTGGAAAGTCAGGCGCGCCGGCTGATCCTCGGCCGCATGGGCGAGCCTGCCGAGCTCGCCGCCACCGCCGTATGGTTGGCCTCCGCGGCCGCCGGCTATGTCACTGGCCAGACCATCGTGGTCGACGGCGGCCTCACGATCACCTGAGGCGGCGTGATGGCCGACTTCGACTTTCACGCCAGCTTCCGCCAGGCGCCGGTGGCGCGACTGGGCACTATCGGCCCTGGCGGCTCGCCGCACTTGGTGCCGGTGGTGTTCGCGGTGCGCGATGAGGTGATCTACACAGCCGTTGATGCCAAGCCGAAGACGACGCGACGGCTACGCCGGCTGGCCAACATTGCCAGCGACCCACGCGTCAGTCTGCTCGTCGACGGCTACCACGACGATTGGGCGCAATTGTGGTGGGTTCGGGTCGACGGCGCCGCGGCCATCCACCAGCACGATGACGTGATGCGCGCCGGCTATCAGGCGCTGCGCGCCAAATATCCGCAATATCGGTCGGTTCGACTCGACGGCCCGGTCATCGCGATCACCGCGCTGCGCTGGACGACCTGGCACGCCTGAACTCCGGTCGCGCGTTAATTCGATCAGTCTTGTGCTCCCCGGGCCCGAAGGGAAAAGTGACGTAGGACACCTACGCGGGGGTAGGAGGAAGGAACGTCATGGCAGACAAGGCGACCAATTCCCAGACTGCGGGGGTTGCTCCCCTCGCGAATAGTCCAGCCGCCGTCCGCAACGTGGTGTTGGTGGGACCATCGGGCGGCGGGAAGACCACCCTGGTAGAGGCTCTTCTGGTCGCCTCTGGCGTGTTATCCCGCCCCGGCTCCGTAGTGGACGGCACCACGGTGTGTGACTACGACGATGCGGAGATCCGCCAGCAGCGGTCGGTGGGGCTTGCCTTGGCCTCGTTATCGCACGACGGCGTCAAGGTTAACCTCATCGACACACCCGGCTACGCCGATTTCGTGGGGGAATTGCGCGCTGGGCTGCGCGCGGCGGACTGCGCCCTCTTCGTGATCGCTGCGAACGAAGGTGTCGACGAGCCCACCAAATCGGTGTGGCAGGAATGTGATCAGGTGGGCATGCCGCGCGCAGTGGTGATCACCAAACTGGACCACGCCCGGGCGAATTACCAGAGCGCCCTGGCAGCCACCCGAGAAGCGTTCGGTGACAAGGTATTGCCGCTGTACTTGCCGACCGACGGCGGCCTGATCGGGTTACTGTCGCAAACCCACTATGAATATGCCGGAGGTAAGCGAAGCACGCATCCGCCGGACCGGGCCAACGCCGATCAAATCGACGCGGAGCGCGGAAATTTGATCGAAGGGATCATCGAGGAGTCCGAGGACGAATCCCTGATGGAGCGGTATCTGGGCGGCGAGAACATCGACGATTCGGTGCTCATCGGAGACCTGGAGAAAGCAGTCGCGCGGGGCTCGTTTTTTCCCGTTCTTCCGGTCTGCAGTAGCACCGGCGTCGGCACGTTGGAGTTGCTGGAGATCGCCACCCAGGCATTTCCCTCCCCGTTGGAACATCCACTGCCAGAGATCTTCACACCGCAAGGCGCACAGCGCAGCGGTCTGGCCTGCACCGCCGACGGACCGTTGCTCGCCGAGGTGGTCAAGACCACGTCTGACCCCTATGTCGGCCGGGTCAGCGTGGTCCGGGTCTTCTCCGGGACCATCAAACCCGACGCGACGGTGCATGTATCAGGGCACTTTGCGTCCTTTTTCGGCCCGGCTGTGGGAGCGGGAAACTCGCACCCCGATCACGACGAGGACGAACGCATCGGAAACCTGTCATTCCCGCTCGGTAAGCAGCAGCGGCCGGCACCGGTCGTCCTCGCGGGGGATATCTGTGCGATCGGCCGACTGAGCCACGCCGAAACCGGGGACACCCTGTCCGACAAGTCCGAACCGCTGGTGCTCAAGCCCTGGAGCATGCCGGCGTCACTGCTGCCGATTGCGATTCAGGCGCACGCCAAGACCGACGAGGACAAGCTGTCGGTCGGGTTGGGGCGACTGGCCGCGGAGGATCCGACACTGCGGATCGAGCAGAATCCGGAAACCCATCAGGTAGTGCTGTGGTGCATGGGAGAGGCGCATGCCGGTGTCGTCCTCGACGCCCTGGCCAATCGATACGGGGTGACGGTGGACACCGTGGCACTGCGGGTGCCACTGCGCGAAACGTTCGCCGGCAAGGCGAAAGGCCATGGCCGTCATGTCAAACAGTCCGGCGGGCATGGCCAATACGCTGTCTGTGACATCGAGGTGGAGCCGTTGCCGGAAGGGTCCGGCTTCGAGTTCTGCGACAAGGTGGTCGGTGGCGCAGTGCCGCGGCAATTCATCCCCAGCGTGGAAAAGGGCGTCCGCGCTCAAATGGACAAAGGTGTGCACGCCGGTTATCCGGTCGTCGACATTCGAGTGACCTTGCTCGACGGAAAGGCCCACAGTGTCGATTCGTCGGACTTCGCGTTCCAGATGGCGGGGGCGCTGGCATTGAAAGAAGCTGCAGCAACCACCAAGGTCAGCCTGCTCGAGCCGATCGACGAGATCTGCGTGCTGATCCCCGACGACCTGGTCGGTGCGATTATGGGCGACCTGTCCGGGCGTCGCGGCCGGGTACTCGGCACCGACACCGCCGGCGGTGACCGCACCGTGGTGAAAGCCGAAGTCCCGCAAGTCGAACTCATCCGCTATGCCATCGACTTGCGCTCGCTCTCGCACGGCGCTGCCTCGTTCACCCGGTCTTTCGTTCGTTACGAACCCATGCCCGAATCGGCCGCCGCGCGGGTGAAGCCGGGCGACTGAGCCCACCGCACTGCGCCGCGGCGGCATGGATCGCTGAGTTCCACTGCGAAACAGCGTTGGCCACCGTCGATCCCCGCGCTCGCCGGCCGCTGCTGGTGAGTTTGCTGAATTCGCTGTCTGGGTACATATTGAGCCATTAGTGTGAGATCTCCTGTCCGCCATCGTGAAGGGATTGCAGGCCGTGCGCAGCATGATTCGGCTCGTCTTCAGGATGGCGGGAGTGGCGGCCGGGTTCGTCGCGATGACGCTGGCCGGGTCCGGAAATCCCGGCGTGGCGGCGGTCGCACCGCCGGTAGGAGAACCCGTCGTCGCATCGGTTCAACCAGCCGCGGGTGACGTAGTGGGGGTAGCCCATCCGGTGATCGTCACCTTCACCGGACCGGTCGCCGACCGCCGAGCCGCCGAACGGGCCATCAAGATCAGCTCGGCAGGACGCCCGACCGGTCGCTTCGGCTGGGTCAACGACGCTGTGGTGCAATGGGTTCCAGACACTTATTGGCCTGCCCACAGTCGTGTTGCCGTCGACGTGCACGGTTTGTCGACCGGTTTCGAGACCGGCTCCGCCGTTCTGGGCGTTGCCGACGTCACCGCGCACACGTTCACCGTCAGCGTCGATGGGGAGACACTGCGCACCATGCCGGCGTCGATGGGTAAGCCCAGCCGCCCCACCCCACGCGGCTCCTTCACTGCGCTGGAAAAGCAACGGACCGTCACCTTCGATTCCCGGACCATCGGTATCCCGTTGAGTTCCTCGGAGGGTTACCTCATCCAAGGGCAGTACGCCGTGCGCGTCACCTGGGGAGGTGTCTACGTGCACTCGGCACCGTGGTCGGTGGATTCGCAGGGTTATGCGAATGTCAGCCACGGCTGCATCAACCTCAGCCCGGACAACGCCGCATGGTACTTCGATACCGTCCACGTCGGTGATCCGATCATCGTGCAGTGACCCGTGTCGTGCTGGGCACACTGGGAATGAAAGACAGTGGCGCAGCGGACCGGTTGGACTGAGATGGCTCGGAGGGCCCGATGACATCAATGAAAGCGCGCGCGGTGCGGTTCGATCGCTACGGCGACCGTGACGTGTTGTATGTGGCCGACATCGACTTGCCGTCACCCGGGCCGGGCGAGGTGCTGGTCGAGGTGCGGGCAGCCGGCATCAATCCCGGCGAAGCCGCGATTCGAACGGGCGCGCTGCACGAGATGTTTCCGGCCACCTTCCCCTCCGGTGAAGGCAGTGACCTCGCCGGCTTTGTCACCGTCCTGGGTCCTGGCGTCGCTGAGTTCACAGTCGGCGACGAAGTCCTGGGATTCAGCTCGCGCCGCTCCAGCCACGCCACCCATACCGTCGTGCCAGTGCAGCAACTGATCAAAAAACCTGCCGAATTGAGCTGGGAGGCAGCGGGATCGCTGTACGTCGCCGGTTGCACGGCATACGCCGCGGTCCGTGCGGTGGCGCCGCAGCCAGGCGAGACGGTGGCGGTGTCGGCGGCCGCAGGCGGAGTCGGCAGCCTGGTCGTCCAGCTGTTGGCGCAACGCCAGGCTCGGGTGCTGGGTATCGCATCCAAGAGAAGCGCCGAGTGGCTCGCCGACCACGGCGTGATACCGGTCGAATACGGTGACGGGCTTGCTGATCGGTTGCGCCAAGCCGCTCCGGACGGGATCGACGCGTTCATCGACTTGTTCGGTCCCGATTATGTGCAACTCGCCGTCGACCTCGGCGTGCCACCTGAGCGCATAGACACCATCATCGCGTTCGCGAAAGCCGCTGAAGTGGGCGCGAAGACGGAAGGCAGCGCCGACGCGTCGACGCCGGAGGTGTTGGCCGAAATGGCTGACCTGGTGGCCAGCGGAGCGGTGGACTTCGATATCGCCGCCACCTACCCGCTGGACCAGGTGGCCGATGCCTTCGCTGAACTCGAGCAGCGCCACACCCACGGCAAGATCGTGTTGTTGCCGTAGCGCCGTAGCCAAAAGCACTGTCACGCAATAGAACGCGCCAGCGGCAAGCCTCCTCAGCCGATGCCGGCCTGGACGAGTCTGACGATGACCAGCCCGCAGGCCAGCACCAGATATGCGCGCAGCGTGACCAGTCCGGCCCGGCGCGCCGGCGACATGACCGGTCGGGCCAGCGTGGCCAGCGCGGGGGCCGTCCAGGCGGCGCGAACCTCGTCGCGCAGGGCTTTGCGCTCGGCACGCGTCAGCTTCGGCAGCTCGTCGAGCTCTTCGACCTGCTCGAGATCGAGCGCACCGAACGGCACGGTGTCTTCGGCCGCTCGTCGCCTGGCGTACCAACTCACGGCGAACACCGCGACGGCACCGACCAGACCCGAGACCGCACCCACCCCGAGGCCGGTCAGCAGCGTCACGGTGGACAGGTTGGGGAAGAAGGTGACGACGGTCAGCATCAACGACAGCACCACCAGCGACCACACGATCAACCAAGCGATGGTGTTCTGCCGGAAGGTGTTGACCCAGGGCCCCATCACTGCTCGGTCGTTGCACAGCAAGACCAAAAAGACCGTCGCCGAGGGCAACAGGACACCGGCGAGCGCCTGCACCCCTTGGGTGATCAAACCCAGGGTGTGATCGGGACTGAACGCCACCACAGCTGATATGCCGAGGACCCCGGCATAACTGCCGTAAAACAGTGGCGCCTCGGTGATCTTCCAGTGCAGCGAATGCGGCCGGCCCATCGAATCGCCCAGGGCGTAGGTGGTGGCCAGCCCAACACAGTTGGCGCCGATGAGGGAGGCGTCCAGCAGGATGACCGCGAACAGCACCCCGACCGGGTGCCCGACGTGCTGCGCCAAGTGCGCGGCGACAGCACCGGCGTCGGTGAACTTGCCCGCAGCGGCGGTACCACCGAGCCCGAAGGCGGTAGCCGCCATCAACGCGATGGCACCACCCATGACACCGACGATGCCGATGACCAAATCAGCTCGCCCGTAAGGGATCCACCGCGGAGTGATGCGCTTGTCGACGACATTGGACTGCTGGAAGAACAACTGCCAGGGCGCGACGGTGGTGCCCACAATCGCCATGACGACCATCAGCACGACGGAGTCAGAGTGGCCCGGAAGCTGCGGAACCAATCCATGCATGCTGGTGGCGATGTCGGGATGCACGGACAGCGCCAGCGGTATCACCGCGATGTTCACCGCGATCAGCACGAACATCAACTGCTCCCAGCGACGGAACGAGCCCCCGGCGACCACCGCGAACAGCAAGACTGCAGCAGCCGGTATCGCGATACGTTTCGGGCACCCCAAGAAACCCAACGCCAATGAAACGCCGATGAATTCAGTCACGATCGTCAGCGCGTTGAGAATCAACAGGTCTCCGACGCTGAATGCACCCCAGAACTTGCCGAACCGCTCGAAGATCAGCCGCGCGTGCCCCACCCGGGTCACCGCGCCGAGCCGCAGCACCATTTCCTGGTTGACATACAACACCGGGATAAGCAGCACCAGCGTCCACAGCAGCTTCATCCCGTAGTTCTGCCCGGCCTGCGTGTAGGTCGCGACACCTCCGGCGTCGTTATCGCCGACCATCACGATCAGCCCCGGCCCGGTGATCACCATCAGCATCCGCAACTTCTGCCAGCGACTCCGGCCGGTGCCGGCCTCGTCGCGCCGGATCCGGCCGAACGCACCGACGATGTCACCCACATGGGCGGGATCCAGCACTGCTGCGTCCGTTGTCGTGGGCAGCGGCCGGGGTTCGGCGCCTGCCGGCAGTGAAGTAAAAATGGAAGTCATTCGCAATCTCGCAATCTGGCCGGAAGCCGATGCCGGTGCGCAGTGATGGTGAGCAACACAGCACCGCGTTAAGGCTTGAGTCGTTGCGCCAGGCGTCATCTCAAGGCATTGATGGCCCTGGATGCGGGCACGGCTAGCTACCCGCTGACCGGGCGGCAGCGGGCCAAAGCCGAGGTCGTGTCGTTCGGACCGTCAGGCGGCGCGAAGTGCGCCGGAGCTGGATCGGGACGAAACAGACATCGGATAAGGATGTGGACTATCGCTCGGACTCATCTCGCCCTCACCTCCTCACGGCCATGACACACGGGGGTGCCGTCAAAGTGCCCGCACAGAAGGGGATTAGCGCCCGACGACGAGTCGACGGGCCGCACCCCTCTCGTCAAAGCTTCGGCACTGCACGGCGTATCCGGACCAGTTACCCGGAAGCCACTTGGGCTCAACCCTTATGCCGGGAAGAGCTGTCCTGACCCGGGGCGTCTCTCGACGTTCGGGGTCAGTGGCCTGTATCCGTGCAGACGCCTCACCTAGCGAGGTGCTTGCCACTACATGTTGCACCGCAATGCTACTGGCGTCAAACGGTACGGGGAAATCGGCCGGAAACTTTCCGGTGTACTAGCGCACTGATTCCTCGAGCCATGGCGTCAGCCATTTCACGCCTTCCTCGGTGAGGTGAACGCCGTCGCTGCGCACCTGGACACCGTCGACCCTGGCCGTATAGACACCGCTGGGGCACAACTTCTTGTTCAGGTCCAGGATCCCGACATCCGGGTGTTGCGCGATACCGTTGCGCAACAGAGCGTTCCACTGGTCGACCCGCTCGGGCTGGTCCTCCGGCCACACGCTGCCGTTCGGTTTCTCACCGCGGCGGCTGTAGGGCACGGTGGCGACAATCAGCCGGGCTCCGGTGGCCGAAAGGACATCCAGTGCGCGCTGCAGCTCTTCGGTGAGGTATCCGTCGAACGACGGGTCGCCGATGTGAGTCCACCTGCCCTCGTTAACTCGGTCGACGGTCTCCCAGCGACCGATGATCAGCAGCGCGACGTCCGGCCGGTCATCCGCAATCTGCGCCGCCCATCTGCTCGGCCAGGAATCGCATTCCGGTTTCGGGTCGAGGGTTTGGCCTAGATACTTGTACGGGCCGCCGCGCACCAGGCTGCAGCCGATCACGGTGTGGTCGACGAAATCAACCCCGGGTGTTTCCGGCAGGTAGTGCATCAAGGTCCACGCGATCGAATCACCGAAGACGGACACGGTGAAGGCCCGGTCGGGATTTCGTTGAGCCGCCGGCCGTGCGGCGTGAGCATTGACCGCGGGTGACGCTGACACGGCGGCCACCGCCGATACCTCGGGCGGCAAACTGCCATCGGGTGTCGTGATGGCACCGTTGGGCACCGGAACGATCAGCATGGTCACCGCGACCGCGCTGGTGACAGTCGCCCCAGCCAATGGGAGGAGCGGGACCCGCAGCGGTCGCCAGCGCCGAATGGGCTGTTCGATCAGCCACCACGACGCCGCGGCAGCCGCCACGGTGACGACGCACCGGGCCACGAACAACGGTGTTCCCGACCATCCGGTCCGTTCACCGTTGACGACCATGAAAGTTGGCCAATGCCAGAGGTACACACCGTAGGAGATGGTGCCCAGCCCCACCAACGGGCGCCAGGCCAACACCCGGGCCACCGCGCCGTGCTGGTCGAGCGCCACCGAGGCGGTCACTGTCACGGCCGCGAGTGCTACCGCCGTCAGCAGACCATTGTGGAAATCGCGGGCGGTGCCGGTCGCGTGGTGCGCCGCGAAGGCCAGGGCCACCAGACCGAGGGCCGGCAGCAGCCGGGCGACGCGCTTGCCCCAGCGAGACCGGATCAGTGACCAGCCGCGATTGAGCGCTGACCAGTCCGCAACCAGCAAGGCCGCGGCCGCCGCCCCGAACAGCAACGCCTGCGCGCGGGTGTCCGAGCCGAAATACACCCGGTTACGCGCGTCATCCGATGCCAGCCAGAACGCCGCGGCCGCCGAAGCCAGCGCTCCCAGGCCGGCAATCAGGAAAGCGCAGAGCCGCACGGCTCCCACCGTGGCCCACGCTCCGCGGCGGTTCGCCAGCGCCGCCAGCGCGACGGTCAGTGTGATCAGCAGCACCGGCCAGACAAAGTAAAACTGCTCCTCTACCCCGAGCGACCAGGTGTGCTGCAGGGGTGACGGTGTGGCTCCCTGGGTGAAGTAATTCGTGTGCTGGGTGACGAACCGCCAATTCGCCACCCAGAAGAAGGCGGCGATCGCGTCGCCCCGCAGGTTGGCGACGGCTTCCGACGGCAGAAGTTGACGCGCGGCACCGACCGTCAGCACCATGAGCACGAGCGCGGGCAGCAGTCGCCGGGCGCGACGAATCCAGAAGCCGACCAGGTCGATACGGCCCGTGCCGCCGAGCTCGTCGAGCAGGAGCGAGGTGATGAGGAATCCGCTGAGCACGAAGAACACGTCGACGCCGATGAAGCCCCCGCCCAGCCCTGGGACACCGCCGTGGTCGGCGACAACCAACGCAACGGCGACCGCCCGCAGGCCGTCCAGGGCAGGAATGCCGGGTCGACGCCGCGGACGTGCCCCCGCGCTACGGCTCCAGGTCGACGGCCGGCCCGTCTTCGGGGTGGGCGCTACCCAGCGGCGTGCAGCATCACGAACCGGCGTCGCGCGAATCCTGGCCGGTTCGTTGCTAGCTGGTTGCGTCTGCTGACCAGTTGGCCGCACGACGCGCTTGTTACCGCCGATACGTCGATGTCCCTCTCCGCCGAAATCACGGAAAGCTTAGAGCTGACTCGGCCGCGTAAGCCCGCGACACGGCGGACGCCGTAGCCGAAATCCGCACGCGGCGCGTTCCGGTCAGCCGTTGACGTCGACGACGATGCGACCGCGCAGTTGGCCGTCCAGTAATTGGCCGGCTGTCAAGATCGCGTCGGGCAGTGGAATCTCCTTGGCGATCACATCAAGCTTGGCGGGATCCAGGTCGCGCGCCAAGCGTTCCCAGGCAGCAATGCGCCGACCGGTCGGAGCCATCACACTGTCGATACCGAGCAAGGAGACGCCACGCAGAATGAACGGGGCCACCGTGGCCGGGAACTCCAGGCCTTGCGCCAGGCCGCAGCAAGCTACCGCACCGCCGTAGCGGGTTTGCGCACATGCATTTGCCAACGTGTGGCTGCCGGCCGAGTCGACGACTGCCGCCCAGCGTTCCTTCTGCAGCGGCTTGCCGGCCTGGCCGAGCAGCGCGCGATCCAGCACTGCGGCGGCGCCTAAGTCCTGCAGGTAACCCGCCTCGGCGGCTTTCCCGGTCGCCGCGACCACCGTGAAACCGGCCGCGGCCAACAGCGCGATCGCGATACTGCCGACCCCGCCGGTCGCGCCGGTCACCAGGACCTCGCCTTGGTCTGGCCGCACACCACGGTCCAACAGGGCGTCGACGCACAAGGACGCGGTATAGCCCGCCGTACCGATCGCCATTGCCTGCCGGCAGTTGAAGGCGGGCGGCAACGGCACCAGCCAGTCACCGTCGACGCGGGCGCGCTGAGCCAGCCCACCCCAATGACTTTCGCCGGCACCCCAGCCGTTGAGGACAACCCAGTCCCCGCTCGACCAGTTGCCATGTCTGCTTTCAGTGACGACGCCTGCCAGGTCGATTCCCGGCACCATCGGAAACTTACGCACGATCGGCGACTTGCCGGTGA
Source organism: uncultured Actinomycetota bacterium (assembly GCA_963830605.1). Lineage (GTDB taxonomy): Bacteria > Actinomycetota > Actinomycetes > Mycobacteriales > Mycobacteriaceae > Mycobacterium. Next base: position 1,187,349 of record CAWHML010000003.1, on the reverse strand, counting down.
TCGCGAGCGCGTCCTTATAATTCAACGTCGAATACTCCACATCGACACTGACGTCACCCTCGGGAAGCTGTGCCTCCTCCAGTGTGGTGACCGCAGCCGACTGAACCTGCTCGCCCTGCTCGATGAGAATTGCGGAGAACATACCGTTTCGTTCCCCCCTCGACCGCGGACAAAACTAGGGCGACCGCGCCCATAGGCAGATTGGCCACGTTAGGATCAAGCGCACCCCGCAGCGCGCTTGGAGTGTGCATGGCACGGGTCTGCAGGCTGAGTCCTTCAGGAGCGCCGACGATGTCGCATGAGGATCGACCGCGGTTCGCCAACCGGCCGGCCCGTTGGAACGACGACCGAGCGGCCGACGCTTATGCGCGCGGCTGGTGGGTCCGTTCTACGCTGGCCGATTCTTTGCAGGACGCTGCCCGCAACACACCGCAGCGAGTGCTGGTAGTTGATGGGGATCGCCGCCTGACCTGTCAACAGCTACACGAGCAGGCGAATCTGCTGGCCCACGCATTGAGAGCCCGTATGCCGGCGGGCAGCGTGGTGTCGTTCATGCTGCCGAATTGGCATGAGGCGGCGATCGTTTACTTGGCGGCCACCCTGGCCGGGATGGTGGTGAACCCGATCCTGCCGTCGCTGCGGGACCGCGAGGTGCTCTTCATCCTCGAAGACACCGGTAGTCGAATGGTATTCATACCGCACCAATTTGGGCGCCACGACTACGCATCGATGCTGCAGCGTGTTACCGCTCGACTCGGTGCGCCGCCCGAGGTGGTCGTGCTACGCGGCGACGGCTCAGCTGGTGTCGGACAGACACCGTTTAAGTCGCTGCTGGGCCAGCCACCAAGCGGGGCCGTGCTGCCGACACTGGATCCGGATGCTGTACGGATGCTCCTGTACACCTCGGGAACCTCTGGACGCCCGAAAGGCGTTTTGCACAGCCACAACTCGATGCACGCGCTGATCCGACAGATCCGCGAGCACTGGTTTGTGGAACCCGGCGACCGGTTCCTGGTTCCGTCACCGATTGCCCACATCGGGGGCTCGATCTATGCGTTCGAAGGTCCGCTGCTGCTCGGCACGACCGCCGTGCTGATGGACCGCTGGAATGCCGACGACGCCGTAGCGATCATGGAATCCGAACGTTGCACGCATATCGCCGGCGCTACCCCATTTCTGGAGCAGATCCTGGCCGCGGCCAACCACCGTGCGACCCGGCTACCCGACCTGAAATTGTTCGTCTGCGGCGGGGCTTCCGTCTCGCCATCGTTGATCCGCTCTGCCACAGACTATTTCAAGCATGCAGTTGTCACACGCGTATACGGCTCCACTGAAGTTCCCGTCACGACCATCGGTTCACCGCTCGATGCTGACCACGCCGCTGACACCGACGGACTCCGTGGTGCGGCCGATATCAGAATCGGGGGCGACGGTTGCGCCGACGCCGACGGCGAGATCCGGGCGCGCGGCCCCCAGATGTTCGTCGGCTACCTACACGAGCAGGACAACGTGCCGGCATTCGACGCCGAGGGATATTTCTGCACCGGGGATCTCGGCCGCTGGGTCGACGGTCAGTATCTTGTCGTGACCGGACGGGCGAAGGACCTCATCATTCGCAATGGCGAAAATATATCGCCGAAAGAGATCGAGGATGTCCTTGCCGGTCACCCGGCGATCGCCGAGGTGGCCGTTGTCGGTGTGCCGGATGCCCGGACCGGGGAGCGGGCCTGCGCGGCGATCGTGCCGAGGACGTCGGCCGCACCCGATGTCGCCGGATTGCGTAGCTACTTGCAGGCACACGGCGTCGCCACGTTCAAAGCCCCCGAACAGGTCGTCATCTGGAATGCACTGCCCAGAAACGACGCCGGAAAGGTGTTGAAACAGCTGATCAGAACGACGCTCGAAAAGGCGGACGAGTGACATGCAAGTAGCGATCGTGACCGGGGCCAGCGGCGCGATCGGATTGGGCGTCGCCACGAAGCTGGCTGGTATGGGCATGGCGATCATGGGGACGGGCCGCGACGAAAATCGGTTGGCTGCGCTGTGCGATGCGGTCGACGATCCCGCGCGGGTGGCCACCGTCGCGGTAGACCTGACGCGCGACGACGCGCCACGCAGCATCGTCGATGCCGCGATCGAACGGTGGGGTCGTGTGGACTTTCTGGTCAACAACGCCGGCATCGGCAGTCCTGCGCCGTTACACGAAACTGACGACGAGGCATTGGACCACTTTCTGGCGTTGATGCTGCGTGCGCCGTTTCGCCTGGCGCGAGAAGTGCTGCCGCACATGGCGCCCGGTTCGGGTATCGTCAATATGACGTCGACGTTCGCGGTGGTCGGCGGCCTGCGCGGCGGTGCCTACGCGGCGGCCAAGGGCGGGCTCACGGCGATGACCCTGCACATCGCCTGCCAGTACGGGTCGCAGGGAATACGGTGCAATGCGGTGGCTCCCGGGGTGATCAACACGCCGATGACCGAGCATCGGTTGCAAGACGAGCGCTTCCGCAGGCTGAACACCGAGATGACCCCGCACCAACGGCTCGGCACGGTGGACGACGTTGCCAGCGTCGTCGGGTTCCTGTGCTCGGCCGGGGGTAGCTACATCAATGGCCAGACGATCGTTGTCGACGGCGGGTGGAGTGCGACGAAGTACTTGTCGGAGTACGCGCTCACATCGCAGTGGACGGCGCGGTGAAGCTGGTCCCGCGAGTCTCTCAGCGGCCGCGGGTGAGCGCCTCGACGAACGCAGCCATCCGCGTGCGGGTGTCGTCTGACAACCAACTGGCCTGTACCTGCGCATCCAGCTCCGCGGCCGCGTCGATCGCCGCGCGCGCCGGCCGGTGCAGCTGACGCTTGGTCAGCGCATACGCGCTTGCCGAGTGCTGACCGAGCTCGCGCGCGACCGCCGTCGCCCGTGGGAGCAACTCGGTGGCGGGTACCACCGCGTCGATCCAGCCGCGCGCCGACGCGGAGGCCATATCGACCGTCTTTGCCTCCAGTGCTGCGCGGGTCACCGAGAGACCCATCGCCGAGCGGCATATCTCGAGCGCGGCCACCGGGAACGGGACACCGACCGCAAGCTCGGTGAGGCCGATTGTCCCCGCCGACATGAGGCGCACGTCTGCGCACATGGCAAGGACGCAGCCACCTGCGATGGCGTGCCCGTTGATCGCCGCAACCACCGGCGACGGGTGATCGAAGACTGCGAGTAAGGCCTCGGACAGGGTTCTGAGGAATCGGCTGGTGTACTCCGATCCGCCTTCGAGAATCGCCCTCAAGTCGACACCAGCCGAAAAACAGTTGCCGGCGCCGGTGATGACGACAGGACCGTCGATGCCACCCATCGTTGCGATCACGGAATCGAGCAACTCGAGATCACATGCGTTCACCGGCGGGTGGTCGAATCGAAGCGTCGTCACGCCATCGACCACGTTCACATCTGTGGTGCATCGGCTTTGGGGCATTTCACGATCTCCCGTTGCTGCTGGTTCGGTCATTGGGCTGCTCCGGACTGGAAGCGTTGGCGGATTCCCGCCAGCATCGCGACGTGCGCCTTGACCGCCTGCCGCGTCGTCAGCGCAGCCAGCGGTGCCGGAGCTGTGATGCGCAGCCGCTCGACCAGCCGGGTACCGCCGTCGACCGCTTCGAACGACACTGTGCCGTCCAGTCGCACCCGTGGGAACTGACGAGCCGAGGTGACGACGTCACCGGCGGCTGGGACCTGCACCCGGGCGCGGTAACGGATCGGAAAATGCCAGCGCCACAGCGGGATCCGATCTGTGATGCGATAGGTCTGCACGTAACCGTCATCGGTTTCGCGGCGCGATGTGGTGCGCACCGACACGATCAGCGGGTGCACCTGCTTGAGGTTCTCCAGGTCAATGTAGAAGTCGCGTACCTCAGCGGGCGCAGCCGGCACTTCTTCGGTGAGCGTGTGCTCAGCGAAGATACTCCAACAACTCATGGTCTCTTTGTTAGCCGATCGGCCGCCGACAGTCAGCCGGTGTTCGCGATCATCCCAAAGGAAAGTCTTCCCCAGCCCCCGCGCATCGTGAGATGGTCCCGGTCCAATCTTGTGACGAACCGCGGGGAAGGCGACCGCGATATCGTTGATCTCAGGGCGGCCTTCTCACAACGGCCAAACGACAAAGGGTGGGTGGCTTGAATCCAAACCCTGCTGCCACGACAGCGACCAGCCGAATACGGCCTTTCGGCGTTAGCTGGCTCCTCCGGGGCGTCTATGCGCCGCCGGCGTACTCACCGGATCTGGACGCTCCCGCACCGGGAACGTGATGAGCTTCTCTGCGGAGGCACGTAGAAGGCTGCCGACTTACGCAACCGCCAGATCTCTTCGGGGCACAACAGGTTGACAGCGTAGGAGACGAGGTACAACGCCCACTTCGAAATAGGCGGCGGCGGTGTACGCCTGGGTGTCGGCCTTGATGATAAGGCTCCGATGGCGTCGGGCAGCGCAAGCGAGAGTTGCTATGCCACAACCGGTTCAAGCCTCCATAGGATGCTGCTGACCGATCTAGTTGTTGGTTGGTGGTGGTTGCGGTTGGAAGGGTTCGTACCACCACCAGTCGGCGCGCTCGCCGGTGGGCCCGGGGCACGGCGGCACGGCGGGCGGGGGACGCCGGGGCGGGCGCGCGAGCGATCCTGGGCTAAGCGGTCGCCCGGAGCTGTCGAGGACGGTCAGATCGGCGGCGGGTCCGGTGAGGGTGATGACACCGCGGTGGTGTAGCCGGTGGTGATATGGGCACACCAGCACCAGGTTGGCCAACTCGGTGGGGCCGCCGTCTTCCCAGTGCCGAAGGTGGTGGGCGTGCAGACCGCGGGTGGCCCCGCAGCCGGGAACCGCGCAGGTGGGTTGGCGGTGCTCGAGTGCGCGGCGAAGCCGCCGGTTGATGTGGCGGGTGGATCGGCCGGCGCCGATGACCTGGCCGTCGCGTTCGAACCAGACCTCATAGGTGGCATCACAGGTCAGGTAGGAGCGTTCGGCCTCGGTGAGCAGCGGACCCAGATGCAGCGCCGCGGCGCGCTGCTCGACGTCGACATGCACCACCACCGTGGTGTGCTGCCCGTGGGGGCGGCGGGCCACCTCGGCATCCCAGCCGGTTTCGACCAGGCGCAGAAACGCCTCCAGGGTGCCCGGCAACGGCGGCGCGCTATCGGAGGCCCGCTCACCCTGGTCGCGATCGTGCTTGTACTCGGCGATCAGCGCCTCCCGATGCGACGCCAGCGCCGCGTCGAACTTCGCCGCCTCTGGGTGCGGAAGTGTGATCCGCCAACAACTGAACTCCTCGCTGGAAGTCTTGGTGATCGAGGCTTGTGGTTGCGCCCGAGAGTCGGGTTGGGGTCGCGGTTCCAGCTTGACTGCGGTGCGCAGTTGGTTGACCGTGGCGACCCGCGCCAACTGGGCGTAATGCCCATCAGATCCCGCACCCGCGCGTGCCGCGATGACCCCGACCTGATCCAGCGACAGTCGACCCTCCCGCAGGCCCTGCGCGCAGCGCGGAAACTCCTCCACACGGCGCGCCACAGTGGTGATCGTGTGAGCGTTCGCCGATGAGGAGCCCAGCTTCCACGCCACCAACGCCGCCACCGACCGGGCGCCGGTAGCGCCGCACAGCTCGTCGCGATCCAGCTCGGCAACAATCTCCACGATGCGCCCATCAATCGCGTTGCGCTGACCAGCCAACTCCGCCAACTCCTCAAACAACACCTCAAGACGCTGGTCAGGGCTCACCGCCACCGGAGCCGATGCGATCGAAGACATACCCACATCATCGCAGCCAGGTACGACAAGCCGCCTGCTGCGACTACCCGCGAACCCCGATCGTGAGCCAAGCCAGATCACAGCTGGGCGCGCTGTCGGCCGATCTCGTCTCGAACGTTCGCTAACAACGGGCGAACCTCATACCGGTTCGAACTGCAAGCTCAGCCAGTGACCGCCCTCCCCAGAGTGACGCGAACTGGAGGTGGTTTCGGTGGGCGCATCGTCACCGATGGTTGTGGTCCGGTTCACCAAGACCAACACATCGGCGTTATCTGCGGTGGCCGAAGCGCGGTGGCGGCCGGCACTTTCGCTACCGCTGTGATGTGCTGCTGTTCGGCGCCGGGGACGACCACATCGCCGACCAACTGCTTTTACTGTTCACGGAATGCGCCGGTTAACTGGTCGACGGCCGCCGCCAGGTCACGGTCGACGCTCGGCCGGTTCCGCCCTATTCCGCGATCTATTGGCAAACTTTCGAAAGCTCGGGTTCTGTCGTTCAGGCGGCAAACCTGTGATTACTCACGCGTGCCGCAGCGCAGCGACGGCGTCGATCGGCAGCCGACAGTCAGCCGGCATTCGGACAAATACCGCAGCGCAAACCCGGTGTCAGCGCAGAATGAAGTGGCCACCGACTTCAGCGAGAAGATGGTCGGTGCGCCACCAAATCAGCGTCGCGAACAACACCAAGGTGGCACCCGTTACCCCAACCTGGATGACATTTCGGCGCGTTCGCGGCGCATATACGTACGCTGACGCGATTGCCGCGCCGGTGATCAGCCCGCCGAGGTGGCCTTGCCAGCTGATCGCCGCTGAACTGACGGCCGGAGCGACCAGGGTGAAAATAAGGTTCACCGCGATGACCAACGCAACCCAGCGAACGTCGAGGTTGAGTTTCCGCAGCACGATGAATGCCGCGGCGAATATGCCGAAAATTGCACCCGATGCGCCCGCGGTGGCCGTGTTGAGCGGCGACAGCAGGTAGGCGAGCACCGAGCCGCCGAGGGCGCTCAACCCGTAGAGCGCACCAAACCGGAGCCGGCCCAACGCCACCTCCAACGGTGGCCCCATCACGTACAGCGCCCACATGTTGAGCAGCAGATGGGTGAGGCCATAGTGCAGGAACGCCGAACTCACCAGGCGGTACAACTCACCGTCGGCAACCGCGGGCGGCCAGAGCGTGAGGTGGCCTTCCACTGCCGGCGACGCGACCTGCAGCATGAACATCGCCGAGTTGACGGCGATCAATGCGTAGGTGAGGACTGGTGCCCCCGAGCGCAATCGACCGCCGAACCGGGTGCGCGCCGGCGGCGTTGTCCGCGCACCTGCCCGGACGCACTGCACGCATTGCTGGCCCACCGTGGCGTCGCGCATGCACTCACCGCAGATGTAGCGGTCACACCGAGTGCAGCGAACATAGGATTCGCGGTCGGGATGCTGGTAGCAGGTCGGCGGCGCCGAATTATCTGGTGTATTCGCGATGTTCATGGTCGTGGTGGCACTCAGCGGCCGGTCAGGCGTTCCAGCTGTTCTGGATAGCGGGCGCCCTGAACCGTGACTTGCTCTGTGGCGCGGCCGATTTCGCGCAGATCATTGATGCTCAGTTCCACCTCGGCCGCTGCAATATTCTCCCGCAGGCGATCCGGGTGTCGGGTACCAGGGATAGGCACGATCCACGGTTTCTGGCCCAGCAGCCACGCCAGAGCGATCTGGCCCGGCGTCGCCTGCTTGCGGTGCGCAATTTCGGTCACCAGATGCACCAGGTGAATGTTCGCCGCCATCGCTTCGGGCGCGAAGCGGGGAATCGTATTCCGGATGTCGGAGCTGTCGAACTGTGTGCCTGCGCTGATCTTTCCGGTCAGGAAACCCTTGCCCAGCGGGCTATACGGAACAAAACCGATACCCAGCTCTTCCAGCACCGGCAGCACCTCCTTCTCGGGATGGCGCCACCACAGCGAGTATTCGCTTTGCACTGCCGTCAGTGGCTGGACCGCATGAGCCCGACGGATCGTCGTGGGCGACGCTTCCGACATCCCGAAGTGCTTGACCTTTCCTGCCGCTATGAGCTCTCGCACGGTTCCGGCGACGTCTTCGATGGGCACCTCCGGATCGACGCGGTGTTGGTAGAACAGGTCGATCGCCTCGATTCCCAGCCGCTGCAGCGACGCGTCGGCGACTTGCCTGATGTGTGAGGGCCGGCTGCAGACGCCCAGCCCTTGGTGCGGGGCGCCGAACGCGAATCCGAACTTGGTGGCTATCACCACTTGGCTGCGAAACGGCGCGAGCGCTTCCCCGACCAGCTCCTCGTTGACGAACGGGCCGTACACCTCGGCCGTATCGAAGAAGCGAACGCCGCGCTCGACCGCGAATCGGATCAACGCGATCATCTCATCGCGATCGCCGGGACGGCCATAGCCGCCGCTCATCCCCATGCAGCCCAGGCCGATCGCCGAGACCTCGAGGCCGCCACCCAGTGTTCGCGTCGTCAAGTCGGCTCCTGTCGAACGGTCAGGTCCAATACAGTGTGCGAGCGGCGGGCAGCGTCGCAGCCAGTTCGGTTTCGAACCAGCTCCGCAGCTCACTCATCGCGGCTTTCGGGTAGACATACTTAGCCGAGCCGTATTTGCCGAACTTCCGGGTTCGGGACGACTCGTCCATCTCCAGCTTGGTGCGGGGATACCAGTTGAGCAGCACGTCCTTACTGGTCGCGGTGAACCGGTGGGTGATGCATTCGACGGTCAGGTCGAGGTCGGCGATGTCGACAACGGCGTCCGCGACGTCGCGCAGCAGTGCGCCGTAGCCCTCCCGCCAATGCGCTATCGGCATGATCGGTGCAATGGTCAGGCCCACGCGATAGCCACCGAGCGCCAGTTTCCGCAATGCGGTGATGCGCTGCGGCAGCCGCGCGGTGCCCCCTTCGAAGCGGCCGGCGATCTCGTCGGCGTTGACCGAGACCCGCACTCGGGTGCGGCCGGCGTGCGGCAGGTCGAGCAGCGGCGCGACGTTGTCGTACTTGGTGGTGAAGCGGAGCCCGACCGGTGCCGGCCAGCGGTGAGTGCCGACGTGGGCGATGGTGGCTGACAGCGAACCGGTCAGATGCTCCAGCGCCAAGGGATCGGTGTAGCAGGACGTTTCGAAGGTCGTTCCCTCGTCGGCCCGCTCCGGTGACGCCGAGGTGACCCTGCCCCGGCCGACATAGTCGTCCATTTCGTTCAGGATTTCCGGCAGGTTCGCGTACACCCGGGTGATTGGTGGTCCGGACAGCGACCCCGCGAGGTAGCAGTACTGACAGTGGGCGGGGCAGCCTTCGGCGAGGTCGATCCGCCAGTCCGCACTCGGGGGGATGGGCTGCAGACGCCGCTTGCTTGGGGGTGCGATGACGACCGCGAGGGTGCGCTTGGCGAGCGCATAGGCGGCGCGGTCGGTGTCGGCGCGCAGCGGCGGCAGCCGATCGCCGGGTAGCACGCTGATGTCCGAGACGCCGACGGCCTCACACCGGGCAATGATGTCGGCGCCATGCGGCAATTCGGACGCCGATTTGGTGATCAGGACTCTCGCGGGAGTCCACAGCGTGGGGGTGTGCGGTTTACCTGAAACTGCTGCAGCAGCGGTCTGGGTCGAGGTCATCGTGGCTGGTTCAACGATGCCCGCAGCCGCCGGAATTCCCTCTCACTGGTCGAGAGTCATAGCCCAGCGGATACCGCCGACCAGCGCACGGCCGGCCATGCGGGTCACGGTCGCCTCCAGCGGAGGCACGTAGGGCAGCAGCAGCGGCAACCGGGCCCACGCCGGCAGCATCGCCACCGAGGTAGCGGCCAGCACCCCGTAAGGCAGCCGGGCGGGCAGTATCAGCGGCGGGGTCAACAACAGGAACCGGGCCGCGTCACGAGCAGCCGGCGTCCCGCGCAGTTCGGGCCGGTAGGCGTCGATTCGCTCGCGCACGGCTGCTTCGGTGCGGGGCGGATCAGGCACACCGAGCGCGCTGGCGACCACGGCCATGTCGGCGACATAGCCGTCGCGGCCGGCCTCGTCCAGCGGCGCGGCGCCGTACGACTGGTGTGCCAGCAGGAAGCTATCGACCTCGGCGATGTGCACCCACTCCAGCAGGTGTGGATCCGCGGCCCGATACGGTCTGCCGTCCGGAGCGACACCCTGCACGTATTCGTGGATGCGTCGCACGTGATCCACCGCCTGTTGGGCGGCATCGGCGGTGCCGAACGTGGTCGTCGCCAGAAACGTGCTGGTGCGTTGCAACCGGCCCCACGGGTCACTGCGGTAGTCGGAGTGCTCGGCGACGCCCGCCATAGCCAGCGGATGCAACGACTGCAGCAGCAGCGCCCGCAGCCCCCCGACGAACATCGACGCATCGGCGTGCACCCGCCGGATGGGACGGCCTTCGTCGAACCACCGCGGGCCGGGGGTGTTGTGGATGCGCTCTCGGGCCGCGGGACCCTCCGGTCCGGCCACCATCGCGAACAGTCTGCTTCCCAGGTCCCGCCGAACTGCGCCGACCGCCGAGCCCATCGCCATACCGCCACGCTACGGCGTCGGCGTCGGTAGTCGCCATGTCCGCCGGTGCCCGCGCGGCGGTTTGAAGTCGGGCGGCGTAACCGCGTTCACCCATGCGACGCTATCGAGGACTATTTGTAGAAGGTGGTGGGTAAGCGCCGTAGTTCGTGACGGGCGCCGCCGACTACGACTGAGGGTCTTGAAGGGTATTGAAGGGTAAATGCAATGAAGGTTCCCGGTGTGGGTGCCGTGGTCAATGGCATGGCCGGCGGAGCAGGCCGCGTCCTGCAAGCCGGCATGCACGGTGCAACGGATGCGGCGGTTGCGATGCAGCTGCTGACCGCTCCGGTCGTGCGATCGGTCGGCCAATCGACAGGCCGCGCGCTCGGAGTGGGTGCTGCGGCCAACGGCTCAGCCGCCCCCCCACCGCCGCCGGTGCGCTGGCGCAGCGGACAACGGGTGCATCTGGACCTGGACCCGCTGCTGCCGTTCCCTCGATGGCATCAACATGCAAGCGCGCTGGAGGGGCCGGTCCGCGAAGTTCCGGGGGTGGCCAGCGCCCACGTCGAGGGCGCGCTGGGTCGGCTGGTCATCCAGCTCGAAGACCAAGCGGATGACGATGCGGTGTTGGACGCGGTACGCGAGGCGGTTGCCTCGGTCGCCGAGCACTTGGATTCGGCGGGAGCCGCTACCCGGGCCGACTCGGCGCCTCGGACTGCGCCGTTCGCCGATCCGGGTAGTCCGCTGGCGATCGTGGTGCCGCTGACTGCGGCGGCGATGGATGTACTGGCGATCGGTGCGGCGGTCACCGGCTGGATCTCCCGACTGCCCGCCGCTCCGAAGACGGCCCGCGCCGCGGCTGCGCTGGTCAGCAACCAGCCGCGGTTGGTGTCAGTCCTGGAATCGCGGATCGGCCGCGTCGGCACCGACCTCGCGCTAGCCGCCTCGACAGCGGTGGCCAACGGGTTGACTCAAGCGGTGGGCACACCGCTGCTCGACCTGGCCCAGCGTTCCCTGCAGATCTCCGAAGCGGCCGCGCACCGGGAAGTGTGGCGGCAGCGCGAACGCCAGCTCGCCTCACCGAAACGGCCGCAAGCTCCGGTGGTGCCGGTGATCTCGTCCGCCGGTGCGCAAGCCGCGAGCGCCGGTGAGGCCTCGCACGTCGTCGTCGACGGAGCCGTCGACGCCGCGATCGACACGGCCAAAGGGGCCACCGCCGGGCCGGTCGAGGAGTACGTCGACCAGGCCGCGAACGGCGCATTGGTGGCCGCGGCCGGTGCGCTGCTCGGCGGCGGTGGCGCCCACGACGCCGCCGGCGCTGTGCTGGCCGCGGTGCCGAAGGCCGCGCACCTGGGCCGGCAGACCTTCGCCGCGGTGCTGGGTCGCGGGCTGGCCAACGCCGGCCAACTGTTCCTCGATCCGGGCGCCTTGCGCCGGTTGGACCGGGTGGACGTGATCGTCATCGACGGGGCTGCGCTGCGCGGTGATGCCCGCGCGGTGCTGCACGCGCGCGGCGACATATCGGGCTGGGATGAAGACCGGGTGTACGAGGTTGCCGACGCCCTGCTGCACGGCGAGCAGGCGCCGGAGCCCGACCCCGACGAGTTACCGGCCACCGGTGCCCGCCTGCGCTGGGTCAAGCAGGGCCCGTCGGCCGCACCGGCCCAGGGCCTGGAACGCGCCGAGCTTGTGGTCGACGGCGACTGCGTCGGCAGCGTCGAGGTGGCGTGGGAGGTGGACCCCTTCGCGGTGCCGCTGCTGCAAACAGCGCACCGGACAGGAGCCCGGGTGGTGCTGCGGCACGTCGCCGGCACCGAGGATCTGTCCGCCAGCGTCACCGCCGCTCACCCGCCGGGCACACCGCTGCTCAAGTTGGTGCGTGAACTTCGCGCCGACCGTGGACCGGTGCTGCTGATCACCGCGCTGCATCGGGACTTCGCGTCCACCGACACGTTGGCCGCGTTGGCTATCGCCGACGTCGGGGTGGCCCTCGACGACCCGCAAGCCGCCACTCCGTGGACAGCGGACATCATCACCGGCACCGACCTCGCCGCGGCGGTGCGGATCCTGTCGGCGCTGCCGGCGGCCCGGCAGGCCAGCGAATCGTCGGTGCGGCTCGCCAAGGGTGGCACCACCCTGGCGGGCCTGTTGCTGGTCACCGGCGAACCGAGTGCGCCGTTGCACCCGCTGGCCGTGCGCCGCTGGCTCAACCCGGTCAACGCCGCCGCGGCCAGCGCTCTGGTTTCGGGAGCGCTGTCCGCCACCAATGTGTTACGGCGACCCGACCCCACCCCGCAACCGCTGACCGCGTGGCACGCACTGGACCCGGAGATCGTCTACTCCCGGCTGTCCGGCAGCTCTCGGCCGCTGGCGGTCGAAACCGATACCGCCTGGTGGCGTCAACGCCTCGAAGACTTGTCCTACAGCCCGCTGGTGGCACCGCTGCGCGGCCCGGCAAGCCGGGTGGGGCGGCTGCTGTCGGCAACGCGAGCCGAACTGGCCGATCCGCTGACCCCGATCCTCGCCGTCGGGGCGGCGGCATCGGCCATCGTCGGCAGCAATGTGGATGCGCTGCTGGTCGCCGGAGTGATGACCGCGAACGCCATCACCGGAGGCGCGCAACGGCTGCGTGCCGACGCGGCAGCCGCCGAGTTGTTCGCCGAACAGGACCAACTCGCGCGCCGCGTCGTCGTCCCGGTGGTGGCAACCACCCGACGACGGCTGGAGGCGGCCCGCCGCGCCGAGCGCACGGTCACGGTGACCGCGAGTTCGTTGCGTCCGGGCGACGTCATCGACCTGGCGGCCCCAGATGTGGTGCCCGCCGACGCTCGGCTGCTGGTGGCCGACGACCTCGAGGTCGACGAGTCGTTTCTGACCGGAGAGTCGCTGCCGGTGGACAAGCAGGTCGACCCGGTCGCCGCGACGGACACCGAGCGGGCCAGCATGCTCTTCGAGGGCAGCACGATCGTCGCCGGGCAAGCCCGTGCCATCGTCGTGGCCACCGGCAACGCCACCGCGGCGCAACGGGCGATCGCGGCGGTCGCCGATGTCGAATCGTCGGCGGGGGTGCAGGCGCGGCTGCGGGAGCTGACCAACAAAGTTCTGCCGCTGACCCTTGCCGGCGGAGCGGCAGTCACCGGGTTGGCGTTGCTGCGCCGGGCATCGCTGCGCCAAGCCGTCGCCGACGGTGTGGCGATTGCGGTGGCCGCCGTCCCCGAAGGACTGCCGCTGGTGGCAACCCTCGCCCAGCTGGCCGCCGCTCAGCGCCTGACCCGGCGTGGCGTGCTGGTGCGGGCGCCGCGCACCATCGAAGCGTTGGGCCGCGTGGAGACCGTGTGCTTCGACAAGACCGGCACGCTCACCGAGAACCGGCTACGCGTCGTTCGCGTGGTCCCGGCCGCTGCCGAGCCGACCGGTCCTTTCCCCGGCCCAGCCGATCCGGTTGCCGCCGAGGTGCTGCGGGCCGCCGCCCGGGCGTGCCCGCAGCCGCAGAACGGCCAAGGGCACGCGCACGCCACCGACGAAGCGATCCTGTCGGCCGCGAACAAGATTCTGGATTCGGACGATTCGGACTGGACCATGATCGCGGAGGTGCCTTTCGAGTCCAGCCGTGGCTACGCCGCCGCTATCGGCACCGCCGAAACCGACCGCGGTGAACCAACTTTGATGCTCAAAGGTGCCCCTGAGGAGATTCTGCCGCGCTGCCGGTTCGGCAACCCTGGCGCCGACCGCAAGCACGCGGAATCGGTGGTGCTCAGCCTTGCCGACCAGGGTCTGCGCGTGCTGGCGGTGGCGCAGCGCAGCTGGGACGAGGACGCGACCGACGAATCCGAGACCGACGCCGACAGCGTTGACGCGGCCGCGCAGGACCTGGAGTTGATCGGCTACGTCGGCCTGGCGGACACCGCGCGGCCGTCGGCGCGCCCGCTGATCGAAGCGCTCGGCGACGCTCAGCGCAAAGTCGTGCTGATCACCGGCGACCATCCGGTCACCGCCCGGGCGATCGCCCGTCAGCTCGGTTTGCCCGACGACGTGCAGGTCATCACCGGTGCCGAATTCGCTGCCCTCGACGAGGATGCCTGCACCAGGCTCGCAGCCGACGTTCAGGTGTTCGCCCGGGTCAGCCCGGAACAGAAGGTGCAGGTGGTCGCGTCGCTGCAGCGCTGCGGGCGAGTGACCGCAATGGTCGGCGACGGGGCCAACGACGCCGCCGCCATCCGGATGGCCGACGTGGGCATCGGGGTGAGCGGCCGCGGCTCGTCAGCCGCCCGCAGCGCAGCCGACATCGTGTTGACCGAAGACGACCTCGGTGTGCTGCTCGACGCATTGGTCGAAGGCCGCAGCATGTGGAGCGCGGTGCGCGACGCCCTGACCATCCTGGTCGGCGGCAACATCGGCGAGGTGATCTTCACCATCATCGGCACCGCACTGGGCACCGGCCGGGCCCCGGTCGGCACCAGACAACTGCTGCTGGTGAACCTGCTGACCGACATGTTCCCGGCCCTGGCTGTCGCCGTCACCCCCCAGCATCCCGAACCCGAGCAGACCGACGGTCAGACCGAAGAAGAAGTCGAGGCAGCGCGGCGTGAATATCAGCGTTCGGTGTTGAGCGAGCCCACGCCGTCCCTCGACGCGCCGCTGATGCGGCAGATAGTCAGCCGGGGTGCGGTCACTGCTGCCGGTGCGACCGCGGCCTGGGCTATCGGTCGCTGGACACCGGGAACTCAACGACGGACGGCCACCATGGGTTTGACCGCGCTGGTGAGCACGCAGCTGGCGCAGACGCTGTTGACCCGCCGCCACAGCCCGCTGGTGGTGACCACCGCCCTGGGCAGCGCGGCCGTATTGGTGGCGATCGTTCAGACGCCCGGCGTCAGCCACTTCTTCGGCTGCACGCCATTGGGTCCGGTGGCGTGGGCGAGCGTGGCCGGCGCCACCGCGTCGGCGACGGCTGTCTCGGTGCTGGCGCCCAATTGGCTGACCAAGAACGTTGCGGCAGTGGTCCCGCCGGACAGTTCGGTACCGTGGCCCGTCACCCCTGACGGGGCCCCCAGCAGTTACACCGGTGCACCGCTGCTGCGCGTCGTGCAGTCGGTCGACGGGCAGGCGTAACCCTCAGGCGAACAGGTCGTTTCGCACCACCTTGCCGGCGGCGTTACGCGGGATGCTGTCGACGATGCGGACGTCGCGCGGCTGTTCGAACCGCGAGACCTTCGGCTCCAAGTACTCCCGCACCACGGTTTCGTCGATGTCGCTGTCGGGCCGCGTGACCACGAACGCGGCCAGGCGCTGGCCGAACCGCTCATCGGCCACACCGACCACGGCGATATCTGTGATATCCGGGTGTTCGGCAAGCGCGTTTTCCACGGCGCGCGGATAGACGTTCTCACCACCGGAGACGATCATGTCGTCTTCGCGACCAACGATGAACAATCGCCCGGCGTCGTCGAAGTAGCCCATGTCGCCGGTGCTGGTCATGTTGTCGACGACGGCCTTGCCCGCGCCGCCCGTGTAGCCCTCGAAAGTCAGCTGCCCGCCGACGAAGACACGGCCGGTCACATTCGGGCCAACCGGCGCGCCGTCGTCGTCGAGGATGCGCACCACGCTGCCGGCAGTCGGTTTCCCGACCGTCTCGGGGACCTCGCGCAGATCGGCCGGAGTGGCCAGGGCGCCGATGCCGACTTCGGTCGAGCCGTAACCGTTGTAGAGGACGTCGCCGTAAGCGTCCATGAACCGCTGCACCAGGCTGGGATCGAGCCGATCACCGCTGGACAGCACAATCCGCAGGGCGGGCACCGGATTGCGTGCGCGCACGGCATCGGGCAGATCCAGAATGCGCGCCAGCATCACCGGCACGGCGGTCAACGCGTCGGCGCGATACAGCGACGCCTGAGCCAGCACCGCCTCCGGATCGAATCGCCGATGCGTGAGTATCGTGCCCCCCAGGCCGACGGTGAGGATGGTCATGCCGAGGCCGAGGGCATGAAACATGGGCGCGGGCAATGCCATTCGCGAACCGGCCCGAAGCCCGGTGCGGTCGAGGAGCGTGATGCCCACGCCCAACACCCCGGAGTTCACCCGGGGCGCGCGGGGCACGCCTTTCGGCTTCCCGGTGGTGCCGGAGGTCAGCAGCACGATCCGGCCGGGCGGCGCCACTTTCGGTCGAGGAGCACCCTCCTCAGGCAGGACCCGTGCCGGGTCGACGACGATGGCCGCCCTCTCGGCGGCGTCCACCCGTTCGGTGAACTCGTCATCGCAGACGACCACCCGGACGTCGTGAGTGCTCAAAGCGGAGGCCAATGCGTCGGTGCGGAATTCGGTGTTGACGAGCACCGCGTCGGCACCAATCAGCGCCACAGCGAACAACGCCTCGACGAAACTGCGACCGTTGCGGCACAACACCCCGACGGCCTGGCCGGCGTCGACACCGGCCCGCGACAGCTCCACCGCGAGCGCCTCGGACCGTGACTGCACTTCCCGGTAACTCACCGCGCCGTCATCGTCGATCACCGCGGCCCGATTCGGCCATCGGGCCGCCGAGACCGCCAACAGGGTGGACGGATTGGTGCCTCCGCGAAGTGCCTCGCGGATCAGCCGCAGCATCGCAGTCGGCCCCGGCGGCCTGAGCACTTGTGAGCGCAACACCGCCCGGCCGGCCACAGCGAGCACTCCGGGGGGAATCATCCTCTCGCCTCGCGCTTGTCGATGACATGACGCTGCCACAGCCGCGCTGCCCGATCCACCGGTCCGGCCAGCACCACCGAAGCGACTTCGGCGGAGAAAGTCCAGGGCGGCGCAATGGTGCGCGGTCGCTCGATGATCGCCTTGGCGATCACGTCGGCGGCCTGGTCGGCAGACAAGCCGGGTAGGCGGCGCAGCATCGGCGTCGGCTCGATCATCCTGGTGCGAACCAATCCAAAGTACACCGAGGTGACGTCGACGCCATCGGTGTGCAATTCCGGTGCGACACTGCGCAACCAGCGGTCGAACGCCCCTTTGGAAGCTTGATAGGCGCCCCACTGCGGGCCGGGCGGCACGCGGACACCGACGCTTGACACGTTGACGATGTGTCCCTCGCCGCGTTCCCGCATGGCCGGGAGCACCCCGAGCAGCAGCCGGATCGGCCCGAGATAGTTGATGTCAATGGTGCGCTGGAAGTCGTGCGGCCGGTCGTACTGGTGGTGCAGCGATCGGCGCAGCGACTTGCCGGCATTGCTGACCACGATGTCCAGCGGCCCGTGATCCTGCGTGACCCGGCTGACCAGCGCGCTGGTGGCGTCCTGGTCGGTCAGGTCGGCAGGGTAGGCCACCGCGCGTCCACCACCCGCGCTGATCGAGGTGACGAGTTCATCGAGCCGGTCCGCCGACCGGGCAACAGCAAGCACCATCATCCCCGCTGCGGCCAGCTTGCGGGCCGTCGCCTCGCCGACCCCGTATGAGGCGCCGGTCACCAACGCCGTCTTGCCGGCGACGACATCGCGCAGCTTGTCGAGGTCTGCAACCCGCGGCGGGTTGGCGATCCTGTTGAGTGCCTGTGCTGCCAGGTTCATAGGTCGGACACTCAACTCACACCAGAACTTCCGGCGAACCACGCGGCGACGACCCCGCGGGTCACCGGCGGCGCGAAGTGTTCGGTCGGTGCGCCCAGCTGGCCCAGTTGCACCGTCCACAGCGGTAGAGCGCGATCGAAACAGGTGCCCGGGCCGGCGCTGGGCAGCCAGAGCACGGCCAGGTTGGAGCCCGGATCGCCGCAGCCGTAAACGCCGACGTAACCATCGTCCCGCCCGCCCCAGCTGCCACCGTGGCGCAGCAGACAGCGGGTACCGTCGTCGAGCACCACCGCGAACGGGTCCGGCGTCGGGGTGGGTTGCACCTGCGGAAGCTGACCGGCATAGGAAACCCGGTGCAGCTCTGCAGACCATGGATCGTCAACGCATAGAAGCGATTCCGGGGTGGAAGGCCAACAGGTGCCGGCACTGGCCGCGGTCGGAGAGCAAGAGTAGATGTCGTTGGCCACGGCCGACGGTGACGGGGTGGTGCAGCCGGTGACGACGCTGACGTTGGCCTGCGGTGGCGCCTCGTGGTAGCCATTGGCGGGTTCGCCATTAGGGCCGACCGGAACCGCGGTAATGACCTGGGTCGACGAGGCGGGCTCGGCCACGGCGGATCCCGCCACCGCCGACAGGTTGGCCGCCACAGCAACCAGCACGACCACCGCACCCGACACCACGGTCGTCATCAACTTGCTTCTGACGCTTTCCACTGAGCTGACCCTCTCGTGACGGCCGTCCGGGTGAACCGGCCCTTCTCCGAAGGGTAAACGAGTGCTCAGGCGTGATTGGTCATCGCCGAGATTGACGGGTGAATCACGCCAGATAAGACGAATTTCGGCACGCCGGCGGCGCGAGTCGCATCGACCATCGCCAGTCCCATATCGGCCTCGTTGGCCGCGTGCGCCGGGCCGATGTGAAAGACACCGTCCACCCCAGCGACGGCCTCCGCCAGGCTGGCCGGTTGGGTGAGATCGCCGATCACCGTCTCGTCCGCCCCGTTACTGTCGGCGACCTGTGCTCACTGCTGATCACGGACCAACGCCCGCACCGCGACGCCGCGCCGGGTCAGCTCACGTAGTACCCAGTGGGCGTGGCGCCCGGTCGCCCCCACCATCAACACTCGCATCGGTCTATCCGCCGCCAGTGTCAGCCGGTTGTTGTCCGGCCGAGCGCAGCCGTCATCGCCTTATTGAAGCCGGGGTAGATGTCCTCGTAGGCCCCGTCGCGCTCGGCGTATCGAAAACGCCTGGCGCACTGCACGACAATCTCGTCGGCCTGCGGGTGGGTAGCTAACAGGGTCATCGTCTCGTCGATGTAGGAGTCCAGCGGCATCGCGTTCGGGTCGAAGCCGCGCTCACCCTGCAGGGCGGTCTGCACCTGCGGCGGCACGATTTCTATCACCTGGACCTGGGTCTCGCGCAGCTGAAACCGCAGCGACTCGGTGTAGGAATGCAGCGCCGCCTTGGTGGCGCAGTACGTCGGTGTGAGCGCGCTGGGCATGAAGCCCAGACCCGAGGTGACGTTGAGCACGGCCGCGTGCTGCTTATCCAGGAACGCCGGCAGCAACGCCGCAGTGAGGCGAATAGGTCCGAGCAGGTTGATCGCCACGGTCTGCTCCGCAACCCCGACATCGGCGCCGGTGAGGTTCTCCGGCCGTTGAATGCCGGCATTGTTGACCAGCACGTTGAGGCTTGGATAGCGGTCAGCCACCTCGACGGTGAAGCGCCGGATGTCGGCGGCATCGCCCTGGTCCAACGACAGGTACTCGATTCCGGGATTCGCGTCGGCGACGTCCTGCAGAGGATCACGGCGCCGACCGGCGATGACGACCCGGTTACCGAGGCGGTGAAAGGATTCCGCCAGGCCGCGCCCGATACCGGTGCCACCGCCGGTTACCAGCACGGTGTTGCCCGTCATCTGCATCCGTTCACTCCGTCCACCCAAGGCGGTGCGCGTGCCCCGCTTCATCGCCTCACATACCCATCTGCGCCTGGTCCGCCCGCTGGTATTGCGGAGGTCGAATCGGTGGTATGCCAACCCGCGAAGTCCGCGGTCGGTCTACGACCGCAATGTCACCGCCGGGACGTTTGTTATACTGGCTAAATATTAGGTTTGCTCAATGTCAAGGAGAGGAACCGCATGCCGCGGACAGACAACGACACGTGGGATCTCGCGACCAGTGTGGGCGCTACGGCGACGATGGTCGCCGCCGCGCGAGCTGTCGCCAGCAAGGCACCACAACCGCTGATTCACGACCCGTTCGCCGAAACCCTGGTCCGTGCGGTCGGCGTCGACTTCTTCACCCGATGGGTCTCCGGGAATCTGCACGTCGCCGACGTCGACGATCACGAGTCGGGCTGGAAACTCGAACACATGCCCGACGCGATGGCCGCCCGCACGCAATTCTTCGACGAGTTCTTCCGCGATGCGACGCACGCCGGCATTCGTCAGGCGGTGATCCTGGCCGCCGGTCTCGACGCCCGCGCCTATCGTTTGACGTGGCCGCCCGACATGACGGTCTTCGAGATCGACCAGCCTTCGGTCATTGAGTTCAAGACTGCCACGTTGGCCGGGTTGGGAGCCGCTCCGACGGTCGACCGGCGGGCGGTGGGTATCGATCTGAGACACGACTGGCCGGCTGCCCTGATCGGGGCCGGGTTCGACAGCACCCGACCCACCGTGTGGATCGCTGAGGGCCTCCTGGGTTACTTGCCGCCGGAAGCTCAGGATCGCTTGCTGGACAACATCACCGGCTGCAGCGCCGGCGGCAGCCGACTCGCCAGCGAAGCTGTGCCGAGCCTCTCAGCGGCGCGAATCGAGGAGATGCGCGAAACGATGCATAAGGCCAGTGCCAAGTGGCGCGACCACGGCTTGGACCTGGACTTCGCCGACCTCGGCTACGTGGGCGAGCGCAACGACGTGGCCGCCTATCTGGACCGGTTGGGCTGGCACTCGGTCGGGACGCCGATGAGCGAGCTGTTGGCTGACAACGGGCTCCCGGCCATTCCGCAGACCAACGACTCGGTGTCGGTGGCCGATACCGTCTATTACACGTCGGTGCTGCAGCAGCGGTAGGCGGAGCGATGGAATCCGGCCGACGAGGACTCAACGATGTAGTCACCCGCTTCTGGAGCTTCGCGGCGCCGGGCTACAACCTGCCGGTTCTGCAGCGCTGGGTATACCGTCCCGCCCATGACGAAGTGATCGCCCAGTTGCGTGCACACCAGTGCCGCAGAATCGCCGACATAGCGTGCGGCACCGGCATCCTCGCTGACCGCATCGAGCGGGAATTGCAGCCGGACGAGGTCTACGGCGTCGACATGGCCGACGGCATGCTCGACCAAGCTCGGACCAGATCAACCCGCGTGCAGTGGTTGCGTGGTCCGGCCGAGCAACTGCCCTTCGACGACGGGGCCCTCGACGCCGTCGTGACGACGTCGGCGTTTCACTTCTTCGACCAGCTGGCGGCGCTGCGGGAATTCCATCGGGTGCTAGCACCTGGCGGCCTGGTGACGATCGCCGCCTTGAGCGCACGGCAACCGCTGCTGCAGGGTCCGGTGGCGCGCAACTGGAAGCCGGCACACCACGCCTCGCCGGCGGAGATGCAGAAGCTCTTCGAGCGCGCCGGGCTTGCGGTACGTGAGCAGCACCGGATCCGGCGGCCGATCCTGACCCGATTCATCTCCGATCTGGTCACCGTGGGCGCCAAGAGTTAGCCAATGACCCCGGAAAGGACCCGCATGACCGATCTGAATACGACCCTGCCGCCGGCGTTGCAGCAGGCGCTGAACCTGCTCACCGATCCGCCGTCCACCCCGGATGTGAGCAAGGGTTATCTCGACCTGTTGGGTACCCAACGCGTCGACGACGCCGCAGTACCGAAGAACACCGGGGCCATCCAGGCGTTATGGGCTTCTCCGGTCGGTTCGCTGCTATACGACAACGCTCAAGCACTGTCACGGCGGCTGTTCGCCGCCTGGCAACACCCCGCCGAGTGGTTGAGCATCCCACCCGGCGGCGTCGCGTTGGACGTCGGCAGCGGTCCGGGCAGCGTTACCGCCGCACTCGCCCGGGCCGCCGCCCCCGACGGGCTTGCCTTGGGCGTCGACATTTCCGAACCCATGCTGGCGCGCGCCGTGCGTGCCTACGCCGGACCGCAGACCGGTTTTCTGCGGGCGGATGCACAGCGACTTCCGCTGCGTGACGAGACCGTCGATGCTGTGACGTCGATAGCGGTTCTGCAATTGATTCCCGATCCGGTCGCCACGCTGAAAGAGATCGCACGGGTGTTGCGGCCTGGTGGGCGACTGGCGCTGATGGTGCCCACCGCTGGGCGCGGTGCTCGGCTCTGGCGCCTGCTGCCCAACACCGGAGCGCACTTCTTCGGCGACGACGAAATCGCCGACATCGCCGAAGACCACGGCCTCGTCAGCGTCCGGACGAAGCACTACGGCTCGATCCAATGGCTGCGGGCTAAACGCGGCTGATGCAGCGCAGCCTTGACCGCATAGTGCCTTTAAGAGTTTCGGCACATATCGCTCGCCGATCTCGCTACGGTGGGCCGGGATAACCGGGCCTTCGCCCATGGCTGAGGGCTGCAACGCGACAACTCATCGGGCAAGGGCGACCTCGACGCCAGCGGGCGGGCTGCGGCGAAGTCGCTTTCCGACGGAGAGTATTGAACCGGCGCGACGGAGGGAGGCCGATGGGCAAGCGTGGTGAGCGCGCCATCGTCTGTGGTGCAGGTATGGGCGGGCTGCTCGCCGCTCGGGTGCTTTCCGATTTCTACGACGCCGTCACGCTGGTCGAACGAGACAAGCTGCCAGATGCCACCGCCCCGCGGCGGGGGGTCCCGCAGGGACGGCACTTCCACGTGCTGTGGAGTCGCGGCTCGCGCGAGCTGGGGCAATTGTTCCCCGGCCTGCTCGACGAGCTCGTTGACGCGGGAGCGACGGTGTGTGATGACGGCGACCTGTCGCAAGTGTCCATCCGGGTAGCCGGACACGAGTACAACCGGTCGGGCAAATTTGGCGACCCGGCAGCGGTGGTCATCCACCTGCTGAGCCGGCCGCTGCTGGAATCCCAGGTCAGAAGACGAGTCCGCGCCATCGACAACGTCGAGATACTGGACGGTCACGACCTTGTCGAGCCGATCGCCGCCCAACCGCAGAAAGTTACCGGCGCCCAACTGGTCGACCGCGACACCGGAGTTGAGCAGCGCCTACATGCCGATCTGGTCGTCGACGCGATGGGCCGTAGCGCACGCACCCCGGCATTCCTCGACCACCTGGGGTACGGCCGACCGGTCACCGAACGCTCGCTGACCAATGCCAATTACTCCAGCCAGTTGATGCGCGTTCCGGCTGGGGCGATCAACGAAAAAATGACCTTTGTCGTTCCCGAACCAGATCGACCCACCGGCGGCGCCTTTTCGGTCTACGAGCACGACACCTGGATCTTCACGGTCGCTCGGCTGGCCGGACAGGAACCCCCCGATAACCTTCCCGGCATGCTGGCCTCGGCCGCACAGTTTGCGCCACCTGCAGTGGTGGCGGCACTAGAGCGCGGTGAACCGCTGGGCGAGGTCGCTGTCTTCCGTTACCCAGGTGGTTTCTGGCGACGTTATGACAAGATGCTGCGCTTCCCGGCCGGAATGTTGGTGTTCGGCGACGCCATCTGCAGCACCAATCCCATCTACGGCCAGGGCATGACGGTGGCCGCACTGGAGGCCGTTGCGCTGCGCGAGTGTCTAACGCAGGCGAATGGCGATCTGAGTCGGCGCTTCTTCGACGCCACCGCGCAGATCATCGGCCCGCTCTGGGCGTCCAACCAGTTCAACGATCGCTACATGAGCAATCCCGACCCACGCCACTCGGTGCCCAAAGATCTGATTGAATTCCGTGAGGTGGTGCTGACCGCTGCCGAGCACAGCCCCGCATTGACCGAAAAGCTCTTTCGGTCGATGAACCTCATCGACCCGCCAACGGACTACAGCCCTCTTCTGGGTTAACGTCTATCTGCAGTCCGCGGAAAGCAACACCTGCAACGTCTTACGCAATTCACTCAGTCGCCGCTCCCCCAGAGTCCGCTGCCATCGCTGTTCCAAGTCAAGTGCAGCCGAACGCATCACACGTAGCGCCCGGCGACCGCGGGGGGTCAATCGAATGATCTGAGCGCGGGCATCGGCAGGATCGGGCACTCGGGTCACATAACCGTGCTGTTCGAGGGGGGTAACCGCCTGGGCGACAGCCTGCCGGCTCACCCCGAGCCGCTCCGCCAGATCCGAGGCATGTAGTCCGCCGGCTGCCAGCGGCAGGAGAACAACCGACTGTGCCGGCCGGACCCCGTCGAGTCCAGCCGCCGCGAATGCGGCTTTCAGATATGGGCCTTCGGACGCGGCCACCAACTGCACCAAGGCGGGAACCGTCGGCTCCCACTGCGCATCTGCAGCATCAGCCATGACTGTGAGTCTGCCACCACCGGCTACAATGACAAGCTGCTTGTCAAAGTGAGCATGGGCTGTCACGATGAGTAATGCGATTCCGACGGGTTCGGGTTCTCGGCGGATGCCTACTCGGCCTTCTCGTGCTCGTGGCCGGCGGTTGTCGCGGGGGTCACGGGGCGGGGACATCGAATCCTCACCCGATCCCGGTCGGACAGTCCCGCCAGACCCTCGAGTTGGACGGGGTCAGCAGGTCCTTTCATCTCTACCGGCCGCAGGGATTAACCGGTGCGGCACCACTGGTGGTGATGCTGCACGGCGGCTTCGGCACCGGCGCGCAAGCTGAGCGGTCGTACCACTGGGACAGCGAAGCCGACAGCGGGCATTTCCTGGTGGCTTACCCCGACGGTCTCAACCGCGCGTGGAACGCCGGAACATGCTGTGGTCAACCGCAGAATGCGAACTTCGATGATGTCGGATTCATCGTGACCATGGTCGCTGCTATCGAGAAACAGATGCCGATCGATCCGGCACGCGTCTTCGGCACCGGCATGTCGAACGGTGCGATGATGTCGCTTCGGCTGGGGTGCCAGACCGACCTCTTCGCCGCCATCGCTCCCGTCGCAGGCACGTTGGTGACGGAGTGCTCACATGCGCACCCGACGTCGGTGCTGCAGATCCATGGCACCGCCGACGACAGAGTCCCTTATAACGGCGGGCCAGGAAAAGCGTTCGCGGCCAACGGTACTCCGCGCGTCAACGGTCCCTCGGTGGTGTCGGTGAACGCGACTTGGCGTTCCATCGACGGGTGCGGCCCGCCGGCGTCGAACACCGCGGAATCGGTGACCACCGAAACAGCGGGATGTCCGAACGGGCGCGCGGTGGAGCTCATTTCGGTAGCGGACGCCGGCCATCAGTGGCCCGGCGGCGTGCCCAGTCCGCTCGTGGAGAAGATCGCCGGGATTCCCGCACCGTCAACCGCCCTGAATGCCACCGATACCATCTGGCAATTCTTCAGCCAGCACCACCGCTGAGACCGCTACCGTGATTCCGTAGCATCGACACCGATGTTGCCGGTGACGGGTCTGCGGTGAGCGGATGACATACGACATCCGTGTCCTGGACTCCGAAGACGACCTGCTGGCCGCGGCCAATATTTTCCGCACCGCCATGGTCGGTTTCCCACCGCTGCCCGATCTGTCGCCGGGTCAGATCACGACGCTGCTCGAGCCGGGCCGCACCATGGGAGCGTTCGTCGATGGACAACTCGTCGGCACCGCTGACGCCGCTGCCAGCGGACTCACCCTTCCCGGCGGAGCGATTGTCGACCACGCCGCGGTCAGCCACATCGGGGTGCTGCCCTCGTTCACCCGGAGAGGTATTGCCTCGGACTTGATCGGTCGCCAACTGCACGACAGCGCGTCACGGGGCGAGGTCGTCGCCACGTTAAGGGCTTCGGAGGCAACGATTTACGGCCGCTTCGGCTATGGCGTAGCCAGTTGCTCGCACACCGTGGAAGTTGCGACGGCACGCGCGACCCTGCGTCCGGAGGTCGGCCGCGGCGGTGCGGTGCGACTGGTCGACCCGGATGAGGCATGGGATGTGCTGCCCCGGATCTACGGGGCGAATCGGTCGTCGAGACCGGGAACCTTGGGCCGCCCGGCGGTTTGGTGGCAGAGCCTGAAGCTGCGAACGCAATCGTCCGTGGGACCGAGGTACGTCGCGGTGCATGGCGCGCCGGGATCGGAGTCAGGTTTTATCCGTTATCGTCCTATCGACACCGAGAGGTGGTTCGTCAGCGACCAGCGCACCGTCGTCGTCGAGGACTTCTTCGCACCTACCGCCGAGGCCTACCTCGGGCTGTTACGTTTCCTGCTCGGCCTCGACCTGGTTGACCGTGTCGTGTTCTGGATGCTGCCGGTTGACGATCCGCTGCCTTGGCTGCTCACCGACCGGCGAGCGGCGCGGATCTCCCAGGCCCACGACGAGACCTGGCTGCGGGTGGTCGACATGAAGCGGGCGCTGACGTCGCGGCGATATCACAGCGAGGACACCGTCACGGTCCGCGTCGATGACCCGCTGTTGCCGGACAATTCCGGTAGCTACGCGGTGAGCGACGACGGTGCCGAACCGACCGGGCGGCCCGCCGACCTGCACATCGGCGCTGAAGGGCTGGGCGCTGTCTTGCTCGGCGGCACGAGCTGGCGCAGTCTCGCGGTGGCGGGATTGGTGCGCGCCGAGAATGCAGCGGCGCTGGACCGGGCCGATCGCCTGTTCGCGGTGAGCGAGGCACCGCATGCCGGATTCTTCTTCTAGGGCAGTGGGTATGAAGGTGTTTACGTGATTGTCGTTGTCGGCGCGGGTATCTGCGGTCTCGCAGCCGGCTATGAGCTGTCGCGGCGCGGAGAAGACGTGGTCGTCTTCGAGCGTGGTGAACCGTTCGCCGAGCAATCCACGGGTCTGGCGCGAATTTTCCGCATCGCCCACCAGCGCCCGGCGTTGTGCAGCCTCGCGTTGCGGGCGCGCGGCGGCTGGCAGCGCTGGGAGACCGAATTGCAGGCGGGGCGACTTCTCGGCTCCGAAGGCTTCATCGCTGCCGGCCCGCGTGAGGACACCGCGGCGGCGATGCAAGGTGCCGGTGCTGAGTTCTGCGTAATTGACCGGCATGAAATCGCCGCGCGGATACCATTTCTGGTTGCCCCGTGGCAGACCGGGCTTTTCGATCCGCTGGGCGGAAGCCTGCGCGTACGGCGCGCACTTCGCGCCTTGGCGCGGCGGGTCAGCATCCGTTCGGGCGAGGTGGTCCGGGTCGACGACGACGGTTCGACGACCCTTGCCGACGGCAGCTTGTTGCGGGCTGACCAAGTGCTGATCTGCGCGGGAGTGCAGACCTCTGCGTTGTTCGGCCCGCTCGACGTGAAGTTCGCTCCGCACACCCGCTTCACTTACGCCGGAGCTGACGCTACCGGCGCGGCGTGTCTATCGGCGCCCGAGGGTTACGGCCTGCCGCTGGGCAGCACCGGCCGCTGGGCTTTCGGTCAAGAGGTGTCGGACGCCGAGACGGTCCGCGCGCTGTTCCCGTCGCTCGACCCGGTCGGTCAGGTGGACTGTGTGACGGTCCACGCCCCGTGGCTCGACGCCGGCGGCGACGGTTGGACGGTGGCACGCCGGGGCAGCGTCGTCGGCTTCGTCGGCAGCAACCTGATGAAGTTC
This sequence comes from uncultured Actinomycetota bacterium, assembly GCA_963830605.1. GTDB lineage: Bacteria > Actinomycetota > Actinomycetes > Mycobacteriales > Mycobacteriaceae > Mycobacterium. The sequence goes on along the minus strand of CAWHML010000003.1, from coordinate 1,159,856 downwards.
GGGCCACGCCTCGGTGAACTGCTTGCGCAGGCGGTCATGAGTGACGAGCTGCCCAGCGACCTGATCCAGCTCGACAGTTGATTCGAAAAGTGTTACGCCGCAACCACGGCACGGCTAATCCCCGCCGACGACGCTGAGCCCGGCCAGTCGACGCCATGAACGGATGGCGTGGCCGGTGAGGTCCACGACCCCGGTCGCCCCGCCCTCCCCGGTTGCCAGTCGGTGCGCGCGCAGTGCGTTGTCGGTGACGGCGTCCCGCGGTGACGTCACGGGACGGTGCGACACTCGGCGACGTTCGCGCCTTCACGACACGTTCACGCGTGCCGAAGGACCAGCAACTCACCGGTCACCGTTTCGTCGTCGAGCAGCTTTGCGATTCGCGAACTCTGCCGCTCGGCCAACCGCCAAGCCTCCGTGTGGCCGTGACGTTCGGCGAGCGTCTTCTCGACGGTGTCCACCAGCTCATTCCAGGTCTCCGGGATTGCTGGAAGGTTGGCCGTGCCCAGCCACTCCTCGACGCGCAGCGAGGCCCTCTCGACCAGGTGGAGCAAACCATCAGCCGTTGGAAAGTGGTTGGCTTCCAGCTCATTCGCCGGTATGTCCCGGCGAGCGACGAACACCAGCAGCCCGATCGCACCGCCGCGGCGCACGGTGCGCCGCAGTTCCGCGAGCATCTCCGCTTGGTCCGCCGTCGTGCACAGGACGCCCAACGACCAGACGGCGTCGAAGCTCGAGTCGCTCATCGGCAGCACCGAGCCGTCAGCGCGTACCACCGGGAAGCCGAAGAGCCTTTTCGCCGCGCGGCATGCGCCGGCTTCCGGCTCGGCAAGCATGGGCCGCACGGACCGTGCCTGCGCCGCATAAGCGGCCGGACCGCCGACGCCCGCCCCGCAGTCCAGCAGGACATCACCGGGCGCCAGGCCCATGTTTTCGATGAGCCAGTCCAGGGCGGCGGGACTGCCGCTGCCGCGGCACCCAGCCGGCACGTAATAGTCGGGACCGAGGTCAGCAGCGACCTGCGCGGTCCACTCCGCCACCGTGTCGAATTCCGCCTCCATTGCTTCGGTCACAGCACCTCCGCTCGGATCCGGCGACCGACCTCCGCTTTGATTTCCGCGCCCACGCGCGGCCCGGACGCCGACGCGAGCCCGGACACATTGACGCCGTCGACGCCGTCGATCTGCAGCAGTGTCCGGGCCTCCTCGACCGCGGCGGTGATCCCCGCGGCCACTGGATCAGCGGCACCAAGCACCTGTTCCGTCACGCGTTGGTCGAGTTCGAGACCGGGTAAGCCTTGCAGTACCGCCGCCGAGACGCTGTCGGTGAATACCGCGACGGCGGCCATCACCGGAATCGTCAGACCCGCCGTCCGCGCCGATGCCATGAACTCGGTGACGATCTTGGGGACGGGCACATGGTTGAGTACCGCCAGGCTCGCGCCGGCTCGCTGCTTTTCCACCAGCCGCGCGGGCCGGGCGCGCAGGGGCGGAGCAGTGGGCGTCTCCGGCGCCGCGGCGGTCATGCCGACCGAGGCGGACAGCGAGATCAGGCGCAACCCGTCGAGATCGAAAGTTTGCGTGACGTCTGGACGTACGTCGTAGCCCCGCCCATCGCCGGTGACGCACAACACGGTATCGACGCCGATGCTGCGCAGCCCTCTGAGTTCCTGCTCGAGCACCACCCGGTTACGGTCCCGGCACGACAAGGTGATCCACGGCACCACGCCGGCGTCGAGCAGCAGCGAACCCATCAGCGTCGGGGGGAAGTCCGGTTTGTTCTGGTGCTCGCCGACCAGGACGGCGTCAGACCCCGGGGCGAGGATGGCCGCTGTTGCGGCGACGTCGTCGCGATCGAACGGGGTGCAGCTGAAGTCGGTCAGCACCAGCGGCGCGTGTACCGGTCGCGGCGCGAGTTGAACGCCCGACCACGGCACCACGTCATCGAAGACGCACGGATCCGGGTTCATTTCGCATCGGCCGTCGGGCCGTACTCCGCCGCACGGTCCGAACTGCATCCGCTTCGGACAACCCGACATCGTCGACATCGTCGCCCCTTGCATCGGTGTTCGCAGGCATGTACCCCGCGGGCCGGGTGTGCAAGCGCCCTGTTGCGGGGCTCCCTGTCAGCCCGTGTGAGAACCCACGGCCGGGGTATCCCCGGCGGTGTGTTGTCACGTCCCCTGACCGATCCCCGCGCCGAGCGTCCCCGGACGCACTGATGGCCGACACCCAACCGATACCCGAGGACCTGCGCCGGTTGGCTGCGGCGCACGGGGTGGCCAGCTCCTACCGCAACGAACGGCGTGAGCCGGTGGAGATTGACGCCGATGTGCTGATCAAGGTGCTCGGACTGCTCGACGTCGATGCCGCCACGGAAGCCGACCGGCGCCGCGAGCTGGCGCGGCTGGCCGAACTGGACAGCGCCGGCGCGCTGCCCCCGACCCTCGCCGTCCGCGTGGATGGGCGACCGCAGCCGCTGCCCGGGGCCGCGTTGCTGGTCGGTGAAAGCGGCGAGGAAATCGCGGTGCGCGACGAACTGCCCGCCGACCTGTCGCCCGGCTGGTACCGGCTGCAGACGGGTGATGGCCACGAGGCAACCCTGGTGGCGGCGCCGGCGCAGGTACCACCGGCGCCGGCCACCTGGGGCTGGATGCTGCAGCTGTACGCGCTGCGCTCGGGCCGGTCGTGGGGCATCGGCGATCTCGGGGATCTGCGGGAGTTCGTCAACTGGACCGTCGCCGAGCATGGAGCCGGTGCGGTGTTGCTCAACCCGTTGCTTGCGCCCGGCCCGACGCATCCGGTCCAGCCCTCGCCCTACACCCCGTCCAGCCGCCGGTTCGCCAATCCACTGGCACTGCGCATCGAAGACCTGGCGGCCTACCGCCGCGCCGACCCGCAGACCCGCGCGGAAGTGGATGCGCTGCGAGTATCGGCGACTACCGAGCGGATCGATCACGATCTGGTGTGGGCGGCCAAGCGGTCGGCGCTGGAGTTGCTGTGGCGAAGCGAGGGCCGGCCATCCCCGCTGGGCGAGCCGGCCGCGCCCGAAGGGCTGGGCGACTGGGCGACGTACTGTGCGCTGGCCGAGCGGCACGGCGGGCGCTGGACCCGGTGGCCAGAGCCGCTGCGTGACGTCGCGGGGCCGGCCGTGACGGCGGCACGCCGGGAGCTGGCGCCCAGACTGGCATTCCACGCTTGGGTTCAGCAACGGTGTGCCGAGCAGCTGACCGCGGTACGGGATGCTGCCCGCAACGCCGGTATGGCGCTGGGCGTGTTGCACGACCTGCCGGTGGGAGTCGACGCGGACGGCGCCGACTCGTGGGCGCTGGCCGACGTGCTTGCCGCCGGCGTCAGCGTCGGGGCGCCGCCGGACAACTTCACTCCGCGCGGGCAGGACTGGGGGCTGCCGCCGTGGCGACCCGACCGCCTCGCCGCGACCGGGTACGCCGCGCTGCGGGACATGTTGCGCGCCGTGCTCGCGCATGCCGACGGTCTGCGCATCGACCACGTCGCCGGGCTCTGGCGGCTGTGGTGGATCCCCCCTGGCGACGGTCCGGATCGCGGGACCTATGTGCACTACGACGCGAACGTCATGCTGGCGGTGCTGGCGCTGGAGGCGCATCGGGCGCACGCCACCGTCGTCGGCGAGGATCTGGGCACCGTGGAACCAGAGGTGACCGAAGCGTTGGCCGACAACGGGATGCTGGGGTGCGCGGTGTCCTGGTTCACCCGGGACGAGTCCGACGCGGATCAGCCGCTGCTTCCGGCGGCCAAGTGGCCGGCGCGGGCGGCTGCGAGTCTCTCGACTCACGACTTGCCCACGGCGGCCGGTTTCCTGCGTGCCGAACACGTACGGGCACGCGCCGATCTCGGCTTGCTCGACGATGTGCCGGCCGAGCAGGCCTCGGCCGCCAAGGAACGAACCGAGTGGCTGGAGCTGCTGCGATCCGAAGGACTGCTGGCGCCCGAGCCGGACGAGGCGGCGATTATCACCGCGATGCACCGGTTCCTGGCCTCGACCCCCAGCCGGCTGAAGCTGGTGTCTCCCCACGATGTGGTCGCTGAAACCCGGCAGCCCAATCTGCCCGGCACTGTCGACGAGTATCCGAACTGGCGGCTGCCGCTGCCGGAAACCTTGGAGCAGCTGCAAGCCGACCCGCGGGTCGCCGAAGTCGTCGCCGCGTTTCGCGAAACCACCGCCGGCTGATCGGCGATTCGCTACCGCATGGCGCTCGGTGCGACGCCGGGCGTGCCGAGCCGGCCGGCGAGCCACGGCAACGTTGCCCGGAAAGCGGCGGCGGCCGAAGGCCAATCGTGCCGTCCGGGAAGATCGACCACTTTGCAGTCGATGCCGTTCGCCGCACCCAGTTGGCAGAGTGACTCCGCCGCGGCCCGACCAACAGCCGGGCGCTGACGGGCATCGTTGTCGGTGTCGGCCGCGGCCGGCCCCGGAACCGCGAACACACCGGACAGGTTGGTGTACCGACCGTGGCGGGCGATGACCGTTCGCGGATCGAACCGCGACCACGCCTGCTCGTCTCCGCCGAAGAGGCGGTCGATGGTCTGTGCCCGGCTGCCCGCGTTCGGAGCGATATCGCCGCCGATGTCGACGAACGCGCGGAACGTATTGGGATGCATGACAGCCAGGTCCACCGCGCACGTCCCGCCGGAAGAGAAGCCGACCACACCCCACCTGGTCGATTCACCGAGCCCGAACGAGGCGTCCACGTCGGGGATGACGTCGGCGGTCAAGTGGTCGGCGGCGTTGCCCCGCGACCCGTTGACGCATTCGGTGTCGGCGGTGAACGCGCCGGTGGCGTCGGCGAAGACGGCGACCGGCGCGTTGCCCGCGTGTGCGGCAGCGAAGGCATCCAAAGTGGTCACAGCGTTTCCGACGCGGATCCAATCCGCCGTGGTGTTGAATTCGCCGCCGATCATCAACACAGCGGGCAGCTGCGGTGACGGCTTGCTGGCGAACCAGGCCGGCGGTAGGTACACCCATTCGCCGCGGTGGCGAAACCCCGACGCCTTCGCGTCGGTGTGCACCGAGACGACTGCACCTTGCTGCGGCACAACACCTTTCATTCGCATGGCCTGAGCCGTGGGTAGATCGACTTGATCCGGTAAGGGACCGTTGGTCAGTTGGCTCCATGCGGCCCGAACGGTCGGCAGGTAGCCCAGCCAAGCATTGATGGTCAATCCGGTGCAGAGCAGAGAAAACGACACCGCGAACACGGCCGCGTTACGCCGCCACCACCCGGCACCTCGCCAGCCGCATATGGCGATCACGGTGGCGACCCCGACCAGCGACACCCACAGCCACATCCGCCAAGGCGGCGGCTCACTGGCGAGGCCGAGTGTTCCGTAATACCAGTGCGCCAGTAGGCCGCCCGCAAGTCCGACGCCCACGGCCAGCGGCACCCACCGGGTCCACCAACCCCGTCGCGTACCGCGGGCGATCACGTACAGCATAGCCGCGGCGGTGACCAATTCCACCGCTGCCGGGAGAACTCCGTGAATCAGCGAGGCGCGGCCGACCTCGTTCGCGACGCCAGGAGCCAGCGCACCCACCAACGTCACCGCGGCTCCTTTCGACCATCGTTGCAGCTGTGTAGGTACCCGCAGGTGCCCGCCGAAAACGTCTGTGTATGAAGCAATGCGGAGCCGCACCACCACGTACGGCGACGAGTCAGCGGGCTGGTCGATCACCGGATGTTCTTGGACGGTAGCGGCGAAGAACAGCAACCGGTTCACCTTGGAGGTGCCTCGTGGACGAATCCGGATGAGCCGATGTAGCTCTGTGACCAGACCGTGGCCGACACGTACTCATTGTTGGTTAGGTTTACGACTCGGTTGATCTAGTGCCTTCCGTAATCGGGCGGTCGCGGGCAAGCACTGGAATCCCTGTGACGAGGCGAGAGGAATACATGGATTTCGAGGGGGCACATACCCGGGGCCTGATGACACTGGCTCGACGGGCACTACAGGACGACGACGTCGACAAAGGAATGCTTTGCACAGCGGCGATCAAAGTCATTGACAACCCTCCCCGCGACGGCATTCTGCGCAGCCTGGCCGATCACGTATGTCAGGCAGTTTTCGACTGGGCTTGCTTCGATGGCTCACCTGCCCGGCTTCAGGGTGTCGTCGAAAGCTACCGGACGGCGTCTCGCGCGTTATATCTCGAGGAGCAATTCAACAGGCTATGACACTCGGTTTTCAGCAGTTCGCCTCCTTAACTCCCGGGTTCGACCTCCCGCCAGGAGGGTAGTTACCGGCTATGAATTTGAAGCATTTGTTGGGCAGCGTCGAGCGGTTCGAGGCCCTCGATGGGCCGGCCGAAGCGAGCTCCCGGGTCGCCGGGCGGCTGATCGGCCGCGGCCGCTTCGGGCGAGCCCTCCGTGGCTCATGGCTCGGCCATCCCGTCCACCCACTGCTGGTCACCATCCCCATCGGCACGTGGATGGTCTCGGCGGTCTTCGACGTGGTGTTCAAAGACGTGACCACCGCCCGGCGGCTCCTGGCCGTCGGCTTGGCGGCAACGCCGCCCACCGTGCTGGCCGGCTGGGCCGACTACACACTGCTCGACCGGCGCCAGCAGCGCGTCGGGCTCGTGCACGCTGCTTCCAATGCCGTTGGTGTAGTGATGTTCTCGCTCTCCTGGCGGGCTTACCGAAAGCAACGGCACCGAGCCGCGCGCGCTTACACCTTGCTCGGATTGACCGCGATCAGCGTCGGCGGTGCATTGGGCGGCCACCTGTCCTACGCACAGGGGGCCGGCATGTTTCGATGGCAGCCGGCACGCGCCGTGGTTCACCGCAGCCCGGTCGAGCACCTGCGCGCGGCGTAAACCTGTTTGCCGGCGGCTCACTGCCGAGACTGGACAGTCGGCATGCAGGGTACCTCATCGACGTGACGAACTTCTCGAGGTACGCAACGGGGAACCGGCAATGCGTATCGGCGTGTGCTGAACCGATGCCCGCGCGCTAGTGTGCTTTAGTTCGCCTCAGCGAACACGCCGATGAAGGGTCCGAGAAGGTCATGACCACAGCAGCAGAAGCGTCGGCGATCGAATCTCGGGTCGGCCACTACTACCAGATGGACGGCACCTATCTGGTTGGCCGCGAGAAGCTGCGCGAGTACGCCCGGGCAGTGCAGGATTATCACCCCGCTCATTGGGATGTTGCCGCCGCCGCTGAGCTGGGCTACGCCGATCTGGTGGCGCCGCTGACGTTCACCTCGGTTCCGGGCATGACCTGCAATCGTCACATGTTCGAATCGGTGGTCGTCGGTTACGACACCTACGTACAAACCGAGGAAGTCTTCGAGCAGCACCGCCCGATCGTCGCCGGCGACGAGCTGCACATCGACGTCGAACTGTCATCGGTGCGCAGGATCGCCGGCAGAGAGCTGATCACGGTGACCAACACCTTCACCGACACCGCCGGCGAGCGGGTGCACACCCTGCACACCACCGTCGTCGGCGTGACCGCTGAGGACGTCGATCCGGCGATCAAAACGGCCGTGCAGAACGCGATGATGCACGACGTGGACATCCTGGCGATCGGCGAATCCGACGAGGCTTATGAGAAGACGGTGCGCGCCGGGGGTGAGGCACGCATCACCGAGGGAGGTGCGACCCGCACGCCCGGGACGCCACTTTTCGATGACGTGCATGTCGGCGACGAGCTACCGGTGCACCACACCCGCCTGTCCCGCGGCGACTTGGTGAACTATGCCGGCGTGGCCGGGGACGCCAACCCGATCCACTGGGATGAGGACATCGCCAAGCTGGCTGGACTGCCCGATGTGATCGCCCACGGCATGCTCACCATGGGGTTGGGTGCGGGGTTCGTCTCCACATGGTCAGGCGACCCCGGAGCAGTGACCCGCTACGCGGTGCGGCTGTCCCAGCCCGCGATCGTGTCGGCCACCGAAGGCGCCGACATCGAGTTCAGTGGCCGGCTCAAGTCGCTGGACCCGGCGACCCGCACTGGCGTCGTCATCGTCGGCGCGAAGTCCGGGGGCCGGAAGATCTTTGGCTTGGCGACGTTGAACGTCCGCTTCCGCTGATCCTGCGGGCCATGGTCGGGCGACGCCACCGCTGCTGAGATCTTCACCACGCCGGGGAATAGGCGCTCGCCGTAAATCGTATTGTTGCGATGACTTGCCGGCGAGGCCGCGACGAAGCTGCCAGCGAAAGGCGATCGCCGCACTGGATACGCGACAGGAAACTAAGAGCGGATATGGAGACTTTGATACCGCTGAGCGGGTGTGGGGCAATCCGCGTCAGGGCGGTCAGGCTTATGGCCACTTTGGCCGCCACGGTTGTCTTGGCTGTGACATCGATGCTGAGCACTTCGGCGGCGGCCAGAGCCGATGACGGCTCGTGTCCTGACGTCGAGGTGATCTTCGCCCGTGGCACCAACGAACCACCCGGTGTCGGAGCGACCGGGCAGGCATTCACCGATGCACTCACCACCCGGCTACCCGGCACTTCGGTCGACGTTTATCCCGTGGACTATCCCGCCTCGCTGGATTTCCAAAGGGCCAGTGACGGGATTGTCGACGCCGCCAACAAAGTCGAAGACGTCGCGTCCACCTGCCCGAACACCGGCATCGTCCTCGGTGGCTACTCACAGGGCGCCGCGGTCGTCTCTTACATCACCGCCGACAGCATCCCCGACGGGTATCCGCTACCGCCGGGAATCGACGGCCCGCTGCCACCGAGCACTGCCAATCATGTTGCGACCGTCGCCTTATTCGGCAAACCCTCGAACGGGTTCCTGAACCTGGTGGATCGCAGCGCCCCGCCCATCACTATCGGACACCTCTACACGAACAAGACCATTGACCTGTGCGCACCCGAAGATCCGGTGTGTGCCAGCAGTGGTTTCAGCCGTGCCGCTCACAGTGCCTACCGATTCAACGGAATGACCGACGAAGCGGCGGATTTCGCGGCATCTTCTGTCAGAGGCTCGCGCTGAGCGCCAACGCGACTCAGCCGGTACCTACCTTGTGGGCCAAAGCTGCTGTGGCCGATCGCAACTGTTCGGCGGAATCGAGCGGTGCAAAGAAGCCGACCCGCGTGTAGGCCACACCTCGCGGGGTGTGCACCCGCAAATCCAGGCCATAGCGGTCGACGCCGGTACACACCGCGGTGTCGGCGTCGGGGTAACCGCCGAGGACCCGCGACATCGCTGCCAGCGCGTCGGCGTGATCGGTGTTGAGGTGCGCGATCGCCCTCGGCGCGGCGGGAGCGACCGGATCTGGCGACGCGGCGAGGTATTGCTCTCCGGAGGTTGAGTCCATCCGGCCGTAACCGCCTACCCACCGCACCCGCTGAATGTCAAGCATCCATAGGGTGAAGTCGCTGAAGTCGACGTAGATCCGGGCGGCGGGCACCGCGTTGAGATAGGCCGCCCGCGCCGCGTCACGTTCGGCGGCCGAGGGCTCAAACACTCTGCCTGCCAAAGTGATCCGACTACGTGCCAACGGGTCGGCGTCGGTACTCGCCGCGACGATCGACATGCTTGCGCGCGGGTCGCCGGATAGGTTTCGGCCGTGCTCCGCCAGGTGCGATAGGCACAGCACCGGAGCTGCGCCCAGCAGCCCGTAGGCCACGAACGACGCCCACGGCTCACCGTCACCGGTCAAGCTAGCCAGCGTGCCGGCGTTGTTCGCCGCGACAATGGTGCGTGCATGCTCCGCCGCCGACGGGCGGGTGCTGGCTGCCGGCGGCGTCAGCGGCGCGGCCATGGCGGGCGCATCGGGAGGAGCGCCGTGATCGCGAGTCGACACCGAAGCGACGCTACTGGTCGAAGCTGTGCTACTAAGTACACCTGATCTGCCCGTTGAGCAGACAATTCGACGGTGGCGAGTAGGACCCGGTCAGCACCCCTCGGAAACCCCCTGTGGCTGAGCCCCCGGGTGCGACGATGCGATTCCAGTTCGCGGGGGTGAGAACATAGTGCGTGCCAGCATGCGCGATGGTGCTGTTCCATGTGTGCGAGACGGATTCGCCCATCGGCAAGTCGAAGTCAAGCCTCCAGTCGGTGAGCGGCACCGGACTCGAGTTGGTGACGGTGAAGCGGGCGATGAAACCGGTTTGCCACGTCGATGTCACCGACAACGTCGCCGTGGCCGCGGCGGCATTCGCCACCGGAGTGGCTGCGAGTGCGAGGATGGCAGTCAGCAATGCCGACACAGCCACGTGAAGCGCTGTACGCCAGCGGTTCACGTGATTGTCCGGTCCGGCCATGGTAGCCAACGTTAGAAGCGCGCAGGCGATATCGGCCCTCGCGGCGCGGGTAAGCTGCACTACCTTCGCTCAATTGAGACCGTGACGAGATTTTCGCACCAACCCGAAGCAGCAGCGCCGCTATGTCGTCGACCAGACGCCGACTTGTCGAGCTCAGTAGAGCCGTCCTTGGCCGGCCTTCTCGTCCCTGCGCACCGACCCGTTCGCCGCCTTTGGTGCCGCAGAATAAGCTGACCTGATCGTTTCGGAGCCTGAAAACTGAGGGCTGCAGGAGCTTTCGTAACTACGCTTCCCAAGTAGTCCGAGGTTGTCCAGCCATGCCGCTATCGGATTTCGCTTGTCGCGCGCCAGGCGGTCAGGCGCCGGCAATCGCAGGGTGGTCACCCGCGCTGCCGGACACTCGTCTCGAATCGCGGTCACGCCGAAATGCGCGGCGAAACCGTGACCGCCGCCAGCTCTTGGTGCGGCAACAAAAACTGTCATTGTCAGCGCGGGCGCTCCATTTAACAGCAGTCTCATTGTTAACATCACGCGATGCAGGACTCGTCGGCGATTACCGGCCCCCGGCGATCGTCCTCCGTTTCCCGGCGCGACGCACTCCGCTACGCCGCCGCTGTATCGGCCCTGGCGGTCCTGGGTGCACAGTCAGCAGGCGCCGGCAGCCCTGTGGCGGCGGCCGCCGCTTCCCAACTGATCGACTTCGCCATGCGACAGATTCCAGCGGAGCAGATCAAGGCTGCTGGTTACTCGGGGGTCGTCAACTATGTCTCGCTGTCGCGGCCCGGCTCAACCTTTGGCGCAAAGCCGATCACCCGGACCTACGCGGAGTCGCTAACCGCCGCTGGGCTCGTGATTGTCAGTAACTACCAGTACGGCAAGCCTGGCGGAACAGCACCATCGGACTTCACCCGCGGATTCGCCGGCGGCGTAGCCGACGCTCGCACCGCCTGGCAGCTGCATAGCGCCGCAAGTGGCGGCCAGAGTGCACCGATCTTCTTCAGCGTTGACGACGACATCGACCGCGAAACGTGGAACACGTTGGCGCTGCAGTGGTTTCGTGGGATCAACTCGGTGCTTGGCGTGCAGCGCACCGGCGTCTACGGGGGCATCAATGTGTGTCAGTGGGCCGGCGCGGATGGCGTCATCGGGAATTCGCGCACGCCCGGCCACCGGTGGGCCTGGCAGACCCGGTCCTGGTCGCACGGCCAAATCGATCCTGCTGCAGTTCTTTATCAGCGCATCGTGAGTACCGCATCGACTCCTGGGCCGGTGGTCGGTGGGCTAGAAGTCGACGTTAGTGACGTCTTGGCCCAGGATTGCGGCCAGTGGAATTTACATCCGTGAGGCGCTGACACTAACGACGAGAAGCGTGGACTTCTATACCGTTTTGCAACAGACGTGTCCAGTGCTGTACGCCGCCAGGCACGAGCCGATCAGACTGCCGTTTAAAGCGTTAACGAAGCAGCAAGCTCCCCAGCCGAACGACAGCTATACAGCGCGGTCTAACACTGGACGCGTAGGTGTCGATCTACGCGCGAAATAGGCAAGTGGGGGCAGTGACCTGGTGTTTTGCAGCGAAGCATAGCTTGGCTTTCCGACATGCCGAAGTTTTGTCAAGGTACCCAGGCGTGTCTTGTCAATTCTCGCTGCATCTCGACAGTGGATTAATGAGCCATGTTGGCGAAACGCGACAGGTGTAGCTGATGCGCGACCGTCACCGTCTTGGTCGGCCCGTTGCGGTGCTTGGCCAGAATCAAGTCGGCCTCGCCGCCGCGCGGATCGTCGCGCTCGAACGCATCCGGCCGGTGCAGCAAAATAACAACGTCTGAGTCCTGTTCGAGCGAGCCCGATTCGCGTAGATCAGCTAACATCGGCCGCTTGTCCGTGCGCTGCTCAGGCCCACGGTTGAGCTGGCTGATCGCGATCACCGGCACCTCGAGCTCCTTCGCCAGTAGCTTGAGATGCCGGGAGAATTCGGATACTTCGACTTGGCGCGACTCGTGCCTCTTGCCGGAGGTCATCAGTTGCAGATAGTCGACCACGATCAGCTTGAGGTCCGCTTTTTGCCGCAGCCGCCGGGCTTTAGCGCGGATCTCCATCATGGTCAGATTCGGTGAGTCGTCGATATACAGTGGCGCCTCGCTGATCTCACTCATCCGCCGCGCCAGCCGAGTCCAGTCGTCGTCGCTCATGCGGCCCGAACGCATGTCGGCGAGCTTGATTTTCGCCTCGGCCGACAGCAACCGCATCACGATCTCAGACTTGCTCATCTCCAACGAGAAGATGACGCTGGCCAGCCGGTGCTTGATGGAGCAGGACCGCATGAAGTCCAGGCCCAGCGTGGAGTTGTGCGTCGGAACCATGCCCCGCCCAGCCAGATACAGGTGCGCGGGATTGTCGACCTCCACGCAGCGCACCGGAACGCTGCGCACCCGGCGCACCGCGTCGAGTTGCAGCACCGGCGCCATCAAGGTGGCGGTCGACCGTCGCCCGGCATACCGGGCGATCGATCCGGCCGCGGCGATAGTGTCCAAGCCGCAACGTAATTGGGCGGTGGTGCGCACGCCGTACCCCGTGGGCCACTGATGGTCGGCGTCGGCCACCATGACGGTACCGTCGGAGAACTCGACCTCATAGCACGGCCGGCCCAGCAGCACGTCGGTCGCCGCCATTACCCGCGTGGGCTGACCGTCAGCGCCGAGCAACTCGTCGCCGACGGCGACGTCACCCATCGTCGTCCAGCCGGCCGGTGTCGGCAGGAGGGTGTCGAGCGCGAGTGCCTTACCCACACCCGGTCGAGCCGCCACGATGATCATCTGGCCCGGGTGCAGACCGTTGGTGACGTCGTCGAGTTCGGTGAAACCGGTCGGCACACCCCGCGCCAGCCCACCGTTGGAGGCGATCGCATCGATCTCGTCCATGGTGGGCTGCAGCAGATCTTCCAGCGGGATGAAATCCTCGGTGAGTCGCCGATCGGTGACCTCGTAGATCTCGGCCTGCGCGCGGTCGACCACCTCGGCGACGTCGGACCCTTCCGCGCCGGCATAGCCGTATTGCACCACCCGGGTGCCGGCCTCCACCAACCGGCGCAGCAGCGCCTTCTCGGCGACGATCCCCGCGTAGTATCCGGCGTTGGCCGCCGTCGGCACCGTGGAGATCAGGGTGTGCAGATACGGAGCCCCGCCAATCCGGCGGAGCAGACCACGGCGATCCAGTTCGGCTGCGACAGTCACCGCGTCGGCCGGCTCACCGCGACCGTACAGGTCCAGAATTGCGTCATAGACGTTCTGGTGCGCCGGGCGGTAGAAATCGCCGGGTCGCAGCCGCTCCAACACGTCGGCAATGGCGTCCTTGCTCAGCAGCATCCCGCCGAGCACCGACTGCTCGGCCGCCAAGTCCTGCGGGGGCTGACGGCCGAAATCTTCACTGGACGCAGCGGCGTCCACGCCGGGGTATCCGATATCGTCGACTACTGCCAATGGAGCGCTCACCTCCTCCGGCAACACCTCGAACGCATATTCGAGGTCAGTGCTTCGAACTGTAAGTCACGACGCCGACATCACCGATCAATCCGCCCCGTAAGCCGCGACCGGGTTGACGGTAAACGTTGCTGGCAGCCGCACCAAGGGGGCATGTTCATGAAGTTGTGTATGGGGTGTGCATATCCGGCGCAGGTGTGTTGAGCCGGATGTGGACAACCTGTGGATAGCGCTGACGGGTTTGCGCATCAGTGCAGGCAAGGGGCCCAGAGCAGCGGCAATCGCGTGTGGATGGGAATCTCTTCGGCGTGTCCCGGCAGGTTGCCGCCTCGGGCGTGTTGCGTTTCGGCGGGTTATTCGCGGTGTTAACGCACAGTTACGTTCACTGTTCGGCGGGGCCGGGTGAAGTTCGCCAGCGTGTTGGCCCGCGACACGCCGCACGATGCGGAATGGGGCGTCGTGGGGACGTTCGACCAGCTGTGCTAGCCGGCCGCCACGATGTCCAGCGCCACCTCGACGTCGATTTCGGGATGGAGGTGCACCGAGACGGGGTGGCTACCGAGCGCTTTGATGTGCGCCCGTGGCATCCGGATTATGCGCTTGTCCAGGTTTGGTCCGCCCGCATTCTTGATCGCGGTGACGACATCGCCGGCGGTCACCGAACCGAACAGCTTGCCGGAATCCGCGGCGGCCTTCACCGGCAGCGGCACTGGGCCCAATTCCTCGATGGCGGTCTTCAATTCCTTGGCGTGCTCGAGGTTGCGCACCATCTTCGATTCCCGGGCACGGCGGATCTCGTCGACCTGCTTCTGGGCGCCCCGGGAGGCGACGATGGCCAGTCCGCGCGGCAGCAGGAAGTTGCGGCCGTACCCGTCTTTGACCTCGACGGTTTCACCCAGGGCGCCGAGGTGCTCAACGTCGGCAGTCAGGATCAGCTTCATGGTGTCGATTCCGTTCTTACAGTCAGCGCGCTGAGGACGTGAACGGCAACAGCGCGACCTCGCGGGCATTCTTGACCGCGAGCGCGATGTCGCGCTGGTGCTGCACGCAGTTGCCGGTGACCCGACGCGCCCGGATCTTGCCGCGCTCGCTTATGTAAGTGCGCAGCAATGCGGTGTCCTTATAGTCGATCGCTTGGCCCTTTTTGGCGCAGAACACGCATTTACGCGTCTTGACCGGCTTCTCGGGCGCCGGGCGCCGTTTGTTGGATTTCGCCATGGCTCAGTCTCTTTCGTTCTGTGATGCAGGTGAGCGGGGGTAAGACCGCGAGGTATCAGAAGGGTGGTTCGTCGTCTCCGCCGCCGAACGAACCCGATGCCGGGGCGCTGCCCCACGGATCGTCACCCGATCCGCCGCCGGTCTGGGCCGGAGCGCTGCGAGACCCGCCGCCACCGCCGAAGCCTCCGCCTCCGCCGCCGCTGCGGCTGGCCTTGTTGACCTTGGCGGTGGCGTACCGAAGGGACGGGCCAATCTCGTCGACCTCAACCTCGACGACGGTGCGCTTCTCGCCTTCCCTGGTTTCGAAGGACCGCTGCTTGAGCCGGCCGCTGAGGATCACGCGTGACCCGCGGGTGAGGCTCTCGGCCACATTCTCGGCGGCCTCACGCCAAATGTTGCAGCGCAGGAACAGCGCCTCGCCATCCTTCCATTCGCCGCTTTGGCGGTCGTAGATCCGTGGTGTTGATGCGACGGTGAAGTTCGCGACGGCCGCGCCGGACGGAGTGAACCGCAGCTCGGGATCAGCGGTCAGGTTTCCGACGACGGTGATTGTGGTGTCACCAGCCACGAGGTCCTCCTGGGATCGGCGGGTGAGCTCGGCGTTCCAGACGCGGCTCATCGCAGAGCCTACGCAACGCCTCTGACGCGGGGCCGGCGTTCATCGGCACGCTTAGTGCTTGTCGGTGCGCATGACCTTGGTCCGCAGCACCGACTCGTTCAGACTCAGCTGACGGTCGAGCTCCGATACCGTGGCCGGCGCTGCCTTGACGTCGATAACGGCGTAGATGCCTTCGGCGTGCTTGGCGATCTCGTAGGCCAGTCGGCGTCGACCCCAGATGTCGACCTTGTCCACAGAGCCGCCGTCTTTTCGGATGACGTTGAGGAAGGTCTCCAGCGACGGGGCAACGGTGCGCTCGTCGAGGGTGGGGTCGAGGATGACCATGATTTCGTAGGGACGCATGGGAACCTCATCACCTCCTATGGTCGTGTGCGGCCACGGTGTGTCCCGCGGCAGGAGGGTCGCCTGCGTCGGCAACTGGGCCAGGCTACCCGATATCGCGCCTGCCCGCGAAATCCGGGCTTTGCGGCAATGGGCCGTCGAGTGTGAACCCTGCGACGCTTTCTCGGCCGGTTGCGTCGCCCACTTCACAGTCGGCGCGATGTCGCACTGTCGACCGGCCGCCCGGGCGCAGCCACGCGGGCAACCACTCCGGCGGGGCATCTGCGGCACGATCGAAAACCCCTCCCGCCGGATCGTCGACCCGACCGCCCCAGCGGACCAAATCCTCCTCCGGCCGGTAAATCTGACGAATCACCAACGCGCACAACAGCAGCACCGCGATGTCACGCAACAACACCACAGCGGTGAACCATTGCTCGGGCAACCCGCGGTCGGCAACGGGGTAGAGGTAGTACATGCGAGGCACCCAAACCAGGGCGTCGATCGTCATCCAAATCAGGAGAATCCGGCGATGCGGCAGCGCCAACACGGCCAGCGGCACCAACCACAGCGAGAACTGCGGACTCCATACCTTGTTGGTCAGCAGGAAAGCCGCCACGACCAGAAACGCCAGCTGCGGCAGCCGGGGCCGTCTTGGAGCAGTGAGCGCGACGTATCCGATTGCGGCACAGCATGAAAGGAAAAGCACCGCGACTATCGCATTAAGCATTGCAGGCGGCTCCCAGAATCCCAGCCCGCGGTCGAAGCCCCTCCAGCCGGTGAACGACTTGACGACGTTGTACAACGAGTCCATGTCGTCGCCCCGGCGGATATTCAACCGGAAGAACTCCGACCAGCCGCGCGGAAAAAGCAGCATCACCGGCAAATTCACCAGCAGCCAGGTGCCCACCGCGAACGCCGCCGTGCGAGTTGCCTCGGCCAGCCGGCCGGTCCGTAAGCCCAGCACCAGCAACGGACCCAGAAACAACGCCGGGAACAATTTCGCCGCTGCGCCCAATCCGATGAGCAGACCCGCCAGCGTCGGCCGTCGGCGTGCCCACGCGAGCAGTCCGCTGATGGCCAAACCTGTTGCCAACGCGTCGAAGTTGGTGAAGATCTGGAAAATCAGCACCGGCGATGCGGCTACCAGGGCCGCATCCCATACCCGGCGGCCCGCCAAGCCCGCGGCGGCCCACAGCGTCGCCAACCAGGCTAAGGCCAGACCGATCGCGGCGACGTCGAAGAAGACCACTACTTCGGCAACTACCGGCACTGCCGTCACCTTGCTGAGCGCGGTGTAGGTCTTGGCCAACGCCATGGATACGTACTGGTAGAGGCCGGTCAGCACCGGATACTCCATGTAGCGGATGGCCGGCCGCCCGTCGTAGCGGGTCTGCGGTGTGCCACTCGAGTCGGTCTCGACCCAACTGGACTTGTACGGAAATTTGCCGTCGCTCAACAACTCCGCGCCGTAGAGCGGCACCGTGTCGGAATAGCACAACTCGTAGTAGGCACGTTGGTTGTCCCAGTTCGCGACCCGCTGATCACCGGATCCGGTGCCGGTGCTTTGCAGGCACGCCGCCTTGGTCGACCACCCGAGCGCCAGGAACAGCAGGGCGATGAGAAACATCACCCGCAGCGGTGTCAGGAACAGGCTGCGCCCGATGATTGCGTGGCGGCCTACCGGCCCACCGATGACACTCGTCAAGGCTGCGCCGAGAAAGTCGGTGCGACTGGGGCAGTCGCGGTTGTCGGCAGAGCGCAAGTCGACCGCCAGCGGCAGCGGTGAGAGAGCGGCCGCCGAGTTGTCCACCTCCGTCACGGCGGGGGCGCGGGAGCTTCAGGGCCTCCAGGGGACGGCCCGACCGGAGCGGGCTCGGCGGGAACGGTGGTGGGGGGGCCCACCGGGATGGTGATCCCGGGACCGACTTCGATACTGGGCTGGATGACGGTCTGCGACGGCGGCGCCTCGACGCGCGGGGGCGGGGCCGGCGCGGCCGGCACCCCGGCGTATCCGCCGATCTCTGTCGGCTTGGGGAACGATTCGTTGCTGGTGCCCTTGAGGGCACCGTCCATGGTGGCCTTCCAGATGTCCGACGGCAGCCCGGAACCGTATACCGGAGAACCCCACTTGTTCACCAGCGGCTTGTCATCCTTGATGGTGCCCACCCATACCGCCGTGGACAGCGAGGGCGTGTACCCCACCATCCACGCGTCCTTGTCGGCATCGGTGTCACCGAGTTGGGTGGTGCCCGTCTTGGCCGCCGAGGGCCGGCCACCGGCCAAGTTATGCCCATTGGAGTAGCCGGCTATCGGCTGCATCGCCGCGGTCACGTTGTCAGCGACCGCCTTGTCGATGCGCTGGTCGCCACTGTTGTCCGACGTGCCCGCATCGAAGAGCACCTGACCCTCGGCGTTGACGACTTTCTGCACGAAATGCGGTGCGTGGTAGATCCCGGACGCGGCCAGCGTCGCGTACGCGGACGCCATATCGATCACGCGTGTTTGATACTGGCCCAGCACAATTCCATTGTTGGGTGGTCCGCCCTGGCCGTCCTCGGAAAGGGTGTGCGGAACCCCGGGAAAGCTGTCGGCGATGCCGGCTTGATGCGCGGCGTCTGCCACATCGACCGCGCCGCGTTTCAACTTGAGCATCAATCGGTAATACGACGTATTCAACGAACGTTTGAGTGCCTCAGCGATATTGCAGGTGCCGCAGCTTTCACCCTCGACATTGGTGATCTTGATGCCGTCGACGGTGAGCGGTGAGCTGTCGACTTGCGTGCCAAGCCCTATGCCCTGCTCGAGTGCGGCGACGAGGGCGAATACCTTGAACGACGAACCGGTCTGCAAACCGGCTTGCGCGAAGTCGAAGCCGTTGGCGTCCGAGCCGCCGTGATAGGCCTTGACCGCCCCGGATCGCGGGTCGATCGACGTCACCGCGGCCCGCATGTCGGCGTCTTGGCCTTGCAGATACTTCGACACCGCCTTCTCAGTCGCCTGCTGGGCCTGCGGGTCGATGGTGGTCGTGATCTGCAAACCCTGGGTGTTCAGGGTCCGTTCGTCGATGTTGAACAGGTCGAGCAGCTCCCTGGTCACCTGCCGCTCGATCAAGCCGTTAGGGCCGGTGGTTTGGTTCTGCTCGCGCGCCTTCTCGGGCGGCACGGTGGCCGGGAACACCTGCGCCGCGCGGTCGCCCTGCGACAGTGCCTTGGTGTCGACCATCCCGTCGAGCACCCAATTCCAGCGTTTGATCGCGCCCGGCAGGTCGACCGCGGGGTCCAACGTCGAGGGCCGCTGAATCAGCGCCGCCAACAGCGCTCCGTCGGCCACCGTCAGCTGCTCAACGGGCTTGTCGAAGTACGCCTTGGACGCCGCTGCGATTCCGTACGCACCGCGACCGAAATAGATGATGTTCAAATAAGCCTGCAGAACATCGTCTTTGGACCACTCCCCCGACATCTTGGTGGCGATGACCAGTTCTTTGGCCTTACGCATGAGCCCGCTCACCCCGGCGCGCTGCGAACCAACCAGCGCGTTCTTGACGTATTGCTGGGTGATGGTCGACCCGCCCTGCGTATCCCCACCGAACAGGTTGTTCTTCACCGCCCGTGCGAAACCGGTGAAAGAGAATCCGGGATTGGAGTAGAAGTTGCGGTCCTCGGCGGCGATCACCGCCTGGCGTACGTGCACCGGCACCTGGTCGAGGTTGACGTCGACTCGATTGCCTTCGGGCGGGACGATTTTGGCTAACTCAGATCCGTCGCTGGCCAGCAGTGTCGAGACCTGATTGGTGCGGATGTCACCGGCTTTCGGGACGTCGACGATCAGGTAGGCCATGGCGAACGTGAGGATCGGCAACACCACCACCGCCGCCGCGGTGATGTATACCGCGCGACGGATCCACCGCCAGTTGGCCCGCTCGAACCATCCCCCGATCAGCTGCTGTGGCCCCGGCAGCGGCGGCTCGGGCGGCCGGCCCTCGGGCCGCGGCCGGGTGTGGAGGCGCTGCTCGTGCCGCGGGGGTGCTGACGGCGTGCCGTTCAGCGCCGCCTTCACCGCCTCGATCGGATCTCGTTCGAGCGGCTGCGGCGCGGGATCACCGTCTAGCGCCGCCTTGACCGCCTTGATCGATTCGTGCCGGGAGTCATCCCGGACCGTGGGAAGGACAGTCGTCAGCCGGTCGTCGGGCGGTACCGGGCGCTGCCGGCGGGCCCCCGGCGAATCCGGGGACCGGTGGGGCGCGTCGTCCCCCGCTGACACGTGCGGAACGCCACCGGCGGTCGGGTCGTACGGGCCTTTGTTATTCACTGGCCGTACGGGTGCTGTTGCGCGCTGTTCGCGAGCCCTTGGGTGGGCGTGCCGCACCCAGCACATACGACTTGACCAGATGATTCCAGCTGCAGATCCGGCATACCTCCACCACGTGAACGGAGAACTCCTCGTAGCGGGACGCTAGCAAGACCAGCTCTTCAGCGGTCCGCGCTGAGCCGGATACCGCGCCCAGATGATCGCCGAACACCCACGACACCAGGCTGAGCTGCTCCTTACGGCAGATCGGGCAGATAACCGGGCTGAGTTTCCCGTGGAACTTCGCAGCCCGCAGCAGATAGGGGTTGGCGTCGCACACTTCGGCAACGCCCGTGCGTCCCGAGTACACCTCGGACAGCAGCGAGCGGCGACGAAGGGCGTAGTCCACCACCTGTCGCTGCAGTCGCATGGTCACCAGAGTACGTCCGGGTCGCGGTGGTCGAGGCTTGGCCTGAATATCCGCGCTCCGATTTTCGCGCCTGCCATTCCGATGTCGAAATCAACCGGGTGCGAGCCGAGCAGTCGCAATTGCGCTAGGACGCACTGGCTTCCCCGACATTGGGAAGGAAGGCGGACCGCACCGAACGGGTCTGCTTTTCGCCGGCCGCGGCCTCGCCGAGAAGACCTCTGCGCGCCAGAATTGGTCCACAGCCGCCGGACGCGCGCCGATCGGTACATTCGCCCGGTCACCTCGTTCGGGATAACGACGCCGGCTTGCCCATCGCGGGCCGGGTGTCGGTGAGCTGAACGGACTGCGAACAACCGCTGGTGTGGTAGCGAATATATCGGGACGATACGATGGCCCGAGGCGTCAAAACGTCCTAACGATCCAGCAAAGGGGGTGACTCGGTGCTAGAACTGGCCATCCTCGGCCTTTTGCTCGAGTCGCCTATGCACGGCTACGAATTGCGCAAACGGCTGACCGGTCTGCTGGGTGCCTTCCGCGCCTTCTCGTACGGCTCGCTCTACCCGGCCTTGCGGCGTATGCAGGGCGAGGGGCTGATCGCCGAGAACGCTGCCCCGGCCGGGACCCCGGTGCGGCGAGCCCGGCGGGTATACGAGCTGACCGATGCCGGCCGGCAGCGTTTCCGGGAGCTGGTTGCCGACACTGGTCCGCATAACTACACCGATGACGGCTTCGGTGTTCATCTGGCTTTCTTCAACCGCACCCCCGCTGAAGCGCGGATGCGCATCCTGGAAGGCCGCCGGCGTCAGGTCGAGGAACGCCGAGAAGGTCTGCGTGAAGCAGTAGCGCGGGCCAGCAACTCATTCGATCGCTACACCCGTCAGCTGCATCAGCTCGGGCTGGAATCCAGCGAGCGTGAAGTGAAATGGCTCAACGACCTCATTGCCGCCGAACGGGTGGCGCAGGGTCGGGCCGAGCAACTCTGAACAGCAAGTCAAGCAACCTCGAGCAAGAAAGTTAAGGAGAACGCCCCATGAGTGAGCACGAGCCGCTAGAGGCGCCGGGCGCTCAGACTGATATCCGAGTCGCCATTGTCGGCGTCGGCAACTGCGCGTCCTCACTGGTGCAGGGCGTCGAGTATTACCAGGACGCCGACGAGGCGTCGTCGGTGCCCGGCCTGATGCACGTGCGGTTCGGGCCGTATCACGTGCGCGACGTCAAATTCGTCGCCGCGTTCGACGTGGACGCCAAGAAGGTCGGGTTTGACCTGTCCGACGCGATCTCCGCCTCGGAGAACAACACGATCAAGATCGCTGACGTGCCGCCGACCAACGTGGTCGTGCAGCGCGGCCCGACGCTGGACGGCATCGGGAAGTACTACGCCGACACCATCGAACTCTCCGATGCCGAGCCGGTCGACGTGGTTCAGGTCCTGCGCGACGCCGCCGTCGACGTACTGGTGTCCTATCTGCCGGTGGGCTCGGAAGAGGCTGACAAGTTCTACGCCCAGTGCGCTATCGACGCCGGCGTGGCGTTCGTCAACGCCCTACCGGTATTCATCGCCTCCGATCCGGTCTGGGCGAAGAAGTTCACCGACGCCGGGGTACCGATCGTCGGGGATGACATCAAAAGCCAGGTCGGCGCGACGATCACCCATCGGGTGATGGCCAAGCTGTTCGAGGACCGCGGTGTGCAACTGGACCGCACGATGCAACTGAACGTCGGCGGCAACATGGACTTCCTCAACATGCTCGAACGCGAGCGGCTGGAGTCCAAGAAGATCTCCAAGACCCAGGCCGTCACGTCGAACCTGCAGCGGGAATTCAAAACCAAAGACGTGCACATCGGACCGTCCGACCATGTCGGCTGGCTCGACGACCGTAAATGGGCCTACGTTCGGCTGGAAGGCCGCGCATTCGGCGACGTTCCGCTGAACCTGGAATACAAGCTTGAGGTGTGGGACTCCCCGAACTCGGCCGGCGTCATCATCGATGCGGTGCGGGCGGCGAAGATCGCGAAGGACCGCGGCGTCGGCGGACCGGTGATCCCGGCCTCGGCATATCTGATGAAGAGCCCACCGCAGCAACTGCCCGATGACGTCGCGCGGACCCAGCTCGAAGCGTTCATCGCCGATAACTGAGGCCTCGCCCTTCGCCCCGGACGTCACGCCAGCGCGACGTCCGGCGGTGGGCGTCACTCTGATGTGACGCTCGGGCGCAGCTCGTAAAGTCTGGTGTCGTGGCCGAGATCGCTGACGACGAGCTGGCCGGGCTCTCGGAGTTCGCCTTGCTGCCCGAGAACGCCGAGCAGGCCGGTGTGACGGGGCCGCTGCCGACCGTGCAACGAGTCCAGGCCGATAGCGGCGACGGCAGCATCAGCGCGCTGCGCTGGGGTGACCGCGCGCCGCGGATCCTCTTCCTGCACGGCGGCGGGCAGAACGCGCATACCTGGGACACCGTGATCGTCGGGTTGGGCGAGCCGGCGCTGGCAGTTGACCTGCCCGGTCATGGCCGATCGGCCTGGCGCGCCGACGGTGATTATTCACCGCAGCGCAACGCCGCGGCACTGGCGCCGGTGCTGCACCAGTTCGCCCCGGCTGCTGACCTGGTGGTCGGCATGTCGCTGGGCGGACTGACCGCGATCCGGCTGGCGGCGACGGCTCCCGAGCTGGTGCGCGAGCTCGTCCTGGTCGACGTCACGCCTTCGGCGCTGCAGCGGCACGCCGAGCTCACTGCTGACCAACGCGGCACGGTGGCGCTGATGCACGGTGAGCGGGTGTTCCCCACCTTCGCGGCCATGCTGGAGCAGACGATCGCCGCCGCACCGCACCGCGACCGGCAGTCGCTGCGGCGCGGCGTGTTTCACAATTCGCGTCGCCTCGACGATGGCAGCTGGACGTGGCGCTACGACGCGATCCGCACCATTCCCGACTTCACCGCCTTATGGGACGACGTCGCCGCCATGGCCGCACCCGTCACCCTGGTCCGCGGCGGCGCATCCGGCTTCGTCACCGATGCGGACGCCGACGAACTGAGCCGGCGCGCGACGCAGTTTCGCGCGGTGCGGCTGGTGGAGAACTCGGGCCACTCTGTGCAAAGCGATCAACCTCGGGCGTTGATCGAGATCGTCCGCGACGTGCTGGTCACCTGAGCGACCGCCTGACCCGCTACCGTGACAGTGTGAGTTCCGCGGAAAGTCGCATCCGCGTCGGCGTGCAGCTGCAGCCACAGCATGCCCCCGACTACGGCCAGATCCGTGACGCCGTCCGGCGCTGCGAAGACCTCGGCGTCGACGTCGCCTTCAACTGGGATCACTTTTTCCCGCTCTACGGCGACCCCGACGGCGCCCACTTCGAATGCTGGACCATGCTGGGTGCCTGGGCCGAGCAAACATCGCGGATAGAAATCGGCGCGCTGGTGAGCTGCAACTCCTACCGCAACCCCGAACTGCTCGCCGACATGGCCCGCACCGTCGACCACATCTCCGGGGGCCGGCTCATTCTGGGTATCGGATCGGGCTGGAAGCAGCGGGACTACGACGAATACGGCTATGAATTCGGAACGGCCGGCGGCCGGCTGGACGACCTGGCCGCCGCGCTGCCACGCATCAAATCCCGCCTGGGTCAGCTCAATCCGGCGCCTATCCGCGACATTCCCATCCTGATCGGTGGCGGCGGCGAGAGGAAGACCTTGCGGCTGGTCGCCGAACACGCCGACATCTGGCACAGCTTCGCCACCGCTGCCGAGTACCCGGCGAAGTCCGATGTGCTGGCCCGGCACTGCGCCGCCGTCGGCCGCGATCCCGCCACCATCGCGCGCTCGACCGCGGTCAATGACAACGGCGCTGGTGCTGAGGCGCTGACCGCGGACGCCGAGCAGCTGGTCGGGCTCGGGATCTCGCTGCTCACCGTCGGAACGACCGGCCCAGACTACGACCTGACGAAGGTCGAGGCGCTGTGCCGGTGGCGGGACACCCGTTAAGACGCCCGCGAATGCCCAAGAAGTACGGGGTCAAAGAGAAAGACCAGGTGGTCTCTCACATCGTCAACCTGGTATTGACCGGCAGACTGCGCACCGGCGACCGTGTCGACCGCAACGAGATCGCCGAGGACCTCGGAGTCAGCCGCGTCCCGATTCAAGAAGCGGTCGTGCAGCTCGAACACGACGGCCTGCTGTGCACCCGATACCACCGGGGCACGTTCGTCGAGCGGTTTGATGAAGCCGCCGTCTTCGAACAACACGAGCTGTACGGCATGCTCAACGGTATTGCCTCGGCCCGGGCCGCTGCCAATCCGACGCCGGCGGTGCTGAGTCAGCTCGACGCGCTGTTGCAGTCGATGCAAAAAGCCAAAGAATGGCGGGGCTTTCAGGACGCCGCATGGAAATATCGCCGCACGATCGCCGATCAGTACGCCGGGCCGCGCCTGCACGCGGCGATCCGGGCCGCACAGACGTTCCTGCCACGAGCGTTTTGCTCGACGTATAAAGACATTCATCGCGACGTGCTGCCGTTCTACGAAGACCAGAACGCGGCCATCCACCGGGGCGACCCGGACGGCGCCCGAGCCGCGTGCCTCGGCCGCTCCCAGCTGATGGCGCAAGCCATGTTGGCCGAACTTGTTCGGCGCCGAGTGTTCGCGCCGGCCGATCGCTGACCGTGGTGAATCTGATCGGCCGGCTGCGGCGCATCGTGAGCACACTGGCCGTGGTCATGTTGGTATGCGGATTGGGATCCGCGGCCCCGGCGGTGGCCGACGCCGACCAGTGCTCGCCGTCCGGAGTTGACGGCGCGATCGCGTTGCCGAGGAAATTGGCGACCGCCAACCGGCCCAACGAGGACAAGTACACCACCCCCGACGTCGAGTCCCTGACTGCGGTGGACATCGGCCGACTGGGTCTGACGACACCCGGCACCATGACCGTCGGCACGCTGTCGCAGGCGCCACCGACAAGCTGCATCAACGCCTCCGGGCGGTTCACCGGATTCGACAACGAACTGTTGCGTGCGATCGCCAAGAAGCTGGGCTTGCAGGTCAATTTCGTCGGAACCGACTTCGCGGGGCTGCTGGCCCAGGTCGCATCCGGTCGCTTCGACGTCGGCTCGGCTTCCATCACCGCCACCGACGCGCGCCGGCGCACCGTCGCATTCACCAACGGCTACGACTTCGGCTACTTCTCGCTCGTCGTGCCGGCCGGCTCGCCCATCACCGCGTTCGACCATCTCGCCGCGGGCCAACGCATCGGAGTTGTTCAGGGCACCGTCGAAGACGCCTACGTCAGCGAAACCCTGCACTTGCAGCCGGTGAAGTTTCCCGACTTCAACACCGTCTACGCCAGCCTCAAAACCCGCCAGATCGACGCCTGGGTGGCGCCGGCAATGGAGGCATTGAACGCCGTGCATGCCGGTGACCCGGCCGCGATCGTGTCCCACACGTTCAGCCTGGGCAACTATGTGGCGTTCGCGGTCGCTAAGAACAACCGGCCACTGCTGGCGGCGCTGAACGCCGGGCTGGACGCCGTTATCGCCGATGGCACCTGGTCGCAGCTTTACACCGACTGGGTGCCGCGTCCCTTGCCGCGCGGCTGGAAGCCCGGCTCCAAGGCCGCCCCGCAACCGCACCTGCCGCCGTTTGCCGCGATCGCGGCAAGCCATCACCGCGCGGTCGATGAGCCCGTCGCGCCCAAATCCACGCTCGACCAGTTGGTGGATTCATTCTTCGACTGGGACCTTTACCGACACGCCGTTCCGGTGCTGCTGAAGACCGGGTTGCCCAACACGTTGATGCTGACGATCAGTGCCAGCGTCATCGGTCTGGCGTTGGGCATGGTGCTGGCGGTCGCCGGCATCTCCCGCACGCGCTGGTTGCGCTGGCCGGCACGGGTCTACACCGACATCTTCCGCGGCCTGCCCGAGGTCGTCATCATTCTGATCATCGGACTGGGCGTGGGGCCGGTGGTCGGCGGCTTGACCCACAACAATCCCTACCCGCTCGGAATAGCCGCGTTGGGGTTGATGGCCGCTGCGTATATCGGTGAGATCTTTCGCGCCGGTATTCAAAGTGTGGAGCCCGGTCAGCTGGAAGCCGCCCGTGCACTCGGTTTCAGCTACCCGTCGTCGATGCGGCTGGTGGTGGTGCCACAAGGTATTCGCCGAGTGCTGCCTGCCCTGGTCAATCAGTTCATCGCGCTGCTCAAAGGGTCCGCCCTGGTGTACTTCCTCGGCTTGATCGCCGGACAGCGAGAGCTGTTCCAGGTCGGCCGCGACCTCAATGCGCAGACGGGTAGCTTGTCGCCGTTGGTGGCGGCGGGCTTGTTCTATCTGATGTTGACCATCCCGCTGACCCACCTGGTGAACATCATCGACGCGCGGCTTCGCCGCGGTCGCGCCGCGGCGGAACCCGAGGATGCCTTCGACCTGATCACCGCCACCTCCGGACAGGAGATGACATGACGGGCGCCGCGGCGCAGCGCAAGCCAGTGTCGTTGCAAGCCAGAGGTATTCAGTTGTCGTTCGGGCACTCCGCGGTGCTGCGGGGGGTCGACCTCGACGTGCCGGCCGGTGACACGGTGGCAGTGATCGGGCCGTCGGGGTCGGGCAAGTCGACACTGCTGCGGGCACTCAACCGGTTGTATGAACCCGACCGGGGCGACATCCTGCTCGACGGCCGATCGGTGCTGAATGACGATCCCGACCGATTGCGCCAGCGCATCGGCATGGTGTTCCAGCACTTCAACCTGTTTCCGCACCGCTCCGTGCTGGACAACGTCATGCTGGCTCCGCACAAGCTGAGACGGTTGTCGATCGATGCGGCACGGGAACTGGCGTTGACTCAGTTGGACCGCGTCGGTCTCAAACATAAGGCCGATGCGCGGCCCGGCACGTTGTCTGGCGGACAACAGCAACGGGTCGCCATCGCCCGCGCGTTGGCGATGGCGCCACAGGTGATGTTCTTCGATGAGGCCACCTCGGCGCTGGACCCGGAAATGGTCAAGGACATCTTGGCGCTGATCACCGATCTGGGCGCCGGCGGGATGACGATGGTGGTTGTCACTCATGAGATGGGCTTCGCCCGATCGGCGTCCGATGCCGTCGTCTTCCTCGACCACGGCAAAGTGGTCGAATCGGGTCCACCGGAGAAGATCTTCGACGCAGCGGAAACCGATCGGCTGCAGCGGTTCCTGTCCCAAGTGCTGTGACGCCGAACGATCCATTCTCCCGTCTGCCACGACGCATTAGGTTAGACTGGCGAATTATGGCGGAGAGCAGGGCCATTGCTCCGGAGCTGACGGAACTGGCGGAAGGTCTGCACCGTGCGCTGGCCAAGCTGTTCGCGATTCTGCGCCGCGGGGACCCGAGCGGGGGTCCGGTAGCCGGTGAATTGACGCTGGCACAGCTGTCCATCTTGGTGACGCTGCTCGACCGGGGTCCGATCCGGATGACCGACCTGGCCGCGCACGAACGGGTGCGTACCCCCACCACAACGGTCGCGATACGCCGGCTGGAGAAAATCGGCTTGGTCAAACGGTCACGCGATCCTTCCGACCTGCGAGCCGTGCTGGTCGACATCACGCCGCGCGGCCTGGCGGTTCATCGCGAGTCATTGGACAACCGGCACGCCGCCCTGGCCACAATGCTCAGCCAACTCACCGAGTCAGAGCTGGACACCTTGACCAAGGCGCTGGCGCCGCTGGAGCGCTTGGCCACCAGCGAGCCGGCCGGTAACTCCGACGACCCCTCGGCAGCGTCCGAACACGCGTAAAGCTGCTTTTATCAAGGTAGTTCGACGCTGCGTGATACGCGAGCGAAGGCACCTTACCGACGCTGCCTAAGCTGACAGGTATGCCGATCGCACTCATCACCGGCGCTGGCGGCGGTATCGGTTCGGCAATCGCCACCGCCCTGGCTCCCACGCATAGTCTGCTGCTGGCCGGACGGCCCTCGTCACACCTGGATGCCGTCGCGCAGCGGCTCAAAGCCACAGTCTGCCCGCTGGATCTGACCGACACCGGCGCAATCCGGACCGAGGCCGACGACTTGGACGAGCTGGACGTGTTGGTGCACAATGCCGGCGTCTCGCACCCCGCCCATGTCGCCGACTCCAGCGCCGACGACTGGCGGGCCACGTTCGACGTCAATGTCTTTGGCCCCGTAGCGCTTACAATTGCGCTGCTGCCGGTGCTGCGGCGGGCCCAGGGTCACGTGGTCTTCGTCAATTCCGGCGCCGGACGCACAGTGTTGCCCGGCATGGCGTCCTACTCCGCCAGTAAGTTCGCCCTGCGCGCATTCGCCGACTCGCTGCGCCAGGATGAGCCAGCGCTGCGGGTGACCACGGTCTATCCGGGCCGCGTCGATACCGAGATGCAGCGTGAACTGGTGGCGTTCGAGGGCGGTGACTACGACGCGGCCCGCTTCTTGCGGCCGGAAACGGTCGCCGCGGTGGTGGCCAGTGCGGTGAACACCCCGCCCGACGGTGATGTGCACGAGATTGTGCTTCGGCCGCACTAGACGACGAGGTTGACCAGCCGGCCGGGGACCAGGATCACCTTCTTCGGCGTCGCGCCGGCCAGGAAAGCCCGCACCTTCTCATCGGCCAGCGCGGCTGCTTCCACGGTGTCGGCGCTGGCGTCAGGGGCGACGACCACCTTGCCCCGAACCTTGCCGTTCACCTGAACCGGGTATTCGATGCTGTCTTCGACAAGGTAGGCGGGGTCGGCAAGCGGGAACGGCCCATGCGCCAGTGACGTGGCATGGCCCAGCCGGTGCCACAGTTCCTCTGCCACATGTGGCGCCAGCGGCGCCAGCATCAGCACCAGCGGCTCGACCGCCGCACGCGGCATCGACTCGAGGTTCTGCTTGGTGAGATGGTTGGTGTACTCGATCAGCTTGGCCACCGCAGTGTTGTTGCGCAGCGCCGCAAAGTCTTCGGCCACCCCGGCGATGGTGCGATGCAGTATCCGCAGTGTGTCGTCGCCTAATCCGGCATCATCGTCAACCCGGATGTCGCCGGTCTGTTCGTCGACCACCAGCCGCCAGACCCGTTGCAAGAACCGGTGCGCACCCACCACGTCCTTGGTGGCCCAGGGCCGCGACGCTTCCAGCGGACCCATCGACATCTCGTAGACACGCAGCGTGTCCGCGCCGTAGTCGTCGCAGATTTCGTCGGGAGATACCGAATTCTTCAGGCTCTTACCAATTTTGCCGAATTCCTGGAAGACTTCGATCTCGCCGTCGGGTTGAGGGTAGAAGAATTTGCCGTCGCGCTCGATCACCGCAGCGGCCGTCACATAAGACCCGCGGACGTCGGTGTAGGCGAACGCCTGGATGTAGCCCTGGTTGATCAACCGCCGGTACGGTTCGCGGGAACTGACATGACCCAAGTCAAAAAGCACCTTGTGCCAGAACCGGGCGTACAGCAGATGCAGCACAGCGTGTTCGACGCCGCCGACGTAGAGGTCGACCCCGCCGGGGTCGTCCGGCCCGTGCTCGGCCGGTCGCGGCCCCATCCAGTAGGCCTCGTTCTCTTTGGCGCAGAACCGCTCAGCGTTGTGCGGGTCGGCATAACGCAGCTCGTACCAGGAACTGCCCGCCCATTGCGGCATCACGTTGGTGTCGCGGGTGTAGGGCTTCAACCCGTCGCCGAGGTCCAGCTCCACATGCACCCACTCGGTCGCCTTGGCCAACGGCGGGGACGGCTCGCTGTCGGCGTCGTCGGGGTCGAACAGCACCGGCGAATAGTCCTGCACATCGGGAAGTTCGACCGGCAGTAAGGCTCCCGTCAGGGCATGCGGGCGACCTTCGCTGTCGTAGACGATGGGAAACGGTTCCCCCCAATACCTTTGCCGTGCGAAAAGCCAGTCGCGCAACTTATATTCGGTGCGTGCCCGCCCGCGACCGTGGCGTTCCAGTCGGCGGGTGACAGCCGCTTTAGCCGCGGCCACGGACAATCCGTCGAGATCGCCGGAGTTCACCAGGACACCGTCCCCGCCATAGGCGGCTTGCGAAACGTCGCCGCCGGAGATGACTTCGACTATCGGTAAACCGAACTCGCGAGCGAATTCCCAGTCCCGCTGGTCATGAGCCGGCACCGCCATGATCGCACCGGTGCCGTAACCGGCCAGCACGTAGTCGGCTATGAAGACCGGTACTGCTGCGTTGCTGGCCGGATTGGTCGCGTAACAGCCGAGGAAAACCCCTGTCTTCGTGTGGCTTTCCTGTCGCTCCAAATCCGACTTGGCGGCGATCGAGCGACGGTATGCTGCCACCGCCTCGGCCGGCGAAGCGCACCCCAGCGTCCAACGCGGATCCACATCGCGCGGCCAGGCGGGGGCAACCAGGCGGTCGACGTAAGCGTGTTCGGGTGCCAGCACCAGATAAGTGGCGCCGAAAAGTGTGTCCTGCCGGGTAGTGAAAACTTCCACGTCGATGGCCTCGCCGGCGGCTTCGGTGGCGGCGAAAAGCACGGCAGCGCCGGTAGAGCGACCGATCCAGTTGCGCTGCATGGTCTTGACCTTGTCGGGCCAGTCCAGTCGATCCAGGTCCTCGAGCAACCGGTCGGAGTAAGCGGTGATTCGCATCATCCACTGCCGCAGCCGTTTACGGAACACTGGGAAATTTCCGCGCTCGCTTCGGCCGTTGGCGGTGACCTCCTCGTTGGCCAACACGGTACCCAATCCTGGACACCAGTTCACCATCGAGTCCGACCGGTAAACCAGCCGGTGGCCGTCGATCACATCGGCGCGCTCACCCACCGACAGCCCGGCCCACTCCCGGCCGCCAGCCAATTGGCGTGCGCCCGTCTCGAATTCAGCGACAAGGTCGCCGATCGGCCGGGCCTTATTGGCGACGGTGTCGAACCACGCGTTGTAGATCTGCAGGAAGATCCACTGCGTCCAAGTGTAGAACTCGACGTCCGTCGTCGAGAATGTGCGCCGGGTGTCATGACCGAAGCCCAGCCGTCCCACCTGACGGCGGAAATTGACGATGTTGGCATCGGTCCGGATGCGCGGGTGGGTGCCGGTTTGCACCGCGTACTGCTCGGCCGGGAGGCCAAATGCGTCGAACCCGAACGCGTGAAGCACGTTTCGTCCCACCATCCGGAAGTAACGCGCGTAGACGTCGGTGGCAATGAAGCCCAGCGGGTGTCCGACGTGTAATCCCTCACCCGACGGATACGGGAACATGTCTTGGACGAACAACTTGTCCTCGGGTAGCGGCGTACCGTCCGCCGGGGCCAGCGACCCGACCGGATTGGCCACGTTGAACGTCCCGCGTTCGGCCCAATTGGTCTGCCACCGGCGCTCGATGCGATCCGCCAATTCGGCGGTGTATCGATGAGCGGGCGCGTCGCGGTCCGCGTCGGCGGTCGCCGCGTTGGCGCCGGGCCGGACGGGAGGCGATTCGGTCACGTCAACAGGGTATAAGGACGCTGGCGCGGGGCCGGTCGGCCACGGGTTGGTCTCGGTTGCATTGCAGCCCGATCAGAGGTCGGTTCCAGGTCGATT
Organism: uncultured Actinomycetota bacterium; assembly: GCA_963830605.1. Classification (GTDB taxonomy): domain Bacteria; phylum Actinomycetota; class Actinomycetes; order Mycobacteriales; family Mycobacteriaceae; genus Mycobacterium. The sequence goes on along the minus strand of CAWHML010000003.1, from coordinate 1,127,741 downwards.
CCAGCTCTGGTAGCAGCCGATCGGCGGTGGTTACAGTCAGCCCCTGACAACTCCTGTTCTTGAGCAAATGATCCGGAGGGAACCGACGTCCATGATGCAGACGGCCCGCAATTGGCGGGTTTTGGTGGGGGGTGTGACCGTCGGCGTTGCTGCCGCTATGAGCTTCGCCCACGCGACAGCATCGGCAGAACCGGTGTTTCCGCCGGTACCCAACCCAGCACCGCCGACGGTCACCCAACCCATCACCGCCGCACCCGGTGCCGTTGCGAACAGCACAATCGGGACTGCGCCTGCTCCCGGGCTGCTGTTACCGTTGCCCGCGGGAACGGGAATGGTCGCGCCTCGGCCGGCACCCGGTCTGGTCGCATCCCCGGTGCCGGCCGGAGCACCAGTGGCCGCGCCACCGCAACCCACGATGATCCCGGCGTCGTCAGGCACAATTCGGGACTACTTGCAAAGCAAAGGTGTCCAGTTGGAGCCGCAGAAACCCGAGGGTTTCCAGGCGCTTGACATCACCCTTCCGATGCCGCCGCGCTGGACGCGCGTGCCCGACCCCAATGTGGTCGACCCGTTCGTCGTCATTGCCAACCGCTCCGGTAACAGCTTGTACACCTCCAACGCACAGTTGGTGGTCTACAAGCTGATCGGCGACTTCGATCCGCAGGAGGCCATCACGCACGGCTTCGTCGACAGCCAGCAGCTGACTGGTTGGCGAACCACGGGTGCCTCGCTGGCTGACTTCGGCGGCTTCCGCTCGTCGATCATCGAAGGCACCTATCGCCAGAACGAGATGCTGCTGAACACTTCTCGGCGCCACCTCATCGCCACTTCTGGGCCGGACCGATACCTGTTGTCGCTGTCGGTGACCACTGCCGCCAACCAGGCCGTCGCCGAGGCGCCGGCCACCGACGCGATCGTCAACGGCTTCCGGGTGGCCGTGCCGGGCCCAGCACCGGCGCCTGCACCGTCACCGCAGCAACCGGCTCCGGTTCCGTTGGCCGGTCCTGCCGTTCCGACGCGCTAGACATTCCCGGTGCGGGCACGGCCCGCGACGAGGCGCCTCGTATTGTGAGGCCATGCTCATCGCGGGTCTACTGTGCCTGTGCGGGGCCGTGGCTACCGTGGCCTCGGGGCTGTGGTCCGCGACGCGACCGGCGACCGCCGATCCGATGAAACTTCTGCGGCGGGCGCAGGCACCGACACAGTTGGCGGCCGGCGTGATGTTGGCCAGCGGTGGCGCCGTAGCGTTGGCGGCTCCCAGCGCTGCGGTCGTGCTCGTCGTCGTCTGCGTCAGCGGTGCGGTCGGGACCGTGGCGGCCGGCTCGTGGCAAAGCGCGCGCTATGCGTTGGCCCGCAAACCGGTAGCGATCGACTGCATCGGTGACTGTGGGGCGTGCATTCGGGCCTGCCGCTGACGAACCAACGACGAATTCCGCTAGTTCCTGCTGACGTCGACCGGGTGAGTGGCCAGCAGCGACAAGGGCAGCGGCTGGCGCCGCAGCACCCGGCCCCACAGGTCGACTCTCGGCTTGACCAAGACGTCGGACGGCAACCCAGACAACACAATCCAGTCGTTGCGCTCGATCTCACCGTCGAGTTGGCCGATCGTCCAGCCCGAGTAACCCGCGTAGATACGCACTCCTTCGAGCAGCGGCGCGACGCCGTCGGGGTCGGCGTCCAGGTCGACCATTGCGACGCGCCCCGCGACATGACGCAAACCCGGCACGCCGCTGGGATCGGCGCCCACCCGCAAGGCGCCCAGGCACAGCGCCGCGTCCCGCTTCACCGGTCCGCCGATGAACATCGTTTTCGGCTTGGCCGCCAGTTTCGCCCACTGCGGCAGCACGTTGTAGACCGCGGTCTCGCTGGGCCGGTTGAGCACCACCCCCAGTGTGCCGCCGTCATTGTGCTCGACGATGTAGATGACGCTGCGGCGAAACGTCGGCTCGAGCAGATCGGTGTTCGCCAACAGCAAGGTGCCCGCTCGCACCCGATGAGCGGTGGGTGCGACATAGTCCTCGGGGTCTTCGGGCTGGGCCACCACACCATCATGGCACCGGGCATGCTCTCGACGCCGCACAAGCGCGGCCCGGGTCGAGATTTGTCCGGTGTATGGCTCTGTCCGGGCCGTTCCGGTTGCTGCGGCCAATTATGAGGGTGGGTCGGGTGATTCGCGCGCAGGCGCCGGTTGCCGTCTGGCGGTCGGTGCGTCAACTGCCCGACTTCCGGCGCTTGCTGGAGTTGCGGGTAGCCAGCCAATTCGCGGACGGGTTGTTTCAGTCCGCGCTTGCCGGCGCGTTGCTGTTCAACCCGGATCGGGAAACGGCGCCGATGGCGATCGCCGGCGCGTTCGCGGTTCTGTTCCTGCCCTACTCGCTGCTCGGGCCGTTCGCCGGGGCGCTGATGGACCGCATCGATCGGCGGTTGGTGCTGGTGCGTGCCAATGCCGGCCGGTTGTTGTCGGTGGCGGCGGTCGGCGTGCTGCTGATGATCGGCGCCAACGACGTCGCGGTGTTGTGCGCAGCCTTGATCGCCAATGGGTTCTCCCGCTTCGTCATGTCCGGGATGTCGGCGGCACTGCCGCACGTGGTGCCGCGCGAGCAGGTGGTCGCGATGAATGCACTGGCCACTGCGGTCGGGGCGATCGCGGCGTTTGTGGGCACCGCGGTCATGCTGATACCGCGCTGGCTGGTCGGGCCCGGCGACACGGGCGCCGCATTGATCATCTTCATCGCCGCTCTTCCCGTGTCGATCGCCTTGCTGTGGTCGTTGCGCTTCACGGCTGGCGTGCTGGGCCCCGACGCGACGAAACTGTCGCTTCACGGATCGGTCGCCTACGCGGTGAGCACCGGTGGCCTACACGGTGTGCGGACGGTGCTCGACCGCCCGACCGTGGCCGCCACCCTCGCCGGGTTGGTGGCTCATCGAACGGTGTTTGCCATCAACACGCTGCTGGTGCTGGTGCTGGTTCGGCAGCCAACCGTCGTGACCGGTGGCCTGGCGACCGCAGTGGTGTTCGTCGTGGCGACCGGAACCGGCTCGTTGACGGCCAACGCGTTGACGCCCCCCGCGGTTCGGCGCTGGGGCCGCTACGCCACCGCCAACGGTGCGCTGGCGATCGCAGCCGTCGTCCAGATCGCGGGAGTCGAGCTATACCTGCCGGCCATGATCGGGTGCGGGTTTTTCCTCGGCATCGTCGGCCAGACGGTCAAGCTGTGCGCGGACACTGCAATGCAGATCGACGTCGACGACGCGCTGCGCGGCCATGTCTTCGCGGTGCAGGACGCGCTCTACTGGATATCGTTCACCGCGGCAATCACGTTGGCGGCAAGTGTCATTGCCCGCGACGGACGCTCGCCGGTGTTGGCGCTGACCGGGACGGTGGTTTATTTATGCGGATTGGTGGTCCATGTCGTTGTCGGCCGCCGCAGCGACCCGACGCGGGATCAATAAGGTGAGTCTGTGGTTGCTCCTACGCTGATCGTGGCTGATTTGCGGGCAGAAAGCGACGAGCTCGATGCCCTGGTCGCCGCGCTACCGGCCGATCGGTGGGCCGAGCCGACGCCCGCGGCCGGCTGGACCGTCGCGCACCAAATCGCGCATCTGTGGTGGACCGACCGGGTTGCGCTGACCGCGGTGAGCGACGCGGCAGCTTTCGCCGACCTGCTGGCGGCCGCGGCCGACAACCCGAACGGCTTTGTCGACGCGGCTGCCGAAGAATCGGCGACCGCAGCCCCGGCTGACCTGCTCGCCGGCTGGCGGCTCAACCGCAGCCAGCTGCACGAGGCGCTGCTCGCCGTTCCCGCCGACCGCAAAATACCCTGGTTCGGCCCACCGATGAGTGCGGCGTCGATGGCGACCGCCCGATTGATGGAGACCTGGGCACATGGGCTCGACGTCGCCGACGCCGTCGGCGTCGCCCGCCGTCCCACCGCGCGATTGCGCTCGATCGCACACTTAGGCGTACGCACCCGCGATTATTCCTTCCTCGTCAACGGTCTGACTCCGCCAGCTGAGCCGTTTCGTGTCGAGCTGAGCGCACCCGATGGCATCCCGTGGTCGTGGGGACCGCCCGATGCGGCGCAACGGGTGACCGGCTGCGCCGAGGACTTCTGTTTTCTGGTCACTCAGCGTCGGCCGCTCAGCGCGCTCGACCTCACGGCGCACGGTGACGAGGCGCAAACCTGGCTGCGAATCGCCCAGGCGTTCGCCGGCCCGCCGGGCCCCGGGCGATGAGCGCGTGCAACGCGCGAAGAGAGACGGGGCCCAACAACTCAAGCGCGGGGCGGGGTTAAACCCCGCGAGGTCGACGCCAGTGCCTAATTTCGCGAAAGTTCCGACGCTGGCGTAGATCTCGGTGCGCTGGCCGAGCAACACGTCACAAGGTTGCCGCCGCGTCCGCGGTTCCGTCGCCGTCACTGTCGGTCAGCTTGACGTTCCAACGTCCGTCGCCGTCGGTGTCCACGTATCCGGTCGCGCCGGCCTCGTCGGCGCAGATCGCGTGATCAGCCAGCCCGTCACCGTTGAAGTCGACCAGCCGATCGTTGACCTGACCATCGCCGTCGAAGTCGACCAGCGGTCCGCCGGTATGCTCGACGCCATCGAGCCCGAACCAGCGCAGCCCACCTCGATCCATCGCCATCGTCCAGGTTCCGGATCCGTCGTCGGTGAAGTAGGTCTCCAGCGTGCCGTCGTTGTCGAGATCCAGCACCGCGTGGTCAGCCAGCCCGTCGCCGTCCAGATCGGCCAGCGCATCGTCGCGCATCCCGTCGCCGTCGAAATCCAGTGCGATCGCGTCCAGCCGGCCGTCCCCATCGACGTCTAAGTCGGGCTCTCCGTCCCAGATCGCCGCGGCACCGTCACCGGTGCCCAAGCAGTACTCCATGAGCTGTTCGACGCCGCAGCGAAACTATCGGTTCCCGCGGCTGCCCCACCAGGACACCAGTTCGGCGGTCGCCTCCTCGCGACTCAGCGGGCCGCGGTCCAAACGCAGTTCTTTGAGGTAACGCCACGCCTCGCCGACCACTGGGCCCGGCGGGATGGCGAGGATCTGCATGATCTCGTTGCCGTCGAGGTCCGGACGCACCCGCTCCAAGTCCTCCTGCGCGGCCAGTTCGTCGATCCGGTGCTCGAGGTCGTCATAACTTGCCCGCAGCCGTGCGGCGCGGCGCGCGTTGCGGGTGGTGCAGTCGGCACGCACCAGCTTGTGCAGCCGCGGCAGCAGCGGTCCGGCGTCGGCAACATAACGGCGCACCGCCGAATCGGTCCATTTGCGGTCGCCGTAACCGTGAAACCGCAGGTGCAGGTACACCAGCTGTGAGATGTCGTCGACCAACTGCTTGGAATATCTCAGTGCCCGCAACCGCTTGCGGGCCATTTTGGCGCCGACCACTTCGTGATGGTGAAAGCTCACCCCGCCGTTAGGCTCTTGCCGCCGGGTCGCGGGCTTGCCGATGTCGTGCAGTAGCGCCGCCCAGCGCAGCACCAGGTCAGGTCCGCCATCCGGCGGCGGGTCTTCCAGCTCGATTGCCTGCCGCAACACGGTCAGCGAGTGCTGGTAGACATCCTTGTGCTGATGATGTTCATCGATGGCCATCCGCATGCCGCCAACCTCGGGCAGCACCACCGCACCTAAGCCGGACTGCACCAGCAGGTCGATACCGGCGCCCGGTGCGGCACCGAGCAGGAGCTTGTCCAGTTCGGCGGCGACCCGTTCGGCGGTGATCCGCGCCAATTGCGGCGCCATGTCGTCGATCGCAGCGCGCACCCGCGGCGCCACGCTGAATCCGAGCTGGGAGACGAACCGGGCAGCGCGCAGCATTCGCAGCGGGTCGTCGCCGAAAGACACCGACGGCGCAGACGGCGTGTCCAGCACACGGCTGCGTAGCGCAGCTAACCCGTTGACGGGATCGACGAAATCACCCGCGCCCCCCGGTGTGACGCTTACCGCCATCGCATTCACAGTGAAGTCTCGCCGCAGCAGATCGCCCTCGATGCTGTCGCCGAATTGAACCTGCGGATTGCGCGACACCTGGTCGTAGCGGTCGGCGCGGAAGGTGGTGATCTCCAGGCGCCGACCGCGCTTGCTGACGCCGACGGTGCCGAATTGGATCCCGGTGTCCCATAGCGCCTCGGCCCACGACCGCAGGATCTGCTGCACCTCTTCGGGTCGGGCGTCCGTAGCGAAATCCAGATCCGGGCTCAGCCGACCCAGCAGGGCGTCCCGCACCGACCCGCCTACCAGATACAGCTGGTGGCCACCCGCAGCGAACGCCGCACCGACTTCACGCAGCAGATCGGAGTGCCTATTCAGCGCGACCGCGGCCGCTGTCAACAGAGCGGCGTCTTCGGCGGTTCCGGGCACGTTCGTTGAGCCTAGTCGGGTGCGCCCGGCCCGCGACTCTCGGCGAGTGAGCCGAGAACGCCCAGCCGTGCCAGCTACTATCGCTTGGGTGTCGGACGGCGAACAAGCCACCCCTCGTCGGCGCCGGGGCAGGCGCCGTGGTAGCCGGGCGGCCGGTCCTGCCGACAAGCGCGTTGACAAGCAACCCGCCTCGGAAGCCCCCGCAGCCGAGCCGCGGCGGCAAGGCTCGACGCGGCGCGGGCCCGAGCGGCTCCGCACCGTACACGAGACCTCCGCCGGCGGCCTGGTCATCGACGGCATCGACGGGCCGCGAGAAGGCCAGGTTGCCGCGCTGATCGGGCGGGTCGACCGCCGCGGCCGGATGCTGTGGTCACTGCCCAAAGGCCACATCGAACTCGGTGAGACTGCCGAGCAAACCGCTATCCGGGAGGTAGCGGAGGAGACCGGGATCCAGGGCAGCGTCTTGGCGGCGCTCGGCAGCATCGACTACTGGTTCGTCACCGACGGGCGCCGAGTACACAAGACCGTGCACCATTACCTGATGCGATTCTCCGGCGGAGACCTATCCGACGACGACGTCGAGGTCGCCGAAGTGGCGTGGGTGCCTATTCGGGAGCTGCCGTCGCGGCTGGCGTATGCCGACGAACGCCGGCTGGCCGAAGTCGCCGACGAGCTGATCGACAAGTTGCAGACCGACGGGCCCGCGGCACTGCCGCCGCTACCGCCCAGCTCGCCCCGGCGGCGGCCGCAAACACATTCCCGCGCCAACAACCGCCGTGTCGACGAACCTGCGCCGGGCCGGCAGAACGGTCGCGGTCCGTCGCCGTGACGGACCGGCTCCGGCGGGCCGCCATCCGGCGCCTCGCCGTGGTGGCCGGCGTCATGGCCGGCCTGGGGGTTCTTCTCGCCGTACCCACGGCGGTTCCCCGCGCTGACGCCGGCGAGCCGGGCGCGACACCGTTTCTGCAGGTCCGGGTCGACCGGGTGAGTCCCAACATGGTCACCACAACCAGCGATCCAATGGTGACGGTGGCCGGAATGGTGACCAATGTCGGTGATCGTCCGGTTCGTGATGTGATGGTTCGGCTCGAGCACGCCACGGCCATCACCTCCTCATCGGGGCTGCGGACGACTCTCGACGGCACGACCGACCAATACCAGCCGGCTGCCGATTTCCTCACCGTCGCGACCGAGATGCAGCGGGGTCAAAGCGCCGGGTTCACCTTGTCCGTCCCGGCACGATCGGCGACCGGCCCCTCGCTGGATATCAAACAGCCCGGCGTCTACCCGCTACTGGTCAACGTCAACGGAACGCCTGACTACGGCGAACCCGCCCGGCTGGACAACGCCCGCTTCCTGCTGCCGGTGGTCGGTGTGCCACCCGATACCGCCGATAAGTCCGCCGACGGTATGAGCTCTGTGGTGGCGCCCAACACATCCAAGCCGGTGCAGGTAACGATGCTGTGGCCGCTGGCCGATCGGCCAAGGTTGTCGCCCGGCGTACCCGGCGGCACTATTCCCGTCCGGCTGAGCGACGACGAGCTGGCAACATCGCTGGCCGCCGGCGGGCGGCTTGATGTGTTGCTGTCGGCGGCCGAGTTCGCAACCAGCCGTGACGTCGACCCCGACGGCGCCGTCGGCCGCTCGCTGTGCCTGGCGGTGGACCCGGACCTGCTGGTCACCGTCAATGCCATGACCGCCGGCTACGTGGTATCCGACTCCCCCGACAGCAATGCCCAACAGCCGGGCACGCCTACCCATCCGGGAACCGGGCAGCTCGCGGCTGCGGCCTGGCTGACGCGACTGAGAGCACTCGCGCATCAACTCTGTGTGGCCCCGACGGTGTATGCCGAGGCCGACCTCGACGCGCTGCAACGCGCCCACGATTCGGGGCTGAGTGCGGTCGCGGTCGACAGCGCCGGCGACATCGTCGATCAAATTCTGGGTGTCACCTCCACCCGCGGTGCCACCCTGATGGGCGACGGTCCGCTGACCAGCCAGGCAGCCGGTCTGCTCAACGCCAACGGACCCACGGTGGCGATAGCGGCCGCCGGTTTCTCCGGACACGAATCCGGCGGCAGCGCCACCGCGACCGCTGACGTCACCCCACGGCGGGTGTTACCGGACGTCACGACGGCGCCGTTCGATCCTGCCGTCGGCGCCGCGTTGGCGGCTGCGGGCACCGACCCGGTCGCGCCAACCTACCTCGACGCCGCGCTGGCGGTGCGGCTGCGCCATGACTCCGACGCCGCTCGTCGTCAGGACGCATTGGGATCCATGTTGTGGCGAGCGTTGACGCCCGACGTCGAGGCACGCCTTCAGATCCTGATGCCACCGGCGGCATGGAGCCTGGCAGCCGACGACGCCCAGGCCGTCTTGAGCACCCTGGCGACCACCATTCACTCCGGCTTGGCAGTGCCGCGGCCGCTCCCGGCGGTGATCACCGACACCGCGGCGACCACACAAGGACCGCCGCCACCGGACACCCAGACGATCGCGCACGGGCGTTTCGACGAAGACGTCATCAGCACCATCACGGCCAACGCCGGCCGGCTGTGGCGACTGACTTCGGCGCTGACTGTGGACGGCCGCACCGGATTGACCGGCACCCAGTACACCGCGCCGCTGCGCGAGGACATGCTGCGCGCCGTAAGCCAATCCGACCGGCCGGACACTCGCAACGGCCTGGCGCATCAGCGGCTGGAGGTTGTCGACCACACCATCGACGACTTGTTGGGCGCGGTGACGATCGTCAACCCGGGCGGTTCCTACACGCTGGCGACCGAGCACAGTCCGCTTCCGCTGGCGTTACGCAACGGCCTGGCGGTTCCCATCCGGGTCCATGTGCAAGTCGACGCCCCACCGGGGATGTCGGTGACCGACGTCGGTGAAATCGAGCTGCCGCCGGGGTACCTTCCGTTGCGCGTGCCGATCGAGGTGAACTTCACCCAGCGGGTTGCTGTCGACGTGGCGCTGCATACTCCCGACGGCCTGTCGCTCGGTGAGCCGGTCCGGTTGTCGGTGCATTCCAACGCCTACGGCAAGGTACTGTTCGCGATCACGCTGACGGCGGCCGCAGTGCTGGTAGCGCTGGCCGGTCGCCGGCTATGGCACCGCTTCCGCGGTCAGCCGGACCCAGCGGATCTGGACCGCCCCGACCCCGCCGACGCGCCGCGTCTGGATAAGGACAGGCGGGGAGAGCCGGGCAAACCCTCGGCGGCCGACCCACGCGTGCACGAAGAGCACCGGGTATGAGCTCCGCGGGGCGGCATGCCCAGCCGGTGGCGCACTTGCCGTCAGCCGCTCCCCCGCCGCCACGACCGTCGGCGCGGCCCGAACTCTCCGATGCCGCGCTGGTCTCGCGGTCTTGGGGCATGGCGCTGGCGACACTGGTCAGCCGCATCACCGGTTTCGCCCGAATCGTGTTGCTGGCGGCAATCCTGGGCGCGGCGCTCTCCAGCGCCTTCTCGGTAGCCAATCAGCTGCCCAACCTGGTCGCCGCACTGGTATTGGAAGCCACCTTCACCGCGATCTTCGTACCGGTGCTGGCTCGCGCCGAGCAGGACGACCCGGACCGCGGAGCATCGTTTGTGCGCCGCCTGGTGACCCTGGCCACCACCTTGCTGCTGGTGACGACGCTGGTTTCGGTGTTGGCTGCGCCATTGCTGGTGCGCTTGATGCTGGGCCATGCTCCGCAGGTCAACGCGCCGTTGACGACCGCGTTCGCCTACCTGCTGCTGCCGCAGGTGCTCTTTTACGGCTTGTCGTCGGTATTCATGGCGATCCTGAATACCCGCAACGTGTTCGGGCCGCCGGCGTGGGCGCCCGTCGTCAACAATGTGGTGGCGATCGCCACCCTTGGCGTCTACCTGGCGGTGCCAGGCGAGCTGTCGGTCGATCCCGTCCGGATGGGCAACGCCAAGCTACTGGTGCTCAGTGTCGGCACCACGCTGGGCGTCTTCGCGCAGGCATCGGTTCTGCTGGTGGCGATCCGGCGCGAGCACATCAGCCTGCGTCCGCTGTGGGGCATCGATGCGCGCCTCAAGCGATTCGGCGCGATGGCCGCCGCCATGGTCCTGTACGTGCTGATCAGCCAGCTGGGTCTGGTGATCGGCAATCAGATCGCCAGCACGGCCGCGGCTTCGGGTCCGGCGATCTACGCCTACACCTGGCTGGTACTGATGTTGCCGTTCGGCATCGTCGGCGTCACAGTGTTGACGGTGGTGATGCCACGGCTGAGCCGCCACGCCGCCACCGACGACATTCCCGCCGTGCTGGCCGACCTGTCGCTGGCGACCCGATTGACGATGATCATCTTGATTCCGACCGTCGCGTTCATGACCGTCGGCGGACCGGCGATGGGCAGCGCGCTGTTCGCCTACGGCCATTTCGGCGAGGTCGACGCGGGTTATCTCGGCGCGGCGATCGCGTTGTCAGCCTTCACGCTCATCCCCTACGCGTTGGTCCTGTTGCAGCTGCGGGTGTTCTACGCGCGTGAGCAGCCGTGGACCCCGATCGTGATCATCGTGGTGATCACGACGGTCAAGGTGGTCGGCTCGCTGCTCGCGCCACACCTCACCGGCGACCGCGAACTGGTAGCCGGCTATCTGGGCCTGGCCAACGGCCTCGGCTTCCTGACCGGCGCGATCATCGGCTACTACTTGCTGCGACGCGCGCTGCGCCCGCCCAGCGGCCACCTGATCGGCGTCAAGGAGGTGCGCACCATTCTGGTGACGGTGGCCGCGTCACTGCTCGCCGGTCTTGCGGCTCACGTTGCGGACCGATTGCTCAACCTCACGACGCTGACCAGCCACGGCGGCGGTGCCGGTTCGTTGTTGCGGCTCGCCGCGCTGACCGTGATCATGGTGCCGATCGTCGCCGCAGTCATGGTTCGCGCCCAGGTGCCGGAGGCGCGGGCGGCGCTGGCGGCTATTCGCCGCAGGTTCGCCACTCGAGTAACCACCTCAGGAGCTGCGGCGAGCGATCGCCCGTCCGGCGATCATCGGGTCACGTACGCTGAGCCCAGGAATTCGTCAGCGCCGGGCGGTTATTGGGGTCACGAGCCGATACTTCGGCATCCTCCCTACCATTTAGCCGGGGCGGGCAGAAAGAAAGGACCGGAGGTGACCGATCGCCCATCGGACAGCGCCGCGTCCACTCCTGCCTCACCGGCCGGGTTTGATGGACCGGTTGCGTCTCGCGCCGCCTCGCAGCCCGCATCGTCACCGGCCGGGTTTGATGGGCCGGTTCCTCCTCGCGCCGCCTCGCAGCCCGCATCGTCACCGGCCGACGACTTCCAGCCCGACATCCCGGCCGATTTCCCGCTGGGCGCAGGGTCGACAGCGCTGCCACCGAAACGGCTCACCGGCGACTTGCCGGGCGGCTCGTCCAACGACGATCCGCTCCTACAGTCTGGCCCACTCGCCGCCCCCGCAGAACCGGTCGCAGCACCGTCGGCCCTCCATGAAGAACTCCATCTGGTGCCCGGCGCACAAATCGCGAACGGCCGGTACCGCTTGCTGGTATTTCACGGCGGCACACCTCCCCTGCAGTTCTGGCAAGCGCTCGATACCGCGCTCAATCGGCAAGTGGCGCTGACCTTCGTCGATCCCGACCGCACGCTCCCCGACGACCAGGTACGGGAAATTCTCTCGCGCACCAGGCGGCTTGGCCGAACCGACAAGCCCGGTATTGCCCGGGTGCTCGACGTCGTCGATACCGGGGCCGGCGGATTAGTGGTGGCGGAGTGGGTCCGCGGTGGTTCCTTACAAGAGGTGGCCGACACAGCGCCGTCGCCCATCGGCGCCGCCCGGGCGATGCAGTCGCTGGCCGGCGCCGCTGAAGCCGCACACCATGCCGGGGTGGCCCTTTCGATCGATCACCCCAGCAGGGTCCGGGTCAGCATTGAAGGCGAGGTGGTGCTGGCGTTTCCGGCAACCATGCCCGACGCCACCCCCGAGGACGACATCCGGGGCATCGGCGCAGCCCTGTACGCCCTGCTGGTCAACCGCTGGCCGCTGCCCGAGGCGGGGATGCGCAGCGGACTGGCGCCCGCTAACCGCAATGCCAGCGGTCAACCGGTGGAACCCAGTGCGGCCAATCCTGACATCCCGTTTCAGATTTCCGCGGCGGCCAGCCATGCGGTCCAGGAGGACGGCGGTATCCGCAGCGCTTCCACACTGCTGAACCTGCTGCAGCAGGCCACCGCGGTGGCCGACCGCACTGAGCTGATCACCCCGGTCCGAGACCAGCCGCCGGCGCGTCCGGGTCGGGGCCGGTTCGGCTCGTCGGCGCCGATGGATGAGGAGACCCGCGCACGACACCGGCGCAGCCTGATGATCGGGATCGGCGCCGCGGCCGCCGTGATCCTGGTGGCGCTGCTAGTGCTGGCATCGGTGCTGGGCAAGGTTTTCGGCAACCTCGGCGGCGGGCTGGACAAAGATCAGCTGGGTTTGAATGCGCCCACGTCGACGAGTTCGGACACGGCAGGCGGTGCAGCACAGGGCAACATGGTCAAACCGGTCAAAGCCACGGTGTTCTCGCCGGGCGGTGACGCCGACGAACCGGACCAGGCCGGTCTGGCGATCGACGGGAATCCGGCCACCTCCTGGTCGACCGACACCTACCATGACGCTGCCCCATTCCCGAACTTCAAGAACGGTGTGGGCTTGCTGCTGCAACTGCCCAAACCAACCGTGGTCGGCGCCGTCACCGTCGACATCTCCAGCACCGGAACCCAGGTGCAAATCCGCTCGGCGCCGACGTCCTCGCCGGCCAAGCTCGACGACACCACCGCGTTGACCACGCCGACGGCGGTGCGCCCCGGCCACAACAGCATTCCAGTCAAAGCGGCGTCACCGACGTCGAACGTGCTGGTGTGGATATCCACCCTGGGAACCACCGACGGCAAAAGCCGTGCGGCAATATCGGAAATCACCATCCAAGCCGCTTCCTGACTTCGCGGCGGTCCACCCACAGCGGCCGAGGTGAAGTGCCGGTGGTCGACCGATTCGTTACTGTCCGGCCGTGGGGTTGCGGGCGGCGCGGCAAGAACGCAGCGACTCCGAGCTGCTGGCCGCCCATGTCGCCGGTGATCGCTACGCCTTCGCCGAACTCTTTGGCCGGCATCACCGCCAGTTGCACCGGCTTGCCCGGCTCAGCAGTCGAAGCGCGGAGGATGCGGCTGATGCGCTGCAGGACGCAATGCTTTCCGCGCACCGCAGCGCCGGCTCGTTTCGGTACGACGCGGCGGTCAGCAGTTGGCTTTACCGCATCGTGGTCAACGCTTGCCTGGACCGGCTGCGGCGCAGCAAATCGCATCCGACCGCTCCGCTGGATGATGAGTATCCGGTGCCCGATCGGACCGGTCAGGTGGAGACGGCGATCGTCGTACAGCGAGCGCTGATGCGGCTGCCCATCGAGCAGCGCGCCGCCGTCGTCGCCGTCGACATGCAAGGATTTTCGATCGCCGACGCCGCACGCGTTCTGGGCGTGGCAGAAGGCACGGTCAAAAGCCGGTGCGCGCGGGCTCGCGCCCGCCTGGCCGCGGTGCTGGGCTACCTCGAGCCCGGCGCCCAACCGAAGACAGTCCAGCGCCCGACCGGCTAGCAGATGGCCCTTCGGTCGACCCCGTGTCGGCAGGCGGCGGTATGGCGAGCGGCCCGTCTATCACGGACACTGAGGCGCATGGGTTCCGACGACGCGGGGGCTGACCAACCGCTGACGGTGGACCAACTCGCCGATTTGCAAGCGGGTCTGCTCGATGACGACGATGCCGCTCGGCTGCGCGAGCACATCCGGACCCAACCCGCGGCCCAACACATCTTGCGAGGTCTCAGCCGGGCCCGCGGTGACGTCGCCGCCTTGGGCAGCGACGCACGCTCTGCCCCCCCGGCTCCTGCTGCTGTCGTCGAACGTGTCCGAGCGGCACTGCGGTCAGCGCCTCCGCTCGCAGGTGGTCGCGCTGCGCACGCGGCTCGACCCGGCACTTCTCCCGCGCGGGCGGCCGCCGCTCTCGCCGGTGCGATCGCCGTCGTCGTGGCGATCGGTCTGGGCACCGCCGCCTTGCTCCATGCGCGCACACCGGCCCCGAGCGCACCGGAAACCGCCCAGCACATCACCGTGCCGGCTCGCACGGCGGTCATTCCGCTGTCGGCTGCGCAAATATTCGGACTGCTCGACCGCAACCCCGACTATGGCGCCCTGAGCGATCCGGCGCGGCGCTCCTCGTGTCTGCGCGGGCTGGGCTACCCGGGCTCCGCCACGGTGCTCGGAGCCCAACCGGCCACCGTCAACGGGCTGCCCGCTATTTTGCTGGTGTTGCCGAGCGACAGCGCCGACGCGGTGGATGTGGTCGCGGTGTCGCCCAACTGCAGCTCAGCGAACACGGGGCTGGTAGCCGACACGGTCGTCCGCCGGCCGCAGTAAGCGAGGGAACAGCAGCGCCTAGGCTAGCGTTCCTAACCTTGGAAAGTTCGCTGTTGCTCCTGCTCACTTCGGTGTCTCCGAAAGGTTCGAATGACCTCCCCCACCCCCGTGCACGACGTCATTGTCATTGGTTCCGGTCCCGCCGGGTATACGGCGGCTCTCTACGCCGCGCGCGCTCAACTGGCACCGGTCGTATTTGAGGGCACGTCATTCGGCGGTGCGTTGATGACCACGACCGAGGTGGAGAACTTCCCCGGCTTCCGCGACGGCATCACCGGCCCGGAACTAATGGATCAGATGCGTGAGCAGGCACTGCGCTTCGGCGCCGACCTGAGGATGGAAGACGTCGAATCGGTGTCACTGGACGGCCCGGTCAAGTCGGTTGTCACCGCCGACGGCCAGACCTACCTGTCTCGGGCCGTCATCCTCGCGATGGGCGCCGCCGCCCGCTATCTACACGTTGCCGGTGAGCAGGAACTGCTGGGTCGCGGTGTGAGTGCCTGCGCGACGTGCGACGGCTTCTTCTTCCGCGACCAAGACATCGCGGTTATCGGTGGCGGTGATTCGGCGATGGAGGAGGCCACCTTCTTGACCCGGTTCGCGCGCAGCGTGACCATCGTCCACCGGCGCGACGATTTCCGGGCGTCCAAGATCATGTTGAACCGCGCGCGCACCAACGACAAGATCCGGTTTCTCACCAGTCAGATCGTGGTCGCGGTCGAAGGTGACACCGGCGTTACCGGGCTGCGACTGCAGGACACCCGCAGCGGCGTGCAATCGACTCTCCCGGTCACCGGTGTGTTCGTCGCAATCGGTCATGACCCGCGCTCGGAGCTGGTTCGCGGCACCGTCGACGTCGATCAAGACGGGTATGTGCTGGTGCGGCAACCCACCACGAGTACCTCGCTGGCGGGTGTGTTCGCCGCCGGCGACCTGGTCGACCGTAGCTACCGACAGGCCATCACAGCCGCCGGCACGGGTTGCGCCGCCGCTATCGATGCCGAGCGTTATCTGGCGGAACGCGCAGATTCCGATGACACCGAATTAACCGATGCCACCGGGGCAAGCACCACCGGCACCGATCTGATTGGAGCACAGAGATGAACAACGCTGAGAACCCAAGCAGCCCAGTGGAAGTCTCCGATGCGTCGTTCGCAGCGGCGGTGCTGTCCAGTAACAAGCCTGTGCTGGTTGACTTTTGGGCCACGTGGTGTGGACCGTGCCGGATGGTTGCCCCGGTGTTGGAACAGATTGCGGCAGAGAAGGCGGGTCAGCTGACCGTCGCGAAGCTTGACGTGGACGCCAACCCGGAGACGGCTCGCGAGTTTCAAGTCAATTCGATTCCCACGCTGATCCTGTTCAAAGAGGGCCAGCCAGTCAAGCGGATCGTGGGCGCCAAAGGCAAGGCCGCGTTACTGCGAGAGCTTTCCGACGCCGTGTAGTGCTGCTCCGGCGCGTTCGCCTGGCGTTTTCGGGAAAATGCCGGGCTTCTGCGACAATACTGCCTAACCTGTCAAGCAATCGGCAGCTGAAGTTCGCACTGGCTCACGGAGGCCCCGGGATGTCGAGTCCGCGCCGCGCCAACGGCGACGCGCTGCGCTGCGGTGACCGCGGTGCGGCGGTCACCGAGATTCGCACCGCGCTGGCCGCGCTGGGGCTGCTCGACAGCCAAGACGACGATCTCACCACCGGAAAGCATGTGGCGCTGGATGTGTTCGACGAAGAGCTCGACCATGCGGTCCGGGCCTTCCAGCAGAATCGCGGTTTGCTGGTTGACGGCATCGTCGGCGAAGCAACCTACCGGGCGGTGAAGGAGGCGTCCTACCGGCTGGGCGCGCGGACGCTCAATCACCAGTTCGGTGCCCCGATGTACGGTGACGACGTAGCCACCTTGCAAGCTAGGCTGCAAGATCTCGGCTTTTATACCGGCTTGGTCGACGGCTATTTCGGGTTGCAGACGCACAACGCTTTGATGTCGTACCAACGGGAGTACGGTCTGTACGCCGACGGTATCTGCGGCCCGGAAACGTTGCGCTCCTTGTATTTTCTCAGTTCCCGAGTGACCGGTGGCTCACCGCACGCCATCCGTGAAGAAGAGTTGGTTCGCCGCTCTGGCCCGAAGCTCTCGGGCAAGCGGATCATCATCGATCCCGGGCGCGGCGGCGCGGATCACGGGTTGATCACCCAAGGCGCAGCGGGGCCGATCAGTGAAGCAGATATATTGTGGGACTTGGCAAGTCGGCTGGAAGGCCGGATGACTGCGATCGGGATGGAAACTTTCCTGTCCCGGCCCACCAACCGCAGCCCCGCGGACGACGAACGCGCCGCGACCGCCAATGCCGTCGGGGCTGACCTGATGATCAGCCTGCGGTGTGCGACGCAGCCGAGCCCATCGGCAAACGGCGTGGCTTCGTTCCACTTCGGTAATTCACATGGTTCGGTTTCTACGATTGGCCGCATGCTTGCAGACTTCATCCAACGAGAAGTGGTGGCACGTACGGGTTTACGCGATTGCCGTACCCACGGGCGAACATGGGATTTATTGCGGCTGACGCGGATGCCGACCGTACAGGTCGACGTCGGATACATCACCAATCCCGGTGATCGGGGCATGCTGGTCACCGCGCAGACCCGCGATGCCATCGCTGAGGGCATTCTTGCAGCCGTCAAGCGACTGTATCTGCTCGGCAAAAACGACCGGCCCACCGGCACATTCACCTTTGCCGAGCTGCTGGCGCACGAACTTGCGGTAGAGCAGGCCGGCCGGCTCAGCGGTTCCTAGCCGAAACCGCTGAAATCCCTTCGGCACCAGCTGTTTGCAGCTGCGCGCTTTCCAACAGTCGTTCCAAGGCCGCCTCGACCTCGGCCTTCCACCCCAGGCCTTTGTCGAGTTCGAGTCGCAGCCGGGGAAAATACCGGTGCGGCGCCACGACGGCGAAGCCGACATCTTGCAAGAAGTCCGCGGCGATTACGCACCGGTCCACCGAGCAGTCCCCCACCGAGTCCAATACCGGTTGCACGTCGGGATCGGACGTCGGACGGTCCAGCAACTCGGCGATATCCTCGGTGCGACCGAAGGCCTCCAGCGCCCGGACTCCGCGTCGGACGAGGTCGTCGACCACGCGGCCGATGAGACTGTAGGGCAGCTCGTCGATGGCCTGGCCCGGCTCGATACCCATCGACGTCAACAGCACCGCGTCGGCCGACACCGGTGCGGTCGGGAACCGATGCGCGCGGGGCACCGCCCGCGGCGGGGCGTACAACACATAGCCCAGGCAAGGTGGGTCGCTGTGACCACACTCGGCCGGACTCGCGGTCGCCATCTGACCGCACGATCCCCATTCCAGCATCACCATCGACAGCCAGGCTTCTTTTTCGAACTCAGGATCAGACAGCTGATCTTCGTGGCCCAGGGTGGCGGGGTCGACCTCCCAGAAGACGCAGCGGC
This sequence comes from uncultured Actinomycetota bacterium, assembly GCA_963830605.1. GTDB lineage: Bacteria > Actinomycetota > Actinomycetes > Mycobacteriales > Mycobacteriaceae > Mycobacterium. The sequence continues at coordinate 1,109,502 of CAWHML010000003.1, read as the reverse complement.
GGGCGTGCTTGGGCAGCTGCTCGAAGGCTTCGAGCCGCAGCGGCGTAATTCGAGCAGACATCAGTCTCCTGGGCCTCCGTGCAGTACTGCAACCGGTGGCCCTGCTTGTCCCAGGGCCATCCTGGCAGGCCGTCGCAGGGCGCTGGCTTCCGCATCGTCACTACGCTGATACGCACACCAGCAACCTCTCTAGGATAGGAGAGTTGGTCGCGGCGAGCCAGTGCGCTTTGCCGATCAGTTACCAGGCTGACTGCGCAATCGAAACACGCGGCGCCTGCAACGTTTTCCGTAGTTGCCGGACCAGCATCCCAGTCGCAGGGATCGCTACAGCGTCACAGTGACGTAACAGCTCGGTGTCTCTTCTCAGCCGTTCGTCGCCTGCATCAGTGCGACGATGCGCTGCAAATCGTCGACCGACCCGAATTCGACGACGATCTTTCCTTTGCGCTTGCCGAGGCTGACTGTGACGCGGGTGTCGAACGCGCCGGAAAGCCGCTCGGCGACGTCTTGCAAGCCCGGCATCTGAATCGGCTTGCGCCGCGGCGGTGTCGGTGTGGTGACGTTGCCCCGGTTGGCCAGGGTGACCGCTTCCTCGGTGGCTCGAACGGACAACCCCTCCGCGACGATTTTGGCGGCAAGCTCCTCCTGAGCTTCGGGGCCGGCCTCTAACGACAGCAGTGCGCGGGCATGCCCTGCCGACAGCACGCCCGCCGCTACCCGGCGTTGCACAGCGATCGGGAGCTTGAGCAACCTGATCATGTTGGTGATCAGCGGTCGGGACCGGCCGATGCGCGCTGCCAGTTCATCGTGGGTGACAGCGAACTCGTCGAGCAACTGCTGATAAGCGGCCGCTTCTTCCAGCGGATTGAGCTGTACTCGATGGATGTTCTCCAGCAGGGCGTCGCGCAGCAGATTGTCTTCGCCGGTCTCTCGCACGATCGCCGGGATGGCGGTCATCCCGGCCTGCTGCGCGGCCCGCCACCTCCGCTCCCCCATGACGAGCTGATAGCGCTGCTCTTTCGTCGATCCCTCGATAGGCCTGACCACGATCGGCTGCATCAGACCGAATTCTTGAATGGAGTGCACCAGCTCGGCCAGGGCTTCCTCGTCGAAGACCTGTCGCGGTTGACGAGGATTGCGTTCGATACAGCCGGGGTCGATTTCCCGGTACACCGCACCCATCGGCGCGCCAGTCGACGGTGCAGGGCCGCCTATGACGACATCCGCTGCGGCATCGCCCAGTCGCGGCCCGAAGACCGAGGGTCCCGAGGCCGCATCGGCTGGACCGGTGGGAATCAGCGACGCCAGGCCCCGCCCGAGTCCGCCTTTCCGGCGTGAAGCCTGATTCATGCTCGTCCCTCCGCAGCTGATGGGTGGTCGCGTTCGGCCAGTTCACGACTGGCGTCCAGATAGCTCATCGCCCCGCGCGAGCCCGGATCGTAATCGATGATCGTCATGCTGTAACCCGGCGCCTCGGAGACTTTGACGCTCCGCGGGATGACGGTTCGCAGCACCTTGCTCCCGAAATAGCGGCGTACCTCCTGGGCCACCTGATCAGCCAGCTTGGTCCGGCCGTCGTACATGGTCAGGATCACGGTGGTCACTTCGAGGCCCGGGTTGAGGTGGGCCTTGACCATCTGAATGTTGTTCATCAGTTGGGACACGCCCTCCAGCGCGTAGTACTCGCATTGGATCGGGATCAATACTTCGGGCGCGGCGACGAGGGCATTGATGGTGAGCAATCCGAGCGAGGGTGGGCAGTCGATAAAGACGAAGTCGAAGTCCAGCTGGTCGATGCCGGAGAGCGCGGTGCGGAGCCGGTTCTCCCGTGCCACCATGCTCACCAACTCGATCTCCGCGCCGGCGAGATCGATGGTGGCCGGTACGCAAAAGAGGCGCTCGCTGTGCGGGCTGGGTCGCAGGGCGTCCTGTAGCGCGGTGTCTCCAAGGAGAACTTCGTATGACGAGGGCGCTCCGGAATGGCGGTCGTTGATGCCCAGGGCCGTGCTGGCGTTGCCCTGCGGATCGAGGTCGATGACGAGTGCTTTGAGTCCCAGGACGGCGAGCGCGGCCGCCAGATTCACCGCGGTCGTCGTCTTGCCCACGCCGCCCTTCTGGTTGGCGATGGTGAACAGTCGGGGCTGCCGTGGACGAGGCAATTGGTCGTGGGTGGTATGCAGCACCTGCATGGCGCGCTTGGCGGCGTCGCCGATCGGGGTGTCGAACTCCGTGGATGTTTCACGTGAAACATCCACTGATGGCGGAGCGGGCGCCGCCCATCGCCCTGCATCGGCCTGGGGAGCCGACGGGACCTGGCCGGGGGTTGCACTCATCGCGACTCCTTGCTCGAGGCCCGCGCAGCGCCACGCCGGCGCGGCGTTGAGACTTCGCGTCGTGCCACCACTACCGTCGCAGGCGTTCTCAAGTCTTTCGCGCCACACGTCACCACCCTGACATCTGCCGCGCCCGCCGAGATCATCACACGCCGATGCTCGTGAACTTCGTCTGCCGCCCGCTCACCCTTGACTGCCAGCATCTGGCCCCCGGGACGCAGCAACGGCAGGCTCCACTTCGTAAGCTTGTCCAAGCCGGCGACAGCCCGGGATACCACGGCGTCGCTGTCCCCCAGGCGATCACGAATGCCGGCTTCCTCCGCTCTTCCCCGGATGACCTCGATGGGCAGCTGCAGGTCGTCGATGATCTCTGCGAGGAAGTTGCTCCGTCTCAGCATCGGCTCGAGGAGCGTCACTCGAAGATCTGGTCGTGCGATCGCCAACGGTATACCGGGCAAGCCGGCGCCGCTGCCCAGATCGACAACCCGTTCGGCCGGGCCCAGTAACTCCGCGATCGCCGCACTGTTCAGAAGGTGGCGGTCCCAGAGCCGCCCGACTTCCCGCGGACCTAAAAGACCGCGTTGCACGCCCGGGCCGGCGAGCAGTTCAGCGTAACGCTCGGCCATGCCGATCCGCCGGCCGAATATTGCCGCCGCGGCTTGCGGCGGCGAGGCGGGTGGACGCCCGCCAGCGGCGGTCGGTGGCTCAACCATCGGGGCGGGCGGAGCGACATGTTTCACGTGAAACATCCCCTCCATCACCTTGACCGACCGTTGCGGATGCGAACTACATCTGTGTAACTCGTGGTCAGTCGAGGAGCACCACGACTCGGCGTGACGGCTCTGCGCCCTCGCTCTCGCTGTGAACCCCCTGCACCACCGCCACCGCGTCGTGCACGATTTTGCGCTCGAAGGGGGTCATCGGGGCCAATTCTTCACGCTCGCCGGTCTCGAGCACACGCTTTGCAACCTTGTCGCCCAACGCGGCCAACTCGTCGCGGCGGCGTCGGCGCCAACTGGCGATGTCGAGCATCAGCCGACTCCGCACACCGGTCTTCTGATGTACCGCCAGGCGGGTCAACTCCTGGAGGGCGTCGAGCACCTCTCCCTTGCGGCCTACCAACCTGTTCAAGTCCTCGCCACCGTCGATGCTGACGACCGCGCGGTTACCTTCGACGTCCAGATCGATGTCGCCGTCGAAGTCGAGCAAGTCCAGCAGCTCCTCGAGGTAGTCTCCGGCGATCTCGCCTTCGGCAACCAGACGCTCTTCTACGTCATCGCCCTCAGTCGCGTTGGGTGCGTCCTCGGAGATTTCCCGCATCGCTTCCGAGTCCGCGTCATGCTCGGTGGTCTCGGCATCGGTCATACCCGTCCCTCCTGATCCCGTATTCCAAGGCTTTGTAGGCTCGCGAACCGCGTGCATGGCCACCCGCTTCAAATCGATGACACCGGTTGGCCGCCCGCCTATCCGGTCACCCGATCAGCGTCTGCGCTTCTTGGGTTTCGCGCCCGGTCGCGGCGCGCGGCTGCCCGAGTTGCCACCGCGGGCGACCTGGTTCGACTTGGTGCCCGCACCCTGCGCCTGCTGCCCGTCAGCCGGCGCGCTCGGTGGCGAGGTCGGCTGACCGTCTCCATTAGCGGCCGCAGCACCGTGACCACCCGGCCCGGTCGTCTTCGTCACCCGCTTGGGCTTGGCTCCTGGCGCCGGCGCGTTCGCCGCACGCCGTTGCAGCGCTTCCTGCTTCTTGGCCTCTTCTTCCTTCTCGATATTTCCGAAGACGTAGTGCTGTTGGCCGAAGGTCCAGATGTTGTTCGAGAACCAGTAGAAGATGATCGCCAACGGCAAAAACGGGCCACCAACCACCACGCCGAGCGGGAACACGTAGAGCGCCAACTTGTTCATCATCGCGGTCTGTGGATTGGCGGCCGCTTCCGGGCTCTGGCGGGCCACCGAGGCGCGGCTGTTGAAGTACGTCGCGATGCCAGCCAGAATCATCACCGGTACGCCGACCGCTATCACGGCGGGGCGATGGAATTCGGTGAAAGCTCTGATGCTGGATCCATGTTGGTTCATGGCGGCCCCGAGTGGAGCGCCGTGCAAATTGGCGGCAAGGAAATGCCGTACGTCGGCCGCGGAGAACACGTAGTTCCCGAGCCGCTTGTTCTCGTCGACCGTGAGCCCGAGTTGGCCGAATCCAGTACCGGTGCGGTTGAACGACCGCAGTACGTGATACAGCCCGAGGAAGACCGGGATCTGCACCAGCATGGGTAAACAACCCAAGACCGGGTTGAAGCCGTGCTCACGTTGCAGCTTCTGCATCTCCAGCGCCATGCGCTGGCGATCCTTCCCATATTTTTTCTGCAACGCCTTGATCTGCGGCTGCAGCTCCTGCATCTGCCGCGTGGTGCGGATTTGCCGGACGAATGGGTGATACAGCAAGGCGCGCAACGTGAACACCAAGAACATCACTGATAGCGCCCACGCGAAGAAGCTTGTCGGGCCTAGCACGAAGGAAAACGCCTTGTACCAGAGCCACATGATCGCCGACACCGGGTAATAGAAGATGTCGAGGCTGAACCAATCAAACAAAGGATGCACTCTCCCGTCGCTCCGCTGGGGCCCCGCGGCGTTCGGGTACCGGGTCCCAGCCTCCCCGATGCCACGGCCCACATCTGGCGAGCCGGATCGACGCCAGCCAGCTGCCCCGAACCAGTCCATGCTCGCCGAGGGCCTCGACGGCGTACTGACTGCACGTCGGCATGAACCGGCACGACGGTAAACGCAACGGCGAAACCATGTGCCGGTACAGCTGGATCACAAAGATCAGTCCCTGCGCCACACGTCGGCCGGCGGCGCCGGGGACCTCTGTCGGCCGAGTGCTCATCGCCTCGATCCCATCAGGCGATGGGCCCGCCGCAAGCCGGTCTGCATCTGCGTCGTCAAAGTCGCCGACGATGCTTGCTGACTGGTCGGGAGCGCACGGACAACCAGATGTTCGGCGGGATCCAGGTCTTCCAGCATGCTTCGAACCACATGGCGCAGCCGCCGGGCCACCCGGTGGCGCTCGACCGCCGACCCCACCGACTTGGCCACGATGAACCCGACCCGCGGTCCGCTTGCCTCGCCGGACGCGTCACTGCCGCGCTGCGCATGCACGACGATATCCGGTTGCACGGCTCGTACCCCGTGCTTAACCGCCGCGTCGAAGTCAACCGATCGCCTCATGCGATTCCGTGCGGGAAGCACCGCTTTCGATACCTAAAGTCAGTTCACGCGGTCAGTGACCGCCGCCCCTTGCGGCGCCGACCGGACACGATGGCGCGTCCGGCGCGAGTGCGCATCCGCAACCGAAAGCCGTGGACCCGGGCTCGACGCCGGTTGTTCGGCTGAAAGGTCCGCTTGCCTTTTGCCACGGCCGTCTCCTTTGGTGATCTGCCGCCGCAATCCCCCGGCTCACCCGTCGGACCCGCGGTCCGCAAGGAATGCTGGATGAGTCGTGGCAGACTCGCTGTCTCGCTGGTAGCCGGCGCGGTCTCCGAGCGACGCCCGGTTCGCAGCCGTATCGCCAACATTCGGGCGACTGTTCGAGGGTACTGATGACCCGGTCGCCGGGTCAAACCAGTTCCTTTCCGCCGCCGGAGTCGACGACTGCCGGACCAGGCCACTGCAAGCCGCGAACGATCGCCGGGTGCCGTCAAGTCACTTCACCGGAATATCGCAGAACTGTTGGCACGTGCAGAGAAAACTGTTAGCTTCAGGCAATGCCGTTTCAGACCGGAACGGCGCCCGAAAACGAAGCGACGGTGGCGGATCGGGTATCTGGCCGGGCAACCGGTGCTGGATATTTAGAGTGCGCCAACCCCGCGGACCGTCCTCGATAGACCGCGGTGCGGCGATAACCGCCCTGTCCACACCTGTGGATAACTATGTGGACAGTCCGTCGTCGCATCGGTGGCTGTGCCTCGACCGGGAAGCGGGGGATCCGTCGTTGAGCGATGATCCCGGTTCCAACTTCACGATGGTGTGGAGTGACGTCGTCTCCGAGCTGAACGGCGAGACGCAACGCATCCACGCAGGCTCCAACGGCGAAACGCTGACCACCTCGTTGACTCCGCAGCAGAGAGCCTGGCTGAACCTCGTTCAGCCACTCACCATCGTCGAAGGATTCGCCCTGCTGTCTGTTCCCAGCAGCTTTGTGCAGAATGAAATCGAACGGCACCTCCGGACTCCAATCACCGACGCGCTGAGCCGACGCCTTGGCCACGCGGTTCAACTAGGCGTGCGGATCGCACCCCACTCATCCCAAGACGGCGACGCCGAGCCGGTTGCCGAGGCCGGCGAACCGACGACGGAACCCGACGAAGTCGACGAAGACAGCGAGGCACTGGCCAGCGCCCATGAGGACTGGCCGACCTACTTCACCGAACGGCCCCGCAGCCATGACCCGGCTGCGACTTCCGGAACGAGTCTGAATCGGCGCTATACCTTCGACACTTTCGTGATCGGCGCGTCCAACCGATTCGCGCACGCCGCCGCCCTCGCCATCGCCGAAGCACCGGCCCGCGCTTACAACCCCCTGTTCATTTGGGGCGAATCGGGGTTGGGCAAGACACATCTGCTGCACGCGGCCGGAAATTATGCTCAGCGCCTTTTCCCCGGCATGCGTGTCAAGTACGTCTCCACCGAAGAGTTCACCAACGACTTCATCAACTCGTTGCGCGACGACCGCAAAGTCGCCTTCAAACGCAGCTATCGGGATGTCGACGTACTGCTGGTCGACGACATCCAGTTCATCGAAGGCAAGGAAGGCATCCAGGAGGAGTTCTTCCACACCTTCAACACCCTGCACAACGCCAACAAGCAGATCGTCATCTCCTCCGACCGCCCACCCAAGCAACTGGCCACCCTGGAGGACCGGTTGCGAACGCGGTTCGAATGGGGCTTGATCACCGATGTTCAGCCGCCCGAGCTGGAGACCCGGATCGCGATCCTGCGCAAGAAGGCTCAGATGGAACGCCTCGCCGTCCCCGGCGACGTCCTCGAACTAATCGCGAGCAGCATCGAGCGAAACATTCGCGAGCTTGAGGGCGCATTGATTCGGGTGACCGCGTTCGCCTCGCTGAACAAGACGCCGATCGACAAAGCGTTAGCCGAGATCGTGCTGCGGGACCTCATCGCCGATGCCAGCACCATGCAGATCAGCGCGGCCACGATCATGGCAGCGACCGCCGAATACTTCGACACGACGGTCGAAGAATTAAGGGGTCCCGGGAAAACCCGCGCGCTGGCCCAATCGCGGCAGATCGCGATGTATCTCTGTCGAGAACTCACCGACCTGTCGCTGCCCAAGATCGGCCAGGCATTCGGTCGCGACCACACCACAGTGATGTACGCGCAACGCAAGATCCTGTCCGAGATGGCCGAGCGACAAGAGGTCTTTGATCACGTCAAGGAACTGACGACCCGCATCCGCCAACGCTCCAAGCGCTGAGCGGTTCGCCAAGCGTGGTGGTCCTGCCGCGAACCGTTACGGGCAAGCCCGATGTACACGACGCTGTGGACAACGCGCACACCGGGCGGCGCCGATCGGGGATAGTCGTGCACAACCGGCCGTCTTCCCCATCGGCACACACGGTACGCACAGCCGCACGTCCTGTCGTGCACAGGCCGAAATTGGCTCGAACAGGACGGATACCGTGTTGTCCCCAGTTCGCACAGGCCTTAATACTGTTACTGATATCTCTTCATCAGTTCTTCTTTGAAGAACGGCCTGGGGACGCGTGGTAACCCCCGCGCCGGGGACGGTGTCGCCGACGTCGATTAGCCTTCCAAATGGCGGTGGAAGCTCTACGCTCGCCAGGGCGGCCAGGCTGACTTTCGAGGTCGTTGGCTAGAGGCAATGAAGGGACCACTGATGGGTGTGGCGACGACAAGAGTTGGCCTTAACGACTTGAAGTTTCGTCTGGTGCGCGACGATTTCGCCGATGCGGTGGCTTGGGTGGCCAAGAATCTGCCCACCAGGCCGACCGTGCCGGTCCTCGCCGGCGTGCTGCTCACCGGCTCCGACAGCGGGCTGATGATCTCCGGGTTCGATTACGAGGTATCTGCCGAGGTCCAGATTGCGGCCGAAATAGCCTCTCCAGGAAGCGTTTTGGTGTCGGGACGACTCTTGTCGGACATCAGCCGAGCGCTGCCGAACAAGCCGGTCGATTTCCATGTCGACGGCACCCGGGTTTCACTGACCTGCGGAAGTGCCAGATTCTCACTGCCGACAATGGCGGTCGAGGACTATCCCACGCTGCCTGTGCTGCCGGACGAAACCGGCACGCTGCCGGCCGATCTGTTCGCCGAGGCGATTGGTCAGGTCGCGGTGGCCGCCGGCCGTGACGACACGCTGCCGATGTTGACCGGCATCCGGGTGGAGATTTCGGGTGCGACGGTCGTGCTGGCCGCCACCGACAGGTTCCGGCTGGCTGTTCGCGAATTAACGTGGTCGGCGGCGTCGCCGGACATCGAGGCGGCAGTGCTGGTGCCGGCCAAGACGTTGGCCGAGGCCGCGAAAGCCGGCACCGACGGCTCGGAGGTGCATCTTTCCCTCGGGGCGGGTTCGGTTGTCGGCAAGGACGGGTTGCTCGGCATCAGCGGTGCTGGCAAACGCAGCACCACCCGACTGCTCGATGCGGAATTCCCGAAGTTTCGTCAGCTTTTACCCGCCGAACACACCGCGGTCGCCACGATCGGAGTGGCCGAACTGACCGAGGCGATCAAGCGGGTTGCTCTGGTCGCCGACCGCGGTGCCCAGGTACGGATGGAATTCGCCGAAGGACTGTTACGGCTGTCCGCCGGTGCCGACGACGTAGGGCGGGCCGAGGAGGATCTCCAAGTCGACTTCGCCGGTGAACCGTTGACGATCGCGTTCAATCCGAACTACCTGACCGATGGATTGGGTTCTGTGCACTCTGAGCGGGTGACGTTCGGTTTCACGACTCCCAGCCGGCCGGCGGTGTTGCGGCCGGCCGCCACCGACGAGGCAGCGCCGCACAACGGGGCTCCGTTCCCGGCCGTCGATACCGAGTACGTGTATTTGTTGATGCCGGTGCGATTGCCGGGGTGACAGTCCGCGGTGTACGTCCGGCACCTGGGGTTGCGAGATTTTCGTTCGTGGGCGCGCGCTGACCTGGAGCTTGCACCCGGTCGCACCGTGTTCATCGGCCCTAACGGCTACGGCAAGACGAATCTCGTTGAGGCGCTGTGGTATTCGTCTGCCCTCGGTTCACACCGGGTGGCCACCGATGCGCCGCTGGTGCGGGTGGGCGCCGAGCGGGCGCTGGTGTCGACGATCGTGGTCAACGAGGGACGTGAATGTGCGGTGGACTTGGAAATCGCCGCCGGACGGGCGAATAAGGCGCGGCTGAACCGCTCGCCGGTTCGTAGCACCAAAGAAGTGGCCGGTGTGCTGCGCGCGGTCCTCTTCGCTCCCGAAGACCTGGCGTTGGTGCGTGGTGATCCGGCCGATCGCCGCCGCTACCTCGACGACCTGGCGACGATACGCCGACCGCGGGTGGCCGCAGTGCGATCCGACTACGACAAAGTGCTGCGGCAGCGAACCGCGTTGCTGAAGACGCTATCCGGAGCCAGATATCGAAGCGATCGCGGCGCCCTGGACACGCTCGACGTGTGGGATGCTCGCCTGGCCGCCCACGGCGGCGAGTTGATGAGCGTTCGCATGGATCTGGTCAACGAACTGGCGCCGGAGGTGGCGAAGGCTTACCAGCTGGTGGCACCCGGACCGCGAGCCGCCACGGCCGGCTACCGCCCGAGCATTGCTCTTGAGCCGGGTACGGGGATCGAGGTCCACACGCTGCAAGCCGCCCTGCTGGCCGCACTGTCTGCGCGTCGGGACGCCGAGCTCGAGCGAGGCATGTGTCTGGTCGGCCCGCACCGCGATGATCTCGAGCTGATGTTGGGTGATCAACCCGCCAAAGGCTTTGCCAGCCATGGTGAGTCCTGGTCGATGGCGTTGTCGTTGCGGTTGGCTGCGTACGAACTTCTCCGGGCTGACGACAGCGAGCCGGTCCTATTGCTCGACGATGTGTTCGCCGAACTCGATGCTGCTCGCCGCCAGGCGTTGGCGACGGTCGCCGCTTCAGCGGAGCAGGTTCTGGTCACCGCTGCGGTTGCCGACGACATTCCCGGCGGCTGGGATGCGAGGCAAGTGACGATCGCCTTGCGCGATGACGACAGTGGACGGGTATCGGTGGTGCAGTCGTGACCGAAAATCGACCGAGGCCGGCGACTCCCGATGGCGGCGGCCAGGATGCCGAGTCGGCCGCGATGGACCTGGTCAAGCGCACTCTGGCCCAAGCTAGGGACGCCGCGCAGATGCGCGGGCGCGGCAGGATCATGCCACCGCCGTCGCGCCGGGTGGCCGGTACGGAGCGCCGGAGACGCTGGTCGGGGCCCGGGCCGGACTATCGCGACCCGCAGCCGCTTGGTCGGGCGGCCCGAGAGTTGGCCAGTAGGCGGGGTTGGTCACCGCGGGTGGCCGAGGGCACGGTTCTAGGTCAGTGGCCCACGGTCGTCGGGCACCAGATCGCCGACCATGCCACACCGGTCAACTTGACCGACGGGGTGCTGAGTGTGGCGGCCGAATCGACGGCGTGGGCGACGCAGCTGCGGATGATGCAAGCGCAACTTCTCGCGAAGATCGCGCAAGCCGTGGGTGACGGCGTGGTGAAGTCGCTGAGAATCACCGGCCCGACGGCGCCGTCGTGGCGGAAGGGACCCTTGCACATCGCCGGCCGGGGCCCGCGCGACACCTATGGTTGAGGCCACCTGCAGCCGAGCACTTCGTCGGCTGAGAGCCGCCAGGACGGCACAAATGCATAGCGCAAGCGTCAGGACACGTCTTCGCTTGAATTGTTGAACTCACGGCACGGTTAGCTGTGCAGAAACGCGTCTGGAAAGTCGGTGCGGCCCCTCTGTGACGGTAGACTGGGCGCAGAGCTGCGGTGACCGGACCGCTCGCATGCAACCCCCGAGGAGAGCTACCGATCGTGGCTGCCCAGAAGAAGAAGGCGCAAGAGGAATACGGCGCTTCGTCGATCACAATCCTCGAGGGCCTGGAAGCGGTCCGCAAACGCCCGGGCATGTATATCGGCTCCACCGGCGAGCGCGGTCTGCACCATCTCATCTGGGAGGTGGTCGACAACGCAGTGGACGAGGCGATGGCCGGCTATGCGTCCACCGTCAACGTGGTTCTGCTAGAAGACGGCGGAGTCGAAGTCGGAGATGATGGCCGCGGTATTCCGGTCGCCATGCACGCGTCGGGAATTCCGACCGTCGACGTGGTGATGACCCAGCTGCACGCCGGCGGCAAATTCGACTCAGATTCCTACGCGATCTCTGGTGGTTTGCACGGCGTGGGCGTGTCGGTGGTCAACGCCCTTTCCTCCCGGCTCGAGGTGGAGATCGAACGCGATGGCTACCAGTGGTATCAGTTCTACGATCACTCGGTCCCCGGCACCCTCAAGCAGGGCGAGAAGACGAAGAAAACCGGGTCCACGGTCCGTTTCTGGGCCGACCCGGACGTCTTCGAGACCACCGAATATGACTTCGAGACCGTCGCCCGCCGGTTGCAGGAGATGGCTTTTCTCAACAAGGGACTGACCATTAACTTGACCGATGAACGGGTCAGCCAGGAAGAGGTCGTCGACGAAGTCGTCAGCGACACCGCCGAAGCACCCAAGTCCGCGGAAGAAAAGGCCGCGGAGTCCAAAGCTCCGCACAAGGTCAAGCACCGCACCTTCCACTACCCCGGGGGTCTGGTCGACTACGTCAAGCACATCAACCGGACCAAAAGCGCGATCCACTCCAGCATCGTCGACTTCTCCGGAAAAGGCACCGGCCACGAGGTCGAGATCGCCATGCAGTGGAACGCCGGCTATTCGGAGTCGGTGCACACCTTCGCCAACACCATCAACACCCACGAAGGCGGTACGCACGAAGAGGGCTTCCGCAGCGCACTGACGTCGGTGGTCAACAAGTACGCAAAGGACCGCAAGCTGCTCAAAGACAAGGACCCGAACCTCACCGGCGACGACATCCGCGAAGGCCTGGCCGCAGTCATCTCGGCCAAGGTCAGCGAACCGCAGTTCGAGGGTCAGACGAAGACGAAGCTCGGTAACACCGAGGTCAAATCGTTCGTGCAACGGGTCTGCAACGAGCAGCTCACGCACTGGTTCGAAGCCAACCCGACCGACGCAAAAATCGTCGTCAATAAGGCGGTCTCCTCAGCGCAAGCACGAATCGCGGCCCGCAAGGCCCGGGAGTTGGTGCGACGCAAGAGCGCGACGGATTTGGGTGGCCTGCCCGGAAAGCTGGCCGACTGCCGCTCCACCGACCCACGCAGATCCGAACTGTATGTCGTGGAAGGCGATTCGGCCGGAGGTTCGGCTAAAAGCGGGCGCGACTCGATGTTTCAGGCGATCCTTCCGTTGCGCGGAAAGATCATCAACGTCGAAAAGGCCCGCATCGACCGCGTCCTGAAGAACACCGAAGTGCAGGCCATCATCACCGCGCTCGGCACCGGAATCCACGACGAGTTCGACATCACCAAACTGCGCTACCACAAGATCGTGCTGATGGCCGACGCTGACGTCGACGGCCAGCACATCTCGACGTTGCTGCTGACGTTGTTGTTCCGGTTCATGCGGCCGCTGATCGAAAACGGGCATGTTTTCCTGGCTCAGCCGCCGCTGTACAAACTGAAATGGCAACGCAGCGCACCGGAATTCGCCTATTCCGACCGAGAACGCGACGGCTTGCTGGAGGCCGGGCAGAAAGCCGGCAAGAAGATCAACAAAGACGACGGCATCCAGCGATACAAAGGTCTGGGCGAGATGGACGCCAGGGAGTTGTGGGAGACCACGATGGACCCGTCGGTGCGGGTGTTACGTCAGGTCACCCTCGACGACGCCGCGGCCGCCGACGAACTGTTCTCCATCCTGATGGGCGAGGACGTCGAAGCCCGCCGCAGTTTCATCACCCGCAACGCCAAAGACGTTCGTTTCCTTGATGTCTGACCGGCCGATGCTTCCGCTCGACACCAATACGAGGAATCAATGACAGACACCACGCTGCCGCCGGGTGACGACTCCGTCGAGCGGATAGAGCCGGTCGACATCCAGCATGAGATGCAGCGCAGCTACATCGACTACGCCATGAGCGTGATCGTGGGCCGGGCGCTGCCCGAGGTGCGAGACGGTCTCAAACCGGTGCACCGCCGCGTGCTGTATGCGATGTTCGACTCCGGGTTCCGCCCGGACCGCAGCCACGCCAAATCGGCACGCTCCGTTGCCGAGACGATGGGTAACTACCATCCGCACGGCGACGCGTCGATCTACGACACCCTGGTTCGGATGGCGCAGCCGTGGTCGCTGCGTTACCCGCTCGTCGACGGGCAGGGCAACTTCGGTTCACCGGGCAACGACCCACCGGCGGCAATGCGGTACTGTACGACCGCAGATGCATTGGTGCGCCTGCCATTCGGGCAGTCCGTGCGCATTGGCGACATCGCGCCGGGCACTAGGCCCAACTCCGACAACCTCATCGAGTGCAAAGTCCTCGACCGGCACGGCAATCCAGTACTCGCCGATCGGCTCTTTCACTCTGGCGAGCATCGGACCTACACCGTACGCACGGTCGAAGGTTATGAAGTGACCGGCACCGCCAACCACCCGCTGCTGTGCTTGGTCGATGTTGGCGGTGTGCCGACGCTGTTGTGGAAGCTGATCGAAGAGATCTGCCCTGGCGACGCTGTGGTTTTACAGCGTACTGCGCCAGTTGAGGTCGGACCAGCGGAATGGCACGACGTCATGGAAGCTCTGCTGTTAGGTGCTTTCATCAGCGAGGGTTTCGTATCCGAGCGGCGAGCCGGCTTCAATAACCTCGATCGCAGTTACTTCGACATGGTTGTAGCGGCTTACGACACAGTCGTAGGAGGTCGACGCTATGTATCGGCGCGCACCATTGCCTCCGGTTCGCTACTGCACGAGCTGGATATTCACAACGTCGCAGACCTGAGCAGAACACGTCTTGCCGGGCTGCGTGGGCAACGGTCAGCGGACAAGACGATTCCGCAGTGGTTGTGGCACTCTACGGCGACAGTAAAACGGGCGTTCCTGCAGGCGTTGTTCGAAGGTGACGGCTCATGCTCGGTTTTGCCGCGCAACACCATTCAGATCTCTTACTCGACGCGCAGCGACCGGCTCGCGCTGGACGTGCAACGGATGCTGTTGGAATTGGGCGTCATCTCGCGGCGCTACCGGCATGCGGGGGGTGAACACAAAGTTGTCATCACCAACCGTGTCCAAGCGAAAATGTTCGCCCAGCGAATCGGATTCGGCGGCGCGAAGCAAAGGAAGCTTGCTGCCATGCTAGCCGCATTTCCGGCTTACGCCGGCATGGACGGTGACTACGTTCCCGGGTTGGCACGGTTCATCCGCCAACACTGCGGCAGTCGCTGGGTGGACAAGGACTGGCTGAATCGCCATAACGTCGACCGCATCCAGCGCTGGCGCACACGAGGCGCGGAAATACTGTCGCACATCGCCGACCCCGACGTCCGCGCCATCGCCCAAGAGCTCACCGACGGCCGTTTTTACTATGCCAACGTCGCCAGCGTGACCGACGCCGGCATCCAGCCGGTCTACAGCCTGCGCGTCGACAGCGACGACCACGCATTCGTCACCAACGGGTTCGTCAGCCACAATACCGAGGCGCGGTTGACTCCGCTGGCCATGGAGATGCTGCGTGAAATCGACGAAGAGACAGTTGGTTTCATCCCGAACTACGACGGCCGGGTGCAGGAGCCCACGGTGTTGCCGAGCCGGTTCCCCAACCTGCTCGCCAACGGCTCGGGCGGCATCGCGGTCGGCATGGCGACCAACATCCCGCCGCACAACCTTCGAGAGCTTGCCGACGCCGTGTTCTGGGCGCTGGACAATTACGAGGCCGACGAAGAAACGACACTGGCCGCGGTCACCGAGCGTGTCAAAGGCCCCGACTTCCCCACCGCCGGTCTGATCGTGGGCTCGCAGGGTATTGCCGACGCCTATAAAACCGGTCGGGGCTCCATTCGAATGCGCGGCGTGGTAGAGGTCGAGGAAGACACCAAAGGCCGCTCTTCCCTTGTCATTACCGAGCTTCCGTATCAGGTCAACCACGACAACTTCATCACTTCCATCGCCGAGCAGGTCCGCGACGGCAGATTGGGCGGCATCTCCAACGTCGAGGACCAGGGCAGCGACCGGGTCGGCGTCCGCATCGTCGTCGAGCTCAAACGCGACGCGGTCGCCAAGGTGGTGCTGAACAACCTTTACAAGCACACCCAGCTGCAAACCAGCTTCGGCGCCAACATGCTGTCGATCGTCGACGGGGTGCCGCGCACGCTGCGACTCGACCAGCTGATCCGCCACTACGTCGAGCATCAACTCGACGTCATCATCCGGCGCACGACCTACCGGTTGCGGAAGGCCAACGAGCGGGCGCACATCCTGCGCGGGCTGGTCAAAGCGCTCGACGCGCTGGACGAGGTGATCGCGCTGATCCGCGCCTCGGAAACCGTCGACATCGCCCGCGCCGGCCTGATCGAGCTGCTCGACGTCGACGAGATCCAGGCCCAGGCCATCCTCGACATGCAGCTGCGGCGGCTGGCCGCGCTGGAGCGCCAGCGCATCATCGACGACCTGGCCAAGATCGAGGCCGAAATTGCCGACCTGGAAGACATTTTGGCCAAACCGGAGCGACAGCGCCGGATCGTGCGCGACGAGCTCGCCGAGTTGGTGGACAAGCACGGCGACGACCGCCGAACCCGGATCGTCGCGGCCGACGGCGACGTCAGCGACGAGGATCTGATCGCCCGCGAAGACGTCGTCGTCACTATCACCGAGACCGGATACGCCAAGCGCACCAAGACCGATCTGTACCGCAGCCAAAAGCGCGGCGGCAAAGGCGTACAGGGCGCCGGACTCAAACAGGACGACATCGTCGCGCACTTCTTCGTGTGCTCGACACACGACTGGATCCTGTTCTTCACCACCCAGGGCCGGGTGTACCGGGCGAAGGCCTACGAGTTACCCGAAACGTCCCGAATAGCGCGGGGCCAGCACGTCGCCAACCTGCTGGCATTCCAGCCCGAGGAACGCATCGCCCAGGTCATCCAGATCCGCAGCTACGAAGACGCCCCGTATCTGGTGCTGGCGACCCGCAAGGGGCTGGTGAAGAAGACCAAGCTGACCGATTTCGACTCGAACCGGTCGGGCGGAATCGTCGCCATCAATCTGCGCGACGGTGACGAACTGGTCGGCGCGGTCTTGTGCTCGGCCGACGCGGACTTGTTGCTGGTTTCGGCCAAAGGCCAGTCCATCCGCTTCTCGGCAACCGACGAGGCGTTGCGGCCGATGGGCCGTGCCACGTCCGGCGTACAAGGGATGCGCTTCAACACCGATGACCGGCTGCTGTCGCTGAACGTGGTCCGCGAAGGCACCTATCTCCTGGTCGCCACCTCCGGCGGCTACGCCAAGCGCACCGCAATCGAGGAGTACACGCCGCAGGGCCGGGGCGGCAAAGGCATCCTGACCATCCAGTACGACACGCGGCGCGGCAGGCTGGTGGGGGCTTTGATCGTCGACGACGACACCGAGCTGTATGCCATCACCTCCGGCGGCGGGGTGATCCGCACGGCGGCACGTCAGGTGCGCCGGGCCGGGCGGCAAACCAAGGGCGTCCGATTGATGAATCTGGGTGCGGGCGACACACTGTTAGCCATTGCCCGCAATGCCGAAGAAGCCGGGGTAACCGACGAAGAGCTGGGTAGCTAGCCTGATGAGATGCGGTCCGCAGGTCGGGCCGAGAAAACATCGGGGCATTTAACCTAACCGCCACCGCCCGGAGGGACCCGGGCGCACACGTAAGGAGCCGGGGTGAGTTCACCGAACGAGCCTGGATCGTCCAGGCCCGGCGACGGTCAGGGCAATCGAAACGGTTCGCCCGACCAAGGCGGCGCACATCGGTCCGTTGCGGGAGCAGGCCGATCCAACGACACCGGCGAGGTGCCGCCGTGGCAGCGCGCCGCGCCGCGGTCACGTCAATCCCGTGCCACCGCGGACTCCCCCGCCCACACCGAATCGCGTCCCACCACCAAACCCGACGTGGAAGCGCGCGTGAACCGATTCATCTCCGGTACCGCCGCACCCAAGGCCTTCCAGACCCCATCGGCAGGCCACGCCTCCGCCCCGGCAGAGGATGCCGAGGCGTCATCACCACGAACAGACGGCCGGCATGCCGAGGCTTACGCCAGCGAGCTGCCCGATCTGTCCGGGCCGCTGCCGCGAGCGGGGCACCGCAGATCCACCGCCGGATCCAGCGCAGACGCCCCGACCGAAACTACGGTGCGCCGGTCGCCCGCCGCGGAGGGCCGTGCGCAGGTTTCCTCGCGCCGGGCTCGCGGTCCGGTGCGGGCGAGCATGCAGCTCCGCCGGATCGATCCCTGGAGCACGATGAAGGTGTCGCTGATTCTCTCGGTGGCGCTGTTCTTCGTCTGGATGATCGCGGTGGCGTTCCTGTACCTGGTGCTGGGCGGCATGGGCGTGTGGAGCAAGCTGAACAGCAACGTGGGCGACCTGCTCACCAACACCGGCGGCGGCGGCAACGGTGAACTGGTGTCCAGCGGGACGATTTTCGGCGGCGCCGTCCTGATTGGTCTGGTCAACATCGTGCTGCTGACGGCGATGGCCACGGTCGGCGCGTTCATCTACAACTTGACGACCGATCTGATCGGCGGTGTCGAAGTGACGTTGGCGGACCTCGACTAGCTCGGCACCGACGGTCGTGTTTGGGCGGCGGACGCTGATTGCGGTAATCTCGGCGCTCGGCCATGCAGCAGAACGGGCCTATAGCTCAGGCGGTTAGAGCGCTTCGCTGATAACGAAGAGGTCGGAGGTTCGAGTCCTCCTAGGCCCACAACCATGTGCTCACTACGACGGACCGCCAAAGTGCTGCTCCCGGTCGCCGCGATTGCCGTGATCGCGGCGGTGGCGTCTCGGCGCGGGGTCGAGGTGTGGCATGTGGCAGCCGACCAGCAAACTGGCGGCGACCCGGGGCCTTAGCTCAGTTGGTAGAGCGCTGCCTTTGCAAGGCAGAAGTCAGGGGTTCGAATCCCCTAGGCTCCACTTGTGGATGTCTCAAGACATAGGAATAGTCCGAACCCTCGTTTAGGGTTCGGATTTTTCTTTGGTCGGCCATTGGGGACGTTGCGGGGTTGGTAGTCCCTGGTGGGGTCAATTGTTAGCCAGCGGATGAGTTGTCCGGTGGCGGCGTGGATGATGCGGATGTTGAGATCTTGGATGAGCACTAGGACGCGGGTGCCGGCGTGGGTTCGGCCGATGCCGATGTGGTGGAGCCGGCCGGCGCGGCGCAGGGTGAGTTTTCCGAATTGGTCGAACGCGGTCGGTGCCAGGCGATCCCAGCGTGTACCTGGCCAACGGACCGGGCAACACGATCGAGTCGTGGTTTCAGCATTGCATGTATGACCCTAGCGACGGACGGTAGTCGGCCAATGGCTGAGTCTCGGATCCATCCAATCCCGTACGCGCCCTGGGGAGAACGTGCCGAGGTAGTAGGCCTATCGGTGTCCCGCGAATATCAGCGCACAGCAGCACGTCGGTCCCCACACTCGCCAACCCGTTTGCAACGGGTGCACGCGTTTGCGAACAGCTTCCCCGCGCGCTGGCCTAGACGGACTCGCCGACAAATCTTCGATATGACAATCGAGACTCCGCTCAATCAATTTCAAGTGGAAGTCCTCCGCTGGGTGGCCGCCAGTGCGTAAAGGTCGGTGCGACCATCGAGGGCCTCGCAGGAGCCTGCGCGTTCAGGCGTGGCGGGCTGCTTCTTGGACGAGTTGTACCCGGGAGGTGAGGCCGAGTTTGGTGTAGACGTGGGTGAGGTGGGTTTGCACGGTGCGCGGTGAAACGAAAAGCCTTGCCGCGATGTCGTTGTTGGCCAGGCCTTCACTGACCAGTCGTACTACGTCGCGCTCGGCGGGGGTGAGCGCGCTCCATCCGCTGGTGGGTCGTTTGCGTCGGCCGCGGCCGCGCTGGGCGTGGGCGATCGCTTCCTTGGTGGACAGCGCGGTGCCCTCAGTCCACGCGGAATTGAAGTCCTTCGAACCCAGTGCATCTCGCAGCTCCGCCACCGAGGCTTGGTAGCCGGCGTCGTACATCTTGAACCAGACCGCGCGCCTGCGTTCCCGGATGGCGTGTGCTGCGCCGAAGAACCGCGTGGCTTCGCGCCAACTGCCGGCGTCACCGGCCAGACCGGCGAGGCATTCCAAAATGTCCGGGATGAGGAGGTAAGCCTCCACGTCGGCGGCACACGCGAGCGCGTCGTGGGCGTCGCGTTCGCTTTGTTCTGGCTCCCCTTGCGCGATCGCCACACGGGCGCGCGCCAACAGCGCCAGCGACAGGTAGAAGCCAGTCGCGCTCGTGACCGCCTCGTCGGCCCAGCGGCGAGCCGCGAAAGGGTCCCCGTCCAACAGTGCGGCCTCCGCATTGAAGACTCGCTGAACCGCCGCCGACTGGGGCAGGGCACTCAGGTGCGGCCAGGCCTCGGTCGCCTCGCGCAGGGTCGCAACATCGCCAGCGGCCAGGGCGGAGAACGCTAGCGCCGCGTACCCGGCACCCGCGTAGATCCCGCCAACTTCGGCGCCGGCCTCGATGGCCGCGTCGGCGGCGGCCCGGGCCGCACCCGTGTCACCCTGGAACGCCAGCACGACGCCGTGGTAGCCAAGGCTAGACACCTCAAGGAGCCCATCGTGAGCTGCCTGGGCCTCGGCCACCAGCGCGCCGAATTGGGCAGCGCCACCGGCCAGATCACCCCGCATCATCTGTGCCAATCCGAGGCAGAGGCGGCACAAGCGCGAGGCGAAACGGTCACCTATCGCCTCGGCCAGGTCGCGGCCCTCTTCAGCGGGCGCACGCGCCGCGACCGGGTCACCAGTGTTGACCGCTGCGATGGCCTCCCTGGTGAGGAGTTGGCTCAGCCGCCACCGATCGTCCAAGGCTCGAGCCAGACCGATCGCCTCGGCGAAGTACGCCCGGGCCAGCTCGAAATCCGTAGAGACAGCGGCGATAAGACCGCAAGCCGTCAACGCCCGCGCCAATAGGGCCGGATCATTGACCTCGCGCGCAATCGCCAGGGCCTGCCGAGCCTGATCCACGCTATCGGCGGCGCCCACCCAGATGGCGAGCGCGGCCCGATCGGCGAGCACCCGCGCTCGCACCCCGGCCGCGACCTCACCCTGCTTCGCGTCGAGGTCGGCCAAGGCGGAATCGAACCACACCAGCCCTTCCCGAAGCCGTCCTCGCGCTTGCCACAGCGGCTGCAGCGACGACACCAGCGCCAACGCCAACTCAACGTCGCAGTTTTCCCGGCTCCACCCGAAGGCGGCGCGCAGGTTGTCGATCTCGGTTTCGGCCTGCTCGATGAGCTGCTCATAATCACGGTCTGCCGGTGCGTCGAGCTTGACCCCTAACGCCGTGTAGTAGTCGCGGTGACGCGCCCGCACGGCGTCGGCCTCCCCGGACTCGCCCAGTTTCTCCAGTGTGTACTGGCGCACCGTTTCCAGCAGCCGGTATCGCGTTCGCCCCCCGGTGTTTTCGGCGACCACCAGCGACTTGTCAACAAGTAGGGTGATCAGATCCAACACTTGAAACCGCTGCATGTCAGCGCCACCGGCCACTGATTGGGCTGCATCGAGGTCGAATCCACCGAGAAACACGGCCAGCCGGCGGAACAAGACGCGTTCGGGTTCGCTCAATAATGTGTGCGACCAATCGACCGAGGCGCGCAACGTTTGCTGGCGGCGCACCGCGGTGCGCGCCCCGCCGGTCAACAGCCGGAACCGGTCACGCAAACCCTCAAGGATCTCGGTCGGCGACAACGCCCGCACTCGCGCCGCGGCCAGCTCGATCGCCAACGGCATCCCGTCAAGGCGGCGACAGATCTCAGTCACAGTCGTCGTGTCGTCGTCGGTCATGCTGAAATCGGGTCGAGCACGGCGGCCTCGGTCGACGAACAACTCGATCGCCTCATGGTCCAACGACAGCGATGGCACCCGCCAGCACACTTCACCCGCGACGCCGATCGGCTCACGACTCGTGGCGAGCACCGTCAGCCCCGGGGCGGCACCGAGGAGCGCGCCGACTAGCTCGGCGCACGCGTCGAGCTGATGCTCGCAGTTGTCTAGCACCACCAGCATCTGACGGTCGCGAACGAACCGCAGCAGCGTGTCCACAGTGGAGCGGGCGGGTTGGTCAGGCAAGCCCAGCGCCTGGGCCACCGCGACCGCCACCACGCCGGGATGAGTGATCGGCGCCAGATCGACGTACCAAACACCTTCACCGAACTCAGCTGCGATGCGAGCCGCGATCTCAACGCCGAGACGGGTCTTGCCGGCGCCGCCCGCACCGGTCAGCGTCACCAGCCGGTTGTCGGCCAATAGCTTTTCCACCTCAGTCATCTGTGCGCCGCGGCCGACAAAGTTGGAGAGCTGCGCTGGAAGGTTGTGAGAGACGACAGTGCTGGGTGTGCGCAGCGGTGGGAAGTGATCGCGCAGGTCCGGATGGCACAGCTGCACTACCCGCTCCGGCCGGGGCAGATCGCGCAGCTGGTGAGTCCCCAAATCTGTTAGCCAGGCGCCGGCCGGGAGCAAATCGGCGACCATGTCCTCCGTCGCGCCCGACAGCACGGTCTGGCCGCCGTGCGCCAGATCGCGCAGCCGCGCCGCCCGGTTAATGGTCGGACCTGCGTAGTTGCCGGCATCGCGCAGCTGCACCTCGCCGGTATGCACACCGATACGCAGCCGAATCGGCGCCAGTGGCGCTCGCTGCAACTCCAATGCGCAGGCCACCGCATCAGAGGCGCGGGCGAACGCGGCCACGCAGCTGTCACCCGCGCCTTGTTCCACCGGCCGCACGCCGCCACAGGCGGCGACAACTTCGGAGACGGTTTGCTCGAACCGCGCGATGGCAGCCGCCATCTCGTCGGGCTGGGTCTCCCACAGCCGCGTGGAACCCGCGACATCTGCCAGCAGCAGCGTCGCCGTTCCAGTCGGCAAAAGCCCGCTCACGCCCAGCTCACTCCACTCCACCAGCGTGCCCGCTCATGTTAGCCAGCATCCGGCGACTTCACAGTGTTCTTGCGACACATGGCAAGGCCCGGAGATCAAGGCGTCGTGACATACCAGTAAGACGCCGCCGTCGAATCCCGTTCGCTCCGCCCCTTAAGAGTCAGCGGCGCGCTCCAGCCCAGCCGCGTCGATGCCGAATTCCGAGGCGCAGCACCGGTTGCTGAATCACTTGACCGGATTGACGCGCGACCGTAGGAGGGGGGCGCGAGCCGGTGCGACCCTCGACTAGCCAGCCTGCGCCACCGCGAGCGCCCAATCATCAGAAGCGCGTAGACATCGCCTGTCAACCGCGCAACGCCTACGACCCCACTCCGGGACGGATTTGCGCGTTCCGGCCGATTCTCACTGCCTCCCCGAGCTGCACAGTCGAAGCATCGGCTAAACGGTCGACACACCGCAAATTTAAGGAGATCAAAGAAATGAACACCATGAAGAAATCCCTGGTCAGGGCAGCAATTCTCGGCGCAAGTGCGCTGGCTTTGGGTACCACTGTTGCAGCGAACCAGGTAGCAGTTGCTCATGCCAGCCCCGTTCCTGCCGACTGCCAGCAGCAGGCCTGGGGTTTCCTGGGAAGCAAGACGCGACTCATTTGCGACGGGCCGATCCGACCGGACGGCTCGTGGATGAGGACACGGATCATCGGGATTCCTGCCCACTACGCCTACCCGAGCAGTAGCTGCTCCGGTGGCGAGTACTACAGCTATTGCACCTACTACCCAGGCGGCTACGTCCCCGAGCAGGACTCGGACAACGAAACCTACGTAGTGCGCCAGGACACCGTTCTCGCCGACGAGCCGGGGCACATGCCGGACCCCGCACCAGCCCCGGCTGCGCCCACGCCTCCGCCGCTGTGATCGCAACCCGGCGGAAGGCAGAAACAATGAAGTTCCTCCATCATGAATTCCCGTTGGCGATGTCGGCCGCTGCCGCGATTGCGGTATGGCCGGTAGAGGCTGTTACCAGGCTGGGGAGGCCGAAATGATGGACTCCCTGAGCAACCGGGCCTGTGTGTGCGCATGTGCCTTGGCGCTTTTGGCCGCTATTGCAGCTAATGACTTTGCCGCTGAATATAGTACGCCAAGTCTTAGCTCAAGACCTGGCTGCGACTACGTTAACGTCGACGGCCAGTGTATCGAATCGCCCGATCAGAACCCGGGCAACCGCACTTGCTGCGATGGAACGCTCAGCCACGCGACGCATCGAACAGGCGCATGCTCGCATCACGGCGGCATTTGCTAAAGCTCAGGAACATGAAGTCGTGCCGACAAAGATAGCTCGGCCCCCCTCTTAAGATTTGCTGGGCTCCGCCGCGTGACCACCAAGGGCGTGGTCAGCGAGGCCTGGCAACAGGTCTGCGTCGGCGCCCACCACGCGGGATCGCGCTGCGATGTTCACGTCGATGGCGACTTACTGCGGGTTTTCATCGGCGATGATCTGGTCAAGACCGTCGCACGAACCAGCCGCGGCGAGGTAAGAAACAAGCGGGCCTTCCGCAGCCGCGAACAGGCCCACCCGTAACCCACAAGTGTCAAGGATCAACCGAAACAGATCCGTCAAGCATCAACCGACACCGGACAGCTCCACTTTTGCCGGTCACGGAGTGGACTGCACATCCACGCTGGGCGGGCGCGGCGATGGCTCCGGGCGCGAGGAGCGGCGGCGGATGACCGAGAACGCGACCGCGCCACCGGCGAGCACAGAGGCGGCGACGCCGGCGATGATCCACGGACGCTTCCCACGGGAGCGCCGGGCGTCCTGAAGCGTTGCCGGCAGGGCGGTCACCACCTGTTGTGCCGCGGCCAATTCTTGGGCGACCGTCTCTTGCGCGGCGGCCAGTTCCCGCGCGAGTCGGCCGTCTCGATAGCGGCGACGCAGAGCAGACGCACCGGTCTGAGTGGAGCGGGCTCCCAGCTCGACGATGGCGCGGGTGACGTCCGCCGGGCCCACCACGGTGTAGACAAGGCCGCGGGTCAGCCGCTGTCGCGAGGTCAAGGGGGCGGTGGTGGTCTGGCTCATCTCGCGCCTTCCTGCTCAAGGTGCGTTCGGATCCTTGCACACTGCCATCAGCGGCACGGCTGCGGGCCGGATGAGCCGACGGCGATACACACAGAGCAGCGGCAACAGCTAGTGGCACCCATGATGAGAACCCTTCGCAGCAAATGGCAGACTGTCTGGTCGTGACCACCAGCCCCCATCAGACCGCCACGGCAACTCTGCACACCAACCGCGGTGACATCAAGATCGCCCTATTCGGTAATCATGCTCCCAAGACGGTCGCCAACTTTGTCGGTTTGGCGCAGGGAACCAAGGAGTACTCGACGGAGAACGCCTCGGGTGGCACATCGGGGCCCTTCTACGACGGAACGGTGTTCCATCGGGTGATCAACGGTTTCATGATTCAAGGCGGCGACCCGACCGGGACGGGCCGCGGCGGACCGGGGTACAGGTTCGCCGACGAATTCCACCCCGAGCTGCAGTTCGACAAGCCCTACCTGTTGGCGATGGCGAATGCGGGCCCGGGAACCAACGGGTCGCAATTTTTCATCACGGTTGGTCAGACGCCGCATCTGAACCGGCGCCACACGATCTTCGGCGAGGTCGTCGATCCCGAATCGCAGAAGGTCGTCGACAACATCGCCACCACCGCCACCGACCGCAACGACCGTCCGAGCGACGCTGTCGTCATCGAGTCGATCACCATCTCCTAACGACCGGCTCACTCGGTGTGCGAGCCGGCATAGCCCGCGGCAGTCAGGACGTCGAGGACTTCGAGCGGCTCGGTACCCAAGTCCCACCGGGAGAACACCAGCAACTGGCCGGCCATCGTGTCGATTTCGAGCAGCCGGACTTTGCGTCCTATCCGGCGGAATTCGGTGATGCGGACCAGCTTCAGTTGTTCGCGCGGCACTACCTGCGTGTGCCACCACCCCCGCACGACGAGCCCCTCCGGGGTCATCGCCAATTTTGGCCGGGCGCGCCATGAGGCGCCGGCGAACACGATCAGACCGAGGGCGGCAATCCCGGCGAGGATGCGCCCCGGCGGATCTGTGACGACGAGCACACTCGCCAGAGCGATCGCCGCACCGGCGACTGCACAGACGGCGATGTTCGCGGTACTGGGTGCCCAGCCGGTTTGCTGTCCGCGGCTATTACCGGGCTTAACCACCCGCGATGCCGTTATCCACAGGCGCTATCCACAATGGGGATGAATAACACGCGTGTGATTGCTTGACGAAAAGGTTGCCGATGCAGTAACGACGTGCAGCCGAAATGAATCCATCGCGTCGCACCGGTGGCCTAGTGCCAGCGCATGGTGAGCAACAGTCCGGTGATCATGAAGGCAAAGGCGATCGCGTAGTTCCACGGACCCAACTCAGACATCCAGTTCAGCGCGGCCGGAGCATCGGTACCCGTAGCGGCCAACTGAAACACCATCAACCAGACCAGGCCGACGAGCATCAGCCCGAGGAACAAAGCCACGAACCACACACTCGACGGGCCGGCCTTGACCTTCACCGGAGTACGGCTCACCGCATGGGCGGTGAAGTCGCTCTTCTTGCGGACCTTGGACTTCGGCATTCGATACCTCGGACAGTTGGGCAGGGCGGGTGTCACGATAACCACGTCAGTGGCGACGAGTACGGCTACGAGACTAACTCAACCCTTGTCCTGATCCAGTGAATGGAGACCCGATGGCTGGCCCGATCGCCCGGCGGTATCAGCGGTGGCGGTCGAACCGGGCCCGTGAAGGGAGTCCGTGGCGTCTCGGAGTCCCGTTGGTGTGCCTTCTGGCTGGAGTGTTACTGGCCGCCACGCACGGGGTCTCCGGCGGCAGCGAGATTCGGCGCAGCGACGCGCCGCGCCTGGTCGACCTGGTGCGCGCGGAACAGTCGTCGGTCACGCGCCTCAGCGCCGAACGTGATGCCCTCGCGACCAGGATCGACTCGACGCACGGACGATCAACGAACCGTGCATTGGCCGCCATGCTCAACCGGTCAGCGGAGCTGTCCGTGCAAGCCGGTCTGGCCCGCGTCCATGGGCCGGGGCTGGTGGTGACGCTCACCGATGCTCAGCGCGACGCCAACGGGCGCTTCCCGCGTGACGCATCTCCTGACGACCTGGTTGTGCATCAGCAGGACATCCAGGCAGTCCTCGATGCCTTATGGAGTGCTGGCGCCGAAGCGATCCAGATGCAGGACCAGCGCCTGATCGCCACCTCGGCGCCGCGCTGCGTCGGGAACACGCTGCTGCTCAACGGGCGAACGTACAGTCCGCCCTACACCATTGCCGCCGTCGGCGATGCCGCCGCGATGCAGGCCGCGTTGGCCGGCGCTCCCCTAGTCACGCTGTACAAGCAGTACGTTGTCCGGTTCGGCCTGGGTTACGACGAAGCCATCAAGCCCGATCTGCGGATCGCCGGCTACAGCGAGCCGGTCCGAATGCACTTCGCTGCGCCAGCAGGACCGGTCGGCTACTGACGGTAGCCTGTCACGGTGCGGATTTTGGTTGTCGACAACTACGACAGTTTCGTCTTCAACCTGGTGCAATACCTCGGCCAGCTGGGTGTCGAGGCCCAGGTGCGGCGCAACGACGACACCAGACTGTCCGACGAGACCGCCGCCGCTGCCGACTTTGACGGGGTGCTGCTGAGTCCGGGGCCGGGCACGCCCGAACGCGCGGGTGCCTCCATCGGCCTTGTGCACGCCTGCGCGAACGCCAACACTCCGTTGCTGGGAGTCTGCCTGGGCCACCAGGCCATCGGTGTCGCTTTCGGCGCCACCGTGGACCGCGCCCCCGAGCTGCTGCACGGCAAGACCAGCAGTGTGTTCCACACCAACGCCGGTATCCTGCAAGGCCTTCCGGATCCTTTCACCGCGACGCGTTACCACTCACTGACCATCCTCCCGGAAACCTTGCCCGCCGTACTGGAAGTGACCGCCCGCACGCGCAGCGGTGTCATCATGGCGGTGCGGCACACTGAGTTGCCGATTCACGGTGTGCAATTCCATCCGGAGTCGATCCTCACCGAAGGCGGCCACCGGATGCTCGCGAACTGGCTGGCGTGCTGCGGGCAGGTGCGCGACGACGCCTTGGTTCACCGGCTGGAACGCGAGGTTCTGAGAAGTACCGGCGACATGCGCCCGCTGGCGACTACTGACCGAACTTCAGCGTGATGTTGGCGTCCCGGTTGACGTTCTGTCCGGCTGCCGGACTCTGAAAAACAACCCGCGCGCGCGACGAGCTGCCCGCGTCGACGTCGGCGCCCTTGACCAACACACCGGTCCAACCCAGCGCCCGCAGCTGCGGTTCGGCGTCGGTCCAGAACATTCCGGACAAATCCGGCATCAGGAACTGGTTGCCTTTGGAGACCTGCAACTCGATCACCGAGTCCAGTGGCACCGTGGCACCGGCGGGCGGATTGCTCCCGAGTACGTCACCGGCAGGCCGGGGACTGTCTACCGGAGTTTGGCTTATCTTGGTGAATCCGTAAACGCCGAGATTCCTCTGAGCGATGTCCACCGTCTGCCCCACAACATCTGGGATCTGCTTGGTCGCCGGCCCGGTGCCGACGATGATCGTGATTTCGTTGGTGATCGCCGAGGTCTGGTTGGCCGGTGGGCTGGTGCCCACCACCCGGCCGTTGAGCTCCGGGGTCGACGGCGAGTTCACTTCTTTGAACTTGCTGAATCCGGCGTACTTCAACTTCTTCACCGCGTCGGCATAGGTCAGTGAAGAAACGTCGGGCAGTTCACGTTGTTCGGGACCGGTCGAGACGTTGATGGCGATCTCGTCACCGGCAGCGACCGAGGCGTTGGCGCTGGGGTCGGTGCTGATGACGTGGTCGGGCAACACCAGCGAATCCGGTCGTTGTTGGGTGCGCGTCTTGAAACCGCGGTTCTGCAACGCCGCGATGGCGTCGGCCGACAGCTGACCGCGCACATCCGGCACCTGCACGCTGCGGGTCTCACCGCCGGAGCGGTTGATCAATATGGTGACCACCACGGTCAGCACCGCCAGCACCGCGACCGCAATCAGCCAGCGGCCCACCGAACCCACCGTCCGGTCGGTGGTGTAGTCGAGCTGCTGGCGAGGCAACGCATCTGTGCGCCCCCCAATCGAACTTGTGCTCGACGCCGACGAGAGCAGCGAGGTGCGCTCCGCGTCGGTGAGCACCTTGGGCGCTTCAGGAGGCTCGCCGTTGTGCACCCGGACCAGGTCGGCGCGCATCTCAGCCGCTGTCTGATACCGATTGTCGGGGTTCTTGGCCAATGCTTTCAGCACGACGGCATCCAGATCGGCCGAGAGGCCCTCGTGTCGTTGTGACGGCGGAACCGGATCTTCACGGACATGCTGATACGCCACCGCGACCTGCGAGTCACCCACGAATGGTGGTTGCCCGGTGAGGATTTCGTACAAGACACAACCCAACGAGTAGACATCGGAGCGGGCGTCGACCGGCTCTGCTCGGGCTTGTTCGGGTGAGAGGTACTGCGCCGTCCCGATCACCGCGGCGGTCTGGGTGACGCGGTTACTGCCATCGGCAATGGCCCGCGCGATACCGAAGTCCATCACTTTGACCGCGTTGGTAGTGCTGATCATGATGTTCGCCGGTTTGACGTCGCGGTGGATGATGCCGTGCTGGTGACTGAAATTCAGTGCCTGGCAGGCGTCGGCGATGACTTCGATCGCGCGTTTGGGCGGCATCGGGCCATCGGTGTGCACGATGTCGCGCAGCGTTACACCGTTGACATACTCCATGACGATGTAAGGCAGCGGCCCAGCGGCGGTTTCGGCCTCCCCGGTGTCGTAAACCGCTACGATCGCCGGATGGTTGAGCGCGGCGGCGTTCTGCGCCTCGCGCCGAAACCGCAAGTAGAAGCTGGGGTCTCGGGCTAGGTCGGCGCGCAACACCTTGACCGCCACGTCGCGGTGCAGACGCATGTCTCGAGCCAGATGGACCTCGGACATGCCGCCGAAGCCGAGGATGTCACCGAGTTCGTAGCGGTCGGACAGGTGCTGCGGGGTGGTCATTGCGGCATCCTGGTTCGAGTCGGCGCCGCGGGATGAGCTTGTCTCAAGGGGGCTATCCGGGCGCGCCCGGGCGGTGAGCCCGGCCGTTGTCCGGGTCGGCGGTGATGAGCCGTACCACCCGACGGCTGCGTGGATGCGCCGGAACTACCGGGTGCGGTGCTGGACGGGGTCTCGGTCTGGGTGACCGTGGGGTTCGACGGGTTCGACTGCCCGGTCTCGCCACGAGAGTTGATGACGATCAACACCGCGATGATGATCGCCAAAGCCCCCAGCACCCCGGCCGCCCACAACAGCGCACGCTGGCCAGACGAAAACGTGCGCCGCGGCGGCGGCGGCCGGTGACCGCCCGACGCCGGCCTGGACCGGCGGGCCGCCGGGGCCCGGGCGGTGGGGTTGGCGGCCGCTCTGGCCTGTACACCAGGAATGGCGGCGGGCGAGGCGCGACCTGCCTGCGAGGCCTGGGTACTGGGCCGCGGCGGCCGGCGACCGGCGCGTACCGCGGCGACGGCGTCGGCGAAGGGGCCTCCACTGCGGTAGCGCATGCCGGGGTTTTTGACCAGGGTGATCTCGATGAGTTCGCGCACATTGGGCGGCAGCTCGGTGGGCAGCGGGGGCGGCGGCTCTTTGATGTGCTTCATCGCCACTGTCAAGGCCCCGTCACCGGTGAACGGGCGGCGCCCCGAAACAGCTTCGTATCCCACCACTCCCAGCGAGTACACGTCACTGGCCGGCGATGCGTCATGCCCCAAAGCCTGTTCGGGCGCGATGTACTGGGCGGTACCCATCACCATGCCGGTCTGGGTGACCGGCGCGGCGTCGACAGCCTTGGCGATCCCGAAATCGGTGATTTTCACCTGACCGGTCGGGGTGATCAAAATGTTGCCGGGTTTGACGTCGCGGTGCACCAAACCGGCGGCGTGCGCCACCTGCAGCGCACGTCCGGTCTGCTCGAGCATGTCCAGCGCATGTCGCAGCGACAGCTTGCCGGTGCGTTTGAGCACTGAGTTCAGTGGCTCGCCGTTGACCAATTCCATCACCAGATAGGCAGTGTGGCCCTCGCCGTCCATCTGCGTTTCGCCGTAGTCGTGCACGCTCGCGATACCGGGATGGTTGAGCATCGCGGTTGTGCGCGCCTCGATACGGAACCGCTCGATGAATTCCGGATCAGAGGAGAACTCGTTTTTGAGCACCTTGACGGCGACGCGCCGACCCAGCCGGCTGTCCACCGCCTCCCACACCTGGCCCATCCCGCCGGTCGCGATGAGGCGTTGCAGGCGATACCGGCCTGACAACGTCACACCTACTCGCGGGCTCATGGTCCTCCCTGAAGCGCGGCTTCGATCACAGCCCGGCCGATCGGCGCGGCGAGCGCTCCGCCGGTTGCGGACAGCCGGTCGGCGCCGTCCTCCACCAGTACTGCGACCGCCACCTTCGGCGCCTGCGCAGGAGCGAACGCGATGTACCACGCGTGCGGTGGAGTGTTGCGGGGATCGGTGCCGTGCTCTGCGGTACCGGTCTTGGACGCGATCTGCACGCCGGGGATGGCCCCTTTCTGCTGTGTGACTTGCTCGGCGCCGACCATTAGCTCTGTTAGCTTAGCCGCGACCTGCGGCGACACCGCACGGCGCTGCTCGTGCGGCGCAGTGGTCCCGATGGCAGCTAGGTCGGGGCCCTGAAGGCCGTCCACCAGGTAAGGCTGCATCGTCACTCCACCATTGGCGATGGTCGCGGCCACCACCGCATTCTGCAGCGGAGTCAGCGCGACGTCTTTCTGCCCGATGCTCGACATCCCCAGTGCGGCCGCGTCCGGGATCGGCCCGAGCGTCGATTCGGCGACCTGCAGCGGGATCGGGTCCAGGGCGCTGTCGAGCCCGAAGGCCTGCGCGGAACTGCGCAGGGCGTTGGTACCGGTGCGCAGGCCGAGTTGGACGAATGCGGTGTTGCAGGACC
The DNA here is from genome assembly GCA_963830605.1 of uncultured Actinomycetota bacterium. Classification (GTDB taxonomy): domain Bacteria; phylum Actinomycetota; class Actinomycetes; order Mycobacteriales; family Mycobacteriaceae; genus Mycobacterium. The sequence continues at coordinate 1,077,936 of CAWHML010000003.1, read as the reverse complement.
GGGCGAACGCATCACGCAGCGACACAGTCGGTCCGCCGCCGCAGGGCGTACCGCCATAGTTTTCCAGGGTGGCGGTGCTGCCGGGCAACGGAATGCTCGGCGCGGAGGTCAATTGGTCGTCCTCGGTGGCCCCCAGTTGAAGCGCGGCAGCGGTGGTGATCACCTTGAACGTGGATCCCGGCGGGTAGGTCTCGGTGATCGCCCGATTGGTCAGCGGGGACGCCGGATCGTCGCGTAGCCGCTGCCAGGCCTGTAACTGCTCGTCGGCATTGTGCGACGACAACAGATTGGGGTCATAGGACGGTGACGAGATCAACGCCAGGATCTTGCCGGTGGCGGGTTCCAGCGCGACGACGGCCCCCTTGCACGGCCCGCCGCAACCCTGCTGCATCGCGTCCCAGCCAACTTGCTGAACGCGCGGATTGATCGTGGTGTCGGCATTGCCGCCGCGGGGATCACGGGCGGTGAAGAAGTCAGCCAGCCGGCGGCCGAACAGCCGCTGGTCGGATCCGTTGAGTACCGGGTCCTCGGCTCGTTCCAACCCGGTGCTGGAGTAACGAAGCGAGTAGAAACCGGTGATGGGCGCATACACCGGCGGATTGGGGTACACCCGCAGGAATCGAAAACGGCTGTCGGTGGCCACCGAGTAAGCCAGCAGTTGTCCGCCAGCGGTGATCTGGCCCCGCTGCCGCGAATACTCGTCGAGTAGGACCCGCTGGTTGCGCGGATCGGTCCGCAAGCCGTCCGCAGTAAAGACCTGAGTAAGTGTGGCGTTGATTAACAGCAAGACGATTAACGCCATCACGGTCACCGAGATTCGGCGCAGGGAGGCGTTCATACCCGCTCGATCACCTCGGTGCTGGCGGACGCGATCGGCGTCTTCGTGCGGGCTCGGGTGCGCAAGGGGCGCCGGGCCGCGTGCGAAATGCGCACCAGGATCGCCAGCAGCAGATAGTTCGCCAACAGCGACGAGCCGCCGTAAGACATCCACGGGGTGGTCAGTCCGGTCAGCGGAATTAGCTTCGTCACCCCACCGACAACAATGAACAGCTGGATGGCCAAGGTCGACGCCAAACCGGCGGCCTGCAATTTGCCGAAGCTGTCGCGCACCGCGATCGCGGTGCGCAGGCCCCGGACGATGACGACGGTGTAAAGCATCAACAAGCTGGCCAGGCCAACCAGCCCGAGCTCTTCGCCGAACGCGGCGATGATGAAATCGGTCGATGCCGCGGGCACGGTATCCGGCTGACCGTTTCCCAGTCCGGTGCCGAAGATGCCTCCGGTGGCGAAGCTGAAGAGCGACTGCACGATCTGATAACCGCTGCCGTCAGGATCGCCGAACGGGTTTAGCCAGGTTTGAACGCGAACGCGGACGTGGTCGAAAGCGAAGTACGCCGCCACGCTTCCCACGGCGAACAAGCCCAGGCCCAGAATCACCCAGCTGAACCGCTGCGTGGCCAGATAGACCACCACCAGAAACGATGCATACAGCAAAAGCGAAGTGCCAAGGTCTTTTTCGAAGATCATCACTCCCACCGAGATGACCCAGGCCGCCAGCAGCGGCGCAAGGTCGCGCGCGCGGGGCAGGTCCATGCCGAGCACGTGTTTGCCGGCGCTGGTGAAAAGGCCGCGTTTGGCCACCAGCACGGCGGAGAAGAAGATCAACAGCAGGATCTTGGAGAACTCAGCGGGTTGAATAGAGAAGCCTGGCAGCCGAATCCAGATTTTGGCACCGTTTTGTTCGGATAGCGCGGTTGGCAGCAGCGCCGGGATCGCCAGCAGCACCAGACCCGCGAGCCCGCAGATGTAGCCGTAGCGCGCGAGCTGTCGATGGTCCTTGAGCAGAGTCACCGCCACCGCGAACGCGGCCACGCCTACCAACGTCCACAACATCTGCTGGTCCGCATTGGGCCGGGTGTGACCGCCGACTGCGCTGTCGGCCAGGTCCAGCCGGTGAATCATCACCAGACCAAGGCCGTTAAGCAGCGCCACCACCGGCAGCAGCAGCGGATCGGCGTAGGGGGCGAAGCGGCGGATGGCCAGATGCGCGCACGCGAACAACGTGAAGAACGCCAGGGCGTAGCCGGCCAGATCCCAGCGCAGAGCCCGCTCCTGGTCGGCCTGGACAATCACCAGGGCGGCCGCGATGATCACGGTGGCGAACAACAACAGCAGCAGCTCGGCGTTTCGCCGGTTCGGCAGCGGAGGTGTCACCGCGACCGGCGCCTGCGGCTGCGTCGTCATGCCGCTTCGCGGCAGGCAGTGCCGGGTTCGGGTGCGGGTGTCGGATTCGCGGTCGCGGGGGGGCCGATGGTTCTCGGCGCCGGGGTGCTGGGGCGCTTGCTCGGCGCCGTGCTGCTGCCCGGCGGCGCCGCCGACCCAGACGGCGTGGGGGACGCCGACGGTGCTGGGGTTTTGCTTGGGGTGGGCGGCGGTGACACCGGAGGAGCCTGGGTGCACAACGGGACCAGCGACAAACCCTGCAGCTGCTTTTTCGCCCCGTCGAGGTCGGCGTACGGCAAGCCGGTCTTGACCAGCTCCTGGCTGCTTTGATTCAAGTCCGCCATCTTCAACGGGCGGCAGCCCGGAGTTTTCCCGTCCTGCGGGTAGCGTTCGCTCCCGCCGGTGACGCAGCCGACCAGCCAAGGTTCCTGCAGGGACACGCCCAGAACCGATCCCCGGATTCCGCGCATGATGGTGACGGTGCCGTTCGAGTCGGCGACGTAGTAGTAGCCGCGAATGACGGTGCGCCCGATGGCCAAGCCGGCCAGCACCAGCAGCAGTACCAGGGTGATGCCGATGGCCAGCCGGCGGCGTGAGTAGCGCGGGCGGGTCGGCGTTTCAGGCGCCGGCGCCACCCGCTTCGCCGGGGCCTTGCGCGCATTGATCGCCGAGGCCCGCCCGGCCGAAGTGTTCGGACGGGTTTGGTGGTCGTCGTCGCCGGACACCGCCCCCGCCAAGATGGGCTGGGTCTGCCCGTAGTCATTGTCGACGACGTCGGCGACGACCACGGTGACGTTGTCGGGGCCGCCGCCACGCAACGCAAGCTCGATGAGGCGTTCGGCGCTTTCGCCGACGTCCGGAATCTTCAGTGCATCCCGGATCGTTTCGTCACTGACCGGATCGGAGAGCCCGTCTGAGCACAGCAGGTAGCGGTCGCCGGGCCGGGTCTCGCGCATGGTCAGTGTGGGTTCGACCTCGTGTCCGGTCAGCGCCCGCATGATGAGCGAACGTTGCGGGTGGCTGTGCGCCTCTTCCCGGGTGATGCGGCCCTCGTCGACCAAGGTCTGCACAAAGGTGTCGTCCTTGGTGATCTGCGTCAGTTCACCGTCACGGAGCAGATACCCGCGAGAATCACCGACGTGCACCAGCCCAATACGGTTGCCGGCGAACAGGATCGCTGTGAGCGTCGTGCCCATGCCCTCGAGCTCTGGCTCCATTTCGACTTGCGCGGCGATCGCCGAGTTGCCCGCCCGAACGGCGGCGTCGAGCTTGCCGAGCAGGTCGCCGCCGGGCTCGTCGTCATCGAGGTGTGCCAGCGCCGCTATCGCCAGCTGGGAGGCCACTTCCCCTGCCGCATGACCGCCCATCCCGTCGGCCAGGGCCAGTAACCGCGCCCCCGCATACACCGAGTCCTCATTATTGGAGCGCACAAGCCCGACGTCGCTGCGGGCCGCATAGCGCAGGGCCAGATTCACGGGCGCAGCTCGATCACCGTTTTGCCGATCCGAACCGGCGTTCCAATCGGAACTCGTACCGCCGTCGTCACCTTCGCCCTGTCGAGGTAAGTGCCGTTGGTCGATCCTAGATCCTCGACGTACCATTCGGAGCCACGCTGCGACAGCCGCGCGTGCCGCGTCGACGCGTAGTCGTCGGTCAACACCAGAGTGGAATCGTCAGCTCGTCCGATGAGCACCGGCTGGCCGCTGAGGCTGATGCGCGCGCCCGCCAACGATCCTTCGGTGACCACCAGGTGGCGCGCATGCCTGCGTTGCCGCGATGGCAGCAGAGTCCCCCGCAGTGGCAAGCCGCGGCGCACCATGACGGCTCCGGTCGGAGCGTAGATATCGGTTCGAAGGATCCGCAGTACCGACCAGATGAAAACCCACAGCAGCAGCAGGAATCCGGCACGCGTCAGTTGCAGTACCAGTCCCTGCATCTGGCGTCCCTCCATCCTGGCGCCGTCTCCGCGCCCGCGAGATCGAGCCCGTCAGCAACGTCACGATACTTGGACGGCGCTCGACGCGGGGGGAAGCGCGGTAGCAAAACCCTCGCGGCGGCTCAGTGGAAGTGGACGATGATCTCCGAATGACCGAGTCGGATCACGTCACCGTCGGCCAACTGCCACTCCTGCACCGCCGAGTTGTTGACGGTGGTGCCGTTCGTGGAGTTGAGATCCGACAGCAGCGCGACTTGACCATCCCAGCGGATCTCCAGGTGCCTGCGTGAAACACCGGTGTCGGGCAGGCGGAACTGGGCATCCTGTCCACGACCGACGATATTGGCGCCTTCGCGCAGTTGATATGTCCGTCCACTGCCGTCGTCGAGCTGCAAGGTGACTGAGCTGCCACTGGCGGGATAGCCGCCCTGCCCGTAGCCGCCGTAGCTGCCCATCTGAGTTTCGGAGTGGCCGAAGTCGTATCCGCCGGGTGGCTCACCGTAACCGCCGCCGGCCGGCTCGCTGTAACCGCCGCCGGCTGGCTCGCTGTAACCGCCGCCGGGAGGTGCGTAAACCCCGCCCCCGCCGGCGTCGCCGTAGCGGTTGTAGTCACCAGAACCGTAGTCTTGGCGGCCGTATCCTTGCCCGCCCTGGTAACCCTGGTCGTAACCGGCGGACTGGTCAGGATAGGACGGGCGTTGCTCAGGCTGGTTGTACCCGGCGTCGTCTTGGCGAGCCGGCCCGCGCCCGTAGTCGCCGTAACCCGGTTGTCCGCCGGGCGGACCGTAGCCGCCGCCCTGCCGATAGCCGGGGTCATACCCTTGACCGCCGCCATAGCCGCCGGGTGGTCGCTGTTCGTAGGGCTGTTGGTAGCCACCTGGTGCTCGTTCGGGGTAGCCGCCTTGCTCGGGATATCCGCGCTGCTCGGCGTACCGGCCCTGGTCTTGATAGCCGCCCTGCTCGGGGTATCCGCCCTGGGGCGGGTAGCCACGCTGTTCGGGATAGCCGCCGCGCTGCTCTGGGTAGCCGCCCGGGTCCTGGTATCCACGCTGGTCCGGATAGCCGCCGGGTTCAGGGTAGTTACCGCGCTCCGGGTAACCGCCTTGATCCGGATATCCGCCCGGCTCCGGGTAGGCGCCCTGGTCCGGATGGCCGCCATGTTCGGCGGGGCGGGCCGACGGGTAGCCGCTTTGCGGTGGGTAACCGCCCGACTCCGACGGATATCCGCGAGCCTCCTGGCCGCCGCGGGGGTCGCCTTGCGGGGGGCCGTATCGGTCGTCGTAGTAGTCGTCGCCAGGCCGCCCCTGCCCCTGGCCACCGCGATAGCTGGAATTGTCAGTCATTAGTGGTACTCCTGGTTCTGCGCTGAACGCACGATGTAATTCTGGCGGGGCAAAGTCGCCGGCCGTCGGGCGGGGCGCGGCATCGGGGTTGACAGCACCGCGGGCGCGGAACTGGCCGGTGTGCAGGTTCGGGGACGGTTCGAACCGAACGACCACATCACCATACGTTTGCCATCCTTGCTCGCCGATGTATCCCGCCAAGTGTTTGGCAAAGGTGTCCGACGTGAGATCAGGGTCGGCGGCCACAATCTCGTAGTCCTGTACTCCGAGAGTAATAACGTATTCGTTGGGCGCCAAAAGCCGATTTCCCTGAAGGGACCGAACGCCGTCGGTCGCCTCGCGGCGCAGCATGGTTTCAACTTCTTGCGGGACGATCGATCCGCCGAATACCCGGGCAAACGCATCCCCGACCGTCGCCTCCAGTTTGCGCTCGATGCGCTGAACTAGCCCCTTCTGGCTGCCCATCTCCGGCGCTCGCCTCACTTAAGTCCTTCGCCGCCCCGCTCTGTGAGCGGCGAACCGCCCGGCTTCAAACCAGGTGTTTTCTCCCAAGCATGGTATCGGGACGGTCCAGCGCTGCGGCACTTCGATTATCGTGAGATCTGCGTTAACGCAGGTCAAGGCCGGTAAAGGGCCGCCGTGCCCGGGGCCGGTGCTGGGTCGAGAAGCCCGTCGGCGCGACTGGGGTGGATGGCGATGGCAGTGGTAGGCTGCACCGGTTGTTCGCGGGGCGAGTGGCGGAATGGCAGACGCGCTGGCTTCAGGTGCCAGTGTCCTTCGGGACGTGGGGGTTCAAGTCCCCCTTCGCCCACCGTTGTGATGAGTGGGCTCAGGACGGTCCCGCGCGCAGAGCCGCTTCAGCTGCCGTGTCGACACCGTCATACCAGGGCTCGCCATGCCCGGGGAGAACCGTCTTGGCGCCGGTATCGACCAGCGCGGACAGCGACGCCAGCGCTTCGGCGCTGTCGGCGGTCGCAGCGCCGGAAACGATTTGTGGGCCGACGCCGCCGGTGTAGGGATCCAGGGTGACCAGCGCGTCTCCGGAGATCACCGCGCCGCGGTCGGGCAGATGCAACGCGCAGTGGCCCAGCGTGTGGCCGGGAGTGAAAACCACCCGCGGGCGACCCGGCACCCCGACTTCCGCACCGGCTTCCAACGGCGACGTGTCCGAGATGCCGCGGACGACGAACGCGCCGGCCGCTGCCATCTTCGTCAGCACCGGCACCGACTTTGGATACCGAAACGGGTAGAGCAGACGATTGCGTTCATGCTTGTAGCGGTAAGGATGTGCGGCGAGGAATTGATCTTGCGGGTGCACCCATATTGGCACCTGCCACTGGCGGAAGGCCTCGCGGGCGGAACCGACGTGGTCGAAGTGGGCGTGGGTCAGCACGACGGCCTTGACGTCGCGGGCGGAGCGGCCGAGGTCGGCCAACGCTGACTGCAGTCGGCGAAACGTTGCCGGCAGGCCGGTGTCGACGACAGTGACACCGGCGTCGTCTTCGATGAGGTAGACGTTCACCGCGGCATGCGCGAGGCGGTGTACGCCGTCGACGACGTTCCGTTCCAGCATTGCGCCCGCCTACCCGATGGTTCCGGCAAACAAACACCGGCCGAACCGTGCGGCCGTCCGCGCGAGCTGGCGTTATCGGCCCGCAAGAATCCGGTATTGCGCGGCGATCTGCTGCTTGGCGTCCTTCTCGTCGTTGGAGAACGCAGTGAACGCATAGCGGTCCGCGCGGCCAACGCACTTGAACGCCCAATAGACCCGCTGCCATGACATTGCGTCATTGGCTCCTGCGTGGCCACCAGCCCGGGCGAAGCACTGCGCTCCCGGGAAACCTGTCACTCCCGCGGTGGGATGAACATTCTCGGTTCCGCGCATGTCGCGAGCGAATTGCTCGACCAGCTGCGCGGCTCCTGCCGGGTCGTGGCTTTGGTAGACGGTGGTAAGCCGTTGCGCGACGGCCTCGACTCTGGCCGAACTGAAAAGTGCCGCCGCCTCGACGGGGTCGTCCTCGAAGTGCAGCCAAGCGCTGGCGTCCCAGACCCCGACCATGAACGGCGCGCTGTTGTCGGGTGCCCACAGGGTGCGGGCCAACAGCTGACCCGTCGGATCTTTCGGGAGATCAGGCAGTTTTGCCGGGTCTGTTGGCGTGAACCGGTCGATCAACGGCTCTTGCTGGTCGAGAGTCAAACCGATCAGCACTGAAGCGGCGGCAGCATCAGTGCGGTCGTCTATCTGTGTCGCTTCGAACAGCACGTAGGGTCCATGAGCGGTGAAACTTGCCGAGGCGATCGAGCCGTCGGAAGCGTCGTAAAGCGTCGCCACCGCCTCCGGGTGGCGGTCGATCGCCGCCGGCCGCGGGCGCAGGTCGTCATGCGGATATTTATCCGCCATCTCCCGGGCAGCGGCGCCGGCGGAGTCCACGTCGGGGAATCGGAGCACGGCGTTGATCAACAGCTTGGTCGGCCCCGTCATCCGCAGGCTGGAGAAGCCGGTGATGAAACCGTGTGCCGTGGCTACGTCCGGCATCGGATCGGCAAGCACATTGTTCTGGCTCAGTAACTTAGCCTCGTTGAGCGGCGCGGTGGTCGTCGTGTTCAGTAACGACCCCCGCTGCCGGTATGTCGCATCGACTTGCCAGGGACCGACCACGTTCACGGCCATCCGGTGAGCTTCCAAAAGAGCACCGCCATCTGCGCTTCCGGCAGGGCCCATCGCGTGGCCTGTCGCGGTCGCGTAGTTGCCGGTGTCCAGCAACGCCACGATCACATCGTCGGCACCGGCGCGAACGGTTGCCTTCTGCGCCACCCCGGCCACCGTCGCGGTACAGCCCATCAGGGTTACCGCCGACACCGCCGCGACCGTCGTGCGGAGCGCCCGGTCAAACGTGACCATCAGGATCCCTTATTTGCCGGCCAGGATGCGGTATTGCGCGGCGATTTGCTGTTTGGCGTCTTTTTCGCTGTCGGAGTAAGCGATGAACGCGTACCGGTCCGCCGAGGCGGTGCACTGGAAGTGGGCGGCCATCTCATGGATGGTCGGTTCCACCGACACCCCGGGTCGGGTAAAACACTTGGCTGCCGGCAAGCCGGGCACTCCTGTGCTGCTCTTGATCGACGAGTTCCATTGGGTCACGAGCCGCTCGGCCATGCTCGCACCACCGGCGGCGTTGTTGGTCTGATACACGGTAGTCAAGCCCTTGGCGACCACCTCGACACCGGCGGCGGCGTATCGCGCCGCCGCTGCGACGGGGTCGTCTTCGAAGTGGAGCCACCCGTGCGGCGGCCATACCCCGACTACGAATGTTGCATCACCGTCCGACGTGGGCAACGTGCGAGCCAGCAGCTTTCCGGTCGGGTCGAGCGGCAAGTCGGCCAGCTTCGCCGGATCGGTTGCCGGGAACTGGTCGAGAAGGCTTTCTTGGCGCCCGACGGCGAGTTGAATCAACAACGCGGCTTCCGAAGATACATCGGGGGCAGAGGATTTCTTCGACTGCGCCCCCTGATAGATCACATAGGGGCCGTGGCCGGTAAAGCTGTCGATCGCGATTTGGCCGTCCAGATAATCGTGGGCCGAGGCGAGTGCCTCTGGTTGGTCGTGAATGGCCACGGGGGTCCGCGGCGGATCTTGAGGCTCAACGATTCTGGCGGCCATCTCGGTGGCGGCTGCTGCAGCGGCAGCAGCATCAGGAAATCGCATGACCAGATTGGTGAAACCGAGCGGCACCTGATAGTCGATCGAAGTGCGCGAAGTGACAAAGGCGGTGACCACTCCGTGCGCCGACGCGACATCGAGTACCGGTTGGGGCAGAACGTCTTTCAGCAGTTCCATGTCTGGAGCTGCCCGAATGGCCAAGAAGTTCGGCCGGCGCAGCTTGGCGTTGACCTCCCAGGGCCCGACGACAAACTCTGCCATCCGCTGTGCTTCCAGCAAGGCGCCGGCTGCCTGGCTGCCGGCGGTGCCAACCGGGTGGCCCGCTGTCGTCGGGTACTTGCCGGTGTCCATCAGCGCCACGACTGCACCGTCAGCATCCGGAGGCAGATTGGCCATGACCCCGACGCCACTGACAGTCGAGCTGCATCCCGCCACCGCCGTCACCAGAACCGCGGCAAGTGCCACTGCTCGGATGCCACAGTTGCGCGGGCTCACCCAGAAACGATAGCCGGGCTCAGCGGGCCACCACTTCGCGTCTATCAGTGGACCTGCGCGGAAAGCGCGGCGACGAGGTTCGTGTCGAGGTACTCGGTGGCCGGATAACTGCCGGCGTTGAGCGCGGCGATGAGGTTGGGCTCGTCGACGATGACCAAGGCGCCCCGATACAGCGTCAGTGGTTGGGGCAGGCCGTTGTATCCACCGCCGCCGGCGGCCTTATCGGTGCGGACAGCGACCAGCACGTCGGTGTTGAGCGCGTACAGCTCGTTGTCGGACAGGGGTCGCACGTCGCCGAGGTCGGTGGCAGTGCGTTTCAATCGGTCGCTGTAGCGAAAGCCCAGACCCATAAGATAATCCGCGACGGGCGAGTCGAGCAGCGTGGCGGTCACTCCGTTGTCGCTGACGTTGACCACCGCGAGGGTCTTGCCGTTGAACGCCGGATTCTGGCTGCGAAGATCGGCTTGCCGGGTGCGGGCGGTGTCGATGAGCTGGTGGGCTTTGTCTTGGCGGCCAACGATACGAGCGATCCAGTGCAGCTGGTTCTGCCAGCTCCACGCCGACCCGGTGTTGTCGGAAGGCCGGGTGACGGTCGGCGCGATCGCGGCCAGCGCGTTGTAGCCGGCATCGTCGATACTGCCGGTGGCGACGATGACGTCAGGCTTCGCTGCCTGGATCACCGCGACGTCGAGCGAGGACACCACTTTGACTCCGGCGGTGACGAGTTGCTGCTCCCAGCTGACCAGCCTGCCGCCCGGTGCGGTCATCAACACCGGCTGCACACCCAGCGACAGCACCGCGTCACCGTCACCCGGTCCAACCGCGGCCACTGCCCGCGGCTCAGCGTTGATCTGGGTGGTTCCGTGGAGGTGGCTGAACGTCTGGGGTGGGTAGCCGCGACCGGATCCGCCGCCGCCCCACATGACCGCCGCGATTGATCCGGCTGCAATGAGCGTCACTGTGCTGACGGCGGCGGCGATCCACCTGCGCCGCAATCTCCACCGCTGCGGCCCCGGCAGTTGTCCGGAACCTTGTCGAATGTCGAGCGGCGAAGGTGGTGGGAATTGTTGCGCGGCAGCGGCTGATTCAAGGGCTTGCCGGGGCGACGGTCGGCTGACCCCCGGCGGCGGTCCGCTGAAGCGGTCGTCCCGGTAGGCGCGAGTGTCCAGGCCGAGCGGTGGCGTCGGTGGTGGCGGTGCCCAGCGAGGCGGCGCCGGCGCAACTTCGGGGGGAGCTTTGGCCGTGTTCACCGGGATGGTGGCACTCTCCTCAAGCGCCACCGCGGCGGCTTCGGCGAGTTCGCGGGCACTGCGGTAGCGGTCGTCGGGATATTTGGCCATCGCCTTGGCGACCACTGAGTCGATCGCGTGGGGCAGGTTTTTGACCCGATCCGTCACCCGCGGCGGCGGCTGCGTCAGGTGAGCCGCCATCACCGCCGCCATGCCCCCCGAAGATGCGAACGCCGCATGCCCGGTCAACATCCGATACAGCGAACAACCCAGCGCGTAGATGTCCGCGCGGGCGTCGACCTGTCCGGCGCTCAACGTCTCTGGCGCGGCGTAGGCGACGCTGGCCATCACGGCCCCCGTCGCGGTCAACCCGACACTGTCGTTCAAGGCGCGAGCGATTCCAAAGTCGGCAAGAAGTATCCGCTCGTCGTCGGGTGCGAGCAGGAAGTTCGCCGGCTTGACGTCCCGGTGTATCACTTGGCGGCGGTGCGCATAATCCAGCGCCTTGGCAACCTCAGCGACGATATTGACCGCCCGCTTGGTGGTCATGCGTCCCTCTTCGAGTTCCTTGTAGGCGTCGCTGCCGCCCACGTACTGCATGGCGATCCATAGCTGGCCCTCTTCGGTTTCGCCGCGGGTGTACACGGTGACCACGTTGGGGTGGTCCAACGTGGCAGCGAGGTCGGCCTCGCGAAGGAATCTGGTCCGAAAAGCCGGATCGTGAGACAGCTCAGAGCTGAGGATCTTGAGGGCATCGCGGCGAGGCAACACCGGGTTCGCCGCCAGGTATACCGTTCCCATACCGCCAGAACCCAGCACTTTTTCGATGCGGTAACCCGAGACCAGTGTTCCCGCGCTCAGCACCACGCCGCCGAACTTAACCTAATTTTCGGCGAAGTTCGGATACTAGGTCGCCAACCACTCCGCCGTTAGGCGCGGCAAGCGGTGCAAAAGACTCACCCCCTAGGCAAGGTCTGAGCCCACTCTTCCAATTCCGGCGTTACCGGATCAGCGATCCGGCTGAATTCCGGTTGCTTCTCCAGCACCTTGGCCACCATCGGGCACACCGCGACGATGCGTTTGCCGTCGTCGCGAGTAGCGGCGAGCGCCTGCTGGATAAGGATGGTCGCCAAACCGCGTCCGCCGAACTCCTCGTTGACCTCGGTGTGGTAGAAGACACGCTGGTTATCGCGGTCGGCGACGCAGGCGTGTCCGACGGTCTTGCCCTCCACGGCGATGCTGAACCCGCCTGCACCGGCGCTGACCTCGGTTGAGGCCCCCGATTTGTCGGTGGTCACCTGGCACTCCCCTCTTTCCGCAGCTGATTAAGACCCGCGCGGCAGTACCGCGATCGCTGCACTCCAGCAAATCACAAGTCGGAAGCGAAAGGCGCCCGGCAGAGTCAGGCCGCCGTACGCGGGCCCAACGCAGCGGCCGGAAGATGAAAGACGGTACGGGTCTGTAAAACTCTGTCGTCCTCGCGCCGCGTGAGCAGAGCAGCGTTCTCGGACAGCTGACGGGAGTTGATTTCAGCGGCGGCAATGCGGCGGAGTACATCGTGCGCGCGCGCCAACTGCTCCCGCTTGCGATACTGGCCCCCGGGCAGTTTGACTCCCGCCCACACACCGTATTCCTCCCGGTGCTCAACGGCATAGCGTGCGCAGCGCCGCTGTTGCGCCAGCGGGCAGCGCCGTAAACACAGAAGGCGCGCTTCCGTGGCCGACTGCTCGTATGCGCGCGCCTTGGCAGCGCCATCACCATCGTCGTCGTCGGGGTAGCCGAACCAGAGTTCTGGATTAGCTGCGCAGGGATATCCCATCTGACCGCCTCCACTTCGTAGGATAAGTATTCGAAACACTATACGCAAAGTTAGAACCTAGCAAGTGAACCGCTACAAAAACATATAACAACGGGAGGCCGACACTGCTCGCGGTAGTATCCGGGGTATGCCCGGAGGGCTATCGTGAGCCGTCAGTCGGCAGGAGCGGCAATGCGAGCACTTCGCGAGTCACGGGACTGGTCGTTGGCAGACCTAGCCGCGGCGACCGGCATCAGCATCATGGGCCTCAGCTATCTGGAGCGCGGCGCACGAAAGCCTCACAAGAGCACAATCAGCAAGGTAGAGAATGGACTTGGACTACCGCCCGGCACCTACTCGCGGCTGCTGGTAGCGGCCGACCCCGACGCGGAGCTGGCCCGTCTGATCGCGGGCAAACCGCCGGTAGCCAGGTCCGATCGACCCGCCGGACCGGTAGTGGTCGACCGGCACAGTGACACGGACGTGCTCGAGGGATACGCGGAAGCCCACCTCGAGGCGCTCAACTCGGTGATCGACCGATTGCCGGCGACGACGTCGAACGAATATGAGACGTATATTCTGTCTGTGATCGCCCAATGCGTGAAAGCCGAGATGTTGGCCGCCAACTCTTGGCGCGTCGCCGTCAACGCCGGTGGGAATTCGGCCGGTCGGCTGATGGCTCATGTGCAGGCGCTGGAAGCAACCCGCTCCGAACTGCTAACCCGGATGCCGACGAGCCTGAGCGCTCGATTCGATCAAGCGTGCACTCGGTCGCCGCTGCCCGAAGCGGTGATCGCTGCGTTGGTCGGGGTGACCGGCGAGGAGATGTGGGACATCCGCAATCGCGGGGTGATCCCGCCCGGGATTCTGCCCCGGGTGCGGGCTTTCGCCGAGGCAATCCACGCAGCGGCTGAGACCAGCGCGGCCGATAACGACACGTAGGAGAAGGTATGGAGGAAAGCGACGGAAGTGAAGTGGAGGTTCTCGCTCGCGCACACCGGTTGTTCACCGGCGGAAGCCGATTGGCGACCGTTCAGCCGCCCGAATTCGTCGCCGGGGCACCTCTCGACCGGTTCACCGGCCAAGACGCCGGCGAATCCCATCACCGCTATCGGGCCGCCTTGCAACACGTCCGCTCCGATACCGCGTCAGCCGGGCGCGCGGACGCCGCAGCCACCGACGTCGTTACCGGGGCCTATCGCGACCACGCCCATGCCCGCCGGTTGACCAAACAAGTGCTGGACGAGGCCCGCGCCGACACGGCGGCCGCCGATACTCCGATGGCCCAGCGGGAGGCGATTCGTCGCCGCATCGCCCGACTGCGCGCTCAACGATCACACGTTCTGGCGGCTCGCGGGCGGTCCCGGCAGCATTCGGCGGCCTTACGCAGGCTGCTCTACCGAACCGGCCGGAGCGGGGCCATGGTGAGTGGCGTGGGCAAGCCGGAGCCGCATAGCCGCGCCGGAATCGCTGTCCGCGCGGCATTGTCCCGGTTGGGTCGTCCCTATGTCTGGGGCGCGACGGGTCCCGATCAGTTCGACTGTTCCGGCCTGGTCAAGTGGTCATATGCCCAGGCCGGCGTACACCTGGACCGCACAACCTATCAACAGATACACGACGGGATTCCCGTGCCACGCTCCCAGGTGCGACCCGGAGACTTGGTTTTTCCACATCCCGGACATGTGCAGATCGCCCTTGGAAACAACCTCGTAGTCGAAGCCCCTTACTCGGGGGCCACCGTACGGATCAGCCCGATGGGTGCCAATGTGGCGATCCGACGGCCGGTCGGGTAGGCCACAGGCGCACCAGGGCGTTGTTGACAAGAAGGCCGATGGGTAGGTTCGCAGCATGGCAGATCAGACCGGGGACTCGGTAGCTGCTATTCGTGCCAGGCAGCACGCTCTCGCCGGGCAGCACAGCGCCGTCGCTGAAGCCGATCAGGTCCTGGCCGATGCACTGGCCAGCGCGCACGCGGCGACGGTCGAAGGGGTGAACCGGCTTGACGCCATCGCCCATGAGATCGACGGTGCCGTCCATAATCAGGCTGCGCTGGCAATCGATACTCCGGTCGGCAGGCGTGAATTCCACAGATTCCTCATTGCCAAGCAGCGCGAGATCCTCGCGACCGTCGCACACGCTCGCGAGCTCAACGAAGCGAAAAGCGTTGTCGTGAAGGGTTTGTGGGACCAGTACGTTATCCCGACGGGAGACGATCGCCGAGTTTAAGCCGTTCGCCCACAGCCGGCACTGCTGAATTGTCCATACCTATCACCGTGGGTACTGTCACCGCCATGGCAGGGCCGCCAACGATAAGGTCAACCGGCTAAGCGATGGCAACGGTCGAGGAGCTACTCACCGCAATCAAGCACATCGAAGATTGCACTGGCGACCCGCAAGCGTGGCTGACCGGTTTGACGCCGGAAGAGTTGGCCGATGCTGCGGGTGCCGTCGCAGCACGCCCGCAGCGGCTTGACGCGGTGGTCGCCAAACTTCACCGTCAGCATCCAGATCTGTTCGACCCGAGAACCGGGGCGATGGTCTTTCCACCCCGGCACCGTCCCGGAAATCTTCCAGGAGCTAATCCACCGACTGACCAATCACCGCCGGATCGCCAGCAGGGCGACGCGGCAGATGCCATAAGAATCGCAGAGGCCGCCCTGACACAACAACATTCAGCAACATCACAACTGGACCTGCAAGTGGTGACTGCAATCCTGAATGCTCATCTGCAAGCGGTAGAGGGAAAGGAAACGCTCGACGACTTGCAGCGCGATGTCGAGTCGGCCGTGCGAGCCCGAACTGATCTGAACACCGCCGCCGGCGCCCGAGATTTTCAGCGGTACCTGGTGGGCAAGCTGAAGGACATTCGCGCAGTGGTAGCAAGCGTGAATCTCGACGACACTTCCAAAGCGGCGCTGATGGCCGCGTTGACGTCGCTGTACAACGCCCCGGACGGGAGCCGGCCCGCTCCGGCTGGAAGTGACGCACCGGCCATCCCCGGCAACGCGGCGCTGTCCGGAAACAGTGGCAACCAACCGACAATCACACCCGACACCGACCTCGAACAAGTTCCGGATTATCCGCTGTCCGCTGAACTCGGCAGAGCGACTGCCGCTGCACCGGCCCCGGCCCCCGTAGCGACCAGCGCACCGGCGATGCCGGCGATGCCGGTAATGGGTAGCATCCCGAATCCGGGCGGTTCGGGGCTGCCTGGCGCCGCAATACCCAGCTGGAGCCCACTCGCCGGCTCCGCGATGCCCGATTTGTTCGAAGATTCGGCTAGACACCACAGACGCAAAGATGACGACGATGTTGCCGCCGATACCGATGACCCGGTGCCTGACGACCGGCCAACTGTTGACGACGGTGACGGAGGCGGTACACCCGACACCCCGGAGGACTTGCCGGCGCAGCCCGATGGGCCAGTAGGCCCAACCACGGTGACACTGCCCAACGGGGAGACGGTCACCGCTGCCAGCCCGCAGCTGGCTGCAGCCATCGAAGCCGCGGTCGCGGGAACACCGATAGCAGATGCGTTCCGCCAGCAAGGCATAACAATCCCGCCACCCGGTACGGCAGTCAGCGATCCGGTCGAACCGTCCGGTCTTGCTCCTGGTGATATCGGTATGTTCACCGACCGCCACGCGCTGGCGCTCGGCAATAGCCAGACCTTTCTCAACGGTCAAATCCAGCACATCTCCACCGTCCAGGGCCCCAGCTTCCTAGGCTGGGAGCACCCGCCTGCGCCAGCGGTGACCTCTGCACCGACGAAAACCGAACCACCAACACCAACCAGACCGGCGGTCGTCGCCGGCACGTCATAGTAGAAATCTGCGGCGGCTTTGGCCGGCGCAGGTGAAGAAGGAAGACAAATGGCAGATCGAGTCCGTGTGGTGCCAGCGAATTTGCGCGCAGCTGCCGATCATCACGACCAGGCATCCGAATACTTGTCAACTATTCCCGCATCACATGCGGCGATCCAAGAGAGCTTGGACTCGTTGGGCCCGATTTTCAGTGAGCTACGAGAGGCGGGGCGAGAACTGCTCGACCAGCGCCGGCTGTGCTACGAACAGCAAGCCGCCGACCATGCTCTGCTGGCTGAACAGCTCAGAGCGTCGGCGACCGCATGGGAAGAGACCGAGGAAGCGGCCGCCGCCAAGTTCAAGGGTCTCGACGACGGTCGATGACCGACGCCAATCCTGCCTTCGACACTGTCCACCCGAGCGGTGACATCATGTTCCGCTCCTGTCGGGGCGGATACGCTCACAGCGTGGTACTCAGCCAGGCGACGATGGACACCGACGTCGACACGCTGGCGCAAGGAATTCTGCTGACCGCCGACGTTTCCTATCTCAAGGCACTCATGGAGGTTCGCGAAGAGATCGTGGCGGCAGGCTATACGCCGTCGGCGGAAGTTCCATCCCCTCACGATCTGGACGCCGCGATTGACAAGCTGTTGCGGCACAAGCTGCGGCGACGGCTCGACAGAACCTAGCGGGTCCACTCCTTGACGGCATCAGGATCCGGTGCGACATCGGCCGGCGGCTCGACCGGGTTGGTGCCGAACAACTCTCGCGCCCGAGCCAGCAGCTGACGGACTTCGTCGAGTTGCTGCTGCAGCGCCGAATCAGCCATACGGTCACGCTACCCACAGCCGGTGCCCGGCGACAATTCAGCCGCGGTGACAGGGCCCGTTCTTCGACCCCAAGCCTCGGTCAGGCGCCCGGCAGATTATGAATTGGGCCGGCGAACGGTGACGGTACGCTTAGCCGGTGGCGATCTTCGGTCGGAATACGGCGCGCCAGCGCCTCCGGAGAGCGACCCGGGAATCACTGGCGATTCCGGCCTTCCGCTCTCCGGTCGACTGCACTCCCTGGGTGATCGGCGGCGTATGGCCGGTCGAGCTGTCGACGATCACGCCGGTAACGGCTACGGCGGCAGACTATCTCAGGATCGACCTGCAACGAATCGCCAATGCGGCCAATGACGAACTCAGAGCCATCAGGAGCATCAGGATGCCCGGCTCGGTTCGTCTGGCAGAGGAGACGCGCGTGATCAACACAGCGCGCGCGTATGCCGTTCGTCGCGTGGAGTCGACGATTCGGCACCTGTACGCGGCAGTAGCCCAGCAACCACCGGCGGCTCAGTCTGGCCCAGAGTCCTTTGAAGCCGCACCTGTCACCGACGAGCCTGCGGGTCGGCATGCGGCCGCCGATGGCGTCGATCCGGAGGAGACACCACGGGATACACCTGACGCCGCCAGGCATGCCAAGTCTTCGGCGCCCGCAGACCTCGACCCGCCAACACCATTCGACTCCACGCCATCGGCTCTCGGGCCGGCCGCCGAAGTGACCACCATCCTTTCTCCGGTGCCGAGTCCAACAGAGTCTGCCGCCGAGGATCTCGAAACAGCGGCGCCACCGCCGGTCGAACCCGAAGGGGAGAGTGAGCGGCTGTGGCGACTTCTCCAGTATGTAGCCCGCCAGGAACCCGGGTTGCGTTGGGCGGTCGGGAACCGGGAGGACGGCGCTACCGTGTTGGCCACCGACCTGGCGCACGGCTGGATACCGTCCGGGATCACCTTGCCCACCGGGGTGAGTTTGTTGGCGCCCGACCGACGCAGCGGCAACGCGGCCGGCATGCTCGGACCGATAATCTTGTCGGCGACATACGCGCCCGGCGATCCGCTCGGGTGGGCGACCGACCCGAAGACGAAACCGTCACTGCAACCGCGTGAGATGCCCGCGGTTGACGATCTTGGCTGGGTGTTGAGTCAAGCGACGCACTGGCGCGACGGGTTGCCGCGGATGGTGAACACGTTGGCACGGGCCGGATCGGCTAGAACCGGAGTCGTGGAGGCCGAGGTCGATGTGCTGCGCGTGCACCTCGACACCGTGCGGTACCAGCTTCTGGCGCAGTATCCCGACGTCGACATCGGCCTGCTGCTCAACTGTCTGCTGTTGGCCGCCACCGAGGGCATTGCTACCGGTGACCGGGTATCGGCCAACTATCACTTTGCCTGGTTCCAAAAGCTCAGCGCCCCACCGGCAAGTAAGTGGGCAGGCGATTCGGGACCCGCCTTAACCGGTCGATAAGGTGCGGTGTTGGGCGGTGTCTGAGGCCGGAACAATGAATTGACGCTGGTAGAAGGGGTCTAGATACTGACATGGTGCCGGGGCCGGGCAGTCAGGCGAAGCTCAGCGAGCAGGATCTCGTCGAGTCGGTTCTGCGTGAACTCAGCGAAGCGGCCGACAAGTGGGAAGCTCTGGTTGCGCAAGCCGAGACGATCACCTACAGCGTCGACTTGGGCGACATTCATGCCGTCGCAAACTCCGATGGCAGGTTGCTCGAGTTGACGTTGCATCCGGATGTGATGACCGGCTACACCCACGGTGAATTGGCCGAACGACTAAACCTCGCGATTACCGCGTTGCGCCGGGAAGCGCAAGCCGAGAACGAAGCGCGGTACGGAGGAGGCTTGCAGTGACCGGCGATCCGCTGCTGCGTCGCGCGCTGGAACTGCTGAGCGATGGCCATGGCCTTTACGGCGACCAGCACGACAGCGGCGCGCGACCGACGGTGGCCCAGTTGCAGCGCCGCGCCGAGCGGCTCACCGAGGTAGCCGAAGCCGACGGGTTGGATTCGGCGCGACCGCGAATAGGACAACTGACTGACGCGATGTGCCGAACCGCGGACGCGGAGCTGCAGCTGCAGGCGGTGTTGAGCGATGCGCGTCGTGACCACCGCTTGGGCCGGCGGGCTACCCGGATCGTCCTCGACGATGCGTACGGCGACTTGGCGCCGGCCGCGGACACTCCGCTCGGCCGGCGAGAAGCGCTGCGACGCATGACCGATCGGCTGCGCACGCAGCGAGGCCACATCGATCGATCGCATCGGCGCTCGCGCGCGCTCGCACAGCGGGCAAGGCAACTCACCTTCGGACACCGGCGGCACCGCCTGCCGGCAGGACATTCCTCGGCCAGGCGCCCGTTGCCATTGCAGGAGCTGCGATATGAGAAGTCCTATGCCCGCGGACGTATCCGACAGCGTATCGCCGCGGGGCTCGATGAGCTCGGTATCACTGACCCGGCGGCTCGGCGCAATTGGATCCGCGGATACGAGACACTGATCACCCGCGAATCGGGCGGACGCGCATACGCGGTCGCGTCTGCGCCGGCGGAGGCTGCGGGGGCGGTTCAGTCAGATGGCCATGGTCTGGGCTTTGCCCGCGGGATCACCCAAACCACTCCGGCAACGTTCGCGCACTTCCACCAGCCAGGCACCTCGACCAATATCTATGACCCGGTTGCCAATATCTGTGCGTCGATCAACTACGTCATGCATCGATACGGTGTCAGCCCGGACGGATCGAATTTAGTTGCCCTGGTGCAACAGGCGGATTTTCATCGTCCGCCGAAAGGATATTGACTTTGCCTCTCAACTTGTCGAATCGCGATCAGAACTCGGGCCATCTCTTCTACAACCGGCGGCTCAAAGCCGCGATCACCCGGTTCTCCGTCCGGATGAAGCACGACGATCGCAAGCAACAGGCGGCGGTCGTGTTGTCGATTGTGTTCGTGCTCATCGGTGTCGGTTGGATGGCCTTGCTGCACATCATGAAACCGTCCGGTCTGGTCGGCCAGTCCGCGATCGTCGGTAACCGCGACACCGGCGCCATTTACGCCAAGATCGACGGCCGCTTGTATCCGGCTCTGAACCTGACGTCGGCACGATTGGCCGTGGGCAGCGCCGCCGCTCCGGCATGGGTCAAGTCGAGCGAAATCGCAAAATACCCGACCGGTCCGATGATCGGAATTCCGGGTGTGCCCGACGATCTCACGGTCACCGCCGGTACCGTGTCGTCGTGGTCGGTGTGTGACACCGCCGCTGTCCGCGGGAGCGGAACCGCACCCGTGGTCACCTCGATCGCCGGTGAGCTCTCGGTGTTCGGGCGAGCGGCGCCGATGGCGCCGCCGCAGGCTGTGCTCGTGACCCACAAGGACGCAACCTATGTGGTCTGGGGCGGCCACCGGTCACGCATCGACCCGACGGACCGGCGGGTGACCTTCAACCTGGGTCTCGATCCCGGCGTGACCTACCCGATCGAAATCTCCAACGCGCTCTTCGATGCGATGCCGTCGACCGAACCCCTTGTCGTACCGTCTATTCCGGAGGCGGGAGCGCCGTCGACGTGGTTGCCCCAGTCTTTGGTCGGAAGTGTCCTCGAGACCCAGGACGCAAGGGGCGTCGTCGACGGTTTCTATGTACTACTGCCGGACGGGGTGCAGAAGATCACCAGCTTCGTCGCCGACCTGCTGCGCACCGCCGACTCGCACGGTTCTGCGACACCGACGTTGGTCACTCCCGACAAGCTCATCCACATTCCGGTCGTCGACGACCTCAACGTCAACTTCTATCCGTCCTCGAAGCTGGCTTTCGTCGACACCGCCGTCAATCCCGTCACCTGCGTAGCGTGGCAGAAGCAGTCCAGCGATCCGCAGGCCGCGATCACCGTCTTGACCGGCCGGGGCCTGCCCGTTCCCATCGGCATGGATGACCGCTTGGTGCGTTTGGTCCGCGACGACCGGGATCCGAATTCGGTGGAGGCGGACCAGACCTTGGTGCTGCCCGGCGCGGCGAACTTCGTGGCGACAACGAGCGGCGTTGCAACGTCCAATAGCCGTGAGAGCCTGTTCTGGGTTTCGCCGCAAGGTGTTCGGTATGGAGTTCAATGGGAGCAGCGAACGCTGCAAGCCCTCGGTTTGGACCCCGCGCGTGCGGTGCAGGCACCATGGCCCATCCTGCGTACCTTCGCAGCCGGACCGGCGATCAGCCGTGACAGCGCCCTGCTCGCCCGCGACACTATTGTCGGCGGTGAAGCGGTGGCGCCGATCCCGGAGTCCAATCACCAGACAACGGGAGGATAGCCATGTCCAAACGGGGCTTCGTTCGCGTCACCCGCCGGCCGCCGCCGGCCGTTCCGCCGGTCCGGGTTGCGGTGGCGCCGCCACTGGCGCTGCCCGAACGCGAGCCCCGAAACATCCTGTTGATGATCGCTGTACCAGCGCTGCTGGTCGGCATCATCGGCACGTTGGTGGTGATGTACACCTCGGGGGTGCGTTCGCTGCAGTCGGGGTTCTTCCCGATGATGGGTCTGGCGGGCTTCGGTGCCCTGATGTTCAGCGGACGCTTCGGCCGCGGACGTCGAATCAGCTGGGGGGAACAAGAAAAGCAGCGTCGGATGTATCTGCGTCAACTCGACGAGGACCGGGACGAGGTGCAGCGCGCCGCCCAGGATCAGCGACGCAGCCAACTGTTCGTCCATCAAGATCCGCAAGCACTCGACACTGTGATCGGTGGTCCCCGGATGTGGGAGCGCCGGCCCGACGACCCGGATTTCCTCGATGTTCGGCTGGGAATCGGAATCCAACAGGCCGGCGACTCGGCGGTGTCGCTGCAGTGGCCCGAGGTTCCGATCGGAGAAGAGCTCGAACCGGTAACTGGTGGTGCGTTAAGGGATTTCATCCTCGAACAAAGCAAGATCCGCGGGATCGGTAAGGTGTTGAGTCTGCGATCCAAGCCCGGATTCAGCGTCATCGGGCCAGACCCCGACGAGCTGCACAACATGGCACGCTCCCTCTTGTGCTCGCTTGCGGTGTACCACAGCCCCAATGACCTCAAGCTCTTGGTGGTGACCCGCCACCCAGAGCTGTGGTCATGGTTGGTGTGGCTGCCACACAACCATCACGACGAGATGTTCGACGCCTGCGGACTGCGTCGGCTGGTGTTCGCCTCTCCCACCGAGCTGGAGGAGGCGCTCGACGCCGAGTTGCACCGCAAGGGTCGTGGCCCGTGGACGCCACCGGTCGGGACCAGCCCGACCTCGATGCCGTCGCCTCTTGCGTCGACAGGCTTGACGCTGGGCCCGCACTGGCTGATCGTCGACGACAGCGTAGGAACACCCGAGCAGTGGGAGGGCGTGACCGGACAGAAGGGCATGGCCGGTATCACCGTGCTGCGGTTGGCGACTCGGGCCGGTGTGGGCGTGGGCTTCTCCCACGATGATCAGCGCTTCGAATTGCGCGAAGGTCGGCTCTATCACCGCGGCGCTTTCTATGCGGTGGCGGACATGCTCGCCGAGAGCACCGCCAATCGCTACGCACGCGCGCTGGCGCGCTGGCTGCCGATGAGCGCCGGAGAGTTGTCTGGAACCGACAGCCAGGCCGGCGAGCTGCTGCGGGCGCTGGGCATCGGCGATCCACGCCAGCTCGACGTCGACCGGCTATGGGCCGAGAGCCGCGGCCGCGGTGATGCGAAGTGGGCGATGGTACCGGTTGGTGTGAAGCCCGGCGGCGAACTGCAGTACATCATCTTCCGCGCAAAAGATTTCGGCGGGTACGGATTTCATTCGGTGGTGATCGGGACATCCGGTTCAGGCAAGTCAGAGTTCTTTCTGTCGCTGTGTAACGGGATCGCACTGACCCACTCGCCCGAGACGTTCATCGTCATCTTCGTCGACATGAAGTTCGAATCGGCCGCCCAGGACCTGGAAGGTCTCCCCCACGTCGCGGGTTCGCTGTCCAACCTGGGCAAAGACGAGCGCCACTTGGCCGAGCGGATGCGACGCGCGATCAATGGTGAAATTGCCCGGCGCTACCGGCTTTTCAAGGAAGCCGGCGCGCGTGACGCCAACGAGTACGAAGAGATGCGGCTCGCTGGCCGTGACCTCGAACCGGTTCCGGTTCTTTTGGTGATCATCGACGAGTACCTCGAACTGTTCCATCATCACCAGGAATGGATCCAGCTGGTCATTCACATCGGGCAAGAAGGCCGCGGCTGCAACGTGTTCTTCACGTTGGGTGGTCAGCGGTTGGATCTGTCTTCGTTGAGCAAGGCCAAAAGCAACATCGCCTTTCGGGTGGCGCTTCGCGCCGAAACCGCAGAAGACTCCCGAGATGTCATCGGCAGCGACGCCGCTCTGCACCTGCCCTCCAAAGAGAACGGGTACGCGTTGCTCAAGGTGGGCCCACGCGACCTCGAGCCATTCCGGTGCTTCTATTTGTCCGCGCCGTTCGTGTTGCCCAAGAAAGCGGCGAGCGTCAGCAAGACGGTCGACGTGAGCTTTTCCCAGCCGCGTCCGCTCACCTGGGAATACCAGCCGCTCAGTGCCGAAGACACGGCCGCGTTGGCGGTTGCCGAGCAACCCGACGAACCGGACGAGTACCTCTTTCATGTCGACGGCTTCAAGAAGAAGAAGATACTCGACGTCATCCGCGAGTCACTGGTCTCGCACCCGGCCCGGGCTCCGCATCAAATCTGGCTTCCGCCATTGGAAGTCAGCGAGCAAGTCGACGCGCTGGTGGCCTACTGGCGCGGCAGGCCCTGGCATGTCGACTACGGCCAGAACCCGGGGTTGATCTTCCCGGTCGGGATTGTCGACATTCCCGACGAGCATGCCCAGCGGGTGCATGCGGTCGACGCGGAAATGGACAACATCATGGTTGTCGCCACCGCGCAGCGCGGCAAATCCACCACGCTGATGACGTTGACGACTTCGGCGGCGTTGATGTATCGCCCGGAGCGGGTGACGTTCTTTTGCATCGGAGCGGCGTTGTATCCGCTGGAAGACCTCCCGCATGTCGCCGCCGTGGTCAGCCTCAACGACACCGAAGGCGTGTCTCGGACCATCGCGACAATGGAAGGTTTGATTCGCGCCCGCGAGGCGTCATTCAAGCAATATCAGATCGACATTTCCGAGTTCCGGGAGCGGCGCTTCGGTTCCGGTGGCGGCGGCGGGACGGATCCCCAGGACAAGTTCGGTGACGTCTTTTTGGTCATCGACAACTATGGCGACCTCTACGAAAAGGACCCGGTCACTGGTGATCGCGCGATAGCGATTGCCCGTCAAGGCCTCTCGTACGGAGTGCATGTGATGACCAGCGCAAGCGGCTGGTTCGTGGGACAAAAGCAGGGTTTGCTGACGGTGTCCAACGCCCGGATACAACTGCGCCTGAGCAACCCTGACGAGTCCCAGATGGGTAACTCGGTAGAGCAGCGCCGCGCCGCACGCAACACCTTGGACCGGCCTGGCTTCGGGCTGACACGGGACGGCTACGAGTTACTGGTGGGATCTCCCGAGATCACCGGAACCAGAGGTGAGCGCGTGCTGACGCGAGGGATTGGATCGTTGATCGCCGGGGTTACCGGTGCCAACAAAGTGGAAAGGCTGTCCCGGCTGCCGGAGCGGGTGGCGTTGAGCCAGGTGATCGACACATACGGGCGCGCGGCCGACGCAGCCGACCCGCTGAACATCCCCTTCGCGATCGGCGAAAGCGCGTTACAACCGGTGGCGCTACCGAGCCGGATGTGGCCCAACATCCTGGTGGTGGGTCGTCAACTCTGCGGCAAGACAACGACTTTGGCGGCGTTCGGTCAGTCGATCGTCACCAGGTTCAGTCCCGATCAGGCGCAGATCACGATCATCGACCCGAAAACCACGCTGATCGGCCGGATCCGGGGCCCACATGTGCGGGCGTACGCCTACACCACCGACGACATCGACACGGTGATCGGTGAGCTGGCCACAGCATTGCGCGACCGCCTGCCGCCGTCGGGTCTGAGCCAAGAAGAACTGCTCAACCGCGAGCCTTGGCAAGGCCCGCATCACTTCATTCTCATCGACGACGAGCACGAACTGCGGGCCCACAATCAGACGATGAAGCCGGCGGCGACCGCGCCGTTGTGGCCGTTGATCGAACGCAGCCGGGAGGTGGGTCTGCACGTCATCGCCTCCCGAGCGCCCGGCACCTGGGCGTCGCAGTCGGTGATGAACCCGCTTTTGCAAAAACTCACCGGGTCCCGCTCCCCCACCCTGTTCATGGACAACGACCCGGCCAATGTCAAGGTGTACGGCAGGATCAGCGCCCAGCAACTGCCACCGGGACGCGGACTGCTGGTCACCACCGACGGAGAAATGGAGGGAGTGCTGGTGGGGACGCCGGATCAGCAGGTCTAAGCTCTCCGGAACCCGCAACCGAAAATTGGCGTCTACTCGGGTAGCGGACACACCTTAGACTCAGAGCACTGAAGCCCCGTCTGTGGGCGCAACTCAACAGGAGGCAAGATGACAGGGTTCCTGGATGTCAGTCCGGCCGCCGTCAACCTATCTTCGGCAACCGAAATGGCGATCAGTGGGCAAATGGCCGCCAGCACCGCCGCCGGATCGGCCGCACTGACCGGAACGGTTCCCATGGTGGCGACCAGCGACGATGCCGCGTTCACCGCCGCGATGAACTCGGCCGGCGCCGGATACCTCGGCCTGGCCCAAGAACACGTCGCGCAGCGGACCGCGTACGCCGGCGCGCAGAGCCTCTCCTCGCTCAGCTATGTGCTCAACGAACTACTCAGCGCCGCGAACATCTCGGCGGTCATCTAACCGCCGAGATGGCTGACCCCCTGTGGTTCGGTCCACCCGAAGCCGTTGCTGCGCTGCTTGAAACGAGTAGCCCGGCCACGATTGTCGCCAATATCGCGGCATGGCTCGCAGAGGCGATCCAGCACGAACTGTCGATGGGCGTATCGGTCGCCAATGTCGGAGCGACCCTGACTCAGTGGCTGGGTCTGGGCGGGGCGGCGTACGGGGTAAAGGGCACCGAGCTCAACCTGCTGGGGCTGCAGCCGTTGGCGGCGCACTGCCTCAAGCACGTTTCGATCGGGCAAGCCGCGGTGGAGGCCAATACCATCGCGAGGTCGTCGGTCATTCCCGCTGTGGTGTGTCAGACCAACCGCGACGAAACGGCAGCGCTGTATGCGAGCAACATCTGCGGGTGCAATACCCCGGCGATCGTCGCGAACGAGACCGAGTATTTCGGGTACTTCACGCCGCAGAACACCAGCATCGGCTTGGCTTATGCCAGCACGCTGAACGCGCTGATCGGCGCCATCGCCAGTACGCCGCCGCCGATAACCCCGGTGGGGGCCTCGCCGGCCGCTGCAGTGGGTCCGGCTGAATCGGTCGCCGAGTCAGCGGCGAACACCGGAATGTCCACGGGCCCGGCTGAGGCGGTGCAGGCCGCCGGCCAAGCGGCCTCTCCGGGCAGCGGGATCAGCCAGATCATGCAACCGCTACAGGCAATGACGAGTTTGCCCAACACACTCAAGCCAGTCACCGAGCTACCGACGCAACTGCTGAACAACGCGTCGCAGTCCTTTTCCGGCCCTATGCAGAACATCGTGGGAATGTTCCCCTCGCTGCTGTCGCAGCAGGGTGTCGGCGCAGCCGGCAGCGTGCCGGTTGAGGCGGTCGCAGGTCCGTTGGGTGGTGGAGTCGCCAGTGGCGTAAGCGCCGCGACCGCTGGCGGATCAGGGGCGGTCGGTGTCGGCTACTCGGGAATGGGGCTGACAAAGTTCACCCAGCCGGCCGGCGACTTCTCTACCGAGCCGGTCGGCGGCCGCGCGACGACGCTTCGGGCCGCTGGCCTGCTCAGCGCGGCCGACTTGCGAAGCCCAACCGCCCCGGTGGGCGGTACGCCGATGCCAATGTCTCCGGCAGGTGCCGGAATGTTGGGCCGGGACAGCGCCGCCGGGGACAGGGACAAGGTGCCACACGCTCGCATCGTCGTGCACGGCGGCGCACAGGACTTGTAGGAATGCCGACCAATCGCTGTAGGAGGTGGTGCGGTCGTATGGTCCGCAGAAGGTGAAGTGACAGTTACCGCAGCGGCTTTAAACTACTCAGTACGTCAAGACCGGAAAACCATTCGGAGGAGAGAAAGTGAGCAACGTCAATCCACTTAACATTGAGGTCGATCATGTATCGGCGCAGCGGCAAGATTTCATGAACTCGCTGGACCACTTCATTGCCACCGCCAGCAGTTTCGCCAACGGCATTGAGGAGACCAGCGGATATTGGAAAGGGCCGGCCCGGATGGCGGCGTACACCACCGGCATAGACTTGCACGCGCAATTGAAAGATCTGCATCGATGGGGTGTGAGTTTGGTCGAAAGCGTCGGCCAGAACGTTTCCGTTATGCACAACAACGAGATGGACCAGGCGCAGGCCTTCACTGCATTGGGAGGCGGCGCAGACGGCTCAGTGGCCACTTAACCATTTCCGCAATAGCCACCCTTTTAAGTGAGGATTGAACACAATGACAATACAGTGGAATTTCGCATCGGTTTTTGACCACGCTGCTGAAGTCGGGACCTTCTCCCAGACGTTGGAGGAACTGCGCTCGGATATGCTGAATAAGGCTCAAGCGCTTGTTGATGGCGGGGCGTATCAGGGGCAGGCGCCGGAGGCGTTTCTCACTGCCTTCACGCAAATGAGCGCCAAATCCGAACAGGTGATCGCAACGGTGATGAAGTACGGACACACCATCACCGGCACCGGCCAGGACACCGCGTTGCGAGACGCAGCCGAAATGGGCAGGTTTCAAGCGTAACGATGATGCTGGGACGCACGCAGCGCTTGCGTCCCAGCGGATTTCAGGGATACACCGTGCTGACCACCACTCTCGACGGCTTGTGGGCGTTGCAGATTCTCACCGGTATCGAGGTGCTGGCCCCGGAGTTGGGGCTGCGCCCGATCATGCCGAGCGTCGAGACCGCGTCGATGGCGCTGGCTCACCCGGTTGCGGCCGAGTTGCGCGCTGAGGGCGTGATCGATGAATCGGGGACGGTAGCCGACGTGGTCGTGGAGTGGCTAACCGTGCTCGCCCGACGTGACGTCGCGCTGCTGATCCAGGTGACGACACCTGGCGCCGGCGACAAACCCGCCGTCGCGTTGCTGGCGCGTTTCGCCCAATGGTGGGTCGTGCTGGAACGCTCCGAGGACCTGGTCCGCATCAGCGGGGTGGGCACCTCGAGCACCGAATCCAAGGCAAGCGACGTTGTCCTCAGCCAGATTGAGCGCCTCTGCGGAACCCAGGAGCCTGCGCCCCTGCAGCCGGTGACGGTGGACGTCGACCAGGTCATGGCGGGTGTTGACAGCCGGGAAGCGTTGCGCAAGCAGCTATTGCGCGAGCCACTCGACGGCGAACAGCTGCAGATCCTGATGATGGCTGCCGACATGCAGCGCTCGGCGCGGGCCTTCATCGTCGCCATCCAATCCGGAGTGGACACCGGGCAGCCCAGCCGCACCTATATCGAACAGAGCCTGGTGACCATCGCCGATACCCCGGAAGGGCGGCTGGTCGGCGAACATTACCTGTCCGCCGGCAAGCGCTGGATGGTCATCGCCCCCGGCACAACGAGCAGTATCGGCGCCGCGGTCAACCGGATGCTGCGGCGCCTGCCCGCCAATGAAGAATGGTTTTCGTACCGAAAGGTTGTGTAAACGCAGGTTTGGCGTACGTGTTAGCATCAGCATCGTGACAAATCCGTGGAAGGCGGCACCGAATTCAACGGAGCAAGCCCGACACAGTCGGCGCCAAGGCGCCGATTCACGCCCGCAACAACCCGATTCCGTGTCGGGTACGTTACGCATTTCCGATATGGTTGCACCACGGAAAATTCCGCCGGGTGCCGGATGGCGCAAATTCCTATATGCGCTGTCTTTCCGCACAATAAATCTCGGCGAATCGCCGGCCGAAAGGCATTACCGGGAACTGCAAACGCGGATCCGCAGGCACATCCGCAAACAATATGTCATCGCGGTGGTATCCGGGAAGGGTGGCGTCGGCAAGACCACCATGACCGCCTGCATCGGCGCGGTGTTCCGGGAATGCCGCCCGGAAAACGTGGTCGCCATCGACGCAGCGCCCGGCTTTGGAACACTATCCGGCCGTATCGACGAAGCTCCGCCCGGCGATTACACCGCAGTGCTCAACGACACCGACGTTCAGGGCTATGCCGACATCCGGGAGCACTTGGGTCAGAACAATATCGGCTTGGACGTGCTGGCCGGAAACCGCGCGTCCGATCAGCCGCGACCGCTGGTGCCCTCGATGTTCAGCGGGGTGTTGTCGCGACTTCGCCGCAGCCACACGGTCATCGTGGTCGACACCTCTGACGACCTCGAGCATCCGGTGATGAAGGCAGTGTTCGACGCCTGCGACACTCTGGTATTCGTGTCCGGCTTGACTGCGGACACGTCACTGCCGGTCACCCGCTCGATCGACCTGCTGCGGTCGATGGGCTATCACGAATTGGTATCCCGCAGCATGGTCATTCTCAATGACAGTCGGCATGAATACGACCCGGATGCGCGCACGTACCTGACGGAGCGTTTCGCGCAGTCCGGCGCGACGGTGGAATTCATGCCCTACGACCCACACCTCGCCAAGGGCGGAATTATCGATACGCAGCACGAGGTGAAGAAAAAAACGCGACTGCGGTTATTCGAGATCACTGCTGAATTGGCTGACAAGTATATTCCGGACGCCGATAGGCCACGCTAAATGGCCAAAGTGTCATTTCCGGCGCGGTGTGCAGTCGCCGTAGTCTGCGGGGAACACCTGATTTCTCAGGTCTACCCGGCCTCGGTACCGGTCGGGGTCTTTATCGACAACATCGTCGAGCTGCTCAACGACGAATTGAAACGCCGAGGGCTGGCCGGGCTGCAGACCGACGTCGGCTACGAACTCCAAAAGGCCAACGGCGTCCGGCTCGACGTCACCAAAACTCTGGACGAATTGGGCGTCGAAGACGGCGCCACGCTGGTCCTGGTGCCCTCCACGGAAGGTGACTCGTTCGAGCCGCAATACGAGTCACTTTCCACCGGCCTCGCCCGGATCGGCAGGAGGTTGTTCGAACCGGTCACCGCCGAAACCGCGGCGCATACCGCCCTCGCCATCCTGGCGATGGTCTCAGCCGTGGTCCTCGGATTGGCGCTACGCACGCGAACGGCCACCGACTCACTGGCGCCCAGCACGGTGACTGGCGTGGGCGGATTGCTGGCTGCCGGCACCGCAGGCGCGGCGTGGCGGTGGTGGCCGCACCGCGACGATATGCAACGTGGCTTCGCTTGGCTGGCGGTGCCGCTGCTGTCGGTGAGCGTCGCCGCGGCAGCGCCCGGCAAGCTCGGGTCGGCGCACCTGTTCATCGCCACCCTTGCCGCCGCGGTGCTGACCTGCGGCGTCGCGGTGGCGACGGGGCGCCACCTCAGCGTGGCGGCCACCGTGGTGACGCTATGCGCCCTGGGCGGCGTGGACGCTGCAGCCCGGATGTGGCGGCCGGTACCCGCACAGTGGCTGGGCATGTGCACCTTGGTTGCGTTGCTGCTGTTGATGACAATGGCGCCCACCGTCGCGCTGTGGTCCGCCCGGATTCGGCCGCCCTACTTCGGATCGGTCACCGGGCGGGATCTTTTCCGACGCAGCGACGGCCTGCCGGCCGACGCCGTCGCCCCAGTCGATGCCGACGGCGAGGAAGAAGAGAATCCGGACACCACTCCGCGTGGAGCAGTGATCGCCGCGGCCGCCCAGCGCGCCAACCAAGTGCTTACCGGAATCTGCGTGGGGGCCGCTCTGACGTTGCCCGTCGCGGTGTGGGCGACGCTGGTTCCCGGCCGTGGCCACGGCCCGGCCGCCGCGGTGCTGGCCGGGCTGTTCGTGGTGATCTTCATCAGCCGGGGCCGCGCCTACGCCGACAGGCGGCAGGCGATTGCGCTGGTGTACGGCGCCGCTGCCGCAGTCTGCGTCGGCGTCGTCAAATATGTCTTGCATGAGCCGGCCGGATCGGGCGAGGCGGTGCTGTGGGGTGCACTGCTGCTCGCCGGATTCGGGGCGGCAGGCCTGGCGGCCGCGCTGCTCGTGCCGATCACCCGGTTCACTCCACTGGTCCGGATGATCGCCGAATGGCTGGAACTGGTGGCGATCATCGCAGCCCTGCCTCTGGCCGCCTGGATCGGCGGTCTGTTCAGTTGGGTGCGCATGCGATGACAGCGCTGATCCGGCTGCGGCGGGCCTGGTCGATTGCGTCGGCCGCCGTGCTGGTCTGCTTGCCCGCGACAATGCCAGTGGCACAAGCGATTCCCCCACCTAACGTGGATCCGGGGCGGGTCCCCGGCGACGGCAAACCGAACTCAGAGCAGCCGATGCGGCAGAGCAACATCTGTGCCCGCACGATCACGGTGGCCGACCCCAATGTGAACGTCACCGCGCCCGGTTTCACGATGCTCAACATCGCCAAAGCCTGGCAGTACTCGACTGGAAACGGCGTGTCAGTCGCCGTGATCGACACCGGCGTCAATCCCAGCCCGCGGCTGCCTGTCATCGCCGGCGGCGACTACATCATGGGCGGCGACGGGCTGATGGATTGCGATGCGCACGGCACCGTGGTGGCCTCGGTGATCGGTGGCGCACCGCAAGGGACGCCCATGCCGGCCCGGATGCCGGCGGCCCCGGCTTTTCCACCGCCGGCGGGCCAAATCACCGACGCGGCGCCGCCTCCCCCGGGCGCCCCGCCGCCACCCCCAGCTCCCCCGCCACCGCCCGTACCGGTGACGGTCACCGAAACCCAGCCTCCGCCTCCCCCACCACCGCCCCCGCCACCGCCGCCGCCGCCGGAAGACGAACCGGCCAACGGCCCCGGAGACGCCGTGCCCGACCAGCCGGAGGATCCCGAGGTACCGCCCCCTCCCCCGGGTGCGCCGGATGGAGTCGCCGGGGTGGCTCCGCATGCGGTCATCATTTCCATTCGGCAGTCGTCCCGGGCGTACGAGCCGGTCAACTCTGGGCCCGGTGACATGGAGGCCCGTAAGAAGGCCGGCACCATCGCAACGTTGGCCAACGCCATCGTGCATGCGGCCAACATGGGCGCCAAAGTCATCAATATCAGTGTCACGTCCTGCGTCTCGGCCGCTGACCCGCTCGACCAGAGCGCGATCGGTGCCGCTGTGTGGTACGCCGCGACGGTCAAGGACGCGGTGGTCGTCGCGGCGGCCGGCAATGAGGGTGAAGACGAATGCGCCCAGAATCCTTCCTTCGACCCGTTGAATCCCACCGACCCGCGGGATTGGCATCAGGTTAAGACGGTGTCGTCGCCGTCATGGTTTTCCGACTATGTGCTGTCGGTCGGCGCGGTCGACAACACCGGTGCACCGATCGGCAAAAGCCTGACGGGTCCGTGGGTGGGCGCTGCGGCGCCGGGCACCGGGATCATCGGATTGTCATCGCAGACCGGCGGACCGGTGAACGCCTACCCCCCCGCAAGGGCGGGTGAGAAGAACATGCCCTTCTGGGGGACGAGTTTCTCCGCGGCCTACGTCAGTGGGGTGGCCGCGTTGGTGCGGGCAAAATATCCGGATCTGTCCGCCCACCAGGTGATCAACCGGATTCTGCAGACGGCGCACAACCCGCCCCGCGGAGTCGACAACCAGGTCGGCTACGGCGTGGTGGATCCGGTAGCCGCACTGACATTCAACGTGCCTCCCGGTGATCGAGCTGCGCCCGGAGCGCAGAGCCGAGTGATCACGCCGGCCGCGCCGCCGCCACCACCGGACCACCGGGCGCGCACTGTCGCACTGATCTTCGCTGGGTTGGTGCTGGCCGCCGTTGTCAGCGCCAGCCTCGTCGCACGTGCGAGGCGGGAACGTTGAGCACAACGAGACTGGCTGTTGTCGTCGGTGTCCTGACAGCCGGACTCGTCGGCTGGAGCGTCGGCGGCTACGCCGGTGCGGCAACGGGATTAATCGCCGGCATCGCGGTCGGGGTGATTCGTTGGCGGCGACAGCCGCTGTGGTCGTGGCTGCAGTTGTGGGCCGGACGCCGGCGTGCGATCGAGTGGGCGGAGCCGGTCACTGTCGCCAACGACCGTGCCGGCGGCGGAATTCGCTTTCAGGACGGTGTCGCCACAGCCGCTGTGCAGGTGCTGGGGAAGGCCCACTCCCCCACTCTGTTCACCGGCTCAACATCGACCCATACCGAAAATGTCTGCGACGTAGCCGATTTGCTGCCCCTACTGAAGCAGAGTCTAGGACTGGAAATCGATTCGCTCAGTGTGGTCAGCGCCGGTTCGCGGCGGCGGAACACCGGGGACTATCCGCGCGTTTACGACACGCTGATCGGCACACCTCCCTATGCCGGGCAGCGGGAAACCTGGTTGATCGTGCGGGTGGCGGCCCTCGACAACGCTCAAGCGCTGCAGTGGCGCACGTCGGTGGGAACTGCGGTGCTGGCCGCCGCGCAGCGGATCAGCGCGGCATTGCGACAGCAGGGTATTCGCGCCAGGGTGGCGACCGCCATCGACATCGTCGAATTGGAACGACGGCTCGGACGCACCGCGCTCGGCACCCACCATCAGCGTTGGCGTTCAGTTCGCGGCGACGGCGGGTGGCTGACCACCTACTGGTACCGGCCCCAAGACATCGCCGCGGACAAATTGGCGCACGCCTGGTCGCTGCGGACCGACGGAATCATTCAGAACATCACGCTGTTCAAGGACGCTTCTGCGACAGCCACGGTGACGGTGCGCAGCGCACAGCCGCCGACCGCCGCACCGAGCGTGTTGTGGCAGACGTTGCCGGGCGAGCAAGCCCAGGCGATCGCCGCCAGCATGTGCGGCCCGACTCCCAGATTGCGAGGTATTCGCCGCGGCGCGGTCACTGGTCCGCTGCAGATCGCGATCGGCCCGTCGGGTGTGCTGCTGGGCAAGGTCGGCGCCGGTAACCGGCTGATGCTGCCCCTCGACGACCCAGGTGAGTTCACCCGGGTGCACATAGCCGCGGAAGACTCACTGGCCAAGCGGATCGTCATCCGGATGGCCGGCGCCGGTGAGCGAATCACCGTGCACACTCGAGACACCCAGCGCTGGGCCAGTATTCGAATGCCGGATATCGCGGTGACTGCGGGCACGCGGCCGATCTCCGGCACCACGGTCAGCGTCGTCGACGGCCCCCTCACACCGGCACCGCGCCCGAACACCCTGATTTCGATCGGAGAGCCCGGCGCGCCATACCGCGGTTCTGCCGACGTGGTGATCAAGCAGAGCGGCCCGGCAATCGTAGAGGTCGCCGCCGCGGGTCAATTGCACACCGTCGAGGTCGAGCTGTTCCGCGCCGAGAATCGCTACGTATCCTCCGAACCGACGATTCTGCGGACCCCCGAGCTCGAACCGGTGGACTAGACGATGACCAGCAGCACCACGACGACCGCGGCGCGCAAGCGGTTTGATCAGGCCATGCAGTTGTTCGACACGGACCTGGTGGCCGCGCTGGCCCGATTCCGCGAAGCGACCGAGATCGATCCGTCGATGGCCGACGCGTGGCTGGGCCGGATTGCGGCCGGCGACGAAGCGTTGACGACGCTGCAGGAACTCTACGCATATGGCGTTCGGCTGCACCGGGAGACCAACCGGCTCGGAGTGCAGCTGTCGGCGCCGATCAAGGCCGGGCCCTACCTGTCGATCTCGGTGACTGAGTCGTCCCATGCCGGGCTGGCACTGGCAAGTGCCCTCATCGACGACCGGCAGTATGAGAAAGCCGAAGCACTGCTGCAGGATTCGGCACTGCTGGATTCCTGGGAGAACCATCAGTGGCAGCAATATATCCGCGCTTATCTGATGTTTGCCACGCAGCGCTGGCCCGATGTGATATCGGTCGCCGCGACGATTCTCCCGCCGCAGGCGATCATCATGTCCGCAGTTACGGCGGCGACCAACGCGCTGGCCGCGCACGCCGCCGCACATCTGGGACAGGCGCGGGTCGCGCTGGACTGGACCGATCGGGTGGAATTGTGTGTCGCGCCGCATCTCCCTACCGAGTCTCGCCGGCACCAACTGAGCGACACCGCCGTTGCCGCGATCGACCCGGGTCAATTTCCTTTGATTGCAGCCGATCTCGCCTATGTCCGCGGTATGGCGCACCGCCAGCTCGGTGAAGAGGACAAAGCGCAGATCTGGTTGTCCAAGGCGACACTCAACGGTGCGCTCATCGAACCGGCCAAGCAAGCCTTGGCGGAGCCGGCATTGCAACTGGTGGTCACCGACGAAGAAACGATCAACAGCCGCACCAACAAGTGGGATGTCTCGACAGAATTCTCCCCGATTCGACGACAGGAAGAGGAGACCACGCAGCGGCGAGATGAACTGCTGGCCGAGGGCCGCGCGCTGCTCGATAATCAGGTGGGCTTGGCCGATGTCAAGCGGGCGGTGGCAGAACTGGAGGACCAGATCGAAGTCCGCGCTTTGCGGCTCGAGGCGGGGCTACCGGTGAGCAACCAGACCAATCACATGCTGCTGGTGGGTCCGCCGGGAACCGGCAAGACCACCACCGCCGAAGCGCTGGGCAAGATTTACGCCGGACTCGGGATCGTGCGCCACCCTGAGATCATCGAAGTCAAGCGGGCGGACTTCTGCGGCGAACACATCGGATCATCCGGCCCGAAAACCAACGAACTGATCGATCGTTCGCTGGGCCGGATCTTGTTCATGGACGAGTTCTACTCGCTGGTGGAGCGTCATCAAGACGGCCGGCCGGACATGATCGGCATGGAAGCGGTCAACCAGCTGTTGGTCGCGCTCGAGGTGCACCGGTTCGACTTCTGCTTCATCGGCGCCGGCTACGAGCGGGAGGTCGACCAATTCCTCACGGTAAATCCCGGTTTGGCGGGACGGTTCAACCGCAAGCTTCGGTTCGAATCCTATAGTCCCGACGAGATCGTCGAGATTGCCGTCCGTTACGGCCAACCCCGTGCCACGGTCATCGAACCCAGCGCCCGCGATGCGCTGAACGCGATGTGCAGGAGGCTGCGAGCCTATGTGGCATCGGACGGCACCCACGGCATCGACATCATGCAAAACGGGCGGTTTGCGCGCAATGTGGTGGAACGTGCGGAACGACTTCGGGATTCGCGAGTCGCCGCGCAGCACCGCAGCGACAGAGGTTCGGTGACCGTCGAAGATCTCGAGACCCTGCGCGCTCAGGACATCACCACGGCGGTAATGCACGCCTGCGCGGAAAAGCATGTGCCACTTGGTGGTTGAACGGTGTACTTGCGGTAAAGCTGCTAACCCGCTGTGATCGGTTCGAATCGAAAAACCGCGATCCGGCCAGCAAGCGCCTCGAATTCACCGGGTGTGCCGTCGGTTACCATGCCTGAACGCTTTGCGAACGCCACACCGACCGGCACTTCGGCCGGATACACCCGCAGAACGGGCCGTGCTTCTTCGGCGCCAAGTTCGACGATCTTGACCGGCCGCGATCGGCGGCCCCGGCTGAGCACACCGGTTTTTGCGGCACGCGCGTTGGCGGCCCAATCCGATCCGGGATACCCGGCGACGACGTATAGGCTGCCCTGGAACTCGAACGGCGTCATGGGTGTGCTGCGCAACTGACCCGACTTGCGTCCCGGCACGGTCAACACCATCGCCGGACCGGTTGCCACGCCCAGCTTTTGAAGGGTTATCAGTAACTTGTTCATGGGTTTGAGATAGCGCGGCGGGCGTGGATCTGACATGTGCTGGCTCCTTGTCTAGGGTGTGAACAAGTGACGCTGCCGCGAGACCCACTGAGCGAACGTGGTTGCCGGCCGGCCCGTGATTTTTCCCACTTCATGCGTCACCAATGCCGGCTTGTCCACCGTATCGGCGAGCATCGCCATGTACGCATCGGCGAACTCCGCGCCAAAGCCCAGCTCGACGAAACGCTTTCGCACTACTTCCGGCGGCACCTCGTGGTATTCGAGCGGACGGTTCAGTACAGCGCCGATGATGCCTATCAGCTCGGAAGTGGTGAGTGCCTGCGGCCCGGTCAACGAAATCTTTCGGCCCACCAGCTCGTCGTGCAGAACTGCCCGAGCCGCGACGGCGGCGATGTCGCTTTCGACGATGGGGGCAACCGAAGCCGCGGCGAATGGGCCGAATACGGCATCACCAGCGCGAAGCTGGGCACCCCACATCCCGGCGAAGTTCGTCGCGAAGACTGTCGGCCGCAGGCTCACCCAGTCCAGGCCCGAAGCTACGGCCAGTTGCTCGGCCTCCTTGTTGCGGTCGCCGCGAAAGCGCGAAGGCTGCCGCGAATAGTCGTCGTCCGCGTTGATCGCCGACAGCGCCACCAACTTCCGGACTCCGCTGCGGGCAGCGTGGTGAACTGTGGCGGCGAGCTCGTCGCCCAACGCACGAGAATTGAGAAAGACCGCTGACGCTCCCGGCAATGCGGCGGTAGCTGAGCTGGCCAATTCCACTCCTGGGGGAAGGGCGGCCGTCCGGGGATTGCGGGTTACTGCTCGAACGCGGCAGCCGGCACGGACCAGCTCTGATACCAGCGGCCGGCCGACATTGCCGGTCGCTCCGGTAACTACGATTGTCATGGCGGGATCCTTTCTGCGTGTTCTGCAGTCAAGGACGCTTCGACAACAGGAAAAGTTACAGTCGCAATCGGTAACTTCCGCCGCGACCAAAACGTCCTTAGGTGATGAACCGACACCCGTCTGCACCACAGAACGACGCCGTCGCCGACGCGTGGCGGCGTCACCGGGCATACCTTGTCAATCTGGCCTACCAGATGCTCGGCGACGTCGGCGATGCCGAAGATATTGCGCAGGAGGCGTTTCTGCGGTTGTCGCGAGCCGATCCACTCGCGCTCGATGACATCCGTGGCTGGCTGACGGTTGTGACCGGTCGGCTGTGCCTAGACCACGTGCGTTCTGCCCGGGCGCGTCATGAACGCCCCGGCGACGTCGAGCAGCAGCAGGCGCCGCTACACCAATCCCGGCTGAGCGACCCCGCCGATCGGGTCACCCTTGACGACGAGGTCAGTGCCGCAATGCTCGAAGTTCTGCGCAGACTCAGCCCGGGGGAGCGGGTGGCCTTCGTGTTACATGACGTCTTCGGTGTCCCTTTCGACGCGATCGCCGAAACCGTAGGCCGCCCCGCCGGTACCTGCCGTCAGCTGGCACGGCGCGCGCGGCAGAAATTCAGCGACACCCGCGCGACGACCAGCGAGGTGGCGATTGGCGAACACCAGGTCGTCACCGACACGTTCATCACCGCGTGCTCCAACGGTGATTTCACGGCGTTGGCTGCCGTGCTCGATCCCACGGTCTGGGGAGTGGCAACACTTCTGGTCGAACCCGCCGCACCGCCACAGGTCAATCGCGGACCCCGTGACGTGGCGATCAACCTGCTGCAGTATCTGGGTCCGGGCGTGGTGCTGGTCACCGGCCCCGTCGGTCAACCCGCACTACTGGCCTACGCGAACCGCCGCCTTTTCGCCGTCATCACTCTGACGATTCGCCGCGGTCTCGTCACCCGAATCGAGGCCATTGCCGACCCATCGGCGCGAAGCGCGGATTTTCCGCCGCAACCGTGACCGGTTCACCCAGCGACGCACCAATGCGAAGATGCCGGTGGGAGGTCAAATATGCGATACGTACGCGAAGACGTTGTGCACGCCGCGCCCGAGCGGGTATGGCAGCTGCTGGTCGACGTCGAGAACTGGCCGGCCTGGACCAAGTCGATGCGCGACATCAAACGTCTGGACCCTGGCCCGCTCGCCGTAGGCAGCCGCTCGCAGGTGAGCCAACCGAAGGGCCGGCCGACGGTATGGACGGTGACCGAACTGGAGCCGCAACGCAGCTTCACCTGGCGGGCCGGCCAGCCAGGGCTGGCCTTCGAGGCGGTGCACCGCATCGACGTTGCCGATCAACAGGTACGGACAACGCTGGAATTCGCGGCAACCGGCCCGCTGGCCTGGGTGGCACGACTCGTCGCGGGTTCGAGGATCCGGAGGTGGGTCGACATGGAAAGTGCCGGCCTGAGACAGGCCGCCGAGCGATCTGAGGAACGCGATCCGCTGATCTAGCGGCGGTCGCGCCCACCGTCGGGCCGGGACGCGAAGTAGCCGGCAATGGTCGCAGCGATCTGCAGAAAGCGTCGCCGTGTGGCAGGAGCCATCTCGCGGCCCACATCGATCACTCCGCCGGGCCGCAGATGCGGATCGAACGGCACCTCGACCACCGTCTGGCCCCGGTCGGTGAACTGGCGCGCCAGCAGCGCCCGGGTTCGCCTGTCGGCGTGGCCGTCGGAGTCGTTGAGTACCACGACGCTGCGCTGCAACAGACCGGTCTTGCCGTGCTCGGCAAGCCACTCCATGGTTTGCGCGGCCGCCGAGGCGCCGTCCGCCCACGGTGACGAGACCACGATCAGCGCGTCCAGATCACGAAGCGCTTCTTGAGTGACCGGTGCGTCCATGGAAGAACCACAGTCGACGATTGAAATCGTGAAGTGCCGGTCCAAGCGCAGCGTCGCTTCTCGGTAGATCGCCGGATCGAGCACCCGGCGCGGACCGGCAGCCGCATCCCCGGCCAGCACGTACAGTCCGGCGGCGTTGTTGCCCACCCGGGCGCTCACGTCGGCGAACGACCGCAGGTTCTTGTCCGCCGCCAGCTCCCAATACGATCCGCTCGCGCGGGGATCGATCCTGCTGCCGAGCCGGCCGAACGCGGTGTCGGCGTCCACGGCGACCACGCGGTCCTGCCGGCGCAATTGGGCGAAGATCGACCCGACACTGGCCGCGACCGTCGTTTTGCCGACGCCGCCCTTGCCCAGCACGCCCACCTTGTAGTTGCCGCGAAGCACCGACCCGATCGCCGCTTCGAATTGAGCCTCCTGACGTTCCGCCGCCGACGGGCCCAGATTGACCAAGCCGAAGGTGCCCACCAGCACCAGGTGTCGCCAGCCGCGCACGGGTTGCGGGCGTTGCTTCGCCCCCGCCGGCGCCCGCCGCAGCTCCCCGCCGGCTGGTACAGCCGGCTGGGCCGGTCCGCTGCGGCGGCGATGACCGGGACTCAACGACGGCGAACGGGCAGCCGCCGGGGGGCGCGAGGGAGGGGACGACGGATACATCGGCGGCGGACCGGCGCGCAGATCCCTCGGCGGCGGTGGTGGCGGCGGTGGCGGTGGACGTTCGCCAGGCGCGCTGGCTGGCGCGGGCCGCAAACGGTCCCGCAGAAAGTCGTCGCGCTCGGTCATCGGCGCGCGGAGTAACTGCGGCAGTTCTGCATCACGCGACCAGTATCGGCCACCGACCCCGACGGTGGGTGCGGGTTATCGCTCGATCCTCGATTGCGGGCCCAGTGGCAGGGAAGCAGCAAACGGCCATCCGACGCAATCCGCCGTGAACGGTGGGGGCGTCGGTCTTCGCGGGTAAACGCAGGACGGCGCACTACCCCGCGACGTCCATGGGCGCTGACCTTGCAGCGGGATATACCACCTCCGGCGACGGGTTACTATTGACAAAGTTGGCATGTCAGGCGGTTTTTGTCATATCGTTTTACGACTTGTCGGAAACCGGGAAAAGGCCACCGTTCAGCGCTGTACGGACGCATCCCCCAAGTGGATCATCGCCACGTGGCGAACATCTTCATCGACAAGACCGGTGGGGTCTCGCCCCGCGCGAGGGGGACGCGGCACCGCCGGAGCCAACCGTGACATGCCGTGCAACGTCTGCTGAAGGGTCAGGTGGGAATGGCGCCCAACCGCTCGCGGTCTCAGGGGCTCTACAACCCCGCATTCGAGCGCGACTCGTGCGGGGTGGCCATGGTCGTCGACATGCACGGCCGGCGCAGCCGCGACATCGTGGACAAGGCGATCACCGCGCTGCTCAACCTCGAACATCGCGGCGCCGCCGGTGCCGAGCCGCACAGCGGTGACGGTGCCGGCATTCTCATCCAGGTCCCCGACCAGTTCCTGCGATCGGTTGTCGACTTCGAGTTGCCGCCTGCCGGCAGCTACGCCACCGGCATCGCGTTTTTACCGCAGTCCTCGAAAGACGCCGCAG
This sequence comes from uncultured Actinomycetota bacterium, assembly GCA_963830605.1. Taxonomy (GTDB): domain Bacteria; phylum Actinomycetota; class Actinomycetes; order Mycobacteriales; family Mycobacteriaceae; genus Mycobacterium. The sequence continues at coordinate 1,036,534 of CAWHML010000003.1, read as the reverse complement.
CGGCCTGCGCTGCGGTGGAGAAGATCGTCGAAGCCGAAGGCCTGCAGATGCTCGGCTGGCGCAGCGTACCTACCGACGAGTCATCGCTGGGCGCGCTCTCTCGCGACGCGATGCCCACTTTCCGTCAAGTCTTCATCGCCGGCGCCACCGGAATGGATCTGGAACGCCGCGCCTACGTGATCCGCAAACGCGCCGAACACGAGCTCGGCACCAAGGGGCCGGGGCAAGATGGACCCGGCCGCGAAACCGTCTACTTTCCAAGCCTTTCCGGTCAGACCCTCATCTACAAGGGCATGCTGACCACCCCCCAGCTCAAGGCGTTCTACATCGACCTGCAAGACGACCGGCTGACCAGTGCGCTGGGTATCGTGCACTCACGATTTTCGACAAACACGTTTCCCTCGTGGCCGCTGGCCCACCCGTTTCGGCGCATTGCCCACAACGGTGAGATCAACACTGTCACCGGCAACGAGAATTGGATGCGCGCCCGGGAGGCGTTGATCCGCTCCGACGTCTTCGGCACCTACGACGACGTCGAGAAGCTTTTCCCGATCTGCACGCCGGGCGCCTCGGACACGGCGCGCTTCGACGAGGCGCTCGAGCTGCTGCATCTGGGCGGCCGCAGCCTCGCGCACGCGGTGCTGATGATGATTCCTGAGGCATGGGAGCGCCACCCGTCGATGGACCCGGCCCGGCGGGCTTTTTATCAGTACCACGCCGCGCTGATGGAGCCGTGGGACGGCCCGGCGTCGATGACCTTCACCGACGGCACCATCGTAGGTGCGGTGCTCGACCGTAACGGCTTGCGCCCGTCGCGGATCTGGGTCACCGAGGACGGTCTGGTCGTGATGGCCTCGGAGGCAGGGGTGTTGGACCTCGATCCGTCGACGGTGGTTCGGCGGATGCGATTGCAGCCGGGGCGCATGTTTCTGGTCGACACCGCCCAGGGCCGCATCGTTTCCGATGAAGAGATCAAAGCCGAGCTTTCCGCCGAGCAGCCGTACCAGCAGTGGCTCGACGACGGCCTTATCCCGCTCGAGCAGCTGCCGCAGGGCGACTACGTGCGTATGCCACGTCACCGAATCGTTCTGCGTCAGTTGGTGTTCGGATACACCTACGAAGAGCTCAGCCTGCTGGTCGCGCCGATGGCGCGGACCGGCGCCGAGCCGATCGGATCGATGGGCACCGACACCCCGGTTGCGGTGTTGTCGCAGCGGCCCCGGATGCTGTTCGATTACTTCCAGCAGTTGTTCGCACAGGTGACCAACCCGCCGCTGGACGCCATTCGCGAAGAGGTGGTGACAAGTCTGCAGGGCACTGTCGGCCCTGAAGGAGACCTGCTCAACCCCAACGAGGCTTCTTGTCGCCAGATCTCCTTGCTGCAGCCGATTCTGCGCAATCACGAACTGGCGAAGCTGATCAACCTCGACCCCGACGTGGCGGTCAACGGGCACCGGCACGGTTTGCGGTCGAAGGTGATTCGCTGCCTGTACCCGGTCGCGGAAGGCGGTAACGGCCTGAAAGAGGCGCTCGATGAGGTCCGGGCGCGAGCGACTGCGGCGATTGCCGACGGTGCACGGATCATCATTCTGTCCGACCGCGAGTCAAACGAGAAACTTGCCCCGATCCCGTCGCTGTTGGCCGTTTCGGCCGTGCACCACCACCTGGTGCGGGAACGCAGTCGCACCAAAGTCGGACTGATCGTGGAGTCCGGCGATGCGCGCGAGGTGCACCATATGGCGGCGCTCGTGGGCTTCGGTGCGGCGGCGATCAATCCGTACATGGTGTTCGAGTCGATCGAGGACATGCTGGATCGCGGCGTTCTCGAAGGGCTCGACCGCGAAACCGCCCTGCGGAACTACGTCAAGGCCGCCGGTAAGGGCGTGTTGAAGGTGATGTCCAAAATGGGCATCTCGACACTGGCGTCCTACACCGGCGCACAACTGTTCCAGGCCGTCGGTGTCTCGGAGAAGGTGCTCGACGAGTACTTCACCGGATTAGCCTGTCCCACAGGTGGTATCGCGCTGGCCGATATCGCCGCCGATGTGGCGACCCGACACGCGCTCGCCTTTCTCGACCGGCCCGACGAGCGCGCGCACCGCGAACTCGAGGGTGGTGGCGAGTACCAGTGGCGCCGGGAAGGTGAGTACCACCTGTTCAACCCTGACACTGTCTTCAAGTTGCAGCACTCCACTCGCACCGGCCAGTACCGCCTGTTTAAGGAGTACAGCCGCCTGGTCGACGACCAGAGCGAGCGGATGGCGTCGCTGCGGGGGCTGCTGAAGTTCCGCGACGGTGCCCGCCCGCCGGTTCCGCTCGACGAGGTGGAACCGGCCACCGAGATCGTCAAACGCTTCGCCACCGGGGCGATGAGCTACGGTTCGATTTCTGCCGAGGCGCACGAGACGCTTGCCGTCGCGATGAACCGGCTCGGGGGCCGCTCGAACTGCGGTGAAGGCGGCGAGGATGTCAGCCGCTTCGAGCGCGACCCGAATGGTGACTGGCGACGCAGCGCCATCAAGCAGGTGGCCTCCGCGCGGTTCGGGGTGACTTCGCATTACCTGACGAACTGCACCGACATCCAGATCAAGATGGCACAAGGCGCCAAACCTGGTGAAGGCGGGCAGCTTCCGGGCCACAAGGTGTACCCGTGGATCGCCGAGGTGCGCCACTCCACGCCCGGGGTGGGCTTGATTTCACCGCCGCCGCACCACGACATCTACTCGATCGAAGATCTGGCGCAACTCATTCACGACCTGAAGAACGCCAACCCGTCCGCACGGATCCACGTCAAGTTGGTCTCCGAAAACGGGGTCGGTACAGTGGCCGCCGGCGTATCGAAGGCTCACGCCGATGTCGTACTCATTTCCGGGCACGACGGCGGCACCGGGGCGACTCCGCTCACCTCGATGAAGCACGCCGGCGCACCGTGGGAGTTGGGGCTGGCCGAAACCCAGCAGACGCTGCTGCTGAACGGATTGCGAGACCGGATCGTGGTCCAGGTCGACGGCCAGATGAAGACCGGTCGCGACGTGATGATCGCCGCCCTGCTCGGCGCCGAGGAATTCGGCTTCGCCACCGCCCCGCTGGTGGTGTCCGGCTGCGTCATGATGCGGGTGTGCCACCTGGATACCTGCCCGGTCGGGGTGGCCACCCAGAACCCCGTGCTGCGGGAGCGGTTCAACGGCAAGCCGGAATTCGTCGAGAACTTTTTCCTGTTCGTCGCCGAAGAAGTCCGCGAATACATGGCGCAGTTGGGATTTCGCACGCTCAACGAGGCGGTGGGCCAGGTCGGGTCGCTGGACACCACACTGGCGCGAGCGCACTGGAAGGCCCACAAGCTGGATCTCACGCCGGTGCTGTACGAGCCCGAGTCGGCGTTCATGAATCAGGACCTGTACTGCAGTTCCAGTCAGGATCACGGCCTGGACAAGGCGCTGGACCAGCAGCTGATCGTGATGAGCCGGGAAGCACTGGACGCCGGTTCACCCGTTCGTTTTTCTACTACCATCAGCAACGTCAACCGCACCGTCGGCACCATGCTCGGTCACGAACTGACGAAAGCCTACGGCGGCCAAGGACTGCCGGACGGGACCATCGACATCACGTTCGACGGGTCGGCGGGTAACAGCTTCGGGGCGTTCGTGCCCAAGGGCATCACTCTGAGGGTCTACGGCGACGCCAACGACTATGTCGGCAAGGGGCTTTCGGGGGGCCGGATCGTCGTGCGGCCCTCTGACCGCGCTCCGGAGAACTATGTCGCCGAAGACAACATCATCGGCGGCAACGTCATCCTGTTCGGGGCCACTAGCGGACAGGCGTTCCTGCGCGGGATCGTGGGGGAGCGCTTCGCAGTGCGCAACTCCGGCGCCCACGCGGTGGTCGAGGGAGTCGGCGATCACGGCTGTGAATACATGACCGGGGGCAGGGTGGTGATTCTCGGCCAGACGGGCCGCAACTTCGCCGCCGGGATGTCTGGCGGCGTGGCCTACGTCTACGATCCCGACGGCGAGCTGCCGGCCAACCTCAACGGCGAGATGGTCGATCTGGACGAGCTCGACGAGGCCGACCTGGACTGGCTGTACGGCATGGTTCAAGCGCATGTCGACGCCACCGACTCGGCGGTCGGGCAGCGTATCGTCGCCGACTGGCCAGGCGAACAGCGCCGTTTCGCCAAAGTGATGCCGCGGGACTACAAGCGGGTGCTGCAGGCGATCGCCGAAGCCGAAAGCAGCGGCGCGGACGTCGACCAGGCAGTGATGGGGGCGGGTCATGGCTGATCCGGCAGGCTTCTTGAAGTACACCCACCGCCAAACCCCGAAGCGCCGGCCGGTCGAGTTGCGGCTACGGGACTGGAAAGAGGTCTACGAAGACTTCGACCACGACATCTTGCGTCACCAGGCGGCACGGTGCATGGACTGCGGAATCCCGTTCTGCCACAACGGGTGTCCCCTGGGGAACCTGATTCCGGAGTGGAACGACCTGACCCGTACCGGGCGCTGGCGGGACGCGATCGAGCGGCTGCACGCGACCAACAATTTCCCCGATTTCACCGGCCGGTTGTGTCCCGCGCCGTGCGAATCCTCGTGTGTGCTGGGGATCAACCAGGATCCGGTCACTATCAAGCAGATCGAGCTGGAGATCATCGACAAAGCCTTCGAAGAGGGCTGGGTGCGTCCGTTGCCGCCGGACACGCTTACCGGCAAGACGGTGGCCGTGGTGGGCTCGGGCCCCGCCGGCCTGGCCGCCGCGCAGCAGCTGACCCGCGCGGGCCATCACGTGACGGTGTTCGAGCGCGCGGACCGCATCGGCGGTCTGCTGCGTTACGGCATTCCGGAGTTCAAGATGGAAAAGCGTCAGTTGCAGCGGCGCCTGGACCAGATGTCGGCAGAAGGCACCGAGTTTCGCGCCGGCGTCGACGTGGGGGTCGACCTCACCGCCGAACAGCTGCGTGCCGACTTCGACACGGTGGTACTGGCCGGCGGCGCGACCGCCTGGCGCGACCTGCCGATTCCGGGGCGCGAGCTGGACGGCATTCACCAGGCGATGGAGTTCCTGCCGTGGGCCAACCGCGTCCAAGAGGGTGACGACGTGCTGGGACCCGACGGCGAGCCGCCCATCACCGCCAAAGGCAAGAAGGTCGTGATCATCGGCGGTGGCGACACCGGAGCCGACTGCCTGGGCACCGTGCACCGCCAGGGCGCGGCCCACGTTCACCAGTTCGAGATCATGCCGCGGCCACCAGAGATCCGGTCCGACTCCACGCCGTGGCCGACATACCCGTTGATGTTCCGGGCGTCGGCGGCGCACGAAGAAGGCGGTGAGCGGGTGTTCTCGGTCAACACCGAGGAGTTCGTCGGCCAGGACGGGCGAGTCACCGCGCTCAAGGTGCATGAGGTGACGATGGACAGCGGCTCCTTCGTCAAGGTGGAAGGCTCGGAATACGAACTCGACGCCGATCTGGTTTTGCTGGCGATGGGCTTCGTCGGGCCGGAGAAGTCGCCGCTGTTGACCGATCTGGGCGTGGAGTTCACCGAACGGGGCAACGTCGCGCGCGGTGACGATTACGAGACGTCGGTGCCGGGCGTTTTCGTTGCCGGTGACATGGGCCGCGGCCAGTCCTTAATCGTTTGGGCAATTGCTGAGGGCCGGGCAGCGGCCGCCGGTGTGGACCGGTACCTGATGGGCCGCAGCGCGCTGCCGGCGCCGATCAAGCCGACCACCGCGGCCCAACGTTAGTCACATTAGCCCCATAAGAAACATCTGATAAAGCCCTCGGCGCGTCTTACTTCGTTTGCCAGAAGTTAGGTGTCTAATAAACCCACGCAGGGCGCCGCGGTGGTGTGGAGCCCAGGTTGAATTGGCCACCCACAGGAGATCGCTGTGTACATACATCCGATAAGCCGGTCACGGATGGGACGAATCGCCAGGTCGTGGTTTCGGCATCCGGTCAAGAGTCGTGAGTTCCCCGCCCGGCACGAACGCCTGATCACCGCTGAGGAGTTGCTGCGCTTTGGCGTGTGACGGCCCGGGGTAATGGCCGTTCCACGCTGCGAAAGCTTTGCTAGCGGTTATCTATCCGTTATCTGAGTCGTCGTCAGCGCGTAGCTCGCCCAATTTTCACCTGGCACCGGTCCGGCACTCAGCGCACCACAATTGTTGGCCCACCTCTGCTTACGATCGCGCCGTCGGTGTTGACGTAGAGGTAGGGGAGTGGCGAGGCCGCGAGTGGAAAATTTCAAACAGATCCGCCGGTATCGACGGCTGGAGTGGCAGCTCACCGGCCCATCCGTGAGCGATCAACCTGCTGCACACTGAACGCCATGGCCCCGGGGAGGAAGGATTCAGTATCGGTTGAAGAAATCGTTGTTCAACCCCAATCCAGCACGCACGCCGGTCACCATCCGGATCGACTTAGACCGCTAGCCAAGCCCGAGAGGCCGAGAATCGTGCACACGTGTGGGCCCGACACCTTGCGGAAACCCACGCGTCGACGGTGCGCAAATAGATTGGTGTCCGGTTGACGCAGCTAGCCACAACGCCATCCACGGATCAAGCCCGGTCGGGCAAGCCCGAGTCGCGGATCGCCTCGGCGAGCGGCTCGAGGACGGCGGGGTCGTGCGGGGTGGGAATGTAGACGATCCCCAGGTCCAAACCCTCGGCGGCCAGTGCAGCAGCATCGTCGACGACCTTTTGATAGTTGCGGTCGTCTTCGAGACGCAGATGGGCCGACAATAGAATCTCTTTCGGGTCGCGGCCGATGTCGGCGCAGTGGGCGGCCAACACGTCACGCTTGCGGGCGAATAGCTCCGGCGGACCGCCGACGAAATTCCAGTGCTGGGCGTAGCGGGCGGTGATGCGCAGCGTGCGCTTTTCACCGTTGCCGCCGATGCAAAGCGGCGGATGTGGTTGCTGCGGGCCCTTGGGTTCGTTGCGGGCACCACTGAGCCGGTAGTACCTGCCGTTGAAGTCGGTGATCTCCTGGCTGAGCAGGCTGGTCAGCACCTGGCACGCCTCTTCGAACCGGTCGAAGCGCTCCTTGATGGTGCCCAGCTCGATTCCGTAGGCGCCCGATTCTTCTTCATTCCAGCCCGCTCCGATTCCGAGCTCCAGGCGACCGTTCGAGATGACGTCGAGCGCCGCGGCCATATTTGCCAGCACCGCTGGATGCCGGTAGTGGATGCCGGTCACCAGCGTGCCCAACCGAAGCCGGGTGGTGGCCTGCGCCAGCGCGGTCAGCGTGGTCCACCCTTCCAGGCAGGGGCCGGTGCTGTCGGAGAAGATCGGGTAGAAGTGATCGAACGTCCACCCGGACTCGAAGATGTCGATGCCGTCGGCCGCTTGCCAGACGGCCAGCATGCCAGACCAGGTGGTGTTCTGCGGTGAGGTTTTGAACGCGAAGCGCATAACTCGACGGTATCTGTACCGGGCCGCTGCGTCGCACGCGCGGGCACACTGGAGCCATGGATCCGGTGTTAGCGCTTCGACAGATCGCCTACTACAAGGACCGGGCGCGTGAGGATCCGCGGCGGGTGATGGCTTATCGCAATGCCGCCGAGATCGTCGAGTCCCTCGGCGAGGAGGAGCGGGAACGCCACGGGCAAGCCGAGAGCTGGCAGTCACTGCCAGGCATCGGACCAAAAACGGCGAAGGTGATCGCTCAGGCGTGGGCGGGACGAGAACCCGACGTTTTGGTCGAGTTACGTGACGCTGCAGGTGATTTGGGCGGCGGTGAGATTCGCGCCGCGCTGCGGGGGGACCTGCACGTGCACTCGAACTGGTCGGACGGCTCGGCGCCGATAGAGGAAATGATGGCCACCGCGTCGGCCTTGGGCCACGAGTACTGCGCGCTGACCGATCACTCGCCACGCCTGACCATCGCCAATGGGCTGTCGCCGGAGCGGCTGCGCAAGCAACTCGACGTGATCCACGGCCTGCGTGAGCAATTCACGCCGATGCGCATCCTGACCGGGATCGAGGTCGACATCCTCGAAGACGGCGAGCTGGACCAGGAGCCCGAACTTCTGGAGCGACTGGACATCGTGGTAGCCAGCGTGCACTCGAAGTTGTCGATGGACTCTGCCTCGATGACCCGCCGCATGGTGCGTGCGGTGTCCAACGACCACGCCGACGTCCTCGGGCATTGCACGGGCAGGCTGGTCGCGGGCAACCGCGGCATCCGGCCCGAGTCGACGTTCGATGCCGAGGCAGTCTTCACCGCCTGCCATGACTACGGCACTGCGGTGGAAATCAATTCCCGTCCGGAACGGCGTGATCCGCCTACCCGCTTGCTCGATTTAGCCCTGCAGATCGGCTGCGACTTCAGCATCGACACCGACGCTCATGCGCCAGGTCAGCTGGACTTCTTGGGGTACGGCGCTCAGCGGGCACTGGATGCCGGGGTGCCTGTGGACCGAATCGTCAACACCTGGCCGGTCGACAAGCTGTTGGCGTGGACAGCGTCCGGAGCGACATGAACGGCGGTCGAGTGGCCACTTGTGTCACGCGGAATCCCACGCAGCGTTTGATAACTGGCCACCCGACGGCTTGAGAGCACCATCTCAGTCTGGCAGGTGCGGCATCTCCAGAGCGTTGTCGCGGCCGACCAGCACCCCTGGGGTCAGCGCCGACCTGCCATAGCGGCGGCGCACCTCGTCGATTGCTGCGTCGATGACGAAAGGCCGCGTCTGGTTTTCCCGGAACGGTAGGGCCAGCTGTTCGGCGCCGGTACGGTCGATCTCCGCTACCGCGAACCCGACCAGCGTCAGTCCGCGTTCAGCGATGACTGGAGCGGCGGCAGCGACGAGCCATCGGGCAGTGGCCAGGATTGATTGCGTCGACGAGGTCGACCACGGCAGCGTCCTTGACCGCGTGGCCCGGCCGAAGTCGTCAAACCGCAACCTGAGTACAACGGTGCGCCCAGTGCGACCCGCTCTCCGCATCCGGGTCGTGATCCGGTCGATCAGCGCGACCACGACAGCGTCGAGGTCGGCAGCCGACATGGTGTTGCCGCTGCGTCCCAGCGCGCGCTGCGCTCCCACCGATCGCCGACGGCGGCCGGTGGTCACCTTGCGACGGTCGATATTTCGCGACAGCGCAAAGAGCTGACGACCCATCGCCGGACCTACCAGCGACGCGAGCATCGACTCGCTGAGCTCGGCGACGTCGGCGACCGTCTGCAGGCCGTGGGCGTGCAGCCGTTCCGCGGTCTTGGCGCCCACGCCCCACAACCGGCCCACCGGCAACGGATGCAAGAACGCCAGTTCCCGTTCCGGGGGCACCAGGAGCAACCCGTCCGGCTTGGCTTGTTGACTGGCCAGCTTGGCCAGAAACTTCGTTCGAGCGATCCCGACGGTGATCGGGAGTCCGACCCGCGCGCGGACGTCGGCCCGCAGCTGCGTGGCAATCTGTACCGGCGTGCCCGAGACGCGGGACAACCCGCGGACGTCGAGGAAAGCCTCGTCCACCGAGATCGGTTCCACCACCGGAGTGGTGTCGCGGAACACGTCGAATACCGCCTCGCTGGCCTGCATGTAGGCGTTCATTCGGGGCGCTACCACCACGGCTTGCGGGCACAGTCGCCGAGCCTGCGCACCGCCCATCGCGGTGCGCACCCCAAAGGCTTTCGCCTCGTAACTGGCGGCCAGCACCACCCCGCCACCTACCAGGACGGGCCGGCCTCGCAGGGCCGGGTCGTCGCGCTGCTCGACGGACGCATAGAACGAATCCAGATCCGCATGCAAAATGGACGACTCAGACGCACCGGCGCGCACGAACATATGTTCGCATGCACTGGCTCACTCCGCTACTGCCCCCGGATTGTCAGCCGCCCGAACCGCTCCGCTGTAGATGCTGCTGACCCAGATGTGCGCGAGGGTGTCGACCACCCGGTCCTGGCCAACCGCCGGCTGTTCAGCCGACAGAGTCGCCATCATCATGCGCTCGTTCATCTGGTTCAGCGAGGTCGCCAGGTCAACCGCCGGGATGGTCTCCGGGGCCGCCCCCCGGGCACGCTCGGCGCCGATGATGACCGTGGTCTGGTCGATCCACCGCTGCATGAAACTCGACCAGACGGCGCGGACTTCCGCGCTGGTGGCCAGCGCCTCGGCACCAGCCCGGGCCACCGCCTGGTGCGAGCCGAAGGTCGTGAAAAACGCTTCGATGCCGCTGCGCCATACCCGGGCGGGGTCGGTCGGGAGCCGCTGAACCGCACCTTCGAACTCTGAATCCGCGCGTGCGATCAGTGGCTCCAGCAGCGAGAGCAGCACCGCCTCTTTGGACTTGAAGTAGAAGTAGAACGTCGGTCGAGAGATCCCGGCACCCTTGGCCAGGTCGTCGACGGAGATCTGCGAAAATGGACGTTCCTGCAGTAGTCGCTTGGCTGTCGCCAGGATGGCGTGCTCGCGATCGTCCCCCGACGGGCGCGCGGCACGGCGGCCGCGGAGGGCGCGAGTGGTGCTACTGGTCGCCACGCCCGCAACTTTACATGCTGTCGACGGACTCGACAGCATGTTGACCCACTCAACACGATGTTGATAAAGTGGCGCCATGACTGAACACCTCGACGTCGTTATCGTCGGAGCCGGCATCGCCGGGGTCAGCGCCGCCTGGCACCTACAGGAACGTTGCCCGGCCAAGAGCTACGCCATCTTGGAGAAGCGCCACACTATGGGCGGCACCTGGGACTTGTTCCGCTATCCGGGCATCCGCTCCGACTCCGACATGCACACGCTGGGCTTTCGCTTCGAGCCGTGGACCAGCGACCAGTCCATCGCCGACGGCCATTTGATCCTGGACTACGTGAAAAAGACCGCAACGAAGTATGGAATCGACAAGCACGTCCGATACAACCAGCGGGTGATACACGCCGACTGGTCCAGCACCGACAACCGGTGGACCGTTCAGACCCAGTCCGACGGCGAGCAACGCACCATCACGTGTTCGTTCCTGCTGGTGTGCACCGGCTACTACAACTACGAGCAGGCGTACAACCCGCAGTTCCCCGGCGCTGAGGATTTCACCGGCACGATCATCCATCCGCAGCACTGGCCTGAGGACATCGACTACGCCGACAAGAACGTCGTGGTGATCGGCAGCGGCGCCACCTCTGTCACCCTGGTGCCCGCGCTGGCGGATTCCGGTGCCAAGAACGTCACGATGTTGCAGCGCTCCCCGACCTACATCATCTCCCAGCCCGATCACGACTTCCTGGTCCGCAGACTCTCCTGGTTGCCGGCGGACAAGGCTTACTCCATCGTCCGGTGGCGCAACGTGATGTTGCAGTCATCGCTTTACCAGCTGTGCCAGAAGTACCCGACGGCCATGCGAAAGGTCCTGATGGGACTCGCCAAACGGCAGCTTCCGCAGGACTACGACGTCGAAAAGCACTTCGGCCCCAAGTACAACCCATGGGACCAACGGCTGTGCCTGGTCCCTAACGGTGACCTGTTCCGCACGATTCGCCACGGCAAGACCGACGTCGTCACCGACACCATCGAGCGCTTCACCGCCACAGGTATCAAGCTGACGTCCGGGCGCGAATTGCCCGCCGATATCATCGTCACCGCAACCGGGTTGAAGCTGCAGCTGTTCGGCGGAGCAACTGTCGCCATCGACGGTCAGCCGGTGGATCTGAGCACCAAGATGGCCTACAAGGGGATGATGCTCTCCGGGATACCCAACATGGTCTACACCGTCGGCTACACGAACGCGTCGTGGACTCTGAAGGCCGATCTGGTTTCGGAATTCGTGTGCCGTCTGCTGAATTACATGCGCGCGAAGGATTTCGACACGGTTGTGCCCGAGCAGCCGGAGTCAGACGTCGAAGAACGGCCATTCATGGAGTTCAGCCCCGGCTATGTGCTGCGGTCTATTCACGAGCTGCCCAAGCAAGGTTCTCGCACCCCGTGGCGGCTGAACCAGAATTACGTCCTCGACGTGCGGTTGATCCGGCGAGGCAAGGTCGCTGACGAAGGGCTGAAGTTCGCGCGGCAGCCCGCGGCGGTGACGGCTTAGCCGGTCGCGGAGTCAGCGCCGGCCACGACGACGATCCCGTCGTCGTCGCTGTAGGCGATGTCGCCGGGGACGAAGGCCACGCCACCCAGGCTGACCACCACATCGCGCTCACCGGCGCCGGTCTTGGCGCTCTTGCGGGGATTGGTTCCCAGCGCTTTGATCCCGATGTCGATGCCCCGCAGCGCTGCGGCGTCTCGAACGGCGCCGTGCACGACCAAACCTGCCCAGCCGTTGGAACGGGCCAACCCGGCGATGACGTCCCCGACCAGTGCGGTATGCACCGAGCCGGCTCCGTCGATCACCAGCAAGCGTCCGGCACCCGGCTCGGAAAGCGCCGATTTCACCAGCGCATTGTCTTCGAAGCAGCGCACGGTGCTGATCGGCCCGGCGACTTCGGTTCGGGCGCCGAATTGCCGGAACTGAAGATCGCAGCTGCGTACGTCGGCTCCGATGTCGTCGACCAGATCCGCGGTGGGCCGGAACGCGACGATCACCGTGCCAGGCCGGCCAGCGTGGCCGTCATCCGCGCCGGCGCAGCTGCCGGGCGAGCAGCAATGCCAGCAGGCTGATCGCAACCGCCACCGCCAGTGGCAGCGGAGAACGCCCGGACGCTGCCGCCGCCGAGTCTGGCGACACCGGATTGGCGGCCTTATCCACCGTTGACTTCGCTTGCGCAGCCGCCTCTTTGGCTGCCGTGGAGAGATGGCCATCGGTGTCGGCTCGCGGCGGTGCGGTCGGGTTGTCGGGCGATCGAGGGCTCGGGGACTGCGCCTTCTTGGCCGCCGTCTTCTTGGCGGCCGGCTTCTTCTCCGCCGCCTTCTTGGCGGGTGCTTTGCTCGCCGCAGCTTTCTTAGCCGCCTTCTGTGCCTTCTTCGCGGCCTTGGCGGGTGCCTTCTTCGCCGGTGTCTTCGTGGCCTCGTGCTGCGGCGGTGTCAACGGCGTTTCGGTCGGTGGCGGCGGGGGCGGGGGAACTGCCTTGTCAGCCGGGGCTGCGGGTGGCGGGACTGCCTTGGCAGCGGGCGGCACGGGTGCGGCCCCAGGTGTCTCGTCGGGCCGATCCTGCGGGTTTGCCATGCGGGCTGCTCCTTGCCCTTCCTCGTCAGGTACACCAGTCGCGTACATCAGCAGTCGCATACATCATGCCAAAAGGGGTGCTGCACCGACCGCGGCGTCAGGTTCGTCGCCGCAGCGCGGCCGCGGCGACTGAGCCGGCGAGGATCAGGGCGCCGAGCGCAAACGGCCAGACCGGTATACCACCGGAGGCACCGCTGCGGGGAACAGCCGGTCCAGGCCGGCCGGCGCCGGCCACGGTGAGCCGGAAAGACCATGATCCCGACACGGGGTGTCCATCGGCCGACGTCACCCGGTAGTTCACATGGTAGGTACCCACCGGCCCCAACGGCCGGACGGGCACGCTGAGCATCGCGCCCTGCACCTGCGCCTGTCCCGACGACCACAAGTTGTCGTCGGGGCCCACCACGGTCATCACCGCAAAGAAGGTCTGCAGCGGCTCGTTGAAGGTGGCGCGCACGGTAGCCGGTCCGACGGTGAGGGCGGCGTCCTCCGGCGGGTCGGCGCTGACGCGGGTGGTATGGCCCAACGCGGTGCCGGCCCCCGCCGTGATCGCGAGTGTCAATGCCGCCAGCAACACCGCCGCGACGCGTACGGTCCTTGTCACGACCGTTCGGCTCACCTGCGGACCACCGCAGTCAGGCGTCCAATCCCAGCCGTGCCATCAGGTCGGCGTCGACGCCGTCGAGCTGTCGGGAGATCGCCGCATGCGCGGTGCGGCGGCGGGTGGCGGGCATGTTTTCCGCCGCGGTCACCGCCGCCGCCAAGTCAGCGAGCCGTTCGGTGATCGCGGCCACGAACCGCTCCGTTTCGGCGTCTTTAGGCTTCTTGTCGCGCACCAACCGCAGCGACTGTTCTGCTCCGGCGATGCGGGCCGATAGCCGGGCGCCGTGGCCGGAGAACTGGCCGATTTGAGCCAAGGGCACTCCGAGGCGGTCAGCGCGTCGCTGGTCGATGAGCCCCCGAGCCGCGATGGCTGCGCGGTACACCACTGGCACGACGATCGGAGCGAGCAACCGAGAAACCGTGAGTAGCCGCCGAATTCGGGTCGGGGACAACACTTTGCCCTCGCGCACCGCCTTGAGCTGTGCCTCGGCGGCCTTCAGAGCTGTGCGGTCGCTGTCTCGCTGCGCCTTCAACTCCGCCCTGAACTTTTTGGCCGCGGCCTGCTGCGCGGACTTGATCCGTCGAGCCTCGTTTTTGGCGGCCAGCTTGGCTTCCAGCTTCGCGCGGACCCTGATCGCGCGGGCCTCGGCGCGACGCATCGCGCGGCTCTTTCGCTTCCCGAACAGACCCATCCGCGGCCGCCTCCTGAGCATCTCGTCGACTATCGCGGCGCGTGCGCGATCGGTGACCAACCCTAATCGGAGCAGCTGCTCGAGACCTCGTCAGGTCGGGGCAGGGACCCGCCGCTAGACGTCCAAGTGTTCTTTTCGGCGCAGCTCTTCCACCCGGTGCACGATGTCCTGCTGAGCCTCGGCGGATAAACCGGCGGCGCGCAGCGCGATACGGCGAACACCCTCGTCACGCATCGTCGCCAGCCACGCCAGCTCTTTGTCCAGCTTCTCGTAGTACTCGTCGTCGGTGAAATAGGCCGGTTTGATGCGGAAGAAGTTGGCCAGGGCAGCCATGGTCGTCGATGACGGGTTGGTGCGGTTGCCCGACCGTAGCTGCGAGAGATAGGGAGCTGACATGGTGACGCCTTCTGCCTTGAGCGCGCCGATCACCTCAGCAGACGTGTGCGGCCCGCGACCGGGTGGATAAACGGTGTCGAATAAGCGATTGAGGCGGGCAGCGAACGTCGTGCTCATCGATGTGACCTCCACCGATTGGGAGAAACGATTAGTTGTCTAGGAAGGTTTGCTGATCATCGTAGCGACAGTTCTGCCGACAACCAAGTGCAAACTCCTCTACAATTGCTCGTGACACGAGCATCAGGCCGCGCGGACAACGGCGCAATCCTGTCGAGCCGCTTGTGTGCCTCAGAGACAAGACGCAGCAAGACAAAATACGCCGTGATCCGAGGAGCTGTCGTCGCGCTACGACAGCTCGCCTCGTCAGGTGGCGATCTGCTGTGCTCGCCGGCAACCTGTCGGCAATGTCGGTCCGAGCTCTGGGCAGGTTTGCTGCAGTGCCGCGTTGCGGTGGTTTCGACACGCTGCCAGGCATCGGGGCGGCCGCGAATCGTCAGCCGTGTGCGCCGGTAACCGAGCTACGGACATCGCCTCAACACACGTCAACCCCAGCTCGCCTGCTGCGCAACCCGCTATGCGGCAAGCAACATCGCCAGCACCGCTGTGTCGGGATGACTGATGGGGTCAACCCCGACGCGGCTCACCATGGACGTGATGGTGCCGTCCGCCTCGGCCTCCACCCAGGCGGCTCGGTGCTCGAGTCCCAAATAGGGCAGGCCGGGTAGCAGCACACATCCCGAGGCGGCGCCGCTGCATTCGGGCAATGACGGCGTCGTCTCTGACGGAGGATGCAGCATCAGCAGCGCGGGCGGCTGATGATCGGCGAAATACCCTGGGCGAATTGCCGATTCACCCACCACAGTGCCCTCGGCCAGCACCAGTCCTACGGTTCCGGGTTGCGGAGCATCAGGCAACTCTTCCCGCGCTCCGAAAACCGTTGTCGTCGAGAGCAACCCGGGCAGTGAAGCGACGCGTACCGCCACCATCAACAGCTGGGCCCACTCTTTGGTCGAATCGGGCCACCGCCCCGAGATCACAAACCCCTTCAGGGCGCCACGGGAATGAAACGGGGAAACCTCAACGGCAGGACCGGAACCAGTGTCCATTGCACCCTCCGTGACCGCAAAGCGACTTTCAACACGCCGGTGGGCTGTTAGCCCAGCATGCGTCAGGTGTCGACTACCCGCAAGCGGACACGGGCAACCAATTGCGGCGACAGGGGCGTTGCGTGGACCGCGACGCCCCCCGCCCGACTATGCGACAGTGCCTACCCGGTGATCAGCCCTTTGGCGTGCGAGGTCGCGGCCGCGTAGCGCGACTGCACTTCGGCCCAGTTCACCACGTTCCAAAAAGCCTTGGTGTAGTCCGCTTTGACGTTCTTGTACTGCAGGTAGAAGGCATGCTCCCACATGTCGAGAAGCAACAGGGGCACGGCGCCCAGCGGAAAGTTCGCCTGGTGGTCGTACGCCTGGAAGGTGAGCAGCGTGTCACCGAGACTGTCGTAGGCGAGCACTGCCCAGCCCGAGCCTTGGATGCCGTTGGCGGCCGCGCTGAATTGGGCGCGAAACTTGTCGAACGAACCGAACGCCTCGTCGATGGCAGCACCAAGATCACCGGTCGGCTTGTCCCCGCCCTCGGGGGACAACACCTTCCACCACACCGTGTGATTGACATGACCGGCGAGGTTGAAAGCCAGGTTCTTCTCGTTCAGCAGGATGGCCGAATGCTCGTCGTTGGTGCGCGCCTCGTCGAGTGCAGCAAGGGCACTGTTCGCGCCCTTGACGTATGTGGCGTGGTGTTTGCTGTGGTGCAGCTCGTTGATTTGACCGGAGATGTGCGGTTCGAGTGCGCCGTAGTCCCAGTCCAGATCGGGCAAGGTGTATTCAGCCACCGGGTTCCTTCCTTGATCAATTGCTTGTGCGCTGGAGTTCGCCGGGTTACCGCCGCGGGCGGCCTGGCGTAGTCCACCCTGCTCCAACACTGCGGCTACCGCAACAACGCGTGCGGCGCCACCAGACGCCCGGCCTACCGGTCGCTCGGCGGCGCTTCAGAACAGAACGATGACCGTGAGAACGGCCAGCAACACCAGAGCGATCAAGCCGGCGCGCAGACCGGCCAACAGATACGAGCGACTACAAGCGGCCGAGCCTGGATACCAATGTGGCGACGACCCCGCCGGACGTGGTCCGATCGGTTGCGTTGCCATCAAGCCTGCCTGACCTGCACGCTCAAACCTACCTAAGTGAATTGAGTCACAAACTGTTCGGTGCTCGCGATCATAAACCTCTCGCGTCCGGCCAGCAAAGTCCAGCCCAGCCAGGGGATTGACCAGCACAATTGAAGAGTTGGGGCGGTCGGACCGCGACGCGCCGCCGGGCGCGGTTGAGTTGCCCCCGCGGGCGTACCACGGCGAAAACAGGTTTCCTGGGACCCTCAGGTAGCCGATCGAAGCGGCCGATGCTTAGTGCATCGACATATTCGCTCGGCGCCGCGCGGGCCTGTCGATGAACGGTGGTCTCGCGCCGCGTGTTATCCACAGGTAGGCGCGGGTCGCGCCTACTGACGATGCGTCCGTGGTGTGTGCCCCGTGAGCGCCCTTGTGGATAAACCTGTGGAAACTGTGGATAGCTGTTGGTAGCTGCGCTCGAGGATCGGGTGCCGGCAGCGGCGGGCGCATGCCAAGATCAAGCCATGAATGCTGTGTCGCCGGTCGCTCAGGTCGATGTTGTCGACCTTCCCGTCGAATTCGGGTCGGCGGCACTGCTGCTGGACGTGCGAGAAGACGACGAGTGGTTGCGTGGCCACGCCGACGGCGCCCTGCACATCCCGATGGGAGAGGTGCCGGTGCGGTTGGCCGAAATCGACCCCGCTGCCGACTTGTACGTCATCTGCCATGCCGGGGGCCGCTCCCAGCGAGTGGCGCAATACCTACAGGACAACGGCTATCGTCCCGCCAACGTCAGTGGCGGGATGTTGGCCTGGGCCGGAGCCGGGCGCCCGATCGTCACCGACACCGGCGAGCCAGGGGTGGTCTAACCACCGACCGGCACGCGGCCACCCGTGATCGTTAGGCTGAGGCGGTGATTCAGCAGTGCTCCGGTTGCGGCACGCGCTGGAATGTGCGCGACCGCCAGCGCGTGTGGTGCCCGCGATGCCGGGGAAGCTTGCTGCCGCCCACCCAGCCTGGTTTAGACACCGGTCCGCACTGGGGAGGGGCCCGCACTGGCAGTGCCGTCGGGCAGCCCCCACCGTCGCGCTTACCGCCGGGCTACCGCTGGATCGCTGTGCGGCCCGGAGCTCCGCCGCCGGCCCGACCGCGGCGGCGGCCCTTGGGTCCCACCCCCCGCTACCCGGTGATGCCCCGGTGGGGACTGGTCGACCAGGTCGACACCGCGGCCGGTGCGCCGGCGTCGTCACCGGCGGGACATGCACCTCTGGTGGCGCCGGCGCGGATGACGCTGGCGGCGAGCGTGGTGGTGCTGAGCGTCGCGGCGCTGGTTCACCTGGTGCGGTACGTGCTGCTGGTCATCAACCGCAACACTTTGCTCAACCCGCTGGTCGCAGCGTCTGCGCTCTGGCTCGGTGTGGCGGCCAGTGTGGCAGCAGTGGTGGCGACCATCGTGTGCGCGACCGCGTTGACCCGATGGCTGATCGCGCGTCGTGCCGCCGCGCTCCGGCACGCCGGTTTTTCCGAGTGGCGCCGCAGGCGAGCGCTGTGGGCCGGTTGTCTAGTGCCTCCCGCAGCCGCGGTGGTGACGGCTCTGGCACTTGCCTTCTGGCTGGCAACTCGCGAGCAACCGCCCAGCTGGGCTCTGATGGCAGTTTGCCTGATGATCGGTGTGCTACCGCTGGTCGCGTCGGTGTTCGCGCTGATGTACGTGCTCGAGCTGGTCTATGCCGAGGGTCAGTACGACCGGTTGGGTGCGTCAATCTGGTTGTGGTGGGCATTGTGGATGGCCAGCAGCGTAGCGGCGGTGTTCGCGACCGAAACCAGCTTTGTCCGCGACCCGCAAGGTATCGCCAACAACACCGTGGCAACCGTCGGGGCTTATGTGCTGGCCGCTGTGGCGGTGATCGCCGCCGCACGGGTCTTCGAGGGGTTCGAGCGGAAACCGGTCGAAAGGCCGGCGCACCGATGGCTCGTGGTGGGCGATGAGCCGCCGCCGGAGCCGGTGTCGGGCGGTCCTGTTGAGTTCGAGGGCCAAGAACCGGCAGCATAGTGCTATGTCGTGGGCCGAGGAGGTGCTCACCGGGCACCCATTTGTGGTCGCGCATCGAGGCGCCTCCGCCGACCGGCCGGAACATACCCTGGCCGCCTACGACTTGGCATTGAAGGAAGGCGCCGACGGCGTCGAATGCGATGTCCGGTTGACCCGCGATGGCCACCTGGTCTGTGTGCACGACCGCCGGCTGGACCGCACGTCGAGCGGCGCCGGGCTGGTGAGCACGATGACGCTGGCGCAGCTTCGCGAGTTCGAGTACGGCGCGTGGCATCGCAGTTGGCGGCCGGACGGCGCGCACGGAGACACCGGTCTGCTGACGCTGGACTCGCTGGTCGCGCTGGCTTTGGACTGGCACCGGCCGGTGAAGATCTTCATCGAGACCAAACACCCGGTTCGCTACGGCGCGCTGGTGGAGAGCAAGGTGCTGGCGCTGTTGCACCGGTTTGGCCTGGCCACGCCGGCGTCGGCCGACCGGTCGCGTGCGGTGGTGATCTCCTTCTCGGCTGTCGCGCTGTGGCGGGTCCGCCGCGCCGCACCGCTGTTGCCCACGGTGCTGCTCGCCCGGACCCACCGGTATCTGACCGGCACGACGGCCAGCACTGTGGGCGCCACGGCGGTGGGCCCGTCGATCGCGACGCTGCGCGAACACCCCGAGCTGGTTGATCGCGCCGCCGCGCAGGGTAGGGCGTTGTACACCTGGCACGTGGACGACGCCGACGGCGTCCGCTTCTGCCGCGACATCGGGGTGGCCTGGTTCGCCACCCACCACCCGGGCCGAGCCAAGGCCTGGCTGGAGGACGGACTCACCGGGGCAGGCCGCGATTAGCTCCGGTGTTCGCCGCGCTAGGGCTGTTCGTCCAGCACGGCCGGCGGTACCGGCACATCGGATACCAGCGCGTCGAACAGCCGGCTGGCCGCGTCGTGGTCCCACAACACGACCGAGCCGGCGTCGCTCCCGGTGAACTCGCTGACCGGCACGGTCAGAGTGGTGGGTGATCCGTGCAGGGCCCAGCCGAGTCGGGCCAGCGCCCACACGTGGTCATCGATGTCGACGGTCAGAACGTCGGCCGCCGCGCGCGGTACCGCAAACCAGCGCCGCGGGTCGAGCCATACCGCCGGGCTGCTCAGCCGGTGCAACAGCGCCGACATGAAGCGCCGCTGGTTGACCATGCGGTCGAGATCGGCCCGCGGTGTCGCGCGGGTCCGGACGTAGCCCAGCGCGGCGCGGCCGTCCAGGTGCTGACAACCGGCCGGCAGCTCGATTCCGGCCAGTGGATCGCTGATCGGCTTAGCCGGACAGAGAGTGACTCCGCCCACGGCGTCCACCAAGGCGGCGAATCCGCTGAAGCCGATTTCGGCGAAGTGGTCCAGCCGCACACCGGTGGCCTGTTCCACGGTCCGGGCGAGCAGCGCCGGGCCGCCGAGCGCGTACGCGGCGTTGATCTTGTCTCGGCCGTGGCGGGGAATCTCGACATAGGAGTCACGCGGAATGGAGACCATGGTGGCCGCTGTACCTGAGCTGAACGCTGGCACGTGTACCAGCAGAATCGTGTCGGTGCGCCCGGTACCGATGTCGCCGCCGGTGGTCAGCGCCTGCTGCTGCTCGATGCTGAGGCCCTGGCGGCTGTCCGATCCGACCAGCAGCCAGGTGGTTCCCCGGCCCGGTGCCGGCCGGCCGGGGTAATCGGCCAGCACCGCGGTGCGATGCAGTGAGGTGTCCAGCCACAGAGCTCCGCCGAGCACGCCGGCGCAGGCGAGCAGCACCGCGATCACCAGAGTCAGCGCGAGCGATTTGCCCCATGCGCGCCGGCGGGGTGGCCGGCGTGCGCGCCTTACCCGACTTCGGGTGGCGTTACCGCTTGCCGGCGACCGATGTTCCTGGCGCGGGCGGGATGGTGGAATAGCCGGTGTCGGTTGTCGCGGCGGGGGAGCCGGTCGCGTCGGCGACGCACGATGACCGCGACCGATGACCGGCGACGGTTCCCGGTTCGACACCGGGAACGTACGCCGCTCGGGTGATCGGTCGCCGTTCATCGATGATCAAAGTACGTGGCCGGCGGCGGCGCTGACGAAGGCAGTTAACGAAGCCAGCCGAGGTGGCCGGCCAAGAGCGCGTATCCGACGAACGCGATGCTGTCGATGAGTCCGTGCGCGACGATCAACGGCCACAGTCGACGGCTGCGCTGCCAGGCGTAGCCGAATACCAGTCCCATTACGACGTTGCCCAGGCCGGCGCCGAAGCCTTGATAGAGGTGGTAGGCACCCCGCAGCACGCTTGAGCAGCACAGCGCGACGACGCTGGTGACTCGCAATTGGTGCAGCCGGGTGAGCAGGTAGCCGACGACGATCACCTCTTCGGCCCAGCCGTTGGCGAAAGCGGTCACGATCAGCATCGGTAGCCGCCACCAGGTATCGCGCAAGCCGGACGGGATGACCGAGGCGTTGAGGCCGAAGTCGCGCGCCGCGACATATAGCGCCAATCCCGGCAGGCCGATCACCGCGGCCAGCGCGAGACCGCCGAGCAGGTCGGCGCGCCACCTGAAGCGGCTCAAGCCGATGCGGGCCGGACCCGTGCCGCTGCGCCACAGCAGGTACACCGCCAGCCCGCCCCACGCGATCAGCTGCGCGGCCACCGCCGCATTCAGTCCCAGGTCCACCAGATCGAAATACGACCGCTTGGGATTGAGTGGAATTTTTTGCGCGCTCAGGTTGCGCAGTACCGAGTCCGCGAGCTCCAGCAGCGCGGTGATGGCGCTGAGGCCGAAGGTGACGGCCAATACCACTGTGAGCTCGATCTTGGCAGCACGATCGGGCAGTAGGTCACCGTCGAGCTGCCCGCGCTGCGTGGTCATCCCGACACGGTAACCGCCGCCGTGCGGACCGGTGGTTCAGCGGCGGGGAGGCAGCTCGTTGGCGAACGGGCAGCCCATCAAGATGCGAGTGGCTCGTGTCGCCGTCAGCGGGCGGTGCGGATCCCACGGGGTCTGGATCTGCAGCAAGGCGGGGGTGATGCAGCGCGGTGGTCACCAGTTTGGCGGTGTTCCGCCGCGAGCAGTGCGACGCCGGCGCGCAGATGGTGCGGACCCGCTCCGCGGTGGTCGGGACAAGACCGACAGTGAGCACTCCAACTTCTGAACTTAGGTGACCTAACGTGACTTCTCGGGAAGGGCCGCGATCAATCGCGACCGGATAGGGTTTGAAGGTGGCCCGCATCGCGTATCTCGGTCCGGAAGGAACCTTCAGCGAAGCGGCCCTGCTTCAGATGGTCGCCGCGGGTCTGATTCCGGATTGCCGGGCCGGTGACTGTGTCCGGCCGCTGCTCAGCGAGACCACGACGGCCGCCCTGGATGCGGTGCGCGACAATGCGGCGGACTACGCCTGCGTGCCCATCGAAAACTCGATCGACGGGTCGGTGACGCCGACGCTGGACAACCTGGCGAGCTGGTCGCCACTGCAGGTCTTCGCCGAGATAACCCTCGACGTGGCGTTCAGCATCGTCGTACCACCCGGCCGCACCGCCGCCGACGTCCGAACACTGGCGGCCTTCCCGGTTGCCGCGGCACAGGTACGACGGTGGATCGCCGCGCACCTGCCGACCGTCGACTTGCGGCCGGCGAATTCCAATGCCGAGGCCGCCAAGCAAGTCGCCGACGGCGCCGTCGACGCCGCGGTCAGCACGCCGCTTGCTGCGCAGCGCTTCCAACTGACCGCATTGGCCGAGGGTGTCGTCGACGAACCCAATGCCCGCACCCGCTTCGTGCTGGTTGGTCGGCCGGGACCGCCGCCGGCCCGCACCGGCGCCGACCGAACGTCGGTGGTGCTGCGAATCGACAACGTTCCGGGCGCGCTGGTGGCCGCGCTCGCCGAGTTCGGCATCCGCGGAATCGACCTCACCCGGATCGAGTCCCGGCCGACCCGCGTCGAGCTGGGCACCTACGTGTTTTTTCTGGACTGTGTCGGCCACATCGACGACGACGCCGTCGCCGAGGCACTCAGAGCACTGCACCGTCGATGTGCCGACGTGCGTTACCTGGGATCGTGGCCGACGGGCGTACCCGCAGGCGCGGAGCCACCCCAGCCGGACGAGGCGGCACGCTGGTTAGCCGGTCTACACCGCGGCGAAGACCCGGCCGAACGGTCGCGCCAGTGAGCGGCCGGTTGGTGCTGGTGCGCCACGGCCAGTCGTACGGCAACGTCGAACGTCGGTTGGACACCCGCCCGCCTGGGACGCAGCTGACGCCACTGGGACGAGATCAGGCGCGCGCGTTCGCGCACAACGGATTACACCGCCCGGGGCTGCTGGTGCACTCGGTGGCGATCCGCGCGTCGCAAACAGCCGCCCAGATCGGCGCCGAGCTGCACCTGCCCGTCCGCGAAGCCACCGGCATCCACGAAGTGCAGGTGGGCGAGCTGGAAAATCGTAGCGACGACGAGGCGATCGCCGCCTTCAACCGCGTCTACGAACGATGGCACCACGGCGACCGCGGCCTGCCCCTGCCCGGCGGGGAGACCGGCGATCAAGTGCTGGACCGCTACCTACCGGTGCTGACCGATCTGCGGATGCGTTACCTCGACGATCACGAGTGGACCGAGGACATCGTCGTGGTCAGCCACGGAGCGGCGATTCGGCTGGTAGCAGCGGTACTG
This sequence comes from uncultured Actinomycetota bacterium, assembly GCA_963830605.1. Classification (GTDB taxonomy): domain Bacteria; phylum Actinomycetota; class Actinomycetes; order Mycobacteriales; family Mycobacteriaceae; genus Mycobacterium. The sequence continues at coordinate 1,012,884 of CAWHML010000003.1, read as the reverse complement.
GCCGGCGTCGACACCAGTTTTGCGCTCGATCACCATCTAGCCAACGCCGAGTCGGTGATACTCGCCCCGATCACCGACGGGCGCTGGAGCTGCCTGCACTGGGGCGCTCGGACGCCGCCGTTCTATCCCGCAGCCGAGGCCGGCGCGGCGGCCGACACTGTCGAGTCCGGCGTCGACCCGATGGGCTGATCAGCTCACCGTCACCCGCACCGCGCTCAGGCGGACGGATCGATGAGGTTGCGGAAACGCGCCGCCGGAAAGACGCTCGCGCCCGCGGCCTGCACTCGACGGGCCAGGGCGGTGTCGGAGGTGACGACGGTGAGCTGCTGCGGGTGCTCGTCGGCCTGCACCAGCCGGACGATCTCGTCGTCGCCCGAGTTCACCGCAGCCTTGGGCGCGTGTTTTATCTCCACAACCGAGGACACGATCGGCGGCGACGGCGGCCGCTCGAACACCACGGTCACCCGGTGTGCACCGGCTCGAGCCCACCGCTCGACCCGGCCGACCAAGTCGACCGCCGCGGCCGAACGGTTTTTCCACCAGCCGTCCGGCCGGGTGCCGATCACGTTCATAGCATCCACGATCCAGCGCACCACACCGACGCTACGGCCGCGCCGCTTAAGAGTGCCGGTTGCCGGGCATAGCTGATCCATGACGGACGATCCCGGGCAGACGCCTCGCGAGAACCCCGAGAAGGACCAGTCGCAGTGGGTGACCGGCGATGAGCCGATGACCGGGCCGCAGCGCAGCTATCTGCAGACGCTGGCGCGCGAAGCCGGCGAGGACATCCCGGATGATTTGACCAAAGCCCGGGCTTCTGAGCTCATCGACAAACTGCAGCAGCGAACCGGACGGGGCCGGGCTTGACGGCCGTGCCAATCGGCACGCCGCCATCGGCTGGCGGCGAACCGGTCAGGCCGGGGCCTGCACTTTGGCCGCCACCGACCCGACGAGCGAGCGCACGTCCTCGGGTGAGATTCCATCGCCGCAGATACTGGCGCTGACCAGGATGTTGTTGCGGATGGTCGATCCCATCTGGCAGCCCCAGCCTTCACTGCCCTCGTCGGTCCTGGACACGGTCATCGTGCCGTTGTCCTCGATCGGCTGTCCTATTTTGCTGAACCGGTCGTAGTCGGCGGGGTCCGAGCGGTCGCGCAGGTTGATGGTGCGCCCGCCGCAGCTGTGCCCGGCGGCCACGGTTTTGCCGTACATCGCTGAAGCGCCTGCGGCATCGGGGTAGGACACCACAACAAGCCATGCCGCACGTTCTCGGTCGGTGTTGTCCCCGGTCGGGACGAGCGACTCGGTGCGCGCGGCCGTCCATCCGCTGCCCTGGAAGAAGTCGTCGTTGCCGATCCCCACCGCGCCGACGCAGTCCTGGTCAACGATGTGGTCCATGTACAACCGTTCTGAGCGGTTGAACTGGGCGTTCGGCCCGGTTGCGGCTGCGGCAGCGAAGTCTCCGCGGCCGGGCAGCAGCGCTGCGAGTGCGGTGACGGGCACCGGTGCGGCGGTGCTGGGCGGCGGCGAGGGTGGCAGAGTCGAATGGGCGAGCGAGTGACTAGTAGAGCCGCCGGATGAGGCGACGAGTGCGATGGTGACGACGACAACCACACCTAACAACGCAGCCGTCGTCACCGATATCCACCACCAGCGCGGGGGTCGCCGGTCTGGTCTGTGCGGTGGCCAGCCGGTCGGGGCGCCGGGTTGGTCGAAGTTCGACAACTCTGCAGGTGACGAGGTGGGGCGGTTAACGGGAGCTGATGGTGGACTCGGAAGAAAAGGTTGCGCCGGTCGCCACCGGTACACCGGTGGCGGCCCGGGTACCGGCGGTGACCCGGGTAGCGACGGCGGCGCACCGTACCGCGGGCCGCCCGGAAAGGTCGGTGTCGCCCACACCGTCGGATTCTGGTTCGTTCCCATCGCACGTCCTTCCCGGATCACGAAGTGTGTCACAGCGCTTCATATATAAGCACACACCATGGCATAGCGCAACGGTTTTACCGTAGCAACCAGGTGGTGAGTGCAATGCTTGGCACGCTCCACCCACGCGGATGAGCGCTGATCCGAGCGGTTACACGCGACAAGCCGGTGCGACGAAACCGTAGCGGCTAGATTTGGCTCCACCCCAAAAACGCAGCAACCGCTTCAGGTCAAAATTGGCCAGAGGGCGCGGTCGCCCCGCTTTTCAATTCGCTGCTAATTGCCAGGGTGCTGACGACGACGCGCTACAGACGCACCCGACCGCGTCACAGTCGATGACGAACGTGTGCCGTACCTGCTCGGGACCGGTACACCCGTCGTCAGTGCATTCCGGCCGACGCAGCGAGTGTCGAATGACACTGCCGTGGCAATGATCCAAACTGTCTTGACAGTCGCGGCAGGCTGCGCTCATAGGCTGTTCTTATCACCTACGCCCGACACCCGGCGGATGCCGCGCCCGGCGGTTCTCGGCGCGTTTCCACTGATCGGGTGGTCAGTCCCAGCCCAACTCGTGTAACCGGTCGTCGTCGATGCCGAAGTGATGAGCAATCTCGTGGATCACGGTCACCGCCACCTCATCGACGAGGTCGTCGTCGGCGTCACAGCAATCGAGCAGCGCCTCGCGGTAGATCGTGATGGTGTCCGGCAGTGATCCCGCATAGGTGGAGTCCCGGTCGGTCAGCGCCACACCTTCGTACAGGCCAAGCAGGTCGGGCTCTTCCGGATGGCGGTCGGCGACCAGGACCACCACGTTGTCCAGGGCCGCGGTCAGTTCCTCGGGGATCAGGTCGAGCGCGTCGCCGACCAGGTCGTCGAATCGTTGTGGGTCCATCCGGACAGCCACCGGACTAGCCGCCGGGCGGCGGGGAGTCCGGCGCCGGCGGCAGCCAGGGCAGTCCGGGTGGCCCGGCAGGCGGCGCGTCGGCACCAGGTGCAGGCGCCGGTTCGCCACCCGGCGCAGCCGCCGGCGGCGGTGCGGCGGGAGCCGGTGGCGGCTGCGCCGGGGGAGCACCCGGCTGATTCGGCAGATGCTGGTCGCTTGGCCGTTGCTGCTGGCTCGGCGTCTGGCTCGGTGCGGCCGGGGCCGGGGCGCTGGGCGCCGGCGCAAGGGTGGGCATCTCGATCGGCGGTATGCTGAGCCGCTCCGGCGGAATGTCCGGCGGCGGGATCGGCGGCTGGCCATTGATCAGCAGCGCCCCTTTGGCGCTGTTCAGCAGCGTCGCCCAGCCGCCATTGCCCAGGGTCGCGCCGACGCTGCAGGCGACCTCGCGGCTACCGGCTGACCAACTGGTCAACGAGACTGTGCTGTAGATGAGGGTCAGGGTGGTCTGCCGCAGCTGAACGGGTGCCAGGTAGGTGTCGGTCAAGCGAGTGCAGGCGTCCTTGATGAACGCGTCCTGGTCGGCTTCGGCAGGTAGCGCGTCGGGAAATTTTTCGGCCAAGTTGACGCTGCCGGTGACTTCCATGGCGTGCGGTGCCGCACAGTCGACCGGGACATCGGTCGGTTGGTTGGAGGTGGGGTCGATGCCCAGGCAGGTGCCGGCGGGCCACACCTTGGACTGGTCCACGTCGGCCACCTTGCCTTTGAAAGCGATCTGCTGATTGGCCGGGCCCGGTAATTCCAGGCCACACAGCATGCGGCGCTCACCGGACTGACGCCACGCCCGGTCACCGGACCAAAGCATGCCGATGGTGAATTTGCTGTTGGGATCGAATTTCGTGCCGAGATAGCGGCGCACCGCCGTCTCGCACTGCTCTTGGCTGATCTGTTCGATGCGGGCGGCTGACGGCGGGGCAGCGTCACGGCCGTACTCCGAGCCCGGGAAGGTGCGCATGTCGATGGACTCGGCGACTTCGAAGCGGTGGTCGTCCTTGCAGTTGACCACGGTCGCGGCCTCGGGCATGCGTTCCGGCCACATCAGACAGTCGCCGCCGGTGGCGTGGTTGAACGCGTCGTTACCTCGGACTCCGGTGCTGGGAACCGGGTTGACATAGCCGGACAGACGGCCGGGGCTGCCGTTGCTGATCGAGTTCGCGGTGATCAATCCGGCGATGAGCAGTCCGCCCAACGCGGCGAGCAGCAGCGCCCGTCTGGTCGAGGATGCCCGGAAGTTGTGCAGCCAGGCGGCCCGCGCCGACCGCTGGGCCGGGCGGTCAGCAAGCGAACTTTCCTGCTCGGGTGCGTGCAACATCGGCTCTATTCTGACAGGCCTGGCCAGCAGCGTGACAGTTGTTACGAATGTGATGCTGTGTAGGGTCAGGCCGTGATCGACCTGAAGTTGCTGCGCGACAACCCCGACGCCGTGCGTCGCTCGCAGGTCAGTCGTGGCGAGGACCCGGCTCTGGTGGCGACCCTGCTGGCCGCCGACGCGGCCCGACGGGCCGCGATCGCGACCGCTGACTCACTGCGCGCTGATCAGAAAGCTGTCAGCAAGCAGGTGGGCGCCGCGTCCGATGAGCAACGGCCGGCCTTACTGCAGCGCGCCAAGCAACTGGCGGCAGAGGTCAAGGCGGCTGAGGCCGACCAGGCGCAGGCCGAGGCGGAATTCACTGCGGCGCACATGGCGATCTCCAACGTCATCCTCGACGGGGTGCCCGCGGGTGGGGAGGACGACTACCGGGTGCTGGACGTGGTCGGCGAACCGGCTGCGATCGAGAACCCGAAAGACCATCTCGAGCTCGGGGAGCCGTTGGGCCTGATCGACATGGCGCGCGGCGCCAAGGTGTCGGGGTCGCGGTTCTACTTCTTGACCGGTCGTGGGGCGCTGCTGCAGCTGGGACTGTTGCAGCTGGCGGTGCGTCTTGCCACCGACAACGGCTGCACGCTGGTGATCCCGCCGGTGCTGGTGCGTCCCGAGGTGATGTCGGGCACCGGATTCCTCGGCGCGCACGCTGACGAGGTCTATCACGTGGCGGCCGACGACCTGTACCTGGTGGGAACCTCCGAGGTGCCGCTGGCCGGCTACCACGCCGACGAGATCCTGGATCTGTCCCGCGGGCCGCTGCGCTACGCCGGCTGGTCGTCGTGTTTCCGCCGGGAGGCCGGCAGCTACGGCAAGGACACCCGCGGCATCATCCGGGTGCACCAGTTCGACAAGGTCGAGGCGTTCATCTACTGCACACCCGAGGATGCCGAAGCCGAGCATGATCGACTGCTCGGTTGGCAACGGCAGATGCTGGCGCTCATCGAGGTGCCCTACCGGGTGATCGACGTCGCCGCAGGCGATCTGGGCGCCTCAGCTGCCCGCAAGTACGACTGCGAGGCGTGGTTGCCGACCCAGCACGCCTACCGCGAACTCACCTCCACGTCGAACTGCACCACTTTCCAGGCGCGTCGGCTCGCCACGCGGTACCGAGATGCCGGCGGCAAACCGCAGATCGCGGCCACCCTCAACGGCACACTCGCCACCACACGCTGGCTGGTTGCGATCCTGGAAAACCACCAGCGGCCCGACGGCAGCGTCCGGATTCCCGGCGCGCTGGCGCCGTTCGTGGGCGCCGAAGTGCTGGAGCCGTCGAACGCCTAGACGTCAACTGTCGCTGGCGCGCGGCCAAATCGGGTGTGGCGACGCTGCCGTTCGATCGTTGCGAAGTAGAAGGCCAGCGGGAACGAAAAGCTGGTGAAGAAACTGCAGAGAAAGTACAACCAGGGGCGCCGAAGACCGCGGCGGTAGCCATCGACGATCGAAAACAACGGCAGCAGAATGACGTTGGCGATCAGATAATCCTCAGCGGCAGAACCGGCAGCCGGGTTGGCGAACTGCAACCGGAGGAAGTGCGGGTAGCTGCCGGCCCCGTGAAAAAGGTTTCCGCCCGCGGTCGCGTTCTCGACCACGAAACGGACATTGAAATACCAGCCCAAGGCGATCGATGCGACGCCGACGACGTAGTAGATGCATTCCAAAGCCGTGAAAGCCGGCCCGTCAGCCGGCCGGGCGAATACTTGACGGTTCGACACGACGATCCACGCGATAATCGTCAAACCCACTATCGCGTGCACCAACAGCGAAATCATGCGGGCAGTGTCGGCAACTTCCAGATGTTTGTCAATGACGATGAATGTGGATACTGCGCCGATCAAGGCGCGCGGTTCAGCAACTCATCCAAGAGGGCGGTGAACTGGTGTGGGTCCGCCGGTGAGAAAGCCGGACTTGGCCGGGTACCCGGTACGTCGAGCGTGATCAACGTCGACTTGAAGGGCCGTCGCACGTCCAGGGGCAGCCAGCGGCGCAGGTCCGAACTGCCCCAGATCCGGAACCGATGCATGAACCAGCCCAACGGCTCCGCCTTGAAACCCCGCACCGTGGCCAGCGGAATTACTTTCGCTGTGCCCGACGGAAAGTGATAGCGGCGCAACGTGATCGCTTCCCGGTCCAACTGGACCAGGCCGTCGTCGTAGCGTTGTTGCGGTGCGGCGCTCAAAGCCGGCTGCACCGCAGTTCGTGGCCACGGGTGGTCAGACAGCGGCCGGATCTCAGATCCCATTGCCACCCGTGCAGATTGCAGGTCAACGTGTCGCCCTCCACCACTCCGAATTTCGACAGGTCCGCTTTCAGGTGCGGGCAGCGGCGCTGTATCTCCCAGCCGTCCATGCTGATTGAAGCGGTGTCGTCGTGAGCTTCAGCGAACCAGCCGTCGGCGTAAGCGATCCGCTCGTCGGTGAGGCACTTGAAGAACGTGTAGAGGTACTCGTTGTAGCCGCCGACCCGCCACGCTTTGAACCGCGTCGACAAGAAGATCGTGTTGACCCAGTCCGGTTCGTTGTCCCGCAGGACGGTACGCACCAATTCGGGCGGGATCGCAAAGCCGTACCGGAACTTCTCGTCGGCGATAGGCTCTCGCACCAGACGTTTGGGGAAGTCGAGCACGATTATCTGGCGGTGGCTGCGGCTCTCCAACACCAGCTCGACGGGATAGCCGATGCCGTCGCAGATTTCGTCGCTGGCCAGCATGATCGGCTCGAACGCCGACCGCAGCGGCTCCAGGAGTGACTCGCCGGCTGCAGCCGCCCAACCGGCTTTCTCGGCTGCCAGCAGCGGCGCCTTGCGCGCGGCGTAGTCGGCGATGTACGCCGCCTTGCCGGTGGTGAAGATCGCTTCCAGTTGATCAGCCGACAGCGGGTGGTCGACCGAATCAAGCTGCGATCCGGTGAAAGCCGCGACCGATCCCGGAATCATCAGTACGCCGCAGTCGTGGCCGTGGGCCCGCATCTGTTCTAAGAACACCCATTGGTCGGGAAAGATGTTGGCCGGATCGCCGCAGTCGTCGTTGAGGTGGCGCAGTTCCGGATCCAGGAAGCACGGCGGACCCGCGGACGGAATGACCCAGCCGGCGCCCACCTGCGCGATGTACTGGCGGGCGCGGTCCATCTGGCGCTGACGTTTCTGGATGCCGAACGCTTCTTTGGCTCGCGCCGGCATGTCGTAGACCATCGGGTACCAGATCGCCCCGGAATACTGCAACATGTGCACGTCGACGTGACCGAACTCTTCTTCCAGCACATCCAAGTCCACCGGCCGTGCGTCATTCATGTTGAAAACCGTGGTGACGCCGTCGGACACCGCTAACGCTGAGTCGCCGATCGGCCCGTCAGCCGGAGCCCGCAAGGCGATGATCATGACCTCGAGATCACCGCGTGGGCCGCTGATCCGGTGCTTGACCGAGTTGGACGTTTCGACGAACCGGTGAAAGCCTAGTTCTCCCAGCGCATTGCGTAAGTCGGGCACTGGATACTCCGGCAGCAGCACTTCCGCGTCTTTATTGACGTGTGCGTCCAGCAACGTGACATCGAAGTGGTCGGAATGTAGGTGCGAGACGTAGAGGTAGTCGCAATCACCGAGCCGGTCCCAGTCCAGCGTGCTGTTGTCCGGGAACGGGAACCACGATGCGAAATACGCCGGATTGACCCAGGGGTCGCACAAGATGCTGCCCGCGTGGGTCTCGATCAGAAAGCCGGCATGGCCGACGCTGGTGACCCGCACTGATTGCCCTCCGACGAGTTAACGGCCGCTTCGAGCTTAGCGGCAAGCCTCGCGGGCACCGTCGTCCGACGGCCAATCGAAACGCCAGCTAACGAAGGAGTTGCGCAGGCTCCTGCTGCTCCGGCGTGTGATCAGGACAATCATCTCTGGCGGGTTCCGCACATCGTCCACGTCGGCAAAGGGGCAGGGGCACCCGGTTAGTGTGGAGGACTGTGGAACCGGTATACGGAACTATCATCCAGCTTGCCCGCCTGACCTGGCGCCTGCAGGGGTTGCGATTCACCGTCAGTGGCGTCGAGAACCTCCCGGTGAGCGGTGGAGCCGTTGTCGCCATCAATCACACCAGCTATTTCGACTTCACCTTTGCAGGATTGCCCGCCTACAAACAGGGCCTGGGACGCAAGGTGCGGTTCATGGCCAAGCAGGAAGTGTTCGACCACAAGCTCACCGGACCCATCATGCGTCGACTGCGCCATATCCCGGTGGACCGCGAGAGCGGCGCGGCGTCGTTCGACGCTGCCGTCGAGATGCTCAAGGCCGGTGAACTGGTCGGCGTCTATCCCGAGGCGACGATCAGCCGCAGCTTCGAGATCAAGGAATTCAAGACGGGAGCTGCTCGCATGGCGATCGCCGCGAACGTGCCCATCGTCCCCCACATCGTCTGGGGTGCCCAGCGAATCTGGACCAAAGACCATCCAAAGCGGCTGTTGCGCCCCAAGGTGCCGGTCGCGGTGACCGTCGGCGAACCGATTCAGCCGACGCTGCCCCCCGCGGAGTTGTCCGGGGTACTGCACTCCCGAATGCAACGTCTGCTCGAACAAGTGCAAATGGACTACGGACAGCACCCGGCCGGGGAGTACTGGGTGCCACACCGGCTGGGTGGCGGCGCTCCGTCGTTAGGCGACGCCGCCCGGCTGGACGCCGAGGAAGCCGGCCGGCGGGCGGCTGCGCGCGAGGCGCGGGAGCGGCCTGAATCAGCGGGCGCGGCGGAGTAAGCGAGTGGAACCCGTTTTTCGCGCCCTCGAGGTGACAGCCAAAGCGCTGACCAAAGCGCTCGGCACCACGATCACCTACGAAGGCTTGGAGCACATTCCGGCCGGCGGTGGCGCGGTCATCGCCATCAATCACACCAGCTATGTGGACTGGCTGCCGGCGGCCCTGGCGGTGCACCAACGGGGGCGGCGCATCCGCTATCTGATCAAAGCCGAGATGCAGCAGGTCAAGTTCGTCAACTTCCTGATCAAGCAGACCAAGACGATTCCGGTGAACCGGGAGGCCGGCGCCGACGCGTACCAGGCAGCCGTCGCGTTGCTGCGCTCCGGCGAGGTGGTGGGGCTGATGCCCGAGGCCACCATCAGCCGCAGCTTCGAGCTCAAGGAGTTCAAGACCGGCGCGGCCCGGATGGCCTTGGATGCTCAGGTGCCGATTGTGCCGGTGATCGTGTGGGGTGCCCAACGGATCTGGACCAAAGACCACCCGAAAGAGCTGCGCCGCGCCAAGATACCGATCACGGTCGCGGCCGGCGCAGCATTGTCTGCGGCCGGTGATGTGGACGAGCTGGAAGCCCGGCTGCATGAGCAGATGACAGCGTTGCTGCACCGGGTACAAGAGGAGTATCCGCACCCCGAGGGCGCGTATTGGGTACCGCGGCGACTGGGCGGCAGCGCACCCACCTCTGCCGAGGCCGCGCTGCTCGACGAGGCCGAACGCGCGAGACGGCGCACGGGACACCGGCGATGAGGGAGACTGGTGCTTTAAGGCCAGTTCACCCAGGGCCGCGCGATCCGGGCCCACCGGGTAAGAGGAGCAACAATGGCGAATCCCTTCTATCGGTTCGGGGAGATCGTTGTTCCACCGCTGATCGCGGCCAACGGAAACACGATGGTGTTCCAGGGACTGGAGCACCTTCCGGAGCGCGGCGGCGCCCTGATCGCCGTCAACCACACCAGTTACCTGGATTGGCTGCCGGCGTTGTACGCCGCCTACAGACGGGGCCGAAGGCTCAGGTTCATGATCAAGGCCGAGGTGCAGGACTCACCTGCGGGCAAGTGGCTCATTAAGCACGCCAGGCTCATTCCGGTCGACCGCGAGGCGGGTGGGGATGCTTACGCGGTGGCGGTGCAGCGACTACGGGAAGGCGAACTGGTCGGCGTGCACCCCGAGGCAACGATCAGCCGCAGCTTCGAGTTGCGGCCTTTCAAAACCGGCGCGGTCCGAATGGCGCTGGAGGCGCGGGTCCCGATCGTCCCGCTGGTGGTCTGGGGCGCACACCGAATCTGGCCGAAGGACCATCCCAAGCACGTAGTCCGCAACAGCGTTCCGATCGTCGTCGCGGCGAGTCACCCATTGCAGCCGGTGGGACATGTCGACCAGCTGAATGATCAGCTTCGCCATGCGATGGAGCGTTTGTTGTACCGCGTGCAAGAGGAGTATCCGCACCCTCAAGGCGCCTACTGGGTGCCGCGGCGGCTCGGAGGCAGCGCGCCCTCGCCGGATGACTCCAAGCAGTTACGCGCCGCTGAACTGCTTGAGCGGGCCCGTAAGCAGGAGCTCGACCGTACCCGCCGACAGGAAAAGCACCGCTGGTGACGTCGCGCCACGAACGTAGATCGCGGCGATGACGCTGCCGGCGCTCATCGCTTGCGATGTGGACGGCACGCTGATCGACGACGACGAGAAGGTCAGCCCACGCACTCGCACCGCGGTGCGGGCAGCCGTCGCGGCCGGCGCCCACTTCGTCCTCGCCACCGGCCGTCCGCCACGCTGGGTGCGGCCGGTGGTCGATGCGCTGGGATTCGCGCCGACAGCGGTGTGTGCGAACGGTGCCGTTGTCTACGATCCAGCGACTGATCGGGTGTTGTCGGCCCGCACGCTGCCTGTCGATGCCCTGGGTGAGCTGGCCGAACTCGCCACGCGGTTGATACCGGGAGCGGGACTGGCGGTCGAACGGGTCGGTCGCAGCGCGCATGACACGGCGACACCGCAGTTCATCAGCTCGCCGGGCTATGAACACGCCTGGCTCAACCCGGACAACACCGAGGTGTCCATCGAAGACCTACTCAGCGCTCCTGCGGTGAAGCTGCTGATCCGCAAGGCGGGTGCCCGCAGTGGGGACATGGCCGCTGCGCTCGGTAAGCACCTCGGGGACGCGGGGGATCTCACCTATTCGACCGACAACGGGCTGGTGGAGATCGTGCCGCCGGGCATCAGCAAGGCCACCGGTGTGGCGGAGGTCGCCCGACCGCTGGGTATCACCGACGACGACGTGGTGGCCTTCGGTGATATGCCCAACGACGTGCCGCTGCTGCTGCGAGCCGGTCTGGGAGTGGCGATGGGCAACGCCCATCCGGAGGCTCTCGCCGCGGCGAACGAGATCACCGCAGCCAACACCGACGACGGGGTGGCGCGGGTGCTGGAGCGGTGGTGGCTTTGACGCGGTGACGGCTCCGCCCGCCACGCTGGCGTGACGGTGGGCATCGGCGATCACTCTGGCGTGACGGTGGCCGGGCAGGGCCCGGCGAACACCGCTGCTCGCCACGCCGGCGTGACGCTCGGCGCGCAGCCGACGGCGCGCTTACCCGCCCGGGTGCACCGGGGGCGAGAACCGCTCGAGTTGGATGGGCGGCCCGTCGGGGGAAGGTGGCGGCAACTGCTCTGCGACGCCGTCGATGACCCGGATCACGCTGCCGCTTTCCCGGTCGAAGTTCAAAGTGCCGTGCGCAAAGTTCTGTTTGATCCACTGCGGCTCCTGGATCTCCGCGCTGGTCGGCAACCCCAGCGCGCCGCGCTCGTAGCCCAGCGCTGCCCAGGCCTCGAAGATCAGCCCGGTCAGCGGCTCGGCGCCGGTCTCGGGGGACCAGTACATCGCGCCCTTGTCGAAAGTCGCGTAGCGCGTCAAGCTCGCGCCTGAGGACGCGGTGCGCTCCGGGGAGGTGGGTGCGCCCAGCGTGCTGTCCATGCCGCCCATCGCCTGCCACCGGTCGTAGATCGCACCCCCTGCCAGGGCGGCCGCGACTTCCGCGGGGCCGGGTGGCTCCTTGAAACGTGCCGCCAGGTCGCGAATCTCGTCGATCAACCCGTAGGCGACGTTGCCTGGGCAGTCGGTGGCGCCGACGTCGCGGTGGGTGAAGATGGCCGGCAGTGTCAGCGCGGCACCGCCGGGAAAGCGGGTGAAGGAACCGCCTGCGGAGGCAAGCGTGACGGTGCCGTGGGGATTGACGCCGTCCAGGCTCAGCCGCCAGCCCAGCAGCCGACCGATGGTGCCGAGCTGGATCGGCGTTGGCGGCACCTCGTCGAAGTCGCCGATCATCGCCACCCCCCAGGTGTCCCGGTTGAAACCGCCGGTGTGCGAGCCCTCGACTGGTTTGTCGATTCCGCCGGCCCGGCCTTCGAACACTTGTCCGTACTTGTCGACCAACGCGTTGTAGGCGATGTCGCACCAGCCCAGCGTTTTGGTGTGGTAGGCGTAAATGGACCGCACGATTTCGGCCGAATCTTGCGGGGCGTAGTCGTTGCTGCCCGCAGTATGGTGGATCACCGCCGCGCGAATCCCATTGTCGTAGACCGGAACTCCGCAGCGCATCGACTCGTCGGCCCCCCACTGGGCGCGGCTGATGATGTTGGGTGGCTGACCGGGGGCGAGGACCGCGCTCGGCGGGCTCCACTGGGTGTCGGCCGGCGCCTGCGGGGGAGTGATCAACACCGCCGAAATGTTCTGCGCCAGCGGCCGTTCGGCGGTCATGGGCACGTACCCCAGCGGTCGCTCCGTCGACGCGGTTTGCACCGGCGCTGATGTCACCGGTGCGCCGACCGGTCGGGTGACCGCAATCTGCACGGTTGTGGTGTTGCCCACGAACACCGGGTCGGTGCCGCGCGGACCGGTTGCCGATCCGCTCACCGCGTCGAGCGTCTCCGACTCCGATGCCTCGGCTTCGTACCAGGGGCCCCAGCTGCCGTCGGTACGCTTCGCGCGAACCCGTGCCGTGGTGCCGGTCAAGTCGCCGCCGGTGAGCGCGACCATGGAAAACGGGCGGGGGGAACTGACTTCGCGGATCGTGATGCCGCCGGTGAGACCCACGAGCGCTTGCTGGCTGAGTTGGACATCGCCGCCGCGAGCCACCAACGGATCCGTTGCGGGTCTGGTCGCCCACGGCAGCAGCACGGCGGTCGCCGCGATTGCCGTGAGCAACAGTGGTGCGGGTCGGCGAGACAGCACGCACTGATGTTACGTATGCGTCTCAAGTTGCCAGTGTTTCGACACGGCACTAGTGTGATCAAAGGCACGGCACCGCAGAGCTACGGACGCCGGCCGGGCCGGTCCCAACTCTGCGGTGCCGTTAGGGGAGCAGGCTTAGCTCGCCTCTCGGCCGGTCTAGGTGGCCGGCGCCGGTACCGGTAATGCGGGGGCTGCGGCGGCCGGCGCGGCGCCCTGAGCGGCTTGGGAGATCGACGGCATCACCACTCCCTTGAGCAGGTCGATGACCTGGCCGACACCCAGCTGTTGGACCGCACTGCTCAGGTCGTTGACCAGGCCGCCGCCACCGCTGCTGCCACCAGCGCTGGTGGGCGCCGCACCCAGCGACGGATCGCCATAGATGGGGTAGGTGCCGTCAGCGCCCGGATCCAACCCGACCGGGGCGCCGATCGGGACCTCCCCGGGGGTGGTGAGGCCGGGCGTCGTGCTCACCGGGCTCGTCAGCGCCGAGGGGTCCATCCCGGGCGTGGTCAAACCCGGGGTCGTGGTACCGGGGGTGGCCAGACTGGGATCGGTGAGGCCGGGAGTCGCCGCCGAGGGCAGCGCGCCGGGCGCGGTCAGACCGGGTGTGGTCAGACCAGGTGTGGTCGTGCCGGGCGTGGTGAGCCCCGGCGTGGTCAGCCCCGGCGTCGCAAGACCCGGCGTCGCAAGACCCGGCGTGGTGAGACCGGGCGTGGTCAGCCCGGGACTGGTCAGGCCGGGGGACGTGAGACCCGAAGAGGCCGGCGAGCCTCCGGTCAGGCTCGGAATGCCGGGCAGGTTGATCCCGAACTGTGACAGGCCCTGAGACAGCGCCGACATCAAGTCGTTGGGCAGATCGGTCATTACCGCCGCTCGGACGAACTCGTGGTGTTCGGGCGCCGGCTTGGTGTCCGCCGCCAGTTCGGACAGGGCGACAAAAGCGAAAGGACTTGTGACGGCCAGAGCGGCGACTGCACTCATGGCCGTCGAGAGCCTGCGTCGACGTCGGTTCGGCACGAAAGTCTCCTCAATGTGGACTGCGGATGTGTGGTGTTGCCGTGACGGCCCCACGTTGTCGATGGTACGGATGTGACCAGTGTGACTGGAGTGGCGATACCGAATCGTGAGGCAATTGCGACTAAGGCGACCTCTACGGCGAGCAGACAGAATCTTCTCTACACCGAAGTCTCGGGCGACTATGCGCCTGCTCGCGAGGCTCGCCGATCTGCGGACAACGCGGCGGATTGACTCAGCGCTGCCAAGCGGGTTATGGCCGCTCGGTCGGATACCCTAGGCAACCGATGACTTCTCGCTACGACCTGTTCGTCGTCGGCTCCGGATTCTTCGGCCTGACGATTGCCGAACGCGTCGCCACTCAACTCGACAAGCGGGTTCTCGTCGTCGAGAAGCGACCGCATATCGGCGGGAATGCCTATTCCGAGATCGAACCGGAGACCGGAATCGAGGTGCACAAGTACGGCGCGCACCTGTTCCACACCTCCAACAAGCGGGTATGGGATTACGTCCGGCAGTTCACCGACTTCACCGGCTACCAGCACCGCGTGTTCGCGCTGCACGGCGGCCAGGCCTACCAGTTTCCCATGGGGCTGGGCCTGGTTTCGCAATTCTTCGGGCGCTACTTCACCCCCGACCAAGCGCGGCGGCTGATCGCCGAGCAGGCCGCCGAGATCGACACCGCCGACGCTCAGAATCTCGAGGAGAAGGCGATCTCGCTGATCGGCCGCCCGCTCTACGAGGCGTTCGTCAAGGGATACACCGCCAAACAGTGGCAAACCGACCCCAAGGAGTTGCCCGCGGCCAACATCACTCGGCTGCCGGTGCGCTATACCTTCGACAATCGCTATTTCAACGACACCTACGAGGGTCTGCCGGTCGACGGTTACACCGCGTGGTTGCAGAAGATGGCCGACGATGCGCGCATCGAGGTGCGTACTCACACCGACTGGTTCGATGAGCGGGAGCCCCTGCGCACGCAGTCGCCGTCGGCCCCGGTGGTTTACACCGGCCCCCTGGATCGTTATTTCGACTACGTCGATGGCCGATTGGGATGGCGCACACTAGATTTCGAAGTCGAGGTGGTGCAGGGCTGCGGTGATTTCCAAGGGACTCCGGTGCTGAACTACAACGATCTCGATGTGCCGTACACCCGCATACACGAATTCCGCCATTTCCACCCGGAACGTGACTATCCAGCCGACAAGACGGTGATCATGCGCGAATACTCCCGCTTCGCCGATGATGACGACGAGCCGTACTATCCGATCAACACCGAGGCTGACCGTGCCCTGCTGGCCGCCTACCGGGCGAGGGCGAAAGCGGAAACCGCATCGTCACGAGTGCTGTTCGGCGGGCGGCTCGGCACCTACCAATATCTGGATATGCACATGGCCATTGCCAGCGCACTGAATATGTTCGAAAACACCCTGGCGCCGCATCTTCGCGACGGCGCACCGCTCGCCGACGGAGTCCCCACATGAGCGCGACGAACGGTGCGAAAACTATTGCCAATCAACGGGACAGCCTGCTGGCCCGGGTGATTCTGCCGCGTCCTGGCGAACCGCTCGACGTGCGCAAGCTCTATCTGCAGGAATCGACGACCAACGCCCGCCGCGCACACGCGGCGACCCGCACCGCCCTGCAAATCGGTGCGGAGTCCGAGGTGTCGTTTGCCAGCTACTTCAACGCTTTCCCGGCCAGCTATTGGCGGCGCTGGACGATCTGTGAGTCAGTGGTGCTGCGCGCGGAACTGACCGGCACCGGCCGGGTGGACCTCTACCGGACCAAAGCCACCGGCGCCCGAATCTACGCGGAGGGCCGCGCCTTCACGTGCAGTAGTAAGGATCAGCCTGCGCTGCTCGAAATCGAGGTGGGCCTGGCGCCGTTCGAAGACGGCGGCTGGATCTGGTTCGACATCACCACCGACACAGAGGTGACCCTGTGCAGTGCCGGCTGGTACGCCCCGGTGCCGGCGCCGGGGGTGGCGAACATCGCGGTCGGAATCCCGACCTTCAACCGGCCCGCCGACTGCGTCAACGCCCTGCGCGCGCTCACCTCTGATCCACTGGTCGACGACGTGATCGGGGCGGTGATCGTGCCGGATCAGGGCACCGCGAAGGTGCGCGACCATCCCGACTTCGCGGCGGCGGCAGGTCGACTGGGCGATCGGCTGTCGATTCACGATCAGCCCAACCTCGGTGGCTCGGGCGGCTACAGCCGGGTGATGTACGAGGCGCTGAAAAACACCGACTGTCAGCAAATTCTATTCATGGACGACGACATCCGGATCGAGCCTGATTCGGTTCTGCGGGTCTTGGCGATGAACCGCTTCGCCAAGACGCCGATGCTGATCGGCGGTCAAATGCTCAACCTGCAGGAGCCGTCGCACCTGCACATCATGGGCGAGGTGGTCGACCGGTCGAACTTCATGTGGACCGCCGCCCCGCACACCGAATATGATCATGACTTCGCCAGACACGCGTTGAGCGACAACCACTCTCGGAGCAATCTGCTGCATCGGCGCATCGACGTCGACTACAACGGCTGGTGGACGTGCATGATCCCGCGCCAGGTCGCCGAAGAACTGGGTCAACCCCTGCCGCTGTTCATCAAATGGGACGACGCCGATTACGGGCTGCGTGCCGCCGAACACGGCTACCCGACCGTGACACTGCCGGGCGCTGCGATCTGGCACATGGCCTGGAGTGACAAAGACGACGCCATCGACTGGCAGGCCTATTTCCACCTGCGCAACCGGCTGGTGGTGGCCGCGATGCACTGGGATGGCAACATCGCCGGCCTGATCGCCAGCCACCTCAAGGCAACGCTGAAACACCTCGCCTGTCTCGAGTACTCGACAGTGGCCATCCAGAACAAAGCCATCGATGACTTCCTGGCCGGCCCAGAGCACATCTTCTCGATCCTGGGTACGGCGCTGCCGGAGGTGCACCGGATCCGCAAACAGTATCCCGACGCGGTCGTTCTGCCGGCGGCGAGCGAGCTGCCGACGCCGTCGCAGAAACACAAAGCGATGAAGCCGCCGGTGAACACGCTGGCAATCGGGTACCGGCTGGCCCGCGGCACCTTGCACAACGCCACCAAAGCCGACCCGACGCACCACCGACGTCCGCAGCGCAACGTGCCAACCCAGGATGCGCGGTGGTTTCTGCTGTGCACCCTCGACGGCGCCACCGTCACGACGGCCGACGGCCGCGGCGTGGTCTTTCGCCAGCGCGATCGGCGCAAGATGCTGTCGCTGCTGCGGCAGTCCCTGCGCCGGCAACGCCGGCTTGCGCGGCGGTTCGACCAACTGCGGACGACCTACCGCGAAGCCCTGCCGGTGCTGTCGAGCAAGCAGAAGTGGGAGACAGTGCTGTTGCCGGGCGACGACGTGCCCAGCAATGCCTGATTCCATGGGCGAAACACCACTAAGGCACGGTGAAGTGGCGGCCTTGGTGGCCGTGCAGTCTGCATTGGCCGGACGTCCCGGCATACTGCCCATGGCGCGGGGACTCTCGCATTTCGGCGAACACAGCATCGGCTGGATCGCGGTGTCGCTGCTCGGCGCGATCCTGGTGCCGCAGCGGTGGCGGGCCTGGCTGCTGGCCGGGGTGGGCGCCGTTGCCGCGCACGCGGCCGCCGTGGTGATCAAGCGGTTTGTCCGGCGCGAGCGTCCACACCATCCCGCGGTCGCGGTGCACGTCGGCACGCCGAGCCGGCTGAGCTTCCCGTCGGCGCACGCCACGTCGACCACGGCGGCGGCGATCCTGCTGGCGCGGGCCACCGAGTGGCCGTTACCCGCTGCGGTGGTGCCACCCATGGCACTCTCCCGGATACTGCTGGGTGTGCACTATCCCAGTGACGTGGCCGCCGGAGTCGCCGTCGGTTCGGCCGTCGCGATCGCAGCTATCCGGCTCGACGAGCGTGCCCGATGAGTGAGGACCTTGCGCAGGTGAGCGGCTCGCAGGCCAACTTGGTGGTGGGCGTGGTCAAGGCGATGCGCCCGCGGCAGTGGGTGAAGAACGTCCTGGTGGTGGCCGCGCCGCTGGCCGCGGCGGGGCGCGGTATGCACTACGACCGCGCCGCCGTGCTGCTCGACGTGGTGAGCAGGGTGGGCGGCGCGTTCGTGGTGTTCTGCCTGGCGGCCTCGTCCATTTACCTGATCAACGACGTCCGCGATGTCGAGGCCGACCGCCAACATCCGACCAAGCGGTATCGCCCGATCGCCGCCGGTGTGGTCCCGGAATGGCTGGCCTACACCCTGGCGGTGGCGCTCGGGGCGGCCGCACTGGTCATCTCCTGGTGGGTGACCCCCGACCTCGCGATGGTGATGGCGGTGTACCTCGCCATCCAGCTGGCGTACTGCTTCGGCCTCAAGCATCAAGCGGTGATCGACGTCTGCATCGTCTCGTCCGGCTTCTTGATCCGCGCCATCGCGGGTGGCGCTGCCACCCATATCCACCTGTCGCAATGGTTCCTGCTGATGATGGCATTCGGATCGCTGTTCATGGTGGCCGGCAAGCGCTACGCCGAGCTGCAACTGGCCGAACGCACCGGCGCGAAGATCCGCAAATCTCTGGAAAGCTACACCAGCACCTACCTGCGGTTCGTCTGGACGATGTCGGCCACCGCCGTCGTGGTGTGCTACGGGCTGTGGGCCTTCGAGCGGGACGGCGGCTCGGCGCGCTGGTTTGCCGTGTCGATGATCCCGTTCACCATCGCGATCCTGCGGTATGCCGTCGACGTCGACGGTGGGCTTGCCGGGGAACCGGAAGACATTGCGTTGCGCGACCGCGTCCTGCAGCTGCTGGCGCTGGCGTGGATAGGAACCGTCGGTGCTGCTGTTGCGTTCGGCTAGCCCCAACGCAGGGGCCATGAAAAGCGCTGCTCGCGCCGTAGTGCCGGCGCGACGATTCGAGCTGGCATCGGTGCACCGGCCGGTATTCCCCTACCACCGCACTGCGCGGGTCAGTCTCTGGATGAGTGTGGCCGTGATCGCTGTGCTGTTCGGCTGGGGCGCCTGGCAGCGACGCTGGATTGCTGATGACGGGCTGATCGTGCTGCGCACGGTGCGCAACATGCTGGCCGGCAACGGGCCGGTGTTCAACCCCGGCGAGCGAGTCGAAGCCAACACTTCCACGGTGTGGACCTTCATGCTGTACCTGGGCAGTGTCGCCGGCGGCCCCATGCGCCTGGAGTATGTGGCCCTGTTCTTCGCTCTGGTGCTCAGCGTGCTGGGGATGGCCTTGGCCATGCTGGGGGCGGGCCGGCTCTACGCACCCAGCCTGGTCGGACGTCGCGCAGTGATGATGCCGGCCGGTGCGTTGATCTACATCGCTGTTCCGCCCGCGCGTGACTTCGCGACGTCCGGCCTGGAAAGCGGTCTGGTGCTGGCTTACCTTGGCCTGTTGTGGTGGATGATGGTCTGCTGGTCACAGGCGCCGCTGGCCAGACCGGAGGGCCGGAGGTTCACCGCGACGCTGGCCTGCGTTGCGGGCTGCAGCGTTCTCATCCGGCCGGAGTTGGCCCTGATCGGCGGCCTTGCCCTGATCATGATGCTGGCCGCCGCGCACGGCTGGCGCCGGCGGGCGCTGATCGTGATCGCCGGTGGACTCCTGCCGGTCAGCTATCAGCTCTTCCGGATGGGCTACTACGGTCTGCTGGTGCCGAGTACGGCGCTGGCCAAGGATGCGGCGGGTGACAAGTGGTCCCAAGGACTGATCTACCTGTCCAACTTCGACCGGCCGTACGCACTGTGGGTGCCGGCGATGCTGATTCCAGCGCTGGCTCTGGTGCTGTCGATCTCCGCCGGCGGCCGGGTGCGCGTCCGACGGCCGACGCCGCCTCGTCCGGGCCGAGCGGCCCGCGCAGTGCAAAACCCGTCAATGGTCGTGGTGTTCATCACGGTCAGCGGTCTGCTGCAAGCGCTCTACTGGATCCGGCAGGGCGGCGACTTCATGCACGGCCGGGTATTGCTGGTGCCGATGTTCTGCCTGCTGGCACCGGTCGCGGTGATTCCCGTGGTGTTCCCCGAAGGCAGGAGGTTCTCCCGGGAAACCCGGTACGTGCTCGCCGGCGCGGTGAGTGCGCTGTGGCTGGCGGTCGCCGGCTATTCGCTGTGGGCGGCGAACTCGGCGGGCATGGGCGACGACGCCACCCGGGTAACCTATTCCGGCATCGTCGACGAGCGGCGGTTCTACGCCCAGGCCGTCGCGAACGCGCACCCGCTCACCGCCGCTGACTATTTGAACTATCCGAGGATGCGCGCGGCGCTGGTGGCGATCAACAACACACCGGCCGGCGCGCTGTTGCTGCCGTCGGGCAACTACGACCAGTGGGACATCGTGCCTGCGGTCGGGCCTTTTCCTGCGGACGGTTTCTCCGGATTGCCAGCCCGAAAAGGTCCGCACACAGTGTTTTTCACCAACCTCGGCATGCTGAGCATGAACGTCGGTCTCGATGTGCGGGTGATCGACCAAATCGGTTTGGCAAACCCGATCGCCGCCCACACCGCGCGTCTGCAGCACAGCCGGATCGGCCATGACAAGAACCTCTTCCCGGACTGGGTTATCGCCGAGGGGCCTTTCCTGTATGTCCCGCCGTACCTCGACCCGGCATGGGTTGCGCAGGCCAGAGCGGCGCTGAAGTGCCCCGCAACCCAGGCGGTGCTGAGCTCGGTGCGGGCACCGATGGGCCCGCGGCGGTTTCTTTCCAACCTGATGCACGCTGCGCAGTTCACGGGCTACCGCATCGACCGGGTGCCGCGTTACGAGCTGATCAGGTGTGGGCTCGACGTGCCGGAAAGCGGCCCGCCCTACACCGGAATGCCGGCCGCGGGGCCGTAACTGCCGGCCCGCTGCGGAAATTTTTCGTAAGCTCCGTTCGCCGCGACCGCCTGCGTGCGTGCTCCGACCGCAGACCGGTGACCAGCAACCGCGCGTATGGCGGCTCACCGGCACACAACCGTTCTGTGGCACATTCCGCCGAGTGACCGCGGCGCTGTTCGCCGACGCCGCATCTCTGCGGTGAAAGCCCTCCGATAGGGGGTGCGGCGGGCGCACACGAGGAGCAGGTGGCCGCGTCGGTGTGGTTGACTACACGGGCACTGCTGCGCCGCAGCCAGGCTGGCGCATGCAGACTGACCGAAACAATGCATGGGTTTACGAAGGATGAGGAAGCAAGGATGAAGCTGGTTGACAGGGTTCGGAGCGCGGTACGCAGTATGCCGCGCCGACTCGTTGTCGGCGCCGCGGGTGCGGCTCTGCTGCCGGGTCTGATCGGGGTCGTCGGGGGTTCGGCGACCGCGGGAGCGTTCTCTCGCCCCGGTCTGCCCGTCGAGTACCTGCAGGTGCCGTCGGCGGGCATGGGCCGTGACATCAAGATCCAGTTCCAAAGTGGGGGAGCCAACTCGCCGGCGGTCTATCTGCTGGACGGCCTGCGCGCTCAGGACGACTACAACGGCTGGGACATCAACACGCCGGCCTTCGAGTGGTACAACGGGTCCGGCCTTTCGATCGTGATGCCGGTGGGCGGCCAGTCCAGCTTCTACACCGACTGGTACAAGCCGGCGTGCGGCAAGGCGGGTTGCTCGACCTACAAGTGGGAGACCTTCCTGACCAGCGAGTTGCCGTCGTACTTGGCATCGCAGAAGAGCGTCAAGCCGACCGGCAGCGCGGCGGTGGGCCTGTCGATGGCCGCATCGTCGGCGCTGACCCTGGCGGAATACCACCCCAGCCAGTTCATCTACGCGGGCGCAATGTCCGGGTTGCTCGACCCGTCGCAGGGCATGGGCCCGTCGCTGATCAACCTGTCGATGGGTGACGCAGGTGGCTACAAAGCCGCGGACATGTGGGGCCCGAAAGAGGATCCGGCGTGGGCGCGCAACGACCCGTCCCTGCAGATTCCGACGCTGGTCGGCAACAACACCCGGATCTGGATGTACTGCGGTAACGGCAAGCCGTCGGAGCTCGGTGGCGACAATTTGCCGGCGAAGTTCCTGGAGGGCTTCGTCCGGACCAGCAACATCAAGTTCCAGGACGCCTACAACGCCGCCGGCGGCCACAACGCGGTCTTCAACTTCCCGGAAAATGGCACGCACAGCTGGGAGTACTGGGGTTCGCAGCTGAACGCGATGAAGTCCGACCTGCAGCGGTCGCTGGGCGCCACGCCCAACACCGCGCCCGCGCAGGGCACCTAAGCGCAGAACCACGATCAACGGCGGCGACCACTACGGTCGTCGCCGTTGATCATTTCCACCCTCTCGGCCGTATCCGGTGTGATTCACTACCTTGCGGGACGGGGCGTGCGCGGGGCCGGAAGCCGGGTTGCCTTCGAAGACGAGTGAGGTAGAGATGAGAGGTCTGGTAACGCTGCTGCGGGCGGTGTCTGCCGCAGTCTTGACGGTCGGGATGTGGAGTGTTTCCACGGCGAGCGGATATCCCGCCCACGCAGCGGGTTACGAGACCCTGATGGTGCCCTCGGCGGCGATGGGCCGCGACATCCCGGTGGCCTTCCTGGCCGGCGGGCCGCACATGGTGGTGCTGCTGGACGCCTTCGACGCCGCGCCCGACGTCAGCAATTGGGTGACCGCCGGCAACGCGATGAACACGTTGGCCGGCAAGGGCGTTTCGGTGGCCGCGCCGGCCAGCGGCGCCTACAGCATGTACACCGACTGGGAACAGGACGGCAGCAAGCAGTGGGATACCTTCTTGTCCAGCGAACTGCCCAACTGGATGGCCGCCAACAAGGGGCTGGCGCCCGGCGGCCACGCCGCCGTGGGTGCCGGGCAAGGCGGCTACGGCGCGATGGCGCTGGCCACCTTTCACCCTGACCGCTACGGCTACGCCGGGTCGATGTCGGGCTTTTTGTACCCGTCGGAGACTTCGGTGAGCGGCGCCATCATCGCCGGTTTTCAGAACTTCGCCGGCGTAGATTCCTACGGCATGTGGGGGGCACCGCAATTGGGCCGCTGGAAGTGGCACGACCCGTGGGTGCACGCCGAGCTGTTGGCCGCGAACAACAGCCGGGTGTGGGTGTTCAGCCCGACCAGCTCGGGGGCCAGTGATCCCGCCGCGGTGTTCGACCCCGCGCAGGCCGCCGGTACCGCGCGATTCTTCTACCAGCAATACCGCAGCGTCGGCGGCCACAACGGGCACTTCGACTTCCCGGGCGGCGGCGACAACGGCTGGGGGTCGTGGAGCTCGGAGCTGGGTGCGATGTCTGGCGACATCGTCGGCGCCATCCGCTGACCCGCCTGTCCGGTGGGCAGTCACCGGCCGGGGCTCCCCCGCCCAGCCGGTACCGTGAGAGCGTGCAGCAGAGACCACGACGACGGCAGCAGCACGTCGCGCCGCATGCCTTCCTTTCAGCCGACCGGTTCTGCTAGCAAGCAGTGGCCAAAGACTCCGGGCGAAAGTCCCGGCCCGGGCTACGGCGCCGACGGCACCGCGCGCTGGCGCTGACCGCCGCGGCAGCGGTGGCGCTGCTGGTGGCGCTGATCATCGCGGTCGTGGTGGCGCTCGTCCGGCGCCCCGGGTCTGCACCCAGCGCGGTGCCACCCAGCATTGTCCCGCCGACCAGCAGCTCCGGGCAGCCGGCGAAGCCCAGGCCGGCGTCGCAGGACGCCAGCTGCCCCGACGTTGCGCTGATCTCGGTTCCCGGCACCTGGGAATCGTCGCTGCAGGACAATCCGCTGGCCCCATCGCTGTTCCCCAACGCGTTGCTGCTCAACGTCACCCGGCCCATCTCCGACCAGTTTCCCGGCAGCCGGGTCGAGGTGTACACGGTTCCCTACACCGCACAGTTCCACAATCCGCTGAGCACCGACAACCAGATCTCTTACAACGACAGCCGGGCCGAAGGGACCCGCGCGACTGTGAAGGCCATCACCGACATCGCCACCAGATGCCCGTTGACCAGCTACGTGCTGATCGGCTTCTCCCAGGGCGCGGTGATCGCCGGCGATGTGGCCAGTGATATTGGTAACGGCCGGGGACCGGTCGAGGCGGACCTGGTGCTGGGTGTGACGCTGATCGCCGACGGCCGCCGGGAGCAGGGCGTGGGTCAGGACATCGGCCCCAATCCACCCGGGCAGGGCGCCGAGATCACCCTCAACGAGGTGCCGGTGCTGTCCGGGCTCGGATTGACCATGTCGGGTAAGCGTCCCGGCGGGTTCGGCGCGCTCAACGACCGGACCGAGGAGATCTGCGGGCAGGGTGATCTCATCTGCGCCGCCCCGCGGGAGGCGTTCAGCCTGGCCAACCTGCCGGCAACGCTGGACCGGCTGGCCGGCGGGGCCGGCCAGCCGGTGCACGCGCTGTATGCCACGCCGCAGTTCTGGAGCCTGGACGGCCAATCGGCCACCCAGTGGACTCTGAATTGGGCACAGAACCTGCTTCAGAATGCGCCGCATCCCAAACACGGCTGACGTGCGCCGCGATGAAGATTGCGCTCAGCTAACTGCTGGATCAGACACAGGGCTCACTACACGACGATTCAGATCAGAAGCGGTACCTTGTGATTTGGTCACCGCCGCGCCACCCCTTACCATAATTAAGGAAAGAATAAGAATCACTATGGTTGTTGACCGGCTCGATGGCGACGTAACTGCAGCTACGCAGCTCCGCACATCAGCCGGCTTTGACACTGCCGCGGCAAGCACGTGAAGTGCCCGGCGGGCCGGCACTTCAGACAGCGACATAACGACATAGCGACATGACCCGGCAGGGCCGAGCATCGTGCTCTTGACAGGAGAAATAAATGCCAGTGGCGTACCACAACCCGTTCGTCTTGAACGGACGGATCACGTTCCCCGACAACGCCAACCTGGTTCGTCACGTGGAACGGTGGGCCCGTGTGCGCGGTGACGCGCTGGCCTACCGGTTCATGGATTACTCCACCGAACGCGAAGGGATCGCCCGCGACATCTCGTGGTCGGAATTCGGTGCGCGTAACCGCGCGGTGGGTGCGCGCCTGCAACAGGTTACCCAGCCGGGCGACCGCATAGCCATTCTGTGTCCGCAGAACCTGGACTACCTCGTCGCGTTCTTCGGAACCCTCTACGCCGGGCGGATCGCGGTGCCATTGTTCGATCCGGCCGAACCTGGTCACGTCGGCCGGCTGCACGCCGTGCTCGACGACTGCGAACCGACGGCGGTGCTGACCACCAGCGACTCCGCCGAGGGCGTCCGCAAGTTCTTCCGCAGCCGCCCGGCCAAGGAGCGGCCCCGCGTCATCGCCGTCGACGCCGTACCCAACGAGGTGGCGAGCACCTGGGAGCTTCCCTTGGGCGCCGATTTCGACACCATCGCCTACCTGCAGTACACCTCGGGCTCCACCCGCATCCCGACCGGTGTCGAGATCACGCACCTGAACTTGGCCACCAACGTCATCCAGGTGCTCACGGCGTTTGAGGGCAAAGAAGACGACCGCGGTGTCACCTGGCTGCCGTTCTTCCACGACATGGGTTTGATCGCGATCATGTTGTCCCCGGTTCTCGGCCGCTACAACACCTTCATGACGCCCGCGGCGGTCGTCCGCCGACCGATTCGCTGGATGCGCGAGCTCTCCCGCGAGGACCCGGCCTCGCCGGGCGACGTCTACTCCGTGGCGCCAAACTTCGCGTTCGAGCATGCCGCCGTGCGCGGGGTGCCCAAGGACGGCGAGCCGCCGTTGGATCTGAGCCGCGTCAAAAGCATCATGAACGGCAGCGAACCGATCTCGGTGGCCTCGATGCGCAAATTCCACGCGGCGTTCGAGCGGTTCGGTCTGCGCGAGACGGCGATCAAGCCGTCCTACGGGCTTGCCGAGGCGACGTTGTTCGTCTCCACCACCCCGATGGATGAGCGGCCCACGATCGTTTACGTCGACCGGGAACAGCTCAACGCTCACACATTCGTCGAGGTGGGCGCCGACGCGCCCAACGCCGTGGCGCAAGTTTCCACCGGCAAGGTCGGGCTCGATGAATGGGCGGCCATCGTCGACACCGAGACGGCCACCGAACTGCCCGACGGACAGATAGGCGAGATCTGGCTGCACGGCCAGAACATGGGGCTGGGGTACTGGAACAGGGAGCAAGAGAGCCAGGAGACCTTCAAAAACATCCTGAAGTCGCGGACCAACCCGTCGCACGCCGAGGGCGCTCCTGATGACGGCTTGTGGGTGCGAACCGGTGACTACGGCACCTACTACAACGGTGGCCTCTACATCACCGGCCGGATCAAAGACCTCGTCATCATCGACGGTCGCAACCACTATCCGCAGGACCTGGAGTTCTCGGCGCAGGAGGCCAGCCGCGCGTTGCGCACCGGCTTCGTTGCCGCGTTCTCGGTGCCGGCCAACGAGCTGCCCCCAGAGATATTCGACAACCCGCACGTGGGGCTGACGCATGACGCCGAGGACACCTCCGAGCAGCTGGTGATCGTGGCCGAGCGTGCTCCCGGTGCGCACAAACTCGACTACCAGCCGATCGTCGACGACATCCGGGCCGCCCTCGCCGTGCGGCACGGGGTGACCGTTCGCGATGTGCTGCTGGTCCAGGCCGGAACCATCCCGCGGACCTCCAGTGGCAAGATCGGGCACCGCGCCTGCCGGGAGGCCTATCTCAACGGCAGCTTGCGCCGCGGCGTCGCGTCGCCGACCGCCTTCGCCGGTGAAAGAACTGACCACGAAACACGATGACTGAGATAGAGACCCAGAGCACCAACGGTGCGCCCCAGCCGGGTGCGTCCGCGGGCACTGCCATGACCGTTCCCGAGATGCGCCAGTGGATGCGCAACTGGATAGCCAACGCCACCGGACAGTCGCCCGACGCGATCGACGAATCGATACCGATGGTGGAACTGGGATTGTCGTCCCGCGACGCCGTCGCGATGGCCGCCGACATCGAAGACCTCACTGGTGTCACGCTCTCAGTCGCGGTCGCCTTCCAGCACCCCACCATCGAGTCGCTGGCCGCGCGGATCGTCGAAGGCGAACCCGAACCGGACACCACGGGCGACGACAACACCGACTGGACGCGCACCGCGCCGGCCGAGCGCGTCGACATCGCGATCGTTGGGCTGTCCACCCGCTTCCCGGGCGATATGAACAGCCCCGAGGAGACGTGGCAGGCGCTGCTGGAAGGCCGCGATGCCATCACCGACCTACCCGAAGGCCGCTGGTCGGAATTCCTCGCAGAACCGCGGCTGGCCGAGCGGGTGGCGAAGGCCCGGACCCGCGGCGGCTATCTCAAGGACATCAAAGGCTTCGACTCCGAGTTCTTCGCGGTGGCCAAGACCGAAGCCGACAACATCGATCCGCAGCAGCGGATGGCGCTGGAGTTGACCTGGGAGGCGCTGGAGCACGCCCGCATCCCGGCGTCGAGCCTGCGCGGCCGCCCCGTCGGCGTATACGTCGGCGTCTCCAACAACGACTACGCCATGATGGCGGTGTCCGACCCGACGGCGGCGCACCCGTATGCGATCACCGGCACGGCCACGTCGATCATCGCCAACCGGGTGTCCTATTTCTACGACTTCCGCGGCCCGTCCGTCGCCGTCGACACCGCGTGCTCGAGCTCACTGGTGGCAGTCCACCAAGCCGTGCAGGCGCTTCGCAACGGCGAATGTGACGCGGCGGTCGCCGGTGGTGTCAACGCGCTGATCACGCCGGCGGTCACACTGGGTTTCGACGAGATCGGTGCGGTGCTGTCGCCAGACGGCCGGATCAAGTCGTTCTCCTCGGACGCCGACGGGTACACCCGCTCGGAGGGCGCCGGCATGCTGGTGCTCAAGCGGGTCGACGACGCGCGCCGCGACGGCGACGAGATCCTGGCCGTCATCGCCGGCAGCGCTGTCAACCACGACGGCCGCTCTAACGGCTTGATCGCGCCCAATCAGGACGCGCAGGCCGACGTGCTGCGCCGCGCCTACAAGGACGCCGGTATCGACCCGCGCAACGTCGACTACATCGAGGCGCACGGCACTGGCACTGTGCTCGGGGACCCGATCGAGGCGGAGGCGCTGGGTCGCATCGTCGGCAAGGGTCGGCCCGCCGACCGGCCCGCGCTGCTCGGCGCGGTCAAGACCAACATCGGGCATTTGGAGTCGGCTGCCGGCGCGGCCAGCATGGCCAAGGTGGTGCTGGCGTTGCAGCACGACAAGCTGCCGCCGTCGATCAACTTCGCCGGGCCCAGCCCGTACATCGACTGGGACGCGATGCACCTGAAGGTGGTCGATGAGGCCACCAGCTGGCCGCGGTACGGCGGCTACGCGCTGGCCGGCGTCTCCAGCTTCGGCTTCGGCGGTGCCAACGCGCACGTGGTGGTGCGTGAGGTGCTGCCGCGGGACGTGGTGGAAAAAGAGGTGCGCGATACCGAGCAGCCCGAGCCGGTCGCCACCACCACCGAAGCCGACACAACGCCGTCGTACGCCGGAATCCGCTTCGACGACTACGGCGAATTCATCGACGAAGAGTATCTGGCGGCGGCCCAGAACGACGCGGAGCCCGAGCTACCCGGTGTCACCGACGAGGCGTTGCGCCTCAAAGAGGAGGCGCTGCTGGAGCTGGCGGAGCAGGAAGCTCCGCAGCCGTGGATTCCGCTGGCGGTGTCGGCCTTTTTGACGTCGCGCAAAAAGGCGGCCGCGACCGAGCTGGCCGACTGGCTGGAAAGCCCAGAAGGGCAGGCGTCGTCGTTGGAGTCGATCGGCCGGTCGCTGTCACGGCGCAATCACGGCCGCTCCCGCGCGGTGGTGCTGGCCCATGATCACGATGAGGCGATCAAGGGACTGCGGGCGCTCGCGGAGGGCAAGCAGCGGCCGAACGTGTTCAGCGCTGACGGGCCGGTGACCAACGGTCCGGTCTGGGCGATGGCCGGCTTCGGCGCCCAGCACCGCAAGATGGGCAAAAACCTCTATCTGCGCAACGAGATCTTCGCCGAGTGGATCGAGAAGGTCGACGCGCTGATCCAGGACGAGCGTGGCTATTCGGTGCTCGAGCTGATCCTCGACGACTCCCACGAGTACGGCATCGAGACCAGCAACGTCACCATCTTCGCCATCCAGATCGCCCTGGGTGAGCTGCTCAAGCATCACGGCGCCAAACCTGCCGCGGTAATCGGTCAATCGCTGGGGGAGCCGGCGTCAGCCTATTTCGCCGGCGGGCTGTCGTTGCCGGACGCCACCCGGGTGATCTGCTCGCGCTCGCATCTGATGGGTGAGGGCGAAGCGATGCTGTTCGGTGAGTACATCCGGCTGATGGCCCTGGTGGAGTACTCCGCCGACGAGCTGACGACGGTTTTCGCCGACTTCCCCGGCCTGGAGGTGTGCGTCTACGCCGCACCCAGCCAAACCGTCATCGGGGGGCCACCCGAACAGGTCGACGCGATCGTGGCCCGCGCCGAAGCGGAGGGCCGCTTCGCCCGGAAGTTGCAGACCAAAGGCGCCGGCCACACTTCGCAGATGGATCCGCTGCTCGGCGAGTTCGCCGCGGAGCTGCAAGGCATCACGCCGATGAGGCCGACCGTCGGCATTTTCTCGACCGTTCATGAGGGCAGCTACGTCAAACCCGGCTCAGAGCCGGTCCACGACGTCGACTACTGGAAGAAGGGGATGCGGCACAGCGTCTACTTCACCCACGGCGTGCGCAACGCCGTGGACAGTGGGCACACCACCTTCCTGGAGTTGGCGCCCAACCCGGTCGCGCTGATGCAAATCGGGCTGACCACCGCGTCCGCGGGCCTACCCGACGCGCAGCTGATCTCGACGCTGGCCCGGAAGCAGGACGATGTCGAGTCGATGATCTCGGCGATGGCCCAGCTCTTCGTCTATGGGCATGACCTGGATATCCGGACTTTATTTCTCCGGCGTACCACCGGGCCCCTCGGACCGGGCGACTACGCGAACATCCCGCCGACCCGGTTCAAGCGCAAAGAGCACTGGCTGGACGTCAACTTCTCCGCCGGCAGCAGTGTTGTGGTGATGCCTGGCGCACACGTCGCGCTGCCGGATGGCCGGCACGTCTGGGAGTATTCGCCCCGCGGTCTGACCGACCTGCCCTCCCTGGTGAAATCTGCACTGGCAGACGCACTTCCGGATGCCCAGCTGACGGCCGCCGAGCAGCGCGCGACCCCGGGCGAAGGGTCCCACCTGGTCACGATGATGACCCGGCATCCCGGCGGTGCCTCGGTGCAGGTGTACGCGCGCATCGACGAATCGTTCACGCTGGTCTACGACGCGTTGGTTGCCCGCGCCGGTCAGGGCGGCATGGTGCTCCCCGCGGCGGTTGGCGCCGGAGCGGCGCTCTCGGCAGCACCGGTGATCGCGGCTGGTACCGCCGCGCCCAGCGCGCCACCCCAAGAACGGGAAGAAGAACCGGGCGCGGAAACGCTGACCGACAGCCTGACCAACCGCTACTTCTCGGCCAGCATGGGCAAATGGTCGCCGGACACGGGCGAGACCATCGCGGAGCGCTTGGGCCTGATCGTCGGGTCAGCCATGGGTTATGAGCCCGAGGACCTGCCCTGGGAGGTGCCGCTGATCGAGCTGGGACTCGACTCGCTGATGGCGGTGCGGATCAAGAACCGCGTCGAGTACGACTTCGACCTGCCGCCCATCCAATTGGCGGCGGTGCGGGACGCCAACCTCTACAACGTCGAACAGCTCATTCAGTACGCGGTCGAGCACCGGGACGAGGTCGGCCAGCTGCACGAGTACCAGAAGACGCAGACCGCCGAGGAGCTCGCCCGGACACAGGCCGAGCTGGTCAGCGGCGCCACGGCGGCATCGCTGGCCGCGCCGACACCCGACCCGCAAGCCGAGCCGACTCAGTCCAATGGGGCCGCGACTCCGGTCGCCGAGTCGCAGGTGCCGATTCCGGCGCCACCGACAGATCCGTCCGGACCGGCGGCACCGGCCCGGGCCAAGAGCGGCGCCGACGCGCTCAACCAGCAGGCCGTCACCGACGCCCTGAACTCCGACGTGCCGCCCCGCGACGCGGCAGAGCGGGTAACTTTCGCCACCTGGGCGATCGTTACCGGCAGGTCACCCGGCGGCATCTTCAACAGGTTGCCCGAACTGGACGACGACACCGCCGCCAAGATGGCGCAGCGGTTGTCCGAACGTTCCGACGGACCGATCACCGCCGAGGCGGTCAAGGCCGCCGACACCATCGAGGCCCTGGCCAGCACGGTGCGCGACTACCTGGAGGCCGGTCAGCTCGACGGGTTCGTCCGCACCCTGCGGGCGCGCCCGGAAGGGTCGAGCAAGGTGCCGGTGTTCGTGTTCCACCCCGCAGGCGGGTCGACCGTGGTCTACGAGCCGCTGCTGAACCGGTTGCCGGCCGATACCCCGATGTACGGCTTCGAACGGGTGGAAGGCACCATCGAAGAGCGTGCCGCACAATACGTTCCGAAGCTGATCGAGATGCAGGGTGACGGGCCCTATGTGCTGGCCGGCTGGTCGCTGGGCGGGGTGTTGGCGTACGCCTGCGCGATCGGGCTGAAGCGGTTGGGCAAAGACGTCCGATGGGTCGGCTTGATCGACGCGGTGCGCCCCGGTGAAGACGTTCCGCAGACCAAGGAGGAAATCCGCAAGCGCTGGGAACGCTACGCCAGGTTCGCCGAGAAGACGTTCAACGTCGAGATTCCGGAGATCCCCTACGAACACCTCGAGCAGCTCGACGACGACGGCCAGGTCCGCTTCGTGCTGGACGCGGTGCAGCAGAGCGGCGTGCAGATCCCGGGCGGAATCGTCGAACACCAGCGCACGTCTTACCTGGACAACCGGGCGATCGACACCGCCGAGATTCAGTCGTACGACGGCCATGTCACGTTGTACATGGCCGACCGCTACCACGACGACGCGATCATGTTCGAGCCGCGGTACGCGGTGCGCCAGCCCGACGGCGGTTGGGGGGACTACGTGTCGGATCTGGAAGTGGTGCACATCGGTGGCGAACACATCCAGGCCATCGACGAGCCGATCATCGCCAAAGTGGGGGCCCACATGACCGACGCGCTCAGCGGGATCGTGCCGGCAGCCAGGCAGTCGGCGGAGGCCGCCAAGTGAGCACCAAGACCACCGCCGAGCTGCTGGCCGAGCTACATCAGAAGCTGGAGCTGGCGAAGGAACCCGGCGACCCGAAAGCGATCGCCCGGCGGGACAAGAAAGGCATTCCCAGCGCCCGCGCGCGGGTGGATGCCCTGGTTGACCCCGGTACCTTCATGGAGATCGGTGCGCTGGCCCGCACTCCCAACGACCCCAACGCCCTGTTCGGCGACGGCGTCGTCACCGGGCACGCGATGATCGACGGCCGCCCGGTCGGGGTGTTCTCGCACGACCAGACGGTGTTTCAGGGCACCGTCGGCGAGATGTTCGGCCGTAAGGTGGCCCGGCTGATGGAATGGTGCGCGATGGTCGGCTGCCCGATCATCGGCATCAACGACTCCGGCGGCGCCCGCATCCAGGATGCAGTCACCTCGCTGGCCTGGTATGCCGAGCTGGGCGCTCGCCACGAACTGCTGTCCGGAATCGTTCCGCAGATCTCCCTCATTTTCGGCAAATGCGCTGGCGGGGCGGTGTATTCGCCGATCGAGGACGACCTCATTGTCGCGGTGCGCGACCAGGGGTACATGTTCGTCACCGGCCCCGACGTAATCAAGGAAGTCACCGGCGAGGAGGTCACTCTCGACGAGCTCGGCGGCGCGGACTCGCAGGCCCGCTACGGCAACATCCACCAGGTCGTGGAATCCGAAGCTGCGGCGTTTCAGTACGTGCGTGACTTCCTGTCGTTTCTGCCGTCGAACTGCTTCGACCAGCCGCCGACGATCAACCCGGGGCTGGAGCCCGAAATCACGCCGCACGATCTGGAGCTCGACTCGATCGTGCCCGACTCCGACAACATGGTCTACGACATGCACGAGATCTTGCTGCGGATCTTCGACGACGGCGACTTTCTCGATGTGGCCGCCCAGGCGGGGCAGGCCATCATCACCGGCTATGCCCGCGTCGACGGGCGCCCGGTCGGTGTGGTGGCCAACCAGCCGATGGTGCTCGGCGGGTCGATCGACAACGAGGCCTCCGATAAGGCGGCGCGGTTCGTCCGGTTCTGTGACGCGATGCAGATCCCGCTGGTCTTCGTCGTCGACACCCCCGGCTTCTTACCGGGAGCCGAGCAGGAGAAGAACGGAATCATCAAGCGCGGCGGGCGGTTCTTGTACTCCGTCGTCGAGGCCGACGTACCGAAGGTGACGATCACAGTCCGCAAGTCCTACGGCGGCGCGTACGCGGTGATGGGCTCCAAGCAGCTGACCGCGGACCTGAATTTCGCCTGGCCGACGGCGCGGATCGCGGTGATCGGGGCGGAAGGCGCCGCGCAGCTGCTGATGAAGCGGTTCCCCGACCCGACCACGACGGAAGCGCAGCAGATCAAGAAAGACTTCATCGAAGGCTACAACCTCAACATGGCGATCCCGTGGATCGCCGCCGAGCGCGGGTTCATCGACGCGGTCATCGAACCGCACGACACCCGCCTGCTGCTGCGTAAATCGCTGCACCTGTTGCGCGACAAGCAGATGTTTCGGCGCGTTGGCCGCAAACACGGCCTGATCCCCGTCTAGCCCCCCTAGCGCAGGTAGTCGGCGAGCGCGTTGCCGATCGCGGCGGCGCCCATCGCGTTGGGGTGCAGCGGCGCAGCGGGATTCACGGTCACGAAGCCTTCGACGTACCGCTCATTGGGGGCAGCGCACATATCGTGGCCTACCGCAAGCGGCCGGGTGTCGAAGTAACTGATCGCCTTATCGGCCGCCAACTGCTTTTGGCGGTCGTCGAGCTCGTTGACTTTCGCCTGGAAATAGTCGGCATCCTCCGGGAGTACCGGCTGGTCGGCGAAGCAGCCGCCGGGCCGGATGTAGGTGGGATAGCCGACCAGGACGATCCGCGCTCCCGGCGCTTTGGCGCGGACATCGTCGATCATCGCCGCCCACGCCGGCAGGGTGGAGTCGATGGCCGCCGAGATGCTGTCGTTGCCGTTGCTGACGAACTTGGCTTTGCACGGCGGCGAGTCGATCGAGGCCGCATAACACTGCGACGCGTCGAACGCCAGCCCGATGTCGTTGCCGCCGATGGTGATCGTGACCAGCGAGGTATCCGGCCGCAGCGCATCGATCTGCGGGGGTTCGGCGCCGTCCGACGTTTGCTGCGCCCTGCTGGTGATGTCCGCCGCGGTCGCGCCGCTGCAGGTAACGTCGGCCAGGCTCGTCGGCTTGATGCGCCGTGCCAGCACCGACGGGTAGTTGTTCGTCGACTTCTGGCAACCCGGCGGTGGCGCGGGGTCGGGCACGCCGGGCTCGGCAGCGACAGAGTCGCCCATCGCAACATAATGGATTTGCTTGGGCGGTTGGGCGCTGGTCGGCGACG
Source organism: uncultured Actinomycetota bacterium (assembly GCA_963830605.1). Taxonomy (GTDB): domain Bacteria; phylum Actinomycetota; class Actinomycetes; order Mycobacteriales; family Mycobacteriaceae; genus Mycobacterium. Next base: position 978,295 of record CAWHML010000003.1, on the reverse strand, counting down.
GTGCACTGCATGCGACGACGAAAGCGCCCAACACCACCGGCATTTCAAGCGTCAAGCGCATGCGCATCGCTGTCATCTACCGGCACGGGCGATTTGATCGGCAACGTCGATCAGGTCGTCGCCGACAACGTCGGGCTGTGGGCCCAGCGGGATCAGCGCCATCGCTGGGCGACGCACGAACGCGGCCCGGCAGCCGGCCGCCAAGGCCCCGGCGACGTCCCAGCCGTGTGCGGCGACGAGCCGCACCTCGCCCAATGCAACCCCAAGGGACTGAGCCACATGCTGGTAGGACTCGGCGCGCGGTTTGAGCGCGCGGACATCGTCGGCGGACAGGATCGCATCGAAAAGTTTAGCGAGTCCGGCGTGTTCGAGCGCAGCGGTGGCGGACTCGAGCGGTGAATTGGTCAGGGCCACCAAGGTGAAGTCGCTGAGCCGCTCCAGGGCGGGCACGGCGTCGGGATGTGCGGGCAAGCGGCGCAGCTGGGCGAGCACGTCCTCTGCGCGGCCCAATTTAAGCATCGCCAACGCAGCGAGTTGCGCGCTGGGGTAGTCGATGTAGTCACCGGTCAGCCCGCCGACGAAGGCGTTCTGCAGCATCAGCGCGAACCAGCGCTGGCGGATCTCCGTACCGCCCAGCAGCGGATCCAGCACCGCAATGTCAAGAAGGGTCTCGTTGACGTCGAATGCGATGACCGCCACCAGGCGAGCCTACGGTTTGATCCGGAGCTTGCCCGGCGACCACCAACCGCTGCGGGTGGCGGTGCCCAACGTCAACTGGGCCGGTTGCGCGCTGACGATCGTGTCGAACTTACGCAGTGAGCCCCAGTCTCGGCCCCAGTCGCGGGACAGGTAGGTCGCCATGACGTGCGCGCGCAGCAGGATGTCGGTGATGCCCAGCAGGCCGCCGTTGACACCGTCCTCCCAGGTGTCAGTGTCCTGTTTCTTGGCGTTGTAGTCCGGGGTGATGCGAAACTTCGGGATGTCGGTGACGCCGTTGACGTGCAGCATCGGCTGCTGGCACGGGAAGGCCAGGCCGACCGCCCAGTCCAGCAGCACCGGCTGCGACGAGCCGACGTACTCCTGCAGTGAGCGCAGCTCCGGCACCCGCGGTGGGGTCACCGCAATCCAGTCTTCCGGGGTCAGGGACACGTCCTCGGCCACCAGCCGGACCGCGACGGCCTTCGCCGGCATCTGCGAGCGGTCGAAGCGCAGATTGCGCCACACCTTCGGCTGTTCCCCGTACAGGTCATAGGGCATCAGTCGCCCTGCCGGCACCACATCGCCGCCGGGACCGGGGGTGCCGTATTCCAGTACGACGGTCTGCCCAGCGGTGTATCCGTGCAGCACGCTTCTGCCCGCGATCTTGCCCGCCGCGGTCACCACGAGCAGTGGATGCCCGTCGTCGGCTTTGGGCAGCTGGTACCAGGCCGACGTGAGAGTGCTCTGCTGTTGCGGCCCGGTGGCGTAGCTGCCGGCCAGCGGAACCCGCGCGGGGTCCAGGCCGTAGGGCAGCGGAACCGTAGAACCGTTGACTCCCGGGGTGGTCAGCTTGGTCGGCGCATCCCAGTCGTAGTCGGTGCCGGGCTGCGGCACCGACGTCAACCGCACCGCCTCGGCCAGGGTGCGCTCCGGTACTCCGTTGGGAGTGAAACCCACCGGGTTGACGCCGCCCAACGGGCCCAACGAGCGATAATCGCCGGGTAACGGTGGCATGAATCCGACGTTGCTGTCGGGCTCGACGACCACGTCGTCGGCCAAGGCGCAGCCACCGGCGAACTCACGTAAGTTCGCCCAGCCGTTGGAGTAGGTGGGGTACTGGCGCACGATGCCGGCCACCATCGACGCGATGAAGACCACTGCCATGAACGCGGCCGCAAGCGGCACCGGCGCTGCCGTCACCGCCCGCGCCAGCCGGCCCTCACCGCGATTCTGCGACGAGAAATGCAACCAAGCCGCCCATAGTGCGGTGAACACAAACAAGACGAAGAGCATTGTGCTGATTGTGATTCCAGCGATCCTCGGCATGGCGCTGTTGAACGGGACGCCGTAGCTGGAGACATACCACCAGCCGTTGAACGTGGCGAAACACAGCGCCAACACAAACAGCACCGCCGCCAGAAACGCCATGCGGTTGCGTGACCAGCGCAGCACTTCATGCGACACCAGCACTGTGGTCAGCGCGGCCATCGCCGCGCCCACCGCGGCGAACAACCCGAAGTGATGCACCCACTTGGTCGGGGTGAACATCAGGAAGAACATGGTTGCGAAGATGACACCCATCAATCGCCAAGCCGGCCCGCGCGCCACGCCAGGAATTCGCTTGCGCCGCAACATGATGAACAGCGCCGCGAACAGGCACAGCGCGGTGATCAGGAACCCGAACCGGCGCGAGAGCGAACCGTCGACCGTGGGCAGAATGAGGTAGTAGTAGCGCAGGTTCTCGGTGTACCAGGCTTGGCTCGGACCGATCGCGGTGCGAATCCTGGTAGCTTCCAACACCGTTGACAGAGTCTGGTCGGCGAAGACAACGGTGAGAATGACCGACCCGGCGGCCAGCATCGGGGCCACCAGTGGCCAGGTGCCGACCAGGCGGTGCCTGCGCACCAGAATCCGCAAGATCGGGCGGCCACCGGCAACCAAGGCGGCCACCGCGATCAGGCCGGTAGGTTGCACCCCCAGGGTGAACGTTGCCGCGACCACCGCCAGTGCGGCGGGCGTCAACCGGGAGGCGCACATGGACCGCTCGATCAGCACGTAGGTGATCAGCGAACCCAGCGCGATGATGGGCTCTGGACGAAGGCCGTTGTTGAACGGCATCCACGCGGTGAGTAGGACCAAGCCCGCTGCCCAGTTGGCGGCGGTGCTGCGGGTGACCGCCGGCCCCAGCCGGGGCAACACCTCCCGTGACAGCAGCAGCCAGCAGGCCAGCCCGGCGACCAGGTCGGGCAGTCGCATCCACAGGCTGCCGTCGCTGACGTGCGTCATCAGCGCCAGCAGGTTGTAGTACCAGCCGAACGGGTCTTCCGGGCTGCCGAACCAACGGAAGTAGTTCGACATGTAGCCGGCGCGGTCGGCGACCCGGGCCATGCCGAGGATGTAGCCGTCGTCGGACGAATTCGCGCCGATCAGATGCCACAGCAGGAAACCGGCGATCACCGTGGCGTCGATCAGCGTGAACTTTCGCCAGCGGGTCGGAATCAACCGGTGCATGCCGCGCGACGACGCTGGGGGCCGGAACGGCCCGAGCAGGAGTCGGGCACCTGAACCCCGCCCGTCCAGCTGGTCCAGGCGCCACAGGGCGACCAGAGCGACGATGGTGGACAGGATCGCGCCGACCATCGCGAGCAGCTTCAGGACGGTCGGCGTGGTGGAGAACCGGGTGTCGATGGTCGCCGAGAGGTGCAGGCCGCCCGGCGCCGGGCCGGTCAGATCGGTGAACACCCCGACGATCTGGGGGCGCAGGTTGGGGTCGGCAAAGCCACCTCGCAGCGGGTTGCCCGCTTGATCGGTCAACCCGACGAAGGTGGCGAATGTCCCGGCGCGGGTCGAGGTGATCTCGATACTGGAACACCCGGGGGAACCTGCGCGCCCTGTCGTCTGGTTCCGGGGCGCGCTGGCGATCACCACATTGCGGTCGGTGACGTCGACACGCTGGCTGCTGGCGACGACGAACAGCGCGTTGAGCGCGGCGTCCTTGCCCTTCTTGGGTGCCGTACTCAACACGACCCCGCCGTCGGGCGGCAGCGCGCGTACTACCGAGCAAGGCACGGTTGCTGTCACGTCGACCGGTGTCAGCGAAATCAGCGGGGCTGTGACGCTGTTCAGTTGGCCGTTCTGAGGCCAGTTCAGCGCCGCGGTCGTCTGGACGACCGGCAGCAGTGGTGTCGCGACCGACAGCACGAAGCCGAGCAGCCCCGCGATCGTCGCGACCCAGCGCGTCACCCGCACGTCGTGCCGAGCGTCGGGCCGCGGCGCGGTGCTCGCTTGCTTCTCCTGATCGATCACGCTCATGGCAAGGCCCGAATCGGTCCTGGCCGGCTCCAGCCGGGCACTGTGATCACACCCTGCTCGACAGTGGCGTCCGGCGCTTGCCCAGCCGGTACCAGTCGGTAGTACTGCTCGACTGATCCCCAGTCGCGATACCAGTCGCCGCGAAGGTACGTCGAGACTGTCGAAGTACTCAGCAGCGCTTGGGTGATCAAGAACGGGCCGCCGGCCTCGCCGGCCTGCCACCCGTTCGACGACGCCGCCGTCTGCTTGTGATCCGGCAGGATGCGGTACTGCGGCAGTTCGGCGACGCCGAGGTGTTCGGAGAAGGGCTGCTGGCAAGGGAAGTTTGCGGCGGTCGCGATGTCCATCAGCACCGGTGCGCGCGAGCCGATCAATTGCTGCAGTGATTGCAATACCGGGACCCGCGGCGGGGTGAACGCGAACCACTGATCGGAACTTAGGTTCGGGTCGGTGGCGACGATGCGTGCCACGTTGGCCTCCGAAGGCGCCCAGGTCAGCGGGAACCGCAGGTTGCGCCACGCCGGTTCTGGCCCGATGTCGACCGGCTGCACCTCCGCCAGCGGCCGCGTGGTGCCGTCGGGGCGAGCGACGCCCCACTGCAGTTTCAGCTGCTGCCCATAGGTGAAGGTGCCGTCCTCTTTGTACGACCAGATGGCACCGGCGGCGGAGACCACCACGAGCGGCCGGTCGGGATTACGGGCCGGCAACTGGTACCAGGCCGACGTCGCGGTGGCGGCCAGCGAATTCTCACCGTAGCTGCCCAGCACCGGTGTGCGCGCCGGGTCGAGGCCGAACGGTAGCGCCGCGTGTGACCCGTTCACCCCGACCGGCCCTTTCCCGCCGGCCGTGCCCGCGGAGTCACTCATCGTGGCGTTGGGCTTGTTGGGCGACGCGTCGGAGTTCACCACTCCCGGCTTGGTCACCACCGGGTAGGACCTCAGGTCGTCGCCAACCCCGTCGGGTTTGAAGCCGACGGGATTGATTCCGCCGAGTGGGCCCGCGGAGCCGAATTGCTGACCCTGCACAGGTTGCAGCAGGCCAGCATTGGGGTCCGGCTCGGCCAGCACGTCATCACCCATCGCGCAGCTGGTCGGGCGAGAGCCCGATGTCCCAGAAACCAGAGCGGCCGCGTTGGCTTTGGCGGTGGTGTAAAGCGGGTAGCGGAAGACGGCGCCCTTGGCCAGGGAGGCGACCTCGCCGAGAACCATGATCGTCGCCACGACCAGCAGTGGGGTGGAGGCCAGCACCCGGTTGCGCCGGTTGTCCTTCACTTCGGTATGCCCGGCGTAATCCATCCGGAAGTGGTACCAGGCGCCCAGCAGTCCGGTGAGGATCGACAGCGCCAGGAACATGCTCGTCACGGGATGGCTGGCGATGACGGGCTGGATGTTGTACCACGGGACCCCATAGTTGTTGACCTCGAACCAGCCGTTGATGCCCGAGGTCGCCCATGCCAGCACGAACAGCAGCGCGGTGACGTAAAGGGTCAGGTTGCGGCGGCTGTGCAGGCCGATGCGGGCGAAGACGAACGCGGTCACTGCACCCAGCGCGCCGGCCAGTCCCGCGAACGCGCCGAACTGCACGGCCCACTTCGTCGGCGTGAACGTCAACAACAGCAGGCCGATCGCGGTAGTGCCAATCAACCGCCACGCCGGACCGCTCGCCACGCCCGGGAACCCGCCGCGTCGCAGCAAGACCACCAGCACCCCGAACAGGCAGAGCAGCAGCACCAGCACGGCGAACCGCCGCGACATCGACCCCTCAGCGTTGCTCTCCACTGTCAGGAAGTAGTACCGCAGAAAATCCTGGTACCAGGCGATCGTCGGCCCGACCTTGTACTTGATGCGCGCCGACTCGGCGACCGTCGCCAGCGTTTGGCTTCGGAACACCACCACGACGATCAGCGCGAACGCCGCCGCCAGCACCGCCAGCGGAGCCACCAGTCCGTCGCTGGCCCGGCGCCGCCGGATCACTTCAGCGATGGCGCGCGCCCCGGTCAGCAGCGCGGCGACGGCGATCAGCCCCTGTGGCGCCAGCGTCGCGGTCAGCATCGCAACCACGACCGCGACCGCGGCGAAGGCCAGCGCCCCCGCAGCGATGGCCCACTCGACCAACACCCAGGTGACCAGCACGCCCAGCGCGATCAGCGGCTCGGGCCGCAGGCCGTTGTTGAACGGCAGCCACGCCGCCAAAAACACCGCGCCCGCCGTGAACACCGCTACCCGGTTGGCCGCCAGGCCGCCGGTTCCGGGTCCCAGCCGCCGCAGCATCCAGTGACCGATGATCAGCCAGCAGGCGATGCCGGCCAGCAAGGCCGGTAGCCGCATCCACACGCCGGCGGTGCTCACCGACGCCAATTTGGACAGCAGGCTCAGATACCAGTCGAATGGCGCTTCCGTGGTTCCGAAGTACCGGTAGTAGTTGTCCAGGTAACCGGCTCTGGGCGCAAGGCGGGCGATGGTCAGGTTGTAACCGTCGTCGGACGACGTGGCGCCAATGACGTGCCACACCAGCAGGGTTGCCACCACACCCGTATCGGCCAGCCACGTTGCTCTGCCGGCCCGCAAGAACCGGTGGCCCGCTGGCCGATGGCCGGATCGACGGTCCAGCACCACCAGTGCGGCGATCGCGGTCAGCACAGCCAGGACGCCGAGCACCATCGCCGCTTTCTTCAGCATGGTCGGTGCGGTGATGAATCGGGTGTCGACGTCGATACGGGCCGACAAACCCTGCGCCGGCACCTTCAAATCGGTGAAGAGGCCGCCGACTTGCGGCTTCTTCTCCGGCGCGAGCCTGCCGGCGGCTCCTGGGATTCCGACGAAGTCAGCCCCGGCACCGCCGCCATCGGCCCAGAGGTGCAGCGCGCTGCAGGCGCCGGCGCCGACCGCCGGTCGGGCTGCGAACGCGGCGACTGAATCCCGGAAAGCGACGACCACCGTGTCTTTGTTGGCGCGAACGAACAGCCCGCTTTTGCTGGTCTGGAAGCCTCCGGCGGGCAGGGTCGACAGGACCAGTCCACCGTCGGCCGGCAGCGTGGCGATCGCCGAGCACGGAATCGAGATGTCCAGCGCCTGCGGTGCTCCGCTGACCAGCGGAGCGGTGATGCCGGTGACGTGCCCGTCGGAGGTAGCGCCTTGTGGCCAGAGGATTGTTGCGGTGGTCTGCTTGACCGGTAGTAACGCGACCGCGCTGCACAGAAGGAGACCGCCGAGGCCTGCCACGACGGCGATCAGCCGCGCGATCCGCGGCTTCGATCGCTCATTTCCGTCGTGGGGCACGAGGCTCGATCGTATGCGACGTAACTAGGTGCGGTGCTGCAGCAGGGCCGAGGCCAGGTGGTCTTGATGCCCCGCCGCGCCGATCCCATCACCGCACACTCGGCGTCGCGGCGAAGGAACGACCCCGACGGTCAATGCCGCAACGGTGCCGGGCTCCACAGGCCGCTGCGCGTCACCGAGCCGAGGTCGAGACGCGCCGGCGCCGCGCCCGGGTAGTACGGCGTGAGCTGCTGCAATGCGCCCCAGTCCCGAAACCAGTCGTTTTTGAGATAGGTGGGCACGGTGGTGGCGCGATCCAGCAGTTCGGTGATACCCAGCGGGCCGCCGCCATTGTTGTCCATCACCGGCGAATTGGCTTCGGCGCCGAAGCGGTCCGGCAGGATTCGCCACTTGGGCGCCTCGATGACGCCGTTACGGTGGTCGAAGGGACGTTGGCAGGGAAACGCCAGGCCGACCAGCCAGTCCAGTAACACCGGGTCCTGGGAGCCCACCACATCCTGCAGCGTGCGCAGCTGCGGGATCCGCGGCGGCGTGAGGGCGATCCAGTGCTGCGGCGCGAGGTCGTCGTCGTCAGCGACCACCCGCACCTGAGTGGCGCTGCGCGGTACGGCTGCCAGCGGCGCCCGCAGGTTGCGCCAGGCCGGTGCCGCGCCGACGTCACCGAAGCCGACGGCGCCGGCCGGTTTTCCGTCGTCGCCAGCCCATTGCACCTGAACCTCGCCGGCGTCGAACCGGCCGGCCGCCGACACCACCAGCAGCGGGCCGCTCTGATCTTCTGGAGTCCTCGGGGACAGCCGGTACCAGGCCGACCGCAGCCTGGCCGGCACCTGTACACCGGAGCGCCAGCTACCCAACACCGGTACGCGGGCGGGGTCGAGGTTGTACGGCAGCCGGGCGCTTGACCCGTTGATTCCCGGCGCGGCCGTGGTGCCGCCCTCGGTGCCGGCTTCACTGCTGGTCACCAAACCGTCGTTGTCGAGAAAGCTGCCGTCTCCGGGGCGTTCCATCACCGGGTCCGCGGAGACGTCGGCGGGAATACCGTTCGGGTCGAAACCTTCCGAAATGCCGGCGGATAGCGCGTCTTTCAGCTGCGCGCCCACCGGGCTCAGCATGCCGGCATTGGGGTCGAGCTCCACCAGCACATCGTCGGCCAGACCGCAGGTCTTGGCGGGACTTAGAACCGGCACTGCCTGCAGGTTGGAACGGCCGACCGACCATGCCGGGTACTGCTGGGTCATCGCCAAGGTCAGCGACAACACCTCGAAGAACACCAGCGCCCAGGCCGCGATCGCCAACGGCGACTGCAGATAACGGCCGAGCACCGCAACCCTTCTGGGCCGGGGATCGTGCGACTCGGGTCGGCCGTTGTTGGCGAAATGGAACCACGCCGCGACCAGCAGCGTGAGCACCGTGAGTCCCAGCAGCGCGGTGGTGAAGCCAAACTTCCACTGGGGGAACGAATTGAACCACGGGACACCGAAGTTCGACACGTACCAATAGCCGTTGACGCTGGCGAACGACAGCGCCGTCACGAACAGCACCAACGCCGCGAACATGATGCGGTTCCGCCGAGAGCGCATCGCGGTGGCGGTCACCGCGACGGCGGCCAACGCGCCCAGGGCCCCGGCCAGCCCGGCGAACACTCCGAAGTGGTGGGTCCACTTGGTGGGGGTGAACATGATCGCGATGAACGAGATGATCGTGATGCCGATGATCCGGCGGGTGGGCCCGGCGGCCGTGCCGGGGATTCGGCCCTTGCGCAATGACATCGCCACCGAGACCGCCAGAGCGACCAGCAATGCCAGCACCGCGAAGCGCCGGGCGACCGACCCGTCGGGGCTGGCCATGAAGAGCCGCTCGTAGCGGATGTGTTCGTCGAACCAGCTGAGGCTGGGCCCGACCGCACGCTTGGCCATGCTGGCCTGAAGTTCACCGGCCAGCGTCTGGTCGCGGAAAATCAGGATCACGGTGACCGCCGCCGCGGCGGCGATCGGCGCCAGCAGCGCCAGCACACCGAACCTCTTGGAGCGGCGGTGAATGATGGTGCGTAGTGGCCCGATCGCGACCAGCAGTGCGCCGATGGACGCGATACCGGTCGGACCGGAAAACAGTGTTAGCCCGCCGACGACGCAGGCGACGGCGACCGGCAGCAGCCGGCTGGTGGCCACCGCGCGTTCCACCGAGCACCAGGTCAGCAGAATGCCCAGCGCGATGAGCGGCTCGGGCCGCAGGCCGTTGTTCAGCGGTAGCCAGAACGCCAGGAAAACGCCCGCCGCCGTCCACGCCGCGGCGCGGGAGTGTTTGACGGCATGGCCGAGCCGGGGGATGACCTCCCGGCTGATCACCCACCAGCAGGTCAGCGCGATCACCAGGGTGGGCAGCCGCATCCAGACGCTGGCGGTGCTGACATGGGCCCACAGCGCCAGCAGGTCGTAGTACCAGCCGAACGGCGCCTCCGGGGTGCCGAACCAGCGGTAGTAGTTCGCCATGTATCCGGCGTGTTCGGACACCCGGGCCATGGTCAGGATGTAGCCGTCGTCGGCGGTGTTGGCCCCGACGAAATGCCACCACATCAGCACCGCGGTGACCAGGATGTCCAGCCCGCTGAGCGACCACCACCGGGGCGGCAGGAAACGGCGGTGCCGGGTGCCGTCGGCGCGGTCCATCATGTGCAGAGCGACCAGCGCGGCGATGGTCAGCACGACACCAAGCACCATCGCGGTGAGTTTCAGCGGCGTCGGTGCGCTGCTGTAGCGGGTGTCGACGGTCGCCGAGAAACTGAGGCCCGGCGGGGCGCGGCCGGACAGGTCGGTGAAGACGCCGACGATCTGCGGCCGGAAGTCGTAGCCGCCGCGTTCACCGCGCAGCGGCGCGCCCGGATGCTCGGCGTTGGGACCCTGGGTCAGTCCGACGAATTCGCCGGTCACTTTGTCGGCATGGGCGACGAAGGTCAATTGCTGGCAGGACGGCCCCAATACCTGGCTCAGCGGGGCGACCACTACCGGGGTGTTGCGCACTACAACCACCAGGTCGTCGTTGGTCCGTTCGATGAGCAGTCCACGATCGACGGCCTTGGGCGCCTGCTTGGGCACGGTCGAGAGCAGGACGGTTTTGCCGCCCTGCGGCCCGGCCAAGCCGGCCGCGGTTTGACACGGGATGCTGATCCGTAGGTCGGTGGCGGCGTAGCCGATCAGCGGCGCCTCGACGCTGCCGAAGACGCCGTTCTGTGGCCAATTCAGTTGTGCGGTGGTCTGGTTGACCGGCAGCAGGGGAGTGACGATCGCCATGACCGTGCCGAGCAGACCCGCGACGACGGCAACGATCCGGGCGACCCGATGGTTGCGGGTGGCCCGGTCGTCCTCGGGGGGTGTGTCGTCTGAGGCGGTTCGGGTGTTCGCCTGCGCGGTAGTCAAAGAGCGCCGCTCATCCCCCGCAGCGGGAGGTGCCCCCACCTCATCGCTCGGCTACCTCGTCGCTGGCGGGGCATATGCGCCGCTCCTCCTCATCGCTTCGCTCTGCATCGTCGCTGGCGGGGCTCACGGAGGTAGATGGTAGTTGCCCGTCACGGGCGGTTTCGGTTGCCATCAGTCACGCCTCGCCGGTGCACGGATTGCCAGCACGAACGGTCCGATGGTCTGCACGCTGAATCGCGGGTCGGCGAACAGCGCAGCCTTGAATTCGACCGTATAGCGGCGCACGTTGGGCTGGTTGGGGTAGACGTCCTCGGCCAGTCGCAGCGTGTAGGTGGCCCCCGGGCCCGACCCGGTGCCGCGACGCATCAGAAAAACCGTCGGCGGCGGCCAGGGCAGTGTGTCCAGGGCGTGGATGAGCTGGTCGGCCGTCTTCAACTTAGTCCAGGCCGCGATGCGGGCTGCGCGGGCGTCGAACTGGGCCAGCGGGTTGGCGTAGTGCGATGTCAGGCCTTGAAAGCCCAGGTAGGGGTAGTAGGCGAGGAAGCTGTAGTCGGCGGTGAGCACGATGGTCTGGTCGCGTGGTTTGCCCGTCACCTGGGTGATGACGGTGTCGACCGCGGGGTAGTACTTCTCCGAGCCGGGTGGGCGTCGGTCGCCCCGGTGGCCGTAACCGTCGGTGTCGGTGTAGGCGATGGTGATGTCCGGCCGCAGCACACCGGGGATGTCTTGACTGAAGCCGATCGCTCCCACCAGCCCGACAGCAACGGCGACGGGGACCACACCGCGACCCCAGGCCCGATCCTTGCCGCGTGCCGCCAGGGCGTGGGTGAGTTCGATGAAGCCGAACGCTCCCGCAGCGGCCAGCAGCACGGTCAGTGTCGGCTGCAGCCGGAATGACAGCAGGGTCGTGCGCGCCAGCGTGGTCACCATCGACAACAGCGACCACAGATATACGCTCAGCACTGCGATCGCCAGGGCGGCCGCCCGCACCGACGGGTGGTTACCTCGCCCTTGCCAGGGACGGGCCCGTAGCACCAGCCAGACCGTCCCGAGTAGGCACAGCGCGCCGAGCAGGGTGAACTGCAGCATCGGGAAGGTCAGCTCGGCCCCGTCGGCGGGCAGGTAGTGCCAGGCGCTGCCGGTGTCGCTCATGGGGTCGCGGGCCGCCCGCAGCAGGAAGGGCGACCAGGTGATGGCGGCGACGCACACCGCGATGGCAGCGATCACGGCCAGCCGGATCAGTGGGTCGACCACCGCCGGCAAACCGCCCCGCCGCCACCGGTGGGCAGTCAACAGCAGCGCCATCGTCACCACGGTGAACGCGCTGTAGGCCAGCAGCAGGGTGTAGAAGGTCGCCGCGAACCCGAGGAACAACCCGGCGCCCGTTACCGCGGCCCAACCCCCGCCGAACGTCACGCCAGCGTGGCGTTCACCGTCCGGCGCCACGCCAGTGTGACGCTGGCCGGCGCGCAGACCGGACCACGTCAGGAGCAAGACCGGCGGCAGCAGCACGGTGATCATCGCCGAGTACGGCTCGGGTGAAGCGTAGGCCAGCGTCACCGCCGCGGTTGCCGTCGCGACGATGAGCGCGTACTCGAACCGGATCATCCGCCACCACAGCACCAATGCCACCGCGACCGCCACCGTGATCGAGGTGATGGCCCATGGCTTGTACATCTCCCACCCCGGCGTCCCGGTCAGCGCCGCCGCCCGACCGCCGATCCAGAACCAGCCCGGGGGGTAAAACGCCGGCAAGTTCGCGTAGGTCATGTCACGCAGAGCGGGGCTATCGGTCAGCCTGGTCAGGTATTCGGTGCGGAACTGCTGATCGACGGAGATGCCGAACAAATACAGCTTGGTCGCACCCAGTGGCATGGCGAGCGTGACGACGGTGAATGCGGACAGGAAGACGAGCGCCCCGACTCGCGCCGCCAGCCGACCGGCCGGCCGGCCGCGGCGCCATACCCAACCGCTGGCGACCAAGCCCAGAATGCAACCCACTTGCCCGACCGTGGTCAGTGCGTGCAATTGGTTGGACGACGGGTAGGCCGGCCATTGCACGCCGGCGACCGCCACCAGCGACACCACGGCGACCATCACGGCAACCGCCGCCGCCAGGGTCATCTGGCCGATGCTGGCCAGTGCGTTTCGCATGTTCAGATGGGCAGCTTGCGGAAGATCGGCCGCGGGATGTGTCGCAGCACCATCATCACGTAGCGGAAGGCGCCTGGCGCCCAGACGAGTTCCTTGCCTTTCGCCGACGCGGTGACCGCGAGGTTGGCGACGTACTCCTTGTCGACGGTCAGCGGCGCTTCTTTGATATGCGCGCTCATCCGGGTGCGCACCTGACCGGGCCGGATCACCAGCACCCGAACACCATACTGACGCAACGCCTCTGATAGGCCCAGGTAGAAGCCGTCCAGCCCGGCCTTGGTGGAGCCGTAGACGAAATTCGACCGTCGCACCCGTTCACCGGCCACCGTGCTCATGGCGATGATCTGACCGAAACCCTGCGCGCGCATCTTCTCGGCGAGCAACACGCCCATCGAAACCGCTGCCGTGTAATTGATCTGCGCGATCTGGACGGCTTTGCGCTGATTCTGCCACAGCTCCTCGGCATCGCCGAGTAACCCGAACGCGACGATCGCGACGTCGACGTCACCGTTGGCGAAGGCCGCCTCGATCACCTCGGGGTGGCTGTCGGTGTCGACGGCGTCGAAGTCGATCAGCTCAACCGATTTGGCACCGGCCGCGGTCATCTTCGCGACGGCGGCGTCGCGTCCGGGGTCGTCCGGCAGCGCGGCGAGGACGACCCGTGCGTGCGCGTTCTGCAGGTAACGCTCGCAGATGGCCAGCCCGATCTCGGAGGTGCCACCGAGCAGCAGGATGGTCTGCGGATTGCCCACCGCGTCGAGCACCACTACAGCAACTCCAGACGTCGGGCCATGTCGGAGGCGAACACCCCGGTCGGATCGGCTTTGCGGCGCACGGCGATCCATTGGTCGATGCGGGGATACATAGCGTGGAAGATGTCGGCGGTGGTGCGGGATTCCTTTCCCGTATAGAGCCGCCCGCCGAACTGCAGGACGCGGCGGTCGAGTTGGTTGAGAAATTCGTTCAGCCCCGGTTTGATCGGGAAATCGACGCACACGTTCCAGCCCGGGATAGGGAAGCTCAACGGCGCGCGGTTGCCCGGGCCGAACAGCTTGAAGACGTTGAGGAAGGAGTAGTGGCCGGAGCGCTGAATGTCGTTCATGATGCCCTTGAACTCGTCGACCGCCTCGGTCGGCACCACGAATTGGTATTGGCCGAAACCGGCTGAGCCGTAGGCACGATTCCACTCTCCGACCATGTCCAGCGGGTGGTAGAACCGCGTCAGGTTCTGGGCCTTGCCGCGGTATGAACCGGCCTTGCGGTACCACAGATCAGTCATCGTCTGAAAGACGAGCTTGTTGGCAAGACCGTTCGGAAAGACGTCGGGCGCGGTGAAGAATTGCGGCGCGTCGAATCGCAGCGGGTATCGCCGCAGCTTCTCGGGCAGCTGGTCCAGCGTGGCCAACGACCCTCTCGAGATCACGGCGCGGCCCAGCTTCGGCGGCGCGCTCATCGCGTCGAACCATGCGCTGGAATAGGTGTAGTTGGCCTCGCTGCCGTCGCTGTGGAACGCGATGGTCTCGTCGAGGCTGTGGGTGACATCGCCGTCGGCGATGAAGTACGCCGTCTCGGTCGGCGTCATCGCGACAACGGCGCGCAGCACGATGCCGGTCAGCCCGTTGCCGCCGACGGTCGCCCAGAACAGCTCGGCGTCCGCACCGTCCGGAGTGAGGTGCCGGACCTGCCCGTCGGCCATCAGCAACTCCATCGACCGGACGTAGTTGCCGAAGCTGCCCGCGCTGTGGTGGTTCTTGCCGTGAATGTCGTTAGCGATCGCACCGCCGACCGTGACCTGGCGGGTGCCCGGTAACACCGGAACCCACAACCCGATCGGCAGCGCCGCCCTCATCAGCTGGTCCAGACTGACTCCGGCGTCGACGTCGACCAGCCGGGTGTCGGCGTTGATCGAGTGGATGCGGTTCAACGGGGTCATGTCGATCACCAGGCCGCCGCCGTTTTGGGCATTGTCCCCGTACGACCGGCCCAACCCGCGAGCGATCACTCCGCGCCCACCCGAGTCGGCTGTGCGGACCACCGCCTTGGCGATGACCTCGGGGTCCGGCGTCGACAACACCTGCGCCACCGACGGCGCGGTGCGGGCCCAGCCGGTCAGCCGCACCGCGGTAGTCGCGAATTCGGTGCTCAACATCGTCACAGAGGCTACCGTCTGCGCCCACCTATTCAGCGGAGGCGGAAAATCACCGACCGCTGCACGACGAAGTTGATCACCGACGCGGTGCCCTGAGCGACGATGAAGGCCACCAGAACCGCCCACGAATGTCGGTGGTAGGCGAAGGCCTTCAGGCAGACGTGGTTGATGCCGACCTGCGTGGCGAAGGTGATCGCGTAGAGCACCATCACGGCAACGAACCGCGCGGTGCTCGGGGCGGCCTGGAAGGTCCACCGTCGGTTGATCAAATATGCGGTGATCGTGCCGGCCACGAAGCTGGTCGCTTTCGCGGCATCGATCTGCAGGTGCTGCACCAGGTCCAAAATCCGGTACAGGCCGAAGTCGACGACCGCCGAAAGCGCACCCGTGACGACGAAACGCCACACCTGCGTCGCCAGGGGCAGCGGCGGGCGCACCGGAGCGATGTCGGCCATCGCGGGAAGTGTACGTGTGCTCTCAGTCAGAGGGCTTCAGGCCGAGCAGCCGAGCTGCGGCTGCCGTCGCGGACTCGAGGGATTGCGGGCGATCAGGATCTCGCCCTGCCGTCGACGGGAGTCTGTTCGACGACCGCAAGGACCAGCATGGTGACGACGGCGCCGCTCGCGGTCACCGGTTAGGTGCGTCGGCGACCCCGGCCCCCGCGAAGAGCATCTTTGACTTTTTCGCCGGCATCTTTCAGATCTGATTTGGCCTGATCGGCCACACCGCGGTCTTCCAGGTTTGCGTCTCCGGTGGCTCGGCCGAGGGCTTCCTTCGCCCGGCCTGTCAGCTTCTGCACCTTGTTCTTGGCCTTATCGGTTGCACTCATACGACGGGTCCTCCTTTGATCCGCTGCAGCCATACCCGCCGCTCTGGGTGCCCAATCGGCGGACGCTCACCATAACGGGTGGCGGTGCATCAAGGTTGCACGTTCGGCTGCGGTCAACGGAAGACCGCGCAAAACTCGCACCGGCCGGCGACTTCAAGTAGTCGACTACTCGAATACATCCGGAGTTGAGGTCAAGTAGTGACGGTCGCCCCACGGCGTCATTGAATTCTCCTACGTCAGGCACACGGGGGTGCAGACGCACGGCAATCGCAGAGGAACGCAGGTGTCATTCGCGCTCGCACGGCCCGGGCCGCCGGCAGTGGCGGCCGGCGTTATGCAGGCTGACGACCGTCGGCATATCCAGGAAGTCCATCCCGATTTGCCGAAGTCGTGCGGGCAGCGGCCGAGGCGATCAGAATTATCTACTATTCGGAACCTTCGGCTGGGGGATCACGGTATGTTGCTGCGGACGTTTAACGGCCGGAGCCAGCAAGTCATGACCACATCTGTCAACCCCGACCGCATCAGCCAGAGAGAACAGCTCTCAGATACGGCTCAGATAAATCGAGTTGAAACTGTTGTCGTGCTGCTAGCGGCCGAACTCGCCGCGGCGAACGGAGTTTAGCGCGCATGCCCACCTTCAATGAAGTAACCGGCTTCGGTGAAGTGCTTGCGCTGGTTTTGACGCTGACCGCCATTGCATTGTTTCTCACCGGACAATTTGTGCCGAGCTGGCTGCTCCTGGCGCGCAGTCTGCCGCGGCACGGGCGTATGAATTTGACGTGGCAAGCGATGCTTACCTTATGCGGCCTTCTGGTGCGCGGTATGCAGGTCCTCTCTCTGCATAAAGCGGCGCGGCTGCGAATAGAGATTGAACTGGTCAACCCGCTGCCCGATTCTCCGCTGCGGTTGAACTACCGCAGCAAAGAAGATTTTCGCGCGGCGAAAAAAGAATGGCAGAACGAGAAGCGGGCGTGGAAAGATCACGTAGCCGCGGCCATGGGCGCGCTGGTGCACGAAGAAGAAGACGACTGGACCATCGATATCGACACGTGCACGCCGCTGATCGAGGACAACGACATCGTCCGCTATTTCAACGCCTTGAATCACCAGCTGCTACGCCCCAACCAGCAGCCGATCTTCCTGTCGAAGGTCACGATCAGGTCGGGCTTCGTCACACCGCTGCACCTGCTGACGGGCGTGCTGGCCCGATACGAGGACGATTGGCAACCAATCGTCGAGGGTTACGGGCGGTCCATCATCCGACCCGGCGACCCATACCGATATCGCCAACCGCGCAAAATGCAAGCGTTCATCTTCGACTGCTGGCTGCTGTGGGGTCCCAGTATTCCCGTGTGCACCTGCCCGGAGTGGCACGGGGAGGTTGCCCTGCAGTACGGCTACGGCGACGAGAACAACTCGCTCACATTGCGTAGCTCCTCACCCGAAGTTGTCCGTACGCTGGCCCGGCAAAACGGGCTTGACCTCGACGGGTTCGCGTTGCGAGCGCGGGTCACCGGCACGCTGAAGTGGGGCCCGGCCCTCGGCGATACCGGTTTCTGCCCAGCGCAGCACGCCATCTGGCATGACAACCGGATCGTTCTGGACATCATCGGCGAGGCGCATGGCATCCGACCGACCGGCGGCACCGAAGAGCAGGTGTTCGCGCAGTATTACTCGGCTTATCTGTGGGTCATCTTCGTGATGTGCGATGCCGAGACCGGGGAGCCGCTCAACCCCGAAAACAAGTGGCGAGATCTCATCCCGTTTTTCGTGCACGGAAACATCGCTGACCGTCAGGCCTACGACTTCCACTCGAGCGCACTTGCTCGCGGTGTCGTCGAAGGCTGTTTGCAGTTGCTGCAGAATGAGTCCAATCTAATTCTCCGTTATGTCTGCGCTATCGACGAGACGGCCTGCGGATACGAAATGCTCTATTCGATGCCGACCGAGATAACCGTTCGTAAGAAAATGATGACTTTTGCGAAGGAAGCCGAGGCGACCTACCAGAACGGGACGGTGCTGCAGCGGCTGATATTGGACTACAACCCGGAAGAACCGTTCAAAGATGGCGACTACTCGGCATGCGCGCTGCCGGGCATAGTCAACGCATATTACGGCGAACTCAGAGATGAGCAGCCGACTTTCCGCGAGCTGCGTTTCGCCCGCAAATCCGATATCGACCTGTTGAGGAGTTTCTACGACGATTGCTTCGTCCCCGAGTTCCCCAACCCCAACGAGCGCGAGTCCTTCGAAGTGATCGAGAATTATCTGCGCCTCAAGGACACCGGCTGGTACAAGAACAACAACTATCACGTCATTGTCCTGCTGGACGGCGACAAGCCGATCGGTGGGTCGATCGCGGACTATCTCGACGAGCCTAACGCCGGGGTGATCGAGTACTTCGTCATTCAACCGGAGCACCGCGGGCAGGGTCTGGGTCGTCGTCTGCTGGAAGAGACTGAACGGCTACTGCACCTCGATGCGGACAAGAGTCGCAATCGTCCGCTGGACTGGATCATCGCGGAGATGGACGACCCCTATGTCACACCGGGGCCGACCAGCGGCACCGACCACTTCTCGTTGGCCCGGATATGGCACAACATGGGCTACCAGTTGCTCGACTTCCCGTACCTGCAGCCGGCCCTGTCCGGCGACAAGCAGCCGGTCAGCAACCTTTGCATGGTCGCCAAAACCTGCTCGCAGCGGTTCACGGGCAATTACGTCGCCTCCATCGACATGGAAGTGCTGTTGCGTGAATACCTCAACTGGGCGATGCGCATTCACACGCCGGAAGACGACGAGATGTTCAACAGGATGCGCACCTTCCTCGCGGCTGCCGACACCGTGAAGTTAGTCAGTTTCGGCGACTATCTCGGTTGGCAGAAAGAGGCCCGCCTGCACATCAACGAGGTGATCACCGATCAGGATCCTGAACTCGATCAGGCGATCGAGGTGTATGAGAAGGTGTTCCGCGACCGCGACATTGCGATCACCGGTAGCGAGTTCCGTAAGGCATTTCGCCCCGGGGGCCTGGCTTATCGGCCCGGCTACCGTTATCACCTCTGGACCATCCGACACGAGACGGTCAAGGAGTGCGCCGGGATAGCCTCTTTTCTGACGATGCCAAGCGCCGGCTTCGCCGGGTACATCGGGTTCGTCGGCTCGCTGCGCGGTGCACGCAAGCTTCGCCATATCGTCGCGCGCGCCGAGGAGCGGATGGTGCGCGACGGGACCGACGCGCGCGGCTGGTACGTCGAATGCGCCGGAGACACCGAGCGCGATATTTTCGCCAAGGTCGGCTTCAGTGAGCTCGACGTGGAGTACATGCAGCCGCTGCTGCCCGGCAGCAGCAGCGAGCTCCGCAGCGATCCGCTTCATCTGCTGTACAAGCCGTTCGGGCGGGTCTACGAGACGCCGACCATCGCGACATCGCAGTTCCTGCAAGCTGTTCGGGAGATCTACCAGTCCGTGTACGACATCGCCCATCCAGACGACGACGAGATGTTCACCAAGCTCGCCGCCTCCCTTGACGGCGTCGACACGGTCAAGACCAAAGTCCTGGCGGGTGCGTCGTGACCGTGCGGACAGCCGGGTTACCGGTCACCTACAAAGGATTACGCTCGGGCACTGTCAGCCTGGCCGGCAATGTCGTCATCGCCGTATCGGCTGTCGCACCCGGTTACAGTCTGGCCGCGACGCTGGCGGCCGCCGTGGCCGTGGCGGGCGCCAAGACGCCGGCGGTGTTGATCATCGGATTCATCCCGATGATGTTCGTCGCTTTCGCGTTCCGGGAGTTGGCCAACGAGACGCCGGACTGTGGCTCCACTTTCACCTGGGTGACCCGCGCGTTCGGGCCTTGGCCGGGCTGGCTGGCGGGCTGGGCGCTGGTGATCTCCTCGATGGTGGCCATCGGCAACGGTGCACAGCTGGCAGCTCTTTACGCACTCGACGCGCTGCACCTCACCGCGATCGCGCACTCACTGACGGTGCAGATCGCGGTGGGTGGGGCCGCCGTCGTCGTCTTGATCCTGTTGTGTCTGCGCGGTATCGAATACACCTCGCGCACGCAAACCGTCCTGCTGGCCCTGCAATTCACCATGCTGTTGCTGGTCAGCGTCGTTGCCTTGGTGAAAGTCGCCACCCACCACGCGGGGCCGCAGGCGGTCATGCCGCAGTGGAACTGGCTGTCGCCCACCGGACTTTCGGCCTCCGCGATTGCCACCGGCAGCATTCTGTGCGTATTCGCCTACTGGGGTTGGGACACCTGTCTTTCGGTGTCCGAGGAAGCCAAGAGCCCTTACCGCAACCCCGGCCGGGCAGCGGTTCTGGCCACCATCTTGATTGTCAGCACTTATGTGCTGGTGACCTTTGCGATTCAGTCCTTCGCCGGTTTCGGTGACCACGGCATCGGTCTGAAGAGTCCGGCGATCACCAGCGATGTCGGCCCGGCCAAGGCCAACGACGTATTGAGCATTCTCGGCAACCCGGTCGTCGGCAGCCAGCTGGCCGTCTTGCTGTTGCTGGCCATCAGTTCGTCTTCGCTGGCCTCGGTGCTGAGTTGTCTGGCGCCGACCGCGCGCACCACGCTGGCGATGGCGGTCTACCGGGCCCTGCCACAACGGTTCGCCAGGGTGCACCGCCACTACAAGACGCCATGGTTCGGCACCATCGTGATCGGGGTGGGAGGATTCTCGATCTATGTCCTGATGGCCATCTTCAGCGGAAACTCGTTGCCGGACATGATCAAGTCCCTCGGTCTGGTCGTCGCCTTCTACTATGCGATGACCGCGTATGCGTGCGTCTGGACCTACCGGCGCACGCTGCTGGTTTCGGCTCGCAATTTCTGGTTGCGCGGCGCCCTTCCGCTCGTCGGCGCCATGGCGATGACGTGGGCGTTCGTGCGAAGCGTCATCGACATGTACCCAGCCGAGAGCGGCAGGCCGCACCTCGGTCCCGTCTCCGCGGTTTTCCTCATGGGTATCGGGCTGCTCGTGATAGGAATTCCGTTGGCCGCATTGTGCACCATCGGCGGACGCGGCTTCTTCAGCGGCAGAACTCTCAACGCGGCAACCAAGATCACCGTCGTCGACGTCGACAGCCGACCCGTCATCAGTGTCGGGAGCGCTGCCCGATGATCGCCGTTTTCGATCGGCCCAACGGTAGGAGAAGGACATGAGAACCGGGCACGAAGACACCGGTGCAACCACCGATGCCGCGGCGACGATCGCTGAACAACGAGCCGAAATCGAGCGTCTCCGGCGGCGCATCTCCGAGGACCGCTTCGCACAGGACCTGCGGGACGCGCTGACCAGAGCATCCACGACAGGCGCCATCGCCGCGCCGGTCGGTTACGAGCACCTGGTCCATCTGATTGTCGTCACGGCCGCCGACATCGTCGAAGCGGAAGCCGCGGCGCTGTTCTTGTTCGACGCGCACCACCGCCACCTCACGTTGGAGGCCGTCTCCGGCGATAAGGCCAGACCCACTAAGGACTTCCGGGTACCTCCAGGCCACGGCGTGGTCGGCATGGTGGCAACGACCGGGCAGCCGATGGCCGTCTCAGGTGCCGACGAAGACGTCCGCGAACACGCCTACCTCTCCCAGGCGGTGGGTTATGCGCCGGAGAGCCTGTTGTGCGTGCCGCTGTCTTTTCACGACCGGGTCATCGGGGTGCTGGGCGTAATGGACAAGAACGAAGGCGCGACATTCAGCGTCAGCGATATGGAGGCCATCGCCATGTTCGCGCACCTGGCCGCGGTCACCGTCGAGCAGTATCGGACGGAGACCCGGCTGGGCTCACTCCTGGTCGAACTGGTGCAGGCTGTCGACGGCGTGCCGGACTACGACCGGCAAGGCCTGACCCAACAAGCTCGGGCGTTTACCAAGGAGCTGGGCCGACAGCACGGCTACCTCAGCGCCTTGGAGCTTGCCGCGCTGGTACACGAGATCGTGCAACACGGCGAAAATGCGAGCAAGGCGTGCAAGAGCATCCTCAAGAGCTTCGCTCAGTTCCTGCGGACCCAGAGCATGGCGGCCGATGAGCTGGGAGCCATGTCATGGTGAAGGCTTGTCCTCCCGACCACTCGAAGCCCTTCATCGGGTCGGGCCTGGTCACCGTCGACGCCCTCAACTGGATCGACCTGGTCACCAATTGGGCATGGGGCGGCAGCTCCGGCGAGGGTGTGAAAGTTGCCATAGTCGACAGCGGGATCGACGCGACACATCCCGACGTCGGCCCGGTGCAGGGTTATATCGCCATTCACGACGAAAACGGAAAGCTCGTCTACGACACCGAGCCGCACACCGATAGTGTCGGCCACGCCACCGCCTGCGCCAGCGTGATCCGGTCGCTGGCGCCGGCCTGCGAGTTGTACAGCGTGAAGGTGCTCGGGACCGGCAACACCGGCATGGCCCCGGTGTTCGCCGCCGGGCTGCGGTGGGCGCTGGACAACGGCATGAAGGTGTGCAACCTCAGCTTGGGAACGAGCAATCGGGAATTCTTCGGTCTCTTCCACGAACTGGCCGATCGGGCCTACTTCCGCAATATCGCGTTGATCACCGCGGCCAACAATCTCCCGTTTCCCAGCTTCCCGTCGCTGTACTCGTCGGTGGTGTCGGTGGCCTCACACGCAGAACAGGACCCCTACACCTTCTACTACAACCCGAACCCGCCGGTTGAGTTCGGGGCGCTGGGCATCGACGTCCGGGTGGCATGGGTCAACCACACACACATCACGGCGACGGGCAATAGCTATGCCGCACCACACATCACCGGTCTGGCGGCCAAGATCTTGGGCAAACACCCGAATCTGACGGTCTTTCAGCTCAAGACCATCTTGCGAGAGTTGGCGGCCAACGTCGACCGGGCGAAGGTGGAGCCCACACCGCACTTGCTCGGGGAACGATCCACCAGCCCGGCAGAGAGCAACGCATGAAAACCGATTGTTACCGATCGCGGCCCCACCGGCTGTGTTGATCTGAACCGCGAAACGACCAAGGACCTCAGATCCCGTGCCGGCCATTCACGATCCCACCGCACTTCGCCAGGTCGCGCTGTTCGCCGGCATGGCGACCTCCGACCTTGCTGTGCTCAACAAATTGATGCGACAGCACGTGTTACCGGCCGGCGCGCGAATTCTGATGACCAACCAACTCGAAGACACGGCTTACATCGTGCAGACCGGAGTCTTGAAAATCGTGGTCGATCAGGCCGACGGCACCGAGCTGGTACTCGCGCTCTGCGGACCCGGCGATGTCATCGGGGCGCTGACCCTCGGTGAAACACCTGACGGTGCGCACTCGATCCTGCCGCTAGAGGAAACGAAACTGTTCTGGATCGACCGCAAAGAATTCGAGGATTGTCTGCAGAGGATGCCGGCACTCAGCGCGAACCTGTCGACCGTGCTGGCACGCAGGGTGCGGTTCGCCCATGACCGAATCGAAGCGATGGCGGGCATGGATGTGCGGAGTCGTCTCGTTCGCCACCTGCTTCTGCTGGCCCGTCAGTATGGTCAGCCGACATCCAACGGCGTCGACGGCTGCGTGCGAATTCCGCTGCGGCTCACCCAGGGCGACTTGGCGAATCTGGTCGGTGCTTCCCGGGTGCGGGTGAACCAAGCGGTCAGTGAACTACGCCGGCGCGGAACCCTGGCGCACAGCGGGGATCACTGCGTGGTGATCAAGGACATGGCGGCGCTGGAGCGCCTGCGCTAGGCACTCCGGCGGGACGAAAACCCAATTCAGCAAACTCCTACTAGGTGTGTTGGCGAACGAAACAAGCACTGTTAAAGACGCGACAGGAGGGAGTCTCACGTGGCTGCTTCTCGTGTGAAGTATTCATCATCGAGCTGTCGCGATAGTGATAGCTCAAGTTGTTCGATCGTGGTGGAATTTTGTCGCCATGATCGTGCAAGTGAGTGGCCGAATTAGTCCGACTGGAAGGAGAACAACATGGCAATTCTGTGTGGTATCAGCGAGGCGGGGATGTCCCTTTACGACATTCCGGACAACGACCTCTCGAACTATCAGTTGAAGACTCGTCCGCTGGACGAAGAATCCCGCAACAAGCTGTTCCCGAACAAAGAACAGCCGAGCAAAGACGATGCGCACGGTATGGTTCCCGTCGCAGCGTCGGGTGGTGATGTGCAGGGCTTCGGCACCAACGACATCTGCTACGTCACCGACGGCTACGGCGACTACGTCTGGTGGTACTGCTAGCCCGACCGCATGGACGCGGGGGATGTGTCGAAAGGCGCGTCCCCCGCGCTCCTTGGTGCACGAGGATCAGGAGCCAAGCACCGATGAAAGCTGTTGCTTCGTGACGGCGCCGACGGGGCACACGTCGCTGACCGCCCCGATCGAAGCCGCGGCGGCCCTGCGCCGGGACGGTCGGCTGGACGACGCCGTAATGCTCGCCGAAGAAGCGCTGGCGAAAGCCCGCGCGGAACCGCTCGAGGTGGCGTTCTCCGAGCGGGTACAGCTCGGCCTGATGCTGAGTGATTTGTATGTGGCGGTGGGGCAACGCGATCTTGCGCACAGCCTGCTCAGTGCTGAGGCGGAGTTCGCCGAACACATTGAGACACTGATCCGCCAAAGCGGCTCGCCGATGCAGGTCCGGGCCGCCTCAACCGGCCGCATGCGAGTTCGGGACCGGGTGACACAGTTAGCGCTCGTCGGTCGAGCGGCGCCGGAGATCGAGGTCGCGGACTGGGTGCAGGGCCGGCCGACGTCGCTCGCCGATCAACTCGGCAGCGTGGTGCTGCTGGAATTCTGGGCAAGCTGGTGTCGTCCCTGTTTGGCGTCGTTCCCGGTGCTGCGTGAGTTGCATTCCCGCTACGCCGACCAGGGGTTGACGATTGTCGCGTTGACCCGCTACGTCCTCAATCCGCGCAGCGATGCCGTCGCCGAGCGCGCCCGCCAGCGCGAGGCGATCAGTGCGACGATCGCCCACCGGGGCCTCGAGTTCGGAGTGGGCATCGCGCCGGACGGGCGGTTACAGCAACAGTATGGCGCCACCGGAGTTCCGGCGTTCGCGCTGATCGATCGCGGCGGTGCGGTGCACTCCGCCTCGTCCATGGTCGACAAAGCGGAATTGGAAAACACAATTGCCAGTCTTTTGAAAACTCCGGGCTGACCGCGACGGGCGGCGTAATCTCATTTCGACGCCGAACAAGTTACCGTGGCTATTTCTCTTTACGTGCGGGGCGGCTCGAGATGATGCGACGAGAAAGGTTCATGACAAGTGGCCAGCAAATCGACAGCTCCTGGTCCTGGTGAAAGAGCTTCGGCGGGCGTGGTTGTTCCGGAGCGACCGCCCGGCCCGCTGCCGGGGCAGCCGCCGCAGCCGTCCGGCGCGCACCTCGTGAACCGGCCGGTTGGCGGGCCCGGCGGTCTGCCGCTGCCGACAATGCGCGCCCTCACCGCTATTCGTCGCAGCTTTCCCATGCTGCGTGCGGTGCGCGGCACCGTGGAGCTGTCGATCGTGCTCGGCGTGATCGTTTCGGGTTTGCCTTTCGTCGTCAGCGCGGCGCAGGGTCCCTTGACTGCCCTGCTTGGCCGAGCCGAGAAGTGCGGTGGCCTGCACAACATCTGGCGACTTTACGAACCGTTTTTCAGTCGTCAGCAAGGCCCCGGCGCCGCACCGGAAAGGTGTGCTGCCGCGGGTTCGGCAGCACACGGCACGGGGCTGATGCACTGGCTCGCGACACCGCTGCCATTCGGTGTGTTGCTGGCCATCTGGGCGGTGGCGCTGGTGCTGCAACAGGTGCTGGCTTTCGGTCGCGCGTGGGCTGATGCGCAGGTTCAGTGGCGACTGATCACCGATATTCGTCAGCGCGTGCACGATCACCTGGAATCGCTTTCGCTGGACTTCTTCACCGGCACGCCGAGCGGCATGCTGATGCAACGAATCCAGATGGAGACGATGAGCGTGCAGGTACTGCTCTCTGACTGCCTCATCTCGCCGGCTATCGACTCGACGGTGCTTGTCGTCGCGTTGGCCTACATGCTGGGGCAGTCGTGGCAGATGACGCTGGTCACGCTCGCGCTGTCGCCGTTCGCGTTGATGACCCTCGCCTGGGGTGGCCGCCGATTGCAGGACGCCACCAAGCGAATGGTGATGAGCAGTCGCCAGCTCAACGGCGAGCTGGGGGAAACGATCAGCGGCATCTCCGACATCCAGGTCTTCGACGCCGAAGAGCGGCGCAGCGAGCGGTTCTACGACGTGAATAAGTCGGCGGCGAGGAACTCCTCGATGATGCTGGTCTGGGCGCAGGTGGGCATCGAGAGCACAGGCATTTTCGTCGGCTTGAGCACCGCGTTGGTGCTGATCGTCGGCGTGGTCTTCAGCGGAACCGGGTTCGTCAATCTGGAACCGTCCACGCTGCTGCAATTCGTCTTCCTGGTGCCGACCACGTTCGCGCCGGCGCAACGGATCATCCAGGCCTACACGAAGTACAAGTCGACACTCCCGCAGGTCGCGGCGACTTATCAACTGCTCGACACGAAGCCGTCGGTGGCCGACCATCCCGGTGCCGAGGTGTTGGGCGAAGTCCACGGCAACATCGTTTTCGAAGACGTGGTGTTCGGCTACTCGAAAGACCAGAAGATATTGAACGGTTTCACCACATCGATCGAAGAGGGCGAGACCGTGGCGCTGGTCGGCCCGATCGGCGCCGGCAAATCCACCGTGATGAATCTGCTGCTGCGATTCCTCGACCCCGAGCAGGGCCGGATCGTCCTGGACGGCCACGACATCAGCCAGGTGACGCTCGCCTCGCTGCGCGAGCAAGTCTCCAAGCTCTCCCAATTCCCGTTCTATCTGAAAGACACGATCCGTGAAAATGTTCGGCTGGGCCGACAGGAGGCGACCGATGCGGAGGTCGAGGAGGCCTGCAAGCAGGCACTCATCCACTCCGTCATTATCGACCCGGCCAAGATGCCGAACGGCTACGACACCGTCGTGGACGTTCAGGTGCCGTCAGGTGGCCAGAAGCGCCTGATCGCGCTGGCCCGCTGCCTGTTGCGTAAGCCCGAAGTGCTGTTGCTCGACGAGCCCACCGAGAATCTCGACGCCGACGAGCGGTTGGCGATCACTCGGGTCATCCGCGACTACGCCCAAGATCGGACCTGCATCGTGATCAGCCACGACATGGACTTCATCAAGGCCGTCGCTGACCGCATCGTCGTCCTGGACAGAGGACAGGTCGCCGAGGACGGCACGCACGAGGAGCTGATGTCCAAAGGTGGTCTGTACAAGAAGCTGCACGAAGCTCAAAAGGTGGACCCGGCCCTGGTCCGCGGAACCGCCCCCCCGCCGGCAGCGCAGGGCGCGGCACCGATGGGTGCCGGCCCGGTCCCGGTCGGGGCAGCTCATGCGGTCCCCGGAAGCGGTCCCGGCCAGCTGAGATGATGGGCGGCGGACCGACGAGCAAGCGGTTGCGGGTCCTGCTGTTCCTGGCCGTGGTGACGCTGGTGTTGCCCAGTGCTCAGCGACTGACGCGACCCGCCCCCGGGGTCACCGGCATCGGTGGCCCCTACGGAAACCTGTTGGCGCACTCGGCCGACCTGGGTGCGGCTCGCGGGGGCGACGTGCAAGTCGTCGTCGCGTTGGCCGACACCACCCGTCCTGCCGAGCTGGTCGATTGGGCCGACCACCGCGGCCTGTCGGTGCGCTGGCGACCGGGCGAGGACTGGGCGATCATCGCCGGTGGCGCCGACAAGGTGGCCGACGCCTTCGAGGTGGCGGTCCACAATTACCGCAGCGGCGAGGGGCACGTGTTCTACGCCGCCGCCACCCAGCCGGGCATTCCCCAGCAGCTACGCGGCCAGGTGATGGATGTGGGGCGGATCCTGGGATACGGCCGGCGCGCGGTGGTTACCAGGCCGACACCGCCGCTGGACGTGCCCAAGCCCGGGTTGACGCCACCGGTGATGATGACCGCCTACAACGCGACTCCACTGGCCACCACCGGCAAGGGCCAGACCATCGCATTCTTCGAATTCGGTGACTACGACACGTCTGATCTGCGGGCCTACGCCCAGCGCTTCAACTTGCCAGATTTCAATCTCGCGCCGCCGATCGGCGGTATGCCGCCGCACAACGACGCGACGGGCGAGACGATGATGGACCTGGAGGCTGCCCACGCGGTGGCACCCGACGCCCAGTTGGTCGTGGTCAACGCCACCGGCTACTTCCCGGACGACAATTACCGGTGGTCTGAGGTCGAGACAATGTTCGACGCGGTGGACAGTCGCTACCCCGGAGCGGTGTGGAGTTCGTCCATCACGGTCGGCCCCTGCGACCAGCTGTTGAAAGCTCTCGACGCCGACCCCGCTCGCTCTGCGCTGGCCCGCGCGGAGCAGCATGGCACGTCGGCGTTCGACGCGGCCGGGGACACCGGCGGTCTGGAATGTAAGCAGGACATCGAGGGCCACTGGGGAGCCGCGCCCGCAGGCGACGACGTCGGGCTGGATTCAATGGCTTCGTTGCCGGAGATGACCGACGTCGGCGGTACCACCTTGTCCACAGACGCCAAAGGGCTGTGGGTGTCGGAGGAAACCTGGGTCGACTACGCGATGCAGCAGGGCACCGGCGGCGGCATATCAGCCGTATTCACTCGCCCCGCCTGGCAGAGCAGCCTGTCGGTGCCGCAGGATTCGCAAAGTCGGCTGCGACGGCTGACGCCTGATGTCGCCGCGGTCGCCGACGCGGTCACCGGGTTGCTGATCAGGTACGACGGCAAATGGCTGATCATGGGCGGCACCTCGCTGGCGGCGCCGCTGTGGGCCGGACTGGCGGCGGTGATGAATGAGTATCTGCTGGCCAACGGCGGGCACGCCCTCGGCGATGTCAATCCGCTGCTCTACCAGGCGGCCTCGACCGGCGCTCGGCAGCCGGCGTTTCACGATGTGACCCTCGGCGGCAACGACGTCTACGCCGCCACGCCGGGCTACGACTTGGTCACCGGACTGGGCACCCCGAACGTGGACAACTTGGTGCACGACATTCTCGACATTCAACGGGCGGGCCGATGAGCACCGAGTCTCAAACGCCAGGTGGCGGCCCGCCGACCACGCCGGCGCCGATGGTGGCGTGCCGGGTGTGCGGCACCGAGGTGCCCGTCGGCGCGTTCTGCGGGTTCTGCGGGGCGCCGCTGTATCCGCAACCCGGTAGCGGCCCGCATCGGTTACGGCTGCGAGCGTTCGCCGGTGCCGCGGGCGAGCATGTCTTTCGGCTGGCGGTGGTGAGCACCTTGTTCCCACACCTGGCGCACCGGTCGCGGGAAGCGTTTCGGGTGGGACTGACCGTGTTGCTGTTGCTGTTGCTGGTGCTGGCGCTGTTGCGTTGGCAGGCGCCCCTGATTGCGGTGTGCGCGCTGGGCATTCCGCTGCTGTTTCAGCTGTACCTGCAGGAGTGCGACGTCTACGACGATCTGCCGGTGCGGTTGCTGGCGCTGACGGTAGTGCTGGGTGCCGCGCTCGGTGTGGGGTGGGCGTTGCTGACCGGACCGATGGTGGCTCAGTCGTTTTCGGTGGCCGTCGGAGTAGGCCCGGCGGTGAACGCCACCCGGGTGTGGCGTGACGGGTTGGGTGTCTCGCTGGGCGGAGCGCTGCTGATGCAGCTGCCGGCCGTGGTGGTGCGGTTGTTGCGTCCGCCGGTGCGCGAATCGCTGGACGGCTTTTTGATCGGCTCGCTGGGTGCGATGGCCTATATCGCGGCGGCGACGCTGACCCGCCTGGTTCCGCAGTTGAGTAACGGCGTGCGGGCCCGTAAGGGTGAAGTCAGTGCGCTGGTGATCGAAGCAGGGATCCGGGGAGTGGCCAGCCCGCTGACCGCCGCTGTGGCTGGCGGCATGGTCGGTGCAGCGCTGTGGTTGACCCGCCGAGGAGACGGCAGTCGCCGGGCGGGCGCCTTGACGGCGGTGCTGCCGGCGGTCGCGGCGGTGCTGGTCATCTATGCGGTGCTGGGATTGCTCGACACCGCACCGCTGGCCCCCTGGGTGTTGTTGGTTTTGCAACTGCTGGTCGCGGCCGGCGCCATCTTGGCGCTACGCGTGGCAGTTCATCTGTCGTTGCTGCACGAAGCCCATGACCTGCTGCAGGGCCCGCCGATTTTGTGCCCGGAGTGCCACCACGTGGTGCCCGACATGGCGTTCTGCCCCAGCTGCGGATCCGCCACCCGCGCCTCGTCGCGATCCTCCCGCGACGCGCGCCGCGTCACCCCGCCACAACCCGTCGACCAGCCCCCGGAGTCACCATGACGGCACCGCCTCGACCTCCCGCCTACCCTCCTTACCCTCCGTACCCCGCTTATCCGGCGTGGCCGGGCTATGCGGTGCCGTCGCAGTCGTACACCGCCCCACCGATACGGCACACATCGCACCGCCGCATCCTTGTGATCCTCAGCGTCGCATTGGTGGCAGTCGCGGCGGTGGTCAGCGCGGTGGCATGGGCGCTGACACCGCCTGCGCCGCAATACAAATGCCCGCCCAACTGTGGGCAACCGCCGAGCCGGCCGCCCCATGAACCCGGGTCCGCACCACCGAGCGGGCAGCAACCGAGGGGCCAACCCAGCGCGCCCGGTGCCGCACCGCCCACCGCGGCGCCGGGACCGCCGGTGTCGACCTTCCCGCTGTTCAGTCCCGCAGACGGCGCCTTCACCGTCCAGTACCCGAAGAACGTCACCACCGGCCCGGTCACCGTGACGGACACCCTGCAGCCCAACGGGGTGGACGTGCAGTTCGGCGACATGGACGGGCACGTCACATATTTCGGTCAGCCCGCCAACAACCAGTCGGCGCGTGACATCGCCACCAACTTGATCCAGCAGAATTACCCCGGGGCGCAATTCAGCTACCAGATCAACCAGGCGATGGTGGGCTATCAGCCCGGCTATGGCGAGGTGGACGACTACACCCCGCAGGCGCCGACCAGCAGCTACACCAAGCAGCGGGTCATCGTGATCGTCGCGGTGAAAAACGATTACGCGCTCGTCGCCACCGCCAACGGGCCCTACGTTGCATTCCAGCCGGCCACCAAGGACGATCCCGGCGGGCCCGGCGTGACGGACCATCCCTCGGGTACCAGCCTCGGCCTCGCGGAGCGAATGGGTGAGTTCATAAATAGCTTCACCTGGAAAGGCGATCCGGTCCGTTTGGCCGCCGGCTGACTAACGGCGACTCCTCGTGACCGCCCAGTCGCCCCGGATGCGGTGCCTTGACGCAGCGGTATCGCCAGCTTGTCCGCCGAACGTCTGAACCCGTGGAGCGTAGCGGATCAGTTCGCTGCCGCGGCGAATCGCCCGACCCTCCAAACACCTTCGCCGAGCAGCCGCAAGTAGTTCTGATGATGCTGCTCCAGCGAGCCGCGATGACCGACGCTGACCACTATTGTGCGCGGCAATTGGTTGCGCATCAGCTGATACAGGGCGAACTGTAACCCCTCGTCCATTGCGGAGGTCGCTTCGTCGAGGAACACCGCCTTGGGTTTGGTCAGCAGCACACGGGCGAACGCGATGCGCTGCTGTTCGCCCGCCGAAAGCACTTTGGCCCAGTCCGGTGTCTCGTCGAGCCGGTCGCACAGGTGCGGCAGAAAGACCTCGGTGAGCACCTCGCGGAGCCGGTCATCGTCAACGGCGCCGGCAGCGGCGGGATAAGCCACCACCGCCCGCAGATCACCCAGCGGCATATACGGCAGCTGGGAGACGAACATCGTCTCGTTGTGTCCGCCCGGTCGCGACCACGCGCCGCTGGCTGCGGGCCACAGCTCCGCGAGGCTGCGCAGCAAGGTGGTCTTGCCGGTGCCCGACGAACCGGTGATCAGCATCGACTCCCCGGCCTGCAACCGAAGATCGAGGGGATCGATCAACCGTTCGCCGTCAGGTGTGCGTACTTCCACTTGCGCAAGCTCTACGGCGTCGTCGCGGCTCGGCTCGGTTCTCAGCGACGGTAACTGGCGAGCGCGGTCATTGGCCTCGACGAGGCCGTGCAGACGGATGATTGCGGCGTTGAAGCTGGCGAACTGGCTGTAACTGTTGCGGAAGAACGACAGGCCGATCTCTATCTTCCCGAAGGCGGTGGCCGACTGCGTGACATCGCCCAAGTTGATAGCACCGGCGAACAGTCGCGGCGCCTGAACCAGGAAGGGCAGCGGAACGATGCCCTGGCTGACCGACAGGTTCCAGCTGCGTAACCCGAGCGTGTGCCGAACGTAGCGCCAGTAGTTGGCGATGATCGCAGAAAACCTCGTGCCCAGCTGCTTTCGTTCCGCGTCTTCGCCGCGGTAGAAGCCGACCGCCTCGGCGGCGTCGCGCAACCGCACCAGGGCGTAGCGAAACGCTGCGTTGGTCTGCTCGTTGCGGAAACTCAGCCGGATCAGCGGATGGCCGATCCAAAACGCCACCGCCGTGGCGATCAGCACGTAAGCGATGACAATCCAGAACAGCGCCCGGTGCAGCTGATACCCGAACAGCGTCAACGAACCGGAAAGCTTCCACAAGATGGTGGTGAACGACGCGACCGACACCAGCGCATCCACCGCCCCGAACAACAAGATGTTTTGGGTGAAGTAAGTCGGGATGTTCGGGCCGGTGCCCACGCCGGTGGTGAAGATGTCGATGTCCTGTTGAATGCGTTGGTCCGGGTTGTCGATGCTGGGTTCGGTGAACCGGCCACGGTAGTAGGCGTAGCCGGTCAGCCAGTCGTCGCTGATTCGGTCGGTCAACCACATCCGCCAGCGGATGATGAAGCGCTGGCTCAGGTAGGTGTCGACGACGGTCCGCGCGATGTAAAGCGTGGCCAACACGAAGAAGATCCCGAGTGCGAAATAGAAGCCGTGCTCACCGGAGCCGCGTTGCGCCGGGTTCCGTGCACCAATGCCCTGGACAGCTACCTGCAGAGCCGAGTAGAGGTCGTTGTTGAAGTAGCTCAGCAGGACCTCGAGGCGCACACCGACGATCACCGACAGCAGCAGAACGGCCAGCATCCCCCATCGGGACACGCTTGCCGTACCGGTGAAGTAATCGCCGGTGACGCGCCAGAATCGTTGCGCCCATGCGGTGTAGCGAACAAGCAGGAACGCCAGCAACAACACACATCCAGCACTGATCGTCCAGGCGCTGAGTATCCACAACACCGACGCGCCCAGCTCATTACCCCAGTCGATCGACGGGCTGAACTTGTGCACCTGATTACCCTCCTTGACCGGAAATCCGTAGGAATCGCTTGGGCACGACTGTGCTGCGTCGAAAGCGACTGGAGACGAGTATCAACCGCTGTTGAATCTCTCACATACCTAGGGCGTCCCGGAGCCCGAAGCCCGGATCCGCTCGGTTCGAGTAGTCCGATACGTAACTGCTCAGCCGCGCAGTGTGAAAACATCACCATGTTGTGAGTCCTTCGCGGCAGACGGTGAAAGAGGGTTGGCATGTCCCGCCCGGTTGACTCCTTCGGTTCCGTACGGCCAGGCCGGCCGTTGCCGCGCCTGTCGTCCCCTGTCGACCAGTTGTCTGGGCACGTCGAAGTTGCTGTGATCGGCTCTGGCTACGGCGGTGCGATCACCGCCTCCCGACTGGCGCGCGCGAAAAGACAGGTCTGGATATTAGAGCGTGGGCGCGAGCTGCACCCGGGTGAATTTCCCGACACCCTGCCCGAGGCCACCGCAGAAGCGCAGCTGCATCACGGCTCCGGGCACGTCGGAAGCCGCACCGCGCTGTACGACATGCACGCCCTCGGCGACATGAACGTCTTCGTCGGGTGTGGACTGGGCGGAACTTCACTGATCAATGCCAACGTGGCGTTGCGGGCCGACCCGCGGGTGTTCCAGCGTTCCTGCTGGCCGGCTGAGCTGGTAGCAGATGCGTTCCGGTTGGAAAGGTGCTACGTCCGAGCCGAGGCCATGCTTGCGCCACAGCGGCTTCCCGATCGCGGCATAGCGCTCGCCAAGGTTTCAGCACTGGAAGCGTCGGCCCGCGAACTGCCCGGGTCGCGTTTCTCTCACCCGCCGATCAACGTGACCTTCGACGAGCAGGCCAACGCTGCCGGAATACATCAGCCGGGCTGCAACTTCTGCGGTGACTGCGTGGCGGGCTGCAATGTCGGCTCGAAGAACACCGTCTTGATGAACTATCTGCCGGACGCTGTTGGCCACGGCGCAAAGATCTTCACCGAGGTTTCGGTGCATCACCTCAGCCGCGTGCAGGGCCGCTGGCATCTCCATTGCGAGCTGCTGCACACCGGCCAAGAGCTGTTTCACGCGCCTATGGTCACGATCACCGCCGACGTGGTCGTGCTGTCGGCCGGCACACTGGGGTCGACCGAGATTCTGCTGCGCAGCCGAAACGACGTCTCGCTTCCGGACACCGTCGGTACCCGGTTCAGTGGCAACGGCGACGTACTGGCGTTCTCCTACAACGGTGACAGGCACATCAACGGCATGGGATGGGGCAGTCACCACCCCAATGAGGCAGCAGCGGTTGGTCCGTGCATCGCCGGCATCATCGACCTGCGTGACGGCGAACTCGACCAGGGCATGGTCATCGAAGAAGGGGCGATACCCGGCGGGCTCGCGGCCTATCTGCCGGTGCTGTTCGGCTTGTCAGGCGCAGCGATCGGAGTGGACACCCAGCCCGGTGTCGGCGATGAAATAGCCGAGCATCTGCGGGAACTCGAGACTCTGGTCGGAGGCCCACATGTCGGCGCTTTGCGCAATACGTTGACCTATCTGGTGATGGCGCACGATGGCTCCGACGGGCGCCTGGAGCTCGACGCCGACGACCGGCTCGAGGTGCAATGGCCGGGCGTCGGTGACAAGCCGATCTTCACCTCGATCTCCGACAACTTGCTGCGTGCTACCAAGGCGCATCACGGCACCTATGTGAAGGACCCGCTGTGGAGCAGGCACCTTGGCAACCGGTTGATCACGGTGCATCCGCTCGGTGGCTGCCCGATGGGCGCCGACGCAAGCACGGCGGTGGTCAACCACAAAGGCCAGGTGTTCAAGGGTATTTCGGGCACCGACGTGCACGAATCCTTGTACGTGTCGGACGGCGCCGTCATCCCCTGTTCGCTGGGCGTCAACCCCTTGCTGACTATTTCGGCGCTCGCCGAGCGGACCGCGGCCATCTTGGCCGAAGACCGGGGCTGGACCGTCGACTACGACAGCCCGACACCAGAAATTCCGCAGCAGCCGAAAACCGTTGGCATCCGGTTCACCGAGCGCATGGCGGGCTGGGCGGCGTCCGGAGCTGTCATTCCCGCCGACTACCGCCGAGCCGCCGAAGCCGGCAGGACGGCGAACCATGCGGTTTCTTTCGTACTGACCATCACCACCGACGACTTGGATGGGTTCCTTCGCGACCCCGATCATCTGGCACGCATGGCCGGAACTGTGACAGCGCCCGCACTGTCAGCTGAACCGATGCCAACCTGCGGCGGAACCTTCAACCTGTTCATCCGCGACCCCGATGACGCCGGCCTAGTTCACATGCAATACCGCACCCGGCTGCGAACGATCGACGGGCGAAACTTTTTCTTGTCCGGCCACAAGAACATGGGCCAGGACAGGCTGCGAGATCTCTGGTCGGCCACCACAACGCTGTTCACCGAGATCCACGAAGGTGACGACGATTCCGGCGCGGTGGTGGCTCGAGGCGTACTCACCATCAAACCGGTGGACTTCGC
This sequence comes from uncultured Actinomycetota bacterium, assembly GCA_963830605.1. GTDB lineage: Bacteria > Actinomycetota > Actinomycetes > Mycobacteriales > Mycobacteriaceae > Mycobacterium. The sequence continues at coordinate 942,779 of CAWHML010000003.1, read as the reverse complement.
GCAACAGTTGCGCTCCATGCGCGCCACCGGAACGTCAAGCATCCGGGAGCAACTCGACGCCCAGGCACGGTTTGGCACCGCGTTCGCCTCCGAGTTGTTCGGTGTCTACGGCCCGGTGGCGACTCGTCGAGTGCGCCTGGTGGATGACGACGCAGCGCCCCGCAAGAAACGCCCGTTACGTGCACCTGCGCCCGAGTTGTACCCGTTCACCACCGATGATGGTGTGGAGCTGCTGCTCACCCGATACCGGGGCGGCACCAAAGGTCCGGTGATGTTGGCGCACGGACTCGGGGTGTCCAGTCTCATCTTCACCATCGACACCATCGGCACCAACCTGGTCGAGTACCTGTGCGCCAACGGCTACGACGTGTGGCTGGCGGACCTGCGGGCCAGCATCGCGTTGCCCGCCTCGCGAACCCAGTATTCAGCTGACGATATCGCCGAACACGACTACCCGGCGGCCGTGGAGAAGGTCCGCCAGGTCACCGGGGCTGCCAGTATCCAAGTGGTGGCCCACTGTTTCGGGTCGACCACTTTCATCTGCGCGATGCTGGCCGGACTGCAAGGTGTTCGGGCTGCGGTGTGCTCCCAAGTGGCGACCCATATGGTCGTCCCGTCGCTTACCAGCATCAAGTCCGGCCTGCATGTCCCCGATGTGCTGAATCGCTTCGGGCTGCATACCTTGTCGGCTGAGGCCCACAGCAAAGAGCGATGGTTGGAGCGAGCTTTCGATCAGGGACTCGAGTTCTGGCCGATGCGGCATGAGGAGAAGTGCGATAGCGGGGTGTGCCACCGCATTTCATTCCTGTACGCGTTGTTGTACAACCATGACCAACTGAACTCGGTGACTCACGATGCCGCGCTCGCCGAGATGTTCGGGGTTGCCAGCATCACCGCCTTTCAGCATCTGGCGGCGATGGTCCGGCACGGCACGGTGGTCGGCGCCGACGGCTCGGACCGCTACCTGCCGCACCTCGATCGGCTTGCGTTGCCGCTGACCATCATTCATGGAGCGGAGAACGCCTGCTTCCTGCCCGAAAGCACCGCGAAAACCGTCGCCGCGCTGGCGAAAACGAACGGACCCGAGTGGTACCGCCGTCACGTCATACCGGGATACGGACATATCGACTGCATTTTCGGTGCCCAGGCGGCCACCGACGTCTACCCGCTCATCGTGCAAGGTCTGCAGCCCACGGCGACACTGTGACCGGCAGCTCCCAGAAGGTCGACGCGGTCGTCGTCGGATCCGGCTTCGGCGGGTCGATCGCCGCCTGCCGACTGGCGCAGGCCGGTCGCACGGTTGTGGTGCTGGAACGCGGTCACCGTTACCACGCAGCCGATTTCCCCCGCGACATCACCAACATCGACGCTTTGCTTTGGCGGCGAAAGCGGTCGGGACAGGCCACCGGTCTCTACGACGTGCGCTTCTTTTCCGCTCTCGGGTGCGTGGTGGCCGCCGGCGTGGGCGGCGGCTCGTTGATCTACGCCAACATTCACGTTCGGCCGGACCCGCTGATTTTCGACGACCCCCGCTGGCCTGACGGCACCGACCGCGCGAACCTCGACCCGTACTACGACTGTGTGGCCGACATGCTGAAAGTCGCGCCGCTCCCTGCGTCGCTGGCGCTGCCGAAACGAGAGGTCTTCCACGGTGCCGCCGATCATCTCGGCCGGGAAGTGTTCGACCCCGACCAGGCGGTGCACTGGCCGAGTCATCCGTCGGCGGGCACACCCCCACCGGATGCCTGCCGATTCGTGGCCGAGTGTGAATTCGGTTGCCGCGTTGGCGCCAAACGCACGGTGGACCGGACCTATCTGGCCGAGGCCGAAACTCACGGCGCGACAGTCCGGCCCGGACGTTTGGTCGTCGGACTGCGTCAGGTCGCCGGCGGCTACCAGGTGATTCACCGGGACCTGGTTACCGGCGTCGAGGAGGTGACGGTAGGCCGGCGCGTGGTGCTCGCCGCCGGAACGCTGGGCACCAACGAGCTATTGCTGCGCAGCCGTGATCAACAGCGCTCGTTGCCGGCGTTGAGCCCCATGCTGGGCCACGGCTTCTCCGCCAACGGCGATTTCCTGGGATCCATCCACAAGGCCGCGATCGATTTCGAGCCACACTTCGGACCTGATGTGACGTCGGTCATGCGGTTCTTCGACCACCCGCCCGAATTCACCCTTGCCGCACCCACATTCAACGAACCGGTGATGAAAGCCCTTGCCGCCATGGGCCAGCCGTCGGCGCGCATCCTGCGTCCGATCGCCCCTCTGCTGTGGCGAGCCTTGCCGAGGCTGCTGCCGTGGCTGTTCGCGCACAGCGCGCTTTCCAAACCGTTGACCCTGCTCGCGCCGGGAAAGCTGGAGTGGCGCGAATCGACGAACCTGTTCGCCATCGGACGCGACAACGCCGGCGGCCGATTGTGTCTCACTGGCCGTGGACTGGACGTCTTGTGGGATTACCACGCCGAGAACGCCGCGCTGGTCAAGCGAATTCAGCACGCCATGGAAGAGATCTGCGACTTCTACGGTGGACGTTTCGCGCCGGTGGTGATCTGGAACGCCTTCCGCCGGACCTTCACCGTCCACCCATTGGGAGGTTGCCGTTTGTCCGCTGACGCGTCTCAGGGCGTCGTTTCGGTGCACGGCGAGGTGCACGGATATCCCGGCCTGTTCGTCGCCGACGGGTCCGTGGTTCCCACCTCACTCGGGTTCCACCCGGCCATGACCATCTCTGCTCTGGCCGAGCGCACCGCCGCGGCTGCGGTGGCCAGCTACTGACGTCAAGCGAATCGAGGTCACCTGACCTGCCTGACGCCTTATCCTTGGCAGTCAACTAGTCCGGCATCCAGCGTGGAGTGACTTATGGGCGCTGCAGCGTCATGCCCGGCTTGCGCCGCCGACCTGCCCCCGGGTGCCCGCTTCTGCCACGTCTGCGGGACGCGGCAGGCCGAGCAGCGGGAGCCGTCGGAATTCAAACAGGTGACCGTGCTGTTTGCCGACGTGGTGCGTTCGATGGACCTCGCCGCTGCGCTGGAACCCGAGCGGTACCTCGAGGTCGTCACCGAGCTGGTCAACCGCTCTGCGGTGGTGGTGCAGCGCAACGGCGGCATGTTCGACAAGTTCACCGGGGACGGCATCATGGCGCTTTTCGGCGCACCGGTGGCGCTGGAAGATCACGCATTGCGGGCCTGCCGAGCCGCTCTGGGCATTCAGGAGGAGGCGGAACGCCTGGCTCAGGAAGTGGCCAGCCGCGACGGTGTCACGCTGCGACTGCGCGTCGGCTTGGACTCAGGTCAAGTGATCGCGGGCGGAATCGGATCGCTCCCGTTGACCTATACCGCCGTCGGCCGGCACGTCGGGATGGCGCAGCGCATGGAGTCGGTCGCTCCGCCCGGCGGGGTGATGATCACCGAAGCCACCGCCAGGTTGGTCGAGGACGCCACGGAGCTCGGTCCGACGGAATTCGTGCACATCAAACACTCCGATGCGCAGGTGGCTGCGCTTCGTCTGCTGGCGGTCAATCAGCCGCGCACCGATGTCGGCCGCACCGAGACCATATTGGTGGGCCGAGACTGGCAGCTCGCTGCCGTGCAGGGTCTTCTGGAGCAGGCCATGGAAGGCCACGGGAGCTTGTTGGAGGTGGTGGGTTCACCGGGTGTCGGCAAAAGCCGCCTGGTGCGGGAGGCCGCGGCGATGGCCCATGACCGCGGGGTCGAGGTCTTCTGGGGTTTCTGCGAGTCCCACGCCAGCGAAGTCCCCTTTCATGTTGTCACCGATCTGATGCGCGCTGCCTTCCGTATCAGCGAACTTGATGACGAGGCGGCGCGTGAACAGATCCGCTCGCGGGTTCACGACGCCGACGAGCAAGACCTTCTGCTGCTCGACGACCTGCTCGGCATCCGCGACCCGCACGTCGCCTTGCCCAAGATCGATCCCGACGCCCGGCGCCGGCGGTTGAAGGCACTGGTCAATTCCGCCTCACTGGCTCGCGACAAACCGGCCGTCTACATCATCGAGGACGTGCACTGGATCGACGAAGTCAGTGAGTCCATGCTGGTCGACTTCATCATGGTGGCGCCGCAAGCCTCCGCTCTGGTGCTGATCACCTACCGTCCGGAATATCACGGCGCGCTCGCGCAGATAACCGGCGCCCAGAAAATCGCGCTCACCCCGTTGAATGAATCCGAGATTTCGGCGCTGATCGACGACTTGCTCGGACCGCACCCGTCGGTGCGCGCGCTGGCGGGCCGGATCGCGGCCAGCGCTGCCGGCAACCCGTTCTTCGCCCGCGAGATCGTGCGTGATCTCGCCGAGCGCGCTGTGCTGCGGGGCGTCAGTGGTGCCTACGTCTGTGACGAGAACCCCGCCGAGATCAGCGTGCCCCCGACGCTGCAGGCAACGATCGGCGCGCGCATCGATCGCCTTGCACCAGCGGCCAAACAGACGCTCAGCGCAGCCGCCGTCATCGGATTGCGCTTCAGCCCGGACCTTTTGACCAGTATCGGAGTCAGTCCCAAGCTCGACGACCTGGTCGGTGCCGAACTGATCGAGCTGATGACTCTCACTGCTCGCGAGGAGTACGTGTTCGCCCACCCGCTGATCAGGACGGTGGCCTACGAATCACAGCTCAAGGCGAATCTCACCGAACTGCACCGACGCCTGGCCGCAGCGCTCGAGCAGCGTGACCCTACTTCGGCCGAGGCCAATGCGGCATTGATTGCCGAACACCTGGAAGCTGCGGGTGAACTTCGGGACGCCTACAACTGGCACCTGCGGGCGGGCGCTTGGTCGATGAACCGCGACATCGCCGCCGCGCGCCTCAGCTGGGAACGGGCCAGTCATGTCGCGGACGGGTTGCCCGCCCATGACCAGGACCGCATCAAACTGCAGATCGCTCCTCGGACGCTGCTGTGCGGAACAGCCTGGCGGGTGCACGCGTGCATCGCCGGCTCCCGCTTCGAGGAACTCCGTCAGCTGTGTGTGCTCGCCGACGACAAGGCCGCACTGGCTGTCGGGATGGCCGGGCTGGTGGTCGAGCACATGAACTGTGGGCACCTGCGTGAGGCGTCTCAGGTGGCCTCCGAAGACATGGCGCTGGTCGAATCGATCGGTGATCCCGCACTCACGATCGGGTTGTCGTTTGCGGCTATCCAGGTGAAGGTCGAAACTGACGAGCTGGGCGACGTGCTGCGATGGGCCGAGAGGGTCATCGAGCTGGCCGACGGCGACGCCACCAAAGGCAATCTGCTCATCGGCTCACCGTTGGCGCTGGCTTTCGCGACGCGTGGTTTCGCCAGGTGGGGCCTGGGACATCCGGGGTGGCGCCAAGACTTCGATCAGGCGACAGAAACTGCCCGCGGCGTCGACCCGCTGTCGCACGCCATTGTCATCGCCTACAAGTACGTCAGCGCCATTCCGACCGGTGTGCTGCTGCCCGACCGGGCCGCGCTGGACGAGATCGAAGAAGCCCTGCGGGTGATCGAGCAGACCGGCGACGACTACGTGCTGGCCTGGGTCCGGTTGGCGCTCGGTCTCGCGCTGGTGCATAGCGACGGCCCGGACCGTGGGCGCGGCCTCGCCCTTTTGGAGCAGGTCAAAGACATGTGCCGACAGGGGCTCTACACACTGACGGAGCTGCCGATCGCCAACTTGTACGCCGCCCGCGAACAAGCCAGGAGCGGCGACCGCGACGGTGCGCTGCCGCTGATTCGCGCGGCCATCGAGGACCTGTTCATCGCGGGCCAGCCGGGGTGGAGTCGTCCAGCCACTCGAGTGCTGGTGGAGACGCTGCTGGAAAGCGCTGACGAGCATGCCGTGCAGGAGGCCAAGGCGGCTGCCGCGCGGCTGGCGGCCACTCCCGCCGAGGGCGGCGGCACTGCGATGCGCGAGACCGTCTTACTGCTGCTGAGTACCCTGTTGGCGCGAGCAGACGGTGACGAAGCCGTCTATCGCGGATTGCTCGATCAATACCGGACGACGGCCGAATCCTACGGCTATGAAGGACATCTCGCCATGGCGGACGCTTTGACATGACGGTTTCCGCAATGCGTGACAAAGCGCTGACAAGCCGGTGGCGACGTCTGCGTCAGCAGTGGAATGTGAGCCTGAGTGCGGTCGAGCAGTCCGCGGTGATCTCCTGGGCGACGTTCACCGTGGTGTTCACCGGGCTGCGCGCACTGACGCATTGGATTCACGGCGGACATGGTCCTCGTCAAGGCGGCATCACTGTGGGCAGTCGACATTTTCACCACTACAACATCGGTATCGCGTTGCTGTCAGCGGTCGGTGCGATCGGCATTCGGGGAGCCGACCGGCATCGGCGCCATCCCATCGTGGCCGTCGGGTTCGGCGCGGCGAATGCGCTGGTCGTCGATGAGCTGGCGCTGCTGCTGGACCTCGAGGACGTGTACTGGAGTGCCGACGGACGCAAAAGCGTCGACGCGGCCGTCGGCGTGATCGCCGCGGGTGCAACCTATTTCGCCGGGTACCGGTTCTGGCCCCACGCTCGTCGGGCCTGGTCGGCTCGGCGCCACCACGGCGCCTGATCTCAGCTGCGCTTCGGGGCGTGTAACTCGGCTTGGTCCGAACCGTTGTCCAAGACCCGAGCTTCGGCAACCCGTTGGTTGTCGTCCTCGGTGCGATGCACCCCGTGTCCGTCCCGCAGCGCATCGAAAATGGCTAGACCTTGCCCTACCAACCCCGTGGTCAACTGGCCGAGCCCCTCGCTGCCGTTGAGCACGGTCAGATTCGCACCGGCAAGCCCGCGTGCGGCCTTCTCGACGATCTCGGGTAGCTGGTCGATGAGGGTTTGGTCCAGCGCGACCCGGTCGTAGGATGCGGCCGCCTCGGCCTGGATCTTGATCTTCTCGGCGTCGGCCACCGCCAGGATGCGGACGCGTTCGGCTTCCGCCTCCGCGGGCTTGACCACCTCGGCGACCAACTCCTGCTGCCGCAGCTCCGCGGCTCGCTGAGCCAATTCGGTGCGCATGGCCAACACCTCACGCTGCGCCTGCGCCTCGGCCAGCGGCCCGGCCTGTGCCGCTTGGGCCTGCGCCTTGTCGACTTCGGCCTTGTACTGAGCCTGCACGATCGCCGTCTGACGGGCGAACTCGGCTTGGTTGCGCTGCGACTCCTGCTCAGCTTCGGCAGCCGCCTGGTTCGCCTGCGCCTGCGCGATCTGCGCCTGCTGCTGGATGGCCGCATTGTGCGGCGCGGACATGGCGGTGATGTAGCCGAGGCCGTCGTCGTCGATCGATTGGATCTGCAGGGCGTCGACGGTCAGGCCGATCCTGGCCATCTCCTCCTTCGAACCGTCGAGGACCTCGGTTGCGAGCTTCTGACGTTCCCTAATGATCTGCTCGACAGTCATCGAACCGATGATCGAGCGGAGGTGACCGGCGAAGATCCGCCCGGTGAGCACCGACATTTGATCCTGGTCGGACAGAAATCGCTGCGCTGCGCTGATGATGCTCTCGGTGTCGTTGCCCACCTTGAACGCGATCACCGACCGCACGTTCAACGTGATGCCCTGCTGAGTGACGCACTTTTCGGCGACCTCGGCTTCACACATGGCCAGGGTCAAGAACCGCACCTTCCGGAAAAACGGCATGATGAAGGCACCGTGACCGGTCACGACGCGAAAGGGTGCATCGGCTTTCGTGCGCGCGCCCGAGATCAGCATCGCCTCGTCGGGATCGGGAACCTTGTAACCGAGCATGCTGAAATCCTCGCACGGTGTGCCGACACTGGCGGTCAGTAATCGAAATCAGTCCACGGCTCGACGACGACCGTCCGGGATCCGCGAACGTCGATCACCAGCACCTTGGTGCCCTTCGGTAACGGTTCGGCGGACCAGGCCAGGTACGTCTCTTTGGCGCCGCGCACGGTCAGCAGAACCTCGCCCGCGCCGCGCGCACCGCGGGTCGCCACGACCAACGGCCCGACAGAACCGACCACCGACGCGTCGCTCACGATCTAGACCCAGTACGGCACTCGGGCGCGATACTGACGCATCGCCACCGCCGCGAGCATCCATCCGACGGCGGTCAGCGTCAGCACCACCAGCCAGTGCCGGAGCTCTTGAGGGGCGCCCAGCAGGGGTGCCCGCACGATGTCGAGGTAATGCAGCAGCGGGTTGAGTTCCACGATCTGTGCCCAGCGTCCCGCTCCCTGCTGGCGCAGTGTCTCGTCGTTCCAGATGATCGGCGTCATGAAGAACAGCAACTGCACGACGGAAAACAGCAGCGGACCGATATCGCGGTAGCGGGTCGCCAGGATGCCGAAGCACAGCGACACCCACACGCAGTTGAGCACAATCAGCGCCAGTGCGGGAATGACGGCCAAGTCGGCCCAGGACCACGGCTTGGGATAGAGGAAAGCGATCACCAGGTAGATGACGATGTTGTGTGCGAAAAGAATCATCTGCCGCCACACCAGCCGATAGACATGCACCGACAGCGGTGTCGGCAGCTGTTTGATCAGCCCCTCGTTGGCGACGAACACGTCGGCGCCTTCGAGGATGGCGGCGTTGATCAGGTTCCAGATGATCAGGCCGAGCGTGACGTAGGGCAGGTGCACCGACAGCTGCAGATGGAACAGCTTGGAGTACAACCCACCCATCGCCACGGCGGTCGTCCCGGTCGCGATGGTGATCCAGAACGGTCCCAACACCGAGCGGCGATACCGCTGTTTGATGTCCTGCCAGCCCAGGTGCAGCCACAGCTCGCGCCGACGGAAGCCGTCGACCAGATCGCCGCGGGCGCGGGCGAGGGTGCGTGACTGCACCGCCGCGTCGAGGAACGTCATGCAAGTCCTCCCGGTCTGCTGAACCGTTCGCGACGGCCCAGACGGCGCAACCGTATCCACTCCGCAAGGCCCTTGGGGTCGCGGCGCGACACCAGAAAAAACCAGCCGAACCGCAGCCACTCCTGAGCCAGCAGCCGGCGCAGACCGGGTTGCGACAGCAGGTAACCGCGGTTGCGGTAGGTGAAGTACCGCTTGGTCGGATCCTCCGGATATTGCGTGTGCATCCAGCCGCCCAGAATCGGTTTGAACTCCGCTGATCCGCAGGGATGCAGGTATGAGGCGGTCAGGCAGGTCCCGAACGGCAGACCGGACCGGACCAGACGCCGGTGCATCTCCACTTCGTCGCCGCGGATGAACAGCCGCAAGTCGGGCACCCCGATCGCCTCCAGCGTCGATGCCCGAAACAGCGCGCCGTTGAACAGCGATGCGATTCCGGGCAGCAAATCCTGACCGGAGCCGGTAGGCAGTTCGCTGACTTGTCGGCGCCACACCAGGCCGCGTCGCAGCGGAAATGCCAGCCGCTGCGGTTCTTGCGCGTTGCACACCATCGGCGACACCTCGGCCAGCTGGTGCCGCCGGGCGCAGGTGAGCAAGGTCGCCAGCACCCGGCTGTCCTGCGGGTGCCCGTCGTCATCGGCCAGCCACACCCAGTCGGCACCCTGCGACAGCGCTTGCAACATTCCCAGCGCGAACCCGCCTCCGCCGCCGAGGTTTCGGCGTGACCCCAGGTAGGTCGTCGGAATCGGCTGGCCCGCCACTAGGTCCCGGACCCGGTCGTCGTCGCCACTGAAGTCGTTGTCGACGACGATCAGGTGATCCGGCAGCCGGGTCTGGGTGGTCAACACGTCGAGCGACTTCACCAGTTCGTCGGGACGCCGGTGTGTGACCACCACCGCGTACACCGAGTCATTCATCGGCCGGCGCCCGTCCCGTGAGCTGTTCGCCGGTCTCGGCGAGCACGTCACGCACGTGGCGGGCGGCTTCCTCACCCTCGTAGGCGCGCACGACGTCTTCGATGCCGCCGGTGAGTTTGATCGTCCCGTGGTCGATCCACATCGCGGTCTTACACAGCCGGGCCAGGAACTCGTTGGAATGGCTGGCGAAAACGAGGATTCCGGAGCGCTCTACCAGACGCTGCAGCCGCGTCTGAGCCTTCTTCAGAAAGTCGGCGTCCACCGCCCCGATGCCTTCGTCGAGCAGCAGAATTTCCGGGTCGATGCTGGTCACCACCCCCATCGCCAGTCGCACCCGCATCCCGGTGGAATAGGTGCGCAGCGGCATCGCCAGGTAGTCACCCAGCTCGGTGAACTCGGCGATCTCGTCGACCTTGGCCAACATCTGCCGCCGCGTCTGCCCCAGAAACAGTCCGCGGATGATGATGTTCTCGTAGCCGGAGATCTCCGGATCCATCCCGACACCCAGGTCGAACACCGGCGCCACCCGGCCGGTGACCGTCGCCGAGCCTCGCGTCGGCTCGTAGATCCCGGACAGCAGTCGAAGCAGCGTCGACTTCCCGGCGCCGTTGTGCCCGACCAGACCGACCCGGTCGCCTAGCGTCAGCGACATGGTGATGTCCCGCAGCGCTTCGATGACCAACACGTTGGAGTTGTTACGGCCGATCGTGCCACCGGCTTTGCCGAGGAAGGTTTTCTTCAGCGACCGTGATTTTGCGTCGAAGATGGGAAACTCCACCCACGCGTTGCGGGTCTCTATGTGAGCACTGTGCGGACCCGACATCTGCTTAAAGGTATTGCCCGGTGCCTGACTGACCGGGTCCGCCGGGCCGGCTGAACCCCGGCGGCAGCGCGCCCTGGCGCATCTGCTCCAGCTGGGCGCGGGCGGCCATCTGCTGGGCGAACAACGCGGTCTGTATGCCGTGGAAGAGCCCTTCCAGCCACCCGACCAGCTGGGCCTGTGCGATGCGCAGTTCGGCGTCCGATGGGGCGGCATCCTCGCCGAACGGCAGCGTGAGTCGGTCGAGTTCTTCGCGCAGTTCCGGTGCCAGTCCTTCTTCGAGCTCCCGGATGCTGGTCGCGTGGATGGCGCGCAACCGGTTGCGGCTGGCCTCGTCCAGCGGTGCCGCCCGCACTTCTTCGAGCAGCTGCTTGATCATGGTGCCGATCCGCATTACCTTCGCCGGCTGTTCGACCAGGTCGGTCAGTGACCGATCATCGGAGTCGGACTCATGCCGCCCGCCCGGCGCGGCATCAATGTCGCCGATGATCTCGATGCCGTCGTCGTCGTTGCCGATAGTCACTTCGGCCCCTCTCCGTTGATCGGCCCGGTACGGCCGCCCGTCAACGCTTGTTGTCGGATCCCGTGGCGGGGTGTTGTCCGCGCCATTCGTAAATGGCAGCTCCACCGTTGTCGTAGATCTTCGCCCATGACTTCGATTTGTCTAGCGACCTTAGTCCGTCGGGGATGACAAACCCGCGCACGATGGGTGCGCTGAGCAGGACGTAGCGGATGTTGAGTACCCGGACGGCGTCGCGGGCACGCGGATCGGTGTCCGCGTCGTCGGCGTACGCCCAGAAGATGAACCGGTAATAGCCGGGCCCCTGCTGCATCGGGTAGTCGTAATGCGTCCACAGCGGATGCAGATCGGCAACCGCGTACATCCATGCGGTCCCGTCGGTGTTGCCATTGCCGATCAGGGTCTGCCGCGCCCCGGGCAGCGTCGCCAGGTACGCCATGGCGTCCAGGTCTTTCTGGTTGATGATCACCGAGTCGTACTTGTCGCCGAAGAGGAACCGGTGCCGCGGAAAGTAGTGCCATGCTCCGGCCAGGCTGACCGCCACTATCAGGACGGCCGTGGTGACGGTCCACACCGGTACGGGCACCCGGTCCGTGAGCCGGTTGGCGAGTCTGCGTGCCGCCGCCACCGACACCATGGCAATCGCCAGCAGCGCGACGCCGGCCATCGGTGTCAGCAGCAGCGTGGTCGCCGCGGCCAGCCGGCGCGGGTCTTTGTAGAAGAACTCGCCGAACGCGCCGGCCAGTGCGCCGACCGGACCGCCCAGCGGATTCCCGGCGTCGACGTTCACGACCACCAGCAGTAGCCAGACCGCCAGCGGCCACCAGATCATTTTGGCCAGCAGAATCACTGCGCCCGCGGCGGTCAAAGCCATCAAGGCGTACTGCACCGGAAAGTCGTTCAGATGCCGGGAGTGCTGGAACACGGCGTCGAACAGACCCCGCTTCTTGCTGAGGTACGTGAGGTAGGAATGCCCGGCGATGATGTCTTCTTGGTCCCTGACGCTGATGAATTGCGGCAACAGGATCAGCGCGGTCGGCGCCACGACCGCCGCCAGGGTTCCCAGGTCGGTCAGCCGGCCGCGTACCGGCCGCCGCAGTGCGTCCAGCAGCCACCACGCCGCCAGAAACAGCACGACGACGACCCCGCCGGTGATGTGCACCGAGAAGACTCCAATCAGCGCGAGTACCGCGACAGGGATGCGGTCGCGATGCCGCAAGATGGAAGTGACCAGCACAAACGTCGGCGCAGCGATTCCGTATGCCGCCAGGTTGGGCATGGCGGCAGTGTCGAACTCGACGTAGGGCACCGCGGTGAACGACGCCGAGAGCGCGGCGGCCGCTGCCGACGCTCCGGCGGTGCGCCAGGTCGTCGTGTGGGGTAGCAGCAGCCGCCAGGTCAGCACCGCGGCGCTCACCGGGAACAGCCACACCGCCGCTGCCAGCGAGCTGAGCGTGTAGCCGGTTGTCGGTGCCGCGCCGGTCAGCTGGCAAAACACCGCGACCAGCGCGTGAAACGTCGAGGGGTAGTACAGCAGCGCGTGCGTCTCCACGTTGCGCAACTCACCCATGTGGGTGGACGACGCCTGGCCGGTGTCAAGGATGAACCGCACGGTGTTGGCGTGCCAGACCGCATCCCAGGTGCTGGGGATGGATTGCCAGTGCGGTATGCCGCGCACGGCCGCAAACCCGATCAGCAGGACGCCCAGCATGACTCCGGCGGCTACCGTTACCGCCGGCCATTTCGCGACCGCCCGTGATTCGCCCGCGGTGTCTCGGTAGCGGGCCAGCACCAGCGACAACACCGCCACCAACACCACGATCACCGCAAGGCTGGCCAGCGCGGTCCAAGCGTTCCAAGGGATTCCGAGCGCACCGAACGGGATGACGGCCAGCGCGATCACCCCGTAGGTCAGGGCCGGGGCAACTGCCACTGTGATCGGCCAAGTTAGCTGCGCGGTGCGAGCGACGATGGCACCGGGAAGAATCAGTAACAGCAACGCCATCACGATTCCGCACCCCAGCCCCACTGCACTAGTATGGCTGGCCGGGTGCCCTAGCTCGGGACGTCGGGCACGTATCTGGGCGCCCGCGCTACCGTCACGAGTCGCAAACTGGCGGGAACTCTAAGGTGGCTGGCATGGCTTACGACGTCGCCCGGGTGCGTGGACTACACCCGTCGCTGGGGGACGGGTGGGTGCATTTGGACGCGCCCGCGGGGATGCTGATACCGGAATCGGTCGCGACGACCGTTTCGACCGCCTTCCGGGGTTCAGTTGCCAGCGCCGCCGGTCCGCATCCGTCAGCGCGGCGCAGCGCAGCTGTTTTGGAGGCGGCGCGTCTGGCGGTAGCCGACCTGGTCAACGCCGATCCGCGCGGCGTGGTGTTGGGCGCTGATCGCGCTGTGCTGCTGTCGTCGCTGGCTGATGTGTCGTCGTCGCGGGCCGGGTTGGGTTACGAAGTAGTTGTCAGCCGCATCGACGACGAGGCGAACATCGCTCCGTGGTTGCGTGCCGCGAACCGGTTCGGCGCCAAGGTGAAATGGGCCGAGGTCGACATCGAGACTGGTGAGCTGCCGACCTGGCAGTGGGAAAGTCTTATCGGCAAGCCGACACGGCTGGTCGCCGTGGCCTCGGCGTCGGCCACTCTCGGCACGGTCTCCGACCTGCGGGGAGTGACCAAGCTTATTCACGACGTCGGCGGATTGGTCGTCGTCGACCATTCGGCAGCCGCGCCCTATCGACTGATCGATATCGACGAAGTCGAGGCCGACGTGGTTGCGGTGAACGCGGTCAGCTGGGGTGGTCCGCCGATCGGGGCGCTGGTATTTCGAGACCCGGCCCTCATCGACTCGTTCGGCTCGGTGTCGACCAACCCCTACGCCACCGGCCCAGCGCGCCTGGAGCTGGGGGTGCACCAGTTCGGGCTACTGGCGGGCGTGGTCGCCAGCATCGAATACCTTGCCGCACTGGATGAGTCAGCTCGCGGTAGCCGACGAGAACGCCTGCTCGGCTCGATGGAATCAGCTGCCTCGTATCTAGACCGGATCTTCGACTACCTGATGGTGTCGCTGCGGTCGTTGCCGTTGGTGATGGTGATCGGCCGGCCTGAGGTGCACATACCGGTGGTGAGTTTCGCGGTCAACGACGTGCCGGCCGATCGTGTGGTGCAGCGGTTGGCCGACAACGGGATCCTGGCGATCGCCAACGCCAGCTCACGCGTGCTCGACGCGATAGGGGTCAACGACATCGGCGGCGCGGTCACGGTAGGGCTCGCGCACTACTCGACGACGGGCGAGGTCGACCAGTTGCTGCGCGCGCTTGCGTCGCTGGGCTGACTCGGATCGCTGTCCCGAACGTCACGCGGGAGTGACGGTCACGTGCCACCGTCACGCTGGCTTGACGCTCGGTCGACTTTTACTCGACCGTCAGCACGACTTTCCCGGTCACATGCCCCCCGGTCAGAAGGCGATGCGCTTCTGCGGCCTTGGTGATCGGTAGGCGTTCGCCGATAACCGGGCGGACCCGACCGTCGGCGAACATAGGCCACACCGATTGCACCACCGCTTCGACGATGACGCTTTTGCTGTGCGGCCCGCTGGTGGGTCGGCCCCGCAGCGCGGTTGCGATCACGCGGGCACGTTTGCTCAGCAGCTTGCCGAGATTGAGTTCGCCTTTCACCCCGCCTTGCATACCGATGACGATCAGTTGACCGTCGCTGGCCAGCGCATCGATATTGCGGTCTAGGTAGGCGGCGCCGATGATGTCGAGGATCACGTCGGCGCCCGCACCGTCGGTTGCCTCGCGAAGACGCGCCACGAAGTCCTCGTCACGGTAGGAGATGGCGATGTCGGCGCCGAGCTCGCGGCAGAACTGCAGCTTGCTCGCCGATCCCGCGGTGACCGCCACTCGCGCGCCCGCCGCCCGGGCGATCTGGACCGCGTGACTGCCCACTCCGCTGGCGCCACCGTGAATCAGCACGACTTGGCCGCTGCGCAAGTGCGCTGTCAACACCAGGTTTGACCACACCGTGCACGACACTTCCGGTAGACCAGCGGCGTCCTGAAGATCGACACCGTCGGGGACCGGCATGACTTGCCCGACGGGGACGGCGACGTACTCGGCGTAGCCGCCGCCGCTCAACAAAGCACAGGCCGGTTGCCCGACCGACCATCCCGCGACGTCGTCGCCGACCGCGGTGACGACGCCGGCGACCTCCATGCCGAGGATCTCACTGGCGCCCGGGGGTGGTGGGTAGTGTCCCGCGGCCTGCAATACGTCAGCGCGATTGACACCGGCGGCACTGACTTCGATCAGGACCTCGCCGCGGTCGGGCAGTACATCTGGGACCTCTTGCCAGCGGAGTTGATCGGCAGATTCGGCGACGATCGCGTGCATATGGACACGCTACGTCGGGGTAAGTCCCCCTTATTGACCACCTTGCTGCCGCAGCGCACCCCGGTGGGGAATAACCGGGTCACGGGGCCGCTTGCTCACGAAAGCCGAGGAAAGGCAGTCCGATGAAAATTGGAATCGCCACGTTCGTCAACGACGACAGCATCGACACGGTATCGCTGGCGCGCGCGGTCGAAGAACGCGGATTCGAGTCACTGGTGCTCGCCGAGCACACCCACATCCCGGCAAGCCGCGAGTCGCCCTATCCAGGCGGTGGTGAGCTGCCGCAGATCTACTACCGCACTCTGGACCCGTTCGTGACGCTGGCTGCGGCGGCAGCCGTGACGTCCAAGATCGAACTCGTCACCGGCATCGCGTTGCTCATTCAGCGCGACCCGATTATCACCGCCAAGGAAGCGGCGAGCATCGACCTGATATCGGGCGGCCGGTTCGTCTTCGGCGTGGGCGCCGGCTGGAATATCGAGGAACTGCGCGACCACGGCACCGACCCGAAGACACGCGGTGCGCTGCTCGACGAACGCATCGAGGCCATCAAAGCGCTGTGGACCACCGAACCTGCCGAATTCCACGGCAAGTACGTAGATTTCCCGCCGGCCTACAGCCGCCCCAAGCCGGTGCAGCAACCCCACCCGCCGATCTTCGTCGGCGGCAACTCTGATGCCACAGTCAAGCGGGTGGTCCGGCATGACGCGGGCTGGATCTCTAATTCGCTGCCACCATCCCAGCTCGCCAAACGCGTAGACCAGCTACGCGACGCCGCCGGCCATGACGTGCCGCTGGCGATGTTCGGTACGCCCGTCGACCTCGACTACTGGCGCGCTGCCGAAGAGCTGGGATATGGCCGAGTGGCGCTGTTTCTGCCGACCCGCCCGCGCGATGAGTCACTGCGGCTGCTCGACGAATATTCGGACCTGGTAAGGCAGTACCGCAACTAGCGCGCCGAGATGTTTTGCATAGTGCAATACTCTTGGCGTGGTCGACCACCTCGCTGACAATGCGGACCTGGCCCTGTACGTACGCGCCGTCCGGGTTTTTGCCGCGCTTGCCGAGCGCAGCGCGGAATCGGTAGGGCTCACTCTTGCTCAGATGCGCCTGCTGTTCACCGTGTCTGATCTGCAGGTCGCCTCCTGCTCGGCAGTAGCCGCCCGCCTGCATGTCAGCGTCTCCTCGGTGACGAGGTTGATTGCGCGCCCGGCGATGTTGCCCCTGGTGTCGCGCAACATCAGCCCCGCCAATGCGTCGGCGATCGACCTGGCACTGACGGCTAAGGGTGTTGCGACGGTGCGACGCGTCACAGCCAGCCGGGAACGAGTGCTGCGTGCGGTACTGACCGAGGTCGATGGCCAGACCGTGTCAGCCACCGCTCGCGGGTTGGCGTGCGTCATCGACGGCATCGGTGACGAGGTTTTGTCATGAGCGCGCGCCTCGCGGACTTCACCGTCGATCGGCGGATGTTGCTGACGACGGGGTTGGCGCTTCCCATCGGTGCGCTGTCGGCGGCCGCTGCGTGGTGTCTGTTGCGGCTAATCGGGCTGGTCACGAACCTCGTCTTCTACCAGCGTTGGGCGGTCGACCTGGTGGCACCAGGGGCGCAGCACCATCCATGGTGGCTGGTTTTGGGCGCTCCAATTGGTGGCGGTGTGGTGGTCGGTGTCATGGCCCGGTTCGGTTCGGAGAAGATCCGTGGTCACGGTATGCCCGAAGCGATTGAGGCGATACTCACCCGGGGCAGCCGGGTGGACCCGAATGTTGCGTTGCTCAAGCCTGTTTCATCGGCAATCAGTATCGGAACCGGTGGCCCGTTCGGCGCTGAGGGGCCGATCATCATGACTGGCGGAGCGCTCGGTTCTATCCTCGCGCAGTACTTGCATCTGACTGCCGACGAACGAAAGACCCTGCTGGTAGCCGGCGCAGCCGGCGGCATGGCGGCCACCTTCAATTCTCCACTGGCGTCCATTCTTCTGGCGGTCGAGTTGCTGTTGTTCGAATGGCGGCCGCGCAGCTTGGTCCCGGTGAGTGCCGCGGTAGCGGTGGCGACGGTGGTGCGCCAGTTCATCCTCGGGACTGCGCCGGTGTTTCCTGTCGTGGCATCAATTCGCGGGATTCACTGGTTCATCGATGTTTTGGCGCTGGTCATCGGTGTCTGCGGCGCCACCGTTGCCATCGCCGCCACCCGGTTGGTGTATCTGGCCGAAGATATGTTCTCGCGGTTGCCGATTCACTGGATGTGGTGGCCGGCTATTGGCGGAGGCGTGATTGGTTTGGGCGGGCTGATCGAGCCGAGGGCCCTCGGCGTGGGTTACGACGTGATCGGGGCGCTGCTCACCGGCCAGGCCACCCTCTCGCTGATCGTGGGCATTCTGATCGTCAAGACCGCGATCTGGTCGTTGTCGTTGGGTTCGGGCACCTCGGGTGGCGTGCTGGCCCCGGTGTTCATGATCGGCGGTGCACTCGGAGCGCTTGTCGGGCAATGGTTTCCCACTGTATTTCCGGGATTCTGGGCAATCCTGGGATTGGCCGCCGTGGTCGGTGGCGTGATGCGTTCGCCGTTGACCGGAATTGTGTTCACGCTGGAACTGACTCACGCCTGGGCGGCGATGTTCCCCCTCACGATCGCCTCGATTACGGCCTATGCCGCATCGGTATTGCTGCTTGACCGGTCGATACTCACCGAGAAAATCGCCCGGCGTGGACTGCATCTCACCCGCGACTACACCACCGACCCGCTGGAGACTTTCTTCGTGGCCGACGTGATGCGCGCTGAGCCCGCACCTACTCCGGCGGGCGGCATTGTCGAGACCCGCGACACCTTGCGGCATGCCGCGAATGTGTTCGCTGAGTCGGGCGGTCTCCCGCTGAAAGTCGTTACACCGGACGGGGCTGAACAAGGTCATCTGCTTTTGCAAGATCTGCTGGTGGCCCACCTGCACGATCTCAACGAGGCCACCGACCGCACCCGACACTTGTTCGCCCCCGTCTCCAAGCTGTCGCGGCGCGCCGTTCGTCCCGCAGTCACGCCCGCCGACTCTGAGCGTAAGTAACCGGTTCGCAAGCTAACCTTGCAAGCCTCGTCGGCATTAATATGACGTGATGGAAGGCCTTATCGCCGGCCGGACGCCCGGAGACATGCCGGGGCTCGACATCGCTGAGCAGAAGTCGTGGCAGAACTTCCTGGATTGCGGGTTGCGGTTGTACGCGACGGTGAATCGCCTCCTGACCGAGCAACATAAATTGTCACTGTTCGAAGTCCGCGTGCTTGAACTACTCGACAACGCGAAGAACGGCTCGGCCCGAATGGGTGATCTCGCCGAGGCGCTACCGTCGCTGCCGAGCCGTTTGACGAGACAAATCGGTCGTCTGGAAGCGCAAGGATTGGTACGGCGCGGCGCCAGCCTCGACGACCGTCGTGGTGTGGTCGCCAGCATCACCGAGGACGGGCGGACGGTGGTGCGCAAGGCGATGATGACGTACGCCGAAAGCGTGCGGACCTTCTACCTCAGCCAGCTGTCGCGCGCGCAGATGGCCGCGGTGGGGGAGAACTGCCGTCGGATCAGCGCCGCGCTGAAGCGGTCCGAGCACTCGGCGAAGCTCAGCCGCTTCTAGCCAGGGCTACGCTTTACGGCGGTGGCGTGGCAGAGCGGCCTAATGCACTCGCCTTGAAAGCGAGAGACGGCGAACACCGTCCGGGGGTTCAAATCCCTCCGCCACCGCTTTTTTGTCTCTGCGCCCAACGTGCACTGGTTGCGAATTTTTCGCGGATTTTTCGCAACCACTGCACGTTCGGCGAGCAGCCCGCACTGATCAGTGCAGTGTGGGCGCGTAGCGCAGCACGGCTCCGATACCGTCGGCGGGGGCGATCCGTTCGTCGGTGCGCACCAGCGCCGCCCCGATCGACACCGCGACGAAGGGCAGCGCCTCGTCGGCTCGTAACGTCTTGGCCGGCGCTGCGCCTTGCTCAGACAGCACTTCAGGAGTCGGGGCGATAGTCGTCAGCTCTGCGTCGGCGACCACCGTGGCGTCTCTCAACTCGCCGATGATCAACGTCTCGACCGCGCCCTGCCGCAGAGCCGAACACACCGGACCGAGGCCTTCGGCCGCCAGCCCGGATTGCCGGCCGATCTCGGCGGTGAACGTCGCGGCAATGTCGTCGAGCTCGGCATTGCGGCGCTCGATCAACTTCGCCTCGATAGCCTGCTCGACCTCGCCGAAGTCGTGTCCGCTGTGCCGCGCGCCGACCTCCAGTGCGATGGCACGGCCAGCGACATGTTGTGGTAGCTCGGCCTGGAAATCCGATCGCGATCGCACTTCGCCGACGACGAAAACCAACTCGGCCGCTGTCTTGTCGACCAGCTCCGTAACGCGGTCAGCTGCTGCCCGGGTGTTCTTTCGGGCGGCTTCTTCCGCACGACGCTGGGGCTGGTCGTATCCCGACGATTCCGCCCCGGCGGCTTTATGCACTGGGTGACCGCCACCGTCGACGGTCTCCGAGCCGAGGTTGCCGTTGCGGTGCAGGGTGATGTCGGCGCCGGTGTGGTCGACCGACGCCAGCACGTAGGTCGGAAAGTCCATCGCGTGCTCGACCATCGGCACCAGGTAGGGCAGTTCGGACACCCGCACGACGGCGGTGGCGGCGGGACGTAGCAGGTGCTCGTTGATCGCGACGCCGTCCGCGCCGGCGACAATTGCGCGGCCGCTGCGGCCGACCGGCGCCCGCAGGTTTTTCACCGCGTCCTCGATGTAGGCGACAACGGTCTCCCCGGCGCCATGGTCGAGGAGTTCCTCGCGGATCCCACGCCACTTCAGGTCGAGCTGGGTCTCGGCGTCTTCAGTGTCGTGGGTGTCTTCGAAGTACACCGATGCGAAGGGGCCCTCGGTAGTCAGCAGCTGACGGAAACGGTCGGCATCCATGCCCACTAGGGTGCCCACCGATCACACCGACAAACTAGGCCCGGTCGCCCTCGCTGTCGTCGAAGAACCGCCAGTCGCCCTCGGCTTCGACCTCCATGCGCCAGCCCAGTTCGCTGTTGTCGGCTTGCTGGTCGACGAACCACGCGTGGGCGTCGTCGGCGCTTTCGATGTCCTTGGTGGCGACGACCTCGCCGTGGGGGTTGAGCACTCGGTAGGTAGCCATAACGCCAGTGTTTCCCCGTCGGCTCGGATCCCAACCGCCGAGATGCGTGACGCTATCCGCCGGTTCGCGGGAGCACGGCGGTGATCGCGTCCAACAACGCGCCGTAGCGCTTGGCTTCCGGGTCTCTGCCCGGCTTGCCGGTGCTGACCAGCCCCGCCGCCAGGCTGCGTTCCGGATCGGCCCAGATGGCGATGTTCGTCAAACCCAAGTGGCCGAACGCGGCCGGCGCATTGCGGCCGAACGGTCCGAACCTCGTCGAACCCAGCATGAAGCCGGTACCCCAGCGAAGCGGCGCAAGTCCCACCGCGAAGTCAGGACGCAGCCGCCGGCATTGCCGCACCGCACCCCGGACCGTCTCGGGCTGCAGCACTTGCACGCCGTCGAGTTCGCCTCCTCGGCGCAGCAGCTCGGCGAAGCGCGACAGCTCTGCGGCGTTGGAGACAGTGTTCGACGACGGGACCACGGTGGTGAGAAAGAACTCGCTATTGGTGATCGGGATCATCTCGTGCACCGTTCCGCCGATAGCCCGCCGGAAAGCTGCGGCGATGGGCGCCGGGAGTGGTCTGCCGGTGGCGTGGCTCGGGGCGACCAGCGGGACATCTTGCTTCGCTACACCGAAGTTGGTCCACCGAAACCCAAGCGGGTCAAGAATTTCAGTGGCCAAAATGTCGCGAATGTTCTTGCCGGTGGCAGCTGAGACGATCTCGCGCATCAACGGGCCCCAGGTCAGCGCATGGTAGAGGTGCAGCAATCCCGGCGGGTACAGCGGCTTGAGCTTGCCCAATTGCTCGCGAGCGTATTCGCTGTCATCAGCGCGGTTGAGATCCGGCGTGGGCCCGGTGGGAAACGGCACGCCCGCGCTGTGGGTCAGCACGTGCCGGATGGTGGTGCGGTGTTTGCCGTAACTGGTGTAGGTGGGCAGATACTCGCAGACCCGGTCGTCGAGAGAGAACACGCCGCGTTCCACCAGCATGTGCACGACGGTGGCGGTGATGGCCTTGGCCGACGAGTACACGCAGAACGGTGTATCCGGGGTCACCGGTACCTTTTCGGCGTCCGGCGGGTCGGTCGGGGCGTTGCCCCAGCCGTGCCCGATTGCGCGGTTCAATACAACCCGCCCGTTGTGCCGCAGGCACAACTGGATCGCCGGATGCATGCCGGCCTGATACCAGTGCCGGGCGGCCTGCCAGATCCGGTCGACGGCGGCCTTATCGACCGTCGCGTGATCCTCTTCGCCGACGGCCGTGACGGCGTCCAGGTCATCCGGCATGCGGATCCTGCCGTCTGGAGTCACATCATTCCCCGGTGAACTGCGGCGGGCGTTTGGCGAAGGTCGCCGAGATGCCCTCGGTGAGGTCCTTGGACGGCAGAAAGGCGGCGTTCCAGGCCGCGACATAGCGCAGACTCGCCGACACGGACGAAATCCGTTGCTGGTCAAGCACGTCCTTGATGCCCCGCACCGTGAGCGGCGGGTTGGCGGCGATCCCGGCGGCGGTGTCGTGGGCGGCGGCCAACGTCGCGTCGGCGTCGGCGAACACATCGTTGACCAGACCGATTTTCTCTGCGCGGGCAGCGTCGATGTCCTTGCCGGTCAGCGCGAGTTCCCGCAGGTGGCCATCGCCCAAGATCAGCGGCAGCCGGGCCAGGCTGCCGACGTCCGCGACGATGGCCAGCTTGACTTCTCGCACCGAGAACTTGGCGTCGGCGCTGGCATAACGGATGTCCACGGCGGAGATCAGGTCCACCCCGCCGCCGATGCACCAGCCATGCACCGAGGCGATGGTCGGGGTGCGGCAGTCGGCGACCGCGGTGATCGCTCTCTGCATGCGCTGTATCTCGGCGTGGAAATCGGCGCGCGGACGGGCCAGCGCCCCGTCGGCGAGCAAAGGCGTGAAAGACCCACCCATGGCTGGCACGTCCAGGCCGTAGCTGAAGTTGCGGCCGGAGCCGGTGATGACGATGGCCCGGACCTCCCGGTCGGCGTCCAACTCGGCGAATAGTTCGGGCAGTTCCGACCAGAAGGCGGGCCCCATCGCGTTGCCCTTCCCGGGACCGATCAGCGTCACCTGCGCGACCTGGTCCTTGGTCTCCACGGTGACGGATTCGTAGGAGTCGACCATGGACAGACCGTAGCCTGGCAGCCATGCCGTCTGACTTGCGACCCGGTCCCGACTCACCACCCACGGACGAATTCCACAGCGCCGAAGCGGCGCTGGGCGTGCTGCAACGAGTCCTGCATCCGGTCTCGCGCGACGAGCTGTCGCGGCAGACACCGTGCCCGGAGTTCGACGTGGCCGCGCTGACGGATCATTTGCTGAATTCGATCACTCTGGTGGGTGGCGCGGTGGGCGCAGAAGCTTCGCCGCCCGCGACCGACGACTCGGTCGAGCGGCGAGTCATCGCCACTGCCCGGCCGGCCCTGGATGCGCTGCGCCGCCGCGGTCTGGACGACACCGCGACGCTCGGCGGCAACGAGTTACCGGTAAGGGTGCTCGCTGGCATCTTGTCGCTCGAATTCGTAGTTCACGCCTGGGATTACGCGAAGGCCACCGGACATCCGATAGACATTGCCGACTCGATGGCCGAATACGTGTTGGGGCTGGCCCACGACATCATCACTCCGCAGACCCGCTCATCGGCGGGCTTCGCCCAGCCTGTTGGATTGCCCGCCGACGCGAGCGCCCTGGATCAGCTGGTGGCCTTCACCGGCCGCAATCCGGCCGGCAGTTGAGCGAAAGTGATTACACCCGCTCCAGATAGAAGTAGTAGAGCCGGCCGCCGTTGAGGGCGAACTTGCCGTTCATGATCCCCATGACGGTGGTGTCGTCGATGCGTTTGAAGTGATCGTGCGTCGGCTGACCGTCGTACACCATCGTGGCGGTGACTTCGCCGCGGAACTCCTCGAGCCACATTGTTGCCTCGCCCTTACCAAGCTCGACGTTGGAGTACTTGGAGCCCTCAGCGTCCAGGCACACCAACGGCTTGACGTCGGCGGCGGTGTTGAACGTCTTGCCGAACCAGCGGGCCTGTTTCAGCGCGGCGTTCAACTTGTGGTCGGTGTTGAATCCGTGGCCCCGCCACTCGCCCAGCATGCTGTCGATAGTGGCGGGCTGCAGGGTCGCCCAGAAATCGTCGAGCTCAGCATCACCGATCAGATCAGTTCGCTCGACAAGCTCAACGAACTTCTTGCGGGCCCGCTGGTCGCTCATCGCTTTACACTATGGCGCCAGTCCCGCGCGAAGCGTAGCAGGGCATCGTTTTCCCGCGGCCCACCGATCGTGATGCGGACACCGTCAGTGCCGTACGGGCGGACCACGATCCGCGCGTTGGCAGCCTGGCCGACGAAGTCCAGTGTGCGCGGTCCCAGGGGCAACCACACGAAGTTGGCCTGCGATGGCGGAAAATCGAACCCGGCGTCGCGCAAGGCCGCACCGACTCGCGTCCGTTCGGCGACGACGGCGTCGGTGCGTGCCAGCAGTTCGTCCGCGGCGTCGAGCGAGGCGATCGCCGCGGCTTGGGAGATGCTGGTCGCCGTGAAGGGGACGTACGCCTTGTCCAGCGCGGTGATCACCTCGGGATGACCGACCGCATAGCCGACTCGCAGCCCGGCCAAACCATAAGCCTTCGAAAACGTCCTCAACACAACGACATTGGCATGATCACGGACCAGGCCTAGGCTGTCGGGCAGCATGCCGTCGCGGATGTATTCGACATACGCCTCGTCGATGGCGACCAAGATGTGCGGCGGTACGGCCTGGACGAATCGGACCAGCTCGTCAGGGTCGACGACCGTCGACGTCGGGTTGTTGGGATTGCACACGAAGATCAGCCGGGTGCTGTCGGTGACCGCGGCGAGCATGGCCCGCAGATCGAAGGTGTGCCCATCCAGCGGAACCTGGATCGGGGTGGCGCCGGCGAGCCGGACTTGTAGCGGGTAGATCTCGAAGCTCCGCCAGCCGAAGACCACCTCGTCACCCATCGACGAGCTGATCTGGATCAGTTGCTGACACAGACTGACCGAACCGCAACCGACGGCGATGTGTTCGGAGGCCCAGCCTCCTGGTCCGCCGGCTCTACCGGAATTCAGGTGCTTGGTCAGCGCTGACTTGAGCTCGACGCACCCGTTGTCCGGGTAGCGGTTGACGATGTCGGTGGCGTGCTCGATGGCCGTGCGAACGCTGGGCAGCGGCCCGGACACGGTTTCATTGCTGGCCAGCTTGACCGCACCCGGCACCGTCTTGCCTGGCACATAAGCGGGCAATTTCGCCAGCTCGGGGCGTAGGCGGGCGGTCACGTCGACAGCATATGTCCACCGGTGACCACCCCGTCCGCCTTAACGCCAGGCTGGCGTCGGGTACCCTCATGAAGTCCAGGGAGGCGTGCCAGAGCGGCCGAATGGGACTCACTGCTAATGAGTTGTCCTCTTACCGGGGACCGGAGGTTCAAATCCTCTCGCCTCCGCGAAGACAACTGAACAGGCGCCCGTAGCTCAACGGATAGAGCATCTGACTACGGATCAGAAGGTTGGGAGTTCGAATCTCTTCGGGCGCGCAATTGACGAACTGGGCCTGCCCACCGATGCGCGAGAATGTTCGAGTGGATTTCGCGATGCGCTACGACCGGTGGTACCGGCCCGTGGCCATCGTGTTCGGCCTAGGGCCCAAGCAGACAATTATCCGGGTGGCCGACCACAAGCTGTTGGTCAAGCACGGCTGGGCGTTTCGTATCGAAGTTCCGCTTGAGAACATCAAGTCCGCGCGGCTTTGGCCTAAGCGACCGTTCTCTTGGGGTGTACACCCGGGGGGCGATATCTGGCTGGTCAACGGCTCACGAGACGGCATTGTCGAGCTCGAATTCTCCCGTCCCGTCACATCGAAGTCAGTGAAGCTGCTGGCCAACGATTGGGCCGAAGTGCGCATGCTTTACCTCAGCCTCAACGAGCCGGAGAACTTCATCGCCGCGGTCAAGTCTGTTCACTGACCCTCACAGTTCGTCGGAGAAGTCGGCGGTGAGCCATCGGTCTGGGCGAACAGTGAACAACACACTGTCTTGACCATCGAGACTGTGCACGAAAGCGCGCCCAGCTTCTTCACCCAAGTACCGGATAGCAATCTGTTCGCGCACGTCTAGCGGAGTGGGCTGAGTGGTGTCGACGACGGTGCCCTCCACGACCACGTATTGGTATGGCGGCTCTTCGCGTTGCACGACTACCGTCACGGCGCCGGCTCGCTTGATCAGCTTCGCCTTACGGGAGTTCACGCCGGTGCTGATGCGAATGGTCTCGCCGGGAATGTAGTCATACCAGATCGGCACACTGGCCGGCGGGCGGCCATCGGCGGTCGCAACGGATAGCACCGCCACGTGTTTGGCTTCGAGGAAGCGTTCTCGCTCTGTCTCGCTGAAAGCAGTCATGTGGCTTCCGAACCCGACACGTCAACCGACTATTCCCGCCGGCGTGCAGCGCAGCACGCGGTATTCGTGTTTTCGCCTTCACCATGCCGGGTAGTTGTGAACCGAAGTGCGTTAAGACAACCACGATTTCGGTCGAGGAGCTCAGATGTCGACGGCTGACGAACAACGCAACATCGATCTCGTCCGGGAATATATCGAAACTTCCTATGCACCCGGGCGTGCCAGCGCGCAGGCGGTTGCGCATTTATGCGCGGCGAACAATCGCTTCGTCGCGCCCACCACGTTTCCGGAGGTCCACACGCTCGAGGAGTATGCCGAGGACCATGGCCGACTCATGGAACAAGTGGACAATCTCCGGATCGTCAGCTTTGACGTTCTATTCGGTTGTGACGATCGAGTTTGCGTGCGTTACACCGCAGAAGGTGCGCATCTCGGTCGCCCCCATGGAGACATTGAGCCCACCGGCCGCACGGCGCGCTGGTCGGCCGCGGCGCTTTTTCAGGTAAGCGAGGGGAAACTAGTCGAGTTCATCAAGGACTGGAACAAGCTGTCGATGTGGGAGCAACTGGGCTGGCCCATCGAAGAGTGCCTCACGGAGCAATAAAGGCGGGTCCGACGGTTCAACCGGCGTGGTATCGGTCCGGTGACCGCCCTACCGGCGACCGGAACAGCATATCGAGGGCGGTTCCGGACGCAGTGCCGTCGAGTTCGACATGCTCAGTCACCGCCCTGATCAGCGGCAGTCCCCGTCCGCGCAGGGTGGGACCGGACATCGGCACTTTCCACGAGCCGTGGTCGACGATCCGCACCCGTAGATTAAGGCCCTGGAAGCGGATTTCAACACAGATCTCACCGGGATCTTCCCCACGAAAAGCATGCTCGACGCTGTTGGCGCATGCCTCATCGACGGCCAGCACAATGTCAGCGACCAGCTCGTCGTCGATCGAGGCTGACCGTAGCCACGTGGTGAGCTGCCCCCGGACGTCACGAAGTCGTTCCGCGGTGGCCTCGGTGCGGATGATCAACGGAGCTTGCGGCCGGTGGTACACCACGATTGCGACGTCGTCATCGTATCCCGCTGACGGCGCCAGTTCGCTGAGCACCGCGTCGGCGACTGCGTTGATCGGCAGCTGCATCGAGTTGCTCACGACATCGGCGAGCCGTGCGATCCCGTCGTCGATCGAGGCGCCGCGACGCTCGACCAGCCCGTCGGTGTAGAGCATCAATCTTGAGCCGGGCGCCAATTCCTGCGACGCTTGCGGGCGAGAATCACGTTGGCGAACCGCCAGCGGTACCGATTGAGCCCCGGTGAGCAGGATGGTTTCGGAGTGCGGCGACGCCAGCACCGCCGGCGGATGACCGGCACTGCTGTACCGCATCACCCCGGACTCGGTGTTCAGGATCGCCAGAAAAACTGTGGTGCAGAAAGCATCTGGAATCAGTGCGGCCGCCGCGTCGAGTTGCTCGAGCAAACGCGCGGGTTCAGCACCGGTCAGCAGTAGTGCACGCGCTGAGCTGCGTAGCTGACCCATCACTGCGGCGGCCGGCAAGCCGCGTCCCACGCAGTCGCCTACGACGATGCCGATGCGATGGTCTCCCACCGGCAGCACGTCATACCAGTCGCCGCCGATCTCCAAAGGCGGGACGGCCGGCTCGTAGCGAACGGCGAAACCCGGCGGTGGCTTCGTCGAGGGCAGCATGGCGCGCTGCAATGTCATCGACGTTTCGCGCGCGCTCTCGAACTGCCGGACATGCTGGATCGCCAAGCTGAGGTGCCCGACCAGCACTGTGACCAAAAGCCGGTCCTCGGCGTTCACCCAGCGAGGCACCCGAAGCTCCAGCCACAACGCCACGTCACCCGCCCCGGAAAGCAACGCCACGATCCCGCTCGACTTGCCCGGAGTCTGTGGCCACTCGATTTGCTGAACCGTCAGCGGCAATTGATTGCGCGCCTGCAGAAACGTGTTCTGCAGCAACGGGTCAAGGTCATGCCAGGCGGACGCGGCCGGCTCACCGGCCACTTGCACCAGCGGCTCCTCGCTGCCCGCCGGCCAGGTCACTGCCACCACCCGTTGGGCATCGATTGCCAGTCGGCACTCGTCAAGGGTGATCGACAGCACCTCGGCGACGCTTCTGGCGACTCCGATAGCCGTGGCCAGACGAAGCACTGCGTTTTCCCTGGCCGCGAATGCCCGTTCCGCGGTGACGTCGCGAATGGTGCCGACGAACACACCGCGGTCAGCGTCGAGCCCGGTGACCGCGTTGATACTCACGGCTACCCATGCGAGGTGGCCGTCCCGAGCCCGGATCGGTGTCTCGTATTGCACGCGGCCCTCCTGCACCAGCCGGGACTGTTGCAGGCTGGCCGCTTGCTGGTCGACCGTCCACGGGTGCGGCCAACCGTAGGGAAGATCCTCAGCGCCGTACCCGGTGATCCTGGCGAAAGCGTCGTTGACCTCGATCACCACACCGCTGTGATCAGCGACGAAGAACCCTTCCTGCAGCGAATTGACCACAGCACTGCGGAATTCGTCGCGATCAGCAAGATTTTCTGCGCGAGCGCGCTGCTCCTCGTAACGTTTTGTGCCGTCCTGGAACCCACGAGTGACGACGTCGAGCGCGGCCAGGGTCTGCAGCAGGAATTCGAGCGCTGCCGGTGCGTCGCGGATTGACGTGGCAGCAATCTCCTCGTCAAGTCGAAAGTGGTTTTCGACAATGTCGAGCATGCTGATCTGCTCTGCTAGGGCACGGCGGCCGAGTTCGTGACCGACCGCGAGGCTGTCCTCATCGCGCGTCTGTAGGTAGGCAAGCAGCGCAGCGGCGTAGTGGGCACTGAAGTCGCCGGAACTTGTCATGGTGAAGCCCCTCGGTGCCGCGCGGCGAGCACGAGCGCGTCGTCGGTGTCCTTGCGGTGGCTACGCAGAAGTTCCTCGGCGATCACCCTGGCGGATGCCGCGAAATCGATGCTATCCATGAAACTCGGGGCGACGCCGTCGCTCGCCATCACCAACAGGTCACCGGTGCGCATCCGAACCGTCTGCGTATGAACGGTTTCCGGCATCCGGTAACCGACGATACCGCCGCTGAGCCGCGCCGAAGAGCGGACTTCCGCGCCGACCGGAGACTTGGCGACGAGATCGGCGGAGACGTTTCCGATGCCGGTCCAGGTGAGCAGTTCGGCTTCGAAGTCAATCCGCGCCAACGTCATTGCCGCGCCTCGGGTGTCGGCCAGAGCCCGGTGGCAAAGTTGAATCAGGACGCCCAGTGGTTTACCGGGGTTGCGGCGCAGCACTTCTTCGCCGCACCTCGCCGCACGTGCGGCTTCGGCACCGTGACCCAGCCCGTCCAATACACCGAAAAGCGCCGCGGTGCCGCTGAGGTCGACGGCAACCGGGTGATCGCCGCACGCTTCCTCGCTCGAAATTGGGCGAGCCGCGGCGGCCCACTCGATCGGTCCCAGCCGGCCCCCCTCAACGACCATTGGGCGGCACCCATTTCCACATCTCGACGATCGTTCCGCAGCCGGGGGCGGATTCGACGATCAGCCGGTCCATCAGGCGGCGAGCACCGGGCAATCCGAGACCCAGCCCCCGGCCGGTAGAGAAGCCGTCTTCCAGAGCCCGCTCGATGTTGGTGATGCCCGGGCCGTTGTCTTCGGCGCGAACAACCAGTGCTTTGCGGCCGTCGCGGTCCTGCATAGCGATTCGGATCGCTCCGCGGCCGGCGTAGCTGGTGATGTTTCGCGCAATTTCTGAGATCGCGGTGGCAATCATCGTCACGTCGGTCAGCGAGAAGCCGAGATCGCGGGCAAGTTGGTGGCCCGCGTGGCGGGCAGCGAGGATGTCGTTCGAATTCGCTACGTCGACGACGAATTCACCGGACACCACTGCGCCCATCCGTCGATTTGGCACGCCCACGTTCTCGATTCAGCAGTGCCAAGCCTTCTTCCAGGTCCAGGGCGGTATGCATGTCGTCGAAGGCAATACCAAGCTGGACCATCGCGAAGGCCACCTCAGGCTGCAGGCCCACGATTACCGTGTCGGCGCCCCGCAACCGCGTCATGCGCGCGATCGTCTGCAGCGACCGAGCGGCAAACGAATCCAGCACATCGATCGCGGTAATGTCGACGACGATGCCCTGCGCCCGGTACTGAGTCACGCTTTCCATCAGCCGCTCTCGGAAAAGCTCGGTGTCGGAATCGGTCAGCGCGTTGCGCACCGTGGCGATGAGGATCTGTCCCTGTTTCAGGATCGGTACTGGCATGAGATGGCTACGGGGACCGTGGCTTATCCGGTTTGCTCGCCGGTGCGGGTGACTTCGTAACCGAGCAGGTGTTCGGCTTCTTCGATACCGCCCTGCAGGTCGCCCACCGCATTCATCTTCGACAGATCAAGCCCGATCGTCACCAGCGTCAGGGCGATTTCGGACGACAGGCCGGTGATGATCACGCTGGCGCCCATCAGCCCCGACGCGTCGACCGTCTGCACCAGGTGGTTCGCCACCGTCGAGTCGATGGTGGGAACACCGGTGATGTCGATGACGACGACCTTCGCCCGGTTGGCTCGGATCGCCCTGAGCAGTTGTTCGGTGACTTGGCGGGCACGTTGGCTGTCCAACACGCCGATGATGGGCAAGATCAACAACTGCTCACGTACCTGCAGCACCGGAGTAGACAGCTCGCGGATCGCTTCTTGCTGCTGGCGGATGATGCGCTCGCGCTCCTGAACGAAGCTGACAGCCACGGTGTTGGCGATGCGGTTGGCTGCCGGCTCGTAGGCGTCGAGCACCCGGTTCAGCATGTCGAAGTCGGACTGATATTTCTCGAACAACGATCGCGCGAGCACGTCGCGTAACAGCAGCACAATGCCGACGACCTCGTCCGTTTCCACGCCTCGGGGGATAATCCGTTCGGACAGGTCGCGCGCGTATGCCTGGAGGGCTTCGACGCTTCCCGTTTCGAGCACCTCGACATAGTTGTCGTAGACGGCGGTCGCCTCGGAAAACAGCTCCTCCGGTGTCATGGCGGTGAGCAGTTCAGCCTCTGTGATCCGGCGGGCCCACTCTTCTCGCAGGGCAGTCCGGTTCTGCCTGAGGTGCTGAACCAACTGCGGCAGCAAACCTTCGGTGGAGATACCGGGGGCCTGCAGGGCCGGGCCGGCGGTCGCCAAACCTGTCGTCGAATCGGACATTTGACCTCCCAAAATGCGGCCGCGCCCCGGATACGCACACCTGTCCTGCGCCAACACTAACCCTGGCGCCAGGCCAAAAACATTGAAGTATCATTCTCACACCTCGCGAGGGCGGGCTAGGCTCAGGACTACGTTCGCCCGACGCGATCGGGCGTCAGACGGAGGACAGCTGGTGTCATCTGCGGATGCGATCACCACTTCAGTGGCTCACCGCGATGGCGTCGCCGTTGTCACGGTGGCTGGTGAGATCGATTTGAGTACCGCGCCGGCCTTCGAGTCCGCGATCGTGACTGCTCTTGCTGACGCCCCGACGGTGCTGGTAGTCGAGCTTTCCGCGGTGCAGTTCATGGCCTCGGTCGGCCTTCGGATCCTTGCGGCAGCCCGTGGGCGCCTCGACGACTCGGTTCAGCTCGTGGTCGTGGCTAACAATCCGGCGACCCGCAGGCCCCTTCAGTTGACTGGCCTGGACAGTATGTTTTCGCTCTACCGCACACTGGGCGACGCGTTGAGCGCGGTAGGTGCCAAAGCGGATTAGCAGTAGAACTGTGGTGGCAAGCTGCTGAAGGGCGCCGCTACAACGTGATTAGTATCGAGCCTGATCGGAGCCCGGGGGAAGGCATACATGGCTTACCAGAACGGTCCTCGGTGGCAATCGCCACCGAGCCAGCAGCAAATGACGCCAGCTTTCGACTCGTCCCATGGGCAACCGGTACCGAAATCGGGCAAACCGATAGGGCCGTTGGTCGCGATCCCGATCCTCGGTCTGTTGCTGGTCGCCGCAGGCTTCCTTGTGAGGATTCAAATTTTCTATCTCGTGGGCCTGGTCCTCGTTGTTCTCGGGCTCGTCGCGGTAGTTATCGCCGCCGTGAGTCGGCCTGGCTCGTCGAGTCAGGCGGCGCAACCACTGGCATACACCGAGGACGGCCGGCCGATCTATCCCGTCATCGGATACACCGCGGAAGGCACGGCGATCACAGCAGACCGCGCGATCGGATACCGGCCGTCAAATCCGCACACAAATTCGCTGGCTGTTACCGCCTTGGTGCTCGGCTTCGTCTTCCCCTTACTCGCCATCCCGATCGGGCATACGGCCCGTGCGCAGATACGCAGGACGGGTGAGCAAGGTGATGGAATGGCCCTGGCCGGGCTGATCCTCGGTTATTTGAGCTTGCTCGCTGTCGTCGCAGTAGTCCTCTTCTTTGCGTTGGCCTTCCGCGGTGTTACCTGAGCACGCGATCCTGGCCAGAGGCGCGTCAACTCAGCGAGGCACCGTCCATCAGGATCAGGGCCTGCTCGAATAACCGCACAGTGGCGGCATGCAGCTGGTCGCCGACTTCTTTTTGTGCCTTACCGGCGCAGGCCCTCGCCAGGGTGCCCTCGATGACGATGCCGAGTTTGAAGCAGGCCAGCACCGTGTACCAGGTGATGTGTGATAGGTCGCGAGTGGTGTTTTGGGAGTACCGGTCCAGTAGGTCACGTGGGCTGGCTAATCCGCCCTTTTCGGTAAGTGTGTGGCCGAACACGCTGGAGCCGTCCGACTGCTGCCAGGTGGCCAGCAGCCAGCCTAGATCGAGCAATGGGTCGCCAATGGTGGACATTTCCCAGTCGACGATGGCGACGACGTCCGGTCCGGTGCGGGAGAACATCACATTGGCCGCGTGGTAATCGCCATGCATGATGCCGGGTGTCCATGCGGGCGGCCGTCCTCGGTCGAGCCACTTGGCGACATCGTCGATTCCGGGGATGTCCGGTCCGGGATAGTTGTCGAACTCCCGATAGGATTCCAGCTCCGAAAGCCACCGGGGCACTTGACGTTCCAAGAAACCTGTCGGCTTGCCGAAATCTGCGAGGCCCACCGAGACATGGTCGACGGCACCCAGCTTCGCCAGGGCATCAGCCATCGACAGCCCCATCCCGAACCGCACGTCAGGGTTGCTGGCATGCAGCGGCGGCAGCTCCTCACCGGCGTTGAATCCGTCGACCAGCTCCATCAGGTAGAAGACCGCGTCGCCCAGCACCGAGGGGTCCTCGCAAGTGGCGATCAGCCCCGGATGCGGCACATCGGTGGTGGCCAGTGCAGCCAGGACCCGGGTCTCTCGCAGGATTATCGTGTTGCTGCGCGGACGCAGATGTTGTGGCCCGCGTCGCAGCACGAAGTCGCGGCCAGATCTGGTGAACCGCAGCATGATGTTCTGGGTTCCGCCGCTGATCTCGCGAACATTCTCCAGCGGCCCGGCGCCTAGGCCCTGCTGAGACATCCACTCAGCCACCGCTTTCAAGTTCTCCACTCGAGTGAACCTACTCGGGCCTTGCCCATCGCGCTCCGATGGCGCCGGGCCCGGCTCGTTCACAGCCGAACGGAGTACTGTCCGGACCGGTTTGATTGCCGATGTGAGGAATGAAGATGCAGCGCACCGACGACGATTCCTGGGACATCACCGAAAGTGTGGGTGCAACTGCTTTGGGTGTCGCGGCAGCGCGTGCAGCAGAGACCGAAAGCAGCGATCCCCTCATCCGGGACCCTTTCGCGCGGGTATTCGTCGAGGCGGCCGGCCAGGGCATGTGGGATCTGTACCTAGATCCGGCGCTGTCGGCCGAACTTGATCACGACTTGCAGGTGCAGCGGCAGGCGATGACCGACTTCATGGCCGTACGCACGGCCTTCTTCGACGAATTCTTTCTCGACGCAGCGAAGTCCGGTGTCAGGCAGGTGGTGATCCTCGCTGCCGGCCTGGACTCGCGGGCCTGGCGGCTGCCATGGCCTGATGGAATCAGTGTCTACGAACTCGACCAGCCGAAGGTGCTGGAATTCAAGACCGCAACCTTACGGCGGCACGGTGTTGAGCCCCGGGCGAAGCTGGCGAACGTGGCAGTCGACTTGCGTCAAGACTGGCCAACGGCATTGCGAGGGGCGGGGTTTGACGCGTCGCGACCAACCGCTTGGTCAGCCGAGGGACTGCTGCGCTACCTGCCTGCCCAAGCGCAGGATCTGTTGTTCGAACGCATCAATGCGCTCAGCCCGGCAGGCTCTCGGCTCGCGGTGAATGCACCCAGCAAGGAAGCCATCGATCCGGCCCGACTGAAACGTCAGCGCGAGCAAATGCAGCGACTTCGCGCGGCCGCGGCGCAGCTGGCTCATTCCGAGATGCCCGATGTCGACGCGCTCTGGTACCAAGAAGAGCGAACTGACGTCGCCGACTGGCTGCAGGACCATGGCTGGGCGGTGTCAGCGGCGACCATGGGTGAGATGCTTGCTCGGTACGGTCGCACGACCTCTGACGAGGACGCAACGCCGCCAACCCTTTTCGTATCCGCGCAGCGGTCCGCGACTCGCTGACGTGTCGTCGGCATGACGCGGCGTTCCACCGGTCGCAGTGCATCTGTCGTTTCGACCAACTGGGGCAGGGGTAGGCAGGCCGGTAACGTTCCCGCACCTAATGCGGCAGCGACGAGGAAGGCGACGATCAATGACCGACACAGCACCTGATCAGGGCGTCCCGGCCGAACCGCCGGAGCGGCTGTCCCCGAGCGAGCAACCCGAGCGGTTGACGCCGGCGGAAACCCCGGAGCGGCCGGCTCCGCAAGAACCGCCTCCCGCCGAACCACCGGATTAGACACGACACTCGACAACCTGCGAACGGAGCCTGCACATGCGCGCCGAAGAAGGCGACGAATCGATCAACGATTACGCTGACGAAGCTCGTCAAACTCAGAGGGAAGTCGGCGGGACATCGCCGACTTGGTTGGGAAAGTTACGCCGGTTTTTTCAGAGTCGGAGTACGAAGAAACCGCGGCAGCGGAAGCGGCCTTAACCAATAGCCCCGACGTGTGACGTACCGCGCCCGGGCGCGCTACGGCCGGCGCCTTTATTTGTCATGTTTGGAATATCGGTAGCCGGGTATGCCCCTCCAACTTCTATCGTGCTAGCGCTATGGAGGTCATGATGCGGTATGGCGGAGCTATCAGCGCGATTGTTCTGGTGTGGCTACTGATTGGTGTGCTGGCTGCTTGGCAGCGGGACTACTTCAAGAATGGTGACACCAGCTGCGCGACGGCTGGCAACGTTGCCCTCACGGTGATTGCGGGGCCACTCAATTACGCGGGGGTAAATCCGAAAGTGAACTGTCCCGGTTTGCCGCAGCCAAGTTCGATGCCGGCAAACAGTACTGAGCCCTTCCTCGCAACGGAGGCAGCATGATTGCTCTTGGCGTTATCCTCATCATCCTCGGGCTGGTGTTCAAAGCCATTAAATGGCTGTTCATCCTCGGCATCGTCCTGGTAGTGATCGGCGCGGTGTTGGGAATCTTGGGCCGGGTCGGTCGGCCGGTCGCCGGTAGGCGCCACTGGTATTGATCCGACTGGTACCGGTTCGAAATGGGTTCGATACCGGAATTTGAGATCAATGAATGTCAATGACACCGAACGCCTAATTGAAAGGGAGCTGCTGTCATGATCGTTCTCGGCATTATCTTGCTCGTCGTTGGAATAGTGGTTCCGAGCCTTGCAATCCTGAAGACGATCGGCA
The DNA here is from genome assembly GCA_963830605.1 of uncultured Actinomycetota bacterium. Taxonomy (GTDB): domain Bacteria; phylum Actinomycetota; class Actinomycetes; order Mycobacteriales; family Mycobacteriaceae; genus Mycobacterium. The sequence continues at coordinate 907,052 of CAWHML010000003.1, read as the reverse complement.
TCATCTTGCTCGTCATCGGCTTGATTCTTCTTGTCCTGGGTCAGATGGGCCGTCCCGTCGCCGGCAGACGCTACTGGTTCTAACGCCCGCCCGCACGGGCGGCTGACACAGCCAGTCACAGCGCCTGACGGCCTCACAGCGCGCGCATAGGAGCGGCACAGGCTCGGCTCATCGGCTGGCGGATACTTGGGAGTTGTGAGTCAGTCCAAGACCTCGGTCGAGCGAGTCGTCATGCGGCGAGCCGATGGTGACCCGATCAACGTGCTGGTCGTCGACGACGAAGCCGTGCTCGCTGAGATGGTTTCAATGGCGCTGCGGTACGAGGGCTGGAACATCGCCACTGCCGCGGACGGATCGTCAGCGATCGCGTCGGCCCGGGCGCAGCGACCTGACGTCGTCGTCTTGGACGTTATGTTGCCCGACATGAGCGGGCTTGACGTGCTGCACAAACTGCGCGAGCAAATCCCGCAGCTGCCGGTGCTGCTGTTGACAGCCAAAGATGCGGTGGAGGATCGCATCGCCGGGCTGACCGCCGGTGGTGACGACTATGTCACCAAGCCGTTCAGCATCGAAGAGGTGGTGTTGCGGTTGCGGGCGTTGTTGCGGCGCACCGGTGTGACGACGGTGGACAGCGGCGCGCAGATCGTCGTCGGCGATCTGGTGCTCGACGAGGACAGTCACGAGGTCACCCGCGGCGGCGAACCGATCTCGCTGACGTCGACCGAGTTCGAGCTTTTGCGGTTCATGATGCGCAATTCCAAGCGGGTGCTGAGCAAGGCGCAGATCTTGGACCGGGTCTGGAGCTACGACTTCGGTGGCCGCTCCAACATCGTCGAACTCTATATCTCCTATCTGCGAAAGAAGATCGACAACGGGCGCGAACCCATGATCCACACGCTGCGCGGCGCCGGTTATGTCCTCAAGCCCGCCCGCTAGCCTGCGGCGGGCCTGGTCGCTTCGTCTGCGCTTGCTGGTCGGTCAGGTCGTCGTCCTCGCAATAGTTTGTCTGGGTATCGCCGCAGTGACCGAGGCGGCGCTGTATCACCACCTGATAGCGCAACTCGATGTCCAGCTACGGGGTGCCTCCCATCGCTCTGCGGCCATCTACGGTGAGCCGATTCCACCCCCTTCGCCGTGGCGGCGCCCAAGGGTTCCGATGCCGGGCCCGGGACCCCGATTCCTCGATGCACCGGGTCAGCCGGCCGGCATGGTGGCAGCCGTGGTGAGCAGCGGTCAGACAATCGAAGCGGGCTACCTGACCAGCAGTGGTGCACGGGCGGCGTTGACCGACGCCGCCAAGGCACAACTCGAGGCGATCGCCACCGACCGCACGCCGGAGACCCGTGACCTCGATGGTCTCGGCCGGTACCGGCTGATGGCCACCCCTTCGCGCCGCGGTAACGACGTCATCGTGACCGGTCTGTCGATGTCTGACATCGACGCCACCACGATTCGGGTACTGCTGATCTTTGCCGTGTTAACGGTCGTCGCGTTAACCTCGGCCACCGGTGCCGGTCTGGTGATCATCCGGCGGGCGCTGGCGCCCCTGCGGCGCGTCGCGCAAACCGCGCAAGAGGTCGTCGATCTGCCGTTGGACCGCGGCGAAGTCGCGTTGCCGGTGCGGGTGCCCGAGTCTGACGCGAACCCGCACACCGAGGTCGGGCGACTCGGTTCCGCGGTGAATGGCATGCTCGACCACATCGCGACGGCGCTGTCGACACGCCAAGCCAGCGAGACCCGAGTCCGCCAGTTCGTCGCCGACGCCAGTCACGAACTTCGCACACCGCTGGCCGCGATTCGCGGGTACACCGAACTAGCGCAACGGATGCATGAGGACACCGACGCCGTCGCACACGCCATGAGCCGGGTGAATTCGGAAACCGAGCGAATGACCCACCTTGTCGAAGACCTGCTGCTGCTCGCGCGTCTGGACTCCGGGCGGCCGCTGGAACGCGAGCCGGTCGATTTGTCCCGGGTGGCCGTCGACGCGGTCAGCGATGCCCATGTCGCCGGGCCAGATCATCAGTGGGAGCTCGACTTGCCGGCCGAGCCGGTCGTCGTGCCTGGCGACCCGGCGCGGCTGCACCAGGTGGTGGCGAACTTGCTCGCCAATGCCCGTATCCACACCGGTCCGGGAACCCTGGTGACGACCAGGCTGACCACCGACACGACGCAGTGCGGGCTCAGCGTGATCGACAACGGGCCCGGCATCGACGGGCAGTTGCAGTCAGAAATCTTCGAGCGCTTCGCCCGCGGGGACTCGTCTCGTTCCCGAAAGGGCGGCAGCACCGGTCTTGGTCTGGCCATCGTGTCTGCAGTGGTCAAAGCGCACGGCGGCACAATCACGGTGCAGAGCCAACCCGGCCACACCGACTTCACAGTTCGTCTCCCGCTCGTTGTCGACAGCGGTTAGGCACGCGGACCGCGCTACGCTGAGGCTCTTCCCGCGCCCAGGGGGATTAGGCTGCTGGGATGCCTAAAGCCGCCGAGCCGTGCGATCGAGCGCGCAATGATTAATTCGCGCTCAGCGGCACGGTAATCGTGGGTGTGAGGAGGTGACCCGTGTCCAAAGCGGATCTCGCGGTGTTGCTCGCGCTCGGCGCCGCGCTGGCGTCGGCGCTGGGCGGTGTTGTGCGCCAGCGGTCGGCGAAAGAGATCACCGACGAACCGGTCAGCGCGCTGCGCTTGTTCCGCATGTCGTTGAGCGACAGCCGGTGGTGGCTCGGCGGTGGCGGAGCGGTGGCCAACTACGCGTTACAGGCCGCGGCCCTGGCGCTGGGATCGGTGATGTTGGTGTCCGCGCTACAGGTGACGGCGCTGCTGTTCGCGCTGCCGATCTACGCTCGCGTGACCCGGCACCGGGTGACCCGCTGGGAATGGATGTGGGCAGTGCTGCTGGCCGCCGCGGTTGCAGTGGTGATCAGCGTCGGCGACCCCGACGTGGGCCACTCGCGGGCCTCGGCACAGACATGGGCAGTGGTGGTCGCCGTGATGGGCCCGCTGATGGTGCTCTGCGTCCTAGGTGCCCGGATCTCGTCGGGTTCGGTGGCCGCGGTGCTGCTGGCGTTGGTGTCGGGATCGTCGATGGCGCTGTTCTCGGTCCTGACCAAGGGCGTGGTGAAAGTACTCGAACACGGCCCGCTGACGGCGCTACGCACCCCTGAGTTCTATGCCTGGCTGGCCATCGCGGTGCTCGGCATGGTGTTTCAACAGGCAGCGTTTCGATCTGGCTCGCTGAGCGCCGCCTACCCGACGATGACGGTGGCCAAGCCGGTGGTGGCCTGGCTGCTGGGCATCACGGTGCTCGGCGAAACCCTGAACGCCGATGGTGCGGAGATGTTTGTTCTCGCCGCGGCGGTGGTGCTGACGATCCTGGCAACTGCGGCGCTGGCGCGCGGAGAGGCCGTCGCGGTGGAAAACGACGCCGCTCAGGAAGTTCCGACCGGTCAACCCGCCGGCGCGTCGACAGGCTGAAGGGGAGCGCGACCACCTGATTGACCGGTTCTTCGCCGCTACGACGGCGGTGATGGCAGTGTCAGTCGCGTGCAGCAGAAGCCCCCGACCACAGTCATCGAATCGGCCCACCGCGACCACCTGCAGGGCCTACCGCTTGACGACACAACCGATCTCGAAGACGCCGACCGCGGCTTCATCGCCGCGTTGACGCCGTGTGTCATTCGCGCGGCCGACGGTCGGGTGGTCTGGGACAACGATGTCTACGCATTCCTCACCGGCACCGCGCCCAATTCGGTACATCCCAGCCTGTGGCGACAGTCGACGCTGGTGGCCAAGCAGGGCCTCTACGAAGTGGTGCCCGGCATCTACCAAGTCCGCGGGTTGGACATCTCCAACATCACCTTCGTCGAAAGCAAGACCGGCGTCATCGTCATCGACCCGTTGGTGTCCAGCGAGGTTGCTGCCGCCGCATTGGCGCTGTACCGCACCCACCGCGATGACCGGCCGGTCGTCGCAGTGCTCTATACGCACAGCCACGTCGACCATTTCGGCGGAGTGCTCGGGGTCACCTCACAGGCCGACGTGGACGCCGGCAGGGTCGCTGTGCTTGCACCTGAAGGTTTCATGGAGCACGCGGTGCAAGAAAACGTCTACGCGGGTCCGGCGATGTTACGCCGGGCCAGCTACATGTACGGCGTGCCGCTCGCACGGGGCCCCCGTGGCCAGGTGGGCTGCGGTCTGGGACAGATACCGTCGACGGGAGAGGTGGCCGTCATCGTCCCCACCGTCAGCATCGCGAGCACCGGCGAGACTCACACCCTCGATGGCGTAGAGATCGAGTTCCAGATGGCGCCGGGCACCGAAGCGCCCGCGGAAATGCACTTTTACTTCCCGCACTATCGGGCACTGTGCATGGCCGAGAACGCCACCCATAACCTGCACAACTTGCTGACGTTGCGCGGGGCGCTGGTCCGTGACCCGCATGCCTGGTCGGGATATCTGACCGAGGCGATCGATACCTTCGCCGATCGCACCGATGTGGTGTTCGCCTCGCATCATTGGCCGACATGGGGACGTGAGCGCATTGTCGATTTCCTGTCGCTGCAACGCGACCTCTATGCCTATCTGCACGACCAAACGTTGCGGTTGCTCAACCAGGGCCACACCGGCGTGGAGATCGCCGAAATGCTGCAACTGCCGCCCGCACTGGATGGTGCCTGGCACACTCACGGTTACTACGGATCGGTCAGCCACAACGTCAAAGCGATCTATCAGCGCTATATGGGCTGGTTCGACGGCAACCCGGCGCGGTTGTGGCCCCATCCCCCCGAGGCGCTCGCCAGCCGCTACGTCGCCGCGATGGGCGGAGTAGATCGGGTCGTCGAATTAGCCGCGGGGGCGTTCGATCAGGGCGACCTTCGCTGGGCCGCAACGTTGCTCGATCACGCGGTCTTCGCCGACAGCACACATGCCGCCGCGCGGGAATTGTTGGCCGACACATTGGAGCAGCTGGCCTACGGAGCTGAGAACGCCACCTGGCGCAACTTCTTTCTTTCCGGGGCAACCGAATTGCGGGACGGCAACTTCGGCACGTCGGGGCAGGTCACCTCGCTTTCGCTGATGTCTCAGTTGACACCGGAGCAGATCTTCGACGGCTTGGCAATCAGTGTCAACGGTCCGCACGCGTGGGACCTCGACCTCGCCATCGATATCTCCTTCGCCGACCTGCAGTCCAACTACCGACTCACCCTGCGTAACGGTGTCCTTGTGCACCGCAAACTTGCTGCCGACACCACAACAGCGGATGTCACAATGCGCCTGACCGCCAAGGTCCGACTGCTCGCAGCGGCGATGGGTGACCTAGATTCGCCCGGGTTGGAGATAGCGGGCGATCCAGCCGCCCTGCAGGCGTTGCTCGGTGTCATCGACCAACCCGACCCGGCGTTCAACATCGTCACGCCGTAGCGCTTCGCCGCGTTATGCCCAGGCCTCGCAGGCAAAACCGGACCAGATGTTGGATATCGGCGGTGTCGGGCCGCTCGGCAGCGTCGAGGTAGTGCCGCATGACCGCCGCCGTAATGGTGAACACCGCGTCGGCGTCGCGGCGAACGTCCGTACTTCCCAATGCGGCGACCGGGTCGGTGAGCAGGTCGCGCAGCGGCTGCATGATCTCGGCGCCGGCGGTCCGCGAATTGCCGCCGGTAAACAGCTGGCCCACGGCCGCCCGGCTCATGCTGATCAGGTGGGGATCAGCGAGCTGGGCCAGGGCGCCTTCGACCCAGCATGCGATTTTCTCCGCAGGCCCGGACTTCTTGGCCATCTGATACCGCAGATAAGACACCACGATCGCCACGCCGCGTTCCATCACAGCGAGGATGAGTTCATCCTTCCCACTGAAATACCGGTAGAACGCCTTGTTCGAGGAGCCGGCCTCGGCGACGATGTCGCTGACCCGCGGAGACTCCGGGGCCATCCGTTCCATCACTCGCACCGCGGCCGCCAGGATTCGTTCGACCTCTTCGGTGGCGCCGCGCTGACGGTCGTCGAGCGCTCGTTCGACAGCCGCAGTCACGCGGCTGCTCACGACGAAACAGGTAGTGCCGGAATTCTATCGACCAGAGCACCGTATTTGGCTTTGGCGGCTTGCACCCGGCTGTCCAAGAGCTCGCTTGGCCATTCCGGGTCCTCGGCCGCATAGTTTCTCAGCAGCATTCGGGCCAGGTTGACCTTGTGCGCCTCGGTGGGTCCATCGGCCAGCCCGAGCGCGACACCACCGAGCAGCACCGCGGTCAACGGCAATTGATCGGTGACCCCGAGGGCGCCGTGCACCTGGATAGCACGCAACGCGACCGATTTGAGCACTTGCGAAGCCAGTATTTTGCACACCCCGATTTCGGTGCGGGCCGCTTGCTCGCCGGCGGTGTCGATGAGCCAGGCGGCATGCAGCACGGTCAGCCGGAACGAAACCAGCTCACTGTAGGAGTCGGCGATGAACGCTTGCACCAGCTGCTTGTCGGCCAGCGGACTTCCTTGCGTGTAACGGCTTTTCGCCCGTCGTGCCATCATGTCGAGGGCGCGCTGTGCCATGCCGATGGACCGCATGGCGTGATGCAACCGGCCACCGGACAGCCGGGTCTGCAGGATCAGGAATCCCTGACCGGCTTCGCCGAGCAACGCATCGGCTGGCACCCGCACTTGGTCGTAGCGCACCAGCGAGTGGCCCGGCTCGTGCGGCTGGGCGCCGGTCAGGTGGTGGGTGGCTTCGACGACCAGTCCGGGGGTGCCTGCCGGGACCAGGAACGTCGAGGCCCCTCGGTGCACTGGGACATCCGGATCGGTGATCGCGACGACGATGAAGAATGACGCCACAGAGGCGTTGGAGGAAAAGTATTTTCGCCCGGTGATCACCCAGTCGTCACCGTCCCGGACAGCGCGGGTGGTGAATACCCGCGGATCAGAACCGCCTTGCGGCTCGGTCATCGAAAAGCAGGAAAAGATCTCGCCCGACAGCAGGCCGGCCAGATAACGGTCCTTCTGATCTTGGGTGCCGAACCGGGCCAGAATCTCGGCGTTGCCCGTGTCGGGCGCCTGCGTTCCGAAGACGATGGAAGCCCAAGGGCTGCGGCCGAGAATCTCGTTGATCAGCGTCAGCTTGACCGCACCGAACCCTTGCCCGCCCAGTTCCGGGCCCAAGTGCGGCGCCCACAGTCCCCGGTCGCGGACCCGCTGTTTGAGCGGGTCGACGATTCGGCGCCGCTCCTCGTTCAGCGGCAGGAATTCACAGCCGGGGAACAGCACCTCCAGTGGTTCGATCTCCTCGTTGACGAACCCCCAGATCCAGTTCAGCTTCTCGCCGAACTCCGGTTCGGTGCTGAAATCCCATGCCATCTTCCTACCTCCTGCGTTTTTGGCGGCGAGCCGCCACTAAGGGATGCCGCCGTCGGCCCGCAGAATCGAGCCGGTGGTGAAACTGGACGCGTCTGACGCCAGAAACAGTGCTGCGCCGATGATTTCGGCTGGTGAGCCGGCTCGCTGCAGCGACAGGTGGCCAAAGGGGTTCTGTGTCGCCTGATCAAGATTCCAGGCCTTGCTGACGTCGGTCAAAAACGGGCCGGCCATCAGCGTGTTGACCCGCACCGCCGGCCCGAACGCCCGCGCGAACCCCTCGGTCATGGCATTGAGTCCGGCCTTGGCGGCGGCGTAGGGAATGATGTCCGCGCCGGGTCGTAGCGACCCGCTGGAGCTGACGTTGATGATCGAACCCCGGCCGGCCGCGACCATGCGCTCACCCACCAGCGCCGACAACCGGAACGGTCCTTTGAGGTTGAGGTTGACCACCGCATCGAACAGCTTCTCGGTGACGTCGGTGAGGGCGTCGTAGATCGGCGACATCCCGGCGTTGTTGATCAGTGTGTCTATCCGGCCGAACCGGTCGTAGGTCGCGTCGACCAGGCCGTCGAGCTCGGCCCAGCGTCCGACGTGCACCTGGTAGGGCATCGCGGACCTGCCGGTAGTGTCCTGGATCTCCTGCGCGGTGGCTACGCAGTTCTCCAGCTTGCGGCTGGCTATCACCACGTCCGCACCGCATCGGGCGGCTGCGAATGCCATCTCCCGACCCAGCCCGCGGCTACCACCGGTGATCAGCACCACCCGGTCGGTGAGGTCGAAAAGCTTTTCGGCGTAGGGCATTTAATCGTTTTTCGTCGGCAACGTCCGTGACAGTTCAGCAGCGGTGGCGATCAGACGCAGGATCAGCGGGCCCAACGCCGCGGTGATCTTCGGGTCGACTTCCGCGCTCCGTACACCTGCCGCGTACGTTTTCTCCAGCACGATGCCCAGTTTCCAATTGGCAAGCACCACATAGTAATCGATGTCGTCAGTGGAAAGCCCGCTGACCTTCTCGTAGTGCTCGAGCAGCTCGCTGCGCGCCGGCATAGCGGTCAGGTTCAGGTAGAAACCGTCGGCGCGCGGATGCTCGCCGTCGTAGCCCAGCAAGCACCACGCCAGATCCAGCAGTGGGTCACCCACTGTGGTCATCTCCCAGTCCACGATCGCGACGAGCTTCGCCGGTGCTCCGTGAGCGAACATCACATTGGCGAACTGGTAATCGCCGTGCATGATGCCCGGTGTGTAATGCGCGGGCCGGTTGCGGCGCAGCCAGTCGGCGGCTTCGTGCAGACCGGGAAGGTCCCGCATCCGGTACGCGTCAAGAAAAGCCAGCCATCGCTCGACCTGACGTTCGTGAAACCCGTCCGGGCGTCCAAAACCTTCCAGCCCCTGCCCGCGCCAGTCCACCCGGCCCAGTTTGGCGGCGCCTTCGATCAGCTGGAACGCCAGGCCTCGGCGCTGCACCACATCACCGTCGAAGGGAGCCGGCCAGCCGCCGTGCATTGGGCTCCAGCCGTCGATCGCCTGCATCACGTAGAAGGGCACGCCGAGCAGATCGCCGGCATCGTCGGCGGCAATCAGCTCTGCGTGCGGCACGTCGGTGCCCGACAGTGCCCGCACCAGCCGTATCTCGCGCAGCATGCCCTCGGTTCGAACCGCATCCGCGCGCGCGTCGGGCATTCGTAGCACCATCGCTTGACCGGCCCGCTCGACTCGATACAGCGCGTTTTGTGAGCCACCGCGTAGTGGTTGAAGAACCGGTTTTTCTCCGGCGCCCGGCGCACCGTGGGCGTCCAGCCACCGGCCGAGGTTCGCCGCATCCAGCTTTGCGGCGGCGCGTGTCACGGTCACCCGAACACCTCACTCTCGTGGCAGAGAATAACATTCTCCGCATCGTTTGAGCTGTCGGGCCGGTTGGTGGTCTCAAAGTTGCAATCGAACCCTTCACCCGCACCACCGCTACGGTGAGCACCACCTGTTGGCACTCGACTTCGAGGACACCATGCAACTGCTGTTGATCCGGCACGCCCTGCCGCTGCGCACCGATCACGGGCAAGGAGCCGACCCGGCCCTGGCCGACGCCGGCCATGTGCAGGCGAAGCGCCTGCCGGCGGCGCTGGCCAGGTTTCCCATCAGCCGGGTGGTGAGCAGCCCGCAGCGTCGCGCCATCCAAACAGCGGAGCCGGTCGCGTCGGCCTGCGAAAAAGCCGTCGAGGTCGACGAGCGATTCGCCGAGTACGACCGGGACATGCCGGTGTACATCCCGGTCGAGCAGATTCGCGAGGAGAACCCGCAGGAATGGGCTCGCATGGCGCAGGGGCACTTGCCCAGTTCGGTTGATGAGGCAGGTTTTCGCAGGCGCGTCGGTGCCGCAGTAGCCGATGTCGTGGACGAGGCGGACCCCGAAGAGACCGTGGCCGTAGTCAGCCACGGGGGCGTGATCAACGTGGTGTTGCACGAGATTCTGGGCACCCGGCGGTTGTTGTCATTCCCGGTCGACTATGCGTCGGTGACCCGCCTGCTGTACTCGCGGTCCGGTGAGGCCACGGTGGCAGCGGTGAACGGTACCGAGCATGTCTGGGATTTACTGCCCCGCAATCAGCGGTGATCGCAGAAGTCGGCCGCTACTGCCGGGCCAAGAAATCCTTTTTGGCTGCGCGCCGCAGTTGAAGAATACGGGCGGTTCCCGCGAGCACGGTGATCAAGCCGCCGATCACCGCCGCCAGCAGGATCGCGACGCCCAACGGCAGGTTCCAGTGCGCACCCAGGAAGGTGAACTGGGCTGCATGCGGGTTTTGCGTGATGAAGATCAGCAGCAGGATGAGGATCAGCATGCCCACGGTCAACGCTGTCCATGTTGCGGCGGCGCGGGTGAATCTGACCGTTTCTGGAGTCGATGCTGCCGCACCGACGGGCGGCACCTGAGCCGGCGGCGTCGTCGAAGCTCGCTTCTGAGGCGATGCGGAAGGATCGGTGGTCATAGAGTCATCAATGCCCGTTCCCGTTCAAAAAGAAACCAAAATCACGCCGGAAATGCGATCTCCGAACCGACACGGCGCCCTCGACGTTGTACCGATAGTGTCGGCTGCCATGAAAATGCTGCGACGGGGCGCGCGCAGCACCGCGGCCGTTGTGCTGGTGACCGCGTGGCTCGTTGCCGGCTGCGGCAGTTCTAACCCGCTCGGCGGCGTAGCAACAAGCATCAAATCCATCGTCGTGGGCTCCGCCGACTTCCCGGAGTCTAAAGTTGTCGCCGAGATTTATGCACAAGCCCTGCAGGTCAATGGTTTTCAAGTTGGGCGACGGTTGGGTATCGGCAGCCGGGAAAGCTACATCCCGGCGCTGAAGGACCATTCCATCGATTTGGTACCGGAGTACATCGGGAACCTGCTGCTGTACTTCCAGCCGGACGCCACCGTCACCATGCTCGACGCCGTGGAGTTGGAGTTGTACAAACGGCTGCCCGGTGACCTGTCGATCCTCACACCGTCGCCGGCCTCCGACACCGACACCGTGAGCGTCACCGCTGCGACCGCCGCATCGTGGGACCTGAAAACGATCACTGACCTGGCGGCGCATTCAGCGGAAGTGAAGTTCGCCGCACCCTCGGACTTCCAGAGCAGGCCGTCCGGACTGGCAGGGCTGCGAGAGAAATACGGGCTCGATATCAAGCCCGCCAATTTCGTCGCGATCAGCGACGGCGGGGGCGCGGTCACTGTGCGCGCCTTGGTAGGCGGAACGGCCACTGCCGCCAACATCTTCAGCACCTCTCCGGCCATCCCGTCGAATCATCTCGTGGTTCTCGATGACCCTGAGCACAACTTTCTGGCCGGTAACATTGTGCCGCTGGTCAACTCGCAGAAAAAATCGGACATGCTCAAAGATGTGCTCGACGCGGTGTCGGCAAAATTGACCACCGCGGGTCTGGCTGGCCTGAACTCATCGGTGTCGGGCAATGCCGGCCTCGATCCGGACCAGGCAGCTCGCAATTGGTTGCGCGACAACGGGTTCGACCACCCCATGAAGCAGTGAGGCAAGAACGCAGTTGATCAGCTTCGAGAAGGCCACCAAGGCTTATGCGGACGGGACCGTCGCAGTCGACAATTTGACGCTGGAAGTGCCGAGTGGCAGCTTGACCGTGTTCGTCGGGCCGTCCGGATGCGGTAAGACGACATCCATGCGGATGATCAACCGGATGGTCGAACCGACCTCGGGCACCGTCCGGGTTGACGGTGCGGACGTGGCAGGTGTGGACGCCGTTAAGCTGCGACTTCGGATGGGCTACGTCATCCAGCACGCCGGTCTGATGCCGCATCAGCGGGTGATCGACAATGTCGCGACGGTGCCGGTGCTACAGGGCCAGACCCGCCGGGCAGCGCGTCGCACCGCATATCGTGTCCTCGAACAGGTTGGTCTGGATCCCAGGCTCGCGACCCGCTACCCCGCGCAGCTGTCCGGTGGCGAGCAACAACGCGTCGGGGTGGCGCGGGCACTGGCGGGTGACCCACCGATCTTGCTGATGGACGAGCCGTTCTCGGCTGTCGACCCGGTGGTCCGAAGGGCGCTGCAACGCGAGATCTTGGAACTGCAAGAGGAACTGCACAAGACCATTGTCTTCGTCACCCACGATATCGATGAGGCGGTCCGGCTGGCGGACATGATTGCCGTATTCGGCCCGGGCGGTTCTCTGCAGCAGTTCGATGATGTGTCGCAGCTGCTTTCGCGACCGGTAAACGACTTCGTCTCAAAATTCATCGGCGCCGGCCGCGGTTTTCGCTGGCTGCAACGACTCGACCTGACCGGCCTGCCCATGCACCAGGTCCCCCGAATCCTTGAACGCGATGTCTGCGGCAGCGACTTGTCTCTGCAAGACGGCTGGGCCCTGGTGGTCGACCAGGACGGCGCGCCGCTGGGCTGGATCGACACCGACGGCGTCCAGCGGTACCGAGCTGGCGCGCCACTGTCAGAAAGCGTCGCCGGCGTTGGTTCGGTTCTTCGTCCCGACGGAAATCTCAGCCAGGCGCTCGATGCGGCGCTGTCCTCGCCGGCGGCCATCGGTGTGGCCGTCGACAGCAACGGAAAAGTGGTCGGCGGAGTGCTTGCCACCGACGTGCTTACCGCGCTGGACTCTCAACGAAAGTCTTGAGCGTGCACTACCTGCTGACACACCACAGCACCGCCTGGGCACTGACCGTGATTCATCTGCGGCTGTCGTTGGTGCCGGTGTTGATCGGCCTGGTGATCGCCGTACCGCTGGGTGTGCTGGTGCAACGCACAAAGATGCTGCGACGACTGACGACCGTGACTGCCAGCGTCGTGTTCACCATTCCGTCGCTGGCGCTGTTCGTCATGCTGCCACTCGTCATCCCCACCCGAATCCTCGACGAGGCCAACGTGATCGTTGCGCTCACCCTTTACACCACCGCATTATTGGTGCGGGCGGTTCCCGAGGCCCTGGACGCCGTGCCGGCGCCGGTGTGCGACGCAGCCACCGCGATCGGATACAAACCGATCGCGCGGGTGCTCAAAGTCCAATTGCCGCTCTCGCTTCCGGTGTTGATCGCGGGACTGCGAGTGGTGGTGGTGACGAATATCTCCATGGTCGCGGTCGGTTCGGTGATCGGCATCGGTGGTCTGGGCACCTGGTTCACCGAGGGCTACCAGGCGGACAAGAGCGACGAAATAATTGCCGGCATCATCGCCATCTTCGCGCTCGCGGTGAGCATCGACTTGCTGATCATGTTGGCCGGGCGGCTGGCCACGCCGTGGGAACGTGCATCGCGCAGGCGCGATCGTCCGCGCCTACTGGAAGCGCCGAACGTGGGCGGCGCGCGATGAATTTCCTGGTTCGCGCGTTGTCTTACCTTCTGCACGCCGACAACTGGTTTGGTCCGGTCGGCCTGGCGGCTCGGACATTGGAGCATTTGGAGTACACCCTGGCCGCCGTTGGCCTTTCGGCGCTGGTTGCCGTTCCGGTCGGCCTGGTGATCGGGCATACCGGCCGCGGCGCACTCGTGGTGGTGAGTGCGGTCAATGGGTTGCGTGCACTGCCGACCCTCGGTGTGCTGCTGCTGGCCGTGCTCTGGTGGGGGCTGGGGTGGTCGCCGGCGATCGCGGCTTTGATGCTGCTGGGAATTCCGCCCTTGTTGGCCGGCACCTACGCGGGAGTATCTTCCGTCGATGCCACGGTGGTCGACGCCGCCCGCGCGATGGGTATGACGGAGACAAAGGTTTTGCTGCGGGTCGAGTGGCCCAACGCCCTGCCGCTGATCCTTGGCGGCCTGCGCACCGCCACGCTGCAAGTAGTTGCCACCGCGACGGTGGCCGCCTATGCGAGTCTCGGGGGCCTGGGCCGGTTGCTGATCGACGGGATCAAGGTGCGCGAATTTCATCTTGCTGTGGCCGGTGCCTTGCTGGTGGCTGTTCTCGCGCTCATCCTGGACGCCTGCTTGGCGTTTGCGGTGTGGGTGTCCGTGCCGGGCACGGGTCGTTGGCGTCGGCGCCGCGACAGATTCCCGCGGCCGCCCGCTGGGTCGGTTGGGGATGGTTGGGCTGCGATACCGGCGGCGGCACGCCTAGAGTAGAACCGGTGAACCCAGCCCGCCTCGATGCAACGACGAACTCGTTTCCGACGATGCTGACCTGGCGGGCACCAGACGCCTCGCGTATGGAGTCAGTGCGGGTGCAGTTGTCGGGCAAGCGAATCAAAGCCAATGGCCGGATTGTGGCCGCCGCAGCGGAAACCCATCCGGCGTTTGGCGTGTATTACGACCTGCAGACCGACGAGAAGGGTGCCACCAAGCGGCTCGGGATGACTGTGACGCTCGCCGAACGGGAGCGTCAACTCGCCGTCGCCCGTGACGAAGAGAATATGTGGCTCATCAGCGACCACCGGGGGGAGTCTCGCGCCGGCTTCGACGGCGCGCTGGACGTCGACGTGGTCTTCAGTCCATTCTTCAATGCGTTGCCGATCCGGCGTTGCGGTCTTTACGAGGAGGCGAAGACTGCGACATTGGCGATCGTCTATGTCAGTTTGCCCGACATGGCGCTGGACGCGGCGACCCTCACCTACAGCAGTGTCGGCCCGGACAACGGGAACGAGATCAAGCTGCAATCCCCGGTCGCCGATACCGCCGTCACGGTCGATGCCGATGGTTTCATCGTGGACTATCCAGGCTTGGCAGAGCGGATCTGATCACGCCGCCGGCTCGGCCGGCGGCGGCCAGTTCGTCACGCCAGTTCGGTGCCCCGATGAAGACGGTGACGATGTCGGGGCGCGAGAAGCTGTCGTAGCGGGTCCGCGCCGCGTGGCCGGCTTCGACGAGTTCGCCCACCGAGTTGTTGTGCAGCAGCGCATCTCGCGCTCGGCTGAGCAAGTCGATGCTTCGGTCCAGCGCCGGCAGAAGCTGGCCGGAGTTGGCCTCGCACATGGCCCGCACCAGTGCGGGTGCGCTGCCCGCCACCCGAGTGGCGTCCCGGAAAGAGCCGGCGGCCAGAGCGAAGGCCAGCGGCACCTCGGCGGCGGTGACGGCGAGCGCTTCGGCCAACAGATGAGGCAGGTGCGAGATGGCGGCCGCCGCGGCGTCGTGGTCGTCAGATCTGGCCGGTACCACAACCGATCCACAATCCAAAGCCAGCGACATGACCATCGTCCACACCTCGGGATCGACGTGGTCGTCCACCGACACCACCCAGGGCGCTCCGGTGAACAGCTGGGCGTGCCCAGCGGCCCAGCCCGAGTGCGCAGTCCCCGTCATCGGGTGTCCGCCGACGAATCGCGCCTGCAGGCCGGCCGCTGCGACTTCGTCGAGTACGGCTCTTTTCACACTGGTGACGTCGGTCAGCGGGCAGCCCGGGGCCAAGTCGGAGATCCGCGCGAGCAGGATCGACAATGCCGGCACCGGAACGGCTAGCACGATCAGTGCCCCGCTGTCGGCCGCCCGACTGAGGGCATCGGCGATGTCGGTGGTGGCATCGAAACCGTCGAAACGGGCAGCCTGGGCTCCCTCGACCGATCGGTTGTAGCCGAATACCTCATAACCTGCCGCGGCTGCCGCCCGCATGATCGAGCCGCCGATGAGTCCCAACCCCAGCACGCACACCGGTGTTGTAAAGGAAGGGCTGGCCACCCATCAAGGTTGGCACATTCCGGGCAGCGAAGTGCCTGGGCAAACGTGTTTCACGACTGTGGTGGGACCCGGCGTCTGCTGGTCAAGGGCCTCGGTCAGGGACTAGCCTAAGCGCCCATGGGAGCACAGCGGGCCTCCGCTCAAGGTCCGTCCGCAGACACGCCGGACGGCTTTGGTGTCGCGGTCGTCCGCGAGGGCGGTCAGTGGCGGTGCTCTGCCATGCGTCCGAAAGTGCTGACGAGTTTGGCGGCCGCTGAGACCGAACTGCGCGAAATCCGCAGCGCCGGAGCGGTGTTCGGGTTACTCGACGTCGACGACGAGTTTTTCGTCATCGTGCGCCCCGCGCCTTCGGGAACCAGGCTGTTGTTGTCGGATGCGACTGCGGCGCTGGACTACGACATCGCCGCTGAGGTGCTGGAGAACCTGGACGCCGACATCGACCCGGAGGACCTGGAGGACGCCGAGCCGTTCGAGGAGGGTGATCTGGGGTTGCTTTCCGACGTCGGGTTACCCGACGCCGTGCTCGGGGTCATCCTCGACGAGTCCGACCTGTACGCCGACGAGCAACTGGGCCGCATCGCCCGGGAGATGGGCTTCGCCGAGGAGCTGTCGGCGGTGCTCGACCGTCTGGATCGGTGATAACCGACGAAAGCCTGATCCGAGCCGCTCTTGCCGTCGCGGTCACCGGTGGACCACGCGACGTACCGGTCGGTGCAGTGATCGTCGGTGCCGACGGGGTCGAGCTTGCGCGCGCGGTCAACGCTCGTGAGGCGCTCGGCGACCCGACCGCACACGCCGAGATCCTCGCTATGCGGGCGGCGGCCACCGTGCTGGGCGACGGCTGGCGGCTTGCGGGAGCCACGCTGGCGGTCACTGTCGAGCCGTGCACCATGTGCGCTGGTGCGCTGGTGCTGGCGCGGATCTCACGGCTGGTGTTCGGCGCTTGGGAGCCCAAGACCGGCGCAGTCGGCTCGCTGTGGGACGTGGTGCGGGACCGACGGCTCAACCACCGCCCCGCCGTCCGGGGCGGTGTGCTGGCCGGCGAGTGTGCTGAACTCCTGGCGGACTTCTTCGCCCGGCAACGGTTGGGGTAACGGCTGGGCGGTTCGGTAAGCTGCCAGGCGGTGGCGTGTCCGAGCGGCCTAAGGAGCACGCCTCGAAAGCGTGTGACGGGTAACCCCCGTCCGAGGGTTCAAATCCCTCCGCCACCGCCAATGTCATGAGTCGAGTCATGGGTTACACATGAGTCGCGTCATCGGTGACAATTTTCCCCGGCCATTCAGATCGATGGCGGCAAGTTCATTAACGGGCTGACCTAACACCCGGATTGGGCAGATTAAGGAACCCGTCGCTGGTTTTGGTCGTAGTGCCCCCCCGGGTTGACTATTTGCCTCCTTTCGCTTTTCGTCCTTGAGTCCATTGAGCCGACTGATGGTTGAGACCGTAAAGACAGCCCGCCATATAGTCTTTTTTCACAAGCGTGGGATCGGCGCCCCCGTCGAGGTCGAACGACATCTGGCACGCCTTTTGATAAGAATTCGGCGCATCCCCCATTCCCCCGAATGCGGCGATCTCGGCCTGCCCGTCGGTACCGGCCTTCAAGCCCTCCTGGTAGGACTCAGAGGAAGTTGACGCGGGGGCATTAGAGGGCGCGGCGGAAGTGGCGCTTCTTCCACCTGCAGTGGAAGTGGCGCTGCTTCCACCCCCACCCCCACACGCCGCGAGGACGACTCCGGTGAGCAGGCAAGCCGTCGCCAACACTATTTCCCCGTTGGCCGACCTGAAGTGGAACCGATACCTGCCTGCTTTGTCCTTGCTGCTCTCGGGCTTGCCCGCCATTGCAGATCTCCTTGTTCCGTGTCCTCGAACAGCGAAAACGCTACTAGGAGCGATTACCTCACACCACCCTCGAACGCCCGGGCGGTCCGGCCTGGCTTGACTGGGCGGCGGTGGACGCCGTCATCGGGAAGCTCTACCCGCTGTACCGGGAACCGGAACGCCACGCGCGGGCGCGGGCAGCCTCACAAGGCTTCGTTACGGATACAACACCAACGGGCTCACGTCGCACCGCCTCGACGACGCCCTGGCGTTGCTCGCCGACTCCGGCTACGACGGGGTGGCGCTGACCTTGGATGTCGCCCACCACGACACCCTCAGTTCGGGACCGCAACACGCGGCTGCTGCCCTACGCGAGTGGGCAGCAGCTGAGGTGGCTCGCACCCGGCACGGTTCGGCTGCAGAGGTGTACACCGCTGCGGCGGGGCAGTCATGGCCGAGCGGACCTGACGTGTTCGCGAACGAGATC
This sequence comes from uncultured Actinomycetota bacterium, assembly GCA_963830605.1. Classification (GTDB taxonomy): domain Bacteria; phylum Actinomycetota; class Actinomycetes; order Mycobacteriales; family Mycobacteriaceae; genus Mycobacterium. The sequence continues at coordinate 889,274 of CAWHML010000003.1, read as the reverse complement.
GCCGAGAATTGAAGTGCTTTCAGACACCGGTGACTCGGGAAATCGACTGATTGCCGCAATAGTCATCGGGTTGCAGCGCTTTCAATCGACCGCGTGACGTTTCGCGCTTTAATGGGTTGATGGACTTGATGGCGCCCACCGATTCGGTTTTCCTGCTCGCCGAATCGCGCGAGCATCCGATGCATGTCGGCGGCTTGCAGTTGTTCGAACCGCCGGAAGGCGCCGGCCCGGAGTTCGTGTCAAAACTTCACGAGGCGTTGCTATCGAACGAGGACTTCCAGCCGACGTTTCGCAAGCGTCCGGCGCGGATGCTGGGCGGCATCGCCAATGTGGGGTGGTCTTACGACCCGGACGTGGAGATCGACTATCACCTGCGGCGATCAGCCTTAGCGCAGCCCGGACGGGTCCGGGAACTGCTCGAGTTGACCTCACGGCTGCACGGCAGTCTGCTGGACCGGCACCGACCGTTATGGGAAACGCATTTCGTGGAGGGCCTGAATGACGGCCGCTTCGCGCTGTACACGAAATTCCACCACGCTCTGGTTGACGGTGTCTCGGCGCTGAAGCTGATGCAGCGGTCCTTATCGACTGATCCGCACGACCCCGAAGTTCAGGCAATCTGGAACATCCCCCGGCGACGGCGCTCATCCAGCCGGTCACGGCTACAGGCGCTGACCCAGTTGGCGGGATCTGTTGCGACGATGAGTTTTTCGACCGTCACACTGGCACGGGCGGCGCTATTCGAACAGCAACTGACCCTGCCGTTCGTCGCGCCGCGCACCATGTTCAACGTCCGCATCGGCGGCGCCCGCCGTTGCGCGGCTCAGTCGTACTCTCTCGATCGCGTGAGAAGCATCAAGCAAGCCGCCGGTGTCACCGTCAACGACGTAATTCTGGGCATGTGTGCCGGTGCGCTGCGGTACTACTTGATCGAGCAGAACGAGCTGCCGGACGCCCCGCTGGTGGCGATGGTCCCGGTCAGCCTGCGCACCAAAGAGGAGTCCGACAGCGGGGGCAACATGGTCGGAGCCATCCTGTGCAACCTGGCAACCGACATCGAAGACCCTGCCCAGCGGCTGCAGACGATCAGCGCCTCGATGCGCGGCAACAAAAAGGTGTTTTCCGAGTTGCCTCGACCGCAGGCACTTGCGTTATCGGCGTTCAACATTGCGCCGCTGGCGCTCATGCCCGTTCCCGGCTTCGTCTCAGCCGCGCCACCGCCGTTCAACATCGTCATATCCAACGTGCCGGGACCGAGCGAGCCGATGTACTGGCACGGTGCGCGCCTCGACGGCAACTACCCGATGTCGATCGTCTCCGACGGGTTGGCGCTGAACATCACACTGGTCAACAACGCCGACAACCTCGACTTCGGTCTGGTCGGGTGTCGACGCAGTGTGCCACACCTGCAGCGGCTGCTGGTGCATCTGGAGATCTCGCTCAAGGAATTGGAACGCGCGGTCGGCATCTGACCTCGATGCCACGGCTCAGCGCGGGTCTGTTGCTCTACCGCGTCGACGACAGGCCGCTCGAGGTGTTGTTGGCGCATCCCGGCGGTCCGTTCTGGGCCAAAAGAGACGACGGGGCATGGTCGATCCCCAAAGGCGAATACGCCGCTGGCGGGGATCCTTGGCTTGTCGCGCAGCGCGAGTTCACCGAAGAGACGGGTCTGGTGGCGCCGATCGGGCCGCGAATCGACCTTGGGGCGGTGCGGCAACCGGGCGGAAAGGTCGTCACCGCCTTCGCTGTTAAGGGCGATCTCGACGTCACCGATGCGCACAGCAACGCTTTCGAGCTGGAGTGGCCCAGGGAATCGGGGCGTATCCGCAGCTTCCCCGAGGTCGATCGAGTCGAGTGGTTTTCGCTACCGAATGCCAGGACGAAGTTGCTCAAGGGTCAGGTCCCGTTCCTGGACCGCCTGCTCGAACAGATATAAGCGACGGCGGCGCCAGCGGCGCCGCCGTCGTTTCTGACCCGTGAATTAGGGGCAGGTCACGTCGATTTCGAAAGGCTTGTTGACCGGGTGCATGGGGTCGGAAAGGCTGACTCCGGTGGCGGTTCCAGTGATTTTGTACTTGTTCCCGTCTTTGGTGGCCGATGCGTTTCCTTGGCCCGTTCCTGCGGTGTACGCGAGTGCTGTCCCTTGGACGTTGCCCAGCCCCACCGACTGGACTTGCGGTGGGTTGCCATCAGTGAGAACGGCGCCGATACCGGACGCTTGGTCACCTATGGCGATATTGACCTTGCCGCCGGCCGTATTGCAGGCCACAGTCCCGTGGACATTCTGGTCCTGGCCGTCGATACTGACTTTCGCATCTGACTTGCCAGCGCTGCCCGTGCTGGATTTACTGCTCGAACATCCCGACAGACCTGCGACGATAATCGCTGCCCGGCAATGGCGACAGTTGCTTTGCGCCTCACCTGTTCTCCTTATGTTGTTGTGTGCGGACTATCGGGATCGACAGATCGCATCAGCATTATGGCCGCAACCGAAGTAGAAGACGACCAAATAGGGCATTATTCGACTCACACGAGCGGTGAAATGGCAGTTGGTTGCATTTCGTTTGGTCCGCTTTGGTCGGTCCCGGTATCTTCGGTGGGCATGCAGACGGTGCGAACACCCGACGATCGATTCACCAATTTGCCTGACTTCCCATACGTTCCGAGCTACGCCTCTGTCCCAGACGGTGACGGTGGCACGCTACGAATGGCATGGGTGCAAGAGGGACCCGGCGACGCCGACCCGGTGCTCATGCTGCACGGTGAGCCGTCGTGGTCCTTCCTCTATCGCAAAATGATCCCGGTATTGGCCGGCGCTGGTCACCGGGTCATCTGCCCCGACTTGGTCGGATTCGGTCGCTCCGACAAACCGACTGGGCGCGAAGACCACACCTACGCCCGGCACGTCGAGTGGATCCGCGCACTGGCCTTCGACGTGCTGAACCTGCGCAAAGTGACGTTGGTCGGACAGGACTGGGGTGGGCTGATCGGGTTGCGGCTCGCCGCAGAGCATCCCGACCGCTTCAGTCGGCTGGTAGTCGCAAACACCGGACTGCCCACCGGCGACATCCCGATGCCTGAAATCTGGTGGCGGTTCCGTGAAACGATCCAGAATCGACCCAACCTCGACATCGGCTGGTTCGTCCAGTCGGGTTGTCAACGACAGTTGAGCGACGCAGTGCGCGCCGGCTATGACGCGCCGTTTCCCGACGACAGCTACTGCGCCGGGCCGCGCGCGATGCCCGGCCTGGTCCCGACAGCACCGGACGATCCCGCTGCGCCGGCGAATCGTCAGGCGTGGGCCACACTATGCGCGAGTTCGACACCGATGCTGGTGGCCTTCAGCGACAGCGACCCAATCACCGGTGCAATGGGCCCGATCTTCGCCCGACAGATGGCAGGGGCCCGAGGCATCGACCACCCGGTGATCCGCGACGCCGGACACTTTCTGCAGGAAGACGCCGGCGAGGACTTGGCCAATCACATCGTGGAGTTTTTGCGGTGACCACGATGCCCGACACCGCGGAGCCGCGGGAACTACTCGTCCGGTTGCTCAACCCGGTCAGCCGGGCCGACCCATATCCGCTCTACGAGCGGTTACGTGAGCACGGACCCATCCAGCTGCCCGCGGCGAATCTCACTGTGTTCTCCACCTACCACGCATGCGACGAAGTGCTGCGGCACCCGTCGTCGTCCAGCGACCGGCTCAACTCCACGGTCGCGCAGCGGCAGATCGCCGAGGGCGCTCCCCCCGGCCGTTGGGGCCGCCCGGCTTCTTGTTTCTCGACCCGCCCGACCACACCCGGCTGCGGAGGCTGGTCAGCAAGGCTTTCGTCCCGAAAGTGGTCGACGCGCTGCGGCCGGACGTCACCGAGCTGGTCGACGGACTGCTCGACCACGTCGCCGATCGGGACCAGTTCGACATCGTCGCTGACCTTGCCTACCCGCTTCCGGTAGCGGTCATCTGCCGGTTGCTCGGTGTGCCGCTGGACGACGAACCGAAGTTCAACCACGCCTCAGCGCTGCTGGCCCAGGCACTGGACCCGTTCATCGCCTCCGACGACGAGCGGCCGGCCATTATCTCCGAGCGCATGCGGGCGGGGCGATGGCTGCGCGAATACCTGCACGGGCTGGTCGAGCAACGGCGCCGACGCCCCGGCGACGACCTGATGTCGCGTCTGATCGCCGTCGAAGAGTCCGGTGACCAGTTGACCGAGGACGAAATCGTCTCCACGTGCAGCCTGCTGTTGATCGCCGGCCACGAGACAACGGTGAACCTGATCGCCAATGCCGTGGTCGCGATGCTGCGTGCCCCAGGCCAATGGGCCGCGCTGGCCGCCGACGCCCGTCGCGCGTCGGCGGTGATCGAAGAAACCCTGCGCTACGACCCGCCGGTACAACTGCTCGGCCGAACTGCGCTGCAAGATATGATCATCGAGGACACCACGGTCGTCCAGGGCGACTCGATGATGCTGCTGGTCGCCGCGGCGCACCGTGACCCCGCCGAATTCGACCGGCCCGACATCTTCGACCCGGACCGAGGACCGTTTCGGCACCTGGCATTTGGTCGAGGACCCCACTTCTGCCTCGGCGCTCCGCTGGCCCGGCTGGAGACCGGTGTGGCGCTGTCCGCCGTGACGGCGCGGTTCCCGAAGGCGCGGCTGGGCGGCGAGCCACAGTACAAACCGAATGTCACGCTGCGTGGACTTGCGGCGCTACCGGTGTCGATCTGAGCTCGACGACGCGTGCAGACCAGGCACGATGTCGCCAAGGCTGAACGTGGCGGGATTGTCAAGCTGCTCGTAGGTGCACGAGCGTGGGTCCCGATCGGACCGCCAACGGTTGAATTGCGCTGTGTGACGGAATCTTTCACCTTCCATGTGGTCGTAGCGGACCTCGACCACCCGCTCGGGCCGCAGCGGCACAAAGGAGAGGTCCTTCCCGGCATTCCAGCGGGAGAACTCGTTTTTGCGTGGTGTGCGCTCACCGGCTTCGTGGGCAGCCCAGTTCCAGGGGTGCTTCTCGAAACTGGTGACCAGCGGCTGAAGCTCGGTGAACAGCCTCCGCCGTTCGGCCATCGGGAAGGCGCCTATCACACCGACCGAGGCAAGCTGACCGTCGTCCCGGTAGAGCCCGAGCAACAGCGAGCCGATGGCGTCGCCGCCGGACTTGTGTACCCGGTACCCGCCGACAACGCAGTCGGCTGTCCGCTCGTGCTTGATCTTGAACATCAAGCGCTTGTCGGGCTGATAGCTGAGGCTCAATGGCTTGGCGACGACGCCGTCGAGGCCGGCACCCTCGAACTCGTCGAACCAGCGCTGCGCGGTTGTCAGATCGGTGGTCGCCGGTGTGACGTGTATATGCGGCCCGGAGGTTGGCAGCGCATCGACGAGCGCCGCGCGGCGCTCGCTGAACGGTCGCCCGGTGTAGTCGTCGTCACCGAGAGCAAGCAAATCAAAAGCGATGAAGGAAGCCGGGGTCTGCTCGGCGAGCAACCGCACTCTCGAATCGGCGGGGTGGATCCGCTGTTGCAGCGCCTCGAAGTCCAAGCCGTCGGGTGTCGGCACGATGATCTCGCCGTCGATAACGCACCGCTGCGGCAGCTCGGCTTTGACCGCCGCCACCAGTTCGGGGAAGTATCGGGTCATCGGCCGTTCGTTACGGCTGCCCAGTTCCACTTCGTCGGCGTCGCGGAAACAGATCGACCGGAAGCCGTCCCATTTGGGCTCGTACGACGCGCCCGGTGGGATCGCCGGAATCGATTTGGCCAGCATGGGAGGAACTGGCGGCATGACGGGCAGTTGCATGGGCTCATTGTCGCGTCCCGACGGTCGTTCACCGCCGGCACGTGCTGAAATCCCTGTTATGGCTGTTGCTGCCGAAGAACTCGACGTCGACGGGATCGCGGTCCGCTTGACCAACCCGGACAAGGTGTACTTTCCCCAACTCGGCTCCGAAGGCACGAAACGGAAGCTTGTGGAGTACTACCGCGCGGTGGCGTGCGGGCCGATGCTGCGCACATTGCAAGACCGGCCGACGCATCTGCAACGCTTCCCCGACGGGATCGACGGCGAGGAGATCTACCAGAAACGCATTCCCAAGCACCGCCCGGACTATCTGCAGACCTGCCGAATCACCTTCCCGTCCGGACGATTCGCCGACGCGCTCAAGGTGACTCATCCTGCTGCGATCGTGTGGGCCGCGCAGATGGGTGCAATCACGTTGCACCCATGGCAGGTCCGCTGCCCCGACACCGAACATCCCGACGAGCTGCGCATCGACCTTGATCCTCAACCGGGCACCGGGTTCGAACAAGCTCGCACAGTCGCCATGGACATCGTGCGTCCGTTGCTCGACGAGCTCGGCCTGGCCGGCTACCCGAAGACATCGGGAGGCCGCGGCGTCCATATATTCGTGCGGATAGCGACCGAGTGGGATTTCATCGTGGTCCGCAGGGCCGGTATCGCATTGGCCCGCGAAGTTGAGCGCCGCGCGCCGGATGCAGTAACGACGTCATGGTGGAAGGAAGAACGCGGCGCACGGATCTTCGTCGACTTCAACCAGAACGCCCGCGATCGCACGTTCGCGTCCGCCTACTCGGTACGGCGCACCCCGACCGCGACCGTCTCGACACCGCTGACGTGGGACGAGCTGGCCACTGCGGACCCCGACCAGTACACCATCGCCACCGTGCCGGCTCTGGTGCACCAGCGCGACGACCCGTGGGCGGGCATGGATGCTCACCGGCATTCGATAGCGCAGCTGCTGGAGATGGTCGAGGCGGACGAAGCGCGTGGACTAGGCGACCTACCGTATCCGCCGAACTATCCCAAGATGCCGGGCGAGCCGAAACGGGTGCAGCCCAGCCGGGACACCGACCGGAGCAAGAAGAATTTGGAGCGGTGAACCAGCCCGCTCGCTGACATAACGCAGCCTGCGCTCCATCTCCGAATTAGCTCTAGTAGGGGCAGCGACTACTAGCTGGTGAGGCGTGCGGCTCTGCCACCGATTCGTCACGTCGGCTGGCAACTCGTCGTTATGCTGCGAATTACTCACACGGGCATCAGCCGAGTGGTCCGGATGCTTCCCAGATGCGGCGGGCGTGGCGAAGGGGTGAACTGTGGCCCACGATGTCTTCGTCAGCTATTCGCACCATGACAGGGCCCAAGCCGACGCCGTCTGTGCCACCTTAGAAGCGAAGGGAATCCGCTGCTGGATCGCGCCCAGAGATGTTGTCCCTGGCCAAGAATGGGGCGCGGCCATCGTCGAGGCGATTCGGTCGTCGCGGGTAATGGTCCTGGTGTTCAGCAGCCACGCCAACGCCTCGCCGCAGATCAGACGAGAGGTCGAGCGCGCGGTCAGCGCGGGAAGTGTGCTAATCCCGTTTCGCATCGAAGACGTCGCGCCCGCAGAGGCGCTGGAATACTTCCTCGGGGCGCCACATTGGTTGGACGCTTTGACGCCCCCCATGGAAGTCCACCTCGCGCGACTTGCTCGGGCGGCGGCGAGTTTCCTCGTTACTGTTGGCGAGCCGGGCGGACTGGGCGCTGGTACCCGTCTCGGCGCTACCGACACGGACCACAAAGTCGATGGGTCGATGACTAGTCGAACTTCGGACACCCCGGTTGCTTCGCTGGCGAAAACCAAGCCGGCGTCGTCAACGAAGCCGCCACTGTTGCAGCGGTTGAGCCGGCGGACCAAGGTCGCACTGATTCTCGGCGCAGTCGCAGTCGTCGCTATCGCCGCGGTTGTCCTCGTCACGTCCCTAACTAGGGGCTCGGAGAGGACCGGATCGCCGTCTTCGACGGCTGCGCCGCCCTCGCAGGAGGTGCTGCCGTTCACCGACCTCAAAGACCCTGACGGTGTAGCGGTGGACGCCGAGGGCACCGTCTATGTCACCGACGCTGGCGGCAACCGGGTGTTGGCGCTGGCGGGTGGGTCGGGGACCTTAACCGTGCTGCCGTTCATCGGGCTCAATCACCCTCGGGGTGTGGCGGTGGACAGCGCAGGCACCCTCTACGTGATCGACTCCGGCAACGACCGGGTGCTGAGACTGCCGGCGGGGTCTGGCGCCCCGACTACGCTGCCGTTCATTGGGCTCAATCACCCTCGGGGTGTGGCGGTGGATAACGCGGGCACCCTCTATGTGACCGATGCCAACAACAACCGGGTGCTGAGGCTGCCGACGGGAGCCGGCGCCGCTACGCTGCCGTTCATGGGTCTCAACCACCCTCGAGGGGTGGCGGTCGACAGCTCGGGCGCCTTGTACGTGACGGACGCCAACAACAACCGGGTGCTCAGGTTGCCAGCGGGCTCGAGCAGCCCAACCGCGATGCCGTTCACCGGGCTCAACCACCCCGACGGTGTGGCGGTTGACGCGGCTGGCGCTCTCTACATCACAGACGCTAACAACAATCGGGTGCTTTGGCTGGCGGCGGGAGCCGGCACCCCAACAGTGCGGCCGTTCATCGGCCTCAAGTACCCCGTCGGCGTCGCTGTCGATAGCTCGAACTCCCTCTACATCACCGACGCCGATAACAACCGGGTGCTGAAGCTGCCAGCGGCGTAGATCGCAACAGCGCGGTGTTCCTCTCCGTCAGCTGCCGCCACCCGTTGCAGGGCTCAGCGGTCGGATTGCTCGAGCTCGTCGAGTTCTCGGTCAAGGTCCGCCAACTCACTCGCCAAGTGCCGCATCTGACGCGCAACAGCAGCACGGCGCTGTTCGAGCTGCGCGCGGCGCTCTTCCCGGCCCACGTTGTTGGGCGCATCTGTCTGCATGTGGTCACTCCTGGCCGATCTGGCTGTGCAGCCACGTCCACCCGGAGTCTGTGCTGGGTTGGCTGAATTGACCAGACGGCGCCGCGAGTAAAAACACAACTGACGAGCAACCGACACCAGACCGTTACCGTTTGGTTGACCCGTCGAGAAAGGACGAGAAGCGTGACCCTCAGTTTCAAGGACGTCATCGCCTCCAGGTACCTGTTGCTGACGACGTTCACCAAGGACGGCCGTCCCAAGCCGACGCCGATCTGGGGCGTGCCTGACGGCGACCGACTTCTGGTCATCACTGACGACGACTCGTGGAAAGTGAAGCGAATCCGCAACACGCCCCGGGTGACGGTCGCCAGAAGCGCAGCCTTGGGCAAGCCGAAGAGCGACGAGGTCGAGGCGGTGGCGCGGGTCCTGCCAAAGTCCGAGACGCGTCGGCTCTACAACGCCGTGCTCAAGCGCTACTGGTACCACGCCTGGTGGTTCTATGCGCACACCGTCGTGCGGGGCGGCATTGACAAGGTGCACGTCGGTCTCGAGGTCAAGCCCGCCTAGATTCTGTCACCATGGAAGGGTGGGCACCGCAGTGCTGCTGGGGCTGACGCTCCTAGCTGTCGGCATCGTGATCGATCGGCTTTTCTGGCTGAAAAGGTGGTTGAACAAGGTGCCTCCTATTGTCGAACTGCCAAAGCCGCCCGAGCCGCAACAGTCGTCTGAGCAACGCTGGGAATCACCTGCAATAGACAGAGACACCGACGCCCAGAGGCGCGATAGTCCCGACTAAGGCGCGATACTTTTCCCTATGACGCCCCAGGTGCACCGGCAACGCTTCAGGTGGATGGCTGCTCTGGCCGCCGCAGGTGTATGCGTACTCGTGGGTTGCGGAAACAGTCACGGCGGCAAAGCGGCGACCACGACTACGTCGACCACACCGGCGTTCATCGCACCCCCGATCCAGGAACGGGCGCTCGACGGGTTGCTGATCAGCCCCGAGCAGGTGAACACCGCGATGGGGGCAAACGGGATGGCGGTTACCAAGAACCGCACCTCGATGTCTGACGACAGCGCGACGATGCAGCCCAAGGAGTGCCTGGCCATCGACGGCTCCGCCCAGGCCCAGGTGTATGCCGGCAGCGGTTTCACCGCCGAGCGTGACCTCTCACTACAAGACGGCGACAACTTCAACCACTATGCCGAGCAGGCGGTGGTGTTGTTTCCCACCGCGAAACAAGCCGGCGCCTTCGTCGCCAACTCCGCCAAGCAGTGGCCGTCCTGCCACCAGTACACCCACATTCAGAGCAGATCGCAGTGGACCGTGGGCCCCATTTCCAACGCCAAGGGCACGCTGAGTGTCGTCGCCACCGAAAAGGACGCCAAAGCCCCCGGCTGGGCTTGCGGACGAGCGCTGGCAGCCAGAAACAACGTCGTCGTCGACGTCAACACGTGCAGCGCCAATCCGGGCAACTCGGCGGTCGACATCGCCAATCAAATCGCCGGGAAGATCGCTGCCTGAACCGACCGAAATGGCTCGCATCCGGCCTGCGCCGAGCCGTCACCAAAGCGTTATAGTTACGGCTATGCGCACATCCCGTCTCCGCAACCTCGTCCGGGCCGGTGCCATGGTGCTCGCCGTCGGCGCCGCCACGGTGGCTTTTCCGAAGGCCGCCACCGCGGACTCCACCGATGATTTCCCGATACCGCGGAGGATGATCGCGACCACTTGCACCGGAGAGCAAATCCTTGCTGCCGCAAGGGATTTCACTCCGGTCTACTACGAGCGGTACATGAACGACTACAACAACCACCCGAACGTGCAGCAGGCAACCCAAGACAAGGTGCACTGGTTCTATTCGTTGACTTCGGCCGAACGCAGGGACTACTCCGACAACTTCTACCCGCCGCTGGGCCAAGGCGGAGATCCGCTGTGGTTCGCCTGGCCCAACCACATGAAGATCTTCTTCAACAACAAGGGCGTCGTAGCGAAAGAAACCGAGAACTGCATGAACTACCCGCCGAATGACATGTCGGTGTGGAATTGGTGAGTCGGTAGCGCGTCGCGCTCGGGTGGGGCGAGAAGTCCGACGCAGGTTGCGGTGACCAACCGGGTGAGCGCGGGTGCGAAATCCAGGTTCCAATCCGGCGGAACCTCGGGTTCCTCGGCGTAGGCATCGGTGAGCCCTTGCGGCGGGTGAGCGAGCTGCCACAACGGCGCGGCCAGCGAATAGGCGGCTAGAAGCGTGTCGAAGGCTCCGGCGCGCCCCAGCGCCGGCAGCGCCTGCTCAATCCCATCAGCGATCGACACCGCTGCAGCGGTGGTAATGCGTTTGATGTCCAGAACACGCTCGGCTTCTACCTCGTGTTCCAGATGCAGGTGCAGGTTGGCGAGCAGATCGCAGAACAGCGGGTCAGCGGCCAAAGCATTGGCGAGGGTCTCAGCCACCCGCGAAGGCGACATCGGTCCGGGTTCGCGCAACCTCGCGCACACCGTATCCGCCCAACACACCCAGCCTTCGGCGGCGATGTGCAGCAGCATCTCTTTGTGAGAACTGAAGTATCGGCGCACGGCCGAGTAGTGGACGCCGGCCCGGCTGGCGACGGCGGTCAGCGTCACCGAGGCAACGCCGCTCTCCAAGGCCAGCGAGCGCGCGGCTTCCACCAGCGCCGCTGCCCGCTGACGTTTCGTTTCCTCCGTGCGGGCGCGCTGAAAGGTAAGTTGCGCCACCGGCCGAGGATAACGCACATAATGTGATTTGCGGCTCGGGACCGCAGGCGTAACGTGCCGTTACGCACGTGATATGCGTTAGAGTCGTTGAGCGCGTGGGGGAAGGAGCTGACGAATCCCGGTCACCGGCATGATTTACTCGTCACGATCCGGTCGCGCTCTTACCGAGGCGCCTCTCGCTTGAGGCGATCGCCGATCAGGCGACCTGCTACCCGATTTGATCCGTTCCACATGCCGCCAAACTGGAGGCGCGCGGAGCCAAGGCGGACACTTCGATCAATTGGTATTCAGCGGGTCATGAAATATTCGAGCGCTAGAGGGGATGTTGGTTATCAGGGTTTTGCGGCGGGTGTGGATACCGCTGGTGATCTTGGTAGTGATCATCTGCGGGGGATACACCGTGTTACGGCTTCACGGTGTGTTCGGTTCCGAGAAGCGTCCTTCGTACGCCGATAGCCCTAACCAGGACACCAAGCCCTTCAATCCCAAGCAGCTGACATACGAAGTTTTTGGTCCTGCCGGCACGGTGGCGGACATCAGCTATTTCGACGTCAACTCCGATCCTCAGCAAGTCGATGGAGCGACCCTGCCGTGGTCGTTGAAGCTCACCACAACCCTGCCTGCGGTGGTGGGAAACATCGTCGCGCAGGGCAATAGCAACAGCATCGGCTGCCGCATCCTGGTCGACGGGGTGGTCAAAGCCGAGCGGGTCTCCCACGAAGTGAACGCCTACACGTTCTGTTTGTTGAAGGCAGCGTGATCACCGACCGGGCTGGCGGCCCGGCCGTCAAACGGCCCTTCGTCGCCCGCACCATCCGTCGCCTCTCGCTGCCCATCATCCTGCTGTGGCTCGGCATCACGGTGCTGGCCAGTATCGGCATCCCGTCGCTGGAAGAGGTCGGCAAAGACCGGTCGGTGCCGCTGAGTCCGAAAGACGCTCCGTCAGTGCAGGCAATGGAGCTGATGGGCAAGCTGTAAAAGGAGTCCGACTCCGACAGCGTCGTGATGATCGTGCTGGAGGGCGACCAGCCGCTCGGTGACAGCGCGCATGTGTTCTACAACAGCCTGATTCGGCAATTGAGCGTCGACACCGCCCATGTGGAACACATCCAGGATTTCTGGGGCGATCCACTCACTGCTGCGGGCTCGCAAAGCCCCGACGTTAAGGCCGCGTACGTGCAGCTCAATCTCGCGGGCAACCAGGGTCAGGCCAAGGCGAACGAATCCGTGGCAGCGGTTCGCCAGATCGTGAGCCGAACGACCGCGCTTGCGGGGGTCAAGGCTTATGTCACCGGACCGGCGGCGCTCGTCTCGGACATGAACAACAGCGGCGACAAGACGATCGTCAAGATCACCGCACTCAGTGTCAGCGTGATCGTCCTAATGCTGTTGCTGGTCTAAGCTGTTCTTCTCACCTGACGGCACGGCCGTCCGGATGATCATCTCGCATCGTGGAGACCCGGCGACGCCGGAAGGCATCTCGCGGATCAATCCGATCAAGCAGGCCGCGGAGGAGTCGCTGAAGGGGACTCCGCTGGAAAGCGCCAAGGTGTATCTGGCGGGCACGCCGCCACCTTCAAAGACATGCGGGACGGGTCTCAATACGATCTGCTGATCGCCGGAATCGCCTCGCTCTGCCTGATTTTCATCATCATGCTCGTGATCACTCGCAGCTTCGTGGCGGCTTTGGTGATCGTGGGCACGGTAGCGCTTTCCCTGGGCGCCTCGTTCGGGCTTTCGGTCCTGGTGTGGCAGTACATCCTCGGCATCGAGTTGCACTGGCTCGTGTTGGCGATGTCGGTGATCGTGTTGCTGGCGGTGGGTTCGGACTACAACCTGCTGCTGGTATCGCGGTTCAAAGAAGAGATCGGCGCCGGCCTGAAAACCGGCATCATCCGCGCGATGGGGAGCACCGGAAAAGTTGTCACCTCAGCCGGATTGGTGTTCGCGTTCACGATGGGTTCGATGGTGGTCAGTGACCTGCGCATCATCGGTCAGGTAGGGACGACGATCGGGCTGGGACTGCTATTTGACACGTAGTGCGCTCGTTCATGACACCGTCCATTGCTGCCTTACTGGGACGGTGGTTCTGGTGGCCGATCAAGGTGCGATCGCGCCCCGGCAGCGCACTGCCTCGCCCGGCTGGGCCCCGTCCACTGGTTCGATCTCCGCTGCTCGCCCAGGATGACGACGCGCCGACGGCTGAGCCGCCGCATCCAGCTCGCTGACGTTCGGCGATTACTCGTGCAGCAGTAATTCACGCACCACCGGACGCGGTGCGTACGGTCGGAGCAGCCGGCTCGCCGGCCGTTCGCGCACCCGCTGCGGCCACCAGAACCAGCGGCCAAGCAGCGCCGCGATCGACGGTGTCATGAACGAGCGCACGACGAGCGTGTCGAATAGCAGTCCCAGCCCGATCGTCGTCCCCACCTGACCGATGACCCGCATGTCGCTGAAGATGAACGAGGTCATCGTCGCGGCGAACACCAGGCCGGCCGAAGTGACCACTGCACCCGTACCGGCCATCGAGCGGATGATCCCGGTCCGCAACCCCGCGCCGATTTCTTCCTTGAACCGGGACACCAGCAGCAGGTTGTAGTCCGAACCCACCGCGAGCATCAAGATGACCGACATCGCCAGCACCATCCAGTGCAACTTGATGCCCAGGATGTATTGCCACATCAGCACAGAGAGCCCGAATGAGGCGCCCAACGACAGCAGCACGGTGCCCACGATGACCAAGGCGGCGACCACACTGCGCGTGATGATCAACATGATGATGAAAATGAGGCTGGCCGCCGCCAGTCCCGCGATCATCAAGTCGATCGAGGAGCCGTCCCGCATGTCCTTATAGGTCGCCGCGGTGCCCCCGAGAGATACCCGGGCGCCCTCCCACGGCGTTCCCTTGATGGCCTCGTGTACTGCCTTCTTGATCGGGTCGATATGCGAGATGCCTTCAGGCGTCGCCGGATCGCCTTCGTGGGAAATGATCAGCCGAACAGCTTTACCGTCCGATGACAGGAACTGCTTGAGGCCTCGCTTGAATTCGGGGTTTTTGAAAGCCTCCGGCGGCAGATAAAAAGTGTCGTCGTTCTTGGCTCTGTCGAACGCCTCCCCCATAGCGGTCGAGTTCTCCGACAGGGCCGCGGTCTGGTCGTTGATTCCGGCTGTCGTTGCGTAGTTCGACAGCGTCGACTGAAGATTGGTCTCTTGGCTGGCAATCTGGGGCGGAATCAGCGTCAGCAGCTCCGGCTGAATTTGGTCCAAACGATCCAGGTTCGCGCTCAGTTGCTCCAACCGCTCGCTCAGCTGGTCGATGCCGTCGAGAGCATCGAAGAGGGACCGGAGCGCAAAGCAGATCGGGATGTCGTAGCAGTGCTTCTCCCAATAAAAGTAGCTACGAAGCGGCCGGAAGAAATCGTCGAAATCAGCTATGTGGTCTCGCAGTTGCTCGGTGATGGCGACCGTCTCTTTGGTGATCAATGTGGTCTGGTGCGTAGTGTCGCTCAAATCTTTGGTCACTTGGAACTGTTTGTGCAGGACGCCGATCGTCTTCTGAATCTCGTTGGCCTGCGACAAGATATCGCGCGCCCGATCCTGCTGATAATGCATGTTTTCGATCTGGTTGCTGTTCTGCTGACTCATGGCGAACGCGAGCGTGCTGTGGTCGAGCGGCGTTCCCAGCGGCCTCGTGATGGTCTGCACCCGGGCAATCCCAGGAATATGGAAGACCGCTTTCGCGACCTTGTCGAGGATCAGGAAATCGGCTGGATTCCGCATGTCGTGATCTGTCTCGATCATCAACAATTCGGGGTTCAACCGCGCATTGGAGAAGTGCCGTTCCGCGGCATCGTATCCCACATTGGCCGGTGTGTCGGACGGCAGGTAGTTCCGATTGTCGTAATTGGTCTTGTATCCGGGTAGGGCAAGCAGACCGACCAGGGCAATCGCAGCGGTCACGGCCAGAATGGGTCCGGGCCAACGAACGATGGCGGTGCCAACCCGCCGCCAACCACGGGTTCTCATCGCGCGTTTCGGTTCAAACAGACCAAAGAAGCTGCCCACCGTCAGTACAGCCGGACCAAGAGTGAGCGCCGCCGCAACAGCGACCAGCATTCCTATCGCGCAAGGCGCGCCGAGGGTGTTGAAGTAGTTCAGCCGGGTGAAATGCAAGCAAAACATTGCGCCGGCGATGGTCAAACCGGATCCCAAGACGACGTGCGCGGTTCCATGAAACATCGTGTAGTACGCCCGTTCTCGGCTCTCGCCAAGTCCACGCGCCTCTTGATATCGGCCGAGGATGAAGATGGCGTAATCCGTTCCGGCCGCAATCGCCATCAGCACAAGCAGATTCACCGCGAACGTCGAAAGCTCGATGATTCGGTAATAGCCCAGGACGGCGACAATTCCGCGCGCCGCTGCCAATTCAAAGAGCACCATGACCAGCGTCATGATGACGGTGACAATGGAACGGTAGACGAACAGCAGCATCAGGAAAATCACCACGAACGTGATTGCCGTGACCTTTTTGACACCTTTGTCGCCGGCATGGTTCTGATCTGCGGTGAGCGCTGCTCCGCCGGTCACATAGGCCTTGAGCCCGACCGGCTTCTTGGTGTCGTCGACAATTTTGCGGACTGACTCCACAGATTCGTTAGCCAAGCTCTCGCCCTGGTTACCGGCCAGATAAACCTGGACATACGCCGCTTTGCCGTCCGTGCTCTGTGAGCCCGCCGCCGTCAACGGGTCACCCCAAAAATCTTGAATGTGCTGCACGTGCTTCTTGTCTTGCTCGAGCCGTTTGATCATCGTGTTGTAGAACTGGTGCGCGTCGGGGCCGAGCGGCTTGTCACCTTCCAGCACGATCATGGCCGAGCTGTCGGAATCGAACTCGTGGAAGACCTTGCCCACTCGTTTCATCGCTTGCAGCGACGGTGCGTCGCTAGGGCTCATCGAGACCGAACGTAATTTGCCGACCTCTTCCAGTTGCGGCACCGCGACATTGGTGATGACCACCAGGCCTAGCCAGAGCAACAACACCGGCACGGCGAGTCGGCGCAGGGCGTGCGGCAGGAAAGGCGGGATCAGCGGTCGGGATACCGGCTGCGGCGCAGTGACCTCGGTGTCGGTGTTCCTTTCGGTCATGCCGACTTGTCCAGGCAGAACGTGTATGCGTGCACTTCGTTGACTTGCCTTTCGTTCTTGACGACGCCGTCGACGGTGATGCGGCAGCCGATAGAACTACCGTCGCCCTGCGCAACCAGGTTGGCGGCGATCGCGGGCAAGGTTGTGGTGATGGTGAGTGACCACGGGAGGGGGACGTCGAGGACCTGCTGCGGCTGGGCGTTGACATCCAGATAGTTGATGGTCGCCACGTTGCCCGGGGAGCCCCACACCTCCAGCACCACGACCTTCGGGTTGAACGGGACGATGTTGTCATAGGCCGAACCGCCGGCGGAATCGTTGCCGTGGACGCCGAAGATGCCGCGCAGGCGGTAGACACAGAATCCGGTGATGGCGATGACGATCAGGATCACCAGCAGCACCCACACTCGTCGGGCGGCACCGCCGACCACAGACTTCTTGGCTCGTCCTTGCTTGGCTCGCCGCTGCGCAGCGAACTTGCCTGCGACATCTTCCGGCACGTCGACGCGCTTTTCCGCGCGCCGGCGCAACTGCTCGGTCAACGTCATCGGCTGCCTCCATCCTTAACGGGGGCGAAACGAACCAAATAATTAGCTTGTCACAACCTTAGCTACTCTAATGGCAGCAGCGGAAGGTTCACCAAACGGCAGCTCAGGCATCGACTTGCCGACCGTCCCGGCGGCAGTGAGATGGAGGTACGATCCAGCCCATGAAGGCCATGATGTCCGCGATGTCCGCGCTTTCCGCGATCGCGGTCGCGATCGGTCTGGCCGCCCCGGCGAGTGCCGACCCGGACACGGATTTCGACAAGCAGCTTGCGACCTACGGCATTTACGGCCCGCACGACTACCAGCCCTATCTGGCCAAGATCGCTTGTCGTCGGCTGGCTCAGGGCGTCGACCCCGACGCCGCCGCCAGCGCTCGCTTCCTGTCGCACAACCTGCCGCGCGGCACCACCCAGGTGCAGACTTACCAGTTTCTGGGCACCGCCATCACCACCTACTGCCCCGACCAGGCGCCCAAGCTACAAAATATTCCGGGCACCTAGGCAACTAGTCGTCGAGGGCGACTCCACCGCGCGAGCGCCTGCGGCGACGCGACACTGCCGACTTTCCAGTCGGGCGGCGGTTGCGCAGGCCCCCGCGGGATGCCTCGACCGCGATGGTGTCCTCGGCCACGGGCAACTCCTCAGCCTCCGCGGCCGCCACAGGTTCAGCCTCCGCGGCCGGGTCCTGCTCTTGCGCGGTCTCGGGTTCTGCGGTTGCCGCGTCCTCCTCGGCGCTCGCGGCGTCCTCGGCGTCCTTGCCGCGACGGCCCCGCTTGGGCTTCTTGGGTTCGCGCACCTTGGGCGGCGGCGGTGGCAGTTCGGCGACGAACGAGAGGTAGAACGCGAAAATCCCGAGCACGGCGATCGCGGCGGCCGCCCCGTACCCGCCGAACAACCATTGACCGGCGGTGTCGAGGCTGAACCACAACTCGCTGATCGCGATCCCGACGATCAGGACCCCGGCCAGCACGTGGGCCACGATCGAACCGGTCCGCAGTCTGACTGCCAGCAGCGGAGTGTCGTACTCCGGCTTGCCGGTGCGCACCAGGGTGAAGACCACCGGCAGCGCGGCCAAGCCGAGGACAACACCACACGTGATGCGCCCCGTCGTTCCGACCCCGGGGCTTAACTGACCCATCAGCTCATACCAGCGAGGCAGCACGCAGAAGTAGTAGAGGGCACCGGCGATGATCGAGAACGACGCGTGCCACAGCATGGCGACGTTGCGTCCCAATACTCCTCCTAGAGCCAGTGCGCGGAGGATGCGGGATTTGAACCCGCGAGGGCTGTTAACCCAACCCGCGTTCCAGGCGAGCGCCATAGGCCACTAGGCGAATCCTCCGTCGGCCATGGTAGCCCGGCGGTGATTCCGGACGCCTCAAGGCCCGAGAACTGACATCTGCACTCGAAATCTCGGGTACTACACTCGCTGTGGACCCCGCGCGGCGTCTATCCTGTGAACTCCCCCAGGGCCGGAAGGCAGCAAGGGTCAACGGGCTCTGTCGGGTGCGCGGGGTCCCCAACTCGCAGCCAGCCGGAAAGGCGCATGGTGTCGTTCCACACGCTGAGCCCAGCGGAGCTGGCGGCTCAGCACACGCGCAATCAGCAGGACTACGCCGACCTGCAGGCTGTGAAGCTGACACTCGACCTCACCCGCGGCAAGCCGTCGCCGGAGCAACTCGACTTGTCCAATGCACTGCTCGGCCTGCCAGGAGAGGACTATCGCGACGAGGACGGCACCGACACCCGCAACTACGGTGGCCTGCACGGCCTGCCTGAGCTGCGCGCGGTATTCGGGGAACTGCTGGGCATCGCGGTGCCCAACCTGATCGCCGGCAACAACTCCAGTCTGGAGATGATGCACGACGCGGTCGTCTTCTCGCTGCTGTACGGCGGGGTGGATTCGCCCCGGCCCTGGAAAGACGAGCCGGTCGTCAAGTTCCTGTGCCCGGTACCTGGTTACGACAGGCACTTCGCCATCACCGAGACGATGGGCATCGAGATGATTCCAGTCCCGATGCGCGAGGACGGCCCGGACGTCGATCTGATCGAGGAGCTTGTCGCCGTCGACCCCGCCATCAAGGCCCTGTGGGCGGTACCGGTGTTCGCCAACCCCACCGGCGTCACCTATTCCTGGGAAACCGTGCGTCGGCTCGTCCAAATGCGTACTGCGGCAAACGATTTCCGACTCTTCTGGGATAACGCCTATGCGGTGCACACCTTGACGCTCGACTTCGTCCGGCAGGTCGACGTGTTGGGACTGGCCGCCAAAGCCGGCAACCCCAATCGGCCGTATGTGTTTGCGTCCACCTCGAAGATCACCTTTGCCGGCTCAGGCGTCAGCTTCTTCGGTGGATCACTGGGCAACATCGCGTGGTATCTGCAGTATGCGGCCAAGAAATCGATCGGCCCGGACAAGATCAATCAACTGCGACATCTGCGTTTCTTCGGTGACGCCGACGGCGTACGGCTGCAGATGCTGCGGCATCAGCAGCTGCTGTGGCCCAAGTTCTCGTTGGCGCTGGAGATACTGGAAAAGCGGCTGGGGGACGCCAAGATCGCCTCCTGGACCGAGCCCAGGGGCGGCTACTTCATCAGTCTCGACGTGCTGCCGGGCACGGCGCGCCGCACTGTGGCACTGGCCAAAGACGCCGGAATCGCGGTCACCGAGGCAGGCGCGTCGTTCCCGTACCGCAAAGACCCGGAGGACAGGAACATCCGGATCGCGCCCACGTTCCCGTCAATTCCCGATCTGCGCAACGCGATCGACGGGCTGGCGACATGCGCGCTGCTGGCGGCCAGCGAGGCGCTGCTGCGAGACGCACCCGTCGGGCAGCGTCGGTAGCCTGCTTTCCGTGGCCCTCTATCGCAAATACCGACCGGCGACTTTCGCCGACGTGGTGGGGCAAGAACACGTCACCGAGCCGCTGTCGACCGCGCTGTCCGCCGGCCGCATCCACCATGCCTATCTGTTCTCCGGACCGCGGGGCTGTGGCAAGACCTCGTCGGCGCGCATTCTGGCCCGGTCGCTGAACTGCGAACAGGGACCCACCGCCACACCCTGCGGCGTCTGCGAGTCCTGCGTAGCGCTGGCCCCCAACGGACCGGGCAGCATCGACGTGGTCGAACTCGACGCCGCCAGCCACGGCGGCGTGGACGACACCCGAGAGCTGCGCGACCGGGCGTTCTACGCCCCGGCCCAGTCGCGCTTCCGGGTCTTCATCGTCGATGAAGCGCACATGGTGACCACCGCAGGGTTCAACGCGCTACTGAAAATCGTGGAGGAGCCACCCGAACACCTCATCTTCGTGTTCGCCACCACCGAGCCGGAGAAGGTGCTGCCGACCATCCGGTCGCGTACCCATCACTACCCGTTCCGCCTGCTGCCGCCGCGTCGGATGCGTCCGCTGATCGAGCGGATCTGTGAGCAGGAAGGAGTCAGTGTCGACGACGCGGTGTATCCGCTGGTGATCCGTGCCGGCGGCGGTTCGCCTCGCGACACCCTGTCGGTCCTCGATCAGCTACTGGCCGGCTCGGAAACCGGCTCAGACGGCGACCGGGTGACCTACCAGCGCGCGCTGGGCCTGCTGGGTGCCACCGACATGGCGCTGATCGACGAAGCCGTCGACGCCCTGGCAGCCGAAGACGCAGCGGCGCTGTTCGGCGCAGTCGAGTCGGTGATCGACGCCGGCCACGACCCTCGGCGGTTCGCCACCGACCTGCTGGAGCGGTTCCGCGATCTCATTGTGCTGCAAGCAGTTCCTGACGCTGCTGCCCGTGGTGTGGTGGACGCACCGGAGGACGTGCTGGACCGGATGCGCGATCAAGCCACCCGGATAGGGCCGGCGACGCTGACGCGATTCGCCGAAGTGGTGCAAGCCGGCCTGGGCGAGATGCGCGGCGCGACCGCCCCCCGGCTGCTGCTCGAAGTGATCTGCGCGCGGCTGTTACTGCCGTCGGCCAGCGATACCGAGTCGGCGCTGCTGCAACGGGTCGAGCGGATCGAGACCAGGCTGGACATGTCGATCCCGGCAAAACCGTCGCCGGCGCCGGCCGCCCAGCGTCCGGTTGTGCGGGCGAAGACGCGGCGACCGGAACGCCAGCCGGCGCCCGAGCCCCAGCCGGCCCAGCCGTCGGCATCGGCGGCTCCCCCCGGGCAACCCGGCGCGGCCGCGGTCCGAACGATGTGGCCCACCGTGCGCGACAAAGTACGACAGCGCAGCCGCAGCACCGAAGCGATGTTGGTCGACGCTACCGTGCGTGCGGTCGAGGGCAACACATTGGTGCTGACCCACGAATCGGCCCCGTTGGCCAAGCGGTTGTGCGAACAACGCAACGCCGAGGTGATCGCCGAGGCGCTCAAAGACGCGCTCGGCGTCGATTGGCGGGTGCGGTGCGACACCGGCGCGCCACCGCAGCAGCCCGCCGTTGCGGCGCCGGTCGGTGACCTTGGCTCATTCCAAGACCCGGTCCAGCAGGCAGACGAGGAGAGCATGCTCGCCGAGGCGGGTCGCGGCGACGCGTCCGCGCCGCGCCGCGACCCGGAAGAGGCCGCACTCGAGCTGTTGCAGAACGAACTCGGCGCGCGCCGTATCGACTGACTGGTCGGGCCGGTCGGTTAGGGCTGCCACCAAGGGCGTAGCGGCAAGCCGTTGCCGCCGCCGGCGTCCGGCTTCGTCGCCAACACATGATGCAGCTGAATGTTGTTCTGCTCGAAAGCGACCCGAGACGCCGCCATGTACAAACCCCACACCTTTGCCGTGGCCAGGCCGACCTCGGTGACCGCCTCGTCCCAATGCTCGACGAGGTTGCGACACCAGTCGCGCAGCGTCATCGCGTAGTGGTCGCGGAAGTTTTCCTCGTGCACCACCTCGAGACCTATGTCCTGGATTTCTGAAATGATGCGTCCCGAGCCGGTCAGCTCCCCGTCGGGGAAGACGTAGCGGTCGGTGAAACTGCTCGCACGGTAATTGGATTTGTTGTCGCAGCGAGTGATGCAGTGATTGAGCAGCAAACCGCCGGTACGCAATTTGGATTTGAGGAAGCCGAAGTACGACGGGTAGTTCTTGACCCCGATGTGCTCGGTCAGTCCGATGGACGAGACAGCGTCGAACGCGCTTTCGTCGACGTCGCGGTAGTCGGAGTGCCGCACCTGCGCCAGTCCGTCCAAGCCCTCGTCCTTGATCGCCTGCTGCGCCCAGGCCGCTTGCTCGGCGGACAGCGTGGCCCCGATCGCGCGGACACCGCGTCGGGCGGCATAGCGGACCATACCGCCCCAGCCGCAGCCGACGTCGAGCAGCCGGTCTCCCGGCTGCAGCCGCAATTTGTCGAAGATCAGTCGGTACTTGTTGTCCTGCGCCTCTTCCAACGTTGCCTCGGGACGCGGGTATACCGCGCAGGTGTACGTCATCGACGGGCCGAGCACCCATTCGTAGAATGCGTTGGAAACGTCGTAGTGGTGCGCGATGGCGTCAGCGTCACGAGTCTTGCTGTGCCGCAGACCTTCAGCGATTCGGCGCCAGCGCGGGAGCGCTTCCTGGGGTGGCGGTGCGGCCGGCACCAGATGTTCGATCCCGATCGAACGCACAATGTTGGCCAGCACGCGTGGCGACGGTCTTTCGAATTCGACTTTGTCGGTCAGCAGCTTGAGCAGCTCGTACGGATCACCCGGGTGCACCCCGCGCGCCTGGAGATCACCTGAGACGTAGGCCCGGGCTAAGCCCAGTTCGCCAGGTGCGGTGGCCAGGTAGGTGGTACCGCGGGGAGTGAGCAGGTCGAGGCCCAGCACGGCGTTCTGCGGTCCGGCGGTGCTGCCGTCGTACGCGGTGAACTTCAACGCCTGCTTGCCGTCGCCGCAGAAGACCGCCAAGATCTCGGCCAGGCTCATCTTCCCGGTCGCGACGGGCATGGGTTCTTTGGTTGTCGTCATCGCCGTTGCACCGCCTTTGCGTAGAGGTCGAGGAGACGCGAATCGGGGTCATAAGTCTTCTTCACGGTGTTGTATGCCTCACCGCCATAAAGCTCGTCGAATTCCTCACGGCTGTAATAAGAGTCGGAATACAGCGATTTGTGGCCGTCGAGCTCGCTCACCTTCGCCTCGATCAATCGATTCGTCGCTCCCTCGGTCGCGCCGACCGGCACCGACGACCAGAAGCCGATATTCACGTACGTGCGTGCCGGACGAATGGGATACAGCGGCCAACCCTCGTGATCACGTAACCGCAACGGACACAACCAGATCGGTGTGATGGGTACATGATCGAGGAACCAGTGCAGGAACTCGCAGGTCCGGTCGATGCCTACCTCGATGTCTTGAACCACGCGCTCACGTGGCGGACGATCGTGTCGCTTTTCGATCCGATCGGCGACACCGAATCGCTGGTCGGCTGCCACCAGCCTCCAGTAGAAGCTGCTGCGCCGGTAACGCCGCGGCCACCAGCGGCGCAGCCGTCGGTTCTGTGCGCCGAATGACCGCGAGCACCAGAACCAGTCGGTGTCCCAACGCCATAAGTAGTCGTGGATGGTCAACCGGTCCTCTTTGACGCCGGCGTCATGCTGAATCGACCGGTAGTAGATGTCCTGGCCGGTGTAGTCGCTGACCGGACCAGGTGTGTTGGTCCGCACGCCGACACACAGATAGCTTTCACCGGGGCTGAACACCACGCCGTCGAGATAGTCCACCGGCTGGCCGTCCAGCCCGCCGGTGTCGACGATGCGATCCATGGCCGCCACCATGTCGGTCAACGACCGGAACCGCACGTGGCGCAGCGCCACGAACGGTTTGACCGGTTCCAGCTCGATCCGCAGCCGCGTCGAATAGCCCAGCGTGCCATACGAGTTGGGAAACGCACGGAATAAATCGGTGTGCTGGTGCGGTGAGGCGGTCAGCAGTTCGCCGGCGCCGGTGAGAATGTCCATCTCCAGCACCGATTCGTGCGGCAGACCGTTTCGGAAGGAAGCGGACTCGATGCCCAGGCCGGTGACCGCTCCGCCGAGTGTGATCGTTTTCAACTGGGGCACCACCAGCGGCGACAGGCCGTATGGCAGGGTCGCGGCCACCAGATCTTCGTAGCGGCACATGCCGGCGACGTCGGCGGTGCGAGCTTCCGGATCGACCGAGATCACGCGGGTCAGTCCCGAGGTGTCAAGACCGCTAGCGTCGCGTTTGACGCGGGCTCGGAACAGGTTCGAAGTGGGCTTGGCGAGCCGGACGGATGCCGACGCGGGAATCGACCGATAACTCGCCAACAGCCGCTCGACGCCTGCGGCATGCGCCGTCTGTGCGGATGCAGAATCAGGCATCAGATGTACCTTAGTCCCCGACAGCAGCCGATGCACCCGCCCGGCACGTCATGCCAGCACATCCACAGCAAAGGAGTCTCGCCTGATGGGACAGGTCAGCGCTGCCAGCACCGTCTTGATCAACGCAGACCCGGAGGCGGTGCTGGCAGCCGTCGCCGACTACCAGAACGTCCGCCCGAAGATCCTGTCGCCGCACTACCGGGACTACCAGGTACTGCAAGGCGGTCAGGGGCAGGGGACGATGGCCAAGTGGACATTGCAGGCCACGAAGTCGCGCGTACGGGAGGTGCACGCCAGCGTCGACGTCGCCGGGCACACCGTCATCGAGAAGGACGCGAACTCGACTCTGGTGACCAGCTGGACGGTGGCTCCGGCCGGGCCGGGATCCAGCGTCACTGTCAAGACCACCTGGGCCGGCGCCGGCGGAGTGAAAGGGTTTTTCGAGAAGACGTTCGCACCGTTGGGGTTGCGAAAAATTCAGTCCGAGGTTTTGGCCAACCTCAAACACGAAGTCGAGGGGCAGTCCGGGAGTTAACGGGCCTGGCCCTGCGTGGCGAGATATCCCGCCACACCTTTGGTCACCGCGTCGGCGTACTTCTGCCTGCCCGAAGGGCTTTCCATCAGCGCCGAGTCGACGGGATTCTTCATGTTGCCCAGCTCGATCAGCACCGAAGGGTACTGGGCCAGGTTGAGGCCGGCCAAATCTGAGCGTCCGTACAAGCCGTTCTGGCCGATGTAATTAGCCGGCGGAATACCCGAACCCGCCAGCTGGTCACGCATCGTGTGGGCCAGCTGCACCGCCGGGCCGGCCTGGGCCTGGTTGAGCGGAGGGGCCGAATAGTTGACATGAAAGCCGCGTCCGCTCGCCGGACCCCCGTCGGCGTGGATGCTGATGACCGCGTTGGGGTGCAGCGCATTGGCCATCGCGGCGCGTTCGTCGACACAGGGCCCTAATGCGTTGTCGTTGCCGCGTGACATCGCGGTGCGCACGCCGAGTGCGCTGAGCTCGGAGCGGACGAGCAGAGCGGTGTCCCAGTTGAAGGTGTGCTCCTGATAACCGCTGGCGGTGGAGGTGCCGCTGGCTTGACAGTCTTTGGTGCCGCCGCGACCGTTGGGCACCTGGCGGCTGATCGACGCGTCATTGGCGCCGTTGTGGCCCGGGTCGATGAACACGACCATGCCCGCGATCGCGCCCGGCGCGGCAGCCGCTGTCGGCGTGGCCCAGGTCGACGCGGCGACGAGTAAGCCGGTGATCATCGCAGTACCGACACGCGGGCAAACTGGTACTCGCACCGCGCCACGGTAGCCCGGCGCCGTCTACGCTGGGTGTTCCGAACCGCCCGACGGCCTCGGACGAGACGAAGCCGAAACCAAGTCGAGACCGAGATGCAAGGGGACTGTCATGCAACCGGGAGGCCCGCCCGACATGTCGGCGTTGCTGGCTCAGGCCCAGCAGATGCAACAACAGTTGATGGAAGCCCAGCAACAGCTGGCCAACACCGAGATCACCGGCCAGGCCGGTGGCGGACTGGTGCGGGTGACAGTCAAAGGCAGCGGGGAGGTGGTGGCGGTGGCCATCGACCCCAAGGTCGTCGACCCAGGTGACACCGAAACGTTGCAGGACTTGATCGTGGGGGCGTTGGCCGACGCGTCGGCACAAGTCAACGCGATGGCGCAGCAGCAGCTGGGCTCAGTGGCCAGCGGCATGGGCAGCGCCCTCGGACTGCCGGAGTCCTGACCTGCATCGCCATGTTTGAAGGGCCCGTCCAGGATCTGATCGACGAGCTTGGCAAGCTGCCGGGTATCGGGCCGAAAAGTGCACAGCGCATCGCCTTTTACCTGCTGTCGGTCGAGCCGCCCGACATCGACCGGCTCACCGCGGTGCTAGGTAGGGTCCGCGACGGGGTGCGGTTCTGCGCGGTCTGCGGCAACGTCTCCGACAACGAGCGCTGCCGGATCTGCGCAGACCCGCGGCGAGACGGATCGCAGGTCTGTGTCGTCGAGGAGCCGAAGGATGTCCAGGCCGTCGAGCGCACCCGCGAGTTCCGAGGTCGCTACCACGTCTTGGGCGGGGCGCTGGATCCACTGTCGGGTGTCGGGCCCGAGCAGCTGAGGATCCGTGAACTGCTCAGCCGGATCGGTGAACAGGTCGACGGGGTAGACATCACCGAGGTGATCATCGCGACCGATCCCAATACCGAGGGGGAGGCGACCGCCACCTACCTGATGCGGATGCTGCGTGACATCCCGGCTTTGACCGTCACGCGGATCGCTTCGGGGCTGCCGATGGGCGGCGATCTGGAGTTTGCCGACGAGTTGACACTCGGCCGGGCACTGGCCGGCCGCCGGGCGATGGATTAAGGCTTGGGTTGTTTCGCCCAGGCTGTAGTTAGCGTGTGACCTTCTCGCACTTTTCCGCGCCAACTACAGGCTCGCGGGCGCGTCGGTGGTCGTTGTCACTATGTCGCAATGCGAACGGTCTTTCTGGGCAGTGAGGCGATGGCGCAGGGGAAGCTCAGCGAGTACGAGCTGCGCCGATGGCATCAGACCATCTTCCGCGACGTTTTCGTGCCGATAGGTCACCAAGTCACGCTTCGCGATCGCGTCGAGGGGGCTTGGCTGCGATCCGGGCGGCGCGGGGTGATCGCGGGAATTGCAGCCGCCATGCTGCACGGTGCCGATTGGATTGACGAGGACCTGGCCATCGAGCTGATCTGGTCGAATACGAGACCACCGCGGGGCCTCACCGCGCGCGACGAGACGTTGGCTGATGACGAAGTCACCCGAGTAGCCGGACTGCCGGTCACCACAGCCGCGCGCACCGCATACGACCTGGGGCGGCACCTGCCTCGCGGACAAGCCGTCGCCCGGATGGATGCCCTGGCACGGGCGACACCGTTCTCGAGTGAAGACGTCTTGCTTCTGGCCAAGCGCCACCCGGGCGCGCGCGGACTGCGCAAGCTCCGTGTGGTGCTGCCCCTTGTGGACTCCGGAGCCGCGTCACCGAAGGAAACCTGGCTACGCCGGCTGTTGATCGACGCGGGGTTACCTGCTCCGACCACTCAAATCCCGGTTGTCAACGGCTACTGGCCGGTGGCGTTTCTCGACATGGGCTGGGAGCAGTGGAAGGTAGCCGCCGAATACGACGGCGATCAGCACCGCAGCGACCGCCGGCGCTATGTCAAGGACCAGCGACGGCTGCGCAAGCTTGAATCCATGGGCTGGATCGTCATCCGGGTCATTGCCGAAGACCGGCCGGACGACGTGGTGCGGCGGGTGCATGCAGCGCTGGTCGCCAGAGGCTGGCGGCCATAGGCGCGGTCAGTGGACCTGCTCGGCTAACGCGTCGGCGAAGGTGGAGTTCAGATATTCGGTCGCCGCATAGCCACCGGTGTGGAGCGCCGTGATGACGTCGCGATGAACCAGGTTGCGCCGGTGAGCGTAATCCAGCGCCTTATCCACCTCAGCGATGATTCGGACCGCTCGCTCTGCGGTCATCCGGCCTGCGTCGACCTCTTTTTGCGCGTCGCTGCCGGCCACGTATTGCATGGCGATCCACAGTTGGCCGTCCGGGGTTTCGCCCCGGTTGAAGACGGTGACGACGTTGGGGTGGTCCAGGGTCGCCGCCAGGTCCGCCTCGCGAATGAATCGGGCTCGAAAAGCGGGGTCTTTCGACAGTTGAGAGCCCAGGACCTTCAGCGCGTCCCATCGAGGCAGGACCGGGTTGGCGGCCAGGTACGCCGTGCCCATGCCTCCGGAGCCCAGCACTTTCTCGATCCGGTAACCGGCGATCATTCCCCCGGCGCTGAAGGTCACGACTTCTCTCCGCTCTTCGTTAACCTGGCGGCCCCCATGTCAGGCCCGCAGCCGTTCCCGACGCAGCAACTCCACCTCGGGCAGCTCCAGCGGCACCAGCTCTCCGACCACCTTGGTCAGCAGGTAGTCGGCGAGCTTCCGGATTGCGAGCCAGAAAGGGGCCGTGCATATAAGTGGCGACCAGACTGCCCTGCACCGCGCCGTCGATGCCGTCGCCGGCACGGTTGCCCGAGCCTCTCTTCACCGCACCCAGCGGCGACGCGGCCGGCCCGAGAGTCGTGCCACCGCGATGGTTCTCGAAGCCGGTCAACGGTTTGCGCACTTCAGTCAAAAGCGGCGTGCTGACGACCTCACCGATCGTGCGCGCAGGTTGCGGCGTGGTGGTCGCGTCGAGCAGACCGACACCGTCGACTCGTTCTCCGGCCGACGTCTCATACCAATGCCCCAGTACCTGGATGGCCGCGCAGATGGCCAGAACCGGTGCGCCGCGAGCGGCGGCGCGTTGAAGTCCCGGGTGCTTGACGAGATGCCGGGTGGCCAGCCGCTGCGCGTAGTCCTCCGCCCCGCCCAAGGTGTACAGGTCGAGGGTTTCGGGCACCGGGTCGGCCAATGTGACCTCGACAATCTCGGCACTGATTCCGCGTAACCGCAGCCGCTGCGCCAGCACTACGGCGTTGCCGCCGTCGCCATAGGTGCCCATGACGTCGGGCAGCACCAGCCCGATCCGGACCGTCGACTCAGCCATACCATGCCAACTTGCGCTGCAATTGCAGAAAAGCTGTGTAGTTGGCGACGACCTCCACCGGACCGGGCGGGCACGACGCGATTGCTGCCACCGTGTCGTGTACGAGGGTGTGCTGCACGCCGGCGTAGCCGAGCCGCACCGCGAGATCGGTGCCGCGCTCACCGGCGGCTACCACCGGGGTGCCTGCAAGGTGCTCGAAGCGCACGTCCCATAGCCACGACAGGTCCTCCCCGTCGGGCACTTGACCGTTGACCGAGATGACCACACCGGTGGCGCTGCGGTCGACCATCGCCAGCGCTTCCTGCCAACCGGCCGGATTCTTCGCCAGCAGCAGCCGGGCGGTGTGTTGCCCGACCTGCACACGTTGGTAGCGGCCGGCGACCTCGTCGACGGTAGACACCGCTGCCACCGCGGCCGCCGGTTCCGCTCCCAGCGCGACGGCGGCCGCGACGGCTTGAGCGGCATTGCCGCGGTTCACCGCGCCAGGCAGCCGCAGCCGCATCGGCAACGTCAGGCCGTCGGGTCCGTAGAGGTTCTCGTCGTCGAACCACCACTGCGGGCTGGGCCGCTTGAAGTCGGTGCCGGTCGAATACCAGTGGATGCTGTCGCGCGTGATGACCTCACCGCTGCGCGGGCAGCTGACCGAGTCGGCCGACCACGAGCTACCCGCCGCTACCCACACCACGTCGGTATGGTCGTAGGCCGCCGACGTCATCAACACGTCATCGCAATTGGCGACCACGATCGTCTTCCGGTGACGGGCCAGTCCGGCGCGCAGCGTCCGTTCTATGACGTTGATTTCGCCGACCCGGTCCAACTGGTCGCGCGACAGGTTGAGCAGAATGACGACGGCGGGCTCGACCGCGTCCGCGACGTGCGGCACATGCATCTCGTCGACTTCCAGGGCAGCGAGACGGGCGCTGCGGTTCGCCGCCAGCGCGGCCACCAAGCCGGCGTCCATGTTGGCACCCTCGGCGTTGGTGGCCACTGCACCCAGCGTTCCCAACGCCGTCGCGATCATCCGGGTGGTCGTGGACTTCCCATTGGTGCCGGTGACGACAGCGGTGCGCCGGCCAGCGGCGAGCTGACGCAAGATTGAGCGGTCGAGGCTCATTGCGACCAGGCCGCCGATCATGGCCCCGGCTCCGCGACCGGTCACCCGGGACGCCCACCGCGCACCTGCTCCGGCGCTGAGCGCCAGGCGTCCCCGAGTCGTGATCACCCGCGCTAGTTTAAGTCTCGGCGCAGCGGGCCGACTGCGTCGCATTGAGCTCACGACACGGCGCGCAGCAACGCGGTGATGTCGGTCCGGCGTGCGATTCTCGTGGCGTGAGCCACACCTGGGGTCGGCCGGCCAGCGAGCCCGGCACAGGTTGGGCCGTCGTCGACGTCGAGACCTCCGGGTTTCGCCCTGGACAGGCCCGGATCATCAGCTTGGCTGCGCTGGCACTCGACGCGGACGGCCGAGTCGAGCACTCCGTGGTCAGCCTGCTCAATCCCGGTGTGGACCCCGGTCCCACTCATGTGCACGGCCTGACGGCTGCGATGCTCGAGGATCAGCCGCAGTTCACCGAGATCGCCGGTGAGCTGGTCGAGCTGCTGCGGGGCCGCACCCTGGTCGCGCACAATGCCGCGTTCGACTATGCGTTCCTCGCCGCGGAGGCCGAGGCCGCTGGGTGGGAACTGCCGGTCGACACCGTCATGTGCACAGTCGAGCTGGCTCGACGGTGCGGACTGGGTGTGGAGAATCTTCGCCTGGAGACGTTGGCGGCGCATTGGGGCGTGGCTCAACTGCGCCCGCATGACGCGTTCGACGACGCTGTGGTGTTGACCCGCGTGCTTAGCGCAGTGCTCGAGCGGGCCCGCGCTTGCGACGTCTGGCTACCGGTACGGCCGGTGACGCGCCGCCGCTGGCCGAACGGTCGGGTCACCCACGACGAGCTGCGGCCACTGAAGGCGCTGGCGTCGCGGATGGCGTGCCCCTACCCGAACCCAGGGCGGTATATCCGCGGTGGGCGGCTGGTGAAAGGCATGCGGGTGGCGTTGGCCGCCGAAGTGAAACGCACGCACGAGGAACTGGTGGAGCGGATCTTGCATGCGGGCTTGGCCTACAGCGACGCGGTCGAGCCCCAGACGTCGCTGGTGGTCTGCAACGAGGCTCGGCCGCAGCGTGGCAAGGGCTATCTCGCGCGTGAACTGGGCGTGCCGGTGGTGTGCGATGAGCAGTTCATGGATTCGGTGAGTGCGGTCGTCGAGGGGGTCACCGACGAGCAATTCGCGCTGTTCTGAGCCTCAGCACTGCGCGTATTCCCCACGGCCCTGGGCGTGGTCGATGCAGTTTTCGTAACTGATGAACATGCTGATTAAGAAGATCGATGCTGCCAGCACCACCGTGCCGACGATGCTCACCAGGATGCCCAGCACGATGCCGGTGACGGTAACGCCCTTGTTGGCGGCCTGGCCGCGCCGAATCCGCATCCACGCCGCAATCCCGGTTGCGATAGCCGCAATGCCGAGACCGAGTCCGACGGCCGGCAACCAGAAGAGCACCGCCGCGGAAATGCCCAACCACAGCGACGTTATTCCCAGGTCATTCCTGGGCACCGCGAACGGGCGGCCCGGGTACATCGGCTGGCCCGGTGGCTGAATCATTCCGCTATCCACGGCAGGCCCGGTTCACCGCTGACACGACTGCGCGCATCGACGCGGTGGTAATCGACGGCGCGATGCCAACACCCCAGACGGTCTTGCCCGCAATCGACGCCTCCACGTAAGCCGCCGCCTGGGCGTCGTCACCAGCGCTCATCGCATGCTCGGAATAGTCGAGCACCGCCACGTCAAAGCCGACACGGCCGAGCGCGTCGACGAATGCGGCCAGCGGCCCGTTGCCGGATCCGCTGATCTCGGTTTCGGTCCCATCGATTTTGACCGTCGCTTCGATGCGGTCGGTTCCCCCGTCGACCTCCGAAGCGATCACCCGCTGGCGGATGCGCTCCAGCGGCCGCACCGGCGCTAGGTACTCCTCGGCGAACGCATCCCACATCTCCTTAGGAGTGACCTCGCCACCATCCCCTTCCGTGCCTTCCGCGATCTTCTGGATCACGCCACTGAACTCGATCTGCAGCCGCCGCGGCAGCGCCAAGCCGTGATCGGCTTTCATGATGTAGGCCACCCCGCCTTTGCCGGACTGCGAGTTCACCCGGATCACCGCCTCATAGGTGCGGCCGACATCACGGGGATCGATCGGCAGATACGGCACCTGCCACAACATGTCTTCGACGTCGCTGCCAGCCTCGTCGGCAGCGACTTTCATAGCGTCCAGCCCCTTGTTGATGGCGTCCTGGTGGCTGCCCGAGAAGGCGGTGTAGACCAAATCTCCACCGTATGGGTGACGTTCGTGCACGGGCAACTGGTTGCAGTACTCCACCGTCCGCCGGATCTCGTCGATATTGGAGAAGTCGATCTGCGGGTCGACGCCGCGGGAGAACAGGTTGAGGCCCAGCGTCACCAGGCACACGTTGCCGGTCCGTTCGCCGTTGCCGAACAGGCAGCCCTCGATGCGGTCGGCACCGGCCTGATATCCCAGTTCGGCGGCGGCGACTGCGGTTCCGCGGTCGTTGTGCGGATGCAGGCTCAAGATGACGGCGTCGCGGCGGGCCAGGTTGCGGCTCATCCACTCGATCGAGTCGGCGTAGACGTTGGGGGTGGCCATCTCGACGGTCGCCGGCAGGTTGAAGATGATCGGATTATCCGGCGTGGGTTGAATCACGTCGGCGACGGCGTCGCAAACCTGTTTGGCGTACTCCAGTTCGGTGCCGGTGTAGGACTCCGGCGAATACTCGAACCGCCACCGGGTGCCGGGATATTTGGCCGCTTGTTCGACGCATTTGCGGGCACCGTCGGTGGCGATCTGTTGCACGGCCGGCCGATCCGCCCGGAACACCACGCGGCGCTGCAGGATCGACGTCGAGTTGTAGAAGTGCACGATCGCTTGCGGCGCGCCTTCGCAGGCCACAAAGGTGCGTTCGATCAACTCCGGGCGGCATTGGGTGAGCACTTGGATCGTGACGTCGTCGGGGATCGCGTCCTGCTCGATGATGTCGCGGACGAAGTCGAAGTCGGTTCGGCTGGCCGAGGGGAAGCCGACCTCGATCTCTTTGTAGCCCATCCGGATCAGCAGGTCGAACATGCGGCGCTTACGGGCCGGGCTCATCGGGTCGATCAGCGCCTGGTTGCCGTCACGCAAATCGACCGCGCACCACATCGGTGCCTGGGTAATTACGCGGTCGGGCCAGATGCGGTCGGCCAGCCGGACCAGCTCGACTTCCTCGGCGAACGGGCGATAGCGGCTGATCGGCATTGACGACCCGCGCTGGGTGTTCCAGGCCGGTTGATTCGGACGGGCTGCGCCCGTGGGTTTAGTGATGGCGTGTGCCGAGGTGAATGCGTCGGGTGAGTCGGGGGAGAGACTAGTCACGATGATTGCTCCGAGGTGTTGAGGGGGACCTCAGACCGGCGCATCGCGAACACCCGCGACGGGAGGCCGGTCTGGATCAGACCCCGTCGCGGCGTCCGAGAAGGAGCACCCGCTGCACGTCCTGCACTTTACCGCGCTCGGCTTCGCCACCCAAGCCACGGGCAGAATCGACGGGGGGCGACGGCTTACCTGTTCGAGTCTCCTCGCGTCCATCCATCGCTGATCTCTGATTTCGGACTCGCCTCAATGCCGTCTGCCGCCGGCCATTCGTGATCTGTGCCGGCGTTAGGCCGTTATGTGGGAGGCGGCGCTGATCGCTGCTCAATGGCCACGGCTAACGCGGTTGCTCACTGCACAGCCGATTCTCGCCCGTTTTATCTGGGCGAGGACTAAGTTCTTGGCAGGAGAATTGTTATGTACCAGCGCGCCGTTGTGCAGCGGCGAAAGACCGCGGAAGCGGTCAATCGATCAGCGGCCACCGCAGCGCTGCAGCAGGAACGGGCACGCGGCTCATCGGCCGAGCATCGTAGCGATCGCAAGAATGACCGGCCTAGCGCGTGCTCGGTGCCGCCGATTGTCGACGATGTACTGCGCACCTCTGGCCAGCCCCTTAATGCGGCGACGCGCGCGTTCATGGAGCCGCGTTTTGGCCACGACCTAAGCGCGGTGCGGATCCACACCGATTTCCGCGCGGCCGACTCAGCGCGCCGCGTGTACGCCCGTGCCTACACTGTCGGCCCTCACATCGTGTTCGGGACCAACCAATTCGCTCCAAGCACTCAGCAAGGCCGTGAACTTCTAGCCCATGAGCTTGCCCACACGATTCAGCAGCGTGGTGCGGGCAGGGCACCGCTGTCGGTGGCGGCGGACACTTCCTCCGAGCGCAGCGCGGAGGCCGCCGCCCGCGAGGTCGCCAGCGGCTACGCGCTGTCGACGGCGCTGCCGGTGCGCCCCCCCGTATTGGCATGCGCACCCGTTCCGATCGATGCCTACCCCGATGACTTGCTGGCCAAAGAGTTGGACGATGTTCAGCGACGGCTGAAGAGCAAATCTTACGAAGGTCGCGACAGGGACATTAACTTGCGCATGAAGCTGCAACGGGAGTCCGAACTGCGCGGACGAACCGCCGCTGTCGCCGAAGCGCAAGCCGTAGCGAGTCCGCAGACGCCTGAGCCACCAAGGCAACAGCCACACCCGTTACCAGCCAAGTTCCTTCCCGGCGGATTCACCGACGAAGACATCGACCCGGGGAGCAAACAGCGGGCCGCTGCCGAAAAGGCTCATGAGGAGCAGGTGGCACTCGACCGCAAGCGAGATCAGGAAGACGAGAAAGGGAGGGCTTGGCGTCTGGCCGTCGTCCGCAGTTATCTTACGCGCCATGGCGTGATGAAGTGGGATATGGCTGACACGCTTTCCTCTTACCTGACGGTCAATGACCTGCGGGTGCTCCGTCAGAACGGGCTTGATCCGCCGGGCTTCTGGACCACGCACTACGCCGAAAGGGTAATTGAAGTCATCGACAAGATTGTTCCGCGTGATCCGATGATGGATCAAGCGGACATCGAGGATTTGCGGAGACGGGCTTCCGAGATCAACCGCGTGGCAGCAAAGATCGAAGGAGTCGCGAACGAAGGGCCACATGCACTCGGCGGGCGGATTGTCGGTGCAGTTACCGGCAAGATCATTGGAGCCGATCCACTGTGGTCCAGCGAGGTGGGCGCGGCGTTCGGGAGCTTAGCGGGAGCGGGCAAAGAAACACAGGCGTGGGCTATGGCGTCGACGTACACTCCTGCCGACGAGCCGGTCAGGTCTGAAGTTACGAACATGGAATCCGAGTCTCAACGCAAGCCGATTGCGGCGTCCGATGCGCCGCAACCGCTGTCATCCGGAAGTGCAGGTCTCACCTTCCCCCGTGGCGTCGACGTCACCCGCGCCGGCCCGTTTCCTACTGCGAAGCAGCCGGCTAGAACAGTTGAGGAATTCCAGAAACAGGGCGGCGTCGTCACCAGGTATCCTGAAGGCCACTCGGGCGTCACACCAAAGACCCCGACGCGTTTGAAGCCTGACCCCATGACGGCTCGCCCTACCGGGTCTCGCACACCGCGAGACGAAGAAATTCTGGCCCAGCCAGGGATGCGCACACAGTACAAGGCCTATCCCGGACCACCGCAACATCACGTATTTCCGCAAGAGCTGAAAAAATGGTTCGAGCAGCGATTCCGCGGAACCTCTGAGAACATCCACGATTACACTATTTACCTGTCTGAAGGCGAACACCAGGCCATACACGTCAGCCGCAAAGGCGGGGTTCTAAAGGGACAGCAGCAACCTGACCTAACGGGCTGGAACCAGGAATGGAAAGATTACAAACGGGACCATCCGAATGCCACACCTCAGATGATTTTTGAGGAAGCTGGCCGGTTGATGGACAAGTACAAAATCAGCATGGCGACGATCGATCGATACAAGGACAGGAAGAAGTGAGCTGCGTCAGCCCGAAGCATGAGCCGAAGGGGCAAGAGCACGGGCACCGAGGCGAACACCGTTGTGCTCTCTGATTAGTGCCGATAGCTGGGTTCTGCTATTGAGCCCTAATCTGGACATGACACGGTAGACATGGCCCTCTACGGTGCGCACCGATGTGGTGAGCGCCTCTGCGATTGCTTTGT
The DNA here is from genome assembly GCA_963830605.1 of uncultured Actinomycetota bacterium. Classification (GTDB taxonomy): domain Bacteria; phylum Actinomycetota; class Actinomycetes; order Mycobacteriales; family Mycobacteriaceae; genus Mycobacterium. The sequence continues at coordinate 853,082 of CAWHML010000003.1, read as the reverse complement.
TCGAAAGCCCCTGCGAGACAAGGTTGACAATTTCGCGTTCACGGATGGTCAACGACAGCGGTGACGCTGCGGCAAGTACTGCGGGGCTTACCGCGCCGCACGACTCGGCGATGCGGCGAGCCCGACCGCTGGCGGTCAGTGCTGCCCCGCGGCGTTGCGCGTGACTGTAGGAGAGAGAGGCTTGCGCCGCGGAATCGGCTGCCGTCAGGAGGTCGCCCATCGTCTCGAAAGCCTCGGAGACCGCTGACAAAGCGTCGGCGTCATCGTCACTCGCCGCCCGTGCGTATCGCGCTGCCAACGGTGCCCGGGGGCCTTCGACGAGGTGAGCCAGCTGCGCAAGCCTTGGCGCAACCATAGTTTCGCCGAATTGAACCGCCGTCTGGAGGCACAGGACCTCGCGCGCCAACTGGTTATGACTACGTGCAAACTCGGCGGCTTGGCCGGCGGTTCGGCGAGCCTTGGACAACCGGCTGCGGGCGGCGGCCACCCACGCGGTGCTGAGCAGAAAATCGGATTCCACAAACGCCAGGGAGGGATGTCGACTGGCCTGAACTAGCTCAAGGGCCTGCAGCGCCCTGTCGACATCTCCGGAGCGCGCCAGCGCTTCGGTGTAGACGATCATGAACCGGTGCAAAGCGCCGGTGATATCCCCACGTGCGGTGAAATCGTCAAGAGCCAACCGCAGACATCGCAGGGCCGTCGGCAGGTCACCGGCACCGAGCGCAGCCATGCCGGTGATGGCCGCTGCAACTGATCGCGACACTCCTGGCACCTTGAGGCATTTTTGAGACGTAACCTTCGCCGCGTCGACGGCCTGTTGAATGCACCCGCCGAGGAGCATTGCGGCAACGTGGTATTCGGTCAGACGTATGCCGTGATATGCGGCGTACGGTGAGTCGCAGGCCAGCGCATAGCCTTTCGCAGCCGCGACGGCTGCCTGCTCAGGACGCCCCAGTTCGCCAAGCGCGATGACTTCAGCCCAAATGGAGACCAGTGCTTGCAGCGCCGGCAGTTGCGAACGATCGACCGAACTGATCAACGCGGCTACCTCGACGGGCCGCCCCGCCATCGCCAACTGTATTGACCGGAACGCGCGCAGTTGATCTGCTAAGGGACCCGCCGCTCCTATGAGCCCGTGATCGATGACGCTCCATGAATCTTCTGGGCGACCGAGCGGCCAGAGCAGGTTCGCAGCCCGCAGATGCAGGACTTTCGAAAAGGCGGACTCCGACAATTCTTCATCGGTGAAGCTGTTCAAGATTTGCTCGGCTTCGCGCCCTCTGTTCAGAAGAATGAGCGCATGCGCGCGCAACATAGCGGAGTCCGGCAGAGCGCCCGCGCGGATCGCGGCATCGGCCAAACGTTCGGCCAGCTCGAGATCAAGTCGTACGATGGCCGCCTGCGCAGCGCGCAGCAATATGGGCCCGTCCGGCTCGAGATCCGACTCCAGCCATAGCAGACCGAGCCGAAGAGGGTCGAGGTGGCACGTCGCCTCCGAGCTTCGGATCGCTTTAGCTGCCCGTCCCCGCAGTCGGCGCAGGTGCAGCGGTCCGGATTGCTCCAGACGAACCTCACCGTAAAGCGGATGACCCACGCAGACTAGGTCGGTGGCCGAGGATGATGACGAGGAAACCGCGATCAGTCCGCGACGCTCTGCCTCTTCGATCAGTTCAGCGCTGACCAACGACGCCAGGCAGGATCGCTCGATGGGTTCAGCTACGGCCACCAGGTCGACAACCTCGCGGACGGGCCCGCTGACCGCACCAATCTGAAGCTCGACCAAATCGATGAGGGTCGGCGATACCGTCACTTTGCCGATCCACCGCCACTCGCCGTCACGGTTGACCAGTCGCCCCTTATTGAGTTCCTGCTCTACTAGGTGACGCAGGAATAACACGTTGCCACGGCTCAATCGCCACAGTCGATCAATGCATTCGGTGCTAACCGGCCCGGCCAGAGCCGCCTGAATCAGTGCATCCGATTCCGCACGCGACAGTGGTTGGAGTTCTAGGCGGCGCAGATGGCCGTCCTTCCACAATGCGGTCACGGCGTCGGGGGCCGGTTCACCCGAACGGCTTGCCGTAATGACTGTCGCTAATTGCTGTAACACCAGCTGGTGCAATACGCATGCGGATAGATCGTCGAGCAGATGCGCGTCGTCCACAGCGACTAATACAGGTGGACTGCTGACCGCCGACGTCATAGTCGAGATGACGTGGTGAACCAGTCGCAGCGCATTACCGTCGATTCCGTCGGCCCATTGCGCAAAGGCTCCCAACGGGATAGACCGGGCGCTGTGGGTTCCGACTACCCACCGCACCGCCCAGCCCATTTCGGCAGCCGCTGCCACCGCTTCATGAGCCAGGCGGCTCTTCCCGACACCGGCCGGCCCAGCAATGGCCACCCCGGAATATCCTCCGCTCTCAGCGAGCGCTTCTGCGATTACACCGAGTTCTTCATCCCGACCGGTGAGCGTCCACGCGGCGCCCATAACGCTGAGTTTAGAAGCGCTCGCGCGGAAATCGGGAGCTTTCAGGTTTTACTCAGATTTGACTGCCGTTAGGTTCGGCGCCGACGCGAGGATCGGAGGTCAACTGCGCAATCACGTGCAAAGGCAACCTTGTCGTGGTTTGTGAGACATTCCGAGTAGAAGTAGTTGCCATCGCTAAGCTCCGGCTGACGGCCACGAGGAGCTCGGAACCGCGACGGGCTCGTTGGGCACGAGCGTCGCAACGGACACATGCGGCCACGTCAGACCATTGAAGTTCAGGAAGACTTCCTGCGAGTACTGAATTTGCGTCGACCTGACAGTGATGGGCCGCGGTTGGGTGATCGCGACGGGCGGGAACACCTGAAAGCGGGGTGTGGGCTCACCCGGGGCTTGTGGCTCGGGTGCGATGATCAGCGGCGGCTGTCCGCCCATGAACGGCGGCACCACAATGGTGGACTCCACAGTCTCGATCCAGAACGTTGCTCGCATGCCGAGTGTCTGCGCGTTCGGTCCCGGAAGCTGCGGATCGTTCAGGGTTGCGACGTCACCGAGTAGGAAGGCGATGTTGTTGACGCCGCCGCCGAATAGCGGGCGAGCTAAATCGGTGGAAATGGAGATCGTGGTCGTTGACGCGACATGTTGGGACGCGAGACGGTTTCTTAGGAAGGTATTCGGATCGTCCAGCAGATCTTGAGTGATTGTGCCGGCCGCGACGAAGCGGGTCAGGTCCTGGGGTATGCGCGCCGTGTTGTCGTTCGTAGCGGTCTGACTGGGAAGCCGCACCGGCTGGGGCGGACCCGTCGCGTTGAGCGTTGGGGTGATGCCCACTGGCGGAATTGTCGGTGCGCCATCGAGAGTCGTCGAAGTTCCCTGCGCCACAAAGGTCGTGCCATGCGGAATCGACGCCATCCGCGCCAGCGTTGGCCAGGCTGTAGGCCCCGTGGCCGCCGGAACGATCATCCAAACCCCGGGCTCGAAATGAATGCCGACCGGCTGATTCGGATCGGTGACATCGGTGACCGTCTGCAGGTAGGGCACCCCGTTGAGGAAGACGTCGCCGTGTACCATTCCCCGGTCCGGCACCGCACCGAGACTCGTTGAAAAAGACAAAGTTTCGGATGTGAGGTTGAGCTCGAGCACATTGTCGCCCCCGACCGGTATGGGCAGCGGCGTGGGTGTCGCAGAGTTTTGCGGTCGGAAGATGGTGTTGAAGCCGTTGCCCGTGAAGGTGCCAGTGAACTGACCGAGGGGGCCCAGCGGCGGCGCGACCTTCAAGCCAGGCGGCTTGCAGCGGCCTAACGTCGCAGGCGGTGTGGATGAAAGGCTGGACACCGCTCCGTATGTAAAGGTGTTCGGTTGCAGGAGGCTGGCTTCAAACTGGACGGCGTTTGCCTTCGTGCCGGCGGGCGTAGATAGTGGCATTGCGCACTCATCTGGAGTCAGCCCTCTATTCAGCTCCGCGGCGAGCTTGTTGTCAGCGAGAAGAAGCAGGGTTTCCAATCCCTCACCCTCGATGTGCAGATATTGGCAAATCACCTCATCGGCAACATCGGCATCTCGTAGCCGCAGGGCGAGCGAATGCGCGTCCGGGAGCCTTCTAAGCGCGGCTTCGTAGCAGTCGGCCGAGTGATCAGCCACATCGCGATTGTCCGCCGATCACTGATAACGCGATGAGTATTCGGCTACTCGATAATCCGGCCGCGGCGCCCGACGAAGTGTCAGCTAACCGCACATTTACCAAGTCGAATCGCCTTCGCCGGTGCGTAGCAGTACGCTTCGGACATGCCGTTGAGAAACGGTGACACTTTCGCGGGCTTTGTGATTGAACGGTTCCTCGGCTCGGGTGCCATGGGCGAGGTCTATCTGGCCCGTCATCCCCGGCTGCCGCGGCTAGACGCGGTGAAGGTATTACCCGCGGCGCTGACGGACAACGCGGAGTTTCGGCGCCGATTCGAGCGGGAAGCCGACTTGGCCGCGACTCTGTGGCACCCTCACATCGTCGGCATTCATGACCGCGGCGAATCCGACGGGCAGCTCTGGATCTCTATGGACTACGTGGAGGGCACCGACGCGGCCCGGCTGGTGTCCGACAGTTATCCCATGGGCATGCCGGTGCATGAGGTGTTCGACATAGTGACCGCCGTCGCCGACGCGCTTGATTTCGCCCACGAGCGTCACCTGCTGCACCGGGATGTCAAGCCGGGAAATATCCTGCTGACTTCATCGAGGGCCAACCGGCGCCGAATACTGCTGGCAGATTTCGGTATCGCACGACAAGCCGATGAAGTCACCGGCCTCACCGGAAACAACATGACAGTGGGATCGGTCGGGTACGCAGCCCCTGAGCAGCTCATGGGTGAACGCCTTGACGGGCGCGCCGATCAATACGGATTAGCGGCCACCGCTTTTCATCTGTTGAGCGGAAGGATGCCGTTTCAGTACTCCAATCCCGCTGTGGTAATCAGCAAGCAGCTCACCGCCGTGGCCCCGCGGCTCGCTGAATGTCGCGCCGATCTGGCGAACCTGGATCGCGTGCTTTCCGTTGCCCTCGCCAAAGACCCCAAACGGCGGTACCCGCACTGCCTCGACTTCGCCGAGGCACTTCGCCGAGAGACCACTCGGTCGTACACCCGCCCGGTCGCAAGTCCCGGCGCCCCGAGGGCCCACATTCCGCCAAGAACCACAACATTTGCGCCAGACGCCACCCGGGGCATCAAGCTGCCGCACTCTGCCCCTGCGGCGCCCGAGGACCGCACCGACGCGACGAGGGCCATGAGGCTCCCGCCGGATATGGCGACCGCGCCTGACCCGACGAGGGCCATGAGGCTTCCCCCGGCGGCGCCGCCCGACGGCCGCTCGGGCGCGACCAGAGCGATGCGGCTCCCCTCGGCTGCTGCTGCTGCGCCCGACGCGACCAGGGCCATGAAACTCACCACGCCGGCGGCGGCCCCACCGCAGCGTCCGGCCAAAGCCGCCGAGCCGGTAAGCACTCCGGCCGTGACTCCAAGGGCTCGCCGCGACACACTCGGCAAGCGACCAACAAGCAACTGCTCACCGGCTCGCCCTGCACCGGATAAACCGGCCGACTCCCAACTTCGAAAAGCCGTGTGGATCATAGTGGCAGTGCTCGTGCTGATTGCGGCGGTCATCGCAGCCGGCGCGATCTATTGGAAAGTCGCTGTCACCGGTGCAGATTCGCCGCACCCTAACGTGACTGGATCGACCACCCGCACGGATCGAGCGAGATCGCCTTTCAAACTGGATCACGGACGATCTGCGTCATATCGTGAAGCAGCCCAGCACCGTCTCGTGCAATGCGTGGGACTCCTGCCGCGATAAGCGGTTGCAGCTGTCAGCAGCGAGGATGGCCCTCCGTAGCCCTTGTCGCTCAATCTAGTAGATAGTCGCCGAGACGGCCTGTCGCCTCGGCCACGGCTTCTGCGGTTGAGTTCGGGTGAGATCCGTTGCTAGCTCCGGCTTTCTGGCGCATTCTGTTTCAGGCCAGCAATCGTCATTTCTTGTGATCGAAAGGAATCGAGTTGGCAGCGGAACCCGTGAAGACTCGCCAGCGCCGAGCCGTAGGTGAGCTGAAATTCGAGTAGTCCACTACTCACTCCGGTCTACATTCGGGCTGATAGCTTCGACCGCGTCAGCGCGCGATCGTCGTCGCACAGCTTGCGCAGACATGGGCGACGACACCGTTGCACCGCCTCGCGCCACCCGACGCATGCGTGCCCGTCAACAACAGTGGGAGCCGGCCGTGACAGTCGCCATCTCTTATCCAGGCGTTTACATCCAAGAAGAAGTCAGTTCAGTTCACACCATCACCGGCGTTCCAACCTCGGTGGCGGCTTTTTACGGCTACGCATCCCAAGGCCCTGTCGGCTCGGCAACGCATGTGGCGAGCTGGCTCGAATACACGCGGATCTACGGCCCGATTGATCCCAACAGTCCGATGAGCTACGCCGTCTACCTGTTCTTCGCCAACGGCGGATCAGACGCCGAAATCGTCCGCGCCACCGCGCTAAGTCAAGACGGCACGACGATCGAAACGGGCTCGGCCGCCAGCATTAACATCAGTGCTACGAAGACCGACGGCAGCACCACCCCGTGGGCGACGCTAACGGCGATATCGCCGGGAGAGTGGGCCAATGATCTATACGTCAAGATCACTTCTCCGCCGAACCAGGGCGACACTCCGACCAAGTTCAACCTGAGGATCTCCACGACGCCGTACAAAGAGGTAAACAGTAAGTACGTCGACGATACAAGCGGCGACAAAGAGACATATTCGCGGATCACCCCGGCGCAGTTGGCCAGTGTCCTGAATGCGTCGAGCTATCTGAACCTCGACCCCAACAGCCCAATGCTGACCGATTCGACGCTCGCTTCGACGCTTCCGACGGTCGGCCAATACACCGTGCCAGCCCCGCCGGCCCCTCCGCCGACCAAAGCTGTGGCCCCCCCGCCGGCAGACGCCGCAGCGGATTCGCCGCCTGCCAAGTCTGCTGCACCGGCCGCACCGCCCACACCGAACCCGTGGGACCCGCACACCGACGGCACACGCGGGGACCCTATACCGACGACCGGACCACCCGTGCTTTTCGACCCCACCGCAGGGGGACAGGTGTCCGGGGCACAGGTCGTGGGCTTACACGCCCTGGATTCGGTCGACATCTTCAACATGCTGATTCTGCCGTCTGAATCCGCGTTGAAGAGCGGTGCCAAAGAACCCGGTTGGACATACAGCAGCGACGTCCTGGGTACTGTCGCCGAATACTGCGCCACCAAACGCGCCATGCTTATCGTCGATGCGCCGTTCACGTGGCAAACCAGTGGCCTTAATCTGCTCTCCGATACGACTGTTGAGAACGCCTCGGCCGTCACCGGTAACTACACGAGCAACGCCGCCGTCTATTACCCGAGCATTTGGATAACCGATCCGACGACCGGGAATTTGGTCGAACAAGGTGCGAGCGGCGCGATCGCCGGTGTCTGGGCGGCGACGGACGCATCGCGGGGTGTGTGGAAGGCTCCCGCCGGACTCGGGGCCGCCCTTACCGGCGTGGCAAGCCTCACCCCGCCAGCTATCTCGACTGGTGCATCTCCTGTTGGACCCCTTCCCATCGATGACGACGAAAACGGAGTGCTCAATCCGGTTGCCGTGAATTGCCTTCGCACCTTTCCGCTGTACGGCCCGGTGGTCTGGGGAGCGCGCACCTGCGCCGGCGCCGATGTAACCGGAAGCCAATGGAAATACATCCCGGTTCGACGGACGGCGCTGTTCATCGAGGAGTCCCTGCGCCGCGGCACGCAGTGGGTCGTGTTTGAGCCCAACGACGAAACGCTATGGGCATCAATTCGGCTCAATGTGGGCTCGTTCATGAATTCGCTGTTCCGCCAAGGCGCATTCCAGGGCACAACTCCGCAGGATGCTTACTTGGTCAAGTGCGATGGCGACAACAACCCGCAAAACGACATCGACCGCGGGATCGTAAACATCCTCGTCGGGTTCGCCCCGTTGATACCCGCCGAATTCGTCATCATCCACATCCAGCAGCTTGCCGGCCAGCTGCAAACCTAAGGAGCCGCGTCACCATGCCCGCCAGCCCCACCACCAACCGTCATGATCCTTATAGGAACTTCAAGTTCCGCGTCAAGTTCGATACGAACTACGTTGCCGGCGTCAGCAAGGTCAGCGGGCTAAAACGCACCACCGAGGTCGTCAAACACCGCTCCGGCGGTGACGAGAGCAGCTCGTTCAAATTGCCAGGGCGAAACGAGTATGACGCGATCACTATGGAGCGGGGCGTAACCCAAGACGCCGAGTTCGAGATGTGGGTGAACAAGTGCTGGGATTACCGGAACGCCCAGAACCTGATGCTGGGCAGCGAGATGTCAGGGGACTTCCGCAAAGACATCACCATCGATGTGTTGAATGAATGCGGGCAGACAGTTATTACCTACTCCGTCTACAACTGCTGGGTTTCGGAATACCAGGCGCTGCCAGACCTTGATGCTAACGCCAACGCGGTGGCGATCCAGCACATCAAGATCGAGAACGAAGGCTGGGTCCGCGAGGACATCAAAGTGCCTGCCGAGCCAACCTTCGACGGGTCGACCTGAACCGGCCATGGGACGCACACCTGACTCGGCTTCGCTCCTCGAGGCCTGGGAGGTGGCTCTCTCAGAGTCCGAGGCCTTACGGGCGCCGTCGCTGTTGCTCTCGCTGGGCTGGCTCGAGACACCCGATGTCTTAGCCGGCTCCACAATTGGCGAGACCGACCGCCTACTCTTTGTGCTCCGCCATGCCGTGTTCGGCCCGACGCTGGAATGTGTAGTGGACTGCCAGTCATGTGGGGAAACGCTGGAATTCACAGTCAGTACGACAGATATCGTGCCTCCGGCGTCAGCGACTGGTGCGCAGCCAGTTAATGTCTTGGACGGCTTGCTGGAGTGCCGCCCGCCGGTGAACGCCGACGTGAGCGAATTGCTTGATCGCGCAGAAACGGTCGACTCGCGCCAGTTGCTTCGGGTGTGTCTCCTGAGTGATGGCTTCGCACTCGAGGGTTTGACCAACGATGACTGCGACCGCGCGCTCGGAGAGTTGGCGCAAGCAGATCCGGGATCATCGATCGAGATCGCCCTCGACTGCTCGTGCGGTCATCGATGGATCGACGAATTCGATATTCGTGCTTACCTGCTCGCTGAGCTGACCGACTGGGCTGTGCGGACCCTGCGCGACGTTCACCGCTTGGCTTCCCGATACGGGTGGTCGGAATCGGCGATCCTGCGATTGTCGCCGTGGCGCAAGCGCATCTACCTCGACGCCTGCGAGGGCGCATGACGGCCTATCTCTCGCGACTTTTCCAATGGCCTGGGCCGTCGGCCGGGATCCGCAAACGCCCACGGTCTCGCTATGAACCCGAACCCGAGACCTACCTCAGCCGCGACTCGAGCGAAATCGACTGGGAATCAACCGACGAAGAATTCCCAGGCGACCGCACGCCCACCAGCCACGGCTACCGGCGGCAGGCCGCCGGCCCCGCCGCAATACCGGAGGTTTCCTCGAAATTTGAAGCCATGCAGACGTTTCCAGGCCCAGCCGGACCGAAGGCAGCATTTGCGGCCGAACGCACCACCCGGCGGGCCCCGTGGGATCGATACGATGCTGATCAGCATCCCAATCGCGGCAACCCCCCCGACCCCCTGCCCGTCGAAGCGGTCTTTCGTTCCGAGTCCGCCGATGCGGCGCCAAGCCCCTCTGACACAGCGGAGCCTCATGCCATACCCCATGGCGATCCGCACCCTGACTACGTCGCCGCCCCAGCGCGTTCGGAGTTCGCACCGGCGGCCGGAGAGGAAGCCGGCCGGCAGCGACCCACTCGCGCGCCGCACGAAAAGCCTCAGACGGGACTTCAGCCGACGCCGGCAGCGCTGGAACCAGGACTCAGGGCAGCGCCGCGGCCAGAGTCGAAGCCATACGCCCCTTTGGCCCGCTCTGCGACCGCGCCAATCCAGCCCGCCACACCGACACACGCAGACCTGAGCATCGCACACCGCCCGTCGACGCTTGAGCCGATGCGCGCCAGCCGCCAACCGCGGCCAAACGCGAAACCACCCGATCCGGCGGTGCGTCAAACGATCGCCAACGTGATCGCCGAACCCGTCCGTGAGCGCAACACCGAGGTCGTTGTCAATATCGACCGCATCGAAGTCCGCGCTTCGAGTAGCACCCAAACAGCGCCGCCCGAGACGCGTCGGGCCAGGGCGGCGCCGACGAGCCTGGAAAGCTACTTACGCTCCCGGTCCCGAAGGGGTGGCCGATGAGCAACGACAAAGCAATCGCGGCAGTCACCAAAACACTGCAGTCTCACCTGTTTAAGCAATTGTCCACAGATCCCACGTTGGCGGGGGCGACGGTCACCACCAAACCTCCGGACAAAGCACGGCCCACCGCTGGCGCGGGGCGACAGTTGAACCTGTTCCTCTACCGCACCTCGATCAACGCGGCGTGGCGCAATCAATCACCGCCCGGTGCCGGGAACGGGCAACCCGCTCTGCCGCTGATCTTGTCGTATCTGTTTACCGCCTACGGCGACAACGACGACGAGGTCGAAAGCCACCAGATCCTTGGAGTCGCGATGAGCGCCTTCAATGACGAGCCCCTACTGTCGTCGGCGGAGATAGCGGCCGCTTTCCCCGGCAGCGACCTCGAGAACCAGATTGAACGGGTGCGTATCACACCTCATCCGATTCCAATGGACGAGATCTCTCGGCTGTGGGCCACGTTTCAGACCGGCTACCGGATTTCAGTCAGCTACGACGTGTCCGTCGTTCTCATCGACAACTCATTGCCAACCCCCGTTGCCGCGCCCGTCCTGGCCCGCGGCCCCGGCGACACCGGCCCCACCGCCGACAGCCCTTTGTTGCCGTTTCTCACCCAAGTACTGCCCCCCAATGGCCTGCCCGCGGCGCGGCCCGGCGACCCTGTCCGCCTCGTCGGGAAGAACCTCGCGGGAGTCAGCTCGGTACAGGTCACCGGCGCTCGTATTTCCGCACCACAGACTCTGCCGGCCAGCGACATCACCGACACCGGGGTGACGGTCACCATCCCCGGTACCGGCGCCCTACTTCCCGCCGGCACGGTTCTTCTCACCCCCATTGCCACCGGAACCGAGGCTCCAGGAAATACCCTGGCACTGCAGCTTGCGCCGACGGTGGTCATCGAAAAGCCACCACTGACAGCCAAACTGACCAACGGCGCGGCCACGGTTGTCGTGGGCTGTAGCCCGCCAATTGCACCCGGCCAACCGGTCGCCCTGATCGTCGGCGACCGCATCGTCGCGGGTACAACACCGACACCCGCGACCTCGACCTTGACCTTTCAGCTCTCCGGATTCAGCGTTGGCACCTATCTGTTGCGGCTGCGCGTCGACTACCAAGACAGCATCCCAATCGACGTGAACGACCCGCTCACGTTCGACCCGAGCCAGCAGCTGGATCTGGTGCCGACATGACGGCCGACACCGCCGCCCAGATAACCACCGAGACATGGGAAGAGCTCAACAACGACTACCTGTCTGCGGGGATGGAATGGCTCAACTCGCGGCTGCGTGAATCAGAGTCCACCGAGGCCGGGTGGTGGGACGACGAGCGGTGGACATCCGCAGCGTTACCACCAGCCCTGGAAGTCCTCGGCGAGACACTCGGAATGTCGCGGTTCGAGCGGTTGACACTCTTCCTTGCCGCCGCGCAGGAGTGGGGCTGGGACCTTGATGGACTGCTTCCCACTCTGGCACTCGCCCTTCGGGCACTGCCCGAGCCCACCTGGGATGTGGTCTCATCACAGCGCCCGCTGCGATATTGGCGCCTGATCCAGATCCACCACAGCCCCCCGACAGCGCTCGTCGACGCGCCCATATCGGCTGACGAACGCATCGCCAACTATCTGAAAGGGCTCAACGTCTTCGATGCTCGGCTGGAGCATTTAGTGCGTCCGTGCCCATGGCCGTCCGCCCAGCTGACCGCCAGCCAGGCTGATGCCGTCGAGGAAATCGTTGCGACGTTCGGGGAAGCGCAGCGGGAATCGGCCGCCGCACCCGTCATTGAAATAGTGGGTCCGGACCAGGAAGTGCTGCGGTCAGTGGCTGTGGTCGCAGGTCAGGCCCTCGGCCGGGATATCTACGAGCTTGTCGGTGAACGTATTTCAGCGTCGGGGCCTGATCCCGCCGAGCTGACGCGGCTGTGGGAGCGTGAAACAATCCTCAACCCGCTCGGGCTATACGTCGATGTCTCCGAACTAGACCGGATCAATCACGACATGCTGGCCTTCTGGCTCGCTGATCTGCGTGGCCTCGCGTTCGTGGGTTGCCGCGAAGCGTGGCCGGTGCCCCGACGTCACCTCAGGCTCATCGACGTCCGCCGACCTACCGCAGATGAACAGGAACACTTGTGGTGCAACGCCCTGAACGCGGCATCGGACCCGCATGACAACATGCCGGCCCTGCTGTCGGGACGATTCGATCTGTCCCAATTCGCGATACGACGGGCGATGATGTACGTAGCCACGAGGGGCGGCGGGGCAGCGGATCTCTGGCATGCCTGCAAGATCAACTCCCAGCCACGACTTGAAACGCTGGCCACACGCATCGATCCGGTCGCGCATTGGCAGGATCTGGTATTGCCCGATCGCGAAATGCGCGCGCTCGATTATCTTGTCTCCCAAGTCCGCGGCCGCAGTACGGTGCTTCGGCACTGGGGGTTCGGCGATCGCATCACCCGCGGCAACGGCGTCACTGCCTTATTCACCGGCCAGTCCGGAACGGGGAAATCGCTTGCCGCCGAAATCGTCGCCAACGAACTGGACCTGACTCTCTACCGCGTGGACTTGTCCGGTGTAGTCAGCAAGTACATCGGCGAGACCGAGCGCAACCTTCGAAGGGTGTTCGACGCCGCCGACGAGGGTGGCGTGCTGCTCCTCTTCGACGAGGCGGACGCTCTGTTCGGCAAACGCAGCGACGTCAAAGACAGCCACGACCGCTACGCCAACATCGAAGTGAACTACCTGCTGCAACGCATGGAGGAGTACGCCGGCATCGCGATCCTGACCACTAATCAACGCCATGCAATCGATCAGGCGTTCTTGCGACGACTCAGATTCATGGTGAATTTCCCCTTTCCCTCGCAAGCAGAACGAAAAGTTCTGTGGCAGAAAGTGTTCCCAGAACGCGCGCCGGTGCAGGACCTCGACGTTGACCAGCTGGCGACTCTCGCCGCCAGCGGCGGCATGATCCGCAACATCGCGCTGAACGCGGCCTACACCGCCGCCGGCAACAACAGTGTCGTGACCACAGAACTGGTCCTGAGTCTGGCTTACCTGGAGTTCGTCAAACACGAGCTTCCGGTCAACGAACACGACTTCAAACCCGGGAAGAGAAGGCCGGCATGAAGGTACGCGTGGGCGTCAAGCGCATGTTGTTGCCCGAGCACTTCATGTCGCGACGGGAGCGGATGGCCCTCGGCGAGGACATCGGCCGCGAACTGGCCCGCCTGCTGCAGCAGACCGTAGCCGACGATACCCATCGGCGGCCGGTGCCCTCCATCGCCACGCAGGTCGCAACAGCCATCGCCGCTCAGCTGCCCCCACAACCGGCCCACCACCGGACGGGACGATGCTCATGATCGCCCCATCACCCCTTCGGCCGAAGATGCTAAGCGGCGGCCTGGTACAACTCGACGAGACACCGTCAACGGTGCTGAACGTGATCGCATTTCAGTACAACCCCGACACGCTGACCCGGACCCTGACACCGCGCGCTATCGGCGGTGAACCGGGAGATCGGCTCGAGATATTACGGCTGACCGGCCCGCCGAAGGAAACGATCAAACTCGAAGCCGAGCTCGATCTCACGGATAGTAACGATCCCGAATACGTCTACGCGCCCTCTTTCCAAGCCCAAGATGTCGGTCTGCTCTCGAAACTTGCCGCCCTCGAGGCCCTGATCACCCCGACCACCGCCCAGATCGCCAACACCGACGCGCTGTTCAACGCCGGCCAGCTCGAAGTCGCCCCGATGGAGGCTCCGCTCACCCTGTTGGTGTGGGGGCCCAAGCGGATCGTGCCGGTGCTGCTGACCAGCCTCACGCTTACCGAGGAGGCGTTCGGCCCCGAACTACAACCGATCCGCGCCAAGGTGTCACTGGAACTGAAAACCCTTACCAGCAGCGACTTTCCGGCCGGCAGTCCCGGCGAGCAGCGGTACCTAACTTACCGCAGCTACAGCCAGGCGTGGGCCGCCCAGGTCGCCACGACAAACACCAGCCCGTTGGGAATCGAGAAGATCTCATGACGATAAGCCGCTACCAGAGCGTGGGCACCGCGACGATGGTGTCCGTAGCCGGAGACCAAATCCCCTATCTGCGGCGGCGGCTCCTGAACGCGGTCGATGAGGCCGCACCGGCGCGCGTGCATATCGTCACGGTCGGTGAATTAGGTCGAGCCGACTTAATCGCTGCCGGCGGACTGGGCCAGGCGGAGCTGTCGTGGTTGCTGGCAGACGCCAACCCGGTGCGGCGGCCCAGTGAGCTCTGCCAGAAGGTGGGGCAAACCATTCGCATCCCGCTATCGTCCGGATTGGCGATCGGACCGGCCAATGCCCAGTGACATCACGCTCGGATTGCTGGTCGGGCTGGCGAAAGAGCCGGCACCCCAGCAGGTCATGGAATCCCTGACCCAAGCTCAAGTCAGCATCGCCACAAACGACAAAAGCGGATTCGACTTGTCTTTCGCGGTCAGTAAGACCTCACCGATCCTCACCGACCTGCTGCCCTCCGGTTACTTCGATCCGCCTACTCGAATCATAATCACGGTCACCATCTATGGCGAACAAATCGTGCTCATGGACGGCGTAATCACTACCCAGGAGATGGTACCCAGCGACGAGTCCGGGAAGTCGGTGCTGTCGCTCAAGGGCGAGGACGTGAGCCGGATGATGGACGTCGTCGACTTCAGCGGCTTCCCGTTCCCTTGCCTGGCACCCGAGCTGCGCGTACTTACGATGCTCGCGAAATACATTCCGCTGTATGGAATCGTCCCGCTGATCATGCCCAGCATCTTGTTCGACATACCCAACCCCATGGTGCGAATTCCGGGCCAGGTCGGCACCGACCTCAAGTACATCCAACGCCTCGCCGAGCTGGCCGGATACACCTTTTTCGTCCAGGCCGGCCCGGTAGTAGGCGCCAATCTCGCCTACTGGGGACCGATGCTGCGCATCCAGATCCCGTTCTTGCCTCAGCCCGCGCCCATCGCCATTGACTGGGACGGCCGCAGCAACGTGGAGAGCTTGCAGTTCGGCTTCGACGGGTTCCAGAAGACCCTGTTTGTGGTCCTCATTCAGGCCAGTACACTCGTGCCGTTTCCGATCCCAATTCCGGTTCCCGACGTCAATCCGATCAGTCCTCCGCTGGGTCAGAAGAGCCCGACACCACTGAAGATTTCACCACTGACCGGGATGGCGAAGTACACCCCGATCCAGGCCGCGGCGATGGCACTCGGGCGGGCGGCTGATGCGGCGAATATCATCCATGGCCAGGGAACGTTGGACGTGCTGCGTTACGGCGGCATCCTGCCCGCGCGAACGCTGGTCGAAGTTCGGGGTGCCGGAATCACCTATGACGGGCAATATTTCGTCGAAGGCGCAACACACACCATCAAACCCGGTTCCTACAAGCAGAGCTTCACGCTCAGCCGAAATGCTCTGATCGCCGGAACGGGATCCATCGCCGACCTGTTGGGCTATGCAACATCGCCGGCCCGCGCATTGAGTTCGTTTGCTCCGCTCGGCCCGGGCCCGGTTCCGGCAGGCCCGCGGGGTGTCCCGTTGCCTCCCGGTCCTAATCTGCCCCCTCAGCCCGCTACCAGCCCGGGACAGACAGTCCCACTCGCCGGATCTATCTGAACAACAGCAGCGCGAAGGACGCATGATGACCAATCCACGCGGCGATGAGCAGCCGACGACACTCCATTCGCTGCACTACAAAGAGTCTTTCAATCTGTTCGGAGCAAAAAATCCAGAAGACCTCGACACCGACGAGCCGCAGCAGTACTACGGGAAGTATCGCGCAACCGTGGTCAGCAACGTGGACCCACTCGGCCAAGGCCGGCTGCTCCTCACGATTCCCGACGTAAAAGGGTTTCTTCCCAGCACTTGGGCTCTTCCCTGCGTCCCCTTCACAGGTCCGATGATGGGGGCCTACGTCGTCCCGCCGCCGATCGGGGCCGGCGTGTGGGTGGAATTCGAACAAGGCGATCCCGACTACCCCATCTGGGTGGGCTGCTTTTGGGACACCCTGCCCGTACCACCCGGCGAAGCGGGCCTGCTGGCGAAGGCCGCCATGACGACGGCCCCGACGACTCCTTTCATGACCGTCGAGGTCGCCGGAGCCGGGATCGGTGTGACGCAAACTCCCGTGCCGTTGGTCGGTGTGCCAGGCATGGTGACGCTGTACGCGGGATCGGCTTCGATCACGCTCTCGCCCGCCGGCATCGTCATGTCGATGGCGGGAAGCCCTCCCACGGTGATGACGTTGACCGCTGCCGGAATAACGATGCAGGCAGCCACCGTGTCGATAGTGACAACGGGCACATTCAGCGTTAACGGTGCTCAGTTTGTGGTGACGTGAGCCATGTACGTCACCTACCCCTACCAGCTTGACTCTCGCGGCCGCACCGCCATTACCAGCAGCAGCGATGACCACATTCAGCAGATGCTCGAACAGTTGCTACTGACCCGGCCAGGGGAACGCGTCAACCGGCCCGATTTCGGCTGCGGCCTCGGCAATCTCGTGTTCGAACCCAACAGCGCACGGCTCGCCGCGGCACTGGAAGTCGCCGTCGTGACATCGGTCGGCCAGTGGCTCGGCGACCTCATCCAGTTGCAGAACGTCGATATCGAGAGCCAGGACGAAAAGCTGCTCGTCAACATCAGCTACCTCGTCAAATCCACCAGTCAGCCGGCAAGCACCACCGTCGCGCTGGCCGCACCGACATGACCGCCACGCCCGCCGACGCCACCCTTGCGACGAGTCAAGACCGCCGCCGCGAAGTGCGGGCGCACCATCACAACGGGCTCGATCTTGTTGAGGTACACGAGAATCGGCGGGAGCTCACCCTGATGTTCCTCGAGCAGACCCCACATCATCTGCGGCCGGCGAACATCCGTGTCGACGGGCCGGCCACTCAGCCCAGCGTCAGCGTCACCTCCGTGCGGCGGGTATCCAATTCCGATCCTCGCCTGCGCGACCAGTTGATTGCGGAGCTCTCGGCCGCCGGAGGTGAAGGGGTCTTCCGCGTCAGCATGGTCGAAGCCCGCCCTGACGGTCAGCCGGGAACCGCGCCGCTGAGCGGACTCGACCCGCGCTTTACCTTTTGCAGCATCCGCTTCGACATCGACGAGCCCGCCCCGGTCCTCACGGTCGCGCAGCTCTCACCATTACCGCCGCCGACGCCGGCCCCGACCTACCTGGCCCGAGACTACGAGGCTTTGCGTCAACTATTGCTCGCCGGCTTGACACAGGATCTGGCCGACTGGTCCGAGCAGCACATCCCCGACTTGATGATCATGCTCGTGGAGGTGTTCGCCTTCCTTGGGGACGATCTGAGCTATTACCAGGACGCCGTTGCCACCGAGGCCTACCTCGAGACGGCCCGCCAGCGGACCTCCATCCGGCGCCACGCCCGCCTGATCGGCTATCCCTTTCATGAAGGTTGCCACGCGCGCGCCTGGATCGATCTTGAAGTCAGCGCCGACTGCGACCTGACCCTGCAGGCCGTCTCCTTCACCGCTGAAACACCCACCGAGACAGTGGCATTCACCCCGCTGCACGCGACGCTACCTCCTCCGTACGCGCCTGGTGAGACCCCCGCGGGTCAGTCCCGCGGCGCGGTCGTGCCGCTGCGCGTCGCGCACAACGCGATCGAGATATGGAGCTGGGCTGAGAGCAACAGCTATCTGCCGCTCGGCGCCACGGAGGCGACCCTGGCCGAACCGGACGGGAAAACCCCGCGCTCATTGCAGCTGCAGCCCGGTGACCTGCTCCTGTTCGAGGAGACGGTGGGCGCCGACGGCGGGCCACCCGACGAGACTCACCGCCATACTGTGCGATTGACGCGCGTGGAGCCCGACACCGATCCCTTGCTGGGGAGGGCGATCGTCGAAATCGGCTGGGATCCGCTGGATGCCTTGCCTTTTGCGCTGCCGGTCACCACCACGGCCAACGAGGCCGCGCCGACAGCCTGCTCGGTTGCGCACGCGAACCTCGTCCTTGTCGGCGCTGGCAAAACCATCACCGACGAAGAACTCGACGCGACGGCCACAACCCTGGCTCAACCCGACATGACCTGGTCGTGCCCGTATCCCGACCTCAACGGTGTCGCACGGGGTCAAGCTATCCTGCTGCGGAATCTTTACCATGCCTGGCGCGAGCAGATCACCCGGTGGCGCCGCCGCGCCCAGCGCGGAGAGCCTCTCGACGAGGCCCAGCGCGCCGAGCTGTCGCGCCAATTCGGTAGGGATCTCGTCGAGGAACTCGAACTGGGTACGAAGGCGCCCGCGTCGACCGACGAGCAGGCGGAAGCCGATGCCCTCGGATTGTGGTTCCTGCTGATCCGCGCCGACGAGCTGCTGGAAAGCCGCATTTACCGTCTGCACGTGCTGTCCCGACTGGCGGTTGCCAGCGGCCCCCTGAGTGGGCCGCTGCTCGCGGAGGTCCGCCATTACTGGGGCGACGGGGTCACCGCCGGGCTCGACCCGCATCATCCCGCCGCCTGGGGTTCCGCGGCCGAGGCCACAGCGCAGGACCCCACCACCGCCCAGCCGCTGCTGCACCTGGTCGACGCGAATCCCATCGAGGGGGAGCTACCGACCTGGGAGGTCACCACCGGACTGGTCGACACCGAACCGGAAGCCCGCCGTGTCGTCGTGGAAATGCAAGACGACCGCACTGCCGCGCTGCGGTTTAACCCGGCCACTGAACCGCACGGTTCTCTGCTGGCCACCTACCAAGTAGGCAACGGCTCGCTGGGAAACGTTGCCGCAGAAACTATCACGTCAATCTCGGGTGCCCCCGCCGCCGTGGTGTCGGTGCGCAACCCGCTGCCGGCCACCGGCGGCCGCGACCCTGAAACTCTTGATGACGCCAGGCGCGCGATCCCGGGTTGCTACCTGAACAACCAACCCCGCGCACTGACCCCGGACGACTATGTCTCGCTTACCCGAACTGTGCCGGGGGTTCGCAACGCCGCCGCCGCGCTGCACTGGAGCGGTAACCGGCTGCGCATGCGGGTCGCCGTGCAACCAGCTGTCGGTGAGGACCCGGGCCGAGTACTGCTGCAGCGGGTGGAGCATTCGCTCGTCGTTGCGCGCCGGATCGGGCACGATCTGAGCGTGACGCCGCCGGACTACTGCCCGGTGGCGATCACGCTCACCGTCGAGTTAGACGTATACGCGATCCGGGACACCGTGCGTGAGCAGATCGCCGAATTGCTCGGCAGCGGATCGCTCGCCGACGGCACGCCCGCGTTCTTCAGTCCCACCCGTTTCAGCTTCGGCGTCCCGCTCTACCAAAGCGCGCTCATCGCCGCGGTGCAGGAAGTGGACGGCGTGATATCGGTGCCCGTCACTGCGCTGCGGTTCCTCAAACCGGTTGCCACCTGCACGGCCAAGGCCAATGACACGCTCACCGTGTCACCTACCGCCATCGTCCGCTGCGACAACGACCCCACAGCGCTGGACAACGGGTATGCCTCACTTACCCTGGTCGGTGGGCGATGACTGATTCCATTGCAAGGCAACAAGTCCCGGTTTCGTTGGCCTACCGGCATGCGGACCGCGCGCAGGTTTTGGCCACAATGATCGAAGATCTGGTCCAGAAGAAGACGCCGCTGAAGACGAAGTCGCTGTCAGATCCGACCGTGGCGCTGCTCGACGCGTGGGCGACCGTCGCCGACATCATCGACTTCTACCAGGAACGCATTGCCACGGAGAGCTACCTCACGACCGCGATCGAACCGGAATCCGTGTTGGCGCTGGCCAACCTGCTCGGGTATCGCCCCCGCCCGGGCTTGGCTGCGACGTGCTGGTTGGCCTACACGTTGGTCCCCGACCCCACCGACACGGCCGTGCTGCTGCCGCAACACCAGCTCGTGCAATCCGTGCCGGGAGCCGGTGAACTGCCGCAGACGTTCGAAACCACCGAGGACCTGGTCGCCCGGCCGAGCTGGAACACCCTGCCCATCAAGAACACCACACCCCTGCAGATTGTCGACACCGCTACCCAGACGTATCAGACGCCGCCACAGCTGGTCGTCTCCGGCACCGTCCCACTGCTGCAGCCCAACGACGTTTTGCTCATCACGCCCACAACATCGATTCAGGGAACCAGTGACTGCGTGGTCGGGCGAGTTGATCACACCAGTACCGATCTCACCACGAACACCATGACTGTGGCGCTGCAGCAACAGGTCTCGCCTGCAGCGCCCCAACAGGACGGCGCGCCGGACGACGTCGTCCGGGCGATGATCAACCTCGTCAAACCGCTCAAGAAACCCCCATCGGTCCCACCCACCAGCCAGACCGACGTTAAGCGCGACCCGGCCAAGATCTTCCCCGGAGCTCCCACAGGCGGCCAGCTGCCGGATGTGAGCGCCAAGCTGTTGACGGCGTTGCAGCCGGGTCTGGCCAAAGCCCTTTACCCCGCCCTAGCGTCGAGCACCATCGGCGAGCCGCAAGTCAGTTCAGTGCAGGCGTTGGGCACCACCACCGCCCCGTTTGGTGTGCAGATTCCCCCACGCGCGCAGTTTGACAGCCAGGGTCAGCCGCTGACACCGGAGGATTGGCCACTCAACGACAACCAAACGGTACGGATCACCCTCGATGAAAGCGTCACGGCAGCGATGCTCAGCGACCATGTACCGGCGCAGGACTTTTCAGGAGCGACCGTTCGCTTCGACGGCCTCAGCTACCACGACTCCGTGACGATCAACAACAGCACCACAACGCTCCCCAGCGGCGCCGGATCGATCACAGTATCCAGCACGGACAGCACCGCATCCACACCAAGGGCCAAGGCACCACCCTCACCCAGCAACAAACTCGAATTCACCCAGGTTGCTGCAGGTCTCGACGAGGTCTCCGTCACGCTCACAGCAGACGCCAACGGGGACGGACAAATCAAAGTGGATTCCGCGGGTGCGGAAGTGGTCCTGGGAGTGGATATGACCGGCACTACCACCACGTCCGCCTCCGCCGGACCGCTCTACGTCACCACTGCCATTCCTCCCCGGTTCACGCTCGACTCACCGGTCCGACTCGTCATTGATGTCGTCACAGCAATCGCGGTTTCGCCAGACCAACGCGTCACCCTTTACCTTAACGAGCGACACGACGAGGTCGTCGCCGGCAGCTACGTGATGATCGAGGACGGGTCCCAGCAGCAGCCGCCGCCGCCGGCGGCCGATCCCCTCGTCGTACAAGTCAACCCGCAGAACCAGCAGGACCAAAACTTCTATCCAGTCGTAACGCAAGTAGTCAGCGCCTCCCCCGTCACGGTCAACCGCTACGGGATGAGCGCCACCGTGACCTCTCTGCAGCTGCAATCGGACTGGATCAGTGAAAACACCCGGCTGCTTTCTGATCTGCGGCCGCTGATCGTGCACGCGCAGTCAATACCGCTGGACCTGCTGCCCACACCCCGCACGGATACGGTGATGGACAACACCATCGAAGTCGACGGCTTGTACCCCGGACTCGAGACCGGGCACCGGCTTCTGATCACCGGCACCCGCGCGGACCAGGGCCTCGGCGACGCCACCGTTCCGGACGGTGAAACCGTCATGGTCTCCGGGGTGGCACAGACGACGAATCCGGTCAACCCCGGCGACTCACCGTACAGCACCATCACCCTGGCCACGGCGCTGTCGTACACCTACCAACGCGACACCGTCACGCTCTACGGCAACGTCGTGCCTGCCCACCACGGCGCCACCGTCACCGAAACGCTGACCGCCACAGGCGATCCTGCCCATCCGATGTTCACCTTGGCACAGACACCGGTGCTGGCAGACCCGTCGGGCACAGCAGCTGGTTTTGTCTCCAGCCTCACGCTCGTCATCGACGGACGCATCTGGACACAGGTGGCGCGCATGGATGACGACACCCCGCCGCGGTGCTACATCACGGGCACCGACGGGCAGGGCCGCGCTACCATCACCCTCGGCCAGCCGCTGCCTCAGCCAGCCAGCACCGTCACTGCGACCTATCGCTCGGGTGTTGGCAGCGCAGGAAACGTCAGCGCCGGACAACTCACTCAGCTGCTCACCCGGCCACTGGCCGTCGCCACGGTCACCAACCCACTGCCCGCCTCCGGCGGCTCGGACCCCGACGGGCCCGACTCGGTACGTAGCCGCGCGCCGCTCGGGCTGCAGGCCCTCGGGCGCGTCGTGTCGGTCCAAGACACCGCCGACCTAGCGTTGAGCTGGGCCGGAATCGGGAAAACCACGGCCGCTACGCGTACCGACGGGCAGCGCGACACCGTGACGGTGACTGTGGCTGGAGCGACGCCCGACCCACTGGATCCGGAGGGCACCCTGATCAGCGACCTCAGCACCGCTCTCGCCGCCGCGGGCGATGTCACCGTTCCGATCACAGCGGTGCCCGCGGCGATCTCACTGATAGTGCTGGTCGCCGAAATTCGCCATGACCCCAACATCTTGTGGGACGACGTGGAACCCGCCGTCCGCGCCGAACTCACCGACTCCTACGGTTACGACCAGCGCGGCATCGACGAGGCGGTCATCCTCAGCGACCTCATTGCGGTCATCCACCGCGTCGACGGCGTGTTGTCGTGCGCGATCACCCAGATCGGCTTGATTCCTTACACGATTGACCCGGCGGCGCTCGCCGCCTTCAGCCCACAACCGCCACCAAACGACGGCACCGGGCTGATCCCCGTCACCGGCGTCGCCTACCTCAGCGACAGCGTCGCCGAGACCCTAATCCTCCAGGAGGTCCAACCATGACCACACCGGATCGCTTCTACGACCTGCTGCCGGCCATCTACCAGCTGCGCGACAAAGAGCTCGGAGGCCCGCTACAG
The DNA here is from genome assembly GCA_963830605.1 of uncultured Actinomycetota bacterium. Classification (GTDB taxonomy): domain Bacteria; phylum Actinomycetota; class Actinomycetes; order Mycobacteriales; family Mycobacteriaceae; genus Mycobacterium. The sequence goes on along the minus strand of CAWHML010000003.1, from coordinate 829,933 downwards.
CAACTGCTCTCGGTTACCGAATTAGAGCTGGAGTCCCTCGAATCCGACATCGGTCAGCTCTACAACGACATGTTCATCGAGACATGCCAAGGCCCGCTGATCGACTACTTCGCCGACTTGGTCGCCGTCCATCTGCCTCCGCTCACCCCCTCGCAAACCGACCCCAACAGTGACGCCACCGATTGGGTCTCCCGACGCCACCAGGTCGTCGACGCCATCGCCGCACGCGCTGCCAAAGGCACCCTGGCCGCGCTGGAACGCGTCGCCGCCGACGCCACCGGGTGGCCGGTCCGCGCCCTCGAGCAGGGGGTGTACGCGTCGGTCAATCAATCGATGCGCCACCCCACGCCCGGCCGCGGCCGACTTGTCAATACCTATGACGACGCCCCCCTCATCCAGCTAGGCACACCGTTCGGCACCGCCTCCGCGCTGCCCGATGTGCGCCGCGGCGACAGTGTGCTGACCAAACCTGTTGGGCCCCATCCCACCACAGTGGCCATCACGCTGTGGCGCCAAGAGGTCGTCCACGTTCATCGCGCCCCGGCCGCGTGTGTCGACGATGACAACCACTACACCTTCGACGCGCTGGGATACAACCGGCAACTCGCCGTGGCACCGACACCGCGGCGCCCCGGCACGCCACCGGCCGGCGATCTCGATCTACCGGTTCCTATCACCCGCCGTCAACTGCGTGCCAACCAGGCCGACTACTACGGCACCGACCGCAGCCTGTGTGTGTATCGTGGCCGCTCCCCAATATCGCCCGAACAAATCATGGTGGGTGACCTCAGCGACTGGAGCAATGACCCCGACTACGGCCAGGTCGCAATCGACCCGCAGACCGGGCGCATCGCCTTTCCCGCAGCAGAAGAACCCGAGGAGGGTATTTGGGTGCGCTACCACTACCTTGACGTCGGTCTCATCGGGGCCGGCAATGCACCGCCGATGACCGATCCCTCCGATGCGCCGCAGCCGGTCCAGGTCGCCGTCGATAGCCCAGACAAAACCGTTGTCGGCTCGATCACCGCCGCCATCGACAGCTGGCTAACTGCGGCCCGCGAAAACGGACACAGCCACTGCGTCATCGAAATACTCGACAGCAGCGTCTACGAGGAGGACTTCGACATCCGCATCGGCGCCGGATTGCGCCTCGACATCCGCGCCGCCGCCGGGCAGCAGCCGGTGCTGCGCTCCGTGGACGAACAACACAACCGCCCCAAGCGGGTCCGCGTCGAAGGCTACTCGGTCAAGGGACAAACTCAACCGGCGCAGCTGAGCCTGACCGGCGTGACCATCGCCGAGCACGCGGTTGAACTCAAAGGCGAATTCAGCGCCGTGACGCTGGACTACTGCACCATCGTTCCGGAACGAGACGATGCCGAGCGGCGCCACGTCGCTATCGCAATCACCGCGATGCCTTGCCCGATCACCATTAGGTCCTCGATCGTTGGCGAGATACGCATCACCACGCCGGAAGTCGGGCACGACCCGATTCCCCTGTCCGTCAGCGACTCCATCGTCGACGGTGGGCGCCGTGGTGGGCATGCGATCCTCGGCGCCGAGGACCGACCGGCCTACGCGGCGCTAACACTCGAACGCTGCACCGTGCTCGGCGACATCAGCGTCTTCGAAACCACGATCGCGCAAGACAGCGTCATCACCGGCCGTTTTTTCAGCCGGCGACGCCAAGTCGGTGAGATCCGGTTTTGCTACCTGCCTTTGACCTCGCATGTGCCGCGGCGCACCGGGTGCCAACCTGACGGCACCGCCGAGCCCGCAGGAGTGCAACCGCGCTTCGACAGCATTGACTTCTTCAGCCCCGGCTACGGTCGGCTCGCGCTGGACACCGCGACCGAGATCACCCAGGGCGCCGAAGACGACGGTGAAATGGGCGCATTCCACGACCTGTGGCTGACCCGCCGCGTCGATGACATGACCACACGGCTGGCCGAATTCACCCCGATCGGTGTCGATCTCGACATCGTGTTCGCAGACTGAGGAGTTGGCATGTACGGCGATTTCTCTCGACTCACGTTCAACCGCGCCAAGTCCTACACCGCGGCGTGGAGCCAGCAGGGCCGCATGCAACTCGACGCGGATTTCAACGAGCAGACCGCGATCCTGCTCGACTGGATGCGTACGCTGGCAACAGATTTCATGGGTCCCGCCGGCGGGAACGCCGAGACAGCCGGCTTCGAAGTCAGCATCGACGACAACGGCAAGCTGTCACTCAGCGCCGGTCATTACTATGTCGCCGGGATCCGCTGCGAAATCCCCGCGCCCGGGCCCGACGGCAATCCGGCGCTTCACACCTACAATCCGAAGGATCTCGGCATATCCTCGACCGGAACATATCTCGTCTACCTGACGGTCTGGGAGCGCAGCGTCAGCGGCCTTCAAGAGCCAGCGCTGCTGGAACCCGCGCTGGGCCCCACCACACCGGACACCACCGTCCGCAGCCAGGTGGTTTGGTCGCCGGCGGCCCTCCCCTGGACCGACACCACGACCGGCGTCGACTACGGCGCCGTTGATACCCTGTTCCAGCAGATGAACAACCTTGCCCAGCCCACGCTGACGGCCAGCCCTGCGAACGGGTACTCCGGGCTAGAAAATCAGCTGTACCGCATCGAAATTCACCGCGGCAACTCGGAAAACACCAACGCCACTCCGACGTTCAAGTGGTCGCGGGACAACGGCAGCGTCGAATTCGGAATCGACCAAAAGGCGCAGGCCGGCGAATCCGACTCCAAGGTCCTCCACCTCGCCGGCGGCGGCCTGCCCGGGCGCCCGAAACTGGAGATCGGAGACTGCGTCGAAGTCATCGACAAGTCCTGGGTGCCGTTCGATCCACCGGGCCGCCTCTACACCATTGCCAAAGTTGACCCCCTGACGCTCGATGACGACGTAGGCACGTCGTCGATCCCACTCCTGTTGCGGCGCTGGGACAGCGTGCCCATCGACGGCGACGGTACGCCCGTTCCCGATGACGGAACCCCCCAGCCGATCGAGAACGGCATCGAAGTAGTCTTCAACGCCACCGGCGATGCCAAGTATCAGCGGGGTGACTTCTGGCTGATTCCCGCGCGGGCCGCGACCGGGCAAATCTACGGCCCCACCACCGATGACACTGGGGCGCCGCGCTACGGCCCGCAGCGACACTACGCGCCTCTGGCGCAGATCAACCCCAGCGCCAGCGATCCCACACAACGCGTATACGACCTGCGCGCGTTGTTCACCCAGCTGGCCTGGCCCCTTGCTGAGCAGCCGAAGCCATGAGCGCGCAGCGCCTCACCCATGCCGAACGCCTCGCGCTATTCGAGCGTCAACAGCTCTACCGCAAGCACAAGCAGTTCGGCATCGCGCCATCATCAACTGACAAGGTGGCCACACCACCATCGCCAACAGGGCAGTCGGGCGCGAAAAGTCCACCTACATCCCGAATTCCTGTCAGACGGCCTCCGGAGTGGCACGGGCCCGACACGACGGTGCGCCTGCGCCTGCGCGCCGTGCACGGGCCGGATACGGGTGCCCAGTTCGCCCTGCCTGAAGGCGAATACATTATCGGCAGGTCACCCGACGCTGATTTGCGGCTCATTGATGACACGGTGTCGCATCAACATGCCAGGATCATCGTCACATCCCGGCGCACGACGCTCGAAGACCTCCATTCGCTCAACGGCAGCAGGATCGGCGGCGTCGAACTGCGCGGGGTCGCTATCGTCTCGCCCGGCGACCGCGTTTCCCTCGGGGAGGCTGAGTTGCTCGTCGAGGAAGGCGACCGGAGTGACTGAATTACCCTCAAGTACCCTGCGCGAACTGCTGGCTGGGAGCGATAACCGTGATCACCCCGCCCCAAGTGCACGCGCAAGTCGACGCGTTGGTGAGCGCGTTCGTACCGCCGATCATCGTCGTCACCGAACCCGGAGCCCACGGCGACACGATCTTCGGGATGCACGGCTGCGGAGCAAGGACCCCGTTCGCAGCCGAAGTCGCCGCTGCCACCTGGGGATTCAGCAGGCTGCTGCACATGCCGAACGTCGGAATGTTGTTGGGTGCGACATTCGTGATGGTGCAGGCTGGCGTCGTCGCCGCGACGGTGCTGGGGGTGGCATTGATGACGGCAGGACTCGTCCCCATAGAACACTTAAGTTGAGAGCCGGCGGTGACATTGGACGGCATTTGAACCACCTGAAAAATGTGGGTTGGCCTGTTATCAAGTCAGATCATAAGCAGAACCGATTGGGAACAGTCCGGTTTAACCGTTTGAACGGCGGTGCACTTGATGCCGCCGCTAATACGGTTCGCATTATCGTTTGACTGAGGCCGAGAGCGGAAGGAGGTTCGATATCGCCAGCTGAAGATGTATTGCCAGAGAACGTGGTTGACTCGGGCGATCCGGTTACGGGTTGTCAAGGCTTGAAAGGCGAAGCGAACCAGGATGAGCGCCGAACTGCAAATGGCAGTGAAACCGGCCGCTGGGCTCGGACGGGGATTCGCTGGTTTGCAGCGGAAATGCGCCTGCGGCGAAGCGGCCAGGGAGGGTGAGTGCGAGGAGTGCAAGAAGGGTGCTAGCCTGCAGCGGCTGGCCAACGGTGGCGGAACGGGTACAGCCATAGCCCCGCCCGTAGTTCACGAGGTGCTGCGATCGCCCGGCCAGCCGTTGGATGCCACCACTCGCACATATCTGGAGTCACGCTTCCATCATCATTTTGGCAATGTGCGCTTCCACTCGGACGCGCAGGCAGCGAAATCTGCGCGAGTGGTCAACGCGGCGGCGTACACCGTGGGGCCGAACATCGTATTCGGTGTCGGGCAGTTCCTCTGGGGCACCAGTCGCGGGCGAAGGCTGATTGCCCATGAGTTGTCGCACGTCGTCCAGCAGGGCGCCCAAACAGAGGGCCCACTGATACTCAATGAGCCAGGCGACCCAGACGAACGCGAAGGCAACCATCCGGCGGAGCAAGTCGCAAAGATTGGTGGGTTAAGCCGTGAGTCGAACATCCAGCTGAACTTGAGTCACCGCAAGACATCAGGACTGCCGCAACGGGACAACCGGGAGCCACTACGCGACGCCCCCGCGCCAATTAGCATGACCGAGCAGTTCCCGAATGGCCGCACTCCGCCGATGTCCCTAGCTGAATTCGACCGAATCCATGCGGGACCCGCAGCGCGACACGGACACATGTCACGATACCCGCGCTTCAGCAGAAGCGCAGTCGATTCTATCCGTGCACGCGTACCGAACCAGGCGGCATTGGAGCGGCGGCGCGAGACCGCCCGCGACGTCACGCGTTCGCTGCATACGGCGGTGGTCCGTGTATAGGGCCGCGCCGATCCCGCGACCCGCGACGGCCGTCCTCGCACCATCGTCGGGCGTGCTGCAGGCCAAACGGTCGATCGACGGCGCGAGCGACAAGTATGAGGAGGAGGCTGACCGCATCGCCGAGCAGGTCGTCTCGCATCACCCAACGACCAGCGCATCGCCGGTGATCGGCCGCCATCGCGGCGGTGAGGAGAGCGCCGTACCCATCCCGTCCGGCGTCGATCGGGCCGTGGGCGGAGGCGGCCGGCCGCTTGAGCCGACGGTGCGCCACGATATGGAAAAGCGCCTGGGCCACGACTTCTCACAGGTGCGCGTGCATAGCGATGAGGCTGCCGCCCAGTCGGCGCGCGAGGTGCATGCGCACGCCTACACGTTCCTGCACCACATCGTGTTCGGGACCGGGCATTATGCGCCAGCGTCGGCGACCGGACGGCGGCTGATCGCACACGAGCTGACGCACGTGGTCCAACAGGGTGGTGGGCAGGGGGCGGGCGCGGGGTCGCGCGAAGGCGTGCTGATGCGCGAGGCCATGTCGCGGGAGGACATCGAGAAACGCATGGCCGAGCTGAATGCGGTCATCAACGATCTCGGCTTCACCGTCGAACAGCGGCAGGACGCCATGGCGGAGATGGGGCAGCTGACGCAACTCCTGACCAAAGGCGGCACGCCGAAGGGTCCTTCAGGGATCACCCAGGTGAAGCCGGTGGCCGCCGGCCCGCCGCCGCTGGCGACCGAACGGGCCGCGGTGCTCGATATCCCGCGAAACGCCAGCCTGGACGAGATGGTCGCTGCGATGCGAGCCATCGACGCGCTCAAGCCCTCAGACGTTGCGAGCAATCTGTTCGTTACGAAGTTCAAGGGTCAACCGATCACGCTGACCGGCCAGCAGGTCGAGCGGGTGCGCAACTCCGCGCGGAAAGCGCTCGGCAACGCCCTCGACGCGGCAATCCGTCGCCGCGACATGGCGGTCGGTCGCTATCGCGGGCAGGAACAGACCAATAGCGACTTTCCCATCGCCTCCGCTGCCGCGAAGGCCTATGCATGGGTCTCCACCTTCGGCAGCTATTCGAATCCCGCCGAGTCGGTGCAAGGTCAGGCGGACATCGTCTCAGACCGTGCGCCGAAAGTGCGCAGCGCGATCGCCAAGGGCAGCCTCGCCGAGGCGATCCGCTTCCTCTCCGAAGCGGACGCCGCCTCCGAGCGCACCAGCAAAATCGTCACCGCGTACATCGATCAGTTGCTCACTGGCGCGGAAGGCCTCGCAACCACGCTCGAATACACGCGCGACGCTGCCTTCCTCACGGTGGGCGTGCTGGCCGTCGTCGTCACGGGCGGCGCGGCCCTGGGCCTCGAGGCCGGTGTCGTCGGCACTGGCGTCGGCGGACTCACGGTGGCACAGACCGCGACCGTGGTCTCGGTCGGCGCGCCGATCTTCGCGAACCTCGGCGTGGCCGGCATGAAGCTCGCCGCGGGCGACCCCGTCGAGTGGGATCGGCTCGTGGTCGAGACCGCGGTGCAGATCATCCTCGCTAAGTTCGGAGGACGACTCGGTGCGGGCATCGCGGGCCGCATCGCGGGCAATCCCGCGACACAGACCCTCGCCCGCCAGGCCATCGCCACGCTGGTCAGCGGTGCGGCGACCCACGTGCTGTCGCAGTCCTTCACCGTCACGGTGTCCGCGCTTTTTGAGAAGTACAGGCGCGACAAGAACGTTACCTGGGGAGCCTACGTGGATGCCCTCGCAGCCGCGCTGTCGGAACCGACCGGTTGGTTCATGGTGATGCTGAGCAGCGGCGTCCACTTGGGTGCCGAGGTCAAGGTCGCGAACGCGGCCAAGGCGCAGGCCGCGGCCACGGCGCCGGTGCCCGTGAAGCCCGCCACGCCTGCCACGCCCACCACCAAGCCCGATGCACCCAAGTCGGGTGCCGTCCCGCCCGAGGCCACACCCGCGACGCCGAAGGTCGACGCGCCGGCCGCGAAACCCACGGCAGACGTGGGCCTGTCCGATCGCGGGGTCAAGCCCGCACCGGGCTCGCGCACGACTAGCCAGGCCGAGTGGAAGGCGCAGCAAAGCCAGCAGCGTTGGGAGAAGGGCGTGGATACCGCCCTCGATAAGGCTTTCGGTAACGACGCCGAAGGCGTCGACGTGCCGCGCGTGAAAGGCGGCCCATCCAATCCACGCATAGGGGATAAGCGGGTCCCTGGCGCGCCGCCCGACCGAATGGACATCGAGGACATCAAGCGCAAGCCGGGCGAGACCCAGCGCCAGGCGGTCGCGCGCGTGCGTACCGTCATCGGACGCAAGCTTTCCGACATCCCCGCGCTGGCGAAGCTCTGGAGCGATGCGCGGTCCGTCGTAGTGGCCAATGAACCCCTGACCGCCGAGAGCTACCCGCGCCTTTACGAAAATTGCCGCAAGGCGTTCTGGCGTCGCGTGCGAGGCGATTCCGCCGAGGCGATCGAAGCGCGCAGGCTCCTCGCCGACGCGGGCTTCGTCATACCCAAAGGAAAGACCTCGGCGCCGATCGCCGACGCCGATAACGCCGACTTGGCGCGCGCCGAAAAGCTCATCAGCCTCGACCACGACGAGGAGAAGGCACAGCCCGGCGGCTGGCAGACGGCCCTCGACGCCGAAAACCTTAGAATGGAGTTCGCGCAGCCGAACACTGAACGGGAGAACAAGCAAGCACGGCATCCGGAACTGCGATGACCGGGTCGCGCGCCGGTTGCGGTTTTATGGAGTTTGCTTTGATGCTTCAGACAGCTTGGTCACAATGTATCGGCGAGCTTCTGCTCGGCTGTGCACTCCCCATGGGTTCTCTTCTGGTGGCGGGTGCGAATCGCGCCAGTTCGCGATCTTGTCGAGAAGATCATCGGTAAGCTCGTCGACACGCTCGTTGAACATCTGGTCGATAACGCGTTGACGCGCTTCTGCTCGGCTGTGTACTCCCCATGGGTTCTCTTCTGGTGGCGGGTGGGAATCGCGCCAGTTCGCGATCTTGTCGAGAAGATCATCTGTGCGAGCGTCGATCGCCTCGTTGACTTCTTGTTCCCTGTTGTACTGTGCACTGTCCGAACGCATTCCGAGAACAAAACCGACCGGACCCGCCATATCGCCGGCTAATGCCACCAGGGCGGCGCCTGAAAGTGTGCCCACAGCAACGCTTTTGCCAACTGCTAACGTCTTCTCCGCCGCTGTCCCCGGCCCCATAATGGTCTCGGCGATTTCCAGTGCCCATTGCACATCCCCAAGTAGGTTGAATGCGCCTATGGGTCCTTCGCCCGACCGCGCGGACGGTGAATGCTCAACGCTGGCAGGCAGCTTCGACTCAACTGCTGAAGGAGCTGGGCGCACTCCCATGGCCGAAGCCGGCTCAGGCAAGGGCGTGCGCCGTTGGACTTCCATAGGCGAGGCCGGCTTAGGCATGTGAATGCGCTGGTGGGTGTCCATGGGTGATGTGGGTTTGGGCATGGGAGTGGGCTCGTGGGCGTCCATCGAGGGTGTCGATTTCGGCATGGAGGTGCGCTGGTGCGCGTTCATGGGGGTCTTGGGTTCAGATACCGGAGTGCGGTGATGTGCGTCCATGGGGGAGGTCGGTTCAGACATTGGGGTGCGGTGGTGCGCGTCCATCGGCGACGTGGGTTTAGACGCGCGGGTGCCATGCTGCACATTGCTCGGCGACGGAGGCTCGGAACCGTGTTCGTGCGCGGCTGTTGGTGACTCCTCAGCCTGTGGTTCGCCGGACGGCGTGGCGCGCCTAGGCGATCTAGTCTTCGACGCCTTCTTTGTCGGCTCCGCCTTCTTTGTCGGCTCCGCCTTCTTAGCCGCAGTCGACTTCTTCGCCGGCCTGCGACGTGTCACCGGCTCGCTGCCCATGCCGCCGGGTGGCTTGCGATGGGTCGTCGTTCCGTAGCGCACCTCGCTCACAGGTGAGTTGGCTCCCATGAGCGTGCTGTTCATCTCTGTCTGGATCTCCGGAGCCGGAGTCTGCGCGAAACTGATCACAATCGTTTCGCCCTCCGCCAGATGACGGCTGTTTCGCACCGCTTGGTCCAGGTAAGCGCGGGCCCGCGCCCGTGCCTGTGCCAGGGTGAGCTTGTGCAGGTCGTCGGACTTCAAGTTGACATGGACGCGCTCCACGGTGCCGTCGGCCCGACGCCGGTACAGCGAGTAGTCGGGCTGTGCGTAACTTTCCCGACCCGGCCGTAGCTCCTGATCGGGAGATTGCGGGCCGCCGGCGACGTGCTTGGTCTGCGGCGCACCGGCGGTGGTCGCCGGAGTACGTTGCAGCTCGTCGAAGGCACCCTGTCGCTGGCTCTTTTGCAGCGGTGAGACCGGGATCCGGGAAAGCAACCTGCGAAACCGTTCGAGGTCGGCAGCCTTGCGTGCGACGGACCGCTGCTTCGCCCCCGGTTCCCGATAGCTACGTTCTAGTGCGCGCAACCCCTCCTCGGCCTCCTGGGCCACGACCCCGCCCGGGCCCTTGCCTGCAGTCTCGCGCTCCTGCTGACGCTGTTGGGTACGCGCCTTGTCGCGCGCCCGCTGAGCGGCTTTGTCGTCGTCTGGCTCGCGCTGCAGCACCGGGCGGGCGTGTGGCGCGTCGGCGCGTTGCTGCACCACATGAGCGAGTTCGTGCGCAATGAGGTCGTCGCCTCGCGGCGTTTGCGGCGCGTGCTGTCCTTGCCCGAACACGACCTGATGTCCGACGGTGAATGCCCTGGCCCGCACCGCGGCGGCGGCGCCGGCGGCCGATTCGTCGGTGTGTACCCGCACTCCGGTGAAGTCCTGGCCGAACCGGTTCTGAAAATTCGAGCGCACATCCGGGTCGAGCGGCCGCCCCGGTGATTGCAACACGGCGTGAATTTGTGGCGGCGCGCTTTGCACGTCGGTCACCCCGCGCTCATCTAATGCACGTCGTACCGGTTCCGGCTGCCGATCAGGGACCATGACTTCCCGCTGGAGTTGCGGCGCATCAAGGAAGTTCGATCGGACCAGCTGATCCGTCAACGTCATCCGTTCGTTCACGTACACACCCTCAAGCACGTGAACCTCCTTGGCCGACGCGACGGTCCCGAAGATTCGCGCATTCGTCGACGGCGACATCTTGATGATATGCCGGGCTGATCCGCCGGTCCCCGTAACTCGTCGCTACGGTCAACTCAGGTCAGCGCGGAAACGGCGCCTCATACCCGCGCAGCGCTAAGCGCAGGAAGCCCGCCCACGTATTCTGTTCTGGACCTGAACCCCCGCAACGGAAAGGGCAGCAGTGGCGCTCGTCGTGCAGAAGTACGGCGGATCCTCGGTGGCCGACGCCGATCGGATCCGCCGTGTCGCCGAGCGCATCGTCGAAGCCAAGAAGCAGGGCAACGATGTCGTGGTGGTGGTCTCGGCCATGGGCGATACCACCGACGGCCTGATGGAGCTGGCTCAACAGGTGTGTCCGGCGCCACCGGCCCGCGAGCTCGACATGCTGCTGACCGCCGGTGAGCGGATCTCGAACGCGCTGGTCGCAATGGCCATCGAATCACTGGGCGCGCAGGCCCGGTCGTTCACCGGCTCCCAGGCCGGTGTGATCACCACCGGCAATCACGGCAACGCGAAAATCATCGACGTCACCCCGGGTCGGCTACAGGCTGCCCTTGATGAGGGGATGGTTGTGCTGGTGGCCGGTTTCCAGGGTGTCAGCCAGGACACCAGGGACGTCACCACCCTGGGCCGGGGTGGCTCGGATACGACAGCGGTGGCACTGGCCGCCGCGCTCGGTGCCGACGTCTGCGAGATCTACACCGACGTGGACGGGATCTTCAGCGCCGATCCGCGGATCGTCGCCAATGCCCGCCACCTGGATACGGTCAGCTTCGAGGAGATGCTCGAGATGGCTGCCTGCGGCGCAAAGGTGTTGATGCTGCGCTGCGTCGAATATGCCCGCCGCTACAACATTCCGGTGCACGTCCGCTCGTCGTACAGCGACAAGCCGGGCACCCTTGTTGCCGGATCGATCAAGGACAAACCAGTGGAAGATCCCATCCTGACCGGCGTCGCGCACGACCGCAGCGAAGCCAAAGTGACGGTCGTCGGGCTGCCCGACATTCCCGGCTATGCGGCCAAGGTGTTCCGCGCGGTGGCCGACGCCGACGTCAACATCGACATGGTGTTGCAGAATGTGTCGAAGGTGGAGGATGGCAAGACCGACATCACCTTCACCTGCTCTCGGGACAGCGGCCGCACCGCGGTGGAGAAACTTGACTCGCTGAAGGACGAGATCGGCTTCACTCAGGTGCTTTACGACGACCACATCGGCAAGGTGTCGCTCATCGGCGCGGGTATGCGCAGCCACCCCGGGGTCACCGCGACCTTCTGCGAGGCGCTGGCTGAGGTCGGGGTGAACATCGACTTGATCTCCACCTCGGAGATCCGTATTTCGGTGCTGTGCCGAGACACCGAACTCGACAAAGCCGTCGTGGCGTTGCATGAGGCGTTCAATCTCGGTGGTGACGAGCAGGCCACCGTCTATGCGGGGACGGGTCGCTGAAGTGGGGCGCATCGGGTTATCAATAGGGATAGTCGGGGCCACCGGTCAGGTGGGCCAGGTGATGCGGGTGTTGCTCGAAGCACGCGAATTCCCGGCCACCACTGTCCGGTTCTTCGCCTCCGCTCGGTCGCAGGGCCGGAAGTTGGCGTTCCGCGGTCAGGAGATCGAGGTCGAGGACGCCGAATCCGCCGACCCCGCGGGCCTGGATATCGCGTTGTTTTCCGCGGGGGCGGCGATGTCTCGGGTGCAGGCGCCGCGGTTCGCCGCCGCCGGAGTGACGGTGATCGACAACTCCTCGGCGTGGCGCAAGGACCCGGACGTGCCGCTGGTGGTCTCCGAAGTCAATTTCGACCGCGATGCCCACCACCGGCCCAAGGGCATCATCGCCAATCCGAACTGCACCACGATGACCGCGATGCCGGTGCTCAAGGTGCTGCACGACGAGGCCGGGCTGGTCCGCCTGGTGGCGTCGACGTATCAAGCCGTTTCGGGCAGCGGGGTGGCCGGTGTGGCCGAAATGGTCGGGCAAGTACGGGCGGTCGTCGACGGCGTTGAGGAGCTGGTGCATGACGGCAGCGCCGCGCAGTTCCCGACGCCGCGCACCTACCTCGCCCCGATCGCGTTCAACGTGATACCGCTGGCCGGAAACTTGGTCGATGACGACTCCGGTGAGACCGACGAGGATCAGAAGCTGCGCAACGAAAGTCGCAAAATCCTCGGTATTCCCGACCTCGCGGTCAGCGGTACCTGTGTGCGGGTTCCGGTGCTCACCGGACACTCGCTGTCCATCAATGCCGAGTTCGCGCAACCACTTTCACCGCCGCGCGCCCGCGAGCTGCTCGACGGTGCGCCGGGGGTGAAGTTGGTCGCCGTGCCGACACCGCTGGCTGCCGCGGGCATCGACGAATCGCTCGTCGGTCGGCTGCGGCAAGATCCTTCAGTGCCTGACGGGCGCGGACTGGCGTTGTTCGTCTCCGGGGACAACCTGCGCAAAGGGGCGGCGCTGAATACCATCCAGATCGCCGAATTGCTGGCCGCGCAACTATGATCCGCGGGTGAACTGGGCACCCGTGATCGCCGCGGCTGCCCTCTGGCTTGTTGCGCTGCCAGGGTTTCAACTCGCCAACGCCGATCCACCGGCACCGATGCCACAACCCGTGCTGCCACAGCTGGCCCCTGGCGAGGTGATGCGGATCGGTCCGACGGCCGGCACCGGCACACCCACCGGCGACTACGGCATCGGGGCCACCGACCTGTGCGCATTTATGGAATTCCCCGCTGAGGTGCTGCAAGTCTGCGGTGACAGCTTCGCCGGTCAGGGTGTCGGTTTCGGTGGCTATTACTCGCCCGTCGCGCTGCGCGTCGACACCGATTCGGTTGACGACCCCGAAGGGGTCCGCTACACCGGCGTCACCGGTATCTGGAAGCCATTGCTGGCCGATCCGACGCCGCCGGGCGCCTCGCAGCTGCCCGGCGGCGTAGTACAGATCAACCGGCAGAACTATCTGATGATCACCACCACCACGAACCTGGTACCGCAAACATCGAGGCTGGTCAAAGCCGAAGTGTCGCACGGGAATTGGCAGACCGTTGCGGGCTCTTCGCGCGATGCGTCGTACCAGGGCGGTCGGCAGTCCCAGATCAGCGGCTACTACGATCCGATACCCACGGCCGAGTCGCCGACCGGGTGGGTGTACATCGTCAGCGACAACTTCGACCGCAGCCAACCGGTGCAGTTGTATCGGGCGACCCCGGAAGCCTTCACCGATCGATCCCGGTGGCAGGGCTGGGCGGCCGGCCCTGACGGGGGGTGGAACAAACTTCCAACACCGTTGTGGGCCGACATGATTGGCGAAACGAGCATGAAGCAGATCGACGGCCTGTCGGTGCTGTCGTACTTCAATGCCAGCACCGGAAACATGGAGGTTCGGGTGGCCGACGATCCGACGTCGCTCGGAACCGCGCCGGTGACGACGGTGGTGCAACACGACGAGTGGCCGGAGCCGGCCGAAAGCCTGCCGCCCCCGGATGACAACCGACTGGCCCAGCCCTACGGCGGATACATTTCACCCGGGTCGACGGCCGACGAACTGCGGGTGTTCGTCAGCCAATGGCACAACAGCGATCCACGGGCTCGCGCTCCGTACCGGGTGATCCAATTTGCGGTCAACCCGTTCAAACCCGACTAAAAGAGCCAGTTCAGCCGGGGTCGGCATTCACAGCGGTTACATAACCGGCACATAGTGAGCGCTATTGGTTGGCCGCGCATCATTCGAGTCATGAGTGAAACACCAGAAACCCCAACGGTGCGGAGTACCGCAGCCACCACCCCAGCCACCACTACAGCAGCACCGGCCAAGCGCAGCAGGCTCTACCAGGTAGCCGCCTGGGTCGTGATCGTCGCCGGCATTTTGTACATCGTCACGACCATCTTCTTCGCCGGCTTCAAGATCGCCGGTCACCACCGCCACCACCATCACGGGCAGCATCACCCCAGTGCGATGGTGCATCACCGTGGGCCGGGCGGTCCGCACAGCGGGCCAAGCGCACCCGGTGGGCCGGGCAGCGCCGTCCCCGGGCCCGGCCAACCGCCGGCGTCCATCGCTCCATCAACCGCCGCCCCCGTTCACTGAACCCAGCGGTCACACCACAACAACGAGCCCGGCGCCCAGGCGGCGCCGGGCTCCTCGTTTCACAGCCAATTCCCGGGTGCCAGGCCGAGTTTGTCTCTCGCAGACTGGGCATCATCGAGGTATGACCGAAACACCCAATCCCCCGAGCCCGGCTACCGCCACCGCACCGGCTGCACCACCGGCGCACGCAATACCTCCGAACAGGCTGCTGTATCAGGTCGCGGCATGGGTCGTGATCGTGGCGGGCATCGTCTTTATCGTCTCGGTGATTTTCTTCGCCGGTGCTGCGGCAGGCCGACACCACAACTGTCCGCACGGCATGTATGGCCCCGGCGGCGCCCCCGCTGCGCCGCCCGCACCGCCCGGTCCGCCGAGCCCGCCCGCCTCGCAGGGCGCGCCGCCAGCTCCAGCGCCTTCATCCGGCCCCAGCGCACCTGGCCAGCCGCCACCGCCTGCCGCACCGCCTGCTCCGGCGCCTCCTGCTCCGGGTCGCTAGCGCAGCCGGGCACCCTTCTGTTCCATCAGAGGGGTTGGCATGATCGAACCCATGAGCATCGAAGCCATCTACACCGCAGAGTCCACCGCCACCGGAAGCGGCCGCGACGGGCAAGTGAAGTCATCCGATGGGCACCTCGACCTGGACACCCGCCCGCCGAAAGCTCTGGGTGGCAGCGGCGACGGCACCAACCCTGAACAACTGTTCTCCGCCGGTTATGCGGCCTGCTTTTTGAGCGCGCTGCGCCTGGTGGCGGGCAAGTCAAAGGTCCGGCTGCCCGACGCCACCGACGTCACGGTGCGGATCGGCATCGGCCGCACCGCCGAGGGTGGTTTCGGACTGACGGGCGACGTCGTCGCCAGCCTGCCCGGTCTGGAGCAGCAGGACGCCGACGAGCTGGTGCAGCAGGCCCATCGGGTCTGCCCGTATTCCAATGCCACCCGTGGCAACGTCGAGGTCGGCGTTGCGGCCAAGGTCTAGCCTCCCGCTTTTGGTCTTTAGTGCGAAAGCCGCGGTGCTCGTCGGTGCCATCGTCACCGCGGCCGGGGGAGTGGTCGCCGCTCCGGTCGCGGCGGCCCGCCCCTCGGACCCGGGCGTGGTGAACTACGCCGTCCTCGGCAAAGGGTCCGTGGGCAACATCGTCGGCGGCCCGATGCGGGACGAATCACTGTTCACCGCGCCATTTCAGGCGTATTGGGTGGACAACCCGGTGTGCAACAACTGGGCAGACATCGGCTTACCCGAGGTCTACGAGGACCCGGACTTGGCATCCTTCAATGGCGCCACCACCCAGACAGCTGCCACTGACCAGACCCACCTCGTCAAGCAGGCGGTTGGCGTGTTTGCCACCAACGATGCCGCCGGTCGCGCGTTCCACCGGGTCGTCGACCGGACCGTTGGATGCGCGGGACAAACCACCGACGTGCACCTGGACAACGGAACCGTCCAGGTGTGGTCTTTCGACGGCGGACCGCCGACCGACGCCGACGCCGCATGGACCAAGCAGGAAACAGGCACCGACCGCCGCTGCTTTACTCAAACCCGGCTGCGGGAAAACGTCGTGCTGCAGGCCAAAGTCTGTCAAGCCGGCAACGGCGGCCCCGCCGTCAACGTCCTGGCGGGGGCCATGCAGAACTCTCTGGGTCAATAAATATTCCACGATGGCTAGGCTGATGTGTCGATCGTGGGCGGCCCGAAGGGATCGGTGATATGGCGTTCGCCGTCGCATCACAGCTGGATTGCGCGCGCCTGGCCGAGACCGAATTGGCCAGTTCATCGGCCGCCATCAAGCACGTCGCGGAGACCTGTTTGCTCGACGCGCCGCTGGGGCGGGTGGGACTGGAGGTCGAGGCGCACTGCTTCGATCCGCTCGAGCCGGGCCGCCGGCCGGGCTGGGATGAGATCACCGACGTCATCGACTCGCTGCCGTCGATGCCGGCCGGCAGCGTGGTCACCGTCGAACCCGGTGGCGCGGTTGAGTTGTCCGGGCAACCCGCACACGGCCCGCTGCCGGCGATCGAGGCGATGATCGACGACCAGGCGGTGCTACGTGCCGCCTTCGCCGAGGCGGGCCTGGGATTGGTAATGCTGGGGGCCGACCCGTTACGTGCGGCCACTCGCATCAATCCGGGCGCCCGCTACCGCGCCATGGAGCAGTTCTTCGTTGCCAGCCACACCGGCGCGGCCGGCGCGGCGATGATGACGTCGACGGCCTCGATCCAGGTCAACCTGGACACCGGGCCGCAGGATGGCTGGGCCGCACGAGTGCGGCTGGCGCATGCGCTGGGCCCGACGATGATCGCGATCGCTGCCAACTCTCCACTGCTGGGCGGCCAGTTCTCCGGCTGGCTGTCCACCCGCCAACGGGTGTGGGGACAACTCGACTCTGCGCGCTGCGGACCGATCCTGACAGCTAGCGGCGACGATCCCGGCACCGACTGGGCGCGCTACGCACTCAAAGCGCCGGTGATGCTGGTACACACCCCTGAAGCGGTGCCGGTGACGCAGTATGTTCCGTTCGCCGACTGGGCCGACGGCCGGACACTGCTCGGCGGTCGACGACCTACGATCGCCGACCTCGAGTACCACCTCACCACGCTGTTTCCGCCGGTGCGGCCGCGCCAATGGCTGGAGATCCGCTATCTCGACAGCGTCCCCGATGACTTGTGGCCCGCGGCGGTCTTTACGCTCGTGACGCTGCTGGACGACGCAACCGCCGCAGAGGTCGGCGCAGCGGCCGTCGAACCGGTCGCGTCGGCCTGGGATACCGCCGCCCGGATAGGCCTGCGGGACCGCCGGCTTCACACCGCGGCCAACCGGTGTGTCGCCGCGGCCGCTGAACGGCTGCCGGCACCATGCAGCGCCCAGCTCAGCGACTCGATGCAACGGTTGCTTCGACTAGTCGAGCAGGGCCGCTGCCCCGGCGACGAGTTCTCCGACGCGGTGATCAAACGCGGCATCGCGCCAACCGTCGCGCGGCTGGCGCAGGGAGCAGTATGAGCGGCCGCGAAACGCTTGTCCGTGACCTGGCACGGGCGCGGGAGCGGACGCTGCGGCTCGTCGACCTGGATGACACCGAATTGCGCTGCCAGTACGACCCGTTGATGAGCCCGCTGGTGTGGGATCTGGCGCACATCGGTCAACAGGAAGAATTCTGGTTGCTGCGGGGTGGCGACCCGAACCGGCCTGGGATGCTGCCGCCACACATCGACGGCCTCTACGACGCCTTCGTACACTCCCGCGCCGGTCGCGCGGACCTGCCGCTGCTTTCCCCACACGCGGCGCACGCCTACTGCCGCGATGTCCGGTCGGCGGCGCTGGCTGCCCTCGACGCCCTGCCCGGCGACTCCGCCGAGTCTCAGGCCGACGAATTCGCGTTCGGCATGGTCGTCAGCCACGAGCACCAGCACAACGAGACCATGCTGCAAGCCCTGAACCTGCGTGCCGGCCCGCCCCTGCTGCGCAGCACAAAGGTGCTGCCGCAGGGCCGGCCGAAGCTGGCCGGCAGCTCGGTGCTGGTGCCTGGGGGCCCCTTCGTGCTCGGCGTCGACGGTGCGGACGAGCCATTGTCCCTGGACAACGAACGTCCCGCCCACGTGGCGGACGTGGATAGCTTCCGTATCGGGCAGGTGCCGGTCACCAACGGCGAATGGCGGTACTTCATGGACGACGGCGGATACCGCCAACCGAAATGGTGGTCGGCGCGCGGCTGGGAACATCGGCAACGCGCCCAGCTGACCGCACCACAATTCTGGGGGCCCGACGCAACCCGCGTCCGGTTCGGGCACGTCGAGGACATCCCCGTCGACGAACCCGTCCAGCACGTTACGTACTTCGAGGCGCAGGCCTACGCCGCGTGGGCCGGCGCCCGGCTGCCCACCGAATTGGAATGGGAGAAAGCCTGCGCTTGGGATCCCCGACGCGCTAAGCGCCGCCGGTACCCGTGGGGCGACGCGGAGCCGACCGATGCGCATGCCAACCTCGGCGGTGCGGCGCTGGGAGCGGCGCCGGTGGGTGCCTACCCGGCCGGTGCGTCGGCGTACGGAGCCGAGCAGCTGCTCGGGGACGTCTGGGAGTGGACCAGCTCACCACTGCGACCTTGGCCAGGTTTTGTTCCGATGATTTATCAGCGCTATTCCCAGCCGTTCTTCGACGGTGACTACCGCGTTTTGCGCGGCGGATCGTGGGCGGTGGATCCCGGCATACTGCGGCCCAGTTTCCGGAACTGGGACCACCCCTATCGGCGCCAGATCTTCGCCGGAGTGCGCTTGGCCTGGGATGTCGACGACGCAAGAGATGCCGGCTGATGTGCCGTCACCTCGGCTGGCTGGGGCGTGAAGTTCCGCTGTCCACACTGGTTCTCGATCCGCCGCACAGTCTCGGCGTGCAGTCCTATGCGCCGCGCCGGCAGAAGCACGGCTTGATGAACGCCGACGGCTGGGGAGTGGGCTTCTTCGACGCAGCGGTCCCGCGCCGCTGGCGCAGCGCCTCACCATTGTGGGCCGATGCGTCCCTGGTGTCCGTCGCACCCGCAATACGCAGCCCCTGCGTGGTGGCGGCGGTGCGCTCAGCCACCGCCGGCATGCCGATCGAGATCAGCGCGACCGCGCCCTTCACCGACGGCGCCTGGCTGCTGTCGCACAACGGCATCATCGACCGCGGTCTCCTGCCGCTGAGTGCAGCGGCCGAATCGGTCTGCGATAGCGCGCTTCTCGCTGCGCTGATTTTCGCTCGTGGCTTGGACGCGTTGGGTCAGGTCATCGCCGAGCTTGGGGCCGCCGATCCGCACGCACGGTTGAACATATTGGCTGCGAACGGATCTCGGTTGCTCGCTACCACCTGGGGCGACACCTTGTCGGTGCTGCGACGAGATGACGGCATAGTGCTGGCCAGTGAGCCGTATGACGACGATCCGGACTGGACTGATGTGCCCGACTGCCACCTCGTCGACATCAATCGTGATGGCTTGACGATGATTCCGCTAAATGCCTCGAAAGGACGTTGATGACGCTGTCGTTGTCCAACCACCTGGCCGCGGACTCGGCGTACCAAGCATTGTGTCGGGATGTGTCGGCTGGGTTGCGACGTGTCCCGAAGTCTTTGCCGCCGAAGTGGTTTTACGATTCGACCGGGAGTGAACTGTTCGACCGGATCACCCGGTTGCCGGAGTACTACCCGACCCGGGCCGAGGCCGAGATACTTCGGGCTCGGGCCGGCGACATTGCTTCGGCGACCGCCGCGGACACCCTGGTGGAACTGGGCAGCGGAACATCGGAGAAAACACGCACCTTGCTGGGCGCGCTGTCCGACACCGGTTCGCTGCGCCGGTTTATACCGTTCGACGTTGACGCCGACATCCTCGAAGCCGCCGGGGCGGCCATCGCGCAGGAGTATCGAGGCGTCGAAATCGCTGCCGTTTGCGGTGATTTCGAGCAACACCTTTCCCACATTCCCGACGGCGGGCGCCGATTGTTCGTGTTTTTGGGCTCGACCATCGGCAATCTCACCGCCGGACCGCGTGCGCAGTTCCTGGCTTCGCTGGCCGCAGTGCTGCACCCTGGGGACTGCCTGCTGCTCGGCACCGACCTGGTCAAGGACGTCGGCCGGCTGCTTCGCGCCTACGACGACGCCGCCGGCGTCACTGCGCAGTTCAACCGTAATGTGCTCGCGGTCATCAACCGGGTACTCGACGCCGATTTCAACCTGCGGGCCTACACGCATGTCGCCCGCTGGAACGGCGACGAGGAACGAATCGAGATGTGGCTGCGCAGCGACAGTTTGCAACAGGTTCGGATAAGCAGCCTGGATTTAACCGTCGACTTCGCGGCCGGCGAAGAGATGCTCACCGAAGTCTCGTGCAAATTCCGCCCGGAGGCGGTGGCGGTCGAGCTGGCTGCGGCGGGGCTGCGACGAACCCATTGGTGGACCGATGCCGCCGGCGACTTCGGCTTGTCGCTGGCGGTTAAGTGAGTGACGCAGGCACGCTGAACAATCAGTGGCGAGCGGCGCGGCCGCCGGTCGCCGGTCTGCACTTGGACAGCGCGGCGTGTTCGCGGCAGAGTTTCGCCGCGCTCGATGCCGCCGACCGGCATGCACGTCACGAAGCGCAGTTCGGCGGTTATGTGGCTGCCGAGGCGGCCGAACCGGTGCTGGATGCCGCACGAGCCGGCGTCGCCACACTTGCCGGCATGCTCGACGCCCAGGTCGTGTTCACCACCGGATCGCTGAATGCGCTGGACTTGCTGCTCGGTGCCTGGCCGCCCGGCAACCGGGTAATAGTCTGTCTACCAGGCGAATACGGGCCCAATTTGGCCGTCATGGCCGCGCATGGATTCCATCGGCGCGCCTTGCCGACCGACGATGCCGGCAGGCTGCAACTCGACGAAGCAGCGGCCATGCTGGCCGCCGAACAGCCCGACTTGGTCCACCTCACTGTGGTGGCGAGCCATCGCGGTGTGGTGCAGCCGCTGGCCGCGGTGGCGGGGCTCTGCGCCGACCTGGGCCTTCCGCTGGTGGTCGACGCCGCCCAAGCACTCGGCCACGTCGACTGCGCGGTCGGCCCCGCCGCTCTGTACGCCTCGTCCCGTAAATGGCTGACCGGCCCGCGCGGTGTCGGAGTCCTCGCGGTGCGAGCGGGATTGATGCAGCAGCTGCGACCGCGGCTGCCGCCGCCGGACTGGCCCTCACCGCTGCCCGTAGCGGGGCGGCTGGAAATGGGAGAAGCCAATGTTGCTGCCCGGGTGGCGTTTTCGGCGGCGGTAGCCGAGCATCTTTCGGCCGGCCCGGCAGCGATTCAGACCCGGTTGGCCAAGGTGGGCCGCAGTACCCGCAACGTGCTGGCTGGGGTCGCTGGCTGGCGGGTGATCGAGCCGGTTACCGAGCCCAGCGCGATCACAACGCTCGCGCCGGTCGACGCAGCGGACCCCACGACCGTACGGAACTGGCTGATCGCCGAGCGCCAGATCGTGATCACGTCAGCGACGGTGCAGCGAGCGCCGCTGGAGTTGACGGGACCGGTTTTGCGGATCTCGCCGCATGTCGACACCACCGACGACGACTTGGCAGTCTTCGCCGAGGCGTTGGCAGCCGCGACTAACGCCACGGCGTAGCTGTTCAGCCCGCCTTTCGGGCCGTCAACAGGTAGGCCGGAAACTTCATCCGGCCCTTCTCGTCCTTCGGGTGGGTCGGAAACTTAATATCGGGCCAGCCCTCTTCCGGCACCGGCGGAACGTTGGCATGAATGTAGGCCGGGCGAATCTCATCGATCTCCCAGTGTTGTTCCACAGCGGCGCGCAACTCTACTTCATCGACCTCGTTGGGCTTGGCCTCCATCTCGGCCGGAAAAGCGCCATTGGCGAAAACCAGCACGAAGTAGCGTGCCCCCGGGGCGGCTGCTTGCCGCACCGAGCGCAAGTAGCCGTCGCGGCCCTCGACCGGCAACGAATGAAACAGCGTACTGTCGACGACGGTGTTGAAGCGGCCGTCAAAGCCGGTCAACGACGTGATATCGGCCTGCACGAAACTGGCGTTGGTCAAACCGCGCTCATGTGCCGCTTTGGTGGCAGCGGCGATCGCTGTTGAAGTGAGGTCCACCCCGACGACGGTGTAGCCCTGGGCTGCCAGCGCCAGCGACAATTCCGCGAAGCCGCAGCCGGCGTCGAGCACGTCGCTGCGGAACTCGCCGGCCCGGATCAGCGAAGCCAATTCCGGTTGCGGCTCACCGATATTCCAGGGCGGCGGCCCTTCGAACGTTCCTTCCTGGCGATAGACACTGTCCCAGTCCATCACTTCATTGGCCATGCAGCCCAACGTACGCCGCATAAAGCAAGTCATCGCGGCGATGCGGGTCCGGTCCGCAGGATCGCCGCGAGGTCCGCGCGCGATCTGGCGCCCACCCGTTGACAGGCGCGGTACAAGTGGCCTTCCACGGTGCGCACCGACATCACCAGGCGGTCAGCGATCTCCCGGTTGGACAAGCCGTTGGCGACCAGTTCGATGATCTCGCGCTCGCGGCTGGTCAACGGAACTCCTACCGGATTTCGCAACGCCGGAGTGGAAAGGCCCCCGCAGGAGTCGGCGAGTTCCCTCGCCAGCGCCGCGGCGTACAGCGCTCGCTTGCGTTGCTGCGCCCGGCTGAAGGCGACCGCTGCCTGAGCGGCGACATCGGCTGCGGTCGTGCGGTCACCGATTGCCCGGTAATCACTCGAGGCCGTGAGCAGTCCCTCGCCGTCACCGGCCAGCAGCGATTCCAGATGCCCGGCGACTACGCCGGCCAATGGCAGCGACAGCATATCGGCGAGTTCACGCGCGCGTACGGCATCGGAGGCGTCACCCCATTGGGCGGCGGCCTGCAGGCAGGCCAGTTCATGCGTCGGCTGATTGCGGACCCGGGCCTCCCGTGCAGCCGCTCGCACCGTCGCGACAGCCTCGGTCAGCGAACCAGCGGCGGCGAGGGCCCATCCGGTGGCCAGGTCGAAGGCGGTCCGCATGAACAGATAGTCGGGCGGCACGCACTCCCGCGCCTCGCTGAGCGCCTCGTTCGCCTCGGCCGCCTGGCCGAGCTTCGCATGCGCCTCGGCCAGTGCGAAACAGCTTGCTGGACGCAAACCTGTTGTCACACCGTGCTTCTGAACGCCAGCGAGTGCTTCGTGCAGTAGCTGCGCCGCTTTGGGTAAGGTGCCGCCGACCAGTTCGGCCTGGCCCAACAGAAACGCGAGGTTGGCGAAAGCCAGGCCGGGAAGGTCGTTCGCCGACTCAGCAATCTCGGCTGCTGACCGTACACATTCGTCGATACGCCCAGTCAACCGGCACGCGCGAGCGTAGACACTACCGAACCAGAATCGCATGTGTGAGGCTTGAAATGACGTGACGGCGCGGTTGAGCGCCGCTGCGGCCACCGCGTTCAAATTTGTTACCTCGCCAAGCGCACCCATCGCCATGATCAGTGCCACCGATGCCATCATCGCGTGAAAGTCCGACAAGCCTTCGAAATCTAGTGCAGTACGGGCCTTTTCAGCGGCCACATCGCAGCGCGCCTGTACCGCGTCAAGGCAGGCTTCGACTGCTGCCCGCTCAGCGCGGTCCGTATCCGATTCATCACTCGTCGCCAGCTCCGCCAGGATGGCCGCCGGCTCGCCGGAACGGCCGAGCATCCAGATCAGGTTGGCCGCCCGCACGGTCGACCAGCGGTGGCGCTCGGTCTGGTCTTCGGCGGTCATTGCCTGCAACAAGTCCTCGGCTTCCTCACCGCGGCCGGCCAGCACCAGGTTCATTGCTCGCAAACCAGCAGCTTCCCGGGCGCCCGCTTGGGCGGCGGCCCCGGCGAAGCGATCGGCGAGTCCCAGATCGAGCAAGGTCATAGCATGTCGCGCTGCCCGCAGGAACAGTTCGGCGTCAGGGGCGGTGTCAGATTCGAGGGTGAGCAACGCCCGCCGGACGACAGCATGCATGTCGGCATCGGGATCCTTCGCCAGCCGCCGCGCCAGCCGACCGCGGATCCGCGACAGATACAACTCGCCTGCCGTCGCGCGGCGAAGCTCAGCGAAAATCGGGTGTGCCAGCCGAGCCATCAGCTTTCCGTCGCTGCGGTCCACGGTGATCAGCCGCAGCTGCTCAGCCCCCTCCAGGTCTCGGCGGCGTACCAAGTCGCGCAAGACGTCTACCGCGAGCGGTTCGCACTGCGACAGGGTGTCGACTACCAGCGCAAGACCTGGAGGGAGGCGACTCAGCTGCCGACCGACCATGTCACCGATGTGAGGTGAAATCGCCACATCCTCGTCCCAGATCCAGACCCCAGCGACTTGCCGTATCCGGCCGGCGCCGACTTGGTCCCGCAGCAGTTGCCGTACGAACAGCGCGTTTCCGCCCGTCAACTTCCAAAACCTCTGAGCGCTGCGGGTATCCACTACTCCGCCGAGGATGTTCTCGATCATGCCGCGGGTGGCCGTGGCCGACAGCGGTTCGAGGTCCAACCGGCTCAGCGGCCCGTCCTTCCACAGCGCTGTCACAGCATCCGGCTCGCCGCCGCCTGCCCGCATGGTGACAACCATGCGCGTTGTATGCGACTGGGCGAGTTGGTGCACCACATGTGCGGACAAGCCGTCCAGAAGGTGCGCATCGTCGACCCCGATGAGCTGCCGCCCCCGCCGCCGGGGTGTGTTGAAGGAATCGATCAGGCGCCGAACGCTGGACAGCGGGTCGGACGTCACGTCGCTCAACGAGGTGCTGAACGCGCCCAGCGGGATTCTGCGGGCAGACTCGGTGCCGACGATCCACGTCGTGTGCTCACCGGAGGATTGGGCGCGGACCAGCACCTCACGGGCAAGCCGGGTCTTGCCCACGCCGGCGGCTCCGATAATCACCACGCCGGAATAATCGCCAACCCCGCCCAGCACGCGGCGAATAGCTGTCAGTTCGCCGTCGCGTCCGGTCAGCGGATCGCCGCTGATCACGCGCCGACTATAACGCGGGCAGTCAGACGATTCTACATGGGATGTCAGTGTTCTCGTCGGTGTGGTAGCTGGCGCACACCCGGTGATAGCCATCGGCGACCTGCAACGGCACGCCGGCGCGGAGCTCGCCGCGGACCAGCAGGATCGGCGAAAGCCCCTTATTTTTCTTGACCTTTTTCAGGTCGTCCTTGACATGCGGGTTGTCGACCGGCAGTAATCGCAGTCGAGCAGCGCGCAGGACGTCTTTAGCCTTCTTGTAGACGATCGGGGCGGATTTCAGGTCGGCGATGACAGTGTCGACGGTGCCCTGATCGGCCAGCAGCGCCAGATAATCCGCGGCGGCGGGATAGTCATGGTCGTCAGGTTCGGTTTTCCATCTGACGGGCATAATGCGGTCCTCGGTGTGTTTTGTCAGCGCGAAATTCTATTCGGGAGAATCCCAGGTGTGCACCGGCTCGTTGGCATGCATGTGCTGGCAATATTGCCGCAACATTTCCGCCAGCGCGGCGGGTCGGGTCATGCCCTGCTGCTGCAAGGTCCGGACGGTGCCAACCTGCCACGCCGCGCCGTTGCGCCGGGTGCGGGCCCGGCCTTCTATCACTCCGAGGAACCGGTCGCGGACCTCGACGTCAACGCCCCAGGTCCGCAAACCCTCATCTGCCATTGGCAATAACTGACGCCGCACCAATTCACCGATACCCACTTCACCCAGACCTGGCCAATAGAGCCGTGAATCGATGCCGCGTCGAGCTGCCTCGAAGAAGTTAGCCTCTGCCGCAGCGAAACTCATCTTGGTCCACAGCGGGCGGTCCTCCTCGGAAAGCGAACGCAACATACCGAAGTAGAACATTGAATTGGCCAGCATGTCGATGACTGTGGGGCCGGCCGGCAGCACCCGGTTCTCCACCCGCAGATGCGGCCGGCCGACCCCAGCCACTTTCTCGACTGCGTACACCGGCCGGTTCCACCGGTACACCGTGCCGTTGTGCAGGCGGAGCTCCGCCAGCTGCGGAGTGCGCCCGGCAGCAAGTTCGGCGACCGGATCTTCATCGGACAATTCCGGTAGCAGCGACGGAAAATAGCGGACGTTCTCCTCGAACAGGTCGAAAATCGAGGTTATCCAGCGCTCCCCGAACCACACTCGAGGCCGGACACCCTGCGCTTTCAGTTCGTCGGGCCGGGTGTCGGTGGCCTGAGCGAACAACTCGATGCGGGTCTCCGCCCACAGTTCGTGGCCGAAGAAGTAGGGCGAGTTTGCACCGAGCGCCAGCTGCGGTCCGGCCACGACCTGCGCCGCATTCCAGTTGGCGGCGAAGTCGCTGGGCGAGACCTGTAGATGTAATTGCATGCTCGTACAGGCTGATTCAGGTGCAATCGAAGGATAGTAGAGACTGAGCGGTTCGGCTCCGCCGATATCGATTTGGATGTCCTCGCCGCGAGCGGTGAAAATCGATTCGTTGAGTGCCGCATATCGAGCCGACTCACTCATCCAGTCGGCGGCAAGGTGTTCCGGCATCAGCGTGGGCAGAATGCCGATCATCACGATGTGGGCGTCGTCGGAGCTGGCTTGGCGTTCGGCGACGTTCAAGCTGGCGCGAACGTCGGCTTCCAGCTTCAGTCCGGTGCGGCCGGGCAGCTCGCACGGTGGCACATTGAATTCGATGTTGTAAGCACCCAATTCAGTCTGGTAAGCCGGATCGGCGATGGCGGCCAACACATGCTGATTGGACATGGCAGGCTGGTAGTCGGCGTCGACCAGATTACATTCGATCTCCATGCCGGTGAGCGGTCGCTCGAACGAGAAACTGGATTGCGCGAGCATGGTCTCGAAGACATCGAGACACAGCGCAACCTTGCGCCGGTACTGCTGCCGGTGTGCGCGGCTGTAGACGATGCGTTTGATCTCTTCGCCCACACCGCTGATGCAACAGGCTCATCGACCGCTGCGCAACCGACTGGCGACCACTATTTGCGGGCGCGGGCGTAGCGGAATGTCGAATCCGCCGCCGCGTAGCTGAACTCTGATGGCGGAATCTGCGTGTCGGGCCAGCGCCCGCAGCGCCGAAGGGCTGTAAGCGCGCAGCGAACTGATGAACCCGTCGTGGCAGAGCGGCACCGCGGCGGCCAGTGGCAGAAACGGCGCCAGTTGCAGGATGTGCAGGGGTGCCGGTGGCCGTGGCAAGTCGATGATCAGCAGCTTGTTCGCCGCCCTGGTGCCTTCGGCGAAAACTCGCGAGGCCGGGCCCGGCGGCAGGTGGTGAAACGACATCGCGAACACCGCAAGGTCGTAATATCCGTCGGGCGCATCGATCGCTGTGGCATCCATCTCACGCACCGTGGCGCGTGGATGGGTGCCGAGGTCACCGGCAGCGATCGCCGCCACCGAGCTGGGCTCGACGTCTGTGACGGTGATCTGAGCGGTCGGATGTTGCTCCAGCAGCGCTCGCGACAGCGCGCCATGCCCCGACCCGAGTTCGAGGACTTTGGGGTCGGGCACATCGGCTATTTCGTCCAGCGCGATGCGGGCGAACTTCTCGTGATGGCCAAAGAAGTGTCCGAAGCGGTCCAGCGAACGGACGACGGTGCGTTTGAGGGCGTCGACGTCGTCGCGGTCCAAGTACTCCTTCCGATCGGTTTCCAGCCACCGGTCCAGGCACGATGCGCGCGGACCACCTCGTGGCATTCGCTCAATGTCTCCGGTTCGCGTCTGCATGTAGACCATCATGAACGATTAGCAGGGAATGGCCTCGAGAACGATCCGGTGAAGGAGAGCAAGTGGCCGAGCCGGGTGACTTCATAGCCGCGATCGACCAGGGGACCACCAGCACGCGCTGCATGATATTCGACCATGACGGCGCGGAGGTGGGTCGACACCAGCTCGAGCATGAGCAGCTGCTGCCTCGCGCGGGATGGGTCGAGCATAATCCGGTCGAGATCTGGGAACGCACCGCGTCGGCCCTGACCTCCGCCTTGAACGCCACCAACCTGGCCCCCGATGACCTTGCCGCACTCGGCATTACAAACCAGCGGGAAACAACGCTGGTATGGAACAAGCAAACCGGCAGGCCTTATTACAACGCGATCGTCTGGCAGGACACTCGCACCGACCGGATCGCAGCGGCACTGGAGCGCGACGGGCGCGGTGAGGTGATTCGACGCAAAGCGGGTCTGCTGCCGGCGACGTACTTCTCGGGCGGCAAGCTGCAATGGATCCTGGAGAACGTCGACGGGGTGCGAGAAGCCGCCGAACGCGGTGAGGCCCTCTTCGGCACCTGTGACACCTGGGTGCTGTGGAACCTGACCGGTGGTTCCCGCGGTGGCGTGCACGTCACCGACGTCACCAACGCCAGCCGGACAATGCTGATGAATCTCGAGACGCTGGATTGGGACGACGAGCTGTTGTCGTTCTTCTCCATTCCGCGGGCGATGTTGCCGTCGATCGCATCCTCGTCGCCGACGCAGCCCTACGGCGTCACGTCGGACACCGGGCCGCTGGGTGGGGAGGTCCCCGTCACCGGGATCCTTGGTGATCAGCACGCGGCGATGGTGGGCCAGGTGTGTCTGCTCAGCGGCGAGGCCAAAAACACTTACGGCACCGGAAACTTCCTGCTGCTGAACACCGGCGACGAGATCGTGCGATCGCGCCATGGCCTGCTTACCACGGTGTGCTACCAGTTCGGCGATGCCAGACCCGTCTATGCGCTTGAGGGTTCAATCGCTGTCACCGGCTCCGCAGTGCAGTGGCTACGCGACCAGTTGGGCATCATCAGTGGCGCCGCGCAAAGCGAAGCGCTGGCTCGCCAGGTCGACGACAACGGTGGGGTGTACTTCGTGCCGGCGTTTTCCGGGCTGTTCGCGCCGTACTGGCGATCCGATGCCCGCGGCGCGATCGTGGGCTTGTCCCGGTACAACACCAACGCGCACCTGGCCCGGGCAACGCTGGAAGCGATCTGCTACCAGAGTCGTGACGTTGTCGACGCGATGGCGGCGGATTCCGGTGTGCACCTCGACGTTCTGAAGGTCGACGGCGGTATCACCGCCAATGAACTTTGCATGCAAATCCAGGCCGATGTGCTCGGGGTGGACGTGGTCCGGCCGGTGGTGGCCGAGACCACCGCACTCGGCGCGGCCTACGCGGCGGGCCTGGCCGTCGGATTCTGGGCCGATCCAGAAGACCTGCGGGCCAACTGGCGTGAGGAGAAGCGGTGGACTCCCACATGGAGCGACGACCAGCGTGCGGCCGCGTACTCCGGCTGGCGCAAGGCGGTGGAGCGCACGCTGGATTGGGTCGACATGGGTTGACCCCCCTGTTACTCGGTTTCGCTCAGAATGGTGTAGATCTCGCGGCGGGTGTTGTTCAAGATGTCGACGATGCGCTGCTGCTGCTCGGCACTAGCCGCGTGCGCTGACTGCGCCACGGCGCCGAAGAGCTGGCCCAGGGTGGCCCGTAGGTTGATCTGAGAGGGATCGACGTCCTCGGCGATCTGGTCCCACGGCGGACTTCCGACCTTCTCAGCGGCGGCGCGGCCCTCGGCGGTCAGCTCGAAAAGTCGCCTGCTGCCCTCGGTTTCGGTACCGACAATAAGTCCCTCGTCGACCAGCAGCTGCAGTGTCGGGTACACCGAGCCCGGGCTGGGCCGCCACAACTCCTGGCTGCGTTCGGCGATTTCCTGGATCATTTCGTAGCCGTGCATCGGCCGCTCTGCGAGCAGGGCCAGGATGGCGGCGCGCACGTCGCCGCGGCGGCCGCGACGCCCGTGTCCCGAGCCGCGACGCCCGCCGCGCGGGCCTGGACCGAAGCCGAATCCGCCGGGCCCGAACCCACGCCCGAAACCTGGCCCGAAAACCGGCCCGAACGGCACGTCCCGCCCCACGTTGTGAGTACGCAGGTAATTGCGGAATTCCCGGCGCGCCTGGCGACGATGCTCGTGGGCGGCGCCGGCAAAGGGGCTGCCGAAGGGGATGAAAGGTGTGTTCATGCTTGTCTCGTTTCTGGTCGGGCAACATACGACGAGTTGCCGATACGTCACGATATATCGCGACCTGTCGGTGGGCAAGTAACGGGTTTGTGCTAGCCGACGGTCGGGTAGCACCCGAGTGATGAACGACGACGACAGCAATCTGACGCTTGCGGGTGGTGACCCCGGCACTGCGACAGCAACCGAGCACCAGCCCGACGGCCGTCCGCGGCTGCGTTTATGGGTCAACTGGATCTTGGCGTTGCTGACGATCCCCGGCGCTGCGGTGGTGTTGATCTTTGCGCTGGGCGCGGTGATGAGCACTGCGGCCTGTAGTGACAAGCAATGCCCCAACCTGGGTCCCAGCGGGATCGGCTTCGGGGTGCTGTTTTACGGCGCTCCGGTGGTCGCCTTGGCGGCAATCGTCCTTTCTTTCGTCACCGCACGCCGCCGTTGGGGCATAGCCGTGCCGCTGTGCGCTCTGGCGCTGTTGGGGGCGGACATCGTCATTCTCTCGGCCACTGTGCTGCAGTAGGTTCGGCCACTGAGGTGCGTCAGTGCGGTGGCGTGAAGCCGTCCGTGCTGACCGGTGGTGACGTCGGAACCGGCGGCCAGGTGCCCGCGGTGGCAGGTGCTGGCCACGGCCCCGGTGGGGGAGATGGGCGGGGCGCCGGTCGCAGTCGCGCCAACTCTCGGCGGTGCCGCTCGGCGAGTACGGCGGCGAGCACCAGTTGCGGTGGGACTCCGGGCGGAGGCGGCGGGGCGACGCAGGCCACCACGTCCGCGGCGATCCGATATGCCATCTGCTCGCGCAGCAGAGGATCGAGTTGGGTTGCGCGAGCTAGAAATTGGCGGGCCAGTTCGGCTTGATGCGCGTTCAGGCCCGTCAGTTGCAGCGACGACGCCCACCAGGCCAGCGACGGAGGCATCAGCGGAGGCGGCGGCAACCGTGGTCCTCGCTCGCTGACCACTATCGTTCCTGCGAAGACGTCGCCGAGGCGCTTGGCTTTCGGCGAAAGCAGGCTGCAAATCACCGCGGGGCTGCCCAGCAACATCCAGATCTCGACGACCGATGCCAGCGCGCGAAACAGTGCCTGCCGGAATCTTTCCGGACCGCCGTCGTCGGACACCACGCGCAATCCCATCACCAGTTTGCCCACCGACCGACCGCGGGTCGCGGTTTCGAGGACGAGCGGATACCCAAGGAGCAGCAATATGGAGAAGATGATCATGATCGCAGTGCTCAGCGCGTCGTCGAACTCGACGCGGGTGGCCGCCCACAGCATGACGGCCAGCAGGTAGCCCACCGCAACGATCGTGACGTCGATCAACGCGCCGACCGCACGCACCGGCAGCTGAGCGATCTGCACGTCGAGAACGACGGCATCTCCAGTCACCACCGCTGGCATGCCGGAGACGCTACCGCGTGGTATCTGCGCCGACCCGCTGCGCCCGGCTCCGCCGCGCTTGCGATCGGCTCGTACTGAATGCGCCGACCCGCTGCGCCCGGCTCCGCCGCGCTTGCGATCGGCTCGTACTGAATGCGCCGACCCGCTGCGCCCGGCTCCGCCGCGCTTGCGATCGGCTCGTAGGCTGCCCGGGTGGACGTCGATGCGTTCGTGTTAACCCACCGCGGCATCTGGGACCGGCTGGAATGGCTGGTCCGGCACCGCCGTCAGCTCACTGGTGCCGAGATCGACGAACTCGTCGAGCTCTATCAGCGGGTCTCGACGCACTTGTCGATAGCGCGCTCGGCATCGTCGGATGCGGCTTTGGTGGGCCGGCTCTCCGCTCTGGTCGCACGGGCTCGCGCAGCGGTCACCGGCGCGCACGCTCCGCTGAGCAGTGAGTTCGTTCGGTTCTGGATGGTTTCCTTCCCGGTGGTGGCCTACCGTGCGTGGCGGTGGTGGCTGGCCACCGCTGCGCTGTTCTTCGCCGTCGCCGTTGTCATCGCATGCTGGGTGGCCGGCAGCCCCGAGGTGCAGTCCACGCTCGGAACACCAAGCGACATCGACGACTTGGTGAATCACGACTTCGCGTCCTATTACCGCGAGCACCCTGCGGCATCGTTTGCACTGCAGGTGTGGGTGAACAACTCGTGGGTCGCCGCCAGGTGCATCGGGTTCGCGATTGTGCTGGGCCTGCCGATCCCGTATCTGCTGTTTCAGAACGCCGCAAACCTCGGGGTCACTTCGGGTCTGATGTTCGCTGCCGGGAAGGCCGACGTGTTATTCGGATTGCTGATTCCGCACGGCCTGCTGGAATTGACCGCCGTCTTCTTGGCCGGCGCGGTGGGAATGCGACTGGGCTGGTCGGTGATCTCGCCGGGCAACCGGCCGCGAGGCCAGGTAGTGGCCGAGCAGGGCCGTGCCGTCGTCGCGGTCGCAGTGGGACTGGTGGCGGTGTTGTTGATTTCCGGACTCATAGAGGCGCTGGTGACGCCGTCGCCGCTGCCGACGTTTCTGCGAATCGGCATCGGGATCGCGGCCGAGACAGGTTTTTTGGCCTACGTCGGCTATTACGGTCGGCGGGCCGCCCGAACGGGTGACACCGGCGACATCGCTGATGCTCCGGACGTGCTCCCCACCGGGTGATGCGTGTGCTCGCGGTGGGTACCTAGAGCCGCCCGGCGGCTTTCATCGACAGGTAGCGATCGGCTAAAGCGGGAGCGATGTCGGCGGGCGGCGCGTCGACCACGTCGACTCCCAGCTTGCCGAGGCGAGACGCGATAGCCCGCCGGTCATTGCGGGCCCGTTCGGCCGCCGCTGCGTCATACACCGCCGCGGCATCGCCCCGCCCCATAGCCAGCTGCTCGACCCGGGGATCGGCCACCGCGGCGATGACCACGAGGTGCTTAGCCGAGAGTCGTGGCAACACCGGCAGCAGCCCCTCGTCCAGCGCGGTCGCGTTCAGGTCGGTCAGCAACACCACCAACGATCGTCGTCTGCTGCGTTGCATTATTGCGGACGTGATTGCACGCCAATCTGATTCGATCAGCTCCGCGTGCAACGGGGCCATGGCGTCGACCAGCTGCGCCAGCAGCTCGGTGCGTGATGCTGCGAAGACGCCGGCTTGTGGGATGCGGTCGTGGGCGAGGAAATCAACCTGGTCACCGGCCCGCGACGCCAGCGCAGCCAGCAGCAGCGCCGCGTCCATCGACCAGTCCAGCCGCGGCCACCCACCAGGGTCGGCCGCGGTCGGGTCGATACCGACGCGACCCGCCGCAGTCCGGCCGGTGTCCAGTACGACGAGCACACGTCGGTCTCGCTCGGGCCGCCAGTTGCGCACCACCACATCAGCGCGGCGGGCGCTGGCCCGCCAGTCGATCGACCGGACGTCGTCGCCGACGACGTATTCGCGCAGCGAATCGAACTCGGTACCCTGCCCGCGCGTCAGCGTCGGCAACAGTCCGTCGATTTCGCGCAGCCGTGCCAGCCTCGATGGCAGGTGCTTGCGGGACAAGAAAGGCGGCAGTACGCGAAGCTCTCCGGGCACCGGCACGGAGCGTTGCCGTCCGGCCAGGCCGAGCGGCCCGACCGATCGGGCGGTCACCACAGCCGAGCGCTGATCTCCTCGACGCACCGGGCGCAGCACGGTATCCAATTGTCGCGCTTGGCCAGCGGCCAGCGTCACGATGTGGACCCGGGGTTCGGCCCGGAGGCTCGGTGCCCAGGCGTCGCGCACCTGTCCGAGGAACCGTCGGCTGCCGTCGTTGCGGATCAGCAAGCGAGCGTTCACCTGTGCGCCGAGCCGGGCCGAAGGAATCTGCGCGCGGCTGAAGTGCAATGCGCGCGGAGTCGCGGCCAAGCCGGTGTCGAGGAGGACCACCGCCGCCAGCGCCAGCAGCATTCCGGCGAACGTCGTTGCCGGCCAAGGTGAAAGGGTAATCGGAAACACGCAGATCAGCGCGACCAGCCCGGTGCGTCCGGTCAGGATCACTAGCGAGGCACCGGGACCGACGCCAGGATTCCGTCGAGCACGCCGTCGGCGGTGGCACCCTCCAACTCGGCTTCCGGACGAAGTGCCACCCGGTGCCGTAATGTGGGGCGCGCCATGGCCTTTACGTCATCCGGGGTGACGTAGTTTCGGCCGGACAGCCAAGACCATGATCGCGCGGTGGCCAGCAGGGCGGTGGCACCACGGGGTGAAACACCGAGGCGCAGGGCCGGCGAGCGGCGCGTGGATCCGACGATGTCGACGATGTACCCGAGCACTTCGTCGGCGACCAAAACCCGGCGTACCGCGTCGCGGCCGGCAGCCAGCTCGGCTGCTGTGGCCACCGGTTGAATGGCCGACAAATCCTGCGGGTCGAAGCCGTGAGCATGCCGGCCCAGGATGGCGATTTCTGCGTTGCGTTGCGGCAGTTGTACGTTCAGCTTGAGTAGGAAGCGGTCGAGCTGAGCTTCGGGCAACTGGTAAGTGCCCTCGTATTCAATGGGGTTCTGGGTTGCCGCGACGATGAAGGGGTCGGGTAACTGCTTGGGTTCGCCGTCAACGCTGACTTGATGCTCCTCCATCGCTTCCAGCAGGGCAGCTTGTGTTTTTGGCGGCGTGCGGTTGATTTCGTCGGCCAGCATCAAGTTAGTGAACACCGGGCCTGCCCGAAACACGAAAGCCGCGGTGCGGGCGTCGTATACGAGGGAGCCGGTCACATCACCGGGCATCAAGTCGGGAGTGAACTGAACGCGTTTGAACTCCAGCTGCAAAGCAGCGGCGAGCGCGCGGACGAGCAGTGTTTTGGCCACTCCGGGAACGCCCTCGAGCAGCACGTGCCCGCGGCAGAGCAAAGCGATCACCAGGCCGCTGACGACGGCCTCTTGCCCGACGACGGCTTTGGCGATCTCAGCGCGCAACGCCAGCAACGCCTGACGCGCCGAATCCGCGGCCGAAGCCTGCGGGGGTGCGGGTGCCGGCTGTGTCATAAGTGCGCGACCTGCCTTTCGATGTCGTCGAGCGCGTCCGCAAGGTTTACCAGATCGCTGTCGGTCCCCGGTGGCGCCCCGAACAACGTATGAAGCGTGTATCCGGGCTCGAGTCTGCTGCGCCCGGCAACTGCGCCGGCCACCGCCACCGGGGAGGCCTGGGCGTCCAGCCCCAGCCTGGGCAGCAGCCGCTGCAGGGTTGCGGCGCGGAGTGCCTGGGCGGCGCGGTCGCGGGCTCGCCGAGACCGATACAGCCGCCCCAGGCCCTCGACTGTTTCCGACGCCCGCACCACGACGGGTAAGTCCTCGGCCACCAGCGGACCGATCCGCCGGCCCTTCCAACCCGCCAGCAGTAGCACGACCAGCGATAGCTGCCAGATCATCCACGTGACGTTGTCGGGAATGAGGTCCAACAGCTTTGCGCTGGCGTGGCTTCCGCCTTGGACATGCTGCGGGGCGTACCAAACCACGCGGGGCCGCTCGCCGGCGAGGTTCATCGCCAGCGCCGCATTGCCGGCGCGCAGCAGGCCGCCGTTGGTCATGAACTCGGTGTTGCCCACGACCGTGATGGTCCGGGTGCCGTCGCGGTAGCGCACCAGTATCCCGTCATAACAGCGTGTTATCGCACGGTCCTCAACGGCCCTGTACGCGTTGCTCGGCCCGAACTCGACCGTCCCCGCCCGATTCGCCTCGCGGAGGTCGCAGTTCGGCCTGCTGTCCACCATGGTGACGCCGCTGCTTCGAAGACCAGGGGTCAACGCGGCGCGCGCACGCGACGTCGGTTCGACCAGCAACAGATCGGCCGGTGCTCTGCCCAGTCGAAGCAGCAGTGCCTCGTCGGTGACGAGTTGCGTCTGAGCGACCAGCAGTAACACGTCGGGGCCTGCAGTGCGTTCGACATCATCGACGGTGTCGGCGACGACGACCTGCACACCGTGGCTGCGCAGCAGCGCCACCAGCGCATGGGCACCGTGGGCTCCGGTGGACCCCGGATCCATCCGGCCACCGGGCCGTTCAGCGGTCAGGTACGCGCTGGCAGCGGCGACGGCGGTGATCGCGGCCATGATCGGCAGCACCCAGCGCCAGCTCCGCCGACGCCGGGCGGCAGGCGCCGGCGCGCCGGCGACCCTCACCGGATGTGCACCCGAGACTCGACGGCGAGCGGACGGGACCGCAGCTGGTCGTCGAGCCCGGCGATCACCCGGTAACCGGAGTCGGTTGCCGGTTCCTCGCCATAAGTGACGTCGTTGAATACTGTCGCCGCCTCGAAGAACTGAGTGACCAGACTAGGCAGGTGGTTACCGGCATCCTGAGCCAGCTCGCCTGCGGTGCGGCCGGGGACCGGATCGAGCACACCGCCCTCTTCCAGCGCCCGCGCGACGGCGCGCAGCCGATGCCTGACCGCTGCGGCCCAATCGCCCTGCGCTGCAGCATGTTCTGCGGTGGCGCGGTGTTGAGCCGCACTGAGCTGTCTGCCGTCGAACAGCGAGGAGGCGGCGCCACGGCTGGTGCGCAGTGTGCGCCGCGCGACCCGAATGGCGACGGCGACGGCGACCGCGAGCAGGATTAACAGCACGACGACACTGAACCAGCCGCCGGGTATCGACTCGCCCGTTTGCATTAGGCGACTCAGCAGTTCGTTCACCCAGTCGTGGAACCGTCGCGATGCCGATGGTCGGGGGTAGATCGGCTTGGCGAGTTCGCGTTGTGCTGCCTGGTGGGCGGCGGCTCGGTCGATGTCGATTGCGGGCACCGTCAGCTAGTCCTCAATACGGGCGGGTCAGCCAGAGATGATCGGTGGATGCCGTCGCGTACGGTCCGCCGGCCGCGCCGCTCTGCAACACCAGATCGAAGGCTTCAGCTCGGATTCGGCGGTCGGTGTACAGCAGGACAACCACTCCGGCGCTGAAAGGTGTGGTGATGATCTGCCCGATCGCCGAACCGATCGCGCTCACGGTGGTGCCGATGAGGACTGGGCCGGTGGACTGCGTGGCCACCATCAGCTGGCCGATGATCGTCAGAGGCGCCGCGATTGCGCTGCCGACGACCATCACCACCAGGGTGGTCAGTGCCCGGATGCCCAAGACCCGCCAGAAGCTGTTGCGAGTCAGGGTGATTGACCGGGTGATCGAGTCGAACACCGGAAGTCGTTCGAGCACGATCAGTACGGGGGCGAACGACAATACGGTGTAGAAGTAGCCGAGGACAGCGATCAAGCCGAGCATGAGCGGAAAGCCGAGCACGACCGCCGCACCGCGGCCTAGAGCGGCGACAGCGGCGATCATCAATACGGCTATGGCAAGGAGCAGGATTGCGCCACCGGCCTCCAGCGCGGCCAGCCCGAGTAAAGCGGGCAGCCGCCCGCGTATCTTGGTCCACGACTCACCGATGGTGATCGTCGACCCGAACACCGCTCGCCCGACGATCACGGTGAGAATTCCTGCGAGCAGTATGCCGCCCAGCCACGTGAACAAACTGTTGGCAGCGAACGGCAGTATCCAGCCGGCGTTGCTGGCTGATCCGTCCGCTGAATCCGTCGTGCCCTGACCGGCTGCCGTCAGCGGACCGATTTTGACGATAAGTGCGACGGCCTGAATGACTGCGACGATCGCTGCGGTCAATCCCAGTGTGGGTTTGGGGTTGGCCCTCACATAGCCGACGGCGCCATTGAAGATGTCCCCCAAGCTCAACGGCCGCAGCGGGATGATGCCGGGTTTGAAAGCGGTACGACTCGACTGCGGCACACCGCCATAACCAGGTGGTGGTGCGTAGCCCTGCGGCGGGCCATAACCCTGCGGCGGGCCATAACCCTGCGGCGGGCCATAGCCCGGCGGCCGACCATAGCCCGGCGGCGGGCCGTAGCCGGGCGGCGGGCCGTAGACGGGTGGCGCGTACCCGAAGGGCGGATACGGCGGAGCACCGTAGCCGAAGGGCGGATAGTCGGGTGGATATTCCGGGTAGTCGGACGGCGGGGTGCTCACCAGTTCGAGCCACCGTCGTCCTGGAACCCGGAACAGCACATGGCTCCATCCTCTCACTGCCGGGCCGGCAGCGGCGCGTAGCGTCATGATCATGGCCGAACTCAAATCCCGGCTGCGGGCCGATCTCACGGACGCGATGAAAAGCCAGGACAGATTGCGTACGGCGACGCTGCGGATGCTGCTGGCGGCCATCCAGACCGAAGAGGTCTCGGGTAAGCAATCCCGGGAGCTTTCGGACGCTGAAGTGCTCAAAGTGCTGGCCAGGGAATCCCGCAAGCGCGGTGAAGCCGCAGAGATATACACCCAGAACGGCCGCGGTGAACTCGCCGCCAATGAGCATGCCGAAGCGCGGGTGATCGACGAGTACCTGCCCACGCCGTTGACCGAAGCGGAACTGGCCGACGTGGTCGACACCGCTTTGGCGCAGGTCGCCGAGGAGCTCGGAGAACGGCCCGATCGCAAACACATGGGCCTGGTGATGAAGGCAGCGACCGCGATCGCAGCCGGTAAGGCCGACGGCGCCAGGCTTTCAGGGGCGGTCAAGGACCGGCTCTAGCAGCACAGCCGTATCGACCGTTTGCGCCCGTCACACCGGGGTATCCGTGAAGGCATGACCCGGTTCGGCTACACCTTGATGACGGAACAGAGTGGCCCGAAAAAGCTTGTCCAATATGCTGTTTCGGCGGAAGAGCGAGGTTTCGACTTCGAGGTTTCCAGCGACCACTACTCTCCCTGGCTGGCCTCACAAGGCCACGCGCCCAACGCCTGGACTGTGCTGGGGGCCGTCGCGCACGCCACCGAGCAGGTCGATCTGTACACCTACGTCACCTGCCCCACCATCCGGTATCACCCCGCCATCGTCGCTCAGCAGGCGGCGACTATGCAGATCCTGGCCGACGGGCGATTCACGCTTGGGCTGGGCAGCGGCGAGAATCTGAACGAGCATGTCGTAGGCAGAGGCTGGCCCACAGCCGTGCGCCGGCAGGACATGCTGAGCGAAGCCATCCAGGTCATCCGTGCGCTTTTCGGCGGCGAAATGGTGAACTGGCGCGGAGACTACTTCCAGGTGGACTCAGCGCGGCTGTGGGATCTGCCCGAAGTGCCGGTGAGCATCGGCGTGGCGATGTCCGGACAGAAGTCCGTCGACAAATTCGCCACCCTCGCCGACCACCTGATCGCTGTGGAGCCTGATGGCGAGCTTGTCGACGGCTGGCACGCTGCCCGCCAGGCCAATGGCATGGCCGGCGGAGGTCGCGTGGTCGGTCAGATACCGGTGTCCTGGGACCCCGACCGCGACACCGCCGTGCAGCGCGCCCACGACCAGTTCCGCTGGTTCGCCGGCGGCTGGACCGTCAACGCCGACCTGCCCACGACCGCGGGCTTCGCGGGCGCGACCCAGTTCGTCCGGCCAGACGACGTCGCGGGCAGCATTCCGTGCGGGCCGGACCTGGATGCGATCGTCGACGCGGTGCGCCCCTTCTGGGAATCGGGCTTTACCGATATCGCACTGGTGCAGATCGGCGACGAGGCTCAGGACCTGTTTCTCAAGGAGGCGGCTGAACCATTGCTGGAAGCACTGCGCGCCGCATCGAGGGGAGTCGACGATGAGTGACAACTCGGCGGGCACGACCACCGCACTGGTCAAGGGGCTCGGCGTCGCCAGCCTGGGACTGGGCCTCAGCGAGGTGCTCTCCCCCGGAAAGGTCGCCACGCTCGCCGGTGTGGACGACACCAGCAGGTCGCGATCGGTGATCAGGGCGCTGGGTCTTCGGGAGTGTGGCCACGCCGCCGCGCTGCTGTTCGGGTCGAACAAGCTGGTGTGGACCAGGGTCGCCGGCGACGTGTTGGATGTTGCACTGCTGCTGGTGGGGGTGGCCAACCGTCCCCGCGGACAGCGCGGCCGCGGCGTGGTGTCCGCGGTTGCCTTGGCCGGGATCGGCGGGGCCGACCTGTACGCCGCGTTACGCACGGTGGGCAACGGCAGCGCCGGTCGCCATGCCAACGCTCCTCGTCACCGCATACTGCGCGCAGCGGTGACCGTGCGACGCCCACCAGAGGAGGTATATCGCTTCTGGCGTGACCTGGAGAATCTGCCGGAGTTCATGTACCACCTCAAGTCAGTCACCGCCGAGTCGATGGATCGCTCGCACTGGGTCGCCAATGCGCCGATCGGGCAGTCGGTGCAGTGGGATGCGCAGATCACCGAAGACGAACCGGGAAAGCGCATCGCCTGGCAGTCGTTGCCAGGATCGCCCGTCGAGAACGGCGGCAGCGTCGAATTCACTCCGGCTCCGAACGGGGACACCGAAATTCACGTGACGCTGAGCTATCACATACCGGGCGGAGTGCTGGCGAAGGTGGCCGCCAGCGTCTTTGGTGAGTCTCCGGAACAGCAAGTCAACGACGACCTTCGCCGGTTGAAGCAACTACTGGAGACCGGCCAAGTGCTGCGGTCGGACGGCTCCCCGGAGGGCACCGCCGCTATTAGGCAGATGCATCAGCGTCCGGCACAGCCACATCCGGCGGGGAAGAGAGCAGACAAATGAAGGCCACCGTATATGCTGGGCGCAATAGCGTTGAGGTGCAGTCAGTCCCAGATCCACAGATCCTCAACGATCGCGACGCGATCGTGCGCATCACTTCCACCGCGATCTGCGGCTCGGACCTGCACATGTACGACGGATACATACCGACCGTCAAACACGGCGACGTGCTTGGCCACGAATTCATGGGCGAAGTAGTCGAAGTCGGTGACGCGGTGACCAACCTGGCGATCGGTGATCGGGTTGTGGTGCCGTTTCCCATCGCCTGTGGTGCCTGCTCGGCCTGCGAGCGCGACCTCTACTCCTTATGTGAGAACTCCAACCCCAACGCCGGGATCGCCGAGAAATTCATGGGCCACTCCCCGTCGGGACTGTTCGGCTACTCCCACATGCTCGGCGGATTCGCCGGTGGGCAAGCCGAATACGCGCGAGTCCCGTTCGCCGATGTCGGGCCTCTGAAAATCGAGGACGACCTCACCGATGAGCAGGTGCTGTTTTTATCCGACATCCTGCCCACCGGCTACATGGGCGCTGAGATGTGCGACATCAAGCCAACCGACGTCGTCGCCGTCTGGGGCGCCGGCCCGGTGGGCCTCTTCTCGATCGTCAGCGCGTATCTCCTTGGCGCGTCCAGAGTCATCGCGATCGACCGGGTGCCCTACCGACTGGCGCTGGCCGAGCAGCAGGGCGCAATACCGATCAACTTCGAGACGACGTCAGTGCTCGGGGAACTGCTTGACCTCACCGGCGGCAGAGGGCCGGACCATTGCATCGACGCGGCCGGCATGGAGGCCCGCAACGGATCCACCGTCGTAGACGCTTATGACCGGGTCAAGCAGGCAGCGCGGTTGGAAACTGAGCGGCCGCATGCCATTCGCGAAGCGGCCATGAGCTGCCGCAACGGCGGCACCATTTCGATCGTGGGCGTGTACGGCGGCCTGATGGACAAGTTTCCCATCGGCGCGGTCATGAATCGGTCACTGACCGTCAAAACCGGCCAGTGTCACGTGCATCGGTATATGCGGCCGCTGCTCGACCGGATTCGCAAGGGAGACATCGACCCGACCTTCATCATCAGCCACCATCTGGGGCTCGACGAGGCGCCGCACGGTTACGAAATCTTCAAACACAAACAGGACAACTGCACCAAAGTCATCCTCAAACCCTAAGGAGTAAAAGCCGTGGCATTTCACCAATTACAAGGCAAAAGGGTCGCCATTCTGGCCGCCGACGGCGTTGAAAAAGTGGAACTGGAACAACCGCGGGGAGCCCTGGAAGAGGCGGGCGCCCAGGTCGAATTGATTTCGCTGAAGTCCGGTGAAATTCAGGCCCGAAACCATGATCTGGAGCCGGCCGGGACGTTCCCGGTGGACCGGGCGGTGGCTGACGTCTCGGTCGACGACTTCGACGGCCTGGTACTGCCGGGTGGCACCGTTAACCCGGACAAGCTGCGCATGGACGACGCGGCAGTGTCGTTCGTGCGTGACTTCGCCGGCTCCGGCAAGCCCGTCGCCGCGATCTGTCACGGTCCCTGGACGCTGGTCGAGGCCGGCGTGGCGAAAGGACGAACGCTGACGTGTTATCAGAGCATTCGCACCGATCTGCGCAATGCCGGTGCCAATGTCGTCGACGAGGAAGTCGTGGTCGACGGTAACTTGATCACCAGCCGCTCACCGCGAGACCTGCCTGCGTTCTGCTCGACAATTGTGGAAAAATTCGCTGACGCGCCGATTCGCGGCTGAGATGGTGGCGACTACGCGAAGCCGACTTCGTCAGTGCCTCAATGACGTTGACTACCCGGCCGATAAAGACGCTCTGCTGTAAGCGGCTGCCCGCAACGGCGGCGATGATGAAACCGTTCGTGCGCTGCGCGCCATCCCGCCCGAGACGTACGCGAACCTGCAAGAGATTCTCGCGTCGGTGACGGTGGCCGATGATGACCCCCCCGAGCCGGTCAATCCGATTGTCGAGGAGTTGGGCGAGAACCGGGGTTCCTGAGCCGCCGAGCGACTGGTGCGGTTTCGAATAGGTTAATTGCGGGCATGAGTGTCACGAGCCGTGAGCGCCGCGGCGATCACGACGTCGGAAGGGCCACGTGACAATCACCTACCCGGTCCCGGGCGGTTCATTGGCCGCTGATGGGGTGTACCCACCGCAGCACGATTCGCAGCTGCTGGTCGAAACGATGGAACGCACTGCGCTGATTCCTGGTCGGCGGGTGCTGGATGTGTGTACCGGCAGCGGCTTCGTCGCAATTGCCGCGGCCGATATGGGCGCGGCCAGCGTCACCGCCTTCGACATCTGCCCTCGCGCGGTACGGTGCTCGCGCGATAACGCCGTTGACGCCGGAGTGGATGTCGATGTCAGGGAAGGATCCTGGACGGGCGCCCTCGATTGCGCACCGTTCGACGTCCTGGTATCCAACCCGCCGTATGTGCCGACCCCCCCAGAAGCCGAAGATCAGCTGCTGCCACCGTGGGCCGGTCCGGAGTGGGCGTGGAATGGTGGTGCCAACGGTCGGTTGGTGCTGGATCCATTGTGCGAAACCGCAGCGGACTTGCTGTCAAATGGCGGCTCGATGCTGCTGGTGCAGTCGGTTTTCGCCGATGCCGAACGGTCGCTGCAGATGTTGCGGTCAACCGGCATGGCTGCTGAAATTGTCGCCTCGCAATGGATCCCATTTGGTCCGGTGCTGTCTGCGCGGGCGAAATGGCTGGAAGAGACCGGCCGGCTGCGGGCAGGCTTCCGAGAAGAAGAGTTGGTCGTTATTCGGGCGGACAAGCGGTGACGCGGTTGGAATCCCTTCAGGTGCAG
The DNA here is from genome assembly GCA_963830605.1 of uncultured Actinomycetota bacterium. GTDB lineage: Bacteria > Actinomycetota > Actinomycetes > Mycobacteriales > Mycobacteriaceae > Mycobacterium. Next base: position 786,780 of record CAWHML010000003.1, on the reverse strand, counting down.
GTGGTGCCGAATGGGCCGGTGTTGGTGCCCGGGCCGGTGCGCATCGAAATGCCCGGCGGCCGAATCGTGGAATCCGACCGGTTCATGGTCGCAATCTGTACCTGTCGTCGCAGCAAGGAATACCCGCTCTGCGACACCAGCCACCGCAGGTGCCGACCTCCGGTCTCACCTCTGCGGTCGTCGTAACGACGATCGGCCGGCCCTCCAGGCCTCAATCATCCGCTGCGCCAAGCGATTCTCCACGACGGCGTGCGCGCGTATGCCGAACACCACGTCTTGGTCGAGTTGCGGTTCGCGAGCCACCAAGTCACCTACGACGTTGAGGCGCACCACCTGTTCGTGCACCGCATCGGCTTCGACGTGCTCGCGGTAGAACACGACGCATTCCGGTGGCGCGTTGAGCCGCTGCAAGGCCTCGACCAAGCGCCGTGATCCTGGTGGGGAAGTGATCTCGGTGGACGCGAAGTGCCCGATCGCCGCGCCGCGTAACCAGCGGTGCAGCCCGAACATTGACATCAAGTTCACCACCGCCAGCGATTCAGCCGGAACCGCGTCGAGGTAGCCGAGATAGGTAGAGTCCAGTCCGGCTGATTCCATCAGATCGGCGAAAAGCTGCTGATGCAGGTGTGGGCCACGGCCGGCGCCGAATTCGTCGAACTCGATGGCGACGAACGACGCCTTGGCCTGACCGGTGAGGCGCGGGATAGCCCACGCGTGCGGGTCGCCTTCTTTGAGGTGGTACAGCGATCGATGCACGAAGTACTCGAGCATCTGCTCCCAGGTCCCGGTGTCGCGGAGATAGTACGACGGTCCGTCGCCGTCGACGGGCTCGATTGTCAGCGCGTCCATTTCGGCGACGGCCGTGCGCTCGGGCTCGATCGGTCCGACATCGCGGCGAACTCCCGCCAGAAATACTCGCTCCAACTGCGCGCGCAGCAGCAACAGCGCGGGATTCCATTCCCACGTCGGGTCGACACCGGCGAAACCCCGGTAGTGCAGCTCGTAGCACATGTACAGGGCGAGTTGGAGATCCAGGCCGTAAGGATCGGAATCACGGACCGAGGCCGCGATATGGGTCAGCTGATCCCGCGGCGCTGGTTCGGTCAGGCATCGGAGAACTGCCATCGACAAGGGACCGTGCGCCGGTGGAAGGCGCGGTTCAACCGCGGTCGAAAGACTGGTCACGTTGATCTGTACCCATAAGTTTGTGTTGGTCAAACAGCGTGGCTATCGCTGTGGATAACGTCGTGGCGCCTCGCGCCGTTGTTGTACAATCGAACACATGTGCGAGTTCGAAGCATTGGCATCGCTCCGTGGGGGCTTGGCTGAGCTGGAGGACGCGGGCGTTGTTTCGGCCGTCACCGACGCTGCGCGGATGCAGAATGCGATGTGCGCTCGCGAGTTGGCTGCTATTGGTGAGCTCTATGCGCGTCGGGCCCCTGAGGATGACGTTGACCGGTTGAACTGGGCGATCGACGGGCACGAGAACCTCGTTGCTGAGGTGGGCGCTGTGTTGCGGATCAGCGCGGGACGGGCGCGCGGTCGGCTGCGTTATGCCATTGCGCTGCGTGAGCGGCTGCCCCGGTTCGCCGAGGTGTTCGCTTCGGGACTCATCGATTTTCGTTTGCTGGCGGCGGTGGTGTATCGCACCGATTTGGTCGAGGATCCGGTTCTGCTGGCCAAGGTGGATGCGGCGGTGGCCACGTATGCGCCGAAGTGGATGCGGCTCTCAGCGCCCAAACTCTACGAACGTATCGACATGTGGGTGATGCGCTTCGATCCGGCGGGCAGGCGAGTTCCCAGACCGCGTGATGAGGATCGCTATGTCGAGATCACACCCATCGACTCGGGTTTGGCGGCAATCTGGGCGCAGCTGCATGCACCGGACGGCGCAGCTCTTGATCAGAAGCTTGACGCGTTGGCCGAGACCGTCTGCGCGGCGGATCCTCGGACCAAGAGTCAGCGGCGAGCCGATGCTCTCGGTGCGGTGGTGGCCGGGCTGACAATGATGCGATGCCACTGTGGGTCGCCGAATTGCTCAGCAGCACAGCGGCCCCGAGGGAGCGACGTCGTCATTCACGTCGTGGCTGAACAGTCAACGGTCGCCGGTGACTCGGCTGCGCCGGCGTATCTGCCCGGATTCGGTCCCCTACCGGCAACGGTACTGCGCGAGCTGGGCATCACTGCCAGGCTCAAGCCGCTGTCGCTGCCGTCATCGGATCCAGAGCCGCAGTACCGGCCGTCGGCGGCCTTGGCCGAATATGTGCGGTTGCGGGATTTGACCTGTCGGTTCCCCGGCTGTGATCGGCCCGCCGAGCACGCCGACATCGACCACACGGTGCCGTGGCCGCTGGGTCCCACGCATCCGTCCAATCTCAAGCTGCTTTGCCGTGGCCACCATCTGCTTAAAACTTTCTACACCGGCGCCAGCGGCTGGGCAGACCGTCAGTTTCCCGATGGCACCGTGGAATGGACGGCGCCCAGCGGTCACATCTACACCACCACACCGGTGGGCGGCGTCTTCTTCCCGGTGCTGAGCACACCGACCGGCGAGGTGAAGCCGTCGGCGTCGACCCCACCGGCGAACCAGAACCGCGGGATGATGATGCCGACCCGCCGCCGAACCCGAGCACAAGACCGCGCCGCTCGAATCACCCATGAGCGCGGCCTCAACGAAATCCGCATCGCTGCGGAGAAAGCCACGCGCGCCAAGCGGATCGCCGCGTGCAACGATCCACCGCCGTTTTAGCGGTGTGGCAAAAACTCCTGCGCCTTGATCTTGATGCCTTCTTTCATGAGGCCGAAGGCGTTTTCATCCCCGAGCAGCACGGCGCTGGCCGCCGCCTTCATCTGGTCGAACGTGGCGTGCGGCGGCACCGGCGGCACGTCCGGATCGCAGTGTACGTCGAGAACTGTTGGGCGATCGGCACTTAGCGCCTGGTCCCACGCGGAGCTGATCTGGTCCGGCTCTGTCAGTGTCGCTGAGCCCAAACCCAAGCTGGCCGCGAAACCGGCATAGTCGACATCCGGCAGCGTCTGTGACTCGGTGAACTTCGGCGCACCGCCCATCGCTCGCATCTCCCAAGTCACCTGATTCAGATCGTTGTTGTGCAAGATCGCGACGATCAGTCGCGGATCGGCCCACTCCTTCCAGTAGTGCGCAATCGTGATCAATTCAGCCATCCCGTTCATCTGCATGGCGCCGTCACCCTCAAACACAATTACCGGCCGATTTGGTTGAGCGAACTTGGCGCCGATGGCGTAAGGCACGCCCGGGCCCATGGTGGCCAGCGTGCCGGACAGCGAACCGCGCATTCCGTTGCGGAATTTCAGTTGCCGCGCATACCAATTCGCCGCCGACCCGGAATCCGCGGTGACGATGACATTGTCGGGCAGCTTGGGCGACAAGTCGGCGAACAACCGCATCGGATTGATCGGATCAGCTGACACTTGAGCTTCCATGGCCATTGTCTCCCACCAGCGCCGCACGTTTTTCTCGATCGTCTCTCGCCACGAGCGGTCCGATTTACGTTCGATTAGCGGCAACAATGCACGCAGCGTCGTTGCGGCATCTCCTACGAGGTTGACCTCGTTCGGGTAACGCATGCCGATCAGCGCCGGGTCGATGTCGATCTGGACCCCGCGAGCACCGCCGAACGGCGGCAAGAATTGCGTGTAGGGAAAACTCGAGCCGACGGTGAGCAGCGTGTCGCAGTCGCGCATCATTTCGTAGCTCGGGCGCGTGCCCAGTAATCCGATCGCACCGGTGACCCACGAAAACTCATCGGAGAGCACATCTTTACCCAGCAGGGCTTTGGCTACACCAGCGCCGAGCAGCTCGGCGAGCTCGGTCACCTCGGCAACCGCGCCCTTTGCGCCGCAGCCGATCAGCATCGCCACCCGCTCGCCGGCATTGAGCACATCGGCGGCCCGCTGCAAGCCTTCCGGCGACGGTCCGGTCTGCGGCCACTCGAACCCGAGGCTGGACGGCACCATCTTGAAATCGTGTGTAGGAGGCGAGTATTCGAGGCCTTGGACATCGGAGGGGATGATGACGGCTGTCGGTGCGCGGCGGGTCAGCGCGGTGCGGATGGCACGGTCCAAGACATTGGGCAGCTGTTCTGGCACCGTCACCATTTGGATGTAGTCGCTGGCCACGTCCTTGAACAAGCTCATCAGGTCGACTTCCTGCTGATAGGAGCCGCCCATGGCGGTGCGTTCGGTCTGCCCGACGATCGCCAGTACGGGCACGTGATCGAGCTTGGCGTCGTATAGCCCGTTCAGCAGATGAATCGCGCCGGGGCCAGAGGTGGCTGCGCACACGCCGATCCGGTCGCTGAACTTCGCGTAGCCGACCGCTTCGAACGCCGACATTTCCTCATGGCGGGATTGAACGAACTTCGGTTTATTGTCGGCACGGCCCCAGGCCCCCAAGAGACCGTTGATCCCGTCACCGGCATACCCGAAAACGCTTTCGACCCCCCAATCGCGCAAGCGCTCCAAGACGAAGTCGGCAACCGTAACGCTTGACATCACAGCCTCATTCCTGTGTTCGGCGCAGCAGACAGAGGGGGTATTACCCATCGGTCGTTGGCCTCAGACAGGTCGTGCAGCTGCCGTCAGGTCTTAGGATGCGCGCCGAGGTAGTTGACTATTCCCTTCGTGACTGCCGCGGCATAAGACGAACGGCCGTCTGCGCTTTCCATCTGTTGCGCGTCGTCGACGTTTTTCATGTTCCCCAGCTCGACGAGGATGGCCGGGAATTGAGCAAGATTCAGTCCGGCGAGGTCCGCGCGCCCGTAGAGCCCATCCGACCCGATGTAGGTCGACGTCGGGAGGCCGGCCCCGGCCAGCGAATCGCGCATGGTGCTCGCCAAGACCACCGCGGCGCCGCTTTGCGCGTCGTTCAACGGTGGGCTCGAGTAATTGACGTGGAAACCGCGACCCGTCGGCGGTCCACCGTCGGCGTGCACACTGACGATCGCGTCGGGGTGCATAGCGTTGGCCGCGGCGGCGCGTTGATCGACGCAAGGCCCCACGCTGTTGTCGTCGGCTCGTGACAGTTGGGTGCGCACTCCCATCGCGTTGAGCGCATCGCGGATTTGCGTCACCACCGCCCAGTTGAAGCTGTGCTCCGGGTAGCCGCCAGCAGTAGCCGTGCCGGTCGTTTGGCAGTTCTTGGTGCCGCCGCGGCCGTTCGGCACCTGGCGCGTGAGCGACGAGTCGCTTACTCCGTTGTGGCCGGGGTCGAGAAACACCGCCATACCGGCGATGTCGGATCCCGCCGAGGCGCTCGGCGCGCCGGCAATAGGGAGCACCACGATCAGCGCGGCGGCGACTCGCCAAACTGTAGGACTCATACGTCGGGGTGGCGGGATTCGAACCCACGGCCTCTTCGTCCCGAACGAAGCGCGCTACCAAGCTGCGCCACACCCCGTGAAGCCACGACAGCGTATCGCACCGGCCCGCCGGTTCGCGATTGATGGCTTGCAGCGCCGGGTACCCGACTTCAACTGGTTCCGGCGAGCCGCGACGTTTGTCGATATGGGGCAGGTCACACTGATCGGCATGGGGCGACCTCCCCACAATCGGCCGCGGAAGATGTCGGGATGTCGGTGGCGTTGAGCAGACTGAAGAACGACGCATTGTCCGCGCGACGGAAGCGAGGGATCATGACGTTACTGGGCGCAGTGGTGTTTGGCGGGCTGTTGGGTCTCGCGGTGCTGTGGCTGCTGGTGACCGCACCGGAAAACGAAGTCGAAGATCTCTGGGATCACCCGCAGTGGCACGAGACGTCGGATCTGGCTAGCGTCTCAGCCGGCTCGGTCAACGACGGGCCGACGTCAACGCAGTGAAGCGCTTGGCTGTGAGCGGCCGCGGTTGCTAGTGGAATCCCGGCCGCCCGTGGGCGCGGCAATCAGCGTCAATAGCGTCGCCTCCGGGCGGCAGCAGAACCGCACCGGCGCAAATGGCGAAGTACCTATGCCCGCCGAGACGTGCAGCCGCATCGTGGCACCCCAGCGAGATGCTCCTTTGACCCGCGACCGGTCCACACCCGAATTGGTCACCAGCGCGCCGTAGAACGGCAGACACAGCTGGCCACCGTGGGTGTGGCCGGCCATCACCAGTTGATAGCCGTCGGTGGCAAAGCGGTCCAACACCCGAGGTTCTGGCGAATGGGTCAAACCCAGCCGCAGGTTGGCTGCCGGGCTGGCGGGGCCCGCGATCGTGTCGTAGCGGTCCCGGGCGATGTGCGGGTCGTCGACGCCGGCAGCGGCGATGTGCAATCCGCCCACCTCGAGCTCGCGGCGGTTGTGCGTGAGGTCCAGCCACCCGCGCTCGGTGAACGCCGCACGCAGGTCTTGCCAGGGCAGCGGCACACCGTGCACACGATGACCCGGCTTGGTCAGATAGTTGAGCGGGTTTTTCAGCCGGGGTCCGAAGTAGTCATTGCTGCCGAAGACGAAGACACCGGGCCGCGACAGCAAATCGCCTAAGGTCTGCACGACTGACGGCACGGCCTTGGGGTGTGCCAGATTGTCGCCGGTGTTGACCACCAGATCGGGTTCCCAGCCCGCCAGCTCGCGCAGCCAGGCCTGTTTGCGGCGCTGGTTGGGTCGCATGTGGATGTCGCTGATGTGCAGGACGCGCAGGGGCGGCGAGCCGGGCGTGAGGACAGGCATCGTCAGTTCACGCAGGACGAACGCGTTGCGCTCGATGATCGAGGCGTATCCGATCCCGGCGGCGGCCGAGCCGAGCGCGACGGCACCGGTCTTCAGAACTGCTGACATGGAGGCAGCCTACTGCGGAATCGCTACGGGGGCGGCGGCTCGCCGGGGGGTGGCGCCAGTAGCGGAATGGTGATCGGCGGCAAGCCCGGGATCTCCACGGTCGTCGAGCCCACCGGCACCGGGCCTTGAGGCTCGAGCGGCGGCGGGGGAGCCGGTGGGACGCCGTTGCTGGTTTGAATCGTGATGATCGAACCGGGAATGGTCTGACCGCTCGGCGACGTGCCGACCACTTCGCCGGATGTCGCTGAACTGTTGACCGAGCTGGGTTGATCGGCGACCTGGAAGCCGGCGTCTTTCAGCCGCTGACGCGCGCCGTCGAAGTCAAGGCCGACGACGCTGGGGACTCGGGAACCGGGGCCGCCGTCGACATAGCGGGGATCGGTCGGCGGCAGATGCACATCGCCGAAATTGGTCGCGATCGGCTTCATCGCGGTGAACCAGGTGCGAGCCGGTTCGTTGCCGCCGTAAAGATCGCCACTGCCGCAGCGCCGCAGCGGAAAAGAGCACAGATCCGAGGGTGAAGTCGAGTCGTCATAGATGTAGTTGGCTGCCGCGTACTGGTTGGTGAAGCCCACGAAACCGGAGGAGCGGTGCGCCTCGGTGGTGCCGGTCTTACCGGACATCGGCAGGTTCCACCCGGCCGCGCCAGCCGAACCCGACGCGGTGCCACCGGCCTGGGAGTCCTTGCTCAGAGCATTGGCGAGCGTGTTGGCCAGCCCTTCGGGCACCGCCTGATCGCAGGCCTCGGTGCTGACCGAAACCTCGTTGCCGTCGCGGTCGAAGAGTTTGTCGATCGGGTTCGGCGGACACCACACGCCGCCCGACGCGAGCGTCGCCGCCACATTGGACAACTCCAACGCATTCAGCTCGAACGGGCCCAGTGTGAACGAACCGATGTTCTGGCGTTTGATGAAATCTGCCAGACTCTCGTTGCTGTTCGGGTCGTAGTCGCGGGCGGTGCCCGGGTCGGCGTAGGACCGCAGCCCCAGCTTCACCGCCATGTCGACCGTCCGAGGGACGCCGATCTTGGAGATCAGCTTGGCGAACGCGGTGTTGGGTGAGGTGGCCAGCGCATCGGTGACGTTCATCGATCCCCGATAGTTGCCGGCGTTGACCACACACCAGGTCTCCTTCGGGCAGCCTCTCGCGCCGCCGCTGCCCATGCCCTTGGTCTGGAAGCTGCCCGGGACATCCAACACGGTATTGATGCCCATGCCCATGTCCATCGCGGCCGCGGTGGTGAAGATTTTGAAGATGGATCCGGCACCGTCGCCGACGAGCGAAAACGGTTGCGGCCGCATCGTTTCGCCGGCGTCGGTGTTCAGTCCGTACCTGCGATTGCTGGCCATCGCCACCACGCGATGCGAATCCTTACCGGGCCTGATGACGCTCATCACGCTGGCAACACCGTTCAGGTCCGGGCTGGCGATGCTGTCGATCGCCTGCTTGACCGGGGCTTGCACGCCGGGATCCAGCGTGGTGCGGATCAGATAGCCACCCCGGGCCAGCTGCTCCTTACTGATCCCCGCGCGGGCTAGATAGGCCTGAACGTAGTCGCAGAAGAATGCGCGGTCGCCGGCGGCGATGCAGCCGCGTGGCAATTCGTTGGGCTGCGGCAAGATCCCCAGCGGCTCGGCCTTCGCCGCCTGCAGCGCGTTCGCCTCCGCGGGCAGGTTCTCGATCATGGTGTCCAGGACGACGTTTCGCCGGGCCAGCGCACCCTCGGGGTTGGTGTAGGGGTTCAGCGAGCTGGTCGACTGCACCAGCCCCGCCAACAGCGCCGCCTGCTGCCAGTTCAGGTCAGCCGCGTTGACCCCGAAGTAGGTCTGCGCGGCGTCCTGTACACCGAATGCGCCGTTACCGAACGACACCAGGTTCAGGTAACGGGTCAGGATCTCGGGTTTGGTGAACGTCTTGTCCAGCGTGAGCGCCATCCGGATTTCGCGCAGCTTGCGCGCCGGTGTGGTTTCCACGGCCGCCCGCTTTTCCGCGTCGGTCTGGGCGAGCACGAGCAACTGATAGTTCTTGACGTACTGTTGCTCGATCGTCGAACCACCACGCGTGTCGACGTCGCCAGAGGCGTAACCGGCCAGCCCGGTCAGGGTGCCTTTCCAGTCCACGCCGTTGTGCTCGGCAAATCGTTTGTCCTCGATGGAGACGATTGCCAGCTTCATGGTGTCGGCGATCTTGTCGCTGGGCACCTCGAACCGGCGCTGCGAATACAAGTAGGCGATGGTGTTGCCCTTGGCGTCGACCATCGTGGTCACTGCGGGCACGTCGCCGGCGACCAGTTGCGCCGATCCGTTGGCGACGACTTCAGATGCCCGGTTGGAAACCAGGCCCAGTCCACCGGCCACTGGGAACATCAGCGCCGCGGCGACGATGCTGGCGAGCAGACAGCAGCCGGCCAGCTTGAGGATCGTGACGCCAGTCGAGGGCCGCTCCGACATGGCTACTACAGTAGCGAGGCCTCGGGCGAAGCCCCATGTCACCGCCTGCTTCGCCCTGTTCGGAGGCTCGCCGGTGTTGTCCGAGGCGCCGCCGGCGGCGGTGTATTGGACCTACCGACGGCCGTTATCGGCCCGTTATCATGATCGGACGGCACGGCCGTCCCAAAAAAGGCGGTACCAAACTGTTGCGCAATTGGTACCTGACCACCTAACTTAGACGCACACTGAGATTTAGGTAACAGCGACCTTAGCAGTGTGGCGTGGATCGCAGTCCGATCTGCACCGAGGGTTGGGGGCCGTCGCGGCGGCGGCCGGAGCGAAGGGGAGCGCTGGTGTCAGGAACACGGCCCGCGGTGCGGAAAACACCTACAGCACCTATCAGCAGCACTATTTGTCGCGCCGATGCCGATTCTCGCATCGCGTGGGTATCTAAAGCCCTGTGCCGGGCTGCCGACCCGGATGAGCTTTTCGTCCGCGGAGCTGCCCAGCGCAAAGCCGCCGTGATCTGCCGGCATTGCCCGGTCATGCTCGAGTGCGGCGCCGACGCGTTGGATAACCGGGTGGAGTTCGGGGTCTGGGGCGGGATGACCGAACGGCAACGCCGTGCACTGCTCAAGCAGCATCCCGACGTGGTGTCCTGGGCTGAGTTCTTCGCTGGGCAACGTAAACACCGCAGCGCTGGCTAAGTCCTGGCAGGCTACGTCCGCTAACTGGCGGACGCTGCCGTCGCCGTCATCTGGTCGGCGATCGTGCGGAGCGCTTCCAAGTCAGAGACGTCGAATGGCAGTGACGGCACCCCGACGATGGCGACGTGCGGATGCGCGCCGGTGAATCGGGACAACAACCGGATCTCCCGCTTGGCGATCAGTGCACGCTCGGCGTGTATCCGTAGCACAGCGCCGGCAAGCTGGGTGGACTCGTCTTCGCCGGACGCGTGCTCCAACGTTTCGGTGGCGTCGACGGCGCGCTCCACCGGCAGCGTGCTGAGCATCGGGTGAGTGCGGTTGAGAATCAGCCCGGCCAGCGGCATCTGCTCCCGCGACAGCCGGTCGACGAAGAACGCCGCTTCGCGTAACGCGTCGGGTTCGGCCGCCGACACCACGACGAACTGCGTACCCCGTCGCTTCAGCAGCGCGTAGGTGCGGTCCGCTTTCTCCCGGAACCCGCCGAAGGTGGCGTCCAGCGACTGGACGAAACCCGCGGCGTCGGAGAGCATCTGCGATCCCAGGATGGTCGACATCGCCCGCATCGCCAGCCCGACCGCGCCGGTGACCAGGCGTCCGATGCCCCGGCCGGACCCGAGCAGCAGCCGCCACAACCGGCTGTCCATGAAGCTGCCCAGCCGTTTGGGCGCGTCCAGAAAATCCAGCGCATTGCGGGACGGCGGGGTGTCGACCACCACCAGATCCCAGCGGTCCTGGCTCAGCAGTTGACCGAGCTTCTCCATCGCCATGTACTCCTGCGTCCCGGCGAGCGACGTGGCAACCGTCTGATAGAACTGGTTGTCCAAAATCGCCTGTGCCCGTTCAGGTCCGGAATACTGCACCACCATCTCGTCGAAGGTCCGGCGCATGTCGAGCATCATCGCGTGAAGCTGGCCGGTCACCTCGGGAGCAAGCGGAACCCGTTGCGGTGTATTGCCCAGGTCTTGGACGCCCAGTGCTTGCGCCAGACGCTTGGCGGGGTCGATGGTCAGTACTACCACGGTGCGGCCGTACTCGGCTGCGCGCAGCGCCATCGCCGCCGCGGTAGTGGTCTTGCCGACACCGCCTGCGCCGCAGCAGACCACAACCCTGTTGGTGGGGTCGGCCAGCATCGCGGCTATGTCCAGAACCGGCGGCGCGGCACTCATCGGACTCCTTGTTGGGCAAGGACTTCGGACAGCTCGTACAGGCTGCCAAGGTCGATTCCGTCGGCGATCGTCGGCAACTGCAGCCGGGGCACCTGAAGTTCGTGCAGCTGATCGGCGTTCTCGGCGCGGGCGGTGATCCGGGTGGCGTGCTGGATCGTCTCGGTCAGCAGAGCCGCGAAGTCGGCTTCGGCAAGCTTGATCCCGGCCCGGGCCAATCCGGCGCGCACCGCATCGGCATCGATCACGCCTTCGGCGGCCTTGGCCAAGTCCTCCGCCGGCAGATAGGCCGGGATGTTGCGGTTGACGATCACACTGCCGATCGGCAGACCCACCCGCTGCAGTTCCTCGATCGCCTCGATCGTCTCCTGCATGGGCAGCGCCTCGAGCAAGGTGACCAGGTGTACCGCCGTCTGCTCGGAGTGCAACAGCTTCACCACACCCTCACTTTGGGAGTAAACCGGTCCGCCCTTGGCCAGATCGGCCACCGCCTTGGTGACGTCGAGGAAGCGTGCGATGCGCCCGGTCGGTGGCGCGTCCACGACGACCGCGTCATACGTCGGGTTCTTGGACTTCTTGTCGACCCGGACCACCGATTCCTTGATCTTGCCGGTGAGCAGCACATCGCGTAGACCCGGCGCGATCGTCGTTGCGAATTCGATCGCCCCGATGCGACGCATGGCCCGTCCGGCGATGCCGAGGTTGTAGAACATGTCCAGGTACTCCAAAAACGCCGCCTCGATGTTGATGGCCAGCGCATTGACCTGCCCGCCCCGCTCGGCGGTGGCGATCTTCACTTCCTCGTAGGGCAGCGGCGGCACATCGAATAGCTGCGCGATACCTTGGCGCCCTTCGACTTCCACTAGCAGGACCTTGCGTCCGCCGGCGGCCATCGTCAGAGCCAAAGCGGCCGCAACTGTCGACTTGCCGGTCCCGCCTTTGCCAGAGACGAAGTGCAGTCGGGCCTTCGACAAGCGCGACGGCCAGCCGATGTGGCTGCCGTCGTCTGATGTGGTTGCCACCAACGCATGCTAACCAAGCCCGATAAGCTCCAGCCATGACCCAACCGACGCCCCAACCGACACAGTGGGAGTACGCCACTGTTCCACTGCTGACCCACGCCACCAAGCAGATTCTCGACCAGTGGGGCGCCGACGGCTGGGAGCTGGTCGCCGTGCTGCCCGGGCCGACCGGTGAGCAACATGTCGCTTATTTGAAACGTCCCAAGTGAGCGTTGCTGCCCGGCTCAAGCAGTTGGGCATCGAACTGCCGCCGGTGGCGAAGCCGCTGGCCTCCTACGTTCCGGCCGTCCGCACCGGCAACCTGGTCTACACCGCCGGTCAGTTGCCGCTGACGAATGGAAAGTTGGCAGTGTCTGGGAAAGTCGGCCTGGGAGTCAGCCCGGAGCAGGCGCACGCGCTGGCGCGGATCTGCGCACTCAATGCGCTGGCTGCGGTGGCTTCGCTGGTCGGCATCGACACGGTGACTCAGGTGGTGAAGGTCGTCGGGTTCGTCGCCTCCGCGCCCGGGTTCCACGGGCAGCCCGGTGTCGTCAACGGGGCGTCGAACCTGCTGGGCGAGGTCTTCGCAGACTTCGGCAGGCATGCGCGATCGGCGGTGGGGGTTTCCGAATTGCCGCTCGATGCACCGGTGGAAATCGAGTTGATCGTCGAGGTCGGGTAAGCGCGGTGGCCGGCGAGGCACCGACGCATCCGGCCTACGGGAAACTGCGGCCGGTGACCGAAACCGCCTCGGTGCTGTTGGCCGACAACCCGGGGCTGATGACGCTCGAGGGCACCAACACCTGGGTGCTGCGAGCTCCCGGCAGCGGCGAGTCGGTGGTCGTCGATCCCGGCCCCGACGACGACGAACACATTGCCCGGGTCGCCGCGGTAGGACCCGTCGCTGTGGTGCTGATCAGCCACCGGCACGGCGACCACACCGACGGCATCGACAAGCTGGTCGAGCTGACCGGTGCGCCGGTGCGATCGGCCGGCTCGGGTTTCCTGCGCGGTTTGAGTGCCGAACTGCGCGACGGCGAAGTGGTCGAGGCAGCCGGACTGACTATTTCTGTTCTGGCCACCCCCGGGCATACCAGCGATTCGCTGTCGTTCGTGCTCGACGATGCCGTCTTGACCGCCGACACCGTGCTGGGCCGGGGAACCACCGTCATCGACAGCGAGGACGGCAGCCTGGCCGATTACCTGGCGTCGCTGCAGCGGCTGCGCGGATTGGGCCGGCGGACCGTGCTGCCCGGGCACGGACCGGAGCTGCCGGACTTGGCCGCCGTCGCCTCCGAATACCTTGCGCACCGCGAACAGCGGCTGGACCAGGTCCGCTTCGCGCTGGCCGAGCTGGGGGACGACGTCAGCGCCCGGCAGATCGTCGAGCACGTTTACACCGACGTCGATGAAAAGCTGTGGGACGTCGCCGAATGGTCAGTGCAAGCGCAGCTGGATTACTTGCGGCAATGACCGCCCACGACTACCTCGCGCGCCTTGCCAGCCTTTCGGAGTCGGAGATCAGCACGCTTTTACCCTCCAAGCGGATCCAGCCCCGGTGCGCGAAATCAGCCAGCGCTTTGTTCACCGTTTCCCGCGACGCGCCGACCAGCTGGGCGATCTCCTCCTGAGTGAGGTCGTGGGTGACCCGCATCGCACCGCCCTCTTGGGTGCCGAATCGCTGGGCCAGCTGCAATAGCTGCTTGGCGACCCGGCCGGGGACATCGGTGAAGATCAGATCCGCCAGGTTGTTGTTGGTGCGCCGTAGCCGGCGGGCCAACACCCTCAGCAGCTGCTCGGCGATCTCGGGCCGATCGCCGATCCATGCCCGAAGCGCATCGCGGTCCATCGATACGGCCCGCACCTCGGTGATGGTGGTAGCGCTGGAGGTACGCGGTCCGGGATCGAAGATCGACAGCTCGCCGAACATGTCCGACGGGCCCATGATGGTCAGCAGGTTCTCTCGCCCATCCGGCGAGCGACGGCCGATCTTGACCTTTCCGGTGATGATGATGTACAGCCGGTCGCCGGGCTCTCCTTCGGCGAAAACCGTGTGCCCGCGCGGGAAATCGACGGGCTGCAGCTGCTTGGTCAGCGCGGCGACGGCGCTTGGTTCAACCCCCTGGAAGATTCCGGCCCTTGCCAGGATCTCGTCCACGTTGCCCCTTAGCTCTTGACAAACTGTGATCGCGCGGCTCTGTCGGTAAGTGGTTGGCTCGACGAGCCAACGCTACACAGGATTGATCCGCCGAGTCGTCGTAAATTCTGGATTCGCCCGGGAATGCTTATGCCGTTCGGTCGATACGCCGGGTGCATTGGTAGGGGCGAAAGCAACCCGGACGAACGGATCCGCCTGGTGCTTGGCGCCGGCTTTGGGCGCGGTCGCATCGAGGATCCGCTCCGTTTGTCGGCGTTGCATATGGTTCAGCGCCTCCGGCATCCCGGCACGCGCCAGGGTGCGCACATCCACCGCCTCAGCCTGCATGAGGAACTGGGCGACATCGCTTGCGGTGACGGTGTCGGGGACCATAAGCGTTTCCAGCCGGCTCAGTCCAAAGGTGACCAGCATCAGCAAAGCCGGGACCAAGGCCACGACCAACCACGACACAAGCAGCAGTAAACACGCCGAAGGTCTCAGCGCGATCACGATCACCTACGCTGTCTCAAGTGATAGCGGGTAAGCCTTCGGCGGCCAAGAGCTGGTCCTCAGAAACCCGTAACGGCTTGGTACGACGGGCCCGTCGAATGAATCGAACACTTGCGCAAGCTTTTCCGCATGTCTACTGCGAACTGGATTTCACCAATCCGCTCGAACTCACGGTGGCGACCATCCTGTCGGCGCAAAGCACTGACAAGGGCGTCAACCTCACGACGCCGGCTCTATTCGCCCGCTACCGCACCGCGCAGGACTACGCGCAAGCCGACCGCGAAGAACTCGAGAACCTGGTGCGCCCGACCGGCTTCTACCGCAACAAGGCGGCCGCCCTGATCCGCCTTGGACAGGCTCTGCTCGAGCGGTTCGATGGTGAGGTGCCGGCGACGATGGAAGAGTTGGTATCGCTCCCCGGAGTCGGGCGTAAAACAGCCAACGTCATTCTCGGGAACGCGTTCGATGTTCCGGGCATTACCGTCGACACCCATTTCGGGCGGCTGGTGCGGCGGTGGCGCTGGACCGCCGAGGAGGATCCGGTCAAGGTCGAGCACGCCGTCGGTGAACTGATCGAGCGCAGCGAGTGGACACTGCTGAGTCACCGGGTGATCTTCCACGGTCGTCGGGTATGCCACGCGCGTAAACCGGCGTGCGGCGTCTGCGTCCTGGCAAAAGACTGCCCGTCGTTCGGCACCGGCCCCACCGAACCGTTGGTCGCCGCGGCTTTGGTCAAAGGCCCCGAAACCGAGCATCTGCTCGCGCTGGCCGGGCTTTGACCGCGTCGACGCATCGCACCACCCGCTGGACAGCGGCGATTGTGACGGTGGTTGCTCTGCTCATCGTGGCGCTGGCAGTCCAGCTGCACCACATGTCGGCCGATCGCGGGATGCCGGCCGAGTCCGGCGGACGTGCCGGACGCGAGCATCGCGATGCCGACACCCCTGCGGCGCTGGCCGGTCCCCGGCAACGTGCCGAGCTGGCGTCGTGCCCTACCGGCGCGACCGAACCCGGCACTTCCCCGGCGAGCGACGCGCTACGCGGTGTCACGGTGGAATGCGCGGCCGACGGGTCGGTGGTCGACGTCGCGCGCGCGTTGGCGGGGCGGCGCGTGGTGCTGGACCTTTGGGCGTATTGGTGTGCACCCTGCACCGCCGAGCTACCGGCAATGGCCGAGTATCAGCGACGGGTCGGCCCGGCCGTGCTGGTGCTGACGGTGCACCAGGACGAGAACGAGACGGCCGGTCTGCTGCGGCTGGCAGAGCTCGGTGTCCGGTTGCCGACGCTGCAGGACGGGCGTCGCCGGATCGCCGCGGCGTTGCGGATTCCCAACGCGATACCCGCCACAGTGGTCTTGCGGTCGGACGGTAGCGTTGCGCAGGTCCTGCCACGACCCTTCGGCGACGCCGACGAGATCAGCGCCGCGGTCGGGGACCTGACGCGATGAGGGCGAGGAGGAGCCGTTGAGCGCAGGGGGTACCGCCCGCTCGGGTGGGGCAGTCCCGCTGACGCCTGACGTCGTCCCTGGCTGGCTGCGTCCGCTCATCGACAACCTCGGCCGGATTCCCGCGGCGGTTCGGCGCCGGGTGCCGGCCGATGTGCTGGCGATGGAAACCGCTGCCAAGGCGACGGCGGCGCTGCGCGGCGGCGGACGTGACGCGGCGGTACTGGTGTTGTTCTCCGGCCCGCAACATTGCCCCCAGCCCGGCGTCGTTCCCGACGAGGCCGATCTGCTGTTGACGGTGCGGGCCTCGACCTTGCGGCACCACGCCGGCCAGGCGGCATTTCCCGGGGGCGCTTCCGATCCCGATGACGACGGACCGGTGGCGACCGCGCTGCGGGAGGCGCGCGAGGAGACCGGTATCGATACCAAGCGGCTGTGCCCGTTGGCGACGCTGGAGCGAATCTTCATACCGCCGTCGGGTTTTCACGTGGTCCCTGTGCTGGCCTACTCACCCGATCCCGGCCCGGTCGCCGTCGTCAACGAAGCTGAAGCCGCGATTGTCGCTCGCGTTCCGGTGCGTGCCTTCATCAACCCGGCCAACCGGCTGATGGTCTCTCGCCGTACCTTGGCCCGGCGCTTCGCCGGACCGGCATTTCTGTTGAACGAAATGCTGGTGTGGGGATTCACCGGCCAAGTGATCTCGGCGATGCTGGACGTCGCCGGCTGGGCGGTGCCCTGGGACACCACCGACGTTCGTGAGCTCGATGACGCGATGGCACTGGTCGGCTTCGTCGACGATGAGGGCGGGGCTACGCGATGACGTCGTCTCAGTGGCTGGATATCGTCGTCCTGGCGGTGGCGTTCATCGCGGCGATCTCGGGTTGGCGATCAGGGGCGCTGGGCTCGCTGTTGTCGTTCATCGGTGTGCTGCTCGGCGCGGTCGCCGGTGTGCTGCTGGCACCGCATCTCGTCGAGCACATCACCGCTCCGCGCGCCAAGCTGTTCGCCGCGCTGTTTTTGATTCTGGCGCTGGTGGTCGTCGGCGAGGTCGCCGGTGTGGTGCTGGGCCGGGCGGTGCGTAGCGCGATCCGCAGCGACTCGCTGCGCTTTTTCGACTCGATGATCGGAGTGGCACTGCAACTGGTGGTGGTGCTGACCGCGGCGTGGCTCTTGGCGACACCGCTGACCGCATCAAAGGACCAACCCGCGCTGGCCTCGGCGGTACGAGGTTCACGGGTGCTGGCGCAAGTCAACGACATGGCGCCGAGCTGGCTCAAGACGGTGCCACGCCGGCTGTCGGCGCTGCTGAACACCTCGGGTCTGCCGGCGGTACTGGAGCCATTCAGCCGCACGCCCGTGGTCGCCGTCGCGACACCGGACACCGCGCTGGCCAACAGCCCCGTCGTCGCGGCCACCCAGGCCAGTGTGGTCAAAGTGCACGCCATCGCCCCAGGCTGTCAGAAGGTGCTGGAAGGCAGCGGCTTTGTGCTTTCACCGGACCGCGTCATGACGAACGCTCACGTGGTGGCCGGCGCTGACACCGTCACCGTGGCGGTCAACGGCACTCCCTATGACGCCACCGTGGTGTCCTACGACCCTTCGGTGGATATCGCGATCCTGGCGGCTCCCAACTTGCCCGCCCAGCCGCTGGGGTTCGCCGACGAGTCGGCCAAGACCGGTACCGATGCGATCGTCATGGGTTACCCGGGCGGCGGTGACTTCGTGGCAACGCCGGCCAGGGTCCGGGAAACCATCCAGCTCAGCGGCCCAGACATCTACCGGAATACGACTGTCAACCGCGAGGTGTACACCGTTCGGGCGACGGTGGAACAAGGCAACTCCGGTGGCCCGATGATCGACCTCAACGGTCGGGTGCTCGGTGTGGTGTTCGGCGCAGCCGTCGACGACAACGACACCGGCTTCGTGTTGACCGCCAAAGAGGTGTCCGGTCAGCTCAGCCAAATCGGCGACACGCAGCGGGTCGCCACCGGGGCATGTGTCAGTTGAGCCGTGGGCCGTGCACCTGATCGAGAAATCGCATCAGGTGGCCGTTGACCTGCTCGGGCGCCTCTTCGTGGCTGAAGTGGCCGGCCCCGGCGACCGATATGTAGCGACCGTGCGGGGCGTAGCGCTGGGTGCGCTCGACCGGATCGGCGAGCACGTAGGGATCGGCATCGCCGCGTAAGTGCAATATCGGGATTCCGGCCTGTTGTTTCATCGACCGCATGAACCGGCGGCCCTCGTCGCGCAGCTGGCTGCGCACCGCCCAACGCTGATACTCCAGCGCCGAGTGCGCCGCCGAGGGAATCTGGATGGCCTGCCGTAGGTGGCCGATACTTTCGGAAAAGTCTTCGGAGGCAACCCATTTCGCACAAGCACGGCTTCTCACCAGGCGTTCCAACTCGTCGGCGTCGGATCTGGTCAGTAACCGTTCGGGCCATATCGGGACCTGGTATCGCAGCAACGACGGCAACAGCGCGCGGGCCTGCTCGCGGCGCGTCAGCGCCGATTTGCGCAGGGCCGCCGGATGCGGTGAGCTGACCACTGCAATGGCCCGCACCAGTCTCGGGTGCAGCACAGCGGTGGCCCAGCAGACCAGACCACCGTCAGCGTGACCCACCAGCGTCGCCGAGGAGTGCCCCAGCGCGCGGATCAACCCGGCGGTGTCCCCGGCGAGCGTCCAGCCGTCATAGCCCCGGGGCGGCTTGTCGCTGCCGCCGTAGCCGCGCAGGTCCACCGCGACCACCCGGGCTCCGGCGAGCCCACGCAGCTGGTGGCGCCAGGACCACCAGAACGAGGCGAAACCGTGCAACAGCACGACCAGTGGTCGCGCTACCCGCGGTGTAGCCGCGTCCTGGCCGGTCGGCAGTGCTTCAACGACATGGAATCGAATGCCGTTGGCGTGAACGTCCAGATGCCGCCATGCCCCGCCGATGCGGGTCACCGACGGGTCCGGTGGCGCCATCTACCAACCCGACGGATCGGCAGGGCTCCCCCCGCGGGAGGAGGTGAGCGCCTGCTGGCTGGACTTGTCCTGTCCGGGTGTGAGTGCGGTGCGGGTCTCCTTGACAGATTCGATCGTCTGGCGCGGCCCTCGGATGCGGCGCACCTTGAGGTAACCGAGCAATGCCAGCACCGCGGTGACGACGATCATGATGCCGAAGACGATCAGATAGGCCACCCACCGCCAGATCCAGGTGTGGAGCAGTTCAGCGAGGAAAAAGAAGAAGAAGAAGGTGGAGTAGAACAGCAGCACCAGCGCTGAGACGAAGTAGATGCTCCCGGTCAGGCCCTTCTTGACGTCGCGGGTGATCTCGGCGCGAGCCAGTTCGACCTCGGCGCGGACCAGCGTCGACATTTGAGCTGTCGCATCTTTGACCAGATCGCCCAGCGACGGCTCGACCGGCAGGGCGTGCGGATCGGTCAGCGGGATGCTGGTCAGCGTACTGGGCACCCCGTCGCGGCTGCCGCCCCCGGATGTGTTCTTACGGTCAGCCTTGCTCACGAACGGTGCCTCCCGGTTCAATGTCGTCGCGGTTCATGTTGCCATGGGCTTCGCGGTCAGACGAGGCCAGGCGAGGAAGCGCTGATCGACCTGACGAACGCGCCAGTCCCGTAGACTCCACGCAGTTCACCGTGCTCACACTTCGAGCTCGTCGACAGGAGCGCTGAATTGGCGACCGCTTACCGGTGTCTGGCGGCGGCGGTTACCGTACTCCTGGTCTGGGTTGGTCTGCCGGGATCAACCGCGTCAGGTGACGACAAGCTTCCGCTCGGCGGGGGCGCGCCCATCGTCATCGGTGACGACACGTTCTGCACGTTGACGACGATTGGCACCGACGACACCGGCCAGCTCATCGGCTTCACGTCGGCACATTGCGGCGGACCGGGCGCTCAAGTCTCGGCCGAGGGCGAGCAAGCTCGCGGTCCGGTCGGCACCATGGTGGCCGGCAACGACGTTCTCGACTATGCGGTCATCCGGTTCGATCCGGCCAAAGTGGCACCAGTAGCCAACTTCGGCGGCTTTGTGATCAACGGGATCGGCCCGGATCCGGCCTTCGGCAATGTCGCCTGTAAGCAGGGCCGAACCACTGGTAACTCGTGCGGCGTGACCTGGGGTCCGGGGCAAGATCCGGGCACGATCGTCATGCAGGTATGCGGCCAGCCCGGTGATTCGGGCGGACCGGTCACCGTCAACAACCTTCTGGTCGGGATGATCCACGGTGCGTTCAGCGACAACCTCCCGGCCTGTGTCATCAAATACATCCCGCTGCATACGCCCGCGGTGGTGGTGTCGATCAATGCGGTGCTGGCCGACGTCGCCGCGAAGAATCGTCCCGGGGCGGGGTTCGTTCCGGTTCCGGCCTAACGGACGGGTCGGTTACCTTCCGGCACGAATCGCGTCGAACACGCTCGGATCGAGCAGTGTCGAGGTGTCGCCGAGATCGCGGTCGTTGGCGATGTCACGCAGCAGCCGGCGCATGATCTTGCCGCTGCGGGTCTTCGGCAGCTCGGGCACCACATGCACTTCCCGTGGCCGTGCGATCGGCGAGATGACCCGGGCCACCTCGGTGCGCAATTCGTCGAGGATCTCGTCATCGACGGTGTCGGCATGGTCGGCCTGCAAGACGACGAACGCACAAATTGCCTGCCCGGTGGTGTCGTCGCTGGCCCCCACCACTGCTGCCTCGGCCACGCCGGAGTGGCCGACCAGCGCCGACTCCACCTCGGCTGTGGAGATTCGATGGCCGGACACGTTCATCACATCGTCGATGCGGCCAACCACCCAGATGGCGCCGTCGGCGTCGTAGCGGGCGCTGTCGCCGGCGAAGTACCACCCGTGCTGTGCGAACTTCGACCAGTACGTCTGGCGATACCGCTCCGGGTCACCCCAGATGCCCCGCAGCATCGCCGGCCACGGCTGGTCGATGACGAGGTAACCGGAGACGTGCTCACCTTCGTCGGGCCCGGGCTCGAGTTGGTTGCCGTGATCGTCGACGATCCTCGCGGAGATCCCCGGCAGCGGCGCCATGGCCGAGCCCGGTTTGGCCGCGGTCACCCCGGGCAGCGGCGAGATCATCGCAGCGCCGGTCTCGGTCTGCCACCAGGTATCGACCACCGGAAGCCGACCGGCGCCCATGGCGTCGCGGTACCAGCGCCATGCTTCGGGATTGATCGGCTCGCCGACCGTTCCCAGCAGCCGCAGGCTGGAAAGGTCATGGGCGTCCGGGATTTGACGTCCCCACTTCATGAACGTCCGGATCAGTGTTGGTGCGGCGTAATAGGTTGTCACGCCGTGCTTTTCGATGATCTCGAAGTGGCGGTGCTTATTCGGCGACTCGGGTGTGCCTTCGTAGATGACCTGGGTGACGCCATTGGACAGCGGGCCGTAGACGCTGTAGGTGTGGCCGGTCACCCAGCCGATGTCGGCGGTGCACCAGAACACGTCGGTGTCGGGCTTGACGTCGAAGACCGAGTAGTGGGTGTACGAGGCTTGGGTCAGATAGCCGCCGCTGGTGTGCATGATGCCTTTAGGCTTGCCGGTAGTGCCGGATGTGTACAGCAGGAACAGCGGGTGCTCGGCGTCGAACGCCTCGGGGGTGTGCTCGGCCGGCGCCGAATCGACGACGTCGTGCCACCACAGGTCGCGTCCGTCGGTCCACGGCACGTCGACGCCGGTGCGCCGGACCACCAGGACGTGCTCGACGGGGGTGTTGCCGTCCGCGTCCGGTTGGACCGCCTGGTCCGCCGGTTCCTTCAGCGATACCGCCTTGCCGCGCCGGAACTGGCCGTCGGCGGTGATCAAGATCCGGGCCTGGGCGTCGTCGATCCGGGCCCGCAGTGCGGTGGCAGTGAACCCGGCGAACACGACGCTGTGCAGGACGCCAAGCCGCGCGCAGGCCAGCATCGCCACCACAGCCTGCGGAATCATCGGCAGGTAGATCGCCACCCGGTCACCGGGGGCGAGTCCCAGGTTCGCCAGCGCGTTGGCGGCTTTGCACACCTGGACTTGCAGATCTGAGTACGTCAGGGTGAGCTCGTCGTCGAGCGGCGCTCCCTCCCAACGGATCGCGACCCGATCACCGTGGCCCGCTTCGACATGGCGGTCCACACAGTTGTAGGCGACGTTCAGCGCCCCGCCGACGAACCATTTGGCGAAGGGCGCTCCTGACCAGTCCAGCACCTCGGAAAACGGCGCGGCCCACGAGAGCCGGCCGGCCTGTCTCTCCCAGAACGCCAGCCGGTCTTCGTCCGCCTCGCGGTAAAGCTCGGCGGTGGCATTGGCTTGCTCGGCGAACTCGGCGGGCGGCGGATACGACGAGGGCGCCGGGGCAGGCGTTTCGGTCACGTGCTGAGCGTAGTCAGATCCTGGTGAGCGCCGGGGATAGGTTGGCAGCTGTGCACCCGGACCCGTTGGCTGCGCTGGCCGAGCTCCCCGGGGTAGCCGCCGCCGGCGAGCAGGCCCGCGACGCCTTGGGTAGAGCCCACCGGCATCGGGCCAACTTGCGTGGCTGGCCGGTGACGGCCGCGGAGGCGGCGCTGCGCGCGGCGCGGGCGTCATCGGTGCTCGACGGCGGATCCGGTGCGGCCGGCGACCCGATATTCACCGGCGCGCTGCGCGTGTCGCAGGCGCTGGAAGGCGGGGCGACAAGCCTGGTGGGGGTATGGCAGCGGGCGCCCCTGCAGGCGCTGGCACGGCTGCATACGTTGGCGGCAGCCGGCCAGGTCGACGACGACCGGTTGGGCCGGCCGCGCCCCGACCCCGAGGTTGGTCCCCGGCTGGAGTTGCTCGCCGCGCTGGTGACCGGCGGCACAGCTGCTCCGGCACCGGTGATGGCGGCTGTCGCACACGGCGAGCTCCTGGCGCTGACCCCGTTTGGCAGCGCGGACGGCGTGGTCGCGCGTGCGGTGTCGCGACTGGTGACAATCGCTAGTGGGCTCGACCCGCACGGCCTGGGCGTCCCGGAGGTGTATTGGATGCGCCGCGCCGCGGACTATCGGGACGCCATGCGGGGCTTCGCCGCCGGCACACCGGACGGCATCGCAGCATGGTTGAGGTTGTGTTGTCGGGCCATGAAGGTTGGTGCGCAGGAGGCGTCGGCGATCGCCGAGGCACTACCGGGGCATTAGCCAGCTGCGGGTCTTGACGTTGACCCGACAGCCGTTGGGCGATGTAAAGCGGGCGACGGTCCGAAGATTTCGGCCCGCCGCCCGCTAGCACGGAACCCGGTTACCAAGCGTGCAACTCAGGGGCTGCGTGGGTGGCCTCGGCGATGTTGCGACGCTTCCGGCTGCTGCCCCACCCAAAGGGCCGTCGAGACCGTCCGCTCCTCGCAATTACGCAGGCCCGCAACACTTCTGCCTTTGTAGCGGCTGTAGCTCCGCGTGGGTGCCGGGTACCGTGCTGGGCTGCCCGGGTCGGGAGATCGAACCTTCTCTTCCGGACCGATCTTGGCCTCACCGGGCTTCCGTGACTCCTTTGTACTACGTGACCCTGATCACAGCAAGGCCCAATTCTGCCGCTTTCCCGCCGATTGCCGGTGACGGGTTTGCTGGCGGGGCGGACGTCAGAACGCGAAGCGACGCAGCAGTGAGTAGGTGAGCGCTCCGGCCGCAAGTGCGCTGACGCCCACGGCGGCCGTGGTGGCCACAGCGGCGCTCGAAGGAGCGGGGATACGGTCGCGCAGCGAAACCGGACGGGAAAACGTCAATATCGGCCAGCCGCGAGCGGTGGCTTCCTTACGCAGCGCGCGGTCGGGGTTGACGACGGCAGGGTGACCGACGGTCTGCAACATCGGCAGATCGGTGATGGAATCCGAGTACGCATAGCAGTGGTCGAGCGGATAGTCTTCCCGAGCCGCCAGCTCCCGGATCGCCTGTACCTTTCCTTCGCCGTAGCAGTAGAAGGCAACCTCGCCGGTGTACTTGCCGTCGGCAACGACCATCCGGGTTGCCATTGCGTGGGTCGCACCCAGCGCCCGCGCGATCGGCGCGACGATCTCTTCACCAGAAGCCGATACCACCACGACGTCGCGGCCGCACAGCTTGTGGCCGGCGATCAAGTCCGCAGCCTCGGCGAAGACCAGCGGCGTGACGATGTCGTGCAGCGTCTCGTTGACGATCGACTTGACCTGCTCCACATCCCAGCCACTGCACATGTTCGTCAGATGAGTGCGCATCCGGTCCATCTGATCGTGATCCGCGCCGGACAGCGTGAACAGAAATTGGGCGTAACTGGACTTCAGCACCGAGCGACGAGTCAGCAGTCCTTGATCAAAAAATGGTTTGCTGAAGGCCAGCGTGCTCGATTTCGCGATAACTGTCTTATCGAGATCAAAAAAGGCGGCGGTACGGGCGGCCGGGCCAGTGCCGGTTTCCGCGGGGGGTGGCGTCTGCTGCGGCTCGGCCGAGGGGGAGACGGTCACCGGCTCAGCATAAGGCGGTGGCCGCACCGCTCGCGCCGTGGTCTTGAGAACCGCTGCTCAGGTCCGGACAAGTGAGATCCGTCGCCCCTGCCATTCGACTCAAATTTCGCCGAATGTTCTGCATTCTCTTGCGAGCATCCCTTGCGCCCAAGACTCCTGTCGTGTGTATAGTAAGCAGTACTCGGCTTAGGCCGAGGGTATATCAGCCCGACCCCCCGGGGCTGATATACGACGACCCTCGCCTCCTCCCCCCCTGGCGGGGGTCGTCCCTTTTCTGCAGTCGTATTCCGCATCAATAAACGCTTCTATCTCGCTGGCACCACATTGCCCAAATAGCGTTTGCGAAACTCACAGTGGTGTTCGCTGTGAACAGTTGTGCACAGTTGTCGTCTTATCCCCAAAACGGCAATAAAGCACTGGTGCGGGGCAGCACCGTCCGGGCACGGTCGAGCGGTGACTTCTGTTCGCGGCGCAACCTCCCGCGCGGCCATCGCCGGCACCTCCGGGGTGCTGGCCATCCTGGGCGAAACCGAATTACGCGACGAGCTGGATCGGGTCGCCGCGGCGGTCGGGTTGCGGGTGGTGCACGCCGCCTCCGGGTCGACGCCAGAAGCGTCGGTGAGCCGGAAAACATGGTGTGCGGCGGCGGCTGTAGTGCTCGATGAGGCTGCGGCGAGCCGATGTGGGTCGGCGACACTGCCGCGCCGGAGCCATGTCGTGTTGGTCACGGCGACCCTGCCCTTGACCACGACGTGGGCTGCGGCGATCGCTGTCGGCGCTCAGCACGTCCTGACCATGCCCGCCCAAGAGCGCGAGCTCGTTCGCGAGCTGGCCGACGCCGCCGAATCCGCCCGCGACGGCGGCCGTCGCGGCGAAGTCGTCGCCGTGATCGGTGGCCGGGGCGGGGCCGGAGCGTCGCTGTTCGCAGCCGCTCTGGCGCACACCGCAACCGACGCACTTCTGGTCGACCTCGACCCCTGGGGTGGCGGCATCGATCTCTTGCTGGGCCGCGAGACCACAACAGGGCTGCGGTGGCCCGATCTGGCCCTGCAAGGCGGACGGCTGAACTGGACGGCAGTGCGCGAGGCGCTCCCGCGCTACCGGGACGCCAGTATTCTCTCGGGCACCCGAAAAGGGTACGAGCTGGACCCGCAACCGGTAGATGCCGTCATCGACGCCGGCCGCCGCGGCGGCGCGACGGTGATCTGCGACCTTCCGCGCCGCCTCACCGACGCCACTCAAACAGCCTTGGACACCGCCGATCTGGTCGTCGTGGTCAGTCCATGCGATGTGCGGGCGTGCGCTGCCGCCGCAACTATCGCGCCGGTGCTGTCCGCCATCAACCCGAACATCGGAGTAGCCGTGCGGGGGCCGGCACCGGGAGGTCTGCGCGCCGCGGAAGTCGCTGAAATCGCCGGCATACCGCTGCTCGCCGTGATGCGAGCCGAACCACGGATCAGCGAACAACTCGAGCACGGCGGCCTGCGGCTGCGGCGGACCTCGGCCCTCGCGTCCGCGGCGCGACGGGTATTGGCGATAGTCTCGGCGCGGGCCACGACATCGCAAGGCAGAGCGGCGTGAGCGGGTCGCTGGTCGAGCGGGTACGGGAACGGTTGGCCGTCGAACCAGCGCCCCTGCGACCGAACGTGGTAGCCGCCGCGATCCGCGCGGAGTCCGGTGGAGTGCTCGGCGACACCGAGGTGTTGGCAAACCTCCGGGTGCTACAGACCGAGCTGACCGGCGCGGGAATCCTCGAGCCGCTGCTGTGCGCCGACGACACTACCGATGTGCTGGTCACCGCGCCGGACGCGGTTTGGGTCGATGACGGCAATGGGCTGCGGCGCAGTCCGATTCGGTTCCCCGATGATGCCGCGGTGCGGCGTCTGGCGCAGCGGCTGGCGCTGGCCGCCGGTCGGCGTCTCGACGACGCCCAGCCCTGGGTCGACGGGCAGCTGACCGGAATCGGCAACGGATGCTTCGCTGTTCGGCTGCATGCTGTGCTCGCGCCGGTCGCGGTCGGTGGTACCTGCCTGTCACTGCGAGTGCTGCGTCCTGCCACTCAAGGCTTGGCGGCGCTCACGGCGGCGGGCGCGATTGCGCCGCAGGCGGCCGACCTGCTCGACGACCTGATCGCCGCCCGGCTGGCGTTCTTGGTGTCCGGTGGCACCGGCGCCGGCAAGACCACGCTTCTGGCGGCGATGTTGGGCGCGGTGCCGGCACAGGAACGCATCGTGTGTGTGGAGGACGCCGCCGAGCTGGCGCCCGCGCATCCACATGTGGTCAAACTGGTGGCGCGGTGCGCCAACGTCGAAGGAGTTGGCGAGGTGACCGTACGTCAACTCGTTCGGCAGGCCCTGCGGATGCGACCCGACCGGATCGTGGTCGGCGAGGTCAGAGGGGCTGAGGTGGTTGACCTGCTGGCGGCGCTCAACACCGGCCATGAGGGCGGCGCCGGCACGGTGCACGCCAACAACCCGGGTGAGGTCCCCGCTCGGTTGGAGGCACTGGGCGCACTGGGCGGCCTCGACCGAGCCGCCTTGCACAGTCAGCTGGCCGCCGCCGTTCAGGTGCTGCTGCACGTATCTCGGGGTCGGGCGGGTCAGCGCCGGCTCAGCGAAATCGCGGTGCTCCGCCAGAACGAAAGCGGACGGGTCAGCGCCGCGCGGGTGTGGCATGTCGAGCAGGGACTCACCGACCAGGCCGCCGACCTGCGCCGGTTGATTCGAGATCGGACAGTGCAGTGAACGGCTCGGCTGCCGGGTCGCTGGCGTTAGCGCTGGCGGTCGCGGTCCTACCGTCATCGCCGCGCCGTCGGCTTTGGCTCGGCGGTCCTGTTCGCCGACGTATGCCACTCACCTTCTTCGGGTGGACCGTGGGTTGCACCGGGATCGTCGTTGCGGTGCTGCTGTCGGTTCCGGTCGGTCTCGCTGTGGCAATCGTCGTCATTACCACCGCACTCCGTCACCGCCGGCGCCGGCACAGCAAGCTCGTTCTGGCAGAGGGGCAATCGTTGCAAGCAGCGGTGGAAGTGCTCGTCGGCGAGCTGCGAGTCGGCGCGCACCCGGTAAGGGCGTTTTCGGTCGCCGCCGACGAGACAGCCGGCTCGGTAGCGGCGGCCTTCCGCGCGGTCGCCGCACGTGCCCGGCTTGGCGCCGACGTTCCGGCCGGACTGCGCAGCGCGGGCAAGTCGTCGGCCGCGCCCGGCTACTGGGATCGGCTCGCGGTGTGTTGGCAACTGGCCGCAGAACACGGGCTGGGCATGTCAACCTTGATGCGCGCCGCTCAATCCGACATCGCCGAGCGGCAATGCTTTTCGGCGCGAGTGACGTCAAAGTTGGCCGGTGCACGGGCAACGGCGACAATCCTCGCGGGTCTGCCGGTGCTCGGAGTGTTGCTGGGCGAGCTGATCGAAGCCCAACCGTTGCGGTTCCTGCTCGGCAGCCAGGCAGGCGGGTTCTCTCTAGCGGTCGGGACGGCGCTGGCGTGCGGCGGGCTGCTGTGGTCGGACCGGATCGCCGATCGGGTGATGCGGCAATGAGTACAGCGGCGGTGTTGCTGGCCGCTGCACTGTTGGCCGGTGCAGGTCCGTCGACGGCGCGAACCCGCGCGGGGAAAGCGGTCCGGGCGGCGCGGCGGCGGCACCGGCCGGGACGTGGCTACGATCCGCTCGCGATGGCGTCGAGTCTGGACGTGCTGGCGGTGTGCTTGACGGCGGGTATGGCGGTGTCCGCCGCCGCATTGGCGACGGCCCCGTCGGCGCCGTCGCGGCTGGCCGCGGTGCTGTGTCGGGCCGCTGATTTGCTCAAACTCGGTGCTGACCCGGCTACCGCATGGTCGCCGCCGGGCGCTTCGATCGACCCGGCGACCGATGCGCTGCTCCGGTTGGCGCGGCGCTCGGCGTCCTCGGGTGCGGCGCTGGCCGATGGTGTCGCCGAGCTTGCCGCACAGTCGCGCCGCGACGCCGCACACGCCGCCGACGCGACCGCCGAGCGCGCCGCGGTACTGATCGCCGGCCCCTTGGGCCTGTGCTTCCTACCGGCGTTCGTCTGCCTGGGCATCATCCCGGTGGTGGCCGGTCTGGCCGGCGAAGTCTTGCAGTCGGGTGTGCTGTGAGCGCGCCCGATGCTGCGAACAAACTTCGCGGAGCGCCCGCGGATAACCCAGCTTGGGTTGATGGAGGAGGAAAAACTACTGATGCGCAACCTGATTCGTGTGCTGAACGCGCGTATGGCAACGCTCGTTGTCGACGAGACCGGGATGTCGACGGTCGAGTACGCCATCGGCACTATCGCGGCCGCGGCCTTCGGCGCGATTCTCTATACCGTGGTCACCGGCGATTCCATCGTCTCAGCGCTGAGCAACATCATCAGCCGTGCGTTGAACACCAAGGCTTAGCCGACCGTGCCGGCTCGAGCGCCGGCGCCAGCACGGTCGAGGCCGCGTTGGGTATCGCCGCACTGGTGGCCGTGCTGCTGTTCTGCATGGCAGGTGTCACCGCCGTGGCGATGCAGGTGCGCTGCATCGATGCTGCCCGGGAGGCCGCACGGCTGGCCGCACGGGGCGACGAGCGTTCGGCCGTCGACGTCGCACGCCGCCTCGCGCCCGGGGGAGCACAGGTGCACCTGGGCCGCGACGGCGATTTCGTCGTGGCGACCGTCACGGCGCGGTCCAACCTGCTGCCCACGGTTCACATTGCGGCCGAAAGTGTTTCGGCCGTTGAGTCCACTCGGTGAATGCGGCTCGGCCACCATTGTCGCGGCCGCAATGGTCATCGTCCTACTGACCGTCACGGTTGGCGGCGTCCGCATCGGATCGGCCGTGGCGGCCCGGCATCGTGCGCAGGCGGCCGCCGACCTCGCCGCATTGGCCGCAGCCGCCCGGCTGCCCGCCGGACCCGACGCCGCCTGCGCGGTAGCGACACAGCTGATCCGCCGAATGCGCGCCGACCGTGCCGACTGCACGGTGCACGGCCTCGATGTGGTGGTCAATGTGCAAGTGTCGTTGCCGTTCATCGGACCCGGCGCCGCGCGAGCAGCCGCCCGGGCGGGACCGGCTTAGCGGTTGTCGGTCGCCGGCAGTGCCGCGTCGGCGACTTCCCGCGCGGTCGGCAACCGCAGGGAGATGAGCCCGGCGAACGTCTGCTCGGCCAGTTTGACCCGGCTCACTGTCACATGCACCGGGACCCAGGTGCCGCCGAAGCCGGGCAAGCGCAACACGCGTGAAGTGGACCCGTGCGCGAACTCCGTCGTCATGGAGAACATCGACGGTTCGTCATCGGGGTGTACCCGCGGTGAGCCCGCCGCGCTGCGGCGCCAATCGTAGAAAGGACACGGCTCGTCGAGCCATTTCAGTAGGGTCCAGCTCTTCAGGTCGAAGACGGCACGGTGAACTCCTTTCTGTGCCAGTCCGCTGAGTATCTGCTGCGCGAGCGAATCGATCGGCGCCGTGGCGCTCTCCCGCTCGACACGCCAGTTCATGCCCCGGGCCACGAGGTGGTCGCGCCCGTCGCTCCCGGGTTCGAGGCCGTGACGCGCGACGAATCCGACGGTGATCGGCTTGCCTCGCCAGTCGCTGGCGTCCCAGGCAGTGCACAACGTCTGCCCAGGTTCCGGCTTGATCACCTGGGCAAGAACTTTGCCTTCATCGGGTTTGAGCACACGGGATGGCCAAATCTCGGCGAACGCACGGTCCTGCGAGGTCTCGACGGCCGGGTTTTCGCCGTTGTTGATCAGCGACTCCCGGGTGTCCGTCGCTGCACCGAGCGTGAAGTCCCATATCAGCGCACCCGGTACTGGCCGCTCGGGTGGCTCAGCATCGGCAGGACCGCTCCACACATGCACGCCGTGCACGCGGCCGTCAGACATCCGCACCGGCTCGGTGCGGATCACTCGATCTTTCTTGGGTGTGATGCTGGTCAGGCTCTGACCGGTTTGCACCGACTCGGTAATCGCCGTGCGGATCGCGGCAAGACGAGGATTGCGCCGCAGGAATGCAGCAAGCGGGACGAGGTTCTTCAGCTGGAAGCCCTGCGCTACCACGGCGGCATCGTCGCCGAGCGTCTCCACGAGGAGCCAGTCGTAGGCCATGCCACATGGTATCGACGCGCGGTGCGGCGAGTACGTCGGTGTTTCCAGTCGACCGGAACTGTGCCGGCCATCTTGCGCAACGCCATTTTGAGCGGGTATTTTCGCCACAGCACCCCGGCTTCTCGGGCTTGTCGGGCTGGGAACGGATCGCGCTGTCCGACCGTTTGTTGCGTCTTGTCCAACGTTGAGCATGTCCGCGTCGCGCGCTATGCGGGGGAAGCGGTGCCGGCTGTGCTGCCCGAACCAAGACGAAGGCGACCGTCGAGGGGTCGGTCGCCTTCGGCGACGGGTCAAGGTAGACGCGGCATCAGCTCACCGACGACAAGGCGCAGCACGCCGATTGCGCCGGTCTTGTCAAGCGGTTCGTTCCCGCTGCCGCACTTGGGGGACTGCACGCACGAGGGGCATCCGTGCGGGCATTCACAGGCCTCGATTGCGGCAGCGGTGGCGGCCAACCACGTTTGTGCCTGGCGGAAGCCGCGTTCGGCGAACCCGGCGCCGCCCGGATATCCGTCGTAGACGAAAACACTGGGAAGTGGCGCGACCGGATCGGGGCCGACCGCGGTAGACAGCCCGCCGATGTCACCGCGGTCGCAGCTGGCCACCAAAGGCAGCAGTCCGATCGCCGCATGCTCGGCGGCGTGCAACGCGCCGGGGATCCGCGGCGCATCGATGCCGTTACGGCACAACGCCTCCGGGGTGATGGTGTACATGACCGCGGTGGTAGCCAGCGTGTGCGCCGGCATATCCAGATCAACGAAGTCGATCACCTCGCCGCTGAGCCGACGGCGAAGATACCCGACGACCCGGCTGGTGACGGTGACCGGCACCAGACCCAATGTGACCGGACCGAACTGCGCTCGCTCACCGCGACCGCTGAGCGCGATGTCGGTGAGTTCGCGCGCAAACGTCGAGTAACCGGGGTCCTCGGCGTGTACGAAGGCGACTCCGTCGCCGGCGTCGAGCGAATCCACCACGTAACTGTCGCCCTGATGCAGGTATACCGCGCCGGTGTGGACACATGCCGGCGCCTGGCTGGCGCCCGCGGTGCCCAGCAGACGACCGGTATCTGCTTCGACGATGGCGACCTGGCCACCGACAGATCCACGCACGTCCACCGCGGCGTGCGGTTCAAGCCCAGGAGCCGGAAAGTATCTGTCGGCCCGTTGCCGCAACAGGCCGTCGTCGACCAGCGTCGCGGCAACCTGCTCAGCATTCAGTGCGCGGACCTCGGTGTGCTTGAGCGGCAGTTCGGTTGCGGCGCAGAGCAAGTGCGGTCCAAGGATGTAAGGGTTGGCCGGGTCCATCACAACTCGTTCGATCGGCTTGTCCAACAGCGCCGCGGGATGGTGAACCAGATAGGTGTCCAGTGGATCGTCGCGCGCGACCAGTACCACCAGCGAGCCCTGGCCGCGCCGTCCGGACCGGCCAGCCTGCTGCCAGAACGAGCTGACCGTCCCCGGGAAACCGGCGATGACCACCGCATCAAGTCCGGCGATATCGACACCCAGCTCCAGCGCGTTGGTGGCAGCCAGTCCGCGTAACCGGCCTTCGGAGAATGCGTGTTCCAGCGTGGTGCGGTCCTCGGCCAGGTATCCCGCCCGGTAGGAAGCCACTCTCTCGGCCAGTCCCGGCTCGATGTCCTGCAGTCGCGCCCGTGCGGTGAGGGCGGTCAGTTCCGCGCCGCGCCGGGAGCGGACGAATGTCAGAGTATGTGCGCCCTCGGCGATCAGATCGGCCATCACCCGAGCAGCCTCGGCTCCGGCGGAGCGTCGCACCGGTGCGCCGTTCTCACCGACCAGGTCCGGCCGTAGGGCGGGCTCCCACAGCGCCACCGTTCGGGCACCCCGCGGCGAGCCGTCTTCGGTGACCTCCTCGACCGGCTGACCGATGAGCTCAGCGGCGCTCGCCCCGGGCGACGCCGTGGTCGCGCTGGCGAAGATCACCGTCGGTGTGGTTGCCGAAGCCGAATAGCGGGCGCACAAGCGCAACAGGCGGCGCAGCACCAGCGCAACGTTCGAGCCGAAAACACCGCGGTAATAGTGGCATTCGTCGACCACCAGGAACTTCAGCTCGCGCAGGAACACCGCCCAGCGCGGGTGATTACGCAACATCGACACGTGCACCATGTCGGGATTGGAGAACAACCACCGTGACTGTTCTCGTGCCAGCCGGCGCACCTCGACTGGGCTGTCACCGTCGTATGCCGTCGGCGCTGCATCGCGCAGCCGCGGGATCGCAGCGATCAGCGTGTGCGCGGCACGAAGTTGGTCGTGCCCGAGCGCTTTGGTCGGTGACAGGTACAACACCCGGGCCCGCGGGTCGGTCGCGAGCACGTGCAGGATGGGCAGCTGGTAGGCCAGTGATTTTCCCGACGCCGTCCCGGTACTCACCACGACGTGGCGGCCGGCGTGAGCCAGCTCGGCAGCGGCGAGCTGATGTGACCACGGCAGATCGATGCCACGGTCGGTGAACGCGCGGATCATCTCGGGCTGCGCCCACGCCGGCCATGACCGCGTTTGGCCTGGTCGTGCGGGCAGTTCGGCCACGTGGCGCAGCGGATTATCACCCGGCTCGCCGCCGGCGACCGCCGCGGCGAGCAATTCGCTGCCGAAAGTCACTCAGAGCCCCCGTCGTATCTGTATCGCAACTGAATTGTTCACCAGCTTCGTGACGCAATTACGAACTATGCGCTGTCGCCGAAGCGACGGACATGGTTGACTATGGGCGGTCGCGGCTTCTGTGTTCGTGTAATACTTCGCAGGATCTTTCGTTGCGACCGCACGTCCTGCGAGGGTTGGGCCGGAGTGAGTCCGGCGGCTTTACCGGGTGGCGGTCTCAACGGGCCCGGGCACCGAAGACGGTGTACCGCACAGAAAAGAGAAGGAAAAATCGAGAAATGCCACAGGGAACTGTGAAGTGGTTCAACGCGGAGAAGGGGTTCGGTTTCATCGCCCCCGAGGATGGTTCCGCTGACGTGTTTGTCCACTACACGGAGATCCAGGGTTCGGGCTTCCGCACCCTCGAAGAAAACCAGAGAGTCGAGTTCGAGGTCGGCCAGAGCCCCAAAGGGCCGCAAGCCACCGGCGTCCGCTCCATCTGAGCAACCGAACCTCACGAGAGCCCCCCGCGCACTCCCTTCAACGAGTAAGCCGGGGGGTTCTCGCTGCCCGCCTTTAGCCCGACCGCCGCCGCCGATGAGTCGTGGCACGGCACGCGTCGTCGTATAGCTAGTTGCACCGCTGTGCTGGCTTACTGTCAGTGACGTGGGTCAGCTGTCGTTCTTCTCCGCAGAGTCGGTGCCTCCCGCGGTCGCCGACCTCACCGGAGTGCTCGCGGCCACCGGCCAGGTCGTCATGGTCGGCAGCGGTGCCCGGCTGTCGGTCGTCGTCGACCAACCATGGCGGGCCGCCGCGCTGGCAGACATGATCGACCAGGCCGGCTTGTTGTCCGAGATCACCAGCACCGAGGAAGACACTCCGCTGGTGCGCACAGCCGTTGATGTTCGGCTATGCGTCATCGCCGCCGAGTGGACTCGCGGAGCGGTCAAAATGGTGCCGCCGTTGTGGTTGCCGGGTCCGCGCGAGCTCAGGGCGTGGACCCTGGCGGCGGGCAGCCCGGAAGCCGACCGCTACTTGCTAGGACTGGACCCGCACGCGCCGGACACCCACTCGCCGCTGGCCTCGGCGCTGATGCGGGTGGGGATCGCGCCTACGTTGATCGGCACCAGGGGGACCCGGCCGGCCCTTCGAATCAGCGGGCGGCGCCGGCTGTCGCGTCTGGTGGAAAACGTCGGGGAACCGCCTCGCGACGCCCAGGCGTTGTCACAATGGCCTCGGGTGTGACGGCCAGCTGCGGCCTTTGGTACCGGGGCCGGTTTGCGTCGGCCCGCCGAGGGTGCCACATTGTCTGTTGTCCACAGGGGGTCGCCCGAAGCGAGCGGGTCTTGGCGCCGCCGGCAATCAAGGTCACTCGGGACTGTAGGTAAGAGCGGAGCGTAAGCGTAGTTGGCTGAGGCGAAGGTGAAGGACCGCGCCGCGGGCGGTAATGGCACCCGGCGGCGACTCGTCATCGTCGAGTCGCCGACCAAAGCGCGGAAACTGGCCGGCTACCTGGGATCGAGCTACATCGTGGAGTCTTCGCGGGGCCATATCCGCGACCTGCCGCGGGCCGCGGCGGACGTGCCCGCGAAGTTCAAGTCCGAGCCCTGGGCCCGGCTGGGTGTGAACGTCGACGCCGACTTCGAGCCGCTGTACATCATCAGCCCGGAGAAGAAGCACACGGTCAGCGAACTGAGAGGTCTGCTTAAAGACGTCGACGAGTTGTATCTGGCCACGGACGGTGACCGGGAAGGCGAAGCCATCGCCTGGCACCTGCTGGAAACGCTGAAGCCGCGGGTGCCGGTGAAGCGGATGGTGTTTCACGAAATCACCGAACCTGCGATCCGGGCCGCCGCCGAACATCCCCGCGACCTGGACATCGACCTGGTCGACGCTCAGGAGACGCGGCGCATCTTGGACCGGCTGTACGGCTACGAGGTCAGCCCGGTGCTGTGGAAGAAAGTGGCGCCCAAGCTGTC
Organism: uncultured Actinomycetota bacterium; assembly: GCA_963830605.1. Classification (GTDB taxonomy): domain Bacteria; phylum Actinomycetota; class Actinomycetes; order Mycobacteriales; family Mycobacteriaceae; genus Mycobacterium. The sequence continues at coordinate 751,507 of CAWHML010000003.1, read as the reverse complement.
GGCGGGACGGGTGCAATCGGTGGCCACCCGCATCATCGTGCAGCGTGAACGAGACCGGATGGCGTTCCGCAGCGCCGACTACTGGGACGTGGTCGCCGAACTGGATGCCAGCGTTTCCGACCCGGCCGCCTCGCCGCCCATGTTCACCGCCCGCTTGACGAGCGTCGATGGCCTCCGGGTCGCTACCGGTCGTGATTTCGACTCGTCGGGAGCGGTGCGCAAGCCCGGCGAAGTGATCGTCCTCGACGAGGTCAGCGCCGGCACGCTGGCGGCCGGCCTGCGGGGTGGGCAGCTGACCGTGGGGTCGGTGGAGGAAAAGCCGTACACGCGCCGCCCGTATGCGCCGTTCATGACGTCGACGTTGCAGCAGGAAGCCGGCCGCAAGCTGCGGTTCTCCTCCGAGCGAACGATGAGCATCGCACAACGGCTCTACGAGAACGGCTACATCACCTATATGCGCACCGACTCGACGACGCTGTCGCAGTCGGCGATCGAAGCCGCGCGCAATCAGGCGCGGCAGCTCTATGGCGAGGAGTACGTAGCCTCGTCGCCGCGTCAGTACACCCGCAAGGTGAAAAACGCCCAGGAAGCGCACGAGGCGATCCGACCCGCTGGCGAGACCTTCGCCACCCCGGACGCGGTGCGGCGTGAGCTCGACGGCGACGAGTTCCGGCTCTACGAGCTGATCTGGCAGCGCACGGTCGCCTCCCAGATGGCCGACGCCCGCGGCACCACGCTGAGCCTGCGGATCAACGGCGAAGTCAGGGCCGGGACAAAAAGAGAAGTGGTGTTCGCGGCCAGCGGTCGCACGCTGACCTTCGCCGGCTTTTTGAAGGCTTACGTCGAAACGGTCGACGAACTGGCCGGCGGCGAAGCTGACGACGCGGAAAGCCGGCTGCCGCACCTCACCGAGGGTCAACGGCTCGCGGTCGTCGAGTTGACTCCGGACGGGCACTCGACCAACCCCCCGCCTCGGTACACCGAGGCATCGCTGGTCAAGGCGCTCGAGGACCTCGGGATCGGCCGCCCGTCGACCTACTCGTCGATCATCAAGACCATCCAGGACCGTGGCTACGTGCACAAGCGCGGCAGCGCGCTGGTGCCGTCCTGGGTGGCGTTCGCGGTGACCGGCCTGCTGGAACAGCATTTCGGTCGGCTCGTCGACTACGACTTCACTGCCGCCATGGAAGACGAACTCGACGCGATCGCCGCCGGACACGAGCATCGCACCAACTGGCTGAACAATTTCTACTTCGGCGGTGACCACGGCGTGCCGGACTCGGTAGCTCGATCCGGTGGGCTCAAGAAGCTCGTCGGCGTCAATCTGGAAGGGATCGACGCCCGAGAAGTCAACTCCATCAAACTTTTCGACGACCAGCAGGGCCGCCCAGTGTATGTGCGGGTGGGCAAGAACGGGCCGTACCTGGAGCGCATGGTGGCCGGCGCCGACGGCGAGCTGACACCGCAGCGGGCCAATCTTGACGGCACGCTCACCCCCGACGAGCTGACGCTTCAACTGGCTGAAGACCTTTTCGCCACCCCGCAGGAGGGCCGCGTGCTCGGTGTCGATCCCCAGACCGGTCACGAGATCGTCGCCAAAGACGGGCGTTACGGGCCGTATGTCACCGAGATATTGCCCGACCCGCCCGAGGACGGCGACGACGGCGCTCCGGCGCGGAAGGGTAAAAAGCCCACCGGTCCCAAGCCGCGAACCGGTTCGCTCTTCCGCAGCATGGACCTGCAGTCGGTGACGCTCGACGACGCACTGCGGCTGCTGTCGCTGCCCCGGGTTGTCGGCGTCGACCCCGGCTCCGGTGAAGAGATCACTGCCCAGAACGGGCGGTACGGACCATATCTCAAGCACGGCAACGACTCTCGCTCGCTGGCCACCGAAGACCAAATCTTCGGTATCACGCTCACCGAAGCGCTGAAGATCTACGCCGAGCCCAAACGCCGTGGCCGTCAGGCCGCGTCGGCGCCGCCGCTGCGTGAGCTGGGACCGGATCCGGCCTCGGGTAAGCCGATGGTCATCAAGGACGGCCGATTCGGGCCGTACGTCACCGACGGCGAGACCAACGCGAGCCTGCGCAAAGGTGACGACGTGTTGTCGATCACCGACGAGCGGGCGGCCGAACTGCTGGCAGACCGGCGAGCCCGCGGTCCGGTGCAGCGGACCAACAAGAAGGCGACCCGTAAAACTCCGGCCAAAAAAGCGGCTAAACGGCGCTGACCGGGCTCAGCGCGCCTTGTCCAAAAGTTCTTCCGGGCTTGCCAGCTTGAGCGGACGGGCTAGCTGGGTAGGGGCGGTACGCCCGCGCAGCGAGACGATCTCGGCGACGTTCCAGCACAGCGCTTCAGCGTCCAGCGCGCCGCTGATGGCGATCGACGATGCCAGCACATGGCCTTCCTCGAGCTTGGCGAGTTCGGTCAGCCGGGCGGCCTCGTTGACCGGGTCGCCGATGACGGTGTACTCGAACCGGGCTTGCGCGCCGATGTGGCCGGCGATGGCCCGGCCCGCCGAAACCCCGATCCCGAACTCGGCGGAACCGATCACCGGTATGAGCTCGTCGTGCAGCTCGCGGGCGGCGGCCAGCGCTCCGCCGCAGGCGTCTGGGTGCTCGATGGGGGCGCCGAAAATCGCCAGCGCGGCGTCGCCCTGAAACTTGTTGACAAATCCGCCGTGCCGGCCGACGGTGTCCACCACCACGCGGAAGAACTCATTGAGCAGGTTGACCACCTCGCTGGGCGGCCGGGTGGCGGCCAGGCGCGTGGAGCCGACCAGATCGACGAACAACACCGCGACGTCGCGCTCTTGCCCACCCAACTCGGTGCCCCGTTCCAAAGCGCGGCGGGCCACGTCTTCGCCGACGTAGCGACCGAACAAGTCCCGCAGCCGCTGCCGCTCGGACAAGTCGCGCACCATGTCGTTGAACCCCGCCTGCAGCAGGCCGAGTTCGCTGGCGTCGTAGATCTGCATGTGCGCGTTGTAGTTACCCCGCTGCACCTCTCCGAGCGCCCAGCGCAGTTGCCGCAACGGGTCGGCGATGGACATGGCCACCAGTAGTGTGCTGGCCAGCCCGATCACCAACGCGGTCAGCGCGAGCAACAGGATGGGGCCGAACAGCTGGTCGGACGCCGGATGCAGCAGGGCGAACTTGTCGGCCACCACGGTGAGCACGATCGCCACCAGCGGTACGCCGGTCGACAACGCCCACGTCAGCATCTGCCGCCCGATCACCCCGGGAGTGCTGACGTTTTCCGGCAGCCCGGCCCGCAGCGCCGCGACCGCCACCGGCCGCAGCACCCGCTCCGCCTGCAGATAGCCGATGATCGCGGTCGCGGTGGCGCCCAGCCCCGTTGCCACGGCGACCACCGGCGCCGCATGCCTGGCGACCGGCCAGCTCGCCATGATGAACACCACGCCGCCCACGCTCCAGTAGCACAGGCTGATCAGCGTGCGGTAGAACGGCATTCGCAACGCCCGGCGGCGGGCGAGCTCGGTCGCCGCCGGGTCGGTGTCGGTGAGCAGGCCATCGCGGCGCTGCCAGCGGAAAACCGGCAGCAGCAGTCGCACGCTCACCGAAAACCCGGTGCCGAATAGGACGATCAGGGCGGTGACGAACACCAGCAGGTTCAAAGCCGGCAGGTCCTGCAGCTCGATGCGGTCCCTGGGCGGCAGACCGTAGCGCAGAAACCCCAGGACGAGCAGGGCGCCGATGATGTCGGCCTGCACCATGCTCAGCGAAAAAACCGGCCAGGGCGTGCGCACCAGCCAGCGAACGAATCCGCTGATCCGTCCGCCCAACGCCACCGCACTGCCCACCCGCCCACCGTATCGGCGGTACTGACACCGAAGTAGCCGAAAGCACCCTTGCGAGCCGTTGATCGTTCGGCCGTGTCGGCGGCGACCAGTAAGGTTGCCCTGATGTCCCGGGTGTTTGCGCGGCTCGTGGGCCAAGAACAAGTCGAAGCCGAGCTGCTGGCGGCCGCGGGTGCGGCTCGCGGTGATTCGGCTCACAGGGGGGCAGGAAATGCCCGCATAGCGCACGCCTGGCTTATCACCGGACCGCCCGGCTCCGGGCGTTCGGTGGCGGCGCTGTGCTTCGCGGCCGCGTTGCAGTGCACGGCTGCGGGGTTGCCGGGTTGCGGCGAGTGCCGGGCCTGCACGACGACGATGGCCGGCACGCACGCCGATGTGCGCCGCGTGATTCCCGAGGGGTTGTCGATCGGCGTCGATGAGATGCGGGCCATCGTGCAGATAGCCTCCCGGCGTCCCAGTACCGGGCGTTGGCAGATTGTGCTGATCGAAGACGCCGACCGGCTGACCGAAGGCGCGGCGAACGCGCTGCTGAAGGTGGTCGAGGAGCCGCCGCCCTCCACGGTGTTCTTGCTCTGCGCACCGTCGGTGGATCCCGAGGACATCGCGATCACGCTGCGGTCCCGGTGCCGGCATGTGCCGCTGGTCACCCCGCCGGTTGACGCGATCGCCCAAGTCCTGATCGACCGCGAGGGTTTGACCAGCGAGATAGCCCAGTGGGCGGCGGCGGTGAGCGGCGGTCACGTCGGACGGGCGCGCAGGCTGGCCACCGACCCCCAGGCGCGCCTGCGCCGGGAGCGGGCGTTGGGCCTGGCCCGGGACGCCGCCACCCCGTTGCGGGCTTATGCCGCGGCCGAGGAGTTGGTCACCACCGCCGAGGCCGAGGCCCAACAGCTGACCGCCGAGCGAGCCGAAGCGGAGACGGAGGAATTACGCACAGCCTTAGGCGCGGGCGGCACCGGTAAGGGCACCGCCGGGGCGTTGCGTGGTGCTGCCGGCGCGCTGAAAGATCTCGAGCGACGGCAGAAGTCGCGGCAGACGCGGGCCTCCCGTGACGCGTTGGACCGGGCCCTGATCGATCTTGCCACCTACTTCCGCGACGCGCTGCTGGTGTCGGCGGGCGCCCCTGCTGTGCGTGCCAACCACCTGGACATGGCCGACCGGACGGCTGCCATGGCCGCGCACAGCACGCCGGATCGACTGCTTCGCTGCATCGAAGCGGTGCTGGAGTGCCGCGAAGCGTTGGCAGTCAACGTCAAACCGAAATTCGCCGTCGACGCCATGGTCGCCACCATCAGCCAGGCGCTGCGGTCCTAGGACTTGGGTCGGTCACCGGCCCTGCCGTAGACTCGTCCCGCCCGGCAGGGCACGCCACCTTAGCTCAGTCGGCAGAGCGGCTCACTCGTAATGAGCAGGTCAGGAGTTCGATTCTCCTAGGTGGCTCGCGCGTCCTGGCGCCTCACTGTCGCACCAGATACCCGACCGGCCCCGCGGCGATACACACGGCCAACGCCGCGGTGTCGGCCTGCGCGGCGATCGCGCTGCCGGCGCCGGGTAGCCGGACATAGACCCGGTTGAGCCCCGGATGCACGATCACCTTGACCGCCGGCCCGTCGGACAGTGACAGCATCAACGAGCCGTCGCTGTTGGCCAGGTAGTTGAGTTCGGCGGTCCACTCGGCGGGCAACAGCGGCCCGTCCAGTGCGAGGCGCACCGGCCGGTCGGGCTGAACGAAGTATCCGCATTGCGGCACCGGACCCGGCGCGATCGTCCGGGTCCACGCCACCCGAGCACCGACCAGCCGACCCGTGCTGTCCAGCATCCGCAATTGACTGGTGGCGACGCCGAATTCTGGACGGGCCCGCAGCAGGGCGAACATGTGACTGGCCAGATTCTCCGGCCAGGCCACCCGTTGCAGCACCAGCGGATCGACCTCTTGATCCAGCAGCGGCGCGTTCGAGCCGGCGTGCGCGGCGGCCAGCGCCCGTCGGGCGTGCTGCAGATATGGCTGCGCGGGATTGTCGCGCCAGGAAGTCAGGAACGTCAACGTCGAGTACAGGCTGCTGGCCGTAAACAGCACCGCCAGTACTGTGGCCACCGCCGTGCGGACGACGGACGCGCTCAGCCACGCCGACGCGCGGACTGGGGGCCGGTTCGGCGCAACCAGCCCGACGGCGGCCAGCAGCGCCAGCACGATCACCAGGTCGGGCAGGTATCGCAAGGTCTGCGCTAGTTCGAGCGCGGTGAAGCGCGACGAACGCATCAGATAGATCGGTGCCTGGCAGCTCACCGCATAACCGGCTGCCGTCAGCCACACCAAAGCGATGCGTCGCTTGCGGATCAGCGACACCGTCAGTGTCGCGACCAACACCAGCCAGCCCAGTATCCGCACCAATAGCGGCGGGGTCGCCCAGGGTGAGGCCGGCGCCCAGCGGTCCCATATCCACGGACCACCGGCCAGGCCGGGAACGATGCCGTGGGTGAGCGAGCGGCCCAGCAGCTCAGCGGTCATCGACAGGTCGGTGCTCCATCGCTGCTGATTGACCACGACCAGGTAGACGACCACCCAGGCCGCGGTCATCGCCAACGACGCCGCCCACAGCCGCACGCCGGTGCCCCACACCGTCCGCAGCACCGCCGTATCGCCACGCACCCGGCACAGCAGCGCGGCGATCGCGAACGCGACGAACGGAATCACCGCGGCCTTCTCGAAGAACAGCAGCCCGATGAAATACACCAGCACACCGGTCACGGCGTAGCGCTGTTTTCCGGTGCGGACCAGCAGCACCGCGTCAGCGCTGACCCAGGCCAGCGCCGCCAGCATCGGCAACGAGTTCAGCGCGGCGGCCCACCACGCGAAACCGGGCACCGCCAGCGGGGTGAACAGTGCGAACGCCAGCGGTATGAGCAGCACAGGGCGCCAACCCAGGATCACGTGCAGCGCCCGCAACAGCGCCAGTGACACGAGCAGTTGCAGCACCAGCAGGCTGATGGCGGGGCCGATCCAGTTCAGCGGTGCCAGCCGGGTGATTGCTCCGGCGACCAGGTAGGCGGCCGGCATCAGATGGCCGTCGTGGTCATCGAAGAGGTAGGCAGCCGACAGCAGGCCGTGAGTCCCGGCCCGGCCAACCAGGATCAGGTCGTCCCAGTAGAAGTAGCCGGCGAAAGCCAGCACCGCACGGATGGTGAGCTGCATTGCGATCAGCGCCGTAGCGACCACCGCGACCCGGGGCGGGCGAGTCAAAAGGCCGGGCATACGTGCTTTCTTACCGGTCCCGCTCGGGGGCCGCGGTCGTCGGTATGGTGAGCCGATGCGCGCACTGGTTACCGGCGCGGCCGGCTTCATCGGCTCGACGTTGGTCGACCGCCTGATCGCCGATGGCCACTCCGTCGTGGGACTGGACAATTTCGTCTCCGGTCGCGCAACCAACCTCGAGCACTTGGTCGAGCAGCCCGGGTTCGTCTTCGTCGAGGCCGACATCGTGACCGCGGACCTGCACGCCATCTGCGACGAGCACCGTCCCGAAGTGATTTTCCACCTGGCTGCTCAGATCGATGTCCGACGTTCAGTGACCGCACCGGAGTTCGACGCCTCGGTCAATGTGCTCGGCACCGTTCGGCTCGCCGAGGCGGCCAGAAGCGCGCAGGTCCGCAAGATCGTGCATACCTCGTCCGGCGGCTCGATTTACGGCACCCCAACTGTTTATCCGACCAGCGAGGCGACACCGATCGACCCGGCATCGCCCTACGCGGCAGGCAAAGTGGCGGGCGAGATTTACCTGAACACCTTTCGGCATCTCTACGGCTTGGAGTGTTCGCACATCGCGCCGGCCAATGTTTATGGCCCCCGCCAGGACCCGCACGGCGAGGCCGGAGTTGTGGCGATTTTCACCCAGGCGCTGCTGTCGGGCAAGCCCACCAGAGTATTCGGTGACGGGTCCAACACTCGCGACTACGTGTACGTCGACGACGTGGTCGATGCCTTCGTCAAAGCAGCCGGGCCGGCGGGCGGCGGACAGCGGATCAACATCGGCACCGGCGTGGAAACCTCGGACCGCCAACTACATTCAGTTGTGGCGGCAGCGGTCGGAGCACCCGACGACCCGAAGTTCGATCCGCCACGACTGGGTGATCTGAAGCGGTCATGTCTGGACATCCGCTCGGCGGAACGGGTTTTGGGCTGGCGTCCACAGGTGCGACTCGATGACGGCGTGCGCCGCACCGTGCAGTACTTCCGCCACGCCCAAACTGGCTAGCGCGGTTCGGGGGCTTGCGCCCCTTCGAGTGCGATGGCGCGGGCCAGTCGGGCGTAACGCAGCTCCAGGTCCTTGAAGCGCAGGTAGGCGCTCAATGTCGTGAAGACGAACGCGATGATGAGCCCGTACAGCATGAGGTCGGCGCCGCGGGCCACGCCCAGCCAGTGCGCGATCACGGTGGTGTCGTTGGGTCGCAGGATCGCGTAGCCGGCGGCGAAGACGAACAGCACATAGCCGACCTTGACCCAAGCCCGCGACTGGGCGTTGGTCCGCGACCGCAGCAGGTAGATCAGCAACACGATGACCGAGGCGATCAGCAGTACCTGAATCCAGTTCACCGTCGTCTCCTTCGTCGCAGGAACCCGTCGAAGATGATGTTGACGCCGTTGAGCAACGGCTGACCTTTGGCTTTGGAGTAGTCGGTGTAGAGCACCTCGACTGGTTCTTCGGCCACCCGCCAACGGTGTTCGTCGACCAGCATGACGAATTCGCTGGCGTGGCTCATACCGCTCATGGTGATTTCGAGGCCGTCAGCGACCGTTTTGTTGAACACTCGCAGCCCGTTGTTGGTGTCGGTCAGCCCGAGCCGGCGACCTCGCGGGCTGAGCCAGGCGGCGGTCTGCAGCACGATGCGCTTCAACAGTGGCGGCTTGCTCAGGGCCGGCCGACCGAAGCGGGTGCCGATCACCACGTCGACTCCCTCGGTGCTGAGCCGATCGATCATGGCGATGACGTCTTTGACCCGGTGCTGACCGTCGCCGTCGAAGGTGACGAAGACCTCCGCACCGGGTTGGCGACGCGCGTATTCGACGCCGGTCTGGATGGCAGCGCCCTGCCCCAAGTTGACCGGATGGCGCACCAGGTGTGCTCCGGCCTGCAGAGCGATCTCGCCGGTGCCGTCGGTGCTGCCGTCGTCAACACAGACGACATGGTCAAAAATCGCGCGAACATCTGCGACGACTTCGCCGATGACGCCGGCCTCGTTGAATGCCGGGATGATGATCCACACGTCGGGGTATTGCATTGTGATCTTCCACAAATTACACGTCGTTCAGGTCCGCGCCCGTGCTAGCGCGGCCAGATGAACGGCGATTCCAGCCAGCGGGCCGCACAGCAGGGCGACCACCGTGCGCGTCTGCAGAGCCAGCGGCAACAGCAGCAGCAGCGACGAGGCCACCGTCGCGCTCACCCAGCCCACGGCGTACGCCCGATGCAGCGCTGCGGCCACTGCGGCGGCACCGGTGAGCGTCAGCATGGCGATAGCCACCGCGGCGGCCGTCAACCACGCCAGCAGGGCGCTGCTGGCGTGGTAGCCGGCGCCGAAACCGAACTGCAGTAGCCACGGCCCGACCAATGCCGCGCCCGCCACACCGACCGCCCCGATGCCGCCGACGAGCACCCCGGGTGCGAGTAGTGCGCGTAACCGGTCGGCGCGCTCGTCGACGAAGTGTGCGATCAGGTTGCCTTGCATCGCGGTCAGCGGCACCAGCAGTGGAGCCCGGGTCAGGGTGACCGCCAGGATGACGACGCCGCCTTCGGCGCCGAGTACACCGGAGGTGGCCTTCAGCAGCACCGGAAAGCCCATGACCAGGATCGCGCTCGCACCTGCCGCGGTGATGGAATGCGCCGCGCCCCGCAGAAACGTCGCGGCGCCCCCGGGAGTCAGCATCCGCGCCGCGGTACGTGTTGTCGGTGAGGCGACCACCATGATCAGCCAGGCCACCGCTCCCGCAACGGTCGCCCACAAGAAGCCCACCAAGCCCCAGCCGATCACGAATGTGGCCGCCGCGACGGCGACCCGGATCATCGCGTCGGTGACCATCAGCGCCCCGTAGAGCGTCCAGTGATTGACGCCGGCCAGCATGCCCAGCAGCGTGGCATGCAGGCAGAAGCCGGCTAGGCCGACACTGAGCAGCAGCACCGAAAGTCCGGGCGCGCAGGCGAAGACGTGACCGCTCCACAGCGGCGAACTCGCCGCGATCAGCACGGCCGCGGCGATTCCCACCAGCGCGGCGACCCTCAGCGGATGGGTGCGGCGGACCGGCACAATCTCGACATAGCGCGCCGCGCGGACTTCGCGAGTGGTCTCCTGCAGTAAGCCATTTGCCGCGCCGGTGACCAGACCGAAAGCACCCCAGAACACCCCGAAGACCGAGAAGCCGGCAGGCGCCAGAGCCCGGGCAGCCAGGTAGATCACCGCATACCCGCACAGTGCGGTGAGTGCGGTCGCCGTGCCCACCCGGGCCACGGCCCCGCGCGCGATCGGTCCGGTGGCGGCCTGCATCGCAGGCGAGGTGCCGCCGACCTCAGTCATGACGGCAGCAGTCGTGCAGTGCGACTCTGCGGCTTATCCACAGTTTTGAAACTACTAAGAGCCGGCGCACTGCCGCCGGAGGCCGCCGCCCGCGTCTGACAGACTAAGCGGCAGAGGGGAGTATTCCTCCGCCGCGGCGTCGTCATCACGTCGACCGCCATCGGACGACCGGGGCCGCGGGCCGTAGCGTACCGAACGGTGGAAGAGACCTCTGGTGTTCTTGTGACCGGAGGTTCTTTCGTTGAAGGTGACTGCGCTCGAGTGGATCTTCACCTTGGCCATCACGACCGCCATTTTGGCGTTCGACGTGGTGGCTATCACCCGCCGGCCGCACGAACCAACGATGCGTCGATGTGCGCTGGCGTTGTCCGCCTATATCGGCCTGGCCCTGGTCTTCGCCGTCTGGATATGGCTATGTCACGGCCCGCAATTCGGACTGCAATTTTTGGCCGGCTGGCTCACCGAGTACAGCCTTTCGATCGACAACCTGTTCATGTTCATCGTGATCATGGCGAACTTCCACGTGCCCAAAAAGTATCAGCTTCAAGCGTTGTTTTTCGGGATCGTGATTGCGCTGGTTTTCCGCGGCATCCTCATCGTGCTCGGAGCCGCCGCGATCCAGCAATTCTCGTGGAGCTTCTATCTTTTCGGCGCTTTTCTCGTCTACACCGCGATCAGGTTGGCGCGCGGCGGTGGACACCATACGGGGGTGGAGGAGAACGCGGTCATCCGGTTGGCGCGCAAGCGGTTGAACGTCGCCGACGGCTGGGACGGCATGAAGTTTTTCGTGCGGAAGGGCACGACGCTGGCGGTGACGCCGATGTTCATCGTCATTGTGGCGCTCGGCGTAACTGATCTCGTGTTCGCCCTTGACTCGATACCGGCGATCTACGGACTTACCCGACAGCCGTATTTGGTTTTCGCCGCGAATGTTTTCGCGCTGATGGGGATGCGGCAGCTGTATTTCCTCGTCGGCAGCCTGCTGAATCGGCTCGTCCACCTGTCCAAGGGCTTGGCGTTCATATTGTTGTTCATCGGCTTGAAGCTGATATTGCACGCGTTGCACGAGAACACGCTGCCGTTCGTCAATAGTGGTCGCCATATCCCCGTCCCGACGGTTTCGACATCGCTCAGCCTTGCGGTCATCGTCGTGAGCTTGTTGGTCACCGCGGCGGCCAGCTTGTGCGCAACCCGCGTCCAGCGAGCCGGCAACCCGACCGCTGGCGCGGGCGGTCCGTTGTAAACCACCGGCTTCGGGGTATTCGCCGCCATGGCCTTCGCCGACTACCAAACCGCGCTCTATCAGCAGGGACAGGTCGGCCGCCAGCCGCCATACCCGATCACCTTCGCCGACCTGGAAGCGAAGGCAGCCGCGGCGATGCCGCCGAAAGTGCTGGGTTACGTCGCCGGTGGTGCCGGCGACGAGCACACCCAGCGAGCCAACTGCGAGGCGTTCCAGCGTTGGGGCCTGTACCCGCGCATGGGCATCGCCCCCGACCAGCGGGACTTGTCGATCGAATTGTTCGGTATCGCGTTGCCGTCGCCGATCTTCATGGCGCCCATCGGTGTCATCGGTGTCTGCGCCCAGGATGGCCACGGTGACCTGGCTGCGGCGCGGGCGTCCGCCGAAACGGGTGTGCCGTTCTTCGTCGGAACGCTCACCTCGGACCCGATGGAGGAAGTGGTGCCGGAACTGGGCGACACCCCAGGCTTCTTCCAGCTCTACACACCGCCGGACCGGGACATGGCGGCCAGCCTGGTGCACCGAGCCGAAGCGACCGGTTTGAAAGGGATCGCGGTCACGCTGGACACCTGGGTCACCGGCTGGCGGCCAAGAGACCTCAGCGCCGGCAACTATCCTCAGGTACCGAGTGGATGCCTCAGCAACTACACCAGCGACCCGGTTTTCCGGGCGAGCCTGCAACCCGGCGAAGACGCCACCGAGGCAGCCGTGCGGAAGCTACCCATATTCGGCGGCCCATTCCGATGGGACGACCTGGAGTGGCTGCGATCGGAGACCAGCTTGCCGCTGATGGTAAAAGGCATCTGTCATCCCGACGACGTGCGCCGCGCCAAAGACATCGGTGCCGATGCCGTCTACTGCTCCAACCACGGCGGCCGGCAAGCCAACGGCGGTTTGCCGACGCTGGACTGCCTGCCCGGAGTGCTCGAGGCCGCCGACGGGCTACCGGTGCTGTTCGACTCCGGTGTTCGCAGCGGCGCCGACGTCATCAAGGCGCTCGCACTGGGCGCGACCGCTGTCGGGATTGGCCGGCCCTACGCTTACGGTCTGGCACTCGGCGGTGTCGACGGCATCGTGCACGTCTTGCGTTCGCTGCTCGCCGAGGCGGACCTGATCATGGCGGTCGACGGTTATCCCTCGCTGAAGGATCTGACACCGGAGGCGTTGCGCCTGATCGGATAGCCCGGCGTCGGGGTTATGCCTCGACCTGACCGGCGTGTTCGCTGCTCGTGAACCGTTCCTGCGAGCGCTTCACCTCGGCTTCGGCCTCGGCCCGGCCGGTCCATTCAGCTGTCTCGACGAACTTCCCGGGTTCCAGCGCCTTGTACTCGGAGAAGAAGTGTTTAATCGCGTCCAAATCGAAGGACGAGACGTCGCCGATGTCGTTGATGTGGTCCCACCGCACGTCGCCGGCCGGAACGCATAGCACCTTGTCGTCACCGCCGTGCTCATCGGTCATCTGAAACATTCCCACGGCCCGCGCTTTGACCAGCACGCCAGGGAACAGCGGCTCGGGCAGCAGCAGCAACGCATCCAGCGGGTCGCCGTCTTCGCCGAGGGTGTCCTCGATGAAGCCGTAGTCGGTCGGGTAGACCATGGACGTGTATAGATAGCGATCCAACTTGACCCGACCGGTTTCGTGGTCGACCTCGTACTTGTTGCGCTGGCCCTTCGGGATTTCGATGATCACGTCGAATTCCACCGTCTCGGCTCCTTCACAGGGTCGGCTCGTCGGCTCACGTCGCTGCTCCACCCTAGTGCAGCGATAGCGTCCCGCCGCCGGTTGGGCAGAATGGGCCAGAACAGTCAGGAGAGTCATGCGTCCCACCCGGTGGCGGCGATCTACTCACGCGATCGTCGGAGCAGCCGTACTGGCGCTGGTTGCCGCCGTCGTCGCGGTGTTCGCGGTGGTCACCGACGGCGGTCATGGCACCTCCGATGCGCAGACTGTGCCCACACCGCCCGCGGCCACCGCGATGCCGGGGATAGTTCCGGTCCCCGACACCGCGCCAATGCCGACTGTCGGCGGGCTGGCGACGACGCTGGCGGCGGTGGCCGCGGATCCCAACCTGGGTGTCTTCGGTGCCCGCGTCACCGACGCGATGACAGCCGAAGAGCTCTGGCAGCAGCACGACGAGGTGCCGCTGCAGCCGGCGTCGACCAACAAGGTGTTGACCGCAGCCGCCGCGCTGCTGGCCGTGGACCGGGAATCCCGGGTGACCACTCGGGTCGTCGCGGCCAACGAGCCGGGGGTCGTCGTGCTCGTCGGTGGCGGCGATCCCACCCTGTCCGCGGCGCCTCCGGGTCAAGACACCTGGTATCACGGCGCCGCCCGCATCAGTGACCTCGCCGACCAGGTGCGCCGCAGCGGCGTCGTGCCCACAGCGGTGCGAGTGGACACCTCGGCTTTCACCGGGCCTGCGCTGGCACCGGGATGGGATCCTGCAGACATCATCGGCGGCGACATCGCCCCAATCGAGTCGGTGATGCTCGACGCCGGCCGCATCCAACCCACCACCGTCGAATCCGGACGTTCGATGACTCCCGCGCTGGATGCGGGCCGCGCACTGGCCAGTGCGCTGGGGCTGAATCCGGTGGCAGTGACTGCTGTCGCAGCGCCACCGGGTACGCGCGAGCTGGCGGCGGTGCGATCGGCGCCGCTGATCGATCGGCTTTCGGAGATGATGAACGCCTCCGACAACGTGATGGCCGAGAGCATCGGCCGCGAAGTGGCAGCCGCCATGCACCGCCCACTTAGTTTCGCCGGTGCGGTCGACGCGGTGACCAATCGGCTGGCGCTGGCGCATATCGACACCGCCGGCGCCACCTTGACGGATTCCAGTGGGATATCGGCCGAAGACCGGGTGACCGCCAAGACCCTCAACGCGGTAATGCAGGCCGCAGCCGGGCCGGACGGGTCGTCGCTGCGGGCCCTGTTGGATGTGCTGCCGATCGCCGCGGGCAGCGGCACGCTGTCCAACCGCTTCTCCGACCGGGCCACCGGAGGCGCCGCCGGGTGGTTGCGGGCGAAGACCGGCTCGTTGACCGCCGTCAATTCACTGGCGGGGGTGGTGACCGATCAAAGCGGGCGCGTGCTCACCTTCGCCTTCATCTCCAACAGCGCCGGGCCGACCGGCCGAGTCGCGATTGACGCCCTGGCCGCCACGTTGTGGTCGTGTGGATGCCTGGCATGACCGAGTCGTCAGAGCTGACCGTAGGACGTGCAGTCGACTGGCGGTTCGCGGCCACCGTCGGGGAGCGGTTGGCGCGTCCGGGACCGCCGTCCACCGATTACACCCGGCGCCAGGTGATCGACGACCTGAGCAGAGCCGCCAGGGCGGCTGAATCGCCGGTGCGTGAGGTGACCGGCCTCAACACCGACGGCGTCGTGCCGGAAGCGCGCATCGTGGACCGGCCGCAGTGGGTCCGGGCGGCGGCCGAGTCGATGCGGTTGATGACCGGCGGGACCGACAAGCCGCGCGGCTATGTCACCGGCCGACTCACCGGCGCACAGACGGGCGCATTACTGGCTTTCGTCGCGTCTGGCATCCTCGGCCAGTACGACCCTTTCGCCGCCGACGGGGGTTGCCTGCTGCTGGTGTATCCGAATGTGATTGCCGTCGAGCGTCAGCTGCGAGTGCAGCCCGACGAATTCCGGCTATGGGTATGCCTTCATGAGGTCACGCACCGGGTGCAGTTCAGCGCCAACTCCTGGCTGTCCGGCTACATGGCGCAGGCGTTGAGCGTGTTGACCCACCAGACCGGCGACGACGTGCTGCAAGTGGTGGGCCGGCTGGCTGACTACGTTCGCGGCCGCCGCGGCTCGTCGCACGGCACTCCGGACGCGCACTCCGACGGGATCCTGGGACTCATGCGTGCGGTGCAGTCCGAGCCGCAGCGGAAAGCCCTCGATCAGCTGCTGGTGCTCGGCACTCTGCTCGAAGGCCATGCCGATCATGTGATGGATGCGGTCGGACCGATGGTGGTTCCATCGGTGGCCACCATCCGTCGCCGGTTCGACGAACGTCGCCAACGCAAGCAATCACCCCTGCAGCGGCTGGTGCGAGCGTTGCTGGGAATCGACGCCAAGTTGAGCCAGTACACCCGCGGGAAGGCGTTCGTCGACCATGTCGTCGACCGGGTCGGGATGCAGCGGTTCAACGCAATCTGGTCAGCTCCCGATACGCTGCCTTTACCCGTCGAGATCGAAGACCCGCAGCGATGGATCGACAGGGTGCTGTAGGCCAAATTTCCGCGGCTGTCGCAGGGTACGCGGCCGCGTACTTGGCTGCTGCCGAGCGCTGGTGTGTCGCGCTTTCCGGTGGCCCGGATTCGTTGGCGCTGACCGCCGTTGCGGCGTCGATGCGCCCCACCACCGCCTTGGTGGTCGACCACGGGCTGCAAGCCGATTCAGCCGACGTCGCCGCCGCGGCCGGTCGCCAAGCGATGGAGCTGGGCTGCATTGACGCACAGGTGTTGCGCGGAGAGGTGGGTTCCGAGGGTGGACCGGAGGCTGCGGCCCGCACCGCGCGCTACCGTGCACTCGACGCCGCCCGCGACGACCGCCCGGTGCTGCTGGGGCACACGCTTGACGACCAGGCTGAAACCGTGTTGCTGGGACTCGGCCGTGGTTCAGGTGCCCGGTCGATCGCGGGAATGCGCCCGCACGATTGGCCCTGGTGTCGTCCACTGCTCGGGGTGCGGCGCAGCGCGACCCGGGCGGCCTGCGCGGAGCTGTCGCTGCGCTGGTGGCAGGACCCCCACAACACCGATCGGCGGTTCACCCGGACCCGGCTGCGCGAAGAGGTGTTGCCGCTGTTGGAGGAGGTGCTCGGCGGCGGAGTCGCAGAGGCGCTGGCACGCACCGCAACGGCGTTACGTGAGGACACCGATCTGCTCGACAGTGTTGCCGGCCAGACGACGGCGGCGGCCACCACGGCAGCGGGACTCGACACCACCGCGTTGAGCGCCCTGCCCGGTCCGATTCGGCGGCGAGTGATTCGAGGCTGGCTGCTGGCGGGCGGCGCTATTGGGCTCACCGACAAGCAAATCCGCGGTGTCGACTCATTGGTCACCGAGTGGCGCGGGCAGGGCGGGGTTGCCGTCGGCTCGGACCTGCGCCGCCAGCGGCTGATAGTCGGCCGTCGCGACGGTGTGCTCTTCCTGCGGCCCGAGGCGGTCTGATCTGCCCTGCCTTCGGTCCACTAACGCCGGGCATGGCACGCTGTGGTCGTGGCGCATTCGGCCGAGCTGTATCCAGGTGATATCAAGTCGGTGCTGCTGACGGAAGCGCAGATTCAGACCCGGACCGCCGAGCTCGGCGCCCAGATCGGCGAAGACTTCCGCGGGTTGATTGGTGACCGCGGTGCGGACTTATTGCTGATCACCGTGCTGAAAGGCGCCGTGATGTTCGTCACCGATCTGGCACGTGCGATTCCGTTGCCTACTCAATTCGAGTTCATGGCCGTCAGCTCTTATGGCATGTCAACGTCGTCGTCGGGGGTTGTCCGCATTCTCAAAGACCTTGACCGTGACATCAACGACCGCGATGTTCTGATCGTCGAGGATGTCGTGGACTCGGGATTGACGTTGTCGTGGTTGTCGCGCAATCTGGCCACCCGTCATCCCCGCTCGCTGCGGGTGTGCACGCTGCTTCGCAAGCCGGACGCCGTTGGTGCCCATGTCGATATCGCGTACGTGGGTTTCGACATTCCCAACGAATTCGTCGTCGGCTACGGCCTTGACTATCAGGAGCGCTACCGGGATCTGCCCTATATCGGAACCCTGGACCCGAAAGTGTATGAGCAGTAAGTGCTTTAGGACAGTTCCCAGACAGCGGTCACCGAGAAACTGACCGTCTGTTGGCCGGGTTCGAGCGGAACATCGGTGGCCATGGGGCTGCGGGGCGCCGGATTGACCGGCGGGGTCGAGCCCGAGGTTTCCCAGATGGAGATCACCGTGCCCAGGTCCAGCCCGGCCAGTTGAGCGTATTGTTCGGCACGATTTCTGGCGTCGTCGAACGCTCGGGCACGTGCATCCTTGACCAACTTTGAGTCGTCCTCGATCGAATAGCGCACCGAGTCGATCCTGGCGGCGTCGCCGCCGCTGTTGACGGCAGCCGCCAGGACATGTGACGCCGACTCGAGCTTGCGGATCGCGACTCGGATGGAATTTCGGGCGCGGTATCCATTGACGGTTTCGGTGCTGCCGCCGTACTGCGGTTGCACGGTTACGTCTGTGGTGTTGATGTCTTGGTGGTCGACGCCGGCATCTGCTACCGCGCCGATGACGGCTTGCTGGCGTTGATTGGTCTGGTCCATTGCAGCAGTGACGTCGGGTGCGGTGAATTCCACGCCGATGTCGGCGATCAACGTGTCCGGGACACCCTCGACTTGCCCCGTGCCGATCACCGTCACCTGGCGAGGACCGTCGTCGGTACCGCTCGAATAATCGGTGGCGCAAGCCGAAGTGGCACACACTGCAACAGTGATCGCTGCGATTGCTGCTGCTTTGGGGACAGGCATGACCGAACCCTAGCGGGTATCAGAACGGCGGCTCGTCGGGTAGCGGTTCGGGTTCTTTTGGTTGCCAGTCGGGCGGTAGTTCTTCGGGTTCGCGCGGGTCGTTGATCCAGGTGCAGAAGGGGCTGGTGCTGGGCGTGCCTTTGAAGCAGAACAGCATGTCGCGCATGTGGTTTCGGAATTTGCGCGCAGCAATCTCGTCTTTGCGTGCCTGTTCGACTTGGCGCGCGGCTTCGTTGATGGGTCGCTGCTGGCGATTGTGATCGCGAGCCTTGAGGATGCGCGCGGACCGCTGCTTGCTGCGGCTACGCCGATTCGGCGACGGCGGACCGCAAGGCGAGGTCCCAAGTTGCGGAAACAGGTCGACCCCTGCCGGTGAGGTGCGATAGGTTTGCCCACCCGGGGCAGTCCACACAACGGTGCCGTCTGCCAGCTGAGTATCACGCCATCCGCCGAAGGTTTTAAGCCGATGATGTTGTCGACAAAGGCATTTCAAATTTGAGGCAACAGTCAGCCCGCCGGCGCGGGGGTTGAAATGGTTGAACGGAATGGTGTGATCGACGTCGCAATGGGTTGCCCGGCGGCTGCAGCCGGGGAACCGACACGTCAGATCCCGGCATCGAATGAAACGCTCCAGCGCTGCCGAAGGCTGGTAGTGCAGTGATGCCGCCCGCTCGTCGTGCCCGTCGACGAGTCGCACAGCTGCGTCCGCGGCCAGCTCGCGGACCTGCTCGGCGTCGATGACGCCGTAACCCTCCAGATACCCCGGCTGTGCTCTGGTGCCGGTCAAGGTGTCCTCGCTGGCCACCACGGTCACCACCACCTGCGGGCCCCCGGGGACCTGTTCAGCGCTGACCGCGTCGGACCTCGTCGGACAGTCGGCTTTCCCGCACGCGCAGCCCAGTGGACGACCTTCGCTCAGCGCTGCCAGCGCGTCGGCGCGGCGCTGAGCCAGGGTGCGCGGATCGGCCTGGCATACCTGCGTGGCCAGCTGAGATAACCGCCGATCGAACTCGGTAGCCACCGTCGCCGCCACTGTGCCGTAGATGTCGGCCATTCCATCCTCGCGGGCGCTGACCTCGATGCAGCGCTCGTTGTCGGCACTCACCCGGCGCTCCCGCGCGGCATCGGGGTCAACCACGCGCACCGCTGCGTCGACAGCGTTGACGATGCGCTGTCGAGACCACCCGTGCCAGGTGGCGATCCGCGCGGCCAGCGACGCATCCAGCTTGGCGATCACCTCGGGGTCGGTCACCAACTCGGTTCGGCTGATCAGCAACCGCACCGTGCGCCAATCGGTGCGGCCTTCTGCCAGCAGCGCCGCCACCGTGGGCAGTCGGGTCTTGAGTGCCTCGGCATGGCAGACCAGATAGCTGGCCGCCATCGGCGAGAGATTCATGGCTGCGGACACCTCAGCACTGGTCCGCTCCAAGCCGTCAACTTCCTGATAGCCGCACGTGGTTTCAGCGCGCGCCGCCGCCGCGATGTGATGCTCGAGCAGCGCCGCCACCGCCGCCAGCCGACGGGCCACCAGCATCGACTCCAACCGGTGCGACGCCGCGACCACCGACACCAGCGCCGACGGATCCAAGTCAGCCATGGCGGCGGCATCCCCGACACCAGCAGCTGTCAGCGGATCGGCCAATGTATCGAACATGTGTTCGAGTATAACACGGCATAGGACCGCGTTGACTCGTCAGAAATGCGCGCGAAAGGGTGATTCGTTGCCTCACTGAAGTGCGCGCGTATGCCCAGTGGATGGGGTTGACGTTGGCAGAGCGCAGAGCCGTGACGGCGCTCAGCTGCTCATCGCCACCAGTCCACGTGAGGCAATGAATCCGCCTCGCGCGAATCTCGACGTCAGGCAATAGGCTGATCACACTGTTAGCAGCGTCGCGTTTTCCACAGATCACCGACGATGTACCTATTCAAGGCATTACTTCGCCACGGCCCGACAAGGCACGACTGGCTACGGCGTAACCAAGATCTTGCAGTGCCGTTCGGGATCAGCGAGGTCGTCGAAAGCCGTCCCCACCTCGTCGAGTCCTACCTCGCCGGTGATCATCGGAGTGACGTCGACGTCACCCTCGGCGATGGCGCGCAGCGACTCGGCGAACTCGCCCGGGTCGTAGGCCAGAACGAACTGCACGTTGATCTCCTTGACGATGGCGAAGAACGGGTGCACGGTGTCCGGTTGCATGCACACACCCGCAACCACCAGTCGAGTGCCCGGCCCGGCCCGGCGCAACACGTCATCGACGATGCCGGGCACACCGACAGCCTCGAACACCACCGTGGGTTTCACCATGTCGAACGGTGAACCCTGCGCGGGATCCACCGTCTGATGCGCTCCCATCGCCGCCGCGAGTTCGCGCCGCGTCCGTGAGAAATCCGATGCCACAATCGTTTCGATACCACGTAATGTCAGAGCCGCGATAATGGCGATGCCGATCGGACCACAGCCGACCACCAATGCCGTCTCACCGCGCGCAATGCTCGACTTGTTGACGGCGTGCAGTCCCACCGCCATCGGTTCGGTCAACGCGGCGGGCTTGGGGTCTAGCCCGTTGGGAATCGGCACCAGCAGCGGCGCTGACAGCAGCATCCGCTCGGCGTAACCGCCAATAATTCTGTCCGAGAAGCCAATCGGCTCGATACTATTGCCGGACAGCAGAACTGGAATCGAAGTGACGAGCGTTCCCGGCGCATGAGTGTCGGTGTCCGGACCGGCTTCGAGCACCTCGGCACTGAACTCGTGACCCATGATGACGCCGCGGCTCAGGTCGACACCGGCGCCGCCGTAGTCACCGGCCACCTCCTCGGTCAGCGCGAGCACTTCAGGTGCGTGAGCGGCGAAATGCAGATCCGAACCGCATATTCCACACGAGCGGACTGCGACGAGTACCTGTCCGGGGCCTGGCACCGGCTCGGGCGCATCGTGTCGCGCCACCACGCGACCGTCGCGCAGCACCGCGGCGCGCATCAGGTCTGCTCGCTTTCACGCTTGAGTTCGTCGGTGTGTTCGGTGATCGCTTTGACCACCGCTTCGCCGGCGCGGCCCAGTAATTGTGCACGCATGCTGGCAGCCCATTCATGGGATGCGCGAGGTGCTTCCAGCTGGCCCTTGAAGTGGGGTATCACTTTGCGGGCGAACAAATCGTAGGAGTGATACGTCGCAGCAGGAGAGGCCCAGTCGTGGCCGAGCAACAGGAAGGTGCCGAACCCGCCCGACCGGTCCAGCAAGTCCTGGATGTAGCCGATGGCGTCGTCCGGTGTGCCGATGCAACAATTGCCCTTGGCGGCATAGTCTTCGACGAACTCGCGAGGTGACTGCGCGCCGTCGACGAGATTGGCCAGCGGCACGAATCCCGCCGCGCCGAAGTACTTGGCGAAATCCTGCAGGCCGTAGGTGCAGTCGTCGATCGCCTGTTCGCGGCTGTCGGCGAGATGCACGATCCCCAGCACGCGCCAATTGGCGCGATCCGGCTCGTCGCGGCCCACTTTGTCGGCCTGCTGGCAGACGACTTCCCAAGTGGTCTCCAGCGCCGCGAATCCCCCGGGTACCGACATCGACAGCGAGAGCAACGATGTGCCCAGCGTACCCGCCAATCGAGGACCCGATGGGGAAATCATTGCCGCCGTTGCGATTTCAGGATGCGGCCAGGTGAAAGAGCGGATGTGCAGCTGCGCGTCACGCAGGGCGAACCAGTCTGAGTGTCGGTTGATCCGTTCACCGGGCTCAGCGCGGAACAGTGCGAGAATCGCTTCGAGGGACTCGTGCATCATTCGGCGCTGCTCGACCGGGTCGATACCCATCATGTAGGCGTCCGACGGCAGCGCTCCCGGCCCGGTGCCGAACATGACCCGGCCACGCGTGAGGTGGTCGAGAAGTACCCAGCGGTCGGCCAGCATCAGCGGATGGTGGTAGGGCAAGGACACCACGCCTGTACCCAGCCGAATGTGTTTGGTTCGCTCCGCGGCGGCGGCAATGAACACCTCCGGACAGGCGATCAACTCATAACCGCCGGAGTGGTGTTCGCCGAACCATGCTTCGTCAAAGCCCAGACGATCCAAAGCAACAACCCGCTCCATGTCGTATTCCAGCGCGACGGTGGGAGATTGGCCAGTGGGGTGAAACGGTGTGACGAAGACCCCGAAATTCAGCGGGCGATTCATCAAAAGTCCAAGTTCGACAGAAAGTCCAGCAGGAGCTCATTTATCTCATCGGCACGTTCCTGCTGCAGCCAGTGCCCGGCACCGGGAATGATCACTTCGCGGTACGGCCCAGTCACCACGTCGGTGACTCGGTCACGGGGGGTGAAACCCAGTACGGGATCGTCTGCGCCGGCGATGAACAGGGCCGGTGCCGCGATGGTCGCGCTCGCCGCTCCCGCCATGATCTCCCAGTTGCGGTCCAGGTTGCGGTACCAGTTCAGCCCACCGGTGAACCCAGTTCTGGTGAACTCGGCGACATAGTGGTCGACTTCATCGGCGCTGATCCAGTTGGGCAGATCGTCCGGTTCAGGCAGCCGTTCGATGAAGCCTTCGAGCCCGGGTTTGATCATCCGAAGGGCAGCAGCCTGATCGCCGCCCAGTCTCAGCCCGCCCATCATTCGCCGAATGGTCTTGGCCGGGTCGCCGCCGAGTTCGCCGTCGGCTACCCCGGGTTGCTGGAAATAGAGCATGTAAAAGAAGTTGTCGCCGAAGATGGCGCGAAAGGCCTGCGTGGGTGGCACCTTTCCGGGCGGCAGTGGTGGAACGCTCAGACCCACCACAGCGGCGACACGATCGGGGTGTAGTTGGGCGGAGCCCCAAACCACCGGAGCGCCCCAGTCGTGACCGATGAACACGGCTCGCTGCGCGCCGACGTCATCGAGCAGGCCGACCAAATCTGCACTGAGCTCGGCGATGCTGTAGTCCGAAATGCTCTCAGGGCGGCTGCTGCGGCCGTAACCACGCTGATCCGGCGCCAGCACGCGGTATCCGGCCGCGGCCAAGGCCGGGATCTGGCGGCGCCACGAATATGCGAGTTCGGGGAAGCCGTGAGCCAGCACGACGACTGGCGCGCCACGCTCGCCCGCGTCGATTGTGTGCAACAGCACACCATTGGTCGCGATGGTCCGTTCAGTAGACGAGACGGTGTCCGGCATCGTTTCACCAAAGCACACGTCAGGCCGGCCTGCGAAGAGTTCGGCGGTACCGTTGGCCGGCCGCCGGGAACATTAGTTCGTTGGCCTAGCAGGATGGTGACGATCCGCTGCGCCCGGCTACGCCGCGCTGGCGATCGCTACGGCGGTAACCTGAAATATTCCAGCAGTGTATCGGGAAGGACCTGGCCGGGCACGGCCGATGCTTGATGAACCGGAAAAACACGATCCGCACCCTCACGGCAATCGGTGTCGTGCTGTTGTTGGGCTGGTCATTCTTCTATTTCAGTGACGACACCCGCGGTTACAAGCCCGTCGACACGTCGGTGGTGATGGCCCAGATCAAAAGTGACAACGTCAAAAGCGCTCAGATCGACGACCGCGAGCAACAGGTCCGGTTGACGTTGAAAGCCGGCAACCACGACACCGACGGTTCCGACAAGATCATCACCAAATACCCCACCGGATACGCCGTCCCGTTGTTCGATGCGCTGAACGGCAAGAACGCTCAGGTCAGCACCGTCGTCAACCAGGGCAACATTCTCGGTTCGCTGCTGATCTACGTGCTGCCGCTGCTGCTTCTGGTCGGTCTGTTCGTGATGTTCTCCCGCATGCAAGGCGGCGCCCGAATGGGCTTCGGGTTCGGCAAGTCACGCGCCAAGCAGCTCTCCAAGGACATGCCGAAGACCACCTTTGCCGACGTGGCCGGGGTCGACGAGGCGGTCGAGGAGCTTTACGAAATCAAGGACTTCTTGTCCAACCCGTCGCGGTATCAAGCATTGGGCGCCAAGATTCCTAAAGGCGTGCTGCTTTATGGGCCTCCGGGAACCGGCAAGACGCTACTGGCCCGGGCCGTCGCCGGCGAGGCCGGCGTGCCGTTCTTCACCATCTCCGGATCCGACTTCGTCGAAATGTTCGTGGGAGTCGGAGCGTCGCGGGTGCGCGACCTGTTCGAGCAAGCCAAGCAGAACAGCCCGTGCATCATCTTCGTCGACGAGATCGACGCAGTCGGCCGCCAACGCGGCGCCGGGCTGGGCGGCGGTCACGACGAGCGCGAACAGACCCTCAACCAGCTGCTGGTCGAGATGGACGGTTTCGGCGACCGTGCCGGCGTGATCCTCATCGCAGCCACCAACCGGCCCGACATCCTGGACCCGGCGCTGCTGCGACCGGGCCGTTTCGACCGCCAGATTCCGGTTACCAACCCCGACTTGGCCGGTCGTCGCGCCGTTCTTCGGGTGCATTCGAAGGGCAAGCCGATGGCCTCCGACGCCGACCTCGACGGCCTGGCCAAACGGACGGTCGGTATGACCGGCGCAGATTTGGCGAACGTCATCAACGAAGCAGCGCTGCTGACTGCTCGCGAAAACGGCACCGTCATCACCGGTCCCGCTTTGGAGGAGGCGGTGGACCGGGTCATCGGCGGACCGCGCCGTAAAGGACGCATCATCAGCGAGCAAGAGAAGAAGATCACCGCCTACCACGAGGGCGGGCATACGTTGGCGGCGTGGGCGATGCCCGACATCGACCCCGTCTACAAGGTGACGATCCTGGCTCGGGGCCGCACCGGCGGGCACGCGGTGGCAGTGCCGGAGGAGGACAAAGGCCTACGGACCCGCTCGGAGATGATCGCGCAACTGGTGTTCGCGATGGGCGGTCGCGCCGCTGAGGAACTGGTTTTCCGGGAGCCGACGACGGGCGCGGTGTCCGACATCGAACAGGCCACCAAAGTCGCGCGGTCGATGGTCACCGAATTCGGGATGAGTTCCAAGTTGGGTGCGGTCAAGTACGGCACCGAACACGGGGACCCGTTCCTCGGCCGGACGATGGGCAACCAGCCCGACTACTCCCACGAGGTGGCCCGCGAGATCGACGAGGAGGTCCGCAAACTCATCGAGGCGGCTCACACCGAAGCGTGGGAGATCCTCACCGAATATCGCGACGTGCTGGATACCTTGGCCGGTGAGCTGTTGGAGAAGGAAACCTTGCACCGTGCCGAGTTAAAAGCTATCTTCGCCGACGTCGATAAGCGGCCTCGGCTAACCATGTTCGACGATTTCGGTGGCCGCATCCCCTCGGACAAACCGCCCATCAAAACCCCCGGCGAGTTGGCCATCGAGCGCGGCGAGCCGTGGCCCAAGCCGACGCCGGAACCTGCTTTCAAAGCCGCGATCGCTCAGGCGACCCGGGAGGCCGCTCAAGCTGACGCTGACCGGCCCGTCAACGGCAACAACGGATCGCACGGCACACCTGGCCAGCGCGATGCTGCCGGAAGCCGCCGCCCCACCCAACCCGACTACGGGGCGCCGGCTGGTTGGCACGCCCCCGGCTGGCCGCCGCAGCAGCCGCCTGGCTACTGGTACCCGCCGCCACATTCGGCTCCTCCGCAGTACTGGCCGCAGCCGCCGCAGAGCTACCCGTATCCGCCCTATCCGCCTTACCCTCCTCCGAGTCCATCCGCTGCAGATGCCGACAAGTCCCCGGAACGGCAGGACGAGGGGGCTCGCCGGTCGAATCCACCGGAACACGGCTGACGAAGGAGGACTCGATGGCGCAGCCGGAGTTTCGCACTGCGGCTCGACATATGCCGGTCTTCGACCAGGCACGAGCCGAAACCGCGATCCGCGAGTTGCTCGCAGCGATCGGTGAAAACCCCAATCGGCACGGTTTGGAGGACACTCCGGCCCGGGTGGCCCGCACCTACCGCGAAATGTTCGCCGGTCTCTACACCGATCCTGACTCCGTGCTGGACACGACCTTCGACGAACAGCACGACGAGTTGGTGATGGTCAAAGAGATTCCGATGTACTCGACCTGTGAACACCACCTGGTGTCTTTCCATGGTGTTGCGCACGTCGGTTACATCCCCGGCGAGGACGGCCGGGTCACCGGCCTGTCGAAGATCGCCCGGCTGGTCGACCTTTACGCCAGGCGCCCTCAGGTTCAGGAGCGGCTCACCGGCCAGATCGCCGACGCATTGATGCGGAAGCTGAACCCGCGAGGCGCCATCGTAGTCATCGAGGCGGAGCACCTATGCATGTCGATGCGCGGGGTGCGCAAACCCGGCGCCATCACGACGACTTCGGCGGTGCGCGGCCAATTCAAGACCGATGCCGCATCTCGAGCCGAGGCGCTCGAACTCATACTGCGCAAGTGAGTGCGCCGCTCGTGCAAGTGGTGGGCGTAGTCAATGTCACGGAGGATTCGTTCTCCGATGGCGGGCGCTATCTGGATTCCGACCGCGCCGTCGAGCACGGGCTCGCATTGGTTTCCGAGGGTGCGGCGATCATCGACGTCGGCGGCGAGTCAACCCGGCCCGGCGCAGTTCGAATCAACCCGGCAGTAGAGTCGAGCCGCGTTGCTCCGGTCGTGAAAGGACTTGCCTCACAAGGTATCACCGTCAGTATTGACACTATCCACGCCCAAGTCGCTCAGGCAGCGCTGGAGAACGGCGCCCGGATAGTCAACGATGTGTCCGGCGGACGTGCCGATCCTGCGATGACTGCGCTGCTGGCCGAGGCCGGCGTGCCGTGGGTGCTGATGCACTGGCGGTCGGTGTCAGCCGAGCATCCGCATGAGGTGCCGCATTACGGCGACGTGGTCGCCGAGGTGCGCGGCGAACTGTTGGCCAGTGTCGAGAAGGCCGTCACCGGCGGTGTCGATCCCGCGAAGTTGGTGATCGACCCGGGATTGGGATTTGCCAAGACGGCACAACACAATTGGGCGCTGCTGCATGCGCTGCCCGAACTGGTCGCCACTGGGATCCCGGTGCTGGTCGGGGCGTCGCGAAAACGCTTCCTCGGTACGTTACTTGCAGGGCCGGATGGAACGGTGCGACCGCCCGACGGGCGTGAGACGGCCACTGCGGCGATCTCCGTGCTGGCCGCGATGCACGGGGCGTGGGGAGTACGGGTGCATGACGTGCGCGCGTCGGTAGATGCGCTGAAGGTGGTGGCGGCGTGGACACAACCAGAGCTGATTGGTGACGATGGCTGACCGAATCGAATTGCGCGGTTTGACTGTTCGTGGTCGACACGGTGTTTTCGAGCATGAGCGCGCCGAAGGCCAGGATTTCGTTGTCGATGTCACCGTGTGGATCGACCTGGCGGCCGCCGCCGCCAGCGACGAATTGTCAGATACCTACGATTACGGCGCACTGGCGCAACGGGCAGCCGGAATTGTCGCCGGGCCGGCACGCAACCTGATCGAAGCCGTTGCCGGTGAGATCGCCGAGGACGTCATGACCGATGACCGGGTGCATGCCGTCGAGGTGGTGGTGCACAAGCCGCAGGCACCGATCGGCCACGCCTTCACCGACGTGGCTGTGGTCGCCCGGCGGTCGCGACGCGGCGGGCGCGGTTCGGTGGTCCCGGCAGGCGGGCAGTTATGACGCGCGTGGTGCTGTCCATCGGCTCGAATCTGGGCGACCGAATGACCCGACTGCAGTCGGTGCTCGACGGGCTGGGCGACACAGTGGAGGCGGTGTCGCCGGTCTACGAAACGGATCCGTGGGGGGGAATCGAGCAGGAGCCCTTCCTCAACGCGGTCGTGATCGCCAACGACCCGGCGTGCGACGGACACGGCTGGTTGCGCCGGGCCCAGGAGTTCGAGCGGGCAGCCGACCGGGTACGCGGACAGCGCTGGGGGCCGAGATCACTTGATGTCGATCTGATCAGGTGCTCGGTCGATGACGCGGAAGTGTTCTCCCGCGACAATGGTCTGACGTTGCCGCACCCGCTGGCACATCTGCGCGCCTTCGTGCTGATCCCCTGGCTGGCCGTTGAACCCGGCGCCGCACTCTCCGTAGCCGGCGGACAGCGATCCGTTGCCGCGCTGCTGGCCGAGCTGGATCCTGCTGACCGTGCCGGTGTTCGACCGACCGACTTGACACTGAGTCCGCGACACGAAGCGCAGGACGTGTCGCAACCGATGCTTGAACCCTGATGGGGCCGACCCGAAAGCGTGACCTGACGGCCGCAGTGGTGTGTGTTGCGGTGCTCGGTTACCTGCTGGTGGCGCTGTCGTATCGATGGTTCCCGCCGATCACGGTGTGGACCGGTGTGTCCCTGCTCGGCGTCGCCGTAGCCGAAGCGGTGTGGGGTCGCCAAGTGCGCATGAAGATCAGCACCGGCGAGATCGGGGACGGGCCTGGTCGGCTGCACCCGCTGGCAGTGGCGCGCAGCTTGATGATCGCGAAGGCGTCGGCCTGGGTCGGGGCCCTCATGCTCGGCTGGTGGATCGCGGTCCTGACGTATCTGCTGCCCCGCCGATCGACGGTACGGGTAGCGGGAGAGGACACCGCCGGCACCGCGGTGGCGGCCGTCAGCGCGTTCGCTCTGGTGGTTGCCGCGCTGTGGCTGCAACATTGCTGCGAGTCGCCGTGCGATCCGGGCGAGCCGGGTGAGAGTGCGGAGGATTGAGCTTGCTTTTTGGCGGTGTGGCGGGGACCACCCTGGCGTCGCAGCCGGACAATCTACGCAGGTGAGAATCGCCGGAGTGCGGCGACATGCGGAAGGACCTCGGCCCGGTACAGTCAGGCCATGACCGTTCTGTCCCGCGGCGCACGGGTGCGGCGCGGCGGCCGCAGGCCGGGTTGGCTGCTCTTGACGGCGTTGCTGGTCCTCGCAATCGGGGCCAGCTCTGCGCTGGTTTTTACCAATCGGGTGGAACTGCTCAAGCTCGCGGTGATCCTGGCGCTGTGGGCCGCCGTCGTCGCGGCTTTCGTGTCGGTGATCTACCGCCGGCAAAGTGATGTGGACCAGGCGCGGGTGCGTGACCTGAAGCTGGTTTACGACCTGCAGTTGGATCGCGAAATATCGGCTCGCCGGGAATACGAGTTGACAGTCGAATCGCAGCTGCGCCGCGAGCTTGCCTCCGAGTTGCGTGCCCAGGCCGCCGACGAGGTGGCGGCGCTGCGGTCGGAATTGGCAGCTTTGCGTACCAATCTGGAGATCCTGTTCGAGACGGAACTCGATCAGCGCCCCGCTTTGGAGACTGAGAGCGCTGCTGCGCGTGGCTATAGCGAGTGGTCTGACAGCGACCGCGCCGCAGCCGATTGGGTGTCGAGTAATCGGGTGACTTCGGTGCGCGCCGAAACCGGCTCTGATGCATCCCAGGAGACCTCGATCATCGATGTACCGGAGGAGCCGGTGCCCCGCCAACCGGTCGTCGACGCTGCAAACCCCTATCCGGCTGCGCACGCATATCAGCCCGCAGAGGATGTCCAGCGTGCAGAGGCATTTCCGACGACTGATGCCGCCCCGGTTGCCGAGGACTACCGCGGCTCGCACTGGCGCCCGGCCGAGCCTGATATCCGCACTGGTATGCCGGAGCAGTCCGAAAGCCGCCATCTGCGGCAGCCATCCGAAGCGCCGCCACCCCCACCGGAAACCCACCGGCCCGACTGGTACCGCCCGCCGCCCGCCGATGCCGGGCCCGGTGGTATGCCGCCGGAGTGGCAGCCGGTAGGCGCTGACGGGCGATGGGCGCCAGGCGGGGTCCCGACCGGCGGTTCCGCACCTTCCGATGAGAACGACTTCGCCGATAGGTCGCCTGCGGCTAACGGCGGACCCTCAGCGCAGCCGGAACCGGAGGTGCCGAGTCCGCGGCGCAGCCGACATGCCGGCCCTGTCGAGAACGACCCTGAGACGGGCCCGGTAGACAGTGCGGCGCAGCAGGGCGACCCATCGCGTCATTCGGCGGAGCGGTCGGAATTTGAGGGCGATGTCGGGTTGGCCCCGCCCCCACCACCCGAACCGGTGGCGCGGCACCGGAGCGTTGAGCCCGCATCGGACGATCAGGGCCCGCCAACCGGTGGCCAGTCGGTGGCTGACCTGCTGGCGCGTCTGCAGGCCGAGCCGATCGGTGGTGGCCGGCGCCGACGCCGCGCCGACTAACCCGCCGGGCACCAAGGGCCCCGCATCGTCGCGCGGTAATATCGCCGTGACCGTCCGGTACCCGTATCAGGGACTGGAACGAAACAACGGACTTGCGAGGGTCGTCTGCGATGGTGCAGTTCGACGGTCTGCGCCCGGCTCGGCTCAAGGTCGGAATCATCTCGGCCGGCCGGGTCGGTACCGCACTGGGCGCGGCGTTGGAGCGGGCCGAGCATGTGGTCGTGGCCTGTAGCGCAATCTCTCACGGGTCGATGCAGCTTGCCCGGCATCGCCTGCCGGACACCCCGATTTTGCCGGTCACCGACGTCGCAAGCACCGCAGAACTGCTGCTTCTGGCCGTCCCCGACACCGAACTCGCCGCGTTGGTGTCCGGCCTGGCCGAGACATCGACGGTGCGGCCGAGCACTATCGTGGCCCACACCTCCGGCGCCAACGGGATTGGCGTGCTTTCACCGTTGACCCGGCAAGGCTGCACACCGCTGGCCATTCATCCGGCGATGACCTTCGTCGGCTCCGACGAAGACACCGCCCGACTTCCCGACACTTGCTTCGGCATCACCGCAGCCGACGACGTCGGTTATGCAGTTGCCCAATCGCTGGTACTGGAGATGGGTGGAGAGCCGTTTCGCGTCCGCGAGGACGCTCGCACTCTTTACCATGCGGCACTGGCCCATGCCGGGAACCACATCGTCTCCGTGCTGGCCGATGCACTCGAGGCATTACGGGCGGCGTTGTACGGCCAAGAATTGCTTGGCCAGGAACTCGTGGGGGAGCAGCCGGGTGGCATCGCCGAGCGAATCCTCGGTCCGCTGGCGCGGGCGGCACTGGAGAACACGCTGCAACGCGGCCAAGCGGCGCTCACCGGGCCGGTCGCACGGGGCGACGCAGCGGCGGTCGCCGGACATCTCGCCGCCCTGGCGGAGGTGGATCCGCGGCTCGCTCAGGCCTATCGTGTCAACGCGTTGCGGACCGCACAGCGTGCACACGCCGGTGACGACATGCTCGAGGTGCTGGCGGGGTGATCGGTAAGAAGCATCCGAAGTTCAGCGCGGGCGAACTGAACCAGTACTCAGCCCCGCGCGATGTCGCGGCCGTCTGCCGGGCGCTGCGTCGAACTGGTCGGCGGGTGATGCTGGTGCCGACGATGGGTGCGCTGCACGACGGCCATCTCGCCTTGGTTCGCGCCGCCAATCGGGTGCCGGGCGCAGTCGTCGTGGTCTCGATATTCGTCAATCCGCTGCAGTTCGGTGCCGGTGAAGACCTCGATTTGTATCCACGCCTCGTCGACGCCGATCTGACGCGGCTGTGTGACGAAGGAGTTGAGGTGGGGTTCACTCCGACGGTGGCGTCGATGTACCCCGACGGTCCGCGCATTGCTGTGGATCCAGGACCGCTGGGTGCGGAACTGGAAGGCGCAGCCCGACCGACTCATTTCGCCGGCGTGCTCACTGTTGTGCTCAAGCTGCTGCAGATAGTGCGGCCGGACCGCGTCTTCTTCGGCGAAAAGGACTATCAGCAGCTGGTGCTGATACGGCGAATGGTCGCCGACTTCAACATCGACGTACGCGTGGTCGGTGTGCCGATCATGCGTGAGGCCAACGGACTGGCGATGTCGTCACGCAACCGGTTCCTCGACCCCACGCAGCGGGAAGCGGCCTCGGCGCTCTCCGCGGCGTTGCTGGCCGGCGCGCACGCCGCGTCGGCAGGGGCGAGCGCCGCGGTGGAATCAGCGCAGGCCGTGCTCGCTGCGGAGCCGGCGATCGACGTCGACTATGTACAGGCGCGAGACACCATGCTGGGCCCGGCGCCCGCGGCAGGCCCCGGCCGGCTGCTGGTCGCGGGTCGGATCGGCGGGACCAGGCTTCTCGACAACGTCGCCATTGATATCGGTGCCGGCACCAACAGGTGCACTGCGGTCGGATCACACCAACCTCGTGATTCATTTTGGAGGAATTGATGTTACGAACGATGCTCAAGTCGAAGATTCACCGCGCGACCGTCACCCACGCAGATCTGCACTATGTCGGTTCGGTGACCATTGACGCCGACCTGATGGACGCCGCTGACCTGCTGGAGGGCGAGCAGGTGACCATCGTCGACATCAACAACGGGGCTCGGCTCGTCACCTACGCCATCACCGGCGAACGCGGTAGCGGTGTGATCGGTATCAATGGTGCCGCTGCCCATCTCGTCCACCCGGGCGATCTGGTGATTCTGATCGCCTACGCGACCATGGAAGATCGCGAGGCCCGCAGGTACAAACCGAGGATCGTTTTCGTCGACGCCTACAACAAATCGATCGACTTGGGCAACGACCCGGCCTTCGTGCCCGCTGACGCCGCAGAACTGTTCTCCCCGCGATCGAGTGTGCGGTAGTCGTGCTGCTAGCCATCGATGTCCGCAACACCCACACCGTGGTCGGCCTGCTGTCCGGATCGAAAGACCACGCAAAGGTGGTGCAGCACTGGCGGATACGTACCGAGTCCGAGGCGACCGCCGACGAACTGGCGCTGACCATCGACGGTCTGATCGGTGACGACGCAGAGCGACTCACCGGTGCGGCCGCGCTGTCCACCGTTCCGTCGGTGTTGCATGAGGTCCGGCTCATGCTCGACCAGTACTGGCCGGCTGTTCCCCACGTCCTTATCGAGCCGGGGGTGCGCACCGGTATCCCGTTACTGGTGGACAATCCCAAAGAAGTCGGCGCCGACCGGATAGTGAACTGCCTTTCCGCTTTTCACCAGTTTCGCACCGCTGCCATTGTCGTCGACTTCGGCTCGTCGATCTGCGTCGATGTGGTTTCGGCCAAAGGAGAATTCCTCGGCGGTGCGATCGCGCCCGGGGTTCAAGTCTCCTCTGATGCGGCTGCGGCTCGCTCGGCTGCATTGCGCCGGGTCGAGCTGGCCCGGCCGCGCTCGGTGATCGGAAAGAACACCGTCGAATGTATGCAGGCCGGCGCCGTTTTCGGCTTCGCAGGACTGGTCGACGGGTTGGTGCAGCGTATTCGCGAGGACGTCGATGGCTTCGCCGGCGACGACGTGACGGTTGTCGCGACCGGGCACACCGCGCCGCTGCTGCTGCCCGAGCTGCATTCGGTTAAGCATCACGACCAGCATTTGACGCTGCAGGGCTTACGGCTGGTCTTCGAACGCAACCAGGACATCCAGCGCGGCCGGCTCAAGAGTGCGCGCTAGTCGGCTGCGGCCTTCCTAGTTGACCCACCCGCTGATTTAAGCTGGCCTGTCGTGAGCTTCGCCGACCCACCAGGCGCCTCGGCTGATCTTCCCGAGCAATTCCGGATCCGCCGCGCCAAGCGAGCACGTCTGATCGAGGCCGGACACGACCCCTACCCAGTAGCCGTCGAGCGCACTCATAGCCTGGCTGAGATCCGAGCCGCCTACCCCGATCTTCCGGCGGACTCCTCGACCGGTGCCATCGTCGGGATCGCCGGCCGGGTGGTGTTCGTGCGCAACTCCGGCAAGCTGTGTTTTGCGGCACTGCAAGACGGCGATGGAACCCAGTTGCAGCTGATGCTCAGCCTGGCGAGCGTCGGTGCCGACGCCCTGGCCGCCTGGAAAGACGATGTCGACATCGGCGACATCGTTTACGCGCATGGCGAGGTGATCAGTTCCCGTCGCGGCGAACTGTCGGTGTTGGCCGACCATTGGCAAATGGCGTCCAAATCGTTGCGGCCGCTGCCGGTCGCGCATAAGGAGATGAGCGAAGAGTCGCGGGTGCGGCAGCGCTATGTCGACCTGATCGTCCGCCCACAAGCGCGGGCGGTGGCTCGCCAGCGAATCGCAGTAGTCCGCGCGATCCGGTCCGAGTTGGAACGGCTCGGCTTTTTCGAGATAGAAACACCAATGTTGCAGACGTTGGCCGGTGGCGCGGCGGCCCGGCCGTTCGTCACGCACTCCAATGCCCTTGACATCGATCTTTACTTGCGGATCGCTCCGGAACTGTTCCTCAAGCGCTGCCTCGTCGGCGGGTTTGACAAGGTCTTCGAACTGAATCGAGTGTTCCGAAACGAAGGAGCGGATTCAACCCATTCTCCGGAATTCTTGATGTTGGAGACCTATCAGGCCTATGGAACGTATGACGATTCGGCGGTAGTCACGCGACAGCTTATTCAGCGGGTGGCAGACCAGGCGATCGGGACCAGACAACTGCCGCTGCCTGACGGCAGCGTCTATGACATCGACGGAGAATGGCCGTCGATACAAATGTATCCATCCTTGTCGAATGCGCTCTCCGAAGAGATCACACCAGACACGACGGTCGATCGGTTACGGGTCATCGCCGACCGACTCGGGATCGAGATACCCTCAGACCGTGGCTACGGTCACGGCAAGCTGATCGAGGAGCTGTGGGAAAGCACAGTCGGGCCGACTTTAACCGCGCCCACCTTCGTCAAGGATTTTCCGGTTGAGACAACTCCTTTGACACGCCAGCACCGCAGCATCCCAGGCGTTACCGAGAAGTGGGACTTGTACGTGCGGGGAATCGAACTGGCGACCGGTTACTCCGAATTGATCGACCCCATTGTGCAGCGCGAGCGATTCGCCGCACAAGTTCAGGCGGCGGCGGCCGGTGACGATGAGGCAATGGCGCTCGACGAAGATTTCTTGGCCGCACTGGAGTACGCGATGCCGCCGTGCACTGGAACCGGAATGGGTATCGATCGGCTGTTGATGGCCCTGACCGGCCTGTCAATTAGGGACACAGTATTGTTCCCGATTGTTCGACCGCATACCAACTGAACTCCTGAGGACGTTATGGTAGATGTTAGGGTTGTACAAGCGGTCCAAATGACACGTTCTTATGCCGGATAGGCGTCAAGAGGACTCAATCGGATTTCACAGTGAGTGCACAGGAAGAAACGCGAGGGTTAGCTAGTGGCGAAGAAAGTGACCGTCACCTTGGTCGATGATTTCGACGGTGAAGGCGCCGCCGATGAAACCGTCGAATTTGGGCTCGACGGAGTCACCTACGAGATTGATCTTTCCAGTAAGAATGCCGCAAAACTGCGCGCTGATCTCAAAAAGTGGTTGGAAGCAGGCCGTCGCGTCGGCGGCCGTCGCCGCGGGCGGTCGGGTTCGGGTCGCGGCCGCGGCACCATCGACCGCGAGCAGAGCGCGGCAATCCGGGAGTGGGCGCGTCGCAACGGCCACAACGTATCTACCAGGGGACGCATCCCGGCTGACGTCATCGAAGCTTTCCACGCCGCGACCTGACCACAGTCCCGGTTCAACTTTCGCTCCTGGCGAACTGATCTCCGATCGGTAGGGGAAACTTTCCCTGACTTCCTGCGTTGCTTAGTTGCAGCTGCGTTAAAGCCGGGGATAAGTGCTGCGGCCGGGCCCGCAAGGTTAGGAAGCCCGGGCAGCCGCCCACTACAGTGGATGGCAGGTACGCAGGGCCCACTCAAGGCCCACCGAAGTACCGATGTGAGGGAGAGCAGGTAGCCACCGATGTTCGAAAGATTCACCGATCGTGCCCGCAGGGTCGTCGTCTTGGCGCAGGAAGAGGCCCGGATGCTCAACCACAACTACATCGGCACTGAGCACATCCTGTTGGGTTTGATTCACGAAGGCGAAGGCGTCGCCGCTAAGTCGCTGGAGTCGCTGGGAATCTCGCTTGAAGGCGTTCGCAGCCAGGTCGAGGAGATCATCGGTCAAGGCCAGCAGGCGCCTTCCGGGCACATCCCGTTCACGCCACGCGCCAAGAAGGTTCTCGAGCTTTCGCTGCGCGAGGCGCTGCAACTCGGCCACAACTACATCGGCACCGAGCACATCCTGCTCGGCTTGATCCGCGAAGGCGAAGGCGTTGCCGCCCAGGTGCTGGTCAAGCTCGGCGCCGAGCTGACCCGGGTGCGTCAGCAAGTCATCCAACTGCTGTCCGGATACCAAGGCAAAGAGACCGCCGAGGCCGGCACGGGCGGTCGCGGTGGTGAATCGGGCAGTCCCTCGACCTCGCTGGTGCTCGACCAGTTCGGCCGCAACCTGACAGCGGCCGCCATGGAAGGCAAGCTCGACCCCGTCATCGGCCGCGAGAAAGAAATCGAGCGGGTGATGCAGGTGCTCTCGCGTCGCACCAAGAACAACCCGGTGCTGATCGGCGAGCCGGGTGTGGGCAAGACGGCTGTCGTCGAAGGCCTGGCGCAGGCCATCGTGCACGGCGAAGTTCCCGAGACGCTGAAAGACAAGCAGCTCTACACGCTGGACCTGGGATCGCTCGTCGCCGGTTCGCGGTACCGCGGTGACTTCGAGGAACGCCTGAAGAAGGTGCTCAAGGAAATCAACACCCGCGGCGACATCATCTTGTTCATCGACGAGCTGCACACGCTGGTCGGTGCCGGCGCCGCCGAGGGCGCGATCGACGCGGCGTCAATCCTCAAGCCGAAGCTGGCCCGCGGTGAGTTGCAAACCATCGGTGCGACGACGCTTGACGAGTACCGCAAGTACATCGAGAAGGACGCCGCGCTGGAACGGCGTTTCCAGCCGGTGCAGGTCGGCGAACCGACCGTGGAGCACACCATCGAGATCCTCAAAGGTCTGCGCGACCGCTACGAGGCGCACCACCGGGTGTCGATCAGCGACGGTGCGATTGTGGCGGCCGCCACCCTGGCTGACCGCTACATCAACGACCGGTTCCTGCCGGATAAGGCAATCGACCTCATCGATGAGGCGGGTGCCCGGATGCGGATCCGCCGGATGACCGCTCCGCCAGACCTGCGCGAGTTCGACGAGAAGATCGCCGAGGCGCGCCGGGAGAAGGAATCGGCTATCGACGCCCAGGACTTCGAGAAGGCGGCCAGCCTGCGCGATCGGGAGAAGCAACTCGTCGCCCAGCGAGCTGAGCGTGAAAAGCAATGGCGCTCGGGCGATATGGACGTGGTTGCCGAGGTCGATGACGAGCAGATCGCCGAGGTGCTGGGTAACTGGACTGGTATCCCGGTGTTCAAGCTCACCGAGGCCGAGACCACCCGCCTGCTGCGAATGGAAGACGAGCTGCACAGGCGGATCATCGGTCAAGAGGACGCGGTGAAGGCCGTCTCGAAGGCGATCCGCCGTACCCGCGCCGGGTTGAAAGACCCCAAGCGCCCCTCGGGGTCGTTCATCTTCGCCGGTCCGTCCGGCGTGGGTAAGACCGAGCTCTCGAAGGCGTTGGCCAATTTCCTGTTCGGTGACGACGACGCGCTCATCCAGATCGACATGGGCGAGTTCCACGACCGGTTCACAGCGTCGCGGTTGTTCGGTGCCCCGCCTGGATATGTGGGCTACGAGGAGGGCGGCCAGCTCACCGAGAAGGTGCGGCGCAAGCCGTTCTCCGTGGTGCTGTTCGACGAGATCGAGAAGGCGCATCAGGAGATCTACAACAGCCTGTTGCAGGTGCTCGAGGATGGTCGGCTCACCGACGGTCAGGGCCGCACAGTCGACTTCAAGAACACTGTGCTGATCTTCACGTCCAACCTCGGCACCTCCGACATCTCGAAACCGGTCGGCTTGGGCTTCACTCAGGGCGGGGGTGAGAACGACTACGAGCGGATGAAGCAGAAGGTCAATGACGAGCTGAAGAAGCACTTCCGTCCGGAGTTCCTCAACCGTATCGACGAAGTCATCGTCTTCCACCAGCTGACTCGCGACGAAATCATTCGGATGGTCGACCTGATGATCGGCCGGGTGGCAACCCAGCTCAAGGGCAAAGACATGGCGCTGGAGTTGACCGCCAAAGCCAAGGCGCTGCTGGCCAAACGAGGCTTCGATCCGGTGCTCGGTGCGCGTCCACTGCGGCGGACCATCCAACGCGAGATCGAAGATCAGCTCTCGGAGAAGATTCTTTTCGAGGAAGTCGCACCGGGACAGGTCGTCACCGTCGACGTGGATAACTGGGACGGTGAAGGTGCCGGTGAGGAGGCAGCCTTCACTTTCACCGGAAGCCGTAAGCCGGCCGAACCCACGGAACCGGATCTGG
Organism: uncultured Actinomycetota bacterium; assembly: GCA_963830605.1. Classification (GTDB taxonomy): domain Bacteria; phylum Actinomycetota; class Actinomycetes; order Mycobacteriales; family Mycobacteriaceae; genus Mycobacterium. The sequence goes on along the minus strand of CAWHML010000003.1, from coordinate 713,339 downwards.
CCAAGGCTGGAGCGCATAGCGCGGGCGGCGCGCACAGCGCCCAATAGCCCTCGATCGTCATGGGCGGTCACCCGGGAGGGTGGCCGCCCATTTCGCGCCTCAGTCGGCCGGCTCGGCCGGCTGCCAGCGCGCCTCGACGTTGGCCAGCTTCCAGTAAGCAATTGCCGCCACCCAGGTGACGGCGAACAACACGACGATCGCCAAGCCGGCGTTGTTCAAGTTGATGCCACTGACCCATGCGGTCACTGGATCCGCCCAATGCAGATCGTCGTGCAGGATCGACACCAGCTCGATCGAACCGATCAGCAGTGCGACCGCGATCGACAGGCCGGTGATGGTGAAGTTGTAGTAAATCTTGCGGACCGGCTGCATGAAAGCCCAGTCGTAGGCAACCGTCATGAGGAGGCCGTCGAGGGTGTCCATCAGACTCATTCCAGCCGCGAACAGCAATGGCAGCACCAAAATCGCGTACCACGGTAAGCCGGCGGCCGCACCGCTGCCGGCCAGCGCCAACAGCGCCACCTCCGTGGCGGTGTCAAACCCAAGGCCGAACAGCACGCCGACCGGATAGACCTGGATCGGTCGTTTGATGCGATTCATGATTGGACGCAGCAGCCGCGCCAGGAATCCTCGGTCGTTCAATGCGGCCTCGAGCTCCTCGTCGGAATATGAGCCGCGTCGAAGTGCAATGAACGCCCGCCAGATACCTTTCAGCGCAACGATATTCATCGCCGCGATCAGGTACAGGAAGAGCCCTGAGGTCAAAGTTCCGGCGAACCCGAGCGCATGCCGGGCCGGTGAGTCGTCGTTGACCAGCGCGCCGACGGCGCGGGCGCCGATGACGACCAGCAGGGCCATCACCAACACAATGGTGGAATGGCCCATCGCGAACCAGAATCCGACCGAGTTCGGCTGGCCAGGATCCTTGACCAGTCCGGTCCCCTCGCTGCGCTGGGGTAGTCCCGCGCGGCCGGCATCGTCGCCGTCCGTCATCAGCTTGCGGGTGGTGTTGTCGATCGCTGCGATGTGGTCCGCATCGAACGCGTGCCGCAACCCGAACAGGTATGCGGTGACGCCCAGTCCGACGCCGAAGATCTGCCGTCCGGCGTGATAGTGCTGCGGCGCGATGAGCATCACCAAAGTGGCGAATCCCAAAATATGCATCAGCGCTACAACGCCTAACAGCGCAGCGATTTCGATGCGGTCTCGACGATTCCACGTCGACGACAACGTGGTCCGACCAACCATGAAGTGACCACCTTCTAGGGATTACGCGTCCCCATCTGGGAGGTGTGACGGGAAGGTCTGGCTTCCAGCGCGAAAGCACTGGTCACAGTGGCGCGACCGCACCGGAATATGCACCGGTTTCCTCGCCATTCACACGATTTCCGCGTCAGAGGTTACCAGCGAACATCTTCGGGCTACCGTTGCTCAGGCAGCAACGCAAAGACCTGCTTGATGATGCTCAGCATCCAGCCGGTCACATCCGGACCGTGATCGCGGGGCCAATTCAGCTGGAAACTCAGTGCCCACGGCTGTCCGGCCTTATCGACTGCGTACCAACTGAACGTCAGATCACCCGGCAAGCCGCCGGCTTTCGCGCCAACGTAGGGCCATTCTTCGTGGTTGAGATCTATACCCGGCACGGCAGCCAAGATCTGCTTGACCGGCGCCGCCTTACCGACTGCGGCGGACTGAAGGGCCGCGTGAACCCGGCAGATGTCCTCTGGGTTGCCGTACCACTCCACGCCGTAGGCGGACGCCGGGATATGCGCTCGGGTTGGATCAGGCTGATAGGGCCGAGAATTCACCTGGTTGAGTATCTCAGCGCGGACGTCTGTGCTGGCCTGCTGCCACTGCCGGCGCAGATCCGGTTCACCCCACCCGACGGAGAACAATTCGTACATCGTCGGAAACGGCCTCATGCCGGCCGGATCGTGGTGCCCGGCAGCGACCAGCGCCTTCTCCACGGCGTCCGTACCTACCCTTTCCATCAGCAGGTCGGTCGCCATGTTGTCGCTAGTCGCGATCATCTTCTCGGCCGCAGTAAGAACTGAAACCCTCGCTCCTTCGGGCAATTTGTCCAACCCGGAGGAGCCGACGGCCTTCACTTTGGCGGTGATAACGAGCTGATCATCCCATGACACTGTTCCGGCTTTGACCGCCTCGGCGACGGCGTAGAGCACGTACAGCTTGAAAATCGAAGCCAGCGGCAGCGACAGTCCGCTGTTGGTGCCCGCAGCGCGTTCACAACGGCCATCATTGACCTTGGCCGCCTGATAGGCGTAGCGAGCGTTGGTTGTCTTCAAGGTGGTGTCGACATCGCGCCATGAGGAGATCTTCGGTGTCTCGGTCGTGACGTCGAACCGGTCGACCAGCGTGTCATCGCTGGTGTGAATTCTGATGAACTGGTGTGCGCCGTAAGAACTGATGATGTGCAGCGTCGCCGCGCCGGCTCGAACATCGACGTCGTGCAACGTGAACGGTCGGTCCCACCACAGCCGTTCCAGGTCGCCCTCGACCGATTCGACCTTGCCGGGCGTGGCCAGGGTGCGAACCCCCACCGGGCCGATCGGCCAATCCGAATTGAGCATGTCCATGGTCTGCTGTGCGCGCAACCCGGGCGGAGTTCTGATGTCGATCCGCAGCCCGGGATTCGCGGCGTTGGCGGAGGGCGTCGGCGGCGGAGCGCAGCCGGATGCCAGGGCGGCGACCAAGAATGCGACGGCCGCTATCGCCGGAATGCGGCGCCGCTGGCGGCTACGCCGTAGGCTTGGCTGCGGCAACGTCCAGCACAACCTCGAATTCCAGCAGCGTCGCACCCGTGGCTACCGGGTGTGCCCGGTGCCCGGCGTGCGCCTCGATCGCGGGACCGGTTGCCCAGGCTTGAAACGCCTCTTCGGATTCCCAATGTGTCACGACGAAGTACCGGTCTTCACCCTTGACTGGGCGCAGCAGCTGAAAGCCGAGAAAACCGGGTGAGTTCTCCACCGCGTGCGCGCGATGAGCAAAGCGCTTCTCCAGTTCGGGCCCCGCGTCGGGCGGCACCTCGATTGCGTTGATCTTCACCACTGGCATGCCGTTAGGCTACCGTGCCCGACGTGTCCAGCGACCTGCTGACCCATCGCGGCGGAGAGGGTGAGCCGCTGGTGCTGGTGCATGGGCTAATGGGCCGTGGCAGCACATGGTCGCGCCAACTGCCGTGGTTGACCCGATTGGGCACGGTTTACACCTACGACGCCCTGTGGCACCGCGGTCGCGACGTCGCCGACCCACACCCGATCAGCACCGAGCGCTTCATCGCCGACCTGGCAGACGCGGTGGACAAACTGGCGATGCCGGTGCGGCTGGTCGGTCACTCGATGGGTGCTCTGCACGCATGGTGCCTGGCCGCGCACCGACCCGAGCTGGTCTCGGCGCTGGTCCTCGAGGACATGGCACCGGATTTTCGCGGCCGCACCACCGGGCCGTGGGAGCCGTGGCTGCATCGGCTGCCGGTCGAATTCGGCAGCCCCGAAGACATTTTCATCGCATTCGGTCAAGTCGCCGGCCGCTACTTCTTGGAGGCGTTCGACCGGACCGAGACCGGCTGGCGGTTGCATGGTCACCCGTCACGCTGGATTGAGATCGCCGGCGAGTGGGGTACCCGCGACTACTGGGCGCAGTGGCAGGCCGTACGCGTCCCCGCCCTGTTGATCGAGGCCGGTAACTCGGTCACTCCGGCGGGACAGATGCGGGAGATGGACAAATCAGGCTGGCGCACAACGTACGTCTATGTCCCCGGTGCCGGTCACCTGGTGCACGACGAAGCGCCGGCGGTTTACCGCGACGCGGTCGAAAAGTTCTTGGCGAACCGCTAGACCTCTTCACCGGCCAACGCGAACCGACCGTCAGCGGTCGGTGTCACCAGACCATCGGCCAGCAGCGACGCCAGCGCCCGCTCGCGTTGAGCGGCATCAGTGCGCCATGCGACGTCCAACTGGGATTTCGTCACGGGAGAACTGTTGGCTCGCAACACATCAAGCAAGCAGCCGCGAACCTGACGGTCGGTTCCGGCGTAGCTTTGAATGCGGCGGCTCGGCGAGACCGCGGGCGGATACCCGGCGAACCGCCAGCTGCACCGGGAAACCGGACACAGGCCGCACCGCGGATTACGTGCGGTGCACACCGTCGCGCCGAGTTCCATCAGCGCCGCTGAAAACCGCGGCGCCGCCGCGTCTCCCGGTAGCAGGGCGACAACGTCGGCGTGGTCGCGGGAAGTCGAGGGAGCACCGGCATCAGCACGGCCGTGCACTGCACGTGCGACCACCCGCCGCACGTTGGTGTCCACCACCGGTACCGCCTGGCGGTAGGCGAAGCAAGCTACTGCCCGGGCGGTGTAGCTGCCGACGCCCGGCAAGCTCAACAGAACGTCGACGTCGGCGGGAACCACGTCGCGGTGATCGCGCGCGATGACGGTGGCGCACTCGTGTAAACGCTTGGCTCGGCGCGGATAGCCTAATTTGCCCCAGGCGCGCACCACATCCGCCGGGCTGGCTGCCGCGGTCGCTGACGCGGTAGGCCAGCGCATCACCCAGTCTTGCCAGAGAGGTATCACCCGTGCCACCGGGGTCTGCTGCAGCATGAACTCACTGACCAGAATCTGCCATGCACTGACGCCGGGTTCCCGCCACGGCAGATCCCGCCGCGACCGGTCGTACCAGGCGAGAAGCTGGTCGCAGGAGATGATCACCGGCGAGTGCGGCAAGATGTCGGGCATGCCCGATCCCAACCCGGTGACCGTGTGGAAAACACTCAAAGAGGGTAACGAGCGATTCGTCGCAGGCGTTCCGGAGCACCGCAACCAAAGCGTCGAGCGTCGCGCTAGCCTGGCATCCGGCCAGCAGCCGATGGCGGCGATCTTGAGCTGCTCAGACAGCCGAGTGCCCGCCGAGATCGTCTTCGACCAGGGGCTGGGTGACCTGTTCGTGGTCCGCACCGCCGGTCACGTCATCGACGCCGCTGCCCTGGGATCGCTGGAATTCGGAGTGGCCGTCCTGAATGTGCCGCTGATCGTGGTGATGGGACACCGCAGTTGCGGAGCGGTCAAGGCCACGCTCTCAGCCCTCGATGGTGGCGAGATACCAGGCGGCTATGTGCGTGACGTGGTGGAACGGGTCACGCCGTCGGTGCTGCTGGGCCGCCGGGACGGTCTGACGACGGCAGCTGAGATCGAGAGCCGGCACGTCCAAGAGACCGCTGCACAGCTGATGGCCCGATCAGCAATCATCAGTGAGCGGGTGAGGGGGGGCAGGCTGGCCATCGTCGGCGTCACCTATGAGCTCACCGAAGGTCGAGCCGTGCTGGGTGACCACATCGGCGACATCGGCGAAGCCGGCTAACTCCGCTGCGCGACACGCCGACGACGGTCGGACGGCGAGCGGTGACCTGGCCTTACGGTGTGAACGTGCTGGATCTCGAACCGCATGGACCGCTGCCACCGGAGATCTACTGGCGGCGCCGGGGGCTGGCCCTGGGCATCGCGGTAGTCGTGATCGGCGTAATCGTCGCAGTCGGTGTGGCGGTCTTCGGCGGCAACGCCGGTGCCAACACCACTGCCGCGACCAAGCAGAGTCCGACTGGGGTGCCGCAGTCTCACAGTCCGATCGTCCAGCCGGAGGTCCAAACTCCGGTCCCGACGCCCGAGGCGCAGAACCCGCCTGTGACGCCCACCGCAGCCGTTCAGCCGCCGCCGGTACTGAAGGAAGGCGATGACTGCCCCGACTCGACCCTGGCAGTCAAGGGTCTGACCAACCAGCCCATGTACGCCATCGGCGACCAGCCGAAATTCACGATGGTCGTCACCAACATCGGATTGGTGTCCTGCAAACGCGACGTCGGAGCAGCGGTTCTGGCCGCTTACGTTTATTCGCTGGACAACAAGCGGTTGTGGTCCAACCTGGATTGCGCACCGTCGAATGAGACGTTGGTGAAGACGTTCACGCCGGGCGAGCAGGTAACGACCGCGGTGACATGGACCGGGATGGGCTCGGCGCCGCAGTGCCCGCTGCCACGGCCACCGATCGGCCCGGGCACTTACAACCTCATCGTCCAATTGGGCAACCTGCGGTCATTGCCCGTTCCGTTCATTCTCGCTCAGCCTCCCGCGCCCGGAGCGCCACCGCCCGTCGGGCCCGCAGTGCCAGGTGTGGTGCCGTCGCAGCTGCCACCGCAGCAGCCGGGTAACTGAGTTCGATTACCCGGCTCGCTCCCTCGCCGCTCTGCATCGTCGCCGGACTGATCAGCTCAGCGGATCAGCGATAGTCGTTTCCGCCAGCTGGGACAGGCCTTCGCGCACGTGGCGGGACCATATTTCGCCGATGCCTTCCACCGACTCGAGGTCGCTGGCGCTGGCCGCCAGCAGGCCCTGCAGCGTGCCGAATGTCCGCACCAGTAGGTCGGTATGGGCGAACTGCAAACGCGGAATAACAGCCATCGCGCGGTAACCGCGCGCGCTGAGCGCCGAATCCTGCGCCTCGGCAGTCGAGGGATACCCGAACACCTTTGCCAGCATTATGAAGTCGAGCAGTTCGGTATCCGAAAGCGCGTCGAGTTCTTCGAGTGTGGCAGCCACCTGGTCTGTCGATGGCGGTTCTGGGTTCGCATGGTAGTCGCGCACGATCAACTCGCGAGCGACATCGTTGCCGCCTAGCAGCTCCTCCAGCTGCAGCCGCAGTTGGCGGCCGTCGGTGCCCAGTTCCACGGCGTCGCTGTCGATCACCAGGCCGATCCGGCGGACCAGCTCGAGCCGCTGCACCACTGTCATCACGTCGTGCAGCGTGACGAAGTCCTCGATCTCGGCCCTCGACAGCTGCCGGCTGACTTCATCGAATCGGGCCTTATAGCGTTCCAGCGTGGCGATGGCCTGGTTGGCCCTCGACAAGATGGTTGCCGAGTCGGCCACCACGTGGCGTTCGCCGGCGACGTAAACGGTGACGATGTTCATCGAATGGCTGACCGAGATCACGGGGTATCCGGTTTGGACGGCGGCACGTTCCGCCGAGCGGTGCCGGGTTCCGGATTCGTCCGTTGCTATCGACGGGTCGGGTACCAGCTGAACATTGGCCCGCACGATGCGGCTGCCGTCGGTGGAGAGCACGACGGCACCGTCCATCTTCGACAGCTCTCGCAACCGGGTCGGCGCGTAACGAACGTCCAGGGAGAACCCGCCATCGCAGATCGCCTCGACGCTGTCGTCGTACCCCAGAACGATCAGGGCGCCGGTACGGCCGCGCAGGATGCGTTCGAGACCGTCGCGCAACGCGGTGCCCGGTGCCAGCCGGCTGACGGTCTCACGCAGGGTTGGTCGGGTCGCCGGGCCGGCGCCGTTGGTGGTGGGTATGGCGGGGTTCATCGTCGATTATTTTGCTCTGCGCTCGTCTCTCGGGCAGCACATCCACCAGATAAAGCGGCGTCCGGGCGTCTCGGCGATCATTCCCGAGCTTGAGCATGTGGTGCAGCGCCGCGACGATGTTGGCCGCCTCCAGCACCCGCAGGCCGTTCGGCACCACGCTGCAACCGGGTGGAGTCAACGCCGTGGTGAATCCCTGCCGGGCGGCTTCTGTCAGTCGCCGCTCCATCCCGCTCACCCGCCGCAGGTCACCGGCCAGACCCACCTCACCAATGGTCACGGTGGTGGAGGGTAGCGGCAGATCGGCGTAGGCAGATGCCAGCGCCATCGCTACCGCAAGGTCCGCCGACGGATCGGTCAGTCGCATGCCGCCGACGGTGGACAGATAGATGTCGGCGGCTCCGACCGGCACGTGAGCGTGCTTGCCCAGCACGGCGATGATCATCGCCGCGCGAGCGCTGTCGATACCGCTAACGGCTCGCCGCGGCGACCCACTCGCCGATGCCGAAAGTAAAGCCTGGACTTCTCCGATCAGTGGCCGCTTCCCGTCGAGCGTCACCGTGATCGCGGTGCCCGGCACCGGATCGGGCCGCTCGTCCAGAAAAAGGCCGGATGGATCGGTGACGGCTGCTATCCCGTCGTCGGTGAGCAGGAAACAACCCACTTCGTCGGCGGCCCCGAAGCGATTCTTGACCCCACGGACCATGCGCAGCGAAGAGTTGCGGTCACCTTCGAAATGCAGAACAACGTCCACCAGGTGCTCGAGCGAGCGCGGGCCCGCAATGGCACCGTCCTTGGTCACATGACCGACCAGGACCATCGCGATATTGCTTCGTTTGGCCGCCGCGGTCAGGGCGGTGGTTACGGCCCGCACTTGCGTGACGCCTCCGGTGACGCCGTCAGCCTCGGAGGTGGAGATGGTTTGTACCGAGTCGACGATGACGAGAGTGGGCAGCAGCTCCTCGATGTGGCTGAGCACCGCGTCGAGGTCGGATTCGGCGGATAGGTACACCTCGTCATGGCCGCATCCCGTCCGGTCGGCCCGCATACGGACCTGGCCGGCGGATTCCTCGCCGGACACGTACAGCGCGCGTCGCCCCGATTGCGCCCACCGGTGGGCTGCCTGCAGCAACAGCGTCGACTTGCCGACCCCGGGATCGCCCGCCAACAATGTGACCGAGCCGGGTACCACCCCCCCGCCGAGCACCCGGTCAAGTTCGCTGATCCGGGTGGGGCAATGGCGGGCGCGATGCGGGTCAATGGAATTGATCGACACCGGAACCGACGCCGGGACCCGTGGGGACCGGTTGGTTCCTCGCAGGGCTGTCACGGCAGCCACTTCGTCGACGGTGCCCCACGAGCCGCATTCCAGGCAGCGGCCGACCCACTTAGCGGTGACGTGATGGCATTCTGAGCAGCGGTACTGCGATCGTGCTTTGGCCACGCCGCGACCGTAACGGTCGGGTACGACAACTCCGGTCGTTACCGGCGCTGCTCGGGCTGTTGCTCCAGTGCCCCCTGGTCCGCGGAGATCGGCACCGAGAAGGTGACGCTACCCGCCTGCTCGAAATCGAACGTGAACGGATAGGTGAGGCCGTTGCTGATCGGCTTGCTCAGCGCCACGGTTGCCTTGGCCCCATCGGCGGGCTCGACGGCGTCCACCGACTTGATGTCCGCAACTCCGGGAGTACTCACCATCAGCACGCCGCCGGCGGCGAGCCTGGCATCGCCGGTCAGCGTGACAGCGCCGATGTCGCTGGTGATGCGGACCAGCCGGTCGGTCGTGTCCTGTGACTGGTTGGAAGCCACCAGAACAAGGTCCACCGTTTGGCCCGGTCGAATGAAGTCGCCGGTCTGCTTGGCGCGGAGATAGACGTTGCGCAGCGCCAGCTGTCCGATCTGACCGGCGGCGCCGTCAACGGCGGGCTCCTGGATCGAAGTCTGAGCGATCTGGCCGCTGCTGCAGCCGGTTGCTGCCGCGGCGACGAGGCATGCTGCCGCCAAAAGGGCGCCCTGAGCGGTTCGCCGACGGACCGCCAGGCAGATCTTGAAGCGGCTCACTAAACCCTCCTGATCGGCGGTCGAGATTCGACTATGCACAGTAGTAGGAAGCTGCGCTGGCTGGTAGCGCAGGGCCACCGAGCAGCGCTGCAGCGTCCCCGAAGGCCTGCAATGTAGGCCCGGACCAGTTGTCTGAGAACCCGCGCGCATGCACGAATCTTGTTGTCTGTCAACCCCCTTTCTTCGGCTGCGGTGCCCCTGACCTGCACCGTTGTTCCGCACGCGGCTGAGCCGCGTGTTAGCATGGAGTATCGAAAGGGGCTCGAATCAGATGATTTTTAAGGTCGGAGACACCGTTGTCTATCCACACCACGGTGCTGCGTTGATTGAGGCTATCGAAACCCGGACCATCAAAGGCGAGCAGAAGGAATACCTCGTCCTGAAGGTGGCCCAGGGAGACCTCACCGTTCGAGTACCCGCCGACAATGCCGAGTACGTCGGTGTCCGTGACGTGGTTGGCGAGGAAGGCCTGGACAAGGTCTTCCAAGTGCTGAGGGCCCCGCACACCGAGGAGCCGACCAACTGGTCCCGCCGGTACAAGGCCAACCTGGAAAAGCTCGCCTCCGGCGATGTGCACAAGGTCGCCGAGGTCGTACGTGATCTTTGGCGCCGCGATCAGGAGCGCGGTCTTTCCGCCGGTGAAAAACGGATGCTGGCCAAGGCCCGGCAGATCCTCGTCGGTGAGCTCGCGCTGGCAGAAAACACCGACGACGCCAAGGCGGAGACGATCCTCGACGAGGTTTTGGCCGCCGCATCCTGAGCGCCCAGAGGCTCGAGTGGTCGGAGCGGCGGGCACCGTAACCGCGGTGGTTCCGGCTGCGGGTGCCGGACACCGACTTGACGCTGGTGTCGCCAAGGCGTTTTACAGCATCAACGGACGAACCCTGGTCGAGTGGACCGTTGACGGCCTGCTTGATTCGCAGGTCGTAGACCACGTCGTGGTGGCGGTGCCGGCCGAGCGTGTTGACGAGGCCAAGGTCAGGTTGGTTGATAAGGCCGAAGTCGTCGCGGGCGGTGCGGAGCGTCGGGAATCGGTGCAGCTGGGTTTGTCGGCTGCCGGTACGCCCGACTTCGTGCTGGTTCACGACGCTGCACGCGCTCTCACGCCCCCGGGGCTGATCGTGCGGGTGGTGCAGGCGCTGAGCGCCGGCCACCCCGCGGTGATACCGGCGCTGCCGGTATCGGACACCATCAAAGCTGTCGACGCCAACGGTATGGTTCTCGGCACTCCACAGCGGGCCGGGCTGAGGGCGGTGCAAACTCCGCAGGGGTTCGTCACCGACCTGCTGCTGCGGGCCTACCGCAACGCCGGCCAGACCGCGTGTACTGACGACGCTTCTCTGGTCGAGCAGCTCGGTGGTCCGGTTTATGTGATCGACGGGGATCCGCTGGCCTTCAAGATCACCAATCGGCTGGACGCGATGCTGGCTGACGCCATCGTGAGCCGGTGACCGCGCTGCCCCGGATCGGTCTGGGCACCGACGTCCATGTGATCGAGCCCGGACGGCCGTGCTGGCTGTTAGGTCTGCTGTTCGGCGATGCGGACGGTTGCCGTGGCCACTCGGACGGCGACGTCGCAGTACATGCGCTTTGTGATGCGCTGTTGTCGGCCGCCGGCCTAGGCGACATCGGTGGGGTGTTCGGCATCGATGATCCGCGCTGGGCCGGCCTCAGCGGAGCGGACATGCTGCGTCATGTCCGCGAGTTGCTCCAAGCCAACGGGTGGCGCACCGGCAATGCCGTCGTACAGGTGATCGGTAACCGCCCCAAGGTCGGGCCGCGCCGAGCTGAGGCCCAGGAAGTGTTGTCCGGCCTCCTCGGCGCTCCGGTGTCGGTGTCGGCCACCACCACCGATGGCCTTGGACTGACCGGCCGCGGTGAGGGCCTGGCCGCGATTGCCACGGCGTTGATTATCGGGGTTTAGGCCGGCGCGGCTATCGGCGTCACCCCGGTAAGCTGGCACGTCGTGACCGATCGCGTCCTGCGGCTACATGACACGGCGACTGCTGTCGTGCGTGATTTCGTGCCGCTGCGGCGCGGTCACGTCTCCATTTATCTGTGCGGTGCCACCGTTCAAGGTCTGCCGCACATCGGCCACGTCCGCAGCGGCGTGGCCTTCGACATCTTGCGCCGCTGGCTGGCCGCGCGGGGCTGCGACGTCGCATTCGTCCGCAACGTCACCGATATCGACGACAAGATTTTAACCAAGGCCGCCGCCGCAGGCCGGCCCTGGTGGGAATGGGCAGCGACCTATGAGCGCGCCTTCAGCACCGCCTACGACGCGCTGGGCGTACTGCCGCCTTCGGTAGAACCGCGTGCCACCGGGCACATCACCCAGATGGTCGAGCTCATCGATCGGTTGATCGACACCGGCCACGCCTATACCGGCGGCGGAGATGTCTATTTCGACGTGCTCAGCTACCCCGAGTACGGGCAGCTGTCCGGGCACAAGATCTCCGACGTGCATCAAGGCGAAGGAGTCGCGACCGGCAAGCGCGATCAGCGTGACTTCACTCTGTGGAAGGGCGCCAAACCCGACGAGCCGTCGTGGCCCACCCCGTGGGGACGTGGACGGCCCGGCTGGCACCTGGAATGCTCGGCGATGGCCCGCGCTTACCTTGGCTCTGAGTTCGACATCCATTGCGGCGGGATGGATTTGGTGTTTCCGCATCACGAGAATGAGATCGCGCAGAGCCGTGCCGCCGGTGACGGGTTCGCCCGCTACTGGTTGCACAACGGCTGGGTCACCATGGGTGGCGAGAAGATGAGCAAGTCGCTGGGCAACGTCTTGTCGATTCCGGCCATGCTGGCCCGGGTGCGGCCTGCCGAACTGCGCTACTACCTGGGCAGCGCGCACTACCGCTCGATGTTGGAGTTCTCCGAAGCGGCGCTGCAAGATGCGGTGAACGCCTACGTGGGAATCGAAGATTTTTTGCATCGGGTGCGCAACCGAGCCGGCTCGGTGGTGCCCGGCAAGTGCACCCAAAAGTTCGCCGCAGCGCTCGACGACGACCTTTCGGTGCCGATCGCGCTGGCAGAAGTGCATCAGGCGCGCGCTGAGGGCAACCGGGCGCTCGATGCCGGGGATCACGACGCAGCGCTGGCCAGCGCCGGGTCGATACGCGCGATGATGTCCATTCTGGGCTGTGATCCCCTCGACGAGCGCTGGGAGTCGCACGACGAGACGTCGGCGGCGTTGTCGGCCGTCGACGTGCTGGTGCACGCCGAGCTGCAGCGCCGCCAGAAGGCACGCGAGCAACACGACTGGACACTGGCCGACCAGATCCGCAACCGTCTCAAAGACGCCGGGATCGACGTCACCGATACCGGCGACGGACCGCAATGGTCGCTGGGCACCCAAGCCGATGGCCGGTAATTCGCGCCGTCGCGGCGCGGTGCGTAAGCCCGGCACCAAGAAGGGTCCCACCGTTGGCTCGGGTGGCCAGCGCCGGCGCGGGCTCGAGGGGCGGGGCCCAACACCGCCGGCACACCTGCGTCCGCACCATCCCGCGGCCAAGCGAGCCCGATCTCAGCAACGCCGACCCGCGAAACGCAGCGACGACACCGAGACGGTGCTCGGCCGCAATCCGGTGCTGGAGTGCCTTCGTGCCGGCGTTCCGGCGACCGCCCTTTACGTTGTCCTGGGCGCCGAAGCTGACGAACGGCTGACTGAATCAGTTGCACGAGCAGCAGACCTCGGGATCGCAATACTGGAAGTGCCGCGCACCGACCTCGACCGGATCAGTGCAAACGGATTGCACCAGGGCATCGCTCTGCAGGTGCCGCCCTACGAATACGCCCACCCTGACGATCTACTCACCGTGGCCATGGAGTCGCCGCCTGCCCTGCTGGTCGCCTTGGACAACATCTCCGATCCGCGAAACCTGGGCGCTATCGTGCGGTCGACGGCGGCATTCGCCGGCCATGGTGTCCTGATCCCGCAGCGACGCTCGGCCTCGGTGACGGCGGTGGCCTGGCGAACCAGTGCCGGTGCTGCAGCACGTCTGCGGGTAGCGCGGGCCACCAACCTCACACGAACGCTCAAGGATTGGGCCGACCGCGGGCTTCAGGTGGTCGGTCTCGACGTTGCGGGCGAGGCGACGCTGGATGACCTGGACGGCACTGACTCGCTGGTGCTGGTGGTCGGCTCGGAGGGCAAGGGACTGTCGCGGCTGGTGCGACAGCACTGCGACGTCGCGGTGTCCATCCCGATGGCCCGCGCGGGTGAATCGCTGAACGCTTCGGTGGCCGCCGGAGTAGTACTCGCTGAAATCGCTCGCCAGCGCCGGCACTGACGTCATGCCGCGACGCCGCACTGTCCTGGCGTTGCTGCTTTGCGCCATCGCAGTTGTCGTCAGTGCGCCAAGTGTCGGATCCCAACCGGGTGACTTCGACCTGCAGGCCCACCAGGGCGGTCGCGGCGAGTCACCCCAGGAATCGTTGGCGGCGTTTGCCCAAGCACTCGAATTCGGGGTCAGCACGCTGGAATTCGACATCGGCATCACCAAGGACCATCAACCGGTCGTGTGGCACGACGAGAGCATCCGAGCGGAGAAATGCGCTGACGCCGGTGCTGCTTTCGTCGGTGATCCGCAATATCCATACGTCGGAAAACTGGTGCACGAGCTGACCCTGGCCCAGATCCGAATGCTCGACTGCGGAAGCAGAATCGCGACGTTGCCCGAAGTCTTCGCGCTCACCGATTCGTATCGGGCCGACGTCCGCTACAACATCGAAACCAAGGTGGACGCCGAGACACCGGCCGCCACTGCAGACCCCGCAGAGTTCGTCGACTTGATAGTGGCAGCGGTCAGGTCCGCGGGCAAGCTGGATCGTGTCGAGGTGCAAAGCTTCGACTGGCGAACACTACCACTGGTGCGGCAAGCGGAGCCGTCGATTCCGTTGGTCGCATTGTGGAATCAGAAGACCTACGCCCCAGGTTCGCTGTGGCTGGCCGGGATCGATCCGGTCGCGGTCGCGGATCCGCTGGTCGGCGCTGCGCTGGTCGGCGCGAACGTCGTCTCACCTGATTATTCGCTGCCGGTCGACAAGCCGTTCGTCGACCGTGCTCATGTGATGGGTTACCGCGTTATTCCGTGGACGGTCAACGACGTCGATGCGATGCGCGCTGAGGTCGCCGCCGGTGTCGACGGCCTGATCACCGACTACCCTGCGCTGTTGCGTGAAGTGCTCGCTCAATCCCGGGTAGCGCTGCCGCCGGCCTACCGCAGAAGTTAAATGCCGAGCAACCGCGTGCTGGCCCACAATGCCAGTACCGCGACAACCACGGTGACCGGCACAGTGCACAACCCGAGCCGGGTGTACTCGCCGACGCTGGCTGCAACGTTGTGCTGACGTAACACTCGACGCCACAGCAGGTTGGACAGCGATCCGACATAGGTCAGGTTCGGGCCGATGTTCACCCCGATGAGAACCGCCAGGATCGCCGCCGGACCACTGCCGGACACCAGCGGCAGCAATACCAGCGTGGCCGGCAGATTGTTGACGATGTTGGACAGCACGGCGCCCAACGCGGCGATGCCGAGCAGTGCGAGCAGGCCCGAGCCGGCCGGGACCACCGCCTGCATGCCCGCGCTCAATCCGTTGCGCATGACGGCCTGCACCACCACGCCCAGCGCCAACACGAACACCAAGAACGGCACATTGACCGCGCGCACTATTTCCAGCGCCGAGGTGCGCCGATGAACGAGGCTTCGCACGGCCAGCACCGCGGCGCCGGCAAACGCTGCCCAGGCCGGGGCGACACCGGCCGCCTCGGCGACCGCGAATCCGGCGAGCGTCAGCGCCACGACCGCCAGCACGAACACCGGCGGCCGCGGTGCCGGTCCGGGATCTTGGTGATCAGGAATCGTCCGGAGATCGCGAGCGAAAAACCAGCGGAACACCGTGTAGAGGGTCGCTACCGTGGCCAGCCAGGGCAGCGTCATCAGCAGCGTGAACTTGGTGAACGACAGGTTGGCGACGTGGAAAGCGAGCAGGTTAGTCAGATTCGACACCGGCAGTAGCAGCGACGCGGCGTTGGCCAGATGTGCGCTGGCATAGGCGTGCGGGCGCAGCGGTGCTCGCAGCCGCCGGACCGTGACAAGCACCACCGGAGTCAGCAACACCACGGTAGCGTCCAGGCTCAGCGCCGCGGTGACCGTCGCGGCGATGCCGAACACTCGGCGCAGCAGCCGGTGCGGTTCGGTAGGTCCCCGAGCCATCGCCGCACCCGCCGCCTCGAACAAACCCTCGTCGTCACAAAGCTTGGCCAGCCCCAGCACGGCACCCAAAAAAGCGACGACCCGGAGCAGGCGGGTCGCTTCCAGCGTTGCCTGGTGAGCCGAGATAGCGCCGATCGCAACGAGAATGACGACAGCCGGGACGGCCGCGAACGCCTCCGGCCAGCCCCGCGGGCGGGCCACCGCGAACCCCAGGACCGCGGCAAGCAGCAGCGCAGCCACCAGCAGCGTCAAACTCAGCTCCAGGGATCTTCGCGCCGCCACACCGTCGGCAGGTGCAGCGCGACGTCGTCCTGCGCCGCCAGCTCACCCAGCATGCGCATGGACACATCCAAGTCATCGCTGACATAGGGCAACGCCCGCAATGGTTTTGACAGCGGACGAAAAAAGTCATCCCAATGGATGAGAACCACTGTGCGGGCACCGACCGCGCGTACCGTCTCGGTCCAGTAGTCGACGAAGTACCCCCGCGGCTGCAAGCCGAGCTGGCCCACGCCTAGGTAGACCACATCGGCGCGCTGCCCGGCGAGCGCGCCTTTGACGAAGCCTGCGCTGCCCTGGATCAGCAGCCGACGCCCCGACGGCCGGTGGTGCACGAGCGTCGACCACGCCTCCCCGCACCGGTAAGCCGACATCCGGACCGGTGGAGTGACCGGTGTGACGATCTCACCGGGAAACCGATCGGGCGGCGAATGCCGAGACTCGACCAGCGTGACCTCGAAAGCACCTAACGCAATTGGCGTACCCGAGTTGGCGATGATGAGACGGTCTTCAGGCAAGCCGTGACCGCGGCCGACGTTGGCCGCCGACTCACCTCCGACAAGTCGTGCCCCGGTGCGTTCGGCCACCAGCGGTGAATCCAGCACATGGTCGATGTGAGTGTGCACCGGCACGACGGCCTCCAGCCGCGTCACTCCGGCGCGAGCCAAACACCCGTCTACCCGTGGCTCTGACGGCGATACCTTGCGGGTCAATACTCGCGGCAGGCTCGGGCGGGAGAAGTAGCCATCGGTCATCAGTGCAGCCGACCCGTCATCGAGCAGCAAGGTCGCGACCCCGAGCCAGGTAACCGACAGCGGCGCGGCCGATCCGGCGGGGCGGACTGTGAACCGGTCCGCGTAGCGCTGGAGGTCGGGGCGGCCGGGCTTCAACCGCATCAGCAAAATGCCTTCACATCGACGCCCTGGGCCTCGAGCCGATCTTTCACCGCGGCGGCGATCCGCACGGCACCCGGCGAATCACCATGCACACAAACCGATTCCACCCGAACCCCGACCGGTGACCCGTCGATCGCGCTGACTTGGCCCGTGGTCACCATGAGAGCGGTGCGCTCAGCGATGACAGCCGGGTCGTGCAGCACCGCACCGGGTTCACGCCGTGACACCAGTTGTCCGTCGGGCCGATAGGCGCGATCGGCGAATGCCTCCGAGACCGTGCGCAGGCCACGTAGGTGCGCCTCGTCGAAGAACGCCGAACCGACCAGACCCAGCACCGGCAGAGTCGCATCGACCAGCATCACCGCCTGCGCGACCGCGGCCGCCTGCTGCCGGTTGGTCACGATCGTGTTGTACAGCGCGCCATGGGGTTTCACGTAGGCCACGGTCGATCCGACGGCTCCCGCTAATGCTTGTAACGCGCCGATCTGGTAGACGACGTCGGCGAGCAGCTCGTCGGCGGTGACGTCGATGAAGCGTCTACCGAACCCGGCCAGATCGCGATAACCGACTTGCGCGCCGATCGACACGCCATGCTCGGTGGCCGCCTCGCAGACCCGCAACAAGCCGGCCGGGTCGCCGGCGTGAAATCCGCAGGCGATGTTGGCGCTGGTGATAATGCCGAGCATGGCGTCGTCGTCACCGAGCCGCCACACACCGAACCCTTCCCCCAAGTCGGCGTTGAGGTCGATGGAGGCCACGGTGTGTCAGCCTATAGGTCGGTATCGGCCTCGGCTGTGTCCTTGTCATTCGCGCAAAGAGCTCCGGCGCGCCGGTAACGTCACAGGTCATGAAGTCGATGCCGCGACGCCGGGCAACGCTGGCGTCGCTGGCAGCCGAACTCAAGGTTTCTCGCACCACGATCTCCAATGCGTACAACAGGCCCGACCAGCTCTCGGCCGATCTGCGGGAACGGGTTCTGGCCACGGCGAGGCGGATGGGGTATCCCGGCCCTGACCCGGTGGCACGATCGCTGCGGACCCGGCGGGCGGGCGCGGTTGGTCTGGTGATCACCGAACCCTTGACGTATTCCTTCAGCGACCCCGCCGCACTGGATTTCGTGGCCGGAGTGGCACAGTCCTGCGAGGAGCTGGGTCAGGGCCTGCTGCTGGTGGCGGTCGGGCCCGGCCGCAGTGTCGCCGACGGCAGCGCGGCTGTACTCGGGGCAGGCGTGGACGGCTTCGTTGTGTACTCGGTCGGCGACGACGATCCCTACCTAGGGGTCGTCATGCAGCGCCGACTGCCGGTTGTGGTCGTCGATCAGCCAAAAGACGTCTCGGGGGTTTCGCGGGTAGGCATCGACGACCGGTCGGCGATGCGAGAAATCGCGGACTACGTGTTAGGGCTGGGGCATCGGGAGATCGGGCTGCTCACCATGCGGTTGAGCCGTGACCGGCGACAGGGGGTGGTGGGCCAGGATCGCCTGCGCTCACCGAAATTTCATGTGCAGCGCGAACGGATCAACGGTGTTCGCGACGCGATGGCCGCGGTCGGGGCGGACCCGGATTCGCTCACCGTTGTCGAGAGCTACGAGCATCTGCCCACTTCGGGTGGTAGCGCCGCGGAAGCGGCCCTGCAAGCCAATCCGCGGATCACCGCGTTGTTGTGCACTGCCGACGTGCTGGCGTTGTCCGCCCTGGACTACCTCCGTGCCCGCGGAATCTATGTCCCGGGTCAAATGACGGTCACCGGCTTCGACGGCGTCCGCGAGGCCATCAGCCGGGGACTGACCACTGTGGCGCAGCCAAGTCTGCTCAAGGGCCGGCGCGCCGGGGAACTTTTGCACAACCCGCCGCGCTCCGGCCTGCCGGTCGTCGATGTGCTCGATACCGAACTGGTCCGAGGCCGGACCGCGGGCCCGCCGGCCTAAAGCGTCAGCCGGCCGGGCGCCCCGCATTGCCGATCAACAGCCGGACCGCCAAGTCCAACCGCTTGCTGACGTCGGTCGCCGAAGCACGTCGGGTCAGCCACGCCAGTAGGTTGGACAACCACACATCCGAAATCACCCGAGCGATGTGGTACTGGTCTTCGGTCGGTTCCCCGTCGCTCATCGCCCGCGCGAACATCGAATCGATCAACTTCTCGACGTGATCGACCTCTCCGGCTGCCGAGGCGTCGGCGAAGACGTAGGCCCGGGTCATCGCCTCTGTCAGCAGCGGGTTGCGCTGCATGGCGCGGTTGAGCTTGCTGACCATGAAATGCAGCCGTTGGTACGGGCTGCCGCCGAGCATCGCCGACCGGTCCGTCTTGGCGTCGATGCGCTCGAACTCACGGCCCAGCGCCGAGACCAGCAGATGCACCTTCGAGGGGAAGTACCGGTACAGCGTCCCCACTGCCACGTCGGCCCGGTCGGCGACTGCCCGCATCTGGACCGCCTCGTAGCCGCCTTTCGAAGCGATCGCCATGGTGGCGTCCAGGATGCGCTTGCGGCGCTCCCGCTGAGCCTCAGAACCCAGTTCGGATTCAGCCAGTACCGCCACGTTCATGACCTCGCGGCGTTGGGTATCGGACGCGCGGGGCGGATCGGCATTGGCGGGCCCCAAGATGGAAGGGGACATATGACGGGCAGCTCCTTCGTGTTGCGGTCCCGTTGAAAACGATACGCACGCCAAGCGTTGATTTCTCACCTCCGTGCCGCCGGGGAACTGGCCTGTGCTGCTGCGATGGCGGTCGACTTGACTCATGATCGCTGGCACTATTAGAACACGTTCTAGTCAGACGACGACGGTCTTAGGAGTCGACAGTGGCAGCGACCATCAGCGACGAACAGCTGGCAGCGCGTGCGATGGTGCGTGATTGGGCCGCCGGCTCGCACGCCGGCGCCATGGTCCGAGACATCGAACAGGGCGAGCCCGACGCGTGGAAGCGCGCCTTCGCCGGCCTGGCCGCGCAAGGCTTGTTCGGCGTCGCAGTACCCGAGGAGCGCGGCGGCGCCGGTGGCAGCATCGAGGATCTGAGCGCCATGGTCGACGAGGCGGCCAAGGCTCTGGTTCCGGGCCCGATAGCGACGACGGCGCTGACCACTTTGGTGGTTTCCGACCCGGCTCTGCAGAGCGCACTGGCCTCCGGCGAACGCTTCGCGGGGATGGCGCTCAGCGCCGAACTGCAGTTCGACAGCGGCGCTTCAGTGGCATCCGGCACGGCGCCGCGGGTGCTGGGCGCCGCGACGGGCGGCTTGCTGCTGCTGCCGGCCGACGGGAAATGGCTGCTGATCGACAGCGCCGACGACGGTGTCGCCATCGAGCCGTTGACGCCTACCGACTTCTCCAGACCGCTGGCGCGGGTGACTCTGACGTCGGTCCCGGCGATTGTGCTCGACGTGTCCGGGCAACGGGTTGAGGATTTAGCCGCCATGCTGCTGGCCGCCGAGGCGGCCGGCGTCAGCAGGTGGGCACTGGATACCGCGGTTGCTTACGCCAAAGTGCGAGAGCAGTTCGGCAAGCCGATCGGAAGCTTTCAGGCCATCAAGCACATCTGCGCCGAAATGCTCTGTCGGGCCGAGCAAACCGCGGTGGTCGCCGCCGACGCCGCCCGTGCCGCCGCCGATGCCGACGATCGCCAACTGTCGATTGCGGCCGCCATCGCCGCCAGCATCGGCATCGAGGCGGCCAAGGCCAACCTCAAAGACTGCATCCAGGTGCTCGGCGGCATCGGCATCACCTGGGAGCACGATGCCCACCTCTATCTGCGCCGGGCCTATGGCATCGGACAATTCCTCGGCGGCTCAGGGCGCTGGCTGCGTCGCACCGCCGCCCTGACCCGCGACGGGGTGCGCCGCCGGCTGAACCTGGACTTGCACGACTTGGACGAGTTAGCCGAACTGCGCCCCGAGATTTCCGCAGCGGTCGCCGAGATCGCCGCTTTGTCCCCCGACCAGCAACGGGTGGCTCTGGCCGAGGCCGGACTGCTGGCGCCGCATTGGCCGGTGCCCCACGGGCGTGGTGCCACGCCGGCCGAGCAACTGCTCATCGATCAGGAGATGTCGGCGGCCGGGGTGATCCGGCCCGATCTGGTCATCGGTTGGTGGGCTGCCCCGACCATCCTCGAGCACGGGACCCTCGAGCAGGTGCAGCGCTTCATCCCGGCGACCCTGCGTGGTGACATCTTCTGGTGTCAGCTGTTTTCCGAGCCGGGAGCCGGGTCTGATCTGGCATCGCTGCGGACCAAGGCGGTCCGAGCCGACGGTGGCTGGAAGCTGACCGGGCAGAAGGTGTGGACGTCGTCAGCACACAAGGCGCAGTGGGGGGTCTGCCTGGCCAGAACGGATCCCGACGCGCCGAAACACAAGGGCATCACGTACTTCCTGGTGGACATGAATTCGCCGGGCATCTTGATCCGTCCGCTGCGGGAAATCACCGGCGAAGCGTTGTTCAACGAAGTCTTCCTGGAAGAGGTGTTCGTGCCCGACGAGATGGTCGTCGGGGCGGTGAACGACGGCTGGCGGCTGGCCCGCACCACATTGGCGAACGAGCGCGTCGCGATGGCCGCCGGCACTGCGCTGGGGAACCCGATGGAGGAGCTGCTCGCCCAAATCTTCAGGGTCGCCGAGATCGAACTCGATTCCGCACAGCAAGAGCGGCTGGCACGGCTGATCGCAACGGCGCAGATCGGGGCGCTGCTGGATCAGCGCATCGCGCAGTTGGCCGTCGGCGGTCGGGATCCAGGCGCGGAGTCCAGCGTGCGCAAGCTGGTCGGCGTGCGGTACCGCCAGGCGCTGGCCGAATTCCGGATGGATCTCACCGAAGGGGCGGGCGCCGTCGAGGATGCGACTGTGTACGACTTTCTCAATACTCGCTGCTTGACGATCGCCGGCGGCACCGAGCAGATACTGCTGACGCTGGCCGCCGAACGGCTGCTCGGCCTGCCTCGCTAGCCGCCGGCGCCGGCTGCTCGATCGACGAACCGACGCACAGCCGCGGCGATCTGGTCGGGACAGTCCTCCTGCAGAAAGTGTTTGGCGGGCAACAATGTCGGGTCCTGCACCTCGGCGGCGGTCTGCGCTTCTATGCCGTGACGACGCCAGCTGAGCATCCGGTCCCGCAGGCCCCATACGATCTGCACGGGGTAGCGCCCATCGCGGACCGCTGCGAAATATTTCTCGCGTTTGGCCGGTGTCAGCTCGAAGCTGCGCACGATCTTCAGAAAGGCCCGACCGTTGTCGTCGCCCAGCAACAACGCGCGCCAGCACCGGATTTCAGCGATCGGCATCTGGCGGCTCACCCCGACCATTCGCATCAGCAACACGAAAAGGCCAGGGATGTGCAGCGACGACAGCCAGAGTTCCCCCACTCCTCGGTGCGCGAACGGCTCCATCGGCCAGGGCCGGTGAAAGGTGTCGACCGCGATGATCGTGTTCAACAGCGTCACCGACAGCACTCGATCCGGGACGGCGCTGGCCACCTCAAAACCGATGGGCCCTCCGATGTCATGCAACACAAGGTGGAAGCGATCCAAGCCGAGCGCCTCGATGGCGGCAGTCAACCAGCGGCCAAGTCCGGTCCAGCTGTAGTCGGCGTCGGCGGGCCGCTCGGCCAAACCCAGTCCGGGCAGGTCGATCGCGATACCCCGCAAACCCCGGGCGGCCAGGGCGGGCACCACCTTGCGGTACAGATATGCAGACGCTGGTACGCCGTGCACGCAGACCACCGGCGGTGCTTCCCGCGGCCCGTCATCGAGTACGAACGAGGTGATGCCGGCAGCGGTGAAGGTTCGACCAGACGCCCGATAGCGTTCGAGCAGCCGGCTGACGTCGGCAGTCATCGTCCTCCCGTGGCAGCAGCAGGTACCCCGGACCTACTCGTCGTAGGTCACTTCGACCGAATCGGACTCCGGACGGGATTGGCAGGCCAGGATCAGGCCGTCGTCCAAATCCTGCTGCTCGAGGACGTCGTTGACCTCCATGTTCACCTTTCCGTTGCGCAAGGTGCAGGCGCAGGCCCCGCAATGGCCCTCCCGGCAGGAGAACGGCGCGTCCAGACCGCGGTCGAGCAGCACGTCGAGCAGCTTGGCGCTGCGGGGCCAGGACACCGTGTGGATTTCCCCGTCCAACTCCACCACCGCGGTAGCGAGCGGTTGGTCACCCTGTTGTTCGATCTGCACCGCGACGAACGGATCGGTGTCCAATGACCGGAACACTTCGATGTGCACTTGCTGCGCGGGCACATTCAGCGATTCCAATGCATCGCGTACCGCTTGCATGAACGGTCCGGGCCCGCAGACGAAAGCGTGCCGATCGGTGTAGGGCGCAGCCAGTTTGGCCAGTGCGGCGGCACTGGGCAGCCCCTGCAGCGACTCCAGCCAGTGCACGACGGTCAAGCGGTCCGGGTATTTGATGGTCAACTCGCGCAGGGCGTTGCCGAAGATCACCGAGCGGTCATCCCGATTGGCATATATCAGCACCACCTGACCGCTGCCCTCGGCGAGTGCGGACTTGCAGATCGACATGACCGGGGTGATCCCACTGCCGGCGGCCAGAAGCAGGAAATCGTCATCAAGGGTCTTCGGCACGAAATTGCCCGACGGCGCGAGCACATGGATCCGCATCCCGGGATGGGCGTGTTCGCACAGCCAGTTGGAGGCGTATCCGTCGGCGGTCCGTTTGACGGTGACGGTCAATGCGTCGTCGGTGAACGGTGAGCTGCACAGCGAGTAACAACGCGCGACACAGCCGGTCCGCTCACTGGGCACGCGCAACGTCAGGAACTGGCCCGGTGCGTAACGCAGTCGGTCGGCCGGTATCTGCGCGCCTTCCGGCACGGTGAACACCAGCGACCGGGCGTCTGCCGTCTCGGCAACAACCTCGGCGATCTGCAATTCGAGCACATGGTTGCCGAGCGGCTCGTCGGAAACCGCGTCCGTCAAGAACGAACCCTCTCTTCAGTCATAACTAGAACAGGTTACAGAAATCACTTCGTGTATCGCTACCAGCTGCAGGAACAGCGTGCTCGACACAAATCGGAACGTGTTCTAGTCTCGTTTGTTAAGCCCGCACCTATGGAGGAGCCCGTGACGTCCATTCAACAGCGTGACGCGCAAGCCGTCCTATCCGGTATCGACGACCTGCTGCCGCAACTGCGGGAGCGCGCCCAGGCGACCGAGGATCTGCGCCGCCTGCCGGAAGAGACGGTCAAGGCCCTCGACGAGGCCGGTTTTTTCACACTGCTGCAGCCAGAGCAATGGGGCGGCCTGCAATGTGACCCGACGCTGTTTTACGAGGCGGCGCGCCGGTTGGCCAGTGCGTGCGGATCGACCGGCTGGGTCAGCTCGATCATCGGCGTGCACAACTGGCACCTGGCGCTTTTCGATCAGCAGGCCCAGGAGGAGGTTTGGGGCGACGACCCGACCGTGCGAATCTCGTCTTCGTACGCGCCGATGGGCGCGGGCGTCGTGGTCGACGGCGGCTACCTGGTCAGTGGCTCCTGGAATTGGTCATCTGGCTGCGACCACGCCACCTGGGCCTTCTTGGGCGGCCCAGTCATCAAGGACGGCCGCCCCGTCGACTTCGGCAGCTTCCTGATTCCGCGCAATGAGTACCGCATCGACGACGTCTGGCACGTCGTGGGTTTGCGCGGTACTGGCAGCAACACCGTGGTCGTCAAGGATGTGTTCGTGCCGCGGCACCGGTTCCTCTCCTACAAGGCCATGAACGACGGAACCGCCGGAGGTTTCCAGACCAACACCGCCCCTGTATACAAGATGCCCTGGGGAACAATGCATCCCACGACCATTTCGGCCCCGATCGTCGGCATGGCCTACGGGGCGTATCAGGCGCACGTCGAGCATCAGGGTAAGCGGGTGCGCGCGGCTTTCGCCGGCGAGAAAGCCAAGGACGATCCGTTCGCCAAGGTTCGCATCGCCGAAGCCGCCAGTGATATCGACGCTGCGTGGCGGCAACTGATCGGCAACGTGGGCGACGAGTACGCGCTGTTGGCGGCCGGTAAGGAGATCCCGTTCGACCTGCGGGCCCGCGCTCGCCGCGACCAGGTTCGCGCCACCGGGCGGGCGATTGCCTCGGTTGACCGGTTGTTCGAAGCGTCTGGCGCGACGGCACTGGCCAACGATGCACCAGTGCAACGCTTCTGGCGTGATGCTCATGCCGGGCGGGTGCACGCGGCCAACGATCCTGAGCGGGCTTACGTGATCTTCGGCAACCACGAATTCGGGTTGCCGCCGGGCGACACGATGGTGTGATCGCTCCTTGACCGCGACCGAAGAGCTGACCTTCGAATCGACCTCGCGTTCGGCGGAGGTCGAGGTTGACGGGCCGCTGAAGCTGCACTATCACGAAGCAGGGGTCGGCAATCCGCAGACCGTGGTCCTGCTGCATGGTGGCGGCCCGGGCGCGTCGAGCTGGACGAACTTCTCGCGCAACATCGGTGTGCTCGCCGAGCACTTCCATGTGCTGGCTGTCGACCAGCCCGGTTACGGGCACTCCGACAAGCGCACCGAGCACGGGCAGTTCAACCGTTACGCCGCAACTGCTTTGAAGGGATTGTTCGATCAGCTGGGTCTGGGTCGCGTCCCGCTGGTAGGCAACTCACTTGGTGGAGGCACGGCGGTGCGCTTCGCGTTGGACTATCCCGACCGGGCCGGGCGGCTGGTGCTGATGGGTCCCGGCGGGCTGAGCGTAAACCTGTTTGCGCCTGATCCCACCGAGGGTGTCAAGCGGCTGGGCAAGTTCTCGATGGCTCCAACCCGGGAGAATCTCGAGGCGTTCCTACGGGTGATGGTCTACGACCAGAAGCTGATCACCCCTGAACTGGTGAGCCAGCGTTTCGAGCTGGCCAGCACGCCCGAGTCCCTGGCGGCGACGATTGCGATGGGGAAGTCTTTCTCGGCGGCTGACTTCGAGGCTGGGATGATGTGGCGTGAAGTCTATCGACTGCGACAGCCGGTGCTGCTGATCTGGGGTCGC
This sequence comes from uncultured Actinomycetota bacterium, assembly GCA_963830605.1. Classification (GTDB taxonomy): domain Bacteria; phylum Actinomycetota; class Actinomycetes; order Mycobacteriales; family Mycobacteriaceae; genus Mycobacterium. The sequence goes on along the minus strand of CAWHML010000003.1, from coordinate 687,518 downwards.
GAAGACCGGGTCAACCCGTTGGACGGCGCGCTGGTCGCGCTGAAAACCATTCCGCGCGCGCAATTGCACGTTTTCGGGCAATGTGGACACTGGGCGCAAGTCGAGAAGTTCGACGAATTCAACAAGCTGACCATCGATTTCCTGGGAGGTGCCTGATGAGCATCCGTTCGCTGGGCTACCTGCGCATTGAGGCCACCGACGTGGCGGCCTGGCGGGAGTACGGCCTCAAAGTCCTCGGCATGGTCGAAGGCAAGGGAGCAGAAGAAGGTGCGCTGTATCTTAGGATGGATGACTTCCCGGCCCGGCTGGTGATCATTCCCGGCGAGCATGACCGGCTTGCCGAGGCGGGTTGGGAATGCGCGAATGCCGGGGGCCTGCAAGAGATCCGCGATCGTCTTGACGTTGAAGGCACACCGTACAAAGAAGCCACCGCCGCCGAGCTGGCCGATCGCCGGGTTGACGAGATGATCCGGTTCTCCGACCCGTCGGGCAACCGCCTGGAGGTCTTCCACGGGGCCGCGCTGGAACACCGCCGCGTGGTCAGCCCGTACGGGCACAGGTTCGTCACCGCCGATCAAGGGTTGGGGCATGTAGTGCTCTCCACCCGCGACGACGCCGAGTCTTTACACTTCTACCGCGACGTCCTCGGTTTCAAGCTGCGTGACTCGATGCGGCTACCGCCACAGTTGGTCGGCCGACCCGCCGACGGGCCGCCGGCCTGGCTGCGGTTCTTCGGCTGCAATCCGCGCCACCACAGCCTGGCTTTCATGCCGGCCCCGACGCCCAGTGGAATCGTGCACTTGATGGTGGAGGTCGAGCAGGCCGATGACGTCGGGCTGTGCCTGGACCGCGCGATGCGCCGCAAGGTGCCGATGTCGGCAACATTGGGCCGTCACGTCAATGACCTGATGCTGTCGTTCTATATGAAGACGCCCAGCGGGTTCGATATTGAATTTGGTTGTGAGGGCAGGCAAGTCGACGACCACGACTGGATTGCCCGGGAAAGCACCGCGGTCAGTCTGTGGGGTCACGACTTCACTGTCGGCCTCCGCGGGTAGTTATGCCCGAGCCGATCGACCCGCGCACTTTCCGTACCGTGCTGGGTCAGTTCTGCACCGGCATCACCATCATCACGACCGTGCACGACCGCGTCCCGGTCGGCTTCGCCTGCCAGTCGTTCGCCGCGCTGTCGCTCGAGCCGCCGCTGGTCCTGTTCTGCCCGACCAAGGTGTCGCGCTCATGGCAGGCTATCGAGGCCAGCGGGAAATTCTGTGTCAACGTGCTGACCGAGAAGCAGCAGCATGTCTCGGCGCGATTCGGCTCGAAAGAGGCTGACAAGTTTGCCGGCATCGATTGGAGCGCCTCACCGTTAGGGTCGCCGGTCATCGACGGGTCACTGGCCTACATTGACTGCACGGTGGCATCGGTGCACGACGGGGGTGATCATTTCGTGGTTTTCGGTGCTGTGCAGTCGCTTTCGGAAGTACCCAAGATCAAGCCGCGGCCGCTGTTGTTCTATCGCGGCGACTACACCGGCATCGAGCCGGAAAAGACGACACCTGCGCAGTGGCGCGATGACCTCGAGGCGTTCTTGACCACCACCACGCAGGACACCTGGCTGTAGGTCCCCGTCACCCCCGACCGTTGGTTTAGGCCGTGTTTCGGGCGACTAACGATTCCATTTTGTTTCGGCGTCGACGCTGCTTCCGGCGGCGGGCCCGTGGTCTGGTGGAAGTTGATGTCTTGTGCTCGAGATCGCATTGTCCGGTTGATCGCCGCGATGGCGGTGTGTTCGGTGCTGTTCGGGGTCGGGCTGCCCACAGCTAAAGCCGCACCCAATGCGGACACCCAAGGCTATGTCGATTCCACCGCGCGATGCGCTACGCCGGATACGGCAGTCGCCTTCGGCAGCACCGACACTTCCCGGGTGGCGATCTGCAAGACGCCGACGGGCCAGTACCAGTACCGGGGCGTGCGGCTGCGCGATGGAGCCAAGCTGGTCCTGTCGGCCTCACGATCCTCCGAAAGCGGATACCTCGCCAATGACGACGGGATCACCTACACGGTGACCGCGCGATCGTTGACGGTCAATCAGGGCACCCAGGTGGTGCGCGAGGAACCAATGGTGGATTTTCACGAGGCGGGAGCGCCGGCAGCCCCGGCGACAACGCCACCGCCGGCAGCGACACCGGCACCTGCGGCCACGCCAACGCCTCCCAAACCGCTACCGCCACCGCTGCCCGCCGAAGTGGGTGGCCGCGGCCACTAGCGAAGAAGGGTCAGTAGTCGGGCAAGGCGAAAGAATGTCCCACCGCCAGCGACTGCCTGGCGACGAATCTGCTGACCACGGGGACGCGCAAAAGTTTGATCCCGGCGTTGGCCAGTCGGCGGATCCAGGGCGAGGACGGGTCGTCAAGTTTGAGGTTGGCGACGGCGAGCTTCTGGCAGCGCGCCACGTAGGGCATCAGTAACTGTTGATATCTCGCGTAAGCCGCCGCGTAGTCGGCGCAACCGGCACGTAACTCATGCGCCAGCACGTATGCCCCCACCACCGCAAGGCTGGTGCCCATGCCCGAGCGGGGCGACGCGCACCACGCCGCGTCGCCGAGCAGGCATACCCGTCCGTGCGAGTAAAAATCCAAATGGACTTGGGCGATCGAGTCGAAGTACACCTCCCGCGCTTGGGCCAGCCCTTCGAGCAAGGGGGAGACCTCCCAACCCATCCCGGCGAACCGCTCGGCGAACAACCGTTTGTTGCGGTCGGTGTCCCGGTAGTCGAAAACGAGCTCATGGTCGGTGAGGTAGAGGCTGGCACGTGCGGGTTCGTCGCGATCGGTGGCCTGCAACATCGCCGTTCGGCCGCTAAGGCGACAGGCAATGCCGCAGTGGTCGAGGCCAAGATAGTTGTCCATGTCGAAAAACCCGAAGTACTGGCCGAGTTGGGTGACGTATTGCTCCTCGGGACCGAATGCCATGCGGCGCACGCCGGAATGCAGTCCGTCGGCCCCGATAACCAAGTCGTAGCTGCCTACCGAGCCGTCACTAAATGTCGCGGCGATCCGTTCATTGTCTTCGGAGAGAGCCGCGACCCGGATCCCGAAGCGGTAGTCGACGTCATCGCGCACGGCGTCGTGCAGGATGCGGGCGAGATCCCCCCAGAAGATCTCCAGCTCGCCGCTGATCACCTCGGCAGGCAGCCGGCCGATTTCCTTGCCGCGTTCGTCGACGAGGATGAGCGGCCCCATGTGCGTGGCGCAGGCCCGAACCTTGGCCAGCAGGCCCATTCTCTCGAGCACAACCAGCGACGAGCCACGGAAGTCGACGGCCTGCCCGCCGGTGCGCAGTGAGCGAGCCTGCTCGGTGATCATCACGGCATGCCCCTTTCTGGTGAGCCAGAAGGCAAGGCACGGTCCGGCTATGCCACCGCCATTGATCAGGATGTCGAACGGCATCGGCCACTCACTGGGTCAACGTTTCAGCCACGGCTGAATTCGGTGCAGCGCCTCCGCGATGTCTGATTGCGGGCCGGCAAAGGAAAACCGGACGAACGAGTCGCCGCGTTTGGTGTCGAAGTCGATGCCCGGCGCGATGGCAACACCGGTGTCCCTAAGCAGGTTTGCACAAAATGTCATCGAATCGGCGGTGAAGTCGGAAACGTCGGCGTAGACGTAGAAGGCTCCGTCGGTAGGTGCCAGGCGGTCGATACCGATCGCGCTTAGACCGTCGAGCAGCAGCGCCCGGTTGACGGAGTACTGGCGTAGATGTCCGTCGGCTTCCGCGACCGCCTCCGGGGTGAAGGCCGCAACCGCGCCGTACTGCGACAACACCGGTGGGCAGATCGAGAAGTTTCCGGTCAGACAATCCACTGCACGGCGCAATTCGGGCGGCACCAGCAACCAGCCCAGCCGCCAGCCGGTCATCGCAAAATACTTCGAAAAGCTGTTCACCACCAACGCGTTCCGGGACGTCTGCCATGCGCAACTGGTCTGCTCAGCGCCCTGGTAGACCAGACCGTGGTACACCTCGTCGCTGATCAGCTGCACGCGTGCGTTCTCACACCAGGACGCGATCGCGGCCAGTTCAGGCGGCGGAATGACCGTCCCGGTCGGGTTCGCCGGGCTGGCCACCACCACGCCCTGGACTGGTGGGTCAAGTTCGGCCAGCATTTGCGCAGTGGGCTGAAATCGGGTCTGTGCAGAACATTCGAGTTCGACGACCTCACAACCCAACGCCGAAAGGATATTGCGGTAGCACGGATATCCGGGGCTGCCGAGCGCAACCCGGTCGCCGACATCGAAGCAAGCCAGAAAGGCCAGCAGAAAACCGCCCGACGATCCTGTCGTCACCACCACCTCGTCAAGATCAATCTGCAGTCCGTAGCGATGTGAATACGACCGTGCGATGGCCTCACGTAGCTCCGGAATGCCCAGCGCCACCGTGTATCCGAGCCGATTGAGATGCAGTGCTGCAGCCGCGGCGGCACGCACCGGCTCGGGCGCCCCGGCACTGGGTTGGCCGGCCGAGAGGTTCACCAGATCCCCGTGGGTGCGCTGCCGTTCGGCGGCCGCCAGCCAGACGTCCATCACATGAAACGGGGGAATCCCGGCGCGCAGCGCGACACGGCGGTTCATGTCGCCCAGGCTAGAGCAGATTGCCCGGCCGCATCATCACCGGGCGAAGACCTCCGATTCCAGCCGGCGCAAATGCTCGCGCGGCGGGGCCAGCAGCTGCGAGCTGCCGTGCGCGCGTTTGAAATAGAGGTGCATGTCGTGTTCCCAGGTGATCGCGATGCCACCGTGTAACTGAATCCCCTCAGCGGCAACCGCGTTGAACGCGTCGGTGGCGGCCACCCGAGCCAGCGACGCCGACGTGGCCGACGGTGCGCCGATAGCCTCGTCGACGACGGCGCGGGCGGTCTGCACCGCGACCCACAGATCCGCCATCCGGTGCTTGAGCGCCTGGAAACTGCCGATCGGCCGGCCGAACTGCACCCGCTCCTTGCTGTAGTCGACAGTGAGCTGCAGGCATCGGTCTGCCGCGCCCACTTGTTCGGCGGCCAACAGGATGGCCGCCGCATCGGCGATGCCAGGGTCGGCACCAAGCGGCACGGTGCTTTGCGGGGTAACCCGCGCCAACCGACGGGTCGGATCCATGCTGTCGACGGGCTCGGCGGTGAAAGTGGTCCAGCGGGTGAGCTTGTCACCGCTGATTCCGACGACGACGTCGGCGATGTCGCCGTTCAGCACGTAGTCCGGATCGAAGACCACCGCGCCGATCACGGTGCCGGCTGCCAGCTGTTCCAGCGTGTCGTCATCCGGGTTGTCCGCGGCGAGCAGCGCCAGTTCGGCCAGTGTCGTGCCCAGCAGCGGAGTGGGTATCAATCCCTTCCCCAGCTCTTCGATCACCACCGAGGCGTCGGCGAGACTGCCGCCGGCGCCGCCGCGGTCCTCGGGCACCACCAGTGCTGCCACCCCGACCTGTTCGCACAGCAGCTGCCACAGCGACTCGTCGTAACCGCGTGGCGACTCCATCGCCTCGCGGACCGCCGCCGGTGCGGCGTGCTTGGTGACCAGCGCAGCCACGGTTTCCCGCAGCAGCCCACGTTCATCGGGCAGGGTCACGTGAACGCCTTCAGCACCCGTCGGCGATGCATGGCCGGGTCGCCCCAGGCCGACCGCAACGCCTGCACCCGCAGCAGCCACAGCGACAGGTCATGTTCGGCAGTGAAGCCGATGGCGCCGTGAGTTTGCAAGGCAGACCGCGCGGCCAGTAACGCGGCGTCGGCGGCCGCTGCCTTGGCGGCGCTCACATCACGGGTCGTTTCGGGCGCTCCGGCTGCCAACGACAACGCGGCCCCGTACATCAGCGGACGGGCCAGTTCGACCGCGATGTGCACATCGGCAAGCTTGTGCTTGATGGCCTGATATGAACCGATCGTCCGGCCGAACTGGGCGCGCTGCTTGGCATAGTCGACGGCGGCATCCAGCAACGCCTGGGCTGCACCGACCAGCTGTGCGGCGGTACCGAGCGCTCCGACCTCGAAGGCGCGGGCGACGTCGGCCCGCCACGGTTGGCTGACGGCCTTAACGTCGAACAGCCGTCGGCTGGGGTCGACGGATTCGTACCGGTCACCGACGTGCGCTTCGCTGACCGAGCCGTTCGCTTCGGCGGCCAGTATCAGTCCGGCCCGGTCGGCATCCACGGCCCTGGGTACCTGCGGCGGCAACGCGACGGTGGCGATCAGTTCACCGGTTGCCAATGCCGCACACCGGTCGTCTTCAGCCAGCAGGAGTGGCGCGACCGCAATGGATTCGACGACCGGGCCGGGCACGCACCACCGGCCGAGCCGCTCAAGTGCGACAAGCAGGTCGACCGAATGCGCGTCCAGGCCGCCGAACCATTCGGGCACCGCCAGCGCGGTGACGCCCAGATCCGCCAATTGCGCCCACACTTTGCGGCCTGGCGCGGGGTCACCGCCGGCCCAGGCGCGCACCGCGCCCGGCACCTCGGCTGCCGCGAGCGCCGCGTCGATACTGGCCGCGAAGTCGCGCTGCTGCGCGTCGAGATCAAATTTCATCTGGATTTCTCCCGAGGCAGCCCCAGCAGCCGTTCGGCGATGATGTTGCGCTGAATCTCGTTTGTGCCGGCGTAAATGGGACCGCCCAGCGCGAACAGCAGCCCGTCGGTCCAGGAGTCGGCCAGTTCGCCGTCGGCCCCGCGGATGTCAAGCGCGGTTTGGTGCAGTGCGACGTCCAAGTCGGACCAGAAGACCTTGGTCACCGAGGATTCAGCGCCCAGCTCACCGCCGTTCGCCAGGCGGGTCACAGTACCGAAGGTGTGCAGCCGGTAGGCCTGCGCTTTGATCCACGCATCGACTACCTGATCGCCAAAGGCAGCGTTGCCGGTGATCTTCCACTGATTCACCAAACGCTCAGCGGCGGCCAGGAAACGGGCCGGGCTGCGCAGCGACATGCCGCGTTCGTTGCTCGAGGTGCTCATCGCGGCCCGCCACCCGTCGTGCACCTTGCCGATCACGTCGGAGTCGGGCACGAACACATCGTCGAGAAAGATCTCGCCGAAGCCGGTATCGCCACCGAGCTGAGCGATAGGTCGCACAGTGACACCGTCGGCTTTCAGGTCGAACATGAAATACGTCAACCCGCGGTGCCGCTCGGCTTGTGGGTCGGAGCGAAACAAGCCGAACGCTCTGTCGCCGAACGGTGCTCGAGAGCTCCAGATTTTCTGACCGTTGAGCAGCCAGCCGCCCTCGCTGCGGGCTGCGGTGGACCGCAGCGACGCCAGGTCGCTGCCCGATTCCGGTTCGGACCAGGCCTGCGCCCAGATCTCTGCACCGCTGGCCATCTTCGGCAGGACTCGATCCAACTGCTCTTCGGTGCCATGGGTGAACAAGGTGGGCGCCAGCATCGACGTGCCGTTGGCGCTGGCCCGTCCGGGAGCACCTGCGCGAAAGTACTCTTCTTCGAACACGATCCACTGCAGAAGCGTGGCGTCCCGGCCACCGTACTTACGCGGCCAGGTGATCACCGACAGGCCCGCGTCGTAGAGCACCCTGTCCCAATGGCGATGCTGCTCGAAACCGTCGGCGCAATCGTAGGACTGGGTGGGGAACGAGTCCTTGTGGGCGGCCAAAAACTGGCGCACTTCGTTGCGGAAGTCCAGTGTTTCGTCGTCGAAGTCCAGATCCATCAGGGCAGCTTTCGCAGTAGCGGTTTGACCACTTTGCCCCCAGCGTTGCGCGGCAATGTGTCGACAAATCTCACCGAACGGGGAATCTTGAAGTTGGCCAAAGTTTTCCGGGTATGGGCTAGCACCGCCTGTTCGTCGAGACCGGAATCGGTGTGCGCCACCACGAAGGCGCGACCCACCTCGCCCAGCCGGTCGTCGGGCACACCGATCACCGCGGCGTCCAACACACCGTTCAGCCGGGCGAGCACCTGCTCCACCTCTGCGGGATACACGTTGAACCCGCCGCAGATGTACATGTCCTTTAGCCGGTCGGTGATCTGCAGATTGCCTGCGGGGTCGAGTCTTCCGACGTCGCCGGTGTGCAGCCAGCCATCCGCATCGATGGCCGCCGCGGTGGCCTGCGGGTCGTTGAGATAGCCGAACATGACATTGGGTCCGCGCAGTAACACCTCGCCGGTTTCACCGCTTGGAGCGCCGTCGATGCGCAGTTCGAAGTCGGCGATTGGCCGGCCACAGGTGGTGGCGACGGTGACCGCGTCGTCGTCCGCGCGGCACATGGTGCCGAACCCGTTGGATTCGGTGAGGCCATAGGCGGTCAGCACGATATCGATGTCGAGTTCGGCCTGCATCCGCTCGATCAGCACGACCGGCACGGTGGCGGCGCCGGTGACGGCGAATCGCAGCGACGTCAAATCGTGCCGGCCGCGGGCGGGATGGTCGAGCAACGTCTGGTAGATGGTCGGCGGTCCGGGCAGCACGGTGATGCGGTGCTCAGCGACCGCGTGCATCGCCTGCGAAGCGTCGAAGGTCAGCTGCGGATACAGGGTGGCGCCGGTCTGCAGGCACGCCAAGATGCCGGCTTTGTAGCCGAAGTTGTGGAAGAACGGGTTGATGCAGAGATAGCGGTCGTCGCTGGTGATCTTGCCGCAGGCGGCCCACGCTGCCGAACCGGCCAACGACTGGCGGTGCGCACACCGCACTCCTTTGCTGCGGCCGGTGGTGCCCGAGGTGAACAGGATGTCGCTGATGTCGTCGGGCCGGACGGCGGCGGCGCGATCGTCTGCGGCGGTCACATCCGTGCCGGTAGCCATGAATTCATTCCACGTCCCGTCATCGGTGTCGATCGGCACGCGGACGATCTGGCGCAAATCCGGCAGTACGCGGCTTTCGAGGTCCCCGACTTTGTCGGTGCCGAGGAATTCGCCCATGGCCACCAGCAACGGTGCGCCGGTGCGGGCCAGGATGTCGGTGGCTTCGGCCGCGGTGTAGCGGGTGTTGAGGGGGACCATGGTGGCGCCGGCGTAATGAGCGGCCAGGCAGGTGACCACCCAATGCCAGGTGTTCGGCGACCAGATCGCCACTCGATCGCCGGGTTCGACGCCGAGTCCGATCATCGCCGCCGCGGCGCGGCGCACCTCGTCGCGCAGGCCGGCGAAGGTCAGAGTGCGATCGGCGCTGACGACAGCGGGTTGACGGGGAAGTTCGCGGGCGATGCGGTCCAACACCGCAGGGGTGGTCTGCGGATCGCTCGACATCGATGCTCCCTGACGACCTGTCTGGTCCGGCTGCTCATCGGCGGCGCCCGGACTAACAAAGCAAGTGCTTGGTAGGTTAGCCTACAGAGGTGCAGGACGTCGAGGAGTTCCGGGCCGAGGTGCGAGAGTGGCTGGCCGAGAACTTGGCCGGCGACTACGCAGCGCTCAAGGGTCTCGGCGGCCCGGGCCGCGAGCACGAAGCATTCGAAGAGCGGCGGTCCTGGAACCAGCATCTCGCCCGAGCCGGTCTGACCTGTCTGGGCTGGCCGGTCGAGGATGGTGGCCGTGGCTTGTCGGTCGCGCACCGCGTCGCGTTCTACGAGGAATACGCGATCGCCAATGCTCCGGCGAAGGTCAACCATTTCGGCGAGGAGTTGCTCGGCCCTACATTGCTCGCCTACGGCACGGCTGAGCAGCGGCAGCGCTTCTTGCCGCGGATCCGCGACGTCACCGAACTGTGGTGTCAAGGCTACTCGGAACCGGGTGCCGGCAGTGATTTGGCCAACGTGTCGACCACCGCGGTCCTCGACGGCGATCGGTGGGTCGTCAACGGGCAGAAGGTGTGGACATCGCTCGCGCACTGGGCGCAATGGTGTTTCGTGGTGGCTCGCACCGAGAAGGGCTCCAAGCGTCATGCCGGGCTGTCGTATCTGCTGGTACCGCTTGATCAGCCGGGGGTGCAGATCCGGCCCATCGTTCAGTTGACGGGCGACTCGGAATTCAACGAGGTGTTCTTCGACGACGCCCGCACCGACGCGGACCTGGTGGTGGGCGCGCCGGGCGATGGCTGGCGAGTTGCGATGGGCACGTTGACGTTCGAGCGAGGTGTCTCCACACTCGGCCAACAGATTGTGTATGCGCGTGAGCTGGACAGTGTCGTGGCCCTCGCCAAACGCACCGGCGCCGCCGATGACCCGCTGATCCGGGAACGACTGACCCGGTCCTGGGCGGGATTGCGGGCGATGCGCTCCTATGCGCTGGCCACCATGGACGTCGAGCAGCCCGGACAGGACAACGTATCGAAGTTGTTGTGGGCTAACTGGCATCGGGAGCTCGGCGAGATCGCGATGGAGGTGCGTGGCAAAGCGGGCTTGGTGTTGACCGGCGGCGATTTCGACGAATGGCAGCGGCTCTACTTGTTCACCCGGGCCGACACGATCTACGGCGGCTCCAACGAGATTCAGCGCAACATCATCGCCGAGCGGGTACTCGGCTTACCCAGGGAGGCTCGGTGACTCTATCGGTTGCGCCGAAAGAAGTTGCCGGACACGGGCTTCTGGCCGGCAAGGTCGTCGTCGTCACCGCCGCGGCGGGAACAGGGATCGGGTCGGCGACCGCCAAGCGCGCACTGGCCGAAGGCGCTGACGTCGTCATCTCCGACCACCACGAACGCCGCCTGGGTGAAACCCGGGAACAGCTCGCCGATTTCGGGGAGGGCCGGGTGGAAAGCGTACTCTGTGACGTCACCTCCGCTGCCCAGGTCGACGCCCTGATCGCTTCGGCCACCGCGCGGATGGGCCGGATCGACGTGCTGGTCAACAATGCCGGACTGGGCGGCCAAACCCCGGTCGCCGACATGACCGACGACGAGTGGGACCGCGTACTTGACGTCACGCTGACGTCGGTCTTCCGGGCCACCCGCGCGGCGCTGCGCTACTTCCGCGACGCCGGGCACGGCGGGGCCATCGTCAACAACGCCAGCGTGCTGGCCTGGCGGGCCCAACACTCCCAGGCGCACTACGCGGCGGCCAAAGCCGGGGTGATGGCGCTGACCCGTTGCAGCGCAATCGAAGCCGTCGAATACGGGGTGCGCATCAATGCCGTCTCCCCGAGCATCGCCCGGCACAAGTTCCTGGACAAGACCAGTTCGGCCGAACTGCTCGACCGGTTGTCGGCCGGCGAGGCATTCGGACGCGCGGCGGAGCCGTGGGAGGTGGCCGCGACCATCGCCTTCCTCGCCAGTGACTACTCCAGCTATCTGACCGGAGAAGTGATTTCGGTGTCGAGTCAACATCCATGAACCGGCGCGCAGAACTCTTGGAACTGGCCGCGACCATGATGGCTGAACGCGGCTTACGGGCGACCACCGTCCGCGACATCGCCGACGGCGCCGGCATCCTTTCCGGCAGCTTGTATCACCATTTCGCGTCAAAAGAGGAAATGGTCGACGAGGTGCTGCGCAGCTTCCTCGACTGGCTCTTCTCCCGTTACCGCGAAATCGTGGAGACCGAGCCGAATCCAGTGGAGCGGCTCAAGGGGTTGTTCATGGCGTCGTTCGACGCGATCGAACACCGGCACGCGCAAGTCGTCATCTACCAGGACGAGGCCAAGCGGCTGTCGGCTCAGCCGCGGTTTTCCTATATCGAAGATCTCAACAAACAGCAGCGCAAAATGTGGGTCGACGTGTTGCACCAAGGCATCGAAGAGGGCTACTTCCGGCCCGACATCGACGTCGACCTGGTCTACCGTTTCATTCGGGACACGACGTGGGTGTCGGTGCGCTGGTACCAACCGGGCGGGCCGCTCACCGCGCAGCAGGTGGGTGAGCAGTATCTCGCCATCGTCTTAGGCGGAATCACCGCCGCAAGAGAAGGAGTCTGACAATGTCACGCGTCGGCGACGATGCAGAACGAAGTGATGAGGAGGAGCGACGCATATGACCGAGGCTTACATCGTCGATGCTGTGCGTACTGCGGTCGGCAAACGCAATGGGGCCCTGGCGGGCGTGCATCCGATTGACTTGGGCGTGGCGGCCTTTCACGGTTTATTCGACCGCGTCGACGTCGATCCCGCCGCTGTCGACGACGTCGTCGTGGGTTGTGTGGACGCCATCGGCGGCCAGGCCGGCAATATCGGGCGGCTGGCGTGGTTGGCCGCCGGCTACCCCGAAGAGGTGCCCGGCGTCACCGTCGATCGGCAATGCGGATCCAGTCAGCAGGCTATCGCGTTTGGCGCGCAGGCGATCATGTCGGGCACGGCGGACGTCATCGTGGCCGGCGGCATGCAGAACATGAGCAAGATTCCGATCGCGTCGGCGATGGAAGTGGGCAAACAGCTCGGCTTCACCTCGCCCACCGGAGAGTCCAAGGGCTGGCAACACCGCTACGGCGATGAGGAGATCTCCCAATTCCGCGGCGCGGAATTGATTGCCGAACGGTGGAACCTCTCGCGTGAGGAGATGGAGCGCTTCGCCCTGTCGAGCCACCAGCGGGCGCTGGCGGCGATCCGGGCCGGACACTTCGACAACGAGATCGTCGCGGTAGACGGTTTTCAGATTGACGAAGGGCCGCGAGACACCACGCTGGAGAAGATGGCCGCGTTGCCCACCCTGACCGAGGGTGGCCGGCTCACTGCGGCGCTGGCCAGCCAGATCTCCGACGGCGCCAGTGCGGTACTGCTGGCGTCCGAACAGGCCGTCACGGACCACAAGCTCACCCCGCGAGCCCGGATCCACCACATCAGCGCCCGAGGCGCCGACCCGGTGTTCATGTTGACCGGACCGATCCCGGCCACCTGCTACGCGTTGGAGAAGACCGGGCTGTCGATCGACGACATCGACGAAGTGGAGATCAACGAGGCGTTCGCGCCGGTCGTGCTGGCCTGGTTCAAAGAAATCAAGGCCGATCCGGAGAAGGTCAACCCCAACGGCGGCGCGATCGCGTTGGGGCACCCGCTGGGCGCCACCGGCGCAAAACTGTTCACCACCATGCTCAACGAACTCGAGCGCATCGGCGGTCGCTACGGGCTGCAGACCATGTGCGAGGGCGGCGGCACCGCCAACGTCACAATCATCGAGCGGCTGTAGCTATCGCCCCCCAGCGTGAGCATGCGTGTTTGCCCGTCGACACGCCGCACATTTCGTGCAACCGTGCGCGCTTGCGGCGGACGGGGGCCTACTCGACCAACGCCGACGCCGCCTGCAGATGTTTGATCGCCTCGCTGACGACCGACTCGATCAGCTCCGCGCACGACGGCAGGTCCTCCAGGATGCCGGCCACTTGACCGGAAGCCAACACTCCGGCGTCGGTATTGCCCTCCACCAGACCGGCTTTCAACAGCATCGGGGTGTTGGCCGCCATCACCACCTGCGACCAGGTCAGCTCCTTGCCGTGCCGCATCGCTAAGCCATCGCTGATCATGGATCGCCAGGTCATCTGCGACATCTTCTTGAACTTTGCGGCGTTGCGCACAGCCGCGGCGAAACCCCTTGCCCGCGAGCCACTCTCCAACCGCTCGACCAAGCCGGTCCGCAGCACCCGGTGCGGCATGCCGTCTACCCGGGTGGTGACAATAGTGCCGTCCAGGCCCGCTTCCAGGTAACGCCGCTTGACCGCGTCGGGCACGGTCGAATCGGAGGTGAGCAGAAACCTGGTACCCATCGCTACCCCGGCCGCACCGTAGGACAACGCGGCAGCGAGCCCTCGACCGTCGAAAAAGCCACCGGCGGCGATGACCGGAATGCTCACGGCATCCAGCACCGAGGGCAACAGCAACGTCGTCGCGACCGGTCCGGTGTGCCCGCCGCCCTCACCACCCTGCATGATCACCGCGTCAGCACCCCACGACGCCACCTTCCGGGCGTGCTTGGCCGCTCCAATAGACGGAATCACCACCGCCCCGGCATCTTTCAGCGTCCTGATCAGCTCCTGCTTGGGTGCCAGCGCAAACGACGCCACTTTGACGCCTTCGCGGATCATCAACTCGACCCGGTCACCGGCGTCGGCGGCGTCGGCGCGAATGTTCACCCCGAATGGCCTGTCGGTGGCCGCCTTGACCTTGGTGATCGCCTCCGCTAATTCGTCGATGGTCATGGTGGCTGATGCCAGAATGCCCAGCCCACCCGCGTTGGCGGTGGCCGAGACCAGTCGGGCGCCGGCAACCCAGCCCATGCCGGTCTGCACCACCGGATGCTCGACGCCGATCAGTTCCGTCAGCGGCGTGCGCAATCTCATGCCCGGACCTCTTTGTCGCGCAGTGCTTTCGGGTCGATCACCTCGCGGATCAGCTGTAACTCGTCGGGGTCGGGGGACCTGGTCTCGCCAGCCTGGTCGAGTCCGTGGACGTCGAAGGAGGTGCCGTCACGGACCTCGTCGGCGCTCACGCCGGGGTGCAGGGCCAACGCCCGCATCGTGTGGTGCGGACCGCCGAAGTCGAAGACCCCGAGGTTGGACACCACCCGGTGGACGTCGACGAATCGAAACGCTGGATTGCTTTGGTCGATCTTGTCGTAGCCGATACCGGACACCACGTCGACGGCCTCGCAGAACACGCGTCGGGAGTGGTTGCCGACCCAGTAGCTGGTGGCGTGGTTGACGGTGTTGCCCGGGGCGCCGCGAACACCGAACATCTGTCGGCTCGGTTTCTGCAACGGCCCGAACGCCGAGAGGTTCTGGTTGCCGTAACGGTCGACTTGATTGGCGCCCATCACCACATGCCGCCGCCCCCAGGCCAGTGTTTCGAATACCCGGCCAAACGGCATCCATCCCTCCACGGCGCCGGAGGCACCCAACGCCGGGGTGTCGGCCAGCAGCTGCGCCTCCCCGTCGGTCAACAAAATGTCGGGGGCGAAGGTCAGCCGGGCCAGCCGGGCACCGACCGACGCGACCGTCGTCATCGGGCTCACCATGATCTCACCGGCGTCGCGGAACAACTCGGCGCACGCCAGGACACAGGTTTCTGCGCGGCTCACCGAGCTGCTCACACGTCCTCCCCGTACCTGCGCACCGCCGCTTGGTAGTCGGCTTCGGTTCCGGATAGATAAGTCGAAACGAACTGCGCCCAGTCCTCTTCCGATGCGGCCGCCTGCGCGTAGTGACGCTGAAACTTCTCGTCGCGGCCGTAATCAGGTGCTGCGGTGGTGAAATGCGCACCGCCCGGTGCCTCCACCACCGCGTCGACCATCATCCGGTTCACCAGCAGTGCTTGCGGCGGCGCCGCCTTGACAAGTTCGTCGGTCGCAACGACCCGCTCTACCGACAGAAACCGTCTGTCGGCCGCCATCAGGAACAGGTCGTCGAAGTAGGGGTCTATCCCGGTGTACGCCGCATTGCCTTGAGCATCGGCGATGTTGAGGTGCACGAACGCGGCGTCCAGCCGCAAGGCCGGCATCGCGATCAGGGTTTCGAATTCCCCGCCCGGCGCAGGATACGGAGAAGCGACGGTAAGCAGTTCGCCCTCCCAAAAGTCCGGTACCGAACTGCCCAGCCCGGCGCGGGTGGGCAGGAACGGCAATCGTTGTGCGGCCGCCTGCAGCCCGCAACGCAACATGCCTTCGTCCATCTCCCTGGCCTCGATCGCACCGCTGGTGCGCGCCCGCGCGAACCACGGGTCATAGAACGGCGGGGAGTCCAGTGAGACGAAGCCGTAGTAGACACGACGGACCTTGCCCGCTGAGCACAGCAGTCCGATGTCCGGCCCGCCGTAGGTGACTACCGTTAGATCGGCGACATCGGTGCGGAGTATGGCACGCACGAATGCCATCGGTTTGCGTCGCGATCCCCAGCCCCCGATCCCGATGGTCATACCGCTGCGCAGCTGTGCGACGGCGTCGTCGAGAGTGGCTCTCTTGTCCGGCATTACTTCTTGCCCTTCGCGGTTCCGGCGAAGGCGTCGCGGTGCTCGTCGGCGACCCCGGCGAGGTTGAGTTCAAACGTAAAACCTTGCTCCATGCGGTAACTGGAGTTGACGCGCTGAACATCGATGAGGTTCAGCGCCTCTTTGGCGGCGCGGATCACCCGGGTGTCCTTCGCGGCAATGTCGCGGGCCACTCGCAGCGCTGCTTCGTCGAGTTCGTCGCGTGGCACCACTTCGTGCACCGAACCGAAGTGGTGCAGGGTCGCGGCGTCGACAGTCGCCGCGGTGAAGAACAGTCGCCGCATCAGGTGCTGCGGTACCAGCCGGGACAGATGGGTGGCCGCCCCCAGCGCTCCGCGCTCGACTTCGGGCAGTCCGAAGGTGGCGTCGTCTGAGGCCACGATGACGTCAGCGTTGCCTACCAGTCCGATGCCGCCGCCTACGCAGAATCCGTTGACCGCCGCGATCACCGGGACGGCGCATTCGTACACCGCGCGAAACGCCGCATAGCAGCCTCGGTTGGCGTCGATCAAGGCGCTGAACCCCGGCGTGCGCTGCATTTCCTTGATGTCTACACCGGCGTTGAAGCCGCGGCCTTCCGCCCGCAGTATCACCACGCGGGTATCGGAGTCTGCGCCAGCCGAAGTCACCGCATCGGCAAGTTCGAACCAGCCGCGCGACGGGACGGCGTTGACCGGGGGGAAGTCGACGGAGACCGCGACTATGCCCGGTTCAGTGGTGTCAGTGTTGATGGGCATCGGCACTTCCTGAGTCAGCTACCTAAGCAAGCACTTGCTTGGTACGCTAGCACAGTGACCGCCACCGACGGGGCCGACCCGATCAACTTCGGATTGGCCGGCCGGGTGGTACTTGTGACCGGCGGTGTTCGCGGAGTGGGCGCCGGTATCAGCTCGGTTTTCGCCGGCCAGGGCGCCGTGGTGCTGACCTGCGCCAGGCGTCCGGTCACAGGTCTGCCCTACGAATTCCACTCCTGCGACGTCCGGGACGACGACGCGGTGCAGGCGATGATCGACGAAATCTTCGACCGGCACGGCCGGCTCGACGTTCTCGTCAACAACGCCGGCGGCTCGCCCTACGCGCTGACCGCCGATACCAGCGCGAAGTTCAACCGCAAGATCGTCGAGCTCAATCTTATTGGCGCGCTGTCCGTTTCACAGCACGCCAATGACAAGATGCAAGTCCAGCCGCACGGCGGGTCGATCATCAACATCTGCAGCGTCAGCGGCCGGCGACCGAGCCCCGGCACTGCCGCGTACGGAGCAGCCAAGGCCGGTATGGAAAATCTCACCCGGACTTTGGCCGTGGAATGGGCGCCGAAAGTTCGGGTCAATGCCTGCGTGGTCGGCATGGTCGAAACTGAACAGGCTCACCTGTTCTACGGCGATGCGCAGTCGATCGCCGCGATTTCGAAGAACGTGCCGCTCGGCCGGCTGGCCAGCCCAGACGATGTGGGTTGGGCCGCAGCGTTCCTGGCGTCGGACGCTGCGTCCTATATCAGCGGTGCAACGTTGGAGGTGCATGGCGGCGGCGAGCCGCCACCGTATCTGGCGACTACCAGCGCGATCCAGTAGAGGAGATAACGCTATGGGTTTGGTCGACGGCCGGGTGGTGATCGTCACCGGAGCGGGTGGCGGCATCGGTCGCGCGCACGCGTTGGCCTTCGCGGCCGAAGGTGCGCACGTGGTGGTCAACGACATCGGGGTGGGCCTGGACGGTTCACCTGCGAGCGGCGGGAGCGCCGCCCAGGGGGTGGTCGACGAAATCACCGCAGCCGGTGGCGAAGCCGTCGCCAACGGATGCAACGTCGCGGACTGGAGTCAGGCGGCTGACTTGATCGCGACTGCCGTCGACAAATTCGGGGGCCTGGACATCTTGGTCAACAATGCCGGGATTGTGCGTGACCGGATGATGGCCAACACCAGCGAGGAAGAGTTCGACGCCGTCATCGCCGTCCATCTCAAGGGCCACTTCGCCACAATGCGGCACGCCGCCGCGTACTGGCGTGGAATGTCCAAGAAGGGCGAAACCGTCGACGCCCGAATCGTCAACACCAGTTCGGGTGCGGGGCTGCAGGGCAGCGTCGGGCAGGGGAACTACAGCGCGGCAAAGGCGGGAATCGCTGCGATGACGCTCGTCGCCGCGGCCGAGATGGGGCGTTACGGTGTGACGGTCAACGCCATCGCGCCGTCAGCCCGCACCCGGATGACCGAGACCGTCTTCGCCGAGATGATGGCGACACAGGACGCCGAATTCGACGCGATGGCGCCGGAGAACATCTCTCCGCTGGTGGTGTGGCTGGGCAGCGTCGAATCCCGTGACATCAGCGGGAAGGTGTTCGAGGTCGAGGGCGGCAAGATCCGTATTGCCGAAGGCTGGGCGCATGGCCCGCAGACCGACAAGGGCGCGCGGTGGGATCCCGCCGAACTCGGACCGGTGGTCCGCGACCTGCTCAGCAAGTCACGTCCTACGGTGCCGGTCTACGGCGCCTGACGCTGACCGGCTCGGTACTAGAAAACCGCGAGGGCCGAACCGATCAGCGCGCCCAGATCGCCCGGCAATACGGCCACCTCGGTGTCGAGGTTCTGGACCCCGCCCGTCAAGGCGCCGACGATGTCATCAATAACCGCGGCGGGGAATTGGGCCGTCGCAGCGTCGACCTGGCTGATACCGGCCTGAATTGCGCCGTCAATCGTGGTCGGATCGCCGCTGAGCAGCGCCTCGTAGATGTGGTACGCCGCCATTTGGGGGGCGGTGATCAAGTCGCGAAAGTCGACGAAAAGCTCGGTCGGCAGTCCCGGATCCTGCGGCACATCTTGCCCGTCCCAGCTGACCAGTGTCCAACCATCCTGCGGGTCACCCTCGACTTTCACAATGCCGGTGTAGGGCAGCAGCTCGCCGGTCGTAAGTAACTCGTTCAGAACTAGTTGGAAGTCGGGGTTGTCGACGTTCATCAGTGTCCAGATCGCAATCGTGCCTTCGTGGGAGAACACTGCGTCGGTGATGTTGCCGTCACCGTTGGCGGTGCTCAAGTCATAGATCGTTTGAATGGCGTCGTTGACGCGGTCTTCGAACACCATTCCGTTCGCATCGGAGGAGCCCAGCTCCGGCACGAAATACAAGCCGAGCGTCCACAACGCAGGCGCCAGCAGATACGCGGCACCGCCGAGGGGAAGATTTCCGATGTCCACCGGAGCGCCTTCGAAGATGCCGGCGTTGATCTCGTTGAGCCCGGACAGTATGTGGTCGGGGCTGAGGGGCCACATGTCCAAGGCCTTGGCTAGCGGTTCTGCGGTCTCCTGAGACCTGACCATCGTCGAGGCAAAGATCTGGTCGATGTCCTTGCCTTCGAGAACGCCGGCGACTTTGGTCGCCTGGTCCTCGCCCGTCAGCGTGAGATCAGGCCCCGGTACCTGGGTGTTGATTACCGCCATATCGCCGGATTCCCCGTGCCGCACGAAGTCCAGCGTTATCGGATCCTCGGCCCAGGCCACCGGCGCAGCGAGGACCGGCACCACCGTCGACAGCGATGCGACGGCAAGGCGGCGCCAATGGTACGGGCGTTGATGAAACACAACTTTCCCATCTGCAATGGAGTTTGTCAGCGCAAGTCAAATTACCGCAGGGGGTAACCATGTCGGCGCGGATCCCGCCGAAGATCCGAGCTCAGAACGACGTGAACGCCTGACCGAAAGCATTGACGAGGTCGTCGACGACCGCGACGGGGAATTGGGCGAAAGCCGTGTCCACCTGGGTGAGGCCGGTCTGGATCGCGCCTTCGATCATGGCCGGATCGCCGGTCAGGAGCGCTTCGTAGATGTTGTAATCGGCGAGTTGCGGTGCCTCGATAAGGTTGCGCACGTCGACGAACAGCTCTGTCGGCAGACCCGGGTCCGCCGGGACGGATTGACCGGCGTAGCTGACCAACGTCCAATCACCGGGACTGCCCTCGACCACGACTTGGCCCGTATTGGGTAGCAGCTGGCCGGTCTTCAGTAACTCATTGAAGACCACCGAGAAGTCCGGGTTGTTGACATTCATCAGCGTCCACGCAGTGATGCCACCTTCGCTGGAAACCGCGATGTCAGTCGGGTTGCTGCCGGTAGCTGTTTGGTCATAGATGGTGTCGACGGCGTTGGTGAAGCGGTCGTCGAACACAAATCCGTTGACGTCCGGCGAGCCCGGCATCGGCGTGAGCTCTGCTCCGAACACCCACGCCATCGGGGTCAGTAAGTACAGGATTCCCTGCAGGCTGTCTACTGGTGAGCCTTCGTAGATGCCGGCATTGATTTCGTCGAGCCCAGGCAACGGTGGTTGCACGGCCATGTGGTTCAGCGCAGTCGAGATGTAATCTGCGGTTTCAATCGCTCTTAGCTCGTCCGACGAGTAGAGCCCAGCGTAGGAACCGTGCTGCGCGAGTAGGGCGCCGACGTCCTGTGCCTGGGTCACTCCTTCCGGAGTAGTCAGCCCCGTTCCTTGTGGCACCGTGTCGATGATGCCCGCCTGGTTGGCCATAGACTGCGCGTGCCGGACGAAGTCCAGCGTGATCGAATCTTCGGCCCAGGCCAGCGCGGGACCGATGAACAGCAGGCCCGTCGACACCACCGGTATGGCAACGTAACGGATTCGGTGCTTGCGTCGATTGCTCATCGCTTCCCCCATCGCAGCGGTGCGTGTTGATAGCGCAATCTACCGCGCCGGACCGCACGGTTAGTAGAGATTTGCGACGCGATTTATGCCGGTTCGCAGACCACCAACGGGATGACCCGGTCGGTGGCGTCACGGTATCCCTTATACGGCGGGTACATCTTGATCAGTGCGGGCCAATACTGTTCGCGCTCTTGGTCGGTGGCATCTCGGGCGGATAGCTGTAGACGCTCGGCGCCGATCTGTACCTCTACGGTCGGCTTCGCTTTCAGGTTCAGATACCAGGTCGGGTTCTCGGACCGGCCTCCGAAAGACGCCGGCAAGATGACCCGGTCACCGTCGCGCAGATACAGCGTCGGAGTGGTCCGCGGCTCGCCGGACTTACGTCCGGTCGTGGTCAGCAACGCCGCCGGAAACCACAGCAGCCTGGCACCAACTCGGCCGTTGGTGAGTCGGTACACCGAGATATGGGCGCGCGCGAAATATTTCATCAGCAGCGCCAGGAAGCGGGAGTTGCGAATCGATTGCCCGGTGGTCACTATGCCAGCGTAGGCAACGTCGGCGAGCGCGTCAGGGGTCGCAGATGACGATCGGTATTCTGCGGTCGGTCCATGACTGGTAGTCGTCGTAGGTCGGATACATCTTGACCAACTGAGGCCAATACTCGGCGCGCTCTTCGTCGGTGGCATCGCGCGCGGTGAGGTCGAGCACTTCTTTCTTGATCTGCACCTTCACCTTGGGGTCGGCCTTGAGATTGAGGTACCACATCGGGTTCTTGTCTGACCCTCCCCTGCTTGCGACGACCACGACCCGGTTTCCGTCGCGCAGGAAGCACAGCGGGCTCACCCGCGGCTGCCCGGATTTGCGGCCGGTTGTGGTCAGCAGCGCGACGGGCATGCCTTGGAACGTGCTGCCGAGGCCGTCGCCGCCGCGGCGCCGGTACAGGAACGTGTTGAGCCGCGCCATCCACTTGATGAAGAAGTCGGCGAACGGCGAGTTCAGAAACCGCGGTCGGGATTTCGAAGGCATGGCAGCTAGCCCTTGATGGCCGGGCGAAGTCGAGCCCTGATGTGGTGAATTGTGCCGTCTGCGGCGGGTATGACAAACGTCTCGTCGATATGTGCGACGACCCGTCGCCCACCGATCGCAGCCTTGGTTACCACGTCGTAGACCGCCCGCACCTCGTCGCCCGTGATGGTGTACTCCGGTTTCGTAGTCGCCGCTATCACCCGGTACTGCAAGCCGCCATTCAGGCTGCGGCGCAGGTGCTTTCCGGAGAACCCGGTCTTGATGCCCACTTCGACGCGGGTGCAGCCGGGCGCGAAGGGAACAGAGTCAGCGTTGTGGCTGACCAGCGCATCGATGTAGGACTGAGCCACCGCGATGCGCTCATCGTCGGAGGCCAGGTTCGACGACGATGCGGGCCCCTGGCCCGAGGAGGAGTCGGACATCAGTACCTCGTCGACGACGATGCGGGCCCCTGGCCCGAGGAGGAGTCGGACATCAGTACCTCACATCCGCTCGATGATGGTGCCGGTCGACAGCGCGCCACCGGCACACATGGTGATCAGCGCGGTGCTCTGATCGCTGCGTTCCAGCTCGTGCAACGCGGTGGTGATCAGCCGGCTACCGGTGCAGCCCACCGGGTGACCGAGGGCGATCGCTCCGCCGTTGACGTTGACCCGACCCATGTCGGGGTTGTGCACCCGCGCCCACGACAGCACCACCGACGCGAAAGCCTCGTTGATCTCGACGAGGTCGATGTCTCCCATTTTCATGCCGGCTTTCTCCAGCACCTTCGCCGTCGACTGCACGGGGCCGTCGAGGTGGTAATAGGGCTCGGCGCCGACAAGCGCCTGGCTGACGATCCGGGCCCGCGGGCGCAGCCCCGAAGCCTTCGCCTTCTCCTCGTCCATCCACAACACCGCCGCGGCGCCGTCGGAAATCTGCGAGGACGTGCCGGCAGTGTGAATCCCGCCCTCCAGCACCGGTTTCAGCTGGCCGAGCCCCTCGAGCGTGGTGTCACGCAAACCCTGGTCACGGCCTACCAGATGCCGTTCGGTGGTGGGCTGCTTTTGTTCATCGAGCACCGGTGCCTCGATCGACGAGATTTCGCGGTCGAACCGGCCCTCGTCCCAGGCGCGCTTGGCCCGGAGCTGAGACTCGAACCCGAACGTGTCGATCTCGTCGCGGGAGATGCCGCGCCGCTTGGCGATGCGCTCGGCCGCCTCGAACTGATTCGGCAGGTCGATATCCCACGACTGCGCGCGCCAGTTCCGGTCGGGTCCGGCGTTGGCGCCCAGCCCGACCCGGCTCATCGCCTCGATTCCGCAAGCGATGCCGGTGTCGATGGCACCGGCGGCGATCAGCCCGGCCACCAGGTGATTGGCCTGCTGTCCGCTGCCGCACTGGCAGTCGACGGTGGTGGCGCCCACGTGTTCGGGCAGACCCGCGGTCAGCCAGGCAGTGCGGCTGATGTTGTTGGACTGCTCGGCGTACTGGGTTACGCAACCACCAATCACCTGCTCGACATCACTGGCATCGATGCCGGCCTTAACGACCAAAGCCTGCTGCACCGCGCCGAGCAGTTCAGTGGCATGCAGACCCGACAACCAGCCGTTGCGTTTGCCGATAGGGCTGCGGGTGGCTTCAACGATTACCGGGGTACCCATGCGGCCAGGCTAGAACACGTTTCATTACTCTGACAAGCGACGATGCATTCACGCCTTTCGTCTGCGGTGGAGCCATGTTTTACTGGCACTAGAACACGTTGTAACGAGGAGTGCACTGATGCCCACCCCCAGTTCAGCCCCCAGCCTTCCCCCCGACTTCGACTTTCTCGATCCCGACGTCAATGTCAAGGGTCTGCCGGTCGCCGAGTTGGCCGAAGTTCGCAATTCCGAGCCGATCTACTGGGTGGACGTTCCGGGCGGGACCGGCGGCTTCGGCGACAAAGGCTATTGGGCCATCACCAAGCACAAGGATGTCAAAGAGATCTCGGTGCGCAGTGACGTCTTCTCGAGCCAACAGGACTGTGCCATTCCGGTATGGCCGCAGGAGATGACACGTGAGCAGATCGATTTGCAGCGGAGCGTGATGCTCAACATGGACGCCCCGCATCACACCCGCCTGCGCAAGATCATCTCCCGCGGTTTCACTCCGCGTGCCATCGGGCGGCTGCGCGACGAGCTGGACGCCCGCGCGCAGAACATCGCCAAGACCGCGGCGGCGGCCGGCACCGGCGATTTCGTCGAGCAGGTGTCGTGCGAGTTGCCGCTGCAGGCGATCGCCGGACTGTTGGGCGTTCCGCAGGACGACCGGGACAAGATCTTTCGCTGGTCCAACGAGATGACCGGCAACGAGGATCCCGAATACGCCCACATCGACCCGGCGACGTCGTCGGTCGAGCTGATCACCTACGCGATGAAGATGGCCGAAGAACGGGCCAAGAACCCGGGCGACGACATCGTCACTCAGTTGATCCAGGCCGACATCGAAGGGGAGAAGCTGTCCGACGACGAATTCGGGTTCTTCGTGGTGATGCTGGCCGTCGCCGGTAACGAGACGACGCGTAACTCCATCACACACGGCATGATCGCATTCTCGGAGAACCCGGACCAGTGGGAGTTGTTCAAGAACGAGCGCCCGGAGACCGCCGCCGACGAAATCGTCCGTTGGGCAACGCCGGTTACCGCGTTCCAGCGCACCGCGTTGGAGGACTATGAGTTGTCCGGTGTGCAGATCAAAAAGGGTCAACGTGCGGTGATGTTCTACCGGTCGGCCAACTTCGACGACGAGGTGTTCGAGGATCCGCACAGCTTCAACATTTTGCGAAACCCCAACCCGCACGTGGGATTCGGCGGCACCGGAGCGCACTACTGCATCGGCGCCAATTTGGCGAAGATGACGATCAATCTGATCTTCAACGCCGTTGCCGACCAAATGCCGGACCTCAAGCCGATCTCCAAGCCGGAGCGACTGCGGTCGGGTTGGTTGAACGGCATCAAGCACTGGGAAGTGGACTACACCGGTAAGTGCCCGGTCGCGCACTGATGGACTTCAGCCTCAGCGCCACTCAACAGGCGGTGGCGGACGTCGTTTCTTCAGTGCTGGAGCGGGACCTCAGCTGGACTGCGCTGGTCGACGGGGGAGTGACGGCGCTACCGGTGCCAGAACGCCTCGGTGGCGACGGGGTCGGACTGCCGGAGGTCGCGACTGTACTGACCGAAGTGGGACGCCACGGCGCCATCACTCCCGCGCTGGCCACCCTGGGGCTCACCGCAATACCGTTGCTGCACTTGGCCTCCGACGCGCAGCAGGACCGCGTCCTGGCGGGCGTGGCCAAGGGGGCGGTTTTGACCGCGGCGCTGAATGAACCGGGTACGGCTTTACCGGACCGGCCCGCGACGACACTCGTCCACGGCCGGTTGTCGGGTACCAAAGTCGGCGTCGGGTTTGCTCAGCAGGCGGAGTGGATCTTGGTGACCGCCGACAGCGCCGTCGTGGTGGTATCGGCGAAGTCCGACGGAGTTCATCTGGCACCCACCCCGACGTCCAACGGCAGTGACGAGTACACCGTCACCTTCACCGATGTTGAGATCCCTGACGACGACGTGCTGACCGGTGCCGAGGCGGACCGGGTCAACCAACTGGCGCTGGCGATGATCGGCGCCTACGCCGACGGCCTGGTGGCAGGCGCGCTGCGGCTGACTGCCGACTATGTCGCCAACCGGCACCAGTTCGGCAAACCGCTGTCGACCTTCCAGACCGTTGCCGCGCAGCTTGCCGAAGTCTACATCGTTTCTCGCACAATCAATTTGGCTGCCAAGTCCGCGGCTTGGCGACTCGCTGAAGGCCGTGATGCCGCAGACGACCTCGACGTACTGGGATATTGGATCGCCTCGCAGGCGCCGCCAGTGATGCAGACCTGCCACCACCTCCATGGCGGCATGGGAATGGACATCACCTACCCGATGCCGCGCTACTACTCCACGATCAAAGACTTGACCCGCCTGCTGGGCGGGCCATCACTGCGCCTGGATCTCCTCGGAGGTCGCGAGCTGGTGGCGATCGCAAGCGCGGCGAAGCCGGGCGCGGCGGGTCGCCACCCAGAAGACCCGGTGGGAGCGTTATGTTCATCGACCTGACTCCAGAGCAGCGGCAGTTGCAAGCCGAGCTGCGGCAGTACTTTTCGAAGCTGATATCGCCCGAGGAAGCCAAGGAGATGGAGGGCGACCGGCACGGTGAGGCTTACCGCGCGGTGATCCGGCGGATGGGTCAGGACGGCAAGCTCGGGGTCGGCTGGCCGAAAGAGTTCGGCGGGTTGGGCTTCGGTCCGATCGAGCAGCAGATCTTTGTCAACGAAGCCCACCGAGCCGACGTGCCGTTGCCCGCCGTGACACTGCAGACGGTGGGGCCGACCCTGCAGGTCTACGGCAGCGAGCTGCAGAAGAAGAAATTTCTGCCGGCGATCCTGGCCGGCGAGGTGCACTTCGCAATCGGCTATACCGAGCCGGAGGCCGGCACCGACTTGGCGTCACTGCGGACCAGCGCCGTGCGCCACGGTGACGAGTACATCGTCAACGGCCAGAAGATCTTCACGACCGGCGCCCACGACGCCGACTATGTCTGGCTGGCGTGCCGCACCGACCCCGATGCGGTCAAGCACAAAGGGATCTCCATCCTGATCGTCGACACCACAGACCCCGGTTACTCCTGGACGCCGATCATCCTGTCCGACGGCGCGCACCACACGAATGCCACCTACTACAACGACGTTCGGGTGCCGGTGGAGATGCTGGTCGGGGAGGAGAATGCCGGATGGCGACTGATCACCACCCAGCTCAACAACGAGCGGGTGATGCTCGGCCCGGCCGGCCGATTCGCCGGCATCTACGACCGGGTACACGCGTGGGCCGCCAAGCCGGGCGGCGACGGTGTCACGCCGATCCACCACGACGACGTTAAGCGTGCGCTTGGGCAGATCCACTCGATCTGGCGGATCAACGAATTACTCAACTGGCAGGTGGCGGCTGCGGGCGAGGACATCAACGTCGCCGACGCCGCAGCCACCAAAGTGTTTGGTACCGAACGCGTTCAGTACGTCGGCCGGCTCGCGGAAGAGGTCGTCGGAAAATACGGTAACCCGGCGGAGCCGGAAACCGCCGAGCTGCTCAACTGGCTGGACTCCCAGACCAAACGCAACCTGGTCATCACCTTCGGCGGCGGTGTGAACGAAGTCATGCGGGAGATGATCGCCGCGTCAGGGCTCAAAGTCCCCCGGGTGCCCAGGTGAGCGATATCGAGGAAGCCATCGCCCAGATCAAGGCGGCCGGCAGCAGCAAGCCGCGCGCGGGCCGGGATCCGGTGAATCAGCCGACGATCAACAACTGGTTAGAGGCCATCGGCGACCGCAATCCGATCTACGTCGACGAGTCCGCTGCGCGGGCCTCCGGGCACCCGGGAATTGTCGCTCCACCGGCGATGATTCAGGTGTGGACGATGTTCGGCCTGGGCGGGGAACGCCCGAAAGACGACCCGTTGGGGCCGGTCATCACGCTGTTCGACGACGCCGGCTACGTCGGCGTGGTGGCGACCAACTGTGAGCAGACCTACCACCGATATCTGCGGCCCGGTGAAGAAGTCAGTGTCGGCGCCGAGCTCGGTGAGGTGATCGGTCCGAAGCAAACCGCCCTGGGCGAAGGATGGTTCATCAACCAGCACATCGTCTGGCGGGTCGGCGACGAGGACGTCGCCGAAATGAACTGGCGCATATTGAAGTTCAAGCCGCGAGAACCGGCAACACTGTCCGCGCCCACGGATCTGGATGCCGCTGCCATGATGCGCCCTTCGGCATCACGTGACACAAAGTTCTTCTGGGACGGGGTCAACGCACATGAATTGCGGATCCAGCAGCGCGCCGACGGCAGCCTGCAGCACCCGCCTTTGCCGGCGCTGTGGCAGGACAAGCAAGCTCCGATCGACTATGTGGTGGCCAGCGGTAAGGGTGCGGTGTTCAGCTTCGTCGTGCACCACGCGCCGAAGGTGCCCGGGCGCACACTGCCGTTCGTGATCGCGCTCGTGGAGCTAGCAGAAGGAGTGCGCCTGCTGGGCGAACTTCGCAACGTCGACCCCACCCAGGTTGAGATCGGAATGCCGGTGCGCGCAACATACCTCGACTTTCCCGAGAGCGACACCGGACCGGCCTGGACGCTCTACGCCTGGGAGCCGGACACATGAGCGCGCCGGCTGTCGAGGTCGGCACCAAGCTGCCCGAGCTCAAGTTGTATGGAGATCCCACGTTCATCATCTCGACGGCGCTGGCCACCCGGGACTTCCAGGACGTACACCACGACCGAGACAAGGCGCAGGCCAAAGGGTCCAAGGATATCTTCGTCAACATCTTGACCGACACCGGCTTGGTGCAACGTTTCGTCACCGACTGGACCGGACCTTCGGCGCTGATCAAGTCGATCAGCCTGCGACTGGGCGTGCCGTGGTACGCCTACGACACCGTGACGTTCTCCGGTGAGGTCACAGCGATCGACGACGGCCTTGTCACAGTGAAAGTGCTGGGGCGCAACAGCCTTGGCGATCATGTGATCGCAACCGTCAAACTCACCGTCGGTGGCGCCTGATGCTCTCGGGTAAAGCCGCGATCGTCGGCATCGGCGCCACCGACTTCTCGAAGAACTCCGGGCGCAGCGAGCTGCGACTGGCGGCCGAAGCGGTGCAACACGCGCTGGACGATGCCGGGCTCGACCCGGGCGATGTGGATGGGCTCACCACCTTCACCATGGACTCCAACACCGAGGTTGCGGTGGCGCGTGCGGCCGGCATCGGCGACCTGAAATTCTTCTCCAAAATTCATTACGGCGGCGGTGCCGCGTGCGCGACCATTCAGCAAGCCGCGATGGCCGTCGCCACCGGCGTAGCCGACGTCGTCGTCGCATACCGCGCGTTCAACGAGCGCTCCGGCATGCGGTTCGGGCAGGTGCAGACACGGCTGACCGAGAATGCGGACTCCACCGGTGTGGACAACTCATTCTCATACCCGCACGGCTTGAGTACACCGGCCGCGCAGGTGGCGATGATCGCCAAGCGGTACATGCACTTGTCCGGTGCGACCAGCCGAGACTTCGGCGCCATCTCGGTCGCCGACCGCAGGCATGCCGCCAACAACCCCAGGGCGTATTTCTACGGCAAGCCGATCACCATTGAGGATCATCAGGATTCACGTTGGATTGCCGAGCCGCTGCGGCTGCTGGATTGTTGTCAGGAAACCGACGGCGCGGTCGCGATCGTCGTGACGTCACCGGAGCGCGCGAAGGACCTCAAGCACCGGCCGGCGGTCATCGACGCGGCTGCGCAGGGCTCCAGCCCTGACCAGTACACGATGGTCAGCTACTACCGCTCCGAGCTCGATGGCCTGCCGGAGATGGGTCTGGTCGGCCGGCAGTTGTGGCAGCAATCAGGGTTGAGCCCCAACGATATCCAGACTGCCATTCTTTACGACCACTTCACCCCGTTCACCTTGATCCAGCTGGAGGAGCTCGGCTTTTGCGGATGGGGCGAAGCGAAGGACTTCATCGCCGACGGCGCCATCGAGCTCGGCGGGCGCTTACCAATCAACACCCATGGCGGCCAGCTGGGTGAGGCCTATATCCATGGCATGAACGGCATCGCAGAAGGTGTGCGACAACTGCGGGGAAGCTCGGTAAACCAAGTGCCTGACGTCGAGCATGTGCTCGTTACCGCCGGTACCGGGGTCCCCACCTCCGGCCTGATCCTCAGCTAGGTCGCCTGACCTGCGGTCACGGTGCGCGATCAACTGGTGATGAGCCCACCGAGGGGTCCGATGAGCCCGAGGACGGGATCAAGCAGGTTCTGCTGGATGCCGGTCACCTCCAAAAGGTTTTCGATGTCTTGGCTCAGCGGTGCTTCCTGGGCGATCCATTCGGTGAACGGGTTGTAGTAGTCGTTGAGGGCAGAAACGGCGTCGTGATAGGGAATACCGATGTCCTGCGCCGACCATGATTGGGCCTGATCGAGTAGGTGCTCCAGTTCTGCGGCGTCGGGCAGCTGGGCGCCGAACAGCGCCAAGGCGTTGTTGGCGCCCTCGACGACTGCTTTGTCGTATTCGAGGCTGAAGGTGACGGGGTCGATGGTCGGAATCAGTTGCGCCGGTGTCGGATCGCCGAACGGAATCGACCGGTCGTAACCGGCTTCGACGATGACCTGCAACGCTGGCTGAACGACGTTGAGCCAGGATTCCGGCACGCCCAGGCTCCGCAGCGGATCAAGCAGCGGTAGCTCGGTGGTGGGGTTGAAGTAAAACGTGGTATCGCCGGTCACCTGCTTGACCACTTCGGTGGAGCCGAGCACATAGTGGTCTGTGAATGGTCCGGTAAGCGGTGCCGAGGGCGGCCACACCGCGGGAATCTCCTCTGGCAGTGGGCCATCGCCATAAGACGCGTGCGCGTAGATGATTCCGAAGAGGGCGTTCAAGTCGGCCAGTTCATTGGTCGGGTATTGCGGAAAGTCGGCGAAGAAGTCGTACTGGTTGGCGATGTCGATGGTCGGAATACCGGCGTCGGTCGGCTCGGAGCCGCCGGAGCCGAACGCCGCAGTCCCCGGGATGCCCAGACCGGGGAACCGCTCGATGATGCCGCCGTCGGGGCGGTCCAGCGAGCCCAAAAGCAGGAAAGTGACGTCCGGCGGCGGCTGCCCAGACTGCATGAGCTGAATCTTCTCGTCGACGGATATCACCGCGCTCTGCGAGTAACCCTCGACCAGGTAGGGCAGACCGGGAAAATGCAGTTGCTGAGACGTCATTGCAGCCTGCAGGTCCGCCAGGCCGGTCGCAATCGAGGTGCTGGAACCGGATTCGGGTGTGGGTACCAGGACCGGGACGTAGTTTCCGCCGGTGGTGGGGTCGATGTAGTCGGTGACGATGGTGTCGAGCCAGTGCGGACTGGGAGTCGGCATGGTGGTGCCGCCCATCATCAGCGCGTTCAACACCTCGTCTGGATTGTCCGCTCGAGCGACCGAGATCATCGACTCCCACGCCAGTAACAGCATCGAAGCGCCGCCTAGCAGCATGATGATCGCGAAGCGGCTCAAGCGCCGATTAAGCCCCATGCCAACTCCCGAAAGACGAGTGTTTGGTTACTTTGCCCCACACGTCACCGGGAAGCAAGGTCGGCGGTAGGGCCTCTTCAGCGCCGAGCGTCACGCTGGAGTGACTGGCCTCGGCCACCGTCACGCCAGCGTGATATCAGCGAGTCAAGCCGGCCGGATCAGGCGGGCACCAGCTCGACGCCTGACAGCACCACAGCGTTGTCGCGAGCGGGCGCGACGACGCGAGCCAGTAGCCGGCCGCCGTCTTTCCAAATACCGGCCGTCAGCGTCTCGCCGGGGAACGCCACACCCGAGAAACGCGCGCCGAAGGATCCGACGGCACTGACGTCCGAGTCCAGCACCGCATCGACCACCGCCTTGCACGCCATCCCATAAGTGCAGAGCCCGTGCAGGATGGGGTGGGGAAACCCTGCGGCTGAGGCGAATTCAGGATCCGAATGCAGCGGATTGCGGTCGCCGCAGAGCCGGTAGAGCAGCGCCTGTTGCGGCAACACAGGTATCGCAACTTCCCTATCGGGCGCCCGATCGGGCGTGCCGTCTGACGTGGACGGCCCTCGGGACCCACCGAAACCGCCTTCGCCACGGGCGAAGATCGAGCGGCGCTGCGTCCACAACGGAGCGCCGTCGTCGCCGGTCACCGTTGTCTCGAGGACGACCACCGCCGCCTTGCCTTTGTCCCACACCTCGACGATGCGGCTGACCGCACGGGCGCTGCCCGACGGCGGCAGCGGCGCTGGCACCACCACCTGTTCGGATGCGTGCAGCACCTTGGCCAAGTCGATCTCCACACCGGGCCAGCTCACTTTCGGCGGTTCGACCTGGTGGAAAGTGGCCGCAACACAGCCGAAGGTGGGCAGTACCTGCGGCTTGTGATCGACCACGTAACTCAGCTCGCGGGGGTTCGTCGGATCACCGCCGGCACCCAGGGCAAGGTTGTAAAGCTGCACATCTGTTGCGGTCCAAGAAAATTCGACAGCACCGAACTTCGCGCCCACTGCGGCGTCCAGGTCGATCGGCATGTCAGCCCGCCTGCTGAGCGATATGCAAAGCCGCAAGATATCCGAAGGTCATGGCCGGCCCGATCGTGCCGCCCGGTCCAGGATAGGTGTGCCCCATCACCGGGGCGCTGACATTACCGGCAGCGTAAAGGCCTTCGATGACGCTGCCGTCGTCACGAAGCGCCCGGCCATGAATATCGGTGCGGATGCCCCCTTTGGTGCCCAGGTCGCCCGGCACCATCTTGGCCGCGTAAAAGGGTGGGTGCTCGATCGGGCCGAGGTTGGGATTGAGCTTGTTGGTCGGGTCGCCGTAGTACCTGTCGTAGGCACTTTCGCCCCGGTGGTAGTCCTCGTCGACGCCCGATGTCGCAAAGCCGTTGAATCGCTGCACCGTAGACAGCAACTCGTCAACCGGCAGACCGGTTTTGCCAGCGAGCTCCTCGAATGTGTCGGCGCGCACGATCACACCGGACTCCAGCCACCTGCGCGGAATACGTTGTCCGGGCTGCAATCCGGCAAAGATGTAGCGATCGCGGTACTGCTGGTCGAAGATCAGCCAGGCCGGGATGTTCTCGCCCGGCCCAGGTCCCTGACCGTACTTTCCCCCGTACATGTGATGACAAGCTTCGACATAAGGCATCGATTCGTTCATGAACCGCTTGCCGGACATGTTGACGATGATCGACCCCGGCGAGTTGCGCTCAGACAGTGCGAACCACGGTGCGCCCACCAGCGGCACGGTCGGGCCCCACCAGGCGTCCTCCATCAGATCCAAAGTCGCGCCGAGCTTCTCGGCGGCGATGATGCCGTCACCGGTATTCGCCTTCGCGCCGACGGTCCACTCGGTCGTGATCGGCGCGCGCTGGTATTTCACCCGCATCTGCTCGTTGTGCTCGAAGCCGCCGCTGGCCAGGATCACCGCCCGTCGGGCCTTGATCAGCGCCGGCTCGTTGCTTTCCGCCGCGCCGGTGTCGCGCACGTACACGCCACGCACCGAGCCGTTTTCGACGTGCAGATCGGTCAGCGCGGTGTTCAGCTCGACCGGGACACCGGCCTGACGCAGTCCGATCCGCAACGGCCCGATCAAGGCCCGGCCCATACCGACGAGATTCTTCCCTGTGGCCTTCGCCCATATTGTCCGAGACCCGACCTTCAGGCTGCGGAGCAGCCCGCGAGGGTGTCGCTTCAGCTGGTTCAACCGCACGTAATCCTGCTGCATGACAACGACATTGAGAGGCACCTTGCCATAGGCCGGTTCGAGGCCGGCCATGTCCGGACCGAGCTTTCCGGCGTCGAACGGCTTCGGCTCGATTGACCGCCCGCCCGGCCGCCCGCCCTCGGACTCCGGGTAGTAGTCGGAGTAACCCGGCACCCAGCACATCTTTAGCGGCGTGTGCTCGAGAACGAATGACAACATTTCCGGCCCGCGCTCGAGGTAGGTGTCGATGCGTTCCGGCTCAACGATGTCACCGATGATCCCGTGCAGGTAGGTGCGGGCCGCTTCGGCAGTGTCCTGCACCCCATCGCGCTTGAGGACTTCGTTGTTGGGAATCCACACGCCGCCACCGGAGCGTGCCGTCGAGCCGCCGTAGTGCGGCGCCTTTTCGATCACGATCGTCGAAAGCCCCTGGTGGGCAGCGGCCAGCGCGGCGACCATGCCGGCGCCGCCGCTTCCGACCACGACGACGTCGCACTCCTGACCTGTCATGTAGAACACGTTATAGAATTGCCTGGGCCGGGCGCTACTGCACCGGTCACACCGACGAGGGGACTTCGGCCCATGCTCTCCAGCGCCACCCGCGACGAGCTGGCCGCCGACCTCTTGCAAGCCGAGCGCAGCCGTGCCCCGATCAGCCCGCTGACCGCCGCATATCCGGACATCGACGTCGTTGACGCCTACGAGATCCAATTGATCAATATTCGGCAGCGGGTTGCCGAGGGTGCTCGGGTGGTGGGCCACAAAGTCGGTCTGTCGTCGTTGGCGATGCAGCAGATGATGGGGGTCGACGAGCCGGACTACGGACATCTGCTCGACGAGATGCAGGTGTTCGAGGAGATTCCGGTCAAGGCAGCGAAGTACCTGTATCCGCGGGTGGAAGTCGAGGTCGGTTTCATCTTGGCCGCCGACTTGCCGGGCGCCGACTGCACCGAAGACGACGTGCTGGCGGCAACGGCGGCGTTGGTGCCGTCCATCGAGTTGATCGACACCCGCATCACCGACTGGAGGATCGCACTGTGCGACACCATCGCCGATAACGCCTCGTCAGCGGGCTTTGTGCTGGGCGCGGCGCGAGTGCCGCCGGCCGACGTCGACATCACCGACGTCGACGCGGTATTGACCCGCAACGGCGAGGTGGTGGCCAAGGGCCGCAGCGATGCGGTGCTGGGCAATCCGGTCACCGCAGTGGCCTGGCTGGCCCGCAAAGTGGAATCCTTCGGGGTGCGCCTGCGGGCCGGCGACGTCGTGTTGCCCGGATCCTGCACCCGGGCGATCGACGCGGGGGCCGGTGACGAGTTCGTCGCAGACTTCGCCGGGCTGGGATCCGTGCGGTTGTCTTTCGAATAGAAGGAGCGGTCGAGATGACCTCAAAGGCAAGCGTGGCCATTGTCGGGTCGGGCAACATCAGCACCGATCTGCTCTACAAGTTGCGCCGGTCCGACTGGCTGGAGCCGCGCTGGATGGTCGGCATCGACCCGGACAGCGAAGGCCTGGCCCGGGCTCGCAAGCTGGGCCTGGAGACCACTCACCAGGGCGTGGACTGGCTGCTCGCTCAGTCAGAGAAGCCTGATCTTGTGTTCGAGGCGACCAGCGCCTATGTGCACAAGGTGGCGGCGCCCAAATATGCCGAAGCCGGCATCCGGGCGGTCGATCTCACTCCGGCGGCGGTTGGCCCGGCGGTGATCCCGCCGGCGAATCTGCGCGCTCATCTCGACGCGCCGAACGTCAACATGATCACCTGCGGGGGACAGGCGACCATTCCGATCGTCTACGCGGTGTCGCGGGTCGTGGAGGTGCCGTATGCCGAGATCGTGGCGTCCGTAGCTTCTGTCTCAGCCGGGCCCGGTACCCGCGCCAATATCGACGAATTCACCAAGACGACCAGCAAAGGCGTGGCGACCATCGGCGGCGCGCGTCGCGGTAAGGCGATCATCATCTTGAACCCGGCCGAGCCCCCGATGATTATGCGCGACACCATCTTCTGCGCCATCCCAGAGGATGCCGATCGCGATGCGATCGCCCAGTCCATCCACGACGTGGTGGCCGAAGTGCAGACCTATGTGCCGGGTTACCACTTGCTCAACGACCCGCAGTTCGACGAGCCCTCGGTGAATTCCGGCGGCCAGGCAGTGGTCACGACCTTCATCGAAGTCGAGGGGGCCGGGGACTATCTCCCGCCGTATGCGGGCAACCTCGACATCATGACCGCCGCGGCCACAAAAGTCGGCGAAGAGATAGCGAAAGAATCCTTATCCGCGACGACGGGAGGGCTGAAGGCATGAGTACTGAAGGCAGCTATTTCAACCCGATCTGGGACGTTCGGCTGACCGACACGTCGTTGCGCGACGGGTCCCACCACAAGCGCCACCAGTTCACCAAAGACGAGGTGCAGGCGATCGTGGCCGCGCTCGACGCCGCCGGTGTGCCGGTGATCGAGGTGACCCACGGGGACGGCTTGGGCGGGTCGTCGTTCAACTACGGCTTCTCCAGAACACCTGAGCAGGAGCTGATCAAGCTGGCCGCGCAGACCGCGAAAGAAGCCAGAATCGCCTTTCTGATGTTGCCCGGGGTCGGCACCAAAGACGACATCAAGGAAGCGCAGGACAACGGCGGGGTCATCTGCCGGATCGCCACCCATTGCACCGAAGCCGACGTTTCCATTCAGCACTTCGGATTGGCCCGGGAGCTTGGGCTGGAAACCGTGGGTTTCTTGATGATGGCGCACACAATTCCGCCCGAGAAGCTGGCCGCCCAGGCTCGCATCATGGCTGATGCCGGCTGCCAATGCGTCTACGTCGTCGACTCGGCGGGCGCGCTGGTGCTCGAGGGCGTGCGCGACCGGGTGGCGGCGCTGGTCGCCGAACTCGGAGACGACGCCCAGGTCGGTTTTCACGGCCACGAAAACCTCGGCCTGGGAGTGGCCAACTCGGTGGAGGCGGTACGTGCCGGCGCCAAGCAAATTGACGGCAGCGCACGGCGATTCGGCGCGGGAGCAGGAAACGCCCCGGTCGAAGCGCTGATCGGGGTCTTCGACAAGATCGGCGTCAAGACAGGTATCGACTTCTTCGACATCGCCGACGCCGCCGAGGACATCGTCCGCCCGGCCATGCCGGCCGAATGCCTGCTCGACCGCAACGCATTGATCATGGGCTACTCGGGCGTCTACTCCAGCTTCCTCAAGCACGCGGTCCGCCAGGCCGAACGCTACGACGTGCCGGCCCATCAGTTACTGCACCGCGCCGGGCAGCGCAAGCTTATCGGCGGCCAGGAAGACCAGCTCATCGACATCGCGTTGGAGATCAAGCGCGAGCAAGGCAGCGGTGCCGCGGCCCGGCGTTGATTCCCCAGATATACACAGGTCGTGCCCAGCTACCGCGAGTAGCCTGACCTGCATGAGCATGACATCGAAGAGGATCGGCCGTCGCGGCGGACTGTCGGGCCTGCTCGCCGGCGGGCTACTCACTGCGACCGCCGCGACGGTGATCGCGCTGCCCTTGGCGGGCACAGCCACAGCGGATCCGCCGTGCAATCAAACCGTCGGAAATTCCATCGACTCGTACTTGAAGCAGCATCCGGACCTTCACCAGCAGCTGCAGGCCAAGTCGGAGGCGGAGGGCGGTAACGGAAACGTCATCGACTACCTGAACCGGCATCCGGACGTGCGGCAGCATCTGATCGATCTGTCCCAGCAATGTGCACCATAGTGAGTCGACCTTCTAATTGAACCCCGGGCCGACGCCCGAGGGGTGTTTGGCCGTTGACGGAAACTAGAACACGTTCTAGCGTCTAGGCGTGTTCGCTCCATCGTTCTCCGAGCCGCTGGTTTCCGCGATCGCCGAGGCCGAGAAACTGGTGGCCGACGCACCGCATATCGAGACCGAAGCCGATCTCCTCGAAGGGCTGCAGTATCTCGCCGGCTGCATCGCGGGCTGCACACACATGGTGTTCGACTACGAGCGTGATCATCCTTTCCTGTTGTCGGGCACCGGCCCGTTCACCAAGATGGGCTTGGACAACCCGGACACTCTGTATTTCGGTTGCCGGGTGCAGTCGGACCGCGACTATCTGATCAGCGGTGTTCGTGGCAGCACTACGGACCTGAGCTTCCAATTGCTCGGCGGCGAATATACCGACGACAACGTCCCCGCCAGCCAAGCGGCCTTCGACGATCGTGAGCTGGATATCGCCGCCGACGGTAGCTTCCAGTGGCAGGTCCGGCCGACCAGCCCGGGTCAGCTGGTGATCCGTGAGGTCTACGGCGACTGGTCGCAACACCGCGGCACGGTGGCGGTGCAACGGTTGGATACCGCGGGTACCGCGCCGCCGCCGCTGACCCGCGAGGTAATCGAAAAGCGTTACGCCACCGCAGCAAAGCAATTGGTGAACCGGGTGAAGACCTGGTTGCAGTTTCCGCAGTGGTTCTACTTCAACATCCCGGTCAACACCATGGTGGCGCCGCGCCTGACCCCGGGTGGCCTCGCCACGCAGTACTCTTCGGTCGGCCAATTCGACCTGCGTCCCGATCAGGCGCTGGTCATCACATTGCCGCGTACCGATGCGCCGTACCTGGGTTTTCAGCTGGGGAGCTTGTGGTACATCTCGCTCGACTACATCAACCACCAAACATCGCTCAACGCCAGTCAGGCTCAAGCGGATCCGGACGGCATGTTCCGGATCGTCGTTGCCGACCAGAACCCCGGAATCACCAATTGGGTTGAAACCTGCGGGCATCGCCGCGGCTTCCTGCAGTTTCGCTGGCAGCGAGTGTCGCGCGAGCTCACCGACGCCGACGGCCCCCGCGTCGAACTCGTCGACTTCGACGCGTTGCCTTCCGTGCTGCCCCATCACGAGCACAACCAACTTTCCGCGGACGGCTGGCGTGCACGAATTGCACAGCGCCAGATCCAGATAGCCAACAGAATGCTGGGGTAGAGATGGCCGGGATGCTCGACGGCAAGGTAGTGGTGATCAGCGGCGTTGGCCCGGCGCTCGGCACCACGCTCGCGCGCAGATGCGCTCAGAACGGGGCCGACCTGGTGCTCGCGGCGCGCACTGCCGAACGGCTGGACGATGTGGCGAAACAGACCACCGACAGCGGCCGGCGCGCGATAGCCGTACCGACCGACATCACCGACGACGATCAGGTGAACAATCTGGTCGACGCTGCCCTGTCGGCTTACGGAAAAGTCGACGTACTCATCAACAACGCGTTTCGTGTTCCGTCGATGAAACCATTGGCCGGCACCACATTTCAGCACATCCGCGACGCCATCGAGCTGACTGTGCTCGGTGCTTTGCGACTCATTCAGGGCTTCACGCCCGCATTAACCGAGGCATGTGGCTCGATCGTCAACGTCAACTCCATGGTCATCCGCCACTCCCAGGCGAAGTACGGTGCCTACAAGATGGCCAAATCCGCATTGCTGGCGATGTCGCAGTCTCTGGCCACCGAACTTGGCGAACACGGTATCCGGGTCAACTCCGTTGCGCCGGGGTATATCTGGGGCGACACCTTGCGCGGCTACTTCGAGCATCAGTCCGGCAAGTACGGAACCACAGTGGAGCAGATCTACGCCGCGACCGCTGCGAACTCCGACCTCAAACGGCTACCGACCGAAGACGAGGTGGCGTCGGCAATCCTGTTTTTGGCCAGCGATCTTTCCAGCGGCATCACCGGTCAGACCCTCGACGTCAACTGCGGGGAGTACAAGGTCTGATGACCGATCGGACCGACGTGGGCACCGTCGATGATCTGCACACCTCAGCGATCAAACTGACCGGGCTCGACGATTTCGGCGCCGACGACGACAACTACCGCCAAGCCCTAAATGTGCTGCTCGGGTCGTATCAACGCGAGGCGAACCTGACTCCGCTGGGCAGTAAGATGAACCGGTTCTTTATACGGGGTGCGCTGGTGGCGCGGTTGCTTTCGGAGGCGGCCTGGAAGCAGCATCCTGAACATGCCGACGTTGCTATCAATCGTCCCATCTTCGTCACCGGGCTGGTGCGGACCGGCACGACCGCCTTGCACCGGCTCCTCGGCGCCGACCCGACGCATCAAGGTCTGCATATGTGGCTGGCCGAATACCCACAACCCCGTCCACCGCGCCACGAGTGGGAAAGCAACCCGGTGTATCGCCAGCTCGACGCGCAATTCAATCAGCACCATGCCGAGAATCCCGGGTACACCGGCCTGCACTTCATGGCGGCCGACGAACTCGAGGAATGCTGGCAGCTGCTGCGGCAGTCATTCCACTCGGTGTCCTACGAGACTTTGGCGCATTTACCCACCTACAGTCGGTGGCTGTCCCAGCAGGATTGGACACCGGCATATCGACGGCACCGCAAGAACCTTCAGCTGATCGGTCTGAACGACGCCGACAAGCGGTGGGTGCTGAAGAATCCCAGTCACCTTTTCGCGCTGGACGCGCTGATGTCGACCTATCCCGACGCGCTGGTGGTGCAAACCCACCGGCCGGTGGAAACGATCATGGCGTCGATGTGTTCACTTGCTCAGCACACCGCCCAGGGGTGGTCGACCACGTACGTGGGCGCGCAGATCGGCGACGACTCGATGGAAACCTGGTCACGAGGACTGGAGCGATTCAACGCCGAACGCGCCAAGCACAATCCGGCGCAGTTCTACGACGTCGATTACCGTGATTTCATCGCCGATCCGCTAGCCAGCGTGAAGAGCCTCTATCGCCACTTCGGGCTGACGTTGACCGATGAGGCGCGCCGGGCGATGGAACAAAGTCACGCTGCAAGCCGGACCGGAGAGCGAGCTCCGAAGCACAAGTATTCGCTGGCTGACTATGGGCTGACCGCTGAGTCCGTCAAGGAGCGCTTCGCCGGACTGTGACGATCTCAGCCGTCGCCGGGCGAGGGCGCGCTGCAAAATTCGTCCAGACAGCCTTCCGCCACCGCGTGGTGGATGCTGTCGCTCAGCTTGGGGCAGGCCCTGGTGCGCGCGCTTTGGCCGCCCGATGCGCGTAGCTCGGCGAAGTAGGCGCAGCGGTGCGACGCCTCGGTGTTCCATTGCACGGAGGTGTGGCCCGGTCCCAGCTTCTTGACGTTCACGGTGACATGGCAAAACCGGCAGTCCACCGGCTGCAGGCCCGACGTCAGATAGCGGTCACGGTCAGCGACGGTGGCTTCGCGCACTGCCGCGGCGCGTTTCGGATCGTCGGCGAAAGCTGATGACTTGGAACGGGATCCGGCACGCCGACCCGGCGACTTCGGCGACTCCTCATCGTGGCCGTTGTGCTCCCCGAGCATTGCGAGCATCGACTGAGCTAATCGATCGACGTCTGGTGGCTCTTCGCGCTCCGCCATCAGGACACCTCAGTCGGCTGTCCTTGAACCTTCGGTTCATCAGAGTGTGCCTGCCGCTTCAGGTTCTCCTCCACTTCGACATGCCACTTCTCGTTGGCGATCGTGGTGTCGACCTCGATTTCGAAGCGGTCGGTCATTTCCGGCGTCACATCGGCGGCATCGACGTAGAACTGCTGATACCAACGCCGCATCTGGTAGACAGCGCCGTCCTCCTCGACCAGCAGTGGGTTGTCGATCCGGGTTTTGTGCTTCCAGATCTCGACATCTTGCAGGAAGCCCTTGCTGACACCTTCGGTGAACGTCGTGGCCAGCTTGTCCGTCATGGCCTCGTCAATGCCTTTGGGCTTTTCGACGATGACACCCCACTGCAGCACAAAGGAGTTTTGAGTCACCGGGTAGTGACAGTTGATCAGGATCGACTCGGCTTTGTAGTCGCCGTACCTGTTGTGCAGCCAGTTGATCATGAACGACGGGCCAAAGTAGGACGCTTCCGAATCCAGGTGCGCCTCACCGTACGAGGTGCCCAGATCGTTGACGTCCGGCCGGCCGACGTTGTGCAGATACTGCGAGGCGATGTGACCCTCGAAGACATTCTTGAAGTAGGTCGGAAGACCGAAGTGGATGTAGAAGAAGTGCGCCATATCGGTGACGTTGTCGATGATGTCACGGCAGTTGGAGTCTTCGATCAAGATCGAGTTCCACCGCCAGTCGGTCCACTCGTCGCTGGCGAACTCCGGAATCTCCGGTATTCGCACCTCGGGTTTCGGCGGGTTGCCCTCGTGATCGTGCCAGACGAATAACAGGCCGCTACGCACATCGGTCGTCCAGGACCGAGTGCGGGCCAGCCGCGGCGTGCGCTTGGCGTAGGGCACCAGTTTGCATCTGCCGTCGCCGCCCCAGCGCCAGTCGTGGAATGGGCAGGCGATTTCGTCGCCCTTGATGGTGCCCTGCGAGAGGTTGCCGCCCATGTGCCGGCAGTAGCCGTCGAGAGTGTGCACGTTGCCGTGCGAGTCGGCGAATACGACGAGCATGGTGCCGAACGCCTCCACTGCGTGCGGCTCTCCGTCCTGGTAGTTCTTGACCGGGCCAAGACAGTGCCAGCCGCGCGCGTACCTGTCGGGCAGGGTGCCGGAGTCGATCTCGCGAATGCCGGCGGTCTCGGTAGTCATCAGGCCTCCACTTGGTTGGCTTCTAACTAGAACACGTTACAGTTTTCCGCCGGTATGGTGCAACGACGGGAACCGGCATTCACCCTGCGGTATATCTGGACGATGCCGCAGTACTCCTTCGAGGGTAGGTCGCCGAGGGTCGATCCCGCCGCGTTCGTCGCGCCGACCGCCACCCTGATCGGCGATGTCACTGTCGAGGCGCGGGCATCAGTGTGGTTCAACGCCGTGCTTCGGGCCGACTACGGCCCGGTGATAGTTCGGGAAGGCGCCAACGTCCAGGACGGCTCGGTGCTGCACGCACCGCCCGGAGTCCCGGTCGACATCGGTCCGGGTGCGACTGTGGCGCACATGTGTCTCATCCATGGAGCGCATATCGGCGCGGAAGCGTTGATCGCGAATCACGCCACCGTGCTCGACGATGCTGTGATCGGCGCGCGCAGCCTGGTGGCGGCCGGCGCAGTCGTCGTCGGCGGCACCCATATTCCCGATGAGGTGCTGGTGGTAGGGGCACCTGCAATGGTCAAAGGGCCGATCGCAGGAACGGGTGCAGAGATGTGGGTTAACGTCAATCCGCAGGCGTACCGAGATTTGGCCCAGCGCTATCTTGCCGGCCTGCAGGCAATCTAGCCGCTAAACCGGGCGAGCCGTTGCCGCTGCCCGGTCCATCTCCCAGTACGCGCGCAGCGCCACCATCTGGCCCGCGTCGTTGACCTTGTAGGTGAAGACACCTTCCGCGGTAACCCGGTGCCCACCCATTGTGATGAAGATGCACCCGACATTGGCTTCTTCATTGCCACATTGATAGGTGTCACGGAAGTCGAATTCGATGCTGTCGGTACTGGCGATGGCCTTGTCCCAGAAGGCAGATATCGCGTCGCGTCCTCGGTGCCCTTTGCCTTCCGGATCGAAAGCCGAAGGGCCGACCGGGTCTTCGA
Organism: uncultured Actinomycetota bacterium; assembly: GCA_963830605.1. Lineage (GTDB taxonomy): Bacteria > Actinomycetota > Actinomycetes > Mycobacteriales > Mycobacteriaceae > Mycobacterium. The sequence goes on along the minus strand of CAWHML010000003.1, from coordinate 645,242 downwards.
CGATGGCATCGTCGGCGAATACGTCCAGCCAAGCTGCTTTGTTTCTGACTCGCACCGCTTCTCGAGAGCGACAGCCGGCCAGGTGTGCGGGGGACTCGTTCATGAGTCCTGCCAGCCGGAGTGAATATAGGTGTCGGCGAAGCGTTTCATCGAGTCTTTTTTCTTGTCCAGCGGCGCATCGAAGCCCAGCCCGTCAAAGACCCAGGGAATGACGATGTTGTCGGTGACGCCGGCCTCGGCGAGTTCGCGGTGACCGTCTACTCCGAACTTGTCGATGCACACCGCCTGGAACTCGAATGGCCGACCTGCACGGTCGTATTCGGCGCGGTAGTCAGTCAGCTTGTTGATCGTTTCCGCCAACTGGTCGCGGGTCATCATCGCGCTGGTCCAGCCGTCACCGACGCGGGCGGCCCGCCGCAGCGCCACGTCGGTGTGTCCGCCGACGTAAAACGGCACCGGTTCGCTGGGGGCGGGGCTCATCTGCAACCGGCCGAAGTCGTAGAACTCCCCGTGGAACTCGACCATGCCGCCGCCCAGCACCAGCTTGATGACGTCGATCATCTCGTCGACGCGGGCCCCCCGCCGCTTGTAGGGCACGCCGCACCATTCGAATTCTTCAGGTGCCCAGCCGATTCCCACCCCGAAGCCAAATCGGTTGCCGGTGAGGTTGGCCACTGAACCGACCTGCCGCGCGAGCAGCAACGGGTTGCGGGAGCCTAGTTTCATCACGTTGGTGTAGAACCGCAGCGTCGATGTGACCGCACCCATCGCCGCGGCGGCGATCAACGGATCGACCCAGGGTGTGTTCTCATCCCACATTCGCGATCCGTCCGGAGTGTAGGGGTAGTCAGCGGCTGCTTTCTCCATGTAGAACAGCGAGTCGGGCAGCGCGATCGCGTCGAAGCCGACTTCCTCGGCGGTCTTGGCGATGTCGATCAACTGGTCGACCGGTCCCATCGCGATGCTGCAGGTGTATTTCATCCGACTGGTCACGGCTTGTCAGCTCCCACCACCCACATCGAGTAATACTGCGAGCCGCCGCCATAGGCGTGACCCAGAGCCTTGCGGGCGCCCGGGACTTGGTGCGCTTCGCCTTTGCCCATCACTTGGATTGCGGCCTCGGCGAAGCGGATCAAGCCCGAGGCACCGATCGGATTCGACGACAGCACCCCGCCGGACGGATTAACCGGTAGTCGCCCGCCGATCGCGGTCTCGCCAGCCTCGGTCAACTTCCAGCCCTCACCCTCTGGTACGAAACCAAGGTTTTCCAGCCACATTGGCTCGAACCACGAGAACGGCACATAGATCTCGGCAGCATCGATCTCGTCGATGGGGCTGGAGATACCGGCCGCCTTCCACAGCGCGGCAGCAGCGTCCCGGCCGGCTTGTGGGCTGACCTGGTCGCGTCCCGCGTACGCCAGCGGCTCGGTGCGCAGCGCGGTGGCATGAATCCACGCGACCGGATAACCGTCGGCGACTCGCTGCTCGGCGATCTGCTCGGCACCGATCACCAAGGCGCACGCACCGTCTGACGAGGGACACGTCTCATCGAACCGAATCGGATCCCACAACATCTGGGACGACAGCACCTTCTCCAGCGTGATGTCGGGCTGCTGCACATGCGCGAGCGGGTTTTTCGCGCCGTTGAGCCGGTCTTTGACCGCCACCATCGCACCGATGTGGGTCGGTGCGTTGGCACGGCGGATATAGGCGCGAACGTGCGGAGCGAAGTATCCGCCTGCCCCGGCGCCCACCGGTTTGGTGAACGGCACCGGAATCGACAGTGCCCACATGGCATTGGATTCCGACTGCTTTTCCCAGGCCATTGCCAGCACGCGTCGGTATTTGCCGGATTGCACGAGGCTGGCCGCGACGACTCCGGTGGATCCGCCCACCGAGCCGGCGGTGTGCACCCGGATCAGCGGTTTGCCGCTGGCGCCCATCGCGTCAGCCATGAACAGTTCGGGCATCATGACGCCCTCGAAGAAGTCGGGAGCTTTACCGACCACGATCGCGTCGATGTCGTCGAACGTCGAACCGGAATCGGTCAGTGCGCGGTCGATGGCCTCGCGCACCAGGCCGTTCATCGAGACGTCCTGTCGTTTGGCGACGTACTTCGTCTGCCCGGTGCCCAGTACCGCGGCGAGCTGTTTGTTCACCGGTCCTTCCCTTCCAACACGGCGACCAGGTTTTGTTGCAGCGCAGGCCCGCTGGTGGCATGCGCCAGCGCACGCTGCGCCGAGCGATCCCAGATGTGCTGCGCCGCAAAGCCGATACGCTCCAACCCGGCGACGAACATCGGATTGGCGACCAGCGCACCGCCGGAGGGATTCACCTTGGCGGACGCCGGCAGCCCGATGGCTTCGGTGAGGATCAAATGCTGGTGGGTGAACGGTGCGTGGATTTCGGCGACGTCGATCGACCCGAGGTCCCCGCCGATCGCGGCTTCGGTGGATGCGGTGCTGGAAGGGGAGACGGTGAGATCGCGGGCGCCGAGTACCGGTGACTCGATGCGGTGCTCGATTCCGGCGATCCAGGCAGGGTTGTCTCGCAGTTCGCGGGCGCGATCGTCGGCGGCCAGCACGATGGCGGCCGCGCCGTCAGTAATCGGAGCGATGTCATGACGGCGCAGCGGATCGGCGAAAAACGGCCGCTGGAGCAACTCGTCGATGCTGTCGGGTGCGGGCTCCTTGTCGACCCGCTGGGCCGCAGCGAACGAGTCATACGCCACGCGCGCCATCTGATCGAAGCTCCACTTCCCGGCGTCCAGCCCGAGGCGCGCCTGCACACCGGCGATCGATATCGAATCCGGCCACAGCGGGGCCACGGTATACGGGTCGGTTTGCCGCGACAAGATAGTGCGCAACACCCCTGCCGATGACTTGCCGAATCCGTACACCAACGCGGTGTCGACTTCGCCGGTCAGCAATTTGATGTAAGCCTCGAACAAAGCCCACGCAGCGTCCATCTCCACGTGAGACTCGTTGATCGGCGGCACCGCCCCGATCGAGTCGATCGCCGAGATGAAGGAAAAGGCTCTGCCGGCGAGGAAATCCGAGGATCCCGAGCACCAAAACCCGATGTCGGACTTGGTGATGCCGAGGTCGTCATAGAGCTGGGCGAAACACGGCATCAGCATTTCGACGCCGTTGGTCGTGCCGTCGGTACGGCGTACGTGCGGAGCGTGGGCGAACCCGACCACCGCAACATCGCGAGCGCTCATTGCAACTGGTCCTTCACAGGTGGTGCTTGTAGGTGTCGTAGTCCGCGTCGGGTTCGCCGGTCGGCCGGAAGTATTCGATGTTGTCGATACCCAGACCCCACTCGTCGCGCGGCTTCCACACCGCCTCGACCCGCAGGCCCATCCTGACCTCGTGCGCGTCGATCTCTGAAACCAAATGCAGGAACGGAATATCGGCACCGTCCAGCAGCACATAGGCGGCAACGTAGGGCGGTTTGATGCGCTGGCCGGCGAACGGGATGTTGATGATCGCGAAAGTGGTAACGGTGCCCTTGTCGGGCAACTCGACGAAATGGTCGAGAGCCAGTCCGGTGGCGGGATCTGCTTCGCGTGCCGGGAAATACAGCTTGCCGTCTTCGCCGGTGCGTCCGCCGAGCAGCTTGCCTTCCTGCAGGGCCCGCAGATACGCGCTCTCCGGATGCGAAGCGCTGTGTTGTATCTCGAGGGTGATCGGAGTAACCAGCATCGTCACCGGATCGCGGCCGTCGTCGTCAACCATATCCGTTGCCGCTTCTGTCTTTTCGCCAAGCGCGAAGTAGGCGATGTCGGTGATCGCCCCGACCGGCTCGTCAGCCCAGACGATGTGCACGCGCTTGCCGGTGCGGATCTCATCCGGACTGCCGGCGTCGACCGCGTGTAGCAATGTCGTGTCGGCGCCGTCGAGTTTGATCAGCGCCCAGGCGAACGGTCGGTCCAGCGGCTGGCCCGCCAGTGGGTCGGGTTGCCAGGCCCAGGACTCGACGGTGCCGGTGTCGGACACCGGTACCGTCTCGCCTAGCGGTTCGTAGGTGACCGGGTCGTATTCGGCAGGCGGCACCAGCACTCGGCCGTCGGCTCCGCGGACCCCGACGATGCGGTGTTTACGTAGTGCGGTGAAGAACTCACTTAGCGTCGAACCGACCGAACGGGTGTAGTCGAACGAGAACGTCAGCGGCGCGGTTAGAGGTGGCTCAGGTGAATCGACAGGGGTGAGGCGACTTGAGCTGGCTGTCACGCTTCGAGTAGAACAGGTTCTAACTATGGATTCAAGGAGCGGCGATGAAGCTGGGTTTGCAGCTGGGGTATTGGGGGGCTCAGCCGCCGGAGAACACCGGCGAACTGGTAGCAGCCGCCGAAGACGCGGGTTTCGACGCGGTGTTCACCGCCGAAGCGTGGGGTTCGGACGCCTACACGCCGCTGGCCTGGTGGGGCTCGTCGACCAGGCGGGTTCGGCTGGGCACTTCGGTCATTCAGCTGTCGGCCCGCACGCCGACGGCCTGCGCGATGGCTGCGCTGACGCTCGACCACCTCAGCGGTGGCCGGCATATCCTCGGCCTCGGTGTGTCGGGTCCGCAGGTGGTGGAGGGCTGGTACGGGCAGCCGTTTCCCAAGCCGTTGGCGCGCACCCGCGAGTACGTCGACATCGTCCGCCAGGTGTGGGCGCGTGAAGAACCCGTCACCAGCGACGGGCCGCATTACCCGCTGCCGTTGACCGGTTCGGCCACTACGGGATTGGGCAAGGCGCTCAAACCGATCACCCACCCCCTGCGGGCTGATATCCCGATCATGCTGGGCGCCGAGGGGCCGAAGAACGTCGCGCTGGCCGCCGAGATCTGCGACGGCTGGCTGCCGATCTTCTATGCACCGCGGCTGGCCGAGATGTACAACGAATGGCTCGACGAGGGATTCGCGCGGCCGGGGGCGCGCCGCAGCCGCGAGGACTTCGAGATTTGCGCGACCGCGCAGGTGGTGATCACCGACGATCGCCCGGCGGCTTTCGCGGCGATAAAGCCCTATCTGGCGCTCTACATGGGCGGGATGGGCGCGGAGGACACCAACTTCCACGCCGACGTCTACCGGCGGATGGGCTACTCGCAAGTGGTCGACGACGTGACCAAGCTGTTTCGCAGCAACCGGAAGGACGAAGCCGCCACCGTGATCCCCGACGAGCTGGTCGACGACGCCGTCATTGTCGGAGACATCGACTACGCCCGTAAGCAGATCGCGGTCTGGGAAGCTGCCGGGGTCACCATGATGGTCGTCTCGGCGCGCAGCACAGAGCAGGTCCGCGAGCTGGCGGCATTGACCTGAGGAGGTTCTTGCCAGCCTCTAGAACACGTTCTAGATTGACCGGGTGAGCCGGTCAGCCGAGCACCCGTGCGTCGCCGAAGGTCATCTCGACGTTGCCGACCGAACCGGAGACCATCGCCCTCTTGGGCAAGCCGAGCGATGCCAACTCCTTGGCGTACCGATGTTGACCGAGCCGCAGCGTCGCGCCGCCGAACCGTCCCCGCACACTGGTCACTTTCATCTTCCAAGGCACTTCGCGCGTAGTGCCGTCGGCGTAGGTGTATGTCTTCAACACCTGCGGCCGCGAAGTGAACAGCGACGGCACCGCGAGCCCGCGGCGAAACTCGATGCCCGCGATATGCGAGCCTTCCGCGCTGACGTCGAACCCGAAAGTCCGGCCATCGCGAATAGCGAAGTCCGCCATAATCTTCGGAAAGCCCCAAATAGTATGGCCGGCCTCCAGCGTGAACTCCTGGTCGACCGGCAGATGGTGAATGAAGGCCGCGGCGGCACCAAGTGCGCGCATACCACGCGCATCCGAGCCGGGCGGGTTGACCATCACACACGTCCCGAATTCGTGGTACTGGCCCAGGTCACCGTCGACGTACCGGGCGAGCATCAGGTTGACCACGGCGCGGCCGGGCCGGTGCTGGCACACCCGCAGACCGCTGTAATCGATGAGTCGCTGCGCCGCGTCGGCATCCACCGAGAACATGGCGGTGTGCACATCGGCTTTGCGAACTTGAACCGGCATGGTGAGCACTGTCCCGGCGATGGTGTGCTGTGAAACAGGCATGGCGGCCACTGTAATGCTGATCGACGAAGATCTGGAGGCCAGTAAATGACAACGACGATCCCGGACGTCGACCTTGCGGACGGCACCTTTTATGCCGACGGCCATGGGGCCCGCGAAGCCTATCGGTGGATGCGGGCGAATCAGCCGGTCTTCCGGGACCGCAACGGTCTGGCCGGTGCGGCCAGCTACCAGGCCATCATCGATGCCGAACGCAATCCGCAACTGTTCTCCAGCACCGGCGGCATACGTCCCGAACAGCCGGGCATGCCGTACATGATCGACATGGACGACCCCGCTCACCTGTTGCGCCGCAAGCTGGTCAACGCCGGTTTCACCCGTAAACGCGTGCGGGAGAAGGAGGCGTCGATCGCCGACCTCTGCGACACGCTGATCGATGCGGTCTGCGAGCGGGGTGAATGCGACTTCGTCCGCGACATCGCCGCGCCGCTGCCGATGGCGGTGATTGGCGACATGCTCGGCGTGCGCCCCGAGGAGCGCGGCATGCTGCTGAAGTGGTCGGACGACCTGGTCTGCGGGCTGAGTTCACACCTCGACCCGACGGGGCCGGAGTTTCAGACGGTGATGGACGCGTTCGCCGCCTACACCGAGTTCACCATGGGCACTATTGCCAAGCGGCGCGCCGAGCCGACCGACGACCTGTTCTCCATCCTGGTCAACTCCGAGGTCGAAGGTCAGCGCATGTCCGATGACGAGATCGTGATGGAGACATTGCTGATCCTGATCGGTGGTGACGAGACCACCCGGCACACCCTGTCCGGGGGAACCGAGCAGGTGCTGCGCCACCGCGACCAGTGGGATGCGTTGAAGACAGCCGATCCAGGCGCGCTGCTTCCGAGCGCGATCGAAGAGATGCTGCGCTGGACGTCGCCGGTGAAGAACATGTGCCGGACGTTGACCGCGGATACCGAATTCCATGGCGCGCAGCTCCGCCAGGGCGAAAAGATCATGCTGTTGTTCGAATCGGCGAACTTCGACGAATCGGTGTTCGACAACCCTGAGCAGTTCGATGTCCGGCGAGACCCGAACAGCCACTTGGCATTTGGCTTCGGCACCCACTTCTGTCTGGGCAATCAGTTGGCCCGGCTGGAGTTGAACCTGATGACCAGCCGGGTGCTTGAACGCTTGCCGGATATGCGGTTGGCGTCCGAAGGCGCCCTGCCGCTACGTCCGGCCAATTTCGTCAGCGGTCTGGAGTCGATGCCGGTGGTCTTCACGCCGACGCCGCCGGTGCATTGAGTCGTCTTCGCCGAACGTGTATTCACTGCGAGGAAGCGGCATGCCAAGTCGAGAGCGGTGCGTGCGGGCGTGGTGACCGCCATTCCGTCGACCACCGTGACTTCGTCGTCTTCGACGCGGTCCGACCAGGTGCGCACACCCGCCGGCGGACGGCGGTAGTCGTACAACAGCTCGGCCGGTGCCTGGTCATTCAGCCACTTGGCGCCGTGCAGTGCCGACGCCGAGCGGCCGGCGATGATCCCGCGTCGCCTAGACCACAACCAGGCGGATCTCGCTCGGGTGAAGGCAGTGACATAGCGTCACGCGGAAGGTAGACGTCCGGGTGGATGGCGGTGAAGCGGCTTCGCAGGGCGTAAGGCGTCACCCGACCTGAAGCAATGCCTTCGCTGCCGATGAATGGTTCGTCCATGGACGCAGTGTGTCGTGGCACGCCGACAACCTCACCGAACGTGCACCTGGGGCGAGAATTCGATCGAAATTTCGCAACCAGTACACGTTCGGGGCAAGAGGGGGCGCGGAAAGGGCAGAAGCGGCGTGTCAGCGTCCCTGGAACTGCGGCGTGCGCTTCTCGGCGAACGCCTTCGGACCTTCCTTGGCGTCATCGGAGAGGAACACCGTGATACCGAGCTGGGTGTCGATCTTGAACGCCTCGTTCTCTGGCATGCCCTCGGTCTCCCGGATCGAGCGCAGAATCGCCTGTACCGCCAGCGGTCCGTTGTTCGCGATCACCTCGGCGATTTCCAGCGCTTTGGTCAGTGCCTGGCCATCAGGGACGACGTGCCCGATCAAGCCGATCTCCTTGGCTTCGGCGGCGGTGATGTGTCGTCCGGTCAGCAACAGGTCGCAAGCCACGGTGTAGGGGATCTGCCGGACCAGTCGAACGGCCGATCCGCCCATCGGATACAGGCTCCACTTCGCCTCGGAGATGCCGAACTTAGCGCTCTCGCCGGCGATGCGGATATCGGTGCCCTGCAGTATCTCCGTGCCGCCGGCAATGGCCGGGCCTTCGACGGCGGCGATCAGCGGTTTCGTCAGCCGGCGGCCTTTGAGCAGCGCGTCGATCCGCGACGGGTCATAGCTGCCGTCCTTGAACGAATCGCCCGGCGGTTTGGCGGTCGCGGCTTTGAGGTCCATGCCCGCGCAGAAGTAGCCGCCGGCCCCGGTCAGGATGCAGCACCGGATGTCCGGATCGTTGTCGACGCGATCCCAGGCCTCGACCATGATTTGCATCATCTCGGTGCTCAGCGCGTTGCGCGCTTGCGGCCGGTTCAGCGTGACAATCAGGGTGTGTCCGCGCTGCTCGACCAGCGCATCGGCCTCGCTCAACGGTGTCCGCCTTCCCTGGAGACTTGTCAGGAACTGTAACACGTTCTAATTTAGGGTCCGTGGCCCTGAACATCGCCGATCTTGCCGAGCACGCCATCGACGCCGTACCGGAGCGGGTGGCCCTGATCTGTGGCGACGACCAGCTCACTTACGCGCAGTTGGAGGAGAAGGCCAACCGCTTGGCCCACTATCTGATCGACCGAGGTGTCAAGAAAGACGACAAGGTGGGGTTGTACTGCCGCAACCGCATCGAGATCGTCATCGCAATGCTCGGCATCGTCAAGGCGGGCGCGATCCTGGTGAACGTCAACTTCCGCTATGTCGAGGGTGAGCTGCGCTATCTGTTCGACAACTCCGACATGGTCGCGCTGGTGCATGAGCGCCAGTACGCCGACCGCGTCGCGAACGTGCTCCCGGACACCCCGAACGTGACGACGGTCCTCGTCGTCGAGGACGGCAGCGATAGTGACCTTCAGCGTTATGGCGGCGTCGAGTTCTACGCCGCACTCGAGCAAGCCTCCGCGGATCGCGATTTCGGTGAGCGCAGTGCCGACGACATCTATCTGCTCTACACCGGCGGCACCACCGGCTTCCCCAAGGGTGTGATGTGGCGCCACGAAGACATCTACCGGGTGCTGCTCGGCGGAACCGATTTCGCGACCGGCGAATACGTCAAGGACGAGTACGACCTGGCCAAGCAGGCGGCCGCCGGGCCGCCGATGATCCGCTTCCCGATCCCGCCGATGATCCACGGCGCGACGCAGTCGGCTACTTGGATGGCGCTGTTTTCCGGCGGAACGATTGTGCTGGCACCGGAATTCGATGCCGACACGGTGTGGCGGACGATCCACACGCACAAGGTAAACCTGCTGTTCTTCACCGGTGATGCGATGGCCCGGCCGCTGCTGGACGCGCTTAGCAAAGACAACGACTACGACCTGTCGTCGCTGTTCCTGCTGGCCAGTACCGCGGCGTTGTTCTCACCGAGCATCAAAGAGAAATTGGTTGAGCTGTTGCCCGGTCGGGTCATCACCGACTCGATCGGCTCGTCGGAGACCGGCTTCGGCGGCACCAGCATCGTTGCCAAGGGTGAGGCGCACACCGGCGGTCCACGCGTCACCATCGACAAGTGGACCGTCGTGCTCGACGACGACGGCAACGAGGTCAAGCCCGGCTCGGGGGTGCGGGGCGTTATCGCCAAGCGCGGGCACGTTCCGGTCGGCTACTACAAGGACGAGGAGAAGTCGGCGGTCACGTTTAAGGTGATCAACGGTGTCCGGTACGCGATTCCAGGTGACTACGCCCAAGTTGAAGCGGACGGGACGGTCACCATGCTGGGACGCGGTTCGGTCTCGATCAACAGCGGTGGCGAGAAGATTTACCCCGAGGAAGTCGAAGCCGCCCTCAAAGGTCACCCCGACGTGTTCGACGCGCTGGTGGTCGGAGTGCCTGACGAGCGGTACGGCCAGTGCGTGGCCGCCGTCGTACATCCGCGACCGGGAACGCGCCCCGCACTCGGTGAACTGGACCGATTCGTACGCAGCGAAATCGCGGGTTACAAAGTGCCTCGGGCGCTTTGGTATGTCGACGAGGTGAAGCGCTCGCCTGCCGGCAAGCCGGACTACCGTTGGGCGAAGGAGCAAACCCAGGCCCGGCCGGCCGACGAGGTGCATGCCAGCCACGTGAGTGCGTGACCGACTTCGTCAAGTCCCGTCGCGACGCGCCCACCGGCTTCTTCGCCTGGGAAGCCGCAGGACTGCAATGGCTTTCAGACGTCGACGGTGGCGTGCCGTGCGCGCAGGTGCTCGCTGTCGACGCGACGAGCCTGACCTTGCGTCGGCTCGACTCGGTGACTCCCAGCCCCGACGTGGCGAACCTGTTCGGTCGCCGACTGGCTATAACACATGAGGCGGGGGCGACGGCGTTCGGTGCAGGACCTGACGGGTGGGACGGGCCGGGATTCTTCGGGCCGTTGTCGGAGCCGCTGCCGATGTCGCTGCGGCGCCACCAAAGCTGGGGCGCCTTCTACGCCCAAGAACGGCTGGTCCCGATGACCGAGCTCGCCGCCGCGCGGCTCACTGCGTCGACCCGTGCCACGATCGACTCGATTGTCACACGCTGCCGCATGGGCGACTTCGACGACGATGACCAACCGGCCCGGCTGCACGGCGATCTGTGGGGCGGCAACGTGATGTGGACGCCCGACGGGGTAGTGCTGATCGACCCCGCCGCGCACGCCGGCCACCGCGAGACCGACCTGGCAATGCTGGCGCTGTTCGGCTGCCCGCACTACGAGGCCATCGTCACCGGATACCAGCAGGTGCGACCGCTGAAGCCCGGGTGGCGCAAGCGGATCGGGCTGCACCAGCTCTATCCGCTGCTCGCACATGTGGTGCTCTTCGGCGGCGGGCACATCCCTCGGACGGACGCCGCCGCCCGCGCCGCGCTGGCACTTTCGACCAGCGTCTAGAGTCGAACCGCGATGACGATCGACGTGTGGATGCAGCATCCGACGCCGCGGTTCTTGGCCGGTGACATGTTCGCCTCGCTGCGACGCTGGACCGGCGGCGTCATACCGGATGCCGAGATACCGATCGAAACCACCCTGGCCGCGATGGATGAAGCGGCTGTGCACTTCGGGCTGCTCAGCGCGTGGCGTGGTCCCAACGGTCAGGATCTGATATCCAACGACGAAGTCGCTGAGTGGGTTTGTCTGCACCCGAACCGATTCGCCGGGCTGGCCACCGTTGATCTGGACCGACCGATGGTCGCGGTCCGCGAATTACGCCGGCGCGTGCGGGACGACGGCTTCGTCGGCCTGCGGGTGGTGCCCTGGTTGTGGAACGCGCCGCCCACCGATCGCCGCTACTACCCGCTGTTCGCCGAGTGCGTCGAACTCGCAGTGCCGTTCTGCACCCAGGTCGGTCATACCGGCCCGCTGCAGCCTTCGGAGACCGGTCGTCCGATACCCTACATCGATCAGATCGCCCTAGATTTTCCGGAACTGGTCATCGTGTGCGGGCACATCGGTTACCCGTGGACCGAAGAAATGGTAGCCGTGGCCCGAAAACACGTGAACGTCTACATCGACACCTCCGCCTATACCACCAAGCGGCTGCCCGAAGAACTCGTCAAATTCATGAAGACCCGAACCGGGCAACGCAAAGTGTTGTTCGGCACCAACTTTCCGATGATCCGGCACGCGCACGCACTGGCCGGTTTCGAGCAACTCGGCCTGGCAGACGACGCCGCGGCCGACTACCTGCACGGCAACGCCGAACGCGTTTTCAGCCTCGCGGAACGGACGGCGCGGACATGAACGGCGCGCAGGCTCTGATCAACACGTTGGTCGACGGCGGCGTCGACGTCTGCTTCGCCAACCCGGGCACCTCCGAGATGCACTTTGTTGCAGCCCTGGACGCGGTTCCGCGGATGCGGGGCGTGCTGACCCTTTTCGAGGGTGTCGCCACCGGGGCGGCGGACGGGTATGCCCGCATCGCCGGACGGCCTGCTGCCGTGCTGTTGCACCTCGGACCGGGATTGGGCAACGGTCTGGCGAATCTGCACAACGCCCGCCGCGCGCGCGTCCCGATGGTGGTTGTCGTCGGCGACCACGCCACCTACCACAAGAAGTACGACGCGCCACTGGAATCCGACATCGACGCGTTGGCGGGAAGTTTCTCCGGGTGGCTGCGGCGAACCGTTAGCACCGGCGAGTTGGCTGCCGACGCGGCCGACGCCATCGCCGCCAGCCGGGCAAGCGGGCACATCTCTACATTGATCCTGCCTGCCGACGTGTCCTGGGCTGACGGCGCCGAACCACTCGGCACTGCGCAGCCACCGCCGCCGGCCGGCGTTGACAGCGACGCTGTCGAGTTGGCCGCCAAGGTACTGCGGTCGGGTGAAAGCTCGGTGCTGTTGATTGGTGGGGATGCCACGTGCGGGCCCGGGTTGACGGCGGCGGCGCGCATCGCCGCGGCCACGGGTGCGCGGTGCTACTGCGAAACGTTCCCGACCCGGTTGGAGCGCGGCGCCGGCATCCCCGCCGTCGAGCGCATCGCCTATTTCGCCGAGGCCGTGACGGCGCAACTCGACGGCGCGCGACATCTGGTGCTGGCCGGCGCGACGTCGCCGGTGTCGTTCTTCGCCTATCCGGGCAAGCCGAGTGACCTGCTGCCGGCGGGCTGTGAAGTGCATCTGCTCGCCGAAAGCCGCGGCGCGGATGCTGCACTGGCCGCGCTGGCGGGCGCGCTGGCGCCGGGAGTCGCTACCCCGCTCGCCACCCTGTCCCGTCCGCAGCTGCCGGCGGGCAAGCTCTCCTCCGCGGCGGTGGCCGATGCGGTCGGAGCACTGCTTCCGGAGAGGGCGATCGTCGTCGATGAATCCAACACCTCCGGTGTGCCGCTGGCGCAGGCCACCGCCGGCGCGCCGGCGCACGACTGGCTCACCTTGACCGGCGGCGCGATCGGCTACGGCATACCGGCGTCGATTGGGGCCGCGGTCGCGGCACCGGACCGACCGGTGCTGTGCCTGGAATCCGACGGCTCGGCGATGTATACGATTGCTGGGCTCTGGACGCAGGCGCGGGAAAGCCTCGACATCACGACTGTGGTGTACGACAACGGCGCCTACGACATTCTGCGGCTCGAGCTGCAAAGAGTGGGAGCGAGCAGCACGCCCGGGCCGAAGGCCCGCGACCTGCTGGACTTGACCCGGCCCGGGATCAATTTCGTCCACCTCGCCGAAGGCATGGGAGTGCCGGCGCGCCGCGTCGACAGTGCCGAAGAATTCGCCGATGCGTTGCGGGCCGCGTTCTCCGAGCCCGGACCACACCTCATCGACGCGGTAGTACCGTCGATGCTCGGCTGATCGGAGTCACCGCCGAGCCTTCGTCAGGTTCAGCGCACCGCCCATGGAACTCAGTTGCGCGATGATGTCTTCCAGACGCGCCCGCGGTACGTCCATGCGCCATTGCGGCACGGTGCCGGACAGACGCAGCGAACCGGATCCGAACGTCACCCCGGTCAGCTGAAGTCCATGCGGCAGTTTGGGCAGCCGCACCGGGTAGGCGGGAGCCCGAGCCGGCAGCGGCAACCTGCGCCCAAGCAGGGCGAACCTGCGCGGCTTCAGCCATACTGTCGATCCATCAAGACGAGCATCAACTTCCAGGTTGCCCAGTGTGGGCTGGCGAGCCCAAAACAGCCGCGCTATCCCGTCCTCATCGATTTCCCCGGTGAACCTCGGCATGGCCCATCTCATCAGCTCTTTCACGATAGAGGTGGGCAGCTCCAGCGATAAGTCGACTGGGGCGGCGACCAGAACCGGCGGCGCGCCGGGCCGTAGATGGACATTGTGCAGGTTGGCGACGGCCCGGTCGAATTCGATGTTCTCCCAGACGATTTGGGTAGCAACGATCCGGACATCACCGAGCTGCCCCACCGAAAGCCCGAGCACGTCGAGGCTGGAGTCGAACTCGGTCACAGTCAGGGTGATCTCGCCGTCGTCGAGTTGCACCGACAGCGTCCGTCCTACGATCAGTCGGCGCAGCGTCATGAACAGCGTTCGGTAGCCGACTTCGGTCGCCGCGGAGACCGGCGGAAGGCTCGAGGCCGACGACCACAGCGACGCCAGCATCTCGACCGGGCGGAGCAGGTCGCTCAGCCCTGGGAGCCCCGAAGGAGCCATGACTACAGCTTTCCCTTCACGATGCGAGCAACAAGCGACTACCGGCGAATCTGCCACACCGGGTCGGCGCAGTCGAGGCCCTCCGCCGACAACTGGCGCTTGAGCACTTTGAAGGTTGCGGTGCGCGGCAGTTCGGCGCTCACCCGCACGTATGACGGCCACTGCTTGGGCCCGAGGTCAGGTTGCTCGGCCAGAAATGCGCTGAACTGCTGGGAATCCAAGTCGGCGCCAGGCGCCAGCACCAATGCGGCCATCACCTGGTCACCGACGGCAGCGTCCGGGATTGCGTACACGGCAACCTCTCGGATGTCCGGATGGCGCAGCAGCACCCGCTCGATCGGTGCGGTGCCCAGGTTTTCTCCGTCGACTCGTAGCCAGTCACCGAGCCGGCCGGCGAAGTACGCATAGCCCGCCCCGTCACGGTATGCCAGGTCACCGCTGTGGTACATCCCGCCGGCCATGCGCTTGGCGTTGGCCTCGGGATCCTTGTAGTAACCCTCGAAACGGCCCGCGCCGGTAAGGTTCACCAGCTCGCCTACGACCCCGGCTGGGCAGGTAGCACCGGTGTTGACGTCGATGATGTCGATCCCGTCGGGCAGCGGGCCCAATGCCCCGTCAGGTGTGTCCGGAGTGCGGCTGATCGCCACGCCACCCTCCGTCGACCCGAACCCGTCGACGACGAGGCAACCGAACCTGCGGGCGAAGCGCTCGACGTCGGCGGGGGCGCCCTCGTTGCCGTAGACCGCTCGCAGCGGATTGTCGGCGTCGTCCGGACGCTCGGGCGTAGCCAGCACGTAGGACAACGGCTTACCTACATAGTTGGCGTACGTCGCACCGTAACGGCGAACATCCGGGAGAAATTGCGACGCGGAGAATTTGCGCCGCAATACCAGCGAACCTTGGCATGCCAATGCCACCGCCCAGCCGACCAGGACCGCGTTCGAATGAAACAACGGCATCGAGGCGTAACAAATGTCATGCGGGCCGAGAGCGAAACGCTCGGTCATCGTCACACCGGCGATTCCGACTTTGCCGTGGCTGCACTGCACCGCCTTGGGGTCACCGCTGGTGCCGGAGGTGAAGATCAGCATGAACAGGTCTGTGGCTCGGGCGGGCGGAAAACTCGGCCGGGCGTCGAAGTGTGCGGCGACTTCGTCGGCCCATTCGGCGGAATCCACGTTGTGATGCGCGATACCGTCCAGCGCCGCAGCCGAATTGGCGTCGGCCAGCACCAGCTGGCAATCGGCATGGTCGATGTCTCGGGCCAGCGCGGCTCCGCGGCGCACCGGGTTGAGACCCACCGGGACGATGCCCGACATCCCGGCGGCGACAAGCATTGTCGAGAAAGTGGGAGTGTTTTCCAGCAGTACGCCCACATGCGCCGGCCGGTTCGGGTCAAGACGTGACCACAGCGCCGCGGCCAGCGCGGCACCGTTCCGCAGGTGGTCTTGCCAGCTGGTGAAAGAGTCCTCGAAGTAGACGCCGCGATCTTCGATTTCGACCAGCGGTTTCAGCAAATCCGTGACGGTAGGCAGCTCAATTGTCACGGTCAAGCAGGCACGTCCGCCAGTTCGCGGCCGATTTTGCGTAGTTGTCCGGTGGCGCTCCCCAGCGCGAACTCCGTCTGCTTGGCGGCCAGGAAGTATCGGTGCACCGGGTGGTCGGTGTCGACGCCCACCCCACCATGCACGTGCACGACGGTGTGCGCCACCCGATGGCCGGCGTCGGCCGCCCAGAACGCCGCCGTGGCTACCTCGGTGTCGGCGGGCAAATCTTCGGCCAGTCGCCATGCCGCCTGGGTAAGAGTCAGCCGCAGCCCCTTGATGTCGATGTAGCCGTCGGCTAGTCGCTGCGCCACCGCCTGAAAGCTGCCGATCGGGCGGTCGAACTGCTCACGAGTCCGCGCGTACTCGGCGGTCAACCGCAGCCCCTGGTCCAACACCCCGAGCTGGAAAGCGCTGCGGCCGAACGTCGCCAATGTTGTAAGCCACCGCACCACGTCGTCGCCGGTACCGATTGGCGGATCGCTGACCTCGACACCGTCGAGCGCCAGGTGCCCAACGCTGCCCAGGCCGGTCGTCTCCATCGCGGTCACCGATACCCCGGGCTCATTCGCGGCAACGAGGAAAACCGCTGTGGCCGATTCGAGTTCGGCCGCCACCAAGAACGCGTCGGCCACCGGGCCGAACCCGACCTGGGTACGCGCACCGTTTAAACGGTAGCTTTCACCTACCCGCGTCACCTGCACCGGGCCATCACCCATGTCGCCGTCCAGCGCGACGGTGAGGAGCTTCTGGCCTTGGACGGCGGGCGCTGCCCAAGCCTGCTGGAGTTCAAGCGAGCCGAACCGGGCCAGCGCACCGGCGGCCAGCACCACCGATTCCAAATACGGCACCGCGGCCAGCTGGCGGCCCAAAGCGACCAGCACAGCGGTCTGCTCCAGCACGCCATAGCCGCCGCCCCCGATCGACTCAGGTGCTGCGGTGCTGAGAATGTCAGCGTCGATCAGCTTCTGCCACAGCTCCCGGTCGAACCGTTGATCCTGGCCGTCGAGCTGGCGCTGGTGATCGGGCGTGCACACCGCGTCCACGATCGTGCCCGCCAGATCGCCGAGATCCTGAGCGGCTTCGGTCGTCGAGAAATCCATTGTCACTCCAGCATTCGTTACCGGTTGGCTCGGGGTAGACCCAACGCGACCATGCCGATGATGTCGCGCTGCACCTCGTTGGTGCCGCCGCCGAAGGTCAAAATCAGGCAGGCGCGGTGCATTCGCTCGACCCGGCCGCGCAGCAGCGCGCCCGGCGAATCCTGACGCAAAGTGGCGGCGGTGCCGAGCACTTCCATGAGCAACCGGTAAGCCTCGGTGGCCAGCTCGGTGCCGAAAACCTTGGCGGCCGACGCGTCGGCCGGCGACGGTGTTTGGTCAGCCGCCGACGCCAGCTCCCAGTTGATGAGTTTGAGGACCTCGACCTTGGCATGCACCCGCGCCAGGTTGAGCTGCGCCCATTCCGAATCGATCAGCCGCGCACCGCCACCGTCTTTGGTGTTCTGCGCCCACTCCCGAACTTGGTTGAGGCACATGATGATCGGCATCGGAGATACCAATGCGACACGTTCGTGGTTGAGCTGGTTGGTGACCAGCTTCCAGCCGCCGTTCTCCTCACCCACGCGGTTGGCCACCGGCACCCGAAGGTCGGAATAGTAGGTGGCGCTGGTATCCGGGCCGGCCATGGTGTGTACCGGTGTCCAGGAGAAGCCCTCGGCTGTCGTCGGCACGATCAGCATCGAGATCCCGCGGTGTTTTTTGGCGTCGGTGTTGGTGCGCACCGCCAGCCACACGTAGTCGGCGTACTGGATGAGGCTCGTCCACATCTTCTGCCCATTGACGACATAGTCGTCACCGTCACGCACCGCCGTGGTGCGCAGGTTGGCCAAGTCGGTCCCGGCGCCGGGCTCGGAGTAGCCGATGGAGAAGTGCAAATCCCCGGACGCGATCTTGGGTAAGTAGAAATTTTTCTGTTCGTCGCTGCCGTAGGTCATGATGGTCGGCGCGACGCTGTTGATGGTCAAAAACGGCACCGGTGCCCCGGCGACAGCGGCCTCGTCGGTGAAAATCAGCTGGTCCATGGCCGACCGCGCCTGGCCGCCGTACTCCTTCGGCCAGCCCAGCGCGAGCCACCCGTCGCGACCCATCTGGGCAACCGTTTCCCGGTACACGTTGCCGGTGCCGTACTCGCCGGACGTCGAGGCCAGCGCCTCGCGGCGCTCTGGTGTGATCAGCTTGGCGAAGTACGACCGCAATTCGCGACGCAGCTCCTCCTGCTCAGGGGTGTAACTGATCCGCATTCCAGCCGCCTTCCGCTGAACGTCCACCGCTACCATTCGCCAACCCGGTTGTAACACGTTCTAGTCTGAGGGTCCAGCGGCCGGCTTGCCGCGGCTGTCGTCGTATGGTTGTTACGTACTTTCGAGCCGGCTGGCACGTTCGAGGCTGGGCAGGTGAAGGAGGAATGCCGTGCGGGTGATTGTGGACCGGGACCGATGTGAAGGTAACGCCGTATGCATGGGGGTTGCGCCGGATATCTTCGATCTCGATGACGAGGATTACGCCGTGGTGAAGACCGACCCTATCCCGGCGGACCAGGAAGGGCTGGCCGAACAGGCCATCGTCGAGTGCCCCAGGGCCGCCCTGGTACGCGAAGACTAGAGGTATTCGTCGATTGATCAGCCAACAAGACGCGACCGATCTGTCTGGGAAGGTCGCGGTGGTGACCGGCGCGGCCGCGGGACTGGGCCGCGCGGAAGCCATCGGGTTAGCCCGGGCCGGCGCCACTATCGTCGTCAACGACATCGCCGGTGCGCTGGACGCCTCTGACGTCATCGACCAAGTCAGCGCTGCCGGTTCCCGTGCTGTCGCGGTGGCCGGTGACATCAGCCAGCGCGCGACCGCCGACGAACTTGTCAGCAGTGCCGATGCGTTGGGCGGCTTGAGCATCGTCGTGAACAACGCCGGTATCACCCGCGACCGGATGCTGTTCAACATGTCCGACGAAGAGTGGGACGCCGTCATCGCCGTGCACCTGCGCGGACACTTCTTGCTCACCCGGAACGCGGCGACCTACTGGCGGTCCAAGGCCAAGGAGGCCGGCGGCTCGGTGTACGGCCGGATCGTCAATACGTCGTCGGAAGCGGGCTTGGTGGGACCGGTCGGACAAGCCAATTACGGTGCGGCCAAGGCGGGCATCACGGCGCTCACCCTGTCGGCGGCGCGGGCACTGAGCCAGTACGGGGTCCGCGCGAATGTGATCTGCCCGCGGGCGCGCACCGCGATGACCGCCGACGTCTTCGGCGAGGCGCCCGAGGCCGGCACTGACGACGGCCACATCGATCCGCTGTCCCCCGAGCATGTGGTGAACCTGGTCCGGTTTCTGGTCTCTCCAGCCGCGGAAGCCGTCAATGGACAGGTCTTCATCGTGTACGGCCCCCAGGTGACGTTGCTGTCGGCGCCGAGCGTGGAGCACCAGTTCAGCGCTGACGGACCGCAGTGGGATTTCGTGCAACTGAGCACCACACTGCACGGTTACTTTGCCGAGCGTGACCCCGGGCTCAGCTTCGCGGCGACCGGCGTCATGCAAGGATGACCGGCCGGTAGGTCACTGCTCTTCGGCGAGCGCGTCGAGAAATGACCGCGCCCAGCGGTCGACGTCGTGGGCCAGCACCTGGCGGCGCAGCGCACGCATGCGGCGACGCCCTTCCTCGACGGGCTGGTTGAGCGCCGCCTCGATCGCGTCCTTGACACCCTCGGTGTCGTGCGGGTTGACCAGGTAAGCCTGCTTGAGTTCGGCTGCGGCGCCGGTGAATTCGCTCAGTACCAGCGCGCCGCCAAGATCGCCGCGACACGCGACATACTCCTTGGCCACCAGGTTCATGCCATCGCGCAGCGGGGTGACGAGCATGACGTCACTGGCCACGAAGAACGCGATGAGTTCGTCGCGGGGCATCGGGCGGTGCAAGTAATGCACCACCGGACGGCCCACTTCGGCGTATTCGCCGTTGATGTGACCGACTTGGCGTTCGATGTCGCTGCGCAGGATCTGATAACTTTCGACCCGTTCGCGGCTCGGTGTCGCCAGCTGGAGCAGCACAGTGT
Source organism: uncultured Actinomycetota bacterium (assembly GCA_963830605.1). GTDB lineage: Bacteria > Actinomycetota > Actinomycetes > Mycobacteriales > Mycobacteriaceae > Mycobacterium. Next base: position 625,238 of record CAWHML010000003.1, on the reverse strand, counting down.
CGTCCCGTTTGGCACGGCCTTCGGCCAGCAGTTCCGCGAAGGCCGTGAGTCGCACATCGATGCCCTTGGTGTAATCCAGCCGGTCGACCCCGAGCAGGATCTTGCGGGGATTGCCGACTTCTGCGCGCAGCTCTTTGGCTCGCCGGCGCACAGTGCGGTCCCTCGCCTTGCGGTCGAGTTCGCTGGCCTCGATCGAGATGGGAAAAGCGCCCACTCGCACGGTGCGAGAGCCAACCACCGCCTCACCGAATCGTGACCGAACACCGATTGACGCCCGCGAAGTCGTGGCCTCGAGCAGCCGACGGGACAGGATGAGAAAGTTTTGCGCCCCTCCGGGCAGGTGGAATCCGACCAGGTCGGCGCCGAGCAGGCCCTCGATGATCTCGGTACGCCACGGCAGCTGCATGAACAGTTCCACCGGAGGAAAGGGGATGTGCAGAAAGAAGCCGATAGTCAGGTCTGGCCGCTGCTCCCGCAGCATCTTCGGGACCAGCTGAAGTTGGTAGTCCTGCACCCACACGGTGGCGCCGCGTGCGGCCGCACGTGACGCTGCGTCAGCGAACCGCCGGTTGACCTCGACATAGCGATCCCACCATTCGCGGTGGTAGATCGGTTTGACGATGACGTCGTGATACAGCGGCCAGAGGGTGGCGTTGGAAAATCCTTCGTAATACTCGGCGACGTCCTCGGCGCTGAGCCGCACCGGGTAGAGCTGCAGTCCATCCGCGTCGATCGGTTCCTCATCGGCGTCGGCCTCGTCACCGACCACACCGGGCCAGCCGATCCACGCCCCCCGCCGACGCCGCAGCAAGGGCTCCAACGCGGTGACCAGTCCCCCGGGACTGCGCTTCCAGGTGGTGCTGCCGTCGGGAAGGCGCTCCATGTCAATCGGGAGTCGGTTAGCGACCACCACGAAGTCGGAGTTCCGGGAGCCGACAGTCTCTCTTCTCCCGGCAACCACTTAGGTCTCGAGCTTCGACGGACCAATGCCGAGCATCGACAGGAAGATCCGGCATTCGTCGGCGTCGTTGGCGTAGGCGGCGACGACCCGTCGGGCCTGGCTCGCGGTCGTGTCGGTCAGTGGTTCCACATCACCGATTTCTGCTGGGTCAGATTTGGCTGGCATCACACAACGATAAGCGATGTGGGAATCTCGGGACAGCCGTGTGTGCTCTGACCAGCCTCGACCCACCAGCTGCCCGGCTGCGGCGCAGCCGTAGTGTGCACAACAACTACAGATCTGCGTCCAAGCGATTGAGGTGGGCAATGGCACTCCACGACGATGTGAGCACCGGCGCGGTCAACGCCGACGCCGATGCTTCGGTGACCTACGAAACACTCGACGAAGGTCGGATCGCCCGGATCTGGCTCAACCGGCCCGAGGCGCACAACGCGCAGAACCGCACCCTGCTGGTGCAGCTCGATGAAGCGTTCGTCCGCGCCGAGGCCGACGACGACGTCAGGGTGGTGATACTGGCGGCGCGCGGCAAGAACTTCTCCGCCGGCCACGACCTCGGCTCTGAGGCGGCGCTGCTGGAGCGGCATCCTGGACCGGCGCAGCACCCGACCTTCCGTTCACACGGCGCCACCCGCGACCCGGTCGTGGAGAAGACGCTGCTGCAGGAATGGCACTTCTATTTTCAGAACACGTGCCGTTGGCGCGACCTGCGCAAGATCACCATCGCCCAAGTGCAGGGCAATGCGATCTCAGCCGGTCTGATGCTGATTTGGGCGTGCGATCTGATTGTGGCGGCCGACAATGCCAAATTCAGCGACGTCGTCGCCGTGCGTTTGGGCATGCCCGGCGTCGAATACTACGCTCATCCTTGGGAATTCGGCCCCCGCAAAGCCAAAGAGCTGCTGTTGACCGGGGATTCGCTGGATGCCGACGAGGCCTACCGCCTGGGTATGGTCTCCAAAGTATTCCCGCTCGACGAGTTGGAAGTTAAGACGCTGGAATTCGCCCGGCGGATCGCCGAGCGGCCCACCATGGCGGCGCTGCTGGTCAAAGATTCGGTGAACGCCGCATCCGACGCGATGGGATTCGCCGAGTCGCTGCGCCACGCCTTCCACATCCATGAACTGGGGCACGCGCATTGGGCGGCGCGCAACGACAACCGATTCCCCGTCGCACTGCCGCCTGATGTCGAGGACTGGCGCGGCGCCAAGCCGACCAAGTTGGCCCGGCGCGACGAACCATAACGGTCAGCTGACATCACATCCGTCGCATCAGTACCTCGAACAAAAGGGGTGCGCTCTGCCCGCCTCTGAGCGACAACTCGACGCTGAGTTGGGTTTCACCGGGCGAGTCATGCGGCATCAGTGCGGTTGTCGCTCAGAGCGGTCATGGGCTGCGCCCGGTGTGGAAATGGGGAAAATGGACGTAGTCTTCGCACACAACCTGACCTGGGCATTTGGGGTATTTCCGAGTGAGGCGGGCAGAGAGCTGACCCCGCACCCGCGGTGATTCGTGTGGCACAAGTGATTCGCCGGTGCGGCAGCATCCGAAGAATTCGACACGTGGTTCGATAGCTGGGTGCAGCTTTCGTTCGAGCAGCGTACCTACCTAGTCACCGGCGGCGGCAGCGGAATCGGCCGCGGAGTCGCCGCCGCACTGGTGGCAGCCGGGGCCCGGGTGATGATCATCGGCCGCAACGCGGACCGGCTGGCGGCCGCCGTCGAGGACATCAGATCCACTCCCGGCAGCGGTGCAATCAAGTACGAGCCCGCCGACATCACCAAGGAAGACGAAACCGCCCGTGCCGTCGAGGCCGCCACGGCGTGGTGCGGCCGGCTGCACGGGGTGGTGCACTGTGCGGGCGGCTCGGAGACCATCGGGCCGATCACCCAGATCGACTCGGACGCGTGGCGACGCACCGTCGACCTCAACGTCAACGGCACCATGTACGTGCTCAAGCACGCCGCCCGCGAACTGGTACGCGGTGGCGGGGGCTCCTTCGTCGGGATCTCGTCGATCGCGGCCAGCAATACTCACCGCTGGTTCGGCGCCTACGGGGTGACCAAATCGGCGGTGGATCACCTGATGATGCTCGCGGCCGACGAACTCGGCCCGTCCTGGGTGCGCGTCAACAGCATCCGGCCCGGCTTGATCAACACGGATCTGGTTGCGGCTGTGACGGCGTCGCCGGAGTTGAGTGAGGACTACCGGCTGTGCACACCGCTGCCCCGGATCGGTGAGGTCGAAGATGTCGCCAACCTGGCGATGTTCCTGCTCAGCGATGCGGCCGCCTGGATCACCGGGCAGCTGATCAACGTCGACGGCGGCCACATATTGCGGCGAGGCCCGGATTTCACCGCGATGCTGGAACCGCTGTTCGGGCCCGACGGTTTACGCGGAGTTGTGTGAGGAGGCTGCGGCGTCACCGGCCGCCAAGGTGGCGATGGCCGACCAGTCCAAGTGTCCGGCGCCGTTGGCCAACAGCGTGAGGAACCGGTCGCGCAGCAGGCTGGCCAACGGCAGCGGTACCTGAAGATCTTCGGCGGCGGCGAGCGCCAATTTGATGTCTTTGAGTCCCAGCACGGCGGCGAAACCGGCCGGCTCGAATTCCCGGCGCGCGATCAGCCCGCCGTAGGTGTGATACGCCGGCGCGCTGAACAAGCTTGACGTGAGGATGTCGACGTACTGCAGCGGGTCCACCCCGCCTTTGCCGATCAGCGTGATCGCCTCGCCGAGCGACTCGATGACCGAAGCGATGAGGAAGTTGCCCGACAGCTTGACCAGGTTCGCGGCCTCCGGCTGTTCGGACACCACGAAGGTGCGCTGGCTGATCGCGTCGAACAGCGCCGTCAACGGCTCGAGCACCTCCGGTGCACCGGCGCTGACGACGAAAAGCTTTGCCGCTGCGGCCGCTTCGGGGCGGCCGAACACCGGCGCGGCGACATATCGCTGGCCGGCGTCGGCGTGGGCTTCGGCCAGGCGCTTCGACAACTCGACGCTGATAGTGCTCGACGAGATATGAGTTGCTCCCGGCACCAACGAAGCGAGGATGCCCTGCTCGCCGAAGGTGACGTTTCGCACGGCCGCGTCGTCGGCCAGCATCGTGACGACGACGTCACCGCCGCAGGCGCCGGCGACGGTAGCTGCCGCAACGGCCCCCTTCCGTACCAGCGCATCCGTCTTGGCGGGCGAGCGGTTGTATACGGTGACCGTGTGACCGGCCTGGACGAGGTTGGTCGCCATGCCGCGGCCCATGTTGCCCAGCCCGATGAATCCGATGCGCATGGCATCCACCATGCCGTGTCTTTCTGTGTGTCGGTGGTGAAGGATGTGCTAAATGAAGCGACTGGAAGGCAACCGGATTCTGGTGACCGGCGCGGCGTCGGGCATCGGCCAAGCCACCGTGCTGCGTTTGTTGGACGAGGGCGCTGTGGTGGTCGGCGCCGACATCGCGGCACTGGACAAGACGTGCGAACAGGCGCAGCAGCGCGGAACACGCGACCGCTTGACGACGGTGGAGATGAACGTCGGCGAAGAGAAGTCGGTGGTCGACGGAGTGCATTCAGCGGTCGATATTCTGCAAGGACTTGACTCGGTGGTCAACGCGGCCGGCATGCTGCGCGCCGCACATACCCATCAGACCGATCTCCATTTGTGGAATCAGATCATCGGGGTGAACTTGACCGGCACCTTCTTGGTGGTCCGCGAGGCGTTGCCGCGATTGCTGCAGAACTCCCGCAGCACGGTTGTGAACTTCAGCTCCACGTCGGCTTCGTTCGCGCACCCCTACATGGCGGCCTACGCCGCAAGTAAGGGCGGGATTCAGTCATTCACTCACGCCCTCGCGCTCGAATACGCCAGTCAGGGAGTTCGTGCCGTCTGTGTGGCACCCGGCAGCATCAAGTCCGGAATCACCGATGCCACAGCGGGTTACATTCCCCCCGACGTCGATTGGTCGCTCTTCGGCAGGCTGTCACCGATCCTGCCGACCACGCTGGAGTCCAGCGGAGCCGGGATGGGTGACCCGGCGGCGGTGGCCGGGGTGGTCGCCATGTTGGTGTCCGACGACGGTGCATTTATCACCGGCACCGAGATACGCATCGACGGCGGCACTCACGCCTGAAGGCGAGATCAGCAGCGGTCAATTGACACACGGCACCCCGCCGCTGTCGATCGGTGCACCCTGGTCCGGGCTGGGTTCGGTGGAGGTCGACCCGTAATAGGATTTGGATGTCGTTGTCGTCGTTGCGCTTTCGTCTTCTGACGGCGGCGAGTAACTGTCGTTGACGACGACTTCGATATGCCCGGCCTTTACCGTCGAACTCTGCTGGGCCGGCGCGTCGATGCCGAGCAGGGTAGCCAGATTCTGCGCTTCGCTTGAAGTTCCGGGACCGTAGTCGATTGCGGTGCTGGAGGGTTCGCCGGCGGTGCGGTCGCGCACCTGGCCAATGGTGTAGCCGCGCTGCTTCAGGGTGTGTGAGACTTCCGCCGCCAATCCTGAGATGCTGCCGGCATTGACCACGTCGACAACCGTCGACGGATTCGGCGTGGCGGTCGCAGAGGTCGTCGTGGTGGCCGCGGTGTCGCCGAATGCTGCTGCCACTTCGGCTCTGATCGCGGCTGGGTCGACGATGTTGACGTCTTGACCGTCAATCGTGTCGTATCGCACCACCGGCAAGGTGCGGAACTCAACGTCGCCGCCGGCAAGCGCGGCCATCCGGCGAAACAGGTCTTCGTCCCAGCCGGCAGAAAGTACTACGTCTTTGCGGGCCACCGTGATCAGACCCTTGAGGCGCCCTAAATCGGTGAAGGTGCCGGAGCTTTGTAGTTGGTGCATCACCGACACCAGGAAGGCTTGCTGGCGGTGAGTGCGGTCCAGGTCACCGTTTTCCAGTCCATGGCGTTGCCGCACAAACGCCAGCGCCTGTGCGGCGTTGAGCGTCTGGCGACCTGCAGGGAAGTTGGCGCCGGAATACGAGTCGTACACCGGGTGCTTGAGACACACTTGTACCCCGCCCAAGCTTTGCGTCAGATCGTAGAACCCGGCGAGGTTGACTTCGGCGAAATAATCGATGGGTATGCCGGTCAGACTGCGTACCGCTCGCAGAGTCGCCGACCGGCCGGCTTCGCGGCCTTTGGTTTCCAGCTCTTTCTGATTGCTTACCCCATGGTTGATGAGCTGCTGCTCGACGTGCTGCTTGGTGAGCCCGTAGGCCTCCTTGATCTTGATGTGCTGATAGCCGGGCACGCCGCTGAACGGTACCCAGTCGTCCCGGGGAATGGAGAAAGCGACGACCCGGTCGTCGGCGCCGACATGGACCAGGATCAGGGTGTTGGTGTTGTAGCCACCCGCATCGGAGTCGCCGGCATGGAGCTGGTCCAGGATCGCTGACGGCAGCTCGTTGCCGTCCTGGTCTTTTCGGGAATCCAGGCCGACGAGCAAAATGTTCATCTCACCGCCGTCGGATCGCGGATCGTCCGCGCCCAGCGCCGCCGACACCGTGATCCCGCCCAGCGCGCCGTGCGCCACCCACCACCCCGCACCGGTCAGCAGCACCGCGGCCACCGACACCAGCGTCATGGCACTATGGGTCAGCTTGCGGCGGGTGCGCGACGGCGACCGAACCGCCCGACGACGGTGCTGACCACCTCCTCGCTTCTGGTCGACCAGCACCAACTCGACACCCCTCGGCGTGCCGGTCGATGTTTGCGGTGGTTGCTGCCCGCCCATGCTGTCCAGTATGCGGCAGCTTGCTATACCGTTGCCGGTCACGATTCGGTAAGTCTCTTGACTCGGGCCGGCCACGGTGCCGGGACGGCGTCGGTTGCGGTCCGACGATCGTGCGGTACGGCGACTGAGGCTTTGTTACCATCGCGCGGTGCGTGATTCGCCCGAACAAGCTCGATCTGGCGGGCTTCGGTCTGTCTCACGACGCGGCGTGCTCGAAATGGCTTTGGCCGCACCGCTTCTTGCCGGTATGAGTTCGCTTGTTGCGCCGAAGGCGTCGGCCACCGCGAGTAAGCTCATCGACTTCACGGAGCGGTTGGTTTCGCCAGATCGAATTAAATCGGCCGGCTATGACGGGGTAGTGGTCTATGTCTCTGAGTCGCGACCTGGAGCGAATTTCGATTTCAAGCCCGTAACCCGCGAGTACGCGGATGCGCTACGCGCGGCTGGCCTTCACATCGTAAGCAACTTTCAATACGGCAAGCCCGGTTGGCCTGATCCATCGGATTACACCCGCGGGCACGACGGCGGCGTAGCAGACGCTCACACAGCCCTGCAGTTGCACGCAGCGGCTGGGGGTGGCGATTCTGCGCCGATCTTGTTCAGTATCGACGAGGATATCGACCATAGTGTGTGGAAAAGCGTTGCCATCGAGTGGTTTCGGGGACTCAATTCCGTACTGGGCGTGGAACGCACGGGTATTTATGGGCATTCGCGGGCCTGCGGGTGGGCGATCGAAGACGGCGTCATCGGCCACTCGAGTAGTGCGGGGCACCGGTGGGCATGGCAGACGAGTGCTTGGTCTCATGGTGAGCGCGAGCCCATGGCGGTGCTGTATCAGTCTGTAGTCAACACCTCGTCGAGCCCAGGTCCGCTTTTGGGCGGTACCCACGTGGACGTCGACGACGCCCTTGCGACCGATTACGGGCAATGGGATCTTCATCGCTGAGGCGTCGAAGCAGCTGGGTTCAGCCGGTGGTGTGAACGATCAGTACGTCGATCTTTGCCCGGGTGGCCACCGACCCCGGGATCGAAAACAACCGCCCGATGATCGCCGACCGCGCGTCCAGTCCCACGTTGCCGACGACCAGCAGATCGGCTCTGAGCTCTTCAGCAAGCGATACCAGCGCATCTACCGGCGCATCCTGGATCGCCCGCTCCTGAATGTCCGTCACGCCGGCCGCCTTGGCCCGGTCGCGAGCGTCACGCAGAATCCCGTAGATCGGCGCATTCCCGCGAACCTTATAGCCCTCGGCACCCAGAATGTCGGCCGCACGCGAATCTTCCTTATGGGGAAAGTAACCCGTTGCGATGACCAACCGCGCGTTTGATTGTGCGGCAATCTCACCGGCACGTTGAACTGCACGCAGTGACGACTCCGAGCCGTCGGTGCCGACCACCACGATTCGGTAGGCCGTCATATGCCCTCCCCGCAGTCATGCTTGCAAACTCAAGGCAGACAGTAATGCCCCTCCGCACGTGCGCTCCAGAAATCAGCGAAACCGCTAGGAAGGCCCGACGTGGCGGCGCTAGGCTGACGAAAGCCCGATTCATGGCCAACGGTGTGCGGGAAGCTGGGAATGATTCAGGACCGCGAGCGAACAGAGGCATCAGCTGCCGCGTCGGGCTTCGTCGACCATGAGTCAACACCGACGGTTGGGCCGCGGCGCGGAGGTCCGAGCCCGTTGGCGTTGGCTCTCGGGCCGTTCACCCGCACCGGTGGCTTCTATGCCCGTACTTGGGCGGACTACCTCGACCGTCAGCCCGGGGAGCTGCCCGCGAGGCGACCCAGTCTCGGGCTGGCGGCGCAGGCGTTCAGTGACGAAATGGTGCTGCTCGGCTTTCGCTTCCTGCGGTCGGGCCCGGACGTGTCACGAGTCGAGCGGATTACTCAAGAGGCGATTGCCGCCGCTGAGCTGTATCGCGCAAATGGTTGGTTGGCTGACCCTGAGGGGTTCTTCGGGGCGCCACCTCCGCTCACGGATGCGTCCGTGCGCCCTGTCACCAGCATGGGACGCACCTACTCGCGCATGTTCTTCGACAGTGAGTATGAGCCCTGCGCGGGCGATCCCTGCCGTGACCGGTGGCTGAGCTATTCCTCGAATCGTCGCGAGTATTGCTTGCTTTTGCGACATCGTGAGCCGCGCCCATGGCTGGTGTGTGTACATGGCGCGGAAATGGGCCGTGCTGCTTTGGATCTCATGCTGTTCCGGGCCTGGCATCTGCACCGCGATTTCGGCCTCAATGTAGTACTTCCCGTCCTTCCCATGCACGGCCCACGTGCACGTGGCCTGCCCAAGGGCGCCGCTTTTCCCAGCGAGGACGTGCTCGACAATGTGCACGGTGTCGCTCAGGCGGTGTGGGACATCCGGCGCCTGCTGTCCTGGATCCGATTGCAGGAGCCGGACGCAGCGATCGGGATGAGCGGCATCTCCCTCGGCGGTTACCTCACCTCGCTGGTGGGCTGCCTCGACGACGGTCTTCGCTGCGCGATTCTGGGCGTTCCGCTTGCTGATCTGCTGGAGTTGGTTGCCCGCCATGCCGGTCTCAGTCACTACGACGACCTTCAGCAGATGTTGACCTCGGCCAAACCCATTGGCGCGATGGTCTCGCCGCTGACCCTGAGTCCCCGCGTGCCCCTGGCCGGGCGCTTCATCTACGCAGGCATCGCCGACCGGTTGGTCCACCCTCGCGACGACGCCGCCCGGCTTTGGGAACACTGGGGCCGACCTGAAATTTGCTGGTATCCCGGCGGCCACACCGGGTTTTTCAGCTCGCGGCCAGCGCAGCGATTCATCGACCATGCTTTGGTGAAGTCGGGCCTGGTGGATCCGGCACGCGTCCCGCACAAACACTGATGCGCGACGACACCGTCAGGTTGATCGATATCGCGGCCCGGCTGCCGGGGCTGCTAGTCGATGCGCCGGTCATCCTGCGTGGCGTGGCGACCGCTGCCTTGACTCGTCAGTCCGCCGAGACTTCGATCGGCAAGGTCTTCCAGGACCGGGCGGCACGGCACCGCAACCAGGTGTTCATCAAGTTCGAGAACGAGACAGTCACCTACGGGCAGGCCAACGAGACCGTCAACCGGTATGCGGCGGTACTGGCCGCGCGCGGTGTGCAGCGCGGCGACGTGGTCGCCATCATGTCTCAGAATTCGCCGCACACGGTGTCGCTGATGCTGGCGGCGGTGAAGTTGGGCGCTGTCGCCGGCATGCTGAATCACCACCATCGCGGCGGTGTGCTCGCCCACAGCGTCAACCTGTTGAACGCCAAAATCCTTATCGCCGAGGATGAGCTAGTCCAGGCCTTACAGGAATCGGATGCAAACGTCGCCGACACGATCACGTTGGCCGAACTCGAGCGGCTGGCCACCGGCGCCCCTGTCGACAATCCCGCGGTGACCTCGTCTGTCCGGGCCAACGATGCGGCCTTCTACATTTTCACGTCCGGCACCACCGGCGCACCCAAAGCCAGTGTCATGACCCACTATCGGTGGCTGCGGGCGCTCGGCGGCTCCGGCGCGCTGGGCATGCGGCTGAAGAGCAACGACACGCTCTACTGCTGCCTGCCGCTCTACCACAACAGCGCTCTGACTGTGGGAGTGTCCGGAGTGCTCAGCGCCGGTGCCACTCTCGCGCTGGGCCGCTCTTTTTCGGCGTCACGGTTTTGGGACGAGGTCATCGGTTACGACGCCACCGCCTTCCTCTACATCGGTGAAGTGTGCCGCTACCTGCTCAACCAGCCCGAGAAAGAGACCGACCGCAGGCACCGGGTGCGGGTGATCGCCGGCAACGGCCTGCAGCCCGACATTTGGGACGAGTTCACCGCCCGCTTCAACATCCCGCGGGTGTTTGAATTCTACGGCGCCTCGGAAGGCAACACCGGCTTCGTCAATATCTTCAACATTCCCAGGACCGCCGGCTTCTGCCCGACTCGGGTCGCGTTCGTCGAATACGACCCGGAAACCGGCGAACCGGTCCGCGACGGCGAGGGCCGGGTGCGCGAGGTCAACAGTGGGCGGCCCGGCTTGTTGCTGAGCAAAGTCACCAGCAAGCAACCGTTCGAGGGCTATACCGACGCGAAGGCGAGCGAGAAAAAACTGGTGCGCAACGCTTTTCGGAAAGGCGATGTGTGGTTGAACACCGGGGACCTGATGCGTCCGCAGGGTTGGCGCCATGCGGCGTTCGTCGACCGGCTGGGTGACACGTTTCGGTGGAAGGGTGAAAACGTCGCGACGACCGATGTCGAGGCTGCCCTGTCCGCCGACTCGGCTGTCGAGGCTGTCACCGTTTTCGGCGTGCAAGTGCCCGGTACCGAGGGCCGCGCCGGGATGGCGGCTGTCGTGCTCGACGGTGATCAGCTCGACGGTGCGTCGCTGGCCAAGACGGTCTACGAGCGCCTGCCCAGCTACGCGGTGCCGCTGTTTGTGCGGGTGGTCGATTCGCTGGAGCACACCTCGACGTTCAAGCGGAAAAAGGCCGATCTGCGTGAGCAAGGCTACGGTACCGGCGTCGAGGATCCGCTGTATGTGCTCAAGGGCCGGGAGGAAGGCTATGTGCCCTATTACGACGGCTATCCCGACGAGGTGGCAGCCGGCTCACGACCGAAGGGCTGATGAGTTTTCGCCCGCTTCATCGGCTCCCGCTTGGCGTATCCCAGTGTTAAAATCATGCCCAGCAAACGCCGGTCGTTCGGCGTAGCGCCGCGATTCATCACTTCGGCCGAAGCAGACGATTATGGCGGATATCGTCCTGATCAACCCTCGCTTCGAGGTGTCGTACTGGGGCCTCGAACATGCGCTGCCGCTACTCGGTAAGAAGTGCAACCTGCCCACCGCGTGTCTGCCGCTTCTTGCTGCGTTGGCGCCCGCCGAGCACCGCGTAACGATTGTCGACGAGAACGTCGAGTTGATTGACTACGATCAGGTGGCGCTGGCCGACATCGTCGGGCTCACCGGCATGAGTGTTCAGCGCTACCGAATGCGAGAAATCCTGCGGGAACTCAAAGCTCGTGGCGTCTTCACGATCGTGGGCGGTCCGTGGGTCAGTGTCCAGGAGGACTACTTCGACGGCCTCGCCGATGTGATCTTCGTCGGCGAGGCGGAGTCAACGTGGCCGCAATTCCTTCGGGACTGGTCCGCCGGCAGCCATCAGCACCGCTACGAGCAGCTCGAGCCCACCGACATGACTAGTCTGCCGGTGCCCCGCTACGACCTGCTGAACGTGAAGGACTACCTGTTCGGCAGCATTCAGTTCTCCCGCGGTTGTCCGTTTCAGTGCGAATTCTGCGACATCATCGTCATTTTCGGTCGCAGGCCCCGGCTGAAAACGAGTGCACAGGTGATCGCCGAGCTGGAGGCAATGCGCAAGCAACACATGGTGATCGCCTTCATCGTCGACGATAACCTGATCGGCAACAAGGTTGTGGTGAAGAAGTTGTTGCGCGACATCGCGGCGTGGCAAGCCGCGGAGGGTTACCCGTTCACGTTCTTCACCGAGGCGTCGCTCAATTTGTCCGAAGACGACGAGCTGATGCAGTTGATGGACGCCGCGAACATACATACCGTCTTCATCGGCATCGAAAGCCCCAACGAAGAGTCGCTTCGTGAAACGAAGAAGTTTCAGAATGTGCGCAAAGGCGGAACGATCGTCGATCGCGTCCGCAAAGTGCAGGATTCCGGCCTCGACGTCTGGTGCGGCATGATCGTCGGCTTCGATCACGACGACGCCCGAGTCTTCAAGGCTCAGCATGAGTTCATGCGGCAAACCGATATCATGCACGCGATGGTCGGCATGCTCTCCGCTATCCCGAAAACGCCGCTCTACGCCCGGTTGAAGAACGAGGGCCGGCTTGACCCCGACGACGCACAACCGTTCGGCACCAACGTTATTCCGCTGGGGATGTCTCGCGCAGAGTTGCGCGACGGCTACATCGGCCTGATGCGGGACCTCTACGAACCTGACTTCTACTTTGAGCGGCTGGAAAACCTCTATCTGACAAGAGGTTTTGAATTCGGGCGGGCGCGCAACGCCTACTGGAGAGCGCATCGTTGGAGGAAACGCAGAGCGAAGTCGCTGGATGCTCTGCGAGCCGTGGGCCTGTTCCTACGGCTCATGCACAACATTCCCGAACCGGAGCTGCGCCAGATCTATCGGCGCCGGATGATGACCATGCTCCGGCGTCGCCCGGATCCCAACGTGTTGTTCATTTGCGTGATCAAATGCGCGATGCATTACCACCACTATTCGATGGCCCGCCGAATGGCCGACGAACGGCACCTGGTGAATACTTTCTGAGGGCCAGCATGTTGGGCAAGCTGATTACCACAACTCCACGCCGCTCTATGCTCAGGGCATGCGCGATCGCGAGACGATCGACTCCGAGCTGAAGGCGATGGCCGCTGTGCGCCGCTCAGTCCGCGAGCAGGGCGGTCAGCTGTCCAGTCGGCACATCGATGCGCTGCTAGACGAGCGCCTAGGGCACCGCAAGGAAGCACATGGAGCGGATGCGGCTGCAGCACGTCAGAGCGACCTCGTCACCAAACCCGGCCCGCGACGCGACCGAACCCATGACATGACAGTTCACCGACGTCAGGCTCTGCTGCGCCGCCTCCGCCTGCTCGCGGCCCTACCGCTATCTCTGGTGGGCGTCGCCGGCCTCTTCGTGGTGATGTTAGCCGTCCACGACCCGCATCCCGCGGCACAGCCGACGGTGATACCGCCGACGGATGCGCGACCTGAGCCGGCTTCGCCGCAACTACAGGTACCGGCGGATCCAAACGCTCAGTCGTCCGGCATCGTCGACCGGGCATTCATCGATGTGTTGAAACAATATGGCGTGCCGATTCCCAGCAATGAGTACGCGATGACCCATGGGCATGCAGTCTGCGACTTCCTGACGCACGACGCTGACTTCGCAGAAGCCGTGCACTCTGTGCAGCAATCGTCGATCTGGGACGCCGATCAAAGCGCCGACTTCGCTGCCGGAGCCATCGCCTCGTATTGCCCTCAGTCCATAACCGCAAGCCCGGACCAGGCGCAGCAGACAGTGCAGGATGCGCTCTCCAGGCTCCAAGCCATCGACCGCGATCTGGAAGGGATTCGAGATGATCTGCAAGACATCTCGGGCCAGCCGTAATCTGGGCTGGCACGGCTAGGGGGTTGTTCGTCGATCCCGCCACCACGTGACAACTCGAATGGGAAAGTGGGTCACTGCGACCATGGCGTGGTGGGCCAAACACTGTCGAACAGCAGGCCACTGGAGCTTTCCCCGGTGCCCGCAGATTTCTCCCGGCGGATCCAGCGGTACCACGAGCCGTCGAACCAGCGCGCCAGCACCGGCCGTCGCACCACGGTGGCGCCTTCGCGGGGCAGCTCCTCCTCGTGCAGCCACGACATGTCGGCGATCAGCCGCCCGGGTGCTTGGCTGGGCGGCTCTGGGCTTCCCGGATCGGGGGCGGCGATTTGGCCGCGAGTGAAGTGAATGAGGCCGGGACTCAAGGCTATGGGGACCAAGGGAAACCAATAGTCGGGGACGACGGTCTGCACCCGGTAGGTTGGCTGGCGGGGCTGTTCGGCCGGTGGCATGACTTTGAGCCACCGGTCGCGGCAGTCGACGAGGCGACCGCGGCTGTCGGTGACGCGATGCTGCACCGCCCAGCCCAAGTTCGCCAGTTCGTCGCGGGTCAATCCGACGTGTTCGAGCGGCTGCCCGGATTGACCACCGGTGCACGGCACCATCAGCAGGCCGGTGCTGGCCCACTCGCTGGCCGAGTCGCCGGAGTCGGAGCTGTCCAGCGTGAACATCGACCAGCTCGGGTCGTCGCGGCCGGCGCGGTTGATCACATGCTGGCGGTCGAACACGTCGCGCACCAGCATTAGGTCCAGCGTGGTCAGCGATCCGACGGGCACTTCCAGCGGGGCGAGGAACCAGTCGTTGCCGTATACGGTCGCGAAGGAGATCAGCAGCAGGCGCCCGGTGTCCAGCGCGGTGACCTCCGCGGCACCGAGGTCGATCTGGGCGTCCTCCATCTCCCAAAACCGGTCGGCGGGCAGCCCGCTGTAGCGCACCACCGACGGCAACGCGGTCTCGTCGGTGAACTTGTAGGGGGCAGCGGCCAGGGCCGCGAGAGTGTCGGGGTCGACATCGAGGCAGTACCAGTCGAAGCCGTCGCCGAGGTAACTGTCGGCGCGTAGCACCACACCGCCGACCGAGAGCTCCGCGGCGTGCTCGAAGCGGTTGGAGTCGAAGCAGTCCGGATTGTGGTCCTCGGTGATTTGGTCGCGCCAGCGACTCCATTGGTCGGCGACGGCTTGGATGCCCTCCTGGGCGAATCCACCACTGCCGTTGGCCAGATCCAGCCCGTCGGGGTCGGGCACAGTGCCGCCGACCGCGGGAATGAGCCCGACTGTGCTGTCGTCTATGGGATCGACGGGCAGCGCCATTCCGCTCAGCTGGGCGCTGAAGTCGTGCAGTTGTCCGCTATCGGCAAGTAGCGCCCGGAAGTGCGCGCCTAATTCGGCGCGCAGCAGCTCGTCGTCGCCGTCGGTGTGCGCCTCGGCCTCAACGGCGACGTCCAGCGGCGTAGCGGTGGGGTCATAGTTGACCCAGTCGGTGGCCCCACGCGGGCGCCAGGCGTTGATGAGTTGGCTTGTGCCCTGGAAGTTGACCAACGCGGGGGAGCCAGCGTCCTGGGCGGCGAACTCGCCGAACTGCCATTGACGGGTGAGCATCCAAAGCGGGTCGTGAATCCGGGCGGCCAGACCGGTTTCGACGGTGCTCGGGGTGCGGTAGCTGGTGTCGAGGGTGAGCGGGCTGTCGTCGTGGCCGTCGTCGGCCTGGTTGGCCATCGGCCCGAGGATGTTCCCGGCGGCGTTGTTGACGACCGGGATCCGGATAGCCGGCAGCAGCGGCTGCATCGCCGTCAGATCGGCCAGGTCGACGCCGCGCAGCTTGCCCAATTCCAGCGTCTCGCGCAGGACTTGCAGCAGGGTGTCCGGCGTCCAGCCGCGGTCGAGGTTGGGCGGCACCGCGATCAGCAGTGACTGCGCGGCTTTGGCGTCGGGCCGGTCGTAGTGGAATGCGATGCCGGTCAGCTCGGACTCCGGCGGCGACGTCAGCGGTGCGACGCCGGGCGCCAGCTGACGCAGCTGGTCAGCGCCGGGCACAACTCCATCCATTCCTGAAGTCCACCCCGGTCAGCGGGCTCGCCGACGGGATCGGCTGATGCCAGACCAGGTGGCTGTCGGCAGGAGGCCGGCTGGCCGCCCCGTACACCGAACCTATCCACGCATCACCGGTTGTGGTGGGATCTTGTGCTGCTTTGAGGGTTTCGTAGTTTTTTGCGCGTAGCCCGGCCAGCAGCAAGGTGTCATACAGGGTGCGCGCGACGGGCCGGACGTCGGCGTAGCGCAGCAGCCAGGCGTCGAGGTCTGACGGCTTCACGTCGGGGCGGGCGGTGGGCGCAGCTCCGCTGACGGCGGGCAGCAGGGGGATCTCAGCGCCGAGCACATCGGCCAGCGCTGGACGTGCGGTGGCCAGCCACCGCTGTGGATCGTCGTCGGCGGTGTTCGCCGCGGTCAGCAGTGCTGGGCCGCTGGGATGTGCGGCGACGGCCGGGCTACCGGCGAAGGTGATGAGCCGCTGGCGTAGGTCGGTGAGGTCGAGGGTGCGGGTGTCGGAGTCGGGCAATGTGGCCGGCAGCAGCGGTTCGGCGGTGGCGAGTAGCGCGCGGATGCGAGTGGCCATGCCGCGCAGTCCTTGCCAGCCGGTTCCGCTGAAGGTCACCGCCTGGGCCGGAGGCGCGCCGGTGACCTGGAGGAAAGCGGTGCTCAGCGCCGGCTGCCCGGCGCTGGCAGCGTCCAGCGCGGTGGTCAGCGCGCCGAGCCGCAGCTGGTCGAGAGTGACCTGTGCCGGCGCCGCGGTACCTGCGGTGCCGGCGACGGTCCAGCC
The DNA here is from genome assembly GCA_963830605.1 of uncultured Actinomycetota bacterium. Lineage (GTDB taxonomy): Bacteria > Actinomycetota > Actinomycetes > Mycobacteriales > Mycobacteriaceae > Mycobacterium. The sequence continues at coordinate 608,598 of CAWHML010000003.1, read as the reverse complement.
GGTGGCCGGGCCGAGCAGGTGCGCCACCCAGGCTTCCAGCCCGGGTGCCAACGCCGCGAGGCCGTCGGATGGCCAGCCGGTGACTTCGGTGCCGGCGGGGACGAGGGCCATCAGGCGTTGGGTCACACCACGTGCCCGGTGCGGGGTGGTCAAAGTGGCGAATGTGTCGGGAACTTCTCCGCCGCGGCCAAGGGTGTCGGCGGTCAGCCCGGCGCGGGCGGCGTTGCCGGTGACGAGCTGGTGCACGCTCTCGGCCAGTAGCAGGTCGCTGACGGCGTCGAGCGCGTCGGCGAGATCCTCGATCAACGGTGTGACCGCACCAGGATGGATGGGCGTTACGGCTGCGCCGAAATCGTGCACGAGCTTGAGGCCGTCGACCACGTTGCGGGCGGCGATGGCTTCGAGGGAGGCGTCACCCGCGGCGCCGGTGCCGGAGGGATCGGCGGTGGTCGGGATCGGATATTTCGCGCGAAAGGCCGGGATCTCGTCGTCGAGCTGGGCGTCGTGCAGCGCCCGCTCGAAGCGGTAACCCAGCAGGGCGCCCAGCGTTTGGCCCTGCCGCACGCCGTTGATCAGCCAGCGCGCGGTGCGGCTGCGCGCGGAGTTGAGGTTGATCGAGTAGGCGTCTTGGCCGGGATGAGTCAGTGCGCCGGAGCGCAGTACCGCCGCGGCGGTGGCCTGCTGCAGCGACGGGGCATGTATGTACCCGTCCTGGGGCGACACAATCGCAGAAGGCTGGCCGACGGCGAGCTGAACGGTGTCGCGGGGCGCCATCGGAGCCAGGTTTTCCACCCAGCCGTATCCGCCGATCCGGGCGCCGGTGGGCGCGGCCGCGCGCAGCTGGGCCAGCCGGCGCGTGGCCAGCGAGGTGATCCACGCGTCGAGCCGGTGGGTGTAGACGTCGATGACCTCGGTGAGCAGCTGCGCTACCCGGGCCACCGGCAGGGCCGCGACGGCCCGCACCGCGGTTTCCAGTTCGGTGAGCACACTCAGCGACTGTGCGGCGCCGGCGATTTGCGACGAGGAGACGTGAGCTCCTGGCGTGAGGATGTCGCTGACGATTTGATCGACGTCGGCGGTCACGTTGAACGCGGCCGCGATCGGGTCGCCGGCCAACGAAGGATCCGACCAGTTGCGGATGCAGACCAGCGCGTTGAGCACATCGACGCCGCCAGGGGTGCCGACCAGATCGATCAGGGTCGGCTGGCGCGGCGGCTGCCCGTCGCCCCGGTCGACGGGCCACCGCGAGTCGTAGGCCTGGGCATCCGCCGTGGTGTGGGTGCTGCTGAGGAAGGTCCGCACGGTGTGCAGGTAGTCCGCGGTGTTAGCCGCCGCGGCGGTGAACGCGTCGTGGCCCGCGGTCAGCTGCTGCACCAAGTCAACGGGAGCGGTGGGGCCTGTGGCGGCTGCTGGCGCGGGGGTGGTCCACCACAGGGCGCTATCGGCCGGCAGCCCGGCGATCGTCAACGGGGAAGCCGGCGCCCCGCCCGCGACGGCGGCCAGGGTAGCGGTGGGGCCGCTCATTCGGGTGATGGTGACCGCGGCGGCGGTGGCCTGGCGGCGGAGAATATTCGGGATGACCTCGTCGACACCGGTCTGCGCGTCGACCGACTCGACGCTCGGCACTTTGCGTGAGGCAGCCTGCCAGTACATCTGCAACTGCAGCAGCCACGGCAGCATCAGCACGTCGGGATCGGTGACTCGATCGGCCTGCCAATCCGACAGCGACGACACCGGCAGCACCCCGTAGGGCTGGCGCCCGACCCTCATCGCGGGTAGCGGCCCCCGGCTGCGCACGGAGTTGACTAAGTGGTCACGCACGGTCAGGTAAGGCGCCAGCGGATCGACCGCGGTGACCTCGCCGCCGCTGGCGTCGTCCGCGACCCGGACATGGCCGGCGGCGGCCAGCGCGAAGCCGGCGCCCAGCGTGGGCCACGTCAGTATCGACAGTGCGGCCACGCATTCAGGCTCGCTGTCGTCACCGCCAGGGCAGTGCTGCAGCACGTCGCTGGCCGACAAGCCCAGCGCCGCGGCCAAGGCGTCGGCACGCGGACGGCTGCCGGCGCGGGGGTGTCGCTCGGATCGGGGAACCCAGGTGCCGATGACCAGCCCGAGCGACTGTCGGGGGTGTTGTTCGTGGGCGTGCCGGCAGGCAGAAAGGCCAGCCCGCTGCTATAGGCATGGCCCTGCAGAAGATCGGCCAGATAGGCGGCGCCGTCAGCGGCCGCGCCGTCGCGCAGGCCGACGACGAAAAGCGCGTCAATGTGATCCACGCCTTGCGGCAGCGTCAGCTCGATGGCCATGCCGGCGGCGACGGCGGGAAACCAGTGCACCGCCCAGCTCTTGTCGGATTGAAGCAGGTCCAGCGGGAGCGGGTCGGGGATGTCGCGGCCGGTCTGGTCGGCGACGATGTTGCCGTCGGTGAACGCTACGAACCGCCAACGGCTCGGCATGACGACGGTCTGGGCCGGCCGCGCGCTGTCGTCGGCGCGCACGGTGGGGGCGGGTGCGCCTGGACGACACGCGTGCACCGCCCACGCCGCGCGGTCCGGCCGCAGCAGCGCCTGAATGTGCGCCCAGCTGTCAGAGCGGGGTGCCTGCCAGAACTGCGCTGCGGCGGCGGCTTCGCCGGCGGTCAGCGTCGTGTCGAGGTGGGGGAGTTGCACATCGTCGGGGTAGACCCGCACCCGCAGAGTGGGCTGGTGGATGACGTGAAGCGGGTCGGGGGGTTGACCGCCGGAGGGGTCCGGGGCTTGTCCGTCGGCGGTGAACCAGATTGTCTCCAGCCGCACCGGCAGCAGCACGATCGGGTCGGTGTTGTGATCGCCGAACAGCTTCGGCTCGGCGTCCAGCGCAGCGGTGAGATCACCTTGCGCGCTGGTGTAGGCGTTGTGCTTTTGCAGTGCGGTGTTGACCAGTGATTGGTGGGAGGTGCCCGAACCGCCGGTGCGTAACAGCTGCGCGGCGTCCTGATCGCAGAGGCCCTGCTGGATCAGCCACTCGTCGCGCGCGGCGTCGGCGGTGGCGCGTGCATCGAAAGGTTGTTCGGCGGGCTCGGTCATGATGGCAGCAGTCTGGCTGCGCTGAACGCGACCTGGAACGGTCGCTGAAACGCGATACGTGCCATGTCAGCGGCTTGTTGACCCCACTGCGGCAGGTCCGGAGCGGACGCGGGTGCGGCGCTGGGCGGTGGGTTCAGCGCCACGTAGCCGTTGGGATGCAAGGTGAGCTGCGACCAGGTCAGATCTTCCCAGGTGTCGAGGGTGAGCCCGGGCGGCGCCGCGCCGCGGCTGGTGTCGTCGAACCCGAACTGGGTGCCACGTACCGGTTCGCGCAGCACGAAGAACCAGTGCTCGCCGACCGCCCGACCCTCGCTGAGCCCGGGAAACATGAACAACACGGTGGTGTCGTCCAGCGCCAGCGATACGGCGGGGATAGCGCCGGTCAGATCGTCACCGATTTCGAACACACCGTGGTCGTTGGGATGCCCGGGCGCGGCAACCAGCGGTGCTGAGGGGTAGCGGCGCAGGACCTCGGAGCGAATCAACAGCACCACGGTGCCAGCAGGGTCCTCACCGGTCACCGCGTCGAGTGCGCTATCGAGTGGCCAATCGGCGATCTCGCCGGCGTCGCCGGGGGTGGGCCAGAACCGGGCGAACGAGGTGCCGCGCTGGTCGGTCGGAAATCCGCGCCAGAGCAGTTCGCGGTTGAACTCCTCATTGAGGCCGACCAGCAGCGCGGCGACGAACGCGGGATTGGTACCCAACAGGGTCACCGATTCGGGCGGCACGTCGGTGATGCCGGGTACGGCCCAGTCCGGCCAGCGGGACAAAATCTCCTCGGCGATTGGGACGGTGAATTTCGGGTGGATCATGAGGGGCCTCAGCGGGCGCTGTGGTGCGGTTTCGCCGGTGCGGACGGCCAGGTCTTTGATGACATCGATGAGCCGCTTGAGCTGTTGGGGCAGCGGTGTGATGGCCGCGCACAGTGAGTCGCCGAAGGTCGGTGCGGCGGCGCCGGCCGCCAGCCCCGGTGCGGGTGCATCGGCGGCCAGCGTCGCCACGGGGACCGGCATGGAGGTGACCTTGACGGCGCTCACCCGGTCGATGCGACGGGCCAGCGCCCCACCGGGCCGGCTGAGCCGCGAGTAGGCGAGCCCGGCGCCGCCGGCGGGGACTTGCGCGGCGGCCAGCGTGTTGGACAGCGAGGCGCCGCGGGCATGTGGGCGATCAGGGATCCGTGGAGCGTGACGAAGGCCCGAGGCAATTTCACCCGGTCGGCGACCGGTGCCATCAAGGTGACCAGGTCGGCGGGGTCGAGGTCGAGGGTGCTGATGTGTTTCTTCTGGGCTGCACCGGCGGCTGTGGCGGCGAGTTCGGCGACGGCCAGCATGCGGTTGGCGTTGCGTACCGCCCCGACCTGCTCCCAGGCCCGCGCCATCAGAAATTCTTGATCGACCTGGACGTAGCGGGCGCCTAATGCGGCGGCGACGCGGCGGCGAACCTCGAGGTTGGTCGTGTTCAGCCAACCGTCCGAGGGGACAGTCGTCTGGCCGGTGAAGTGGGCGCCGTACAGCGGCGGCCCGACGACCGGTCCGCTCAGCGCGGGCGCCGCTCCGTGGGCGGGTGGAACGCGGCGCGCGGCGGGCGCGTCGAGTTCGTCGTGGAGTTTCTTGCGGAAAGCGTTCTGCGCGCCCGGGTCCGACCAGGCCTCGACGGCGGTCCCGTCCCCTTGCCGCAGGGCGCCGTCCACCACAGTGGTCGCGGCCCCGCCGTCGGGCGGCAGCGCCGGCCACGGCCGGCTCACGTCGACGGCCGAGCCAGTACCGATGCTGGCGTCGTTCTTGTTGATCTGCCGGGCGAGCTCTTTGAAGGTGCCGGCGAGGTCGGTGTGGAAACTCCACCAGTGGAAGACGGGCAGCGTAATGGTGCTCGCGCCGGTCGCCGGCGCAGGCCAGGCGCCATTCGCGGGCGCGGGCACCACCGCCGCGGTATAGGCCAGCTGGGGACGTAGTCGTCGGGCGCACAGCAGTCGCCCGACCACGGCAGGGGTAGGCGTCCGCACTGCTTCGGCGGCCTTGGCGGTGGCGGTGCCGGAGTCGTTTACGTCGTCGTCGAGTCGGGCCTCGACATGAGCCCACGCCCAGCTTTCACTCAATGGCGGGAGCAGGTCCGGGCGAACGTCGAGCAGCGGTACCGGGTCTGCGGGTCGGGGCGGGTCCGCCTCGTCTTCAGCGAGTACCACCAGCACGATCCATGGCAGCACCTGCATGCCGCCGCCACCGGGTTGCTGGCGCGTCGAGAGCAGCCACGGCAGGTCGGCGTGGGCGAAATCCACGCTGGCCAGGATGTTGTCGGCGGCGTTGGTGGTGCCTGGCGGTGGCTCCTCGCGCAGGATCAGGCTCTGGTCGATGGCGGTGACGTCGCCGGGTCCGGCCACCCGTAATTGCGGACCGGCGATTGTGATGGGCCGGTCAGGGTGGAGGCTGCAGGTGAAAGTTGCCGATGTGGGCTGCGTTCCGGACCCGGCGGTGGCGCCGACCTCGGCGTCCTGACGGGCATGTGACATGAACCAGCGGCTGCTCATAACGGGGTTTCCCAGCTTTCCAGCAGCCTGGTGGCCGGGTCGGGCCGCAGGGCCTGCTCGCGCAGCGACTGCCAGGTATCGACTGCCGGGATGACGGTCACCGGCGGTGCCTGGTCGGCGGCGGGAACCAGCGTCTCCCCGAACAATTGCATGGGTGGGCCGCTCAGGATGACCTGTTGCAACGTGGGGGCGGCCACCTCGACCGGGGCTACCACGTCGGTACGCCAGCGGTGCAACCGCTCGGCGGCTTGCCAGGGCAGGCTGAACTCGTCGGCGTATCTGCCGTGCCAACGCGTTGGTATGCGGGCGGGCGCCGGCGGTTCGTAGACGGTCTGGTAGCTGTCGTCGACGCGGTGTGCGACCTCGATTTGAAGCGAGCGCAGGTTCGTGCGCGCACCGCTGCGCATCACGGCGTGACCTGGAGCGGTGAGTTGTTCGTCGTCGGTGAGGTCGAAGAACTCCGCGCGCACGAACTCCGCGGTAGGGGGATTGTCGGGGGCGGCAACGTCGGTCAGCGTGCCGAAGCTAATTGCGGTGAGGCCCCATTGCTGCGCTCCGATGCGGTGGCGCCCGTAGCGAGTGACGACCACTCCCAGCGGCACCACCGACTGGCTGACGACCAGCGCGGCGTCCGGATGCACCCAGGTCCCGGCGGCCATCTCTGCGGTCGCGGCGTCGGTGAAGGTCAGACCGGTGCGGTCGTTCGCAGGCCGCTCGATGATCCAGGCTTTCGGGTCGGCGATGACTTGGGTGAGGTCCAGTGGGATGGGGTCAGCGGCCGGGCCGGCGGCACAGCCGGGGGTCGTGACCCGAAGCGGATGTCGAAGTCGAGGCTGGCGTCCCAGAACAGCACCGATACGCTGCCGGTGCCAGCGGCGTGCCACGGCGCGGGGCCTTCCAAAGTGAACGACAGCCCGACGCTGGCCAGTGTGTGTTTGAACGCCCGCACCGCCACGCCGGCGTGGATTTGCACCGCGAACGAGAAGCTGAGCTCGTAGCGGAACAGCGCGTCCAGCCCTAGCCAGCCTTCGACGCCGCAGCCGGCGATTTCCGCCTGCAGGTGCAGGTCGCCGCCGAACTGCACCGACGTCGATGTCAGCGCGAAGTACGCCTTGATACGCATCGAGAAAAGGCCGCCGGGGCGTAAATCCATGTCGAGCCGGTCGAGTGCCGGCACGCCGGCGGGCCGCACGTAGCGCGGATGGAATCCGCCGGCCGACACCAGAAACTGCGGATCCGGCCCGCCGCGTGCCAGCAGGTAGCACTCGCCGCGCACAGCCAACCCCACTACCCACGACCCGGCGAGCGAGACCAGCACGTCGAATTCGGGGATGCCGGGGTCGAATTGGCCGAGCACACTGGCCTGCAGGTGGATCAGCGGAACTATCGGGTCGGCACGTTAATCACTAACCGGCCCAGAATCAGCGCCTGCACGGGGGCGGGGACCTCCATGATCAGCGCCCCGGACAGCGCCACCATCCGCCCACCCCAGGTGATGCGGATCATCGGCGCGATGACGAACCGGCCCGCGGCGGTGGGAAAGGCGCTGGTCAGCGCGTCGATCACCGCGTCAGCCTGGTCGTTGATGTCGTCGGGGAACAGCACGCGGTCGGCGTGGCCGTCGCTGACCAGCCGCCGCAGAGCGCCCACGTCGACACGGTGGTTGATGCCGACCAGCCCGCCGACGGCGTCGAGGGCGAAACCGAAGCTGAGCTGGATGCCGGGCAGCGGGAAGATCACCCCGAGCATCACCAGCAGGCTGGTGGGGGCGGCGCTGTCTAGCGGGCGGAACTGGGCGACGGCCTGCACCGCGATGACGCCGAGGTCGGCCGAAATCAGTCCGGAGTAGACGTCTTGCCGGTGGCGCACCAGGCCCGCTCCGGTTATCGGCGGCAGCGTCAGGTCGACATCGATGCCGTCGGGAGGAGCTTGCTGGGGGTGTCCCCAAGCCCGGGCAGAGCACCGGCCGGGAACTGCAGCGGTAGCGCAAAGCCGGTGTGGTCGAGAGATGCTCGCAGCGGCAGGCCGGGCAGGGTGGCGGTCAAGGCGGTGGTCAGCTGCAGGTGTAGCCCGCTGTCGTCTATCGACAGCCCGATTTGGGTTCCGTGGCTTTCGACCGCGGGCAGCTTCACCCGCAACGGCACGTCGATGTTGAGTCCCGCGCCGCCGAAACGTACGCCGTGTACGTGATCGGCGAGCACCGTCACCGGCTGCCCGGCAGCGTCGTCGGAGGCGCCGTCGTCCGGGCCGGCACCGAGCAAGCGGGCGACTTCCTCGGGCAGCAGGGCCGCCTGCAGGTCGGTCAGATCGACCTGCACGACGGTCGGTGCGGACGGGCTGGCGGTGAGGGTGAGCGCGAAGCCGCCGATCGAAAGCCCGGACCGCCGGTCATGCCGACTTTGACGGGGGTTTTGCGCTCGGCGTGGATCGTGGCGGTGGGTGCCGGCGGCGCGATCGGCGCTCCTGGTCCCGACGACGCCTGCCAGCCGCCGGACGCGTCGACGTTGACGTTGCCCGACCACGGGTCGTGACTGGAGTTGAACGAAATGGGCGGACCGGGACTGATGACGACGTCCACGACAGCCTGACCCGGGTTCGCCCCGGGCGTGAGTGCGGCCACCGCCATCCGAGTGGGGTTGTCGGCGGTAACGACCACTGCCAGCCCATGGTTGTTCGGAGCGTGCTGCGGTCGCGGCACCACCCGTGTAGCTGTATCTGGCTGCCGGCGCCAAGTATTCCGACGATGTCAGCCAGTAGGTCGGTGATCGGGTTGCCAGGCGGCGGCGCAACCAACGACAGCAGCCGCCCGTCCAGCTGGGCGTTGCCGGTCGTCATGGTGGGCTCGAGCTGGGCCAGCAGAGCGACAACATTTTGCTCGACGTAGGCGCGCAGCTGCGATGTGACCTTGTTCCATAGATCGCCGGGGCTCACAGCGCGGCAGTTCCGAGGTCGTAGACCACAGCAGAGCCGAACTGCCCGAGCGCCAGATATTGGGTGTCGGGGCTGAAGCGCATCGCATGCACCTCGGCGGTGCTGACGTCGCACAGCGTGGCCTGTGCGGTGGTGCTGAACACTTGCAGCCGGTTGTCGATGCCAGTGCTGGCCGCCCACTTACCGTTCGGTGCGAACGCGACGTCGGTGACCGCACCGTCGTGATCGACGCGGGACCGTTCGATACCAGTGCTGCTGTCCACAACACGGGCGACCCCTTCGGCGCCACCGACGACGACGGACTGCCCGTCGTCGCTGTCCGGTCCGAACGCCAGCCCGATCGCGTCGACGGCCAGAGTCCATTCTGGCTTGACAGGCGTTGTCGGTGACTCGACCTTGCTCAGACTGAACAATGCGACGGTGGCGTCAGAGGCACCGGTGGGATCGTCGGCGTAGGCGCAGAGCAGCATGGTGGTGTCAGGATCGAAGGCGACCGCGTACACCGCGCCGGTCGGAGTGAACCGCTGTCGCTCTTTGCCGCTGGCCACCTCGAAAATGACAGCGGCACCGGCGTTGTGGTGATCACCGCCGTGGCGCTGGTCGATCGACACCACTAGCAGCGTGCCGTCGGTGCCGAGATCGACGTCGGCGATCTGGACATCGACGCTCCATTGCCGGAGCACCGCACCGGTTTTGGCATTGAGCACCGCCACCAGCGTGTCGGTCGTCGCGATAACAGATGCGCCGTCGGGGGTGTACCGCACGGTGTTCACCGACTGCTCGGCCTGAATCGGACCGCTCCACAGCGGCGCGGTTCCGGTACCGGCGTCCCAGATGGCGACCGTGTCGAAGTCGCCGACCGCGATGGTAGCGCCGTCCGGGGCGAACGCCAGGCTGGAGACGAAGCCCTTCGACGGGATGGTGTGTTGCGGGCCGGCGCCCACCGCGCGGATGTCGATCGTGGGGCTGCTGCCGCCGCTGGCAATGTGCTTGGAGTCGGGGCTGAACGCGACCGCATCGGCCGATCCGTCGTGCGGGACGGTGAACAGCGCTGCCGGCTGTGTCATCGCGGGGCGACTACTGCTGCGGGAGCAAGCTGCTGATCACCTCGGGTACGTCGGCGTCGTCCCATGTCAAGGTGTCGCCTTCGACGGTGCCTTCGACTTTCTGGATCTGGTTCTGCATGGCCAGCATCTGGTCGTCGGTGAGGTCGCCGACGGTGGTGGATACGTCAACGCCGGCGGCGTCGGCGACCGCTTGGGCGTAGGTGGTGGGGTTGTTGGCGCCGTCGCCCCCCGGGGCGTACCGCTGAAATGCCGCCAGAATCGACAGGTTGGCGTAGCCGGGCCCGCGCAGCAGGGTGGCGATCGCATCGAATCCGGTGTCGTAGGTGGGGAAGACGAGAAAGTTGTGCCAATTGACCTTGCCCGGGTACTGGCCGTAGTCGGTGCCGTCAGGCGGCGCGGTGATGTTGCCCGGGTTGTTGTCGAGCCACGCGAAACTGCCTTTGCCGTGGGTCAGGTGCGGTTGACCCCGAAGGATCGTGTTGTCGTCATGAATTACGTAGTTGTAGATCTCTACACCATGGCCCAGATAGTCGTTAGGGTCGGCGGGGTTGGAGCCGGGAAACCATTGTGCGCGGGGGACATTGGTGGCGGTGGAAATGTTGTCTTGCCAATACCAGACGTGATCGCCCAATTCCAGTGTCATGTTTCTCGTCCTCCGATCGGAAAGGCCGGCGGTTCGCGGCCGGCAATGGGGACGCTAACCGAGAGCACGGTATGAGGGATGCGTAATCGACTACTCCATCGAAGTCTTGCTCTACTACGGGTGCGGAGTCACGCCCCCGAAGGCTTCAGTTCAGCTCGAATTCAACTAGTCCACTGAATTACAAAGTCATTTTCGCGTAGTGGCACCGGTGGGAATTTGTGAGCCTATGCTCAGTCCGTACTGCGTTTCCGGCGCCGCAACCCGCAGGGACGCGCACGTAAAGCGTCTCGTAGCGGAAGGACTGACGCCGTGGCCGCCTTCGACATCGATATGTCTCCGCCGGTGGACCCGTCGGGTTTTACCGGCGGCCTCGGTGGCCCCAACCAGGGTGGCCATGTGCCCCCGAATTGGTACATCCAATACGGCATGGACATCGGCGGCGCCGAAGGGACGTCGGTGTATGCGGCATTCGACGCCCACATCACCAAGTTTCAGCCGCACGACCCGTCGGCGGACAGCGGTAAGGTGTTCGGTGCGCAGATATTCATGCGTGCGCCCAACGACATGATGGGCGCCTTTTACACCCACATCACCGACACGCCCGACGGTCTCGGCGTGGGTTCCACAATTTCACGTGGGGATCTGCTGGGCACGATCTTTCAATTTGCCGGGATATCGCCCCACTCGCACATCGCGCTGGTGGAGATCATCGGCGGCGCGCCCAACGGCCAGTACGACGGAGTAGACCTTTACCAATTCTTCCTGGGTCTTGAGGGGCAAACTCTGGACACAACCGTTGCAGTTACCTTCAACCAGGACGGTTCACTGCCAGTCCCGCAGCAGTGATCGGCAGCTTTAAATTCGAGAGTGCGATTTGAGCACCGGCCGCTGCTGACCATTGAGGAACCGACTCTTAACAGAAGCCGAGGCCGAGTACTACGCTCGGCTCCGGATCCGGCAGCAAACGGGTAACCCGACACGATGTTTGCATGAAAGGGATGCTTCGGAGCTTCGCACTGGCAGCGTTGGCATCCACTGCCCTGGTCTTCGCGCCATCGGCTGCCGCCGACGTACCGGGGCTGGCCCCATTCGTTGGTTCCGGCACGCCCACGAGGAGCGTTTGGAGATCCAGCCCGACGGCAACGGTAGTGCCTAAGAGATTCCCCTCGGTGCAGCGCGTGATGAGGTAGCAGGGCAAATCCAACAGGACAGCAAGAGCCCCCTGTCAGGATTGAACTGACGACCGCTCGCTTACCAGGCGCTCCTTTCACAACCTGCCGCCCGACCGGATGACACTGACAACGCCGGTCCGCAGCTCCACCGATGTAGTCGGCGCGCAGCTTCAACGGCATCACCCCGTCGTAGAATCGTCATGGCTCATCGAGCCGCCCCCGGCCGCGTTAGCTCAGTTGGTAGAGCGTCGCCCTTGTAAGGCGAATGGCGAGAGTTCGAGTCTCTCACGCGGCTCCATACCTGTCGGCGGGATGGCGTCGTCTTATGTCAATGACCTGTCTCGGCTGCCGAGTCGATATCGAAGGCCGTCGGCTAAAAGGTGTTCTGTGACAATGCATGCCAAAGTCGCACCGCCGACGTCTGCTCTTAGAGGCCTTGCTCGACACCGGAGTCTGTGGTCGCACGTCCTACCAGGGCCATTATGTCCGGGACTACCTCTATGAGCAGCAGCGCGGTTGCTGTGCGATCTGCGGCATCGAGGACCAGTGGATTGGCGTGACCCTGGCGCTGATCGTCGACCACATCAATGGAGACGCAAGCAATAATCGTCGCGAGAATGTGCGGCTCATTTGTCCTAACTGGGACAGCCAGCTGCCAGCGTAGCCGCGAGCGTCAAGCTGGCGTGACGCTGGGCGACCGCTGCCACGCTAGCGTGACGCTCGCCGAAAAACCCGAGGTAACAAAGTTTCAGTGCTCTACCACTGAGCTAAGGAGGCCGGCTTAACCGGTGCCAGCCTAATCGCGAGCGTCAGGCTGGCGTGACGTTGGGCGGCGGCTGCAACCCTGGCGTGACGTTCGCGACGAGCCGTCGACTACAAGCGCCTTAGCTGCCGTCAGGGCCCGCGTGATCGTAGTCGACGACGCGCTGCGAACGCACTGCACGCGGACCCGAGCGGCGCGATGCCCGGCGTCCGGGCAGAGGTATGCGATCGGCGATGTTGCTCAGCGGATTGACCATGGTAGTCAGCGACATCACCGCGTCCTGCAATGTCTCGATGGTGGGCGCCAGCGCTTCCATTCCCGGGGTCAGTCGGTTGAGGGTGTCGGCGACGTCGGCAAGCTGCTCCAGTGGCCCATTACGTGCTGTCAACTTGTCCACCAGGCCGCCCTCCGCGAGCAACCGGTCAACCACCCCGTCCTGGGCAAGTAACCGGTCGACCAACCCGTCTTCAGCTAGCAACCGCTCGACCAGGCCGTCGTCGGCAACCAGTCGATCTACCAGCCCGCCCGGTTTCAGTGCCCGCTCGAGTCCACCGCCCTCGGCCGTCAAGCGGTCCAGCAGACCGCCCGGCGCGGTGAGCATGTCAACCATCCCGCCGGGCCGCAGCAGCCGGTCCATCGGCCCGTCGGTCGCTAACGCCCGCCCCAACGGGGCGTTGTCGTCTAGCAGCTTGGCCATCCGGTTCGCCCGCACCAGCGTTTCATCGATGCCGAGCAGTTGAGCAACCGAACTCGGTCGCGTCTGCCCGCTGACCTCAGCAACCGTTCGCTTGGCCAAGGCGATAGCTGAAGCCGCCACATCCAGGCCGGCGTCGGTGGCGGCCAGGCCGATGCGCGCCGGCGCGGTGACGAGCGCCGCTACCTTATTGCCGAGGTTCATATGCGAAGTGTATTCGGCCGTGAAGGGCGACGCCGCCCGCGCTGATCAAACCGCGTCGAGCGAGTCTCCAACAAATCCACAGTAAGCACACAGGGTCCGCAGAGGGTACCTTCAGCAAAGTGCGAGGCAATAGACAGATGGCACTGGCGGCGGCGACCCAAACCACCCCGGAGGCACGCGTCCTCGTCGTCGACGACGAAGACAACATCGTCGAGTTGCTCTCGGTAAGCCTGAAGTTTCAGGGCTTCGAGGTGCACACGGCCACCAACGGGCCGGCTGCGCTGGACCGCGCACGTGAGATTCGGCCGGACGCGGTCATTCTCGACGTGATGATGCCCGGCATGGACGGTTTCGGGGTGCTGCGTCGCCTGCGCGCTGACGGCATCGATGCGCCTGCGTTGTTTTTGACCGCCCGCGACTCGCTGCAGGACAAAATCGCAGGCCTGACTCTTGGCGGCGATGACTACGTCACCAAACCATTCAGCCTGGAAGAAGTCGTTGCCCGGCTGCGCGTGATTTTGCGCCGCACCGGCAAAGGTAAGACCGAGCCGCGCAATGCCCGGCTGACCTTCGCCGACATCGAACTCGACGAGGACACCCATGAAGTGTGGAAGGCCGGCGAGCCGGTGTCGTTGTCGCCCACCGAGTTCACGCTGCTGCGCTATTTCGTCATCAACGCCGGCACCGTGCTGAGCAAGCCCAAGATCCTCGACCACGTCTGGCGGTACGACTTCGGTGGCGACGTCAACGTCGTGGAGTCCTACGTGTCGTATCTGCGCCGCAAGATCGACACCGGCGAGAAGCGGCTTCTACACACCTTGCGTGGTGTGGGATACGTCCTGCGAGAACCACGATGAACTCTGACCGGTCGATGCGACCGGAAAGCGCGTCATAGCGAAGGATACGAAGATGGCGCGCCGTGGAGGGGGACTGCCGCTGCGGGTGGGGCTGGTGGCCGCCACCTTGATACTGGTGACCTGCGGCCTGGCCGCATCCGGCCTTGCGGTCACCTCGATCCTGCGGCACAGCCTGATCAGCCGCGTCGACCAAACGCTGCTGGACGCATCCCGTGGCTGGGCACTGGCGCCGCGCCGGATGCTGCCGCCGTCGAACGAAGGCCCAAATCCGGGTCGCCCACCGTCGAAGTTCTACGTGCGCGGCATCGCGCGCGACGGTCGCAGCTGGATGGCCGGTAACGACCGCGATGCCGAACCCGCTCTGCCGGCTGACAACGACGTCGGTCCCGACCCGACGACGGTCGGATCGGTCGAAGGCTCGGAGGTGCAATGGCGGGCGATGTCGGTGCGGGGGCCGCACGGCGAACTGATCACCGTGGCCATCGAACTGTCCGACGTTCAGCACACGGTGCGTTCACTCATTTGGCTGCAGGTCGGCATCGGGGCGGCGGTACTGCTGGTGGTGGGCATCGCGGGGTCTGCGGTGGTACACCGCAGCCTGCGACCGTTGATCGAAGTCGAACGGACCGCGGCGGCGATTGCCGGTGGTCAGCTTGACCGCCGCGTTCCCGAACGTGATCCGCGCACCGAGGTGGGTCGACTGTCGTTGGCGCTGAACGGCATGCTCGCGCAGATACAGCGCGCGGTGGCGTCCTCGGAGTCGTCGGCCGAGAAGGCGCGTAACTCCGAGGAGCGGATGCGCCGGTTCATCACTGACGCGAGCCACGAACTTCGTACGCCGCTGACCACCATCCGGGGCTTCGCCGAGTTGTATCGCCAAGGCGCCGCTCGCGACGTGGAGATGCTGATGTCGCGCATCGAAAGCGAGTCGCGCCGAATGGGTGTACTCGTCGAGGATCTGTTGCTGCTGGCCCGGCTGGACGCGCAACGCCCGCTGGACCGGCGACGGCTGGACCTGCTCGCGCTGGCCACCGACGCCGTGCATGACGCGCAGTCGATCGCCCCCAGCCGCACGATCACTATGGAAGTGCTCGACGGTCCGGGCACCCCCGAGGTGCTTGGTGACGAAGCCCGACTGCGTCAGGTGCTCGGAAACCTGGTCGCCAATGCGTTGCAGCACACTCCCGAGTCTGCCGACATCACCGTGCGGGTCGGCACCGACGGCGACAACGCGGTGCTTGAAGTCGCCGACAAGGGCCCCGGCATGAAGCAGGAGGACGCGTCGCGGGTTTTCGAACGGTTCTACCGCACCGACTCGTCACGGACGCGCAGCAGCGGCGGCACAGGTTTAGGTCTGTCGATCGTCGACTCGCTCGTATACGCCCACGGCGGCACGGTCACAGTGGACACTGCGCCCGGCGACGGCTGTTGCTTCCATGTGAGCTTGCCGCGTATCACGGACGTGCCCGCCCAGATGGTTGAGTCAACGCAATTGCGCTAGCGCCTCTTTGATTTTCCCTTGGGCTTCGTCCAGTGATTCTTGCGACGGATTCCGGTCGACATTGGCGAAGCCGAAGTCGCTGAGGTTGCGCGCCGGAAACACGTGGACATGCAAGTGGGGCACTTCGAGCCCGGCGATGATCAGCCCGGCGCGATCGGCCTCGAACGCGCGGCACACGGCCTTTCCGATCAGTTGCGCCACCGACATGATGCGGCCGAACACCGCCTGCTCAATGCCTTGCCATTGATCAATCTCGGCGCGCGGCACCACCAGCGTGTGCCCCTGTGTCATCGGCTCGATCGTCAGAAACGCGACGGTGTCGTCGTCCTCGTAGACGAACCGACCCGGGATTTCCCCTTCGATGATCTTGGTGAAGACGGTGGCCATGCGGTCAATTATATGGCGCGGCCACGACAAGGCCGGCGTTGGCCGTCAGCCCCTGGTGTGCGCGGCGACGATGTCGCTCACATCTTGCACCGACCACGGCGGTGAGTCGTGGTGATCGCGGTACCCGAGCAGTTCGACAACGGGGCGCGGAAACCGGCCTACGAATCCGCCTGCGGCAACGAAAGTTTGGCCCGTCACATGCTCGGCCAGATCACTGCCCAGATAGACGTACAACGGCGCCACATAGTCCGGTGGCGCGGCGTCCAGGGAACCGCGCATCGACATTTCGTCGAGCATCCCGCGGCGGTACAGATCGGTGATGTGCTTCTCGTACTCCGGTCCGGTGCACAGCCGAGTCTTGGCGCCCGGGCATACGACGTTGGCGCGCACGTGGTGCTGTTTGAGTTCGGCCGCAACCGCCATGGTCAGGCTGTAGACGGCGCCCTTCCCGGCGGGATAACCGGTGCCGCCGTAATCGCCGAGGAAGGCGGAGGATCCGGTGTTGACGATGCTGCCACCCCGCTGGGCCACCATCCTGGGTGCAGCTGCGCGGCAGGTTTCGAACACCGTGCCGAGATGCGCCTCCAGCAGTTCTTGGAACTGCGCGGAGCTGATGTCGAGAATGGACGAGCCCAACGGCTCGGCGATACCCGCACAGTTCACCAGGATGTCGATACCGCCGAACTCGCGAATGCACCTGTCGACAAGGGCATTCGCGCGTCGCTCATCTGACGGGGATCCTGGGTGCGCCAGCGCCCGGCCGCCCTTAGCGGAAATTTTGGCTGCGGTGTGGGCCGCCGCGTCGCCATCTCGGCCGTTGACCAGCACAGCGGCGCCGTGTGCCGCAAGCTGGGCGGCCACCGCCGCACCGATGCCTCGGGAGCCGCCGACGACGACGGCGCCACGCCCGGCCAGCAGCTGTGGACCAGATGAGCTCACTCGTCCTTGCCGAAAATCATCGCGTCAAGGTTCCAGTAGCCGCGCAGATTGGTGATCAGCCCGTCGTCGTCGACGCGGTAAGTGAAAACGCCCCGCACTGAACTGGTGATTCCGTTGTCGAACCTGCTGTCCAGCACCAGGGTATGGGCGATCTCGTTAGGCGAGCTGGACGGGAAGGTCTCCTCGCAGGTGACCCTGAGCCGGTTGACGGCGATGTTGCTGTCGAAGAAAGCCGCGACGGCGTCTTTCCCGCGGATACCGTTGCCGTCAGGATTGGTGACGGACTTGCCGATCGGGTCCTCGATGACGATGTCGTCGGCCATCAGCGCCAGCCAACCCTCGCGGTCGCGGGCCTGAACGCACCGCCACGACGAGTGTGATGCGGTGAGCGCCGGCGATTGGTGGATGGTCTCCTGAGACATGGTGTTGTTCCTCTCGTTAGATTGCACAGGCGGCACGGGCGCCGTCTTCGGTGGCTTTGCGGATCAGGCCGATGCCACAGCAGTCGCCGGCGGCGTGCACGGCGGCGTCGGGTAAGGCGGCCACCAGCGTGTCGAACAGTCCGGTGTCGGGTTCTGGTGTTCCGGCCACTACCACATTGTCGGCCGCCAGGTGACGTGCTGTTCCGCCGGCGGGAATGAAATCCACACCGTCAGCGGTGATTTGCTCGACGTGAGCACGGACGTGGACAGTGACACCACGGCGATCGAGCCGATCCATGTGCTCGGTTCTGCGCTTGTTGCCTACTTCTGGTGCGATCACTTTGCCCGATTCCAATACCGACACCAAACGGCCCCGGCTACCCAGAAATTCGGCGAGTTCAATTGCCACCAGGTCACCGCCGATGATGGCGACGCGCCGACCCAACGGCATCCAGGCGCGGGTGGCCGAGCGCACCGTGGCAGGCTGTGCCAACCGCTGGCCCCAACCGCTGAGCAGGCGGGCACTCAGCCGCTGCCAGGCCGGGTCTTTCGAATCAGCACGCCCGGCCAGCAGCTCACGGATGCCGGGCCCGCTGTGCACATGCGGGCGCTCGATGCCCGGGATCTGTTGCGAAATCACTACCCGGGCACCGGTGGCGACCACGACCCCCTCGGGTGCGAGTTGCACCACCTCACCTGCCGAGACGTTATGTCCGAGATGCACTGTCGCGCCGGCATTCTTGATCTCATTCCGTAGGTAGTTCAGAAACGGTTCGTTTTCCGGATGCAGCACGCAGGCCCAGCGCAAGGCGCCGCCAAGCTGGGCGCCCCGCTCGAAAAGCGTGACCTGGTGTCCCCGTTCCGCAGCCACCCGCGCGGCCTCCAGACCGGCCGGGCCGCCGCCGATTATCACCACGCGTTTGCGGCGCGAGCTGCGGTGCGTGGCCAATTCCCGTTCTTTGCCGGTGCGGGGGTTGACCGCACAGTCAACCGAGAACCGCTGCTCCATCGCGTCGATGCAGTTTTCACACGAGATGCATCGGCGGACGCGATGTGACCGTCCGGTCATGAGTTTTCGCGGCAGCTCAGGGTCGGCCAATAGTGGCCGGCCCATCGCGATGAAGTCGGCGCGGCCGTCGGCCAAGATCTGCTCGGCGCGTTCCGGGTCGTGAATGCGGCCGACGGCAATGACCGGAACGTCGACGGCCTGCTTGACCGCCGCGGCGGCGCCGACGTTGAGTGCATCACCGTCATCAGCGCCATTGACCATCCCGGTGACCAGCCGGTCGATCACACCACCACTGACGTGGAAAGCGTTGACGCCGGCAGCCGCCAGTTGCGGAGCAACTTGGGCAGTTTCGTGAATCGGCCGACCGCCGGCCACCCGCTCGTAACCGGAGATGCGCAGCGTGATCGGCAAAGCGTCGCCGATTTCGGAGCGGATCGCCGCCAGCGTCTCCAACACCATCCGGATCCGGCCGCGCACCGAATCGCCTCGGTAGTCATCGGTGCGTCGGTTGCGTTGCGGGGCAAGGAAGGAACCTAGAAGCATATAGCCGTGTGCGGCATGCAGCTCGATGCCGTCATAGCCGGCCTCAGCGGCGCGACGCACCGCCGTTTTGAACAGGTCCAACACTTCGATGAGCTGCCGGCTGCTGATTTCGGCCGATGGACGCCCGGTCAGATACGACGGAATCACCGACGGGCCAAGCGACGTCACGCCATGCATCTCCGGTCCCAGACCGTCTGGTCCGGCGTGCACTATCTGCGGCTGGATCTTGGCGCCGTGCTCGTGCACCACCTCCACGAGTGCGCGGTGTGCGGCGACCGAATCATCGGTGCCGATGTGCAGACCACCAGGTGTTTCGGGGTGCCGGTGATCAATGCCGGTCGCGCCCAGGGTGATCAGCCCGACACCGCCTTCGGCGCGGGCGGCGAAGTAGTCACGGGTCCGCCGCGATGGCAGGCCGTCCGGGGTGCCGTACATGGTCTCCATCGGCGACATCACCAGCCGGTTGCGCACCCGCATGGCGCCGATACGCCCGGGCTGCAGGAGATGAGGAAATGTGCTCACCGCACCGCGTTACCGCGGGCGGGCCGAGCGAAATGCCCAGCGAATGCCCGCAGCGGAAGGTCGGCACTGGTGATCACACCGGGCGGCGCTTCGACGACCGCCCGGATTGCATTGAGAGCAGGCATGCCGGTGACGGTCATGCCGATCGCCGCGAAGGCCTGGGCAGTCGAAAAGTCGGTGCCTGGCTTGGGAAGGATCAGGTGCTTGCTGTAGATGCAGGGATCGCCCTGGATGCTGGTGATATAGCAGCCCTGAATGTCCCAGTGCGGCTGCGTGTAGGACGTCATCTGCCATTCCAGGTGCAGTTCCACCCGGGGTGTTCCACCGACCGTGCCGACGTATTGAAACGCCGCGCCGCCCACCGAGCCGGTAGGCAGTTGGTACCAGCCCAGATCCACGTCCTTGGTGCAGGCACCGAGTTCGTAGCTGAACCGAACCTCGTCCAGCACGATGTCGAGACAGTCGGCCATCAGCCGCACCCCGTCTTCGAAGACCCGGGTGCCCAGCTCCAGCATCCGGGGCACCTCTGGGTCGTCGACGGGTCGGCCGAAACCACAGTTGGCCCATGTCGGCGCGGAGTGGTGACAGGAGACGTCAACCGACTCGATGCAGGTCACGTTCTCGATGTCTGCGACATCCGCGCTGTGGACGATCGTGAGGATCTGCGCGAGGCCGGGATTCATCCCGGTTCCGTAGAACGTCGACTGCCCGTACAGGCAGGCGTCCTGCAGCACCTCCGATTCGGTACGGCCGTCGGCCAAGCGGTGGTTGGCGTCTCGATGATGCCCGGTGACCCAGTCGGCGGTCGTGACAATGTTGATCCCGGCTTCAAGCAGCTGCTTGTAGAGCGCCAGATCCGGCCAAACGCCGTGAAAGGTCACGCAGTGTGGGCGGGCGGCGATGATCTCGTCGACCGTTGCGGTGGCGGTCACGCCGATAGGTCCGATGCCGGCGATCTCGCCGGCATCCTGGTGCAGCTTGTCCGGCGAATAGCAATGCAGCCCAACCAATTCGAGGTCTGGATTTGCGGCGATACGTTTGATCATCTCGGTACCGACGTTGCCGGACGCCACCTGAAAAATACGCAGCGGGCTGGTCACCGGCGACATGGGCTACCGGTCGTCGTCGGTATAGCGGATCACGCCGCGAATGTTCTTGCCGTCCAGCATGTCTTGGTAGCCGTCATTGAGTTGCTCCAGCTTGTATTGCCGGGTGATCATGTCGTCGAGGTTCAGCTTGCCGGCTGTGTACATCGACAGCAGCTGTGGGATGTCGTACTGGGGATTGCCGCCACCGAAGATGGTGCCTTGCAAGTTTTTCTGCATGAGGGTCAACATCGCCAGGTTCAGCGTCACCTGAGTGTCCAGCAGGCTCCCGATGGCGGTCAGCACGCAGGTGCCTCCTTTGGAGGTCAGGTTCAGGTAATTATCGACATCGGCGCCCTTGAGTTCGCCGACGGTGACGATGACCTTTTTGGCCATCAAGCCGTAGGTAACCTCGGCGATACCCATCAGCGCTGCCTCTAAGTCTGAATAGACATGCGTTGCACCGAATTTCAGTGCTTGGTCGCGTTTCCATTCGACCGGGTCGATGGCGAAGATGTAGCGGGCCCCGGCGCTAACCGCACCTTGCAATGCCGACATGCCGACACCACCGACACCGATAACGGCGACGTCGTCGCCGGGGCGGATGTCGGCGGTGCGCGTGGCCGAGCCGTAACCGGTGGTCACGCCACAGCCCACCAGGCAGGCGACTTCAAAGGGAACCGACGGGTCGATCTTTACCACTGAGCTTTCGTGGACGACCATGTACGGCGAGAATGTGCCCAGCAGCGTCATCGGGAACACGTTCTGGCCGCGCGCCTGGATGCGGAAGGTTCCGTCGCTGACCGAGGCGCCGCCCAGCAGGCCAGCCCCGAGGTCGCACAGGTTCCGCATCCCGGCCTGACAGCTCGGACACCGTCCGCACGACGGGATGAAGGACAGGACCACGTGATCGCCCGGGGCGATGCCCTCTACCCCTTCCCCCACGTCGGTGACGATGCCGGCTCCCTCATGTCCGCCGAGCACCGGAAAACCGGCCATCGGAATGCCACCGGTGACCAGGTGGTGGTCGGAGTGACACATGCCCGCGGCTTCCATCTGGATTTTGACTTCGTGCTTGTGGGGGTCGCCGATCTCAATTTCCTCGATCGACCATGGCTGGTTGAACTCCCAGATCAGTGCGCCTTTTGTCTTCACGTTCGACCTGACCCCATTTCACCGTTGAAGCGAGACCGCCTGACCCGTTCTGCCTGGCAGTATTTGTGACCGGTGCCACAGAGCACCGCCGTCGCGCCAGCATAGCGCGTGCCACAAAACAAGTGCTTGGTTGGCTGGTGCACTGAACTCACCAGATCGGGACCGGCGCCTTGCCCAGCGGGTAGTAGCCGGGCAGCTTTTCACCGGCAAGGCTGCGCTCGATCCGCTGCTGCATCCCCTTGGACAACTTGCCGGCCTTCATCAGATCCAGGTACAGGGCTTGGACGTGGCCGAAGTCGAAGAAGTCGCGCTGCCATTCAATGAGTTTGTCGGCGTTGAGCCGGAACCAGCTGCCGCCGATGCCGTAGATCTCCTGTCGACCGCCGTCGCCGTCAACGACGACCTGCTTCCAGAAGCCGACGATCTCGCCTTGCCGATCGTCGATGATGACCTTCTGGTAGGGGTACTGCCAATTCTCCAGACCCTGCATCTCCAGGCCCAGCGCGATGTCGCGGATCTCCTCGATGCCGAGGCACATCACGTCTTCTTTGGGTCCGATGTTCCAGCCGTAGGTGGCCTCGGCGGCGTAAAAGTCCGCCAGCGGCTTCCAGTCACCCGCCTTCTCGCAATCCTTATTGGCTTGCAGCCAAGACTGCACCCACTCCTCGAGCTCTGATCGGCTGAAACCAGATCCTTCGGCCATCGTCATTCTTCTTCCTCGTGGATGGACAGGGCTTGAGTGGGGCACGCCCACACGGCTTGCTCGATCTCCGGGCGGGCCTCCTCGGGCGGGTCGGCGTCGAGGATTTCGACCTGGCCCCGCTTGGGCACCCGAAAGTAGTCGGGCGCCTCGAGCTCGCACATCGCGTGTCCCTGGCACAACACCAGGTCGACTTCAACGCGGTAACCCATATCAGTTCCTGATGCGGCGCTGGTAGCGCACTTTGGCCGGCCTCGCCAGCTGCACCACCATCTTGGAATGGTCATTGCGGTAGCTGTCCGACTGCTGCAGCATCTGGAAGTCGTATTCGCGCAACAGAACCGAGAAGATTGCCTTGATCTGCATCGTGGCGAAGGCCGCACCCACGCAGCGGTGACGACCCGCCCCGAACGGGATCCAGGTCCACCGGTTGATCAGGTCTTCCTGGCGTGGCTGCTCGTAACGTTCGGGCACGAAGTCATCAGGCTCGGGAAAGTCCTCGGGTATGCGGTTGGAGATCGCCGGCGAGGCTGCGACGAAGTCGCCTTGGTGGATCGGGTGGCCCTCAACCTCGAACTCGCCTTGAGCCACGCGCATCAAGATGATCAGCGGCGGATGCAGCCGTAGCGTTTCTTTGAGGACATTCTCCAGTTTCGGGATCTGGCGTAGTGCGTGAAAGCTGACCGCTTGCCCATCGGCGTAGAGCTCGTCGAGTTCTCGGATCACCTCGGTGTGGGTCTTGGGATGACGCATCAACTCGATCAGCGTCCACGCTGATGTGCCCGAGCTGGTGTGATGCCCGGCGAACATCAACGAGATGAACATTCCGGTGATTTCGTCGGCCGAGAACCGGGGGTTGTCTTCGTCATCGGTGATTGACACCAGCACGTCGAGCATGTCACGGTCGCGCTTCTCCGCGGGCGGGTTGGCGATGCGCTGATCCATGATCTCTTGGACCAACGCCACCAACTGTTTTCGAGCCTCGTCGCGACGGTGGAAGCTTTCGATCGGCAGATATGGGTCTACGTAGCACAACGGGTCGGTGCCGCGCTCGAGTTCGTGGTAGAAGTGCGCAAATCGCGAGTCGAGCTGGTCACGAAACTTAGGACCGATCAGGCATGCCGTCGACGTGTAGATGGTCAGCTCGGCGAAGAAGTCCAGTAGATCGATTTCGCCGACGTCTCCCCAACTTTCGATCATGCGGTGGACTTCGCGCTCGATCGTCGTGGCGTGGCTCTTCATGTGCTCGCCGCGCAGCGCGGAGTTGTGCAGCATCTCCTTGCGGCGTTCGGGACTGGCGTCGAACACCACCCCCTTGCCGAAGATCGGCGTCATGAACGGGTATGCCTCGGCCTGATCGAGATCGTCATCACTGGACCGGAAGAAGAACTCATTGGCCTGCGCGCCGGAGAGCAAGACGACCTGCTTGCCGGCCAGCTGGAACCAGCCGACGTCACCGCACTCGGTGCGGACCCGTTGCATCAGTCCGATCGGGTCGGTGCGGAATTCCTCGAGGTGACCGTGCTGTTCGTGTCCGCCCGAGACCCGCGGAACAGCCTTCAATTCCTGACTTGTCACGGTTCCTCCGGGTACTTCAGTTGCTGGCGTTCTACCGGCGCGCTCGACAGCGGCGCCTCGGGTTGGATCTCCATCGACGTGACGAATCCGCCCCGCGGCGTCTCGGCGACGAATGCGATTGCTCTGGCGAGGTCCGAAGCGCGCAGGAAGTAGTCGTGGCGGGCTTGGCCCCACTTTGCCCAGTCTTCGAGCATGGGGCCGATCGATTCGGGAGGCATACTCCAGCCCATACCGGTCTTCGTCGGGCCCGGATGCACGATCGAGGCGCGCACACCGGTTCCTTCGAGTTCCATTTGCAGGTTGGTGACCATGGCAACCAGCGCGGCCTTGGCCGCCCCATAGGCACCCATGTGCGGACGCTGGCGCAGTGCGACATCGGATCCGACGAAAATGAGGTCACCGCGTTGACGTTTCAGCATTCCCGGAATGACCGCGCCGGCCAGTCGATTGGCGCCAATCAGGTGGATCTGCACCTGAGATTCGAAAATGTCTGTGCTGATCTCGTGCAGCCGGCCGAAGAAGGTGTCACCCGCGCCGGTCACCAGCAACTCAATCTCACCGAGCCGTTCGCTTGCTTGGTGCACAAACGCTTTGACTGACTCGGATTCGGTGACGTCGAGGTGCAGGGCGACGGCCTCGCCGCCGTGCCCGGTGATCTGGTCGGCCAGTTCCTGACACTTCTCGACGCGGCGGGCGCCCAGCGCGACTGGGAACCCACGACCGGCCAGTTCGATCGCGGTGGCCGCACCGATACCCGAGGATGCGCCGGCGATGATGGCGGGCCGGCGCGCCGGATGTGGTTGGAAGCGCGGCATTACCTGGTCTCCACGGTGATGGGGAGGGAGGCGAATCCGCGCACGTTGCTGGAATGCACGCGCACGGCATTGGTCTCATCTACTGCGTACCCCCTGATGCGGCCGACTAGCTCGGTCAGTGCGACTTGGGCTTCCATCCGGGCCAGGTGGGCTCCCAGACAAAAGTGCGCGCCGCTACCGAAACTGACCAGCTTGGAACCGATCTCGCGTCCGATACGGTAGTCGTCAGCGCCGTCGAAGACCCGGTCGTCGCGGTTAGCCGAACCAGGCAGCAACAGCAGTACATCACCGCGGGGAATGGTGGTGTCGTACATCGTGAGGTCTGCAGCGACTGTGCGGGCCAGGATCTGGCTGGAGGTGTCGTAACGCAGTGTTTCCTCGACCCACAACGGGACTCGGGAGTGATCGGCGAACACCGGACCCAGCTGGTCGGGATTGCGAGCGCCCCAATAAGCGGCGTTGGCAAGTAATTTGGTGGTCGTCTCGTTGCCGGCGATCACCATGAGGAACAGGAAAGCCAAGATCTCGGCGTCCGTAAGCCGGTCGCCTTCGACTTCTGCCTCCAGCAGCGCCGAGGTCAGGTTGTCGCCCGGCCGTTTGCGGAATTCGCCGATGAGTTCGGCGTAGTAGGTCATCAACTCCACCGACGCCTGGATGGCCGATGCCGGAACGTCGGCCACGCCGTCTTCGCGATGCATGACCCCGTCGGCCAGGGCCCGAATCCGGACCCGGTCGGAAGCGGGAACACCCATCAGTTCAGAGATGACGTCCATCGGCAACTTACCGGCGAATGCGCCGACAAAATCGAACGTTCCATAATCCAGGGCGGTGGCCAGATGCGCGCGTGCCAAATCGCGGACCCGAGGCTCAAGCCCACGTATCCGCCGCGGAGTGAAGCCTTTGGACACCAACGTGCGCAACCGTAGATGGCCGGGATCGTCCATGGCCAGAAACGACATGATCTTGTGGGCGTCCGCATTTCGGGAAATCGGATCCAGCGATACGCCGAAGGCATTGGACAGCGCGGTGCTATTACGAAAGCCCTGCAGCACGTCGCCGTGCCGCGACAACGCCCAAAACTTCAGTTCGTCATTTCGGTACAGCGGGGCTTCGTCGCGCAGCCGGCGGTAGTACGGATACGGGTCTTCGTGAAAGTCGTAGTCATACGGGTCGAGCACCAATTCGTCGGGTCGGTCGCCGACACGCACGGTCATTATTTGGCTCTCTGGTCACGAGGCAGGACAAGGCCGACGACGTAACCCAGCCGGTCGGCGATCTGGCGGTAGGTGAAAGCCCCGCTGGCAGCGTTGACCAGCGCGCCGAAGAACGTCATCTCCAGCGCCGAAATGGTGCGCGGATCAGCGTCCGGTCCGATTGCCGAGGTGATGCGGCGGTGAATCTCCGCGCCGATTCGGTCGCGGACGGCGCGAACCGCTGGGTCGGCGCTGCCGGAGAGCAGTGCGGTCGTGCAGGCCGCGGCCACTTCGGGTTCGTCGGCGACCACCAGCGCCATGTGTCGCAGTGCCTTGTCGACCCGCATTGCCATAGGTTCGTTGACATCGGTGAAGTAGGGGACTTGCCGAATCAAATCCAGGTACACCTCGGCGATCAGATGATTCTTCGACGAAAAATAGGTGTAGGCGGTCGCCGGGGCGACTTTGGCGCGAGCCGCGACCGCCCGCACGGTCAGGGCGGCATAAGACGTCTCGCGCAACGTCTCCACCCCCGCAGCCAAGACCCTGCGGAAAGTCTCCTGTTGCCTGCGATTGCGCGGCACCTCGGCTGTGGGGCCGCTCGATGATGTGATTGCGACCACTGCATCGCTGGACACATGTCCAAGTTAGCCGATTGTCATGAAGGTCAGCAAGCCCGTACAGCGAATTGCCTGCTCAGCTATCTTTGTTTGGTCACCTACCGCCGCACCGACATCAGCCTCTTGCAGCGTCAGCGCCCAGGCAGCTATGGTGCAACTGCAGCATTCCGGACAAGTGTCTACCATCGCGGGTAGTACCAGGCGGGAGCATGAGATGGCGCTATTGGCTGACGGCGTAAGTGCACAGCTGATCGATGGCAAGCTGTCGGCCGGCAGCGCGGGCACCTTCGCCACCATTAATCCGGCCACCGAGGAGGTGCTGGGAGCGGCCGCCAACGCCACCGCGGAGGACATGAGCCGGGCGATCGACGCTGCTCGGCGAGCCTTCGACGTAACGGACTGGTCGCGGAATACCGGGCTGCGGGCACGGTGCGTGCGACAGCTGCGGGACGCTCTGCGTGAACACGTCGAGGAGCTGCGCGAGATCACCATTTCCGAAGTGGGTGCCCCCCGCCTGCTGACCGCCAGCGCCCAGCTCGAGGGACCGATCGACGACCTGTCTTTCTCGGCCGACACGGCCGAGAACTATCCCTGGACTCAGGACTTGGGTGAGGCGTCGCCGCTTGGCATTCGCACCCGCCGCACGATTATGCGAGAAGCCGTCGGCGTCGTCGGCGCGATTACGCCGTGGAACTTTCCGCACCAGATCAATCTCGCCAAACTAGGCCCGGCACTGGCCGCCGGCAACACCGTCGTTCTCAAACCCGCTCCCGACACACCGTGGTGTGCGGCGATTTTGGGCGAGCTCATCGTCGAGCGCACCGACTTCCCGCCCGGCGTAGTCAACATCGTGACATCCGACGATCACAGCCTGGGCGCACAGTTGGCAAAGGATCCGCGAGTCGACATGATCACCTTCACCGGTTCGACCGCCACCGGCCGTAGCGTCATGGCGGATGCGGCCGCCACGATCAAGAAAGTGTTCCTGGAACTGGGCGGTAAGTCGGCGTTCTTGGTGCTCGATGATGCCGATCTGGCTAGCGCGGCAGCCGTTTCGGCGTTCTCGGCATGCGTGCACGCCGGGCAGGGGTGTGCAATCACCACTCGGCTGGTGGTGCCACGGAACCGCTATGACGAGGCAGTCGCCACCGCGGCTGCCACGATGTCGTCGATCAAGCCCGGTGATCCGGCCGATCCCGGCACTGTGTGCGGACCACTGATCTCCGAGCGGCAACGCGACCGGGTACAGCGCTACCTGGACCTGGCGATCGCCGAGGGTGGCACCTTCGCCTGCGGCGGCGGCAGGCCGGCGGACAAGCCCACCGGCTTTTTCATCGAGCCGACCGTGATCGCCGGACTCACCAACGAAGCGCGACCCGCGCGGGAAGAAATCTTCGGCCCGGTGCTCACCGTGATCGCCCACGACGGCGACGACGATGCGGTGCGGATCGCCAACGACTCGCCATACGGGTTGTCGGGCACCGTGATGAGCGCTGATCCCGAACACGCGGCCAAGGTTGCGTCGCGCCTGCGAGTCGGCACCGTCAACGTCAACGGCGGCGTCTGGTACTCCGCGGACGCACCGTTTGGGGGCTACAAACAATCAGGTAACGGCCGGGAAATGGGCCTGGCGGGTTTCGAGGAGTACCTGGAAACCAAGCTCGTTGCGACCGCTCTCTGAGTGGGCGACCAGTAGTGGCCAGCCGGACGGAGAGGAAAAGCATGGGGCGATTCGAGAACAAAGTCGCCATTGTCACCGGGTCCGGCGGCGGTATCGGTCAGGCCTACGCCGAAGCGCTGGCGCAGGAGCGGGCGGCGGTGGTAGTGGCCGATATCAAAACCGAAGCAGCTGACGCGGTAGCCAAGCAGATCGTCGCCGACGGCGGTACAGCGATCAGCGTTCCCGTCGACGTATCCGATCCAGCCTCGGCCAAGGCGATGGCCGATCGCACGCTGGCCGAGTTCGGCGGTATCGACTACCTGATCAACAACGCCGCGATATTCGGCGGGATGAAGCTGGATTTCCTGCTGACCGTTGACCCCGAGTACTACAAGAAGTTCATGAGTGTGAACCTCGACGGCGCACTGTGGTGCAGCCGTGCGGTGTACAAGAAGATGGCCAAGCGTGGCGGCGGCGCGATAGTCAATCAGTCATCGACCGCTGCGTGGCTGTACTCGAATTTCTACGGACTGGCAAAAGTTGGTATCAATGGCCTCACTCAACAGCTTTCGCGCGAATTGGCTGGGCAGAACGTCCGGATCAACGCGATTGCGCCCGGCCCCATCGACACCGAAGCCAATCGCACCACCACGCCGCAAGAAATAGTTCACGATATTGTCAAGGGACTTCCGCTGTCCCGGATGGGCACGCCGGCAGACCTGGTGGGGATGTGCCTTTTCCTGCTGTCCGATGAGGCGTCGTGGATCACCGGTCAGATCTTCAACGTCGACGGCGGACAGATCATTCGCTCATGACTCAACAGCTGCGCCTCGGTTACATCGGCTTAGGCAAAATGGGGGCGCCGATGGCAAAACGGTTGGTGGCCTGGCCTGGTGGCGTGACGGTCTTCGATATCCGCACCGAAGCGATGACACCGCTGGCCGAAGCCGGCGCCACGCTGGCAGACAATGTGGCCGACGTCGCCGGAGCCGATGTCATCAGCGTCACCGTTCTCGACGATGACCAAGTCCGCGACGTCGTCAACGAACTTGTCCCTAGCGTGAAACCCGGCACGGTCATCGCGATCCACTCCACCATCAGCGACACCACTGCGGTCGAGCTGGCTGAAAAGCTTGAACCGCAGGGTATTCACATCGTCGATGCGCCGGTCAGCGGTGGCGCCGCAGCGGCCGCCAAGGCCGAACTGGCTACCATGGTAGGTGCCGAGCGGGTGGTGTACGAACGGGTCAAGCCGGTGTTCAAGCAGTGGGCGTCGCTGGTGATTCATGCCGGTGAGCCGGGCGCGGGCACACGAATGAAGCTGGCGCGCAACATGTTGACGTTCACATCCTATGCAGCCGCATGCGAAGCGATGAAATTGGCCGAGGCTGCGGGGCTGGACCTGCAGGCTTTGGGCCGGGTAGTGCGGCACACTGACGCACTCACTGGCGGACCCGGGGCAATCATGGTCCGCGACGACATGAAACCGCTTGAGCGGGGACATTTTCTCTACGAACCTTTCTTGCATACCCGTGGCCTGGGGGAGAAGGATTTGAGCCTGGCGCTGGCTTTCGGGCAGGCGGTGTCGGTCGAGTTGACCTTGGCGGAGGTCGCGCTCGAACGGTTGGCCGAGGGCCTCGGCGTTCCGCACACCGAGTCGACCGCCAAGGAGTGACCATGGATGAGCTGCGCCGCAAGGGCCTTGAAAAGATGAACGAGGTCTACGGGTGGGAGATGCCGAACGTAGAGGGCGATGCGTACTTCGATCTGACCGTCGATCACTTGTTCGGCACAGTATGGACCCGACCGGGATTGTCGATGCGCGACAAGCGCCTCATGACGTTGACGGCGGTGACCGCGATCGGGAATCGCGACCTGGCTGAGCTACAAATCAACGCCGCACTACTCAACGGCGAACTGACCGAGGTCGAGCTGAAGGAGACGGCCGTCTTCCTCACCCATTACCTCGGTTTTCCGCTGGGGTCAGCGCTCAACGGCGCGGTCGATGCGGTTGTGGCCAAGCGCCGCAAGGCGGCGAAAAAAGGCGCTGAAGAGGATAAGAAGGCCAACGTCGACCAGGCCGTGAAAATGCACACCGGCAAGCCGACCGACTAGCTCCCTGAACACCGCAACCAGCCCGCTAAGGTGACGTCGTGCGCGTCCTGGTCATTGGCTCCGGAGCCCGCGAACATGCACTGCTGACGGCGTTGAATCAGGATCCGCAGGTTGAAGCCCTGGCCATCGCTCCCGGTAACGCGGGCACCGCCCTGATCGCCGATCAGCACTCGGTCGACATCACCGCCGCTGACGACGTCGTCGCGCTGGCCCAACAAGTGCACTCGGACCTGGTGGTCATCGGCCCCGAGGTTCCGCTGGTACTGGGAGTCGCAGACGCCGTACGCGACGCCGGCGTCGCCTGCTTCGGGCCGAGCAAGGCAGCGGCCCGCATCGAGGGCTCCAAAGCTTTTGCCAAGGACGTGATGACCGCCGCCCGGGTGCGCACCGCGACCAGCGAGATCGTCGACAACCCGGCGCGGTTGGATTCGGCGCTGGACCGGTTTGGACCGGCCGCCGGCGAGCCGGCCTGGGTAGTGAAAGACGACCGGCTGGCCGCGGGCAAGGGTGTGGTGGTGACGCCGGACCGCGACGCCGCGCGAGTGCACGCCGCCGCTCTGCTCGACGCTGGCCATCCGGTGCTGCTGGAGTCTTTTTTGGATGGACCGGAGGTCTCGCTGTTTTGCCTGGTTGACGGCGAAACCGTGGTCCCGCTGTTGCCGGCGCAAGACTTCAAGCGGGTTGGCGATGGCGACACCGGACCCAACACCGGCGGTATGGGAGCCTACGCCCCACTGCCGTGGTTACCCGCCGATACCTGCCATGCCATGGTCAGCGAGATCCTGGAACCGGTTGCGGCTGAGCTTGTTCAACGCGGCTGTCCGTTTTCTGGGTTGCTGTACGCCGGGCTCGCGATAACCGCAAAAGGGCCGGCAGTCATCGAATTCAATTGCCGCTTCGGGGATCCTGAGACACAGTCGGTGCTGGCACTGCTGAAGTCGCCGCTCGGGCAGCTGCTGTATGCGACCGCAACCGGTGCACTACGCGACTTCAGTCCGTTGCGCTGGCACGACGGCGCGGCAGTGACAGTGGTGTTGGCAGCGGAGAACTATCCGGGCCGGCCGCGGCTCGGTGACGTCGTCATCGGCTCAGAAGCCGATGGAATATTGCACGCCGGAACCGCACGGCGCGATGACGGTGTGATCGTGTCGTCGGGTGGTCGAGTGCTCTCGGTTGTGGGCACCGGGACCGACCTCATCGCGGCTCGCAGCGCCGCCTATGACCTGCTGAAGTCAATCCGATTGCCGGGCAGTTTTTTTCGCTCTGATATCGCGTTGGCGGCCGCAGAGGGCGGCGTTCACGTCTAGAAGCCGGCGGCTTGACCGTCCCGGCGGGGATCACTGACGGCAAGGTAACCATCATCGAGGCGCCAAATAGCCTGGCAACTGCCGAATTCGCTCGGGTCGGCGATGACAGTCAGCTGGTGGCCGCGCCGGCGAAGCTCGTCGAGCGTTGACTCCGGGAACCCGCGCTCGAAGTGCACCTGAGTGCCCTGCACCCAGCGAAACCTCGGGCCGTCGCAGGCAGCCTGGGGGTTCTGCGCGTGATCTACCACACGCACCAGCACCTGCACGTGGCCTTGGGGTTGCATCTGCCCGCCCATCACACCGAAACTCAGCACCGGTGCTCCGTCTTTCGTCAGAAAACCTGGAATGATGGTGTGGTAAGGACGCTTGTTCGGGCCCACCTGGTTCGGATGTCCCCGCGTCGCAACAAATCCCGCGCCCCGGTTTTGCAGTGAGATGCCGGTACCTGGCACCACCACCCCGGAGCCGAATCCCAGATAGTTCGACTGAATCATCGACACCATCATCCCCGCGGCGTCGGCTGCGGTGAGATACACGGTGCCCCCGCGTGGTATCCCGGCGGACACCGGCTTGGCCCGGTTGCGATCGATCAGCGCCGCCCGCTGCTGCAGGTACTCCTCGTCGAGCAGCTGTTCTGGACGCAGCGTCATGTGGCCGATGTCGGCGACATAAGCCTCCGCGTCGGCGAACGCCAGCTTCACCGCCTCGACCTGCAGATGCACACTGTCGGCGGAATCCGGTGTGAGCGAGGCCATGTCGAAGTGCTCGAGGATTCCCAAAGCTATCAGCGCGACGATGCCCTGACCGTTGGGCGGAATCTCGTGGACACGGTATCCGTGGTAGCCGCCCTCGATGGTGTCGACCCAGTCGGCGTGATGAGCGGCGAGGTCGCTGGCGCGCAGGGCACCGCCGTTGGCCGTCGCGTGTGCTTCGAGTTTGGCCGCTAACGTTCCGCGATAAAACGCCT
Source organism: uncultured Actinomycetota bacterium (assembly GCA_963830605.1). Taxonomy (GTDB): domain Bacteria; phylum Actinomycetota; class Actinomycetes; order Mycobacteriales; family Mycobacteriaceae; genus Mycobacterium. The sequence goes on along the minus strand of CAWHML010000003.1, from coordinate 576,163 downwards.
CGCCCTTGGTTGCGGCGATCTGCTCCAAGGTGGTCGCATGGTCGGGAAAGACGACCAGCTCGCCCGGCTTCGGCGCACGACCGCCGGGCAGGAACGTCTCGGCGAAGCCTGGCTGTGACTCGAACAGCGGCACCTGTGCGGTCCACTGCGATGCGACCGTCGGCGAAACCACAAAACCGTTGCGACCGTAGCCGATCGCCGCATCGAAGAGCCGCTCGAACGGCAGGTGACCGAACTTGGCGTGCAGCTCGACCCACGCTGACACCGCGCCGGGCACGGTGACCGAATTCCACCCCAGTGCCGGGACGCCGTCGGCACCGAAGAAGTCCGGGTTCCACGCCGCGGGCGAGCGGCCCGACGCGTTCAGGCCGTGCAGTTGCCGGCCATCCCACACGATGGCGAAGGCGTCCGAGCCGATCCCGTTGGACACCGGTTCCACGACGGTGAGGGTGATCGCGGTGGCCACCGCGGCGTCGATCGCGTTGCCACCGTCGGCCAGCATTCGAAGACCTGCTTGCGCGGCGAGCGGCTGGGACGTGCACACGACATTGCCGGCCAGAACAGGCTTGTGCGGCCACGGGTAAGGCAGGTTCCAATCGAACGGCTGCACACTCACCGTCCCCTGCCGAAACGTTCGGCCACGGCACGGCGATCGACCGACCCTTTCGCGGTGTGCGGCAGCTCGGCCGTCAGCTCGATGGTGGTGGGCACTTCGAAGGCGGCGAGTCGTTCGCGGCAGAATTCGGCAAGCTCGCCGGCCGTTGGCGGCGCGGACTGATTGGGCACTATGGCGGCGGCGACCGCCTCCCCGTAGAGACGATCGGGCACGCCGAAAACCGCCGCTTCCATCACATTCGGGTGGCCGGCCAGCACCGTCTCGACTCGCTCCGGCGAAATTTTCTCCCCTCCCCGGTTGATGAGTTCTTTGATGCGTCCACGCAGTGTCAGTTCTCCGGCCGCAGATAGCGACCCCAGGTCGCCGGTGTGCAGCCATCCGTCGGTGAAGGTCTGCTTGGTCGCCGTTGGATTGGCCAAGTAGCCGCGCACCACTGTGTGCCCGCGAACCCAGATCTCGCCGACGGCGTCTGGCGGGCATCGCCGGCCGTCGTCTCCCACGACGCTGACCTGCACTCCGGTGGGACGGCCGACCAGGCCAGCCGGCAGCGCGCCGTTTCCCGTCGTGCTCGTCATCTGATGTGTGGCCTCGGTCATGCCGTAGGCGCTGAACACTGGGGCACCGAAGTGGGTTTGCAGCGCGTGGGCCGTGTCGGGGTTCAGTGCTGCACTACAACTGCGGATGAAGCGCAGTGGTGACTGCCCCGGCTCGGCTTCCGATGCCGCCCGGTCCGTGAGTATCTGGTGAATCGTTGGCACCGCTGTGAACCATGTCGCGTGCACGGTGCGGAGGTCGTCAGCGAAGGTGTGCGCGGAGAACCGACCCCGCGCAGGAAGCAGTACCGCCCCGCCGGATGCCAGGCTCGACAGCAGCGCAGCTATCAGCCCGTGGCCGTGGAACAGCGGCATCACAGCGACGGTCGCATCGTCCGGTCCGAGCTGGTATGTCGCGATGACGTTACGCACCGACGTCGCGATGTTGCCGCGGGTCCAGGGCACCATCTTGGGCGCGCCAGTGGTGCCCCCCGTGAACATGATCAAGGCGTCGTCAGGCGCCAGGTCCTCAGGAATCGTGGACATAGGATTCAGCGCCGCGGTGGTATCGAGTCCGACGCGGAGATCGCTGTCGTTGTGGCCAACGGCCACTGATACCGGCCAGGACGGTAAGTGCGGGCCATCTCCGCCGGCTCCTTCTTTGTCGCTGACCAAGACGACCCGCGCGCCCGCGGCGGCCATCCTGGCTTCTTGGTCGGCGACGGGCAGCGCGGGATCCAGCGGCACCACCACGAGTCCCGCCCGGGAAGCCCCCAACAACCCGACGACGAATTCAGCGCTGCTATGGGTACGGAGCGCGGCCCGGTCGCCGGGTCGCAGACCGCCGCGAGCCAGTTGTTCGGCTAGATCGTCCACCAGTCGAACCAGATTGCGGTAGGTGACCGAGACGCGATCGGCGGTGACCACTAGCGCGGGCGCCTGTGGCTGACGAGTGGCCCCCTCGTCAAGCAGGCCGGCAATAGGGGGGCTCGACCAGCTGGTGTCGGACGTCATTTGTCCACATTCCTTCCCGCTGTGGCGCAGCGACTCATGGGCACCATCATCGATGCGACTATCGGGGACGGCGCAACCGGTCAGCGGAATCATGACGAAGAATCGTCGTCATGACCACACCATCGGCACCGGCCGAGCTGACCGACGGCTTCCACCTGCTGGTCGACGCGCTGAAAGCGAACGGGATCGACACCATCTACGGTTTGGTCGGCATACCGATCACCGACCTCGCCCGGCTCGCGCAGGCGTCGGGTATTCGGTTCATCGGGTTTCGCCACGAGACGTCGGCGGGCAACGCGGCGGCCGCTGCGGGGTTCCTCACCCAGCGGCCCGGTATCTGCTTGACGGTTTCCGGTCCCGGTTTTCTCAACGGGCTGGTCGCACTGGCCAACGCCACCACGAACTGCTTTCCGATGATCCAGATTGCCGGATCGAGTGAGCGCTCAATCGTGGACATGCAGCGCGGCGAGTATGAGGAACTCGACCAGCTTGCGGCGGCACGGCCGTTCGCAAAGGGGGCTTACCGCATCGGCCGGGTGCAGGACATCGGCCTCGGTGTAGCCCGCGCTATCCGCACCGCGGTTTCCGGTCGGCCGGGCGGTGTCTACCTCGACATCCCGGGCGCCGTGCTCGCCGAAGCCATCGACGCCGTCGCAGCACAGAGAACGGTGTGGCCCGTCGTCGACGCGGCGCCACGACAGTTGCCGGCCCCCGAGGCGGTCGATCGCGCGCTGCGCTTGCTGACCCAAGCCCAACGGCCGCTGATCGTGCTCGGCAAGGGAGCCGCATACGCTCACGCCGATGACTTGGTTCGGCAGTTCATCGAGACCACCGGCATCCCGTTTGTGCCGATGTCGATGGCTAAAGGGTTGCTGCCGGATTCGCACCACCAATGCGCCGCCGCGGCAAGGTCTTTGGCGCTGGCCCGCGCTGATGTCGTCATGCTGGTGGGCGCACGGCTGAACTGGCTGCTCGGCCATGGCCAGTCGCCGCCATGGTCCACCGACGCGAAGTTCGTCCAGATCGACATCGCAGCGTCAGAGTTCGACAGCAACCGGCCGATCGCAGCCCCGCTGGCCGGTGACATCGCTTCGGTGACCTCCGCACTGCTCGACCGTCTGGATGCGAATCCGGTTGTCGCTCCGACGGGGTGGTCCGCAGAGCTCAGCGAGCGCAGGGCACACAACGAAGCCGCGATGCTCAAGCGGCTCACCGAAGACCCGAAGCCGATGCGGTTCTTCAATGCGCTGCGCACAATCCGCGAGGTGCTCGTGCGCCATCCCGAGACGTACGTGGTCAACGAGGGCGCCAACGCATTGGACATCGCCCGCAATGTGATCGACATGCCGCTGCCGCGCCACCGGCTCGACAGCGGCACCTGGGGAGTGATGGGCGTCGGCCTCGGCTACGCCATTGCCGCCGCGGTGCAGACCGGCTGTCCTGTGGTCGCCATCGAAGGCGACAGCGCTTTCGGCTTCAGTGGCATGGAATTCGAGACGATCTGTCGCTACCGGCTACCGATCACCGTCGTCATCCTCAACAACGGCGGCGTGTACCGCGGCGACGAGCTCGCCGTCGGTGCGACTGACCCCGCACCCACCGTGCTGAATGCGCACGCGCGCCACGAGCTGATCGCAGAAGCATTCGGCGGCAAGGGGTATCACGTCACCACCCCGCCGGAACTGGAGTCTGCGCTTACTGCGGCGCTGGACTCGAACGGGCCGGCAATCATCGATTGCACACTCGACCCCGGTGCCGGTGTCGAAAGCGGACACCTGACCAGTCTCAATCCGAAAAGCTCAGCCACACCGTCGCAGGCGCAGCCGGGCAATCAGGGCTGATAAGTTGAGCACATGCCCAAGCCTGTCATCGTGAGTGCCGTCCGAACCGCGATCGGGACGTCGTTCAAAGGCACGCTGGTCAACACGCCAGCTGAGGTGCTCTCGACCACCATACTGCAGGAAGCCATTCGCCGATCCGGTGTCGACGCCACCGACGTAGATGACGTGATTTTCGCCGAATCGCACTATGGCGGAGGCGATCTGGCTCGATTCGCCGCAGTGGCGTCGGAACTGACATCGGTGCCGGGCCAGGCGGTCAACAGGCACTGCGCGGGAAGCCTCACCGCGGTGGCCAACGCGGCGGCCCAGATCGGCGCCGGTGCCGAACGCGTCGTCGTCGCCGGCGGAGTGCAGTCGCTGTCGACCGGCCCACTGATGAAGTGGCGTATCCCGGGTCCGAGCCTGGAATTCAAAGAACGATGGATGCCGCCTTCGCATCCGGAAACACCCGACGCGCCCGCCCTCGACATGTCCATCACCGTTGGGTGGAACACCGCCCAAGCCGCCGGGATCAGCCGCGCGGAGATGGATGCGTGGGCTTTGCGGTCACACCAGCGCGCCATCGCCGCAATCGACGGCGGCACCTTCGCCGCCGAGATCGTGCCGCTGAAGATCCAAGGCCATGACGGCGGGCTGGCCGACTTCAGTGTCGACGAACATCCCCGGCGCAACACCAGCATGGACAAGTTGGCGTCGCTCAAAGTGCTGCATCCCGAGATTCCGGGGTTTTCGATCACCGCAGGCAACAGCAGCGGCACCAACGACGCTGCCGCCGCGCTCACGCTGGTCGACGATCGCTACGCCAAATCGGCGGGCCTGACCGTGTTGGGCGCCGTGCGGACGTGGGCATCGGTGGGCGTCGCCCCTCGCGACACCGGGTTGGGGGCGGTCCGGGTGATCGGCAAGGTGTTGGACCGGGCCGGTTTGGCCGCCTCCGATGTGACGCTGTGGGAAATCAACGAGGCGTTCGCGTCGGTGCCGATCGCCGCGTGCCGCGAATACTTACTCGACGAAGACCGGGTCAACGTTTACGGCAGCGGCTGCAGCCTGGGCCATCCCATCGCAGCGACCGGCGCGCGGATGCTCACCAGCCTCGTGTTCGAGCTCAGCCGCCGCGGCGGTGGCGTCGGGGTGGCCGCGATGTGCGCCGGCGGGGGCCAGGGCGGCGCGGTCGTCGTCGAGGTGTAGCTGGCGCGATCGGTCAGCCGGCTCAGCGCAGCGGCAAGCCGGTGATCGCCCTACTCATGACAAGTCGTTGAATTTCGCTGGTGCCCTCGAAAATCGTGAAGATTTTGGCGTCGCGGTGCATGCGTTCAACCGGATACTCGCGGGTGTAACCGTTGCCGCCGAGGATCTGGATCGCTTCGTCGGTGACATAGACAGCCGTCTCGCTGGCCATCAGCTTGGCCATTGACCCTTCTGCACACAGGAACGGCTTGTTGTTGCGGGCCATCCACCCGGCCCGCCACACCAGCAGCCGGGAAGCGTCGATCCGGGACTTCATGTCGGCCAACTTGAAACCGATGGCCTGAAAGTCGCCGATCTTTCGGCCGAACTGCTCCCGTTGCTGGGCGTACTCCAACGCATACTCGTAGGCGGCGCGGGCCACGCCGAGGGCCATCGCGCCGACCGTAGGCCGGGTGCGCTCGAACGTCGCCATCGCCGCTTGACCCGAGGTGCTCTTACCTTCGCGCACCCGAGCGATCCGTTGGTCGAACTTCTCCTTGCCGCCCACAATCAGTCGGCTTGGAATGCGGACGTCATCGAGGATCACTTCGGCGGTGTGTGAGGCGCGGATGCCGTGTTTACGGAACTTCTGTCCTTGCCTGAACCCCGGCGTCTCCGGCGGAATGATGAACGTCGCCTGGCCTCGCGAACCCAAATCCGGATGCACCGAAGCCACCACAATATGCACGTTGGCAATTCCGCCGTTGGTGGCCCAGGTCTTGGTGCCGTTGAGAATCCACTCGTCGGTCGCTTCGTCGTAGCGCGCCCGAGTCAGGATCGCGCCGACGTCTGAGCCCGCGGCTGGTTCCGAGGAGCAGAACGATCCCAGCTTCGGTTCGTCAACCGTGCCGAACATCTGTGGAAGCCACTCACCGAGCTGTTCCCGGGTGCCGGTGGCCGCGAGTGAGGCCATGGCGAGCCCAGTCCCTAAGATGGACAACGCGATCCCGGCATCACCCCAGAACAGCTCCTCGAACACCGTCAACAGGCCCAGGCCGCTCGGTTCGGCGGATTGCTGCGCGAACAAGTCGATGGAGTAAAGGCCCACCTTGGCCGCCTCCTGGATGATCGGCCACGGTGTCTCTTCCCGCTCGTCCCACTCCGCGGCGGCTGGGCGCACCACGTCGGCGGCGAATTCATGGACCCAGTCGCGAACGTGGATGACGTCCTGGGAAAGCTCGAGGGAAAACGACATGATGGTCCTTTCGGCGCGCGAAAAGAACCGTCGCGCACAGCCGTAAGTGAACAGTCGTACACGATACACTTCGTCGTTCATCGCGCGTCGGCGCGGTGGCGCTAAGCGGTCAGCAGCGGAGCAATCCACGTGAGTTCGGCGGGCAGTTGAGCGCTCCAGAAGGATGCGTCGTGTCCGCCGGGTGAGAAGCTGCCCGACGGCGGGTTGGGCAGCTGGGCGACGAACTGCCGTGTGGCAGCGTAGAACGGGTCACTGTTGCCGCAGTCCACCCGGACCGGGATGGAAGCTAGTGCGGGCATCCCGAACACCGAGTTCGCCGACCAGTCGTCGGGGCCGTCGAACGCGCCGGGCGCGGCCGCCCCGGGGGACAGCCACAACGCTGGGCTCACCGCGCAGATTGCGGCGGTGCGGGCGGGACCAAGCCGACCGCCGAGGAGCAGGGCTCCGTAGCCGCCCATCGACCAGCCCAGAAACGCCAGCCGAGAGGTGTCCAGGCCCTGACTGCCCAACAGCGGGAGCAGCTCATTGAGCACCATCGAGCCGGAGTCCTCACCGGAAGCCCGCTTGTGCCAGTAGCTACCGCCGCCGTCCACGGCGACGACCGCGAACGGCGGCAGGCCGGCGTTGACCGCCTGGGCCAGACCCTGCTCGACGCCGCCGGCCATCACGGTGGCGGCGTCACTGCCCTTGCCATGGAGCGCGATCACCGGCCGCAGTGCTGTGGTCTGGCCGGGAGGGCGGGCGATCGCCCAATTGGTCGGGACGCCGCCACGGGCCGCTGACACGAACGAGCCGGTCGACATAGTCGGTGCTTCATGAATAGTTGGAGCGGGTGCCGGCGCGGGCTCCAATGGACGCGGTGGCGCGAGGGGGGCGGTGGGCGTCGTCGATGCCGGTGCGGCCGCGCATGGTCGCGCATGTAGCAGCATGTCGAGGGCGTAGCCGCCGAACGCCCCGGCGGCTGCGGTGGCGCTGAGACGCAACACGGCACGACGAGTCAGCTCCGGCATGGGTGCCGAGTCTATAGAGCCCCTCCAGTTCACCGATCGCCGTGCCTCTGGGGGACCGTTTGCCCGAAAGGGCAGTGCGCTACCAGGCTGACTGGCAGCATAAGACGGGTGACCGCGGCAGTCACTCCCAAGGGAGAACGGCGACGGTATGCGCTGGTCAGCGCGGCCGCCGAACTGTTGTGCGAAGGGGGTTTCGAGGCGGTGCGCCACCGCGCCGTCGCCCGGCGGGCCGGTCTGCCGCTGGCATCGACCACCTACTACTTCTCGTCGCTGGATGATCTCACGATCAGCGCGGTCGAACACATCGGGATGGTCGAGGTAGCGCAACTGCGGGGCCGCGTCGCGGCCCTGTCCCGACGCCGTCGCGGGTCGGAAACCACCGCCGACGTGCTGGTCGACCTGCTCGTCAGCGAGGAATCCGGTCCTGGGCTCAGCGAGCAGCTGATTTCCCGCTACGAGCGTTACATCGCCTGTTCGCGGTCACCCGCGTTGCGGGAGATCCAGCGCCGCAGCATGCGCCAGCGTGCCGACGCGATCGCCGAGGCTATCGAGCGATCGGGTCGCAGAGCGCGGATCGAATTGGTCACGAAGCTCATCTGCGCGGTCGACGGCGCAGTGATTTGCGCATTGGTCGAAGAGCAGCCGCATCCGCACGCGGTCGCGCGCGCGACGCTCATCGAAGTCATCGATGTGCTGGCGCCGCACGACCGTCAAGCAGTGCCTATCTGACCCCGTGGTATGAAGTTCGCAGCAACGCCGAAGCTGCGGGGGAGGAGCTTTGAGCGAGTCGACGACGGACGAGGAGCAGCCGCGCCTGCGCCGGGTGATGGGACCGGGCCTACTGCTTTTGTTCATCGTCGGCGACATCATGGGAACCGGCATCTACGCGCTGGTGGGCGACGTGGCGGCGCAGGTCGGCGGCGCGGCCTGGGTGCCGTTTCTCGCGGCGTTCCTGATCGCGGCGGTGACGGCGCTGAGCTACCTGGAATTGGTGACGAAGTATCCGCAAGCCGCTGGTGCGGCGCTGTATGCGCAAAAGGCTTTCGGCCGACCGTTCGTCACCTTCCTGGTGGCCTTCGTGGTGATGTGTGCGGGCATCACGTCGGCGTCCACCGCCTCGCGGTTCTTCGCAGCCAATTTCGTCATTGCCTTCCACGTCGGCCGGGGCACGGGGTGGGTTGTCCTCATCGCGGTCGTGTTCATGGCGGTGCTGGCCGCGGTGAACTTACGCGGCGTGGGCGAGAGCCTGCGGCTGAATGTCGTGCTGACCAGCATCGAGATCAGCGGGCTGCTGCTGGTTATCTTCGTCGGGCTGTGGGCGCTCGGCGTCGGCCACAGTGTCGATCTCAGCCGCGTCGTCGCCTTCGACACCCCCGGCGACAAAAACATCTTCTTGGCCATCACCACCGCGACATCGCTGGCGTTCTTCGCGATGGTCGGTTTCGAAGATTCGGTCAACATGGCCGAGGAAACCAAGGACCCGGTCGAGACGTTTCCCAAGGTCCTGCTGTCCGGGCTGGGCATCGCTGGCGTCATCTACCTGGTTATCGCGATCGTCTCGGTGGCGCTGGTGCCGACCGGGGTGCTCAAGGCCAGCGAAACGCCGCTGGTCCAGGTGGTTCAGGCTGCAGCGCCGGGCCTGCCGATCAAGGACATCTTGCCGTTCATCTCGATGGTGGCCGTATCCAACACGGCGCTGATCAACATGTTGATGGCCAGCCGGCTGATATATGGGATGGCCCGCCAGCGGGTGGTGCCGCCTCAGTTGGGCGCGGTCAGCGCGACCCGACATACGCCCTGGTTGGCCATCCTGTTTACGACGACGATCGCGTTCGGGGTGATCCTCTACGTCACGGCGTTCGCCAACAGCGACGCGATTGCGGTGCTCGGTGACACCACCTCGCTGCTGCTCTTGGCGGTATTCGCCGTTGTCAACATCGCCGTGCTGTTGTTGCGACGCGATGCGGACGGACGCCCACACTTCCGGACGCCGACCGCACTGCCGGTCATGGGCTGTGCGGCGTCGTTGGGTTTGTTGACACCGCTGTCCGGCCGACCCGGTCAGCAGTACTTGCTCGCCGCGATCCTGGTGGCCAGCGGAGTGTTGCTGGGCGCGGTCACCATGCTGGTCAATCGTCGGCTTGCCGGCCGCGCTACCGAAGTCACCGACGCTGCGGACCTCAGCGGCTGAGACTTGGGCCGGCTGAGGCTGCCGCGACCGTAAGCTAAATGGCTGTGAGCATCCCGAACGTGCTGGCCGATCGGTACGCCAGCGCCGAGATGGTGGCTATTTGGTCGCCGGAAGCCAAGGTGGTGACCGAGCGGCGGCTGTGGCTCGCGGTGCTGCGGGCGCAGGCGGAACTGGGAGTCGAGGTGCCTGAGAGGGCGATCGCCGACTACGAACGTGTGGTCGACGATGTCGACTTGACCTCGATCGCGGCGAGGGAGCGGGTGCTGCGTCACGATGTCAAGGCCCGCATCGAGGAGTTCAACGCGCTGGCCGGACATCAGCAGGTGCACAAGGGCATGACGAGCCGCGACTTGACCGAGAACGTCGAGCAACTGCAGATTCGTCGTTCGCTGGAGTTGGTGTTCTCCCACGGCGTGGCGGTCGGCGCCCGGCTTGCTGAGCGGGCTGTGGCTTACCGCGATCTGGTAATGGCCGGACGCAGCCATAACGTGGCAGCCCAAGCCACCACGCTGGGTAAGCGGTTCGCCTCTGCGGCCCTGGAAACGCTGATCGCGTTGACCCGGCTGCGCGAGCTGATTGATCGCTATCCGCTGCGCGGCATCAAAGGTCCGGTGGGCACCGCACAGGACATGCTCGACCTGCTCGGCGGTGACGAGACAAAATTAGGCCGTCTCGAACAGCGCGTCGCGGACTATCTCGGATTCACCCAGGCGTTGAGCAGCGTGGGACAGATTTATCCGCGTTCGCTCGACCACGAGGTGCTCTCGGCGCTGGTGCAGTTCGGCGCGGGGCCATCGTCGCTGGCCCATACCATCCGCCTGATGGCGGGCCATGAACTGGTCACCGAAGGTTTCGCACCTGGGCAGGTCGGCTCGTCGGCGATGCCGCACAAGATGAACACCCGCAACTGTGAGCGGGTCAACGGCTTACAGGTAGTGCTGCGTGGCTATGCGTCGATGGCAGCGGAACTGGCAGGCGCTCAGTGGAACGAGGGTGACGTGTCCTGCTCGGTCGTGCGCCGGGTGGCCCTGCCCGACAGTTTCTTCGCCGTTGACGGGCAGACCGAAACGTTCCTGACTGTGCTCGACGAATTCGGCGCATATCCCGCGGTCATCGAGCGTGAGCTGAACCGCTACCTACCGTTTTTGGCCACCACCAAGGTGTTGATCGCCGCGGTGCGTGCGGGCATGGGGCGCGAAGCCGCACACCAGGTGATCAAGGAGCACGCCGTCGCGACCGCATTGGCGATGCGCGAACACGGCTCGGAGCCCGACTTGCTGGACCGTTTGGCCGCCGACCCACGACTACCGCTGGATCGGTCGCAGCTCGAAGCCGCGCTGGGCGACCGGCGGGCATTCACCGGCGCCGCGGCCGACCAGGTCGACGCGGTAGTCGCGGCCGTCGACACGCTGGTCGCCCGCTATCCGGAGGCGGCCAAGTACACGCCGGCTGCCATCCTTTAGCAGCATGACGACCGTCTCGGAATCGGTATTCAAGATCGACTTCACCGATCTGGACAACTTCGCCAACGGCTTTCCGCACGGATTGTTTGCCGTGCATCGGCGCGAGGCGCCGGTGTACTGGCACGAGCCGACCAGCAATACCCCCGACGGTGAGGGTTTCTGGTCTGTGGCCACCTACGCCGAAACCCTTGCCGTGCTGAAGGATCCGGCCACCTACTCGTCAGTGACCGGCGGTGAGCGGCCATACGGCGGGACGCTGTTGCAGGATCTTTCCATCGCCGGTCAGGTGCTCAACATGATGGACGACCCGCGCCATTCGCAGATCCGGCGACTCGTCAGCTCCGGATTGACGCCGCGGATGATCCGTCGCGTCGAGGACGATCTGCGTGCCCGGGCACGTCGGTTGCTGGATGCGGTGGTGCCGGGCGAGTCGTTCGACTTCCTGGTCGATATTGCCGCCGAATTGCCGATGCAGATGATCTGCATTCTGCTGGGCGTGCCGGAATCCGAGCGGCATTGGCTCTTCGAAGCCATCGAACCGCAGTTCGACTTCGGCGGGTCTCGCAAGGCCTCCTTATCGCAGCTCTCCCAGCTGTCGGCCTCAGAAAGGACCGCGGCGGCTGGGTCGCGGATGTACTCCTACGGCCAGGAGTTGATCGCGTCGAAGCGCGTCGAGCCGACCGACGACATGTTGTCCGTGGTGGCGAATGCGACGCTCGACGACGCTGATGCGTCCGCCCTGTCGGACCTAGAGCTGTACCTGTTCTTCAGCCTGCTGTTCAGCGCCGGCGCTGAGACAACGCGCAATGCGGTGGCGGGCGGGCTGCTGGCGCTATCCGAGCACCCAGAACAACTGAACACGCTGCGCGACGATCTCGACATGCTGCCTTCGGCGGTCGAGGAGATGGTGCGCTGGACATCACCGTCGCCGTCCAAGCGGCGCACCGCCACCCGGAATGTCACGCTCGGCGGCCAGACGATCCGGGCGGGGCAGAAAGTGCAGGTGTGGGAGGGGTCAGCCAACCGGGACGCGGACGTGTTCGCCCGGGCCGATGAGTTCGTCATCGACCGTAAACCCAATCCGCACTTGGGTTTCGGTCAAGGTGTGCACTACTGCCTCGGAGCCAACCTAGCTCGGCTGGAGCTGCGGGTGCTGTTCGAGGAACTGTTGTCGCGATTCAATAGCGTACGGGTCGTCAAGCCCGTCGAGTGGACTCGTAGCAACCGGCACACCGGCATTCGGCATCTAGTCGTGGAGTTGCTCGGCGGGTAGTGAACAGCGCGTCGCCTCGGCACCGAGCGTGACGCCAGGGCAGGCAAATCGGCGAACGGCATCCCCAGGCGCACAATCGAAACCGTCAGCGCACAGTTGAGCGACTGCGTACCGCGATTCCGGCCGACCGCAGCTCGAGATCGGCCAGGCCGTGGATAGTGACCGGATCTTCGCGGCGCCAGGCCCCGACCGGGTCGACGCTGATGGTGGTCAGCTTGCGGAGCGGCCGATTCGCCAGGGCCCGCAACGCCAGCAGCTGTTCGCCGGCCGGTGTGCCGGCCAAGGCGGTCACGGTCAGTTTGCGACGGAAAAACCGGAGGCGCAAAACGAGCCACGGCATCATGACCGCCAGGATCGGTGGCGCCGCGACGGCTAGCGCCAGCAACACCGAGAGCCACGTCGCGGTGGTATCCAGGCTGTGCCCAGCACCGGCGATATCGCGCGCCGCTTCGCTTGCCGCGGTCAGCGGCTTGCTGATCGCGCCGCCCAACAGCGGAATACGTTCTGCGCTGTGACCTGCTGACTGCAGGTTGTGGCCGACACCGTTAGCGCCGTGTTCGACTTGTCGCCCGGCCTCGGCGATCGCCGAAACAGCGTCGTGCACCGCCAGCGCCACCAGCACCCAGAGCAATGTCCAAAACGCTACGACGGTGTCACTAAAGAGCTGGGCCAGCAGTCGGCCAGGTCTGGTGGCGTAGGGCAGCAACCGGAATCTCATGACCTGATCCCAGCACAGGGCTGGTGGGTGTGGGTGCCTGTTGTCGCCCGTTAGGCTGACGCGATGCGTCCTGCTCTGTCCGACTATCGGCACCTGGCCAGCGGAAAAGTTCGGGAGCTGTACCGCATCGACGAGAAGCACCTGCTTTTCGTCGCGACGGACCGGATCTCGGCGTTCGACTATGTTCTCGACAGCACGATCCCGGACAAGGGTCGCATCCTGACCGCGATGAGCGTGTTCTTCTTCAACTACATCGAAGCGCCCAACCACTTGGCGGGGCCGCCAGACGACCCGCGGATCCCCGACGAGGTGCTGGGCCGCGCACTGGTTGTGCGCAAACTGGAGATGTTGCCCGTGGAGTGCGTCGCCCGGGGGTATTTGACCGGGTCAGGATTGCTGGACTACCAGCGGAGCGGGACGGTATGCGGGATCCGGTTGCCGCTGGGTTTGGTGGAGGCGAGCAGGTTCCCCACGCCGGTGTTCACGCCCGCGACCAAAGCGGAACTCGGACGACACGACGAGAACATTCCGTTTGCGCGGGCGATCGAGATAGTGGGCGCAGTGCGCGCCAACCAACTACGCGACCGTACGCTGCAGATCTACATTCAGGCCGCCGACCACGCCCTGAAGAAGGGAATCATCATCGCTGACACCAAATTCGAGTTCGGTATCGATGATCACGGCAGCCTGGTGCTGGCCGATGAGGTCTTCACACCGGACTCGTCGCGGTACTGGCCTGCCAAAGAGTATCGGGCCGGCGTGGTGCAGACCAGCTTCGACAAACAGTTCGTCCGGAACTGGCTCACCAGTGCGGAGTCCGGCTGGGATCGTGCCGGCTCACAGCCGCCGCCTCCGCTACCCGACGAGATAATCGAGGCGACCCGCGCTCGTTATATTGATGCCTACGAACGGATTTCCGAGATGCGTTTCGACGACTGGATTGGCCCCGGCGAATGAGCGATAGCCTGGTACCGCCGGTCGCGAAACGGGTGGACAGCCGGCGGGAGTTTCACGGCGACGTCTTCGTCGATCCGTACGAATGGCTTCGGGACAAGACCAATCCCGAGGTCATCGGGCACCTCACGGCGGAAAACGACTACGCCGACCAGGCCACCGCTCACTTGGACGCTTTGCGGCAGAAAATCTTCGACGAAATAAAGGCGCGGACCAAAGAAACCGACCTGTCGGTGCCGGTTCGCCGAAACGCCTGGTGGTACTACGCCCGAAGTTTTCAGGGCAAGCAGTACGGCGTGCATTGTCGTTGCCCGGTCAAAGATCCAGCCGACTGGAGTCCGCCGGTCTTTAATGAGCAGACTGAAATTCCCGGTGAGCAGGTACTGCTCGACGAGAACGTCGAGGCCGACGGACACGAGTTCTTTACCTTGGGGGCTGCCAATGTCAGCCCCGACGGCAATGTGTTGGCCTACTCCGTCGACATCGTTGGCGACGAGCGATACACCCTGCGTTTCAAAGATTTACGTACCGGTGGGCAGTATCCCGATGAGATTACCGGTATCGGCGCGGGGGTCACCTGGGCGACTGACAGCCGCACCGTGTACTACGTCACCGTCGATGCTGCCTGGCGGCCCGACACCGTCTGGCGACATCAGCTCGGCTCCAGTTTGCCGGCGGAAAGGGTGTATCACGAAGCCGACGAACGATTCTGGGTAGGGGTAGGGCGCACCCGCAGCGATGCTTATGTCTTGATCGCGTCCGGGTCGGCCATCACGTCGGAAGTTCACTATGCGGACGCGGCCGATCCGCACGCCGAGTTCACTGTGGTGCTGCCGCGCCGCGACGGCGTCGAATACTCAATCGAGCACGCCGTCATCGGCGAACAGGATCGGTTCTTGATACTGCACAACGACGACGCGATAAATTTCACGTTGGTGGAGGCGCCGGTTGACGATCCTGCCGCACAACGCACACTGATTGCGCATCGCGAGGACGTCAGGCTCGACGGTGTGGACGCCTTCGCCGGGCTGCTGGTGATCAGCTACCGCCGTGAGGCATTACCGCGAATACAGTTGTGGCCAATCGACGATGACGGTGAGTACGGCCGACCGACGGAGATGTCCTTCGATTCCGACCTGATGTCGGTTGGCTTGGGCGTCAACCCCAACTGGGTTTCACCCAAACTTCGCGTCGGAGCAGGGTCCTTCATCACACCGACACGAATCTACGACCTAGACATCAGGACCGGAGAACGCACACTACTGCGCGAGCAACCAGTGCTGGGCGGCTATCAGCGCGGCGACTATGTCGAGCGGCGTGACTGGGCGCTCGCAGACGACGGGACCCATATCCCGGTGTCGATCGTGCACCGGAAAAGTATCGAATTTCCGGCGCCGGGGTTGCTTTACGGCTACGGCGCCTACGAGCTCTGCGAAGATCCACGTTTCAGCATCGCCCGGTTGTCACTGCTGGACCGGGGCGTGGTATTCGTGATCGCCCACGTGCGCGGTGGAGGTGAGATGGGGCGGCTGTGGTACGAGCACGGCAAGCTGCTGCAAAAGATGAACACCTTCACCGACTTTGTCGCGGTGGCAAAGCATCTGGTGCAGTCAGGGCTCACCCGTGCGGACAAGCTGGTGGCGATGGGCGGTAGCGCGGGCGGACTGCTTGTGGGGGCGGTGGCCAACCTTGCTCCGGAGCTGTTCGCCGGGATCCTGGCACGGGTCCCGTTCGTCGATCCACTGACCACGATCTTGGACCCGGCACTGCCGCTCACCGTCACTGAGTGGGAGGAGTGGGGCAACCCGTTGCAGGACCGCGACGTCTACCTCTACATGAAGTCCTATTCGCCATACGAGAACGTTACGGCTTGTGCATATCCGGCGATATTGGTGATGACGTCGTTGAACGACACCCGGGTGTATTACGTCGAACCCGCGAAATGGGTTGCAGCGCTGCGGCACAGCAAGACCGATCGGAACATGGTGCTGCTCAAAACCCAGATGAGTTCTGGGCACGGCGGGATCAGCGGTCGATACGAGCAGTGGAAAGAGGTCGCCTACCAAAATGCTTGGGTGTTGGCTGCCGCCGACAAAGATTGCTACGGCAGTGGGCGGGTAAGCGATTTGCTCAGCGGTGCGCAGGGGTAAGCGTGTCGTCACCAATCCGGTTCAGCCGCGGACTGTGACGTATGAGAACCCAGACTGGATGCACGACATCATCTGCGGGTACAACCTCAGACAGCCCAGCCACTGAGGTCTCAGCGGGTGGGCTGCCTCGGCAGGAACGCCGCGGGAAGATAGGTCGAGACCACCAGAACGACCGCGACGACGAAGACAACGCCGTACGCCCGTGACAGATCGTGCAACAGAGCATTCGTGAGTTCTGGTGTCGGTGGCTGCCGGGGTCGCGCCGAGATGTTCGGGCTGCGGTTGAAGTGGCTGGTCAAAATCACCGCCATCAGCGCAGTGCCCACCGACCCGGCCACTTGCTGATTGACACTGATCAGCGTGGAGCCGCGGGCGATCTGCTGCGGGCTTAAAGCCTGCATCGCCGATCCGGACAACGGCGTCATGGTGCAACCCAGACCCATGCCCATGACCGCCAGACCGGTCAGCAAGACAGGCCGGTAGTGGGCTTGCTGCCAGACTCCGTAAGCTACAGCGCCCATCCCCGCCGCGATCAGTGTGATGCCCACCAACACCGCCTTGCCAGGACCGCGTCTATCCATGTACGTCCCAGCCAACGGCATCGTCAGCATGGCGCCCAAACCCTGCGGAACCATATGCAGGCCGGCTTGGAACGGTGTCAGGTGCAGCACCTGCTGGAAGTAGCTCGGGATGAGCAGGCCCGCGCCGAAGAAAGCCACAGCGAAGACGAACATCGCTGAGTTGGCCAGTGTCACCACCCGGTTGGAGAACAACCGTAGGTTGATCAGCGGGTGGTCCACGCGGTGCAGCGCGTGGATCACGAATCCATTAATTAGTGCCAGGCCGATGACGGCCGGTATCCACACATGACGGTCCAGCGCCGTACCGCGGGCGGGGATCGACGACACCCCGTATAGGAACGTCGCCAAACCGGGCGACAACAGCAGCATGCCGACGAAGTCGAACGTCTCCGATTCAACCGGGCGGTCACGCGGGAACACGACGGCGGCCAGCAGGAACGCGATGATGCCGATCGGCAGGTTGATTCGGAAGATCCATTGCCAGCCGTAGGAGTCGATCAGCCAGCCGCCGAGGATCGGCCCGCCGATCGGTCCCAGCAGCATCGGGATACCCAGCACGGCCATCAGGCGACCAAGCCGCCGGGCTCCGGCCTCGCGGGTCAGGATGGTGAAGGCCAGCGGCATCAGCATGCCCCCGCCGAGGCCTTGCAGCACACGAAAGGCAATGAGAGCCATGACGTTTGGTGCCACGGCGCACAACAAGGAGCCGGCCGTGAACGCCACCATCGAGCCCATGAAAAGCCGTTTGGTACCGAACCGGTCGGCTGCCCAGCCGGCCAGGGGAATCACGGTAGCCAGCGCCAGGGTATATCCGGTCATGGTCCAGGCGACAACGGCCTGGGTGGAGCCGAATTGAGTGATGAAGGTACGTTGCGCGACGCTGACGACCGTGGCATCGAGTATCGACATCACCGAGGCCAGTACACATACCCCCGCGATGCGTAACAAGCGGGCGTCAAGCTGGTCGGGATAGGTCATCTCGGCGTCAGCCAATTGTTCAACAGGTGGTTGCGAATTGACGGCGCGGCCCGGCACGGCTGTCAGCGTAGTAACTTTCCATAGCCGACCGAGCTACTTTGCGGGCTGCGCCGACGACGTGCCACGAATTAGCTGCTCAAGGCGGTTTGACGCCGAACATCTGTGTGGATTTCACTATCTGGACACCTGCGGTGGGCAAACTGGTGTCGTGTCTGGGAAGTTGATGGTTTCGGTTTCCGGGATCGGCGAGCGCACGGTAGCCGACGTCGATGCGTTTTGCGGGCTGATGGACGCTCGCGCTGTGCCGGTGTCGTTGCTGGTGGCGCCGCGGCTCAAAGGTGGTTACCGGCTTGACCGAGACCCTGGCACGGTGCAGTGGCTGGCCGATCGGCGCGCCGGTGGAGACGCGATTCTGTTGCACGGCTACGACGAGGCCGCCACCAAGAAGCGTCGCGGTGAATTCGCGGCCTTACCGGCGCACGAGGCCAACCTCCGGTTGATGGCTGCTGATCGAGTCCTCGAACACCTTGGCTTGCGCACCCGCCTGTTCGCCGCGCCAGGCTGGAACGCATCCCCCGGGACGGTGAAAGTGTTGCCGCACAACGGCTTCAGGCTGCTTGCGGACTTGCACGGAGTTACCGACCTGGTCCGGCAGACGACCGCCCGCGCGCGCGTGCTCGGCATCGGCGAAGGATTCTTGGCTGAGCCGTGGTGGTGCCGAATGTTGGTGCTGTCGGCCGAACGTATCGCGCGGCGCGGCGGCGTGGTGCGGGTTGCGGTCGCCGCGGCGCAGCTGCGCAAACCCGGCCCGTTGCAGGCGATGCTGGACGCGGTAGACCTGGCGTCGCTGCACGGCTGCACGCCAACCGTATATCAGTGGCGCGGTGACCGGGCGGTGCTGGACGCAGCGTGACTCCCCGCTGCCGTTACCTTTAGCTCCTATGAGCACGACCGGAGCGGGCTGGGCAGATCAGGCCGACGTCATCATCGTAGGAGCGGGCCTGGCGGGGCTGGTAGCCGCCTGCGAGTTGGCAGACCGCGGCTTTCGGGTATTGATCCTCGACCAGGAAAACAGCGCCAACCTGGGCGGGCAAGCGTATTGGTCGTTCGGCGGCCTGTTCTTTGTCGACAGCCCCGAACAACGCCGGCTGGGTATCCGTGACAGCTGCGAACTAGCACTGCACGATTGGCTCGATACGGCAGGCTTCGACCGGCCGGAGGACTATTGGCCGCGCCAATGGGCGCATGCCTACGTCGATTTTGCTACCGGCGAGAAGCGCAGTTGGTTGCGTACTCGCGGTTTGCGAATCTTCCCGTTGGTCGGTTGGGCCGAGCGCGGCGGATACGACGCCCGCGGCTGCGGCAACTCGGTACCCCGTTTTCACATCACCTGGGGGACCGGACCGGGTTTGGTGGATATCTTCGCGGGCCAGCTGCACGATCGTCGGCAGGTGCGTTTTGCGCATCGCCACCGAGTCGACGAGCTCATCGTCGAAGGTGACGCGGTGACCGGGGTGCGCGGCAGCGTGCTGGAACCTACGGATGCCCTGCGTGGCGTGGCATCGTCTCGAGAAGTCGTCGGCGAGTTCGAGTACCGCGCGTCCGCGGTGATCATCACCAGCGGTGGGATCGGCGGCAACCACGACTTGGTGCGGCAGAACTGGCCGGAGCGGATGGGCCGGGTCCCCGAGCAACTGCTGAGCGGTGTGCCCGCCCATGTCGACGGCAGGATGATCGGCATCACCGAAAAAGCGGGGGCCCGGGTGATCAACCGAGATCGCATGTGGCATTACACCGAAGGCATCACCAACTACGACCCGATCTGGGCACGGCACGGCATCCGGATCATTCCGGGCCCGTCGTCGCTGTGGCTGGATGCCAACGGTCAGCGGTTGCCCGCCCCGTTGTACCCGGGTTTCGACACCCTGGGCACGCTGAAGCACATCGGCCGATCCGGATATGACTACACGTGGTTTGTGCTGAACGCGAAGATCCTCGAGAAGGAGTTTGCCCTGTCCGGTCAGGAGCAGAATCCGGACTTGACCGGAAGAAGCGTGCGCCGGCTGGTGTCGTCGCGCGTGCGATCGGGGGCGCCGGGGCCGGTGCAGGCATTCGTCGACCGCGGGGTGGACTTTGTCACCGCCGATTCGTTGCGGGAACTGGTCCGTGGAATGAACAAATTGCCCGAGGTCCAGCCCCTGGACTTCGCGACGGTAGCGGCCGAGGTCACCGCGCGTGACCGTGAAGTCGCGAACCGGTTCTGCAAGGACAGCCAGATCAACGCGATCCGCACCGCGCGCGGTTATCTCGGTGACCGGCTCGGCCGCGTCGTGCCACCCCACCGTTTGACCGATCCGAAGGCTGGACCGTTGATCGCGGTGAAGCTGCATATCTTGACCCGGAAAACGCTGGGCGGGCTAGAGACCGACTTGGACTCTCGAGTGCTCATGGCGGGCGGTACGCCATTCGACGGGTTGTACGCCGCCGGGGAGGCGGCCGGCTTTGGTGGTGGCGGTGTGCACGGCTATCGCGCTCTGGAAGGCACCTTCCTGGGCGGCTGCATCTTCTCCGGCCGCGCCGCCGGCCGCGGAGCCGCCGCCGACATCGCCTAGCCCAGCCTCGTCCAGCTGAGCTTGCTCGCGCTAGAAGGTGACCGCGCTGGCGCGGGCTAGAAGGTGACGGCGCTTTCTTCGGGGAGCACTTGGAAATCGGCGGTGGCCATCTCGCTGAGCCGCCCATAGTAAATGCCTCGGGCATCCGCGGTAATGATGCCCTGGTGAATCGGGACGGCCCGTGCTGGGGCCACCGCCCGCAGATAGTCGACCGCCTCTGACACCTTCATCCACGGCGCTGCCGCCGGGGTAGCCAGCACATCCACCGGCTCGTCGGGAACGAACAAAGCATCCCCGGGATGCATCAGGCGGACCGGATGCTCACCGTCACCGACCAGATAGGAAAGATTCTGTATCACCGGAAGTTCTGGATGTATGACGGCGTGCTCGCCGCCGACCGCCCGTATCACCAGCTGCCCCACCTGCAGTTCGTCACCCACCTGTACCGGCTGACACGGCTCGCCGAGCTGAGCGGTGGTCTGCGGGTCGGCGTACAAGGGGGCGTCGCGATTCGCGTCAAGTAACGGCGACAGGCGCGAGCTGTCCACATGATCGGGATGCTGATGCGTGATCAGGATCGCCGAAAGGCCGGTGATGCCCTCGAAACCGTGGGAGAAAGTGCCCGGGTCGAACAAAATCGTCGTATGGCCGAAGTCGGCGAGCAAACAGGAATGGCCGAAATGTGTCAGTTGCACACCCACGATTGTGCGCGCCGCCAACGCACCTGAGGCAGTCAGCACCGCGTGGCCGGTAGAGTCAGCGGCGAGTCATCAGATCCCGACAGCGAGGAGCGCCGGTGGCCCGGGTGGTGGTGCATGTGATGCCCAAGGCCGAAATTCTGGATCCACAAGGCCAGGCAATCGTCGGCGCATTGGGCCGGCTCGGGCACGGTGGCGTGTCAAATGTGCGGCAGGGCAAGAGGTTCGAGCTTGACGTTGATGGCAGCATCGACGATGCGGCGCTGGCCGAGATCGCCGAATCGCTGCTGGCGAACACCGTGATCGAGGACTGGACCGTCATCCGGGATTCACAGTGAGACCGCGCATCGGGGTCATCACCTTCCCCGGAACACTTGACGACGTCGACGCCGCCCGCGCGGCGCGACTCGTGGGCACGGAACCGGTCGCCCTCTGGCATGCCGACGCCGATCTCAAAGGCGTCGAAGCGGTCATAGTGCCTGGCGGATTTTCCTACGGCGACTATCTGCGCGCCGGTGCGATCGCGCGGTTCGCTCCGGTGATGGGTGAAGTGATTGCGGCCGCCGGCCGGGGGTTGCCGGTGTTGGGGATTTGCAACGGGTTTCAGGTGCTCTGTGAGGCCGGCCTGCTACCGGGTGCGCTGACCCGCAACGCGGGGCTGCACTTCGTCTGCCGCGACGTGTTGCTGCAGGTGGTCTCGACCGCAACGGCCTGGACCTCGCGTTTCGAGCCGGATACGCGGTTGCTGGTGCCGTTGAAGTCCGGCGAGGGCCGCTACGTTGCCCCGCAGGCGGTGCTCGACGGACTGGAAGGCGAAGGTCGGGTGGCGTTTCGCTATCTGAACAACCCCAACGGCTCGCTGCGCGATATCGCGGGAATCAGCTCGGCCAACGGCCGCGTAGTCGGGTTGATGCCGCATCCGGAACACGCGATCGAGGCCCTGACCGGACCTTCCGAGGACGGGCTCGGCCTGTTTCATTCCGCGTTGGACGCGGTGTTGGCGGCGTGAATCCACCACTGCGCGGGCCATCCCCGATGGCTGCAAACCCTCGTCGCCTCTGACTATGGCGGCTTCGGCGGTAGGTCTTTGTGAATTCATCGACGCGTCCCCCTCACCCTTTCACGCCTGTGCAACCGCAGCTGAAATGCTGGGCGCCGCCGGGTATTCCGAGCTTTTCGAGGCCGCCGCGTGGCCGGGGGCGGGCAAGTATTTCACTGTGCGGGCCGGCTCCCTGGTGGCTTGGGACAGCAGCTTGGACGCCGACGTGCCGTTTCGGATCGTGGGCGCCCACACCGACAGCCCCAACCTGAGGGTCAAGCAGTTTCCCGACCGCCTCGTCGCGGGCTGGCAGGTGGTGGCGCTCGAGCCGTACGGCGGCGCGTGGCTGAACTCGTGGCTGGACCGCGACCTCGGCATCAGCGGCCGGCTATCGCTGCGCGACGGCGACGACATCGTCCATAGCCTGGTCCGGGTCGACGCTCCGATACTGCGGGTGCCGCAACTGGCCATCCACTTGGCAGAGGACCGCAAGGCGCTCACCTTGAACCCGCAGCGGCACGTCAACGCCGTGTGGGGAGTGGGCGAAACCGTGAGGCCGTTCTTGGACTACGTCGCCGAATACGCAGGATTCGACGCCGGTGACTTACTGGGCGCCGACCTGATGACCCACGACCTGACACCCTCGACGATCACCGGTGGCCATGGCCAGCTGGTCAGCGCTGCCCGGTTGGACAACCAGGCCAGCTGTTATGCGGGCCTGCAGGCTTTGCTGACAGCAGAACCACACAGCCACCTGCCGGTGCTGGCCCTGTTCGATCACGAGGAGGTCGGTTCAGTCTCCGACCACGGCGCGCATTCCGAGCTGCTGACGACCACGCTGGAACGGATCGTGCTGGCCGCCGGGGGCAGTCGGGAAGACTTTCTGCGCCGGCTTTCCGGATCCATGGTGGCCTCCGCCGACATGGCGCACGCGACGCACCCCAACTACCCGGAACGGCATGAACCCGGGCACCTGATCACGGTCAACGGGGGTCCGGTCCTCAAGGTGCAACCCGACCTGCGCTACGCCACCGACGGTCGCACGGCCGCGGCGTTCGCGCTGGCCTGCCGGCAGGCCGGCGTCCCGCTGCAACGCTACGAACACCGCGCCGACCTGCCGTGCGGTTCGACGATCGGTCCGATCACTTCGGCGCGCACCGGGATACCGACCGTCGACGTCGGTGCCCCCCAGTTGGCGATGCATTCGGCGCGGGAATTGATGGGAGCCGACGACGTCGTCGCCTATTCCGCCGCCTTACGGGCGTTTTTGTCGCCGCAGTGAGGCCCGGTCGCCTCTGTCGCGGGCGCTTCCGGCGCCGCGCCGGGGACGGAATCTAGACTAACCGCGTGACGTCCGGGCTCACTCACGCCGTCGATACCGTCGAGCAGGCAGCGGCCACCCCCGATCAGCCCCAACCTTCCCGCGAACTCGGTCTAAAAGACGAGGAGTACCAGCGCATCCGCGAGATCTTGGGCCGCCGGCCCACCGACGCGGAACTGGCCATGTACTCGGTGATGTGGAGCGAGCACTGCTCGTACAAGTCCTCCAAGGTGCACCTGCGCTACTTCGGTGAGACCACCACCGAGCAGATGCGCGCCGGGATGCTGGCCGGCATCGGGGAGAACGCCGGGGTCGTCGATATTGGCGACGGCTGGGCGGTCACGTTCAAGGTCGAGTCGCACAATCACCCGTCCTATGTCGAGCCGTATCAAGGTGCGGCTACCGGTGTCGGCGGCATCGTGCGCGACATCATGGCCATGGGCGCCCGGCCGGTGGCGGTGATGGATCAGTTGCGGTTCGGAGCGCCCGACGCCCCCGATACCCGCCGCGTGCTCGACGGCGTTGTCCGCGGCATCGGCGGTTACGGCAACTCGCTGGGTCTGCCCAACCTCGGCGGTGAGACCGTCTTCGATGCCTGCTATGCCGGCAACCCGTTGGTCAACGCTTTGTGTGTCGGCGTGCTGCGCAAGGAGCATCTGCACCTGGCGTTCGCGTCGGGCGTCGGAAACAAGATCATCCTGTTCGGTGCGCGAACCGGTCTGGACGGTATCGGTGGAGTCTCGGTGCTGGCGTCGGACACCTTCGGCGCGGATGAGACCGATAGTGGCAGTAAGAACAGAAAGAAATTGCCGTCGGTTCAAGTCGGCGACCCGTTCATGGAGAAAGTGCTCATCGAGTGCTGCCTGGAGTTGTATGCCGCCGGCCTGGTGGTCGGCATTCAGGATCTCGGCGGAGCCGGGCTTGCTTGTGCCACTTCGGAACTGGCGTCAGCCGGTGACGGGGGGATGGCGGTCGATCTCGGCGCTGTCCCGCTGCGCACCCAGAAGATGACGCCCGCCGAGGTGCTTTGCAGCGAGTCGCAGGAGCGTATGTGCGCGGTCGTCACACCGGAAAACGTCGATGCCTTTCTGGCGGTGTGCCGCAAGTGGGAGGTGCTGGCCACAGTCATCGGCGAGGTCACCGACGGTGATCGGTTGTGCATCGCTTGGCACGGTGAGACGGTCGTCGAGGTGCCGCCGCGCACCGTGGCCCACCAAGGCCCGGTGTACCAGCGCCCGGTTTCGCGCCCGGAGTCACAGGACGCGCTGAACGCCGACCGCTCGACCATGCTGCCCCGGCCGAGCTCTGGCCAGGCACTGCGCGCGACACTGCTGGCGCTGCTTGGCAGTGTGCACCTGTGCAGTCGGGCGTTCATCACCGAACAGTACGACCGCTATGTGCGGGGCAATACGGTGCTGGCCGAGCACGCAGATGGCGGCGTATTGCGCATCGATGAGTCCACCGGCCGTGGCATCGCAGTGTCAACCGATGCGTCTGGGCGCTACACCCTGTTGGATCCCTACACCGGTGCCCAACTTGCGCTGGCCGAGGCGTACCGCAACGTCGCTGTCAGCGGTGCCACCCCCGTCGCTGTCACAAACTGTCTGAACTTCGGGTCTCCCGAGGACCCCGGTGTCATGTGGCAATTCGCACAGGCGGTCCGCGGATTAGCTGATGGCTGTGCCGCGCTTGGTATTCCGGTGACCGGCGGCAACGTCAGTTTCTACAACCAGACCGGGTCGACGGCGATCCATCCCACCCCGGTAGTCGGGGTGCTGGGCGTCATCGACGATGTGCGCCGGCGCATTCCGACCGCCCTGGGCACGATGCCGGACGAAACGCTGCTCTTGCTCGGCGACACCCGAGATGAGTTCGACGGCTCGATCTGGGCGCAGGTGAGCGCCGACCATCTCGGCGGATTGCCGCCATCGGTGGATCTGGACCGCGAGCGAATGCTGGCCGATGTGCTGAGCGCGGCGTCTCGCGACGGAATGGTGTCGGCGGCTCACGACCTATCTGAAGGCGGCTTGGCGCAAGCGGTGGTGGAGTCGGCGCTGGCAGGCGAAATTGGATGCCGCGTCGTGCTTCCCGACGGCGCCGACCCCTTCGTCACCTTGTTCTCCGAATCGGCGGGCCGAGTGCTGGTAGCCGTGCCCCGTACCGAGGAGGCCCGCTTCCGTTCGCTGTGCGCCGCAGCAGGATTACCCGCCGCGTCGATCGGGGTCGTCGACCCGACCTCGGATGCGCTTGAGGTGCAGGGGTTGTTCACCGTCCCCCTGAAAGAACTGCGCAGCACATTCGAGACCGTGCTGCCCGGGCTTTTCGGATGACCCTGCGGGTATGAGCACGCCCGTGCACGACCTCACCGGCGAATCCGCAACGCCTGCTGCCCGGCCGCCGGATCGCCATCCGCTGGTCGTGTGGGCGTGGAGCCTGCTGCGGCTGAGGTTCGTCGGTGTGGTGTTCGGTGCTGTGTTCTTCTGCCTGTCACTCACGCCGTCACTGCTGCCGCGGAGCTGGCTGCTTCAAGGACTCATCAGCGGCATCAATGCCGCCATCGGATATGGGCTGGGTGTGGTGGTCGAAAAAGCGGTACGCCGGCTAGTGCTGCGCAGCGTGCGCTGGTGGCCACCGCCGCCGCGGGTATTGGCCTGGCTGAAGGCGGTTGCCGTGTCGGTGTCGCCCGCGGCATGCGTTTTGATGCTTATTCCGGCGGCGTCCTGGCAGCGGCAGGTGTCGGCGCTGATGGGCATCGAAGGGCCGACCACGTTGGGGTATCTGCGCACGCTCATCATTGCTGTCCTCGTCGGCGGACTGCTGGTGGCGGTATCCCGGGTGATCATCGACGCCATCCGGCTACTGGCGCGAATGCTGATCAGGCGGTGGCATCTGCACGACGAAACCGCGCTGTTCCTCGGGACCACGATCGTGGTGGCGCTGCTGGTCCTGCTGTTCAACGGCGTCCTCATGCGCGGCTTCTTCGCCGGCGCCAACGCCATGTTCGAGCCCCAGAACGGCACCACCCGCGCCGGGGTGTCCGCGCCAGTCCTTCCCGAGAAGTCGGGCAGCCCCCGCTCTTTGGCGCCGTGGGACTCACTTGGCCTGCAGGGCCGCAACTTCGTCGCCACCGGTCCGCACGCCGCCGAGTTGACCCGGCTCAACGGTCGATCCGCCAAGGAGCCGATCCGGGTGTATGCCGGGCTCCAAACCGCCGACGATGATCAGGGCCGGATGCAGGTGCTGATGGGCGAGCTCGAGCGCACCCACGCCTTTGACCGCAAACTGCTGGTCATCATCCCGACCACCGGCACCGGCTGGGTCGATCCGGTGGCGGCACGCTCGCTGGAAATGATGTACAACGGCGACACCGCTCTGCTCGCGATGCAGTACTCATATCTGCCGAGCTGGATCTCATTCCTCGCCGACCAGCAGAAGTCGATGGATTCCGGCCGGTTGCTAGTCGACAGTATCCACGAACGCTGGCAGCAGTTGCCGCCGGATCATCGGCCCAAGCTGGTCTTGTACGGGGAAAGTCTGGGCTCGATGGCCGGCCAGGCCGCCTTCGGGTATCTGCCCGATGTGTCGAAGATGGGGTTCAGTTCCGTGCTGTGGGTAGGGCCGCCGCAGGCCAGTCCGGTATGGCATGCGCTGATCGCGCGGCGCGACCCGGGCAGCACTGAAGTGCAGCCACGCTACGACAACGGGCGAACCGTGCGGTTCGCCGAGGCTATCGGTCCCGCCGACATCGCCGGCGTGGCGCAGCGACCGTGGGAGGGCACCCGGGTGCTGTTTTTGCAGCACCCGTCCGACCCGGTCGTGTGGTGGTCACCTGACCTGCTGTTCAGTCGGCCGGACTGGCTCGTCGAACCCCGTGGCCGGGACCGGACTGCGGCGATGCATTGGTACCCGGTCGTGACATTCTGGCAGGTGAGCGCCGATCTCACCTACGCGCAGCGAGTGCCCAATGGGCACGGTCACAATTACGGCGACCTGGTGCTGGACGGTTGGGCGGCGGTCGCGCCGCCGGCAGGCTGGTCGGAAGGCGACACCGAACGCATGCGCGTCGCCTTGGAACAGTTCGAGGCGACGTCCGGGCTTGAATATTGATGGCGCGCAGCATGTTTGACCGGCTGTGGGCGATAGCGTTGGCAGTTGTGCTGATTTGGCGAAGTGTCGTCGTGTCGCGTGTGCCGATGCCATGGCGGGTGCCGGCGCAGGCGGTGGTCGCCGGTCTGCTGGTCGCCGTGACCGGCGCGCCATTGGGGCTGCGTCCGCCGCGGCTGTGGACGGGTATGCGGTTGGGCTCGATTGCCGGGTCGGCGGCGCTTGTCGCGGTTACGGCGACAACGGCGGTGCCGGCAGTACAACTGTCGATGGCCGTCCGCCAGTTGCCCGGCTCGACGCCCGCCTGGCTGGTATGGCAGATACCTTTCGGCACAGTTTGGGCCGAGGAGGCAGCTTTCCGGGCGGCGCTGGCCCGGGCGGCCGCCCAAGCTTTCGGCGCTTCGACCGGCCAGCTGCTGCAGGCCACCAGTTTCGGGCTCAGCCACATACCGGCCGCCCGCGCCACCGGCGAGCCGGTGGCGGCGACGGTGCTCGCCACCGGTGTGGCGGGCTGGCTGTTGGGATGGCTGGCGAAGCGGTCCGGCAGCCTGGCGGCACCGATGCTGGCGCATCTGGCGATCAACGAAACCGCGGCGCTGGCCGCGCTGAGCCTACGGCGGCGTCGCCCTGCGTCGAGCCCCTGACGGTGATCGCCCGTCATCGAGCCGATCCGGACCAGACCCGTGCCGCGGTCCTGGCGGTTCTCGACTGGTTGCGTGACGCAACCGGTCCAGCGCCGGGCCGCGAAGCGCTGGCCACAGCGGTGCGGTTGACCGCCTATACGCTGGCCGCGCAGGCGCCCGGTGCCAGCGTCGAAGTCCGGATTCCACCGTTTGTCGCGGTGCAGTGTGTCTCCGGTCCGCGGCATACCCGGGGCACACCACCCAATGTCGTCGAGACCGACCCGCGGACGTGGCTGCTGCTCGTCACCGGATTGCTTCAGGTGCCCGACGCCGAGGCCGCAGGGTCGCTGCGCATGAGCGGTGCCCGGGCGGGCGAGATCGAGAACTGGCTACCGGTGGTTCCCCCGACCCGGCGCGCGTGACAACGGGCCAAGCCCGATCGAATCAGTTCCACGCTGGCGGCGACGAGGTCACCCAGGTCGACGCACTCCCGTCGGCCCCCCGATTGCCATTGACGGGCTCTATCCCGCCGGCGCCGGATGCCATGGCGGCCCGGGCATCACTTTCACGGCCGGCTACAGCGCTGGCTATCAGGTGCTCGACGATGTGGCTCGGTTCCGTTAACAGCAACCGTGTGACGGATGTGACGGGGGTTACAGCTGAAAAGGCGTTGTGTTTGGCGGACCACATATTTCGGTTGTCAGTGCACGCAACACGCCCGCGCTGGTTCGCCGGCCTGAGGACCGCCCCCGTAGACTCGGCCCCGTCGCCAAACCGCGCCCAGGGAGCCGCCCGACCGTGACCGCCCAACATCCTTTGATCGATGAGAATCCGCCCGGCGAAGAGTGCGGCGTGTTCGGAGTGTGGGCGCCCGGTGAGGACGTCGCCAAGCTCACTTACTACGGCCTGTACGCGCTGCAGCACCGCGGCCAAGAAGCGGCCGGCATCGCCGTCGCCGACGGCTCACAAGTACTGGTGTTCAAAGACCTGGGGCTGGTCAGCCAAGTCTTCGAGGAACAAACGCTGGCGGCTATGGAGGGCCACGTCGCCATCGGCCACACCCGCTACTCCACCAGCGGTCACACCACCTGGGAGAACGCGCAACCGGTATTCCGGAACACCGCCGCCGGTACTGGCGTCGCGTTAGGGCACAACGGCAATCTGGTGAACAGCACCGAGCTCGTCGCCCGCGCCCGCGACGCCGGCTTGGTCAACACCAGGGCGCCCGGCGCGGCGACTACCGATTCCGACATCCTGGGCGCACTGCTGGCCCACGGAGCGGCCGACTCCAGCTTGGAACAGGCGGCACTGCAGCTGTTGCCCACGGTGCGGGGCGCCTTCTGCCTGACCTTCATGGACGAGAACACGTTGTATGCCTGCCGCGATCCGCACGGGGTGCGGCCGCTGTCACTGGGACGGCTGGACCGTGGCTGGGTGGTGGCCTCGGAAACCGCCGCCCTCGACATCGTCGGCGCCTCGTTCGTGCGCGACATCGAGCCCGGTGAACTGCTGGCGATCGACGCCGACGGGGTGCGGTCGACCCGCTTCGCCAACCCGACCCCCAAGGGCTGCGTCTTCGAATACGTGTACCTGGCCCGGCCGGACAGCACCATCGCCGGCCGGTCAGTACACGCCACCCGCCTCGAGATCGGCCGCCGGCTGGCCCAGGAATGCCCGGTCGACGCCGACCTGGTGATCGGAGTTCCCGAATCCGGCACACCGGCCGCAGTTGGCTATGCCCAAGGGTCCAACATTCCCTACGGGCAAGGCTTGATGAAGAACGCTTATGTCGGGCGGACTTTCATTCAGCCGTCGCAGACCATCCGTCAGCTCGGCATCAGGTTGAAACTGAACCCGCTCAAAGAGGTCATCCGGGGCAAGCGGCTCGTTGTCGTCGACGACTCGATCGTGCGGGGCAACACTCAGCGTGCGCTGGTCCGGATGCTGCGCGAGGCCGGAGCCGTCGAGGTGCACGTCCGGATCGCCTCGCCGCCGGTGAAGTGGCCTTGTTTCTACGGCATCGACTTCCCCTCACCGGCGGAGTTGATCGCCAACGCCGTCGAGGACGAAGACGAAATGCTCGAGGCGGTGCGGCATGCAATCAATGCCGACACGCTCGGCTACATCTCACTGCGGGGTTTGGTGGCCGCCACCGAACAGCCATCCTCACGGCTGTGCACCGCCTGTTACGACGGCAAGTATCCGATCGAGCTGCCGAGCGAGACGGCTCTAGGTAAGAACGTCATCGAGCACATGCTCGCCAACGCCGCGCGGGAAGCCCAAGTCACCCGCCTGACGACCGGCGACGTGCCGACCGCAGCTGAAGAAGCGCTGCAGCGTCCCTAGCCCGGCGACGATGCGGGCCGACGCATATTGCCTCATCGAGTCGGCATTACCGGTCGTCGCCGACCGGTAGCCTTTAGTGCGATGACCGACACCGGAAAAGGCCCCGGACAAGACTTCGGCAGTCACGGCGTCACCTACGCATCAGCTGGGGTGGACATCGAAGCCGGTGATCGGGCCGTCGAACTGTTCAAGCCGCTTGCGTCCAAAGCCACCAGGGCCGAAGTTCGGAGCAAGTTGGGCGGGTTCGCGGGCCTCTTCGCGCTACGCAACGACTACCGGGAACCGCTGCTGGCAGCCTCCAGCGACGGCGTCGGCACCAAATTGGCCGTCGCCCAGGCGATGGACAAGCACGACACGGTCGGTCTGGATCTGGTGGCGATGGTGGTCGACGACCTGGTGGTCTGCGGCGCAGAGCCGCTGTTTCTGCTGGACTACATCGCCTTGGGCCGCATCGTGCCCGAGCGGCTGAACGCCATCGTCGGCGGAATCGCCGAGGGCTGCATCCGCGCAGGCTGTGCGCTGCTCGGCGGTGAGACGGCCGAGCATCCCGGGCTGATCGAACCGGACCACTACGACATCTCGGCCACCGGCGTGGGTGTGGTCGAAGCGGACGACGTGCTGGGACCCGACCGGGTGAAGCCCGGGGACGTCATCATCGCGATGGGCTCCTCAGGCCTGCATTCCAACGGGTACTCGCTAGCCCGCTCGGTCCTTCTCGAGATCGACCGGATGAATTTGGCCGGTTATGTCGAGGAGTTCGGCCGCACGCTCGGCGAGGAACTGCTGGAGCCGACCCGCATCTATGCCAAAGACTGTCTGGCCCTGGCCGCCGAAACCCAGGTCCGCACGTTCTGCCACGTGACTGGTGGTGGACTGGTCGGCAACTTGGAACGGGTCATTCCGCAGGGACTGGTGGCCGAGGTCGATCGCGGTACGTGGACACCCGCCCCGGTGTTCGCGATGATCGCTCAGCGCGGCCGAGTAATCCGCGCGGAGATGGAGAAGACTTTCAACATGGGCGTAGGCATGGTCGTCGTCGTCGGACCGGAGGATACTGACCGCGCCTTGGCGATCCTGACCGCCCGCCACCTGGACTGCTGGGTGCTCGGAAACGTCAGTAAAGGCGGGAAGGAAAGCCCACGCGCCAAGCTCGTAGGAGAACACCCGAGGTTTTGATCCGAGCAGTTGTCAGGCCGCCGCTGAGGGGTTACTCGTCGTCGCTATCCCACGGGTCATCGGAAAACCCGTTGTCACCGTCCAGCCGGCCGGAAGGCTCTGCGCCTGACCCCGACAGCTCGCGCTGAAGCCGCTCGAAATCGGTCTGCGGTGAGCTGTATTTGAGTTCTCGAGCAACCTTGGTCTGCTTCGCCTTCGCCCGGCCGCGGCCCATGGGGGAACCCCCTCGCGCAATAACGGAGCGGCCCAACAAGTAGGCGGCTCCGATCTGTGGTGTGTCTTTTGTCCTGCCGGGTAGTTTACCGTGCCCGGCGGCGGTACGTTGGGATGCCCTGCCACGTCGCAACGGTCAACGGGTGCTGCCGCGCAACCGCTCGACGGCTATCCGGCCCGCGCCGGCCACATCTGCTGGCGGCACCGATTCCGCATCGATCAGCGCAGCGACGTCGGCAGCCCCGCCGGTGACCAAGGCGGTGCTGTTAGGCAGTCCTCGCTTCAGCAGGGCCAGCGCGACCGGTCCCAAGTCGACGTGCTCAACCACGGTGCCGAGTCGCCCGACCGCGCGACCCTGTGCCAGGACCGCGTCACCGGTGGCCGGCCGGTCGACCGAGCCGTCGAGGTGCAGCAGAACCAGCATGCGCGGCGGTTTGCCGAGGTTGTGCACCCGCGCCACGGTCTCCTGCCCGCGATAGCAGCCTTTGTCGAGATGCACGGCGCCCAGTCCCGGTTCGCCGATCCAATTCACCTCGTGCGGGATGGTGCGCTCGTCGGTGTCCACGCCGAGCCGGGCACGCAGGGCTGCCGCTCGCTGGGCTTCGTAGGCCCACACCCCTGCTGGATGAACCGCGGCCCGGGACAGGCGACGTCGCCATCCGGCCGACTCTGGTCGTGGCACCACTAGGTCCAGCTCAACTTGGGTGGCCGACGACGCCGGCATCCGCCGCAGAAAACCACCGCCTGCCAAAGGCGCTGCCGCCATGGCGACCGGCAGCTCATCGACGCCCAGCACATCAAGCACTTGTCGGTCAGCCGCGCCGGGGCCCAGCACTGACAGCACGGCCATATCGGCGCTGGCGGGAGTGACGTCGGACCAGAAAACCATCTTCTGCAGGTACGCCAACAGCGGTTCGCCCCGCCACGGTTCGGTGTCGAGGTAGGTGACGCCACCGAGTTCGGTCTGGATCCAGTGGTCTTCGACCCGCCCCTGCCCATCCAGGCTGAGGTTCTGCGTGCCGGCACCGTCGGGTAGAGCGCTGACATGCTGAGTCGACAGACTGTGCAACCACGTCTGGCGGTCACCGCCGGTCAAGGTGATGACCGCGCGATGCGAGCGGTCCACCAGCACCGCGGCGGTTTCAGCCGCCCGCTGTTCGCCAAGCGGGTCACCGTAATGCCAGATCGCGCCGGCGTCTCGTCCGGAGTCGGGCGCGAGAACAGCGGGCACCTGTCAACTCTACGGACCTCACGCACACTAGGCTTTTCGTCCATGGCGAGCGCGAAGGGTGTGGTCGTCACACTCGACGGCCAGGTACTTTCCGCGGACGTACCACTGCTTTGCGCCGACGACCTGGCCGCAGTCCGCGGCGACGGTGTTTTCGAGACGCTGCTGGTTCGCGACGGCCGGGCATGCCTGGTCGAAGCGCATCTAAATCGGTTGGCCCACTCGGCCAAGCTGACCGACCTGGCCCCGCCGGACCTGACACGCTGGCGCCGCGCGATCGCCGAGGCGGCGCAGCGGTGGGCGGCGAGCACATCAGCGGAAGCGGTGATGCGGCTCGTCTACAGCCGCGGACGTGAAAGCGGCTCCGCGCCAACCGCTTACATCACGGTCAACCCGCTGGCCGAGCGGGTCGCCGGGGCACGGCGGGACGGAATCGCGGCGATTACGCTACCCCGCGGATTGCCCGCGGACGACGTCGACTCGATGCCGTGGCTGTTGGCCCGCGCCAAGA
The DNA here is from genome assembly GCA_963830605.1 of uncultured Actinomycetota bacterium. GTDB lineage: Bacteria > Actinomycetota > Actinomycetes > Mycobacteriales > Mycobacteriaceae > Mycobacterium. Next base: position 542,548 of record CAWHML010000003.1, on the reverse strand, counting down.
CACTGTCCTATGCGGTCAACATGGCTGCGCTGCGGCATGCCGCCCGCAACGGCGCCGGAGACGTCATCTTCACCAGTTCGGACGGCTACGTCTTGGAAGGCCCACGGTCAACGGTGGTCATTGCCGTCGAGGGGGAAAGAGCCGGCGGCAATTTATGTCTGTTGACCCCGCCGCCGTGGTATCCGATTCTGCGCGGTACCACCCAGCAGGCGCTTTTCCAGGTGGCGAGGGCCAAGGGCTATGACTGCGACTACCGCGCTCTGCGACCAGCCGACCTTTTGGCGGCCGCAGGAATTTGGCTGGTGTCGAGCATCACACTTGCCGCTCGCGTGCACACCCTCGACGGCCGGCCTCTGCCACGGCCCGCAGTCGCGAACGAACTCACCGAGCTTGTCGACGCTGCGATAATCAGCGACCGGTGAATTCGGTTGTCGCCGTGCGGCCGAACGGGTACGGTCGGCCGTACACAAGGAAGGAGGTGGTCCAGAACATTGATAGCTTCATGGACATGTGAGGTGGCTGCGCGCTAAGCGCCCGGCGAGGAATCTGCTGCGCGCGCTGGCGAATTCCCCGCAGTCACCCGGCCCCCGAGCCTCCGGTCCGTCCAACCAGGAACTATGGCTCGGGGGCCGTCTCATGTCGTGGGGGTGCTGGTCGGTTCGCGGTCGGGTACTACCCGACGAACCGGGACAAGCGCGCCGAAAGGTGCGGCACCAGTCCGCCGTCGGGGTCGACGCGTTCTTCGACGTAGGCCAAGTCGCCGCCCTCGACTATCCCGTACAGCCGTTTGGCGCCGCCGACCAGGACACCGGTCTTGCTGCACGCCAAAGCGTCGGTCACCAGCTCCCACGACGACTGGTTGCGCGGGCGGCCGTAGAACAACTCGACATAACCGGCGGAGTGCGCCAGCATCAACTCGATCGCCTGCGACTCCGTCGGGTCCGACGGATCGTTGACGAATCTCCAGAAGCCGGTCTCGCGCAAATCGTGTCCGTCGTACCCGCCTGATTCCGTAAGCCGCCAGGACCGGGCTTCCCAGTTCAGATATTCGCCGCCGTCGTGCGAGACGACGATCTGCTGACCGAACCGGTAGTCGCCGTGCGCTCCGCGCCCCTCGCCTTCGCCGCGCCACACTCCGACCAGGGGCAGCAACGCCAGCAGCGCGTCGCTGAGGTTGGCGCCTTCGCGGAGGTTCGCGGTGTCAGCCGGGATCGGTAGATCCTCGAAGACGGGGATGTTACGGCCGGCGGTCACCTTGGCGCGCTCGGCTGCCGCGGCTACCGCCCGGTCGGCAGAACCCGTGGATCGAACCGACCCGGCGGGGTTTTCACCGGAGATCACGACTCGTCGGTGATGAGCCGGTACAGCGCATACAGGGCAAACCACGCGATGACCAGGACCGCCACCACCAGCATGATCTCGAACAAAAGCACCACGCCGACGAGTTTAATCGCCAGAGCGCGCGGGGGTCCCCGCTTGCGCGGGGACGCGATCCGGTCCGCCTGTCAGGCGATCTTGATGTCCACCTCGTGCACACCGGCCCCCGGCGGCGACACCACAGCGTCGCCGTTACCGGCCGCCGACAGCGCGCGTAGCGTCCATGAACCCGGTGCGGCGAAGAAGCGGAAGTCACCGGTGGCCGAGGCGACCACTTCGGCGGTGAACTCGTTCGACGCGTCCAGCAACCGCACGAACGCGCCGCCCACGGCCTGGCCGGAGCTGTCCACGACACGGCCGGTGATCACCGTCTCCTTTTCCAGGTCGACGCTGGCCGACAACGTCTGTCCTTGCTTCGGTGCAGAGCACATATCAGCTTCCCAACTCGATCGGGGCGCCCACGAGGGAGCCGTATTCCGTCCAACTGCCGTCGTAGTTCTTGACGTTCTGGTGTCCTAGCAGTTCCCGCAGCACGAACCAGGTGTGCGAGGAACGTTCCCCGATCCGGCAGTACGCAATCGTCTCCTTCGACCCGTCCAAACCGGCGTCGGCGTACAACCTGGTCAGGTCCTCATCGGACTTGAACGTGCCGTCCTCGTTGGCAGCCTTACTCCACGGCACGTTGATCGCGCCCGGGATGTGACCCGGGCGCTGGCTCTGCTCCTGGGGCAGGTGTGCGGGCGCCAGGATCTTGCCGGAGAACTCGTCGGGAGAGCGGACGTCGACCAGATTCTTGACGTTGATGGCCTCGAGGACCTCGTCGCGGAACGCCCGGATGCTGCTGTCGGGCGGGGCCGCGGTGTAGGAGGTCGTCGGCCGGTTGACGGTCTCGGTAGACAGCGGACGGCCGTCGAGCACCCACTTCTTGCGTCCGCCGTCGAGCAGCTTGACTTGCGCGTGGCCGTACAGCTTGAAGTACCAGTAGGCGTAGGCGGCGAACCAGTTGTTGTTGCCGCCATAGAGGATCACCGTGTCGTCGTTGGCAATGCCGCGTTCGCTCAGCAATTTGGAGAATTGCTGAGCATCGACGAAATCGCGCCGAACCGGGTCTTGTAAGTCGGTACGCCAGTCGAGCTTCACCGCTCCGGGAAGGTGGCCGTCGTGGTAGGCGCTGGTGTCTTCGTCCACTTCGACGAAGACGACGTTGGTGGCGTCCAGATTGCTCTCCGCCCAGTCAGCGGAGACCAGGACGTCTGAGCGTGCCATGGTGGGATCCTTTCGGTTGCGTCGGCGGCAGACGGGCTATACGGGTTCGGAGACTTTCGAGGCGGGTCGCAGGCGTGCGAAGAGCGGATAGAGCCGGCAGCCGAGGCAGATACCGAACGCGGCGTTGAGGAAAGCGGCGGCCAACGCGGCCGCGGTGGCGACAGTGCCGATCAGAACCGCGTCAGCAGCGAACCCCGCAACGCCGACGACGGCGAACGCCAGCCCCACCAACTGCGCGAAATTCAGCGGTGCCGTGGGCTCGCGGTCCCTGACGGGCCCTAGCCGCGGAGCTAAGAGTGTGGCGAAAACCAAGCCGTAAGGATGCCGCTTGGGTCCGCCAGCAGCACCGATGGCAAAGATGACGGCCTGCACGGCCAAGACGGCGGCGGCGGCCGGTCTGCTGATCGCCGACGTGAGCAGGACGATGACCAGAACTACCGTGGTGATCCAAGCGACGAATCGGGGACCACGAATGTCTACCTGGGTGGTAGTGGTGGTGGTCATGGGATTACTCCTGCTCAATGCACGGGGATCAGGTGGAGACACGCCGCGGTGTATATCCCTGGCTGCTCCGAGGTGGCGCGCGAAGTCGCGGCTACTCAGCAGCTACAACAACAGCAACAACCCGCGGTGCGGCACAGATCTACTGCGCGGCGCTTGGTGAGCCGGAGCTCTGAGCGGGCAGACACGTCGCAGAGCTTACCTAATCGGAGGGTGGTCAAGCCAACAATGGCGTCAGGGCCGACCGCAGGTCAGCGGCCTTGGGAACACCGGCAGCACGGTAGCGCTGGCGGGCCTCGGCATCGAAAATCAAGGTGGTTGGTAGCGACAGCACCGAAAACCGTTGCGCTGCGCTGGGATCGGAGTCCAAGTCGACTTCCACATGGGCGACGTCGGGCAGCTCGTCGCACAACTGCTCCACCACCCGACGCACCTGGATGCATTGGCCGCACCAGGCGGCGCTGAAATGCACGATCGTCGGCCCGGTGTGGGACAAACCGAACCGGGCACGATCCAGGCCGACATCTGAGGTCGGTCCGGGCTTGGTTTCTTGAACCTGTCCCGCCCGCCGGGTCAGCAGCCAGCCGGCGACAGTCGCCAGCGTGCCAGCGGCAAGTAGTGCCGCGATCGCGGTGATCATGACTGTTTGAACTCCTCGAGCGTGACCGTCACTCCCGTCGTGATGCCTTCGATGATGATGTCGGAGCCGCGGGCTCCCTGACTGGTCGGTGCCACGGCGAACGGAAGCTTCTGGTCGGGCACCCGGTGGCTGAACGCCGCCAGTACCGCGTCGCGCTTGTCCTCGGGGACCGTGTGATCGGCGGTGTTGGGCCCGGTCAGAACCCCGGTTGGTGTCATCACCAACGTGCTGCGGTCGGGGCCTTCGATGGACAGGTCCACCGAGACGCTGACCCGCTTGTCGAAATGCGCTGATTTCGGTGTGCCGGTGAACACCAGGCCGTGGCTTCCGGAGACCCCAGATTCGGTGGTGCCGCCGGTCGCATCATTGGTTTCCTGCGGCGGCGCCTCAACCATGAGATCGCTGATGCCCACATAGCGGCCGAGGTGCACAGAGTCGATGATGATCCGGCTTTCCAACTTGCCCACGGGCAGCTTGGCTGCCGGTCGCATCAGCCACGACCCGTCGGTCAAGCCGACCGAATGCATGGTGGCTTCCAGCGTTGCCTTGCCCACCGTCGCATGGTCGACGGCAGTGGCTTTGATCTCCAGCTCGTCGTAGTGACGGTTCATCGCTTGCGGGATGAACGGGAACCCCAGGATGGCAACGAACGGATCGGAGCCTAGGTCTGCAGCGTGCCGCACCGTCGACGACAACCGATATTCGGCATAGATACTGGTGCCGAAGTCGACGCCGACGGCAGCGACGACGGCTATCCCGAAAATCGTTGCTGTCGCCGCGGCGCCGACCAACACCTTGCGCATGTGGATATTCTGGCGCACCGGGCTCGGCGTCGTCGCCGGGTCGCCCCGGGCTCGCCCGGCTCCGCACGGCAGCGCTGTGCGCTGTCTCTCGTCGCCGGGCTAAACAGCAGGTAGCACGTTATCGTTAGATGACCTGGCCGCTAATTGGACCTGTCGCCGTGAGTCCTAGAAAAGGCCTTCCCGCGACGCTGGAGGGGCTTCTTGGATCTACTGCTGCTGAGCGCAGACCCGCACAGCGACTCCGTTTTGCCGTCGTTGTCGTTGCTGTCGCACACCGTGCGCACCGCCCCGGCAGACGTCTCCTCGCTGCTGGAGGCCGGCTCGGCGGACGTCGTCATCGTCGACGCGCGCCACGACCTACCGGCAGCGCGTAGTCTGTGCCGTCTGTTGTCAGCCACAGGCCGGCCGATCCCGGTCGTAGCCGTGCTCACGGAAGGCGGGTTGGTAGCGGTCAGCAGTGAATGGGGCCTCGACGAGATCCTGCTGCCGGGTACCGGGCCCGCCGAGATCGATGCTCGGCTGCGGTTGACAGTCGGCCGACGCGGCGGCCAGGGCGACCAGGACAATCTGGACAAAGTCAGCCTCGGCGAGTTGGTGATCGACGAAGGCACCTACACCGCGCGGCTACGCGGCCGCCCGCTCGACCTGACCTATAAGGAATTCGAGCTGCTGAAGTATCTGGCCCAGCACGCCGGCCGGGTGTTCACCCGGGCGCAGCTGCTGCACGAGGTCTGGGGATACGACTTCTTCGGCGGCACCCGCACCGTCGACGTGCATGTGCGGCGGCTGCGCGCCAAACTCGGCCCGGAACACGAATCGCTGATCGGCACCGTGCGAAACGTGGGTTACAAGGCCGTCCGGCCGGCCCGCGGCCGGGGAGCAAGCCCGCCGCCGGACAGCGTCGGCGATATCGACGCCACCGCGGGTGCCTTGCAAGATCCACTGTTCGACCCGTTGCGCAGCCAGTGACGCACGCCCACTGGCGTTCCGTGCTGGCGGCCCACGAGCAGCGACAGGTACACGGGCTGGTCGACGCCGCAACCGCCGCCGACAAGGTGGCACCAGTGGGCGAACAGGTCTTGCGAGAACTCGCGGCGCAGCAAACCCAACATCTGCTGGTGACCGATGATCCGGGCGACACTGTCGTTGGCTACCTGAATCTCACTCCGGCTCGGGAAGGCGCTCCGGGCATGGCGGAGCTGGTGGTCCATCCGGACGCCCGCCGGCGCGGCATCGGCACGACGATGGCGCGGGCCGCGCTGGCCAAGTCAGTCGGGCAGAACCGGTTCTGGGCGCACGGCACGCTGGAGCCGGCCCGGGCTGTAGCGGCGGCGCTTGGGTTAGCGGCCGTCCGGGAACTGATGCAGATGCGACGCTCGCTGCGCGGCACGCCCGAACCGATGGTTCCTGACGGGGTGCGGATCCGGACCTACGCGGGGCCGGCTGACGACGCAGAACTGCTGCGGGTCAACAACGCTGCGTTCGTCAACCACCCTGAACAAGGCGGCTGGACGCCCGCCCACCTCGCCGAGCGCCGCGCCGAACCATGGTTCGAGCCGGCAGGTCTGTTTCTGGCCTTCGACGAGACAACCGACAGGCTGCTGGGGTTTCACTGGACCAAGGTGCATCTCGACCGGCCGGGCCTGGGCGAGGTGTATGTCGTCGGCGTCGACCCGTCGGCACAGGGGCGCGGCCTCGGTCAGGCCCTTACGTCGCTGGGTGTGTCGTGGCTGACCCGACGGCTGGCTGATGCGACCGACCCGACGGTGATGCTTTACGTCGAAGCCGATAATGTTGCCGCCGTGCATACTTACCAGCGGCTCGGCTTTGCGGTGCACAGCGTTGACACGGCCTATGCGGAGGTCACGGTAGCCAAGCGCATACTGGCCGAGTGACCCGGCAGCGCTTCCGAAAAGTGGGAAGGGCGCAATCCGTGATCGGCGGAGTGGGAAAGGCTTTGGCCGCATTGCTCGTCGGCGTGTTGCTGGCCGGCTGCGGCACCGATAAGAACGTCAACGGCATGACGTCGACTTCCGGCTCTGCGGCCGAACCGGTGAACTGCGGCGGTAAGGACGCGTTGACAGCGGAGGGCTCGACCGCTCAGGAGAACGCCATCGCGTTGTTCAACCGGACGTGGGCCCAGTTGTGCCCGGGTAAGAACCTGTTGTACGACCCGACCGGCTCAGGTGCCGGCCGCGAACAGTTCGTGGCCGGCCATGTCGATTTCGCAGGGTCTGACTCGCCGCTGACAACACTGCAAATCGACCCGGCGCTCAAGCGCTGCCAAGGAAATCCTGCCTGGCATCTCCCACTGGTATTCGGGCCGATCGCTTTGCCCTACCACGTGGACGGTGTCAAGTCGCTTGTGGTGAACGGCGATCTGCTGGCCAAAATCTTCAGCGGGGCGGTTACGACGTGGAATGACCCGGCTATCGCGGCGCTCAACCGGGGCGCAGCACTGCCGGACCTCAAGATCAGCCCCATCTACCGGTCGGATTCCTCGGGTACTACCGACAACTTTCAGGAGTACCTGACCGCGGCCGCGCCGCAAACCTGGACCGAGGGCATCGGCACCGAGTTTCAGGGCCATGTCGGCGAAGGCGCGCAGAAGTCGGCCGGGGTCGTGCAAGCTGTGGAGGCCACGCCCGGCGCGATCGGCTACGTGCAGAAGGGTTTCGCCGATCAGGCCAGCGTGCCGTACGCCCTGATCAATTCCGGGTCGGGAGCGGTTGCGCTCACCGAAGAGGCCGCCCGCAAAGCGGTCCACGACGCGATGTTCGCCGGTAACGGCAACGACCTGGTGTTGGATTTGCACTCGATGTACGGGGCCCGAGATTCTGGTGCGTACCCGTTGGTGCTGGCGACGTACGAAATCGTGTGCTCCAAGGGTTACGACCGAAACACCTCCGCCGCCATCACCTCGTTTCTGACCCTGGCGGCCAGTAACGGTCAGAGCGGCCTCTCGGCGGCCGGCTACATTCCCCTGCCGGATAATTTCAAGCAGCGGCTGATCACCGCGATAGGTGCGATTCGGTAATCGAGTGACTCTTAGTTCGTGGCCAAGGACGTCCGCGGACAAAGAGAGCCGAGGCCAGCAGGGATAGAACCGATCGGAGCACAGTGACAACGCCACATCCAGCCGATGCAGGCTCGGGCCAAGTCATCGCTGCACCGTTTCCCGAACCCAAGCTGTTGTCGACCCGCCCATGGGGGAATAGCACGCCGCAGCTCATGGATCGAGTCTTTCGCGCGTTGTCCGTGGGTTCGGGTGTGCTTGTTGTAGCTTTGATCGCCGCCATCGGTGCCTTCTTGCTGTGGCGAGGGATACCTGCGTTGGTGCGCGACAAAGAGAACTTCTTCACCTACGGCGGAAACTGGGTCACCACTGATACGTCCGCAATGCACTTCGGAATCTTCAAGCTGATTCAGGTCACGGTGTGCGTCTCGCTGTTCGCGCTGCTGCTGGCGATGCCGATATCACTAGGTATCGCGATCTACCTCATTCAGTACGCGCCGCGGCGCGTCGCCGGGCTGTTGGCCTACCTGGTCGACCTACTCGCAGCGGTGCCGTCGGTCATCTACGGCGTGTGGGGCCTCTATGTCCTGGCGCCGCGGCTGCGAGGAACAGCGATATGGCTCAACGATCACTTGGGCTCGTTCGTCCTATTTGCGTCCGGCAATGCCTCGGTGGCCGGTGGCGGCACCATCTTCACCGGCGGCATCGTGCTTGCGGTGATGATTGTGCCGATCATCACGGCGGTCACGAGGGAAGTCTTCATTCAAACACCACACGGTGAAATCGAGGCTGCGCTTGCACTCGGGGCAACCCGATGGGAAGTGGTGAAGACCACGGTGCTGCCATTCGGCCGGTCGGGGTACATCAGCGGCGCGATGCTGGGTCTGGGTCGCGCCCTGGGCGAAACGATGGCACTGCTGATCATCCTGCGCGGCACCCAGCAGTCGTTCGGGTGGTCGCTATTCGACGGCGGTCAAACCTTCGCCACCAAGATTGCTTCTACCGCTTTGGAATTCAACGATCAATATAAGGCCGGTGCCTACATCGCGGCCGGACTGGTGCTCTTCATGCTCACCTTCGTGGTCAACGCACTGGCGCGGGCAGCGGTCGCGGGGAAGGCAAGACAATGACGTCAATTCTGCAACGTCCCGTCAAAACGCGCAGGATCGGGGGCACCAGCTTGCGCCGTCGGGTAGCCGACAAAGCCGCGACCCTGCTGGTGACCCTGTCCATCGTTATCATCCTGGTGCCGCTGGTGTGGATGTTTTATTCAGTTGCCAGTCAAGGTTTCCGGGCGATCTTCGGCAGCATGTGGTGGACGCACTCACAGGCTGGCTTGACGGCTTTCGTTTCCGGTGGGGGTGCTTATCACGCAATCGTGGGGACGATGCTGCAGGGCTTGATTAGTGCGGTAATCGCCATTCCGATCAGCGTTTTCCTCGCACTCTATCTAGTGGAGTACGGAGCTAACACTTGGCTGGGCAAGCGGGCTTCGTTCATGGTCGATATCCTCGCCGGGGTGCCGTCGATCATAGCGGCGTTATTCATCTACGCGGTATGGGTTGCAACCCTGGGCTTTCCCCGTTCCGGGCTTGCGGTGTCGTTGGCGTTGGTGCTGTTGATGATTCCAGTCATAGTGCGGGCGACCGAAGAGATGCTGCGGATTGTTCCGATGGACTTGCGCGAGGCCAGCTACGCACTGGGCATCCCCCAATGGAAAACCATTGTGCGAATTGTGCTTCCGGCCGGGCTGTCGGGCATCCTCACCGGAATCATGCTGGCCTTGGCCAGAGTAATGGGGGAGACGGCTCCGTTGCTGATCCTGGTGGGCTACTCCCAGGCCATCAACTTCAATATGTTCAGAGGATTTATGGCATCGCTGCCGAGCATGATCTACGACCAGACATCGGCCGGCGCAGGCGCCTACGCCAACCCAACCGGTCGGCTCTGGGGCGCGGCGCTGACACTGATCGTGTTGATCGCAGTTACCAATATCCTGGCCAGGCTGGTGGCCAAAGTGTTCGCACCGAAAGCATTCAACTAGGAGACTCGAGTGGCCAAGCGGTTGGATCTCAAGGACGTCAATATCTATTACGGATCGTTTCAGGCGGTCGCCGGCGTGACGCTGTCGGTGCTGCCGCGCAGCGTCACCGCATTCATCGGCCCGTCCGGCTGCGGCAAGACCACGGTGCTGCGCACGCTCAACCGCATGCACGAAGTGATCCCGGGTGCCCGGGTCGAGGGCAAAGTGCTGCTCGACGACGACGACATCTACTCCTCGGGCACTGATCCTGTCGGGGTGCGCCGCGCCATCGGCATGGTGTTCCAACGGCCGAACCCGTTCCCCACCATGTCAGTTCGCGACAATGTTGTCGCCGGCCTGAAGCTGCAGGGTGTGCGAAATCGCAAGGTGCTCGACGACACCGCCGAGTATTCGTTGCGGGGTGCCAACTTGTGGGACGAGGTGAAGGATCGGTTGGACAAGCCCGGCGGCGGGCTGTCGGGAGGTCAGCAGCAACGCCTGTGCATCGCACGAGCCATCGCGGTGCAACCCGACGTGCTCCTGATGGACGAGCCTTGCTCAGCGCTGGACCCTATTTCGACAATGGCCATCGAGGATTTGATTGCAGAACTCAAGCAGGAATACACGATCGTCATCGTTACCCACAACATGCAACAGGCGGCCCGGGTGAGCGATCACACCGCGTTTTTCAACCTCGAAGCTGTCGGTAAACCCGGTCGGCTGGTGGAGATCGACGACACTGAAAAGATTTTCTCCAACCCGACCCAGAAGGCGACCGAGGATTACATCTCGGGCCGCTTCGGCTGAACGAGCCGGCTAGATGGTCGTGGGTACTGCGTCACCGTCGGGCAATCGCCCGGTGGCCTGGAAGATGACGCGTCGTGCCACCTGTACGGCGTGGTCCGCGAAGCGCTCGTAAAACCGCCCCAGCAGGGTCACATCCACCGCGCAGGCGGTGCCGTGCCTCCATTCCTTGTTCATCAGCACGGTGAACAGATGCCGGTGCAAGTCATCCATCGCGTCGTCTTCTTCGCGGATGCGGGCCGCCTTCTCCGGATCCCGGGACAGCAACACCTCCTGCGCGCTGTTGCCCAGTTCAACCGCCACCCGGCCCATCTCGGCGAAATACCCGTTGACCTCTTCGGGAATTGCGTGCTGGGGGTGACGCCGACGGGCGATCTTGGCGACGTGCAGGGCCAGCGCGCCCATCCGGTCGATGTCGGCGACCATCTGGATAGCGCTGACAATCGCTCGCAAGTCACCGGCGACCGGTGCCTGCAAGGCCAGCAACACGAAGGCGTTTTCCTCGGCCCGGGCGCTCAACGTGGCGATCTGTTCGTGGTCGGAGAACACTTGCTCGGCCTGCACCAGATCCGCCTGCAACAGAGCCTGGGTCGCGTGCTCCATGGCAACCCCGGCCAACCGGCACATCTCACCGAGCTGGCCGGTCAGCTCCGCGAGTTGCTCGTGGTAAGCGGTTCGCATGGATAAAGACTACGTCTTACCCAGCGGAAAAGCCGTGAGGCGCCGATAGCGCTGCGGTGAACACCGCGTTTCAGCGCGAATTCCATCAGCGCTGTCACTCGCAGGTGGTATCAGCGGCATTGGTCACCGACAGATCTTCAGGCAGCTTGGCTTGGGCGTTACCGGTGCTGTGATCGATCTGCACCCGGACCGGAGAGCCGGTGGGCGGAGGCGACGAAACGGTACGGAAGTCTGGACCGAGGACCACCTGCACCACTTGCCCGATCCCGGTCACCCGCTCGACCTTGGAAGTGGCCAATGTCGCGGCCACCGTCGCCGCGGCTTGCTCGTTTCCCGGCGAGAACATCACCGTTGTCGCCTTCATTGAGCTGGGATAGTCGTCGGGCGCCATTACGACGAAGCCACGCTGTTCCAGCTGAGTAGTGGCGGTGGTCGCCAAACCCGTCCTGCCAGTCGCGTTGGAAACCTGCACGGTAACGTCCTGCGGCGCCGTCGTCACCGCCTGCATTTGTTCGGCGCGCGCTTGGCTGGTGGGGCTGGCGGTCGGCGTTTTGCTGGTAGGGGGCCTGGTCTTGGTCGTCGGCGTGCCGAAGTTCCTGGCGTTCTGATCGTTCTCACCGGGCAGGGGGTCGTCATTGATGATGGCGTCGAACAACGCCCGCACGTCTGTGGTGCGGGGCGGCTCGTTGCCGTCCTCGTCGGTGTAACCGGTGGTGGGAATCGTCACGAAAGTGATGCGTCCAGCGGTCAGGCCCTGCACCGACTGACCGAGGTCCACCAGGTCCCTGGTCTTGACGTTGTCGACGTAGCTGTCGTTGATGAACATGTTGACGACGTTGTTGAGCTTGCTGAGCGAAAAAAACGTGTCTCGAGAGATCAGCGACCGCAGCAGCGACGACAAGAAAAGCTGTTGGCGTTTGATGCGCCCGTAGTCACCGTTGTCCTCGGTGGTCAGGTTGCGGGCCCGTACGTACTTCAGAGCGGTGTTTCCGTCGATGACCTGACGTCCGGAATGCTCGAGGACCGTGCCGAGTTCGTAATCCTCAAGCGGCGAGGTCGAGCACACTTCGACGCCGCCGAGGGCGTCGACCATCTTCGCGAAACCGACGAAGTCGATCGCCATGAAGCGGTTGATGCTCAACCCCGAAAGCTTCTGGATCACCTTCACCAGACATTTCGGGCCGCCGAAAGCGAACGCCGAATTCAGTTTGGTCTCGGTGTAGACCATGTCAGGCCCCCAGGTCCGGGTCTTATCGTCGTAGAGCGGGCCGTAAGCGCCGGTATCGGGGTTCCAGGCTTCGCACTTCACCGGGGTTATCGCCAGGTCACGCGGAAAGGAAACCGCCACGACGCGTTTGCGGTTCGCCGGAATGTTGACCAGCATCACGGTGTCCGACCGCGCGCCGCCGGCGTCTTCGGTGTCACCGGCGCCCATCTGGCTGTTCGCCCCGGCACGAGAATCCATTCCGACGATCAGGAAGTTCTCGTCGCCGAACTGTGCGTTGGGGTCCAGCACGTCGCGCGAGTGCGGGTCCAGGGCGCTGATGTTGTTCAGCCGGTTGTTTTTCGAGGCGCTCCACTGCCACGCGCCGCCGGTCAAAGCCAGACTCAGCAGCGCGATCACCGCCGCGAGCGACCGGCCGGCCAGCAGCAGCGGGCGGCGGCGTCGAGGTGGTGGAATCTGATCGGCATCAGAGGGCTCGGAGTAGTCCTCTTCGGTGAGCGCCGGCACCGGCTTCAACTCAGGCAATTCGGCGGCGTACGCCGAGGACGGCACGCCATAGAGAGCCGGCCAGTCCCTGGCCGCGGCGCCGGGTAGGTCCTCGTCGCCTAGGTCTGCCGGGGGCTCATCGGGCGGATTGGGTTCGGGGGCAGCCCGGCGACGCCTCGGCCGATCCGCGGGGACACCGCCCACCTTCTTGATGAGGTCGGCGACGGTGAGTTCACCAGCGGTGTGGCATCCCGAGGCTTCGCCGTCGTCGGGCGCACTGGCCGCCGGCTGCCGGAAACGCTCCCACGGCGCGGCGCCAAGCGATGGCGGCAGAGTCTGACCACTTCCTTCCTCGTCATTGGCGCCAACAACGCGCGCGCCAGTGACGTTGTCGGCGCCGTGGTCGCCGTGAACCATGTCCTACCGGCCTCCGAACTGCGTTGAGATTGCCCGCGTGGTGCACCTACATCAGCGCAGTCCCGGCGGCGGTAGCGCTACAGACCCCCGGTCGCCGCCGATTGCGATCCAACAAGATCCACATCGTACTGAGAGCGGCGCCGAAACGCGATTTCGAGGATGTCTCGGTTCAGCCGCCAGAGTGCATGACGTCGGCTCCGGCCGGGACCGTGCAGTCCTCGCTGTCGATCAGCCAGCCGTCGGGCAGCGCGACGCGGGCCGGCGATCCCTGTCGCCCTCGCGGGCCGGTGGCAGCAGGCGGGAACGCAACGCTGGCGTCCAACCGGTCGAGCAAGGCTTCTAGCTCGTCGAGCCTTCTCACCATCGCCAATGCCCGACGCAGCTCGGAGCCGACGGGGAAGCCGTGCAGGTACCAACCGATGTGCTTACGCAGGTCGCGCATGCCCTTGTCTTCGCCGAAATGCGCGGCGAGCAGTCCGGCGTGACGCCGGATGATGTTGGCGACCTGCCCTAGCCTGGGCGGCATCGGGGCCGGCTGGCCGGTGAACGCGGCCGACAGCTCGGCGAACAGCCAGGGCCGGCCTAGGCAGCCCCGGCCGATGACAACGCCGTCACAGCCGGTGGCGGCCATCATGGTCAGCGCGTCGCTGGCGTCGAAGATGTCGCCGTTGCCGAGTACCGGGATGGTCCGTACCTGCTGCTTGAGCTGGGCGATCTGGTCCCAGTCCGCGGTGCCGGAGTAGCGCTGGGCTGCGGTGCGAGCATGCAGTGCGACCGCGGCGGCGCCTTCGCTCTCGGCGATGCGGCCGGCATCCAGGTGCGTGTGGTGGGTGTCGTCGATGCCAATCCGGAATTTGACGGTCACCGGGATGTCGGTGCCGTCGGTGGCGCGGACTGCTGCCGCGACAATCTGACCGAACAGCCGCCGCTTGAAGGGCAGCGCCGCGCCACCGCCGCGGCGCGTGACCTTGGGTACCGGGCAGCCGAAGTTCATGTCGACGTGGTCTGCCAGGTTCTCGTCGGCGATCATCCGGACGGCCGCATAGGTGGTGGCGGGATCGACGGTGTACAGCTGCAATGACCGAGGTGACTCGCCGCCGGCGAACGAGATCATGTGCAGCGTGGCGGGATGGCGCTCGACGAGGGCACGCGCGGTCACCATTTCGCAGACATAGAGGCCGCTCACGGTGCCCACGCGGTGCTGCTCCATCTCCCGGCACAACGTCCGGAAAGCCACGTTGGTCACACCGGCCATGGGAGCCAGCACCACCGGGCTGGCGAGGGTGATCGGCCCGATTCGCAACCCGGGCTACCGCCGGCTCATCGTGAGCTTGCCCTCGGTGACGTGCAGTTCCTTGGCGGTAATCCGCCGACCCGTGCGAGCTTCCCGCTCCAGCTGCCGCTGCTTCGAAATCTCGAATTTGTCGCAGGCCATCTCGAGTTCCTTCACCAGCACGGCAAGGTCGTCGCGCAGCTCGGCCGCCTTGCCGGTGAAGTCGTCGCGCTCGAAGATGCGCCACTTCTTCAGCACCGGCATCACCACCTCGTCGAGATGAATGCGCGGATCGTAGACGCCCCCGACGGCGATCATCACCGCTTTGCGGCGGAACTCCGGCACCGTGAACCCGGGCATCTTGAAGTTGCGCAGCACCCGGTGCAACGCCTTCATCGCCCTGTTGGGCTCGATCTCCAGGCCGGCTTCGCTGACGTCACGGTAGAAGATCATGTGCAGGTTCTCGTCCTGCGAGATCTTGGCCAATAGCTGGTCGGCAATTGGGTCGTTGCACGCCTTGCCGGTGTTGCGGTGTGAGACTCGGGTGGCGAGTTCTTGGAACGTGACGTAGAGGACCGAGTCGAACAGGTTCTCGGCGAGCAGGTCGCCCTGCTGATTTTGGCCCGGACTGAAACCGCGGTTGACCACTTCGATCCGCAACTTCTCCAGCTCCACCGGGTCGACCGCGCGGGTCACCACCAGGTAGTCGCGCAGCGCTATCCCATGCCGGTTCTCCTCGGCGGTCCAGCGGTTCACCCACTGACCCCACGCACCGTCCATGCCGAAACTCATCGCAATCTCACGGTGATACGACGGCAGGTTGTCCTCGGTCATCAGGTTTTGCACCATGGCCACCTGCGCGACCTCAGAAAGCGACGACTGCTCAGGTGACCAGTCCTGGCCGCCGAGTGCGTAGAAATTCTTGCCGTCTGACCACGGGATGTAGTCGTGCGGGTTCCAGCTTTTGTGCACGCTCAGATGCCGGTTGAGATATTTCTCGACAACCGGCTCGAGTTCATGCAGCAAACCCAAGTCATCGGGATCCGGCACAGCGCCTCCCAGTTATCTGTGTCCGTCGGTGTCAGTCAATATATCTGTGTATGCCAGTAGCAGCAAGTTTGGCGCGCGGTCGCCGCAACGCACTGAGCCGGTTTCGGGCGGTTTAGTACGTCGTTGCCCGCGCGAGCAGCATGTCCACGCAGAAGTCGATGAATTGCTCGCGGGTGGCGGTCAACCGGCCGTCAAGATACGCGCTGAACAGAGCGGTCAGCCCGCCGATGAGGCTGGTGGCCACCATGTTTTGCCGGACCGGGTCGCCGATCCGGGTCAGCTTACGCTGCAGTAGTTCGATGAAGCTGGGCATCCATTCGGCACCGGAACGAATCAGCACCGGTTCGCTCTCCGGAGCCAGCAGCAGTACCCGTCCGCGTGCGGGGTCGTCGACCATCAACGCGACGAACTGCTCCACGGCGTCGCGTGGCGTGCTCGCCGACGTGAGGGCCGACATGGCGCGGGTGCACACCTCGTCGTAGACGGCCCGCACGAACTCGTCGCGGTCAGCGAAGCTTTCGTAGAAGTAGCGTTCGGTCAAACCGGCCTGGCGGCATACCGCGCGCACGGTCACCGCGGGCCCGCTCTCGTCGCCGAGCAGCTGAACCCCGGCGGCGATGAGTTTGTCTCGGCGCAACGCCAAGCGATTCTCCAGGGGGACGCCAGACCAGCGGCCCCGTCGTTGACCGGACTGCACATCCCTCCTAGGCTTGTCCTGACAACGCGTGTAGTCAAAGGAACGACAGGATCATTGCCAGTGACTCAAGATACGTCGCAGTCTTGCCCGCTGACCAGCGAGACCGCGCGGGGCGATGCACTTGCCGCGGGCTGCCCGGTGTCCCCGCTGGGTTACGAGGCACCCCCGCAGCCCTTGGGTCCGGGGTCGCTGACCTGGCAGTACTTCGGCGACTGGCGCGGCCTGCTGCAGGGCCCGTGGGCGGGGTCCATGCAAAACATGCATCCCCAGCTCGGCGCAGCGGTGGAGCAACACTCGACATTCTTCCGTGAGCGCTGGCAGCGGCTGCTGCGATCGTTGTACCCGATCGGCGGTGTCGTCTTCGACGGGGACAACGCGCCGGTGACGGGCGCCGAGGTGCGCGACTACCACGTGGACATCAAAGGAACTGACGACCTCGGCCGCCGGTATCACGCGCTCAATCCCGACGTCTTCTACTGGGCGCATTCGACCTTTTTTGTCGGCACACTGCACGTGGCGGAACGCTTCTGCGGTGGCCTGACCGAAACGCAGCGACGCCAGCTGTTCGACGAACACATCGAGTGGTACCGGATGTACGGCATGAGCATGCGGCCAGTACCCAAGACTTGGGAAGAGTTTCAAGCATATTGGGATCACATGTGCCGCGAGGTGCTGGAGAACAACTGGGCGGCACGCGAGGTGCTCAACCTGACCGAGCTCCCGAAACCGCCCTTCGCGCAGTGGCTTCCGGATTGGATGTGGGCGGCGCAACGCAAAATTCTGGCACCGGTGTTCGTCTGGCTTACCGTCGGTCTCTACGACCCGCCGGTGCGGGAGCTGATGGGTTATACCTGGTCGCGGCGCGACGAATGGCTGCATCGGCGCTTCGGCGAGCTGGTTCATCTCGTCTTCAGCTGTTTGCCGCGCCGTTCCCGCATGCACCCGAGGGCCCGCGCGGGCTGGGACCGCACGACCGGCCGGATTCCTGTCGACACGGCGCTGGTGCAGACGCCGGCTCGCAACTTGCCACCCCTCGACGAGCGCGACAACCCCAAGCATTACTGCCCCGCCGTGTGAGCTGCGCGCGAACCCGGTAGCCGGCCCTGCATCCGGCATCGGACGCGATAACTAGCTGGTCTATATTATTTGCAACCTTCTGATGGGAGTTGCCGTGGCGCGCACCGATAGCGACAGCTGGGACTTGGCGACAAGTGTCGGGGCGACGGCAACGATGGTCGCTGCCCAGCGTGCACTTGCCGCCGCCGGCCCGGAGCCGTTGATCGAGGACCCGTTTGCTGCGCCGCTGGTGCGTGCGGTCGGTATCGACGTCTACACCCGTCTGGTCGACGGCAAGATCCCGGTCGAAGAGGACTCCGAGTTCGACCCGGACCGCATGGCGCAGGGCATGGCGGTCCGGACCCGCTTCTACGACAAGTTTTTCCTGGAGGCCACCGAAAGCGGTATCCGCCAGGTCGTCATCGTGGCGGCCGGTCTGGACGCGCGGGCGTACCGCTTGCCGTGGCCCGCGGGCACCGTCGTCTACGAGGTCGACATGCCGGAGGTCATCGACTTCAAGTCCTCGACGCTGAGCAAGCTCGGTGCCGAGCCGACTGCGGAGCGGCGGACCGTCGCCGTAGATCTGCGAGATGACTGGCCCGCGGCTCTTCAAGCGGCCGGCTTCGACCCGCGCGGTGCTGCGGTGTGGAGCGCCGAGGGATTAGTCGTCTATCTGCCACCCGAGGCCCAAGACGCTCTGTTCGACAACATCACCGCGCTGAGCATCACCGGCAGTCGACTGGCCTGCGAATTCGTGCCGGACACCGGCATATTCACCGACGAGCGGTGGCGTGCGCATCACGAGCGGATGAGTGAGCTCGGTTTCGACATCGACTTCAACGAGCTGGTTTACCACTTCGAGCGCAGTCACATCGTCGAATACCTGGCACAGCACGGCTGGCAGGTCTCCCCCCGCACGGTCGCACAGATGCATGCCGACAACGGTTTCACCTATCCCGATGACGAAGTCGCGCAGGCTTTCGCGGACATCACCTATCTCAGCGCCGTACTGCGGTAAGTCTTCCCAAGTCAGTGCAGCCGGGGCAGCACCCGGGCGCGATAAAAGTCGATCGCTGCTGTCGGATCCTGCTGCGGGAAATGTAAAAACGGTGTCGCGCCGGCGTCCAGTACGGCTTGCACCGCGGCGATGTGGGTGCCCGGATCGGTGCCCGTCGTCCAGCCTTTGATCACCTTGTCCAGCGGATTGGTCTCCGCCGCGCGCTGAATGTCGACAGGATTGGGTTGGTCGACGGCGCCGGCGGTGAACCGCCACAACTCGGCGGCGCGGTTGATCTCGTTCCGTCGCCGACGACGGCGAACATCTCGGCTCGCTTGCCCAGGGTGCCGGGATCACGGTTGGAGTCATGGGCGCCTTGGTTGAACGCGTTTACGAGTTTCGGATTCTTGACGTCGCCGGCCTGGGTGATCCAGCCGTCGCCGTACTGGCCGGCCAGCTGCGCGCTCTTGGGACCGCCTGCGGCTACGAAAATAGACGGCGGTGACGGTGGCGGATCGTACAGCCTGATCTGGTTGGTCTGAAAGTACCGTCCCTGGAACGAAATTCGTTGGCCACTCCACAGCTGACGGATGAGCTGAATGGCTTCGACCAGGCGATCGTGGCGTTCCTGGTACGGCCCGAACTGGGTGGTGGCCGCCTGCTCGTTGAGGCGCTCACCGGTTCCGACGCCGAGGAACACCCGCCCGGGATACAGGGCCGCCAGCGAAGCAAACGCCTGCGCGACCGTGGTGGGGTGGTAGCGATACGTCGGGCAGGTCACCCCGGTGCCGAAGGGGATATGGCTGGTTCGTTGGCCCACCAAGGCCAAGGTGATCCAGGGAAACATCGCGTGGCCCTCGTTGTCCTGCCACGGCTGAATGTGGTCACTTGCCCACAGATAGCGAAACCCGGCCCGCTCGGCCGCTTGAGCCTGGTCGAGAAGTTGGGTGGTGGTGAATTGCTCGTGCGACAGCACGTATCCCACCGCCGGCCCGGACGGTGTTGGTGGCGGGTTGGCGGGAACAGCCGGCGCAGGGGCGGGTTTGGAGCTGCAGGCCGCCGCCAGCCCACCGACGACACCCGTGGTGCTCACCGCGCCCAGCCCCGCCGCCACTCGCGCGAACGATCGCCGTGACATACCTTTCATGGGCCCGGAGTACCCAGAACCCCACCCGGTGCCCCCACCAGGACTCGAACCTGGGACCTGCGGATTAAAAGTCCGTAGCTCTACCAACTGAGCTATAGGGGCGCGACGCACCAGGATACTGCGGCGTCAATCGTGCCCGTTTGAGCATTGGCTCGGTAGTGCCCTAAGCTGACCTGGCTCCCAACCGTAGTTGCGTTGCGAGTACCCCGGAGAGATTCGGTTCTGGCCCCCTTCGTCTAGCGGCCTAGGACGCCGCCCTTTCAAGGCGGTAGCGCGGGTTCGAATCCCGTAGGGGGTACTGCGGCGCGGCGAGGCGGAGCACGTGGTGCAGCGAGGCCCTGTGGCGCAGTTGGTTAGCGCGCCGCCCTGTCACGGCGGAGGTCGCGGGTTCGAGTCCCGTCAGGGTCGCCATCGCGGCTAGGCACGCGATGCCTTCCGGCCAGGTAGCTCAGTCGGTATGAGCGTCCGCCTGAAAAGCGGAAGGTCGCCGGTTCGATCCCGGCCCTGGCCACCACCACACTGACCGGTTCATTCCCGGCCGTGGGCTGGCGGTCAGCTCAGGTAATCCCAGATCAGTCCATTCGATGCCTCTCCGCCGCCGAGCCGCGCTGTTCGATTGGTCCAGCGAAACACCCGCCCGTCGTGCCAGCGGCTGATGCTGGTGCCCCTAGTCAGCGTCAACCCGGCCCGGCTGAGCTCCTCCTCATAGATCCACCGCTGTGGATCGGCGGTGGGTTCGCATAACCGCCAATGTCGACTCTTCGTGTCACCGGACCCATAAGTCACACGCAACGGCGCCGTTCAAACCTCACCGGAAAAGCAACGGCGAGAACAAAACTTAGAACTATCTCATTCAAATCTCATAGATCACAGCAACGAAACGCAGCGGGTTCAAACGTTTATCCGACCGTGTTGTGAACGTGACAAAATGCATTTAGCGTTTCCAAAGTGAAACCTGTGCATCATGCGCAGCCAGAGCTCAAGATTAGGAGCCGCAGATGGCCGCACTGATGACCATGGCACCTCAGCGCCGTGCGGTGTCGACGGGCCGAAACAAGCAAGTGGCTGGGCGCAGGTCACTCAGCCCACTGGATCTCATCGCGGTCACCACTTCGGTGCTGCGCCCTTTCTTGGTCACCGTGGCGGTCCTGGTCGCGTCCGTCGCCTCGGCATCGCGCGCACAGGCTGACCAGGGCGACGCCGCGATCGAAGTGCCGCCCGCGGCTGCCCCCTTCGGTCCGCCGGGCGGCGAATCACCCATGTCGTTGCGCGGGCCGGGGATGCCCCGGTAGGCAGCGCTGGACCGACTGTCTCGTATCGTCGGGTTTGTGCTGGCTGGTCTGCTGTTGGCTTTGGGCTGCTCCGTTTGTTACGGCACCGCGTCGGTGTTGCAGGCGGAGGCGACGCGATCTGTCGAACCCGGCAGCGGCTCCGGTGTCGACGCAGCGTTGCTGTTGCGAGCCGCTGGACAGTGGCGCTATGTGGCGGGCCTGACTCTTGACGCGCTGGGTTTCCTGCTGCAAGTGCTGGCGCTGCGCGTGGTGCCGATCTATGTGGTCGCCGCGGCGCTAGCCGCCTCACTCGCCGTCACCGCCGTGGTAGCCGCAAAGGTGTTGTCGGTGCGGTTGTCGACGGCCGAGTGGACCGCCGTCGGCGTGGTGTGCGCCGGCCTGGCGATGCTGGGACTTGCGGCCGGACCAGAGGGCTCCCGGCCCGGGCCGCCCCAACTCCGTTGGGCACTCCCGGGCGTGGTCGCGGCGGTCTTCCTCGTCGGCGCGATCGGAGGCCGTTTGGGCGACCGCTCGCGGGCACTGGCCCTCGGACTCGGCTCGGGTACCGGTTTTGGTGTCGTCGAAGTCAGCGTGCGCCTGATCGATGTGCTCGATCCGACCAAGGCTGCCTTCTATACCAACCCGGCGTTGTACGCCGTGCTGGCCGGCGGCGCCGCAGGTTTTCTCTTGCTCACTTCCGCCCTGCAGCGCGGGTCAGTGACCACGGCCGTCGCGGGGATGGTGGTGGGTGAGACGGTGGCGCCGGCTCTGGTCGGGGTGTTATGGCTGGGCGACCGCACCCGCCACGGATTGAGTTGGATGGTGGTTGCGGGCTTCGCTATCGCGGTCGCCGCGACATTGGTCCTGGCCCGGTTCGGTGAAGCACCTACTGTCGAACCAGTCGACGACCCGCAAGTGCGACCCGCGATGTGATGCCGCGGGTGAGCGGATGAGATTCCTGCCCGGTCTCTTCATCGCCCCACTGGTACTGGTCTCCTCAGTGAGTGTGCCTGCCAGGGCTGACGTACCGCCCGTCGGTCCGGCGGCGCAGTCCGCCGGATTTGTCGACGTGCGCAGTGTCGTTCCCACCGCCATCATCGATCTGCGCTACGCGACACCGAACAATTTCACCGGTGCCCCTCTGTATCCCGGTGACGCTCGTTGCCTCGTCCACAATTCGTTGGCAGCGGGCCTCGCGGCGACGGCCGAATCGTTGCGTCCGCGGCAGGAGGTCCTCGTGTTCTGGGACTGTTACCGGCCACACGAGGTGCAGGCCAAGTTATTCCAAGCCATGCCGAACCCGGCCTGGGTGGCCCCGCCCGGACCCTATGCACGCAGCCATGAATCTGGGCGCTCGGTCGACCTGACGGTCGCCGGTCAGCTACCGCAGTGCCCGCCTGAGCGGCGAATCGGACCGCGCTGCCTGCTCGACATGGGAACCGATTTCGACGACTTCAGCTCTCGCGCACAGGCATTCGCCACTGACGGAGTGAGTTCGGACGCGCAGCTGAACCGGTCGCGCCTGCGCGATGTGATGAGCGCCGGTGGCCTGACGGTCTATTCCGGCGAATGGTGGCATTTCGACGGTCCCGGCGCGGGCGTAAAACGCCCGATCCTCGACGTTCCGGTGGACTGAAGTGAGCAAAGAACAGGCAAGCTACACGCACGGACACCACGAGTCGGTGCTCCGTTCGCACCGCTGGCGAACGGCGGACAACTCCGCGGCCTACCTGTTGCCGCACCTTCGCGCCGGCACCTCGTTGCTGGACATCGGCTGTGGCCCCGGAACGATCACCGCCGACCTGGCCGCACGAGTTGCTCCTGCTCAGGTGACGGCCGTCGACGTCAGCGAGGACGTGCTCGATCTGGCGCGTGCCGAAGTGCAGGCGCGCAAGCTGTCCAACGTTTCGTTCGTCACGTCGAATGTGCATGCGCTTGGATTCTCCGCCGAGGCGTTCGATGTTGTGCACGCCCACCAGGTACTCCAGCACGTCGCTGACCCGGTACAGGCGCTGCGGGAGATGCGACGGGTGTGCGCGCCCGGCGGGATCGTGGCCGCCCGAGACGCGGATTTTGCCGGCGTCGTCTGGTTTCCACCGCTCCCAGCCCTGGCTCAGTGGCTCGATCTCTACCAACGAGTGGCCCGCGCGAACCAGGGCGAGCCCAACGCCGGACGACATCTGCTGTCGTGGGCTCTACAGGCCGGCTTCGACGACGTCAGACCTTCCGGCAGTATCTGGTGTTTCGCGACCCCGCCCGACCGCGAGTGGTGGGGCGGTATGTGGGCCGACCGGATCCTGCATTCGTCGATCGCACGGCAATCACTGGACTTGGGATTGGCGACGACCGCCGAGCTTGCTGAAATCTCCGCGGCGTGGCGCGCCTGGGCAGCCGCCCCGGACGGCTGGCTGGCGATGCCGCACGGCGAGATCCGCTGCCGGGTTGCGGCGTTAAGGTGACGCTGAGCGCTCGGTCGTCACCTCGAATAACCGCATGACTGGGGCTGGATCGCGCATCAGGGCATCGGAGAGCCGTATCTCGCCCCGTCGCCCGCTCGCGAGCACGTTGGCCACAATCGCCTGCAAGTCTTCGCCTTCGATCTCATAGAGCGCGACGTAGGGGCCGTCCCCGCCGACTGGCCTGAGCCGTCGCGCCGCGACGAACCCGTCGAGCGCCAAGAGGTCTGGCAGATGGATCTCGTCGTACCACTTGTTGAACTCGGCATCGCGCTCAGGCGAGCTGGGCCGACTTTCGACATACAGAACACCTTTCGGCATGGTCACCGCCTCGCAGTCGTAGCGCACGTCTGGTACGCGCTGGCACGTCAGAATCTAGCCGTCGGCCGCCTCGTCAGCCTCGAGTGCTGTGCAAGCCGGTCAAGGATCCAGCAGCCGCGGGTAAATTCGACATCACCGACCATTGTCGGGCGGCCTGGTCATCGCTGAGCCGGCTTCTACACGAAGGGGATGGTCCACGCTGATCGCCGCAGTCGTCGCTGCTGTGACCGGGATGGTCATGATCGTCATTGCGATCGTGATGAGTAACACCGTCGTCGCCCTCATCGCCATAGCGATTGCGATCATCGGCCTCTTTTTCTTGATCCGCGATTGGCGCACCGAGGGTGCGTCTCGCGAGTCCCGCGACACCGGATCGCAAGCCGATGACGACCAGCAGGAAAAGGCACAGAGAACAAATGCTGTGCGGCCGGACTTATTTGAACCAGACGTTTCCTACGAGGAAGCCGTTGAAAGTGCCGATGACATCGACGACTTCGACCTCCAGCCCGAAAATGCAAGCGGCAGCGAGCAATGAAGCGAACATCGCCTCGGCCGCAGGTTCCGGTGGCACCGTCTTAGCGGTGAATATCTAAAATTCTGAGTGCCGCCGCGAGAACCAAGTGATAAACCGGCCGATGACGATCAGCAGCAGCAGGAACCCGATTAGCAACAGAGCCGCGTCGTAGGAGAGGTCTTGAGCTGTCTTTGATGGCAGGTTGTAAAAGGTCCAAATCGGGTAGGTCAGGTAGCCGACCGGCGAGTCGGTGAGCTGTGCGGTCGGAAGGGAATCCGACCAGCCCGCCGTGTACAGCATCGGTGCCGTTTCGCCGATCGCCACCGCGAGCGCTACCAGTAAACCGGTGATGATGCCGGGCATCGCCGTCTTCAACACAATTCTGCGCAACGTCCAGCCGACGGGCAGCCCCAGTGCCTCCGCCCCTTCCCGGTACGACGTCGGCACCTGAGCCAGCGCGGCCTCGGTGGCCTTGGTGATATACGGAATGCTGATCACCGAGAGCACCAGCACCCCGGCTGTCAGGGAAAACCCCCAGTCGAAGTTCACCACAAGTGCGAGATAGCCGACGTAGCCGAGCACGATCGACGGTATACCGGACAGCACTTCGTAGGCACCACGGAGGACGGAATAACTTCTGCCGCTTGCAAACTCCGACAGGTAGATTCCGGTCAAGATGCTTGCCGTGCCACCGACCAGCAGGACCCCGATGCCTAGGACCGCAGTGCCTACGATCGCGTTGCGCAGACCGCCGGCGCCACCATGGGAGTCTTCGATTAGCACGCTCCAGTGAAACACCGGCAAAGCACGACCGATGACTCCGATCAGCATCCATAACGTAGGCCCGATCACCAACGCCAAGCAGCAAAAGCATGCCGCCCAGAACAGCGCGTTGACGGTTTTTCGTCGAGCAGGAACCGATCGATGCCGGGTGGCCGGGGCCGGTGTGCGCATGGGCTGAAGGGCAGCCGATCGGCTCATTTCAAATTCCTCGTCCCACCGGCAGCGCGGTACCCGACACCCGGCGTACGAGCGCACGAGCCGCCACATTCGTCAGCAGCGTGATGACCATCAGCACCAGGCTCGCTTCGGCGAGCGTCTTCACCGCGAAGTTGGTGGAGTCGGTGAGCGCCGAATCCAGTTGCGACACAATGGTCGCTGCGATAGTTGTCATTGTCGAGTAGATGGTGGTCGGCATTGCGCCCAACGCTGCCCCGGAGACCATGGCCACGGCCATCGTCTCGCCCAGCGCACGTCCGAGGCCCAGCACCACGGCGCCGATGATGCCGCTGGACACCCACGGCAGTGTGACTCGGCGCGCGCACTCCCAATCGGACATCCCCAGTGCAGTCGCACCCTCGCGGGGCAGCGACGGCACCTGCCGGATCAGGTCGCGGGTGGTGCTGGCGATGATGGGAATGACCATGACCGCCAACACCAGACCAGACACCAACATGCCTTCTCCGCTGCCCGGATCGCCACGGAAGTAGTCGAGCACCGGCACATCGGGAGCGTTGCGGGCGATCACTGGAGCGACGTGGTGCGCGATGAACGGCCCGAATGTCAACGCCCCCCACAGCCCGACAACGACACTGGGAACGCCGGCGAGCAATTCGAGTACCATCCCGACCGCCGAGGCGAGACGTTGCGGCATTCGTTCCACGATCGCCAACGCCGCTCCGATTGACACCGGGACCGCGATGATCAGCGCGATCGCCGAACTCGCCAGGGTGCCGACGATGAGCGGCAACGCTCCGTAGTAGACGCCGACCGGATGCGGGACGCCATCGGTGACCACCGTGTTGCCGTAAAGGTTGCCCGGATTCCATTCGTTGGCTGTGA
Source organism: uncultured Actinomycetota bacterium (assembly GCA_963830605.1). GTDB lineage: Bacteria > Actinomycetota > Actinomycetes > Mycobacteriales > Mycobacteriaceae > Mycobacterium. Next base: position 516,685 of record CAWHML010000003.1, on the reverse strand, counting down.
AAAAGTGCAGCCCGTTGACCCTTACCGCGGGCAGCGCCTCGATGATCAGCGTCGTCAACACGAACACCAGCGCGATCAGCGGAATCACCGCACCCACCGAACCGGCCCATCGGACGGCGAGGCCCTCCCGGCTCACGGCACGAATGCGGCCCTGCAGGCGTCGCAGGACGGTCGAGCCGCCAGGCGCAGGCTGTCGCGTAGAAACGCCCACCAAAGCTATTAGCCGGTGATCTTGGCGATCTGCGCGTCGGACGCCTTCGACACCGAGGCCGGCAGCGGCTGGAAATGAACCTTGTCCAGGAACGAAGGGCTGCCGCCATCGGTCACCACCCAGTGCAGAAAAGCCTGCAGCGTCTGTGCGGTTGCGGCGTCCTTCTGGCTGCTGTAGACGACGGCGTACTCATAGTTGACGATCGGGTAGCCGTCAGAGGCCGGCCCGTTGATCAGCGAAATAACCTGGCTCGCCGGTGTCTGTGAGGCAAAGCCGACGGCCTCGGCTTGAATACTCTTCGCATCGGGCAACAGAAATTGGCCGGAGGCATTGCCCAGCTGTGCCTCGCCCAGTCCCTTCTCATTGGCCTTGTCGAGGTAGCTCATGCCGATGTAGGCGACGCAGCCAGGGGTTGCCGCACAGCCGGTCACCATGCCGCCGGCGCCGTTCTCGCCGAGCGCACCCGGCACCGCCGGGAAGTCGACGGTGGTGCCAAAGCCGGGCGTCTTACCCCAGCCGTCCGGGTCTTGCTTCGACAGGTACTGAGTGAACACAAAAGTGTCGCCGGCTCCGTCGGAACGGTGTAGCGGAACCACCGGAGTGGGTGGCAGTGCTAGCCCCGGGTTGAGGGCGGCGATTTGCGGGTCGTTCCACATTTTGACCGTGCCCTGGTACATCGCCGCCAGCACTTTTCCATTCAGCTTCAGGTGCTCGGTGACACCGGGCAGGTTGTAGTGAACCTGTTCTGCGGCAATGGCCAACGCGATGTTCATCAGCCCTTTGTGCGCAGCAAAATCGCCCTTGGACAGGTAGGCGCCGGAAGCGCCGATGTCGACCGTCCTGGCTATCGCCTGGGAGATCCCTGCGCCCGACCCAGTGGACGCGGTGTTGACCGTGACGTTCGGATACTTCTGGTGATAGCCGTCGCGCCACAAATTCATCAGCGGGTATAGCTCGGTGGCTCCGGTTTCCGACAACACCATGTTTGATGCCGGGGGCGTGGTAGCGACACTACCGCCGCCGGCCTCGGGGTTCGATGGAGTGGATTTTGAACTGCAGGCGGCTGCCACCAGGATCAGCGGCATCGCAACCAGCAATGTCCGCCACAGATTCGTCACGCGCCCCACTTTTTCTCCCTTTCCTCTCCACCATTTGCCTCTGCCGCTCCTACGGCAACGCCGAGAAGCTTGCGGTCACCGAACAGTCCGGAGATGTAGCGAACCGTTTCGGCATGCTTCGGGGATGAAAACAATTGTTCGGTGGAACCCTCCTCGACCAGCCTGCCGTCGAAGAACAGGGCTGTCCGATCACCGATTCGGGCGGCCTGAGCTAGATCATGAGTCACCATGATCACGGTCAGACGATTGGCAAGCGATCGAATGAGCTCTTCGATCTTCTCGGTCGTGTTCGGGTCGAGCGAAGAGGTCGGTTCATCGAGCAGCAACACCACCGGATCTACCGCGAGCGTGCGCGCGAGACACAACAGCTGCTGCTGGCCGCCGGAGAGCCGAAAAGGAGAATCATCGAGCCGATCCTTCACCGCATCCCAGAGCCCAACCTCAGCGAGCCGAGTCTCGGCAACGCTCCTGAAACCCTTCCGCGTCGCCATCCTGTGCGCGCGCACGCCGGCAACGACATTGTCCATGATCGACATCGGGAATGGGTTGGGCCGCTGGAAAACCATGCCCACTTGGCGGCGAAACTCCATCAGGTTGCGCTCGGAGAAGATACTGTTTCCGTGCAACAGGACGTCACCGCTGTACCGGTAACCGGAGATCTTCTCGTTCATCCGATTCAGGGTGCGCAGAAAGGTCGTCTTACCTGAGCCGGTCGGTCCCAGCAGGGACGTGACCGCACGCGCGGGAAAGTCCAGGCTCACCTGGTTGAGCACGGTGTTGGCGCCAAATCCGAGGGTGAGGTTCACCGCACTCATGGCCGGAGCAGCGACGCCGACGTCAACCGCACCGGTCGCGGCGTGAAGCTGTTGACCGTCCATCAGTACCCGATGCTACTTGTAGTCGCACACCTGACGGTCAACCCGCTGTAATCCTCCGTTCACTTGCCACGGCTTTGTATATTCACGGTGGGTCAAGACTTCGTTGTCGTGAAGCGACGCACCGGTGTGACCGAACGCGGACAGCTCGGGTCGACCCGAAGGCGGAACGGGTGTGCTCGTCGCCCTATATCTTCAGAGGAGTTGCGTGAAGTTCAACCGACCTGGCACCACACTGAGCTTGCTGGCTCTCAGCGCCTTGGTGCTATCGGGATGTGGCAGCCATACCACCAAGCCCTCACCATCGTCGGCGTCAATTGACTGCGGCGGAAAGAAGCAACTTCATTCCAGCGGCGCGACCGCACAAGAGAACGCGATGGAACAGTTCGTCTACGCCTATATCCACGCCTGCCCGGGCTATACGCTGGACTACAACGCGAACGGCTCGGGCGCCGGGGTTCAGCAATTTGTCAGTAACGAAACCGATCTGGCAGGCTCCGGCGATGCTTTGGATCCGGCGAAAGGTGAACCCGACCGGGCGGCGGCGCGCTGCGGTTCGCCGGCGTGGGATCTGCCGGCGGTGTTCGAACCGATCGCGGTCACCTACAACATCAACGGCGTGAACTCGCTGAAACTGGACGCACCTACGACGGCGAAAATCTTCAACGGGGCCATTAAAACATGGAATGATCCGGCCATCACGGCGCTCAATACAGGCAGCGACTTGCCTGCAACACCGATTCATGTTTTTTTCCGCAGCGACAAGTCGGCGAATTCGTCGAACTTTCAGCGATACCTCGATGCCGCTTCGGACGGTGCGTGGGGTAAAGGCGTCGGTCAGACGTTCAAGGGCGGTGTCGGCGACGGGGCCGCGGGGGACAATGGCACCTCGGCCGCGGTGCAGAGCACCGACGGGTCGATCACCTACAACGAGTGGTCCTTCGCAGTGGGCAAGCAGTTGAGCATGGCCCAGATCGTCACATCGGCGGGCTCCGACCCGGTGTCGATCACCACCGACTCAGTGGAGAAGACGATTGCCGGGGCAAAGATCGTCGGGCAGGGCAATGACCTGGTGCTCGACCTGTCGTCGTTTTACAAGCCCACCCAGCCCGGCGCATATCCGATCGTGGAGGCGACTTATGAGATCGTGTGCTCTAAGTACCCGGATTCCGCGACCGGCACTGCCGTGAAGGCGTTCATGCAAGCCGCGATCGGCCCGGGCCAAGATGGTTTGGACCAGTACGGGTCTATTCCGCTGCCGAAGTCTTTTCAATCCAGATTGGCGAGCGCGGCGGATGCAATCTCTTAACTGCCAGGTGCTATCTCTTGATCATATGAAGGGAGCTCGACGGTGAACGGCAGCGAGCCGGGTTCGCGGACGGGTTCGCGGTTCGGGCCCTATCAGCTGCGGCGGCTACTGGGCCGCGGCGGGATGGGCGAGGTTTACGAGGCCGAGGACACCCGCAAAAACCGGATCGTCGCGTTGAAGCTGATCTCGCAGCAATTCTCCGGTGACCCGATGTTTCGGGCGCGGATGCAACGCGAAGCTCAAGAGGCGGGGCGGCTGACCGAGCCACATGTGGTGCCGATCCACGATTACGGCGAGATCGACGGCAAGCTGTATTTGGACATGCGGCTGATCGATGGCGTCTCGCTGCGAGACATGTTGCAACGCGGTGGTCCACTGGCCCCGGCGCGGGCGGTAGCCATCATCAGTCAAATCGCCGACGCGCTGGACGCCGCGCACGCAAGCGGTGTGACGCACCGCGATGTGAAGCCGGAAAACATCCTGATCACGCGCAACGACTTCGCTTATCTGGTCGATTTCGGCATCGCGCGAGCCGCTACCGACCCAGGGCTGACTCAGACCGGCCTCGCTATGGGGACGTACAGCTACATGGCGCCGGAGCGGTTCAGCGGCAATCCAGTCACTTATCGCGCCGACGTCTATTCATTGGCCTGCGTCTTGACCGAGTGTTTGACCGGTTCGCCGCCCTTCCCAACCGACAGCATCGAACGGGCGGTTGCCGCGCACCTGACCGAGCCCGCCCCGCGACCCAGCCAGTTCGGACCTGGGCGGGTCCCGGAGGCCTTCGATCAAGTGATCGCCATAGGCATGGCAAAGAATCCCGAGGACCGCTATCGCAGCGCCGGTGATCTGGCCCGGGCGGCCAACGATGCGCTGACCACAGTCGAGAAGGACCAGGCTGCCACGATTTTGGAGCAGAGCGAGGCCGAAACCCGATCCGGCAGGGCGGTCGACAGCGGACGGGTCGGTGCGGCGAACTGGACGCAGCCGGCGCCGACGCCACCGCCGCCCGGCGGCGCTGGCAACTGGCGTCAACCCTGGCTCGCCCCGTCGGGCGCCCACGCGGGACCACCGATATACGGCCAACCGTCGCGACTACCCGAACCCGACTTCACCGCCGGTCCTGTGCAGTCACGTCCAAGCCGTCAGGTGGCAATACTTATCGGCGTAGGCGCGCTGTTAGTTGTCGTCGCCATCGTGATCGGGTACCTGCTGATGCGGCCGGCGCATACGACGTCGGCATCCGGACAGACTGTGTTGCCGTTCACCGGTATCGACTTCCGGCTGTCCCCGGGAGGAGTCGCGCTGGACTCGGCCGGCAACGTCTACGTCACCAACCAGGGCATCTACGGTCGGGTGGTGGAGTTGGCGGCTGGGTCAACTACCACGACGGTATGGCCGTTCTCCGGCCTCTACCAGCCGCAGGGGCTGGCCCTGGACACCGCCGGTGCGGTCTATGTCGCCGACTTCAACAACAGAGTGGTGAAGCTGGCGCCTGGATCGAACAATCAAACGGTGTTGCCGTTCACCGGCCTTAACTACCCCGAGGGTGTGGCAGTGGACAGCAACGGCAGCGTGTATGTCGCCGACCGGGGCAACGACCGGGTGCTGAAGCTGACGGCCGGTTCGAACACTCAAACCGAGCTACCGTTCACCGGTCTCAACAACCCCGATGGTGTGGCTGTGGACACTGCCGGCAGCGTCTACGTCACCGACACCGACAACAACAGGGTGGTGAAGTTGCCGGCGGGGTCGAATACGCCGAGCGTGTTGCCGTTCACCGGCGTCACTGTGCCCTGGGGTATTGCCGTGGATACGGCCGGCACCGTCTACGTCACCGAACACGACAAAAACCAGGTAGTGAAGTTGCCGGCCGGCTCGAACATTCCGATTGTGCTCCCTTTCACCGACCTCAACACCCCGTTAGCAGTCGCGGTGGACTCTGCCAAAGATGTCTATGTCGCCGACCGCGGCAACGACAGAGTGGTGAAGCAATCAGCGGGCTGATCACGCCCGCTCCGCAGTGCGGACCGAATCGGACACCGAAGCGACTGAGCAGCCGTATCCACGGGTCATTCATGCTGTGTTCATCTCGAATCCAATATTCATTCACGGTAGGCTCGTTCGTTCCACTCCCTCACTTCGCAAAGGAGTACCGTGCGGTCCAATCGATTGAGCGCCGCGCTCAGCCTGTTGACCACGGCCGCACTGCTCCTGTCAGCATGCGGTGACAGCGCCAGCACGTCCTCGTCAACCGGCACCTCCTCGGCCCCAGCGGACTGCAGCGGCAAGAAGAAACTCGCGGCCAGTGGCTCGACCGCGCAGAAGAACGCCATAGAACAGTTCGTCTACGCCTACATCCGGTCCTGCCCGGGCCACACCCTGGATTACAACGCGAACGGATCCGGCGCCGGGGTAGCGCAGTTCCTCAGTAATGAAACCGACTTGGCCGGCTCCGACGTTCCGCTGGACCCATCGAAGGGTGAACCTGACAAGGCCTCGCAGCGGTGCGGCTCACCGGCATGGGATCTGCCGGCGGTCTTCGGCCCGATCGCGGTGACCTACAACATCAACGGTGTCAATTCGCTCAATCTCGACGGGGCGACGGCAGCAAAAATTTTTAATGGCGCCGTCACCGCCTGGAACGATCCGGCGATCAAAGCACTGAACAAAGACGTGAACTTGCCCGCCACCCCCATTCGCGTGGTATTCCGAAGCGACGAATCGGGCACCACCGACAACTTCCAGAAATATCTCGATGCCGCATCCAACGGTGCCTGGGGCAAGGGCACCGGGAAAACTTTCAACGGCGGCGTCGGGGCCGGCGCCAGCGGAAATGACGGCACCTCGACGATCTTGCGGACAACAGACGGAGCAATCACCTACAACGAGTGGTCATTTGCGGTGGGCCGTCAGTTAGCCATGGCGCAAATCGTCACCTCAGCGGGTCCCGAACCGGTTTCGATCACCACCGACACCGTCCGCAAAACGATCGAGGGTGCCAGATTCAAGGGTCAGGGCAACGACTTGGTGGTGGACACCTCGTCGTTCTACCAGCCGACGCAGCCGGGCTCCTACCCGATCGTGCTGGCGACCTACGAGATCGTCTGCTCGAAGTATCCGGATGCCGCTACCGGCTCGGCGGTCAAAGCTTTCATGCAGGCCACAATCGGCCCTGGCCAAGACGGTTTGGACGAATACGGCTACATCCCGCTCCCCGGCTCGTTCCAGTCGAAGTTGGCCGCCGCAGTAAGTGCACTCTCGTGATCAGACGAAGGAGGCGTCGATGGTGAGCGACAGCGAGCCGGCTTCGCGGGTGGGGTCGTGGTTCGGGCCCTACCGGCTGCTGCGGTTGTTAGGCCGTGGCGGGATGGGTGAGGTCTATGAGGCCGAGGACACCCGTAAGCGCCGGATGGTGGCGTTGAAGCTGGTGTCGGAACAGTTTTCCAGTAACCCGGTTTTCCGCGCGCGGATGCAACGCGAGGCCGATACCGCCGGGCGGTTGACCGAGCCTCATGTCGTGCCGATCCATGACTACGGCGAAATCAACGGCCAGTTCTTCGTGGAGATGCGGCTCATCAACGGCAGATCACTGCGCGACGTCCTTGCCCGCTTCGGTCCGATGAGCCCGGCACGGGCGGTGGCCATTGTGAGCCAGGTCGCCGCCGCGCTGGATGCCGCGCATGCCAGCGGGGTCACGCACCGCGACGTCAAGCCTGAAAATATTCTCATCACCGGCGACGACTTTGCGTATCTGGTGGATTTCGGCATCGCCCGCGGCGCGGCCGATCCGGGGCTCACCCAGACAGGGCTGGCGATGGGCACCTACAACTACATGGCACCGGAGCGGTTCAGCGCCGACGAGATCACCTATCGCGCCGACATCTATTCGCTGGCGTGTGTGCTCGGCGAGTGCCTGACCGGATCACCCCCGTATGTCAGCGACAGCGTCGAACGCCTGATCGCCGCGCACCTCATGCAGCCGCCACCGCGGCCCAGCCAGCTGCGACCAGGCAAGGTTCCGACTGCCATCGATCAGGTGATCGCGAAAGGCATGGCGAAAAACCCCCAGGACCGTTACCGCAGCGCCGGTGAGCTGGCCCGGGCCGCTCACGAGGCGCTCAGCGGCACGGAGCAGCACCAGGCCGCCGCGATTCTGCAGGGCGGCGACAATGCCACGGTGCTGGCCAGGGTCGCCGACAGCGGAATGGCCGCTGCCCGGCCGACGCCTCGCCCTTCGGACGTCGGCGCGGACCCTTGGACTCGCCCGTCGTGGACACCGCCACCCGGCACCGGCGGCGCCGGCTGGGGCGCTCCACCGGATCAACCGTCGCCCGCCGGGATGCGGGGTCAGCCGACGCTCGCAGGCACGTCGAGTCAGCCGGTCTCCGGCAAGGCGCCGCACAAAGGCGGCGGTCGCAAGCTGCGGTTTCTCATCGCCGCTACGGCGCTGTTGGTCGTCGCCGCGGTAGTCGTCGGATACCTGCTGCTGCGTCCGTCGCACCCGTCAAATGGGCCCTGGACGTCGGCTTCGGGCCAAAGCGCTCTGCCGTTCACCGGCCTCAACTTCCGTTTCTCGCCCGGCGGGCTGGCGATGGACACCGACGGCAGTGTCTACGCCACCAATGAAGGAATGTACGGGCGCGTGGTCAAGCTCGCGCGCGGCTCGAACACTCCAACGGTGCTGCCGTTCAGCGGCTTATACGAGCCGCAAGGAGTAGCGGTCGACTCGAACCAAGCGGTGTACGTCACCGATTTCAACAACCGCGTGGTCAAGCTGGCGCCGGGAACCAACAACCAGACGGAGTTGCCGATCACGGGCCTGAACTATCCCGAGGGCATCGCTGTGGACACCAATGGCAACATCTACGTTGCCGATCGTGGCAACAACAGGGTGGTGAAGTTCACCGCCGGATCGAACACCCAAACAGACCTGCCCTTCGACGGCCTCAAGAACCCAGACGGCGTGGCGGTCGACTCCGGCGGCAACGTCTACGTCACCGATTCCGACAACAACAGGGTGGTGAAGTTGTCGGCCGATTCCACCAGTCAGTCGGTAGTGCCGTTCACCGGCCTCAGCGTGCCGTGGGGAGTGGCGGCGGATTCGGCTGGTGCCGTTTATGTCACCGACTACGAACTACAAAAGGTGCTGAAGTTGCCCGCCGGCTCGACCACCCAGATTGAGCTGCCGTTCACCGGTCTGAACAGCCCGTTGGAGGTGGTGGTAGACAAGTCCGGGAACGTGTACGTGGCCGACCGAGGTAACAACAGGGTGGTGCGGCTGGCCGCCGGCTGACGCACCAAGCCCCGCTGTTGGCCTAGCGCCGGATTGCCAGCAGGCGGGTCGCACCAGCGGCCAGCAGGTTGATCACGGCCACCACGATGATCAACGTGAGAGCGGCCCCCCAAACCCGGAGAAATCCGGCGTGTTCGGGATTGGTGAGCTCGGTGTAGATCAACAGCGGCAGTGACGCCATGTTTCCGTTGAAGATGTCGTAGTTGATGGACCGGCTGTAACCGACGAGCACCAGCACCGGCGCGGTTTCGCCGATGATGCGCGCGATCGACAGCAGCACCCCGGAGATGATCCCGGGCAACGCGACCGGGCCAACGATCCGCACGATCGTTTTCCATTTCGGAATCCCCAAGGCGTAGCTGGCTTCTCGCAGTTCGTCGGGCACCAGCTTGAGCATCTCTTCGGTCGACCGCACCACCACCGGCAGCATCAGCAGCACCAGCGCCAGCGACACGGCGAACGCGCTTTGCTCAAGCCCCAGCGTGGCGATCCACGCGCTGAAGATGAACAGCGCCGCCACGATCGAGGGCACCCCGGCGAGCACGTCGACCATGAAAGTGGTCAACCGCGCCAGCCGGTCGGAGTTGTATTCGGCCAGATAAACCGCAGCCATCAAACCCAGCGGCACCGCCAGGGCGGCGGCCACCGCTGCTTGAGTCAAGGTGCCGTACAGCGCGTGATAGATCCCGCCGGCGAACTGCTCCGGCAGCACGCCCCGCAGGGAGTGGGTCCACCAACCCGATCGGGTGACGGCGTACCAACCTCGCTCGACGACGACCGATAGCAGCCACACCAGCGGTATCAGCGCGACGACGAACGAGGACAGAAAAAACCCGGTCGCCAGGTGGTTCTTGATTCGCCGCCCAACGCTGATCGAGTCGAACGCCGGCGTCTTGACCGGCTCGGTAAGCGACTGGACGCTCATGCATTGACCTTCCCGCCGGCGATCACGCGAGCAGCCGCGTTGACGAGGAATGTCAGCACGAACAGCACGAAGCCCGCCGAAATATAGGCTCCGGTCGGTAAAGGTTCGCTGAATTCCGCTGCTGCGGACGCAATTTTGGAAGCGAAGGTGTAACCGCCGTCGAACAGCGACCATGTCCCGGGGCGTGCGGCTGCGCGCAGAATGATCAAGACGGCCACGGTCTCTCCCAGCGCGCGGCCCAAACCCAGCATCGACGCCGCGACGACTCCGCTTCGACCGAACGGCAGCACGGTCATCCGCACCACTTCCCACCTGGTGGCGCCGAGCGCCTGCGCGGCCTCGACCTGAATTTGCGGGGTCTGCCGGAAGACTTCCCGGGAAACCGACGAGATGATCGGCAGAATCATCACCGCAAGCACGATGCCGGCGGTGAAGATATTGCCGCCGCCGGCCAACGACACGTCACCGGCCTTGAACAGAAAGAGCCAGCTCAGGTGGCGATTGAGCAGAAGCTCGAGCGGTTCGAGGATAGGAGCCAGCACAAAGATTCCCCACAAACCGAAAATGATCGAAGGCACGGCAGCCAGCAGGTCGACCACTGCGCCAAACGGGCGTGAGAGCCGCGTCGGCACGTATTGGGTGAGGAACACCGCAATCCCGACGGAAATCGGTACCGCCAACACCAAAGCGAATGCCGAACTGAGTACCGTCACCATGAGGAGGTCGCGGATACCGAAAGCCAGATGGTCGGAATCAGCGGTATTGAATTCAGCACTGGTGAAGAAGTTGGCGTGATTCGCCCGCAACGAAGGTACGGCCTGAATCAACAAGAAAACTGCGATCAACACGATCGCAGACACGATCGCCAACCCGGCCGCGGCTACGGCAAGCTTGAACAGCCGGTCGCCGGGCCGTGCCGTCCCGGCTTCGATCGCCGCTGGCGCAGCGGTTATCCCGTCGGGAATAGGCCGCGAGCTGAGCGGTCCTTCGGCCATCGCGGTGACAGGTCAGGAGATGGCATTGACCGCGGTGGTCAACCTCGGCTTGAACGAGTCGGGAATCGGGATGTACCCGTTGTCCGCCAGACCATTCTGGCCGGCGCCCAGGGTGGCCTGCAGGAAAGCTTTGACCGCCGTGCCGACCTGTGAATCGGGATACTTCGAGCAGACGATTTCATATGTCGCCAACACGATGGGGTAGGCGCCCGGCTGCGTCGGTTTGTAGAACGACACGGTGTCGAGTACGAGGTCGTTACCCTGCCCTTTGATCGTCGCCCCGGCGATCGTCTTGCCGACCGTGTCAGCACTGATTGCCACCGGTTGCGGACCCGCCGACGTGACGATCGCAGCGATGTTCAATTTCTGTGCCTGGGCGAAAGACCATTCGTTGTAGGTCACTGACCCTTCGGTGTTTTTGATTGCTGCCGAAGTTCCGTCATTACCTTTGGCGCCCTCACCGACGGCGCCCTTGAAGGCCTTGCCGCTGCCCTTACCCCACGCACCGTCAGATGCGGCGTCCAAGTACTTCTGGAAATTGTCAGTGGTTCCCGACTCGTCACTGCGGAATACGACGTGAATCGGAATTGCGGGCAAATTGGTGTTCGCATTGAGCGCCTTGACTGCCGGATCGTCCCAGGATGTGATCGTGCCGTTGAAGATCTTGGCCGTCGTGGGCCCGTCCAGATTGAGCGAACTCACGCCCTTGATGTTGTACGTGACCGCGATCGGGCCGAAGACCACCGGCAGGTTCCATGCCGGGGAGCTACAGCGCTGCTGCGCTCGACCAGACTCATCGGTGCTCAGGGGTACATCTGAGCCGCCGAAATCGGTTTGTTTGCCCAAGAACTCGTTGACTCCGGCACCGGAACCGTTTGCGGTGTAGTTGAGGGTTTGATTTGGGCACGCCTGTTGGAAAGCGTTGACGAAGCGGGTCATCGCGTTCGCCTGAGCCGTCGATCCACTGGCCTTCAGTGTCTTCTTGCCGCCGCAACTGACGTTCGCAGCCGGCGACGAACCCGACGGCGAACCCGACGACGGTTTGCCTCCACTCGCGCTGTTGTCGCTACCGCACCCCGACACCACCAGCGCACCGGTGACCACCACGCACAGTGCAGCGCCAAATCGGTTGAGAATCAAAACGGCTCCTTCGAAACGTCGGGTCCGGCTGCGGTCGGCTACCGGACGGGTGAACGTATCATGAAGTATCGCCAATCGGCGCGCGGACGCCGCAGCCAGGTCCCGAACTGCCAGCCGAGCACTGATCGCGGTGTCTATGAAGGACTCGTCACCTGCCCGGTATACCGAGTGCTCGGGAATGACTAGTCTCGGACATGCCGATCTGATTGGAGGGCCGACGATGTCCACTCCGACGAGCAGTATCTCGCTTTATCCGCCGGAAGGACACGGCGCACCCAAAAACCGTCGGGGCCACGCCCAGGGCGCCGATGTCGGTCTGCCGAAAGGCACGGTGGTGTTCTCCGCCGACAACCACATCTCGCTGGCCGAGGACATTTTCTACCAGCGCTTCCCGGCTGACCTCAAGGACAAGGCGCCACGGGTTTGGTATGAAGACGGCGCCTACCAAGTCGGACGGAAGGGTCAGTCTTTTCTGCCGGGTGACTTCAGCGCGGTACTGATGCAATACGACGACTTGGCTGGTGCCGGAAGCACCAACATCGAGGCGCGGATGCAGGAGCTGCGTGACGACGGCGTCCATAAGGAACTGGCGTTCCCGAACGCTCTGCTGGCGCTCTTTCATTACCCTGACAAGCGCCTTCGCGAACTGGCTTTCCGGATCTACAACGAGTACATCGCTGAGCTGCAGGAGCGCTCGGGCGGTCACTTCTACGGCGCCGGACTGATCAATTGGTGGGATCCCCAAGGTACCCGCCGAACGCTCGACGAGCTCAAGTCTTTCGGTCTGAAAACGTTTCTGCTGCCGCTGAACCCGGGCAAGGACGACGATGGTAATCCCATCGACTACGCCAGTGCCGCGATGAGCCCGGTCTGGGACGAGATCGAAGAGTCCGGGGTTCCGGTTGCCCACCACATCGGAGAGACTCCGCCGAAAAGCCCGTGTGAGTTCAACAGCGTGGTGGTCGGCATGATGATCAACATCGACGGGTTCCGAGAGGTGTTCTCGAAGTACATTTTCGCCGGTATCCTCGATCGCCACCCGGGCCTGCGGATCGGCTGGTTCGAGGGTGGGATTGCCTGGGTGCCCTGGGCGCTGCAGGACGCCGAACACCTGGTCGCCTCGTTCCAGCACATGTTCAACCGTCCCCTCGAGCACAGCGTGCGCTACTACTGGGATCACCACATGTGCGCGTCTTTCATGGTCGACCCGTTGGGGCTGCAGCTGATCGATCGGATCGGCGTCGAGAAGGTGATGTGGTCGAGCGACTATCCGCACAACGAGAGCACCTACGGGTATTCAGAGAAGTCGCTGGCCGCTGTGGTGAACGCGGTCGGTCCCGAGGCGGCGGCGAAGATCGTGAGCGGCAACATCACCGGATTCTTGGGTCTTGACGGCCGCTGAAGCTGTTTGATGACGACGTTTCTGCAGACGCCGTCGTCGGCGTGGGACATCCCCGACAAACCGGACCTGGGCCGGCTGCGTGCCGCGACGGGGGGGCGGCTTCGCGCGGCGATGGCCGACCGCGGCGTCGAGGCTCTCATCCTGCTGGGCAACAGCAACGTCGTGTACGCCACGGGGGTGAGCTGGCCACTGGGCGACGCCGGTTTGTCGTATGTCGAACGTCCGGTCGCCGTGGTGCTCGCCGATGATCCGGCGCCGCATCTTTTTCTGCCCTTCCGGGAAGGCGCCGCGTCCGAGGCGGGGCTGCCGGTCGACCACCTCCACGGCCCGGTCTATCTGGAGTTCGACGAAGGGGTGCAGATTTTCGCCCGCACCCTCGCTGAGCTGATTCCCGCGTCCGCGGCCGTCGCGGTGGACGAGCTGACCGGCGCGATGCGGCGGGCGCACCAGCAGCTCTTCGGCGCGGGCCGACCGGCCGATGCCGCCGCGGTGATCGCCGCCGCCAAGGTCGTCAAAACCCCCGACGAACTGTCGTGCATTCGCACCGCCTGCCGCATCACCGACCAGGCCATGGTCGACGTCCAGGCGTCGCTGGCTCCCGGTATGCGCCAGATCGAGCTGTCAGCCGGGTTCCTGCGCCGGGCGTTCGAGTTGGGGGCGACGGCAAGCATGCTGGAACCGATCTGGCAGGTGATGCCGGAACGAAAGTGCGACGGCGTCTGGACTACGCACGGCGATTTGGCGTTGCCGCTGCTGACGACCGAGCGCGAATTGGCGACCGGCGACGTGCTGTGGACCGACGTCAGCATCACCTATGCCGGATACTGCTCCGACTTCGGCCGGACCTGGCTGGTCGGCCGGCAACCGACACCGCGCCAGCAGGCGCAGTACCGGCGGTGGCGAGACATCATGAGCGCGGTGCTCGAGGTGACGCGGCCCGGGGCCACCGCCGCCGAGCTGGGCAGGACCGCGACCAACGCCAACGGCGGCAGCCGGCCCTGGTTGCCCCACTTCTACCTCGGCCACGGCATCGGCGTAAACGCCGCCGAGACACCCATGATCGGGACTGATCTGGGCGACGAATTCGACGAGAACTTCGTGTTCGAGCCCGGAATGGTTCTGGTGCTGGAGCCGGTGGTGTGGGAGGACGGCACCGGCGGCTATCGCAGCGAGGAAGTCGTCGTCATCACCGCGGACGGCTGGCTGCCGTTGGCCGACTACCCCTATGACCCGTATGGCGACTGAGGTTCTGCCCGATGATCCCGCTCTGCGCGCGGAGCGGCGGCAGCGTGCCCTGGCTCAGATGGAAGCTCACGATCTCGACGTCCTGGTGCTCGGTCGGCAAGCCAACGTGCGCTATGTCGCGGGTGCGCCGCAGCTATGGGTGGCGGGCACCCGCCCGTTCGCACCGACCTGCGTCTTAGTCCGCGAAACCGGGGCGACCTATCTGCTCAGCACGTGGGACGAAGGCGTGCCGGACGACATTCCGCGCGAGCATCTCTACGGCATCGCCTGGAATCCGATGAACACCATCTCGGCGCTGCGCGACATCGGCGGTGCGGCGAACGCGAAACGCGTTGGCACAGACGCACTCTCACCAACTTACGCGCGATTGCTGCCGCTGGCTTTCCCCCGCGCCGAATTGGTAGACGGTGAGCTGGCGATGCGGGCGGCGCGTCGAGTCAAGACTTCTCGTGAAGTGGCTGCGTTGACCGAAGCGATTCGGGTCGCCGAAGCCGGTTTGGCGATGGCGGTGGCCGAGTTGCGGCCTGGCGTCAGCGAGAAGACGTTGGCCGGCGTGCTGTTGGAAGCAGTGGCTGCCGGCGGAGTGAGCACCCCCTCGACGCAGGACGTGGCATGGGTGACCGCTCGGGACCACCCGTGGCGGCGAGGCACCCCAGACGGGCGCGTCAGGTCTGGCGACCTGGTCGCTTTCTCGGCGGGCGTGCTCGCCGGTGGCTACATCGGTGAGGTGGGGCGGACCTGGCCGGTCGGTGAATCCGCTGGTGCGGCCGAGCTGTTCCGGCGCTGGGAATTGTTGTGGCGCAAACTCTATAACGCCTGTCAGCCGGGGTCGCCGGCTGACGGCCTGCTGGCCGCATACGACGCGTCGGGAGAGCCGCTACCCGCGATGCCGGTGGCGCGGGGCCTGGGTATGGGATTCGACCCGCCGCTGCTGGTCGCAAATCTCCCACAGACGGCGGCCGACGAATGGCTGGAGCCGGGCATGGTGCTTGCGGTGACGGGCTACGTCTGGCAAGCCGATGTGGGTGCGGTGTTCGGGCGCGAGGCGGTGTTGATTACCGCCGACGGTCCGGCCGTGCTGACGTCGAGTCCGTGGGCGCTTTGAACGGTTGGGCGACAACGGCTGTTCCGCCGCTACCTGCGAGATGTTGATTCTCGCTATCGGAGAAGATAATTTCCAAGGAGGGACCCGTCGGGGCGTCACCGGGTTGCCTTCAATGGAGAGGACCGGCCAGTGCACAAAGACGACATGATCTTGATCAGCGTCGACGACCACACCGTTGAGCCGCCCGAGATGTTCAAACACCACCTGCCTGCGAAGTACATCGACGACGCGCCACGGCTCGTGCACAATCCGGACGGTTCGGATACCTGGCAGTTCCGGGACACCGTAATTCCGAACGTGGCGCTCAACGCTGTTGCGGGACGCCCCAAAGAGGAGTACGGGATAGAGCCGACGGGTCTGGATGAGATCCGGCCCGGCTGCTACAACGTCGACGAGCGCATCAAGGACATGAACGCCGGCGGCATCCTCGGCTCGATTTGCTTTCCGTCCTTCCCGGGTTTTGCCGGGCGCCTGTTCGCCACTGAAGACCCGGACTTCTCGGTGGCCCTGGTGCAGGCGTACAACGACTGGCACATCGACGAGTGGTGCGGGGCCTATCCGGCCCGGTTCATCCCGATGGCGCTGCCGGTGATTTGGGACGCCGAGGCCTGCGCCGCCGAGGTCCGGCGGGTCTCGAAGAAGGGCGTGCACGCACTGACGTTCACCGAGAACCCGGCCGCCATGGGTTATCCCAGCTTCCACAACGACCACTGGGAACCGCTCTGGAAAGCGTTGTGCGACACCAACATTGTGATGAATGTACACATCGGATCCTCAGGCAGGCTGGCCATCACGGCACCCGATGCACCGATGGATGTGATGATCACTCTCCAGCCGATGAACATCGTGCAGGCCGCCGCTGATCTGTTGTGGTCCAAACCGATCAAGAAATACCCGGACCTGAAGATCGCGCTGTCGGAGGGCGGCACCGGCTGGATTCCCTACTTCCTCGAGCGGGTGGACCGCACCTACGAGATGCACTCGACGTGGACTCACCAGGACTTCGGCGGCAAGCTGCCCAGCGAGGTGTTCCGCGAGCACTTCCTGACCTGCTTCATCAGCGACAAGACCGGAGTCAAACTTCGCCACGAAGTGGGCATTGACAACATCGCCTGGGAAGCCGACTATCCGCACAGTGACTCGATGTGGCCGGGCGCACCGGAGGAGCTTTGGGACGTGTTGAGTGTCAACGACGTCCCGGATGACGAGATCGACAAGATGACGCATCAGAATGCGTTGCGCTGGTACTCGTTCGACCCGTTCTCTCACATCGCCCGCGAACAAGCGACTGTCGGTGCCCTGCGCAAAGCCGCTGAGGGCCACGATGTTTCGATCCAGGCGCTCAGCCATCACAAGGACCGGGGAAGTTTTTCATTTGCGGACCTCGCGACTACCGCGAAAGAACTTTCCGGTAACAAAGAATGAGCCGAGCCGGCAAGCATGCGTGAGACAGTGATCGCCGAGGCGGTTCGCACTCCGGTCGGCAAGCGCAACGGGGGACTGTCTAGCCTGCATGCCGCCGACCTGTCCGCGCTTGTGCTCAATGAACTGCTGGATCGAACCGGCATCGAGCCTGAGGTCATCGACGACGTGATCTGGGGGTGTGTCTCGCAAGTCGGCGACCAGTCCAGCAACATCGCCCGCTACGCGGTGCTGGCCGCTGGGTGGCCGGAAAGTATCCCCGGCACGACGGTCAACCGTGCCTGCGGTTCCAGTCAGCAAGCCCTGGACTTCGCTGTGCAAGCAGTGATGTCAGGCCAACAGGACGTCGTCGTCGCGGGCGGCGTCGAGGTGATGAGCCGGGTGCCGCTGGGCGCCGCACGAGCCACCGGTATGCCGTTCGGCCCCAAAGTCCTCGAGCGTTATCACGATTTCTCCTTCAACCAGGGACTATCGGCGGAGATGATCGCGGACAAGTGGGGATTTTCCCGCGCGCAGCTCGACGAATACTCGGTGTCGTCTCACGCGCGTGCCGCCGCCGCCCAGGACAGCGGCGCCTTCGACGCTCAGATCATGCCGGTGTGGGTCGAGAGCGATCGCGTCGCACGCGATGAGGGTGTGCGACGCGGGACCACCATCGAGAAGCTCGCCGCGCTCAAACCTGCGTTCGCCGACGACGGTGTCATTCACGCGGGAAACTCCTCGCAGATCTCCGACGGGGCCGCGGCGTTATTGGTGACCACAGCCGCGATGGCGCTCGAGCTCGGGTTGACGCCGATCGTGCGCTACCGGGCCGGGGTTGTCACCGGCGCCGACCCGGTGCTGATGCTCACCGGTCCGATTCCAGCCACCGAGAAGGTGCTCGCCAAAGCCGGTGTCACGGTGGCGGAGGTCGGTGTGTTCGAAGTGAACGAGGCGTTCGCACCGGTCCCGCTGGCGTGGCTCGCCGAAACGGGCGCAGATCCGCGCCGGCTCAATCCGTTGGGCGGCGCGATCGCGCTGGGGCATCCCCTGGGCGCATCGGGCGCAATACTGATGACCCGGATGACACACCACATGCGCGACAACGATATTCGCTACGGCTTACAGACAATGTGTGAAGGCGGTGGCACCGCCAACGCGACGCTGGTGGAATTGGTGGCCTGATCACGGCCTACGTTGTTGGCGCCGAACGTCGACTTATCGGCTTAATCTGGCCGAGAATTGCGCAACAAGTCGACGTTCGACTAAGGAAGTATCGAGATGGCCTGCCGCGGGCATTGGCGCACCGCGTCGCGCACGCCTTTCTCCTGCTCTGGCGTGACGTTGGGCCTCAGCACGGTCAGCATGTCGTCTTCGCCGAGGTGAAACACTTCCGGGGCGACACCCATGCAAACTCCGTTGCTTTCACATAGCCCGAAGTCGACCTCAACTTTCATGACGGCTCCCTAGCGAAACACCTTGACCGGAACGTTCTGCCAACCCGCTACGTTTTGCATGTGGACTCGCTGCAGCCGGTCCCAATCGACTTCATAGCGAGGCATAAAGTCGAGCAGCCGGTCCAGCGCGATCGCGCTTTCCATCCGCGCCAACGCCGCGCCGAGGCAGCTGTGAATGCCGTAGCCCAGCCCGAGGTTCTGCGCCTCGGAACGGCTGCGGTCGATGTCGAACACGTCGGCGTCGGTGAAGGCATCCGGATCGCGGTTCGCCGCAGCGCCGATCAGGAATACCGGCTTGCCCGCAGGAATGGTCCCGCCACTGACGTGCGCCTCTTTGAGGGTGTAGCGCACGTTGTACTGATTCGGCCCTTCGTAGCGCAACAGCTCTTCTACCGCTGCGGGAATCTTGTCGCGATTGTCGCGCAGCTTCTGCCACTGGTCGGGGTTGCGGGCAAAGATCACGGCCGCGTTGCCGATCAGCTTGGTCACCGTCTCGGCCCCCGCGCCACCCAGAAGTGCTGCGAATCCGGTGATCTCGATGTCGTCGAGTTTGCGCATCTGTTCGTCGTCGCTGGGTATCTCGGCAGCGATCAAGCGACTGATCATGTCGTCCTGCGGATTCTCGCGCCGCTCCTGAACCAGGTTGTAGTAATACATCGCGCTCGCGATGGCGGCCTGCATGCCAGCTTCACTGGCCTCCACCTGTCCGGGTTCACGATGCAGGCTGGTGTCGATCCAGTGCCGGAGTTGCTGGCGGTATTCCTCGGGTACGCCGGCCATCCGCAGGATGACTTCGACCGGAAACGGCCCGGAGAAGTCTGCTACGACATCGAAATTATCCGGATCGGCAGCTCGGAGGTACTTCTCGACCAGTTCGACGACGGTGTCCTTCTGCGACTGAATGGCCCGCGGAGTGAACGCTTTATTGAGCAGGCTGCGCATGTGCCGGTGCTCCGGGGGGTCCATAAAAAGGATCGACTTGTGCGGGACCTCGCCTGTGCGCACCATTGCCAAGTCGCAACCCCGAGCAGACGAATAAGTCTCGCAATCTTTGAATGCCGCCGCCACGTCGACATGCTTGGTCAGTGCGTAGAAGTCCTCGTCCTCGTTGTAGTAAAGCGGCGCTTCCTCGCGCATCCGCCGGTAGATGTCGTACGGATTGTTGAAGAACTCTTCGCAGAACGGATCGAAAACGACCTTCGGCTTGGTCATTGCATCTCCTCAGCGGCGGGCGAGCGGCTGAAATCGTTACGACGGAATGCGTGACTGTCACGCTAACGATAAATCAAGCTGAGCGGGCGCAAAACACTTGAGTCACACCTCACCGAGGCTGTCTGAGAAGCTGCAGCGCCGCGTCGGCCGCATCGAAGACGACACCGCCCTCGGCAGCGGCCCCGCCGGCAAGGTCCGCCACCAGGCGCACATCTTTTCCCAGCAGCGCGGCGGCGTGGCCGGCCAGCAAATCCAGGCCACCTGGGGCGCCCACCACGTTGAACGCAAAGCTGTTACCACTGCTCTGCGAAATGACCTGGGCGAATCGATCCGCGGAGATGCCGAGTGCCGCAACGAGTTCAAGGATGCTGGCAGCGGTTCCCACATGCGCGGTGAAGAGCAGATTGTTCAGCAGCTTGGTCGTCTGGCCGGCACCTAGGTCACCGACGTGCACCACTGACTTCGCAAAGCATTCGAACACCGGCCTGCAATGCTCGACAACGTCGGTGTCACCGCCGGCCATCACCAGCACGCGGCCTTCTGCGGCGGCGGCACCGCCGCCGCTTACCGGCGCGTCGACTACCGAAAGTCCACGGGCGAGGGCCTCGTTCGCCAGGCGGCGAACTGTGTTCGGATGCACCGTGCTGTGGACCGCGATCACGCCGCCCGGCTGCAGCGCCGACAGCACTCCGTTCTCGCCGCCGGTGACCTCGGCGACATCAGCGTCGTCACCGACGCATAAGCACACAAGGTCGCTGTCGGCGGCCAGGTCTGCCGCAGTCGCGGCGACCGTGGCCGTGGTCCCGGCGAACGGCTCGAGCGACGCGGGCCGACGCGCCCACAAGGTGGTCGGATATCCCGCCTCGACGATGCGCTGCGCCATGGGTCCGCCCTGGCTGCCCAGCCCGATGAAACCGATCCGCATCAACGGGCCTTCCGGACAAGCGTCCGTGGGCGGCCCGCTGCAGCGGTGGTCAACGGGTAAAGCCCCACTCCGCCTCGTTCTCCTCGGTGAGCAGATTCCTCGCCGGATCCTCTGCCGCGGACGTCGACGGCAACGCACCGTCGGGCCTGCGATCGCCGATCTCCATGATCGCGTGCACCGGGCAGTCCAGCATGGCCCGTGTCACCGCGTCGCGGTCCAGCTCGGCGACGACGCCGTCTCCGATCAGCGACGCGTATCCCCAATCGTCGAGCGAAAAGTAGTGCGGCGCGTGCTTGGCGCAGAAGCCAAAGCCGTCGCACACGGTGCGGTCCAGCTTGATCATCATGGGTTCGGTCACGCCCGCGTCACCGCCTCGACTTCGTAGGGCCGATCAGCGCGCAGCATTCCGGCCCGGCACACCTCGCAGGCGTTGTCGAGGTGCCGTGCTACCTCGTGCGGGAACTGTTCGAGCAGACTGGCGGCGACATTGGTGGCGGCGTCCAGGGTTGCGCAGGCGCCGCGACCGCGCAGCACCACCGACCAGCGCCGTAACCGGGCGAGGTCTTCAGGGTCTGCCACACCGTCGCGCAACGCTCCGGCCACGGCGGCCATCGCCGCGGTGCCGTTGAAGCACGAGCCGCATTGCCCGGCGTTCTCCCGATCGAAGTAAGCCAGTACCGAGGCGGCCACCGCGACCGGACAGTCGTCGGTCAAGACGCAGACCGTGCCGGCACCCAGCCCACTGCCGAGCCGCCGCATCGTCTCGTGATCCAAGGTGGCCTCGAGAACCGTACGGTTGAGCAGCCCGGCGAAATACCCGCCCATCAACGCACCGCAGACCTGCTCGGTCGGAACAGCATGCAAGGCCAGCAATTCGGTGAACGGTAGACCGTGCGGGATTTCGTAGAGACCCGGCGGCCGGCCGGCGCCGGTGACCGTCATCAGCAGTGTGCCGGGCGACAACGACGTTCCCTGCGCACGAAACGTTGCCGCACCGTGCCGATGCAGGTACGGCAGGTTCGCCAGGGTTTCGACATTGCTGACCGCAGTCGGTCGCCCGTCGACCCCCTGCTGAAACGGACGGGGCGGTTTGTCGGTGGGCTTGACCGGGCCACCGTTGAGCGCCCGGACGGCGGCCGTCTCTTCGCCGGCGACGTACCCGGGATCGACCACTTTGATCTCGATGGTGGCGCCGCCGAAGGTGTCGGCGGCGAGTTCGTCCAGTGCGGCGTCGATCGCCCCCGCCGACTGCGTGTCCGAGACGTAGACAACGGCCCGTTCGGCGGCGACGATCGCAGCGGCCAACCGCAGCCCATCGAGAATGAGATGTGGCCGGTTGCGCAGCAGCCAGCGGTCCTTGATCGACGCGGGCTCTCCCTCTTCGCCATTCGCGATGACGACGGTGCCGGTGTCGTCGCGGCGTCCATTGTCGCGCACCGCGCGTAGTTTCACGGCGACCGGAAAGCCGGCACCGCCGCGGCCGAGTAGACCGCTGCGCGTGACCTCCTCGAGCAACTTCTCGGTGTCGACAAGGGGCTGATAGCCGCCGCCTTGGAGATACGCCGCGTGATCCTCAAAGATTGCACCGCGCAGCAGCAGCCTCGGCGGGCATCCAGGCCACGTCCCGGTTGTCAGTGTCGATGCGGCAGCGCTTTTCATCAGTGAGCGCTCGTTAGGCTTGGAGGCATGCGGACTGCGGTCGTGCGTGTCAACGTCGATCCCGCCGGCTTGCTCAGTGTTCCGCAATTAGGCCGGGGCATGACGGAGCTCCGGAGACTGGCCGGCGATATCGGCGCCGAACTGGTCGACAGTGACCTGGCCGGGACGCCGGTCGACCGGCGCGAAGTGCAATTGCTCATCGCCGGCGACGACGCCGAGGCGATGAAGTCGAGCGCGATCGGCCTGTGCGCCGAAGCTTTCGGCACGACTGCGGTTGCCGGTGTCCTCACCTACGTCAGCCGGGGCACCGACGACGATGCTCACGGCGTGCTGTCTGGATTCGGTCTGACCGGGGACATCCGGCGGCTGCGTTGCGACGACGGCTTCGATGTGGTGTACGTGACGCTGCGAGCATCGGACCTGGAGCGCATCCCGGAGAGTCGGATTCATACCGCCCTGGAGGCGTCCCTGAACTGTGAGGTGCACATCGTCACCGCGTAACCGCCACGGCGACATCAGGAGTCCAGGAACTTCAATATCGCGGGTGCGGCCTGCACCCAGGTGTCGAAGAGGTTGAAGTGCTTCACCCGGCCCGTCGCCCAGTCTTCGGCCGCGCGCTCCCAGGCGTCCTCGGCCCACGGCGGGTCGATGAGTCTGCAGCCTCTGATCAAACAGCTGACCTCGAGCGAAGTTCGCTTGGGGTGGTCCCAGTCGTTCTCGCCGCCGCGAATGATCAAAGTGGGAACTGCGATGCGGTCGAACATGTCGTCGTCGACACCGGGGATCGTCTGTCCCGGTTTGGATACGAACGCGTTGAGCCAGCGCAGCATCACCTTGAGAAAATCGTCAGGATCGAGGCTGAGCAGCCGTTGCTTGTTGGCCGGGTTCTCCTCGATACGCTCGCGCCATTCCGGCAGCTTCAACAATCCTTCGATGCCGTTGCCGCGTACCGCGCGGATGCTGGGAAGCACATAGTGTGATCCCAGAACGAACAAGCCGTAGACACCACCGACGATGTTCCACACCACCAGCTTGGCCACCAGTTCGGGGTAGAGCATCGTGGTCAGCATCGAATCCCGGGCTCCACCGGAGCCGCCGGCGATGACGCAGGGCCCTTCACCGAGTGCAGTCAGCACGTCGTGCAAAGTCTTTGCCCGCATGTGCGATTCGCTCCGGCCGTAGAACTGCACGTCGGACGCCCCGCAGTTGGGCCGGTCCCACAACAACACTCGGTAGCCCCCGTCGACCAGCGCCTCAGCCAACGGCCGCAAGCCGGGGATCTCCTTGCCGAACCGGCCGCCCGGCGTCAAAACAATCAAGTCATCGGCGCTGCCCAGTATTTCGTAGACGACATTGCCGCCGTTCACGTCGATCGAAGGCACCGGGCTGCTCCTGTCGTCACGCCATCACCAAGACATCGTTACCGACGACCCGAACCGGGTAAGTCCGGATGCTCCATTCCGGTTTGACCGTCGTCGTCCCTGTCGCGAGCTCGAAACCCCATTGATGCCAAGGGCAATAGATGTATTCCAGGTTGCGGACCATTATCGAATCTCCGGGGGCACTCTCGTCGACGATGGTGCGTCCCCGAGCACGCCCGGAACACAGCGGCCCGCCTTGGTGGGGACAGTAATTCGCGATGGCGTAGAACGACCCGTTGACGTTGTAGACGCCGACGCCGTGCCGCCCGATCGGCACGATCTTGTGGGTGCCCGGGGGGATCTCGTCGACCGTCGCGACGGCGTGCTCTCGGCCCTGAGCGAGCCGCGGCCGCTGAGGCTCGTGGGGCATTCAGAACACCCGCACCTGGCCCTCGAGGACCGGGACGGTTTCCGGAAGGTGATAGGTGGCAATGCCGTTTCCGAACATGACCGCGTCCCGCGCGGCCTTGGGCAGGTGCTTGATCAACCAACGGGGGTCGTCGAAGGTCCAGTGCGGATAGTCCGATGAGTAGAGCAGTATCTTCTCGCATTCCATCCATTCCAGCGCGCGGGTCAACTCGGTTTTGTCTTCGGGATAATCCAGCGGCTGGGTGGTGAATTTGATGTGTTCCTTGAGGTATTCCGACGGTTTACGGGTGATGCCCATGCGCGACTTGCGCGCCGCGTAGATCGCGTCCATCCGCCACATCAACGGCAGCACCCAGGAGAAAGCATGCTCGACGAAGACGATCCGCAGACTGGGGAAGCGGTCGAAGACGCCGTCGAAAATGAGGCTCATCACCTGATTGGCGGCTAGCAGCGAGTAGGTCACCATGAAATCGTGGTTATAGCTGGGAAATCCGACCGGCGGCATGGGCAGCATCTCGTAGTTGCTGCGAGAGAGGTGACAGCTCACCACGATGTCGTGTTTGGTGGCGGCGGCCCACACCGGGTCATACATCGGGTGCCCCCATGACGGCCGCGGCTCGGCCTTGAGCAGGATCTGCGCCATGTACGGGTGTCCGGCCCACCGCTCGATCTCACACGCGGCGCCGTGCGGATCTTCCACCGCCACGCAAATCGAACCGCGCCAACGTTGGTGCCAGTTGTTGTAACCGTCCAACCAGTGTTTCGCTTGCCACTCGTTGAGGGCGATGGAGAATGCTTGGTGAGCTTCGGGCAGCCGAGGGGTGCGGGCGCCGGGCTCCAGGATCGCGATGTCCGAGCCCGCCTCCATGATCAATTGCCGAAAAGCCATATCGGGGTCACTGCCCGGGAATTCGCCGTCCGGCGGGAAAGTGTCGACCCTCATGGCGTAGGAGTGTGCATAGTCCGGAGCGTCGTAGAAGATGAGTTCGCCGACGCGGTGGTCGAGGAAAAACCTGCTGCGCCACGGCTCCGGTAGGTACTGGGTGAGCTCGCCGCGTTTCGGCACCGGATGGACGTCGGAATCGACACACCGGACGGCGATGCGCTCGGCGGCCGGCACTCGCTCGTGACTATGAGTCAGCGTCATAATGGTCTCCCTTGCTTACCCCTCTACTGTGCAGCGAGGCCGGCCGGAATGTCTATGCCATAGAGCTCGGCGGCATTGCGCCAACACAGCTTTTCGCGCTGTTCTGGGCTGAGCGAGCTGGGCAGCTTGGTCACGTCGGCGTTGTGCCAGTGCGGATAGCTGGAGCCGAACATCACTTTGTCGTCCTTCGCGGTGAATCCGTACCACTGACCGGCGAAGTCGGCCTCGCCTGGACCGTCGAGGCCGCCTTGGATGAAGAACACGTGGCCGGGCAGGTAATCGCTGGGAATTCGGGGCGCCCACGGTGTCTGCTCCAGGTGCGGCCGGCCGAAGGTGTCCATCCGCCAGATGAACGGTGTGAGGAAGTCTGCGGCCCCGTCGGCCCAGACGAATTGCAAAGTGGGAAAACGCTCGAACACACCCTCGGCGATCATGTTCATCAGGTGATACAGGTAGTTCAGCGCCATGAAACCCAGATATTGCTCGTAGGTCCGGGTATGTCCGGACGGGGTCGGCGGGAAAGCGATGCCCTCACCGGTCTCGATGTGCACGGCCACCGGAAGGTGCGCTGCGGCCGCCGCCTCCCACAGCGGCCAGAACTGCGGCTTGCCGAATAACTCGCGCGATTGGAGCGGGATCCCGATCTGCACCACCCGCGGATGATCACGCCATTTGTCGATCTCGCGCACGGCGCCGGCGACGTCGTCAGGATTGACCCGGATTGTGCCGCGGAACCGATCACCGAATTGGGCCGAATCCAGCCAGCGCGAGACCATCATCTCGTTGTGGGCGGCCGATAGCGCGGTACCCAGGTGGCGGTCGGGCATGATCCCCCGGCCCATCGGATGCACAACAGCCACGTCGACGGCTCGCTGACCGAACAGGTGCTGGGCAACCACCTCGGGATTCGAACCCGGATACCCGAGTTCGCGGCCGCCGGTGCCGTTTTCGTACTCACCACCCGGAGCCCCGTACCAGTCGGATTCGTAGTCGGGGAAACCACGGCTCTTGAATGGCTCGCGCAGAAAACCGCGCAGATCCGTGGTGGAAGCGAAGAAGATGTGCACACTGGCGTCAATAATCGGGGTACGGCTTCCGTCAGCGTTCTCGATCAACGACGACCACCTCCCGGCTTCGTGGCCGAGCCGCCCCGGTCATACGCTAGCTAACCTAACAGTCCCGCCGACCGCCCATCAACGAATTGTCGGTAAGCATTTCGGTTAGCTGTCGGAAGGCGTTGAGAAGGCGGTCGAACCGACTTTGTCGCAGCTTCGGTAGCCGGCGACAGGGCAATCCGCTCGCTATTCGCCGCTTAAACTTTGGAAACGAAAATCAGGTCAGCCTGATGGAAACGTCTTTACCGCGCCAATAAGGGGACCGGAATGCCAACGCACACCACGGCCGTCACCGTCGCCGAAGAGATTGCTCGATGAAGCCGCTCGACGGTATCCGAGTGCTGGAAGTCGCCATGTACGGGTTCGTCCCGTCGGCGGGTGCGGTGCTGGCCGAATGGGGCGCTGACGTGATCAAAGTCGAGCATGCAGTGACTGGCGACCCGCAGCGCGGCCTTCGGCAGACCGGCATGTTGCGCGTCGAAGGCGACCCGAACCCCAACATCGAGCATGCCAACCGCGGCAAGCGAAGTATCGGCCTCGACATCGGTGTGCCGGCGGGCAGAGACGTGCTGTATGAGCTGGCCCGAAGGTCGGATGTGTTCCTGACCAGCTTCCTGCCCGGGCACCGCGAGAAGTTCGGCATCGACGTCGATGACATTCGGGCAGTGAATCCGAGAATCATCTACGCGCGCGGCAGCGCGCTGGGGCCGCGCGGCGAAGAGGCGGAGCGGGGCGGCTACGACATGACCGCCTTCTGGTGCCGGGCCGGAACCGCCGCCACCATCACCCCCAGAGGCTTCGACGGGGTGATAGGTCCGCCCGGACCCGCTTATGGTGACACCATCTCAGGCACCAACCTCGCCGGCGGTATCGCGGCGGCACTGCTGCGCCGCGAACGGACCGGCGAACCATCGATCGTGGATGTGTCGCTGCTCGGAAGCGGCCTGTGGTCGTTGGGACATACGGTTGCTCTGACCGTGCACCTCGGCCAGCGGATGGAAGGCCTGCCGCCCGGTGTGCACGGCTCGCCGTTCAACCCGCTGGTCGGGCTTTACCCAACCTCGGATGGCCGCTACATCTCCCTGGTCATGATGCAGCCGGACAAGTTCTGGGCCGATGTGTGCCGCCACATCGACCAACCTGAACTGGCCGCCGACCCACGATTCGCCACCGCCGAACTGATCGCCGCTCATACCGGCGAGGCGGTCGAAATCTTGAGCCAGGCGATCGCGACGCGGACATTGGCGGAATGGAGTGAACGCTTTGCGACGCTCGCCGGGCCGTGGGCGCCGGTGCAGGACACCCTGCAGGCGGCCGACGACGCACAGGTCCGCGCCAACGATTACCTGGTGCGGGCCGGTGAGCTCGAACTGGTTGCCAACCCGGTGCAGTTCGACGTCGCTGCACCACAGACCGGGCCCGCACCCGCCTTTGCCGAGCAAACTGAGGAGATTCTGATAGAACTCGGCCTGGATTGGGACCGCATCATCGAGCTCAAGACCGCTGGCGCGGTCACCTGAGCCCGGAATTGCCTGTGCCGGGCGGCGCTTCGCGCGACGCATAGCCGCACCTGGGACTAGTTGCTACCGGCGGGTAACTGCGAGGAGAACCACAAAATCCGAGTTTCCCGGCAGTGATGTGCATTTCGCGCCCGCGACGTCGCGCGGTAGGTCATAATCGCGACACGCGTGACGGAAGCGGGGGGCCGACGAATTCCCAAAGGGACCCCACGATACCCCGAGCAAGGAGGGTGCGCGGTGGCAAAGCGTGCCACGGTCGGCGCCGGTGGATCGGTGCCCGATGACCAGTAAAACCACCGAGCGCTGGTCTTCGGGCATCAGCCTGCCGGGTAACCTCTCAGGAGCGATGGAGGCCGTCGGGGCTTTGGTCGCGATGTCGGCAGATGCGGTGCGGTTTCTGTTTCGGCGGCCCTTCCAGGCACGGGAGTTCCTCGAACAGTCCTGGTTCATCGCCCGCGTTTCGCTACTGCCCACTTTGTTGGTAGCCATTCCCTTCACGGTCCTGGTCAGCTTCACTCTCAACATCCTGCTGCGGGAACTCGGCGCTGCCGACCTCTCCGGCGCCGGCGCGGCATTTGGCGCGGTCACCCAAGTCGGGCCGCTGGTCACGGTGTTGATCGTGGCTGGTGCGGGTGCCACGGCAATGTGCGCCGACCTCGGCTCGCGCACAATTCGTGAGGAGATCGACGCATTGGAGGTGCTGGGCATCAACCCGGTGCAACGGTTGGTGGCGCCTCGGATGCTGGCCTCCGGGCTGGTCGCGCTGCTGCTGAACAGCCTGGTAGTCATCATCGGGATCCTCGGCGGCTACAGCTTTTCGGTGTTCATTCAAGACGTCAACCCGGGCGCATTCGCGGCCGGCATCACCCTGCTGACGGGTGTGCCGGAGGTCATCATCTCCTGCGTCAAGGCAGCGCTTTTCGGGCTGATCGCCGGGCTGGTGGCCTGTTATCGCGGTCTGACCATCTCCGGCGGCGGGGCCAAGGCGGTGGGTAACGCAGTCAACGAAACGGTGGTATACGCATTCATGGCGCTGTTCGTCGTCAATGTGGTGGTCACCGCCATCGGCATACGGTTCTCAACCAAGTGACCGGGAACCTGCCATGACGACGAAAGCACTCAAAGCCGCCTACCCCCGGACCTTCCGGTTGCTGGGCCAATGGCGCAGACCGGTCAACGCGGTGGGCGGGATCGGCGATCACACCTTGTTCTACGGCAGGTCGCTTGGCGGAATACCGTTCGCGATCACCCACTACGGCCGGGAAATAGTGCGTCTGATCGCCGAGATCAGCATGGGCGCAGGCACGTTGGCGATGATCGGCGGCACCGTGGTGATCGTCGGGTTCCTGACACTTGCCGCGGGCGGCACGCTAGCGGTGCAGGGCTATAGCTCACTGGGGAATATCGGCATCGAGGCGCTGACCGGATTCCTGGCGGCCTTCATCAACGTCCGCATCTCGGCACCGGTGGTCGCTGGAATCGGTTTGGCGGCCACCTTCGGCGCCGGCGTGACAGCGCAACTGGGTGCCATGCGGATCAACGAAGAGGTCGACGCGCTGGAATCGATGGCCATCCGGCCGATCTCGTATCTGGTGAGCACCAGAATCATAGCGGGGATGGTTGCGATCACTCCGCTCTACAGCATCGCTGTCATCCTGTCTTTCCTCGCCAGCCAATTCACCACCGTTGTGTTGTTCGGGCAATCGGGTGGCCTGTACAACCATTATTTCAATACCTTCTTGAACCCTTACGACTTGTTGTGGTCGTTTCTGCAAGCCATCCTCATGGCGATCGCCGTCTTGTTGATTCACACCTACTACGGCTATTTCGCCAGCGGTGGACCGGAGGGGGTGGGAGTCGCGACCGGTAACGCGGTCCGCACGTCACTGATCGTGGTGGTATCGGTCACGCTGCTGGTCTCGCTGTCCATCTATGGCACCAACGGAAACTTCAATCTGTCGGGGTAAGAAAAGAGCCTAGGAAAGCAATGTCGCACAACGGGTTACGCGCGCTGGCGGGTCTGGTTACCCTCGTCGTGATCGCCGGAATCGTCTACGTTGCGGTCGGCTTGTTCCAGGGCAGTTTCACCAAGACCGTGCCGGTCACTGTGTTGTCGGCGCGGGCCGGTCTGGTCATGAATGCGGACGCCAAGGTGAAAATGCTTGGGGTTCAGGTCGGCAAGGTCGCCTCGATCAAGTCGCTGCCGAACGGCCAAGCAGAGCTTGACCTCGAGCTGAACCCCTCTGCGCTGCAATACGACAAGAAGAAAAAGGTATTCCGTGCTGTCCCATACGACGTCCGCGATCCCAAAAGGTCGACGAGTGTCGACATCGCGTCGACGACGGTGTTCGGCGCCAAGTTCGTCGAGCTGGTACCGCCCGCAGATCCCTCACCCCAGCGATTGCATGCAGGAGAGACCCTTGACAGCCAACACGTCACCGTAGAAATCAACACGGTATTCCAACAGCTCACGCAGGTGCTCGGCAAGATCGATCCGGCCAAGCTCAACGAAACCCTCGGCGCGATCGCAACAGCGCTCAACGGGCGCGGCCAGCAGATCGGCCAGGCCCTGGCCGACCTGGATTCGTTTCTGGCAAAACTGGATCCGAGCCTGACATATCTAAGCCACGATCTCAGTGTGTTACCCGCCGCGGCGAATGCATACGGTGACGCGGCGTCCGACCTCGCCAGAACGGCCGATCGAGCGTCCACGATCAGTCAGACGATCGTCGACGAGCAGCAGAATCTGGACGCGTTGCTGATCAGCACGATCGGCCTAGCCGACCTCGGTAACGATGTGGTGGGCGGCAACCGCCAAGCGCTCACCGATGTCCTGCACGAGCTGGTGCCCACCACCAATCTGACCAACCAGTATCGCCAGGCGCTGTGGTGCGCCCTTGCCGGGGCGGCAAACGTCGTGAAGGCCCCGCCGCTACCGGACCCGGGTATCAAGATCCTGTTCTCAATTCAGTGGGGTGCCGAGCGTTACCGGTACCCGTCCAACCTGCCCAAAGTTTCCGCCACCGGTGGCCCGCAGTGCGAGAACCTTCCCCTCGTGCCGCCCGACGTGGCCCCGCCGTACGTCGTCGCCGACGTCGGCGCTAACCCCTGGCAGTACGGCAACCAGCAAGTGCTCATCAACTCCGACGCCCTCAAACAGCTGCTGTACGGGCCGATCGACGGGCCACCTAGAAACACGCTGCAGATCGGGCAGCCAGGATGACCAGTTCACGCGGAATCCTCGTCAAGTTCGGAGCTTTCACTACCGTGATGATCCTGCTGACGGTGTTTCTATTCTTCATCTTCAGCCAGTACCGCACCGGTTCGACGGCCGGGTACACCGCGATCTTCAACGACGTGTCGCGTCTCAAGGCCGGACAGACTGTGCGTGTCGCCGGTATCCGAGTCGGCACGGTCAACGGCGTCTCGCTGCGCCCCGACAAGACGGTGGAGGTGAAGTTCGACGCCGACCGCGATGTGGTGCTCACCAGCGGTACCCGTGCCGTTGTTCGCTACCTCAACCTCGTGGGTGACCGCTACCTCGAGCTGGTGGACGGTCCCGGGTCGACCAAGGTGCTGTCGCCAGGCTCCCAGATTCCCGCCGACCGAACGGCTCCCGCGCTCGACCTTGATCTGTTGCTCGGCGGGCTGAAGCCGGTCATCTCCGGGCTGAACCCGCAAGACGTCAATGCGCTCAGCGCTTCGCTGGTGCAGATTTTCCAGGGCGAAGGCGGCAACACGTTTTATTCCCTGCTGAAGAACACCTCGTCGTTCTCCAACACCTTGGCTGACAACAACGAGACGGTGCAGCAATTGATCGACCACCTCAACACGGTGGTCGGCACGCTGCAGAAAGACGGCGACAAATTCTCGGCGACCCTGGATCGTTTGCAACGTCTGATCAGCGGCTTGTCGCAGGACCGCAACACGATTGGTGCCGCAATCGACGCCCTTGACAACGGCACCGCATCGATCGCGGGTCTGCTGACCAACGCGCGCCCGCCGTTGGCCGGCACGGTCGATCAGCTCAGCCGATTGTCCACCCTGCTCGACGACCAGAAAGGTCAACTCGACGCGTCACTGCAGAAGCTGCCCAACAACTACAAGAAGCTGGTGCGACTCGGAGCGGCGGGCAGCTGGCTGCCGTATTACCTGTGCGAGATCAGCCTGCGGGTGTCGGACTTGCAGTACCGGACCGTGGTTGTGCCGGTGTTCAAGCAAGAGGGCGGTAGGTGCGCGGAGCCCAGTGACCAAGAGTTGCGCAGCGGCGGACAGAAATGAACAAATACCGCGGAGCCAAGCTGATCCGGTCCGGATTCATCGGTGTTGTGCTGGTGATCCTCGTCATCGCCGTCGGACTGTCGGTCAACCAGCTCGGGCAGCGTGCAACGGCGGTGCGGTACCAGGCGCTGTTCGCCGAAGCGGGCGGTCTGGCCATCGGCAACGACGTGACGGTATCGGGGATGAAGGTCGGCAACGTGTCGAAGATGTCGCTGCACGATGGCGATGTCCTGGTGACGTTCATCGTCAAGGGCACAGTGCTGCTAGGGTCAGAGACCACCGCGCAGGTCAGAACCGGATCACTGCTGGGCCAGCGGGTGCTCACCCTGGAGTCAGCCGGCAGCGGCAGGCTGCACCCGATGGATGCGATACCGCTGTCACACACATCCTCGCCCTACTCGCTGAACGACGCCCTCGGCGACCTCACGACCAACGTCGGTGGAACGAATACCCAATCGGTGAACGAGTCGCTCGAAACCCTGTCGAACACGCTCAAGGACATTGCGCCGCAACTGGGACCGGCTTTCGACGGGGTGAGCCGGTTGTCCCAAGCCCTCAACAGCCGCAACAAGACACTGGCTGACTTACTCCGGGGCGCTGCTGATGTCACCAAGATCCTGTCGCAGCGCAGCGACCAGGTAAACACGCTGATCCTCGACGCCGACGATCTGCTGCAGGTACTGGTGGCTCGGCGGCAGGCGATCGTGCAACTGCTGGCCAACACCTCCGCAGTGGCTCAGCAACTGACCGGACTGGTGCACGACAATGAAGCCAAGCTTGCCCCGACGCTGGACAAGCTGAACTCGGTGACCGCGATGTTGGAGAAGAATCGCGACAACATCAACAAAGCGCTGCCGGGTCTGGCCAAATACCAGCTCACCCAAGGCGAGGCCGTCGCCTCAGGCTTTTACTACAGCGCGTTCATCCCCAATGCTTTTCTGCCGGAAGTCTTTTTGCAACCATTCTTCGACTTCTACTTCGGGTTCAGAAGGGGCGCCAACGGCGGCCGCCCCCCCGACAACGCCGGGCCGCGCGCATTGGTCCCGTTCCCGTCCAACGGTATTCCCCCGTGCAACGGCTGCACGGTAGGAGGAAGGATCGGGTCTCAGGCACCATGAGGTCACGCAAGAAGCTGACGATCGGGCTGGCGATCGTGTTGGCGGTACTCATCGTCGTCGGCGCGGTGACAGTAATCCGCAACACGATCCTGCGCCCGACCACGATCACCGCCTACTTCGCCGACCGCCCCACTTGCGCAGGCTGCGGCGCCACGACCGCCATCTATCCGGGTGACGACGTCCGGGTGGCCGGTCTTAAGGTCGGCAGCATCGCCGCCCTTCATCCGGAGGGTAACCAGGTCAAGATGACCATGCACGTCGATCACGGCGTGCCCATCCCGGCCGATGCCAAAGCGGTGATCGTCGCCCAGAACCTGGTGGCCGCCCGCTATGTCCAGTTGACGCCGGCCTACCGGTCGGGCGGTCCGACCATGGCCGACGGCGGGGTGATACCGCCCGAACGGACCGCGGTACCCGTGGAGTGGGACGAGGTCAAAGACCAACTGATGCGGCTGGCAAACGATTTGGGACCTGGCAGCCCGGGGTCGAGCAGCTCGATCGGCCGCTTCATTGACAGCGCTGCAGACGCGCTGGGCGGCAACGGCGAGAAGCTGCGGCAGACCTTGACTCAATTGTCGGGGCTGGGACGAACACTGGCCGATGGCAGCGGCAACATCGTCGACACCATCAAGAACCTGCAGATTTTCGTGACCGCTCTGCACGACAGCGGCCAACAACTCGTGCTGTTCAACAAAAGGCTCGCAACGCTTTCCAGCGTCCTGAATGACAACAGATCCGACCTGGACGCGGCACTGACCGATCTCGGGACGGCAATCCCTGAGGTGCAGCGGTTCATCGCCGGAACCCGTGACAAAACCTCAGAGCAGCTCCTTCGATTGACCGACGTGACCCAGATCCTGGTCAACCAGAAGATGACCGTAGAAAACATCCTGCACGTCACGCCGAACGCGCTGGCGAACGGTTACTCCGACTACAACCCCGACACCGGTACCATCCGAGGCGCGTTCGCCTTCAACAACTTCTCCAACGCGGTATGGGCCATCTGCTCACAGATGGGAGCCGTGGAAAACGTCACCGCGACCGAGTCCGGGAAACTCTGTGCCCAGTACGCCGGTCCGGCGCTGCGAGTGGTCAACCCGTTCACATTCCTGGCCTTCGGTTTCTTGCCGAACTCCAACTTCCTCTACATGCCGTTGAACATTTTCCTGCAGAAATCGGCGGACCCGCAGAACATCGTCTACTCCGAGGCGCGGTTGGCGCCCGGCGGTGAAGGCCCGAAGCCGGTGCCGCCCGACCTGCCGCCGGCGGTGTCGGCGTACACCGGGCTGCCGGGTGATCCGGTAGGACCGCCCGGGGCGATACCGCCGGCGCGGATACCGGGCGTGGCGAAGCCAGAACCGCCCGCGCCGACCGTTCCTGAGGAGTCACCGCCCCCGCCGGTGCCGGCACCGGGTCCGCTGCTCCCGGCAGAAGGGCCACAGCAATGACCGCGCGGATGCCGGCTCGGCGGATGCTGGTTGTCGCTTGCTGCGTCATATTCGCCGCAACAGGATGCACGTTCAACGGGCTGACCTCGCTACCGCTGCCCGGTGCGGTCGGTCGTGGACCCGGAGCCGACCATTACCACGTCGAGATCGCCAATGTCGCGATGATGGAACCGAATTCACCGGTGATGATCGACGACGTCGTGGTCGGCAGTATCGGCAAAATGACCGTAAAGGCCTGGCACGCCGACGTGGAGATCTCGGTCGAGCACGGTGTCGTTGTGCCCGCGAATGCGGTCGCCAGCGTCGCCCAGACCAGCTTGTTGGGCTCAATGCACCTAGAGCTCAATGTGCCACCGGGCCAGCAGGCAACCGGACCGCTGAAACCCGGCGCCACCATCCCGATCAACAAGTCGTCGACCTACCCATCGACAGAGCAAACGCTGTCGTCGCTATCGGTGATCATCAACTCCGGTGGATTGACCCAGATCGGTGACATCATCCATAACTTCAGCGCGGCCTTGTCCGGACGAGCAGGCGCCGTTCGTGATCTGCTGATTCGCCTCGACCGGTTCGTCGGAACACTCGAGGAGCAGCGCACCAATCTCGTCGCGTCAATACAAGGACTGAACCGGCTGGCCGACACGTTGGCCGGACAGCGCAGCGTCATCGACACCGCGCTGCGCAAGATCCCACCGGCGTTGGACGTGCTCATCAAAGAACGGCCACGCATCGTTACCGCCCTGGACAAACTACGCACGTTCAGCAACACCACCACCCGGCTCATCAACGACGCAGGCGCTGATTTGGTGACCAACCTGAAGAATCTCGCGCCCACGCTCGGTGCGCTGGCTGACGTCGGACCGGATCTCGGCTCGGCCCTGGGTTACCTGCCGAGCATGCCGTTCAATCAAGACGTCATCGACCGCGCCGTCAGAGGCGACTACACCAACGGGTTCTTCACCGCCGACTTGACCAACGCCGCGCTCAGAAGAGAACTATTACTCGGCACGCATTGGGAACGGCTGGGCGCCGAACTCGTTCCGGCACCCGGGGACCCGAACTACTTGCAGTACCAGTACACGCCCGACCCGCTGCATCCGGACGCTCCGGGACCAGAGCCGCCACCTGCCGGTTCGCCACTGATACCCACCACGGGACCGACACCCGTCTACGGCGTGCCGTTCCCGCTGCCGCCGATAGGGGCCTGCAACGGGGCGGTCGGACCTTGCCCCGCAGCCAACGCCCAGCCACCCCGACCCGTAGCACCGCTGCCGCCGGGACCAGGCGCGCCCCCCTCGGCGGCCGCGCCGGCTCCACCGCTCGGCGCACCGGTTCCGGCTGAGCCGGGGCCCGGGCCGCTGCCGGCAGAGGCCAACCCGCCGACGAGTGGGAGTGGCTGATGCTCAGCCGGTTTGTCCGTATTCAGTTAGTGGTCTTCACCATCGTGGGCACCATCGGTGTGATCGTGATGGTGCTGGCCTATATGCAGGCACCGACTCTGCTCGAGATCGGCCGGATGACGGTGACGCTGGAGCTGCCCGAGGCCGGCGGTCTCTACAAGTTCAGCAACGTGACTTACCGCGGCGTGCAGGTCGGCAAGGTCACCGGGGTGGCGTTGACGTCGGACTGCAAGGACCCGTCCGTGACACGGTGCGCGAAAGCGACGCTTTCCCTCGGCTCTTCTCAAAAGATCCCGGCCAATCTACAGGCCTATGTGCGCAGCGTGTCTGCGGTCGGCGAACAATACGTCGATCTGCGGCCGCGAACCAACTCGCCGCCCTACCTGCACAACGGCGATTACATCGCCCTGCACGACGCCACGATCCCCCAGCCGGTCGGCCCGGTGCTCGACAAGACCAGCGCCTTGGTCGACAGTATTCCCAAGGACAAGCTCAGCGCTCTGCTCGACGAGTCGTTCAAGGGCTTCAACGGCGCCGGTTACGACTTCCAGTCGCTGGTCGACTCGGCCGGGCGACTCTCCAAGGACCTCAACGGCGTCGCCGATCGCGCTCGAACCCTGACCGAGGACACCGCGCCTCTGCTGGACTCGCAAGCGCAAACCACCGATGCGATCCGGTTGTGGGCACGCAGCCTCGCCGGCGTCACAGACCAGGTGGTGACCGACGACCAAAAGGTGCGCACCCTGCTGGACAGTGGGCCGGGCGCCCTGGACGAGGCCTCCCGGCTGCTGGACCAAGTCAAACCCACGCTGCCGGTGTTGCTCGCCAATCTCGCCACCCTGGGCGAGATCCTGGTGACCTATCATCCCGGGCTGGAGCAGGTGTTGGTGTTGCTGCCGCCTTTCATCGCCGCAATTCAGTCGTTCACGCAGGTTAAAAATCCGACCGGGTTGGCCCGCGGCGACTTCATCTTCAGCGTCAGCGATCCACCGGCATGCACGGTTGGTTTCCTACCGCCCAATCAGTGGCGTTCCCCGGCCGACACTACGACAGTCGATACGCCGGACAACCTGTACTGCAAACTGCCGCAGGATTCGCCGGTCGCGGTGCGCGGCGCCCGCAACTATCCGTGCATGCGCCATCCCGGGAAGCGGGCGCCAACAGTGGAAATATGCAACAGCGACAAGCCATTTGAGCCGCTGGCGATGAGGCAGCACGTGTTCGGCGCCTACCCGCTGGACCCCAACCTGCTGAAGCAGGGCATTCCGCCCGATGACCGGGTCAACTTCTTCCGCGACAACACCTTCGGGCCGGTCGACGGAACACCGATGCCGCCGCCTGGAATGTCACTGCCCGCGGGCTTGCTGCCGCCGCCGGGGTCACCAGCCGGCGCCCAAAGCCCCGCACCGCTGGCTGCGCCGCCACCTCCATTCGCGCCGATGGATGTCCCAGATGCTAGTGCGCCGCCGGCCGCGCCCGCCGCGCCGCCTGCCGGCCCTGCCAACGCCGGCCCTCAGGCGGCTCCAAGTTCCTTCAGCGACAACAACTCCGGACCCGGTCCATCTGTGGCGATCGCCCACTACGACCCACAGACCGGCGCCTACGTCGGGACCGACGGGCAGATCTACCGGCAATCCAACCTTGTCAAGCGGTCGGCCCCGAAGAAGTGGGAGGACATGCTGCCCACCTGAGCGGGGGCGGATCAGGCTGACCTGTCCAGCCTGAACGGCATGTTGACCACCAGCCACCGGTTGACGCCGCACGCGCCGCTGGGCCCGACCGTCTTATCCTGCCCAGCCAGGGTCGATGAGCTGGCCTGCACCAAGCCGTCGGGACCGACTGGAGTGAACGTAAACGTCTGGCGTCCAGTGACGGCGGTGCCGTCTTCGCATTGTTCCCAGTTCGGCACGTCATGGCGGACATACCACAGCGATCCGTCGTGCATGGTCATCGGTGCGCTCCAGCCTTGGTCGCTCGTCACCTGACCGGTGCAGTCCTGGTAGGTCTGGCACGAGGAGCGGATTGTCCACGTGCTTCGTACTGTCGGCTGGTCAAGAAAAGTCTCGTTTTGCTT
The DNA here is from genome assembly GCA_963830605.1 of uncultured Actinomycetota bacterium. Lineage (GTDB taxonomy): Bacteria > Actinomycetota > Actinomycetes > Mycobacteriales > Mycobacteriaceae > Mycobacterium. Next base: position 478,517 of record CAWHML010000003.1, on the reverse strand, counting down.
GGCCCATTCGCCCACGGAGGTGGCGATGAACGTCCCGTTGATCGGGTTGCCTTCGGCGTGGGCCGATGGCGCCGTGGCCATACCCCCGGTCACGACAAGCGCCAACAAGAGTGCGCTGGAACGGCTCGGTGAACGCATCACGTGCTCCTCGACGCGCTGCTTGTGGGCCGATGCCGACGCGTGTTGGTGCGGAGCGGCATCTCGAGTCTGAGATTAACACCGCGGCAGACGGCCATGGCGCCGTTTCGCGGCAATAACCGGCAGGGACGTCACAGCGAATCGATGTTCGCTATCAGCCAAGAATGCCTGACCTTTGCCAGCGTCACCCGGACGCTGCTTCCGGTTGTCGCTGGTTGCGGCTTGTCCGGGCTCGCGGTCGTCTGATTGATGAATACCAGCACGACAGCCGAATTCGGATGAAATTCCGCTACCGCGGCTCGGACGACGCGGACTCTCGTCGTCAAACCTCGCTGGGCCGTCGGTGCCACTATTTGTTCGGTGAAACTTTTGTAGTAGTCCTGAAAGTCGTCGGTGAGGCGTGACTTGGCGTTGGCGAAATCTTGGTTCAAGGTGTCAGGCGAATACGACAGCAACGCCACGGCGCCATCGGAAGCCGCCTTGATCGCCTCGCGTGCCGATGCGTTATCGGTTTGCTGATCTGGGCGGTAGTCGACCACGAACAAGATGATAGCGACACTCGTCGAGATTATGAGCAGCAGCGACAACAGAATTGGACGCCACCTGGCCGCACCCCATTGAATCCATCGCCAGATCATTTTGACTCGGCGCCGACGTGACGGCTGCACATCGGACTCTGCCGCTACGCTGTCTGTCACCGCACGTACTCGAGCTTGGATACCTTGAGCTGCCCATCGACTCGTTGCAGAGTCATCACGAGTCGCCAATACTGCGGCGGGGTCTTGTTGTCGGCGTTGACCAGTTCGGATTTCGCGGTGACCAGGACAACCGCAGAATCTTTGGTCATCGACTCGACAGCGACGCCCGTCACCGCAGCCTTGGTGCTCAGCTTGGATTGCTCAACCGCCTCGGCGCGATCGTTTGCGGTGATCAACATTTCGTTCTTGAACTGGCCCGTGCCGTCGTCGATGATGCGCTGTAGGTCCTCCCTGGCCTTACCGGCGTCAATAGACATCAGCGTGATCGCGCGTTGCCGGGCGGCTGCGGCGAATTCCGCGCTGCGCGCCCGCTCATCGACGGATCTGTGGTGATACCACGTGACATATCCGCTCAGTGCCAGTGCCGCGCAGATGAGCAGGGTCGCGGCGGCGGCAGCAATTGATCTCGGGCCCGGGCGTCGTAGCGCCAACCGCCGTAAACGGACCCGCCGTCGTGCCGGCTCGACATCATTTAGGCCGTTCTCGTCCTCCACGTCAGGCTCACCGGCAGCTTCTCGGCTCAGCCGGGCCGCGCGTGCACGGGCAGCCTCGGCACGCGCTTCCGCTGCGGCGACCTCTTGCATCGCCGCCGCCAGCGCGGAATCTTCGCAACGGTCGGAGTCGGGCGGCTCGGTGAGACGCTTCCGCGACGACATGGTCACCTCCTTACCGTGACGGATCGACGAACGGTCACCGAACGCAAGTATTTCTTTGCCAGCTGTGCCAGAGTAATTGAGTGCGATTCATCGTGGCAGCGATTGCCGCGCTGGTGAGTGCGGGCATGTTAGTTGCACCGTCCGCCGTCGCCGGACCGACGGTTTGTGACTATCCCAGCTGCACGCCGGGCATCACTCCGGGCATCGTCCTGGGTGCGCCATGTGACAACAGCACCTACTACGTGTTCGGCACCGTCGATTACAACATCTCCTTCGCAACGATGCCGGGACGGCTGTTGTTCTGCGGTTCGCCGAGGCGACGAGAGACCCGGTGGTTCCGCTCACCGCCGATGGCCGGAGTCAAGGAAGAGAACTCCAGCTGCGAAACCTGGCCCGAGTACTACGTCGCTCAGGCGCCGGACGGTCTGTTCCTCACCTGCGTCGCGCAGAACGGTCAGGCCACCTGGGTTCGCGGCGACACGTAGATTCCTGGCGGTCAAAACCCATAGGTTGAATAGGTTGTGAGTTCCCGTGATCGTCGGTCTATCGCTTCCAAGCGTCCGTAGCTTGCCGACGTAATTTCGGCTCTATCTCAGCGCCGGAGGGGGGCCTCGGCATGCTGCAGCGGATTGCGCTACTGGCCGTGGCCACGCCACGACGAGTCATCTGCGTCGGGGTCCTGGCGATGGTCGTCACCGCCGTGTTCGGTATCCCCGTCACCCAGAATTTGTCTGCAGGCGGCTTTCAGGATCCGCGGTCGGAATCGGCACAGGCCGCCGCACTGCTGACCAAGGTGTTTCACGAGGGCGACATGGAAATGCTATTCCTGGTGCAGGCACCCGACGATGCTCGACAGGGCTCTGGCAGGGCTGTGGGCACCGATATCGTCGCACAGCTCAGCCGGTCGCCCTACGTCGCACAGGTGAGCTCACCATGGACAACGCCGCAGCCGGCTAGTAGCGGACTGGTAAGCAAGGACCACGCATCTGCCATCATCGTGGTCGGAATCACCGGGGATGAGAACAGCGCACCCAAGCACGCCGAATTGCTGGGGAGCCGCCTCGCGCGCGACCGTGACGGGGTCAAGGTGCAAGCGGGCGGCATGGCGACGGTCTACGCTCAGGTCACCAGGCAAACTGAAAAGGATCTCCTGCGAATCGAACTGATTGCGATCCCGGTAAGTTTCTTGGTGCTGGTGTGGGTCTTCGGGGGACTGCTGGCCGCGGCCGTTCCGATGGTCGTGGGGGGATTCGCGATTGTCGGGTCCATGGCGGTGCTGCGGGCCGTAGCCCTGGTCACCGACGTGTCGGCATTCGCGCTGAATCTGACGGTCGCGATAGGTCTGGCGCTCGCGATCGATTACACGCTGCTGATCGTCAGCCGCTATCGCGAGGAGATCGCTGCCGGCGTGGGCCGCGATAACGCTCTGCTGCGCACAATGGTCACCGCCGGCCGAACCGTGCTGTTCTCGTCGATGACAGTGGCGCTGTCGATGTTGTCGTTGGTGTTGTTCCCGATGTATGCCCTGAAGTCGTTCGCCTACAGCAGTATCGCGGTGGTGGCTTTCGCTGGGCTGGCGGCCGTGATGATGACACCGGCGGTGATTGTGCTGCTCGGTGACCGGCTGAATTCGCTGGACGTGCGTCGGCTGATACGACGGCTGCTTGGGCGTGCCGATTCAGTGCCGATACCCGTCGACGAGGCATTCTGGTACCGCACCGCGAAGTTCGCCATGCGCCGTTCGATCCCGGTAGTTCTAGGTATCACAGCAGTGCTGGTGCTGCTGGGAGCACCGTTTCTCGGCATCAGATGGGGTTTCCCCAACGACAGGGTGTTGCCTCCCTCCGCAAGTGCCCGGGCGGTCGGTGACAGGCTGCGTAGCGATTTCGCCGCTGACTCGGTGAACAACGTGACTGTGGTGATCCCCGACACCACTGCCATCACACCGGCGGAACTGAAAAGGTATGCGGCGCAGCTTTCTCAGGTGCCATATGTCTCGTCGGTGGCGTCGCCTTCGGGCACGTTCGTTGCCGGTGCACCGGTGGGGCCGGGGTTGGGCGCGGCTGAGATGGTTAACGGCCCAGCGCTTATGAATGTGAGCAGCTCCGCGCCGCTGTTCACACCGATCTCCGCAACGCAGCTCAACCGGCTGCACGCGGTCGCAAAACCCGGTGGTCAATCGGTGCTGATGGCCGGGGAGGCAGAAACCAATCGTGACAGCGTGACCGCAATCATGTCGCGCACGCCGCTTGTCCTGGGGATGATCGCGGCCACCGCACTCGGGCTGCTGTTCCTGCTGACCGGCAGCGTAGTCTTGCCGCTCAAAGCATTGGTTCTCAACGTGCTGTCGCTGACGGCCGCATTCGGCGCGATGGTGTGGACCTTTCAGGATGGTCACCTCTGGGCAATGGGCACTACACCGACCGGGACGCTAGTCGTCACAATGCCGGTGCTCCTGTTCTGCATCACATTCGGGTTGTCGATGGACTACGAGGTGTTCCTTATTTCACGTATCCGCGAATACTGGCTCGAGTCGGCGCAGACGCAAGCCGATAATGATGAAAGCGTCGCGTTGGGGCTCGCCCGGACCGGCCGGGTGATCACCGCCGCTGCGATCCTGATGGCTATCTCGTTCGGGGCACTGACTTCTGCCCAGGTGTCGTTGATGCGCATATTCGGCGTGGGCCTGACAATCGCGATTCTGGCCGACGCAACACTGGTACGAGTCCTGCTGATCCCGGCTTTCATGCATCTGTTCGGCCGCCTCAACTGGTGGGCGCCGCGTCCGCTGGCTCTCTTGCACCAACGAATGAAGACCCCAAGTGCGGGATAACGCACCTCAGTGCATAGCCGAGAGCAGTTCTTCCATCACGACTGCGAAGTCATCGGCCATCTCCCAAAGACCCGGCACAATTTCCGGGCATGAGGTGATGCCAACGTTCAACTTGCCTGTCAGCGACATCACGGTGATGTTCAAGCCCGAACCAGGAAAAATCGGTCCCAGGGGATATTGTGCCCTGACCTGACAACCCTGGAAATACAATGAATTTTGAGGTCCAGGCACATTGGAGAGGACCAGATTGTGCACCGGACGGCTCTCCGTCAGACGAGTTCGGGCATCGATCGCCATCCCCAGACGGAATACTGCGGGCGTGGCGAGCTGCAGCCAATCCTGCAGCAGGGTGGCGCCGATTGCCGATTTGTGTTGTCTGACAGCCGATCTGGCCTCAGTGATCCGCTTGAGACGTTCGACAGGATCGGCAATCTGGGTTTCCAGTCGGGAAAACACGCCCGACAGGTGGTTGCGCCCGAACCGATCAGACTTGCCCTGCACAGACGTCGGTAACATTGCGAGCAGCGATGTTTTCGGGAGTTCACCGCGATCTAGCAAGAATTGGCGCAGCGCCGCAGAAACCAACGCCATCACCACATCGTTCACCGTCACATTGAAATGATCTTTGACCTTCTTGACGTCGTCGAGGTTCAGTTGGGTATACGCGACGTTGCGGCGGTGGGTCACGTTCGCGTTGAATACCGTTTGCGGTGCGGTAAAGGGACGCGCAGCCGTGGAGCTGGTGCGGGGCCGTACCAGCATCACGAGCAGCCAGGTGAGAGTTATCAGTAAGACTTTGGCGAAAAGCGCAGGGCGAGAGAGGAAACGGGCCAAGCCGCTCAACACGATCTGCACCTGGTTTGGGTCACCAACATCATCCACCGGATGCGGCGCCGCTACGTCGGCTTCGGTGCTGCAGAGTTGCGCCAGCATATTCGTGCCGGTCTGAGCGTCCATGCAGGCATGGTGGACTTTGAGCATCAGTCTCAAGCGAGTTTTCTCGTCAGCCATTTCGTCCTCGACGCCCTCGATGACCCACATCTCCCATAGCGGCCGAGTGCGGTCCAACGGCAACGACGCAATACGGCCACATAGTTCTGCTAGTTGGGCCCGTTCACCGGGTGGTGGTACCACGACGCGGTGCAAGTGCCGGTCTAAGTGGAAGTCCCGGTCACTTATCCATACTGGATGGTCGAGGTTCAGTGGGCTATCAGCAAGCTTCTGCCGAAACCGCGACACCGCCTGCAAGTGCCGCGACAACCCGTTACGGAGCCGGTCGAAGGTGTATCCGCCGGGCATTGTGGAGGTGTCGAGTTCCCAGATAGCGCAGCCATTCATCGGCTGCCAGACATCCTCCAAGTACAGGAAACCGGCGTCGAGCCCACTGAGCCGCTCCATGTCCAATCCGCCTTCGATCTGCGCAGCCGACCACTACTGCGCCACTATGAGCTGAGCACAATTCAGGATCGATCGAGCCGCTTTAAACCGATGGAGTGAACTTCAGGTGCAATTCGCGCAGCCCGTGCAAGATGTACGTTGGCTCGTGGGTGTAACGGCGCTCGCCGGGGAGTCCGTGCCTGGCTTCGTTGATGGTGATTTCTGCCATCCGGTCCAAGATCCGTTCAATGGATACGCGCCCTTCCACGCGCGCGAGCGGCGCGCCCGGGCAAGAATGCACCCCACGGCCGAATGCCATGTGCTCGCGGACATTCCTGCGACCCAGCGCGAACTCGTGCGGGCTTTCGAACCTGCGCGGATCGCGGTTGGCCGCACCGGGTAACAGCATCACTATCGTGCCGGCGGGAATGTCAACATCGCCTACGGAGGTCGATTTGCGGGCCAACCGGGCGTGGCTCTTGACGGGGCTTTCCAACCGCAGCGATTCTTCGATAAATGCCGGAATCAGACTGCGGTCGTCCCGCAACCGCTGCTGAATATCGGGCTGTTCACCGAGCACTCGAAGGGCGGCGGAGAGCAACTTCGCGGTGGTCTCCTGCCCGGCTGCGAAAAGGATTGTCGCGGGGCGCACCACCTCGATGATCTCCGGCGTGGATCCGTCCGGGTATTTCGCTGTTGCCAAAGCACTCAGCACATCGTTCCGCGGCTCGTTGCGCCGATCTTCGATGTAACGGCAAAAAGTCTCCTCGAGCCATTCCAGCGGGTTGACGCCGATCGACTCGTGTTTCAGCGAGCCCACCTGCGAACCCGGCCGGTCGGCGCCCAGCACGATGCGGAACTCTTTGTGGTCGTCTTCGGGAACGCCGAGCAGATCGGCGATCACCAGCGTGGCGAACGGCTTGGCGTATTCGGCGATGAACTCACACTCGCCGCTGCCAAGGAATTCTTCCAGCTGGCGATCGGCAAGCCGCCACATGAACTCCTCGTTTGCCTTCAGCCTGCTCGGCGTCAGCAGTCTGCTCAGCAGCGAGCGCGCGCGTGTGTGCTCGGGCGGATCCATGGTGACCATGTGTTCGAACATCGGAAACTGCTGCCGATGCCGCTCGATCTGAGCGCCCAGATCGTCCCCTTCGGGTGCGAAGGGTAACGGCGGGAACGGCCCGCCGACCGAAACACAACTAGAGAAGGCCTCGGTGTCCTTGTAAACCGCGGTTGCCTCCTCGTAGCCGGTCACCGCGATCACCTCATGGTGAGGTAGCTGGGTCACCGGGTGTTTGCTGCGCAGAAAGTCGAAGTAGGGATGCGGATCAGCGACCAGGCTCGGATCGGTGAAGAAGTCGACCGAATCGAAGTTGGCCATTGGTGCGCGTCTCCCTGTGCGCTCGCGATTCCGAGTTGCTGAGCACTTGCCTAGCATGCGATTGCCGATTGGTCAAGGTCGCAGCGGCCATCCGCCGTTACGATCGGCGTACCCAGCAAGCGACGGCGGAAGATGGGTTGAGGTATGACATCGGCGCGGCGAATCGGGGCGCCGGACGCCAAGAAACGTGGCGTGCTGCTCGATGCGGCCGAGCAGTTGATGCTCGAAGAGGGTTATGCCGCCGTGACTTCGCGCCGTCTCGCGAGCAAGGCAGAACTCAAGCCGCAACTGGTGCACTACTACTTCCGCACGATGGATGACCTGTTCTTGGCGGTGCTGCATCGCCGCGCCGAGAAGAGTATGCAAGTGCAGGCGCGGGCACTGCAGTCGCCGCAACCGCTGTGGGCGCTGTGGCAGATCGGCACCGATCCCGGCTTTACCAGGATCACTATGGAATTCATGGCGCTGGCGAATCACCGCAAGGCGATGCGTGCCGAACTCGCCTACTACGCTGAGCGGTTGCGTTCCGAGCAACGCCACGCGGTCACTGCGGCTCTGGAGCGTTACGGCGTTGCGACGCAGGATGTGCCGCCCATCGTATGGACGGTCCTCATGACCAGCGTGTCACGGGTACTGGTGCTGGAGCAGGCACTCGGCGTGTCCGCGGGCCATGCCGAAACGGTGGAAGTTGTCGAGAGCTATTTGCGTCGGCTCGAGGGCGAGCCGGCGGCGGCCGGCGCGACATCGCCAGGATGATCACCAGGGACGCATCGAACAGAGCACACCTCGGGGCCCGTCCTGCATCGCGACGATCCCACCGTCGACCGTCAGTTGACAGTGGAAATTCGGGGTACTGGGTTCGTGCCCGGCGCTGGCGGTGAAAAACGCCCACTGGTAAGGATTCGCGAGATCCAGTTCATAGGTCCAGGCGGCCTTCGGACCGACGTCGGCCTGGATGTTGGGCACGAACTGATAGGGATTGTGGCTGTAGTCGGAGAAGAGCGTCGGCTCCTGATCCAGGTAATAGATGTTGGCGTAAATTGGGTTGGCAGCAGTCAGTGTGTACTTGACGTGATGCAAGACGGGTTGGTCGTCCGCGGCTGATCGCGCGGCGGTTGACTGCAGACCCGCTAGCGCCAGCAGCGTTGCCATAGTGCTGCCCAGCAGGGCGCGCCTTGCGATTACCACGGTCGCTTCTCCGCTCTGAAGATCCGCGGATTGCAGCGTATCGCCCGAGCAGCAGAAACTTCGCCGAATGCGCGTTCTCCTGCTGCAGAACGTCGATCGCGGTGAGAGTAGGCCGCAATGCGCCAGGCTCAGCCGGGAGTGTCGACGCGGTATGTCCAACGCAAGGTCCCATTGACCTGTGCGCACCGCAGCGGAGCGCCGTCGGGTTGCTGCGCCGAGTCCTCTATCGCATCGCATGGCAGCGCTACATTGCGGAGGCCTACCAATGGTCCCGCCGGTGCCCATACTCCTGCAGTCGTGCATACGAAAGTCTTCGAGTCTGAATCCAAGCCGAAGTCGTACGAATGATGCGGGTCGCAAGCACCGCCCGGGATAACGTTGCGGGCCACGTTGGGGACGCAGTCCACCCCGTCGCAATACGCCGCCGCCTCAGTGGCAGGCAGTACCAATGCGGCGGCGAAGACACAAGCCACGGCCGAGGCTGCGATGGTTGTCGAAACCATGGTCGAAACAGTAGCCGCGAGGATGGTATTTCTGCACCTGAACGGCGGAACATTGATAGCGTGCTTCTCCAGCGCGCTCAACCCGTGAGGAGTGTTGCCGACCGGGTATTCCGGTGCCAACTGAAGACCAGGTCGAGTAGGGTTGCGCTGCGACTTCACCGGTCGCGCGCGTGGACAACCGTGGCCACCACCCAACGGGCCCTCGCGAGTCATGGCAAATGGTGAAGGAGTGCCATATCCAGTGCCTGAAACAATCGGAGAAGCGACCGTCGTCGGTGCATGGTTCGGTCAATCGTGACTGCCGGCGTCGGACACGAGGCGGGTGAGAAGAGACCGGATTTGGTGGAAGACAAGGGGACGTCAAGCGACGCCGCGGGAATTCGCGCACTGGCCGAGCAGGCTGAGGCCGAGGCGGCTGAGGCCGAGGCTCTCGCCGCTGCGGCCCGCGCCCGGGCCCGGGCCATTCAGTTGCGCCGCCGGGCTGAGCAAGTCGAAGCGACCGCAGCCGACGCTGCGCTGACGGAGAGTTCGACCGAGCGTGCCGACGACGTACACCGCGACGCGGATGTGGAAGACACTGTCGTCGTCGGTGAGCCTGAACTCGCCGCTGACGCCGGTTCCGACACAGCGACGCCCGAGCCGGGTTGGTATCGACGTTTACAGCGACCCACAGCCACCGCAATTGCGGCTGTTACCGCCATGCTTCTCATCATCGCTTTGTCGGTGGCCAGCACCTGGATGGTGCTTGAGCATCGAAAGGCGACTGAAAAGCATCGGCTCGAGGCTGAGTTCATTGCCGCCGCTCGGCAGGGTGTCGTCACACTGACATCACTGGACTTCAACAACGCCAAACAAGGCGTGCAGCGGATCATCGACGACTCGACCGGCTCTTTCAAAGATGACTTCGCGAAGATGGCAGGCGATTTCACAAAAGTGGTCGAACAGTCCAAAGTTGTAGAGCAAGGCAGCGTTCAGGCCGTGGCAGTGGACTTGGACACGATGACCAAGGACTCGGCGGTGGCGCTGGTGGCATCGACCTCCGAAGTGACGAACGCCGCCGGTGCCAAGCAAGATCCGCGTAATTTCCGGCTGATCGTGACACTGACCCGCGACGGCGGTCAGCTCAAGATGTCGAAAGTCGAGTTTGTACCGTGACCGCCGAGCAGACCTCCGCCACCGAGCCTGCGGCAGCCACCGAGCCGTTTGTGGAAACACCGGAAAAGGGTGAGAAGCCTGGGCGGCCGACACGTGGCGCCAGTCGTGCTAAGCAGTGGATGCAGGGCCGGGTGCTCGGAGTGCTGTTGGCATTGCTGCTGCTGGCTTCGGCGGCGTTGGCGGGCAGTTTGATTTATTTCCAATACCGGCCCGATCGGGCAACCGACAGCTCGGCGGCCAAGTCTGCGATCGCAGCGGCATCGGACGGGACGGTTGCCGTTCTGTCGTACACACCGGACACCCTTCAGCGCGACTTAACCGTTGCCAAGTCGCACTTGACTGGCGACTTCTTGTCCTATTACACGAAGTTCACCGAGCAGATCGTCGCGCCAGCCGCTAAGCAGAAGTCTGTCAAGGCAAACGCGGTAGTAGTCCGTGCGGCGGTGTCAGAGCTGCATCCGACTAAAGCCGTGGTGCTGGTGTTCGTGAATCAAAGCACCATGAGCGCCGATCGCCCGGAACCTACATTGACCTCGAGCAGCGTGCTGGTCAGCTTGACCAAAGCCGATGGCAGATGGTTGATCTCGTCGTTCAACCCGGTCTAGCACGGCGGTGAACAGCCACCACGAACGGTCCTTGGTTATTGCATCTGATTATCGGGTGCCCGATCCCACACAGGTATGGCCGTTGCTTCAGCGCCGTAAGTCGGCGCTAGCCCAGATCGGGGCGCATCACGTGGTGGTGCACGCGTCGACCGGCGAGTACGGCCGTGTCTTGGTGACCATTGGTGTTCGCAACCGCGAGCCCATCGTCGATCTGCTGAGATCGCGCGTGTTCTTCGAGTGGTTCGACGCGGTTGGTGTCGACGACATCCCGGCGGTTTTCGCGGGCGAGACAGTCGAAAGGATCGACTTGGTCGATCCGGTGTCCGCGGCACCGCCGGCCGTCATTCTCGCCGCCATGACATCGGTTGTCGACGTGTCGACGTTGGTTGACCAAGTTTACCGGGCGCTGAACCGGTTTCGCGCCGCCGGTATCCAGAAGACTTGGATTTACCGAGCTTTTGATGATCCGTGCGAAGTGATGGTTCTTCAGCAGGTCGACAACGATGAAAGTGCCCGGCGCTGGATCGATCATCCAGACGGCGCCGCTGAATGGATGGAGGGCGCCAAAACAGGTGCCTATCCACCACTTTTCGTCGGGAGGTTCCTCGACATGATGCACATTGATGAGACGTCGTGACCGGGCGCCTCGATGTTCGTCTGTTTGTGTAACGGCATCACCAGTCAGGTGGTGGCCGACGCTGTCGCAGCAGGCGCATCGACGACCAAAGAGATCGCGCAGGCGTGCGGCGCCGGTGCCGACTGCGGGCGTTGTCGCCGTACGCTGCGTGCGATGCTTACCGCCTCGAGCGCTGAGCAGCGCGGCCCGCGTGCCTAGCGTCCCCGTCAGCGACGCGCGCTGCCGTCTGGCGACGTCGATTTGGTTAGTTCCGTGAGCAGTTCGGGAATGTCGAGCCGCGGCACGACGACTTCGACGAACACCATTCGGTCCTGGTATCTGGCCGCGGCGGTGAAAGCTTGGTCGAGTTCGCCATAGGTCTGCGCCCGGAATACCACGTGATCGGTGACACCCAACGCGGTGGGAATCTGAGACCAGTCCCACGGCACAATGTCGTTGTAAGGGGCCGTCTTTCCGTGGATCGCCCGCTCAACGGTATAACCGTCGTTGTTAACGACCACGATGACCGGTGAAAGCTGCTGGCGGGAGAACACGCCTAAGTCCTGCACGGTCAGCTGGGCGGCGCCATCCCCGATGAGCAGGACCGTCCTGCGGTCCGGATGGGCCAGCCCGGCACCGAGCGCGGCGGGCAGGGTGTATCCGATCGACCCCCACAAGGGTTGCCCGATGAACGTCACGCCGCGGGGCAGCCGGTGGCCGGCCATCCCGTAGAAGGAGGTGCCTTGGTCGGCCAGCACGATGTTGCCGGGCGTCAACGCCTCAGAAAGTCTGTCCCACAGAATCTGCTGAGTGAGCAGATGATCAGGCGGCGGCGGCTCGAAACGGATATCCTCCGACGTTGGCGCGATCTCCGGTGAAGTTTTCTGCCGCTGGGCGACGATGGTCGTCAAGGCATTTAATGCCGCCTCCATCTCCAACGGTGCAAACACTTGATCGGCCACGGTGCTCAGTTGTACTCCCACGTCGATGAGTCGCGCGGAATCGATGCGTTGGCTGAAAAATCCGCTGACCATGTCGGTGAACACGACCCCGGCTGTCACCAAAACCGGTGCTTCCTCGATCGCCCGCCGGACCGGCTCGGCGCTGGCGGCACCGGCATAGATTCCCAGGAAGTGGGGAGCGCTCTCATCGAGCATGCTCTTGCCCCACATCAATGTGGCGTAGGGCACCACGTCGGCGAACAGCAGGGCCTCCAGCGCGGCGACCGCGTGCAGGCGATGCACGAGGAAGTCCGCGAGGACCGTCACCTGGTGGTCGTCGATGAGTTCTGTTGCGGCCTCTGTGAACAACGAAAGCGCGCGTGGGCTGGTGCCACCGGTGTACCGGGGCAGCGGTGCCTCCGGTGGCTCAGCGGGGAAGCGGGCGACGTCGGTGGCCATCAGCAGGTAACCGGGACGCTTCTGCTCCCGCACCTCCGACAGCACCCGGTCAATCTCTCTGGTAGCGGTCGCCGGCATGAGAGCGGCCTGCGCGCAGGTGATTTCACGACTGATCCGCAGGAAGTGTTCGAAGTCGCCGTCACCCAGTGAATGATGCAGTGCCCGGCGCGTGCCCTGGGCGTCTTTTGACGGCCCCCCGACGATATGCACGACCGGTACGTGCTCGGCGTAACTGCCGGCGATCGCGTTGCACGCCGAAAGTTCACCGACACCGAATGTGGTGAGCAACGCCGCCATTCCGCGCAGCCGCCCGTAACCGTCGGCGGCATAACCGGCGTTGAGCTCGTTGGCGTTGCCCACCCATCGGATCGTCGGGTGGGCGATGATGTGGTCGAGAAATTCCAGGTTGTAGTCGCCGGGGACGCCGAAGATTTCCGAGACCTCGAGTTCGGCGAGTCGATCGAGCAAGTAGTCACCCACGGTGTATGCGGAATCAGCAGCGGTCACCCGAATGACGGTACGCCGAGGGAGCCGAAAACAGCCCCGGCGAGACGTCGTCTCGCTATCGTCCTCCAGATGGCAATCAGCGAAGCGCGCGAAGTGGTCATCGAAGCAACTCGGGAGGAGATTCTTGACGTCATCGCCGATTTCGAGTCGATGACGCAGTGGTCGTCGCAGACGCAGAGCGCCGAAGTGGTCGAACGAGGAGACGACGGACGGCCCAGCGTGGTCAGGATGAAAGTCAAGTCGGTCGGAGTCACCGACGAACAAGTGGTCGCCTACACCTGGGGTGAGAACACCGTGAGCTGGACATTGGTCAGTTCCACCCAGCAGCGGGCCCAAGACGGCAGCTACACCTTGACGCCACAGGGTGCTGCCACCCGGGTCAAGTTCGAGATCACCATCGACCCGCTGGTGCCGCTGCCCGGGTTCCTGCTCAAACGCGCCAGCAAAGGGGCGATCGAGGTCGCGACCAACGGTCTGCGTAAACGCGTGCTGAGCGTGAAGGCCCGTTGAGCGGGGCTCACGCCAAACCGCTAGCCGGCGTGCGGGTCGTCGAACTCGGCGGTACGGACCTGGACCGCATGCGGCGGTGCTGCCCGCAGAGGACCGCGACTTGTTGGACCGGGGCAAGCGAATCGTCGACCTCGACGTGAAGACTCACCCAAAGGCGCTGCTGGAGTTGGCCGCGAAGGCCGACGTGCTGCTCGACTGTTTCCGGCCCAGCACCTGCGAGCGACTCGGCATCGGCCCCGACGACTGCGCAGCGTCAACCCGGGCGTCATCTTCGCCCGCATCACCGGCTGGGGACAGGATGGCCCGCTGGCCGGTTCTCCCGCACTCCGGCCGGACCGGTCGGCACCCCACCACAGACGACGACCCCGTTGTCCGAGATCGGCTGGTAACGCGGATTCGCCGTCGAACCACGGTCGCGTTGCTAGCGTGGTCTGTAGTGGCTGTACGAGCATCGCGAGAGATTGTCATCGACGCGCCGCCGGACGCGATTCTGGAGGCGCTGGCCGACGTTAGCTCGGTGCCGTCATGGTCTTCGGTGCACAAACGAGCCGAAGTCGTCGACACTTACCCGGACGGCCGGCCGCGCCACGTCAAGGTGACGGTCAAGGTGATCGGCATCGTGGATTCCGAGGTGCTCGAATATCACTGGGGTCGCAACTGGGTGGTGTGGGACGCCCAGGAGACCATGATGCAGCACGCCCAACATGTGGAGTACACCCTTCAACCCGAACTCGGCGACAAGACCCGCGTCCGGTTCGACATCACGCTGGAACCGTCGGCGCCGGTGCCGGAGTTCCTCATCAAAAAAGCTCGAAAGGCGGTCTTGGCGGCGGCGACCGAAGGACTGCGGAAACGTGTCGCGGGCGGCGTCGACGCCAATCACCGCGCCCCGACGGCCGATTAACCGTCGAAACCTATCTAGGAACTGGCGCGCGCACTAGCTTGATGGTGATGGCTGTACAAGCATCGCGCGAGATCGTCATCGATGCGCCGCCGGAAGCAATCATGGCGGCGCTGGCCGAAGTCGACTCTTTGACCGATTGGTCACCGGTGCACAAGCGGCTGGAGGTGCTCGACCGCTACTCCGACGGCCGACCGCATCACGTCAAGGCCACCGTCCGGGTGCTCGGCCTCACCGACAACGAGATCCTGGAGTATCACTGGGGCCCCGACTGGGTGATATGGGATGCCCAAGAGACCTTCCAGCAGCACGGACAGCACGTCGAGTACACCTTGATGCGAGAAGGCGTTGACAAGACGCGGGTGCGCTTCGACATCACCGTGGAACCGTCGGGACCGATTCCGGAGTTCATCGTCAAACGGGCCAGCAAGATCGTTTTGGACGCCGCGACAAGCGCACTGCGGGACCGCGTCATGGGCGACGCGAATCCGCCTCAGCCGACATAGCCGGCCCGTCGCGAAGCGCGGTCAGTCGCCGGATCGCCTCGTCGATAGTGTCGACTTGTTTGGCGAAGGTGAACCGCACCAGGTGGTTCCACCACCTGGCGTGCTCGGCGGCCGGGTCGCAGAAGGCTGACAGTGGGATTGCCGCTACGCCAACGCTTTCCGGTAACGCTGCGCAGAACTCGGTGCTGTCGTTATAGCCCAGGGGCCGCGGATCGGCGCACAGGAAGTAGGTGCCCGAACTGTCGTGCACCCTGAAGCCGATATCGGTCAGCCCCGCCGCCAGCCGGTCGCGCCGCTGTTGCAGCGAAACCCGCAGCGCCGCGACCCACGCCTGCTCACTGGTCAGCGCATGAGCCACCGCAGGCTGAAACGGCGCGCCGCCGACATAGCTCAGGTACTGTTTGGCCGCGCGGACTCCGGCGATCAATTCTGCTGGCCCGCAAGCCCATCCGATTTTCCAGCCGGTGCAGTTGAACATCTTGGCCGCACTCGAGATCGTGATCGTGCGCTCGGCCATCCCGTCGAATCGGGCGGGCGGCAAATGGCGACGGGCGTCGAAAACCAGATGCTCGTAAACCTCGTCGGTGATAACCAACAGATCAGCGGCCACCGCGATACCGGCGATCTCAGCAAGCTCGTTCTCGCTGAGCACCATGCCCGTCGGGTTGTGCGGTGAGTTGATGATCAGCGCCTTGGTTCGCGGCGTCACCGCGCGGCGCAGGGCATCGGTGTCGAGCGCGAAGCCGCGGCCGTCGGGCACCAGCGGCACGATGACCCGGCGGGCGCCGGCCATCGCCACCACCGGCGAATACGAGTCGTAGAACGGCTGGATGAGAATTACCTCTGCGCCGGGCTCCACCAAGCCGATCAGTGCGGCAGCGATCGCCTCGGTGGCGCCGACGGTGACCAGCACCTCGGTGTCGGGGTTGTAGTCAACGCCGAAGTCGCGCTGACGTTGGGCAGCGATGGCATGCCGCAGCGGGGCGATGCCCAGAGCCGGCGGGTACTGGTTGACTCCGTCGGCTATCGCATCCTGTGCGGCCTTCAGCATCCCCGGCGGCCCGTCCTCGTCGGGGAAGCCCTGGCCCAGGTTGACCGCGCCGACCCGGGCGGCCAGGGCCGACATCTCGGCGAACACCGTCGTCGCGTACGGCCGCAAGCGCGACACCGTCATGGTGGTCGAGCCTACGGCCCTGCTGGGCCTCGGCCAGCGTCGCTCCAGCGTGACGGTGGCTGGGCAGGGCCCAGCGAACACCGCTGAATGTCACTCTCACGTGACGCTCGGCCGGCCTCGGCCCGGCCACCGTTGCTCCAGCGTGACGGTGGCTGGGCAGGGCCCAGCGAACACCGCTGAATGTCACTCTCGCGTGACGCTCGGCGCCGAGCGTTGCTCTCACGTGACGCTCGGCCGGACAGCCCGGTGAACACCGGGCCTGCCAGACAGGCCAAGCGAACACCGCTGAATGTCCCAACCAACAGGTTGGCCGGGCACCCTGTTAGGGTGGCGGGCAGCGGACTAGTGTCCTGAAACGGACGTCCGAAACCCATTGGCGAATAGGAAGCTGACATGTCCGAAGAAGCCTTCATCTACGAGGCCATCCGCACGCCCCGCGGCAAACAGCGCAACGGATCGTTGCACGAAGTGAAGCCGCTCAACTTGGTCGTCGGGCTGATCGAGGAGCTGCGTAAGCGCAACCCCGATTTGGACGAGAACCTGATCAGCGACGTGATCCTGGGCTGCGTCTCACCCGTCGGCGACCAGGGCGGCGACATCGCCCGGGCCGCGGTGCTGGCCTCCGGGATGCCTGTGACCGCCGGGGGCGTGCAGCTCAACCGCTTTTGCGCCTCGGGCCTCGAGGCGGTCAACACCGCCGCGCAGAAGGTGCGCTCCGGCTGGGACGATCTGGTGCTCGCGGGCGGCGTGGAGTCGATGAGCCGGGTACCGATGGGTTCCGACGGCGGCGCGATGGGCCTCGACCCGGCGACGAATTACGAGGTCATGTTCGTTCCACAGGGCATCGGTGCGGACCTGATCGCCACCATCGAGGGCTTCTCCCGGGACGACGTCGACTACTACGCGTTGCGCAGCCAGGAGAAAGCCGCTGCCGCGTGGTCGGGTGGCTACTTCGCCAAGTCCGTCGTGCCGGTCCGTGATCAAAACGGCCTGCTGATCCTCGATCACGACGAGCACATGCGTCCCGACACCACCAAGGAAGGTCTGGGCAAATTGAAGCCGGCCTTCGAGGGCCTTGCGGCCATGGGCGGCTTCGACGACGTGGCGCTGCAGAAGTACCACTGGGTCGAGAAGATCAATCACGTCCACACCGGCGGGAACAGCTCGGGCATCGTCGACGGCGCCGCGCTGGTGATGATCGGAAACGAGGAGGCCGGTAAGGCGCAGGGCCTGACCCCGCGTGCCCGCATCGTTGCCACCGCCACCAGTGGCGCGGACCCGGTGATCATGCTGACCGGCCCGACTCCGGCCACCCGCAAGGTACTCGATCGCGCGGGTCTGACGGTTGACGACATCGACCTGTTCGAGCTCAACGAGGCGTTCGCGTCAGTGGTGCTGAAGTTCCAGAAGGACCTCAACATTCCCGACGAGAAGCTGAACGTCAACGGCGGAGCTATCGCGATGGGCCATCCGCTGGGTGCCACCGGCGCGATGATCCTGGGAACCATGGTCGACGAACTCGAGCGCCGCGACGCCCGCCGTGCGCTTGTCACGCTGTGTATCGGCGGCGGCATGGGCGTGGCCACCATCATCGAGCGCGTCTGAGAAGAGGCCGAACCAAATGCCAGAAAACACCATTCAGTGGGACAAGGATGACGAGGGTATCGTCACGCTGACCATGGACGACCCCACCGGTTCGGCCAACGTGATGAACGAGCATTACATCGAATCCATGGGTAAGGCCGTCGAACGTCTTGTTGCTGAGAAGGATTCGGTCACTGGCGTGGTGATCACAAGCGCGAAGAAGACGTTCTTCGCCGGTGGTGACCTCAAGGGCATGATCGGCCTGGGTCCCGAAGACGCGGGGCAAGCTTTCGATCTGGTCGAGCGGGTGAAAAAGGACTTGCGCACCCTCGAGACCTTGGGCAAGCCAGTCGTCGCCGCCATCAACGGCGCTGCGCTCGGCGGCGGACTCGAGATCGCGTTGGCCTGCCATCACCGCATCGCTGCTGACGTCAAGGGCAGCCAGCTCGGTCTACCGGAAGTCACGCTGGGACTGCTGCCGGGCGGCGGCGGCGTGACTCGCACCGTGCGCATGCTCGGCATCCAGAACGCGTTCGTCAGCGTGCTGTCGCAGGGCACCAGGTTCAAACCGGCCAAGGCCAAGGAGATTGGGCTGGTCGACGAGGTGCTGCCGACGGTCGAGGAGCTGGTGCCGGCTGCCAAGGCATGGATCAAGGCCAACCCGGACTCGCATGAGCAGCCGTGGGACAAAAAGGGTTACAAGATGCCCGGCGGCACCCCGGCGTCACCGTCGCTGGCCTCGATTCTGCCGTCGTTCCCGGCGCTGCTGCGCAAGCAGCTCAAGGGCGCGCCCATGCCGGCGCCGAAGGCGATCTTGGCTGCCGCCGTCGAGGGTGCGCAGGTCGACCTCGACACCGCCACCCGCATCGAGAGCCGCTACTTCGCGCAGCTGGTCACCGGGCAGGTGGCCAAGAACATGATCCAGGCGTTCTTCTTCGACCTGCAGGCCATCAATTCCGGTAAGTCGCGGCCAGACGGCATCGGCAAGATGCCGATCCACAAGATCGGTGTGTTGGGGGCGGGCATGATGGGCGCCGGTATCGCCTATGTTTCGGCCAAGGCCGGCTTCGACGTGGTGCTCAAGGACGTCACGCTCGAGGCCGCGGAGAAGGGCAAGGGCTACTCCGAGAAGCTGGAAGCCAAGGCGCTGGAGCGGGGCCGCACCACCCAGGAGAAGAGCGACGCCCTGTTGGCGCGCATCACTCCCACCGGTGACCCGGCCGATTTCAGGGGCGTCGACTTCGTGGTCGAAGCGGTATTTGAGAACCAGGAACTCAAGCATCAGGTGTTTCAGGAAATCGAAGACATTGTGGAGCCCAACGCGCTCCTCGGTTCCAACACCTCGACGCTGCCGATCACCGGTCTGGCGACCGGCGTCAAGCGGCAAGAGGACTTCATCGGGATTCACTTCTTCTCGCCCGTCGACAAGATGCCGCTGGTGGAGATCATCAAGGGCGAGAAGACGTCCGACGAGGCGCTGGCCCGGGTGTTCGATTACACGCTGGCGATTGGCAAGACCCCGATCGTGGTCAACGACAGTCGTGGATTCTTCACCTCCCGTGTCATCGGCACCTTCGTCAACGAGGCGTTGGCGATGCTGGGCGAGGGCGTGGAACCGGCCAGCATCGAGCACGCCGGCGGCCAGGCCGGTTACCCGGCGCCGCCGCTGCAGCTGTCCGACGAGCTCAACCTGGAGTTGATGCACAAGATCGCCGTGGCTACCCGCAAGGGCGTCGAAGACTCCGGCGGTAGCTACGAGCCGCACCCCGCCGAAGCCGTCGTCGAGAAGATGATCGAGATCGGCCGGCCCAGCCGGCTCAAGGGCGCCGGCTTTTACGAGTACGTCGACGGCAAGCGCACCCGGCTGTGGCCCGGCCTGCGGGAGACGTTCAATTCCGGCTCGTCGACGCCGCCCTTGCAGGACATGATCGACCGGATGCTGTTCGCCGAGGCGCTGGAAACCCAGAAGTGCCTCGACGAGAACGTGTTGATGACTACCGCCGATGCCAACATCGGATCCATCATGGGCATCGGGTTCCCCCCGTGGACCGGTGGCAGCGCGCAGTACATCGTCGGTTACGAAGGTCCGCTCGGCAGGGGCAAAGAAGCCTTTGTGGCCCGCGCCCGCGAGCTGGCGGAGAAGTACGGCGACCGGTTCCTGCCGCCGGACTCCTTGACGTAGCGTTAGTCCGCGTTCGCCCGTGCTGGGAGGCGCTAGGAGGCGCGGCGCTGGAACAGGTAATACCGCGCCGGGGAGTCTTCCTGGCCCGCCGACAGCAGCGTCCAACCTGGTGCGAACCGTCGTTCCATCTCGCTGGATTCGATGCCGCGCACGCCCAGCCGGCCGCCCGGAACGAATGCCACGATCAACAGCCGCGCGTCGGGCGCCGACACCGCGCTGACCTCCCGGACGTACGCGTCCTGGTCGTCGTCGTTCATGTTGTGCAGACAGCCGTTGTCGACGATCAAGGTGAAGTCCGAGCCAATGCCGGCTTGAGTCAGCCGCGTGACGTCGGCTTGCACGAAGTTGACGGCGGCAGCAGCGTTTCGCGCCTTGGCCCGCGCCCGGTTCAGCGCTCTGGCCACGAAGTCCACGGCGGTGACGCGCCAGCCGTGCTGTGCCAGATAGATCGAGGCGTCGCCGGTGCCGCAGCCAAGCTCGAGCGCGGTTCTCGCTTCGAGCGCGGGTGAACCGTTTCCCTCCACCAGGTCTCGTAAGCTTCTCGCCAGCGGGTGGCCGTCCCAGGGAGTAAAACCGATCCGGTAGAAGATCTTGAACAGCAGGTGCCGAGAAGTCATATTGGTCGCCTCATCGATGAATCTTGCCAGACACCGACGCCTTATCAGAGGTTGCGCCGAACATCGGTCGATGGCGCGCTGGCTGCCCTGGGCCTCACGTCATAGAGTCGCAAGCTATGCGCTTCGGACTCTTCATCCCTCAGGGCTGGCGGCTGGACCTGGTCGGCATCGAACCCGAAGAACATTGGACAGTGATGCGTGACCTCGCCACCTACGCCGACGACAGCGCCTGGGACTCGTTGTGGGTCTATGACCACTTCCATACCGTGCCGATGCCGACCGGCGAAGCCACCCACGAGGCGTGGTCGCTGATGTCGGCCTACGCGGCGAGCACGTCGCGAATCAAGCTGGGCCAAATGTGCACGGCGATGAGTTACCGCAACCCCGTGTATCTGGCGAAAGTCGCTGCCACCGCTGACATCATCTCCGGTGGCCGCATGCAGATGGGCATCGGTGGCGGCTGGTACGAACACGAGTGGCGGGCATACGGCTACGGCTTCCCGTCGGCGGTAACCCGGCTTGCCCGACTGGACGAGGGCGTGCAGATCATGCGGGACGCCTGGCGCGACGGGAAAGTCACGTTCGCCGGAAAGCAGTATCAGGTCGACGGTGCGATCGTCGCCCCAAGACCATTGCAGGACAACGGACTTCCGTTGTGGATTGCCGGCGGCGGCGAGAAGGTGACGCTGCGCATCGCGGCGAAATACGCTCACTACACCAACTTCGCCCCGGAGCCGGCCGCGTTCGCCCACAAATCCGATGTGTTGGCCCGGCACTGCCGGGAAGTGGGCACCGACTTCGACACGATCGTCCGCTCCGCCAACTTCGATGCGGTGCTCGGCACGTCGGGGGATGACGTCGACGACCGGCTACACCGGATCCGTGACCGAATGATTGGCTACCTGCCCGAGGCGGCGGCGGATGCGATGATGGCTCGGACGTCCGGCCCGGACTCGGCGACAGGCACGCCCGAGCAGGTCATCGAGCGGTTGGAGAGGATCCGCGAGCTCGGCTGTGAATATGCGATCTGCTACTTCCCGGAGGCGGCCTATGACCATTCGGGCATCGAGCTGTTCGAGCGCGAGGTTATTCCTGCGCTCAGCTAGCGGTGGTGACGGGCTTGCCGTGAACGGGTCCGACTCTCATTGAGGCATCAGGAATTGGCGCATGGCATTCAGTCGATTACGGATGAACCGTTGAGCCAGTTGAGTCCACGGGGCGACTTCATCAAAACCGTGGAAAGCGCCGGGGACAATTTCCAGCCGGGTGACGACTCCCGCATTTCGCAAACGGTTCGCGTAGTCGATGTCTTCGTCATGAAACATATCGGCGCTGCCGACCCCGATCCATGTGGGCGGCAGACCCGCGACGTTCTCGCGCCGTGCGGGCGCTGCGTATGCGGTGACGCCATCCGTTCCCGGCTCGCAGCCCAGATAGGACCGCCAAGCAAATTCGTTATCTTCGTGCGTCCATGTCCGAGCAACCGGTCCGCGAATACGTCGAACGCTGCGGTCATCGAGCATCGGATACGCCAACACTTGACCCGCTAGCCTGACCCTCGCCGAATCCACCCATCGCAGCGTCAACGCCGCGGCCAGTCCACCCCCCGCGGATGCACCAGCAACGACGATTCGTCGCGAGTCAACCTCCGGAAGTGCAGCTAGCCACTCCAATACTGCGAAACAATCGTCGAGGGCAGCCGGATAAGGATGTTCTGGCGCAAGGCGATACTCAACGCAGGCCACCGTGGCGCCCAATTCCTGGGCCATCGTGTTCGCGGCTCGGTCGTCCGTGGCCGCCGATCCCAACACATAACCGCCGCCGTGGATCCACAGGACTGCCGGCAGCGTCCCCGCCAGACCGCGGGGACGATGAACCCTGACGCTGGCTGTCGGCGAAAGGTGCACCACTTCGACGCCGTGAAGACCACGAACACGGTTCGCGAGAGATGTCATATGACGGATCAGCGTCAAGCGTCGCGTCACGCCGCGCCTAAACGGCAGCAATCGCACGTTCACCCTGAACGTCTGTAACGACGGGTCGATCGCCGCGAAGTCCGTGAATTCCCGTTCGCTCATCGAACTTCGGTGCTGATATCGACCATCGGCAAACGCGCGCGCGGAGTCATACGAGCGCATTCGACGTTGCTCACGCGGCTCACCGCCGACAGCCCCGACTTCGGCGCGATGTCGGCCAAGCTAGACGTTGTCCAGACCCCAGCAGACGACAACGATGTGCCAGATCGGGCGAGGCGCCAGTGTTCTGGGTGAAGAACGTGGCGGCTGCGCGAATGGACTGTTCGACTGGCTGGGGTTGCCAGCCGAGTTCGCGGACAGCCTTGCTGTGATCGAGCGGGGACATCAGTTCGGCCATTCGCATCCCCGCGACGGCGAAGGGAAGATCTCGGCGTAACAGGCCTGCCGCGAGGTCGTTCGCGTGCGCGGCGAGATACAGCAGCCACATCGGCAATTTGACGCTGGGTGGGCGCACTCCGGCAGCTTGCGCGGCGATTTCGTGCACTTCGCGGGTGCTCATGTAACGGTCGGAGATGATGTAGCGCTCACCCACCCGGCCACGTTGGGCGGCCAGAATCATGGCCCGCGCGGCGTCTTCGATGCCGACGACTTCCGACGAGAAGCCGAAGTAGAACGGGAAGGTGCCTCGGCTGACGCGGGCGATCACTGATCCGTGCGGCGTAGGTGCCCAGTCGCCGGGGCCATAGGTGGTGGAGATACACATGGCGACGGCGGGCAGACCCTTGTCGCGGACATAGCTCATGACCAAATCCTCCGCTGCGATACGTGACGCGATATATGGACCACCGCCGGTCCAGTTGTGGGGATCGTCCTCGGTGACTGCCGCGCTATCGCTAATCGCCAGTGTTCCGGTTGTGCTGGTGAACACGAACCGGCGCAGTTCCGCTTGACTTGCGGCGTCGAGCACGTGCCTTAATCCGTCGACGTTGGTACGAAATAGTGGCGCCGGATCACGCAGCCACATCCGGGCATCGACGACGCAGTAATACACCACATCGCAGTCGGCCATCGCCTCCCGCAAAGCGCGGTCGTCGACGATGTCGCCATAGTGACGTTCGACAGCAAGGTCATCAATACCGCGTGTCGAGCTGGTGTGCCGGACCATTACGCGCACGTCCTGTTGGTCGCGAACGAGTTCGCGCACCACGTGTGAGCCCAAGAAGCCACTCGCACCGATAACAAGCTGTTTCATGCCGGCCGCAGAGGGTGGGCCGTTCATGGGCGGCTACTGTGCACTTGGCAGGCATCACGGCTCGATGTCAGGACCTCTGAACCGTAGACTTTCACGATCAAAGACCATGGGTCCGCGTAGGGGCCGCGGCGCTCCCACCGGCGTTGCCCGGCCAAGGCTAGCCGCATGGCCGGACGTAGTACGGGTCCGAGGATCTTCAGCACCGGTTGTAGGTGGGTTTGTGACGCTGCGACCCAGGCCACCGTGTCCGGCCATGAATGTCGTTGAAACTCCAAAAGTTGCTGGGATTCGGTGGTGTCGAACCAACCGGTGTAACTCCAACCGCGTTCGTCGTTGGGATCGCCGGGAAGACTGGCTGACTCGCCGAGGCGACCGAGTCCAAGTGCCTGCAGCATGTCATCTTCAACGTCGCGGTGGGTGTGTCGGTGGCTGTCGTCACCGCCGATGAGTAACACCTTGCTGGATACTGCGTCGGCACGGTCGACGGCGTTGGCGAACGCCAAGCCGACGTCACGGCAGTCCACTGTGTGCAAGCGGTTATCACCCGGTGTAGCCCGCATCAGCAAGAAGTAGTCCTTATCGAGGTTGGCCGCACCATCGGGGGAGATGACTCCGGCGAGACGCAAAATGGCGTAAGGCAGCCCGCTTTCGGCAATCACCCCTTCGGCCAGGATCTTATCCTCGCCGTACTGATCGACCGGATTGGCCGGCGTGCGCGAGGTGATGAGTTCCGGATGGCAATAGGGGTTGCGGGAGCCGAACACTGCCGCGCTGGAGGCAAAGACCACAAGCGGTGGTCGGGAGAGATTGCGGGCGGCTGCCAGTAGCCTACGCGTACCGTCGATATTCACGCGCCGCGCCAGTTGCGGGTTGCGATAGGACGGTGGGGCATAGATTGCCGCCAGATGCACGATCGCCTCGGGTTGATGTTCGACGACCACTTGCCTAACGGCGTCGGCGTCGAGCACGTTGGCGAACACCGGCGTCAATCGTCCAGCCGGGGCTGACAGTGCGAGTTCATTGGCGCGGGTCAACACCTTGTCGATTCCCAAATCCATGGCGATGACCCGGCGGCCGCGATCGAGGAGAACCTGGGTCACGCGACGGCCCACTTGACCGAACGCGCCGGTGACGAGAACCGTGGGCACGGCCGGAAATGCGCCGTTGGCGTTGTCTTCGGTCGTTCCGGCAGCGGTCATGAGGATCGCCGGATCATCTGCACGGCGGCATCACGCAGACGCGCCGAAACCCGAATAGAGAACAATCCGTTGAAGAGGTCCTCGCGCAGTCGGGTCAGCGTCGATGTCTTGATCCGCCACTGCCCGTCAATTTTTTCGTAGGTCTCGTGATAATGGCCGTACCCGTTGAGGTTCACGCCCGGCGCCAGCCGCACCACGTCGTTGAGCGCCCAGACACCACGCGCCGTCGTTGACGAAGTCAACTCGATCTCGGGCGCGTGCACCTGATGGACCGTAGGTTGTGAAGGCTTGCCAATGTTCTTGCGAGTAAACGCCACGGCTGCATCTGCTCCCGAGACGACTTGCCCGCCCGCCTTGGAGGTGTCGCTCACGAAGTCGTCGGCGAACACCTCGCGCCACAACGCCCACTGCTTGTCGTCGAGCAGGCGGCAGTAGCGGGCTTTCAATTGCTTGATCGCTTCGATCTCCACCATCATGGCCGCGTCGTCCATGCGAACCCTCCGTACGCGCGCCGTCCTTCGCCGCCTACCGGGTCTGACAAGCGTTGAATTTTCAACTACTGCCGTCGTCTATTCGAAATCTTAGGAAATCAGCAGGGTGCGGTCAAGGCAGGCTGGCGGGAGTGGTTGCAGCGCCCGGTGTTTCGCCCGGCCGCTCAGCAGGCGGCCAGCACGGAGTCGACCGCGGCGGTCAGTTGCCGACCCACGCGGCGAGTCTGCCGGTCGGTAAGCGTCTGAAACGGGTGGGCGCAGAGGTTGGCGATCACCCGTCCGTCATGGTTAGGCACCGGCGCGGCGATCGCCCCGACCATCGGATAGGTCGGTTTGGCCCTCCCCAAGGTGCCGGCAGAAGTCGTGATCTCGGTCAGCATCGACGAGGCGTAGCCGCGCATTGAATCGGATATCCCCTCTTCGCGTAGGCGGCCCATGATGAGCATCACCTGAGCGACCGCGTCGGTCATGCGTTCAACGCTGAAGCCGCGCTTACGCGTCACCGCCAGATAATCTTGCAGGTGAGTGATCAGGTCGGGACTAGAGACGCCGCTGCGAGAAATCCACCGCTCCCATTCGTGCTCGGGCTCCCACGCGGCATACGCCGGCCCGAAAGGAGCCGCGAACGGGAAGCGATCACCCACGCTGACCGACCAGGAGGAGTTTTGTCCAGCAAACACCGCCGTGATCACGAGGAAATCGTCGACGCGTTCAGAGACCGAGACGGCGAACTCCAACTCCTCGGCGAGACTGGCTGCCGCCATGCGCAGCGCTTGAGTGAGCGGGCGTGATCGCTGCGCTGCCTCGGACAATGCCGCCAGCCCCGCACCCAGCGAGAACGTCTTATCAGATGGATTGCGACTGGCCCAACCTCGAGCGCAGAGCTCCGAGAGAATGGCACACGCGGTCGCCTGATTGAGATTTAGTTCCCGCACGACGTCGGTGAGACGTGTGACTCCCTCACCCCGACGCGCCAGCAACTCGATTACCTCGATAACACGCCGCGTGGGCGGTGATTCCACGGCCAGTCACCTCTATCCGAAGGCCCTTTAGACAATCACATAATCAAGCGAGGCCGTCGAGTATTCAACACGGTTGTCGTTCGTTTCGTGCGCGAGTCCGGTAGGTGCAGTCGCTTGATATCGGTAAAGAAACTCTGACACACCGTTGGCTGCGTCGCTTGGTCGACGGGAGCCGTCAGGCCTTCGATCACGGGCGACGTCGTTGTCGTGGGCTTCGGCCTGCTTTCGTTCGGCAAGTCTGAGTCTGCGATGCGGATCGACGACGAGACTTTGAGTCTGGCTTGGCGGACTGCAGCTGGTCGATGAGACATTCAATTCTGCGTCGGCGGCAATCATGAGATGTCCAATCCCCTCGCGGTAAACCGGCATGGACGGGTTGACCGGTTTCACTTTGACCAACGTGTTCAGTGCCTGCGTGGCCGCCGCCTGCACCGATTAGCAAACGGCTGATACCATCCGGCTCGTGCACGACGATGAATTACCGCGACCCGGTGTAGCTGGCGAAAGTCGCTGCCACCGCTGACATCATCTCCGGTGGCCGCGTGCAGATGGGCATCGGTGGCGGCTGGTGCGAACACGAGTGGCGGGCATACGGCTACGGCTTCCCGTCGGCGGGAATCCGGCTTGCCCGACTTGACGAAGGCGTGCAGATGATGCGGGACGCCTGGCGCGACGGCAAGGTCACGTTCGCCGGAAAGCAGTATCAGGTCGACGGTGCGATCGTCGCCCCACGACCATTGCAGGACAACGGACTTCCGTTGTGGATTGCCGGCGGCGGCGAGAAGGTGACGCTGCGCATCGCGGCGAAATACGCCAACTACACTAGTTTCGCGCCGGATCCGGCCGCATTCGTCCACAAATCCGATGTGTTGGCCGGGCACTGCCGCGACGTGGGCACCGACTTCGACGCGATCGTCCGCTCCGCCAACTTCGATGCGGTGCTCGGCACGTCGGAGGACGACGTCAACGACCGGTTGTACCGGATACGCGACCGGATGATCGGTTACGTACCCGAGGCGGCCGCGGACGCCAGGACGGCCCGAACGTCGGGCCCGGACTCAGCGACGGGCACGCCCGAGCAGGTCATCGAGCGGTTGGAGAGGATCCGCGAGCTCGGCTGCGAATACGCGATCTGCTACTTCCCGGAAGCGGCCTACGACCGTTCCGGGATCGAGCTGTTCGAACGCGAGGTGATTCCCGCGCTCAACTAGTCGCGGGTGATGAGCCGGCCGTCGCATAGCCCGGTGTGGCGGCTGGATGTCGCCGGCGGCGCCAGTTCGTCGTAGCGACCCGCAACATCGTCGGCGGATACATGAGGCTGGCGGGCGGCTTGGAAAATCCGGCGACCTTCAAGAAGTTTTCGGCGACGACGCTGTCGATCTCCGCGGCGGCCTGCACCCGGTCGACGTACTTGTTGGTCAGCCGCAGCGGCAAGGGTCGCGGTCCTTCGACCTCGGGCATGTTCAGATCGCCGCCGACTGCCAATTGCCACGCCACACCAATGGGTTTGGCGGCGGCACGAAAATACCTGACCGCGAGTCGGTTCGCGTCGCCGTCCAAGCAGCGCCTGAGCGCTACCGCCTGCAATGCGGCCACCGTCATTCCTTGGCCGTAAAGGGGATTGAAACTGCAAATCGCATCCCCGAAAACCAACAGACCAGCCGGGAATCGTCGCATCTTGTCATACCGGCGCCAGCGGCTTGACGGAGTTCGGTACCGTGTCACGTCACCGAGTGGCTCGGCGTGCCGAAGCGCCCGCATAACCTGGGGCGGCGTGAAGCTTTCCATGAACGTCAGCATGCCGGGTCGATCGGCCGGAGGCTCGTGCCCGGCCAACCCGACCACGGTCAGCATCCAGGTGTCATGCTCGTAGGTGAATAGCGCCATCGCTGTAGGTCTTCCGGCGACGGGCCCCACTAGCGTGAGCACCTGGTTGTACGCACCAGGTGGGATTCGCAGCAGTTGGCTCGAATACACCAGCCGCACCACCACCTCTTGTTCGACCGGCCGCCCGTAGCCCAGGCGCTCCAAGAACGACGGTGTGCGAGAGCCGCGGCCCGTCGCGTCGACCACCAAGTCCGCGCTGAGCGGCTGTTCGTCACCACCTTTTCGCGCGGTGGCCAGCACGCCGGTGACGCGGCTTCGGTCGGCATTGGAGGTCAATTCGACGACGTCGTGGCCCTCCATCAGCGTGACATTGGGAATCAGGCGTATCCGACGACGAACGTGGTCCTCCAGGAATGGCCGGCTGGGGTAATACGCGCAATCCTTCGGTTGATATCCGCGCATGACTCCGGTGCGGACGAACGGGTGTCCACCGAATGACAGAATCGCCTTCGAGAAGTCGCCGTCGTCCCATGTTATGCAGCCGTTGCCCACCAGTTCGGCGAGTAAGCCGGGGAACAACTCGTCGAGGATCTGTGAGCCACGAGGCCAGAGCGCGTGGACGTGACGACCCTGGGGTACACCGCGACGCTGGGCAACGTCGGTCGGCAGCACATCGCGCTCGACGACGGTGACGGTTCGGTAGAAATCGGAGAGCACTTTGGCGGCTAGCAGCCCGCCCATACTTGCTCCGAGAACGATGGCATGCTCACCGATTTTCGCCATATGCAGCTCCTACTTTCATCGGATGATCAGCAACTTACCGCTGCGTGGCCTAATTTCGTCGTTTTCTGACCGCTAAATCGCCGGACCGAGCAAGTCGTCGGCATCGCGGATGATGTAGCCGTAACCCTGCTCGGCGAGAAACCTCTGCCGGTGTGCGGCGTACTCGGCGTCCAGGCTGTCGCGCGCCACCACCGAGTAGAAGATCGCTCCGCCGCCGCTCGCCTTCGGCCGCAGCAATCGGCCCAGCCGCTGCGCCTCCTCCTGGCGTGACCCGAATGTGCCCGAAACCTGCACCGCCACCGCCGCTTCGGGTAAGTCGATGGAAAAGTTGGCCACCTTGGACACCACCAGTGTGGTGATGTCACCGCGGCGGAACGCATCGAACAGTGCTTCGCGTTCGGCTGTTCTCGTCGACCCCTGAATGACGGGTGCGTCCAGCACCGCGCCGAGTTCGTCCAGCTGGTCCAGGTAGGCGCCGATCACCAGCGTCTGCTCGCCGGGGTGCCGGCTCAGGATCGACTGCACCACAGCAATTTTCGAATGAGCCGTCGAACACACGCGATAGCGTTCGTCGGCTTCGGCGGTGGCGTACATCATGCGTTCGCTGTCCGTCAGGGTGACGCGCACCTCGACACATTCGGCCGGTGCAATCCACCCCTGCGCTTCGATGTCCTTCCACGGCGCGTCGTAGCGTTTCGGACCGATCAGTGAGAACACATCACCCTCGCGACCGTCTTCGCGGATCAAGGTGGCGGTCAGGCCCAAGCGCCGCCGCGACTGCAGGTCGGCGGTCATCCGGAAGACCGGCGCCGGCAGCAGGTGAACCTCGTCGTAGATGATCAAGCCCCAGTCACGGCTGTCGAACAGTTCCAGATGGCGATATTCGCCTTTGGTGCGCCGGGTGATCACCTGATAGGTCGCGATGGTGACCGGCCGGATCTCCTTGCGTTCCCCCGAGTACTCACCGATCTCATCCTCGGTGAGCGAGGTGCGCGCCATCAATTCGCGTTTCCACTGCCGGCCGGCCACAGTGTTGGTGACCAGGATCAGCGTCGTCGCGCCGGCCTTGGCCATGGCGGCCGCCCCCACCAGGGTCTTGCCGGCGCCACACGGCAACACCACCACACCCGAACCGCCTGCCCAGAACGATTCGGCTGCCATCTCCTGGTAGTCACGCAAATGCCAGTCGTTCTGCCGCAGGCTGATCGGATGTGCCTCACCGTCGACGTAGCCGGCCAGATCTTCTGCGGGCCAGCCGATTTTGAGCAGCATCTGCTTGACCCGGCCTCGTTCGCTGGGATGCACGACGACGGTGTCGTCGTCGATTCGGGCGCCCAGCATCGGTGCGATCTTTTTGTTGCGCAGGACCTCTGCGAGTACCGCCCGGTCCAGGCTGACCAGCGTCAGACCGTGCGCGGGATGCTTGACCAGCTGCAGCCGGCCGTAGCGCGCCATGGTGTCGACAACGTCGACCAGCAGGGGCTGCGGAACCGCATAGCGCGAGAAACTGACCAGTGCGTCGACAACCTGCTCGGCGTCGTGGCCGGCAGCACGCGCATTCCACAGCGCCAGCGGGGTGATCCGGTAGGTGTGCACATGCTCGGGAGCGCGTTCGAGCTCGGCGAACGGCGCTATCGCCGCGCGCGCGGCACCGGCCAGCTCGTGGTCGACCTCGAGCAGCACGGTCTTGTCGGACTGAACAATCAACGGGCCATCAGGCATCAGCGGCCGCTCCTCCTCATCGCGATGCCATCGATTATCCGTAGTCCGCCGACACCACCGAGGTGATGCGATGGATGGCAAACTCTCGCGCCCGCCCGGACGCCGAGTCGAACGCCACCAATTGGCCGCCGACCACGGCGACCGGCGATACCACCCGCTGGGTGGCGACCCCGGCGGCATCCACATAGCCGATCACCATCGTGGCGCCTTCCTGCGCTGCGCGCTGAAGCACCGACATCGCCACCGCAGGATCGATGCGGACATCGGCGAAGGGCGCACTGCCGACTTTGCGCAGCACCGCGACGACCGCGGTCAAGGTGTCTTGGCTGGGTCGGGTAATCGGGCGGTGCGGCCGGCGCTGCGGCTGGGCGGCCACCCGGGCACGACGCGAACGGATGTCGACAATGGTGCCGGTGGCATCCTCGGCGGCCGGTGCGAAGCCTGCTGTCTGCAAGGCGGCGAGCACCTCGCCGATGGGGGCGTGGGATATCGCCACCGTCGGCGCCAGTACTCGCAGCTGTACATGCTCGGCTGCCGAAGTGGCCGCGGCCTGGGCAAGCAGAGTGGGGTCTTCGCAACGCACGAAGGATGCTGCCATGCCGATACGCAGTTGCCCGTGCCGGCGTGCTACATCGTCGATGAGGTAGCTAAGGCCTTGCGGCACCGGGGTTCTGGAGTGCTCATCGAAAAGAGCGTGCAGCGCGTCGGCGGTCTTGCCGATATCCAGCGCATGCCGAATCGACGCTTCGCTGACCCGGTAGACCATCGCAGCCCCGGCCGACTCGACCGTGGCCACCGCCGCCAATTCCTCGGCCAGTCGGCGCTCCAACGGTCCAGGTACCACAACGGTCAGATCGGCCTGCACCAGGAAGTAATCGATCGGGGGCGGAAGTGACCGGGTCATCACGTCGATGATGCCGGGGTCACTACTCAACAGCGCGCGGCCCGGTCGGCTGATTGCTCCCCGACCGATCAGGCCTACGACATGGGCCTCGTCCAGCAGATGCGCGACCGGCTCGGGTTGCAGCCGTTTGGCCCACCGCGGGCGCCGCCAGACCAGCGCCGCAGAAGCCGTCGTCTGGTCGACGCCCGTGCCGGGGGTCAGCTCGGCCAGCATCCCCAACAGCAGCCGACGGTCCAGCGGGGCCGCCGTCGAGAAGACCGAGTCCGACAGGGCGCCATAACGCTTGTCGTCGGGACCGCGAGTGCCGATCAACGACGGCCGGGCCGGAAGACCCAGCCAGGTGCTGGCCAACAAGTGCCAGCGTTCTGCGGTGGGCAGCTCGGCGAATCGATCGGCAGCCACAGTCGGCGCCCAAAACGGTCCCACACCTTCAGGTGGCGGCGGGTCGGGCGGTCCACTGGCGATCAACCCGGCTGCTGCCGCGAGTTCCAGAATCAGTCCCAGCCGCGCGTCGTCGATGCCGGTCAACTTGGCCAGTCGTTTTACTTCGCGGACCCCCAGACCGCCGCTGCGCAATTCGGGAACCGGCGCGGCGCTGAGTGTTTCGAGTAGCAGATCGAGCTCGCGCAGCAGATCGATGACAGCACCGGCCGCTGCAGCGTCGACGTCCTCGACAGCGGTATACGAGACGGCCGGATCGGGTGCCACCAACTCGTCCGGGCCGGCGTGCTCGCCGCGCAGAACCTGCCCAACCTTGCGGGGCAAGATCACTGTCTCGGCGTCTATGCGACGCAGCAGACCCATGGCCAGCAGCCGGGGAACCGGCCGGTCGGGCGGCGCCCCGGGCGCGGCGTCACGGGTACGTCCCATCGGCGACCCTTCGACCAGCTTGTCCAACACGAGTGCGGCCGGCTCGTCGAGTCCCGCGATCACCTCGGCGATCTGCGATGCCGAGCGGGATTCGGCCTCTAGAGTCACTTGCCCGGGGTGCCACGGCAGACCGCCACCGGCGTCGCCGGCCACCCGAATTTCACCGTCGCCCCATGCCAGCGCCCGTTCCTTGAGATCATCCAGCGCGCCGGTCACATCTTTGAGGGGCGCCCGCTCGCCGATCAGTGCAAGCAACTTGGCAACCGGCACACCGGTGGTGTCGGCGTGCAGCACGAGTAATGCGTCGATGACCGCCAAGTGCAGGAAGTCCAACTCGTCTGACGCGGCTCTGATGGACTGCCGAGCCTGAGCACGCGCAGCGAGGGCGGCCACACTGCCCGGCGGTGGCTGCGCCAGGTCGGGGCGCAATTCCATTAGACGAATCAGCCGCTCGTCGGGCAGATCGCTCAGCCAGGTGCCCAGCGCGACACCTCGGGGCTGTTCAGTCATCGCTGACCAGGGTAAAGCAGTCGGGGTTTTGGCGGTCTTCAGCGGACATCGATGTGAGCCGCCTGGGTCTAACGAGGTGACGAGTAGGGAGCCGAGCGACACCGGCAGCCGCAAGACCTGTCAGAATGGACCTTGTGGCTGACAACGAGGACAACAAAACGCGAAAGCAGCGGTATGTGGACAACGGTTGGCCGACGACGGACCCGGACGACCACGCGGTGAGCGAACTGGCAACCGATCGAGTCGGCGCCCTGTCGCCATTCGGCGACATTGACTTTCCCGTCCCCGCTGACGAGCTGCCCTACCTGCACCCGGTCACCGTCGTCAACCGATAGGCGGTACGGCGATGTCGGGCTCTGCGGCGCCGTTGGAGTCGGGTGCCGACCGGCTCTCTCACATCGACGAGCGCGGAGCGGCGCACATGGTCGATGTCAGCGAGAAGCGAGCGACCAGGCGCACCGCCGTCGCTGCCGGCACTTTTCGCACCTGCGGTCAGGTGTTGTCGCTGATCTCTGCGGGCGGCCTGCCGAAAGGTGATGCGCTGGCCACCGCGCGGGTAGCCGCCATCCTGGCCGCCAAGCGCACCAGCGAGCTGATCCCGTTATGCCACCAGCTCGCGCTGACCGGTGTCGACGTCGATTTCACTCTCGGCGAGTCGGATATCGATATCACCGTGACCGTGCACAGCACCGACCGCACCGGCGTGGAGATGGAGGCGCTGACCGCGGTGAGTGTGGCGGCTCTGACGCTCTACGACATGACCAAAGCGGTTGACCCGGCGGCTCGAATAGATGGCATCCGCGTCCTGTCCAAGGACGGTGGTCGCAGCGGGAGCTGGACGCGGTGAGCGACGCACGAACTGCTCGAATCGTCATCGCATCCACTCGGGCGGCGGCCGGTGACTACCAGGATCGCTGCGGACCGATCATCTCCGACTGGCTCGCCGGTCGAGGTTTCACCGCAAGGCAGCCGCAGGTGGTGCCGGACGGCAGCCCGGTCGGTCAGGCCCTGCGTGAGGCGATTACCGACGGTGTCGGGGTAGTGATCACCTCGGGCGGCACCGGGATCTCGCCGAGCGACAACACGCCTGCTCAGACGGTGGCGGTGCTGGACTTTGAGGTGCCCGGGCTGGCTGATGCCATTCGCCGCGCGGGCCTGCCGAAGGTACCCACCGCAGTGCTGTCACGGGGAGTTTGTGGCGTGGCCGGCCGGACGCTGATCGTCAACCTGCCGGGCTCGCCCGGCGGTGTGCGCGACGGTCTCGAGGTGCTGGCCGGGGTACTCGAACACGCGCTGGACCAACTGGCCGGCAAAGATCATTCCTGATGACCCGGAGGATGACGCAGGTGTTGCGGGCCGGGCTGACCGATCAGCCGATCACGCTGGAAGAACACGAGGATCTGGTGTGTGACCGCTCGGCGGGAGCCGTCGTCGGGTTCGTCGGCGCGGTCCGTGACCACGACGGTGGTCGGCACGTGTTACGGCTGGAGTACTGCGCGCATCCCTCAGCCGAACAGGTCATGGCCGATCTTGTCGCGCAAGTCGCCGCCGAGTCAGACGGCGTCCGGGCTATCGCCGCCAGCCACCGCGTTGGCGTGCTGCAGATCGGTGAGGCCGCCCTGGTCGCCGCTGTTGCTGCCGACCATCGCCGGGCCGCATTCGACACATGTGCCCACCTGGTGGAGGCGATCAAAGCTCGCTTGCCGGTCTGGAAGCGTCAATTCTTCGCCGACGGAACCGAGGAGTGGGTCAACTCGGCCTGAATACGACCGGCGCTTTCAGTGCTGCTGCGCCAGCGCGTTCAGCGCGTCGTTGCCGTTGACGCCTTGTGCCTGCATCGCTTTCCACAAATCCATCAGGAACCCAGGATTCATGTTCTCCGGTGGCGCCACGGGAAGCCCATCGGCGGGCTGGTTCGCCGGGTCCAGCATCGGGCCGAGCTGCGGCGGCACCTGCAGGTCGTGGATGGCCGAACCGGCCGCGGCCGGATCGGCCGGGATCGCCGGTGCAGGATCCTGCGGGGCCGGTACCAACCGCCACGAGCCCACCGCATGAGCCTGCTGCACATCTCCCGGTGCGCCTTCGATGGACGCCGGGTCGGGTGCTTCTTCGGACTGCTGCGGCGTTCCGGCATGGACGAGCGCCTGCTCGGCTGGGGCAGGCTCGTCCACGGGCGTCAGTTGGTCGACGGCGGCAGGCTCGACCGGCGCGGGCTCGGCTGGCGCGGGCTCGGCTGGCGCGGGCTCGGCCGGGGCCGGCTCGTCCACGGCAGGAGCCGGTGCATCGACCGCCGCAGGCTCGACCGGAGCCGGTGCATCGACCGCCGCCGGCTCGACCGGAGCCGGTGCATCGACCGGAGCCGGAGCACCTGGCGGGGGCGCATCCGCTGCGGCCAGTTCGACCGGCGGCGCAGGATCTTCGGGGGCCGGAGCAGGCGGTGCATCCTGCGGCGCTGGAGCGAGCCCCGCCGGCTGGCCATCAACCGCGGGCTCGCCGGTCGGGGCGTTCGTCGGCACCGGATCGGCGACCACGTTGCGCGGTGTCGCGCTGGACAGGCCGTGGCCGCAGACCGGCCAGGCGCCGCGGCCTTGAGTGGCGAGGACCCGCTCGGCAACTGCGATCTGTTGTTCCCGAGTCGCTCCCTCGGCGGAACGGGAGTATTGGCCGCCGCCATGGGCGGCCCACGTGCCCGGTGTGAATTGCAGCCCGCCGTGGTATCCGTTACCGGTGTTGATCCCCCAGTTACCGCCGGACTCGCATCCGGCAACCCGGTCCCACTCGCCGTCGGTTGCTGCCGAGGCGTGGGCCGCGAGGGCGGCACTACCGCCACCGATCACAGCTCCGGTAACCGCTATTTTCGCGACGCTGATGCCCGACGTGGTGGGCTTACGGTGCCGTCCGCTCATAGATGCGTAAGTCCTCTCTGCACGCGCCCACGAGGTCAGCTGTCGGGTTCGGGCTGGAGAGGTTGCCCGGCTGTCGTCGTATCCGCAATGGGTACGACGACAGCTTCACCCCAAGGAGCCGAGCACGGCTCCAAGTCCGATCCGGGCGGACGTTGGGTCCCCCGCCTCCATCCATCGGTGTTGTTGGTATCCCTTACCCACTGGATGGAGCTCGGCGCTGTAGGAGGGAAGACCCGCCGCTCGGTCAGCCTCGGCGTGCCCGCGCAAGACGCTAGCGGCTCAAGCCAATTCAGTCATTTTTTCGTGCGCGCCGCGTGTCTCGGGTAGCCGCGCGGTAAAACGCCAGGAAACGGTTCCGTTTTTGCAGGTCAGCGACGCTGACATCGAGCCGTTGCCGGGTCGTGATCGAATCGTTATGTGAGGTATCTCACAGTCAGCCCCCCGCAAAGGGCGGCAACACGTCGATCGTTTGTCCGATCTTCAAGGCTCGAACGCTCGCGGCGTCGCTCCCGACGGCTACTCCGTCGCAGAGGAAGGAGCAGCGGCTCAGCACGCTCGAAAGGCGAGGACCGCGCCGCGCGAGTCCGTCGACCAGATCGGCCAGCGTGGCGCCGGGCCGAACTGTCACGCTTTCCAACTCGGCGCCGGCAGCCGCCCGCGCCGCTGCAAAATAGCGGACGACGACCGAGACCTCGGTTGGGTCGCCGGTCCCCTCGGGCGCCGGTTCAGCCACCGATCGCACTCATCGGGCGAGCGGGCTGCAGGAATTCCGGGTCGTTAATGCCGTGGCCCGCTGCTTTCCTCCACATGGCGGCACGCCAAGCCGCCTCAATGGCGTCGTCGTCCGCGCCGCCCCGAAGCAACCGCCGAAGATCGGTCTCCCCGTGGGCGAACAGGCAGCTGCGAACTTGGCCGTCAGCCGTCAGCCGGGTGCGGTCACATTGCGAGCAGAAGGCGTGAGTGACCGAAGCGATGACACCCACTTTCCCAGCCGGCCAGTCCGGTCCTTCGTCGACGAGCCACAGTTCGGCCGGTGCCGAACCGCGCGGAGCCGAGTCCGGGCGCATCCGGAAATGCCGCTGCAGGGCCGCCAGCGTCTGATCGGCGCTCAGCGCCGCTCCCCGGCGCCAACTACGTTCGGCGTCCAGCGGCATCTGCTCGATCAGGCGTAGCTGGTAAGAGCGTTTCAGGCAGAACCGTAGAAGCTGCACCACACTTGCGGCGCTGGTGCCGGCGTGCAGCACGGCGTTCACCTTGATCGGGCGCAAACCGACTCGATCGGCCGCCGCCAGGCCGTCCAGCACGTCGCCCAGCCGGTCACGGCGTGCCACGGCCGCGAAGTGCGCGCGGTCGAGGCTGTCCAGCGACACGTTGACCCGATCCAGCCCCGCGGCGGCCAGCGCGCCGGCACGACGGGCCAGCCCCAGCCCGTTGGTGGTCAGCGCAATTTCTGGCCGTGGCCGCAGCGCGGCGGTCGTCGCCACGACCTGCTCGAGGCGTCGAGCCAGCAGGGGTTCGCCTCCGGTGAACCGCACGCTGGTGATGCCGAGCCGGGTGACCGCGATACCGAGCAGCCGGCCCCATTCATCGGACCGCAACAGGCGCGCGTCCGGCATCCAGTCCAAACCCTCCGCCGGCATGCAGTAGGTACAGCGCAGGTTGCAGCGATCGGTCAGCGATACCCGCAAATCGGTGGCGACGCGCCCAAAGGTATCCACGAGCGGGCCGGAGGCGGGCATGTCCGCCGACTTCGCGGGCTTGTTCAAGCGTCGGAATGTCGGTACTCCCAATGCGGTCAACGTCATGGCTGGACCGACCCCGACCGGGTGCACGAGCCGAGCGGAACCGGCCGGCAGACATCCGAGATCAGGCCCATATCACCTCCAGCGGTGCTGCCAGCGTACCGAGAAACCGGGGTGCTCGGCGGCCCCTGACCCGAGTAGGATCAGCAGGCAATCGCGTCCTGCGCCGGCGGGGCGCTTCGTTGTATAGCCCTCTTAGTTATCCATCAGACAAGCAGGTGAGACCAGTGCCGACCGGCAAAGTGAAGTGGTACGACGCCGCGAAGGGATTCGGCTTCCTGTCCCAGGAGGACGGCGAGGACGTCTACGTCCGTTCTTCTGCGTTGCCCGCCGGTGTAGAAGGGCTCAAAGCGGGACAGCGGGTCGAGTTCGGTGTGGCCTCTGGCCGGCGGGGTCCGCAGGCCCTGAGCCTCAAGCTCATCGACCCCCCGCCAACTCTGGCCCGTCCTCGCCGCGAGACTTCCGTCGAGCACAAGCACAGCCCCGACGAACTGCACGGCATGGTCGAAGACATGATCACGCTGTTGGAAAGCACGGTGCAACCGGAGTTGCGTAAAGGCCGTTACCCGGACCGAAAGACGGCTCGCCGCGTCTCGGACGTGGTCAAGGCGGTCGCCGAGGAATTGGACGCGTAGCCGGGCGGTCGAGGCAGTCCGGGTGGTCGAAAACGGTGCACAGCGGCGGGTGCTGGCAGCAGACTGGAATCAAATGCAAACACGAGAGGGTGCCCGATGACGCAGCAAGCAGAAGTCACCGAGGAGCAAGCACGGGCCGTCGCCGAGGAGTCTCGCGAAAGTGGCTGGGACAAGCCATCCTTCGCCAAAGAGCTGTTCCTCGGTCGGTTTCCCTTGGAGCTGATCAACCCCTTCCCCCAACCCTCTGCTGACCAAGCCGCTCGCATCGAAGCATTCCTGGCCAAACTGCAGGAATTCCTGCAGACAATTGACGGCAGTGTCATCGAACGCGACGCTCAAATACCCGACGAATACGTCAAAGGTCTTGCTGAACTTGGCTGCTTCGGCATGAAGATCCCGTCGGAATACGGCGGACTGAACTTGTCCCAGGTCGCCTACAACCGGGCGTTGATGATGGTCTCGAGTGTGCATCCCAGTTTGGGCGCATTGCTGTCGGCGCATCAGTCGATCGGGGTACCAGAACCGCTCAAGCTCGCCGGGACACCGGAACAGAAGCAAAGGTTTTTGCCGCGCTGTGCTGCCGGCGCGATCTCGGCGTTTCTGCTCACCGAACCGGATGTGGGCTCCGATCCTGCGCGGCTGGCCTCCACCGCGACGCCGATCGAGGACGGAGCGGCCTATGAGATTGACGGTGTGAAGTTGTGGACGACCAACGGCGTGGTCGCTGATCTGCTGGTGGTGATGGCGAAGGTCCCCCGTAGCGACGGGCATCGAGGGGGAATCAGCGCGTTCGTGGTCGAAGCCGATTCACCCGGAATCACCGTCGAACGGCGCAACAAATTCATGGGTTTGCGCGGAATCGAAAACGGCCTGACACGACTCCACTGCGTCCGAGTGCCCAAAGAAAATCTGATCGGCCGCGAAGGTGATGGCCTGAAAATTGCGCTGACCACATTGAACGCTGGACGACTCGCCATCCCGGCGATGGCCGGCGGGTCCGCCAAGTGGTCGCTGAAGATCGCGCGTGAATGGTCCGCAGAACGGGTGCAATGGGGCAAGCAGGTCGGCAAGCACGGGGCGGTAGCCGGCAAGCTCGCTTTCATCGCCGCCACCACCTACGCGCTCGAGGCGGTGCTCGAGCTGTCCGGTCAGATGGCCGACGAAGGCCGCAACGACATCCGGATCGAGGCGGCGCTGGCGAAGTTGTGGTCGAGCGAAATGGCCTGCGTCATCGCCGACGAGCTGCTGCAGATCCGCGGCGGCCGCGGCTACGAGACGGCCGAATCGTTGGCAGCCCGCGGCGAGCGTGCGGTACCCGTCGAGCAGTCGGTGCGCGATCTGCGGATCAACCGCATCTTCGAAGGTTCCAGCGAGATCATGCGGCTGCTGATCGCCCGCGAGGCGGTCGACGCGCACCTGACCGCCGCGGGTGACCTCGCCAAGCCTGACACCAATGTGCGTCAGAAAGCTGCGGCGGCGGTCGGTGCCACCGGCTTCTACGCGAAGTGGTTGCCGCAATTGGTGTTTGGAGAAGGCCAGCGGCCTACCGCGTATCGCGAGTTCGGTGACTTGGCGGTCCATCTGCGCTTCGTCGAACGGTCCTCGCGCAAACTGGCGCGCAACACGTTCTATGCAATGGCACGCTGGCAAGCCACCTTGGAGCAGAAGCAGGGCTTCCTTGGACGCGTCGTCGACATCGGCGCGGAGCTGTTCGCGATGTCTGCGACGTGCGTGCGCGCCGAGGCCCAGCGGGCTGCCGATCCCACCGTCGGGCAGGGGACGTACGAACTTGCCGATGCGTTCTGCCAGCAAGCGACTCTGCGGGTGCAGGCGCTCTTCCATGCCCTATGGGCGAACACCGACAGCACCGACGTGGGGGTGGCTCGCGGCGTGCTCGACGGGCGGTACACCTGGCTGGAGGCGGGGATACTCGATCAGTCCGAGGGCACCGGACCCTGGATTGCGCACTGGGAGCCGGGTGAGTCCACCGAAGCGAATCTGGCTCGGCGGTTCTTGGACGCATCGCCGTCGTAAGCTCGCCCGCATGGCTTCCTATGTGGCGGGTGAGGGCGAATTCAGCCGGGACACCAACTACATCGCCACCCGCATCACCGCGGACGGGCGCGACGGATATCCGGTCGAGCCCGGCCGGTATCGGCTAATCGTCGCGCGCGCATGCCCGTGGGCCAACCGCGCCATCATCGTGCGCCGGCTGCTCGGACTGGAAAAGGTGCTCTCCATTGGGTTTTGTGGGCCCACTCACGACCAGCGCAGTTGGACGTTCGATCTCGATCCCGGCGGTGTGGACCCGGTACTGAAAATCCCGCGCCTACAGGACGCTTACTTTCAGCGTTTTCCCGACTATCCCAAAGGGATCACCGTCCCGGCGATCGTCGAGGTGTCGACCGGAGCGGTAGTCACCAACGACTTCGCGCAGATGACGCTGGATCTCTCCACCGAGTGGACGGCCTACCACCGTGACGGCGCCCCGCAGCTCTATCCTGAGCACCTGCGCGCCGAAATCGACGACGTCAACAAAAGGGTTTACAGCGAGATCAACAACGGCGTATATCGGTGCGGATTCGCCGGCTCACAGCAGGCCTACGAGGCGGCCTATGACCGACTGTTCTCCGCGCTCGATTGGGTGAGCGAGCGGCTGAGCGATCACCGTTATCTGGTTCAAGACAGCATCACTGAAGCGGACGTTCGGTTGTTCACCACCCTGGCCCGGTTCGACCCGGTCTACCACGGGCACTTCAAGTGCAATCGGCAGAAGCTGTCCGAGATGCCGGTGTTGTGGGCTTATGCCCGCGACCTTTTTCAAACGCCGGGCTTCGGCGACACCATCGATTTCGTGCAGATCAAGCAGCACTATCACATCGTGCACAGCGACATCAACCCCACCGGCATCGTGCCGAAGGGCCCGGACTTGTCGAACTGGCTGACCCCGCACGGCCGAGAGGCGTTGAGTGGAAAGCCATTCGGTGAAGGTTCCCCGCCGGAACCGCCGGTGGCAGGCGAACAGGTGCGCCCCGGTCACGGGGCATAGTCTTGGGCGCTGAGCGTCGAGTTGTCGTGCAGAATCGGCCGTTTGCGGCCCAACAACTCGACGTTCGGCGATGCTCAAAGCGGGCAACCCGCGGCGCGTAGCGCACACCGCGTCCGCTCCACGACGATATGCGGCCGATTGCGCAGCAAGTCAGCACTCACCCGAATAACGGTCCAGCCGCGTGCCTGCAGTTCGGCCAGTCGGTCGATATCGCGGGTGCGCTGTATTGGATCGGTCCAGTGGTGTGCGCCGTCGAACTCCCACGGCAACCTTCCATTCCGCCCATCCCATGTCCAGGCGGGCCAAGACTTCGCCCCAGTCACCGAGCACCTCGATCTGGGTCCGCGGTGGCGGCAGCCCGCCCGCGACCAGCGCCAGGCGGGTCTTCGTCTCGTAGGGTGATTCCGCGCCGGCATCGATCATCGCCAGAGCGCGGCGCAACTGCACTACTCCCCGAGCACCACGGTGCCGATCAATCAATAGTTCGACGTCGGCGGCTTTGAACTCGCTGGCGTGCGCGAGCGCGTCGAGCCGTATCAACCGCCGTGAGCAGCCCTTTACGACGGCCGAGGTCGAATGCGGTCCGTGCCGGCGTTGTCATCCGGATACCGTCGCGCACACAGATCTCGTCAGCGTCCAGCGTGTCACTGTGCAGGATGATGCCGCGCGTCTTGTCCCGGCTGGGTCTGTTGAGCTCGGCAGGCAGCCACTCGTCGATCCATAGGGTGAAGAATCGGCGGTTTGCGGCCCAACAACTCGACGTTCGGCGCTAGAAGACCATGCGCACCGACCACTCGGCGTGCGGAGCGTCAACTATTTCCCCGCGAGGATCGACGACCAGCGTCAAAAGTTGCACAGCAATACCGGTCAACCGTCCGCGTTGGGAGTCGAGTGTGGGAATGGTGACCGCGAGCCGGCTGCCCGGGCGGAACATGGTCGAGGTGGTCTGGTCCTCGTACACCTGCAGCAACCGCCATGGCGCGCGGCCGATCGCCCGCGGCACCGACAGCTGCACCGGATGGCGCTCATTGACCGCCAATTCGCCTTGCGCTTGCGGTTTTCGGCAGTCGTTGAGATCAAGCACGTCGCAGTACAGGTACGGCCCCACTCGCGTCAGGTGCCCATCGGAGTAGGCGCTGATCTCCGGTTCCTGCGGATCGTGATCGCGGACAAGCAGCCAAGCGCCGACCCCGGCAGCCGTTGAGGCCAGCACCACCAGAAGTAGTGCGAAGACCCGCCGTGTCACTGGGTGGCTGCCGCCGCGTCGACGCCGAGACGGCCACC
The DNA here is from genome assembly GCA_963830605.1 of uncultured Actinomycetota bacterium. Taxonomy (GTDB): domain Bacteria; phylum Actinomycetota; class Actinomycetes; order Mycobacteriales; family Mycobacteriaceae; genus Mycobacterium. The sequence goes on along the minus strand of CAWHML010000003.1, from coordinate 435,694 downwards.
TTCCCGCTCGACCATGACCGGCCGGTTGCCGCCCAGTCCGGGAATCAACGACTCACCGCGGAAGCTGACGACGGTTTGCGCCAGCCCCAGGATGAGCAAGGCGCTGACTGCGGTGAATCCGACCCACAACTCGGTGTACAACAACACTCCCAGAGCCCCGCCCATCACCCAGGCCAACTGCAGCGTCGACTCGGACCGGCCGAATGCCGACGCCCGTGATTGCTCGGGCAGATCATCCTGCAAAGAGGCATCCAAGGAAGCTTTCGCGATCGCGCTCGATCCCGACGTGATCAACGTCGCCACCGCAGCCACCGCCAGGTTGCCGGTCACCGCCGCGGCCAACGCAGCCACGGTAACCGCGACGGTGCAGCGCACCACCAGTACGGCGGGCCTGCCCAATTGCAGCCGGGCGCTGGCGAAGTTGCCGCCGAAGTTGCCCAGTGCCGCGGCAGCGCCTATCAGCCCGAGCATTCCCACCTGCACCCAACCGCTTGCGTCGTGTGCTTTGGCGACGAATGCCGGATACAGGAAGAGGAAGCCCACCATGATCTTGATGGTGCAGTTCCCCCACAACGAGGTGATGATGTTGCGCCCCAGCGGTTGGCGTAGCGCACTGCTGACCTTCGGTTCCTCGTGCCGACCATGGGGCGGGTGGCCATTGTGAACGCGATAGCTCAACTTGGCGGGCACTTCGCCGGCGGTCACTTCGACCCACCGCGGGATCCGCATTGACAGCAAGGCGCCTGCCAGCGTGACGACGACAATCACGAATAGCGCGCCCGGCAACTGGAACAAATGGTTGAACGCGTATTCAATTCCGCCCGCGATGCCGCCGCCGACGATCGTGCCGCCGAGCAACCCGAACATGGTCAGTCGCGAGTTGACGCGTACCAGGTCGATCGTGGGCGGCATGACTCGTGGGGTGACCGCGCTGCGCAGCACACTGAACGACTTGGACAGCACCATCATGGCCAGCGCGCACGGGTAGAGCACCCATGACGGAAAGCTGCCGGTGGCTCCGTCATAGTTGGTGATCAGCACCACGGCCAAGGCGGTGCGCAGCACAAACGACAACGCCAGCGCGACCCGACGGCCGTGCTGCAGCCGGTCCAGCGCCGGACCGATCAGCGGTGCGATCACCGCGAATGGCGCAATGGTGATCAGCAGGTAAAGCGCGACCTTGCCTTTGCTTTCCCCGACCGCCGCCGCGAAGAACAAGGTGTTGGCCAGCGCCACGGCCATCGCGGAGTCAACTGCGAAGTTCGCCACCACCGGCCATGTCAGCGCCGTCAGTCCAGACTTGTCCGCACCGTCGGCGGTAGCAGCGCGTTGCACCAGCCAATACATCCGCGAACCCATCTCACGGCTGCGGTGTGCGGCGGCGCGGGTGACCGTAATGCGCTCTCCTGGCCGGACACCGCGCGGCGGACCGGAATCGACGGCTTGGTCCCGCTCCCGGTCCAGCGGGGGCAGGTAGCGATTAGCGCTGGGCATCGGGGGTGGTCGCCGCGGCCGCGCCGGTCGTGAACCGTCTGCGGGGTAGTTGGCCATTCCGGGATGCTCGCCGGCGAGTCCACCGCGGGCGCGCCGGCCGGAAGACGCCAGATCCCCGGCTCGGGGATCATGTCGGCGTCCAGACACGGGTCAATTCTTCCCTATTGCGGCAGTTGGTGCGCGCAGGCCGCCGGTGTGGCTGGCCACGACTTTATTGGGGCACAATCAGACACGATGAACAGCGTGACGGGATCGACGGGACAAGGCGCTGCACCGACCATTGCCGATTGGCCGGAGGAGTTGGCCGCGGTCCTTGGCAATGCAGTCGAACAGGCGCGCGACGCTGTCGTCGACTTCAGTGGCGCAGAGACGGTAGGCGACTACCTCGGGGTGAGCTACGAGGACCCAACAGCAGCCACCCACCGCTTCCTAGCCCGCCTGCCTGGATATCAAGGCTGGCAGTGGGCGGTTGTGGTTGCCGCTCACCCTGGCGCCGATCGCGCCACGGTCAGCGAGGTGGTGCTGATCCCCGGGCCAACCGCCTTGTTGGCACCGCCATGGGTTCCGTGGGAACTGCGCGTCCGGCCGGGAGATCTGAGCCCGGGGGACTTGCTGGCCGCGCCGCGCGACGACCCGCGGCTGGTCCCGGGGTACGCCGCAAGTGGCGACCCGCACGTCGACGAAGCGAGCGCCGAGGTCGGGCTGGGCCGTCGGCAGGTGATGAGCGCTTGGGGCCGGGCCCAAGCGGCTCAGCGCTGGCACGATGGTGACTATGGTCCCGGCTCGCAGATGGCCCGCTCGACGAAACGGGTGTGCCGTGACTGTGGCTTTTTTCTGCCGTTAACCGGTTCGCTGGGGGTGATGTTCGGAGTGTGCGGCAACGAGATGTCTGCTGACGGGCATGTGGTCGATGCCCAGTACGGTTGCGGCGCGCACTCCGACACGCCGGTCTCGGCCGGCGGAGGGTCACCTGCATACGACCCGTACGACGACGGCGTTCTCGACGTCACGGAGCCGCAGGACTAGCTTTCGGCAGCGGCCTTGATTTTGGCGAGCGATGCGTTCATGCCGTCTATTAGTTCACGCTCGAAGCTCGACGTCCCACCGAACAGTGCACTCACCGCCATACTCGAGAAGGGCTTGACGCCGTTCTCGGCGTGCCGGCTCTCGACTACCCGGGTTCCCACGGCGATCGGCTCGAGTTCATAGCTCCAGATGGTGTTGTTCGTGTTGACTCGGAACGCCAGCTTCTGCCCGGGTATCAGTTCGGTGACAGTGCATGTGGTGATCCACAGCAGGTTGTTTCGACGATTCACATTGAGCGTGCGGGTGCCCGGTCGCACTCGGCCCAGCGGCCTCATCCAGCGGCACTGTGGACTCCACTGCGGCATGCGGCGAAAATCCGATATCAGACTCCACACCTTCGATGCGGGCGCTTCGATGTCGATCTGCGCTTGCAACAACGGCGCTGCCATCTCTCAAGCCTCCGGGATGTCGGGCTGGTGTCGGGTGCCGAGTCCCGATTGTGCACCGCGGGCCCCACGGCGGGCGGCCGCGCGCTGCCACAGGAAAAGACCGGTGCCGAACAGCCCGGTTGCCAGACCGGCCAACGTCACCGGGCGCCAGGTGTGCAGGATCGGCACGCTGAATGCGGCAACTGTAGCGACCGACCAGCCCACGGCGCCGACGCCGATCACCGGCCACACTTGCTGCAGCGCCGGTGGCAGCGGCGGCGGCTCGGGACGCGCGCGATCCTCGGGCATCGGGGTAACCATATCCGCGGCGACGATGCGGGCCGCCATGCGGCCCGAGGAGGAGTCGGATAGTCCAACCCCGCCGCGGCGACGATGCGGGCCGCCATGCGGCCCGAGGAGGAGTCGGATAGTCCAACCCCGCCGGCGAGCGATGATCGCGCGGCCGCGCGATGCGCCCGAGGAACGCCGGGTCGCAGTAATCGCAGCGGTGTCGTAACCTTCGCGCTGTGATAGACGGGGACACGCGGCTGGCCAGCGACCTGTCGTTGGCGGTCATGCGGCTGGCCCGCCAACTGCGGTTCCGGCGCCCGCAATCGCCGGTGACGCTGTCACAGCTGTCCGCGCTGGCAACCTTGGCCAAGGACGGTGCGATGACACCCGGCGTCCTGGCCATTCGGGAACGGGTCCGGCCGCCGTCGATGACCCGGGTCATCGCGTCGCTGGCCGAGCTGGGCCTGGTCGACCGCACACCACACCCGGTCGACGGTCGGCAGGTGCTGGTCTCGGTCTCTGACGCCGGCGCCGAACTGCTGGAGACCGAGCGTCGCGCCAGCCGCGAATGGTTGGCTCAGCGGCTCGCGACCCTGGACGACACCCAGCGTGACACGCTGCGCACCGCCGCTGACCTGATGTTGGCGCTGGTCGACGAAAGTCCGTGACGCCTTGCGTTCCCCAGCAGTCGACGTCCGGGACGTCAACGACCCCGACGACCCACGTCTCGACCACTTCCGCGACCTGAACAGCCTCGACCGCAGGCCCGATCTCCCGAACGGTAAGGGGCTGGTGATTGCTGAGGGTGTGTTGGTGGTGCAGCGCATGCTGGCGTCCCGGTTTACGCCACTGGCCCTGCTCGGCACCGATCGCAGGCTGACCGAGCTCGCCGTCGACCTATCCGGCACCGATGCACCCTATTACCGGGTGTCCGCAGATGTGATGGCTCGGGTAGTTGGATTCCACCTCAACCGGGGCGTGCTGGCCGCGGCACGGCGGGTGCCCGAGCTCAGCGTGGCACAGCTATGCGACGGTGCCCGCACCGTCGCTGTGCTGGAAGGAGTCAACGACCACGAGAATCTCGGGTCGGTCTTCCGCAACGCGGCCGGGCTTGGTGTAGACGCCGTGATTTTCGGCAGTGGATGCGCCGATCCGCTGTACCGCCGCGCAGTGCGAGTGTCGATGGGACACGCGCTGCTGGTGCCCTACGCTCACACAGCGCAGTGGCCAGACGATTTAAGCGAACTGCGACACAACGGGTTTCGACTTCTAGCCCTGACCCCGGGCGCCGCGCAGCCGTTGCCGGCGGCGATGCGCACCGTGTGCAACGATCGGGTAGCCGTGCTCGTCGGGTCGGAGGGCGCCGGGCTCAGCCAAGCCGCGTTGCGCGCCAGCGACATACAGGTCCGGATCCCGATGTCGCGCGGCACCGACTCACTCAACGTCGCGACTGCAGCCGCGCTGGCCTTCTATGAGCGGGCCAGGCTGGATTTCATCGGCGAAGATTGAATGGTGCCGGCGACAGCCAGCGACTGGGCTACGCTCGCGCCGTGGCCGAGGATTCCACGCCCTGGGCGACAGGCCTGACGGTGTCCGGGTTCGTCGCCGCGGTGACCGCGGCCGCCATCGTGGTGCTGAGCCTGGGGCTGATCCGTGTGCATACGCTTTTGGCAGTGGGGCTCAATATCGTTGCAGCCGGCGGCCTGGCCCCGACACTTTGGGGCTGGCGGCGCACCCCGGTACTCCGCTGGTTCGTTCTCGGCGCGGGAGTTGGTGTGATGGCCGGGTGGTTAACGCTGCTCGCAATGGCAGCGTTTCGTTAGATCAGCGCTCTGCGGTGGAGCGCACTCCCAGCAGTACGTCCTCCCACGCGGGAACCGTTGGTTTGCTACGGCGAGTGCGCCGCGGCTCACGCTGAACGGGCTCGGCGGCCGCAGTCGCTTCGGCTGCCGGCTCGGCCTGGTCGAAATCGAGCTGCGCGACCGGAGCCAACGGCCGCAGCGGACGTTCAAAATCAGGATTGATCAATTCGCTGGCCCCGTCGTCGATAGCGGTGACTGTGCCGCCATGGGCGCCAGGGCTGAATCGGAAGTGAGCAAGGTTGTCCGATCGACCGGCCTTCCACGTCAGCTGCACCGTCCAGCGGCCGTCCTCGTTGCGCCAGGCATCCCACCGCGTGTTGTCCGGGTCCAGGCCTCGGGCCACCATGGCGGCGGTCACCGTCTCCAGCAGCGTCAGCACCGACGGGCCATCGGGCAGGATCGGGTGCGCGGCCGTTGCCAACTCCGCGGCGCGTGAGCGTTCCAGCAGCACGGGGTGTGCGAACCGCTGTACCCGGTGCTGGTCGGCTCCGGTCGCCGCAGTGACCTGCTCGACCGACGCGCCGGCGCGGATACGGGCTTGAATCTCCTTGGGACTGAGCATTTTGCTGACCTCGATGTCAATCTGGGTTTGCGCCACCCGAGCCCCGTCGCCGCGCAGGGCTGCCCGCAGCTGATCGTCGATTGCCAACTTGAACTTGTCGGCCGCGTCGCCGTTCGCACCGAAGCCCTCGCAGACGATGTGTTTGCCATCGACGTCGAGTCCAACGACCTTCAGTTGCCGCATGGTTTCTCCTAGCAGGCTTCCCGACAGACCGGCACGACAGGCCTGTCAGGAGCGGACTTTAGTGCAGAAATCAGTCCAAGCGGCGCTGACACGCTGGCCAGCTGGCTAAAGTCTTTCGACGACCCAGTCGATGCATTCGGTGAGCGCGCTGACGTCGTCCGGCTCGACCGCGGGGAACATCGCAACCCGCAACTGGTTGCGACCGAGTTTGCGGTACGGCTCGGTGTCGACGATGCCATTGGCCCGCAACGTCGCCGCGACGGCGCCGGCGTCTATGTCCTCGACGAAGTCGATCGTGCCGACCACCTGGGATCGCAACCGGGAGTCAGTGACGAAGGGAGTGGTGTAGGGCCGGTCCTGCGCCCACGAATACAGCCGCCCCGAGGAGTCTGCGGTGCGCTTGACCGCCCAGTCCAGCCCGCCGTTGCCGATTAGCCAGTCGATTTGTTCGGCCAGCAGCACCAACGTGCCGATCGCGGGGGTGTTGTAGGTCTGATCCTTCAGGCTGTTCTCCACCGCGATAGGCAGCGATAGGAAGTCGGGCACCCATCGCCCGGAGGCCGCGATCGCCTCGATCCGCTGCAGCGCGGCAGGACTCAGAATGGCCAGCCACAAGCCGCCGTCACTAGCGAAGCTTTTCTGCGGCGCGAAGTAGTAGGCGTCGGTCTCACCGATATCGACCGGCAGGCCGCCGGCGCCGGAAGTGGCGTCGATGACCACCAGCGCGTCGCCCGAGTGAACTGGGCGAGCCACCGGCACCGCCACTCCGGTCGATGTCTCGTTGTGCGCCCAGGCGATCACATCCACCGACGGATCGCTTCGGGGCTCGGGCGCGTTGCCCGGTTCGGCCTTGAGGACGATCGGGTCGCCGATGAATGGGTTCTTCGCGACCGTCGAGGCGAATTTTGAGCTGAACTCGCCGTAGGCCAGGTGCAGCGAACGCTTGTCGATGAGCCCGAATGCGGCGGCATCCCAAAAGGCCGTCGCCCCGCCGTTACCCAGCACCACCTCGTAACCGGCGGGCAACGAGAATAATTCGGCCAGTCCGGCGCGAACCCTTTTCACCAGGTTTTTCACCGGCGCCTGCCGATGCGACGTGCCGAATAATCCGGCCGAACTGGTGGCAAGGGCGTGCAGTTGTTCGGGGCGGACCTTCGACGGGCCGGATCCGAAGCGGCCGTCACGGGGTTTGATGTCATCAGGGATCGTCAGCTGGTCAACCATGGCCACCAATGTAGTGAGCCGATTCGTGACTGGGCTCGCGCCATCGCCATCGCCTGAGAACCGGGGTCGGCGCTTGTGGGACCGGTCACACTCAGGCGCGCGGACGGCGGTCGACCACAGTCCGGGGCGGGGTCTGGCAAGTTCCCGGTACCTGCGGTACTGTGTACAAACAGCACCCAGATGTAAACCCCGCGGGAGGCTCAGCATGGCTCGGACGAAAACGATGCACCGTTGGCGGCGCAACATGGAAGTGCACGAAGACACCGATTACGTCGCCATGCTGGCCACACTCTCCGAAGGCTCGGTCCGGCGAAACTTCAACCCGTATATCGACATCGATTGGGATGCAGCGGAATTCACGGTTTGCGACAACGACCCACGCTGGATTTTGCCGCAGTCCGACCCGCTGGGCCGCCACTCGTGGTATCTGGCCCAATCGCAGGAACGTCAGATCCAGATCGGAATGTGGCGGCAGGCCAATGTCGCCAAAGTCGGATTGCACTTCGAGTCGATCCTGATCCGCGGGCTGATGAATTACACCTTCTGGCTGCCCAACGGATCACCGGAATATCGGTACTGCTTGCACGAGTCGGTTGAAGAGTGCAACCACACCATGATGTTTCAGGAGATGGTCAACCGAATCGGGGCCGACGTCCCGGGGATGCCGCGCCTGCTGCGCTGGATTTCGCCGTTAGTGCCGCTGGTGGCCGGCCTGCTGCCGGTGCCATTCTTCATCGGGGTGCTCGCCGGTGAAGAGCCCATTGACCACGCGCAGAAGAACATTCTGCGCGAAGGCAAGTCGCTGCATCCGATCATGGAGCGGGTCATGGCCATTCACGTGGCCGAGGAAGCGCGCCACATTTCCTTCGCGCACGAATACCTGCGCAAACGACTGCCCCACCTGAAGCGGATGCAGCGGTTTTGGATCTCGCTGTTCTATCCGCTTGCCATGCGGGTCGGCTGCCAGGCTATAGCGGTGCCTCCGAAGGCGTTCTGGAAAGAATTCGACATCCCGCGCGACGTCAGAACGGAGCTTTTCTTCGATTCGCCGGAGTCCCGCAAGTGGCTGCGCGATATATTCGCCGACGTGCGAATGTTGGCTCACGACACCGGACTGATGAATCCGGCCGCGCGACTCATGTGGCGGATCTGCAAGATCAACGGCGAGCCGGCGCGCTACCGTAGCGAACCGCAGCGCCGGGGTGCCACCGCGGAGCCGGCCGCTTGAAGACTTCGCGTTCATGCCGCACGTCATAACGCAGTCGTGCTGTAACGACGGGTCCTGCGTCTTCGCCTGCCCGGTCAACTGCATCCACCCGACACCCGACGAGCCCGGCTTCGCCACCTCGGAGATGCTCTACATCGACCCGGTGGCCTGTGTTGATTGCGGTGCCTGCGTCGATGCCTGCCCGGTAGACGCCATCGCGCCGGAGACCCGGCTGACGTCCGAGCAGCTGCCGTTCGTCGAGCTGAACGCGTCGTTTTATCCCGACCGGCCGGTCGACCAAAAATTGCCGCCGACCTCGAAGCTGGCCCCGGTACTTCCTGCACCGCAGCTGCTCAACAACCACCGAAGACCGCTGACGGTGGCGGTCGTCGGCTCCGGCCCCGCGGCGATGTATGCCGCCGACGAACTGCTCACCCAACCCGGGGTACGGGTCAACGTCTTCGAAAAACTACCGGTGCCATATGGTTTGGTACGCGCTGGGGTAGCGCCTGATCACCAGAGCACCAAGCAGGTCACTGCACTGTTCGACCGGATCGCTGGACAGCGAGGTTTTCACTTCTATCTCAACATCGAAGTCGGCACTCATGTCAGCCACGACGAGCTGCTGGCCCACCACCATGCAGTGGTCTATGCCGTCGGTACTCCGATCGATCGCCGACTCGACATCGGGGGGATGGGCTTACCGGGCACCGGGACTGCCACCGAAATGGTTGCCTGGATCAACGGACACCCCGACTTCACGACGCTACCGGTTGATCTCAGTCACCAACGGGTAGTAATCATCGGCAACGGCAATGTCGCTTTAGACGTCGCGCGAATCTTGACCACCGATCCGCAGGAACTCGCCCGCACTGACATCGCCGACCATGCGTTGGCGGCGCTGCGCAACTCGGCGGTTCGCGAGGTGGTGATCGCTGCCCGGCGGACACCGATGCACTCCGCCTTCACACTGCCGGAGCTGATCGGCCTGACGACCACGGCGGACGTGGTGCTCGATCCGCCCGACCGCGAGTTGGTGCTGCGCGACCTCGCGAGCCACTGCGACGCCTTGACCAGCCGGAAGCTCAAGATTCTGAGTGAACTCGGTGACGGCTCCCGGCCAGCGTCTAGACCGCGAATCCGCCTGCGCTACAATGTCACTCCCGAGCGGGTCGTCGGTCGACAACGGGCCACCGGTGTGGACTTTCGCATTACCGGCTCCGATCAGATGTGCCGGCTGGATGCAGGTCTTATCTTGACGTCGATCGGCTACCGCGGGGAAGCGATTCGCGACCTGCCGTTTGACGCGGGCGCGGCAGTGGTGCCCAACGACGGCGGCCGGGTCATTCAACCGGACTCAGGCCGCCCCCAGCGCGGGACCTACGTGACCGGATGGATCAAACGGGGGCCAACCGGATTCATCGGCACCAACAAGTCCTGCGCGCGCGACACGGTGCAACGACTGGTCGACGACTTCAACGCCGGCCGGCTGTCTCAGCCCCTGCACCCGCCGTCGGCATTCGACACCTTAGTGCGCGCGCGCCGGCCTGACGTCGTCTTCGCCGCCGGATGGCGTGCCATCGACGCTGCCGAGATCGCCAGGGGTGCTGTCGAGGGGCGTCCGCGACGCAAGTTCAGCGACACCGCCGAAATGCTGGCGGTCGCCGCCAGCGCGCCCGCTCCGAAGCTGCGACAGCGGCTCGTCGACCGCTTGCGACAAATCGGTTCACCCGTAAGGATCTAGCCCGGCTGTCCGCCCATCGCCGCGGCGATCTCTTCCATCGAAACCTCACGCACCGGTTGCCCCAGCGACCAGTGATGACCGAACGGATCAGCAACGACGCCGTAGCGGTCACCCCAGAACTGGTCCGCAAGGGGCGCCACCACGGTCGCTCCGGCGTCTATAGCCCGCCGGAACTCAGCGTCGACGTCGGTAACCGTCAGGTGGATGGTGACCGGAGTCCCACCCAATGACCTGGGGGTCATCGACTTGCCACCGCAGGTTTCCGGAAAGTCGTCGTTGAGCATCACGGTGAACCCGTTGATGCGAAGCGCGGCGTGGATGAGCCTGCCGTCGGGACCGGGCACCCGGCCCAGCTCGGCGGCGTCGAAAGCTCTGACGTAGAAGTCGATTGCCGCCGCAGCGTCATCGACGACAAGGTGAGGTGACAGAGCGGGTTCAACAGCGATGGCCATGATGACCTCCTAGAGCGATGAGAGTTGGAGCAGCCCGGGCGGGCTCAGTGTGATGGACTCTCGAGTCGTCGCAAACTCATCGCCGCGGCGCTGTTAATTTCTCGGGATCCGACCCCAGCCGTCGACGGACTCGGGACTGCGTGGCGCTGGACCCACATAGATGGCCGACGGGCGAACCAACTTGCCCAACCGTTTCTGTTCCAGAATGTGTGCACACCAGCCGGCGGTGCGGCCGCAGGTGAACATTGCGGGCATCATCCTGGCCGGTACTCGAGCGAAGTCGAGGATGACTGCGGCCCAGAACTCCACGTTGGTCTCGATCGCTCGGTCGGGCCGACGTTCGCGCAGCTCGCAGAGTGCCGCCTGCTCGACCGCCGACGCGACTTCGTAGCGGGGTGCAGCCAACCGCTTGGCGGTCGCCCGCAACACCCGGGCCCGCGGGTCTTCTGCGCGGTAAACCCGGTGTCCGAAGCCCATCAGCTTCTCGCCGCGGTCCAGGATCCCTTTGACCAGACCTCGGGCGTCACCAGTGCGCTCGACCTCCTCGAGCATGGGCAGCACCCGAGCCGGCGCGCCGCCATGCAGTGGGCCGCTCATGGCGCCGATCGCCCCGGACAGCGCGGCCGCCACATCAGCACCGGTCGAGGCGATCACCCGCGCGGTGAAGGTCGAGGCGTTCATGCCGTGCTCGGCGGCCGACACCCAGTACGCGTCAACAGCTTCGACATGGCGAGGGTCGGGTTCACCCTGCCAACGGGTCATGAAACGGGCTGTAATCGTTGAGCATTCGTCGATGACCCGCTGGGGTACCGCGGGTTGGTAGATGCCACGGGCCGACTGCGCCACATAAGAGAGCGCCATGACCGATGCCCGGGCAAGCTGGTCGCGAGCGGTGGTGTCATCGATGTCGAGCAGCGGCTGATACCCCCAGATAGGCGCCAGCATCGCCAGTCCGGCCTGCACGTCGACTCGCACATCGCCGCTGTGGATCGGCAGGGGAAACGGCTCCGCCGGAGGCAGGCCGTGCCCGAACTTACCGTCGACCAGCAGCGCCCACGCGTCACCGAACGTCACCTGACGGCTCACCAGATCCTCGATGTCGACGCCGCGGTAGCGCAGCGCCCCACCGTCCTTGTCCGGCTCGGCGATCTCGGTGGTGAACGCCACCACGCCCTGGAGCCCGGGGACGAAATCCTCCGGGACGCTTTGCGGGATCACAGTCATAGGCCAGATTGTCCCACCCCGCTTCCGGCCCGACGCTACCGGTCGGTAACCACTGTCGAGTGCGCCGTTGGTAGCGTTGGCGCGGTGGCGGAAGCGCGCAATGAGCATCTCGCGGCGATGCGGGCGGAGTACGGATCGGCCGAGAAGGACGGTAGCCCCGACCTTGACGTGGACTGGCTTGATGTCGGCTGGGTCGCGTTGCTGCGCAACTGGATTGATGAGGCCGAGCGGGCACGCGTCGCCGAGCCCAACGCCATGGTGCTGGCCACCGTTGAGTCAGGACGGCCGGTTAGCCGATCGGTGTTGTGCAAGGGCATTGATGCGACCGGAATCACGTTCTTCACCAATTATGATTCGGCCAAGGGTGCTCAGCTGGCCGCGACACCGTACGCATCGGCCACCTTCCCGTGGTATCCGCTCGGCCGCCAATTCCACATCCGCGGTCCGGTTACCCGGGTCGGTCGGGATGCCACCGAAGACTACTGGTTCAACCGGCCGCGCGGCTCGCAACTGGGCGCCTGGGCGTCCCATCAATCCTGGCCGATCGCGTCGCGCGCGGCGCTGCTCGACCAGCTCGCCGACGTGACCGCACGCTTCGCCGGCACCGACCCGATCCCGCCGCCACCGAATTGGGGCGGATACCTCATTGCCCCCGAGGTCGTCGAGTTCTGGCAAGGCCGAGAAGATCGGTTGCACAACAGGATTCGCATGAGCGGTGGTGACATCGAACGCCTGCAGCCTTGAGCTTGGCCGCCAGGCGGCTATTCGCCGACACCACCGCATTGCAGAACCCCGACTCTCGCCGGCTCTGGGTTTCGGGAATCGTCACAGTGATCGGCGCGAACCTGACGATCTTCGCTGTCCCGGTCCAGATCTACCGGCAAGGTCTGGCCGTCATCGTCGCCGTCGTGGGCTGGGGGACGGCGATGGTCGGCTTCGGGTTGGTCAGCGGCGTGGCACACCGTCGGGCCGGTCGGCTACTGTTGGCGGCGACGGTATTCCTGGCGCTCGGCGGCGGCGCCGACATGGTGTCGGACGCGTTCCGTTCGACGATCCTGCAACAGGTTGCCTCCGACGATTTACGCGGTCGGCTGCAAGGCGTCTTCATCGTGGTCGTAGCGGGCGGACCGCGTCTGGCGGACGCGGTGCACGGCGCCGCGGCAGCATCCTGGGGGACCGTTGTCGCAGTGATCGGCGGAGGCGGGTTGGTCGTCGTCTCGGTGCTGGTAGCCAGGTTTGCCGCGCCCGCACTAGTCCGCTACCGCGCGCCCACGCCCGCGGCTCGGCAGTTGCAGCGACGCGTCGGCTGATCCGGGGCCGGACCACGGCGGGAGGCGACGCCGCCCCCGCGCAGACACGCCACCGCGATAACGACTACCTTCGGCTATACGCAACCGATTGCGCCGGCATCAACTCGAAGATCGCAAAGGGGTTCCCGTGGCCGAAACCGACGACACCGCCACTCTGCATTACCCGGGTGGCGAGTTGGATTTGCAGATCGTCCACGCCACCGAAGGAGCCGACGGCGTCGCGCTCGGCTCGCTGCTGGCCAAGACCGGTTACACCACCTTCGACAGCGGCTTCGTCAACACCGCGTCGACCAAGAGCGCGATCTGCTACATCGACGGGGACGCCGGCATCTTGCGCTACCGGGGTTACCCGATCGAGCAGCTGGCCGAGAAATCGACGTTCCTGGAGGTGAGCTATCTGCTCATCTACGGTGAGTTGCCAACCCGTGACCAGCTGGCCGAATTCAGCCACCAGATCCAGCTGCACACCATGCTGCACGAGGATCTCAAGCGATTCTTCGATGGTTTTCCGCGCAACGCGCACCCGATGCCCGTCCTGTCCAGCGTGGTCAACGCTCTCTCCGCCTACTACCAGGACTCGTTGGATCCCACCGACAATGATCAGGTCGAGCTGTCGACCATCCGGCTGCTGGCCAAGCTGCCGACCATCGCCGCCTACGCCTACAAGAAGTCGGTCGGTCAGCCGTTCCTGTACCCGGACAATTCACTGACGCTGGTGGAGAACTTTCTGCGGATGACGTTCGGGCTTCCCGCCGAGCCCTACCAGGCTGATCCTGAGGTCGTCCGGGCGCTGGACATGCTGTTTGTGCTGCACGCCGACCACGAGCAGAACTGTTCGACGTCCACAGTGCGCCTGGTCGGCTCGTCGCGGGCCAACCTGTTCACCTCCATCTCAGGCGGCATCAACGCGCTGTGGGGGCCGCTGCACGGCGGCGCCAACCAGGCGGTCCTGGAGATGCTCGAGCAGATCCGGGAAAGCGGCGGAGATGTTCGCGAGTTCGTCCGCAAGGTCAAAGATCGCGAAGAGGGTGTCAAGCTGATGGGCTTCGGTCACCGGGTCTACAAAAACTACGATCCCCGGGCGCGCATCGTCAAAGAGCAAGCGGACAAGATCCTAGCCAAGCTCAGCGGCGACGACGACCTGCTGCACATCGCCAAGGAGCTCGAAGAGGCGGCGCTGACCGACGATTACTTCATCGGGCGCAAGCTCTACCCGAACGTCGACTTCTACACCGGGCTGATTTACCGCGCATTGGGCTTCCCGACGCGGATGTTCACCGTCCTGTTCGCGCTTGGACGCTTACCCGGTTGGATAGCGCACTGGCGCGAGATGCACGACGAAGGCGACAGCAAGATCGGCCGCCCCCGCCAGATCTATACCGGCTACGGCGAGCGCGACTACACCACGATCGACGCGCGCTAACCAATCGTCGCAAGCACCGCCTGCGCGCCGTTGTGGCCGCCGATTCCTGACACCGCGCCGCCACGGCGAGCGCCGGAGCCGCACAGGAGTATTCGCTCGTGGGCAGTGGCCACCCCCCACTGCCGCGCCGGTGTGTCCAGTGGATCATCGTCTTCGGCGAACGGCCAACTCAGCGCATCGTGAAAGATGTTGCCGCCGCTCATCATCAGCGCGCGCTCCAGGTCCACAGTGGTTCTGGTCTCGATGCACCGACCGCCGTCCTCGTCGATCAGCAGCAAGCCCGCGATGTCCTCTGCCAGAACGCTATTAATCGAGTCAAGCACTGACTTGGTCAGCCGGTCGCGTAGGTCGTCGGGATCGGTATCCGAACTCAACGAGTGCGGAGTATGCAATCCGAAGGCGGTCAGTGTGTGAGCACCGCAGTGTCGCAGGTCGGCGGACATTATGGTTGGGTCGGTCAGCGTGTGACAGTAGATCTCACAGGGCAAGGGATCTGGAATCCGCCCGGTCGTCGCGGCAAAGTACGCCGCTTCTAATTGTGTCGCAGTCTCGTTGACATGCACCGTTCCGCTGAACGCGGATTCAGGTGGCACGCCGTCGTCATGCAGCCGTGGCAGCCTCCGCACGACCATGTTGACCTTGACCTGGGAGCCGGCCTTGGATTGGGTGGCCTGTTCGCCCAGTAAACCGGCCAGCACCACCGGTGTGACGCCGGCCAGGATGTGCCGTCCGCGAATAACGCAGTCTGTTCCGCGCTGGCGGTAGGCCACCTCGCCGGTGGGGTCGACGGCGTAAACGTCAGCGCCGGTGACGATTTCGGCACCGTGGCCGCGCGCGGCCGCGGCCAGCGCCGTCGTCACCGATCCCATGCCGCCGACCGGGACATACCACTCGCCGCTGCCGCCGCCGAGTAGGTGATAGAGAAAGCAGACGTTCTGCCCTAACGCGGGATCGTCGAGTCGGGTGAAGGTGCCGATCAGCGCGTCGGTGGCGATCACCCCGCGGACCAGGTCGTTGCTCACCGCGTCGGCGATGGCTCGACCGATCGGCTGATCCACCATCGCGCGCCACGCTGCCGCGGCCTCCGGCCCGCCACTGTTGAGGACCCGCCGGCGAACCTGTTCGCGAGTGGGTAGCGGTTCGAGCAGCGTCGGCCACAGCGTTTCGGTCACGATTCGACAGCGCCGGTAAAACTCGCTGAAGCCCCGCTCGTCGCCGACCGCTCCGATCGCGGAGAAGTCCTGCGAATGAGCCCCGTCTTGCGATCGGACCAACAGTCCGGTGCGGCCGCCGGTCGCCGGATCCGGCGTGTAAGACGAATAACGTCGGCGGGCCAGCTGCAGCGGGGCGCCCAAGTCGTCGACGATGCGTTGAGGTAGCAGGCTGAGCAGGTAGGCGTACCGCGACAGCCGGGCGCCGACGCCGCCGAAAAGTTCCGCCGACACGGCGGCACCACCCACCTGGTCCAGCCGCTCGAGCAGCCGGACACGCAAGCCGGCGCGGGCCAGGTACGCCGCGGCGATCAGCCCGTTGTGCCCACCGCCGACGACGATCGCGTCGAAGTCCACCGCCGCGTCGGATGGCATCCGCGGCTGCCTTTAGTTCAGGTAGCCCTCGACTTGGTCGGGTGGGCGTACGGTGGCCTCCCGCGGGTCGCCACCCGTCTCGCGCAGTGCCCGCCGTTGCCGCAGCAGGTCCCAGCATTGATCGAGCTGGGTCTCCACGTGCCGCAGCCGGGTGTGCTCCTCGGACTCTGTGATGCCGCCGTGCAGCACTTGATCGCGTAGCGCCTTCTCCTCGGCTACCAGATCGTGGATGCGTGCGAGCGTGTCCTCGTCGGTCGGTTTCCGGTCCTCTGCCACTGCTCCAGTGTGCACGGCTACGGCCGTGCTTGGCGATCATCGCTGGTTAGGTGATTTACGCTGTCTTCATGGCGGGTTCTGACGAGTCGCCCGAAACCGACGAAACGGCCGCAACCACCAAACGACGACGGATGTCCCCATTCAACCGGAGGCCCCGGCGGCTCACCTGGCTGATCGCACTGGTGGTCTTTGTGCTGCTGTTGGCGGCAATCGGCTATGGGCTGCACCACAAAGGACCGTCCTCGGCCCAGAAGCCGACGGTGCCGACGCCAACCCGCTCCCTCCCACCGCCGACACCGCCGAAGGCTTCGGTGGTTCCGCCGATCACGCTGGCTCCCGCGGCGGTTCTCCGCAGCGGCAACACCGTGACGCTAAGCGGTGACTTTCCCGACGATAAGGCCAGAGCAGCGCTGGTGGACGCGGTCACCGCGGCTCTTCCTGCTGATGTCAACATCGTCGAACAACTCGGTATCAACCCGAACATCAACGCGCTCGACTTCTCTGATGCGGGGCCGGTTTTCAAAGCAGCGGCGTCCATCGGAGATTTTCGGCTCACCGTCAAGGGCGACACCATCACGCTGGCCGGCACCGCGGCCAGCACAGATCAGCAGGACGCGGTCGAGCAGGCGGCCGAGGATGCCTGGCCGGAACTGAACATCACCGACACCATGGAGGTTAGCGGCCCGGTCACGTTGAGTCCCATCGCTCCACCCGCCTCACGTTGACGCAGTTATCAGCTCGGCCCGGGCAGGCGCAGCAGTAGTCGGGCGCCACCGAGCGGACTGGTCTCCAAAGACGCCGTGCCTCCATGCAATTTGGCCTGCTGAGCAACCAATGCCAAGCCCAGGCCGGAACCGGAATGTGAGGCCGTCGACCCACGAGAGAAGCGCTCGAAGACAATCCGGCGTTCTTCCTCGGGCACACCGGTGCCGTTGTCGTCAACGGCGATTTCTACCCCGGCCCGCGAGCTGACCGCAGAAAGCTGGACTCTGCTGGCGCCGCCGTGTTTGACCGCGTTGGCGATAGCGTTGTCCACGGCCAGACGCAAGCCGGCCGGCAGCCCCACGATGATGCAGGTCGGCGACGGCGCTAGTGACACGTCGAGGTTGGGGAAGACCCGCATGGCATCGTGGGCCGCGCGGTCGAGCAGTTCGGTGATGTCGACCGGCACATGGTCGTCGGACGTCGACAATTCGCCCTGGGCCAACCTTTCTAACGCGCTGAGCGTGGCCTCGATCCGCGACTGCGTGCGGATGACGTCGTTGAGCACTTCCTTGCGCTGGTCGTCGGGCAGGTCCAGGGTGGACAGCACCTCGAGGTTGGTGCGCATCGCGGTCAGCGGAGTCCGCAGTTCGTGGGACGACACCGCGGCGAAATCTCGAGCCGACGCCAATGCCTCCTTGGTCCGGTTCTGTTCGTTCCAGATGCGCTGCAGCATGCCCCGCATCGCTTCGGCGATTTCCACCGCCTCGGTGGCGCCGCGGACCTGGACCTGCGGCGCTTCGTCTCCGGCATCGATCGACCGGGTCTGCTGCGCCAGCCGCTTGAACGGGCGCACGGCGAAGGCAGCCAGCAGCCAGGCGAACACCGCTGACGCACCCACAGCCAGGCCACAGATCAAGATCACGCGGCGATGCAGGTTGTTGGTCCGCGCGATGGTGTCGTCGTAGGTGGCTCCGACTTCCACCAGCATCGGCTGCGGCGTCGGGATCTCGACGGTTCGCACTCGGTAGCGCACCCCGTTGAGGTAGGTGTCGTCATACCCTCCGGGCAACTCGGGCAGCACGACCGTCGAGTTCGATGTCACCTGGTTGCCGTTGCGCACCGTGATGATGGTGTTCTGGTCGTTAGGGGACCGGGGAATCTCGTCGAGCCCGCGGGGCAGGAAGGGGATCGCGAATCCTGCCGCTTCGTCGAGGCGGCGGTCCAGCCGTTCCTTGCTGTCACCGGTGATTCCCACCCAAACGACTGCACCAACGATGAGCACTGGAATCGCCGCACCGATAGCCGTCGCCACCACCACCCGGGTACGCAGCGACGGCGTACGGGTCAAAATGCGCGACAAAAGGTTCATAGCTTCCCCGTCACTGCAAGCGCAGTACGAATCCCACTCCCCGAACAGTATGCAGCAGCCTGGGGGCACCGCCTGCTTCCAACTTGCGCCGCAGATAGCCGATGAACACATCGACGACGTTGGTGTCGGCTGCGAAGTCGTAGCCCCACACCAGCTCCAGCAGTTGCGCGCGGGACAGTACCGCGGTCTTGTGCTCGGCAAGCACAGCGAGCAGGTCGAATTCCCTTTTGGTCAGGTCGACGTCGATCCCGTTGACTCTGGCGCGCCGACCGGGGATGTCCACCTCCAACGGCCCGACGGTGATGGTTTCCGAGGAGAACGTGGCGGTGGAGCCGCGGCGGCGCAGCAGTGCACGCACGCGGGCAACCAGCTCTGCCAGCACGAATGGTTTGACCAGGTAGTCATCCGCTCCGGCTTCCAGTCCCGCGACCCTGTCGTCGACCGAACTGCGCGCACTCAGCACACAGACCGGCACGTCGTTGTCCATCGCCCGCAGCGCGGTGACGACACTGACGCCGTCGAGCACCGGCATGTTGATGTCCAGCACGATCGCATCCGGCCGCGTCTCCGTGGCGCTGCGCAACGCTTCGGCGCCGTCGACCGCGGTCGACACCTCAAACCCGGAGAGGCGCAGTCCCCGCTCCAGCGAGGCAAGCACGTCGGAGTCGTCGTCGACAACCAGCACTCGAGGTGAGGTCACACCAGCGTCCATGCCGCCTATCTTGCCTGATCGATGCCCTCGACAGTGGGAGGAGCGCAGACGCTGACTGTTGTTTTCAGGGCAGTCATATGCGACGGTAACGCTGCAGTCGAGCGGCCATCCGGTCATTGCTGCGCTGACCGCGCAGCGCATGGATTTCCACCGCGCTGGCCGCAGCCAACCGGGCGGCGAATGCGACCGGCTCGTCAGCGGCGTCAGGGTGCTCGGCGATCAGGAAGCCGAAGTCGCAGACCAGCACGGCAACGCGGCGCCCGAAGACCCGGCCTTCGCCGGTCAGCACCGACTCGTCGTGGCCGGTGGCGGCGCGCGCGGCGGCCAGATCGCGCGCATACGACTCGTCAGTGGGAACCGCCAGCGGCACGGTGTCCCAGGTGATGAACGACCCGTCGTCGAGCACCGCGTCGTGAAGATCATCGGTCCCCATCCGGCTCACGCGGCAAGGCTAGTATTTTGGCGCGCATGATCGGTGTCACCCGAGACGAAGCCGTTATGACCATCGAGATGCAGCGCGCCGAGCGGCGCAACGCGCTCAATTCACAGCTCGTCGACGAACTACGGGAGGCGGTGGAGAAAGCCGCCGGGGAGGATGTCCGTGCGATTGTGCTCACCGGGCAGGGCACCGTGTTCTGCGCCGGGGCCGATCTCTCCGGTGATGCATTTGCCGCCGACTATCCGGACCGGCTGATCGCCCTGAACAAATCCATCGATGCCGCGCCGATGCCGGTGATCGGGGCGATCAATGGCCCGGCGATCGGCGCCGGCCTTCAGCTGGCCATGATCTGCGACCTACGGGTGGTCGCACCAGACGCATTCTTTCTGTTCCCGACCTCGAGATACGGCCTCGCGCTCGACAACTGGAGTATCCGCCGACTCTCCTCGCTGGTCGGTCACGGTCGCGCCCGCGCGATGCTGCTGGCCGCGGAGAAGCTGACCGCAGAGGTCGCACTGCAGACCGGGATGGCCAACCGGATCGGCACGCTGGTCGACGCCCAGGCTTGGGCCGCCGAGATCGCCGGGTTGGCGCCGTTGGCGTTGCAGCACGCCAAGCGGGTGCTCAACGACGACGGTGCTTATGAAGACCAATGGCCGGCCCACAAGGAGCTGTTCGACAAGGCCTGGGCCAGCCAGGATGTAATCGAGGCGCAGGTGGCCCGCATGCAGAAGCGGCCACCGAAGTTTCAGGGGGCTTGATGGCGATGTTGGGCGGGGCGTTACGGCTGGCTGCGGGGACGGCCACGCTGGCGGCCGGCGGGTGGGTGCTGCGCGCGTTGCACGGAGCGCCTGCCGCGCTTGGTGCCGATCCCGGTGCCATCCGCAAGGTGGCGGCCCGCTCACCGCACTACCGTGACGGTGTCTTTGTCAACGCCGACCCGGCTTCACAATTCAATCTCGATCGCGAGCAGCAGCGGCTTCTGCTGCGAGAGTTCTTCGGTGGCCGGACGGCCACCCGGCCCTCCGGACCGATACCGCTGGCCACCCCGAGGGTCATCGACCACACTGCCAGCGGGCTCGCCGTCACGTGGTTCGGCCACGCCACTGCGCTGCTGGAGATCGACGGATATCGCGTGCTCACCGATCCGGTGTGGAGTCACCGCTGCTCGCCGTCGAATGTCATCGGCCCGGAGCGCATGCATCCACCACCGCTGCAACTGGAGGCGCTGCCGGCGGTCGACGCGGTGCTGATCAGCCACGATCACTACGACCACCTCGACATTGACACCATCATCGCGTTGACCCGTAGCCAGTGGGCCCCGTTCATCGTGCCGCTGGGCGTCGGTGCGCATCTGCGGGCGTGGGGCGTTCCGGAGCAGCGCATCATTGAACTCGACTGGCACGAACGAACCCAATTGGACGGGCTCACCCTCGTCTGCACTCCGGCACGGCACTTCTCGGGCCGCTTCCTGAGCCGCAACACCACACTATGGGCCTCTTGGGCGCTACTCGGCCCCACTCACCGCGCCTTCTTCGCGGGTGACAGCGGGTACACGAAGAGCTTCGCCGAGACCGGCAGTGAGCATGGGCCATTCGGTATGACCTTAATGCCGGTCGGCGCCTACAACTCCGCTTGGCCGGACATACATATGAATCCCGAAGAGGCGGTGCAGGCCCACCTCGACGTCACCGCAGCGGGTTCGGGGCTTCTGGTGCCGATCCACTGGTGCACCTTCCGACTGGCGCCGCATCCATGGGCGGAGCCGGTCGAGCGACTGCTGACGGCAGCGAAAGCCGCGGATGTCCGGGTAGCGGTTCCCATGCCGGGCGGCCGCGTGGACGGTGCCGAAGCCGAGCACGTAGATCCCTGGTGGCAGCTTTAGTCGCCGAATCACCGGGACCTGGAAAGGAAACACAGCGAATGCTTCCCGAGGCGAAAAAATTGTTCTCGACACCAGCTGTCGGCATCTGAGCATGGCGAAACTCTCGGGCTCCATCGACGTTCCACTCTCCCCGCAAGAAGCCTGGACGCATGCCTCAGACCTGTCGCGGTTCAAGGAATGGCTCACCATTCATCGGGTATGGCGCAGCAAGTTGCCCCAGGAATTGGAAAAGGGCACCGTGATCGAGTCGATCGTCGAAGTCAAGGGCATGCCCAACCGGATCAGATGGACGATCGTGCACTACAAGCCGCCGGAGGCCATGACGCTCAACGGCGACGGCGTGGGCGGAGTCAAGGTCAAACTGCTCGCAAAGATCAAGCCGAAGGACGACGCCGCCGTAGTGAGCTTCGACGTGCACCTCGGGGGTCCGGCCCTGTTCGGCCCGATCGGCATGGTGGTCGCCGCGGCGTTGAAAGGGGACATCCGCCAGTCGCTGAACAACTTCGTCACGGTGTTCGCACCAGCATGAGCATGGGGGGTGACGGCGAGCGGCCACGATGAGTTTTCGCCCGCAAGGTGGTCGTTATGTGAACCCCATTCCGGGGCCAAACCCCCGACCAAGGAGGTCATTGTGCCTATCCGTCACGACGCGCCCGTGGGGGCGCCGACCTGGATTGATCTGGCGTCGTCCGACGTCAAACGCTGCGAAGTCTTCTACGGCACGGTGTTCGGCTGGACATTCCAGTCCGCCGGAGCTGAATATGGGGGATACGTCAATGCCGCACTGCGGGGGCATCCGGTTGCCGGCTTAATGGCGAACAATCCAGAAGGGCGTTCCCCGGACGGCTGGAACACTTACTTTCACACCGCCGATATCAAGGCCACCGTGTCTGCGCTGACGGCGGCGAGCGGTGCGATATGCATCCCTCCGATGGAGGTGTCGAGCAAGGGTTTCATGAGCATGGCGATCGATCCGGCGGGGGCGTCGTTCGGTCTCTGGCAGCCGCTCGAGCACCGCGGTTTCGAGATGATCGGGGAGGCGGGCGCCCCGGTCTGGCATGAACTGACCACGCGAGACCACGCTTGCGCTGTCAAGTTCTACCGCGAGGTCTTCGGTTGGCGAACCGAGTCGATCGCCGACACCGACGAATTTCGTTACACCACAGCACAGTTCGAGGGGCAACAATTACTCGGCGTCATGGATGGCGCAGCGTTCCTGCCTGAAGGTGTGCAGTCGCACTGGGCGGTGTACTTCGGCGCAGACGATGTCGACAAGACACTGCAAGTAATAGTCGAAAACGGCGGCGCGGTGTTGCGGCCCGCCAATGACACCCCCTATGGGCGGCTGGCGCAGGCCGCTGATCCGAGCGGTGCGGTCTTCAATCTGTCCTCGCTGCGCAGTTGAGTGTCTTGGTCGCCCAAGCTCCGGCTCACTCGCCGCCCAGGCCGAAATCGGCATAGTCGAATCCGGGTATCACCACGCAGCTGACCAGGCTGGGTTCGTCGTCGCGGGGACGGGCTCGCTGCCAAAATCGAGCGGGAACCAGCCGCTGCGGTTGTTCAGCGGCGAGAATGTCGCTTCCGAGCACATGTGTTGTCGCCGCTGACCTTTCGCGCCCAACTTGAAGAAGTAGCGGACTGCCTCGATGGTGCAACCACAACTCGGCGCTGCGAACGGTGTGCCATGCCGACTGCTGGCCCGGCATGAGCAGGAGCAGAATCGCCGTCCCAGCGCTGCGCGGGCCGGTGTAGTCCGCCGGCAGCGCGGACTGGCTGATCATCAGATCGCTGCGCCAGGTTTGGCGGAACCACCCGCCCTCAGGGTTGGGAGCCAAGTGCAGCGGGCGGGCCCAATCCGGGAGCTCGGTCATCGGATCTGACTCCTCGTTCGGTGTGAGACGTTCCTCGAGTGGCCCGCCGGCCTGGCCAGCGTGTGCCCGGCTGCCAAACCCGCGAAACAGGCTAGTGTTTGGAGATTATGAGCCGGCTTCGTCCTGGTTGGCTGATCGCGCTGTCCGCCGCGGTCACATCGCTCAGCGCGTGGCTACCATGGCTTACGACGACCGACAATGGTGGCGGCTGGGCGAACGCTATCGGCGGCAGTATCGGCAGCCTAAGGCTCGCTCCCGGCTTCGGTCCCGGTCAGCTGATCGTCTTGCTCTCATCGGCACTGCTGGTGACCGGTGCGATGATCGGTCGCGGACTCACGGTGCGGGCCGCCTCGGTGGGCGCTCTGGTCATCTCGATGCTCATCGGCTTGTCAACGCTGCAGTACTACCACCGAAACGTTCACCCCCCGTTTACGGCCGCCTATGGCCTTTATGTCGGTGGGGCTGCCGCGGTCGGCGCGCTGGCGTGTTCAGTGTGGGCGTTGGCTGCGGCACTATCTGCTGCTCGACCGATGCGCTGAGCGAGCCCGCCTGTCAAAGCCCGATAGCGTTTGCCGCCGACTCGACGATATTCCAGCGTCGTAACTGCGAGCCGGAAACCCATGTCGAGTGGGTGCCGCTGGAAATCCGTTCGGGTAGCTGAAGTTTGCACACCGGTCCGTCGGTGAGCCGGGCCGCGTCGAACACCAGGCAATAGGACGCGTCGGCGGTCATGTCGGTGATGAGCGTGATCAGATACCCGTCGTCTTCGGCGGTACTGGCCACCCGCGGCGCCATCGCCGCCTGGCTGCCGTATATACCGTCGTCAAAGCGGTAACACTCCTCGCTACCGCTGCGCACGTCGTTTTTGACCATGCCGTCGAACAAGAACCAGCCAGGTTTGCCGGTGTTGGCGTAGGTGTAGCGGTAGTCACCGGTCGCGTACTCAGCGTTGATCGTGCCGAACTCGGTGATGGAGTCCGACCGTTGCTCCTCTTTCACCGCACCGGTGACCAAGTTGAGCCGCCACCGGTGCAGCTGCGCTTGCATGCGGTCGAGCGCCAGAAACCGGAAAGTGCGTTGCCATGTCGTTCCAGTCCTAGTGTCAGAAGGCTCCGGATCGGATTGGAAGAAGCCGTCGAGCACGATCTCGTCGCCGTCCTCATAGGCATTGACGAAGTGCAGCACAAACGTCGACTGGGCTTCGAACCAGCGAATGTCGGCGCTCTGTCCCCGTCGTGGCAGCACCGCGAGGCGGGACGGCATGTCGTGGTGGAAGCGCGCGACGTGCGCACCACGTTCGAGTAGAACCGGATTCCAGAACAATGGGAAATCGTTGAGAATGGCGTAGTTTTCGGTGAACGCCATGTCGTGCGGTAATCGTGGTCCCGGTAGCGGAACGTCGACATAGTGCGCCAAATTGCGGTGTTGATCAACCACTCCGTACCGCATATACGGTTCGTTCTTGCTGTAGTTGAAAAACAGCAGTTCGCCGGTTCTGGTGTCCACCTTCGGGTGCGCTGAGACGCCCCAGTCGAACGGGAAGCGGCCGTTCCAGGTTTCCTTGCCCAGAGTATTGGCGGTGTAAGGGTCGCTGCGATAGAGGTCACCGCATTGGTAGAAGCTTGTCAGCGCGACACCGCAGTGGACGACCACGTCGGTGCTCGACGAGTCTTTCAATAGGCCGTGAGCGCCCCAGCCGGTGTTTCGCTTGGCTAGGGCAATCGGCTCGGCCAGGCCGGGCCACAGCGGGCCACCGGCCTGGTTCTCGGCAAGGAAACCATCTGTTCGGACAAACCGGTTGCGATAGAACGCCTTTCCGTCGCGAAAGCCAACCACGTGCAACATCCCGTCGCCGTCGAAGGGGTGGTAGGCCTTCAACGCTGGGTGCAGCGGGTTTTCGGTGTTCCGCAGGTAGATGCCGTCCAGGTCGCCTGGGATCTCGCCCTCGACGGCCGTCAGATCGTCGGCGTCCCACTCGGTGGTCTGTGGCCGCCATGGGCCGGTGCGGTACGGATGGTCGTCCTCCTCGGGCAGCGTCGACAGGAAGGTGCCGACGATCTCGACGTCCATGACACTAGCTTTGCGTTGCGCGACGACGCGGCTCACTGTGGTCGTGGCGCTGGATCGGCCGTCGGAGTTGACCGCTATGTCATCTGCCTCGGTGAGGCGGGCGAAATCGCAACGCTCGTCGGTCAGGCGGCGTCCGGCGTCGCTTCGACAGCTGCCGAGAACCGACTGACTTCCCTTCATAGCCGCACCGTACTGCAGACTTCCGCGCCGCAGTGGCGCTTCGGGCGGGTGTATGGATCCTTCGGTAATAAGGGCGGTCCCGCCGGCTCTCGGGCTGAACCGACGAGACCTGAGCGAACGCACAGGCCGACCTACGCGCTCACCTTTAACGGCGCATTACCGCCGGTGCAGATTCACAAACATGTAGTACGACGGCTCGATTACGTGTACGTTGGCGCGCGCGCGGGAATTCGCATACTCATGGCTTATCCGTCAAGCGACGATTTAGCTCAGCGAATGGCAGAGCTGGCTCGGTCCGTCGCGGGTCCGCGCGGTGTCGAAGCCGTGTTAGCAGAGGTGACGACCGCAGCCGTGGAACTGCTGGACGGTGGCGATCTCGCCGGCGTGCTGTTGATGGCCAAGGGCGGCAAGTTCGAATCGCTGATGGGCACTTCGGACCTCGTCTACAAACTCGACGAGCTGCAAGAAGCGCATGGCAGCGGACCTTGTATTGAAGCAGCGGTAGACCAATTGATCGTGCGTGTCGACGACTTCGAGACCGAGTCGCGCTGGCCGGAATACTCCCGCGCCGTTGTTGAGACCGGCGTGCGCAGCAGCTTGTCTTTCAAGCTCTACACCGGAGACCGGACTGCGGGCGCGTTGAACGTATTCAGCTTTCGGTCTCACGCGTTCGACGGTGAGCAAGAAGCCATCGGTTCGGTCCTGGCGGCTCATGCCGCGGCGGCGCTCGTCGCTAGCCGCCAAGGCGAGCAGTTGAATTCCGCGCTGAACACTAGAGACGTCATCGGGCAGGCCAAGGGCGTAATCATGGAACGCTTCAATGTCGACGCGGTACGCGCGTTCGAGATGCTGCGCGAGTTGTCTCAAAGTATGAACACACGACTCGTCGATATCGCGCAGCGCGTCGTGGACACCCGCGGCGACGATTGAGTTTGAGCTTCCCTCCGAGCAGGTGAGGGTGTCACCTGCTCGGAGGCGGCACTTGCCTACTTTTTGAAGGCGTCTTTGACTTTCTCACCGGCGTCTTTGAGGTTCGACTTCGCCTGGTCGCCCTGGCCCTCGTTGCGAGTGCTCTCGTCGCCGGTCGCCTTGCCGACCGCTTCTTTGGCCTTGCCGCCAAGATCTTCGGCCTTGTTCTTCGCCTTATCCGTAGCACTCATTGTTGCCAACTCCTCACTTAACCGCGAATCGGCCGGTGTGGCCGATGTCGGGATGTTGAGTACCTCGCGTGCCGAGCCTCAAACCCGCATCCACACGACGGATTAGCCCCGGTGCCGTCGCAGTCTGCGGCTTATCGGGCGTTGCCGCGAACGGACATCATCGATCCGAGCCTGCGAGATGAGGTGTCAATTAACCGCCGAAGCAACTGTCAACGCTCAGCAAGGCCATACCGTCGCGAAGTGCCTCGGTGGTGTTCGGCATCCGCGAAATCAGCTTTGCAGCTCAATATTTCGACGGTTCTCGTTTATCGCAAGCGGCTTAGCGCAACGGTTTTCGGTATGCGTTTCAGATCGCAACGGTGAATAAGTGGCGGCTGTATCCGTGACTTCCGCCACTAGACGCGGGGCTCACAGATGACCAGGGGAATTTCCCGGTCGGTGTTGCGCTGATAGCCGCCGTAGCCCTTGTACACGGCCACCACCGCCGGCCACAGTCTCGCCCTCTCATCAGGACTGGCCGTCCGTGCCCGCATAGGCACGGTGCGGTCGTCAATGGTGAGTAGCACATCAGGGTTGGCTACCAGGTTCTTGTACCAGTCGGGATGACCCTGGGAGCCGGCCTTGGACGCCACCAGGACGATTGCCTGATCATCGTGGATAGGAGTAGTCAACATTGTCGAGTAAGCCCTGCCCGATTTGCGGCCGGTGGTCTGCAATTCGACTGTTTGCATACCCATGATCTTGCGGGGAAAGCGGCCCCCGGTGAGCTTGAGCAGACTGCGATGGCCGTTCTCAAGCAACCAGGAGCTCGCGCCAAGAATGGGATCGGGTGTACGCATTAGTGTTCCTTTCGTCGATCCCTCGCTCGGTTTCTCCGGGCTCTCAGTCGGAAGCCGCGCACCAGGCGCTGCGGCTGCAATGATAGGACGACCGCATCGGCATGCCGCAGGAGTTGTACGACCGGGCAACCGACACGCCCGTCCAGTTGCCGAGCAAACCACTATCGACATCGATCATCGACACCGTGGCGTCGTGTCCGTTGGTGTCGTCGACGATGTGGGTGCCGTGGTTCACAGCCCCCCGGTCGACTTCTTGTCGATGCGCACCCCGGCAGCGATCCGGTACGTGGACCGCCGGCACGCCGGTGATCCCCGGTATCGACATCATCCGTCCGCGCGGCCGAGTTGTCTGGTCATCGCCGCTGGTTGTCATCTGCGAGCTGCTGGTCATCTCCTCCTTTCCGGATTGTGCGCCCGGTAAGGCGAGCGGCGAGCAGGCGGGATAGGCATCCACCCACGTGGCGGTCGGGTCGGCGGCAGCGGTCAGGACGGCGTACTAATCCGTTGGCGTTTGCTGACACCGCCGACTGGATTTTTCGGCAGTCGCGCTCGGACTGCGACAGGGCCAATTTGAGCGGTCAACTTTAAAACCGTTGTGCTGGTGCGGGCTTGGTGCGGGCAGCACGGGGACGAGCTTACCGAATTGCGACGGGCGACATCGGTCCTGACGGCTTGGTTATCCGCGTTGCGCGAGCCGTGACTGTCGCAAGCGGCAGTGTTAGATCGATACACCCGGTCCGGGTGATAGCCGACGGGCACGGTGGCGGTCACGGTGCGCGTCGAGGCGTCGATCACCGACACCGTGCCGTGCTCGATATTCCCGGCTGGATCCGCCGCGCGGGTGCTGGTGACGTAGACGGTGTGGGTACCCGGGTCCACCGCTGCCGCTTCCGGGTTCGTGTCGACGGGCACGGTGGCGGTCACGGTGTGCGTCGACCCGTCAATCACCGACACCGTGCTGTCCAGGTTGTTGGTGACGTAGACGGTGTGGCTGCCCGGATCCACCATCATCGACCCCGGCCTCTTGCCGACGGGCACGGTGGCGCTCACGGTGCGCGTCGACCCGTCAATCACCGACACCGTGCCGTTCCCCACTTCCTGCCCGTCTGGACCCAACGCGCCGGTGTTAGCGACGTAGACGGTGTGGGTGCCCGGATCTACCACCACCTCATCCGGGTGCTCGCCGACGGGCACGGTGGCGGTGACGGCGTGCGTGGAGGCGTCGATCACCGACACCGTGCCGTCCCCCGCGACCTGCCAGGCTGGACCCGTCGCGCCGATGTTGGTGACGTAGACGGTGTGGGTACCCGGGTCCACCGCCACCCCATCCGGGTTCTTGACGACGGGCACGGTGGCGGTCACGGTGTGCGTCGACCCGTCGATCACCGACACCGAGTTGTCCACGCCGCCGTTGGTGACGTAGACGGTGTGGTTCCCCGGGTCCACCGCCACCCCATCCGGGTTCTTGCCGACAGGCACGATGGCGGTCACGGTGCGCGTCGAGGCGTCGATCACCGACACCGTGCCGTCCCCCACGTTCATGACGTAGACCGTGTGGCTGCCCGGATCCACCACCATCCAGCTTGGGTCCTTGCCGACGGGCACGGTGGCGGTCACGGTGCGCGTCGACCCGTCGATCACCGACACCGAGTTGCCCGTGGTCATGACGACGTACACGGTGTGGGTGCCCGGATCCACCACCATCGGGCCCGCCGTGGCGATCTCCGATGGGCCTTTGGCGACGGGCACGGTGGCGGTAACCCTGTAAGTCGAACCAGTCGAGGGCATGGCCGAGCGGGAACTCGTCGCCCGGCCCGGACCTCCGGACGAACCCCGACATCCAGATAGAAACACGGCCAACACGACGGCACCGATGCCCGCCAGCACGCCGGTGTCCACCAGTACCGCCACGAGCCGCCTGCGTTCTTGGGGTGGCTGAGCATCGCCGCCGGCGGTCATATGCGCTCTCCTGGTGGTCTTTTGTTGTGTTGTAGTGTCGCCTGGCGCCCAGCCGTCACATGCGAGTTCGTCGAGTTTGTTGTCGTCGAGAACTCGGACCAGCCGGTGACGGTGCCCGAGCGTGTCGCTGATCTGATCGGCCAATTCGCGGGCACTGTCGGCGCAGCGGCCGGGGTCGGTGGCAGGGAACGCCGATCACGCTGGGCCGGGTCGATCATTGCCGCCCGCAGCAACGCCCGATACGCCGCCGACTGCGACGGCACCGGACCAGGATTGCGCTTGGCAAGCTCAAAGACCAGCCGCCGCGGCCCTCAATATGGGCGCGAGCGGCGCAACTCCAACAGCGCCGCCTCCACCTGCGCTGTCATCTGATGCGGACACCTTGCCGGCCGATGCGACCGGTTCTTTAAACCCTCCAGGCCCTCGGCCTCATACCGAGCCAGCCAGGTGTGCACCGTTTGGCGCGACACACCCGCTTTCTCGGCGGCCTGCGACACCGACAAACCATCGGCAATCACCGCCATCACCACGTGATACCTCTGCTCAGCCACGCTCAACTCCCTCATCTAGGGAGTGTCAAGGATCAGCCGAAACAACTGTCAAGCATCAGCCGAAACACTGTCAGGCATCACCCGAACCTGAAATGTCTAGCATCAGCCGAGGTAATACTGAATCGCCCCGGTGAGTCCGGAGACTCGCTGGTTTGAGAACTCAGCCGACGGCTGGTCTCCGTTGATGAGCGTAGTAGGCGGCTTCCATGTCTACCGGTGGGATGTCGCCGCAGTACTGGTAGAGACGGCGATGATTGAACCAGTCGACCCATTGCGCGGTGGCCAACTCGACCTTTTCGACGGTGCGCCAGGGCTTGCGTGGCTTGATCAGCTCGGTTTTGTACAGGCCGTTGATCGTCTCGGCCAGCGCGTTGTCATACGACGACCCGACCGCCCCGACCGAGGGTTGGATGCTGGCCTCTGCGAGTCGTTCGCTGAACCGGATAGATGTGTATTGCGATCCTCGATCCGTGTGGTGGATTACCTCTTTGAAATCGAAGATGCCTTGATGTTGCCGAGTCCAGATGGCCTGCTCAATGGAGTCGAGCACCATCGAGGTCGCCATCGTTGAGGCCGCGCGCCAGCCCAGGATCCGCCGGGCGTAGGCATCGACAACGAAAGCGACATAGGCAAAGCCCGACCAGGTCGATACGTAGGTCAGATCGGCCACCCACAGCCGGTTAGGTGCCGGCGGCCCGAATCGGTGCTCGACGAGATCCGCCGGCCTGGCCGTGGCCGGTTCAGCGATCGTGGTGCGCTTGGCCCTGCCGCGCACCGCCCCGACCAGCCCGAGTTCGCCCATCAGCCTTTCTACGGTGCAGCGTGCCACCGTGATGCCCTCGCGGTTTAACGCGAGCCACACCTTGCGTGCCCCGTAGACGCCGTAGTTTCGGTGTGGACGTGCTCGATCTCGGACTTGAGGACCTGATCGCGGACCTCACGCCTGCTGGGTTGGCGGTCGAGGTGCTCGTAGTAGGTCGATGGGGCGATCTGCACGCCGAGCTCACAAAGCCCAGAGCAGATCGACTCGACACCCCATCGCAGACCGCCCGCACCACAGCGGCCCTGATGTTCCTGGATAAAGAGAACGATCAGTGGTGTGGCCGTCCAGTTCGGCCGCGAAGAAAGCCGACGCAGTCTTCAGGATTGCATTGGCGCGCTTAAGTTCTGCGTTCTCCCGCTTGAGCTTCTTGAGCTCGGCGGACTCTTCGGTCGTTATCCCGGGACGCGAACCATCATCGATCTCGGCCTGGCGGAACCATTTGCGCACCGTCTCGGTGGTGCCCACACCGAGCAACTCCGACACTGCGCGCATCGCCGCCCACTCCGTCTCATGCTGCCCACGGACCTCGGCCACCATCCGCACCGCCCGCTCACGCAGCTCCGGCGGATACCTCCTCGACGAATTCGCTGACATGACTCCATCCTTTCCAAGAAGTGGAGTCTCCGGACATGCCGGGGCGATTCACCTTCACCACCCGGCCTAAAGCCTTTCCCACCGCCTACAAGATCCCCCCGCACTACCGGCTGCGCCACGACCGCATCGACGCCGCCGGCGTCATCACCATCCGCTACCACAGCCGCCTGCACCACATCGGGCTAACCAAACGACGCCGCGGCACCCACGTCATCGTCCTCATCGATGAGCGCGACATCCGCGTCCTGGACCGCGACACCGGCCAGCTCATCCGCAAACTTGTCTTAGACCCGACCCGCGACTACCAACCCCGCGGCGTCAAATGCGGAAACTCACCAGAAAACCGGCTCAAGGTGTAAACCATGTCTCGGGACACCTGTCAACGATGTCCCGAGACATGACACTGGTGCCCCCGGCAGGATTCGAACCTGCGACACCGGCTTTAGGAGAGCCGTGCTCTATCCCCTGAGCTACGAGGGCCGAGGGCCGGGGATCGGATGAAATCGTGGATGAAAACTAGCCGGGATTTGCCGGATGTGTTTTCGATCTTGCATTCAACGCCGATCTCCGTGCTGGTGCGGCCTGGGTCGATCGTGGAGCCACCGTTCCTGGACGGTTGGGGAGTCTACCTGGTGTCGAACTGTTGCGGCTTGACGCGCAAGACGTCTGATTTGGGTATGGCCGCACGCCCGGTTCGTTCGGAATCGGGGATGTCAGGCTGCGAGGCTGGGCGGGTCGGCGGTGCGTTGGGTGCGTAGGTAGCGAGCGAGGCTGTTGCGGCCGATGGCGAATCCGAGGACCACGAGGAACTGCTTGTCGCTGGTGAAGGCGATCATGCGACGCTTGTGCAGGGTGTGTTGTAGCAGGTCGTTGGTGGATTCGGTGTCCTCGCGCCAGCCGTAGCGCTGATCGTAGATGCCGTCGCCTTGGTCGGTTTTGACGTGCAGCCGGAGGTGCTCGGCGCGGTTGTAGTCGCGCTTCTTGACTTCGTTGGTGGTGTCGAATCGTTCGCTGTGGACGGTGCCGCAGGTGGGGACTGCGTAGTCGATGTACCAGCGGAAGCTACCGTTTGCGTTACGGCGCCGGCGAGAGTTTCGCGACCGGGCACGGAGTGTAGGTTCTTTCGCCGGTGTCGAGGACCTGGCGTTCGCAGAGCAGCCCGTCGACGGTCCACAGTTCGTGGCGGTCGCCGCAGGTGCACGAAATGCGTTTCAATGCTGTGGGTTTGGTGCCGCCGTGGGTGGGTGACAGGACGACGAGGCCCTTCTTGAGCAGGGAGTCGATGTGGACGCCGCGCAGCGCGCCGTCGTAGCAAACGCCGCGCAGGCCGGGGGCACGCCGGGCAAGGTCGAGGAGCGCGTCGACCGCGATACCGGCCTCGCCGCCGTATCCGCTTTTGGGGACCCGGCGGGCGTCGATGATGATCCGGTCGTTGCGGTCGGTTCCCGACCGGATGGTCGCCTGCCAGAATTTGGCGCCGAAGACTTCCTGCTCGGCGTCGCCCCCCTTGATGTGCATGGACGCGTCGATTCGCCGTCCTTGCTCACGCCATTGCTCCGCGGTTTTGCGCAGGATCGGCGACTTGACGACCTTGCAGTCGGCGGCGACAAAGTTCGCACGCCGCAGGTCGGTGGTCGATCGTGGTGCGGTGGGGTCGAGGCAGCCGTGCTCGATGGCCTGGGCGAGGGCGAGTTCGCGGTAGCGCGTGGCGAACAGCTCGACGTGGTCGGCGATCTGGCGGCGGTAGTATTCGCACATGTTGCGGGTCGGTGGGGTGCGCGGCAGGCTGACCTGCGCGGTCTCGCGCGCGGCGAGCCGGATGAGTCGCCAGTAGTGCTGGTTCGCGATGGCACAGGCGGCTTTTTCGGTGGGAGCCAAGCACACCGGCGAGAACGACGTAGATGACGTACACCGCAGCCGGGTAGCGGTTGGGGCGCCCGGCGTCGCCCTTGGGGCGACGAGGTAGGGCGTCGGCGAGGCGGTAGATGTCGGTGTTGGTGGCGATGGCTTCGACGAAGTCGATCTCGGTGGGCGTCCACTCTTGATCCGGCGCAGCGGTGCGGGTCGGGGTGGGAGCGGGGCGCCTGCCGGTCATGTCAGTCGCCGGCGTGCCAGTGGTAGCCGATCAGCGATGCCGTGGTGTCCGGCGATGTGGAGCCGATGAGCCGGGCAGCCTCCTCGATGCGTCCGGTGCGGTCGAACGCCTGTCGGGCGGCGTAGGCGGTCAGTGATGCGGGCCGTATTCCGGAGCCCGCGGATAGTTCTGCGCGGGTGAGGATTTCACGCACGGTGACGCAGACGCGGGCTTGTTTGTGCGCGTTGCTGTCGCCCGCGCCGGTGCACAACACCAAAGGCTGGCCGGTTGAACGGAGTTGCCGGGTGAGGTGGGTGGCGCGTTCGGCAAGTGTTCGGACGGACCAGGAATCCAACGCTAGTAGCCGGGGCTGGTGCTTATTTGATCCGGGCGTCCACACCGCGTCCGCGCTGCGCGACCTGTCCAAAACGTTGGACCGCGCCCGGTTCGACATTGAACTCGACTGGCAGCAGCCCGCGCATACCACCCGGCGCGTCACCGTGACCGCCGCCGTCGCCAAGCACATCGCCGACACCGTCGAGAACGCCAACCTCGGCGAACAGGCCGTGCAGATCGTCGGGGAATTCCGCACCGTCAGCGCGGTCACATCCTGGCTGATCCGTCACGACGACGGCGAGCCCGTCACCATCCGGCGTGGTCAAATCGGCCCCGACGACGTCCGTGGCCTCGCAGTCGGTACCCGAGTGCGCATCGACGCCCTAATGAAGATCGAAACCTCCCCCGGCGGTGCGATCAAAACCACTTACGTCACGCAAGCCGTGCAACGCATCGACGAACTCCAGTGAGAATTGAGTTGTTGCTTGTCCGAGCGTTACGCGGCGCGTTGGCCGACGCCGAGTCGTCATATGAGTACACCGTCGCCGCGGTCGACGAGACGTTCCCGACCGCCACCGACCAGGAGGTGCGCCGGGCGCAACGGCGGTCGGAGGTCGGCCTGGCAGCGGAAGATGTTGGGCTGCAATCATTTGCATTGAGCGTACTGCCCGGGCGCACAGGCGGAGGGTACCGCCACGACCAGTTCGCTGGAACACCTACCCCAACCGCAGCTCTACGAGTCGGAGTCCTGGACCGTCAGATCTAGCATCTACACGCGCTTATCCTCGGCGCGCCTGCCGGTTCGCCACCTTGCCC
Source organism: uncultured Actinomycetota bacterium (assembly GCA_963830605.1). Lineage (GTDB taxonomy): Bacteria > Actinomycetota > Actinomycetes > Mycobacteriales > Mycobacteriaceae > Mycobacterium. The sequence goes on along the minus strand of CAWHML010000003.1, from coordinate 401,019 downwards.
GGTATCGGGTTGCTGATCTACCGACGGCGCACCCACGGACCGATGTTCATGACCACCACCGCCAACGACAAGCTGATGTATCTAGTGCTGGTGTGCGACCGTGGCGGGTATGACCTGCACCATGATGGGGGCCACACCTCTGGGCGAGGAGCACGACTCCCGGCTGACCGTGTTGATCTGGTTCCGGTCGATCGGGATCCTGGAATCCGCGTGGGGATTCGAGGGCGCAGGCACCGCGCTATCACCACGTGCACGTGCTGGTCGCGCTCGCGCTGTTCACGCTGTGGCCACTCACTGGTGCACGCGATGTGACGGCGAAAAAACGAGTTGGTCGGGTCTTCGCCGCGCCGTCGAAGAGGGTAATCGGCACCGGCGCTAACGTGCAGGATTCGAAGGCGCTCGTCGTTGGTCCATGTTTGGGTTCTGTGTCTGGGCGACCAGCTGTCGCAGCACGTACTGCAGGATCCCGCCGTGGCGGTAGTAGGCAGCCTCGGCCGGGGTGTCGATCCGCACGGTGACCGCGAACTCCGTCGCGGAATCGCCCAACATGGCGCGGACGCTGACCTGCCGCGGCAGCGGACCCGACGCTCCGTTGGCGGTCAGACCGGTGATCGAGTACACCTCCTCGCCGGTGAGCCCGAGACTCCGGGCTGACTCTCCAGGCGCGAATTGCAGTGGCAGCACGCACATCCCGATCAGGTTGGACCGGTGGATTCGTTCGAACGACGTCGCCAGCACCGCTTTGACGCCCAGCAGCAGCGTGCCTTTCGCCGCCCAATCGCGTGAAGATCCAGACCCGTATTCGGCGCCGGTAACGATGATCAGCGGCACGCCCTCGGCGGCATACCGGGTGGCGGCGTCGAAGATCGACATTGCCTCGCCGTCGGGCAGATGCCGGGTGAACCCGCCCTCGGTGCCCGGGGCCAGCAGGTTGCGCAGCCGAATGTTGGCGAAGGTGCCGCGGATCATCACCTCGTGGTTGCCGCGCCGAGATCCGTAGGAATTGAAGTCTTTCCGCGCCACCTGATGCTCCTTCAGGTAGGCGCCGGCCGGCGAGTCGGCCTTGATCGCCCCGGCCGGCGAGATGTGATCGGTGGTCACCGAATCACCCAGCAGGGCAAACACTCTCGCCCCCCTGATGTCACCCACCGGATCCGGGTCGGTGCGCATACCGTCGAAGTACGGGGGCCGACGAACATAGGTGGAGGAATCCTCCCAGGCGAAGGTCGGCCCGGCGGCGACGTGAAGGCTGCGCCAGTTGTGGTCGCCGGAGAACACATCGGCATAGCCACCGGTGTACATCTGCGATCGCACGCACTCGTCGATGACCCTCTCGATCTCCTGTGTGCTCGGCCAGATGTCGCGTAAATACACCGGCTGCCCGTCTGCGCCCGTGCCGAGCGGATCGCGGAGGATGTCGGCGAGCATGGTGCCGGCCAGCGCATAGGCGACCACCAGAGGCGGGGAGGTGAGGAAGTTCATCTTGCATTCGGGATGGATCCGGCCCTCGAAGTTGCGGTTGCCCGACAGCACCGAGCAGACGGTCAGGTCATGGCCGGTGACCGCGTCGGCGACCTGTGGGATCAGCGGACCAGAGTTGCCGATACATGTGGTGCAGCCGTAGCCGACCAGCCCGAAGCCGAGTTTTTCCAGATACGGGGTCAGCCCGGCCCGGTCGTAGTAGTCGGTGACCACCCGCGACCCGGGCGCCAGCGATGTCTTCACCCACGGCTTACGGCTCAGGCCCCGCTCGACGGCCTTCTTGGCGAGCAGCCCGGCGCCGATCATCACCGACGGGTTCGAGGTGTTGGTGCACGAGGTGATGGCCGCGATGACGACATGCCCGTGATCGACAGACACCTCGACACCGTCGCCGAGGCTCACCTGCACCGGATCGGACGGCCAGTCGTGGCGCTCGCCGCACCCGCACGGAGCCGCGGGGCCATCGGATTCCCGATCGTGGTCGATCGCGATCGGATCACTGGCCGGGAACGACTCGAAAGACGCCTCGTCGAGCCCGGCCGCCAAAGCGACCGACTGTATCGCGCCGGCCAACAGCGACCCGACCGCGTGCGGTGCGGCGGCCAACGGGATGCGGTCCTGGGGGCGTTTGGGCCCGGCAATCGACGGCTCGACCGTGGCCAGGTCCAGTTCGAGACGCTGACTGTAGACCGGTTCGTGGTCGGGCTCATGCCACAGACCCTGTTCCTTAAAGTAGGCCTCGACGAGCCGGATCTGCTGGTCGGGGCGCCCGGTCAGGCGCAGGTAGGCCAGTGTCTCGCCGTCGATGGGGAAGATCGCACAGGTCGACCCGTATTCGGGGCTCATGTTGCCGATCGTCGCCCGATTCGCCAGCGGCACGTTCGCCACGCCGGGGCCGTAGAACTCCACGAACTTGCCGACGACGCCGGTCTTCCGGAGCAGTTCGGCGATGGTCAGGACCAGGTCGGTGGCGGTGGCCCCCTCGGTCAGCGCACCGGTCAGCTTGAGCCCGAGCACCTGGGGGATCAGCATGCTCATCGGCTGTCCGAGCATCGCCGCCTCCGCTTCGATCCCGCCGACCCCCCAGCCAAGCACCCCGAGCCCGTTGACCATCGGGGTGTGCGAGTCGGTGCCGACCAGGGTGTCCGGATACGCGAGCAGACCGTCGGATGTCTGCCGGGTGAACACGACGCGGGCCAGGTATTCGAGGTTCACCTGGTGACAGATGCCGGTATCGGGGGGCACCACCTGGAAGTCGTCGAAGGCCTGCTGCGCCCACCGCAGGAGTTGGTAGCGCTCCTTGTTCCGGCTGAACTCGAGATCGGCGTTGATTCGGTAGGCGTCGGCCCGACCGAAGACGTCGGCGATCACCGAATGATCGATCACCAGTTCCGTCGGGACCAGTGGGTTGATCTTGCCGGGATCACCGCCCAGACGGGTCATCGCCTCCCGCATCGCGACCAGGTCGACCACACAGGGAACGCCGGTGAAATCCTGCATCAGTACCCGGGCCGGCGTGAACTGGATCTCGGTGTCGCTTGATTCGGTGGGCGCCCACGCGGCGAGTGCGGAGATCTGCTCGGCGGTGACCAGATGGCCGTCCTCGTTGCGCAGCAGATTCTCCAACAACACCTTGAGGCTGTAGGGCAGCCGGGCGGCGGTGTCGACGGCGTCGAGGCGGTAGATGTCGTAGTTCAGGTCGTCGACCGAAAGGGTCGCCCGTGAGCCGAAACTGTTGGTACCCATCACGGCCGGCTGCCGGTGGGCTGATACATCGACGCGGGCATGCGGCTCTCCTATTGGGAGCGTTACCATGCCGACCGACGACGCCGCGCTCGGTAGCGCTGACCTCGCCAGTCCACCACAGACCAGGCACTCCCGTAACTAGGATGGGTGATTCGGGATTCGCCGGGCGCCGGAACTGCCGATCCCAGAGAGGCATGAACGCCGATGTCAGGTGAGCGCGTCGTCGTGGCGATAGCCACCCCGCTCGAGGCGGGGCTAGTCGCCCGCATCCAGGCCGTCGACGAGCGGCTCGACGTCCGCTACCAGCCCGACCTTCTCCCGCCCGTGCGTTTCCCCTGTGATCATCGCGGCGTGGAGTCGTTTCGCCGCACCCCGGAGCAGGAGATGCGATGGCAAATCATGATCGCCGAGGCCGAGGTGCTGTTCGGCCTTCCCCGCATTTCCGCGAGCGGGCTGGCAAAGGCGGTATGGGCAGGCGAGCGGCTGCGCTGGGTCCAGGCCACCGCGGGGGGCGCCGGCGAGGAGGTGCAGGCCGCCGACCTGAGCACCGCGGAACTGGACCGGGTGATCATCACCCGGGCCGCCGGCGTGCACGCCGGGCCGCTGGCGGAGTTCGCGATCTTCGGCGTGCTGGCGTTCACCAAAAACCTGCCGCGTCTGCTCGCGGACAAGCATGCACGGCACTGGAACCACTACCCGGTTGATGAACTGGCAGGCACGACCATGCTGGTGCTCGGACTCGGATCGGTTGGCACCGAGGTAGCCAGAATGGCCAAGGCGTTTGGTATGCGCGTGATCGCCGTCAACCGCACCGGCCGCTCCGACTCGCCCTATGTCGACGAGGTCCGGCCCTCGCGGTTCCTCGCGGATCTGCTGCCGCTCGCGCACAGCGTCGTGCTCACCTTGCCGCTAACCGAGCAGACCCGCGGGATGATCGACGCGGCCGCGATCGAGCGCATGCGCGGAGGGGCTGTGCTGGTGAACATCGGCCGCGGCGGTGTCGTCGACGAGCTGGCCCTGGTTCAGGCTCTCGAGCAGGGCCGGCTGGCCGGAGCCGCGCTCGACGTCTTCGCCACCGAGCCGCTGCCTCCGAATAGCGCACTGTGGGACCTGCCCAATGTGCTGCTCAGCCCACACACCGCCGGTCTGTCGGTGCACGAGAACGAGCGCATCGTGACGCTATTCTGCGAAAACTTGCGCCGGTATCTGGCGGGCGAGGATCTGCTGGGCCGCATCCTCCCCACACTGTTGTACTGATCATCAACGCATGCGGCCGGCCGCTGCGCGGGTGACTGACGGTCCCGGCGGGGATCGTTGCCCGAACAGGGAGCGCGGAATAGAACAAACCGAGCCCGTCGTCAGACGGACCTCCTGAGGCTGCCGGGAACCGGCCGGGGTCGGCGCTATTAGAAGCGGTCACGGCCGCCGACGTTGACGGTGTGAGGGGGAACCGGAGGGATGCCGGCGGCGGTGAGCCGCTGACGCTCGCCAGCGACGGTCAGCCGCTCATGCTCGGAGGGGTGAGTCAGGCCCCGATGCTCGGGGAGGGTTAGGCGCCGATGCTCGGGGGCGGTGATCAGGTCCTGATGCTTGCCGGCGATGCTGGCCAGCAGATTCTTCCAGGAGGTGGCGAAGGACCCGGCGCCGTCGTTTTGGAGCTGGGCGGCCAGCACTTGATGGTCGATGCCGATGCTGGCGTAGCCGTTCAGGGTCTGTTGGGCGTCACCACCGTCGGTGGGCATCAGAGCGCCTACCTGTCCGTGGTCGGCGAAGGCGTGCAGGGTCGCCTCGGGCATGGTGGTGATGGTGCGCGGGGCCGCGAGCGCACTCACGTAGAGCGTGTCGGGGGCGTCGGGGTTCTTGGTAGACGTGCTGGCCCACAGCAGCCGCTGCGCGCGGGCCCCCTCGTTGGCCAGCCGGCCCCAACGCGGCGAGTCGAGCAGGTCCCGATAGGCCCGGTAGGCTAGTGTGGCGGCCGCGACGCCCAGGCGGTCGCGCAGCTCGCGGGGAGCCTTATCGGCCACTGCGGTGTCCCAGCGGCTGACGAACACCGAGCCCACCGACGTCACGGCGGGGTCCAGACCGGCCCGAACCCGCCGCTCGATGCCGCGCAGGTACGCCTCGGCCGCGGCCAGGTACTGCTCGGCGGAGAACAGCAGCGTCACATTGATCGGCAGCCCTCCGAAGGTGCATTCCTCGATGGCGGGCAAACCCTCGACGGTGCCGGGGATCTTGATGAGCACATTGGGTCGGTCGGCCTTGGCGTGCAATGCGACCGCCTGAGTGATGGTGGCTTTCGTGTCGCGGGCCAGCAGCGGGGAGACCTCGAGCGAAACCCACCCGTCCACGCCGTCGCTGCGCTGGTAGGCCGGCGCGAACAGGTCAGCGGCGCGCCGCAGGTCGCTTAGCGCGAGTTCGAAGAACACCTCCTCGTCGGTCGCGCCGGCAGCTTTGAAAACTGCGATGTCGTAGTCGTAGTCGGCGCCGGCTTCGATGGCCTTGTCGAAGATGGTGGGGTTGGAGGTGAGCCCGGTGATCGAGTACTCGCCGATGTAGTTCGCGAGCGTGCCGGTGTCGAGCAGGCCGCGGGTGATGTTGTCCAGCCACAGGCTTTGGCCGGCCTCGTGGAGTTGCTGGGTCGGCTTCATGGGAACCTCCTGGTGTGTGCGGGTCGGCGCGACGAGCCGGCGGGCGGCGTCGGTTATGTGGGATGCGGAGATGCCGGCGGTGTCGAGCAGTTGCGCCGGCGTGCCCGAGCCGGGCAGCCCGTGCACGGCCAGGTGGGCGACCTGCAGCGGCGGCACGCCGGCGTTGGCCAGCGCCTCCAGCACAGCGCTGCCCAGCCCACCTTCGGGGTAGTGGTCCTCGGCCACCACCAGCCGGCTGCCGGTCACCAAGCAGGCGTCGATGAGGGTGGCACGGTCGATGGGTTTGACCGAGTAGGCGTCGATGACCCGCGCGGGGATGCCTGCGGCGGCGAGTTCGTCTGCGGCGGCCAGACATTCGTGCAGCGTCACACCGGCGCCGATCAGGGCGACCTGATCGGCGGGGCCGGCGCGGTGGACCTTGGATCCGCCGAGGGGAAATTCCTCGCCGGGCGGGTAGAGCACCGGGTAGGCACCGCGGGTCGTGCGTAGGTACACGATGCCCGCGGTGTCGGCCATGGTGGCGACCAGGCTCGCGGTGCAGGTGGCGTCGGTCGGGTACAGCACCACCGAGCCGTGCACGGCGCGCAGCGCGGCCAGGTCCTCCAACGCCATCTGCGACGGCCCGTCCTGCCCGATCTCGACGCCGGCGTGCGAGCCGACCAGGCGGATGTTCACCTGCGAGATGCCGGCCATCCGGATGAAGTCATAGGCGCGGGCGAAGAACACGGCGAACGTGGACGCGAACGCAATGTAGCCGCGCACGGCGAGCCCGACCGCGGTGGCCACCAGTTGCTGCTCGGCGATGAACACCTCGAAGTAACGCTGCGGGCAGACCTTCTGAAATTCGTCGGCGTGGGTGGAGTTGCCGACCTCGCCGTCGAGGACGACGACCTCCGGGCGGGCCGCCAGCGCGGCGATGGCGGCGCCGAACGCCACCCGGGTCGCCACCTTCTCACCCAGCTCGTAGGTGTGCAGCGTGATCGTCGCGGCCGGGTGCGGTGTGATGGCCGGCATCCCGGCGGCTGGATGCTGTGTCGTGATGTGCAGGTCGCTGGGCCCGCCCAGGGCGGCGACGGCCCGCTCGGCCATGTCCGGCGGCAGGGCCTTACCGTGCCAGCCGTTCTTGTCCTCAATCTCGGGCACACCCTTGGCCTTGATGGTCTTGGCCAACAGCACCGTCGGCTGATCCCCGCCGGCGCGGGCTTGGGTCAGCGCGCGGTCGATGTCGGAAAGGTCGTGGCCGTCGACGATCAGCGGCTGGCAGCCGAAGGCGTGCACCCGGGCGGCGTAGCTCTCGAGGTCCCATTCCAGTTCGGTGGGGCCGCGCTGACCCAGCCGGTTGATGTCGATGATGGCGGTGAGGTTGCCGAGCTGGTAGTAGCTGGCCTTGTCCAGGGCTTCCCAGATGGAACCTTCCGCGGTCTCGCTGTCCCCGCACAGCACCCACACGCGATAGGGCAGCTTGTCCAGGTACTTTCCGGCCAGGCAGACGCCGACCGCGTCGGGCAGTCCCTGGCCCAGGGAGCCGGTGGCCACGTCCACCCAGGGCAGCACCGGGGTGGGGTGTCCTTGCAGCCGGGCGCCGAGCTGCCGGTAGGTCTTGATCAACTCGTTCTCGTCGATGACGCCGGCCGCCCGGAACATCGAGTACAGCAGCGGCGAGGCGTGTCCCTTGGAGAAGATCAGGTGGTCGTTGGCCGGCAGGTCGGGCTGGTGCCAGTCGTAGTGCAGGTGCCCGATCATCAGCACGGCCATCAGGTCGGCGGCCGACAATGAGGAGGTGGGGTGTCCGGAGCCGGCCTGGGTGCTGCAGCGGATCGAGTCCACCCGCAGCTGAGTGGCCAGGCGGGCGGCGAGGTCGAGCTGTTGAGCGGTCATCGGCGTGGTCATCGTCGTGCCCCGGTCACGGGCACATCCGTGACCTGGTCCAGGGGCACGTCGGGGTCGGCGAGCTTGGTCCGGTCGACCGGCTGGCCGGAGCGGACCAGGGCGGCGATCGTGTCGGTGACGTCCCAGACGTTGACGTTCATGCCGGCCAGCACCCGACCGTCGTGCAGCCAGAAGGCGACGTATTCACCCGTGGCCGGGTCGCCGCGGAAGGCCACCTCGTCGTAGTTGCCCTTCGCGACGTAGCCGGAGTACTCCATGCCCATCTCGTACTGGTCGGAGAAGAAGTAGGGCACGTGGTCATAGGCCGCGTCGCGCCCGAGCATGGTGGCCGCGGCCACCGCTGGCTGGTTGAGCGCGGCCGACCAGTGCTCCAGGCGCAGGTGGGTGTGCAGGTGGGGGTAGTAGGCGTTGGCGACGTCCCCGGCCGCGACGACGTCGGGGTCGGAGGTGGCCAGGTGTTCGTCGACGAGGACGCCGCTGTCGACGTGCAGCCCGGCCGCCTCGGCCAATGCGATGTTGGGGGTGATGCTCACGCCGACCACGACGGCGTCGGCATCGATCACGCTGCCGTCGGTCAGGCGCACCCCGGTGGCGCGGCGGTTCGTGCCGGTGATTTCTTCGACCCCGGCGCCCAGCCGCAGGGTGACGCCGTGGGCGCGGTGCAGGGCGGCGTAGATCTCGGCCACCTCGCGGCCCATCACCGTGAGCAGCGGCAGCTCGCCCATCTCGATCACGGTGACCTCGCAGTCGGCGGCGCGCGCGGCGGCGGCGGTTTCCAGCCCGATCCACCCCGCTCCGATGATCGCCACCCGCCCGGCGGCGGCGAACGCGGCCTTGATGGCTTCGCAGTCGGCGAGGCCACGCAGGTAGTACACACCGTCGAACTCGGCGCCGGGCACCTTCAGGCGGCGCACGTCCGACCCGGTCGCCAGCAGCAGCTTGTCGTAGCCGATCTGCTCACCGCCGGTGACGCTGACGCGGTGGGCGGCGAGGTCCAGACCGGTCACCCGGGTGTCAAGCCGCAGCTCGATGTCGTGCTCGGCGTACCAGCCTTTGGGGTGGACGTAGATTTTGTCCTTCTCGGACTTGCCCTGCAGGTAGTCCTTGGACAGCGGGGGCCGGTTGTAGGGGCGTTCGGTTTCCTCGCCGAGCAGCACGACCCGGCCGGTGAAACCGTCGCTGCGCAGCGCCTCGGCCGCTCCGGCGCCGGCCAGGCCTGCGCCCACGATCACAAATGTTTGCTGTTTGGTAGTCATATTCGGTCCTGTTCTTATCTGCTCTTGGTCGGATCGGCTAGATGGTTTGCCGGTAGCCGAAGAACTCGTGGTCTTGGTTGTAGCCGCCATACCCGCCGCCGACCTCGGAGAAGTGCGCGACGAACTCGATGCCCTTGATCCACTTCACCATTTTGAATCCGAGTTGGATCTCGTTGCGCAGCCGCAGCGGCGCACCGTGTCCGAAGGAGAGCGGTTCGTCGTTCATGTCGTAAGCGAGCATGGTGAGGTGGTTGCTCATTTGCTCGATGGGGTGCGCGTCGTAGTAGATGCCCCCGTCGGGGCCGTCGCCCAGCGAGTAGAACACCACCCATTTCGCCTCGGGCGCGGGGTGGACCAGGTCGAGGATGGTTTGCATCGACACCCCGCCCCACTTCGCGACACCCGACCAGCCTTGGATGCAGAAGTGCTGGGTGATCTGCTCATGGTGGGGCAGCGCCCGCAGCTGAGCCAGGGTGAGCTCGACCGGGTGCTCGACGAGGCCGTTGATGCGCAGCCGGTAGTCGGCGAAGTGCCCGTCGAACAAAGCGGTGTACTCCGGTGAGTCGGGGTACTCGCCGTTGTGCCAGAAGTAGGGGGAGATGTCTTTCTCCGTGTACTCCCCGGGCGTCGCGTCGAGCTGTTCGAAGAGCCGTTGCACCGGTCCGATCAGCGCGAAGCCCACCCGCTGCACCACCCGCGGGTGACGCAGCGTGAACGGGGTGGCCGCCACCCAGCCCACCACGACCACCACCATCGAGGCGGCGAAGACCGCGAAACCGACCCAGTCCGTCGCGTCGCGCCCGGCGAAGATGTGGTTGAGGTTGCGCAGCAGACCCGTGGTGAACACCAGCGTGACGTGGATGATGATGAAGAACAGAAACCAGCACAGCACCAGAAAGTGCAGCGAGCGGGCCAGCTGAATGCTGAACCGCCTGCTGATCGGCTTGAACCGGGTCGACAACGCCGGGGACATGCCCAGTCCGGTCACCAACGCCAGCGGGGCGGCGATGAAGATGGTGATGAAGTAGGCGATCAGTTGCAGGCTGTTGTAGGCCACCCAGCCGTTCTCGACCGGCCACCGCAGCGACAGATACTGGATCATCACCGACACCGAATTCGGGATCACGGACCAGCTGGTGGGCACCACGTGCCGCCACTGCCCGGTGGTAAACAGCAGCACGTAGAACACCGCGCCGTTGAGCAGCCACAGGGTGTCCGCGCCCAAATGCCACCAGCGGGCCAGCCCGATCGAATGCCGGATGCCGGGCAGCCCGACCTGGCCGGGCAGGCTGATGGAATCCTTCTTCGCCGTCCACAGCGGGTCGGCGGGAACCGGTTTCTGGATGCGGAACCAGTCGCGGCCCGGAGTGCTGTGCCGGGTCCAGTACAGCCGCGGATGATCGCTGAGGATCTGAATTCCGGAGCGGATGATGAAGATCAGCAGGAACAGGTTGAAGAAATGCTGTACCCCAACCCAGATCGGCAGTCCCGGATGGGCGATGGCGGTGGCTGAGGCGACGGTGCCCGGGTAGCTGGCGATGAAGTGCTGCACCGAGGTCATGTTCCGCAGACCCTTGCCGGCTGCGACCGCGACGATGAGGCCAACGAATCCGATCGGCAGTAACCACAGCAGGTTGAACCACTTGGTCTGTCCGACCCGGACGCGGGGCGCGATGCCGTGCACGACCGGCACCGAACCGGCCCACGTGTTCGGGTCTACCACGTCCTCGCCGATGGTGAGTTGCGAGCGAAAGCTCGCTACCGCCTCCGGGGTGATGCGCGTCTCGGGCGGATGGCAGCCGCTTGTCATGGGCGAGGCCTCGGCTCGGTCAAAGTGTGTCGTGGCAAACGATCAACGGTTCGGTCCCGCGCGACGCACTCTCGGGCGACGGTACGGATAAGGCGCAGACCAGGATTCGACAACTGTGGGGCTTCCGGCGATGCGGTTTCGCTGACGGGGGTGCGGCGTGGTTGGCGGCGCCCGGGACCCGGAACGGCTGCTGCTCAGCGAGTTCGACGCTACGCCGTTCATATGACCGTGTCACGCGATCCATCCCGTCCGCGAGGCGTCGGGTGCCCGCTGGCTGCGATCGCCCAGTTCGGTCATCAGCACCCATACTGAAAGCCATGCAACGGATCTCTCTTGATGCCCTGGCCGCGCAGCAGCTCGAACTGGCTGCCGCCCACGGCGGGCGACCCGCCGCCGACACTGTCGTCGGCGGTCATGAACGGGTGCTGCGCCAGACGGTGGTCGGCATGCTCAAAGGCAGCGAGTTGGGCGAGCACAATAACCCCGGGGAGGCCACCGTGCACGTGTTGCGCGGGCGGGTCCGCCTGACGTCGCAGGGCCAGTCCTGGGAGGGCCGGTCTGGTGATCTGTTGAAGGTGCCCGACGCTCGTCACAGCCTGGAGGCACTGGAAGACTCGGCGATATTGCTTACCGTAGCCAAGCTGCCGTGAGCACAACCGCACCTAACTCTCGCCGGGTACCTTGCCGCCATCTAGGCCATCGGACCTCGCATTAGAGATTGAAGCCGGATAGGCGTGGCCGGCTGACCAGTAGGGCGCGCAGCCGTAGTAGCCGTAGATGCCGCTCTGGTAGCTGCGCTCGTTGACCAGGTCCGGGTCATAGTCGGGCGCCTCGGCGATGTGGTCACGGGTGGCGTTGATGTAGACGTCATCGCTGGTGGTCCGGCTGATCGCGTCGACCGGAATTACAGACTTCTTTTCGCCGACACCGAGGAAACCGCCGTGTTTGACGAGCAAGAAGCGGGCCTTGCGTTCGCGGTGGTCGACGAACACGTCGTGCACCTCGCCGACGTCCTTGCCGTCCTTGTCCGTCACCTTGCGCCCGCGCATGTCGTCAGTGGCATTCGTGACCGTCATGCCGGTGCCGGTGAGTTTGCTGAGGGCGGCGTCGTTCTGAGATGTCATGGGAATTCCCGGCGAGTGGGGTTCACCGGTGTGTACGGGCGCAGACTGATGCTCGGCGAGATCAGCGGCGGGCAGCCGACCTCATCCCGGACTGGCTGAAGGTCTCAGCACCAATGAACCTACCCCGATGTGCCAGCTCACGTCGGCCTGTGTCGTGTCGGAGCGTGCCTGTACGCAACGCTCCTGCTCGTCATGGTCCGACGTGCCTGGCGCGGGCGCGGCGCACCGCTTCGTCGACGATGTGTCGTGAAACCACCGCGAGTTTGGTGTTTTCGGCCTGGCTGATCCTGCGCAGCCGGTCGAACGCCTCGTCGGCGGTTCCTCCGGTACGGGCGCGCAGGATGCCGATGGCCTGGTCGATGACCGGTCGGCTGGAGAGCGCTGTCTGCAGCTGAACGGTCAAGGTACGAGCCAGGGCCAGCACCTGGGCGTTGTGTACCGCGACGGCGGCCGGGGCGGCGAATAGTTCACCCAGTTCGGCGGCGCCTTCGGTGAAGGCGTCCTTGCTGTGGGCGTAGACGTTGATGGCACCGACTACCTGGCCGGGCAGCAGCAGCGGCAGGGACAGCACGCTCTGCACGCCGAGGCGTCCCACCCGCGGGCCGAAAAGCGGCCAACGCTCCTCGCCGCCCAGTGACCCCGACCGCACGGTTCGCCGTTCCAGCGCCGCCGTGATGCAGGGGCCCTCGTTGACCTCGACGTATTGGATCTCGTCGATCTGGTGTACGACCGGGGCGCTAGCGGCCAGAACCTCCACCCGGTTGTCCGCACTGTCAGCACGCAGCAACGTCAACCCGGCACCCTCTGCCCCGGGAATGGCGTGCACCGCGTGGGTGGCCACTCGGGCCAGCAGCTCCTCGAGCCCGAGCGTATCCGCAACCAGACCGGCGAGATCGGCCAGACCGGCCCGCAGATCATCGGTATCCGCGCCGGATTGTTCCGGCATCCGCACCGGCTGGTTGCCGACCTCCGATACGTCGGTCACGGCTACGCCGTCATCTCACTACCCCGGACAAGCTTATGGCGGGAATTTTACGCCCGGCGGATTGGAGTAATCCGAATCTCCGCATCCCGGGACGGGGCGTCCGCGCCTACCATGCGGGAGGTGACGGCCCAGTCTCTGACCGTGGCTCAGCGGCGCCGCGCGTCGGCGCTGCGGTCGACGGTGGCGCTCAAGGCGGCGATGGCGATCTCCGGGCTGATCATGGTGCTGTTTTTGCTGGTGCACATGTACGGCAACCTCAAGGTGTTCTCCGGGCGCGCGGCCTTCGACGACTACGCGCACCATCTCCGCACCGTGGGTGAACCATTCCTGCCCTACGCCGGCGCCCTGTGGCTGGTCCGGATCGTGCTGGTGGTCAGCATGGTGATCCACATCGCTGCGGCATTGGTCTTGTGGAAACGCGCTTGCGCGGCGACCGTGGGGCGCGGCGGCTGGCGTTATGAGAGCACCCGGGCCCGCCGCGGTGTCCAGCGCAGCTACGCGTCGTTCACGATGCGCTGGGGCGGAGTGACGGTGGCGGCGTTCATCGTCTATCACCTGCTGCACCTGACCACCAACACCGTTCACCCGGGCGGAGCGTCGCCGAGCCCGTACGTGCGGCTGGTGGACGGCTTTCAGATCTGGTGGGTGGTCGCCAGTTACACAATCGCCCTGATCGCGGTGGGGTTCCATCTGCGGCACGGGGTTTGGAGCGCGTTCGCGACGCTGGGCGCCAATACCAGTGTCCGGCGGCGTCGGCACCTCAACGTCGCCGCGGTTGTGGTGGCGGTGGTGATCACGGCCGGCTTCCTGGTCGTCCCGTACTCGGTGCTGTTCGGGTGGGTGGGCCGGTGAGCAGCGCGCAGACCGGCGTGTCCACCGGCTACTACACGGTGGGGGATCCGATCTCCGATCAGAAGGCGCCGCCGGGCCCACTCGAGGAGCGCTGGGACACCCGCAAGTTCCACGCCCGGTTGATCAGCCCGGCGAATCGGCGCGCGCTGTCGGTGATCGTCGTCGGCACCGGCCTGGCCGGAGCGTCGGCCGCGGCGACGCTGGGGGAGGCGGGCTATCGGGTTACCAGCTTTTGTTATCAGGACAGTCCCCGCCGCGCGCACAGCATCGCCGCGCAGGGCGGGATTAACGCGGCGAAGAACTACCGCAACGACGGGGACAGCGTCTATCGGCTGTTCTACGACACCGTCAAGGGCGGCGACTTCCGTTCCCGCGAATCCAACGTCTACCGTCTCGCCGAGGTGAGCGGGTCGATCATTGACCAATGCGTCGCCCAGGGTGTGCCGTTCGCACGTGAGTACGGCGGTCTGCTCGACACCCGCTCGTTCGGCGGCGTGCAGGTCTCGCGCACCTTCTACGCCCGCGGGCAGACCGGCCAGCAGCTGCTGCTCGGCGCATACCAGGCGCTGCAGCGGCAGGTCAAGGCGGGCGCCGTGGACGTGCATGCGCGTCACGAGATGCTTGACCTGATCGTCGCCGACGGGAGAGCGCGTGGGGTGATTGTGCGTGACATGACGACCGGCGAGATCCAGACCCATTTCGCCGACGCTGTCGTGCTCGCCACCGGCGGCTACGGCAACGTGTATTTCCTGTCCACCAACGCGATGGGCTGCAACGTCACCGCCACCTGGCGTGCGCACCGCAGGGGCGCGCTGTTCGCCAACCCGTGCTTCACCCAGATCCACCCGACCTGCATCCCGGTCAGCGGCGAGCACCAGTCCAAGTTGACGTTGATGAGCGAGTCGCTGCGCAACGACGGGCGGATCTGGGTGCCCGCCAAGCGCGGCGACGACCGTCACCCCGGCGAGATTCCCGAGTCCGACCGCGACTACTACCTGGAGCGCCGCTACCCGGCGTTCGGCAACCTTGTCCCGCGCGATGTCGCGTCCCGCGCCGCCAAGAAGGCGTGCGACGACGGCCGCGGCGTCGGCCCGGCCGGGCTGGGTGTCTACCTGGACTTCGCCGACGCCCTGGCGCGGCTGGGCCGCCCGGTGATCGAGGACCGCTACGGCAACCTCTTCGAGATGTACCGGCAGATCACCGGCGAGGACCCGTACCGGCGGCCGATGCGGATCTACCCCGCGGTGCACTACACGATGGGCGGACTGTGGGTCGACTACGACCTGCAAAGCACCATTCCGGGCCTGTTTGTGATCGGCGAGGCCAACTACTCCGATCACGGTGCCAACCGGCTCGGCGCGAGCGCGCTGATGCAGGGTCTGGCCGACGGCTACTTCATACTGCCCGCCACCATTACCGACTACCTGGCCGGGGCGCCGTTTGAGCCGGTCGACGCCGCGCATCCGGCCGCGCGCGAGGCCACCGAGGCGGTCCGTGGCCGGATTGAGACCTTGTTGTCCATCGACGGCGACCGCACCGTCGGTTCGTTTCACCGGGAACTCGGCACCATTTTGTGGGACCGCTGCGGCATGGAACGCACGCAGGCGGGCCTGACTGACGCGATCGAGCGGGTGCGCGAGCTCAAGGCGCAGTTCTGGCGCAGCGTCACGGTCACTGGTGAGAACGCCGAGCTGAACCAGGCCCTGGAGCGGGCGGGCCGGGTGGCCGACTTCTTCGAGTTGGCGGAGCTGATGTGCATCGACGCGCTGCACCGCGAAGAGTCCTGCGGATGCCACTTCCGAGTCGAATACCAAACCGCCGACGGCGAGGCGCTGCGCAACGACGACCGGTTCGCCTACGTCGCCGCCTGGGGATTCACCGGCGCGGGCCACCCCCCGGTGCTGCACCGCGAACACCTCGAATACCGCTCCGTCGAGATGAAGCAACGGAGCTACACGTGAACCTCACCCTGCACGTCTGGCGCCAGAAGGGACCGGGTGAGAAGGGCGCGATGATCCCCTACCCGGTGGCCGACATCTCGCCGGACATGTCGTTCCTCGAGATGCTCGACGTCCTCAACGAACGGCTCACCCACGCCGGTGAGGATCCGATCGCGTTCGACAGCGACTGCCGTGAAGGCATCTGTGGGGCGTGTGGGTTGGTCATCAACGGCGTCGCGCACGGGCCGCAGGAACTGATCACGACCTGCCAGCTCTACATGCGCAGCTTCGCCGACGGGGACGTGATCGATGTCGAACCATGGCGTGCCACACCGTTTCCGGTCGTCAAGGACCTCATCGTCGACCGCGGCGGGTTCGACCGGATCATCGCGACCGGCGGATACGTCAGCGCACCGACTGGCGCGGCTCCCGACGCGCAGGCCGTACCGGTGCCCAAAACGCGTGCCGACAGCGCGTTCGACGCGGCGATCTGCATCGGCTGCGGCGCGTGCGTCGCGGCCTGCCCCAACGGTTCAGCGGCGTTGTTCCTGGGCGCCAAGATCACCCACCTCGGCGACCTGCCGCAGGGCCAGGCCGAACGCCGCACCCGCGCGCTCGCCATGATCGACCAGCATGACGCCGAGGGGTTCGGCGGCTGCACTCAGATCGGCGAATGTACCGCGGTGTGCCCCAAAGGTATTCAACTGGACGTGATCTCCCGCTACCACCGTGACGTGCTGGGTGCACTGATCCACCGCGAGGACTGACCTTCGACAAGTCCCCTGCCTCCGCGCACATGGCGGCACGCACTAGTCAGCGCGCCGGATCGAGGGGATAGTTCAAGAAGGTCGAGAAGATGCGGTCGCACCGCTCCGCTCCGGCGGGGCTGTCGCCTGACCCGCCCGAGAGGAGAGGTCGGGACGGCCGCCGGGAGGAGGCAGCAGATGAGCACACACAAGGTGCAGGTGCGCAGGGTCTATGACGCCCCGGCCCGCGGGGACGGAAACCGCGTGCTGGTGGACCGGATCTGGCCGCGCGGCTTAACCAAGGAGAAGGCGGACCTGGATGAGTGGTGCAAGACAGTTGCCCCCTCCACCGAGCTGCGCAAGTGGTACCACCACGACCCAGAACGGTTCCCGGAGTTCACCCGGCGCTACCGGCAAGAGCTGACCGAACCCGAACGCGCCGAGGCGCTGGCGCATCTTCGAACGTTGGCGAAGGACCGAAAAAACCTGACTCTGCTCACGGCAAGCAAGGCCGTGGACATCAGCGAGGCCACCGTGCTCGCGGCGATGCTGAGTTGAGCGGCACCAGCGACGCAATCAACGGTTAGAGATCCCTGCCCTTCACTATCGCGAACGCCAAGGCGCGCACGATGTCGGTGGTCAACGTGACGCCGTGCGACTCCAACTTCCTGCGGAGCCGCTCCTCGACCTCCGGGATTGCCCGTGGAGTGCCTTGGCGGACTTGGTGATAGGCGGCCTGCACTATACGAGCGAAGGCGTCGGAGTCCGGGACTTCATCGGTCATCTCTTGATCTTCTCGCAGCTGCCGGCCGCCATGGTGCTGTGTCGGCAGAATTATCCGGCAACCCACACATGTGAGCGAGGAGCCCAGCGCCCCATACGAACTAGCCTTTCGCCGTCCGTTGCGGAGCGGGGACGACCACCACGGGGCACCGCGAGTGGGACACGACGTGGTGGCTGACGGAGCCGAGTATCGCCCTGACGAATCCGCCGTGGCCGTGAGAACCGACCACCATCAGGTCGCAGGCGATAACGTTCTCGAGAAGCACTTGGGCGGCGTGACCTTCCACCGTCTCCTGCGTGATCTGGACCGGATCCGTTGCGTTGTCCGGGTCGGATTCGATGGCCTTGCTGACAGCGGCGCCCAACATGCTTTTCACTGCAGCAGCCGCACTAGTGAACTCGTCTGGAGGCACGCGGTCCTCTGGCCTATAGCCCAATGGGAACATGCTGCCCAGCCCGGGGTCGACCCAACTCGGGTGGTACTGCCATGCAAGGACCGCGTGGACGGGGATTTTGCGTGCCCGTGCCTCCCCAAACGCCCACATTAGGGCGTTCAACGATCCTTGCGATCCGTCGACGCCGACCACGATCCGCCCGCTCTGCTGCGGTCTATCGGCAGCACCGGGCGGCTCCGAGGATGATCGTCCAGTGCTGGCCACAGGGCCATTATGCGCGGCCGCCCACGACGTCGTACCGACACGGCCGGTGCACGTCCCGTCGCCTCCTACACCGGCTGCGCATCAAGCGCCGATGTTGAGGCAAGTGGCGGGGTAGGGTTGCGGCGTTGACATTCTCGATGGCGACCATCGACCTACCGCATCGACGACTCGGAAATAGGCGACGCTGATGTGCGCGCGGGTTCTTCGGCGGGCAGCAACGGTAGGGGTGCAGACTGCTGAGGGTGCAGACTGCTGAGATGGAAGCGTTGGGGCTGCCACCGCAGATCTCGGCGTGTTTGTTCGATCTCGACGGTGTGATCACCGACACCGCCCTGGTGCACGCCGCGGCATGGCAGGAGACGCTCGACTCCTACCTGAAGACGCGGGCCGAGCGCGCGAACGCACCGTTCGTCGAAGACCGGGTCGGGCAAGCCAATCAACTCGTCGCGCACGGCGCCGCTACGGTGGTTACCGACCTGGCGGATCTGATGAGTCACCGATGATCAACCATCCCACATTCACGGTCGAACCCTGGTGTCTGCGTTGTGCAGGGCTCGACCTGGAGGTGCTCGCGCAGACCGAATCGCTGTTCGCACTGTCCAATGGGCACATCGGTTGGCGGGGAAACCTCGACGAGGGCGAGCCACACGGATTGCCGGGCAGCTACCTCAACGGGGTTCACGACTTGCGGACCCTGCCGTATGCCGAGCCCGGCTACGGCTACCCGGAGTCTGGGCAGACGATCACCAATGTGACCAACGGCAAGCTGATCCGCCTGCTCGTCGACGACGAACCCTTCGACGTCACCTACGGCCGGCTCAATGCTCACGAGTGGCGCCTCGACTTCCGCGACGGAGTACTACATCGGCGCACCGACTGGTTATCTCCGGCCGATTGCGCGGTGCGGGTGTCCTCGACCCGGCTGGTGTCGCTGGTTCAGCGTTCGATCGGCGCGATCCGCTATCAGGTCGAGGCCATCGAACGTCCGGTGCGGGTGGTGATCCAGTCCGAGCTCGTCGCCAACGAAGCGCTGCCCAAGCCGGCCGCTGACCCGAGGGCGGGGCCGGCAGATCCCCCGCCGCTGATCGGCGAAGAACACGCAGCGAAGGGCACCCGCGCGGGGCTGGTCCATTCCACCGACCGCAGCGCGCTGTGCATCGCCGCGGTGATGGAGCACGTCGTCGACGGACCTGGCATCAGCGGGGTGCAGTCCGAAAGCTTCCCGCATCTGGGCCGGGTGACCATCACGGCAAAACTCGAACCCGGGCAGCGGCTACGCCTGGACAAGTTTGTCGCCTACGGCTGGTCAGGAACCCGCTCGCTTCCCGCGGTGCGCGATCAGGCCGACGCCGCCCTGGCCGCCGCACAACAAACCGGCTGGGACGGTCTGCGCGCCGCACAGCGCGCCTTCCTCGACGAATTCTGGGCGCGTGCCGACATCGAACTCGACGGCGATCCCGAGATCCAACAGGCGGTGCGGTTCTCGCTGTTTCACCTACTACAGGCCGGTGCCCGGGCGGAGGGCCGGGCGATCCCCGCGAAAGGACTCACCGGACCCGGCTACAACGGGCACAGCTTCTGGGACACCGAAGCCTACGTGTTGCCGGTGCTGACTCAAGTCGCCCCCGATGCCGCCGCCCACGCGCTGCGCTGGCGACACTCCACCCTCCCGATGGCCACCGCACGCGCCACCCAGCTCGGGTTGACCGGTGCCGCGTTCCCGTGGCGCACCATCCACGGCGAAGAATGCTCCAGCTACTGGCCGGCAGGCACCGATGCGTTTCACATCAACGCCGCCATCGCCGACGCCGTCATCCGCTACTGCGACACCACCGGCGACCGCGCTTTCGAACGTGACATCGGCGCCGAACTCCTGACCGAAACCGCCCGGCTGTGGGCGTCCCTCGGTCACCATGACACCGACGGCCGCTTCCGCATCGACGGGGTGACCGGCCCCGACGAGTACAGCGCCGTCGCCGATAATAACGTCTACACCAACTTGATGGCGCAGCAGAACCTGCGCGCCGCTGCCGACGCCGCCGCCCGCCACCCCGACCTCGCCAGCACGCTCGGCATCGACGACGAGGAGACCACCCGGTGGCGACAGGCCGCCGAGGCCATGTACATCCCCTACGACGAGGCGCTCGGTGTGCACCCGCAGGCCGACGGCTTCACCGCCCACCAGATCTGGGACTTCGCCGCCACCACGGCCGACCAGTACCCGCTGCTGCTGCACTACCCGTACTTCGACCTGTACCGCAAACAAGTGGCCAAACAAGCCGACCTGGTCTTGGCCATGCACCGCCGCACCGACGCCTTCACCCCCGAACAGAAGGCCCGCAACTTCGCCTACTACGAACCGCTCACCGTCCGGGACTCCTCGCTGTCCGCCTGCACCCAGGCGGTCATCGCCGCCGAAGTCGGGTACACCGCGCTGGCGTATGACTATCTTGGCGAGGCCGCCCTGATGGACCTCGACGACCTGGAACACAACACCCGCGACGGGCTGCATATGGCCGCCCTTGCCGGCAGCTGGATCGCCCTGATCGCCGGGCTGGCCGGCATGCGAGACCAAAACGGCACCCTCACGTTCGCCCCGCGCCTGCCCGACGCGCTGACCCGGCTCGCCTTCACCGTCACCATGCAGACGCGACGCCTCGCCGTCGAGATCACGACATCCGGCGCGACCTACACCCTGCATGCGGGTGAACCATTGCACCTGGCCCACTACGGAGAGTCGATCACCGTGACCCCGGGCAACCCAATCACCCGGCCGATCCCCGCATCATCGGTGACAACCGAGCGCCCGACACAGCCGCACGGACGCGCCCCGGTCGCGCGAGGCCGCTTGTAGCCGGGTGCTCGGCCTGAGTTGTCCGCGCCCATTCGAGTCACCAAACCGATTCATGGGAGACGATCCGTGTCGAGCATGGGCCGCCACAAACGCGCCTCCCGATTGCCGAACACAATTCGGTTGCCATTGGTTAGAGAGAGGCGGTGTTGCGCCGCCCGACGTTCGGGCGTAGCGATGTGGTATCCCGCGGGAAGTCGAAACGATGCAGGAGTTCTGCGATGCCGTTGTCACATCCATCTGCGTCGGACCCGAGCGGCCGTAACGAGGTTGCGGTCAATCCCATTTTCACCCGGGAACCGATCCGCGTTTCGCGTAACACGATGCCAGACGGTGAACTCGATGCAGACACGAGCTACCAGCTGGTGCACGACGAGTTGATGCTGGACGGAAATGCGCGATTGAACCTGGCAACATTCGTTACCACGTGGATGGAGCCGCAGGCGCGCACCCTGATGAGCGAATGCTTCGACAAAAACATGATCGACAAGGACGAGTATCCGCGCACCGCCGAGCTAGAGCGTAGGTGCGTGCGAATGCTGGCCGAACTGTGGCATGCCCCCGATCCGGCAAACCCGACCGGCTGTTCTACGGCTGGTTCCAGCGAGGCGTGCATGCTCGCCGGACTTGCGATGAAACGCCGCTGGCAGCACACCCACTCTGACCGAACGCGACCGAATCTGGTGATGGGTATCAACGTGCAGGTGTGCTGGGAGAAGTTCGCCAACTACTGGGATGTGGAAGCCCGACTGGTGCCGATGGACAACGATCGCTTCCATCTGAGTGCCGAAGAAGCGGTGAAGCGTTGCGATGAGAACACG
Source organism: uncultured Actinomycetota bacterium (assembly GCA_963830605.1). Taxonomy (GTDB): domain Bacteria; phylum Actinomycetota; class Actinomycetes; order Mycobacteriales; family Mycobacteriaceae; genus Mycobacterium. Next base: position 379,426 of record CAWHML010000003.1, on the reverse strand, counting down.
ATCGGCGTCATCGCCGTGCTCGGCTCGACCTTCGACGGCAGCTATGAACCGGTCGCCGAGATCTGTGCGGCCTTGGACCGGTTGCAACAGGAACGTTGTTGGGATATTCCGGTGCATATCGACGGCGCATCCGGCGCGATGATCGCACCGTTCTGCGATCCCGACCTGGATTGGGATTTCCGGCTGCCGCGGGTGGCGTCGATCAACACCTCCGGCCACAAGTACGGTCTCGTGTACCCGGGTGTTGGGTGGGTTCTATGGCGCGATGCCGACGCGCTGCCAGAGGATCTGGTATTTCGGGTCAACTACCTCGGCGGTGACATGCCGACCTTCGCGTTGAACTTTTCCCGCCCCGGCGCGCAAGTCGCAGCTCAGTATTACAACTTTGTCCGGCTGGGCAGGGATGGATATCGCAGTGTGCAGCAGTACAGTCGGGATGTCGCGGCTGGCTTGGCTGACCGAATTGGGTCCGTAGGCCCGTTCCGGCTGCTCACCGACGGGCGGCAACTGCCGGTGTTCGCCTTCACCCTGGCCGATCCGGACTCGGTCTATTCCGTATTTGATGTCTCGGCGGCACTTCGAGAACGGGGCTGGCTGGTGCCGGCCTACACCTTCCCGGCGAACCGCAAGGACCTGTCGGTATTGCGAATCGTGGTGCGTAACGGCTTCTCCCACGACCTGGCCGACCTTCTGATCGATGACCTGAACCGCGCACTGCCCATGCTGAAAAGGCAAACCAGACCACAACGCGGGCCAGAAGCCGCCTCGTTCTCGCACAACGCCGATCCGCCCCGAACAAGCACGAACACTCCACACTAGCGGGCACCCGTAACACCACGAACGGCTCTGATCCTGTCCGGATCGGTTGAGTCGGGCCTCGATACTGCCGCCGCGACCTCTGGTGTGCTCCGCGCCTCGGACGGCGTTAGTTGGCCATCGCGCGTTCGACACGAAACCTATTACGCTCCTTGTTAGATGAGGCGTCCTTGCTCCCTCCTGAAGCTCCACAGGCGGCAAGTTGACCATACATTTTGTGATATCGCTACCGCCAGGTGGACGTCGTCCCAGGTCGATCGTTCGACCTGTTACGCGATGCGCGGACAGCGAACCCCCACGAGCGAAGCCGCAGCGGCGTCGCGCGTTCCCAAATCCGCAGGATCACGTTCTCAACCCACCGAGGCCACCACCAGAGACCAGCAACCGAAGGATTTTCGTCAGGTCCCCGGGGGCCGACCGGTTGGCAGCTTACCGTGGCTGCTCAGCGCAGCTCGGCGATCACTTTGGCGAAGTTTTCGGCGTGATTGTCCTGCACGGTGAACGACGTCAAACCAAAGCTGTCGCGGTATCCGCGCAACGTGTCCGCCATGTTGCGGGGTGAGCCAGTCAGTACCGCGGGCAGAGCCAGCAGTTCCGGTTCGGAGAGCGTCGGCGCGTATCGACGAGTCATCGACAAGTCAGGTTCAGTCGATCCGGTCGCGGGCACTGCGGTGATCACCAGGTTCAGCTCGAGATCCTCGAACCGGTCCCTCGCCGCATGACGAAGAAACCGGATGCGTTCGGCCAGCGGATCAGCGATGCCGTCGGCATTGGCGCCCGTCAGGCCGATGATGTCGGCATGCCGCGCCGCCACCGTCAGCAGTCGATCTCCGTTGCCCGCGATCAGGATTGGCACACCGGGCTGGTGCTGCTTCAGATATGTCGTCACATGTTCGAGGTAATCGACGCGACGGCCGGCGCTGGGGTACGGCAGTTCCGCCGCCTCGAATTCCTCCCGCACATACCCAGCGCCAAGCCCCACCTCGAGGCGGCCGCCGCTGAGCAAGTCGACTGCGGCCACGTCCCTAGCTAACAGGGCCGGCTTGTAAAAGCAGGCGTTGAGCACGTATGTCCCTAGCCGCAGCGTCGTCGTCACCGCGGCGATCGCGGTCAGCACAGGGAACGGCGCCGGTGCACTGAGATGGTCGGGCAGATACAGGACATCGAAGCCCGCGTCTTCGAGTCGTCGTGCCTTTTCTTGCAGAGCGCCGAAGGATTTGACCGAGCGGATGCCTACGCCGAAACGAAAAGCACGAGCGGCGTGCGCGGCCATACCCACCCCCGACCTGTCAGAGCACAACTACCAAGACTTCACCGCCGCCACCAGTCCGCGAAGCAAGCCAGCTGTAACCGGCGACAAGCCATCCTCACCCGGAAAAGGGCTGCGCGGGCTGATCCCCCGGATTCGGGCGGAAAGCTCTAGCTGGGTGCCATCGTCTTCTACCTGGTTGACCGGGTTTTGTGGGTGAAGGCCCCGCAGTTCGACAGGAATGGCGTCGAGGTCGGTGACGACCCGATAGCCGACAACTTTGATGTGGCGGGCCAAATGGTTGGCCAGCTCGCGATTGCGTCCACCGGCCAACAGCTGGGTGCTCAAACCTGACCGGCCATAGCCGTGCAACGAAACGGCGACGCTGACGTGGTCGAGGAACTCGCCGAGTCGCGACGACTCCTCGGCGCGGAAGCGAACCGACGGCAGGTGGTGCGGGTAACGGTCGGGGTGCCGCACCAGGTACACCGATGCGCCGGTCGCCGCTGCGGCACGTTCGGCGATGACGTCGGTCATCTGCTCAAGCCCACCGCCGTGAATGGCCAGAAAGCCGAAGCGCGACCTGAGCCGGCTGACCTCAACGACGCCTGGCTCGGCGAGCAAACCCGAAAGTGACTGCGGCCCAGACGATGCCGTTGATGACCTCCGGTGCGGCCAGTTGGCCGGGTCCCAGCGCCGGACGAATTCGATCCAGTGTCTGGGCAACCCGTGCTGAAGAGCACCGCCGATGATGCGGTCGAGGTAACCCAGCCGTGGTGGACCGGGAGTCACCCGATGATCGATGTACACCCACGCCGGTGATGACCCGTCGGCGGTGGAAACGGTGAGCCGGTCACGCTGGTACCGCACCGGGACACCCTCGGCGCTGTCCAAGGCGGCGAGGTCGCGGTCGGAAAGCTGCCACAGCACGCCGTGCACCTGGTTGCCCGCAAACGACTCCACGGTGGCCACTCCGCGCTGATTGATCAGCCAGTCGTAGTCACCCAGGACGGCCGGCCGAGGATTGGCCGCGTCCGGACAGCGCTGCGCCATCTGGCGAACGCATAGGTTCGAGCCATACGCGAAGTAAGCGTGCCGGCCGGCCATCATCAGCCCGTCACAGTCAAGACGATGAGCGCCACATTGAGCAGACTAATCAGCACGCCGACCGCCCAGCCGAGGACGCTGGTGGTCTTGCCGTTCACGTCGGTGCCCATCAGCCTTCGGTTACCGGTCAGTCGGACCAAGGGAAGCAACGCGAAAGGTATCCCGAACGACAGCACGACCTGTGACAGCACCAGCGCTCGAGTCGGATTGAAACCGCTCGCCAAAATGAGCGCCGCAGGAACAAGTGTCAACAGCCGGCGCAGCAGCATCGGAACCGACCGGTGCAGCAACCCTTGCATGATCATGGCACCGGCGTATGCGCCCACCGACGCCGACGCCAAGCCCGACGCCAACAGTCCCACTGCGAAAAACACCGCGATGGTCGGGTTGACCGTGTCGTGCACAGCGGTGTAAGCGTCTTCGATCGAGGCATCGCCACGACCATGCATGTTGAGCGCGGCAACCAAGAGCATCGCCATATTCACGGCTCCGGCGACAATCATCGCAAAGACGACGTCCCATCGACTGACCCGAAGCAGCCGGCGCCGCTGTGGCCCAGCCTCGGGATGGCCGTGCCGGTCGCGGACCAGACTTGAATGCAGGTACACAGCATGCGGCATGACGGTGGCGCCCAGGATCGCTGCCGCCAGCAGCACGCTTTCGGTGCCTTGGAAGCGGGGCACCAGCCCGCTGATCACAGCTCCCGGCGGCGGCGTCGTCACAAAGAAGCTCGCGGTGAAACCGATGGCGATGATCATCAAGAATCCGGTGAGGACCCGCTCGAATAGGTGCTGTCCACGCCGGTCTTGGATCGCGAGCAGTAGCAGTGACACCGCTCCGGTGAGTAGTCCGCCGACCAGCAGCGGCAGATTGAACAAGATCTTCAGCGCGATCGCACCGCCGACCACTTCGGCCACGTCAGTGGCCATCGCCACCAGTTCGGCCTGCGCCCAGTAGGCGAGGCGAACCGGGCGTTTCAGCCGGCGCCCCACCGCCTCGGGCAGCGAGCGTCCGGTGACCAATCCAAGTTTCGCGGACAGGTATTGGACGAAGCCGGCCATCACGTTGGCCGCGACGATGACCCACAGCATCCGGAAGCCGAACTGGGCGCCGGCGCTGACGTTGGCGGCTACGTTGCCCGGGTCGACATAGGCGATCGCGGCGACGAACGCCGGTCCAAGCAGGTACCACCCAGGTTTGGGCGGGCTCAGCGTGTCCTGGGCCACCGATCGTCTTTCCGGAAGAAGATGAAAAAGTTAGGTCACCCGAAAAATTACCCGATGGGGTTGGTGCTCGCCGTATAGAGACCGTGACCGGTGACCAGCGGAAGGTCGAGGGTGGTCCGTATGCCCGGCGGCGCGGCGACCACCGCTGGGACAGCGTTGACGATGCGCATCGCGGTGGCGACCAATCCGGCATGGTTGTGGTCGCCGTGGCGGCTGCTCAAGCAGATGTCAACGGCGTAGGAAGGCTCGCCGGTGATCTCGACACGGTAAGAGCCGCCCGGCTGAGCGGGTTGCGGCCACTCCGGACACAGATCGGCGCGCAGTCGGGTGACGTGTTCGAGCACGACCGCGGGCCGGCCGCCGACCATTCCGCTGACCTCGAACCTTAATCCCGCAGCGGTTCCCTGACGGATATGACCGGAGGCGATGTCGAAGTCCTCCGGTGCCGTTGTACGGGTGTAGGTTTCGGTGACGTCGTCGAGTGAAATGCCCAGCCCGGCGGCGAGCTGGCGGACCACCGATCCCCAGGCCATACTCAGCACCCCGGGCTGCAACAGCATCGGGATGTCATCGAGTGGCTTGCCGAAACCCATCACGTCGAACATGACAGTGGCGCTGTCATAGGTGGCGTAGTCGACGATCTCCAGGCAACGCAGCTGCTCGATGCTCTGGCACGTGCCGGCCAAAGCTAGCGGCAGCAGATCGTTGGCGAAGCCGGGATCAATCCCGTTGACAAAAAGGCTCGAGTTGCCTTGTTGCGCAGCGTCGTCCAGCGGGTCAATGAGGTCGGGTGGAATCACCTGCCACGGGTACTGCAAAAACACCGGTCCGCTGCCGACGACATTAACCCCGGCGGTCAAGATCCGCCGGTAGTCGTCTAGTGCTTCAAGCAGCCGGTTGTCGGCCATCGCGGTGTACACCGCACATTGTGGCCCGGTGGCGAGTACGGCGTCGAGATCACTGGACGCGGCGACGCCGATCGCATGCGGCAGCCCGGCAAGCTCTGCGGCGTCCTTGCCGGCTTTGGCCTCCGACGACACCCATACTGCGGTGAGCTCGAACTTGGGATTAGTGATCAGCGCTCGTAGCGCGTGCATACCGACGTTGCCGGTGCCTATCTGGGCGACGCGAATGACCATCGTTGCCTACAGGTCCGGAATGGGCAGGTCGAGGTTGGGAAAGGTAATGCCGCCGTCGACTTCCAGCGTCTTGCCCGTTAGGTAGGCGCCCGCCGGCGACGCCAAATACACTGCTGCGGACGCGATCTCGACCGGGTCACCCAGACGACGCAGCGGAGTGGCCTGCTCCATCGGCGCGCGCAGCTCGTCGTTGGAGGCGACTACATCCAGCGCTGAGGTGGCGATCGATCCTGGTGCGATCGCGTTGACCCGAACGCGGGGACACAGATCGAGCGCGGCCAGCCGAGTGTAGTGGGCGAGTGCGGCTTTGGCGGTGCCGTAGGCGGCGAAGCCGCGTCCGGCCAGCCGGCCCATGGTGGAGGTGATGTTGATGACGCTGCCGCCGCCGGAGTGTTCGATCATCAAGGGCACCGCGGCGACGGTCAGCGCGTGAGCCGTCGCGACGTTGAACGCAAAAGCGTTTTTGAGGTCCTTGGTCGAGGTGGTCAGCAGTGCGTTGGGCATGGTGCCACCGACGTTGTTGACGACGATGTCCAAGCGGCCGAACGCGTCGACGGCCTGACCGGCCAGCTCCGCGGTTGCCTCGGCGTGAGCCAGGTCAGCCTCGACGACGTGGGCGCGGCGGCCTGCCGCGCGGACCTGCTCGGCGACGGCCTCTAGTTCGGATGCGGTCCGCGATGAGATGACGACGTCGGCGCCGACTTCTGCGAAGGCCACGGCGATAGCCGCTCCAAGGCCCCGGCCGGCCCCGGTGATAACGGCGACCTGGTCGTCGAGCCGGAATTTATCCAAGATCACGAGCGTCACCGTAACAAGGGGCGAAGCGGGCGCGGAACCGGGTTCTGGAACACGTTCTACTTCACCACCTCGAGGCCAGTGTCGCTCAGTCCTCCCACAGCAACAGCTGACGAACCGCAGGTCGCGATCCGTAGGGCTGAAGCATCTGGCTGGCCGGGCGTGGACGAACCCGCTGCGGCCACCAGAACCACCGGCCGAGCAACGCAGCGATGGACGGTGTCATGAACGAACGCACGATCAGCGTGTCGAACAGCAGACCCATACCGATAGTGGTGCCGATCTGACCGAGCACTTGCAGCTCGCCGAAGATGAAGGAGCACATGGTAACCGCGAATACCACGCCCGCGGCCGTCACCACAGATCCCGAGCCGGCCATCGCCCGGATGATGCCCGTTTTCAATCCCGCGCCGATTTCCTCTCGGAACCGGGAAATCAACAGCAAATTGTAGTCGGATCCCACCGCCAAGAGCAGGATGACAGCCAGCGCCAGCACAACCCAATACAACTGGATGCCGAAAAGATATTCCCAGACCAGCACCGACAACCCGAACGAGGCGCCCAACGAAAGCGCCACCGTGCCGACGATGACGATCGCGGCGACCAGACTTCGGGTGATGATCATCATGATGAGCAGAATCAAGCTGAGCGCCGATACGGCGACAATCATCAGGTCGTATCTGGCGCTGTCTTGAATGTCTTTGTACGTCGAGGCGGTACCGCCGAGATAGAAGTTGGCGTTCGCCAGCGGTGTGCCCTTCACCGCTTCGTACGCCGCGTTCTTGATCGGGTCGATGTGGGCGATAGCTGCAGGTGTCGCGGGATCACCCTTGTGGAAAATGATCATGCGAGCAGCCTTGCCGTCCGGCGACATAAACAGCTTCAGACCCCGCTTGAAGTCGGCGTTGTCGAACACTTCCGGCGGTAGGTAAAAGGAGTCATCGTTCTTCGCGGTGTCGAAGGCTTGACCTAGAACGGTCGCATTCTCCGTCGCGTACTGCTGCTGAGAATTGATCCCGAGATTCGTCGCGTAATTGGTCAACGCTAACTCGAGATTGGTTTCTTGACTGGCGATCTGGGGCGGTATGAGCGTCACGAGTTGCGGCTGAATGGCATCTAACTTATCCAGACTTGCCGTGAGTTGCGCAAATCTGTCGGTGAGCTGGTCGATACCGTCGAGCGCGTCATAGATGGACCGGAACGCATAGCATATCGGGATGTCGTAGCAATGCTTCTCCCAGTAGAAGTAGCTGCGTATCGGTCGGAAGAAGTCGTCGAAATTGGCGATCTTGTCTCTCAGGTCTTGGATCGTGGCGAGCGTCTCGTGAAAGCTCTGGGTCTGGTCGTGGGTCGCGGCGGCAAGCTGCTGCTGCAACGCGAATTGCTGCTCCAGGATGTTGATCGTTTTTTTGAGCTCGCCGGCCTGCTTGAGGAAGTCGGCCGCCCGATCCCGTTGATAACTGAGGTTCTGAATCGTGGCGGCGCTTTGCTGGCTGATCTGAAACGGGATCGAGCTGTGGTCGAGCGGCGTTCCCAATGGCCTGGTAATGGATTGCACCTGATCGATGCCGGGCAGATGGAAGACAGCTTTGGCCACCCTCTCCAAGATGAGCATGTCGGCTGGATTGCGCAGATCATGCTCGGCTTCGATCATCAGCAGTTCCGGATTCAACCGGGCCTCGGAAAAATGCCGCACCCCAGCTGTGTAGCCCACATTCGCCGGCGCATCGGCGGGAAGGTAAGGGCGGATGTTGTAGCTGGTCTTATAACCCGGCAGGGCGAGCAGACCGATGAGCGCTATCGCCACCGACACCACAAGGATGGGTCCGGGCCAGCGGACGATGGCCGTCCCGATTCGCCGCCACCCTCGAGTTTGCAACGCGCGCTTGGGTTCTAACAAACCGAAATAGCTGCCGATGGTGAGCACGGCGGGGGCCAGGGTGAGCGCCGCCACGAGTGCGATGAGGATGCCTATCGCGGCGGGAATGCCCAAGCTCTGGAAATACGGCAACCGGGTGAAGCTCAGACAGAAGACCGCGCTGGCAACGGTCAGCCCGGAACCCAGGACAACATGGGCGGTGCCGCGAAACATGTTGTAGAACGCCGTTTCCCGGTCTTCTGCGGCGTGCCTTGCCTCGTGATAACGGCCCAGCACGAAGATCGCGTAATCTGTGCCGGCAGCGATGACCAGCAACGTCAGGAGGTTGGTGGCATACGTCGACAACGCGACGATGCCGGTGTGTCCCAGAAAGGCGACGATGCCCCGGGCGGCGGCCATCTCGATGAGGATCGTGACCAGTACCAGAATCGTGGTGACGACCGAACGATAGACGAACAGCAACATCACGGCGATGGCGAGGATCGTGATCCCGGTGACTTTTTTGCTGCTTTTGCTTCCGACCTCAAACTGGTCTGCGATCAGCGGCGCCGCGCCGGTGACATACGCCTTGACACCCGCAGGGGGCTTCCCGTGGTCGACGATGTCGCGCACGGCGTCGACGGACTCGTTGGCCAACGCCGACCCCTGGTTGCCGGCAAGGTACACAATGACATTGGCGGCTTTGCCGTCCGTGCTTTGCGAGCCCGCCGCCGTCAGCGGATCACCCCAGAAGTCCTGCACATGCTCTACATGCTTTTTGTCTCGCTCCAGATCACGGATCAGGGTGTCGTAGAAGTGGTGCGCATCCGCACCCAGCGGGTGATCACCTTCCAAGACGATGGTCGCCGCGCTGTCGGAATCGAACTCGTGAAACACCTTGCCGATGCGTTTGGTCGCCAGTAACGACGGCGCGTCCGAGGGACTCAGCGCCACGTTCTGAACTTCTGCGACCTTCTCCAGCTGGGGTACGGCGATATTCGTTACAGCTGCCAGGCCCACCCACAACAGCAGGATCGGTACCGCGAGCCGGCGGATTGCTTGCGGTATGAACGGACGCTTGACGTGATGGTCGCTCATCCGGACTTGTCCAGGCAGAAGGTGTAGGCGTTCACTTCGTTGACGGTCCTTTCGACTTTGACATCGCCGTTGATCGTGATGCGGCAGCCAATGCTGTTGCTGTCGCCTTGCGCCACTACGTTGGCGATGACTGCCGTCAGCGTCGTCGTGATCTCGTACTTCCATGGCAGGGTCGCGTGGTCTGCTCGCTGCGGCTGAGCATTGACGTCTTGGAAGTTGATGGTTGCCACTGTCCCGGGCGCGCCGAAGACTTCAAGGACGATGTGCTTGGGGTTGAACGGGACGATCTCATTGGAAAGATCTCCGCCGGCCGACGTCTGGTTGTGCGAGCCGAAAATTCCGTGCAGTCGATATACGGCAAACCACGCGAGAGCGACGACGAGCACCGTGACCAGCAGGATCCACTGCCGCCTCACCAGGCTGGAAAGTGAAATCCCCTTCACTCGTAGACCTTTCGATGTCCGAGCACGACCACCGGGGGCAGGCGGGCTTGCTGCGCTTCGAGCGGAAATCGACAGCTACGACAGTACGGTACGGGACCGGACACTACAAGCGGTGGGGTGGCCTTTCGGTTGGCCGATTACCGCGGTCGACCGGTGGGTCGGGTCAGACTGGGGATGATGACGTCATCGACGAGCGTTCGCACGGTGCGGTGGGTAGGAGGCTGACCGGGCATGATTGACCGGAAGACTAGGTAGCCAGGCAGCAAGTCCCAGAGCTCGTCGCTGATCGCGCCGGTGTTGATCTCACCGCGGTCGACGGCCTGCTGCAAAATGTGGCGAATCAACGTTTCGCGCTGGTCGAGGAATTGATGCTGCATGGCGTCGCTGAGCGCTGGGTGGCGGGACACCTCGACCAGCACGGCGCGGATGGTGCTGGCGTGCTGGCAGGCTTGCTCGCAGATCCCATCGCCGACCTGTAACAGGTCGCCGCGCAGCGTGCCGGTCTGGGGCGCGACCGCCACTTGACGGATGCCCTCGATGAACGCAGCCAGCACCAATTCGGCCTTCGAGGGCCAACGCCGGTAGACCGTGGCCTTGCTGGCGCGGGCGGTGGCCGCCACCGCGTCCACCGTCAACCGGTCATACCCGTGTTCTTGCAACAACTGCAGCGTCACCGCAAGCAGCTCGGTCTCTCGGGGTGACCACGGCGAGGACTCCGCGGCGTGATCCGAGATCTGCGTCACAGCGCCACAATAGTGCCGTGGCCGCAGTACCGGCCAGTACCGTACCGAAATCAGGGTGGGCGGAGCCGGGCCCGCCGAGCGTCACGCCAGCGTGACGGTGAGGGCCGAGCGTCACGCCAGGGTGACGTCCAGCGGTGCTCGCCGGCCTTGTCCGCCGAGCGTCACGCCAGCGTGACGGTGAGGGCCGAGCGTCACGCCAGCGTGACGTCCAGCGGTATTCACCGCTCGACGCATGGCCTACTTAGAGCATGGCCTACTTCGAGCCCGCCTTGGCCGGCGTCTTCTTGGCCGTTGCCTTCTTGACAGGCGCTTTCTTGGCTGCCTTCTTCGCCGGTGCCTTCTTGGCTGCCGCCTTCTTTGTCGGCGCCTTGGCGTTGCCGGACCTGGCCTTCACGCTCGCCTCAAGCTTGGCGAGCAAATCGGAAACGTCTTCGGTTTCGTCCAGCTCGGTCGGCTTGTCCTCGACCGTAAACGCTTCTCCGCCTTCGAGCTTCGCTCGCACCAGCTCGCGCAGCTGCTCTTGATAGGTGTCGCGGTAGCGGTCCGGATCGAAGTCGTCGGCCATCGACTCCACAACCTGACCCGCCATTTTCAGCTCGGCCGGTTTGATCTCGACTTTCTTGTCGAGCACCGGAAAGTCGGGATCGCGGATCTCATCGGGCCACAACAAGGTATGAACCATCATCACGTCGCGCTTACTGAAGTCCTTGACGCGCAGGGCCGCAAGTCGGGTCTTGTTGCGCAGCGCGAAGTGCACTATAGCGACGCGGTCGCTTTCCGCCAGTGTCTTGGCCAGCAACACGTAAGACTTCGCCGACTTCGAGTCCGGCTCCAAGAAATAGCTGCGGTCATAGAGCATCGGGTCGAGCTCGCCGGCCGGAACGAACTCCAAGACTTCGATCTCGCGGCTGCGTTCTTCTGGCAGAGTCGCGATGTCCTCGTCGGTGATCACCACCATCTGACCATCGTCAGATTCGTATGACCTGGCGATGTCGCGAAACTCGACGACTTCGCCGCACACTTCACAGACACGCTTGTAGCGGATGCGTCCGTTGTCTTTGGCGTGTACCTGATGAAACTTGATGTCGTGATCTTCGGTGGCGCTGTACACCTTGACAGGGACGTTCACCAGCCCGAAGGCGATCGAACCCTTCCAGATGGAACGCATGCAGCCAAGTATGCCCGCAACAAGGGCCGCCCACGCGTTACCGCTGCCGCATCGCGGCGTCGCGGGAGCGCCGGTCGGGCATATCGGCGCCTGCACGAGCGACGGTCAGGGCCGACAACAGACGGGCCGCCTCGAGCGCGCCGGCCAGCGTGTCGAGGTCGATCCGGCGTAGTTCGGGTCTTCGGTCCGCGCCCAACAAGCCGGACTCCCAAAGTGCGTCGATCAATCCCACCATGAACGCGTCACCAGCACCGACGGTGTCCACGACGCGCACCTCTGTTGGGCCAACCCGCGCCTCGCCGGCCGCACAGAACGCCAATGCCCCCTGTTCGCCGGTCGTCAGGACAACGACCGACGGGCCTAGTGTCAGCCAGCTCCGGGCCGTTCGCTCGGGCGGATCGCCGCAGGTTATCCAGCGCAGATCTTCGTCGCTGACCTTGACGACGTCGCTTCGACCCACGAGATCATCGATACGAGCGCGGGCCAGCGTTCGATCATCTATCAGTGCCGGACGCACATTGGGATCTAACGTGACCGTTGCCGAGGCCCTGTAGTGCTCGATCAGCGCAGCGACGGCCAGGCACCCCGGTTCCGCCACGGCGGCAATCGATCCGGTGTGCACGAAGAGCGGCGAGCGGACCGGTGGTGTGTCGGAAAGCCGCCATTCCAGGTCAAATCGGTAGCTGGGCGACCCGTCATCGTCGATCTCGGCGCGCGCGGTCGCCGTTCGGGCCGCCCACGAGCCGCCCGAAACGAGCTGTGCTCCGGCGGAAGTGACGTAGTCGGTGATCCGGCGGCCGTATTCGTCGTCGCCGATGTAGGTCAGGAAGTCGACATCGCGGCCCAAGCGGGCCAGCCCGACAGCGACATTGAGCGGGCTGCCGCCGACGTGCTCACCGCTGCGCTGACCGCCCCGCTCGACGATGTCGATCAGCGCTTCGCCGATCACGAGCCCACGGTTCATGAGCGTAGTTTGTCAGCATGAATTCGGGGCCGCAGGTGAAGCTGACGAACGCCGACAAGGTCCTCTACCCGCCGGCCGGTCGTCGGCGCAAACCCGTTACCAAAGCCGAGGTCTTCGACTACTACACCAGCATCGCCGAAGTCATGGTGCCGCACATCGCCGGTCGCGCCGCCACCCGAAAACGCTGGCCCAACGGTGTGGAGGAGCCTGCGTTCTTCGAAAAACAGCTCGCCTTGTCGGCGCCGGACTGGCTGCCGCGAGCCAGCGTCGTCCACCGATCCGGCACTACGACCTACCCAATCATCGACAGCGCCGACGGGCTGGCCTGGATAGCCCAGCAGGCGGCACTGGAGGTGCACGTCCCGCAGTGGCGTTTCACGGCGGAATGGACCCGCAGCGGTGAAGAGCTCAAGCCCGGTCCCGCAACCCGGTTGGTGTTCGACCTCGATCCCGGGGAAGGCGTGACGATGACGCAGCTGACCCGCGTCGCACGCGCTGTGCGGGACCTGATCGCCGATATCGGACTCACCACCTATCCGCTTACCAGCGGCAGTAAAGGCATACATCTTTATGCGCCGCTGCAAAAGCCGGTGAGCAGCCAGGGAGCGGTGGTACTGGCCAAACGCGTTGCGCTGCAGTTGGAGCAGGCGATGCCGAAATTGGTCACTTCCACGATGACCAGAAGTCTGCGGGCAGGCAAGGTGTTTCTCGACTGGAGCCAGAACAACGGTTCGAAGACCACGATTGCTCCCTATTCACTGCGCGGGCGCGAACAGCCGACGGTCGCGGCACCGCGCAGCTGGGACGAACTCGACGACCGCAAGCTTAGCCAGCTGCGCTACGACGAAGTGCTCGCGCGTGTCGAACGCGACGGCGACTTACTGGCACCACTGGACGCCGATGTGAAGGTCCGCGACCGGCTGACCAAATACCGCAGCATGCGCGACGCCTCGAAGACACCAGAACCGGTTCCAGTGTCAAAACCTGATGTCGGTCAGGGGAATACGTTCGTCATTCAGGAACACCACGCCCGACGGCTGCACTATGACTTCCGGTTGGAGCGCGAGGGGGTGCTGGTGTCGTGGGCGATCCCGAAGAACCTGCCCGAAACGCCGGCGGTCAACCATCTCGCGGTGCATACCGAAGATCATCCGTTGGAATACGGCACCTTCGAAGGCCTGATACCCAAAGGTGAGTACGGCGCGGGACAGGTCATCATCTGGGACTCCGGCACCTATGATGCCGAAAAATTTCGCGACTCCGACGAAAATGGGGAAGTCATCGTCACCTTGCACGGCAGCCGAATCTCCGGGCGCTACGCCCTGATTCAAACCCGCGGCGATCAGTGGCTGGCGCACCGGATGAAAGACCAGCACGTCTTCGAATTCGACAAGCTTGCCCCGATGCTGGCCACCGAAGGGTCGGTCGAACACCTCATAGCCGGTCAGTGGTCCTTCGAGGGCAAATGGGACGGCTACCGGTTGCTGATGGACGCAGACCGGGGCACCATGCGGCTGCGGTCCCGCAGCGGGCGTGACATGACCGACGAATACCCGCAACTGGCAGCCATAGCAGCCGATCTCGCCGATCATCACGTAGTGCTCGACGGGGAAGTGGTCGCCCTTGACGACTCCGGCATCCCCAGCTTCTCGCAGATGCAGAACCGGGTCCGGGCCACCCGCATCGAGTACTGGGCATTCGATTTACTTCATCTGGACGGCCGTTCGCTGTTACGAGCCAGATACCGCGACCGGCGACAGCTGCTGCAAACCCTGGCCAGCGCAACCAATCTGATCGTGCCCGAGCTAATGCCCGGTGACGGCCCGGAGGCTTTGCAGCACTCACACCAGCAAGGATGGGAAGGCGTCGTCGCCAAGAAGCGCGACTCGACTTATCAGCCCGGCCGCCGCTCGTCGTCCTGGATCAAAGACAAGCATTGGAGCACTCAAGAAGTCGTGATCGGCGGCTGGCGCGCCGGAGAAGGCGGGCGTACCAGTGGAATCGGCTCGCTCCTGGTAGGTATCCCGGCCGACGGTGGCCTGCAGTTCGCCGGACGGGTGGGCACCGGCTTCACCGAACGTGACCTGGCAAACTTGAAGAAAACCCTCACGCCGTTGCAAACCAGCGATTCGCCCTTCAATCAACGACTTACGACCGTGGATGCCCGAGGCGTGACATTTGTCGAACCCAGGCTGGTCGGGGAGGTTCGTTACAGCGAGTGGACGTCGGATGGCCGGCTGCGGCAGCCCAGTTGGCGCGGTCTGCGACCCGACAAGACGCCGGACGATGTGGCGCCGGAATAGTTCTGAGCGTCATCGTCGGGTTCCGGGCCGGGACCTCCGGTCGAGGACCCATACCGCAGCGAGCGTCAGTGTAACCGTAAACGCGGCGAGCGTGATGACGCTGGTGCTGGTGCCGCCGTGAAATCTGGTGCCGTAGGCGAACATGGCGGGCAGCGTGTCGGTATAGCGGTCGAGATCCAAGGCGCGCCCCAGTGCGTCGAATGCGTGCCGATTGGCTAGGCCCAGGCTCAGTAGGCGTCCGGGGATAGCCATCTGATCGACGGGCACGATCGCGCCTCCGAACAAAACCTGAGGAAAGCAGAGCATCGGCAAGGCGAGCGCGGCTTGCGCAGCGTTGGAGACCGAGGCGGATGCGAGCAGGCCGAGGGCTAGTGCCGAGGTCGCCTCGATCAGAAGCGTCGCGAACATTAAGGCGTAGACATTCCATCCGACAGCGGGCAGCCGGCCGAGCAGCCGCAGCACAGCCAGGAGCACCGCGCTTACCCCCGCGAGCACCGGAAGCAATGCCGTGACCTTGGACACCGCATAGGCCCCCACGCTCAAACCGGCCAGCCGCTCTCGCCGGAAAACCGCCATCTCGCCGACGATCTGAAGCAAACCGTACGTCAGGCCAAAAAAGAAGCCGTCGAACGCAATCCAGAACACGATGGGGGCCGGGCCGAGATCCGCTGCGGTTCTCGGATCGAATGCGCCACGCTTGAACAGCGTTGCCATCATCACCGTCACCAGCACTGGTGAGCCGAACAGAACCGCCACGGTCAGCCGGTTGCGAAGAAGCACATCAACATTGCGGCGGGTGAGAAGCCACCATTGCCGAAATCCGCCAATGCGTTCGGTATCCGACCGAGTCGGTTGGCCGGGCAAGATTCCCCCGGCAGGACGGGCATCCGACGGCTCCTGTCGTTCGCCGAAACGCCCCGCCCACAACGCAGCGCTGCGCTCACCCGCCAGCCGGTCGTACACCTCGTCGAGACTCTCCACGCCGAAAACACGCCGAGCCTCAATCGGATCACCGGTAAAGGCCAGTTTCCCCCCACGGGCCAAAAGATCACGCGGTCACACCGGTCGATGGCGGCCGGTTCGTGTGTCGTGAGAATGACTGTGACTCCGTGCCGGCTGAGCCGACGCAGCAGCCGCATCACCTCAGCGGCAGTCGACGGATCGAGGCCGGAGGTGGGTTCGTCGAGAAAGAGAAGGCGGGCCTGGTCAGAAGCTCCACGGCGATGCTCGCCCGCTTGCGCTGGCCACCGGACAATGCACCGATCGGTATCTCGGCCCGGTCAGCCAGATCGAGGTCATGCATGGTCTGCTCGACCACCCGGTCCGCCTCCACGGCCGAAGTGTCCGCCGGCAACCGGAGCCGCGCCGCGTAACGCAGCGTGCGGCGCAGGGGCATCTCCAGGTGGATGATGTCGTCTTGGGGAACGTAGCCGAAGCGAGACTCGGGCCTGAGGCGGGAACCGCGGGGGACGCCATTGTGGTGCACCTCGCCGCCCGACGGTGCTCGCAGTCCTGCGAGAATTTCCAGCAGTGTGGTCTTTCCTGCTCCGCTGCCGCCGGCAATGGCGACCAACTCACCCGGTCCGATCCACAGCGACATTCTCTGGAGGATCTGCTGCGCGCCGACATGCCGGCTGATGTCGACGGCATCAACTTGCACACCAATGCGGCCGATTGAAGTTGCTGCGCAATGTGTTTCGGTCATAATGTGGCTCAGTTGTCGAGCGCAAAGGCGTCGATCGGCTGTCCATGTCCGCGCAGCGTCAAGGAGCGCCGTCGAGCAGCTGACGTCAGATTGTCGGCCACTCCTTTCGCGACCAGCAGCTCACCGCCGGCGGCGTGTTGTTGCATCCGTGCTGCGACGTTGACCGGATCGCCCAAGGCGGTGAAATCGACCACCGCTCCGCCGACGTTGCCTACGAAAGCCACCCCGGCGTTGATCGCCACACCCAACTGCAGCCATGGCCCCTCATCGGTGCCGTAGCCGACCGCGTGCAGCAGATCCCTTCCTGCCTCGACCGCCCGCTCACGGTAGGCGGGGCCGCTGATCCCCTTGACGAAGATCGCCATCACCTCGTCGCCGATGAGTTTGTCGATCACAGCGTCATGCCGCAACAGCGTACGGGTCGCCGCGGCATAGAACCGGTTGAGCAGCGCGGCGAAATCCGCGGCGTCGATGCGCTTACCCATCGCGGTGGAATCACGAACATCGGCGAACAGGACCGCGATGTCGACCTCGGCTCCGCCGGCCGGAAGCGTGTCACAGCACCTGGTGCACAAGTTGGGATTTTTTCGCGAGGGCCGGAATCCCGCCGCCGCGAAGACATGTCCCGTTATGCCCCCGAACGGGTTGTTGCACAGTTTGCAACGCGGCGCGGCCGGCAGATAGCGAAACAGACGTCGGGCCGCGACCAGTGACCCGTGACCGTCGACGAGCACCCGTTCCCACTGTTGCTGTACCGAGTTGTCCCCGAAGTCACCTCTGACCATGCCTTGATGGTCGTCCGCCCGGGGGTAGCGGCGCATGAGGCGTTTGCCCCACTCCCGCATTTTCTTTTGTAAGTTTTAGCGCATGCGGTGGGTGACCTACGAGGACCACAACGGTGAACGCGCCGGAGTTGTGAAGGGCGACGTGATCCACCCGGTGGCGCAAAGCCTGACGCTGCTCGACCTGATCCACGGCGGCGCGGGCCAGTTGCGCCGAGCAGGCGAGGAGGCACTGCGATCACCGTCGACGGTCCGTCTGGACGAGGTGACGGTCAATGCACCGATCCAGCAACCACCCTCAATCCGTGACTGTCTGTGCTTTCTGGAGCACATGCGCAACTGTCAAGCCGCAATGGGTAGAAGCCGGGTGCTCAACGACACTTGGTACCGCATCCCGGCTTTCTATTTTGCTTGTCCGACAACCGTTCTGGGGCCTTACGAAGACGTGCCGATGGCACCTGGCAGCGCCTGGCAAGACTTTGAACTGGAGATCGCTGCGGTCATCGGAGTGCAAGGCAGCAACTTCTCGGTCGAGGAAGCCGAGCACGCAATAATCGGGTACACCATCTTCAACGACTGGTCGGCACGCGACCTGCAGCAGCTGGACGGCCAACTGGGAATCGGGCGAGCTAAGGGCAAAGATAGCGGCGTCACGCTAGGCCCATACCTGGTCACCCCGGATGAACTGGAGGCCTATCGCACCGACGGAAAGCTGAGTCTGAACGTCACAGCGCTGGTGAATGATTCGGTAATCGGCTCGGGGTCGACGGGGACGATGGACTGGAGCTTCGGAGAAGTCATCTCCTACGCCTCGCGCGGCGCGACGCTCAGACCGGGTGACGTCTTCGGCTCCGGCACCGTGCCGACCTGCACGCTGGTCGAGCATCTCGACCCCTCCGCGCCGGAGTCTTTCCCGGGCTGGCTGCACGACGGCGACGTGGTCACCCTGAAAGTTCAGGGCTTGGGTGAAATCCGGCAGACCGTGCGCGCCACGCCAACACCGCACCGTTTGCCAGCGCGCCCGCGGCCGGACACCAAACCTGCTAATCCCCGCGTCAACCGCGCACCGGCGCGTGTGCCCTACACCCGCGGTCTGCACGAGGTTGCCGAGCGTGTCTGGGCCTGGACACTGCCCGACGGCGGTTACGGCTGGAGCAACGCGGGATTGGTCACTGGCGACGACGCCTCGCTGCTCGTCGATACCCTGTTCGACCTACCGCTGACCCGCGAGATGCTGGCCGCGATGCGACCCATTACCGACCGGGCGCCGATCACCCATGCGGTGATCACCCACTCTAACGGCGACCACACCCACGGCAATCAACTGCTCGACAGTTCGGTCCGCATTCTCGCCGCGAAGGGCACCGCCGACGAGATTGCCCACGCGGTGGCCCCGGAGATGCTCGCCATGACGCAGACGGCCGACCTCGGCGCAGTCGCGACACGGTACGCCCGAGAACGCTTCGGCCATTTCAACTTCAGCAACATCGCTCTGCGCAATGCCGATCACACGTTCGACGACAAGCTCACAATGGAGGTCGGCGGCCGAGAGGTTCGGCTGCTGAACCTGGGGCCCGCCCACACCGCAGCCGACTCCGTCGTGCACGTACCCGACGCCGGGGTGCTGTTCGCTGGCGATCTGCTGTTCATCGGCTGCACACCTATCGTGTGGGCCGGGCCTATCGCGAACTGGGTGGCGGCCTGCGATGCGATGCTCAGGCTGGACGCGCCGATCGTCGTCCCCGGGCATGGGCCGGTCACCGACTCCGACGGAATTCGAGCCGTACAAAGGTATCTCGTTTACATCACCGAGCAGGCCGAGGCCGCCTACCGGAAAGGGTTGTCGTTTACCGAAGCGGCCGACACCATCGACCTGGGCGAGTACGCCACCTGGCTCGACGCGGAGCGGGCCGTCGTCAACGTCTACCAGCGTTACCGCGAACTCGACCCGGACACACCGCAACTGCAGACGCTGGCGCTGCTGGTGATGCAGGCCGAGTGGCTGACCAAACGCAGCTGAAACACATTATCGGCCGAAGTCAGCAGCGGGTCGCGGCCCGAATCCGATGACGTCCCGCTGCGGCATAACCGTCACTGGAGGCCACGAGCCGCACCTGATTCGTCGTGTGTTCATAGCGGCGACTGTTGGCCAGTACGGCGGCCCGCGAAAGGTCAAGGTACAAGCCGTTCATACCCACGATCGCTCCGCGCGCGTCGTGGAAAGGCGCACCGATCAGCACCACGTCGTGCGACTGATTGCTGGTATCGACGATGCGGTGGCGTGAGCTGAACGGCTGCTGTGTGCGACGCGCATCGCGCAGCGTGGCCTCCACCTTCTCGTAATCGTCCAAAGCGACGTGCGAGAGCAGCAGCAGCGTGCTCGGCGCTGCGGTTCCCGGCTTGTAGCCGTGCATCCGCTCGATCTGCGGTGACCACGTCCACCGATCACCGTCGAAGTAGAACCGGAACCAGCCCAGATGGTCCAGCCAGTCAGCAGGCAGCGGGAGGCGGCGGAGCCGGCCGGTCCGCTGGTCACTATCAAGGATTCTGCTCAACTCGTTTTGAGTCGTCATAAGATCTCTAACTCTCGAAGAATCAAGGCCGCCGCCCGAAAACGAGAACCTCATCGTCTAGAAATTTGGGCGCGGATGGAGTTGCGACTAACAACCGCAGTGGCTGAGCGGCTGATCAGTGCTGTAACCGATTCGTGGCGCGGTCACCACGCCAGCGAACGGTTCAGAGCACTATTTCATGCAACCACGGAGGTCACCGGCCGGTGCCCGAGCGACACGGTGAGATTCGGCACACCTGGCTACTCGCGCGTCGCGCGGACGAACCCGGTCGGCTCGGCTGGGACCTGACCGGCGGCTGGTCGCTGGCGCCGAGCTTGGCCAACGTGGCGGTTTTAAAGTCGATCACCTCGGGCTGGTCGACCTCGTACACCGTGGTGCCTGCGGGCCACGAAAGTCGGAGGCGCACCGATCGGTGCCGACCTCAGACTCTGGCGATCACAGTCTCCGCGAACGTCTCCAGGTTGCGGACTTTCGCGTCGAGCGGCTCAGTGTCCGGTCCCGAGGTGTAGGGAATTCGGAATCCGACAATGACGTCGGTAACGCCCTTGTCTTCTAAACGCTTGATGCCGTCCACGGTAAAGCCGTCAGCTGAGATCACGTGGATCTCGAACGGCTCGCTGCTGTTTTCCGCTTCGCGGAGCTGCTTGACGCGGCTGATCAACCGGTCGAGCACCGCCGGGTCGCCGCCGCCGTGCATCCAGCCGTCGGCACGCGCCGCACGCCGCAGCGCTGCGTCGGCGTGCCCCCCGACCAGGATCGGTATCGGGCGGGTCGGCGCCGGGGTCATCTTGGTCTTGGGTATGTCGTAGAACTCGCCGTGAAATTCGAAATAGTCACCGCTAGTGAGGCCGCGCACGATAGCTATGCATTCGTCGATCCGCTTGCCTCGCCTGGCGAACGGCACGCCCAGCAATTCGTAGTCCTCCGCCCAGGGGCTGGTGCCGATACCGAGACCTACGCGGTTGCCGATCAGCGCCGCCAGCGATCCGGCCTGCTTGGCCACCAGAGCAGGTGGCCTGATCGGCAGCTTGAGAACGAATGAGTTGAACCGCAATGTTGTGGTCACCGCACCCAACGCCGCGATGAGCACCAACGTTTCGATGAACGGCTTGCCGTCCAGGAATTCCCGGCTGCCGTCGGCGGTGTACGGATACTGCGAATCGGATTCGAACGGATAGGCAATGCTGTCGGGAATCGTCATGCTGGAATACCCGGCCGCCTCGGCCGCCTTCGCCAGCGGAAGATAGAATGCCGGATCGGTCATCGCCTCCGCGTAGCTGAACCGCACACCGCCTCCTCGATCGAAGGTCGCACCGGCTGTCGACCGACTTCGTGTTTTCCGCGGCACAGGATGCCGCTCTGGTACAGGCGGTTGCCAGTTTTGTCCGACAGCGGAAAAATAGTTCCATTACGAGCAGACGCGTGGGAAGCGGTCAGCATGGTGACGAGTAACCAGCAGGAAATCGTGCTCGGACTGGCCGAACTGGTGCGGACTCTCCAACAAGGCCAGCCCGATGTCGACACAGTTTTCGAAGAAGTAACGGAATCTGCGCTTAACTGTCTTCCGGTGGCTGAATACGCCGGCATCACCATTGCCTCTCGAGACGGGAAGGTGCGAACAGCTTGGGCGACCGGCCCTTATCCCGCGATACTCGACGACATTCAGCAACGCCATTGTGACGGCCCCTGTTTGTCGGTCGCGTGGGAACACCATGTCCTGCGCATCGACGACTTGGCCGACGAACATCGCTGGCCGGGCTACTGCCGCGACGCAATTGAATTAACCCCGGTCCGGTCGATTCTGTCATTCCAACTGTTCGTCCACCACCAGACCATGGGTGCTGTGAATTTCTACGCCGAGCAACCGGGTGCGTTCGACGACGACGCGGTGGAAATGGGCCTGACCATGGCTACCCATGTGGCGTTGGCGTGGAACATGGTGCGCCGCGATCAGCAGTTCCGCAGTGCACTGGCGTCGCGCGACATCATCGGCCAAGCGAAGGGAATGGTGATGGAGCGATTCAAGATCGACGCGGTGCAGGCTTTCGAACTGCTCAAGCGGCTTTCCCAGAGTTCGAATACTCCATTGGTGGCAGTTGCCCTGCAACTCGTGGAAGCTGAACAGCACGGTAGCTGATGACAACGACCGATTTTGGTGACGGGGGCCGGGCTTTGCAGCCGCCGCACGGGCCGAGGCGGCGCGGCGACGAGCCAGTGAATTGCAGCAGCGCAGAGCCGAATTGGCTCAAGGCCTGCCCGCAAGCGCCGATACTGCACAGCAAGCGAGGCAGCGCGCCGAGGAATCGCTGCGACGAGCGCATGAGGCACATCGCGCCGCGGCTGACAGACACCTCGATGCCGGCGAGGCGCACCGCCGGGCCGCAGCCTTGCACGAACAGGTAGCGATGCGGGCCGGTGATGGCAACGGTGATTCCCATCAAGACGCCGCGCAAATCCATCGCGCCGCCGCGGCAGAGCACGACAGCGCCGCCGTCCACCACGTTGAGAAGCAGTAGCTTGTACTAGCAATGGGCTTCCGCCAGGCCGCCTTACGAATGGGCCTCGAGCAGAAGAAGTGCGCCGTTTACAGCGCCGTCCGAGGAAGATCGAAAGCCTGTACAGCTAACTCGCACCTGGGTATGCCGGCCGCGCCGGTTGACGGCCTCGACTGTGGACTCTCCCGGGCTCGCCGGGTCGACGAAAGCATTTCCGATCAGGGGACGAATTTATCCACCGGGAGTCTGATATCAAGATCGGTGAGGAGTCGGCCTGTTGTCTCGCCGGAGCGCAAACCCCATAATTCCTCGCAGCCGCGATTCCAGACGACTACCCGCATCTGCCGATCGACTACCACCATGCCGACATGGACAGAGTTGATCAATGAGTCCAAGAAGGTGTGGGCGTTGTCGAGTTCGTCGCTGCGCTCGCGCAGGGCGTCGTTAATGGTGTGCAGCTCGTCGTTGGTGGACTGCAGTTCCTCGTTCATCGTCTCGAGTTCTTCGTTAGTGGACTGCAGCTCGCTGTTCGTTCGTGGTCTCCAGCTCCTCCACCGTGGACTGCAATTCTTCGTTGGTGGTCTCGAGTTCTTCATTGGTGGACTGCAGCTCTTCGTATGCCGTCTCGAGCTGCCGGTTGGTGTGTACGACCTTGTCCACCAGCGCCTTGGTGGCGGTCACGTCGGAGAAAACGATGGACACGCCAAGCATTCCGTTCTCGGCGTCGACGAGCGGGTCCACGTGGATCTCGAACCACACCGTGGCCGCGCCGGGCCGGTGCCACCTGACCTCGGGTATCGTGGCGGAGCGGCGTTCGATCTTGGCCTGCTCGAGATATGCACTCAACTCCACTGGCCGGTAGCACACTTCTAAATCGCGCAGCGGCCGGCCGGCATCACGGGCCGACAGCCCGACCATTGTCTCGGCCCGCTGGTTGATCATCGCTACGGTGTCGTCTCCGGCCACCACTATCTGGGCAACGGGGCTGGCGCGAAAGGCCACGTCGCGCACCGTCGGCAAGCCCCGAAGATCACCATGTCGGTCATACAATCTCATCGCCGCGTCGTAGCGCTCATAACCGCTGTGTGAGCCGATCGCTTTACGAAAGACCCGATGCTTGAGGTTCGTCGGCGCGAATCGGTCGCTGTCGCTCAACAACATTTCGGCATGGCCCAAAAACAGCGTTCCCTTGGTGGCCAAAGCAAAGTGCAATCGCCCCAATGTGTTCCGTTGTGTGTCTGCATTCATGTACATCAGGACGTTGCGGCACACCAGCAGATCCACCCGGGATATCGGGGCGTCCTTGACAAGGTCGTTGCGCCCGAAGATCACACCGCGACGCAGATCCTTATGGAATATGTAGCGGCCGTTGTAGTGCTCGAAATAGCGCTCCAGGAGGTCCTTCGGCACCGATTCGACGGACTTGGCATCATAGGCGGCGCCTCGCGCCTCGTTAAGGGCGTCCTCGTCGACATCGGTCGCATAGATCTTCACCCGCTGCCGAAACCTCTCCGCGCCAAGGTTCTCAGCCAAGATCATGGCCAAGCTGTAAGCCTCCTGGCCAGAGGCGCAGCCCGCACTCCATATTCGGATTGGGTCATCAGGGCCACGGTCGGCGAGCAGCCGGGGAATGCCTTCGGTCGCCACGTACTTTCAGGCTTCCGGATCGCGGAAGAACGCCGTGACGTTGATCAGGATGGTGTTGAACAGAGCCGAGAACTCGTCGGAGCTGGCCTAGACATCAAGATATCCCTCGAACGAGTCATAGCCGACCTGATTTATGCGGTGGCGTACCCGCCGCATGAGCGAGGTGCGCTTATAACCGGTGAAATCAAATCCTCGCGAATCCCGCATGTATCGCAGCAGGGCCTCAAATGACTCGTCTGAGTTCGCCGTTTTCCCGTCCATGTTCACCTGCCGAAACACTTCGTCGAACCAGAAGAATACCGAGGCTAAAGCAGATTTTCTGGCCCTACCACGGCCCATACCGTCTTACCGGACGACATTGGCGTACTGCCCCACACCCGGCTCACTGCGGCGACGATCGCCAGACCGGATACTCGCTCCCCGCCGCCAGCCCGCTCCTCGCGCCGTACCGCCGGAACCGAGCTGCTGTCTTCGACTGCGACAGTGATCGTGGTGCCGTCGGTTTCGATCCGCAACAGCGGAGCGCTGAAGGTATGTTTCAGCACGTTCTCGACGAAGACGTTGACGATGATGGTCGCTACCGGGACGAGTTCGGCCCGCGACCACTCCATCAGCGTCTCGGCTACCAATTCCCGTGAGCTCCGCAAGCTGGTCGGGGAGGCTGGCAGCTGGGCGCGCACCCGCCGGCGGCCCTGGCGCCTTTGATCGGTAGCTGCGCCCAGGGCGGCATCGACAGTGGGATACACCGGCACATAACGGGCGACGCCGTTGCGGGCGATGGCTGCGCGTCCTTGCGCATGTCCGCATACCAGCATGACCGGAACGTCGGGCCAGGTGCTGACATGCCAGCGGGCGCTGGTGAACACCGACCATGCCGAGGATGCGCTAACTTCGAGTGCGGAGACGTCGACCAGGACCGCGTGCGGTTGATCCAACGCCGCCTTGATGACGCTGTTGCGAAGTTCTAAATAGGTGCTGCTGTCCAGGACGCCCCTGATAGTGAGCACAAAAGCTGAACCTGCGGTGCCTACCGCTACTGTCAGCACGCTGGCAGGCCTGGTCATCGGCTCAACCCGGCTTCGTAGGCCTCCGTCAATCGGCCGCCCAGTACCGACAACGCACGCTCGGCCTCTTCGGCGAGCGCGGTGTAGCGATTGTTCAGCATCCCAGGGGCCAGTTGTCCGGCCAGCCGTCGGGACAGCCTGGCCTTCTCCTGCAGGCTGCGCACCGCTATCCATAACGCGTCCTCGACCTCCTCGTCGCGGGCGCGGAGCAAGGCGTCACCTGTCCAGGCGTGGCCGACCTCGCACCGGTAGTTGCCCTTACTTACCGAGATCAGCGACCCGTTGCAGTCGGGGCAGGTATAGCCGGACAACGGCCCAAGCTCTTCGGTATTGAATTCCGTTGAGAACCGTCGTGCCATCGCGATCCGATTCTCGAGTTCCATGCGGGTGTCGGGTTCCATTTCACGGTCCTGCAAATCTCGATCAGCCAATTGCTTGAGTAAGGCGCCCACCTCCGCCGCCGGCATTTCGTTGTCGATGACATTCGCGTCGATAGCGTTCTGCGGCATGGCGGAAAAAAGTGCATCCATGGGCGATTGAGCGATTGTTATGCCGCCGCGGGAGCGGATAGCACCCGATCCCAGCACGCCGTCGTCGAGCACACCCGACAGCAACACCCGACCGCATGTTGGCCATAGGCCAGCGCTACCGACCTGAGCAACGCGTTGATCGCGGGCCGGTGGCCGTTCTCGGTGGGACCCTCTGACAGCATAATTCGGTGGTCCTGCACGAGCAGGTGGCGATTGGGCACCGCGACGTAGATGGTGCCGTGCTCAAGAGGCGCGCCGTCGGTAGCCGTCACCGCTGGAAGGGGGCCGTTACGATCCAGGATGCGGGCGAGCACGCTCGGCGCACCCGCAGGCACGTGCAGGACCACCAGCACAGCACACGGCAACTCGGGCGGCAGGCCGGCCGCGAATAAACTCAGCGCTTCGACCCCACCGGCCGATGCACCTACCGCCACAACGTTTAGCTTGCCGATCGAACTTGCCATTGCGCTCACCGCCGGGTTGTGGTTACCCACTGGGCTGCACAGGCAACCTGCCGTTGGCACGTGAGATAATCTTATTTCCAAAGATCTTACGTCGATCGGCCGCTAGAACCCGCAAAAGACGTTGAGCGCTTTTGCGGTAGCAATGTCAGGGTGCGGTGGCGAGCAGGTTGGCGCCGGCCAGGACGAAGGGCGGAGCGCCGACCCCGGTTACCCAGATGGTGCCGCCTGAAGCTTGCTCAGTGATGCGTGCGACGGCGCTGCGGCCACCGACGGTCAGCGTCACCTGTGGGCTTCGCATCAGATTGTCGCCCAACGACTGGCCGAACACGGTGCCACGCCAGTGGTATCTGCCGTCGATGGCGTTGAGGTGGCCGGTCAACCGGACCCGCACCCGCTGCCTGGCGTCGGCGATCATCAGCGTCGCCGAGCCGTCGTATATCTCGGCTTCGACATCGTCGTCGGACGACAGTTCGAACACCGAGGACACCCGCGGACGAGCCGGAGGCCGCAGGTGCATGCGTTCGTTGAAGACGTGATGGCTGCTGCGTCGCACTTCGATACGGGTGGCGGAACTATGTTGCAGGTGCTGCACGCATTCGACGATGTAGCGCGCCTGCGCGTCTACATCGGCTCCGGTGATCAGAAAGTAGTTGGGAAAGCCGCGCAGGGCGACACCGAGATAGGGTTCCATGCCGTCGTACCAGGCCTGTTGGATGGTCAATCCGCCCGCGCCGACCAGGGTGTCATCCGGCAACCCAGCCGTGATCGCAAAGCCGGTGCCGTAGACGATCGCGTCCGCCTCGTGGTGATGACCGTCGCGAGTCCGAATCCCCGACACGGTCACGGTATGGACGCCGGATCTGAGCAGTTCGGCGGTTCGGTGCGGTGCGCCGGGCAGCTGGCGACGCAGCCAGCGCGTGGCACGGGTGCGACGGCTTGGCAGCTCACCAACGATTCGCCGCGGAAGATGCGCGAAAACGCTGACCGATGCGGCTGACGCGGTCAGCCCTTCGATCAGGTTGCCGCTGGCGGCGTCGGCGCCGACAACGGCGATGCGCTTGCCGCTCGGGTCGAAGTCGGAACGCCAGGCGGCCGAGTGCACCGACACACCGCCAAAGTCGTTGCTACCGGGCAAAATTGGGATCCAGGGCACGTGAATCGGTCCGCAGGCCGCAATGACCACTCGGCTGCGAAAGCTTTCACCTGCGCGCGTTGTCAACGTCCAGCTGTCGCCGGCGTCGTCGAACACCGAGCTGACCACCTCGCGGCCCGATCGCAGGTGACCGCTGAGGCGCGCCGGCCACCTGTCCTCGCCGCCGGGCGCCGCCAGCATGACGAAGTCGTCCATGCCAGCGGTAAGCAGTGTGTCGGCGACGCGCAGGCCGGTTTCGCCGGCACCGACAATGGTGACGGCCGCCAGCGTCACAGGAATCCGCTGCGAGTCCACTGCCGGCGCGCGATGCGGCCCATCAAACCGGTATCGGTCAAAAAGGCCGCCAGCGAAGCGAATCCGGTGATCTGAACGTCATGGCGGTGAGCACTGCTGCGCACGGCACGGCGAGCCTTGCGTGGGTCCAGGCCCGTGCGTGCGTAGGGCACCGGATTGGTGAACAGGTAGCCGAAGAACAGGCCGCCGAGCCCGTTGATGTTGGCGATGACCCACTTGTTCAACTGGGGCATCTCGGCCACCCGCTTACGCAGGCCGTCGCGCGCGAATTGGATGTGTCGCGCTTCCTCGGCGACATGAATCCGCATGAGGCGCCGCACCATTGGCTGCATTTCGGGGTCGTCCATCATCTGGCGTTGCAGCGCATCGAAAATTTCCTCGCCGATCAGCGCGGCCACCCACAGCAGAGCGCCGCGAAACGCCCACGGCAGGGCGTTGATGATGATCCGCTGATACAGCCGCGGGCGCACCGGCTTGGCCCCGACCCGCTCGATGGCCTTGCCGAACATGACCATGTGCCGGGTTTCGTCGCCCAGTTCGGTTAGCGCGTAGTGCGACGCCCGGGCGGTGGGATCTGCATGCATCAAGGTGCGCAGCAGCGCCTGGTTGAGGATGTTTTCAAACCAGATGCCGGCTGAAAGGGTGTTGACCAGCTCCTGGCGCGACAGTTCGATGCGCTGAGCACGGGTCATCTGATCCCACATCGGCGTGCCGTACAAAGACACGATCCGGGGTGGCAGGAAGAACTTGTCCGGATCCAGCGGCGCATCCCAGTCGATGTCGACGATCGGTTCGTAAGACTTTCGCACCGAGCCCTTCAACAAACGCTCAGAGAACTCTTCCCGGTCAGGCCCGGTCAGTTTCACCGCAATATTCACCGTGCGCCCCTCTTCCTCATCGCTTTGCTCTGCATCGTCGCGACGCGGGTCATGTCAGAACGGTAAGGACACTCCCTGAAAGTTGTCAATACCCCCGGTACCGCATACTTACGGTCCTGACTAGCCAGAGCTACGCTGTCCCGTCATGGCCGGCCGGCACATCCACGTCATCGGAGTCGGCGCCGGCGACCCCGGCTACCTGACTGTGCAGGCGATCGCGGCGCTCAATGACACCCGGGTCTTCTTCGCGATGGACAAGGGCGAGGCCAAAAGTGATCTCATAGCGCTGCGCCGAGAGATCTGCGAACGGTTCATCCGCGACCCTGGCTACCGGTTCGTCGAGCTTTCCGATCCGCAACGCTCATCCGTCGGCGACTACCGAGCGGCCGTGTGCGAGTGGCACGCGGCGCGGGCCGAGATCTGGGCCGAGGCGATCGCGACCGAACTGGGCCCCGAGGATGTCGGCGCCTTCCTGGCGTGGGGTGACCCATCGCTTTACGACAGCACGCTGCGCATCCTGGCCGCGGTCGCCGGGCAGATCGAGATCAGCTACGACGTCATTCCGGGAATCACCGCCGTGCAAGCGCTGACCGCACGGCACCGGATCCCGCTGACCGACGTCGGTGAACCCGTGTTGGTCACGACGGGTCGGCAGCTTCGCGCAGCCGGCCTGTCTGGCAGCGCTGTGGTCATGCTCGACGCCGAATGCTCGTTTCGCCGTTGCCCTGCTGACACCCGCATCTGGTGGGGTGCCTATCTCGGTACCGCGAAGGAGCTGCTGGTTGCTGGCACCGTCGGTGAGGTAGGCGAGCGGATTGCGGCGTTGCGGGCCGAGGCCCGCGGCCGGCACGGCTGGATCATGGATACCTACCTGCTGCGCCCGGCGAAGTGAGCGTCGCCTGGCGTCGTGGCAGGATCTCAGCGCATGGGCTACTTCCTCGTCCGCGCGATGGTCACCGGCTTCGCGCTGTGGGTAGTCACGCGGGTCGTCCACGGAATCAGCTTTGTCGGCGGAGACAACATGTGGCAGCGGGCCGGCATCATCTTCGTCGTTGCCGTGGTATTCGGACTGGTCAACGCGTTCGTCAAGCCGATCGTGCAGTTCCTGTCGATTCCGCTCTACATCTTGTCCCTCGGCCTGATCCACATCGTGATCAACGCCTTCATGTTGTGGATCACCGCGCGGATCACCGCCGACAGCACGCACTGGGGTCTGCAGATCGACCACTTCTGGTGGACTGCTATCGAGGCTGCAATCGTGTTGTCAATCGTGAGCTGGCTGATGTCGCTGGTGGCTCGTGACGTCAGGCGCACCGCTCGCCGGTGAGCGGCACACTGGAGAGATGCCCGAACTACCCGAAGTAGAAGCGCTGGCGGATCACCTCCGCCGACACGCCGTGGGCTTGCCGATCGGACGAGTCGACGTCGCCGCGCTGTCGGTGCTCAAGACGTTCGACCCGCCCCTGACCGCGCTGCACAATCAGACCGTCGGCGGCGCACAGCGATGGGGCAAGTATCTCGGGCTGCAAGCCGGCGAGTTGTTCTTGATCACCCATTTGTCGCGGGCCGGGTGGTTGCGTTGGTCAGAGGGATTCGTTGCCGCGCCGCTGCGCCCCGGGAAGGGGCCGATCGCCCTGCGCGTCCACTTGGGTACGCCGGGGGAGGCGCCCGGCTTCGACCTGACCGAGGCGGGCACTCAGAAACGGCTGGCGGTGTGGCTCGTCGACGACCCGAAGCGGGTGCCGCAAATCGCCGCGCTCGGGCCTGACGCGCTTTCGTTAGGCCCCGATGATCTGGCCAAGGTGCTGGTGCACAACAGCGGCCGGATCAAGACCGTGCTGACCGACCAACAGGTAATCGCCGGTGTCGGTAACGCCTACAGCGACGAGATTCTGCACGTCGCAAGGATCTCGCCGTTCGCCACAGCGGCCAAACTGACCGAGGAACAGGTCGTGGCACTGCACGCCGCGATTGTCTCGGTGCTCACCGATGCCGTCAGCCGGCTGGTCGGTCAACAGGTCGCGATGCTCAAAGGTGAGAAGCGCTCCGGATTACGGGTGCACGCTCGCACTGGCTTGCCGTGTCCGGTGTGCGGTGACACCGTGCGTGAAGTGTCGTTCGCCGACAAGTCTTTTCAGTACTGCCCGACCTGTCAGACCGGCGGCAAAGTCCTGGCCGACCGGCGATTGTCGCGACTGCTCAAATAATCACGCGCTCAGGGCGTTCGGCCGCGCTCTTCGCGGTAGCGCCGGATCAGCGCGTCGGTCGAGCTGTCCGGCTGCGGGTCGGGGGAGTCGTCCTCGCTGATCACCGGGATCAGCTCCTTGGCCTGGGTTTTGCCCAGCTCGACCCCCCACTGATCGAACGAGTCGATGCCCCACACCACACCTTCGGTGAACACCTGATGCTCGTAAAGGGCGATCAACTGACCGAGCACTGACGGGGTGAGCCGGCTGGCCAGGATCGACGTGGTGGGCCGATTGCCAGGCATCACCTTGTGCGGGACGACGTCGGCGGGAGTGTCCTCGGCTTCAATCTCTTCGGCGGTCTTGCCGAACGCCAGTACCTGGGTTTGGGCGAAGAAGTTACTCATCAAGACGTCGTGCATGCTGCCGGTGCCGTCGGCCGTGGCCAGGTCGTCGAGGGGCTGACAGAAGCCGATGAAATCAGCCGGCACTAGTCGTGTGCCCTGGTGGAGCAGCTGGTAAAAAGCATGCTGGCCGTTGGTTCCCGGCTCGCCCCAGAAGATTTCACCGGTATCGGTGGTGACCGGGGTTCCGTCGGCCCGCGTGGACTTACCGTTGGATTCCATCGTCAGCTGCTGCAGATAGGCGGCGAATCGGGCCAAATCGTCGGAATAGGGCAGCACCGCGCGGGACTGGGCATCAAAGAAATCCGAGTACCACAGCCCGATCAGCCCGAGCAGCGCCGGTGCGTTCGCTTGCAGCGGTGCGGTCTTGAAATGCTGGTCGACTAAGTGGAATCCAGCTAGGAAATCCGCGAAAGCCTCGCGACCGATCGCCGCCATCACCGAGAGTCCGATCGCCGAATCGACCGAGTACCGCCCACCGACCCAATCCCAGAAGCCGAACATGTTCTCGGTGTCGATGCCGAACTCGTCGACCAACTTCTCATTGGTGGAGACCGCGACGAAATGTTTGGCCACCGCGTCGTCGCCAAGCGCCTCGGTCAGCCAGCGCCGCGCGGCCGTCGCGTTCGTCAGCGTCTCGAGGGTGGAAAACGTTTTCGACGAGACGATGAAAAGCGTTGTGTCAGGCTCCAAGCCGGCCAAGGTTGCGGTCAGGTCAGCGGGATCGACGTTGGAGACGAACTCTGCGGTGATACCGGCGTCGGCGTAGTGGCGAAGCGCTTTGTAAACCATCACCGGGCCGAGATCCGAACCGCCGATGCCGATGTTGACCACGGTAGTGATTCGTTTGCCGCTGGCGCCGGTCCAATCGCCGCTGCGCAGCCGGTCGGTGAACTCACCCATCCTGTCCAGCACGGCGTGCACGTCCTCGACGACGTTGTGCCCGTCGACCTTCAGCTCGGCGTTACGGGGCAGCCGCAGCGCGGTGTGCAGCACCGCGCGGTCCTCCGAGGTGTTGATGTGGTCACCGGCGAACATCTCGTCGCGGCGCTGCTCGAGGTTTGCCGCCCGCGCCAGGTCGAGCAGCAGCTCGATGGTCTCGCGCGTGATCCGGTGCTTGCTGTAGTCGATGTAAAGGTCGCCGACGGTCACGGTCAGGTCCCGGCCGCGGTCGGGGTCATCGGCGAAGATCTGGCGAAGGTGAAGGTCTTTGTTTTGATCGTGATGCTTGCGCAGCGCGTCCCAGGCTGGAGTGGCCGAGATGTCCGGAATCTGTCCAACGGCAGTCATACTTCTCGACCATAGTCACGCCGGACTGCTCGTCACTCGGATTGACGTCAGCGCGCGGTGGCGCGGGCAAATCCACTTGATGTCAATCTCGGCGTCGCGGCTAGTGCCCGAGCCGGCCGCGGCCCAGCCGCAGCAGCAGCATCGCCAGGTCCTTGCCGTCGGGACCTAGCTCGCTGTACCGCTCGATTACTTTCATCTCGCGACTGTGCACCAGCCGGGTGCCGCCGGAGGCCATTCGCGCCTTGCCGATCTGCTTGGACACCTCGGTACGGCGTTTGACCGCGGCCAGAATCTCGGCGTCCAAGCGGTTGATTTCTTGGCGCAGGTCGTCGATGTTGAGGAGTTGTTGGGTTTCGGTTGTCATCTCAGACTCCGGACTCTCGTTGTGTGGGGGTTGTGGTCTCATCCGGTATCGGGCCTCACACAAGAGACGAGCCCCGGATCCGGAAGATGCGGACCACGGGGCTCTGCGAAGCAGCTAGACCACGGGCACCGCTGGCCGGTACCCGTAGAAAAATCGACGCTGCGTGTCGAGCACAAAATGAGTGTGCCACTAAGGGCCGTGCCAGCGCAAAAGTGTCACGGCACGGCGGTAGGTTGGGACGCAAACGACCCGCCGGCGACGATGCAGGGCGAAGCGATGAGGAGGAGCGGCGCATTTGACTGTGCACGTGACCGCTGCCAGGCCCGCGCCCGACGCAGACCATCTTCTTGACGGGCTCAACCCGCAACAGCGCCAGGCTGTCTTGCACGAGGGATCGCCGCTGCTGATTGTCGCGGGCGCCGGCTCCGGTAAGACCGCGGTGCTGACCCGGCGTATCGCCTACTTGATGGCCGCCCGCAACGCCGGCCCGGGTCAGATCCTGGCCATTACTTTCACCAATAAGGCCGCCGCCGAAATGCGAGAACGCGTGGTGCAACTGGTGGGCGCCAGGGCCAGGTCCATGTGGGTCTCCACGTTCCACTCGACCTGCGTGCGGATTCTGCGCAACCAGGCGTCCCTCATCCCGGGACTCAACTCCAACTTCTCGATCTACGACGCCGACGATTCGCGGCGGCTACTGCAGATGATCGGGCGGGACATGGGTCTCGACATCAAGCGGTATTCGCCGCGACTGTTGGGCAATTGCATCTCGAACCTTAAGAACGAACTGATCGACCCGGAGAAGGCGGCGGCCAACGTCTCGGCCGGCACTGACGAGCTCGCACGCACGGTCGCCGAGGTATACGCCGAGTATCAGCGTCGACTGCGAACGGCCAACGCCCTGGATTTCGACGACCTGATCGGCGAAACCGTCGCCGTGCTGCAGAACTTTCCGCAGATTGCTCAGCACTACCGGCGCCGCTTCCGGCATGTGCTGGTCGACGAGTACCAGGACACCAATCACGCTCAGTACGTGCTGGTGCGCGAGCTGGTCGGTCGCGATGTCGAGGATGGCGTGGCCCCCGGCGAGCTCTGCGTGGTCGGCGACGCCGACCAGTCGATCTACGCTTTCCGGGGCGCCACGATCCGCAACATCGAAGACTTCGAACGCGACTATCCCGACGCCACCACCATCCTTCTTGAGCAGAATTACCGCTCCACCCAGAACATCTTGTCCGCGGCGAACTCGGTGATAGCTCGAAATTCCCGGCGCCGCGAAAAACGGCTCTGGACCGAGACCGGTGCCGGTGAAATGATCGTCGGCTACGTCGCCGACAACGAGCACGATGAGGCCAGGTTCGTCGCCCGGGAGATCGACGCACTGGTCGACCGCGGCGAGATCACCTACAACGACGTGGCCGTCTTCTACCGGACCAACAACGCCTCGCGGTCACTGGAAGAGGTGTTCATTCGCGCCGGCATCCCGTACAAAGTGGTCGGGGGCGTTCGGTTCTACGAGCGCAAAGAGATCCGCGACATCGTCGCTTACCTGCGGGTGCTGGACAACCCTGGTGATGCGGTCAGCCTGCGGCGAATACTCAACACGCCGCGCCGGGGCATCGGTGATCGCGCCGAGGCTTGTGTGGCGGTGTATGCCGAGAACACTGGCGCGCGCTTCGCCGACGCTCTGACCGCCGCCGCCGAGGGCAGAGTCCCCATGCTGAATCCGCGTGCGGAGAAGGCGATTGCCGGTTTCGTCGAGCTACTCGACGAGCTGCGTGGCCGGCTGGCCGACGATCTCGGCGCCCTGGTCGAGGCGGTGCTCGACCGGACCGGATACCGGCTGGAACTGGAGTCCTCCTCCGATCCGCAGGACCTGGCCCGGCTGGACAACCTCAACGAATTGGTCAGCGTGGCGCACGAATTCACCACCGACCGGGAAAATGCCGCCGCGCTCGACGAATTGACGGACAGCCCAGACGACGAAGACGTACCGGACACCGGTGTGCTGGCGGAGTTCCTGGAACGAGTGTCACTCGTCGCCGACGCCGACGACGTCCCGGAGCACAGCGCCGGTGTAGTGACATTGATGACGCTGCACACCGCCAAGGGCCTGGAGTTTCCGGCGGTGTTCGTGACCGGGTGGGAAGACGGCATGTTCCCGCATATGCGGTCCCTCGATGACCCGGTCGAGCTTTCCGAGGAACGGCGCCTGGCCTACGTCGGCATCACCCGCGCCAGGCAACGGCTGTACGTGACCCGGGCCATCGTTCGGTCGTCGTGGGGACAGCCCATGCTCAACCCAGAATCCCGCTTCCTGCGCGAGATCCCGCAGGAACTGATCGAGTGGCGGCGCGCCGCTCCGGCAGCGTCGTTCAGCGCGCCGGTCAGCGGTGCCGGTCGGTTCGGGGCGTCCCGCCCGTCTCCGGCCCGCTCCGCCAGCAAGCGGCCGCTGCTGATGCTGCAGCCCGGCGATCGGGTGTCTCACGACAAGTACGGCCTCGGCCGGGTTGAAGAAGTCTCCGGGGTGGGCGAATCGGCGATGTCGCTGATCGATTTCGGCAGCTCAGGGCGGGTCAAACTGATGCACAATCACGCCCCGGTCGCCAAGCTCTAGCCGGGCTCCGGCGATCAGGGCTCGACGAGGTAGCGCTTTGTTGCCGGGTGCTGGGCCAGTACCACACTGGCGACCGGCAGCACCCACAAGGTGTAAACGATCCAGGCGACCCGGGCTCCCGCGATGAACACTCCGCCGTAGGTTAGCAATGCGACTACCGCGCCGGCCATGATCAGGCGTCGACCGATGGGCCGGCGTCGCAGCAGCAGAATCACGCCGGATACGGTGGTCGCCCCGAAAACCACTGCGAGAAATCCCACGGCCAGGCAGAACAGCCGATCGGATTTCCACCACCCCGCGATCAGGTCGGTGGCCACCACCGAAGTGGCCCAACCGCTGACGATGCTAACCGCGCAGCAGGCGATGGTCGTCCTCGCGTCCTGATGGGCGGGCAGGACGCTCGGCACGCCCGCCGAACCTCCCCCGATGGCGGGTGGCGTGTCCCAAGAGGGTGGCCGCCGGGGTATTTGAGTGGTCCGGGCCTGGTCTGCGATGGCTGGTAATGGTGCCGTGGGCGCTCGCCGGATGATCCGCGAACGCGATTCATCCTCGCGGCTGGGGGGCCTGGGCCGCCCGACGGCGTTGCCGCCGCGGGCCGTCGGCTCGGGCCGGCTCTGGGGCTGCTGGGGCAGACCGCGCCCGGAGGCGTCGGGCGATCTGCTGGACAAATTCTCGCCCAGGGCAGGAGTATTCGGCTCGTTCACCGGGTCAACCGGCGTAATTACCGACGCTGAGTCCCCGCTGCGCCAGCCACGGCACTGGATCCACCCGGTTGGTGCCGTTCAGGATCACCTCGAAATGCAGGTGCGGTCCGGTGGAATCGCCCCGATTGCCCATCGTGGCAATCTGATCGCCCGCCATCACACGCTGACCGAGACCCACCAGTGCAGTGTTGACGTGGCCGTACAACGTCACTGTGCCGTCAGCATGCCGCAACTTCACCCACATTCCGTAGCCGGCGGTGGGGCCGGCGGCGATCACGACCCCGTCGGACACCGCATGGATTGGGGTTCCGATCGAGTTCGCGAGATCGATGCCGGCGTGCAACACACCCCATCGATACCCGAAATTCGACGTGAATATGCCCTTCGTCGGCATCACGAACAGTGGCTGTTGCAAGCGCGCCTCGCGCTGGGCGCGTTCCTGTGCGTAGGCCACTCCGTTGGCGAGCTCCCGATTGTGCGCAGCGACGTTCGCTGCGGGCTTCACCGTGACCAGCTGCGGACCGCGGGCCGCCGTGGTGGGCAACCCACCGTCGAGTGTCGAGGTGTCAGCGGCAAGCACAGTTTCGGCCTGCTGGGTGAGGGACGGATGCGTGGCGGAGTGCGCAGCGGCAGCGGCTGCCCCAGCCGCCATCGCGGTGATCAGCACCCGGCCCCGCGTCGGGCCGGTCATCGGCTTGCGGTGCTGCCCTGCCCGTCGCGATGGCGCGTCGGCCACCTTCGAGTGCGTGGGACGCACCTTTTTCACACGTGGGAGTTCCAAGGGGCGAGCAAGCCACGAACAGGTGAGATCGTCGACGTCATGCAGGTCGTCGAGTTCGGGCGCACGCAGCACCTGCGCTTCTTTGTCGAAGGCGGTGTTATCGCTGAAGTCCAGGTCGTCGAGGTCGCCGAACTCGTTGAACGGGATAATGTCGGTGACTTCGTTGCGGCCGACGTCCGAGCAGCGGTCGCGGGAACCGTGCAGGGTGCCGACAGCAGCAGACCGGGGATAGCGGCGATGCTGGGTCAACCTGAAAAAGTCCTCGAGTCGTAACCATAACGTTATCTGGGACCCTGAGACGTTAACCACTTTGCCGCTGGAGTGGCAACTTAAGCCGCCAATCAACGACAGTTTGTGAGTTGAATCACATTTGGTTGCAAAGATTTTTGGAATCGATTGGATGCGGCGTTGGGGCGTTCTGCTCTTGCCGATACAGTTCCCCGCAGGCACGGTTGCCACGCCAGCCGGCCCGAAAGCCGACACGCGTACCGACCAAGACAGCGAGTCCAATGGACCTTTTCGAATACCAGGCGAAGGAGCTGTTTGTCCGGCGCGGGGTGCCCACCACGCCCGGGAGGGTGACCGACAACGTCGACGAGGCCAGGGCGATCGCGGCGGAGATCGGCCGGCCGGTCATGGTCAAAGCACAGGTCAAGACCGGCGGACGAGGCAAGGCCGGCGGCGTCAAGTACGCCGCGACGCCCGACGACGCCTACACCCACGCCGGCGCCATCCTCGGGCTGGACATCAAGGGGCATACCGTCAAGAAGCTGTTGGTCTCCGAAGCCAGCGACATCGCCGAGGAGTACTACGTCTCCTTCCTGCTCGACCGGGCCAATCGCACCTATCTGGCGATGTGTTCAGTCGAGGGCGGCATGGAGATCGAAGAGGTCGCGGCGACCAAACCCGAACGGCTGGCCAGGGTCCCGGTCGACCCGGTGCGAGGCGTCGACCTCGCGTTCGCGCGGTCCATCGCCGAGCAGGGCCACCTACCAAATGAGGTACTCGACGCCGCCGCCGTCACCATCGCCAAGCTGTGGGAGCTGTTCGTCGCCGAGGACGCCACCCTGGTCGAAGTCAACCCGCTGGTGCGCACGCCCGACGACCAGATCCTGGCATTGGACGCCAAGATCACGCTCGACGCCAACGCCGACTTCCGGCAGCCCGGCCACGTCGACTTCGAGGACCGCGACGCCACCGATCCGCTGGAGTTAAAGGCCAAAGAGCACGACCTCAACTACGTCAAGCTGAACGGACAAGTCGGCATCATCGGAAATGGCGCCGGGCTGGTGATGTCCACGCTCGACGTCGTCGCGTATGCCGGCGAGCAGCACGGCGGCGTAAAGCCGGCCAACTTCCTCGACATCGGCGGCGGCGCCTCTGCGGAGGTGATGGCAGCCGGTCTGGATGTGGTCCTGGGCGATGAGCAGGTCCAAAGCGTGTTCGTCAACGTGTTCGGCGGGATCACCGCCTGCGATGAGGTCGCCAGCGGCATCGTCCAGGCGCTGCAGATCCTGGGCGAAACTGCCACCAAACCGCTGGTGGTCCGCCTCGATGGCAACAACGTCGAGGAGGGCAGACGCATCCTGGCCGAAGCCGACCACCCGCTGGTGACCCTGGTGCCCACGATGGACGAGGCGGCCGATAAGGCCGCCGCGCTCGCGACATAACGAGCCTGGTGATCGCAACCGCGGTGAAGCCGGGCGCAGCGGATCGACACCGAGTACGTGGCGATCGCCAGCGCGGTGAAGCCGGGCGCAGCGGATCGACACCGAGTACGTGGCGATCGCCAGCGCGGTGAAGCCGGGCGCAGCGGATCGACACCGAGTACGTGGCGATCGCCAGCGCGGTGAAGCCGGGCGCAGCGGATCGACACCGAGTACGTGGCGATCGCCAGCGCGGTGAAGCCGGGCGCAGCGGATCGACACCGAGTAAATGGAAGGGACCAATGGCCATCTTCTTGACCAAGGACTCCAAGGTCATCGTTCAGGGCATCACGGGTAGTGAAGCCACCGCCCATACCGCTCGGATGCTTAAAGCGGGCACGCAGATCCTCGGCGGGGTCAATGCCCGGAAAGCGGGCACGGTCGTCGCGCATAAGGATGCCGGCGGAAACGACGTCGAACTCCCGGTGTTCGGCACCGTGGTCGAGGCCATCGAAAAGACCGGAGCCCACGTCTCGATCATCTTCGTACCGCCCAAGTTCGCCAAGGATGCGATTATCGAGGCGATCGACGCCGGGATCGAGCTGCTGGTCGTCATCACCGAGGGCATACCGGTCCAGGACACCGCCTACGCGTGGGCCTACAACCTCGACAAGGGCGCCAAGACCCGGATCATCGGCCCGAACTGTCCGGGCATCATCACGCCCGGTCAGTCGCTGGTCGGGATCACCCCGGCCGACATCACCGGGCCCGGTCCGATCGGTTTGGTGTCGAAGTCAGGCACGTTGACCTATCAGATGATGTACGAGTTGCGCGATTTTGGTTTCTCGACGTCCATCGGGATCGGCGGTGACCCGGTGATCGGCACCACCCACATCGACGCCATCGAGGCTTTCGAAAAAGATCCTGAAACCAAGGTCATCGTCATGATCGGCGAGATCGGCGGCGATGCCGAGGAGCGTGCGGCCGCCTACATCCAAGAGAACGTCTCCAAGCCGGTCGTCGGCTACGTCGCCGGGTTTACCGCCCCGGAAGGCAAGACGATGGGCCACGCGGGCGCCATCGTGTCCGGCTCTTCGGGAACCGCGGCCGCCAAAAAAGAAGCCCTCGAGGCGGCGGGCGTCAAGGTCGGCAAGACGCCGTCGGAGACAGCGGAGCTGGCCCGAAAGATACTGCAAAGCTTGTAAGCCTGTGGCCACCAGACGCAAAAGCGTCTCGTCGTCGGCGTGTCGGGGTGATTTTGCGTCTGCTCGCGCTGGATGGCGTGCGGCTGCTCGGCGTCCTGCTCGGCGTCAGACGGCGGCGGCCAGCTTGCCGGCTAACCGTTCGACATAGCCGGCGATCTCGTCTGCCGTTCGGTCCGGCAACCCGAAGAGCACCTCTGTCACCCCGAGTTCGGCCCAGCGCGCGAGTTTCTCCGGCACCGGTTTGAAGTCCAGCGCCACGATCTGCGGCGCCCCGTCGCGTCCGGCGGTAGCCCAGACGTCCTGCAGTCGCTTGACTGGCTCGTCAATGTCGAAGTCGCGCGGTGTGGTGATCCAGCCGTCCGCGCTGCGCGCAATCCACTTGAAGTTCTTCTCGGTCCCCGCAGCGCCCACCAACACCGGAATATGCGCTTGCACCGGCTTCGGCCATGCCCAGCTGGGCCCGAAGGTGACGAACTCACCGTCGTAGGCTGCTTCTTCCTGGGTCCAAAGCGCTCTCATCGCTTCCAGGTATTCGCGCAGCATTGTTCGGCGCCGCCCGGCGGGCACGCCATGATCGGCAAGCTCGTCGGTGTTCCAGCCGAAGCCCACGCCCAGGCTCACCCGGCCACCGGACAAATAGTCGAGAGTGGCGATGGTTTTCGCCAGAGTGATCGGATCGTGCTCCACCGGCAGCGCCACCGCGGTCGAGAGCCGGACGCGCGAGGTCACCGCGCAGGCCGCACCCAGACTGACCCACGGGTCGAGTGTGCGCATGTACCGGTCGTCGGGCAGCGACTCGTCGCCTGTCGTTGGGTGCGCGGCCTGACGTTTGACCGGAATGTGGGTGTGTTCGGGCACATAAAAGGTGTGGAAGCCGTGGTCATCGGTGAGTTTCGCGGCCGCCGCGGGGGTGATGCCACGGTCGCTGGTGAACAGCACGAGCCCGTAATCCATGCCACGAATTAGAACGTGTTTCACCTATGACGGGCAAGCGGGTGTGGTGACACGCGGTGGGCCGCTCAGCCGGGAGGAGAAGGTGCGCTAGCGTTGATAGTCGAATCGCGTCGCAACGCCAGTGCTGTTCAGTGAGGGCGTTCGGAAGCGGTCCGTCCAGCGTCGCGGAGCGCCGCCTTTGTGAGTATGGCGTCGCACTACAGTGGCGCCACGAAGACGCTATAGAGGCACCGGAAGCTTAGGAGAAGCCATGACGTACTCGTCCGGCAACCACGGATATCAGCCCGCGCAGTCCTCCGCGTCCTATGGAGCTTCCGGAAGTTCGGCGCCCTCGTTCGCCAAGTCGGAGGACCGCGAGAGCAAGCTGCAGCTCTACCTGACCGTCGCGGTGGTGGTGCTCGGCCTGTTGGCCTACTTCCTCAGCTATGCACGGGTCTACAACGCCAACAGCGAGGTGGCATCATCCGCTGGATCGGCGGGTCATGGCGCAGGCGTCGCGATGGCCGCTCTGCTGGCGGCGCTGCTGGGCGGCGTCGGGTTGCTGCCCAAAGCCAGGAACTACACCGCCGTAGTGGCGGTAATTGCGGTTTTGGGTGCGCTGCTTCTGATTGCGCGGATCGTCACTCTCTCGGACGACGTCTCAGCCGGGTGGGCGCTGTGGTTCATTCTGGGTCTCGCGGTTGTGCAGGCGATCTGCTCCGTTGGCGCGCTGCT
Organism: uncultured Actinomycetota bacterium; assembly: GCA_963830605.1. Classification (GTDB taxonomy): domain Bacteria; phylum Actinomycetota; class Actinomycetes; order Mycobacteriales; family Mycobacteriaceae; genus Mycobacterium. The sequence goes on along the minus strand of CAWHML010000003.1, from coordinate 338,067 downwards.
GCTGGATGCCGGCGTTGTCACCGCGCCTACGCCCCGCCCGAAGTATGACCAGTACAGTCAATACGGGCCCTACGGGCAATACGGCGGCTACTACGGTCAGCCCGGGCAGCAGCCCTATCAGCAGGCCCCGCAACAACCCGGATACGGGTCTCAGTACGGCGGATACTCGTCGGGACCGTCGACGGGCGGCTTCAGCGCTACCGGCGGTCAGCAGCACGGGTCGCAGCAAGGCCAGCCGCAGGGAACGACAACCCCGCCCACCGGTTTTCCCAGTTTCAGCCCGCCGCCGTCATTCGGTTCCAACCAGGAAACCCAGGTGTCGGGCCAACCGAACTCCGGTAATCACGCCGGCTTGGGTCAGCAGTCACACGGCGGCCCGCAACCGCAGTCGCCGTCTTCGTCCTCGGGTCCGACACAGTCCTAGCCGGGCGCTTCCGCGCCTAGCAAGGCTCAAGCCCGCACAGTGACGCCGGTAGCCGACCACCGAGCAGCGGGCGCACGTCAGGCACGTGACCTGCTGAGGGTTGCGTTCGGCCCGGCTATGGTCGCACTGGTCGTCATCGCCGCGGTCACGCTGCTGGAGCTGCTCATCGCCAATAGCGACATGACCGGGGCCTCGGGCGCGATCGCCAGTATGTGGCTCGGCGTACACCAGGTTCCTATCTTCATCGGCGGTCGCGAACTAGGGGTGATGCCGCTGCTGCCGGTGCTGTTGATGATGTGGGGAACCGCTCGCACCACGGCACGGGCTACGCCGGCGACGGCCTCCTGGTTCGTCGTCCGCTGGATCGTCGCGTCGGCGCTGGGCGGGCCGTTGCTCGTTGCCGCCATCTCGCTAGCTGTCATCCACGACGCGGCGTCGGTGATGACCGAGCTCCAGACACCCAGCGCGTTGCGGGCGTTCACCAGTGTGTTGGTGGTCCACGCCATCGGAGCGGTGCTGGGCGTCGGTTCCCGAGTGGGTCAGCGGGCCGTGACGGCGTCCGCGTTACCGGAGTGGCTGAGTGGTTCACTGCGAGCGGCCGGCGCCGGTGTGCTGGCGCTACTGGGGTTATCCGCGGCGGTGACAGCGGGCTCGCTGGTCGTGCACTGGGCGACAATGCATCAGCTCTATGCGATCACCGACTCAGCCTTCGGACAGTTCAGCCTGACCGCGTTGTCAGTGCTCTACGCGCCGAACGTGATAATGGGCACCGCGGCGGTGGCGGTGGGCTCCAGCGTTCATCTGGGCTTTGCGACGTTCAGCTCGTTCACGGTCTTCGGCGGTGACCTGCCCGCATTGCCGGTGCTGGCGGCGGCCCCGTCGCCGCCGCTCGGTCCGGTGTGGGTTGCGCTGCTCATTGTCGGAGCGTCGTCGGGTGTGGCGGTCGGCCAGCAGTGTGCTCGACAACCGTTGGCATTCCTCCCGGCGATGGCCAAGGTGCTGGTCGCCGCCGGCTCCGCTGCGCTGGCGCTGGCGCTGCTCGGTTACGCCGGCGGGGGACGCCTGGGCAACTTCGGTGACGTCGGGGTGGATCAGGACACTTTCGGAGTTGCGGTATTTTTCTGGTTCGCGGTGGTCGGGGCCATCACGGTCGTGATGGCCGGTGGCGTTCGGCGGCGCAGAAAGCCGCCCAAGCCGACGGCAGGCCCGAAGGCCGCCGCACCCGCCGTGGCCGGGGCAGAGCCGGCGAATGTCGCGGTGACGCAACCCCAAGACTCCGCAGCCGAACCCCTGGTGCCGCATGACGGGGCCGACGACGTCGGCATCCCCGCCGGACTTGATACGCCAACTCAGCCGACCGCCGAGCAGCCGCCGCATTAGCTCGGTCGGCTCCTCATCGGGCGCAGAAGCGCCGGCGTCGTCGCCCGACTAGTCTCTCGGTGTGGCCGAACCGCTCCACATACCCCCGAGCGCGCCGGCACGAGTGGTGGTGTTGGCCTCCGGTACTGGTTCACTGCTCGAATCGCTGTTGACCGCCGCCGTCGGCGACTACCCGGCGCGAGTGGTCGCCGTGGGTGTCGACCGCGACTGCCGGGCCGCCGAACTCGCTCGAGCGGCAGCTGTACCGACGTTCAGCGTCCGGGTGGCCGACTACCCCGACCGCCCAGCCTGGGACGCGGCGCTGACCCGGGCCACCGCGGCCCATACGCCGAATCTGGTCGTGTCAGCAGGGTTCATGAAAATTTTAGGGCCGCAATTCCTTTCCGGGTTCTCCGGCCGCATTGTCAACAGCCACCCGGCGTTGCTGCCGGCCTTCCCCGGCGCGCACGGTGTCGCCGACGCGCTGACCTATGGCGTGAAGGTAACCGGTTGTACGGTCCACCTGGTGGACGCCGGTACCGACACCGGGCCGATACTGGCGCAGCAACCCGTTCCTGTCCTCGACGGTGACGACGTAGCGACCTTGCACGAGCGCATCAAGGTCGTCGAACGACAGCTATTGGTGGATGTCGTGGCCGCTGTGGTGACTGGCGGCGTGACCTGGACCGGACGAAAGGCAACCATAGGATGAGCATCGACGACGGACAAGGCTTGTCGAAAAAGCCGATCCGCCGGGCGCTGATCAGCGTCTACGACAAGACCGGACTGGTTGACCTCGCGCGCGGACTCCACGAGGCCGGAGTCGAGATCGTCTCGACCGGCTCGACCGCGAAAAGCATTGCCGGCGAAGGTATCCCGGTAACGGCGGTGGAAGAGGTCACCGGCTTTCCCGAGGTGCTCGACGGGCGGGTCAAGACCCTGCACCCCCGCGTGCACGCCGGGCTACTGGCGGACCTGCGGAAGCCGGAACATGTTGCCACGCTGCAGGAAATGGGGATCGCCGCCTTCGAGTTGGTGGTGGTCAACTTGTATCCGTTCACCGAGACGGTGAAATCCGGAGCGGGCGTCGACGACTGTGTCGAGCAGATTGACATCGGCGGACCGTCGATGGTGCGGGCGGCGGCGAAGAACCATGCCAGTGTGGCTGTGGTGGTGCAGCCGTCCGGGTATGACGGTGTGCTGGCCGCGGTGCACAACGGCGGATTCACTCTCCCAGAACGTAAGCGGTTGGCGCTGCTGGCCTTTCGCCATACCGCCGAATATGACATCGCCGTCGCCGGCTGGATGGGGTCTGCCCTGGCGCCCGAGCAGCCGCCGGTGGCGCTGCCGGCATGGTTCGCGGGGACTTGGCGGCGCTCGGCACTGCTGCGCTACGGCGAAAACCCGCACCAGCAAGCGGCGCTGTACGCCGATGCCGCCGTATGCCCGGGGCTGGCGCAGGCGGAACAGCTGCACGGGAAAGAGATGTCCTACAACAACTATGCCGACGCCGACGCGGCGTGGCGGGCGGCGTTCGACCAGCAAGACATATGCGTCGCGATCGTCAAGCACGCCAACCCGTGTGGGATTGCGGTTTCTTCCAGATCTGTCGCCGACGCTCACCGTAAGGCACACGACTGCGATCCGCTCAGCGCGTTTGGTGGGGTGATCGCGGCCAACACTGAGGTCAGCGCGGAGATGGCGGAATATGTGAGCACGATCTTCACCGAAGTGATCGTCGCGCCCGCGTACGGGCCCGGTGCGGTCGATGCGTTGGTGCGCAAGAAGAACATCAGAGTCCTGGTGGGCTCCGAGCCGCCGCGCGGCGGCATCGAACTGCGCCAGGTCACTGGCGGGCTGCTGATGCAACAACGCGACCGCCTCGACGCGCCCGGTGATGACCCGGACAACTGGACATTGGTGGCCGGACCGGCCGCCGATCCGGGCCCCTTAGCGGATCTGGTGTTCGCGTGGCGGGCGTGTCGCGCGGTCAAGTCGAATGCAATCGTGATCGCCCGTGACGGCGCCACGGTGGGCGTCGGCATGGGACAGGTCAACAGGGTCGACGCCGCACGGCTGGCGGTCGAGCGTGGCGGTGACCGCGTCCATGGTGCAGTCGCGGCATCCGATGCGTTCTTCCCGTTCCCGGACGGCCTGCAGACGCTGACCAGCGCCGGAGTCAGTGCGATAGTGCATCCGGGTGGGTCTGTCCGAGACGAGGAGGTGACCGCGGCGGCAAAACGCGCCGGCGTCACGCTCTACCTCACCGGCGCCCGCCATTTCGCCCACTAGGTCAGCGCAATCACCACGATATGACGCTCGTTCGCAGCCGTCGTAGCGTGGAGTGGTGACCCACGAGAACAATCTGCCCCGAACCGTTGGCGAACTTCGGGCCGCCGGACACCGCGAGCGTGGTGTGAAGCAGGAGATCCGGGAGAATCTGCTGGCGCGTCTCGCTGACGGCGCGGATGGCGAAGCCGTATGGCCAGGCATTTTGGGATTCGAAAGCACGGTCTTGCCGCAGCTGGAGCGGGCCTTGATCGCCGGGCATGACTTCGTGCTGCTCGGCGAACGGGGACAGGGCAAGACCCGGCTACTGCGGGCGCTGGTCGGTCTGCTCGACGAGTGGACACCGGTGATCCGTGGCGCCGAACTGGGCGAGCACCCGTACTCGCCGATCACGCCCGAGTCGATCCGGCGTGCTGAACAGCTGCGTGACGACCTTCCGGTGGCGTGGAAGCACCGCAGCGAGCGCTACACCGAGAAGCTGGCCACCCCCGACACCAGCGTGGCCGACCTTGTCGGTGACATCGACCCGATCAAGGTGGCCGAGGGTCGCAGTCTGGGCGACCCGGAAACCATCGCCTACGGGCTGATACCCAGGGCCCACCGGGGCATCGTCGCCGTCAACGAGCTGCCCGACCTGGCCGAGCGCATTCAGGTGTCGATGCTCAACGTTATGGAGGAGCGCGACATTCAGGTCCGCGGTTACACGTTGCGGCTGCCGTTGGACGTGCTGGTCGTCGCCAGCGCCAACCCCGAGGACTACACCAACCGCGGGCGCATCATCACTCCGCTCAAAGACCGCTTCGGCGCGGAAATCCGCACCCACTATCCGCTGGAGCTGGATGCGGAGGTGGGTGTCATTCGTCAGGAGGCGCACCTGAGTGCCCAGGTGCCCGACCATTTGACGCAGGTGATCGCGCGCTTCGCCCGGTATCTGCGGGAATCCCGATCGGTTGACCAGCGGTCGGGAGTGTCGGCGCGGTTTGCCATCGCAGCGGCCGAAACAGTCGCAGCGGCGGCTCGCCATCGCGGTGCGGTGCTTGGCGAAACGGATCCCGTGGCCCGGGTGGTCGATCTGGGCACGGTGATCGAAGTGTTGCGCGGCAAGCTCGAATTCGAGTCCGGCGAGGAGGGGCGCGAGCAAGCGGTGCTGGAGCACCTGTTGCGCCGTGCTACCGCCGACACCGCCTCGAGAGCACTGGGCGGTATCGATGTGGGCTCATTGGTCGCCGCAGTGGAGAACGGGTCTGCAGTCACTACCGGTGAGCGGGTCTCGGCAAAAGACGTCCTGGCGGCGCTCCCGGACATGCCGGTAATCGACAAGGTCGCCAAGCGGCTCGGCGCCGAGTCAGAAGGAGAGCGCGCCGCAGCGTTGGAATTGGCGCTAGAGGCGCTGTACCTGGCGAAGCGAATCGACAAAGTGTCCGACGAAGGCGAAACCGTCTATGGCTAAACCTCTCAAGCGGCACTCATCGCGGTACTCCGCCTACACTGGCGGTCCCGATCCGCTGGCTCCGCCGGTGGATCTGCGCGAGGCGCTCGAGCAGATCGGGCAGGACGTGATGGCGGGCGCCTCACCGCGTCGGGCCCTTTCCGAGTTGCTACGGCGGGGCACCAAGAGTATGCCGGGAGCTGATCGGTTGGCCGGTGAAGCGAATCGCCGTCGACGAGAGTTGTTGCGCCGCAACAACTTGGACGGCACACTGCAGGACATCAAAAGGCTCCTCGACGAGGCGGTGCTGGCGGAACGCAAAGAACTGGCACGCGCTTTGGATGACGATGCGCGCTTCGGGGAGCTGCAGCTCGAAGCGCTATCGCCGTCACCGGCGAAGGCGGTACAGGAACTGTCCGACTACAACTGGCGCAGCGTTGAGGCCCGCGAGAAGTATCAGCAGATCCAGGATTTGCTGGGGCGTGAAATGCTGGACCAGCATTTCGCCGGTATGAAGCAGGCACTGGAGGGCGCCACCGATCAGGACCGCCGTCGCGTCACCGATATGCTAGACGACCTGAACGCGTTGTTGGACAAGCACTCCCGGGATGAGGATACTACTGCAGACTTCGCGGACTTCATGGATAAGCATGGCGAGTTCTTTCCGGAGAATCCGCGCAATGTCGAGGAGTTGCTGGATTCGCTGGCCAAGCGCGCCGCCGCCGCGCAGCGTTTTCGTAACAGTCTGAGCACCGAGCAGCGTGCAGAGCTAGATGCGCTGGCGCAGCAGGCTTTTGGGTCGCCAGCGCTGATGCAGGCTCTGGATCGGTTGGACGCTCATCTGCAGGCGGCCCGCCCCGGTGAGGACTGGCAGGGGTCTGCACAATTCTCCGGCGATAATCCGCTGGGCATGGGTGAGGGCGCGCAGGCGCTGGCCGACATCGCCGAGCTGGAACAACTGGCCGAGCAACTGTCGCAGAGCTACCCGGGCGCGACCATGGATGACGTCGACCTTGACGCGCTGGCACGGCAGCTCGGTGATCAGGCCGCCGTCGGTGCGCGAACGTTGGCCGAGCTGGAGCGTGCTTTGGTCAACCAGGGTTTTCTGGACCGCAGCTCCGACGGCCAGTGGCGGCTCTCACCGAAGGCGATGCGCCGGCTGGGCGAGACGGCTTTGCGTGACGTGACGCAACAGCTTGCCGGGCGCCACGGCGAGCGCGACCACCGGCGTGCCGGTGCGGCCGGCGAACTGACCGGTGCCACCCGGCCGTGGCAATTCGGTGACACCGAACCGTGGAACGTCACCCGCACCCTGACCAACGCGGTGCTGCGACAAGCCGGGAATGCGACCGGTGGCGGGCGGGGCGACGCGATTCGGATAACCGTCGATGACGTCGAGGTCTCCGAAACCGAGACGCGCACACAGGCCGCGGTCGCACTGTTGGTCGACACGTCGTTTTCGATGGTAATGGAAAACCGCTGGCTGCCGATGAAGCGGACGGCACTGGCGCTCAACCACTTGGTCAGCACGCGGTTTCGATCAGATGCGCTGCAGATCATCGCATTCGGTCGCTACGCGCGCACCGTGACCGCCGCCGAGCTGACCGGTCTGGAAGGCGTCTACGAACAGGGCACCAACCTGCATCACGCACTGGCGCTGGCCGGCCGGCATCTGCGCCGGCACCCCAACGCGCAACCCGTCGTGCTGGTGGTCACCGATGGTGAGCCAACCGCGCACCTGGAGGATTTCGACGGCGATGGTGCCGGCTCTGCTGTATTTTTCGACTACCCCCCGCACCCGCGCACCGTCGCGCACACCGTGCGCGGGTTCGACGACATCGCGCGGCTGGGTACGCAGGTGACGATCTTCCGCCTAGGCGACGACGCCGGACTGGCCCGGTTCATCGATCAAGTGGCCCGGCGGGTCGAGGGCCGCGTCGTGGTACCCGATGTCGACGGTCTGGGCGCCGCGGTCGTCGGCGATTACTTGCGGTCGCGGTGGCGCTGAACGGCTAGGTCTGCGCTTTGCGGTTCTTCCGCTTGATGCCCACGCCGCCAAACAGCGAGAAACCGCGAACCGTCACCTTGGGCGCGCCCGGTGTGCCTTGGCTGCTGACGTCGTGGTCGAAGCTGCCCATCACCCCGTGGCCGCGAATGTCGACGTTGACCTCCGGCGGCAGCAGGATCGTCTGGCCGCCCATGATCGAGTACGCGCGGATATCGACCTCGGTGGAGGTGAAGTCGGCGTAGCGCAGATCGAGAACTCCGCCACCCCACAGTGCGAAGGTCGTGAGCTTCTGCGGCACGTTCCAGCGGCCACGCCGCTCAAACGCGCCCATGATGGCCAGCAGCAGCGTGGACGGCGCCGGCTTGCACTCGCCGCCGCGGCACGGGCTCACCGTCGAACCGAGCAGGTCTCCCCGAAGCCGGTCCAACTCGTCGTAGGTCCTCGCCGCATAGGCCTTGGTGAGCCGGTCTTCGTAATCGCTCATCTGCAGTCGGCCTTGCGCTGCGGCTTCGGTCAGCAGCTGCGCCACCTGAATGCGGTCAGTTTCGGCAGCACGTGAACGCTCGCCCCACGCGTTCTTCTGCGCTGAATCGCTCATCTCACCTACGAGCGTACGACGAAGCAAACTTGCTGCACACCAGATCGCTAAATTGCGTCGTCGCCGTCCCGCCCGGCCCAGCGCGGTGGACGCTTCTGCAGAAACGCCAACATGCCTTCTCGGGCTTCGTCGGAGACGAACAGCCGCGCCGAATCGGCGGCGAGCCGTTCGGCGTCACGATCGAACTGTGCCAGCACAGCGGCAGTGGTCAGCGCTTTAGACGCGGCCAGGCCCTGCGGTGATGCGCGGCCCAGATCTGCGGTCAGGGACGCGACCGCGGCGCCGACATTGTCGGCCGCCAGGGTGACGAGTCCAATCGCGGCGGCGTCGACGGCCCCGAACGTCTCACCGGTCAGGTAGTAGCGGGCCGCGGCGCGCGGGGACACTTTCGGCAGCAAGGTCAGCGAGATGATGGCCGGCGCCACCCCGATGCGGGCCTCGGTGAGCGCGAACGTGCTGCGCGGACCGGCGACTGCGAGGTCACAGGCGCCCACCAGGCCCATCCCGCCGGCCCGCACATGACCGTTGACCGCCGCGATCACCGGCAGCGGTGACTCGACAATGGTCCGCAACAGCGCGGCGAGTTCACGGGCCCGATCGGCGGCCAACTCGAACGGGTCGCCCCCGGAGGCCTGCGATAGGTCCGCACCGGCGCAGAAGGTGTTCCCGGTATGGCCGATCACCACCGCCCGAACCGCCGGATCCGCCGCGGCGTCCCGCAGGCCCTGGTGCAACTGGCTGACCAGGGTGCTCGACAGTGCGTTGCGGTTGCGCGGCGAGTCGAGTGTCAGCCGCGCCAGCTGTCCGTCGACGGCATAGTCGACCAGCCTGTCCATCAGTAGGACCGGGGCAGGCCCAGCGACGTCTGCGCGACGAAGTTCAGCACCATCTCCCGGCTCACCGGCGCGATGCGCGACAACCGGGAGGCAGCCAGTGCGGCGGCGATGCCGTACTCCTTGGTCAGCCCGTTGCCGCCCAGCGATTGCACCGCCTGGTCGACGGCCCGTGCTGCGGCTTCACCGGCGGCATACTTGGCCATGTTGGCCGCTTCGGCTGCGCCGAGATCGTCGCCGCTGTCATAGAGTGTCGCAGCCTTCTGCATCATCAGTTTGGCCAACTCGACCTCGATGTGGTTCTGCGCCAACGGATGCGACAGACCCTGGTGCGCGCCGATCGGCGTGGACCACACCTTGCGGGTCTTGACGTAGTCGGTGGCTTTGGTGATCGCGAAGCGCCCCATCCCGACGGCGCTGGCCGCACCCATGATTCGTTCCGGGTTCAGGCCTGCGAAGAGCTGCGCGATTGCGGCGTCCTCGGATCCGACCAGCGCATCGGCGGGCAGCCGCACGTCGTCAATGAAGACGGTGAACTGCCTTTCGGGACTGATCAATTCCATCTCGATCGGGGTGTAGCTGAATCCTGGAGCGTCAGTGGGCACCACGAACAGCGCGGGACGGAGCTTGCCGGTCTTCGTTTCCTCGGTGCGGCCGACCACCAGCACCGCCTGGGCCTGGTCGACACCGGAGATGTAGACCTTTTGTCCAGACAGCACCCAGTCGCTGCCGTCGCGGCGGGCGGTGGTGGTGATCTTGTGTGAATTGGACCCTGCGTCCGGTTCGGTGATCGCGAACGCCATGGTGACCGAGCCGTCGGCGAGCCCGGGCAGCCAACGCTGCTTCTGCTCGTCGGTGCCGAACTTGCTGACGATGGTGCCGTTGATGGCCGGCGACACCACCATCATCAGCAGCCCACAACCTGCGGCAGCCATCTCCTCCATCACCAACGACAGCTCGTACATGCCCGCGCCACCACCGCCGTAATCTTCCGGAAGGTTAACCCCCAGGAACCCGAGTTTGCCTGCCTCGTGCCATAACTCGTCGGTGTGCTGGTGCGCGCGCGCCTTCTCCAGGTAGTACTCCTGGCCGTAGTTGGACACCAATGCGGCGACCGCCTTGCGCAGCGCCTGGCGTTCCTCGTTCTCGATGAAACTGTTGTCGGTCACGATGTTGCTCTCCTTGTGCTCAAATCTCAGAACGATTCCGGGTGGGCTTCGACCCGTGCCAGCACGGCGCCGACCTCGACTTGCTGGCCGGGACTGACGTCGAGTTCGGTCAGCACGCCGTCGGAGGGTGCGGTGATCGTGTGCTCCATCTTCATCGCCTCCAGCCACACCAGCGGTTCGCCGGCGGTGACGGTGTCGCCGACCTGGGCGCCGACCCGGATGACGTTGCCCGGCATCGGTGCCAGCAGTGAGCCCAGTTCGACCGCGGAGCCTGGCTCGGGGAAGCGTGGCAGCGCGACCAAGTGCACCGGCCCGTGCGGCGAATCGACGTAGACGTCGTGACCGTAGCGCGCGACCACCAAACGCAGCGCCACCCCGGTGTCGTCGGCGAGCACGACATCATCGGCAGTGCAGGACAGCAGCTGTACACTCCGGTCACCGGCCAGCACCAAACCGCTTCTATCGAAGCGATATTCGATCCGGTGATCGTTGTCCTCGTCGTCGCGAAAGGTTTTGACCTGATGGCCCGACGCGACGTTGCGCCATCCGCTGGGCATCGATCTAAGCACCGCCGCGACGCCACGATTGCGCGCGGCGTCGGTGAGCGCGGCCGCGACCGCCGAGAGCCGCACCGCCGCCGGGTCGGCCAGCGGTGCGGACAGCTCGGCCAAACCGTGGGTGTCGAAGAAAGCGGTGTCGGTGGCGCCGTCGAGAAACGCTGGATGCCGCAGCACACGGACCAGCAGATCCCGGTTGGTGCGCACACCGTGTAGTCGCGCCCGCGCCAACCCGTCGGCGAGCACAACCGCGGCCTTTCGACGGGTCGGTGCGTAGGAGATGACTTTGGCCAGCATCGGGTCATAGTGGATCGACACCGTGGACCCGTCGATGATGCCGGAGTCCAGCCTGAGGCCCATTCGGCGGCCGAGGTTGGTGAATTCGGCGGCAACGCCGGCGACCTCGATGCAGTGCACCGCACCGGCTTGCGGCTGCCAGCCCCGCGCCGGGTCCTCGGCATAAAGCCGAGTCTCGATCGAATATCCCTGTCCGGCCGGCGGTTCCGCGTCGAGACGAGCGCCATCGGCGATCGCGAACTGCAGTTCGACCAGGTCGAGACCAGTGGTCTCCTCGGTGACCGGGTGCTCGACCTGCAGCCGGGTGTTCATCTCGAGGAAGTAAAAGTCGCCGTCATCATCGGCGAGAAATTCCACCGTTCCGGCACCGGTATAGCCGATCGCGCCGGCGGCCAGGCGGGCGGCGTCGAACAGCTTGGCCCGCATCCCAGGAGTGCGCTCGACGAGCGGTGACGGCGCCTCTTCGATGATTTTCTGGTGGCGGCGCTGAATCGAGCACTCTCGTTCACCCACGGCCCACACCGTGCCGTGGTTGTCGGCAAGCACCTGGACTTCGACATGGTGACCCGTGGGCAGGTAGCGCTCGCAGAACACCGTCGGGTCACCGAACGCCGACTGCGCTTCTCGCCGGGCGGCGGCGACTTCGCTTGGCAGTGAACCTAATTCGGTAACCACCCGCATCCCCCGACCGCCCCCGCCGGCGGACGCTTTCACCAGCACCGGCAGCTGTGCTGGGGTGACGGTGTTCGCGTCGAGCTCGTCGAGCACCGGCACCCCGGCGGCGGCCATCATCTTCTTGGATTCGATTTTGGAGCCCATCGCCTGCACGGCGGCGACCGGCGGCCCGATCCAGGTCAAGCCGGCATCGTGAACTGCCGCGGCGAAACCGGCGTTTTCCGAAAGGAATCCGTAGCCGGGATGGATGGCGTCCGCGTGCGCTGCGCGGGCGGCGGCGATGATCGCCTCGGCAGAAAGGTAGCTGTTGGTGGCAGGGAGTTGCACCCGGAAGTCAGCCTCGACGACGTGCGGCGCGCCGGCGTCGGGCTTGGTGTAGACGGCGACGGTGCTAAGCCCCAGCCTCCGGCAGGTGGCGAAGACCCGCCGGGCGATCTCGCCGCGGTTGGCCACCAGCACTCGAGTGATTCCCATCGCTGTCACATCCGGAAGACGCCGAAGTTCGACGTGCCCTCGATCGGGCCGTTGGCGATGGCGGACAGACACATTCCCAGCACCGTGCGGGTGTCGCGGGGGTCGATGACACCGTCGTCGTAGAGCCGGCCGGACAAGAACATCGGCAGCGACTCGGCTTCGATCTGGGCCTCGATCGCTGCCCGCAGGGCGGCATCAGCGTCCTCGTCGACCGCCTGCCCACGGGCCTGGGCAGCGGCGCGGCTGACGATCGAGATGACCCCGGCCAGTTGCGCGCCACCCATCACCGCGGCTTTGGCGCTGGGCCAGGCGAACAGGAAGCGTGGGTCATAGGCCCGCCCACACATGCCGTAATGCCCGGCGCCATAGGACGCGCCGATCAACAAAGAAATATGCGGCACCCTCGAATTGGAGACGGCGTTGATCATCATCGAGCCGTGCTTGATCATCCCGCCTTCCTCGTAGTCCTTTCCGACCATGTAGCCGGTTGTGTTGTGCAGGAACAACAGCGGCGTGTCCGAGCGGTTGGCCAGCTGGATGAACTGAGTTGCCTTCTGCGATTCCTCGCTGAACAGGATGCCGCGGGCATTGGCCAAAATGCCCAGCGGGTAGCCGTGCAGTCGCGCCCACCCCGTCACCAAAGAAGAGCCGTACATCGGCTTGAACTCGTCGAATTCCGAGCCGTCCACAATGCGAGCGATCACCTCGCGCGGGTCGAACGGAATCCGCAGATCGGCCGGCACAATGCCGATCAGCTCCTCAGCGTCGAACAGCGGTCCGCTCACTGGGCCCGGCGTCGGGCCTTTTTTGACCCAGTTCAGCCGGCCCACGATCCGCCGGCCGATACGCAGCGCGTCGAGTTCGTCGGCGGCGAAGTAGTCCGCCAAACCAGAGATGCGCGCATGCATTTCGGCACCGCCGAGCGATTCGTCGTCGGACTCCTCGCCGGTGGCCATCTTCACCAACGGCGGGCCGGCCAGGAACACCTTGGAGCGTTCCTTGATCATCACGACGTGATCGGACATTCCGGGCACGTAGGCGCCGCCGGCGGTGGAGTTACCGAACACCAGCGCGATGGTCGGGATCCCGGCGGCCGACAGCCGGGTCAGATCGCGGAACATCTGGCCGCCGGGGATGAAGACTTCCTTCTGGGTAGGCAGATCCGCCCCGCCGGACTCGACCAAAGAGATCACCGGCAGTCGATTCTGGAAAGCGATCTGGTTGGCGCGCAGTATTTTCCGCAACGTCCACGGATTGCTGGTGCCGCCTTTGACGGTGGGATCGTTGGCCACGATCAAGCATTCCACGTCCGACACCACGCCGATACCCATCACGACGCTGGCGCCGACTTGAAACTCGCTGCCCCACGCCGCCAGTGGGCACAACTCCAGAAAGGGTGCGTCGGCGTCGACGAGCAGCTCGATGCGTTCCCGGGCGGTCAGCTTGCCGCGGGCGTGATGCCGCTCGACGTACTTGGGACCGCCCCCGGCAAGTGCCTTGCCCAGCGCTTCGTCGAGCTCGGCGAGCTTGGCCGACAGCGCCGACGCCGCCTCGGTGTAGCCAGGCGAGCCTGAGTCGAGGGTGGATTTCAGCGTGGTCACGATTGGTATCCCAGTACTTTGGCGGCCAGCGCGGTCAGTATCTCGGTGGTTCCACCGCCGATCCCCAAGATCCGCATATCGCGATACTGGCGTCCCACTTCAGACTCTGCCATGTAACCCATGCCGCCGAAGAGCTGGACTGCCTGGCTGGCCACCCATTCGCCAACTTCCACGGCGGTGTTCTTCGCAAAACACACCGGTGCGATCAGGTTGGTCTCGCCGGCAAGGTGACGCTCGACCACATTGCGGGCATAAACGCGGGCGACGTCGATGCGACGGGCCATTTCGGCCAGTGTGTTTTGCACGGTCTGCCGGGATATCAGCGGACGGCCGAATGTCTCCCGGTCGTGACACCACTGGACAGTGAGGTCCAGGCACCGCTGCGCACCCGAATAGGCCTGCGCGGCAAGGCCGATACGTTCGGACACGAACGCCTGCGCAATCTGGGCGAAGCCGCTGTTCTCAGCGCCGACCAAGTTTGCGGCCGGCACCCCCACGTCGGTGTAGGACAGTTCGGCGGTGTCCGAGGATCGCCATCCCATCTTGTCCAGTTTGCGGGTGACCTCGAAGCCCGGTGTGCCCTTCTCGACCACCAGCAGCGACACCCCCGCCGCGCCGGGACCGCCGGTGCGTACCGCCGTCACGACGTAGTCGGCCCGCACCCCGGAGGTGATGTAGGTTTTGGCGCCGTTGACGATGAAGCGATCGCCGGCGGGGCCCTTCTTCAAGACCGCTGTAGTCCTTAAGTGTCCGACGTCGGAGCCGCCGCCGGGTTCGGTGATCGCTAGCGCACCGATGGCGTCGCCGCGCAGCGTGGGGCGCACGAAGGTGTCGATCAGCCGGGCATCCCTTGAAGCGATCATGTGTGGCACCGAAATCCCGCAAGTGAACAGCGACGCGTACACGCCACCCGGTACGCCGGCTTCGTGCAGTTCCTCGCAGATGGTCACCGCGTCGGCGCCGTCGCCGCCCCCGCCGCCGACATCCTCGGGGAACGCGGCGCCCAGAAGTCCAGCGTCCCCGGCACGCCGGTGCAGAGCGCGGGGCAACTCACCGAGGCTTTCCCACTCGTGCACGTGAGGCAGGATCTCGCGCTCGGCGAACGAGCGGACAGTCTTACGCAGCTGATCGCGCTCGGGCGTGGTCCAGATGCTCACAGCAACCCTTCCGGAATGTCGAGGTGGCGGCTGCGCAGCCATTCGCCCAGCCCCTTGGCTTGGGGGTCGAATCGGGCCTGATAGGCGACGCCCTGGCCGAGGATGTCGTCGATGACGAAATTCACCGCCCGCAGGTTCGGCAGCAGATAACGGGCAAGCGGCAGGTGAGCCGTCTCGGGCAGCAGCTCGCGCAACAGGTCGACGGTCAGGGTGGTGGCCAGCCAGCGCCACTGTTCGTCGGTGCGCACCCACACCCCGACGTTTGCCGAGCCGCCCTTGTCTCCGCTGCGGGCCCCCGCGATTCGGCCCAGCGGCACTCGTCTGGTCGGGCCGGCCGGCAGCGGCGGCGGCAGCGGCGGCGGATCGACCCGTGCCAGTTGGCGGGTTTCGCTGGCCGCGGGGATGTCGGTGCGGGTGCCGTCGGCGCGCACGGCGATATGCGGCACCGCGGTGGCCTCGACGTAGCCGGGGGCGAAGACGCCGTAGACCTGGCCGTCACCCGGCGGCGCCGTGACGGTGAAGCCGGGATAACTGGCCAGCGCCAATTCGACTGCGGCGGAGGAGAATTGGCGTCCTACGTTGGCGGGGTCGGGATCGCGGACAACGCAGTGGAGCAGCGCGCTGGCGGCTTCCTCGGTGTCGGCGTCGGGGTGGTCGGTGCGCGCCAGTGTCCACTGCAGCTCGGCCGGCTTGACGGTCAGCGCGGTTTCCAGTTGTCGGCGGACCAGGTCGGCTTTAGCTTCGATGTCCAGACCGGTCAGCACGAAGGTCATGGTGTTGCGGAATCCGCCAATGCTGTTGAGCGAAACTTTCAGCGTTGGCGGCGGTGGTTCGCCTAGGACACTGCTGATCAGCACGCGGTCCGGGCCGTCGGCGGTCAGTTCGATGGTGTCCATCCGGGCCGTGACGTCAGGATTGGCATAGCGGGCGCCACCGATTTCGTAAAGCAGCTGCGCGGTGACGGTGTCGGCGCTGACCAGTCCACGGGTGCCCGGGTGCTTGGTGATCACGGACGATCCGTCGGCATGGATCTCGGCCAGCGGAAAGCCCGCGTAGGTCAGCTCGGCCACCTCGGTGAAGAACGCGTAGTTGCCGCCGGTGGCCTGGATGCCGCATTCGATGACGTGGCCGGCGACCACCGCCCCGGCAAGCTGGTCGTAGTCGGTGCGACCCCAGCCGAAGTGCGCAGCCGCCGGCCCGACGGTCACCGAGGCATCGGTCACCCGGCCCGTGACGACGACGTCGGCGCCGGCGGTGAGGCAATCGACGATGCCCCAGGCTCCCAGGTAGGCGTTGGCGGTCAGCGGTGTACCGAGTCCCAGTTCCTGTGCCCGCGGGTGCAGGTCATCGCCTTCGACGTGAGCGACTCGAGTTCGGATGCCCAGCCGCTCGGCCAGAGCCTGCACGGCGTCGGCCAGGCCTGCGGGGTTCAAGCCGCCGGCGTTGGCGACGATGCGCACACCGCGGTCGTGCGCCAGTCCCAGGCACTCCTCGAGCTGAGTGAGGAAGGTCTTGGCGTAACCCCGCTCCGGGTGCTTCATGCGGTCGCGACCCAGGATCAGCATCGTCAGCTCGGCCAGGTAGTCACCGGTCAGGTAGTCCAGGTCACCCCCGGCGAGCATCTCGCGCATCGCCGAGAGCCGGTCCCCATAAAAGCCCGAGCAGTTGCCGATCCGCACTGGCGCAGGGCGGCCAGAAGAGAGCAGCGCCATGCATGTCCTCCCTTCGGACTGCAGCCGGCGACCGCGCCAACCAACCGGTAGGTTAGCCCGTACCGCCGGTGCCGCGTCAAGGACACCGCCGGCAGGGCCACCCAACGTTTTGGCTGGGCATCAGGTCACCGGCTATTCTGGGCACCGCAGTCTTGACCGACGACCCGTTAACCGATTGGTGAGGCCGCCCCAGAGCCCCGACCCGAGGAGTAAGGCCCGATCATGGCTGTGCCAAAGCGCAGGATGTCGCGAGCGAACACCCGAAGCCGGCGCGCGCAGTGGAAAGCCAAGCGTCCCGAACTCGTAAACGTGACGGTGGCAGGCCAACAGCACAAGGTGCCGCGTCGGCTGCTCAAGGCGGCGCGGCTGGGTCTCATCGACTTCGACCGCCACTGAATTTCATTTGCCCGGGTTGCCGCCCAAGAGTCCATCTCGCGCCTATAGTTCGGTTCGCACGCGGAACCCGGTGAGCCCGTCGGGCGACGCGGCTCTAAGCGCATTCTCAGGGGATTGGACGAAACTGTGGCCGTGAATATTCTGGTCGTAGACGACGACCGAGCGGTGCGCGAGTCATTACGCAGGTCACTTGCCTTCAACGGCTACTCGGTCACGTTGGCCGCCGACGGTGTCGAGGCGCTGGACATGATCATCACCGATCGCCCCGACGCGCTGGTGCTCGACGTCATGATGCCGCGGCTGGACGGGCTGGAGGTGTGCCGTCAGCTCCGCAGCACGGGCGATGACCTGCCCATTCTGGTTCTGACCGCCCGCGACTCGGTGTCGGAGCGGGTGGCCGGCCTCGACGCCGGTGCCGACGACTACCTGCCGAAGCCGTTCGCCCTCGAAGAGTTGCTGGCGCGGCTGCGCGCCTTGCTGCGGCGCACCAGACTCGACGACAGCTCGGAGTCGGTGGCGGCGATGACGTTCTCCGATCTCACCCTGGATCCTGGGACACGCGAAGTCACCCGCGGGGGACGTGAGATCAACCTGACGCGTACCGAGTTTGCTTTGCTGGAAATGCTGATCGCCAATCCGCGCCGAGTACTGACTCGCAGTCGAATACTCGAAGAGGTGTGGGGATTCGATTTCCCGACCTCGGGCAATGCCCTCGAAGTATATGTGGGTTATCTGCGCCGTAAGACCGAAGCCGACGGCGAACCCCGCCTGATTCACACCGTGCGCGGCGTCGGATACGTCCTTCGTGAAACACCCCCCTAATGTCGCGGTTGCGCCGGCGCCGTCCGCGGCCGCCGAAAGCCGCTTCATCGTTGTCGCTGCGATGGCGGGTGATGTTGATGGCCATGTTGATGGTGGCGATGGTCGTCATCCTGGTGGCGGGCGCCGTGTATGTGGTGATCCGGGCGACGCTGTACAACGACGTCGACAACCAGCTGCAGAGCCGGGCACAGCTGTTGATCGCCAGCGGTTCGCTCGCCGCTGATCCCGCCAAAGCCATCGAGGGCACGGCCTACACCGACGTGAGTGCGATGCTGTTCATTCCGGGCCGCGCGATCTATACCGCGCACCAGGGAAACCAACCGTTACCGGTGGGGCCACCGGAGAAGAAAGTCATCCGCGGTGAGTTGTTCATGTCCCGGCGCACGGTGGCGGGGCAACGGGTCTTGGCGATTCACCTGCCCAACGGCAGCTCGCTGCTGATTTCCAAGAGTCTGGCCCGCACTGACGCGGTGCTGACCGAGTTGCGTCTCGTGCTGCTGATCGTCGGCGGGGTCGGTGTTGCGGTCGCCGCAGTCGCCGGAGGCATGGTCACGCGGGCCGGCTTGCGTCCGGTGGCCCGCCTCACCGAGGCGGCCGAGCGGGTGGCGCGGACCGACGACCTGCGGCCGATCCCGGTGTACGGCAGCGACGAATTGTCCAGGTTGACCGAATCATTCAATCTCATGCTCCGGGCTCTGGCCGAGTCCCGTGAGCGACAGGCCCGGCTGGTCACCGACGCCGGCCATGAATTGCGCACACCGCTTACGTCGCTGCGCACCAATGTCGAATTACTGATGGCCGCAGTCGAACCCGGAGCCCCGCGGCTGCCGGAACAGGAGATGGCCGGCCTGCGCGCGGACGTCATCGCGCAGATCGAGGAATTGTCCACGCTGGTGGGCGATTTGATCGATTTGACTAGAGACGAGGCCGGGGGCGTGGTGCATGAGCCGGTCGACATGTCCGAAATCGTCGACCGCTCCCTCGAGCGGGTGCGGCGGCGCCGCAACGACGTGGATTTCGACGTTCACACCATCCCTTGGCTGGTCTACGGCGACGCCGCGGGATTGTCGCGGGCGGTGCTGAACCTGATGGACAACGCGGCCAAATGGAGTCCGTCCGGTGGCCGGATCGGCGTCAAGATGAGACAGCTTGATCCGTCGCATGCGGAGCTGCTGATCTCTGACAACGGTCCGGGCATTCCGCCGCAGGAGCGGCGTCTGGTGTTCGAACGGTTCTACCGGTCGGCGTCGGCGCGAGCGATGCCCGGCTCGGGTCTGGGCTTGGCGATCGTTAAGCAGGTGGTGCTGAAGCACGGTGGTGCGCTGCGGGTCGAGGACACGGTGCCGGGCGGTAAACCACCAGGAACGTCGTTCTTCGTCCTATTGCCCGGTCAGCTGTTGGCGCCCGAGCCCGACGACGCAGCCGCGGCCGACGCGCAGCCTCTCGACTCGGTTCCCGACGAGCGAAACTCTGCGGCGCCGACAAACGTTGTCACAGTGGATTCTCAGTCCACGTCGGCAGGGTAGGTGGCGGATACTGTTGGATCCGACGCCGGACCCATCCCGACTACCGAGGAAGAGCTACCTAGCGACATGACCAATCACCCGGGCTATTCGCCGCCGCAGCAGCAGCCGGGTTATCGCCCTGCGCACACCCACCCCGGTGCGCTGCCCGGTCATACGCCGGGCGGCGGGTATGGCACTGCGGGTCCGCAGCACACCGGCGCCCAGCAGTACGACTGGCGGTACCGCCAGCAGCCCCCCTACCGCTCGCCCTATGACCAGTTCAGCGGCACTCAGCGCGGCGCCGCAGCTGGATTTCCTCCTTCGATGGCGCCCCAAAGGCATTCGCGCGCCGGACTATTAGCCGTTGGCGCGGTGATCATCGCGGTGCTCTCGGCAGGGATCGGCGGCGGTGTCGCCTCGCTGATCGACCACGGACACGAAGCCGGGGGTGGCCTGGGCAGCCCGGCGGCGACCGGGGCGGCGCCCAGCATGCCGGCCGCCAACGCGCCGCCGGGTTCAGTCGAGCAGGTCGCCACCAAGGTGGTCCCCAGTGTGGTGATGCTGGAAACGGATTTGGGCCGCCAGTCCGAGGAGGGTTCCGGCATCATCCTGTCCGCGGACGGACTGATCCTGACCAACAACCATGTGGTCGCCAGTGCTGCGAGTGGCGGACGGCGAGGTGGTGGTGAGGCGCCGAAGACGACGGTCACCTTCTCCGATGGCCGTACCGCGCCGTTCACAGTGGTGGGGGCCGATCCCACCAGCGACATCGCGGTGGTCCGTGTTCAGGGCGTCTCCGGGCTTTCTCCGATATCACTCGGCTCGTCGGCGAACTTGCGTGTCGGCCAACCGGTGGTTGCGGTCGGGTCGCCGCTGGGGTTGGAGGGCACGGTCACCACCGGCATCGTCAGCGCCCTCAACCGGCCGGTGTCGACCACCGGCGAGGCGGGTAACCAGAACACCGTGCTCGACGCCATCCAGACCGATGCCGCGATCAACCCCGGTAACTCGGGCGGCGCGTTGGTCAACATGAGCGGCCAGCTGGTCGGGGTCAACTCTGCTATCGCCACCCTCGGAAGTGAGTCGGGGCCGGAATCCCAGAGCGGCTCGATCGGGCTCGGCTTTGCGATTCCCGTCGATCAAGCCAAACGCATCGCCGACGAGCTGATCAACACCGGTACGGCGACGCACGCATCATTGGGCGTGCAGGTGACCAGTGACAAGGCCACCCCGGGAGCCAAGGTGGTGGAGGTAGTACCCGGCGGGCCGGCCGCAGGCGCCGGGATCCCTGTTGGCGCCGTTGTCACCCGAGTCGACGACCACACGATCAACAGCGCCGACGCGCTGGTGGCCGCCGTGCGCTCCAAAGCTCCGGGTGAAAAAGTGAACCTGACGTATCTTGATCCCTCCGGCACGATCAAGACGGTGCAGGTCACGCTTGGCAAGGCCCAGCAGTGATCAGAGTCGATGCAGGTGTGTCGGGGCCGAGATATACCGTTGCAGCCATGGAACATCCACCGGAGCTGATTGGTCGGGCACTTGTCGTGGTCGTTGACGATCGCACCGCGCACGGAGACGAGGACCACAGCGGGCCGTTGGTCACCGAACTGCTGATCGAGGCGGGTTATGTAGTCGACGGTGTGGTGGCTGTCGCAGCCGACGAGGTGGAGATCCGCAACGCGCTGAACACGGCAGTCATCGGAGGAGTGGACCTGGTGGTGTCGGTGGGCGGTACCGGAGTGACGCCCCGCGATGTCACCCCGGAAGCCACCCGCGACATCCTCGACCGCGACCTGCTCGGCATCGCTGAAGCCATCAGAGCGTCCGGCTTGTCCTCAGGCCTGGTCGACGCCGGGTTGTCCCGCGGCTTGGCCGGGATATCGGGCAGCACGTTGGTGGTCAACCTCGCCGGTTCGCGTTTTGCCGTGCGCGACGGCATGGCGACGCTCAATCCGTTGGCCGCACAGATCATCAGCCAGTTGTCGAGCCTGGAGATCTGACTCCGCGTCGCCGGACGCGAGCGTCGACTTGTTGCGCGAAATCACTTGAATCGCCCAAACAACTCGACATTGAACCACCCTGTGGTATCTCGGGCGCGAATTGCACTCAAATACTCGCGATTATCCGCCTGCGGGCATACGGTTTTTTCGGGCGGTATCGCCCTGCTCATTGCTGCTGACGGAAGGTGGCTCGCATGTTCAAAGGGTTCAGGAAGTTTTTGATGCACGGTGACGTGATCACCGTGGCCATCGGATTGGTTGTTGCCCTAGCCTTTTCGACCTTGGTCAAGGCTTTCACCGACAGCATCATCAATCCACTCGTCGCGGCGACGCAGCCGGGCAGCAAGATCGGCCTGGGTTGGCAACTCGGCGACGCCGGTAACAAAGAGACCTTCATCGACGTCGGATCGTTCATCTCAGCGTTGATCTACTTCGCCGTCTTCATGACAACCGTGTACTTCGTGCTTGTGCTGCCCTATAAGCACATCCAAGCCCGCCGCGGGGTCACCGTCTTCGGGGACGAGCCCGCGACGAAGGCGTGCCCAGAGTGTCTGTCCGCCGATCTGCCCGCGAACGCGACCAAATGCAAACACTGCGGCAGCGACCAGCCGCCCAGCACCAGCGAGGCACTCAGTGCAGGGTAAGGGTCACGGTCTGCACCAGGGCCGCGGCAGCCACCGCGTTGGCCGCGCCGGCCGGTAGCGCTACGAGCACCACGCGGTCGTTGCCGGCGGCTTGAGCTTTCGGCTTGGCCGAGGCAAACACCACGATGGCATTGGTCGCCACCACCCGGGGATGAGCGTCGGTGTCAGTGTCGGAGGCGGCCAAGACGTCGACGACATCGCCCGGTCGGACGAGGTCGATCAGAGCGGTGTCAGCCAGATGCAGCGGCACTAGCCGCGCGTCCGGTCCCGCCGTCGCTTCGGCCAGCCGGCTTCCCAACAGCCGGACGTCGGTGAGCACTTCGCCACGCCGGGCCGCACCCGCCAGCGTCGATCCGACCACCACACCGAAGTCGAGCTGTGATCCGTCTGGAATCGTCTGTGCTGAGCGCTTTTCCAGCCGCACATCATCGGCTGTCAAGGCCACCCCAGGCCCCAGGTCGCGGGCCGCGACCACGACCGCCGCAAGGTCACCGTCGGGATTGGAGCGGAGCGCGGCGAGGCCGGCCAGCACGACAAGGGCGGCTGCGGTGATACGCCGAGCCAGTACTGTGCGGGTCCAGTCTGGGCGCAGAGCCTGCGAGAGCCGGCTGAGCGTTGTCGGATTAAGCGATTCCCGCATCTGCGCAACGCTAGGCGCGACACAGCGTGGCAGCCTGCTACGGCTGCCGACTTGTGGATAACGCTAACTGGAGGTGGTGGCGGTCGACTTCGCCGAGCCCGACGCCGAGGCCGCGCTCGATTTGTCCGAAGAACCCGAGGCTTCGGTGGAGCTGGGCGACGACTCCGTCTTGCCGGAGCCGTTGGTCTTGCTGCTGTCGGCGCCGGCCGAACCGTTGGTGGCACTCTTCGCCGGCTCACGGCTGTCGGTGCGGTAGAAACCGCTGCCTTTGAAGACCACACCGACGGAGTTGAACAGTTTGCGCAGCCGCCCTGAGCACTGCTGGCAGGTGGTCAACGCGTCGTCGGTGAAAGACTGCACCACGTCGAAGCGGTTGCCGCAATCGGTGCAGGCGTAGCTGTAAGTCGGCACAGAGACCTCCGGATCTCGGATTCCTTAGCACTCTACCGTGTTAAGTGCTAGAACCGCCATTCCCACCACGGCATTCCCGCGCCGCGCCGAACGCAATCAAACCCCGCCCGGGCGTCAGCGCGTGCGTCATCGGGACGTCGTGCGGTTCGGACGGCAGCTCATCGACCACTTCCTCATCGCGCACCACGGCCACCAGCTGCCCTTTCGGTTCCCGGAGCGCCACCGAGCGATCGTAGAACCCGCGACCGCGGCCCAGCCGAACACCATGGTGGTCGACCGCGAGGGCGGGCACCAGCACTAAATCGGCCTCGGCGAGCGCGGATGCCGGCAGCCACGGCTCGGGCGGTTCAAGCAACCCGAACCGCCCGGCTACCAGCAGACCGGGCCGATACTCAGCCCACCGTAGCGGTAGCGGCGTGCCGTCAGCCGTCGTTCGTGCTACCGGCAACAGCACCCGTTCGGCCCGTCGCAGCGCCACGTCGAGCAGCTCGACAGACCCGGGTTCGGTGCCTACTGGCACGTAGGCGCAGACCAAGCTGCCGGTCTTGACGACCGATTCGAGGTGCGCGGCCAGCGCCCGCGACTCCGCGGCACGGTCCTGTTCGGCGACGGTTCGACGGACCGTCAGGAACCGCCGGCGCAAAGCGGCTTTGTCTCCGGCGCCCATCGGTCAACGATGACAGGACCAGCTTCGGCACCGCCACACCGACTATCCGGTGTCCGGCGGTTATGGTGTGAACGATGTCACGCCCATCCGTCTCGATACCGCGCACCGCGGTCGTCCCCGCGGCCGGTCTGGGCACGCGATTTCTGCCCGCCACCAAAACGGTTCCCAAGGAGCTGTTGCCCGTGGTCGACACCCCGGGCATCGAACTGGTGGCCGCTGAGGCCGCCGAGGCCGGTGCCGAACGGTTGGTGATCATCACCTCGGAGGGCAAAGACGGCGTCGTTGCGCATTTCGTCGAAGATCTGGTGCTCGAGGGCACGCTGGAAGCCCGCGGCAAGAAGGCCATGCTGGCCAAGGTGCGCCGTGCTCCGGAGTTGATCAAGGTCGAGTCCGTCGTGCAATCTCAGCCGCTGGGGCTGGGTCATGCCATCAGCTGTGTAGAGCAGGCGCTGTCCGATGACGAAGACGCCGTCTCGGTGTTGCTCCCCGACGACTTGGTACTGCCGACCGGCGTGCTGGAGAAGATGGCGAGAGTACGTGCTCAACTCGGCGGAACCGTGTTGTGCGCGTTCGAGGTCACCCCGGAGGAGATCAGCGCTTACGGGGTCTTCGAGGTCGAACCAGTGCCCAGCAAAGAATGGGCCGGCAATCCCGATGTGCTGAAAGTCAACGGCATGGTGGAGAAACCGAAGGCCGACGACGCTCCGTCGATGTATGCCGCGGCCGGCCGTTACTTGCTCGACCGCGCCGTCTTCGACGCCTTGCATCGGATCGAGCGGGGTGCCGGCGGGGAGATGCAGCTCACCGATGCGGTCGCGTTGCTGATCGATGAGGGCCATCCGGTGCACGTCGTAGTGCATCGCGGGTCTCGACACGACTTGGGAAATCCTGGTGGCTACCTCAAGGCTGCGGTTGACTTTGCACTTGACCGTGACGACTATGGCCCGGACCTGCGGCGGTGGTTGATCGCGCGGTTGGGTCTGACCGAAGACTAGCGGCGCCTCAGGTCGGGCCGGGCGAGGATGCCGGCGTTGTGACCTTGTCGGCAGAAAGGCATGCTGTGCGTTCGGTTGAGGAACAGCAGGCCCGGGTGTCGGCGGCTGCCGTGGCTCCGCGGCCGGTGCGTGTGGCCATTGCCGAGGCGCAGGGACTGATGTGCGCCGAAGAAGTGGTCACCGAGCGTCCGCTGCCGGGGTTTGATCAGGCCGCGATCGACGGTTATGCGGTGCGCAGCGTCGACGTGCTCGGTGCAGGTGATATCTACAGCGATGGGCACGGCGGCGACGAGCAGTCACCAACCGGTCCCGGGGCCGTGAGCCTGCCGGTGATGGCCACCATCGCTGCTGGGGCGCGCACCCCGAGTCGGTTACAGCCACGGCAGGCCGCCCGGGTGCAGACCGGGGCGCCGCTGCCGACGTTGGCCGATGCGGTACTGCCACTGCGCTGGACCGACGGCGGGGAATCCCGGGTGCGGGTGCTGCGCGGGGTGCCGTCTGGCGCTTATGTGCGGCGCACCGGTGACGACGTCCAACCCGGCGACGTGGCGGTGCGGGCGGGCACGGTCATCGGCGCCGCGCAGGTGGGGCTGCTGGCGGCGGTCGGCCGAGAACGGGTGCTGGTGCACCCGCGTCCGAGGGTGTCGGTGCTCGCGGTAGGCGGCGAATTAGTCGACATCTCCCGGACCCCGGGTAACGGGCAGGTGTATGACGTCAACTCCTACGCCCTGGCCGCAGCCGCCCGCGATGCGGGCGCTGAGGTGAACCGCATCGGCATTGTTAGCAACGACCCGGAGAAACTGAGCGACGTGGTTGAAGGGCAGGTCAATCGGGCGGAAGTCGTCGTCATCGCCGGTGCGGTCGGGGGCGCCGCGGCGGAGGCCGTGCGCTCAGCGCTGGCGCAGCTCGGTGAGATAGAAGTGACCCGCATCGCCATGCACCCAGGGTCGGTCCAGGGCTTCGGGCAATTGGGCCGCGAGGGTGTGCCGACATTTCTGCTGCCGGCCAATCCCGTCAGCGCGCTGGTGGTGTTCGAGGTGATGGTTCGGCCGCTGATCCGGTTGTCGTTGGGCAAACGCCAGCCGATGCGGCGCGTGGTGGCGGCGCGCACCTTGTCGCCGATCACCTCGGTTGCTGGGCGCAAAGGTTACCTGCGGGGTCAGCTGATGCGGGACCAGGACACCGGCGAGTACCTGGTACAGGCCTTGGGTGGAGGTCCGGGTGCATCCTCGCACCTGCTGGCGACGCTGGCCGAGGCCAACTGCCTGGTCGTGGTGCCCAGCGACGCCGAGCAGATCCGCACCGGCGAGATCGTCGACGTCGCGTTCCTGGCGCAGCGCGGCTGAGCTCCGAGGCGGCACGCGCGTGAACGTCTGGCGGTCCAGTTCTCAACATCCCGGGTGGCCGCTGGCGGTCGGACCGCTGCGGGTCGCCGCGGGGGTGATCCGATTACGACCGGTGCGCATGCGCGACGCCGCGCAGTGGAGCCGGATCCGCTTGGCCGACCGTCGGCATCTAGAACCATGGGAACCCAGTGCGGGGGCGAATTGGGCTGTTCGCCACACGGTCTCATCGTGGCCGGTGATGTGTTCGAGCCTGCGTTCAGAGGCCCGCAAAGGCCGCATGCTGCCATACGCGATCGAACTCGACGGGCAGTTCTGCGGTCAGTTGACCATCGGCAATGTGACCCACGGAGCGTTGCGATCGGCATGGATCGGTTACTGGGTGACCAGCTCGGCGACCGGCGGCGGTGTGGCCACTGGCGCGTTGGCATTGGGCTTGGACCACTGCTTTGGCCCGGTCACTTTGCACAGGGTCGAGGCCACCGTGCGTCCCGAGAATGCCGCGAGCCGAGCGGTTCTGGCCAAGGTCGGCTTCCGGGAAGAGGGACTATTGCGACGCTACCTAGAAGTCGACGGCGCGTGGCGCGATCACCTACTGGTGGCGCTCACCATCGAGGAGGTGTACGGGTCGGTGACGTCTGCTCTGGTGCGCACCGGGCACGCCAGCTGGGGATGACCTGTCGGCGAACTCTGTCCAGTTTCTTATGTGACACGAGTGACTTGTGGGGCTCCACGCCGGAATTACAGGTGTGTAATTGCTCATCAGCGGGCTTTGACGGCCGCGCTGGCCCGCCCGGGCAGGCTGGGAAAGGAGCATTCACCATGCCAAGCGTTCCGCAATCATTGCTCTGGATCTCGCTCGTGGTGCTCTGGCTGTTCGTGCTGGTGCCGATGCTGATCAGCAAGCGCGAAGCGGTTCGTCGCACGAGCGATGTGGCCTTGTCGACGCGCGTGCTCAACAGCGCCGCCGGTCTTCGACTGCGCAGACGCTTCGGACCCGCTGCAGGGCACCGCAGCGACCCCGACTGGGAACCCGTCGAATCGCAGTACACCCACCCGGATGACGATCTGGACGACGAAGACGAAGAGGATGTCGCGCGGGCGGGATCGGCGGTGGTGACTGTCGCTGTCGCGGCGAAGGTCGAGGTCACCGAGCAAGTTGGCCACGACGACGAGCCCATGACTGTCCCCGTTGGCAGCACCGACGTGACGGATCAGATGCTGGCCGTAGTGGTCGAACAGGTGGAGTCCGTCGTCGAGCAGGTCGAGTCCGTCGTGGGGGCCGATCCCGCGGTCATCGAAGGCGACGCATCAGTTGAGCCCGAGGCTGACGCCGAGCCCTACGAGTACGTCGAGGACACCTCGGGCTTGGAAGCGGAAGACGAGCAGCCGACCACTGTGACGCCGGCGGCACCGCGGCGCCGGCGATACGACTCGGAACTCACCGCCGCCGCAGCTGTCAGCGCGCGCAAATTCCGGTTCCGCAGGCGCACCGTCACCACGATGGTGCTCAGTCTGGCGGCCTCCGCCGCCCTCGCCCACCTGGTGGCGCCGGCGCTGTGGCTCTGCGGCGGCCTGGCCGGGGTGACGCTGTTCTACCTGGCGTATCTGCGCCGCCAGACCCGTATCGAGCAGCGGCTGCGCTGGCGGCGGATGCAGCGGATGGCGCGTTCGCGATTCGGGGTGGAGAACACCTACGACCAAGAACTGGATGTCGTCCCCTCGCGGCTGCGGCGCCCGGGCTCGGTGGTGCTTGAGATCGACGACGAAGATCCCGTGTTCGAGCATCTCGACGGTGCGCCCGTCGCGCACGAATACGACCTGCCCCGGGCCGCCGGCCAGTAACGGTCGGTTGGGCGCCCGACTGGTAGCCTGCTAGCGATCAGGGGCTATGGCGCAGTTGGTAGCGCGACTCGTTCGCATCGAGTAGGTCAGGGGTTCGAATCCCCTTAGCTCCACTGTCTGACTTGTGGTTTCGCATGCCCGACGGGTCATGGTCCCGCAACGGCTTTGGAGTCTGCATGCGCCGCGGCGACCGGGGGTGGCCGGAAGGAGATCCGATGGGCCTCGACCGTCTGGGGAGACTGATCGGTTTGTGCGCCGCGCCGCTCGCGATCGCCCTGGCGCTTCTCCCAAGCGTCTCAGCCGACACTCCGTCGTGGAACGGCGAGTACGCGATCACATTCATGGTTGGCCCAAAGTCCGGGACCAGCACGGCGGTGGGTGACCCTGAAACCCAGCACACCGAAACGTACGGGTTCCAGTCGAGCTGCTCGAGCGGACAATGCGTCGCCACGATCATCAGCGGCCCGCCGCCGAGCAACCCGACGGTTCCGCAACCGGTTCAATTCACCTGGGACGGGTCGTCCTGGACGCAAGTCAGCAATTTCCAGTGGGACTGCATGATGCCCGACACCACCATTCAGTGGAGCCCGGCACGATCGAATGTGCGCTACACGCCCCAGGGCAACGGAACACTTGCCGGCGTCATGCACACCGACATCTTGAGCGGCCCGTGCCAGGGCTGGATAGAGATGGACATGACGGCCGCGCCGGCATGACGGTTAGGGCTGTCGCGACCGCTGAGTGCTGGTACGAGTCGTTCAGATCGCAAAAAACCCTGTCAGAGTAGAGCTGTCGCATCGAACACCCAGCTGGTATCTCCGTTCGCAAGAGCCTCGAAGTGACTCGGGGGAGCGAAGCTGATGAGGCTGTTCATGTCCCAATAGTCTTTCCACACGGTAACCTTGCCGTCGACAACCCGGTGGACCGTGACAAATCTTAAGACGCCCTGCTCGCCGCTGCTAAAGGTCCAAGTCTCCGAGTGCTCATAAAGGACGTCGGAGCCGTTGCTCACCAGCACACCGTCATGGTTTCGGTAATCGGCCAGCGGTTCGAGACCCATCTTGAGCCGCTTGACGATGTTTTCAGGACCGCGCGCCGACAACGTCGGAACCGGCATATCGACATACAGGCAATCCACGGACAGGAATTTTCTGACCGCTGCCCAATCCCGCCGTGACAGAGCCTGCCAGAGTCCGAGTACGACATCCTCGACCGCCAGCGCAGGAATCTCCGTCATAGGTGTCAATAAACCTCGATGCCGCAACAGGTGTCAACGCTTCGGGTCACTTGAGCATATACACCGTGACGGCGCTGATCCCATTGGTGGCCGGCATCTGCGAGTCGATGTTTATGAATCTCAGACATTGGCGAGTTGTACTTCTTCGACCGGACTGCATCACACCGTCAAGCGTGTTGAACGCCTGAGTAGTGTCAATACGGAGCGTTCGTGACGACGAGGGAGTCCGATGACCAGCAACCAGGTAAAGCCAACGACTACTGACGGCGGCGTCCCGGCACCCAGCGACGACCAATCGTTGACCGTCGGCCCCGACGGCCCGATCCTGCTGCACGATCACTATCTCATCGAGCAGATGGCCAACTTCAACCGTGAGCGCATCCCGGAGCGTCAGCCGCACGCGAAAGGCGGCGGCGCGTTCGGCCAGTTCGAGGTCACCCAAGACGTCAGCCAGTACACCCGGGCGGCGGTGTTCCAGCCTGGCACCAAGACGGACACGCTGATCCGGTTCTCCACGGTCGCGGGCGAGCGCGGCAGCCCCGACACCTGGCGGGACCCGCGCGGATTCGCTCTGAAGATGTATACCTCCGAAGGCAACTTTGACATGGTCGGCAACAACACGCCGGTCTTCTTCATGCGCGACCCGCTGAAGTTTCAGCACTTCATCCGCAGTCAGAAGCGGCGGCTGGACAACAACCTGCGCGACAACAACATGCAGTGGGATTTCTGGACGTTGTCCCCCGAGTCGGCGCACCAGGTGACCTGGCTGATGGGCGATCGAGGCATCCCGAAGACCTGGCGTCACATGAACGGCTACTCCAGCCACACCTACAGTTGGATCAATGCCGACGGTGAAATCTTCTGGGTTAAGTACCACTTCAAGACCGACCAGGGCATCGACTACTTGACCCAGGAGGACGCTGACCAACTGGCCGGTGAGGACGGCGACTATCACCAGCGCGACCTGTACAACGCCATCGAGGGCGGCGATTTTCCGAGCTGGACACTCAACGTCCAGATCATGCCGTTCGAGGACGCAAAGTCATACCGGATCAATCCGTTCGACCTGACCAAAGTGTGGCCGCATGGCGATTATCCGCTGCATGAGGTCGGCAAGCTGCTGCTCAACCGCAACGTCGAGGACTATCACACCGAGATCGAGCAGGCGGCGTTCGAGGTCAACAACATCGTGCCCGGAACCGGCCTATCGCCCGACAAGATGTTGCTGGCCCGGGGTTTCTCTTATGCCGACGCGCACCGGGCCCGGCTCGGTGTCAACTACAAGCAGATCCCGGTGAACTCGCCGAAAGTAGAGGTGCACTCCTACTCCAAAGACGGCGCGATGCGGATCCGCAACGCCACCGACCCGGTGTATGCACCAAACTCCTACGGCGGGCCGCAGGCCGATCCGGCGCGCGCCGCGGAGGTGCGCTGGTATGCCGACGGCGACATGGTTCGCCACGCCTACACGCTGCGCCAGGACGACGACGACTGGGGTCAGGCGGGCACGCTGGTGCGGGAGGTGCTCGACGATGCCGCACGAGAACGTCTGGCGCACAACGTTGTCGGCCACGTCCTGAAGGGCGTCAAGGAGCCGGTGCTGTCACGGGTGTTCGAGTATTGGCGCAATATCGACGCCGACCTGGCCAAGAAGATCGAAGAAGGCGTACGCAACGGCGGGTGACGTGCACCACACGCTCGTCCGGCTTTACGCCGGCTTGCCGGCAGCCACGAATTGCAGAGCCCGCTGAGTGTGCTGTTCGATCTCGACCAGGCCGGCCGACGAGAATAGGTCGACGAACGCGCTGCGCTCGAACATCCGCAGCCCGATGAAGCTGGCGCCCACTGCCGTCGCGTGCCGCAGCGGCGGTTCATCGGGGGCACAGCTGGTGAGGATCGCGATCCGGCCCCGCGGTTTGAGCACCCGCATCATCTCGTTGGCCACCTGAAACGGCTCGGGCACCAGGTAAAGCGCACCGAAACAGCAGACCGCATCGAACGTCGCGTCGTCGAAGGGCAAGTGCAGCGCGTCACCGCGCACGTAGCAGATACCCGGCCCGGCGTTGTCGCGTACAGCGCGGATCAGCATCGGTTCGGATATGTCGAACCCGACGGCCAAACCGCCGGCCGACAAGTGCCCGGCCAGCTTGCCGGTGAAATTCCCCGGCCCGCAGGCCACGTCGAGAAGCCTCTGCTGGCCCGACAAACGCAAGGCTTCTGCTGCTCGACGTTGCTCCGCCTCGGTGCCGATGCCGCTCGCCAAGTAGAACGAGACTGGACGCCACAGGCGTTCGTAAATGGTCGCGACTACCGCGCTGTTCATCGCCCGCTGGGCGAGTGTCGGGACCGGAGCGCTGGTCGATTCACCCAACACGTCGAGGAACCCGTGGCGCACCGAAGCGGTCGTGTTGAGAATGTCGCGAGTCAGCTCCAGCGGATCAGTGTCCATTCTTGGAGTCTGGCTTGCTTGGCCCTCGAACTTCCAGCCGGGGCACTCAACCATGGATCGGCGCGTCTCTGGTGAACACTCGATAGAAATCAGCTAATTACTTGGATCTCCAAATATATTGAACGGCAGATTGTTTAGGGTCCAAATTTGAGCTGAGTGTACAGATGTGTACTATATGTGCCATGGCGGAACGCGGCGCAGAGCCCCAAGTGCCACGCGGTCGTCGGCTCTTTCTGAAAGCAATCCGGCGATTGTTCAGTCCGTTGCGCCCGGACGACTATCTCGAAATGATCAACCCGCTCTGGACCACGAAAGAGTTGCGCGGCAAAGTCGATCATGTAGAGCCGCAGGGCTCGGAAGCGGCTAGCGTGCTGATTCGACCGGGCTACGAGTGGCCGGGGCACAAGCCGGGCCAGTACGTGCGGCTCGGCGTCATCATTGACGGTCGATACCACTGGCGAGCGTATTCTCTGACATCGGATCCGCAGGCTGAGGACGGTCTGATCAGCGTCTCGCCGAAGCGGGTGCCCGACGGTGTGGTGTCGCCCTATCTGGTCCAGCGGATCCAGCCCGGCGAAGTAGTCCGGCTCGGTGAAATAGAGGGAGTCTTCACACTGCCCCAGCCGTTGCCCTCGAAGATGCTGTTCATCAGCGCGGGCAGTGGCATCACGCCCATCATGAGCATGCTGCGCAGTCTCGATCGCGGCAGCGCACTGGGTGATGTGGTTGTCATTCACTCCGCCCGCACTCGCGACGAGGTCATGTTCTTGCCCCTGCTGGAAGACCTCGATCGCCGCCACGAAGGGTTGCAGTTGGACCTTCGGCTCACCTCGGAGCGCGGCCGAATGTCTCCTGGTGACCTGGACGAGCTGGTTCCGGACTGGCGGGAACGCGAAGGATTCTGTTCTGGCCCCAGTGAGCTGCTCGACGGGCTCATCGAGCACTGGGAAAACAACGGCGATCCTGATCGCCTGCACTTCGAGCGGTTTCAGCCGAAGATCGGCGGCGATGGTGGCGAAGGCGAGGGCGGCGAAGTGACCTTCCTCGAAAGCGATACTACTACCGAATGCGACGGCGGCACACCGATTCTGGAGGCTGGCGAAAAGGCCGGCCTGAACTTGGCGTACGGCTGTCGAATCGGCATCTGCCACACCTGTGTTGGGACATTGAAGTCCGGCAAGCTGCGCGATCTGCGATCGGGCGAAGTCAGCGAACCCACCGGACAGGACGTACGGATCTGTATCAACGCCGCCGAAGGCGACGTTGAACTCGAACTCTGATCGAAAGGAGCCACAGTGACAACTGTGGAAAGCCCGCTCGCCCGGCTGAGCGAACAAGAACTGGAAAAACTCGCCAAAGAACTCGACGCGATTCACGACGAGGTGTTCGCCGACCTCGGTGAGCGGGACCGGCACTACATCAAGACGGTGATCTCTGTGCAGCGCCAGATTGTGGTGGCGGGCCGGGTGCTGTTGCTGGCGTCGCGCTCGAAGACCGCTTGGGTGCTGGGCACTGCATGTCTGGGAATGGCCAAGATCTTGGAGAACATGGAGATCGGCCACAACGTGATGCACGGCCAGTGGGATTGGATGAACGACCCCGACATTCATTCGTCCGTGTGGGACTGGGACACCGCCTCGACCGCGCAGGGGTGGAAACACTCCCACAACTACATCCATCACACCTACACGAACATCCGGGGCAAGGACAAAGACCTCGGTTACGAGATCATGCGAATCGACCCCAACCAGAAGTGGCGGCCGGCCAACCTGGGCCAACCGTTGTACAACCTGCTCCTCACGATGCTGTTCGAGTGGGGCGTAGCCGTACACGACTTGGACATCGAGGAAGTTCTGCACGGCGACAAATCCTTTTCCGACATTCGCAAGGACGTGAAAGGAATCGCCGGTAAGGCACGCTCGCAAATCACCAAGGATTACCTCGGCTGGCCGATCATCAGCGCCGGCGCCTTCGCGCTTGCCCAGTTGGCGCTACGCGGCCGGATCGAACAGCCGGCGCAGTCCCGAGTCGGGCGGCGGCTCCGGAAATTCTCACGCAAAGGCCGGGTAGGTGCCACGGCGACTTTCCTGGACCGCGTGCTGCCTGGTGTGGAAAGTACGTTTCTGCGTACTTTAGCCGCCGATGCGCTGGGCAATCTGATCCGCAACGTGTGGTCGCACGCCATCATCTTCTGCGGTCATTTTCCCGACCAGACCTATACGTTCAGCGAAGAGGAAGTGAAGGACGAGACCCGCGGCGGTTGGTACGTCCGGCAACTGGTCGGTGCCGCCAACATCGACGCCAGCCCACTTTTCCACGTCATCAGCGGCAACTTGGGCTACCAGGTGGAACACCACCTCTACCCGGACATGCCGAGCAGCCGCTACTCGGAAATCGCACCGAAGATCAAAGACATCTGCGAGCGCTACGAGTTGCCGTACAACTCGGGGCGGTTCTCCAAACAGTGGTACTCGGTGCACCGCACCATCTTCCGGCTGGCGTTTCCCGGCGGAAAGCCGCGACCTAAGCCCGGACCGTATCGTAGTGAGGACCGGAGCATCGGGTCGGAGTCGTCGAGTGAAGCGGGCCGGTTCCGCGACCGCGTCCCGGCCGAGCACCGGGACGCTGGCCCAGAGCACACTGAGACCGGTGTCGAGGTGCAGCCGCCCCCGCGCGGCAAGGACTGACGCTGGGACGGCACCGGCCGGGCCACCAGTTCTTGCCGCTTGTGCAGGGCACGTCCTAACCTGAGTTTCGACCGCGACCAGTGGTGTGCTTCCCAGATGGGTCGCTATGGGCACCGCGGTCGCGGCGCAAACCCAGCTTGGGGAGGACGTCTGGAATGCCGCGGTGAGTGAGCTGACCGGACTGCGAGCCGACGAACTCGCCAGGATGGACATTTTCAAAGGGTGTCTCGCCGCCGATTTGATGCCGTTGGCCGCGAGCCTGTTGCCGTTGCAGGCTCCCGCCGGTCAGGTACTGATGAGGCAGGGCGAGCAGGCCGTGTCCTTCCTGCTCGTCTCATCCGGTACCGCTGAGGTCAAGCACATCGGCGACGACGACGTCGTGATTGTCGAACAGGTGCTGCCCGGGATGATCGTCGGCGAGATTGCCCTATTGCGCCACATCCCGCGGACCGCGACCGTCACGACCACCGAGCCGTTGACCGGTTGGATCGGAGACACGGAAGCGTTTGCCCGGATGGTGCACATCCCGGGCATAACGCATCGCCTGGTGCGCACAGTGCGTCAACGCCTGGCCGCTTTCGTCACCCCGATCCCGGTCCACATCCGCGGCGGCACCGAGCTTGCGCTTCGCCCGGTGCTGCCCGGCGACAGCGAGCGCACCGTGCACGGTCACGTGCACTTCTCCAACGAGACGCTGTACCGGCGGTTCATGACGCCCCGGGTTCCTAGCCCCGCGCTGATGGATTATCTGTCGCAGGTCGACTATGTCGACCACTTCGTCTGGGTGGTCACCGACGGCGGCGACCCCATCGCCGACGCCCGCTTCGTTCGTGACGAGCACGACCCCACCCTCGCCGAGATCGCCTTCACCGTCGCCGACGCCTACCAAGGCCGTGGCATCGGCAGTTTCTTGATCGGCGCGCTCGCGGTGGCCGCGCAGGTCGGCGGCGTCGAGAGGTTCTCCGGGCGGATGCTGTCCGACAACCTGCCCATGCGGGCGCTCATGGACCGCTTCGGCGCGTCTTGGCAGCGCGACGACGTCGGAGTGGTCACCACGGTGATCAACGTGCCCGATCCGCGGCACCTACCCTTCGGACGGGACATGGCGAACAAGATCAAACGCATTGCGCGACAAGTCATCCAGGGAGTCGGTTGACACCAGCACAACACCTGCCGGTTCAGGCCGTGTCGGCACGCCGGCAATGCCGGCTCGCGTGATATCAAGTCCGCATGCGCCCGGCGATCGCACTGCTGGCGGCCACGTTGACGGCATGCGCTCGGTTGCCGGCACCGGCACCGTCGAGCACGTACTCGATGTCACAGCCGGCCATCAACCCGTCCAACATCAAACGCGTCGGCAGGGAACTGCCGGGCGGGTACGAAGTGACCGGTGTCACCGAAGTCGGCGCGCCGCTGACATTTTGGGGCGTCGGTGCGAATTGGACCACGGACCCCGTGCAATGCGCGACACTCGCCGATCCCCTTGCCGGTCATAATCAAAGCGCCCAAGGCGTGTCGGGCTCAGGTGCCGGTGGCATCGTCTACGCGGTGGTCGCCAATTACCCTTCCCACCGGCTGGACCCAGCCCTACTCGTCGAGTGCTCGCGATGGACGATCAGCAGTGGGCGGACCCGCTCCGATGTCCGGCTCATCGATCCACCCCACATCGGGGGCAGCCAAACCATCGGAATGGCAAGCGAAACCATGACGTCTGCCGAAGGCGGCACCAGAATCGGCTCACACGCCGAAACATTCGTCGCCTATATCGCTGACTATTACGCATTCACCACGTTGATCACCGATCCAGGCTCGTCGCAGCCGGCGCTGACGCCGCAGTTTGCCGCGGACTTGCTCGCCAAAACAGTGGCCGCGTTGCGGGGCTGACCGCGCAGCGTTGGGTAGATTGACGTCGATGACGAGGGTCGCGGTCGGGATCGCCTGCGTGTGCTTGCTTTCCGCCTGCGCTTCGACTGCGCATACTGCTGCGCCTTCATCGGCCGACATCGCCAAGATTGCCGACGTCAAGTCGAGCTTCGGCCGCGAATTCCAGGTCACCAACGTCGCGCCGACCGGCATCGACCCGAAGCTGCTGGCGGTGCAGAAGCTACCGCAGGGATTACGGTTCGAACCCGCGCAGTGCGCAAAATTCGCGACCGCTCCGGGCGTACCGCCACGTGTGCAGGGCAATATGGCCGCGGTCGCCGCCGAGGGCGACGGCAACCGCTTCATTGCCATCGCAATGCAAACCTCTCAGCCGTTGCCGTTCACCGACCCCGGCCCCGGTTGCCAGAAAGTCGGATTCAGCGGCGATCAGGTGCGTGGCGCCGTCGAGCTCGTCGAGGTACCGCAGATTGCCGGCGCGCGCACCCTTGGGGTTCATCGAGTGGTCCAGACCGTCGTCGACGGTAGTCCCAGCACCGGCGAAATCTATGATTATTCCGCGCATTTTGGTGACTACCAGGTCATCATCACCGCCAACTCGTTGGTGTACCCGGGCAAACCTGTCGTCGCCGTCGACACCCGGCGAGCGCGCGAGTTGCTAACCACCTCGGTGGCCGCAATCAGGAGCTGATCGATCAGCGGACGTCGCGCGGCCGGAATTGGATGCTGACCCGCGGCCCGGTGGGCGCAGACGTCTTCGGAACAGCATGCTCCCACGTGCGCTGGCAGGATCCGCCCATCACTAGCAGATCGCCGTGGCCCTGCGGCAGCCGCAACGACCGGCCACCGCCCCGGGGACGCATCGTGAAGTTACGGGTGGCGCCCAAGCTGACGATCGCTACCATCGTGTCTTCGCTGCGGCTGCGTCCGATAATGTCGCCATGCCAGGCAACGCTGTCGGAGCCGTCACGGTACAAGCACAGCCCCACGGTGGTGAACGGTTCGCCCAGCTCCTCGGCGTACATGTCGTTGAGGCGCGCTCGCAGTCCGGCCAGCTCCGGGTGCGGGGGCGCCTCGACGCTGAGGTCGTGAAAGCTCACCAGGCGTGGGACGTCGACGACGCGGTCGTACATGTGACGCCGCTCGGCTCGCCAGGGCACCGTCGACATCAGTGCGTCGAACAACTCACCGGCATCGCTCAGCCAGCCCGATCGCAGATCAATCCACGCGCCCTGGCTAAGCCGGCGCCGTTCGCTGTGCTCGAACATCGACTCCTGAACCGCAACCGCCACAGGGGCCAGTCTATCGCACGCCCGTTCGAAGGAGCGTCGCGCCGTGAGCCGCGGCACCTTGCGCACTACCGTGCTAGGTGTGAATGGCAACGACCTGGGTACAGATTCGGAGGTCGGACCGCTGCGGGTCGTCATCATGCACCGGCCGGGAGCTGAACTCGGGCGGCTCACACCGCGCAACAACGACCAGTTGCTGTTCGACGGGTTGCCGTGGGTCACCCGCGCGCAAGAAGAGCACGACGCATTCGCCGAACTGCTGCGCGCCCGCGGAGTCGAGGTGCTGCTGCTGTCGGACCTACTCAGCGAGGCGCTGAGCAGTGGGGCCGCCAGGATGCAGGGCATCGCTGCAGCGGTAGACGAGCGGCGGCTCGGAGCACCGTTGGCGCAGGAACTTTCAGCTTATCTTCGCGGTCTCGAGGCGACTGCGCTGGCGCATGTCTTGATGGCCGGGATGACCTTCACCGAACTGCCCGCGGACACTCGCACCGACGTGTCGCTTGTGCGCCGGATGCATCACGGCGGGGACTTCGTCATCGAGCCCTTACCTAATTTGGTGTTCGCCCGCGATTCGTCGATCTGGATCGGGCGGCGGGTGATCATCCCTTCACTCGCATTGCCGGTGCGGACCCGGGAAGCCTCGTTGACCGATCTGATCTACGCCCACCATCCGCGATTCACCGGGGTGCGGCGTGCCTATGAGTCTCGTACCGCCCCCGTCGAAGGAGGTGACGTGCTGCTGCTTGCACCCGGTGTCGTTGCCATCGGAGTGGGCGAGCGCACCACTCCGGCAGGAGCAGAAGCGTTGGGCCGCAGCCTATTTGACGATGATCTGGCCCATACGGTGCTGGCGGTGCCGATCGAGCAGAAGCGCGCACAGATGCACCTCGACACGGTATGCACGATGGTGGACACGGACACCGTGGTGATGTACGCCAACGTTGTCGACAGCCTATCGGCGTTCCCGATTGCACGTGCGGGAGCCGGTGTGCAGATCGGTGACGCAACGCCGTTTGTCGAGGCCGCCGCGAACGCCATGGGTATCGACAAGCTGCGCGTCATCGACACCGGTCTGGACCCGGTGATCGCCGAACGCGAACAGTGGGACGACGGCAATAACACTTTGGCGTTGGCACCCGGCGTCGTCGTCGCCTACGAGCGCAACTCGCGCACCAATGCGCGTCTGCAAGATGCGGGTATCGAAGTGCTCACCATCGCGGCCTCCGAACTAGGCACCGGTCGTGGCGGCCCGCGCTGTATGTCGTGTCCGGCGGCTCGCGATCCGCTGTGTTGAGCGCGGCGTCGTCCGCCGAGACTGCCGCCATGGATGTAACCGGGCGGGGTGAATCACAGCCATAGCGGCAATCTCGACGCTCGCGGCCGCGCGACGCAACAAGATCAGCGCCAGCTGGGCAGCCAGATCTCCATATTCCAGGTCTGCTGGGAGATCGGCTGACCGGTGAGCACGGGAAACAGCCATGCGAAATTGGTGAGCACCAACGCGACGTAGCAGCACACCGCGATCAGACCGAGCGTTCGTCGTTCCTGATCGCGGGACGGCTCGTACAAGATGTCGCCGAGCACCAGGGCGATCGCCATCACCAGGAACGGGGCCATCGTGGCGGCGTAGAAGAAGTACATCTGCCGATCGATGTCGGCAAACCATGGCAGCCAGCCGGCGCAGTAGCCGACCAGAATCGCAGCGTATCGCCAGTCCCGCCGCACGAACGCCCGCCAACATGCATAAAGCAGAACCGGCACCGAAATCCACCACATCGCGGGTGTGCCGACCAGCATCACCGCCTTGACGCATGACTGGTCACCGCACCCGGGAATGTTCTGCTGGTCGATGGCATAGAGCACCGGACGCAGCGACATCGGCCAGGTCCACGGCTTGGACTCCCAGGGATGATGGTTGCCGGCCGAATTCGTCAGCCCGGCATGAAACTCGTACGCCTTATCGGTGTAATACCACAGCGAGCGGATGGCATCCGGCAGTGGCAAAACGCCTTTCGGGCCGATTGTCTGGCCGACTTCGTGTCGATCGATCGCAGTTTCGGAGGCGAACCACGGCGCGTAAGAACCCAGGTACACCCCGAACGGGATGAGCAGCAACGCATAAGCGGTCGGGAAGGTGTCGCGGCGCAGCACCCCCAGCCACGGCCTGGGCACCCGGTATTGACGACGTGCCACCACGTCGAATGCCAGCGACATCATTCCGAAGAATACGACAAAGTAAAGCCCGGACCACTTTGTTGCACAGGCTAATCCGAGCAGGACGCCGGCACCGAACCGCCACCACCGCACACCCAGCCGCGGTCCCCATACCGCCTCGGCGCTGCGTCCCTTGAGCAGGGCAACGTGCATGCGGGCCCGAACTTGATCACGGTCGACGATGAGCGCGCCGAACGCTGCCACCACGAAGAACGTGAGGAAGCCGTCGAGCAGGGCGGTACGCGCGGAGACGAAGCTCACCCCGTCGGCGATGAACAGCACTCCGGCGATAGCGCCCACCAGTGTCGAGCGGCTGATGCGCCGGACGATCCGAACCACCAGCCCGACCAAGATCACACCCAGCAGTGCGCCGGTGAATCGCCAGCCCAGCCCGTCGTAGCCAAAGATGGCCTCGCCGACCGCGATCAGTTGCTTGCCCACCGGCGGGTGGACAACCAGCCCGTATCCGGGGTTGTCCTCGACGCCGTGGTTGTGCAGCATTTGCCAGGCCTGCGGTGCATAGTGCTTTTCGTCGAAGATCGGCGTGCCGGCGTCGGTCGGCGAGCCGAGGTTGAAGAACCGGGTGAGCGCCGCGAGGGAAGTGACCAAACCGGTGACGGCCCAGCTGTAACCGCGGTCCACGGGCCCAAAATCGGCCACCGGCATCAGCGGCCCCGGACTGATTACAGGTACCGCACGCTCCTCAACAGCGACAGGGCTATCGTCGTCGGCGCGCATCCCCACGATCGTAGGCTGTGCGCCATGACCGGTGGCCGACTGTTGCTGGGCGCGACCCCGTTGGGCCAACCGGCTGACGCGTCACCGCGGCTAATCACCGCGCTGCGATGCGCCGACGTCATCGCCGCAGAGGACACCCGCAGGGTCCGCAGGCTGGCCAAGGCGCTCGACGCGTCGATCACCGGCAAGGTAGTCAGCTTATTCGACCAAAACGAGGAACTGCGGGTCCCGACGTTGGTGGAACGGATCGCTGGCGGCGCGACGGTGCTGGTCATCAGCGACGCCGGGATGCCGCTCATCAACGATCCGGGCCATCGGCTGGTTGTCGCGTGCGTAGCAGCAGGCCTGCCGGTGAGCTGCCTGCCGGGTCCGTCGGCGGTGACCACCGCATTGGTGGTGAGCGGACTGCCGTCGGCGAAATTTTGTTTCGAGGGTTTTGCTCCACGCAAGCAGGCGGCGCGCCGAACCTGGTTGGCGTCGCTGGCCGGTGAACGCCGCACTTGTGTGTTTTTCGAGTCCCCGCGCCGGTTGCCGGCCTGCCTGCGTGACGCCGTCGAACAGCTGGGCGGTGCGCGTCGTGGCGCGGTGTGCCGGGAATTGACCAAGGCGCACGAGGAAGTGGTTCGCGGATCGCTGCAGGAGCTGGCGAACTGGGCGGTCGGCGGGGTGCTCGGCGAAATCACGGTCGTGCTCGCCGGCGCTACCCCGGTGGCCGACCTGCCCGCGTTGGTAGCGGAAGTCAACGCGCTGACGACCGACGGGGTTCGGGTCAAAGACGCCTGCGCTCAAGTGATTGCAGGGCATCCCGAGGCGCAGTCGCGCCGAGAGCTCTACGACGCGGTGCTGCGCTCACGGCGCAGGTGACTGTTAGCGAACCGCTCCCGGCAGCGCGGACATCCGCCCGACGATCGGCGCCGCCTTGGCCAGGCACTCATCCCACTCGGCCTCGGGGTCTGAGTCGGCGGTGATCCCGCCGCCGGATCCCAGCACGGCGTTTCCGCCACCATCGAATTCGACGGTACGGATGGCCACGTTGAGTTCGCAGCCGGCGACCGGTGACGCTAAACCCACTGCGCCGCAGTACACTCCACGGCGCTGCTGCTCCCACTTGGAGATCAGTTGACGGGCACGCAATTTGGGCGTTCCGGTGACCGAGGCCGGCGGGAAGGCGGCGTCGAGCAGTGTCGCGGTCGGCACTGCGACCGGCACCCGTGCCGACACCGTCGACACCAGGTGCCAGACACCAGGAGCTTGCTGCACCTGTAACAACTCGGGCACACTCACCGTGCCGGTGACGGCGACTCGGCTGAGGTCGTTGCGTACCAGATCCACGATCATGATGTTTTCCGCGACGTCTTTGGCCGAAGCGCGCAGCGCCGAAGGTTGGGCATGCAATGGCAGCGTGCCCTTGATCGGGCTGGAGGTGACGACCTCACCGCGGCGGCGCAGGAACAGCTCCGGTGATAGCGACGCCACCGCGCCCCACCCGCCCGCGACATACCCCGCGCGGGCCGGCGCGGTGCGCGCGACGCCGTCGACGAAGAAGTCCAGCGGCGAACCGACGACTGTTCCGGTGAACTGCGTGCAGACGCAAGCTTGGTAGACCTCACCGGCGGCGATCGCTTCCAGACAAGCCAGCACACCCGCGCGATGGGTGGCGCGGTCGGCGCCGTGCCAGTCGATCCGGCAAACCCCGGCTGGCGCCGGTGCCGCCAACGCCTCGGCCACCCAGCGCGGCATCTTTGCACCCGACAAGCTCTCGTACCACCACTGACCGCCGCGGTCGCGGCGCAGCACGCAGTCGGTCCAGCCGCCGGCGGCCTCCGGGATCCGGCCGGGCTGGCGGTCGGCGGCGGCGTCCGGATATGACAGGTAGCCGATCCAGCCGCCGCCCACTGCCGCCCCGTCGCGGCCCGGCCGCACGGCGAACGCGTCGACGGCTTTGACCGGTTGCACCGCCACACTCGGGGCAATGACCGCACGCGCGCCGAACCAATCGCCGGTGAGCGCCGCCGGCGGCGGCAGAGACAGCCGGCTGGTGGCGTCGCCGACCGCGCGTAACACCTGCGGTGCATCCCCCAGGTCGCCGAGCCGGTCAATCCGCACTGTCTCAGCTTGGCAGAACCGGGTTGCCGCCGCTTAGCCGCGGCTTATCGCTCGCGCGGTCGCCGCGGCGACCAGCTTGTCTGGGTTGCGCATCGCGTAGACATTGGCGATTTTGCCGTCGACTATTTCGACGGTGAATACGCCTTCGAGCTGGCCGGCTCGATAAAACCGCATGGCTGGGGCGGAATTGCAGGTCACGATTTCCACCCGCAGGTCGGGTAGCTTCGTGCCCAATCGCATGAGACCCACCACCATGGCGGCCACTTTCGCCGCCCCGGCCACCGGTCGCCGGGCCGCGCTGGCCTTGCCACCACTGTCGGCGGTCCACACCACGTCGGGCGCCAGCATCGACATCACGGCCGCGATATCACCACCGGCCGCCGCGGCCAGGAATTGCGCTGTGAGCTTTTCGTTCTGCTCCAGATCGACCGGACCGAAGCGCCGGCGCCGAGCGTGAACATGCTCACGCGCTCGATGCGCGATCTGCCGCACTGCCGGTACCGGTCTGTCGACGGCGTCAGCGATATCGGCGTACTCGAATCCGAAGACCTCACGCAGTACGAAAACCGCCCGCTCGTTGGGAGTGAGTGTTTCCAGCAGCACCAACATCGCCATCGAAACAGACTCGGCGAGAATCACATCGACCGACGGGTCCTGGTCGTCGAGCAACAGCGGCTCTGGCAGCCATGGCCCGACGTAGTCCTCGCGGCGCCGGGCACCGGCCCGCAGCGCGTTCAGGGCTTCCCGGGTGACCAGCCGCGCCAGATAAGACTTGGTGTCGCGCACCGTCGGCAGGTCGACCTGGGCCCAGCGCAGGTAACTGTCTTGCAGCACGTCGTCGGATTCTGTTGTCGAGCCGAGGAGTTCGTAGGCAATGGTGAACAGCAACGGCCGTAGCACGGTGAACCGTTCGGCGTGTTCGTCGCAACCGCTCACGAAACCGTTACCTCCGCACGGGCCGGCTGCTGGGGGCGTTTGCCGCCCTTGAGCCAGAAGTAGGAGCCGGGGTGGTCGGCCTCGCGGCG
This sequence comes from uncultured Actinomycetota bacterium, assembly GCA_963830605.1. Classification (GTDB taxonomy): domain Bacteria; phylum Actinomycetota; class Actinomycetes; order Mycobacteriales; family Mycobacteriaceae; genus Mycobacterium. The sequence goes on along the minus strand of CAWHML010000003.1, from coordinate 294,591 downwards.
GATGGACCACACCGTCGCTCGGCAGATCGCCTCTTTGATCGTCGCGGCCGGCCGACCACCGACGACCACGTTCACCGGGGTGTCGTCGGCGCGGGTGGGTTGGACGGTGGCGTAGGAGCGTCCCACGCTCACGCACTGCCCGGCGAACGCCTGGTTCAGCTTCGTCGGGGCGGTTCCGGCGATGCGGCTCAGCACCGTGTTGGCGGCTTGAATCCCGAGCGGCCCGGCGGCCTGGCAGCTCATTCGCAGCGGTTGGCCGGACGGCGCGGCCGCGTCGCCGGTCGCCACGATGCGTGGGTGGTCCACGCAGGTCAGTGTTTCATCGGTGAGCAGCCGTCCGATGCGGTCGGTCCGCAGCCCGCAGCGGGCAGCGAGGTCCGGCACGCCGAAGCCGGCTGTCCATACCGTCGCCGCACTCGGCAGCAGGGTGGCCGAAGAGGAGGGCCCCAGCAGTACCGCGTCGGCTCGCACCTCGTGGACCACGGCGCTCTCGAGCACCTCGACCCCGAGCTTGCCCAGCCACTTGGCCACTGAACACCGGCCGCGCGGACTCAACGACGGTCCCAGCACACCGCCGCAGACCAGAGTCACCCGCCGGCCCAGCTCAGCCAATTCGGAAGCTGTCTCGATCCCGGTCAACCCGGCGCCCACCACGGTAATCGGTGCGGCGGGATGCAACTCGCCGAGCACGTTGCGCAACAGCTCGGCATGCTCGAATTCGGCCACGGGGTAGGCGAATTGGACCGCACCAGGTACGGTCGGCGCGACCGCTCCGGTGCTGCCGACAGCGTAGACGAGGTAGTCGAAGTCCAGCACCGCACCGGAGCCCAACACCACCTGCCGTTCGGCGCTGTCGATCCGCTCGGCGGTGTCGACGAGCATGCCGATGCCGTCACCCAGCAATGTGCCGTAGTCAACGGTGGCGCTACCCGTATCGGCAACCCACTGGTGCAGTCGGATTCGCTCCACGAAGACTGGGCGCGGGTTCACCAGCGTGATGTCGACGTCGGCACGCAACCGCAGGCGATTTGCGGCCAATGTTCCGGCGTATCCGCCGCCGAGCACGACCACATGCGCACGCTGATCGGTCATTGTCATCTCCTGCCTGAACGGGTGTGCGGACCCTCTGTTGAGAGTCGTGCCCTCAAGACACCAGCGATGCTGACGATGTGACAGGTCGGCGGTTGGTGTGAGCAGCTTCACACCGGACGTCAACTGTTTCAGTCGACCTGATATCGCGGAAAAACCCCGACGGGCGGTGGTAGCACAGTGCCTGACGCCAGCCGGGTGCCCAGTGCCGCGAATGCCCGTTGGTCGACCGGCTGCCCAAGCAGGTCGAGTAGCTTGGCCGCCGACTCCGGCAGCACCGGTTGGACTAGCAGCGCAGCGATACGCACCGCCTCCAGCGTCGTGTAAAGCACGGTGCGAAAACGAATCTGGTCGTTCTCCGACTCGCTCTTACGCAGGACCCACGGCTGCTGTGCCGAGAAGTACTTGTTTGCCGCGCCGAGCATCAGCCAGATTGCCTCCAAAGCCAGATGCATCGACTGCGTGTCGAAGTGGTCACGCACCTGCGTCAGCAGCCTGTCGGCCGACGCCAGCAATCCGAAGTCGTCGGCCGTGAATTTCCCTGGTGCGGGTACGATCCCGTCCAGGTTCTTGGCGACCATCGACAACGATCGCTGCGCCAGGTTGCCCAATTCATTGGCGAGGTCGGTGTTGATGCGAGTGATGATGGCCTCGTCGCTGTAGCTTCCGTCTTGGCCGAACGGCACCTCACGTAAGAAAAAATACCGCACCTGATCGACGCCGAACTGATCGACGAGGGCCACCGGATCGATCACGTTGCCCACCGACTTGCTCATCTTCTCACCGCTGTTGAGCAGAAAGCCGTGAGCGTAAACCCTTCGCGGAAGCTCGATTCCGGCGGACATCAGAAACGCCGGCCAGTAGACCGTGTGGAATCTGATGATGTCCTTACCGATCATGTGCAGGTCGGCGGGCCAGTATCGGCGGAACAGGTCGGACTCGGTGTCCGGGTAGCCGACTCCGGTCAGGTAGTTCGTCAGTGCGTCGACCCAGACGTACATGACGTGGTCGGGATGCTCGGGAACCGGTACGCCCCAGTCGAATGACGTGCGGGAAATAGACAAGTCGTGCAGACCACCAGAGACAAAGCTCACCACTTCGTTGCGACGTACCTGCGGCGCAATGAAACTCGGGTTGGCCTCATAGTGGGACAGCAGCCTGTCGGCATAAGCTGACAGCCGAAAGAAATAGGTATGTTCTTCGGTCCAAGTGACCGGGGCGCCGGTCTCGATCGCGGTTCGGGTCCCGGCGCCGGCCTCCACGGTTTCGTCTTCGTTGAAATAACGTTCATCACGCACCGAGTACCAGCCGGCGTAGGTGTCCAGATAGATGTCACCGGCATCGAACATCCGCTGCCAGATGTCCTTGGACGCCCGGTGATGGTCAGAGTCGGTGGTGCGAATGAACCGATCGAAAGAGATGTTCAGCCGCTCCTGCAACCGCTGGAATACGTCAGAATTCCGCCGGGCCAGCTCACGGGGCGAAATCCCTTCGGCGGCAGCCGTCTGCGCCATCTTCAAGCCATGCTCGTCGGTGCCGGTCAAGAAGCGCACATCGAAGCCGTCGAGTCGCTTGAAGCGCGCGATCGCGTCGGTCGCGATGTACTCGTAAGCGTGCCCGACGTGCGGGCTACCGTTCACATACGTGATCGCGGTAGTGATGTAGTAGGGCCTCATCGCATCTCACCCTATTGTGTGCGGGTGAGTTCTGATCGGCCAGCCAAACGAGAAGCGCCACCCGCCCCTGAGCCGTTGGTGTCCTTGATCGACGCCCACGCTCACCTCGACGCGTGCGGCGCCCGAGACGCTGACGATGTGCGCGCCATGGTCGACCGCGCCGCGGCGGTGGGCGTCGTCGCCGTGGTCACCATCGCCGACGATCTATCGTCGGCGCGCTGGGTGACCGAGGCCGCCGACTGGGATCGGCGGGTATACGCCGCGGTGGCGCTGCACCCGACCCGGGCCAACGCTTTGACCGATGCCGCCCGCGCCGAGGTAGAGCGATTGGCCGCCCATCCACGCGTGGTGGCGATCGGTGAGACCGGAATGGATCTGTACTGGCCCGGCAAGCTCGACGGCTGCGCGGAGCCGGAGGACCAACGTGAAGCTTTCGCGTGGCACATCGATCTTGCCAAGCGCACCGGCAAGCCGCTGATGATTCACAACCGGCAGGCCGACGCCGCGGTGCTGGACGTGCTGCGGGCCGAAGGTACGCCCGACACGGTGATCTTTCACTGTTTCTCGTCCGGCAGCGCGATGGCGCGGGCCTGCATCGATGCCGGCTGGCTGGTCAGCCTGTCTGGGACCGTCAGCTTCCGGAACGCCCGGGAACTCCGGGATGCGGTTCCGATGATCCCGATGCGGCAGCTGCTGGTGGAAACCGACGCGCCGTTTCTGACACCACATCCCTATCGGGGTGCGCCGAACGAGCCGTACTGCTTGCCGTACACAGTGCGGGCGTTGAGTGAGCTCCTCGGTCGACCTGCCGACGAACTGGCCCAGGTCACGACTGCTAATGCGCGGCGGGTGTACCACATCGACTTTTAAGAGACCGTTAAGGCGCACCGTTGAAGTTGCTCTATCTAGGCCGGTTCGTTACCGTCTTGTGATCGAACGGTAGGGGCCTGCGCGGCCCTTTTCATTTGTCAGGGCAGAAGTCGGTGAAGGTCTAGGTCGGGATTACGCGCACGGTGAACGTACTTACCAGGTTGCATGAGTCCTCGTCACCGTTGTTGCGGCTCCTGGTTGGTGCCTTGTTGCTGGTGCTGGCCCTTGCCGGGGGTTACGCCGTCGCCGGGCAGAAGACTGTGACGCTGAACGTCGACGGCACCGCGATGACCGTCACCACGATGAAATCTCGCGTCCTCGACGTCATCAAGGAAAACGGATTCGAGGTCGGCGCCCAGGACGACCTCTACCCGGCCGGTCGTGAACTGGTGCACGAGTCGGACAAGATCGTGCTGCGGCGCAGCCGCCCGCTGCAGGTATCACTGGACGGCCAGGCCGCCAAACAGATGTGGACGACGGCATCCACTGTCGACGAGGCGCTGGCCCAGTTGGCGATGACCGACACCGCCCCCGCCGCGGCCTCGCGCGGCAGCCGGGTTCCGCTGGCCGGCATGACGTTGCCGGTCGTCAGCGCGAAATCTGTACAAATCGACGACGGCGGAACGATGCGCATGGTGCATCTCGCTGCGCCGAACGTCGGAAACCTGCTGGCCGCCGCGGGTGCCCCGCTGGAGCAAAGTGACCGCGTGGTGCCCAGCGCGGCGAACCCCGTCGCCGACGGTATGCAAATCCAGGTGACTCGAAACCGCATCGAGAAAGTCACCGAGCGGGTGCCGTTGGCTCCGGTGGCCAGGCGCATCGAGGACCCGGAGATGAACATCAGCCGGGAGATCATCGAAGACCCCGGTGCTCCCGGGACCCAGGACGTGACGTTTGCCGTCGCGAAGGTCAATGGCGTCGAGACCGGTCGGCTGCCGATCGCCAACACCGTGGTGACACCGGCTCGCGACGCGGTGGTACGAGTGGGCACCAAACCGGGTACCGAAGCGCCGCGGGTGGCGGCCGGGTCGGTCTGGGATGCGATCGCGTCCTGCGAGACCGGCGGAAACTGGGCCATCAACACCGGCAACGGCTTCTACGGCGGTGTGCAGTTCGACCAAGGCACCTGGGAAAGCAACGGTGGCCTGCGCTACGCGCCGCGCGCTGATCTCGCGACGCGGGATGAGCAGATCACCATCGCCGAGGCGTTACGGGCGCGGCGGGGGTTGGCGCCCTGGCCGGTGTGCGGCGGGAGAGCGGGTGGATCCTGACTATCCGGCTACTCGGGCGAACCGAGATCCGGCGGCTGGCCAGAGACCTCGAATTCCGGCCACGAAAAGCCCTTGGCCAAAACTTTGTGCATGATGCCAACACGGTGCGCCGAGTGGTGTCGTCGTCGGGGGTCAGCCGGCACGACCACGTTGTAGAAGTCGGGCCCGGCCTGGGATCGCTCACCTTGGCCCTGTTGGACCGCGGTGCCACCGTCACCGCGGTGGAGATCGACCCGGTGCTGGCGGGGCGGCTCCCACAGACGATTGCCGAGCATTCGCACAGCGAAATTCACCGGCTCACCGTGCTCAACCGGGACATCCTGTCCCTTCGCCGAGCGGATCTGAGCGCAGAGCCGACAGCAGTCGTCGCTAACCTGCCGTACAGCGTTGCCGTTCCGGCCCTGCTGCACCTGCTCGCCGAGTTCCCCTCAGTCCGGACCCTGATGGTGATGGTTCAGGCCGAGGTCGCCGCGCGGCTGGCCGCTGAACCGGGCGGCAAGGAGTACGGAGTGCCCAGCGTCAAACTCCGCTTTTACGGGCGGGTGCGCCGTTTCGGCATGGTGTCGCCGACGGTGTTTTGGCCTATTCCGCGGGTCTACTCCGGGCTGGTGCGTATCGATCGGTATGAAACGTCGCCGTGGCCCACCGACGACGCATTCCGTCAGCGTGTCTTCAGACTCGTAGACATCGCATTCGCGCAGCGGCGCAAGACATCTCGTAACGCGTTCGCCGAATGGGCCGGTTCGGGCAACGAGTCGGCCAGCCGGCTGCTGGCCGCCAGCATCGATCCGGCCCGGCGCGGTGAAACCCTGTCCGTTGACGACTTCGTGCGGCTGCTACGGCGCTCTGGCGACGTAGACGGCAAATCCGGTGCCGGCCGGGACGCACCTGCGCCGCACGCCTCGGCGAGCTGACCTGGACCGGCGAAGTGAGTGTCGCCTATCCGTCCCGGCGATAGTCTCGTTCGGTGCCGTTCGACGGAAGCACCGCTGTGCAGTGGGTGCCCACAGGGTCGGTTACGGTCCGCGTACCAGGCAAGGTCAACCTCTACCTGGCCGTCGGTGATCGCCGGGCGGACGGCTATCACGAGCTGACCACGGTATTTCATGCGGTCTCACTGTTCGACGAGGTAACCGTCCGCAATGCCGATGTGCTGTCGCTTCAGATCAGCGGCGAAGGGGCCGACGACTTGTCCACCGACGAGACCAACCTGGCCTGGCAGGCCGCCGAACTGATGGCCGAACACGTAGGCCGGGCGCCGGACATCTCGATCACCGTCGACAAATCCATTCCGGTAGCCGGCGGGATGGCGGGTGGGAGCGCCGACGCTGCGGCGGTCCTGGTGGCGATAAACGAACTCTGGGAACTCGGCGTACCCCGCCGCGACCTACACACATTGGCCGCGCAGCTCGGCAGCGACGTGCCCTTTGCCCTGCATGGCGGTACCGCATTGGGCACTGGCCGCGGTGAAGAATTGGCGACCGTCTTGTCCAGGAGCACTTTTCACTGGGTGCTCGCATTCGCGGCCAGGGGGCTTTCTACGGCGGCGGTATTCAGCGAGCTCGACCGGCTGCGCGATATCGGGGCTCCGCCGCGACTCGACGAGCCGGGCCAGGTGCTGGCCGCACTGGCCGCTGGCGACCCACAGCAGCTGGCGCCGCTGCTCGGCAACGAGTTGCAGCCCGCCGCGACCAGCCTGGACCCGACGTTGCGCCGTGCGCTGCGTGCCGGTGTGGAAGCCGGCGCTCTGGCGGCCGTCGTGTCGGGCTCCGGCCCCACCTGCGCATTGCTGTGCACCTCGGCCACCTCGGCGGTCGACGTGGGTAGCCGGTTGGCCGGAGCCGGTGTCTGCCGAACGGTTCGGGTAGCCAGCGGACCAGTGCACGGCGCGCGGGTAGTGCCCGCAGCCAGCGGAGTGTGACCTGAGCCTCAATACACGGTCTGGTTTTGATCTTCTTTAAGAGGAGTTTAAGATGGCCGACGGTGACGATCTGCGGTCAAAGAGTGCGCCCGACGTTGTCCACCGGATGTTCCGGCGGACGGTCGGCGGACCCCCGCAGCCGCATCGGGGCTGCTCGTACAGCCTCTTTCATTGCCAGAGACGTATCACCGATTCGAGATGAAACCGCTGCGCAATCGTGTGCGCGCGGTTGTCCCGAAGTGCTTGCCGGCTGGGGGAGTATTGAACCCTGGGCCTTTGGAGGAGCACCGGTGCTGGAGAGGAGGCCGTCGTGAGCAGGTTCACCGAGAAGATGTACCGCAACGCCCGGACCACAACGGCGGGCATGGTAACCGGTGAACCACACGCTCCCATCCGGCACACCTGGGGCGAGGTGCACGAGCGCGCTCGCTGCATTGCGGGCGGCCTGGCAGCCGCGGGCATCGGCTTCGGCGACGCGGTCGGTGTGCTTGCCGGCTACCCGGTGGAGATCGCCCCGACGGCGCAGGGGCTGTGGATGCGCGGGGCCAGCCTTACCATGCTGCACCAGCCCACCCCCCGCACCGATCTGGCCGTGTGGGCTGAGGACACCATGACGGTCATCGGCATGATCGAGGCCAAAGCCGTCATCGTCGCCGAACCATTCCTGATAGCCATCCCCGTGCTTGCCGAAAAGGGCATCAAGGTTCTGACCGTCACCGACCTGCTGGCGTCGGAGCCTATCGATCCGGTCGAGGTCGGTGAGGACGACCTGGCCCTGATGCAGCTGACCTCGGGGTCCACCGGCTCACCCAAAGCGGTGCAGATCACGCACAGCAACATCTACTCCAACGCCGAGGCAATGTTCATCGGTGCCCAGTACGAGGTCGACAAGGACGTCATGGTGAGCTGGCTGCCCTGCTTCCACGACATGGGCATGGTCGGTTTCCTCACCATCCCGATGTACTTCGGAGCCGAGCTGGTCAAGGTCACGCCGATGGATTTTCTGCGCGACACGCTGCTGTGGGCCAAGCTGATCGACAAGTACAAGGGCACCATGACCGCGGCGCCCAACTTCGCCTACGCGTTGCTGGCCAAGCGGCTCCGTCGCAACGCCAAGCCCGGTGATTTCGACCTGTCCAGCCTGCGCTTTGCGCTGTCCGGCGCGGAATCCGTCGAACCCGCCGACGTCGAGGACCTGCTCGACGCGGGCAAGCCGTTCGGCCTCAAGCCCTCAGCGATCCTGCCGGCCTACGGCATGGCCGAGACAACACTGGCCGTGTCTTTCTCGGAGTGCAACGCCGGCCTCGTCGTCGACGAGGTCGACGCCGACCTGCTGGCCGCCCTGCGCCGGGCCGTGCCCGCTACGAAAGGCAACACTCGCAGGCTGGCTACGTTGGGTCCCCTGCTGAAGGACCTCGAAGCCCGGGTCATCGACGAGGACGGCAACGTCATGCCCACGCGCGGTGTGGGCGTGATCGAGCTGCGCGGCGAATCGCTGACGCCCGGCTACGTCACCATGGGCGGGTTCATCCCCGCTCAGGACGAGCACGGCTGGTACGACACCGGTGACCTCGGTTACCTGACGGACGAGGGCCACATCGTGGTGTGTGGTCGGGTCAAAGACGTGATCATCATGGCTGGCCGCAACATATACCCGACCGACATCGAGCGGGCGGCAAGCCGGGTTGACGGCGTGCGCCCGGGGTGCGCCGTTGCGGTGCGGCTCGATGCCGGGCATTCGCGGGAGACGTTCGCTGTCGCCGTGGAATCGAATGCCTTCGAGGACCCCGCCGAGGTGCGCCGTATCGAGCATCAGGTGGCGCATGAGGTCATCACCGAGGTCGACGTCCGGCCCCGCAATGTGGTGGTGCTGGGTCCCGGGACGATCCCGAAAACGCCGTCGGGCAAGCTGCGGCGGGCCAACTCGGTCATGCTCGTCACTTGAGTCACCCCGCTTGCCGCCGAGACGTGAGGGATTACCACGCGTGTACGCGGTTCTGAGCCGGCTCCAGTCCTAACTCGATCAGCAACTCGGTGGCATCGGCGGCTTGTTCGCAGATCGTCGGCACTTCAGCATTCTCGGCGGCGGTGAACTTTTCCAGCACGAACGCTGCCGGGTCTTTGCGTCCCGGCGGACGCCCGATACCGATCCGAACCCGCTGAAAGTCCTTGTTGCCCAGTGCAGTTGCCACCGACCGCAAACCATTGTGGCCGCCCTCACCGCCGCCGAGTTTGAGCCGGATCCGACCGAAGTCGAGATCCAGGTCGTCGTGGATCACGACGATGTCAGCCGGCGACACCGAGTAAAACTTGGCCAGCGGCGCCACTTGGCGCCCGGATTCATTCATGTAACTGCGCGGTTTGGCCAGCACGATCGCCCGCCCGCCCAGCCGGCCGGCGACGATCTCCGCACCTGAACGCTTGTGCGCCTTGAACGTCGACCCCAGGCGCCCGGCCAGCCGATTGGCCACCATGAATCCAAGATTGTGGCGAGTGGGCGCGTATTGCGCCCCCGGATTACCCAGGCCGACCACCAACAGCGGACCGGCCATGTCGCGCTCCGCTTACTCGGACTCGGGCGCGGCGGCCTCAGCCTCTTCGACCTGCTCGATGGCCGGCTCGGCTTCACTCACCTCGCCGGCTCCTTCGGCCTCGAGATCTTCGGCGCTCGGCGCGGTAACGACGTTGACAACCAGCAGCTCGGGGTCGGACACCAGGTTGACCCCGGCCGGCAAGACGATCTGCCCGGCGGTGAACTGGGTGCCGGCCGCGGCGTTCTGCACCGAGACGGTCAACTGCTCAGGAATCGACAACGCCTCTGCTTCGATCTCGATGGCGTTCGTTTCCTGCGTGACGAAGGTCCCGGGCGTCGCCTCCCCTTCGACGTCGACGGTGACCTCGACGACCACTTTCTCGCCCCGGCGAACCACCAGCAGGTCCGCGTGCTGAATGGTGCGGCGGATGGGATGAATATCGAGTGCCTTCGTCAGGGCAAGCTGCTGGTTGCCCTCGATGTCGAGCGTCAACACCGCGTTGGTGCCCGAGTGGCGCAACACGGCGGCGAAGTCGTGGCCGGGCAGCTCCAGATGCTGGGGGTCGCTGCCGTGTCCATAGAGCACGGCCGGAATTTTCCCGTCGCGCCGCGCACGTCGAGACGCGCCCTTACCGGTTGACGCACGTACCGAAACGGTCAGCTGGTTGACTGTCGATGCCGCCGAGTTTGCCATTGAGTCGCTCCTGAGCGTTGTCCGGGCACGGCCAGGATCGCGACAACCAAGCTGGTCGCCGTCGATAACGGTGGCTGCAAACGAAATCTCGTGCGGCCGCCCTCGCCGTGACGCCTGGCCAGGTTAGCGCACCGGCACCACAGGGTGAAAATCGCTGTACCGACTATCTGGGTGCCACGGTGAATCCGGCGATGATCGCCTCGATATCGCCAGAATCCGCGACAGCCTGGTCGGCGAGGCTGGTGATGGTGAGCTGGACCAGGTACCGCTGATTCGCCGGCGGAGCACCGGTCGGCAGGACGACCCGGTTGAAACCATGTAACCGCGTCCCTTTTACGTCGTAGCTGCCCTGGATCATCGACGACGGGAAGCCGTGGAAGTCGGCCGTCGATTCGTCCAGGCGCTTGAAGTTCTGCGTCAGCTCGGCATCAGCGTTGCCGTGCTTGACCACGTCTGCGGGGTCGAAGTCACCGCGCAGCTTGAACACCATGAGCATCGCCGTCGGGTATTTGCCGTCCTTGGCGATCATCTCCGTGGTGGGGGTGATGTCCGGGTTCTCGACTTTCTGCCAGCCGGGCGGCGTCGGGATGGACACCGACAGGTCGGTCAGTGTGTCCGGCGCTACCTGATCGCCTGCAACTCCGATGCTTTCCAGATATTGCGAAAGCGGAACCGGCGGAGCGGTGGACGTCGGGGTCGACGACGACGCACTCGTCGTCCAGATCGACTCGAAGTCCGGGGATTTCGTTCCACAGCCCGACGTCAGCACCACCAGTGCCACGCCCGCTGCGCAGGCCGCTGATCTCACCGGCAGGCGTACACCGCGCTCGGGCCATGAGCCACTTATGCGTCTCCATCGAACAGGCCGGTGACAGAACCATTTTCGAAAACCGCGCGAATGGTGCTGGCCAGCAGCGGTGCAATGGACAACACGGTGAGTTGCGGGAAGCGTTTGCCCTCGTCGATCGGCAGCGTATTGGTCACAATCACCTCGCGAGCGCCGCACTGTGCCAGCCGCTCGGGCGCCGGGTTGGAAAGTACACCGTGACTTGCTGCGATGATCACGTCGCGGGCCCCGTCGTCGTGCAGCAGCTTCACCGCTCCGGCGATGGTGCCACCGGTATCGATCATGTCGTCTATCAGCACACAGGTGCGGCCGGCCACATCGCCCACAACCCGGTTGGATACCACTTGGTTGGGCACCCGCGGGTCACGCGTCTTATGGATGAAGGCCAGGGGAACGCCACCCAGCGAATCGGCCCACTTCTCGGCGATGCGGACCCGGCCGGAATCGGGCGAGACGACCACCATGTCACCCCGGCCATAGTTCTCGCTGATGTAGCCGGTCAGCAGGGGTTGTGCGCGCATGTGGTCGACCGGCCCGTCGAAAAAGCCCTGAATCTGGTCGGTGTGCAGGTCCACCGTCACAATTCGGTCGGCGCCGGCGGTTTTGAGCAGGTCGGCTACCAACCGGGCCGAGATCGGCTCACGACCCCGGTGCTTCTTGTCTTGGCGGGCGTAGGGATAGAACGGCACCACGGCGGTTATCCGCTTGGCACTGCCCCGCTTCAGCGCGTCGATCATGATCAGCTGTTCCATTAGCCAGCGGTTCACCGGCGCCGGATGTGATTGCAGGACGAAGGCGTCGCAGCCTCGTACCGACTCGTCGAAACGCACGAAGATCTCGCCATTGGCGAATTCCCGGGCCGTCTGCGCGGTGACGTGAACGTCGAGCTCCTTGGCCACTTGTTCAGCCAGTTCTGGATGCGCGCGACCCGCGAAGAGCATCAGGTTCTTGCGGTTGTCGGTCCAGTCGTGGCTCACGTCATGCCCCCGCCGTTCGGATCGAGATGGTTACCCAATGGCTGGCCTAAATATATTAGGAAGCCAAGCGCCGGGCCGCCGCCCCGGGTCGTGTCACGGCGCCTGTTCCGGTTCCGCGTCGGCGCGGACCTCCGTCGCCAGACGAGCTTGTTCGGCGGCCTGCGCGGCAGCGCTGCCCGGCCGTTTGCGCTGCACCCAACCTTCGATGTTGCGTTGCGGGCCTGCCGAGATTGCCAACGCCCCCGGCGGAACATCATCTCGCAGCACCGTGCCGGCGCCCGTGTAGGCACCGTCACCAACGGTGACCGGCGCGATGAACATGGTGTCCGAGCCGGTACGCACATGTGAGCCCACGGTGGTGCGGCTCTTGGACACCCCGTCATAGTTGACGAACACACTCGACGCGCCGATGTTGCTGTGGTCACCGATGTCGGCGTCGCCGACGTAGGTCAGATGCGGGACTTTAGTGCCTACGCCGATCGTAGAGTTCTTCACCTCAACGAAAGCGCCCACCTTGCCGTCGCCGCCGAGTACGGTGCCGGGGCGCAAGTAGGCGAACGGACCGACCGCGGCACCGGCACCTATCGACGCCGACGTCCCATGGGTGCGGATCACCGATGCTCCGTCGCCGACGGTGACATCGGTCAAGGTGGTGTCCGGACCGACGGTGCAACGCGCACCGATATGGGTGCGGCCGCGCAACTGAGTCCCGGGCGCAACGACGCTGTCCCGGCCGATGCTGACGTCGACGTCGACCCACGTAGTGGCTGGATCGACGAACGTAACGCCGGCCAACTGATGGCCGGTCACGATGCGTCGGTTCAGTTCGGCGCCGAGTTCGGCGAGCTGCACCCTGTCGTTGACTCCGGCTACCACCGCGCTGTCGTCGACATGCTGAGCGTGGACCACCCGGCTGTCTTGCCGCAAGATGGCGACGACATCGGTGAGGTAGAGCTCGCCTTGGGCGTTGTCGGCGGACAGTCGGCCCAACGCCGAGCGCAGAGCCGCGATGTCGAAGGCGTACACCCCCGCATTAACCTCGCGTATCTTCCGCTGCGAAGGGGTCGCATCGGCTTGCTCGACAATCGCAATGACTGCGTTGTCCTGAGTGCGCAGGATGCGGCCATAGCCGGTGGGATCGTTCAGGGTCGTGGTCAGCACGGTGACCGCCGCTGATCGTGAGTTGTGCGCGGCGATCAGGTCGGCCAACGTGTCGGCGTCCAACAGCGGGATATCGCCGGACGTGACAACCACCACGCCGCCGTAGTCGTCGGGCAGGGCGGACAAGGCGCAGAGCGCGGCGTGTCCAGTTCCCAGCTGTCGGTCTTGCATCGCCACGCCGATCTCGCGCCCGAGTTCCTCCGCCAGTTCGCTGACCACCGGTGCCACGCGTTCGTGGTCGTGGCCGAGCACCACGACCAGATGTTGAGGCGCCATTTTGGCGATCGCGTGCAACGAGTGCGCCAACATGCTGCGACCGGCGATCGGATGCAGAACCTTCGGGCTGTCCGATCGCATCCGGGTTCCGGCCCCGGCCGCTAGAACCAGAACCGCCGACTCGTGGTGCGCTGTCATAAGCACCTCTTCCCTGCGAAAGTGTCGATTGATCGAGGGCGCGTACCTGCCGATTCGAAGGCACCTTACTCGTCGCCAACCGTCGTTCAGCGTGTCATGGCCCTTCACCGGGCAAGAATCACTCGTTTCGCTCCCTGAGCCGCGACCGAGGATTGTTCGAGGCCCCACCGTTCGTCCGAGTGGCTTTGGTCACACGATCTGTGAACTATCTGAGATTTACTGCTGCCTTGGGGCCATAATCGGCGTGTGGAGCGCCGACGACATCCGCCCTCCGGTCAACCGCCGATGGTCACTCTGGCGCAGCTGCCCGCGTTGGTTGTGCTGGAACGACTTCCAGTTCCCGTGCTCGCTGTCGTGCACGACGGCAGCATCTTGTTTGCCAACACCGCCTTCTCCGAAATGATCGGCAGCAGCACAGATGAGTTGCTGTCGATGAAATTCGATCAGGTCTTCAACTCGGCGTCGGCCGATGAATCCGTCTTGTCCGTCGTTCATGCGCTGGAGAACAGAGTGGTCGAGCTGGCGCATAAGGATGGCTCGGTCGTCCGGGCATTGATGAGCAGGTCCGCCCTTAAACGAGTGGACGACCACATTGCGCTCGCGACGTTCCAGGACCTGACCGAGCAACTGTGGACTCAGGACCGGTAAGTACTGCGTCGACCCCAACATGTGGGCGAAGCGGCTGACCGAAGCCGTGACACCGGCCCGAGATCTCGCCTGACGCGCGCATGGCGCGCCGGAGGACACCCGCGACCGGGCGCGCATTGTGCAACGAAAATTACCAGTAGTTTGTTGTTGCGAATCTTTCCTTCCGAAAGTATGCATAGTAGCCTCTTGAACGAAGTATAGTTTGGTTGATCAGCCGATCGGCGCCTTGAGGCCTAGCTCATCAGTAGCTCTCATGGGGTCGGTCGTGCGGTAGGGCGGTCAGGAGAAGCACATGTCGTTCGTGACTACTCGGCCGGAAATGTTGCCGGTAGCGGCCGCGAACTCAACGGCGTCGGCTGGGCCATGAGAGCCGACGACACGACCTTCGCGGTGCCCACAAGGGAAGTACCTCCGTCCGCCGCTACTGGCATCGGCAGTGACTTAGGCGCAGTTCGCCGCACGGGCCGAGATGTAACCGGTGCTCAGCACGCAGGCCGTGGAGATTCACGAATCTTCGTGACCGGACTGTTCGCGGTGCCGCGTCATATGCGGCGAGCGAGACCGGCAATGCGTTCGCAGATGAGGATGTGGCGGTGATCAAATATGGAGTTCGGTGCGTTACCAGCAGAAATCGGGTTTGCAGAGGTGTTTCGGTCCACGGCCGACATCAGTATCTCCGACCTCCTCAACCAACTGGACATGTGGCAGCCCAAGGGGACAACGCCACCTTCTCCGGTCCCGCTGATCGACGTCCCTGATCTGCCAGTGGGTCTTCAAAACTTCGGATCGGGCACGCCGCCGCAGTGTCTCAGCGACCTGGAAGTGGTCCTGCTGCGTCCCGAGCAGGGACCGCCCGCCGCGGTGGTGAAGGTCGCCCGCAGCCGGCCATGTGCCTCGGGGCTGCGCAGGCAGCGACGGATACTTGCCGAACTCGCCATCAACGCGGCACTGGACGAAGACTGGCGCGAACTGCTGCCGCGAATGCTGGCCTTCGACGAGCGCGCCGGTGTGACCATATCCGTCGAGTCCTATCGGCCGGGCATCAGCCTCGCGGACCTGTTAAAGCGCCGCCCGGACCGTGTCGATGAGCTGACCACTGCTGCGCTCACCGCCATTACACCGCTGCACCGGCGAACTGCCACGTTCGTCGTCGTCGATAATATTTGCTATTTGAGGCGATGGGTCGTCGAACCACTGGCAGCCCTGGAACATATGTGCCGCCGGTTAGCCCCGCACCTGATTCCCGACGTGGCCTGGATGGGAACGTTACTGCGGCGCGCACTCGTCGGCCGACGATTGCCGATGAGCTGGACGCATGGCGAATACACCCCCGGCAACATTCGGGTTGCCGGTGCGCGTGGTCCAGTCACCGGCATCCTGAACTGGGGCGGAGCACGCCCGGGCCGGCCGGCTCTGATCGACGAATACCTGATGATCCTGACGGCGACTTCGCAAGTGGAGCGATCCGATCTCGGCGCAGTCGTTGCTGAGCGGCTACAGGCGGGTGCCCTTTCCGGGCGCGAGCTAAATGCGCTAGCCGCCGCACACAACCGATGCGATGGGGAAAGTGGCGGAGGTGACCGCATCGGCGAGCGTGCTGCCATTCTGTTGGCCTGGCTGCACCATGTCGCTGACATGTGGCGCAAGCGCGCCACTCTGCCCGATCACCACACGTGGTGGAACACCAACGTGGCGGAGGTGCTAGACGCCGTCGCTGCATGGCATGGGTCCGCGGTCGCTAGTGCGGACTCCAAGCCAAGGGGTGCGAGATGATCCCATCATCGTCAGACGAGCCAGCCTCGCCGGCTCCGGGGAAATAGCCGGTGGCTGACCGTGGGAAACGTACAACGAACGCTCATGAAAGACACACGGCCCGGTGGCCTGGCTGAGGTCGGTACCCATATCGCCTTGGCTGGCCCGGCAACGTCGAACACCTTGGAGCGACGAGCGGGGATCATTCGCGAAGCCATGGCGGATGATCCGAGCTTCGCTGGCCGGCTCGCCTGGCTTGGCGCCCGGCTTACGATTCGGCCGGTCCTGACCATCGGAGGCTATGTAACGTACGCGCACTGGCCATGGGGACTCGTCGACTTCGCCGCCCGCGCTGCGACGCCCCTGCCAGGCAGCGTTCGCGCCACGATCCGTTTGCCGCAGTGCACCGCTCGATTAGTCCGGGCTGCCGGTGTCCTGCCGGTGGACGGCACCCGGCGTGTCGTGTTGTACATGCATGGTGGTGCATTCATGACTTGCGGGGCCAACACGCACGACCGGCTCGTCACCATGTTGTCGAAGTACGGCGATTCTCCGGTGCTTCTGCCGAATTATCGGATGATGCCCAGATATTCGATCGGTGCGGCGATCGACGATTGTTATGACGGCTACCAAAGGCTGCGTGACTGGGGTTATCAATCTGAACAGATCGTGTTGGCGGGCGACTCTGCCGGCGGCTACCTGTCACTCGCGCTGGCCGAGCGGCTACTTGACGAGGGCGAGAAACCGGCGGCCATTGTGTGCATGTCACCGCTGATGCAGATTGCGAAGGCTGCCAGACAGGCGCGTCCCAACATTCGAGCCGATGCGATGTTTTCAGCCAGAGCGTTTGACGCGTTCGTCGATTTGGTTGCAACGGCGGCCCAGCGTCACCAGGTGAACGGTCGCCCTGAAGAGATTTACGAACCGCTCGACCACATCCACCCCGGTCTACCCCGCACACTGATCCATGTGTCCGGTTCAGAGATCCTGCTACACGACGCTCGGTTGGCCGCGCAACGGCTGGCCGCAGCAGGAGTACCTGTGGAGCTCTGGGTGTGGCCTGGCCAGATGCACGTATTTCAAATCGCCGCGCCGATGGTGCCGGAGGCCGACCGGTCATTGCGCCAGATCGGCACTTACATTCGTGAGGCGACCGACCGAACGACCACACCACCGGTCATCCGGAGCTGTAACCGCCCTGACCTCTCACCGTTAGCCAACGCCCAGTGACAGCAGAGGCGATGAAGGTGTTCGGAGACAGGGTCTTTAGTCTGCCCGAGCACGCCGACGCCCGCACCGGCGAGATCATGCGAGCGCTCTGGCTCCCGCTCGTGCGAACCGTGGACTGGTCACGTGCCAACCCCGATCCGAGCGGGCAGCGCCCGGGTCTGAGGGAAACCTACGGCCCTCACGCGTGACCGTGACCGGGGAAAGCTGGACTGATCGATCCCAAGAGCCAGCACAAATTATCTTTCGCTCAGGTGAATTTCAGCTTTTTCGTAGGTTTCGTTGGTTTTTATGCTTTGATCTTGTCGCGTTGCTAGTGTGCGATCCATGGCGGACGCGCGGTTACTAGCTGAGGGGTCACGCGGCTGCTCCGGCAGTCAAGCCGAGACAGGCGGCGATCGGCGGATCGAGCGGCGGCTCAACGGCACGTCTGACGACTCACCGATGGACGTTCTGACGCGATTGCCTGCTGTGGTGGTGTTGGAGCGGATCCCAATCCCCACCCTCGCGGTGGCCCGGGACGGCATCATCTTGTTTGCCAACACTGCCTTCGCCGAGATGGTGGGCTACCCGCAGGATGGCTTGGCGGGAGCGGCGTTTCCCGAACTATTCCATACCGAGCCGATTGCGCTGGCCGCGCTCTGCGGCGCCGACGCGCTGGCGAATCTCGTGGTGCAGCTCCAGCATTGTGAGGGTTGGCCGGTGCGGGCCCGGATGAGCAAATCCGCGCTCATGCGCTCCGATGATCCGATTGCGTTGGTGACGTTTGAGAACCTAACCGAGCGGCTGTGGGTGGACGAGCGCTAGTGCGGATGGTTTGAACGGATCAGGTGAGCTGGTTTCCTGGCTGGTGGCGCAGGGACTCGCGCGCGAGAAATTCACGGAAGTACGGCAGTGATGGCTCGGCGACTATTGCTGGCAGCAAGAGATTCAGGGAGCGGGTTAGCCGCTCGACGTGGTCATTGCCATGTGTTGTCTTGGCAAGTAATTGAGCTCCGATCATGGCGTTGAGGATTGATTCGCTCACTACGTCGGGATCGAGGCCTTCGCGCAGATCTCCTTCGGTGCCTGCAAGTTTCACTTGAGTTGTCATCGCGTCCAGCCGGCTGCTCCAGACACCGGAGGCTGCGCTGTTGAATTCGGCGAGTCCACGCGTGAGTTGTTCAGCTGTGCGGGCTGTTTTGTCGGAGACGAGGAGGTCTGTAACGACGAAGACGCCGTGAATCATGTTCTCCAAGGCTGGCGAGGATGACTCGCACAAGCGGTCGAACGCATCGCGGATCAGCTCGGCACCCTGTTCGATGATGGCGGTTGCCAGCGCTTCTTTGGAGTCGAAGTGGTGATAGAGGGCCCCCTTGGTCATTCCCGCACGCTCGATGACCTCGCCAAGCCCGGCTGCCGCGTACCCCACTGTGCTGAAGAGATCTACCGCGGCATTGAGGATTCTTTGGCGGGTGGCTTCAGCGCGGGCTTGGGGCGCCATGGTCCCTAGACCTCCGGGGTGCGGTAAACGTGTGTTGGCGCTGCGGCCGATTGTTGCTACCGATGTCGCTGTCCGTGGCTGAAAGCCAACCGTGCTGAGGCTGGGGATCGGTACGCGGTGAGGGGGCCGCGGTATTCTGAAGTCATATCGAAATTGCCTGAGCTGAAACCTTTTTCACAGCGAGTGCTTGTCGTCTTTTGATGAATTGAGTGAAGTAGTCGATCCGGTCGGGATTGGCGAAGCTGGGTAAAGCCAGTATCCATGCTTTTTGAAGGTAAGCCAGATAGTGCTCGGGTTGGTCGAGGTCGCTGATTCGGCGTATGCCCACCCACAGCGCCACCAGCATTATGGCGACATCTTCGGGCTCGGTGTGGTCGACTACGTCACCGTCGGCGGATGCTTTCTGAATAAGCGTGCTGGCGAACTCTACCCATGTTTGCCACAGTGTGGTGGGCAAGGACGTTGTGTTTTCCAGAGTTTCGAGCAGTCGGGCGCCGGCTCGGGCCACCTCGTGTTGGATGTCCTGAACGGCGAGGAGATAGAAGAGGTCGATCAGTGTTTCCAGTCCGGACATGCGGCGGGCCAGCAACTCGGTGATTGCGGCTCGGCTCATCTCGGTCAAGTCGTCAATGATCGCGAGCGCCAGCGCTTGTTTAGACGGAAAGTGGAAATACATCGCGCCTTTGGTGAGCTCAGCCTCTGCCAGGATGTCGTCAAGGCTGACCATGCTGTAAGACCGTCGGGCGAACTGGCGTGATGCGGCGGCGATGAGTCGTTGGCGTGTGGTGTCGGCTCTTCGTTCGCTGGTGTCGGTCATCACCCCGCCTGTCTCGTCCCGGTCACCACGCAGCGGCAGGAGCGCTTCGCGCCGAGACAACACCGCCGCCGAATCGGTCCCGTCGATGATAGGGGACGGTGGCCCCCCTGGTGTGGAGTTAGAGTGCCTCGGGGCGCCGCTGTGTCGGTCAAAGTCTTCCGTTGGTTCGCGGCCTGCTCTCTAATTAGCATTCCGCGCATTCTCACACTTGTCATGTTAGTAGGTGACTGCCAGTTTGAAAAAAAGCGTAAAATATATCTAACAGTATGTAAGCTTCCCCGCAAGGTGCATCATCAGTATAATCTACGCGGCGCACCCCGGTGGGGAAGACCGGATCCGCTCCGGCCGCGTTGCTTGCGATAGGAGGAGCACATGTCGCTAATGAGCACCCAGCCGGAGGTTCTGACTCCTACCTCACCCACAACGGATGCATGGTTGCTTGGGATTCCCTCATCTGGCTGTCCGCGCGACCGGGCTGATGTCGGCGGCAATAGCTGGGTTGACCGGCGGCGTAACCGGGGGGCGGGCGAATCACCGATGGACATCCTGACGCGGTTGCCCGCCGTCGTGGCGTTGGAGCGCCTCCCGGTCCCTTCCCTAGCGATCGCGCGTGATGGCACGCTCTTGTTCGCAAATACGGCCTTTGCAGAAATGTTGGGTTACCGCCAAGACACGTTGACGGAGTCGACGTTTCCTCAGATCTTTCGCGCCGTGCCGGCCGCGTTATACGCGCTCGCCGGCGCTGATGCACTGGCGAATCTTGTTGTGCAGCTTCAGCATTGTGAGGGCTGGACGGTTCAGGCAAGCATGAGCAAGTCGGTGCTGATGCGCTGTGATGATCCGGTTGCTCTGGTCACGTTTGTGAACTTGACCGAGCGGCTGTGGATGGACGAGCGATCCGAGTAGTGCATCTTTGCAGTCGACGGGACCAGTAAGGTGAGGCCGCATTTGTTGCCTCCGAGTGTATTTTGTTCCCATCAGCGGCCGAGAACCGAGTTAGGCGACTAGTGGAGGTTGCGGGCTTCGGGTCCCTCGGAATCTGTGCCCGCGAGTGGACCGCAGCAGCTGCGCGCTGCGAGTGACGGCCGCGGTCGGCGGGCCCGGTTAGCGTTCGTTTGCGACGGCAGCGTCGTCGGTGTCCGGAGGCGTGCTGGCGTCCGAGAGTGTACTGCGGGGAGCACGGCGGCTCGAGCCCTCGAGGCGGCGCTTTGCACCGTCCAGGTCACGAGGGAGTTCGCACTCTGCGCTGCCGCGTAGGACCATGTCGACGTACGTCGACGCCGGACACGTGTACTAAGAGTTTGCTGTGACGTTTACACGATGCCATTGAGTATGTATAGTCTGCGTCAGGTGCATAATCGGTATACGCTCAATCGCCTGCCACCACCGCCGTAACCGCGGCTCGCCTCCGGGTCGGCTTGCTTCCGTTTAGGAGGAGCACATGTCGTTCGTCAGTACACAGCCAGAAATGCTGGCCTTTGCGGCCGGAAACTTGCAGGGTATCGGTACTGCGGTTGTTGCCGGCAACACGGCGGCGGCAGTACCGACCACCGGGGTGGTTCCCGCGGCCGCCGACGAGGTGTCGGCACTGACGGCGGCACAGTTCGTCGCTCACGCCCAGATGTACCAGGCGATTGGTGCCCAAGCCACGGCGATTCATGAATTGTTCGTCAACGCCCTCGGGACCAGCGCCGGTTCGTACGCGGCCACCGAGGCCGCCAACGCCGCAGCGGCGCTCTGAGCGGCAGAGGCGCCTGCAATGGATTTTGGGGCGGTGCCCCCGGAGATCAACTCGGCACGGATGTATGCCGGACCGGGGCCGGGGTCGATGCTGGCCGCCGCAGCCGCCTGGAACGGGTTGGCCGCTCAACTACATTCGGGAGCCGCCGGTTACATGTCGGCGATCTCGGAGCTGACCGGTGGGCCCTGGCAGGGGCCGTCGTCGACGGCGATGGCGGCCGCGGCCGCACCTTACGCGGTGTGGATGAGCACCACCGCCGAACAAGCGGAGCTGGCGGCCACCCAGGCCCGAGCGGCGGCGAGCGCCTATGAGACGGCCTTCGCGATGACCGTGCCGCCACCGGTGATCGCGGCCAATCGCACTCAGCTGGCGTCGCTGGTTGCGACGAACCTTCTCGGCCAGAACAATCCGGCAATCGCGGCCACCGAGGCTCAATACGGCGAAATGTGGGCCCAGGACGCCGCGGCGATGTACGGCTACGCTGCGAACTCGGCGGCAACCACCGCGAAGGTCACGCCTTTCACCGCGGCGCCGCAGACCACCAACACGGCCGGGTTGGCTGCGCAGGGGGCCGCCGGTGCCCAGGCTGCGGGCACGTCGACCGGCACGGGCGTGCAGTCAACGCTGTCGCAGCTGATCTCCACGATTTCCACCGCGCTCCAGAGCCTGGCGTCGCCCGGTTCATCGGCCTCGCCGGCATCGGGCCTTTCGGGAGTCCTGAACGGGCTTCCGGGAGCGTCGTCTTCCTCCGGGTCGACGACGACAGGGCTCTTGGGAGGGCTTACTTCCTCGTCGTCCGGTTTCTCCTTCGGAGGCCTCACGCAGGGTTTGGTAACTGAATTTGCTGATATCCCACCGTTTTTCGCCATGTTTGCGGCGTCCGACGCGCTCGGGCCCCTGATGGGGACGCCGATGAGTATGGCCTTCCAATCCGCAGCCGCTGCACCTCTAGCCGCGCTACCGGGCGCGGCGGGCGCGGCGGCGGGGGCGGCTGCCGCTGCCCAGGGTGCGCTGGAGTCAGGGTTCGCAGGGAGCTTGGGCGGATTGGCGGGCTCGGGCGGTTTGGCGGGCCTGGGTCAAGCGGCCGCAGTCGGCGCATTGTCGGTGCCACCGAGCTGGGGCTGGGCCGCGACAGGTCCGGCGGCGATGCTGGCGGCGGCCCCGCTGGGGATGCCGGCTGCTGCGGCCCTGCCTTTGGCGGGCAGCGATCTGGGCGCCGGATTGGGTTTTCCATTGATGCTCGGCGGGCTACCGCGAGCGGCAGCTATGGGCGCCGCGGCCGGCGTGGGCGGTGCTGCTGCTGCCAAGTATGGGCCGCGCCTCGCTGTGGTGGCGCGCTCGCCAGCCGCCGGATACTCGCCGGCCCCGGCATCCCCGGCAACCGCGAAATATCCTGTGCCCGCCGGATTCCCGACGAACGGTCACGCGCCCCCCGGATACACGCCGGCCATCGTGTACCTGCCGACCAACGGACATGCGCCTGCGACCGTATGACAGGAAGACCATTCGGCCGGAAGGAGACCTGCAAGTTCCTACCCGCTTGACGTCGGCGTCTGAGCCGTGAATTCGTTGCGGGACTAGCGTTTCCAGCTAAGGAGAACATAGAGGTGACGATCAATTACCAGTTCGGCGACGTCGACGCCCACGGCGCGCTGATCCGCGCCCAGTCCGCCTCGCTGGAGGCCGAACATCAGGCCATCATCCGTGATGTGCTGGCCGCCGGGGACTTCTGGGGCGGCGCCGGGTCGACCGCCTGCCAACAATTCATCACCGAGTTGGGCCGCAACTTCCAGGTGATCTACGAACAGGCCAACGCCCACGGCTCCAAGGTGCAAACCGCCGGCAGCAACATGGCGTCCACCGACTCCGCCGTCGGCTCCAGCTGGGCCTGACGCGGAAAGTCAATCGTGGCATCCGCGATCCGGCTACGGGCGGGTAACCCGATGATCGGCGACGAGGCCTACAGCCACGTCGACGACCGCTGCGCAGGCGGCGGCGCGACGCACCCGCAGGTGGAGGCCGCCGCCGAGCGCATCGAATCGATCACGCGCGACCTCGGCGCCTACGTGATCGACCACCGCGCCGGGGGCGAGCGGCTCAAGATCGCTGGGGCGCCGCACCGCTCCTTCGCCAGCGACAACGTCGCAAGTGGTGCACCCGAGATCATCGCAGCTGTAACGGCGGCAGCCGCCGGGCAGGCACCTCCCTATGGCGCCGACAGTTGGACTGTGAGCGCTCGACGCCGCTTCAGCGAAATCTTTGATCGCGACGTTGATGTGCTCCCCGTTTCCACCGGTTCGGCGGCGAACGCGTTGAGCTTGGCCGCGCTGACTCCGCCGTGGGGCAGTGTGTTATGCCACCGCGACAGCCACATCAACAACGACGAGTGCGGCGCACCGGAATTCTTCACCGGAGGTGCCAAACTCATTGCGCTGGAGGGAGAAAACGCCAAGGTCGACGGCGACGAGCTCCAGGCGGCGCTGCGCCGCAAGGTCGGTTTCGGTGACGTGCACAGCGTGCAACCTTCCGTGTTGAGCCTCACCCAGGCCACCGAGACCGGCGCGGTATACACCCCCGCTGAGATCGGACACCTGGCCGGCATTGCCAAACACGCGGGCCTACACGTTCATATGGACGGCGCTCGCCTCGCCAACGCCATCGCCACATTGGGCTGCAAGCCCGCCGAGATGACCTGGCGCGCCGGCGTGGACATGCTGTCCTTTGGTGCCACCAAGAACGGGGCCATAACCGCCGATGCAATCGTCGTCTTCGACCGCTCCGTGACCACCGAACTCAGGTTCCGGGCTAAGCGAGCCGGACAACTCGCCGCCAAGATGCGTTTCGCCGCCGCCCAACTCGATGCCTACCTTGCCGACGATCTGTGGCTGTGCAACGCCCGGCAAGCCAATGCCATGAGCGCACGGCTCGAAGCGGGGCTCGAGTCCATCCCCGGCATTCGCGTTGTGGGCACGCCGCAGGTGAACATCCTCTTCTGCCGCCTGCCCCGACACATCATCGACGGACTTCAGGACGAAGGTTACGGCTTCTACCAAGGTCGTTGGGCGCCAAATGTCGTTCGTTTCGTGACCTCCTTTGCCACCACGACCGACGATGTCGACGAACTGGTACACGCGGTCCGCCGACTCACCGCGGTCGCGATCGAGGAAAACCGGTCTAAACGTGCTCGACCGCAGAGATGCGCCAGCGGTCGCCGATCTGAGGCGGCGTTTATGGGAGGCAACCGATGATCGAGATGGCCATCGTAGGGCTCGGCTCGTGGGGAATGTGCGTCATGGAGCGGACGGTGAACCGGGCCTGGCGGGTAAAGACACCGGTGCGGCTGCACTTGGTCGAGCCCTCCCAGCTCGGAGGCGGGGTTTACGCCGCCGAGCAGCCCGACTTCCTGGTCCTCAACAACGCCTGCGGTCAGCTCGCCCTCTACGCCGCCCCCGACGGAGACGCCCTCCCCCCTTACTACGTGGGCCTGCACCAGTGGGCAGTGGGCTGCGGCTACCGCTGGGTGGGTCACGAGTGCCGCATCGGCAACGGGGGTGACCCCATCCTGCCCACCGACTACCTGCCGCGGCGGTTGATGGGCGAATACCTGGTCTGGTTCTACGACAGGCTGGTGGCCGAAGCTCCGCCCAACCTCGAGATCATCCGGTACTACGCGGCGGCCGTCGACATCTCGCCGGCGCTGGCGGGGCGCGAGGCGGTGCTGCTCGACAACGGCACCACCCTCACCGTCGACCACGTGGTGCTGACCTCGGGGCACACCTTCAACGACGAGCCCGGGGCCGGCGGGGGCGTACGCTACCTGCGGCCCTACCCCATCGAGTACCTCGACCAGAGCGCTCCGGCCGGATCCTCGGTGGCAGTGGCCGGCATGGGCCTGGTCGGCTACGACGTCCTCACCGCCCTCACCATCGGACGAGGCGGGACCTTCGAGGATCGGTGCGACCGGGCCGACCGCAAGCGGTACGTGCCCTCGGGCCGGGAGCCGACGATCACCCTCTACTCGCGCTCGGGCGCGCCGTACTGCGCCAAGTCGGCCACCGGCGTCGACCCCTACGGCCAGTACCAGCCGGTGGTGTGCACCCCCGAGGAGTTCGCGGCGCTGACGAACCCGGGCGGGTCGCCGGTGCGGCGGCACGTGGACTTCCGGGCCGAGCTTCTCCCGCTCATCTTCGCCGAGATGCACGCGCGCTACTACATACAAGCCGCCTTGCTGGCCGGGGGCGACACCGAGTCGACCGAGGTCCGCACCCTTCTCCGCCAAGGCTGGGTCGACGGGCACTACGAGAAGGTCATCGACGGTCTCGAGCCGCGTTACGGGCGCTTCGACCCGGCCACCCACCTCTTCGCCGGGTCAGACCGCCACTACACGTCGGCCGCCGACTACCAGGGCCAGGTCTACGACATGGTCGAGGACGACCTCACCGAGGCGCTGCGACCCGGGGGGAGCCCGGTCAAGGCGGCCCAGGAGGTGCTGCGCATCCTCCGGGACCAGCTGCGTTCGGTCATCGAGTTCGGTGGTCTGTCCCTCGACTCCTACGTCGAGTTCCAGGCAGGCGTCCGGGGCCGCATCAACCGTCTGGAGGCGGGCGTGCCACCCATGCGCTCCCAGCAGCTGCTGGGGCTGCTCGACGCCGGAGTGGTGCGCATCCCGCTCGGACCTGACCCAAAGTTGGCCCCCTGCCCCGACGGTGTTCGCTTGAGCTCCACGGCCCTCGACGAGCCGACGGCGTTGACAGTCGACGGGGTAGTGCGGGGCTATCTCGACATGCCCTCGCTGGCCCGTTCGGGCTCACCCCTGCTCAACCGTCTCTACGCCAAGGGAAGGCTGACCCAACTCAGCTACGGTGACACGCCCGTGGGCAGCGTGGCCATCAATGAGGACTTCCACCCCTACGACATCGAGGGCCGACTCCAGCCCAACATCTCCTTACTGGGCGTGCTCACCGAGGGGGTGCGCTACTTCACCCACTACCTGCCCTCGCCCCGCAGCCGCCTCCGGGCCGTCTACGACGCCCAGGACTGCGTCGAGGCCATCATCGGCTGAGCACATGATGGATTCCACGACCGGACGGGCGCGGCCGTTGGTAGCGGTGGGCTACGGGCCGCGTTGCGTCCCCGTGATGCAGCTGGCCGAAGCGGCCGCCGGACTATGCGACCTGCTGTGGATGATCGACACGGCCGTGCCGGGGATGGGCGAGATGGCCGATCTCCTAAACCGGATCGGCCCCGTTGTCGACCTCGAGGGCATGAGCGCCGAGCAGGCGGTCAAGACCCTGGACGCCTGGGAGCCCGACGGCATGACCACCTACCTCGACGCTGGCATGGTCGAACTAGCCCATGTGGCCGAGGGGCTGGGCCTCCCCTTCCACAGCCCGGCGACCGCCACCGCCCTCACCGACAAGGCCCGCCAGCGCCGGGCCCTGGCCGACGCCGGCCTCGACATGCCCCCCTGCCACCTCCTCCCTTCCGATGTCCGCCCCGACCAGTCCGAGTCCGAGCTCTGGGGCGTCGAGGCCGAGGTGGGATGGCCCGCCGTCCTCAAGCCCCGCTCGGCCCAGGGCAGCCGCTACACCTTCCTGGCCCGCGACGGTGCCGAGCTCGAGAAGCTGCTCGACACCCTCGGCCCGGGCCGCCCCGACATGCTCCTCGAGGGTTACCTGGCCGACGATCCGGACCGGGCCGGCGACCCCTACGCCGGCTACGTGTCGGTCGAGAGCGTGGTGGCCGACGGCGTCATAAGCCAGTTGGCCCTGACCGGCCGCTTCCCGCCGGCCGAAAACTTCCGGGAGACCGGGTTCTTCATCCCCGCCGCCCTCGACGCCGGGAGCCGCTCGGCCGTCCTGGACCTGGCCACCCGGGCCATTCGACGCCCTCGGAGTACGCACCGGCTGCTTGCACACCGAGGTCAAGTTCACACCCGACGGGCCCCGCATCATCGAGGTCAACGGACGGCTGGGCGGCGGTGTGCCCGAGATGCTGGAGCGGGCGGCCGGCGTCAGCCTGCTCGACCTCACCTTGCGGGTGGCCCTGGGCGAGCCGGTGTCTGTCGACGGCCCCGTAGCCACCGACCGCATCGGCTACCGCTTCTTCCTCCAGCCGCCGACCGTCTGCGCCACGGTGACGGCCATCGAGGGCATCAATGACTTCACCGACCACGCCGGGGTGGACACGGTGAGCGTCCACCAGGGCCCGGGGGCCGCTCTCGACTGGCGGGACGGATCCGGCAACCACATCGTGGCCGTGGTCGGCTCGACCGGCGACGAGAAGCAGTTGCAGGCGGCCTACCGGCTCCTGCACCAGGAGGTCACGGTCAGCTACACCGACGTGAGGTACTGAAATGACAGGGGGCGTTCGAGTGGCCGAGGCCCTGGGCCCGGGGGGCTTACCGGACGGGGCCGAGGGACCGGTGCGGTGGAGGTGCGCCCTGGTCAACAACATGCCCGACGCCGCCTTCGGCGCCACCGAGCGACAGTTCGTGGGCCTTCTCGAGGCCGGGTCCGGATGTGAGACGGTCGTCGTGACCCGCTACACCATGGCCGGGGTGCCCCGGGGCGACCGCATCCGGGCTCGTATCGCCGCCGAGTACCATCCCGTCGAGGACATCACCTCGGACCCCCCCGACCTGCTGGTGGTGACCGGCTCCAACCCGATCGAGTCCCGCATCGAGGACGAGCCCTACTGGTCCGATCTGTGCGGCCTGCTGCGGTGGGGGAGCGAGAACGTGCCGGCCATGGTGCTGTCATGCCTGTCTGCCCACGCCGCCCTGGCCGTCTTCGACGGCGTCGAACGGACCACCCTGCCGGTTAAATGCACGGGTGTCTTCGCCCAGCAGGCCGACCCGGCCCACCCTCTGACCGCCGGGTTCTCCGATTTCTGCGGTCCCGTCGTCCTGCCCCACTCGAGGCTCAACGCCGTGCCCGCAGAGGCGGTGGTCGCCGCCGGCTACGCGGTGGCCCTGCAGTCGGACGAGGCGGGGTGGAGCGTGGTCACGAAGGCGGTGGGCCGGTCCGAGGTCGTGCTGATCCAGGCTCATCCTGAGTACGATCCCTCGAGCCTCGTGCGCGAGTACCACCGAGACGTGCGGCGTTATGCCGGCCACGAGCTCGACGAACTGCCCTGCCTCCCTCGACACTGCGTGGCCGGCCCGGACTGGGACCGGCTCCGCCGGCTGCACGAGCGGGTGGTGGGCGGCGAGCGGGACCCGGCCCTGGTGGCCGCCTTCCCCTTCGAAGAGGTCGGCGCCCGTGCCGCCTGGCCATGGCGCGGCACGGCCCTGCGTCTGTACGCCAACCTGTTGGGCACCATCCCGAAGAGGCTGGTGGCCACCATTCAGAAGAGGAGCGCCTGAGGAAATGCACGACGAGACCATCGCCATCCACGGTGGCTACACGCCCGACGGGACGCGAGCCGTGGCCGTGCCCATCTACCAGACGGTGGCTCACGACTTCATCAACGCTGCCCACGCCGGTGCCGTGCTCGACCTGGAGACGCCCGGCTTCCACTACAACCGGCTCAACAACCCGACCCTCGAGGTCCTCGAGCAGCGCATCTGCGCCCTCGAAGGGGGGACGGCGGCCCTCGTGGTGGCTTCGGGTATGGCCGCCGTCAGCTACGCCATCCTGACGGTGGCCAGTGCCGGCTCGAACTTCGTGGTGGCCCCTCAGCTCTATGGGGCCACCTTCACGTACTTCGCCCATGTGTTGCCCACCCTGGGCATCGAGGCCCGTTTCGCCGTCGACGACAGAGCCGAGTCGATCGCCCCCCTCATCGACCAGAACACCCGCGCCGTCTTCTGCGAAACCATCGGCAACCCAGCGGGCAACATCGTGGACCTCGAGGCTGTGGCCGCCGTGGCCCATGCCGCCGGCGTACCCCTCATCGTGGACAATACGGTGGCCACGCCGCTCGTGCTCAAGCCCTTCGAGCACGGGGCGGATGTGATCGTCCACTCGCTGACCAAGTTCGTGGGCGGCCACGGCACCACCCTCGGTGGGGCCATCGTGGACGGTGGCCGGTTCCCGTGGACCGACCATCCCGACCGCTTCCCCATGTTCAACCAGCCCGAGCCCGCCTTCCACGGCGTCGTCTTCGCCCACGACTTCCCCGACCGGCCCTTCAGCGTGCGGGCCCGCTCCACCCAGCTGCGCAACAGCGGCGCCACCCTCTCCCCTTTCAACGCCTTCCTGCTCCTTCAGGGCCTCGAGACGATGGCCGTGCGGCTCGAGCGCCACGAGGCCAACGCCCGGGCCGTGGCCAACTATCTGGCCAGCGACCCTCGGGTAGCCTGGGTAAGTTTCGCCGGCTTCCCCGACCATCCCTATCACCACCTGGTAGAGCGCTATTTGCACGGGCGAGTGCCGTCGATCGTTACCTTCGGGGCCGAGGGCGGCTACGAGGCGGGACTGGCCTTCTTCGATGCGCTCCAGCTGGTCAAGCGGCTGCTCAATCTGGGGGACGCCAAGACCCTGGCCATCCACCCGGCCTCCACCACCCACCGCCAGCTCTCCTCCGAGGAGCTGGTGAAGGCAGGTATCCGCCCGGAGACGATCCGGCTGTCCATCGGGATCGAGCACATCGATGACATCATCGCCGACATCGACCAGGCCCTGGACAAGGCCATGGCCGGCCGAGCCAGGGTCGCCCCCCGTAACGAGGTGTATGCACCACAGGGCGTCACGGGTGAACCGATCGGTGCCGTCGGAGGCTGATCAGTGCCAGTCCAGATACGCCCCGTGGGGACAACATTCGAGAGCCTCGCAGCCAATGATGATGCGCAGACGGACAATCGGCTCGCGTTCATCGACCACGCTATGTTCGCGGAGCATCGCGCCATCGGTCGGAACCTAGTCATCCAGCTCGTTTGGGTTTATGAGCACGCGATCGACTTCGATGAGCTGAGGCGTTTTCACCACAGTCTCGGACATGGGTAGCTGGGACGGCGTATCGAGCGTTCCCCGCTGCCATTCGCCCGGCATCGGTGGGTCTCCGATCGGGGTCCGTCGGACATCGATATCGCTGAGTCCGCCCGTCCACGCGCTGAACTCAGTGACTGGGCTGATGAACGATCACAACTGCCTATCGATCCGGAATGTGGGCCGGGCTGGCTTCTCGGCATCCTTCCACTCACGGACGGCTCGACCGCGATCAGCTTGGTGATTTCCCACTACCTGATCGACGGACTTGGCATCCACGTCGCGCTACTGGAAGCGGTTTCGGGCAACACACGCGATCTTGGCTATCCAGCACCGGGTTCACGCACTCGACTTCGCGCGGTGGTTCAGGATGCCCGCCAGGCAGCGCGGGACACACCTGCGGTTGCCCGGGCGGTTGTAGCAGCGGCAAAACAGGCCCGTCGTGTTTGGCATGATGGTGCCCGATCACCAGCATCGCGACTCATCGCCCTAAGTGGAGGCGACGGCGATGACCCTTTCGTCGTGCCGGGCGTTACGGTCTACGTCGACCTGGATCCTTGGCGGGCTCGTGCGAAGGCTCTTGGTGGCACGAGTAACGCGCTGGTCGCCGGATTCGCGGCAAAACTCGGCGAGCGCATGGGGCGTCGACGTGCCGGTGACCCCGCCGTCACCTTGCAGCTCCCGGTGAGCGAACGGGCCGAGGGTGATACGCGCGCGAACGCAATTTCGTTTGCATGCGTCAGCGTCGACCCGACCCGGGTTACGACCGATCTGCGTGACGTCCGCGCCGCCATCAAGCAGGCGCTGAGGACTCTGCGGGAGAGGCCGGATGAGTCGTTGCAGTTCCTTTGGCTGACCCCGTTCGCGCCGAAGCGGGCGTTGAAACGGCTTTGCGATGCGAGGGTCGCTGACCGCCCGGTGTTTTGTTCTAATCTTGGCGACCTCAGCTCGGTATTGTGCCGCCCCGATGGCACCGACGCCGAGTACGCGGCCGGACGAGCGATTTGGCAGTACGTAACGCGACAGTGGCTTGAGCGATCGGGCGGCCAGATGGACCTGTACTCGGGGCGCATCGGCGGCAAGGGTCTTCATCACTGTCGTCGCCTACCAACCGGGTGCCAAAAACACAAAGGACGCTTTGCGTGAGCTGGCGGCGCAAACGCTGGCTGAGTTTGATCTGACTTGCGAGATCGACTAACGAATCGTCCGTCTGCGGCCTCGACGCACGACAGCGCGCGACCATCTCCACTCACCGCCCCGGGGTACCAGGCTCAGTCGGCAAACGTCCGCTACGAGCACCTCGCCAGATCACCTGGCGTCGAACTGCTTCGACTTTCCCGACCATAGTCGGTCTAAAGAACCGACCTCTTGCAGGCAAACGTCCGGCTCCGGCGCGTCGTACCGGCGGAGCACGTCGATCAGTGCCATCCGCAGCTGCTGGAGGTCGCATGAACCGTCGGTCACCACGGAAACGTCGACCCCACGTTGCGTCTCGCCCACGAAGAAGTCGGCGACGCCGCGTGTGTTAAGGACAGCCTGCTCGATGGCCGCCCGGGGCACCGAAGCACCGTTTGCGTACCGGAAGGCGCCGTCGATCCGACCGTTGACCTCGGTGATGCGGCGATGAGCACAACCGCACGGACATGGCTCGTCGGAGATATTCACCGCGTCGACGAGGTCATAGCGGATCAGCGGCTGCGCCAGGTTGTACAGGTTGGTCAACAGCAGCCGATCCGCGGGTTGCCCATACGGGACGACGTTGCCATCGGCATCCGCCGGCTCGAGAATTACCAGATCGTCGGCGATGTGCATGCCTTCTCCAACGCCGCACGGAAAGGCGTAGGTGCCCTCTGAGCAGCCCCAGAACTCCGAAGTCTCGACCCCCCACGCAGACCGAACTGCTTCTCGCACGGGCGCGGTGCAGACCTCACCGGCCACGCTGACCCAGGTCGGTTTGATGGTGAGCCGTCCTTGTATTGCCTCTAAAGCGAGCTCCCGGATTAGGCTCGGCCAGCCTTGAAGAGCCTGCACCGCGGGACGCGCGTTATTGAGACCGTCGACAATCTCGCCCAGTGGGAGCGTGCCGGCGAAGCAGTGCGATGCCGGTCCTCCGCTTTCGAAGGTGCTGAACGCGTGAAACACCCCCGACTCATGCCTGGTGCTGCACGCGAAGGCCTGCGCCAGCACCGCGTCCGGGGCTTCGCCGCGTCGCCCGGTCCAGCGCGAGCCTTGCATGACGAAGGTGACGAACGCGTCCCAGCCGTAGACATGGATTGCTTCGGTTCCGGTATATCCCGACGTGACGATTGCCCGGTACTCGTTGTCCAGGTACCCGTCTCCGTTCAACTCATCGAGATGTTGCTTGACCCGGGAGAGTGTCAACCCGGGAACCGTGATCACCCGGTCGAACTCCTCCATCATCTCGGCTCTGGTCAGGACCGGCAGCGAGGGGAGGTCGGACTCGGTGAAATTCGCCAGGTCGCGGCCTGCCAGTCGTTCCCGCCAAAATGGCGAATTATCGGCGGCCCAAATGAGCAGCTCCCGAAGACGCCGTTCGCGTTCTGCGGCGAGACGCCCCGCGTCCCATCGCAGCCGGCGCACCCCCTTCAGGTACGCATCTTGCAATTCGGCACGCTGGCGCCGGACCAGCTGCTCATAATGTCCCTCCGACGCCGCGCCAGTTGCTCTCGCCTGCACGCAAGGGAGCGTAGCCGAGGCCTCGCACTCCGATGCCATCCGTCCAAACGGCCGGTTATGCCGTTCGCGCTCGCTGCACCGCTTGGGCAGCGTCTCCGTGTCCGTCGGTATTCAATCCTGAGATCACGCCATCGACGTCAGCGGCTGACTGGTTCTGGCTGAGCTTGAACTTGGCTTCGATGCGGGTGATCAGTAATTCCACCCCCACAATGGCGCGTAGTAGACCCTCGATGAACTGTGGCGGCGCGTCCTCAACAGACCACGATTGCGGTCGCCCAGCCTCATGACGTTCGGTGAGATCACGCACGTTTCTTTCGACCCAGGCCGGGTCATCGTGCACCGCAAGTCGCCCATAGACGTGCGCAGTGACGTAGTTCCATGTGGGCACCACACGGCCGTGCTCGGCTTTGCTCGGATACCAGGCCGGGGAAATGTACGCATCTGGTCCCCGCACAATGACCAAAGCCTCGCCGACCACCGGGCGCCGCCACTGGTCATTGTTGCGGGCGAGATGACCACGAAGGCTCCTCATGCTCGGGTCATAGACGAACGGCAGCATAGTAGCGACCACGCCGTCCGGTGTTGCGGTGATCAGGTCAGCGGCACCGTGGTGATCGAGCAGGTCATCGACGGCCTGCTCGTCGGCGGCGAATTGGGCGGGAATATACATGTTGTCCAGTATGTCGCCGGTTGATGGTCACAATTGAGTCGCGCGACACTGACGGCTCAGGCCCCTTCGTTCGGCGGAGCAAGGCCAGCCTCTCTCAGCAGCCGACGCTCGTCGACCTTGCTGGAAGACGTCAAGGGCAAGTCGGCCACTAAGACGAAATGATCGGGCAGCATCGTCTCCGGAAGCCGTTCGCTGGCGGCCTGGCGGACGGCGACAGGGGTGAGCTCGCGCTCCGGCACCACGAACGCGACGACCCCCAGATCGCCGTCGCGGTCGAAGGTCGTGCAGGCGGCGGATGCTATACCGTCGAGACCACCGAGCGCGTCGGTCACCTCGACCAGCGACATTCGCACGCCGTGTCGCTTGATCACGCGGTCCGAACGCCCCACGTATACGTAGTTGCCCCGGTCGTCGCGGGAGACGAGGTCACCAGTGCGGTAGAGGGTGGTTCCTTCGACGACGTCGGTCCGCAGCACGGCGGCGCTCAGCGGCGGGTCGTTCAGATATCCGGCCATGAGCTGCGGTCCGCCGATATATAGCTCGCCGACCACTCCTGGACGATCCACCAGCCTCCCGTGCTCTTCAACGAGGTAAAACGAGCTCCCTGGATGGGGATGACCGATCGGTACCAGCCCCGCGTCGAGCAACTCGGGCGTCAGTTCCAGATGGGCGACGGCGATGGTCGTCTCGGTCGGACCGTACCGGTTCACCACCCGCAAACCCGGACTGGCGGCCCACACGGCCCTGATATCAGCCGTGGAGGGCGCTTCGCCACCCAGGGCCACCACTCTGAGCGGGGTGTCAGCCAACCGCGCCAGACGGCCGCTGGCCCGCAGCAACCGGAGGTAGCTGGGAGAGAAGCTGGTCGCCGTGATCCCCTCGCTGACGACAATCGAGAAGAACCTACGTGGGAACAAGAGGGCTTCCCGGTCGGGGATGACGAGGGGGACGCCGCGCACGAGCGCAGGAAAGATGGCAGAGAAGGACCCGTCAAAGTGCACGGGCGAAACGCACAGCGCTTGGTCGTCCGCGGTGAGTCCTACGGCGTCGGCGCATGCTTGGACTGCGGTGAAAAAAGCTGGTGGGGGAATCTGCACCCCCTTGGGGGTACCGGACGTCCCCGACGTGTAGATGACGTAGGAGACGGGGCCCGTTACCGGTGGTGGCGTGGGCCGATTTGCGATGCTCAATGCGGAAAGGGAGGTCCACGCCGTGTCGGCGGGAAGTCCCGATGGTGGGTTTTGGTCCGAGCCCGCGGTGATCACTTGTGCGGGCCGGCAGTCAGCCACGATCTGAGCACGGCGGAGATCTGGATCGGTGATCGCCAGCGGAACGAACGTGACCCCCGCCCACAGACAGCCCAGTGCCGCCACCACGAAGTCCACCGAATTGCCGATAAGAAGGGCAACCCGATCCCCGGGCTCGACGCCTACCTGAAGCAAGCCAGCCGCCACTCTTCCGGCGGCGCCGCGCAACTCGCCCCGGGTCAACGCACGATCGAGGTCCTTGACAGCGGGCCGACCCGGGTCTCGATCGGCGTGGTCCAGCACCGCACCGAGTACGCCGTGGTCTGTCACGCCTTCTCCCAGGGGCTGCACGCTCGGTATTCTCGCTTAGTTATGAAAGCCAGGTGTCGACCGGCCGGCGTTCGGCGAAATCAACTTGGCCGTGAACCAGGCCGCCAATCTGACCCCTGATGGTGGATCCCTGACTAGTGGGACTGCTGGTCTCGAGGAAAGGATGTCCGCATGTCGGGCAAGCGTCGAAAGTCCCTCCACGAGGCCATCTCACGCACTTCCGGCGCGGGGCACTAGCAGATTCGGCGACTCTCAATCGACGTGATGTTCGACGCAGGGATGTGCTTCGATGGGGAAACGGCAGCTACCGGCAACACCGCGCTGCGGATCTCGGCCAAAACCGCCGGGTGATAGGCGGAATGATCGCCGGTGGGTGTGGCGATCAGGCGGGGCGGCTGCGCCGCCCATTGCAGCCGGTCAAGGGCTGCCTGACCGCCTTTGGCAGTGAAGTTCTCCGCATCCTCTGGCGCGACGATCAGCGTCACCTCGGTTCCACGGTGGGCAAGCGATGACAAGACCTCCTCCGGTAGGTACACGAGTCCGACCCAGCTCAACACCCGCAGGACGCGTCGCGGGAGGTGGTTGTGCATGAAGTTCTTCGTCGGCTTCCGCGCCGCGTTGAGAAGTGCTTCGAGGCGCTTCGTCCTGAATCCGGAGGGGCCGCCCATATCACCGGGCGCGTTGGTGTCATGGGTTTTCTTCCGAAATCCCCTCTGCTGCAGCAATGTAGGGGTGACGCGCCAATTCCACACCTGCACATTGACCAGGATCGCCGACTGCGCGCCGATCTTGCGAGCGACCTGAGCGGCGTACCACGCGCCGGAGCAGATACCGACAAGCTTGAGTTCGCCGGCGTCCTGGCACGCATGTCTGGCCATCGCTACCGAGTCGGTGATGTCAGCCGTGGAATACACCCTGCGCCAACGGTCCCGGCTGATCTGGCCCGACAAGCCCTGTCTCGCGGGGTCCCAGCGCACCGCCTGTGACCCGGCCGCTGCAATGCGGCGTGACAATTCGACCCACTCCCGGGCGGGTCCTACGTGCAAATCGTTGGCCATTACGAAGAACAACACGGTCTTTGCGGGCGCGGGGCTACGGCGTCGGGGCAGCGTGCGGATGGCGAATAGGCCGTTCGGCTCGATTCGTTCGATGCTCTCGAAAACGTCGACCCCGTTGGGCCATTCGGGCGGCATCGTTACCGTTGTCAGGTATTGGGGTACGGCGCGACGGGTGCGAGCGGGAACGTTTCCGTCGATCCATTCGATGATCGAATCGACCGCGGTGAAAGGGATCGGTAATGGCATCGGCGTCGGCGCAGCGCATTCCGGCAGACCGCCGGTGATGATCGAATCGACTCCCTCGGCCGACGCCAGCGCGGTCACGCGCCTGTCGGTCTCGGCTGGTCGTCCCACCAGAAGTACGTTGTCGACGCCATGGGCGCTGACTGGATCGGCACCCATCTGCAGCGCGGCGAATTCCGCGGCGGCGTGGTTGCTCAACCGCCCGCCGATGATTGACACTTCGCCGGGCGTAGCAGCGTCCTCGCCCACCGACAATCGGAACAGGGTGGTGTGTTCCCGAAGGTAACGCCTGCCCGTTCCATAGGGATCGAGGTAGACCAGGCGGTTGACCGGGTGGCATTGAGCCAGGTACTCGTTGAGGATCAGGCACCCGGCGCGGATTCCGATAGCGATCGCCGACTCCGCGCCGATCAGCGTGAGGTAGTCGAGTGCGTGGCCCACGCTTGCCACCCAGTTGGCCACCGCATCATCACGGCCCTGAGCGTATGCAGAATCACCCAAGCCCAGATAGTCAAAACGCAGTACGCCGAAACCGCGGCGCGCCAGGCTGCCGGCGAGGACCCGGTGTAGTCGGACACTATCCATCCCCTCCTTTCCGAGCGAACCACAGATCAGTATCCCGCCCCTGATCTGATTGTCGACCGGCAGATGAACCACGCCGAACAATGGCGAATCAGACGGTCCGAAAAATGTCGGCACCTCTGTCGTCGTCAACGGCATGTTGCACTTGCTCCAAGGTCGGCTGCCACCGCTAGTGGATGGGCGTGCTCTGGATATGATTTGCCGATCTCAATCAACTCCCGTCCTTACAACGGGCGCCGGCGAGGGAGCGCCAGCACGTCGTGTGACATCCCCAGCACCTTCGTCGTCCTTGCAGTGGGCTATCGAACGGGGCAACCACTCGAAACCGTTGATCTGGATAGGGACAATAATACATACTTTCCGGATGGGTGCGGGCCGTAATCTAGTGCGGGGAGTATTTAGGTCTGCGCATCCAGGCACGCCGTTATGAACCGTTGCCGGCGTCAGGGGTGGTCTAGTCCTGAGCGCGATTCTCACCAGAGAGGAGGTGGGGCGTGAGCGAAGACGCGATCAGCATCGGCGGGGTCGACCTCGCCGATCCGGACACATACGTGTCGGGGATGCCTTTCGATGCCTTCCGGAAGCTGCGCGAGTGCGCACCCGCAGCATGGCACCCGTATAAGGATGGGACTGGGTTTCTCGCGCTTACCGGCTACGACGAGGTGTTAGCCGTCTCCCGCGACAGCGCCACGTGGTCGTCGGAGGCGACGGCGGTGTACTTCGACGTGCCCAGTCCCGACGACATCGCCGACCAGCGGGGCGTGCTGATGTTGACGATGGACCCGCCGCGGCACACCGCGCTGCGAGCTCTCGTCAGCAAGGGCTTCAGGCCGCGCCAGGTAGCGAAGCTCAACGAGCGCATCACGGAGATGGCGCGCGACGTGGTCGACAGCGTTATCGAGCAGGGCGAGTGCGATTTCGTCACCGACGTCGCCGGGGCGCTGCCCTCATACGTCATCGCCGAAATGCTTGGCATTCCACTGGAAGACGGCTGCCGGCTTTACGAGCTGACCGAGATTATGAACACCGGTCTGATAGGCGACAAGCGCGCTATGAAGGCGGCCGCCGAGATGTTTGGGTACTCAACGGAACTTGTGGCCCGCAAACGTGCGGATCCTTGCGATGACATCGCGACATCGCTGCTGCATGCCGAAGTCGACGGACAGCGCCTCACCGAAAGCGAGTTCAACTTCCTGTTCCTGCTGCTGATCAATGCGGGCGGCGACACGACCCGCAACCTGGTCGCCGGAGGCACGTGCGTGCTGATGAACCATCCGGAGGAGCGGGCGAAGCTGGAGGCGGATCCGTCGCTGCTGTCCACTGCGGTTGAGGAAATGCTCCGCTACGTCAGCCCGGTCAACGCGTTCCTCCGCACAGCCACGAAGGACACCGAACTACGCGGGGTGCCGGTGAAGGGGGGCGACCGGGTAGCGATGTTCTACCCGTCGGCCAATCGGGACGAGGCCCACTTCGTCGATCCCGACCGCTTCGATGTGACTCGTAAGCCCAACCCGCACGTCGCGTTTGGCGGCGGCGGCACCCATTTCTGTCTCGGCGCGAACCTGGCTCGGGCGGAGGCGGTCGCACTCGTATCGGAGGTGCTGAGCCGGATAAAGAACATGGAATTGGCGGGGCCGGTCGAGCGCATGCCTTCGGCACTGATCAACGGCATCCACTCCATGCCTGTCCGGTTTACGCCTGCTCGACGTGTGGGCGCGCGCACCGTAGGTCGATGACGATGCCGCGCAGCCGTTCCCACGCTGGTTTGCCGTGACGGCCCCCGGCAGACTCCGGGCTAGGTGCCAGCGAGCCGGGCGACCACAGGTGCGAAGGTTTCCATCGCCTCGCCGGGCACCACGATGTTGGTGAAGCCCCACCTCTCGCGGCGCTCGAGCAGCCGCTCACACAATTCGTCCGGGGTGCCGATCAGGACGATCGGAAGCTCGAGCGCGGCCTCACCCGGAAGGCCCAGCATGGTTGCGGTGCGCACGGCAGCGCGGCGACTGCCGACGACCATGACGGCAAAGACCGCAATCTGCAGCTCGAGCGAACTGAAGCGGTCACCGGCCCCCTCGCGCACCCATGCCAAGCAGCGATCGTAATGATCGAAGGTGGCTAGGCTCGCCAGGTCGCCAGCTTTCTCGCCCGAAGCCAGGCTGGTGTTCACGCCGACGGTGTCCGCTTGTTCGGCAGCGACCGTGAGTATCCGCCTGCTTCCGCCCCCGACGATGACGCGAGGGGGCGACGCCGGTCGAGGATCACAGCGGGCGCCGTGCACCGCGTGATAACCCCCTGCGAATGTCGCCTCCCCCTCGCTCCACAGCTTCTTCATGACAACGAGGCTCTCGGCCAGCCGGGCCACGCGAACAGCCGGCTCGTCGAACTCGATCCCCGCTTGTTCGTAATCGCTCCGGAGCCAGCCCGCTCCAAGACCAACCTCGACCCGCCCTTCGGCCGCCAAGCCGAGCGTGGCGATCTCCTTGGCTAAGACCACAGGGTTGCGGAGGTCGTTGTTCAACACGACGGACCCCACATGGAGGGTGGAGGTGGCTTCGGCGGCCACGGTCGTGGCTACCAGAGGCCCGAATTGGGCGTCAAGGTGGTCAGAAACGTACAGCGTCGAGTAACCGAGACCCTCGGCCGTACGGGCCCGGTCCCGCCAAGCCGACATGGTGGGCGCGACCGCGGCGAGCACGCCGAATCGAAATGGGAGCATCTGTCGTCGCACCTCCACTGCTCACTGATGAGAGAGCTAGGCGCCCCTTTGGCCAGGTTCAGCGGATCGCCCTCGTATGAAGCACTAAATCCTGTATAGTATGCACCATGTCGGCAGCAATACAGACCTATAGGTCGGTTTTACCGTCATCAGCAGTACAGACAGTCGCCTCGGGTTCCTCACCGGCTGACATCGCACAGGTGCTCAACGAAGACGGGTGTGTGGTCATTGCCGACCTCGCAACTCCCCGGACGATGGATGAAATACGGACCGAGCTCCAGCCGTATCTCACTGCCACCGGCGGAGGCAACACCGACTTCCTAGGCGCAACCACCCGCCGTACCGGCGCCCTGATCGCCCGTTCGCCGACCTCTCGCTCACTCATCACCCACCCGACGATCATCGACACGCTCGACCTCGTCTTGGGCGACCATGCCAGCACCTTCCAGATCGACCTGACCCAGCTGGTCACCATCGGACCCGGCGAACCGGCGCAGATGATTCACCGGGATCAGTGGTCGTTCGATCGCTACCAGTTCCCGAGGGGCTTCGAAGCCGAGGTCGCCACCATGTGGGCCGTGACCGACTTCACCGAAGCGATGGGTGCGACACGAATGGTGGTGGGCAGCCACCGGTGGGAGGACGATCCCGACGAGGTGGACCCCGCTCTGTCCTCCCCAGCGGTCATGACCAAGGGTTCGGTCCTCATGTACACGGGCTCGGTATTCCACGGCGGGGGTGCCAACACCACCGACACCAGCCGGATCGGGATGAACGTGGGCTACTCGCTCGGGTGGCTGCGTCAGGAGGAAAACCAATATCTCGCCTGCCCGCCCGAGATCGCCCGCACCCTCCCCGAGGGGCTGCTCAGGCTGATGGGCTACCAGCGCGGCTCCTACGCCATCGGCTACGCGGACGACATGCGAGAACCCCTGGACTGGTTGTACGACAACCCGGCGTTCATGTCGGACTTCTACGATTACCGCCGCGCCGCTCGCAAGCGGCTCAAGGCGACCGGAAGCTACGTTCCGCCCGAAAGTCTTAGCCGGACCCAACACACTGGCTAACAAGTGGACCCACAGCAGAGATATGAGGAAAGCGTGATACAGGATCAGATTCGTGACGTCTTAGCCGCTCATGGCCGTATGGCTTTCGATCCACACGAGGTGGACGATCAGGCCGACCTCTATGAGCTCGGCCTGACGTCGCATGCGTCGGTCAACGTCATGGTTGCGCTCGAGGATGCATTCGACATCGAGTTTCCCGATGAAGTGCTCAAGAAGTCCACCTTCGCTTCGGTACGCAATATCGAGCAGGTAGTCGAGAGCCTGGTCAAGACGTCTGTGTGATGCCACGTGCAATAGCAGTCGGCCCGCCGGAGAGAGTCGCATCGGTGGGGGAAATGCCTCGGCACCGCGGCGATTACGGCAAGTGCATGATCACCTCGCCCGGCCAGGGTGACGGGCATCGCGTCCGCGTCGGATGCGATGTGGTGGCCCTTGAGGATGTTGAGGACTCGCTCGCGGCGTTCGGGGACCGGTACCTGCGCAAGGTCTTTACGGCGAGCGAAATCAACGACTGCCGAGGCCGCAACCAGGTGCACAGACTGGCGGCCCGGTTCGCGGCCAAGGAAGCAGTGATCAAGGCATTCGCAGAACCGGACATGCCATTTCCCTGGCGCGAGATCGAGGTAACACGGGACGGTCCGCTGCCGCTGCTTCGTCTG
Source organism: uncultured Actinomycetota bacterium (assembly GCA_963830605.1). GTDB lineage: Bacteria > Actinomycetota > Actinomycetes > Mycobacteriales > Mycobacteriaceae > Mycobacterium. The sequence continues at coordinate 253,271 of CAWHML010000003.1, read as the reverse complement.
AGTGGAGCGCTCGCGGAGTGCGCACAACGCCAGAACTGGCTCAGCTCGTCTCTGTCGCTTTCGCACGCCGATTGTCACGCAATGGCTTTCGTTGTCGTGGTCTGCAGTCCGAGTCCGAGTAGGCGCGATGACCCGCAGACATGATCCGGCACGGTTTTGGATGATCGGCGCGTTGGGCGGCGCACTCGCGCTTACCGGGGCCGTTCTGGCCGATTACGGCGCCGGTCCCGTTGGCATCGGGCAGGCGGTGCGCTACACGGCGCGCTGGTCGTTCCTTTTTTTCTGGCTTTCCTATACCGGCGGCGCGCTGGCCATCCTGTTCGGCCCAGTCTTTGCCGGTCTGGCGCGCCGGGCGCGAGCCTTGGGCTTGGCCTTCGCCACCGCGCTTCAGGTCCATATCGGATTGGTCGTATGGCTGGGCGTCGTCATCGGCCAGATTCCGCTGCACGGCGGCATCTTGTGGTTCTTCCTTATCGGACTGTTCTGCACCTATCTGCTGACGCTGCTGTCCTTCGGAATCGGAACGCGCAACCTGGGACGTCTGTGGCGGCCACTGCTCTTTCTGGCCACGACTTACATTCTGATCGCCTTCGGGCGGGATTTTTTGCTGGACGCACCTGACCAGCAGACACAGCCTTGGGTCTATTTCGTCGAATATGTGCCGTTCGCCCTGTTGAGCGTTGTTGCCGTCCCGCTGCGCCTCGCCGCGCTTCTTCGCCAGCGCTTCGATTCGTTGCCGGTTTCGACGAAGCCCACGAAACGAACACTGGTTGATCGTTGAGCAGAGCCAAATCCTTTTCCTTAGGGGGCACGTTGTCGACGCCGACCAAGGCCGAGGTGAAGTCGCCGACGCAGGCAGAGCTCGTCCGGCTGACAGGCATACAGGCTCTGGCATGCCTGCCGGTGGAGATCGTGCGCGCCGAGCGGCGGGCAGGGCGCAACACCGCCGGGTTCATATCCGGCTACGAAGGTTCGCCCTTAGGTGGATACGACATGGAGCTCGACCGCCACCGGGCCCTGCTGGACGAGTACGGCATCGTCTTTCAGCCGGGCGTCAACGAAGAGCTTGCAGCTACGGCCGTTCAGGGGAGCCAGCTCGCATCGGCGTCGCAGGAATGCACGGTCGACGGCGTCATCGGGTTCTGGTACGGCAAATCGCCAGGATTGGATCGGGCGTCGGATGCGTTCCGGCATAACGTTCTGATGGGCGTGCCCGCCAACGGCGGAGCAGTCGTTTTCGTCGGCGACGACGCGTCAGCGAAGTCATCGACGGTGCCCGGCGCATCGGAACGGTTGCTAGCCGATTTGGGCATTCCCACGCTGTATCCCGCGGACCCTCAACAGATCCTGGACCTTGGCTTACATGCCGCGGCGATGTCACGTGCCAGCGGCCTGTGGGTGGCGCTCAAGATATCGACCGACGTTGCCAATGGCTCTATGACAGTGGATGTCACCCCGGGCCGCGTTATCCCGCGGGGACCGGCACGCGCAGTAGACCACGCGGTCACGGCAAAGTTGATGCAACCGATGCTCGGAGTTCTGGAACGTAGTCGCGACGGCGAACGTCGTCAGGCTGCACTCGACTACACCGCGCGCAATGAACTCGACGTTGTCACCGCCCATGGCGCCCTCGATCGCATCGGCATCATTGCCGCCGGACCCACGTTCCTACACGTTCGTGAGGCTTTGCGCCGGATGGGTCTTGACGATCTGGAGCTGGAGCAACACGGAGTTCGCCTGCTTCAGCTGGGGATGATCGACCCTATTGAGCCGCGCACGCTGAATGCCTTCGCCTCGGGCTTGCACGAAATCATTGTGGTGGAGGACAAACGGCCCTTCATTGAAACCGCTGCTCGCGACCTTCTTTATGGTCACAACAAGGGCGGGCCGTTGATCGTCGGGAAGCGGAACATCGCTGACGGCCCGGTTTTTCCCATCAGCGGCGAGCTCACCGCAGACACGATTGCTCCGGTGCTTGCGGAATTCCTGCTTGGTCACAGTGATTTCCCCTCGGTCCGGGAGTGGCTCGGCCGACGCCGATTATCGAAATCGCGGCTGGCGCTTCCCGTGATAACTCGCAGCCCTTATTTCTGTTCTGGGTGTCCGCACAATTCGTCGACGAAGGTCCCTGATGGCTCGTTGGTCGGCGCTGGCATCGGATGCCATGGTCTCGTCACGCTCATGGACGAGGAATTGGTGGGCAGCGTCACCGGGCTGACGCAGATGGGCGGCGAGGGCGCGCAGTGGATCGGAATGAGTCCCTTTGTTAAGCAGTCCCATCTGATCCAGAATCTCGGAGATGGCACTTTTCATCATTCCGGCAGCCTCGCGGTGCGCGCCGCCGTCGCAGCTGGCTCGCACATCACCTACAAAATCCTTTACAACTCCGCGGTCGCGATGACCGGCGGGCAACACCCCGAAGGCGCGCTCACCGTGGATGATCTTGCGCGCGCACTGCTTGCCGAGGGGGTCACGCGAATCATCGTCACTACTGATGACCCAAAACGCTACCGTCGCAACGATCTGCCGCGTGGTGTTCGCTGCTGGCATCGCGATCGGCTAAACGAGGCGCAGCGGATGCTGGCAGCCACACCCGGTGTCACGGTCATCATCCACGATCAGGAATGTGCTACCGAACTGCGTCGTAAGCGCAAGCGCGGCAGAGTAGTTCAACCTGTTCAACGCGTCATGATCAACGAGCGGGTGTGCGAGGGCTGCGGAGACTGCGGCACCAAGTCCAATTGCCTGTCGGTTCAGCCGATCGATACCGAGTTCGGTCGGAAGACGCGAATCGACCAATCCTCGTGCAATTTCGACTTCTCCTGCCTCAACGGAGATTGCCCGGCCTTCATGACGATAGTGCCCAGCCGCTCGAGCCCCGCAAAAGTAGCATCAGGAAGACTCGAGATGGCTGATCTCCCCGAACCGTCTCAGATGGCCGCCGAGCCGCACTCCACCCGAATCACAGGTATCGGCGGATCCGGTGTAGTCACGGTCGCCCAGACGCTGGCAGCAGCCGCGACAATCGCAGGTCGCTACGTTCGCGCTCTGGACCAGACCGGCCTAGCCCAGAAAGGCGGGCCGGTCGTTTCCGACATTAAGATCTTCGATCACTCGACAGCGGTGGCGAATCACGCCGGCGAGGGCGAATGCGACCTTTACCTAGGTTGCGATTTATTGGTCGCGGCCGAGGCTCGCTACCTGCTCGCTGCCGATCCGCAGCGCACGGTTGCGGTCATCTCTTCGTCGGCGGTGCCAACCGGTCGTATGGTCGTCGACCCCAACACCACGTTCCCGGCAATCAGTCAGGCGATGGCGCCGATACTTGAGGCCACTCGCGCCGAGCACGCCGTCGTCCTCGATGCCCGTAAGCTGGCGACCACCTTGTTCGGCCAGGATCAGTCCGCGAACATGCTGTTGGTGGGCGCGGCGTACCAAACCGGCAGACTGCCTCTGCGCGCCCAGCACATCGAGGAAGCCATTCGCCGCAGCGGCACCAAGGTGCAAGAAAATCTGCAAGCGTTCCGCCGTGGTCGGCAAGCCGTCGCTGCACCAGCTGATTTGGACGCCGCCGTGGCACAATTGCGAAAAAATCGTAGGCAGAAGACCATTTCGCACGATGCCCGTCGCATTGCCGCGAGAGTTCGGGCAATGCCCGAATCACCGCTCGGCGAGGACGTCGCGGTGCGCGTCTCCGATCTGGTTGCCTATCAGAGTCGCCGGTATGCACGACACTACGCAGAGTTCGTCGAGCGGATTCGTGTCGCAGAAGCAACGAAGGCGCCCGGTCTTGACGACCTGACCAGGGGTGTGGCTCGAAATCTGCACAAGCTCATGGCATATAAGGATGAGTACGAGGTGTCCCGACTCTGCCTGGACCAAGAGGTCGACGCTCGGGTGCGTGAGGCGTTCGGACCGAATGCGCGCGTGGCCTACAAGCTGCACCCACCGTTCCTGCGTGCAATGGGCATGAAGCGAAAGCTCACATTGGGCCCGTGGGTGCGGCCGTTTCTTCGGGCGCTTGCCGCCCTGCGGTTTCTTCGGGGCAGCTTTTGGGATCCGTTCGGCCACACCCAAATGCGTCGTTTGGAACGGCAGTTGATCGTGGAGTACCGAGCCTGGCTAAACGCTGTCTCCCTTGTCCTGTCTCCGGGGAATCACTCGCTCGCGGTTCGCGTCGCCGAACTACCGGATATCGTGCGCGGATACGAAAACGTCAAACTCGCTAGTGTCGCTCGATACCGAAAACAGGGCGAGCAGTTGATTTCTGAGCTGAGCATGCAGGCGCAGCCTTGACCCGGCCATCAGCTGTCGATCAGCTGCTCATATGCGGCGTCCTCGCTGGAACTGGACTTTCACGCTTGGTGCTGGCGCAATGTTTGGCATCGAGAACTGGAACCGCGCGTTCATATCAGCCACCAACTAGGCTGCCGCCGAGACTTCGTAGTCCGACTCTCCGGCGATATGTCATTCAGGGCTATTGGTTGATGTTGCCGTGTCCGGAGCCGGACCGATCCCGGCGCGCGGTTCGGCAGACTCTAATCGCCTGAATAAGTGCGATCGCTGCTGCCAGGACCGAAAATAAGTCCGATACCGTGATTCCGTGGGTGTCGCTGATCTTGAGAAGGAGGTTTCCTTCAAGGATCCCGTTGACGAATGGCCAAATCAGCGCAAACGTCAAGGTTGTCAATATCGACCAGCGATTAGGCTTGGCGGCACACCACGCCATTGACGAGAAGAGCGCATTCATCGCAGCGATGCTGTAGAACAGGTCGTTCACTTGTGGGCTCCCGTGACTTCGATGCGCCGGACAGCCTCGTCAGCTCAGCGAATCGAGAACGGGGCTGAGTCAAAACTAGCAGGCTGAGCTTTCACTACTGGAGCGATCTTGAGGCGCTAGCTCGTACGGGTTGCGCTCAGTGTGCCGCAGTGACCTCGGCAGCGGCTTCGGTTGTCGGATAGACAAATTAGGCTTAGCGAGGGTCCACTGTGGCGAGTATGGCGCGGGCAACCTGAGGGCTGAAGCCGGGCCCGTCAGGAGCGGGTCACAAGTCTTTATGGCCGAGCAACTAGCCCCAATCGGGTAATCTCGAGGACCTCTTGGTGGTGAATGCCGGCTGGTGCAGCCTCCCCTACGTCGCCTACCTCGATATCGCGTCGTCCTCGGCAGCTCCTGCGACTCTGCTTGGCGACACCCTCGGTATCGTTCCGCAGAGACTGGCGAGCGCATTACCCTCAGAACCCTTTGCGGGCAAGGATTCCCCGGACGATAAATCACCCGCCACGGCTCGAACCGGATCCAGCAACTAAGAGTTGGTCAAAGCGCAAGAACTACGACTAACAGTATTGAACGTATGATACAAGTATACTAGCAGTATAGGATAGTGTCCAAGCCGAGCGGCCGCGGTAACCGTAGTTGTTCTTGGGATGGCTGATTGCGTTGGGAGGAGCAATGTGTCCACGGACCGCCCGAAAGGGGTCGTCATCGCCTGAGCGATCATGTTGAGCGGCATGGTTACCTCGGCCGCGCGCCAACGTCAGCTCAGCTTGAATCCGTTCGCCCAAGAGGGTATTTCGTCGCACTCCGAGTGCGTGCAGGAACTCATCAGCTTGCAGGTCGAACGCACGCCGGACGCGGTAGCGGTCGAGATCGGCGACACGGCACTGACGTATCGGCAACTGGACGATCGCGCGGCGGCTATCGCATCGCGGTTGATGGAGGCGGGCGCCGGGACCGGCTCGGTGGTGGCGGTGCTCCTGGACCGCACCCCTGACCTGGTTGCGGCCATTATGGGGATTCTCAAATCCGGCGCAGCAGTTCTGCCGCTGGACCCGTGCCAGCCGATCGCCCGGAACACCTTCTGCATCAACGACGCCGGCGCGAGCATCGTTCTGACCGATCGTCGCCTGCCGACGGACGGCGACGCGGTCACAACCGCCGTCATCAAGCTCGGCGATGTGGGGTGTCACGCACCCCGCCTTGCCCCGTCAAGCACTGCGTCTCCCACCGACCTCGCCTACGTGATTTACACGTCCGGCTCCACGGGTCGCCCAAAGGGAGTGCTTATCGAGCATCGCAGCGTAGCGAATTTGATGCAGACCATGTTTCGCGAGTTCGGCGTGACCGCCTCCGACACCGTGCTGTCGGTTGCGTCTATCAGCTTCGACGTCGCGCTCGGCGACATCTTCTGTGCGTTGGCGTGCGGAGCACGCCTTGTGCTGGCCACCGCCGCTCAGGCACTGAATCCGGCTGCTCTGACGCGGCTGATTGCCGACAGCCGTGCGACGTACATGATGGCGACACCAACCACCTGGGGGGCCGTCGTGGCCGCCGGCTGGTGCGGCGATCGTCGTCTCATAGCGACGTCTATCGGCGAGACACTCACCGACGGGCTAGCTGGGGCGCTGCTGCGACGGTGCGGAGCGGTATGGAACACCTACGGCCCGACCGAGACCACCGTCATCACCAGCGTGGCGCGACTGGCCGAGGCAGACATCGTCACGGTGGGTAGGCCGTTGCCGAACGTGCGGATGTATGTCATCGACCCCCACGGGCGACCTCCAACCGGTCGGTGTCCCCGGGGAAATTGCCATCGGCGGCGTCGCAGTGGGTCGTGGTTATCTCAATCGCCCTGACGAGCATGCGCGTCGGTACCGAGACGATCCTTTCCAGGTCGGCGGGCGGATTTACCGCACAGGCGATCGTGGCAGGTTCCTGCCCGACGGGCGAATACAACATCTGGGCCGCAACGACGACCAGCTCAAAATCCGCGGTTTTCGCGTAGAGCCGGGCGAGATCGAGTCCGTTTTGTGCGAACGCCCTGATGTGGGATGCTGCGCGGTGGTCGCTCGCGAGGCGCCCAATGGCGAACAGCAGTTGGTTGCGTACATCGTCGGCGAGGCGTGGTCCCCAACCGACGCCGAGGCACGTAATTGGCTTCGTCGCCGGCTGCCGGAACACATGATCCCCACCGCATTTGTCCACCTCAGCGCCTTACCACAGACCGCGAGCGGCAAGCTCGACAAAGCCGCTTTGCCGGCACCCTCCCCGCCGGGAACAGCCCGCATCGGCGCTCAGCCTCCGCGCAACGATACGGAAAGGCGCGTCGCCGCGTTGTGGACTGATGTGCTGGCCATGCCTGTTATCGACGTCAACTCCGATTTCTTCGATATGGGCGGCCATTCGCTACTGGCGGCCCGGCTGATCTCCGATGTTCAGCGGATCTTTGGTGTCGCGCTGTCACCCACGTCGTTTCCCAACAACCACACGACCGTTGCGAAACTCGCCGAGTTACTCGATAACGAAAGCCCAGGCCGGACTGACGAAGTCACGTCCGCACGACCGCTGCATTTCATCTTTCCCGGAGTTTCGTCGTCGATAAGCCTGAGGCGCTTTTCGGCGCAGTGGGGTACCGCGCAACCGGTACACGCGCTAATCCCCGAACAGCCAGGCGGGCAGTTTGACCTGTCCGTAACGATCGAACACCATGCCAGCCAAGCCCTTTCAACGATCCGCAACCGACAGCCGGATGGTCCGCTGGCACTGGTCGGCTACTCGTTCGGGGGACTCGTGGCTTACGAAGTTGCCCGTCAGGCTGTCGACGCCGGTCAGCAAGTCGAGTGGCTGGGTATTCTCGATGAGCTGGCGCCACCGATGGTGCAACTGCAGTGGGCGCAGCTGACGCTGCGATGGCGGCTTCGCCGGATACGCCGTCTGCCGGCGCGTCAGCGGTGGGCTAAGTACGGCGAAACCGCGCTCCGGTTGGTTCGGCGTGGTGAGCTGTGGCCACAGGGCGATTTCGACTATCGCGGCGCGACAGAAATCGAATGCCGCTATCAACAGCTTGGACATGAGGTGCCGATGCACCTGTTCGTCACCGAACGCTCCGCAGCCGATGCGGAGGCGGATCTATTAGGTTGGGACGGATACCACAACGGAACGTTGACCGTGCACCATCTTGGCGGTGACCATGTCTCCCTGTTTCATCCGCCCGAGGTGGAGAAGCTCGCGCGGATGATGCTCGAGTCACTTTGTAGAGCAAGGGCAAATAAAGTACCGGGTCACGACCGGACAGGTCGATGCACACCAGCTGTTTTCGCGACGACCGCCAGATGAATGACACGCCCGCTGATATCGCGTATTTGCGTGCATGGGGACGGCAAGCTGACGAAGGAGTCCGCCATCAGTGGTGCATTCGAACCACGGCTCGACGGATTCCGGTGTGGGATTCACTTAAATCCGGGTGCTGAGCATGCGGGACCAGTGATCGGGTAAAAGGCCCACACGGCATCACTTTGGCGCACCGCGCTGCCGGTCATCACTCCTCTTGAACAGCATGTCGGCCTGGATGATCTGCCCATGCTCGTCGCTGACGGCTCCGTAGCTGCGGACAAGCTCGTAGCCGCGCTCACGCAGCCAGGCGATCAGGTCATCGGCCAGCACTTGCCCTTCGTATAGCTCGATGAACGAGCCTTCCGCGCAGACGTAGGCGAACTTGTCGAGCAACTCGCCGCACGCACGCAACGCCTCCAGCTCGTATCCTTGGACGTCGAGCTTCAGCAACGCCGGTTCCTCGATGGAGCCGCCGTCGAGAAACTCAGACAGCGGGGCAGTCCGGACCGTCTCGGTGCGCACTTCATTGGTGCCCCGAAAGAGCCGGCCCTGGGTGGCGGTGATGGGCAGCAAAGATGACGAGTCGTCGTGAGCCGACACGTGCATGGTGGACTGCCCGGTCTCGGGCCCGAGTGCCGCATGGTGCAGCGTGACGCGTCGCTCCTTGGCAAAGACACGGCGAAAGCGGGCGGCGGGCGCCGCGAGAGGCTCCAGCGAGACGATCATGGCAGCGGGAAAGGCGTGCAGGGCGAAGAGCGCGAACTGGCCACGATTGGCGCCGACATCCACGACCGTGCGCAGTGTGAGCTGCCCCAGCGCCTCATCATGCTCGACGGCCGCCGCAACCCCATGCCGCAGCAGGGCCGCTCGATACGGCGTCACCCTCAGGACGGCAAGCAGCTTCGCCGAGCGCCTCATGCGGCGCCGGCCTTTCCGATCGCGTCGGTTAAAGACTCGACGAAGCCTCTTGCGGCACCCTGCGCTTCGAAGTTCTCGAGAAAGCAGACCTGGGCCCGCTGGCGCATTTCTGCGCGGTCGGTGTCCGACAGGTCTATCCAACGGTTCAGTAGCGAGGTGGCGCCATCGGCGGTGTCGCCTTCGACAAGACCCGCCGCGCTGCGCTCGATCTCGCGCCAGATGTTCACTTTGTCGCTGAGGAGGACGGGCAGCCCGCACGCGAGGGCCTCGGCGATGACGATGCCGAAGTTCTCGGAGTGCGAGGTCAACACGAATGCATCGGCTGCTCTGTATGCACCCCACTTGGCATCTTCGTTAAGCATCCCGATCCAGGTGACACGGTCTCCCACTCGAAGCGACTCGGCCAACATTCGCAGCCCCGCCTCCGTGCCTGATTCGTCAGGTCCCGCCACGACCAAGTGCAACCTCTCGTCGCGATGGCATACCTGTGAGAATGCCTCGATCAGCAGATCGCACCCCTTTTTCGGATGCAGCCTGCCAAGGAAGAGCAGGATGCGCTTGTCTCGAAGGTGGGGGTTCGCCGACAGGAAAGCCTCACACTGCAGCGTCGGGTCGCCGGGCGGCTCTTCGATCCCCAAGCCGACGACGGCCTCCCTTGCCTGGTAGGGCGTGAACGAGGTCTTGGCCAGGCGTCGCTCTTCCTCGCACGTATAGAGCACGGCCTGGGCATCGCGAAGCGCGCGGTGCTCGAGAGCGCGCCAGTAGAGCGCCTTCTTGGCGTGCTTGCCCGGGTAGCGCTTCCTGAACCATGGATCCAGCGCCCCGTGGACAAAAAGAAAATAGGGCACTCCTGTCTTGGTGCACGCCGCGCGCACCGCCTGGCTCTGGTATTGCCAGATGCCGTGGACGGTCACGGCGTCGTAGTCAGGCGCGCGCCGCTCCAGCCAGAGCCTCAGATGCCGGGAGTATCCGTACTTTCCGAGTGCAGGGCCGAAGGCTCGGGGAGGCCCTGGCAGATCGGTGAGCCACGGTGCAGACGGAGGGTCCAACGTGACCACGTCGATCGAGTGGCCCAGATCGGTCAGGCTGCGTGTGAGTTGATTCACGACGACACACGGGCCTCCGTAAGCTGGGTTGAGCGTGCCCGCCACTTGGAGCAGGCGCATTGTCACCAACTTTCGTGCTGTCGCGATCGCCACGCCGAGGCGAGTGGGTGCTCCTGGATGAGCGACCTGTCGATGATGACCACAGGGGCTTCGCCGATCACACAACTCACAGCGGTGAGCCTATACAACGGAAGCCATTCATCCGGCGGTTCGCCTTTCGTCGGCACCGCGAAAGAAATTATCCAGCCGATTACCCGGGGTCTGCGTGGTCTCGATGACCGCGGACGCTACGACCGCTCTACGCGCACCGCACTGATACGGTCGTCACATCGAACCGGCGGGATAGGAGGACGGTGTGCCAGATCGTCGACCTAACAACTGGCTCTCGCTGATCGCCTGGCTCTTACCTAGCTGCGGCTTTAAATTCTGGGCATTACGGTCTTTGGGCAACCACATCGGACACGATGTCGTCCTCGGGCCTAACCTTGTGCTCAATTGCGGGCCCTTCTCTATCGCCGACGGCGCGGCGATCATGAACTTCAACATCTTCCGACACCTATCCAGCACTGAGCTGGGCCCGGAAAGCAACATCGGCAATTTCAATCAGTTCACCGCGGCCCCCGACTACCAGCGATACAGCCCATTGGTGGGCAAGCTGATAATTGGCAAGTTTGGGGCTGTCACGAACCGCCACTATTTCGATTGTTCCGGGCAGGTCATCCTTCGACCGTTCGCAGCCGTAGGCGGGATCAAGAGCATCATTCAGAGCCACGAGCTCGATTATGCCGGCAACAAAACGGAACCCGGTCGGGTCGTCTTGGGCGAAAACGCGGTGACCACAACCGGCTGCATCCTGCTCAAGGATTCATATCTGCCGGAGCGATCGGTGCTCGCCGCGGGTTCGTTGCTTTCGAGGGCGAAGGATCGCGATAACATGCCGGTCTCCGGCCTTTACGGCGGGACCCCCGCGCGTTTCATGCGAGAGATCAAGGGATATCAGTGGTGGGATCGCGCTGAGCCCCATACGCCGCCAGTACCGTTTGACGACGACCAGTTTCGTGCGGAGTAGCGGAAGCGGGCCCATTGCGGCGATAGCGCCTTAGCTCGCACGCTTTCTCGCCAACCGATCGAATCCACCCGGTCTCGAGGTTGTCACTGAGAGCGAGGATGGCCGATTTTTGTTGTCTAACCAGTGTTTTCCGCTCTGCTTTCGCGACGGATAACGGCGTCGGCGAACTGTTACTGGGCGTGGTTCTGCAGGTCGAGAGCGCCAGTCAATTCCGCCGAGCCCGAATAGCAGCTGATAGCGCTGGCCGCTCATGGCCCCCGGGCGGGCGCACGTCATTGAACACCACACCCACCAGTTCAGCGCCGATGTCGGATAGCCGGGTGACAGATGAATAACAGTCGGAAAGTTTCGACCTGCCTCGCCGGGCGACCATCAGAACTCCATCAGCCCAGCATGCGACGGCCTCCGCTTCAGGACCGTCGAGAAGCGAAGGAGAGTCCACGATCACGTAGTCGAAAGACTCGGAGAGTTGCTTGAAAAACTTCCCACACGCTCTGGAAGCCAGTGAGCCGGCTGGATCCTTGTCGCGCACACGTCCGGCGCCGATGACCTTCAAACTGTCGATTGCCATTGCCGAAAGCTGCAGCGGAGGAACCTCGCTGTGTATAACGTCAGCCAGCCCTGGCACTTCGCCATTCCCCGTGCGTCTTGCCACCACAGGGTTTCCCAAATCTGCATCCACCAGGACTACCGTGCTGCCCCTTCCGGCGAATGCTGCTGCGAGATAAAGTGCGACAGTTGATTTCCCTTCGCCTTCGCGAGGGCTCGTCACCAGAATCGTGGCAGGCAAACGGTCCGAGTAGGCGACCGACAATGCAGTGCTCAGGCGGCGGAATGCGCCCGCCGCGATGGCGGGGACGCCGAAGTCGATGGTCAGTCCGGCACGCAGAGTTTCGTCATGAGGGATGCTTCCGAGTGGCCGCGCGCCGACGACTTTCTCGATATCCCGCTCGTCCCGGACAGTGTTGTTGAGTCGCTCTCGAGTCAGTGCGGCAACCACACCGGCCAACACGCCGCCGAACGTGGCCAGCATGACGTTCATCAACGTGGTCGGCGACGCCGGCTCCGGATTGAGGGTGGCCGGGGTCACTACGGTCAGCTTCGATATCGGTGGACCGTCGCCGCTGGGCTTTGTCAGCGCGGCGACCCCATCGATCATTGAGTGGCTAATTTCGTTGCTTAATCGCTGCGCCATCCCGGGATCTTGACCTTTGGCGCTAACCGTAAACATGACGGTTTCCGGAATGATCTGGGTACTAACGGCGTTTTTGGCCTGATCCACCGTCATATTGAGGCCTGCAGCCTTTACCGCGGGCACGAGCACCGTATCCGAGTAGGCCAGTTTCGCGTACGAGCCGACGAGCATCGACGATCCCATCGCGTTTTCATAGGGTCCGGATGGGCCTTGACTGTTCCCCACCGACGTCACAAATAGCGTGGCGGTGGCTTCGTACACCGGATTCTGCAGCCAACACAGGGTCAGTGCGATAAAGCCGAAGGCTACCGCGCAGCCCACGATGAGCTTCCAGCCACGGATCAGAACGGTGATCACGTCTCGCGTGGCCGTGTGCGAGACGGTTGGCATCTTCACTACCCCCTTGTAGACGGGTTTCACGACAGGTGGCTAGAAAACGATTGGCGCGATGCGCTTTTCACGGCGGTCGTTCAGTCGTGGCTGATGAGCGAAGCGCGCAATCGGACGAGGATGTTCGACGGTCTGCTCAGGAGGCAAAAATATGTCCATTAGTACTGGTACCTCGCGAAGATGTGACAATCGGTTTGTTGTTAGATGGTATCACGGACGGTGAGACCTGCCTCATCTTTCGCCACGTCGCTCCAGTGGCTTGGCGCCCTGATCATGCCAGCAGTGCCCAAGCGACGACCGATATTGCTTGCGAAGTGGGAGTAAATCTTTCAGCACCATGAGTTTCCTTGATCAAATTGGCACCAGGGAGCGGGCGGCTGGCGAACCAGCCATCAAACCGCATTGCGAGAATCCTCAGTTGCCCTGATCCGCGACCCAAACCGAGCCGGCCCGACCGCCGCAGTCAGGTGACCTGCCATTGTCTTTCGATCCGGTGGAAGGCTCGCCGGCCTATCGACCCGGTAGGTGGCCGCAAGGGCCGCCGCGCAACCTATCGCGTAGTAAAGGAAACGGTCGGTAAGTTGATTCTCCAGCAGACCAATAACTAGCAACGCGATGACCGACAATATCAAATAGGCCCCCAGCGCTTCGCCGCTGCGGTTCGCCAGCCAGCACGTTCGCAACGTCCCGAACCAGTATATGAGCATCCCTGCGACAAGTACGCTGCCGCCGGCCGACATCATTTGAAGATAGATATCATGCGCTTCCCCGATGTGCTTTATGCCGATGCCGAAGACGGGATAATTCTTGAAATCGTTCCACGCTTGTGCATGAAGCTCCGTACGCTCTGCATTACTACCAACGCTGGCGCGGTTCTCGTCGAACCGAAACAGCTTGTCGAGTAGTCCGGGCGCCGACTGCGTCAGAGCGGTCAAGCCACCGAGAACCGCAGCGGTGAGGGTGGCCGCTAGCCATCCCACGACCTTCTTCTTGTGCGGCGACACGAGGAGCGCGACGAGTACTGCGACCGGAAAAACCACCTGGGCCCCTCGGGACCCGGACGCCACTACACCGCCGAAAAGCAGCACCAGCGCGATGCACGGCAGCCAGCGACGTCGCGAATCGCTGATGAAGTGCACGGCGAACGGCACCGCGATGGTGCAGACCAGGCCGAGCGTATTGGGATGGTCGGCCAAACCCGTTTCCCGGTGGTTGTCGAACTTATACCCCGTCCGCAAGGTCGCCAGGGTGAGGTTGCGCGAGACGTGGGTGAGATTGGTGAGATCGGTCAGCGCTATCAAGCTGGAAACGGCCACACCGGCCAAAAACCAAGCCACGATCCACTTAGGCGCCCTCGAGTCCAGCGCGGTACATGCGATGGCTGCGATCGGCACCACCAGCAGAGCGACAATCCAGAACGCCGACTTGACGCCGCCCGGTGGGCCGGTATCGCTCCACCCCGCGAAGGGAGAATACAAAGCATGCTCATACCGCAGTCCGAAATAAGAATCCGGAATAGGGCTGTATATCAGTGCGGTGAAGCACCCAAACAATGCGACAGCGGGCGCCCAAAGCCACCAGGGGATGGCAAATCTCAAACTTCCGAACACCACCATCGTCATGGTGATAACGAACGCAAGAAAAAGAAAAATGTCTGCCGTCTGGATTCCGCCGAGATAAATGCCGCCCCAGGTCGCCGTGAAGGAAGCCAAAAGGAAGCAGCCCACTGCCGTCCTCGCCAGCCACGGCGGAAACGCCAGGGCGCCCGGAATATCCTTCGCCGTCACGCTTGTAATCGTCGCGCTCTTCATCAGTCGAACGTCACCCCCGCGACGTAGCAGGGCTGGCTGCAACTTCTCGCGGCCGTACCCATAGTGACCAACTCCCATCGTCCTTCTCGGGCGCTCGGCCGACGTGGCGATCTCAGCCGACTCGGCCGCGTCGCATTGCCCTGCCTCACGTTGCGGGGGTGTACCGCAGCCAATCGACGAGCATCGTGGCCGGGAACGGAGTCGAAGCGTCCGGCACCAAGGAACCGAAGCCGACCGCAATGTTGAGGATCACGTACATCGGATGATCGTTGAACGCCCACCTTGCGCCGGGCGGCAGTGATTCCGGCGTCCAAGAAGCGAAAACTTGTCCGTCAATGCTGGTGGTGATCTTGTCGCGCCGCCACTCCAGCGCGTAATCATGCCAATCCGTGCCCATTTCGAACGGAAGCAAGATCGGCACGTTGTATCCGGCGGTGCCCGTCAGCGCCAAAGTCAGCTGATCGTCTCCGCCAGGACCGTGAATCGAAGCTGCGCCGATAGGCAGCCCTCCAGTATCCAAAATGTCAATCTCGCCGCACTGCGGCCAGCTAACAGTCGCGAAGTCAGAACCCAGCAGAAAGAACGCCGGCCTGACGCCCTGCCGAGGGGCGGGTAGCTTGATGCGGGCGGTGACAGTGCCATAGCAGACGTCGAGATGCCCGTTCGTGTTGAGGGAGGCGCTGCTGTAATCGTAGGTGCCGAACCCGGGAATGTTGATTGGTTCTCTGATGGTGTTGATCGCGAGATTGCCGTTGCCGTCCAGTGACGCGTTGCGCGGACTGTTGGTGAATGCCTCGAGCTGGCCGTCCGTGCCGCCAGCGCCCAGCTCGTAATTCCACAGTCGTGGGTTGGGCGGGGCACCTGCGGGACCAGAGAAATCATCAACCACTGCGGGCGGGGCCGGACAGGCATTCACGTTGTCCGCGCGGCTGATCGTATTGTTGCCGAATGCGCCCAACGAGATGACAACAGCTTGCAGAACGCAGACTGCAAGTGCCGCTGATTTCAGCAGAGGTATCGAGCGCGGGCGGGGAAAATCGGGGTCGGGCGACGGCTTCAAGACAGTGCGATCAAGCATCAGCAACCCCTATATGCCTGTGCCGCTCGCTAATCGCGCTGTTAGGACGTCTGTCAACCGCACGTCTGATGCCGAACGGAGACAGGGTTGAGACCGTAGCGGTTGCATCGGTTGCGACCGCGGGTGAAGTGGTCATGCATCTTTGCGCCAAATATGATTTCACTTCACTGCTCTCGGGGGAGAACGCCAAATGTCGGCCTTGCCGCTACAGATGGTGATGGGACGACGCCCGTCAACGTACGGACGCTCGACAACTTCCCAGCCGCCCCGGAACTCGTAGGCCCAGCTCTTCTCAAGGTCGACCTTCCGCATGTCGAGCTATCGCTCCTGTGCCGCTTGCCGCCCATACCAGATTCTTCTTGGCGGGGTCTTGCGAGCAGCCAGCAAGTAACCAAGCAGTTGTCCCGGATGGCTCAAGCGCCATCTCCGGCGGTGCGGTCACGAACGACATGTGCTCCTCTTGGCGAAAGCAGGCAGATCGGCGACGGGCCGCGATCACGCCTGCTGGACGACCCTCGTGTACATACTGAGCACCTGAGATGAATCGATAAACATACTATACGGCACTATACCGCGCTAACTCAAGACCGACGGTCTCGGGTTGGCCCCTATGCATTCATAGATTCGGGACACTTGGTTGGGAGCAGACCAATGAACGAGTTGAAAACTTTGGCGAGCTGCTCGGAAGGCGGAGGAGGGAAGCATGTGCCCATCTAAGGGCCGAGATCCCGCGCGTTTCGTTCGCGAAACAACGCGATTGAGTTCTGCGAAAGCGCCGCCCTCGACACGCCGCAGGGACTGTTCGACGACAGTGAAGTTCGTCTGACCCCGGAGCGGAGAATCGCGGGTGGAAATATCGATAGTTCCTCAGCTCGCAAGCGTTCCCCTCAACCGGTAGCACCAGTCTTCGTATTCGTCCAGCGCACGATCTGGACTCAGTAGGCGGCGAGCGTACCGCACGCCGGACATCCCAAGTCGGCTGCCGGCTTCGATGTTGTCGGCTAGACCGACCGCCGTGTCGAGCAGAGCCGCAGGATCGCCGGATGGGACCACGACACCTGCTCCGGCGTCGCGGATCTCCCCAGCAGTGACACCATCGGCGTCAGTCGCGGCAAGGACCGGGCGGCCCGCGGAGAAGTAAGAAGTCAACTTGCTCGGTACTGCCATCTCGCCGACGCCCGGGCGCTCGTTGACTAATAAGACGTCGGCGCAGGCCAGCGCCTGACGATAGTCGTCAGCGTTGAGCGGCTGTTTGAATTCGATGCGCTGGACACCTTTGGCCGACTGCTGCAGTAGCCTTCGTTGGTTGCCGTCGCCCAATAGCACGAACCTGATGTCGACCCCGCGCTCGTCTGCGAGTCGTGCTGCTGCGACGACGTTTTGCAGACCTTGCTTCACCCCCATGTTGCCGGAATGCAGCACGATGCGCTCCTGCGGTCGCCAGCCGTGCTTCAGGCGCACCCCCGCAGTGTCCACTGCGGCGGTTGGTGATTCGATATGTGCCCAGTTTCGTATGACGGTGACTCGCTTGGGGTCTACCCCCATCCTGACCGCCGCGTCCGCGAAGCGATCGTGAACCACGGCCGTGCCTGTCGCATGGTTGAGGACCGCACTTTCAAACCGCACAGCCGGCCCGGCCATGGTGGTCGACATGGCGCCCGTCTCCACGACGCCCTTACCGTAAAGGTCCTGCACGATAAGGCCCGCCGGGATCTTGGCCAGCTTCGACCGCGTGATGACCATTGCACTGGCGATCAACGAGGGACTGACCGTCAGGACCAGTTCTGGCTTGTCCCAGCGAGCTGACGCCACCCGGGTGCCGAAGGTGCTCTCGAATATCACCCTGCTGCGCGTCGTCGGGTTGGCGGGTACGTAGTGGGCGAACCGTCGCACCACGACGCCGTCCATGGCTTTCGCTGTTCCGGACAACCCGCGGTACGGCGAGTCGACACGCCATTCTGGATAATGCGGCAGCCCGGTAAGAACCTCGACGTCATGCCCTCGAGCTGCAAGGCCGACAGCCATTCCCGTGGTGTATGGGGCAATACCGGACTTCTCCGGCTCATAGTTGATACTGACAACGCAGATCCGCACTACCCGACACTCCAGCCATAAAGCGTTGGGATGGATACACCCGCTCGGCCGAACAGCTTCCGCCTCAGTAGTTGCGTATTGCAGGATTTTTCATGCGCCAGCAATGCGCCACCAATCGGGTCTGCGAGGCCGGCTGCATTCATTTCCGTGCCGCGCCGACGTTTGCTCGATACCAGGCTACTGTCGTATCAATGCCCTCAAGCAGTGAAATTGCGGGCTGCCATCCCACGCCGCGCAAGGCGGAGATGTCCAGAAGCTTTCGCGGCGTGCCGTCCGGTTTACTGGTATCCCAGCGACTTTCGCCGTTGTAACCTACCGCTACGGCCACCATCTTGGCGATTTCCTCGATGCTGTGGTCGATCCCGGTACCGACGTTGATGTGATCCGGCCCGTCGTAATGCTCCAAAAGGAATAATGACGCGCTCGCCAAGTCGTCAACGTGCAGCAACTCGCGCCGCGGTTTTCCGGTGCCCCAGTTCGTCACTTCAGGTGTCCCGGTGGCTTTGGCCTCCTCGTAACGGCGAATGAGTGCGGGCAGCAAGTGTGATCCCGTTGCAGAAAAGTTGTCGCCCGGTCCATACAGGTTGGTCGGCATTGCAGAGATCCACGACAGACCGTATTGACGCCTGACCGCCTGTACTTGCAGGATGCCGGCGATCTTGGCGATCGCGTACGCATCGTTCGTCGGCTCCAGCGGCCCGGTGAGCAGGGCGCTCTCGGGAATCGGCTGGGGGGCGAACTTCGGGTAGATGCAGGAGGAGCCAAGAAACAGCAGCCGCGGTACCCGGGCGGCCAGGGCTGCGTCGAGCAGGTTGACTTGGATCTGCAAGTTCTCGGACAAAAAGTCGGCCGGGGAGCTGCTGTTGGCCAAAATGCCACCGACCCGGGCGGCGGCGTCGATGACGACTTTGGGCTTTGCTCCGCGGATGAAGTCAAACGTGGCGGCCCGATCCGTCAGGTCAAGTTCGGATCTATGTCGCACAAGGAGATTTGTGAAGCCTTCTGCTTGGAGCCTGCGAAGGAGAGCGGACCCGACCAACCCGCGGTGTCCGGCGATGTACACCGGAGCCGAGCGGTCAAGCGCGCCAGGCGATGGGCTCATGGCTGAAAGGCGAGATTAGGCTTGTCGATCCACGGCTTGCCCTCACACTCCAGTGCAGCGACGTCCGCGTCCACCATGATTTGGGCCAACTCCGCGGTGTGCACCGAAGCCTTCCAGTCGAGCATCTCCGCCGCCTTGGTTGCATCACCGATCAGCGAATCCACCTCGGTCGGCCGCAGATACCGGTCGTCAAACTTCACATACTTCTGCCAGTCAAGTCCGACGTGTTCAAAAGCGATTTGGGCGAATTCGCGTACGGTGAAACCGCGCCCAGTCGCGAGAACGAAGTCGTTGGGTTCGGGAGCTTGCAGTGTCCGCCACATGCCTTCGACGTACTCGGGCGCATATCCCCAGTCACGCACCGCATCCAGATTTCCCATGTACAGGTTGGCCTGAATGCCGGCGTTGATACGTGCCACCGCGCGCGTGATCTTGCGGGTCACAAAAGTCTCGCCGCGCCGGGGTGATTCGTGATTGAACAAGATGCCGTTCACCGCGAACAATCCGTACGCCTCTCGATAGTTGCGGGTCATCCAGTAGGAGTACACCTTCGCTGCGCCATATGGTGATCGCGGATAAAACGGTGTTTCCTCGTTCTGCGGCGGCGGGGTTGCGCCGAACATCTCCGACGAAGACGCCTGATAAAAGCGGCATTGCACCCGGGAAACGCGAACGGCTTCCAGCAACCGGATGGATCCCGTGCCGGTAGTGTCGCCGGTATACACCGGCTCGTCAAAGCTGACGCGCACATGTGATTGAGCTGCAAGGTTGTACACCTCGTCGGGTTCGATGGTGCTCAGCAGAGTGACCAAGCGTGCACCGTCGGTGAGATCGCCGTAATGCAAGAACAATCGCGCTCCGACCTCGTGCGGATCAACGTAAAGGTGATCGATCCGCGACGTGTTGAATGTGGAGGCTCGACGGATGAGCCCGTGGACTTCGTATCCCTTGCTCAGCAGCAATTCGGCGAGATAGGACCCGTCTTGCCCGGTGATCCCAGTGATGAGGGCTCGCTTCACAGGACTCCCACCCCCGCCTCAGCGCGCACGCCAACACATTTCCGTAGTTTCAAGTTGGCCGTTCCATTCCTTGCTGTACCCCAACGGCGAACGGTCGCCGTGAGCTTTAAGTCAGGTGTGGACATCTGCAAAACCGCCTTCAATTTAGGTTTCAAAATTCGGGACATAGCCGGTGCCGAGCTGCACAAGATCCGTGAGCTTGCTAGGGGCGTCGCTAGGCTTTCATCACAGGCACTACGACTTGGTGTGGAAAATCTCAACGCGACCACCACTTCCGGCCATATGTGCGAACGTCGCGGCGAAAAGTTCGAACCCCATCGGGGACAGGTAATATAGCGCCTCCAATCAAACGGTCATTTTCGTTGGGCGAGAAGGCTCGGCGACGCCATGGATTGAACGGCGCACCCACCGCACTCCGGCCAGCACAATCACGGAGGTACAAAGCGCCAGCCAAAGGGCGATTGCGGTTGCGCTCTTGAAGACCAAACCTGCAGCGAAGCAGGTCGCCACCTGCAGACCAACGAGCAGCATGTTGCAGTAGAAAACCGTCCTGCTCGCACCTTGAGTCGCGAAAAAGGTGAAGAAACCCGTCGCCCAGCACATCGCCGCACACGCAACAGCGATATAGGGAATCACCGAAAGCGTCTCTTGCCAGCTGGCACCGAGCACCGCCGCCCCCACCCTCGCCGGCACAGCCATCAGGCAGCCGGCCGCAACCAGCGTTAGCGCAGAAGTCGCCAACGACGTCCTACTCAGCAGACGCCACTGATCGGCGCGGGAATTGCCAGTGCGGGCCGCGTGCGGAATGAACACCACCGGCATCGCCGACAACAACGTTGCAATGGGGCCGAACAGCGTCAGCGCTCCCCGGATTCCCGCCGCGGCAACGCTGCCGGCAGTTACTACCGCTGCAAGCGTAATGAAGACGGCACCGATTTGACCGATGGAGTAAAAGCTTCCGAACCGGACCCTCGCCGGCCAGTCGGTCCGCCACCAATCGAGGATCCCGGAGTGGTGTGGCGCAACTCTCAACTTCAGTGCCAATATGGCGGCAGAAACGAGCGCGCTCAACCCCCACCAATAAATCGACAATTCAGCCGGTTCACGAACACCGAAGAGGTTGACAATAAAAATGCCGAGCATCGACACGACCCACAGCGCGTCGGCTACCACAGCCAAGCCCGGCCTGCCCAGTCCTATCGCGGTCAGCCGCAGTACATCCTGTGCCAGGACGGCGGGTAAACCGATGGCGAAGGCAAGCCCTATCCACGGGTGATGAAAGACTGCGCCCATGGTAAGAATCAGAACCCCGCCGAGAACACCGTTACACAGCGACCACGTGAAGGCATAGTCCGACTCGGCAACTCTTTGTCGCTTCTCCAGGTTGCCGGTCAGCAGCAGCGATGTTCCCAGCGCCCCCCTGTTGAATACCATGCAGCCAGCCGCCATGGTGATCAGCAGCGAGATGATCCCAAATTTTCCTGCCGACGACACCTGCGCCAATACGAAAGCCATCAGGGCATTGCTGGCACTCGATAGCATTTGGTCGACCGTCGTCAAAATCGCCACCAAGCCAGCACCCCTGGCAGGGGCACTGGGGGAAGAACAGGTCGGGAGGCTCAAATCGCTTCAGCCCTCACCGCGCGCGCGAACAGGCTGGGGCTTCCCTGCATCGTCGGTGCCGGTTGGACGTTGAGGACGTTGGCCAGTAGCGACGGACTGACATCTCGGACATCGACCTTCCTGCGCGACGGATCTGGCGAGATACCAGCGCCGTAGGCCAGCAAGATCCCCTCCGGGATGTGGTAGGCGGTGTTACCTCCGCCAAGTATTTGGCGCGCTGTCAGGCCGAGTTCGACTGGCGTCCCGACCAATTCGCCGTCGGCCCCCAACGGCCTATAACGTAATCGGGTGTGTTGACCAAAATCCGCATCGAGATTCATCGATGGCGGTTTCGGCAGCAACGTGCGCCTCAATAAGGTTGCGGTCTTTCCCTCCCGCCTGCAGGGAAACACAGGGGAGCTGAACAGCTGCTGGCCGTCGTCGGTCCTTATCGACTCCAGCGGTGTGATCGCCTCTCGCGCTGCCGCCTCATCACCGAAGACGAGCGAAATGCCGGGGTACATCGCCAGGCCTGACTCAGCGGATTGCAAACCGAGTCGGGATAGCAGTTGTGCGGGATTGTCGAGCACAAACAGGTCTCGATCACCGAATGCTCCTGTCGGTATAGGACCCTGGCCCATGCTCGCCGCAACGACCAACAAACATTCAGGGTTGGCGGCAAGGTACTTCCGAATGCGACCCAACTGCCGATCGGTGTAATCCATTGCCGTCATGATGAAACCGCCGTACACCTCGTCGGTTACATAGTCGTAGGAGTCTGTGTAGTCCGACATGGTGTCGCCCCAATAGCGGTGCATCATGGCGGCTACGTGGTTGGTGAAAAAGATGCTGAGACGCGGCCGGTGCTTGCGATGCAGACGCCAATACAGGTCGAAGGCCAGCAGAGCCTGGAGCGCCGGTCGCCGTGCCTTGTAACGGCTATCGCGCCTCTCGGTGGCCAGATGGGCGGCGAGGATATAGGCAGATTCCGGCGTAAGACCGCGCCGAACAAGGTCAAGACCCTCGGCAAGTAGTGCCTTCGGTTTCAGCGGCGCGTCCGATGAGAAACCGAGTTCGACGGTCATCGCGAGATTGAATTGTTGAAATTTCTGCAGCGATGCCGGATAAGTCTTACTGTCTTGACTGAAGGTGTCAGGAATATAGAAACCACCGCTACCGAACTGTCGCGCCGGCCAACTCTGCATAGGGCCAAAGATTCCCACGCTCAGACCGGCCCGATCTGCAACGTCCCAGATTGAGTCGCCACGAAACGTGGCAGGGTCTTGACCTAGGTCGAATGAGTTGTGGTCATAAGTCGACGTGTGCAACGTGGGCCATGTCCGCCACGGACTCAGGTGTGCTGAACCGTCGTGATGTGTCGTCAAGCACTGGCCCCCACTCAGCAGCGCGGCCATGTGGGAATCGGGTCGCCGCTCGATGTAATAGTCGACTACACGCCACGGCACCTCATTGAGCTCATAGAGGATGACGTCCCTCTTAGGCCCCCACAGCGTGTCCTCCGCGTTGGTCATCACCACCCCTTCCCTCTAGAAGCCGGGTCAAAGGTCGTACTTCCACCCACCCCGCGAACACCGGGCTGCGGATGACCTCGCCCGCGAACACACCTTTCGTTTCGGTGACAGGGATTCTGACGTAGACATTGGGCCTCCAGGAGTCGATGAGGCGCGTTCGCCCCTCGATGTCATCGAAGTCGTCGGAGAACACCTCGAAGGAAATGGGCAGGTCTTTGATGTTGGCGAGTACCTCGGACGCGAAAGCCTTGGCTTGAGCGCGTCCAGCATCTCGTTCTGGACGGCGCCGTCGGATCTTCAGCGGGGTCATTTTCCTCATCTCCTTTCCGGCGGCGGTGTCGCCCTAGGCAGTAGTGCCACTTGACGAGCTGATCCGATCGCGCGCGAATAGGCTGGGGCTTCCCTGCATCGTCGGTGCCGGTTGGATGTTGAGGACGTTGGCTAGTAGCGACGGACTGACATCTCGGACATCGACCTTCCTGCGCGACGGATCTGGCGAGATACCAGCGCCGTAGGCCAGCAAGATCCCCTCCGGGATGTGGTAGGCGGTGTTACCTCCGCCAAGTCTTTGGCGCGCTGTCAGGCCGAGTTCGACTGGCGTCCCGACTAATTCGCCGTCGGCCCCCAACGGCCTATAACGTAATCGGGTGTGTTGACCAGAATCTGCATCGAGATTGATGTAAAAGGTTGCGGTCTTTCCCTCCCGCCTGCAGGGATGCGCGGGGGAGCTGAACAGCTGCTGGCCGTCGTCGGTCCTTATCGACTCCAGCGGTGTGATCGCCTCTCGCGCTGCCGCCTCATCACCGAAGACGAGCGAAATGCCGGGGTACATCGCCAGGCCTGACTCAGCGGATTGCAAACCGAGTCGGGATAGCAGTTGTGCGGGATTGTCGAGCACAAACAGGTCTCGATCACCGAATGCTCCTGTCGGTATAGGACCCTGGCCCATGCTCGCCGCAACGACCAACAAACATTCAGGGTTGGCGGCAAGGTACTTCCGAATGCGACCCAACTGCCGATCGGTGTAATCCATTGCCGTCATGATGAAACCGCCGTACACCTCGTCGGTTACATAGTCGTAGGAGTCTGTGTAGTCCGACATGGTGTCGCCCCAATAGCGGTGCATCATGGCGGCTACGTGGTTGGTGAAAAAGATGCTGAGACGCGGCCGGTGCTTGCGATGCAGACGCCAATACAGGTCGAAGGCCAGCAGAGCCTGGAGCGCCGGTCGCCGTGCCTTGTAACGGCTATCGCGCCTCTCGGTGGCCAGATGGGCGGCGAGGATATAGGCAGATTCCGGCGTAAGACCGCGCCGAACAAGGTCAAGACCCTCGGCAAGTAGTGCCTTCGGTTTCAGCGGCGCGTCCGATGAGAAACCGAGTTCGACGGTCATCGCGAGATTGAATTGTTGAAATTTCTGCAGCGATGCCGGATAAGTCTTACTGTCTTGACTGAAGGTGTCAGGAATATAGAAACCACCGCTACCGAACTGTCGCGCCGGCCAACTCTGCATAGGGCCAAAGATTCCCACGCTCAGACCGGCCCGATCTGCAACGTCCCAGATTGAGTCGCCACGAAACGTGGCAGGGTCTTGACCTAGGTCGAATGAGTTGTGGTCATAAGTCGACGTGTGCAACGTGGGCCATGTCCGCCACGGACTCAGGTGTGCTGAACCGTCGTGATGTGTCGTCAAGCACTGGCCCCCACTCAGCAGCGCGGCCATGTGGGAATCGGGTCGCCGCTCGATGTAATAGTCGACTACACGCCACGGCACCTCATTGAGCTCATAGAGGATGACGTCCCTCTTAGGCCCCCACAGCGTGTCCTCCGCGTTGGTCATCACCACCCCTTCCCTCTAGAAGCCGGGTCAAAGGTCGTACTTCCACCCACCCCGCGAATATTCGCTCGAGCGAGCATGAAGCCCGTTCGGAGCAAGATCCTTGGCGTTCGGGCATCGTCGTAACCTCTGAACCTCTTTATGTGGTCCGATCGCACGCTCAATATGCACCCGATCCACGGCAAATTGCCCCTACGGTCTTCGCCGCGATCGCCAAATCGCCTAGCATGGACCAGTTCTCCACGTAGGACAGATCCAGCCGCACCGAGTCGTCCCAGGACAGGTCGGATCGGCCACTGACCTGCCACAGTCCGGTAATGCCGGGACGCACTAGCAGCCGGCGCCGCACTCGGTGGTCGTAGGTTTCGACTTCGCTCCGGACCGGCGGGCGGGGTCCGACCACGCTCATGTCCCCACGCACGACGTTGATGAAATTGGGAAGTTCGTCGATGCTGTACCGGCGCAAAAGCCTGCCCACCCGAGTGACTCTGGGGTCCCTGCGGATCTTGAACAACACGCCGCCGACAATCTCGTTGAGGTCGGCCACCTCTGCCAACCGCCGATCGGCGTCGACAACCATGCTGCGAAACTTGATCATCCGGAACGGCACACCGTCTAGGCCGATGCGTTCGGCACCATAGAAGACCGGCCCCCGGCTGGTTACCTTCACCGCCACGGCAGCAACGATCATGACCGGCGACGCGGCCAGCAGTGCCAGCAGTGAAAAGCAAACGTCGAATGCCCGCTTCTGAAACCGCTTGGCCCCTTGATACTGCGGCTTGTCAACGTGGATCAGCGGTAAGTCACCCACCGGGCGCACCGTCAGCCGCGGGCCGGCCACATCGACTATTCCCGGCGACACGACTAAGTCGACACCGAGCTTCTCTAATTGCCACGACAGATCGCGGATGCCTTCTGGCCCCAGCTCTCCCGCCGACGTCAATGCGACGGTGTCGGCCTGCGACGCCGCAATCGCGTGTCGGAAGTCGTCTTCGTGGGGGAACACCCGCAGCGGCCCGACGCCTGAGACGACGATGTTTTCGCGGTGGACAATACCAAGAGTGCAGGCACCGACTACGGTGTAGCCTTCTGCCGGATGCCGCGCCAGCGACTGCGCGAGGTCTTTGACCGATCGGGGGTCGCCGACCGCTAGCACGGCGGTCCTGAAGCGACCGCGGCGCCGCTGCGCTGCGACATACCTGCGAGCCAGGTGGCGATTGACGGAAAGAGCGAAAAGGCCCAGCGGAAACGCAATGGCCAGATAACCTCGGGCGATCTCGAGCTTGAACAGAGTCGAGATAACGGCGATGACTCCGAACACCCACAACGTGGCCGTCCAAACCCGGCGAAATTCCTCGGGGCCACCTCCGATCACGCGGTGCGCACGCGTGTGGTAGATCGTCAAGGCCAGGGCCCACGCGAACGCGATCACTACCGAAACCGCCGAGTAAGTAACCGACGCGTATCCCGCCCACAGGCTGCCGCTCGTCACGTTTCCGAATCGCAGGATTTGTGCCGCAGCCACGACACCGATCACAACGAGGACATCAGAAGCGGCAAGCCACTTGCCGTAGCGTCGCTGCCACCCGGCACGAAGGGATCCGGGAGTTGCAGGTAGCGTCGCGGGAGCGTCGAAGGCGGGTGCCCGCACCGAGGTGAGTGTCGCCACCTCAGCGACGCTTGTTCCCGCGGTGCGCCGCAGTGAATCTGGGCGGGTCGATATGCCGGAATCTCCGACACCAACGTCCGTACGCCTGACAACCGCATCGCGAGCCACTGGCGAATCGGTTTGCCGCAACAGCTCCGGAGTATCCGGTGCCTGGAAAAGAGAAGTCACAGCTTAGCTCCGCTCCATAAACTCCTAGCGGAGTCGCGCCTGCGGTAGATCTGCGACATAGTGCGGATGCCGATCGCGACGTCAATGGCATCGCGATTACAGCGCACCAGCTTGGCCTCGCCGCCCGGAAGTCGACATTGCGGACCGCGCGAACTGGCCCGGATACACGGGAATGAGATATTGACCTGGGCGACTGCAGACTTCAGCCCACGTTCACCGAAATAGCCGGCGCAGAAGCAAGTGTCGACGATAGTCACATTTGCAGAAGCAGTAGGTGTGTACTTCCACTCGTTGTCACGGCTGGCGCTGCCGTCGCCGTAGATGGTCGTGAGACGGCCGCAGATCATGTCGCTCCTAGTGGAAGCAGGTTGACCCAGGGGCGGGCCACGGTTATCGCGGTACCCGGAGGGCGAAGTATTAGATACCAGCAATGCACCAGAGCCCGAATCATACATACCTACTGTCCTGTTGTAAACGAGATAACAGACTATAAGTTATTCAGGTTCAACCACGTGCACAGCCGGGATGGCAGGTTGCCGAACAGGCCGGGCGGCCCTGCGGACGACTGGTCGATAAGGGCGGTCTCAGGCGACAGCGAGCGAGTCCAGCGAGCCGACGTTCGGTTGTTCTCGCGGTTTGTGTGCTGCGGCGCCGACACGCCGTATCCCGATTCGGTTGAGTGCCAAGAGACAATGCTGTTCCTCTAGTTGCGGTCAGCCAACCACCTCCGACTGGCTGCGACGACCCACCCACCACGCGACGGTCTGCGGTGCGCGATGTAAATGACTGATGCGTACCAGCACCGCGACGTCGATGAGCACCGCTGAGGTGATCCACGGCCATGAGAGCGCGAGCCCCGGCCGGCGTGGCGCCTTCTTAAACTCCCGGCGATCGCCACTTCGACATTCCACCGAACTCCTTGCCGACCGCACTCAGAGTTTGTAGTATCCTCCAAGTAAGTCTAAAGGTATGTGAAAATTTGTTCAGCTGAGTGGTGGGTATGTACGCAGTCTGATCGCTGTGGCTGTACTTCACCGCCAGGGCACGCGGCCGCTTTTGAGGCAGTCCGTGCGCAAAAAGGAGAACTCATGTCTTTCGTTACCGCGCAGCCGGAAGGTTTGACGTCGGCGGCAGGTGCTTTGCGGGGGATTGGGTCGCGGATGAGCGCGGACAGTGCGGCTGCGGCGGCCCCTACGACAGGA
The DNA here is from genome assembly GCA_963830605.1 of uncultured Actinomycetota bacterium. Lineage (GTDB taxonomy): Bacteria > Actinomycetota > Actinomycetes > Mycobacteriales > Mycobacteriaceae > Mycobacterium. The sequence continues at coordinate 225,366 of CAWHML010000003.1, read as the reverse complement.
GTGGTTCCGGCGGCAGCCGATGAGGTGTCGGCGCTGACGACGGCGCCATTCGCCGAGCATGCGCAGATTTGTCAGGCGGTCAGGGCGCAGGCCGCGGCAAGTCACGAGATGTTCGTGAACATGTTGGGCGCCAGCGCCGAGTCGTATGCGGCCACGGAGGCCGTCAACGCAATTGCGGCGGGCTGAGCGACGACGCAAGCAAGAAGGTTGACAAGAGGTTGTGAGTGTTAGATTTCGCGGCTTTGCCTCCAGAGATCAACTCCGGCTTGATGTATACGGGTCCGGGCTCAGGGCCGATGGTGACCGCTGCGGCGGCCTGGGACGAGTTGGCGCTCGAGTTGTATGCGACGGCGTCGTCGTACGGCATGGTGATCTCGGACCTGACAAGTGGGTGGCTGGGTCCGTCCTCGGTGTCGATGGCGGCCGCCGCGATGCCGTACGTGTCGTGGATCACCAGCACGGCCGGGCAGGCTGAGGAGACCAGCGCGCAGGCCAAGGCGGCGGCAGCCGCCTATGAGGCGGCGTTCGCGATGACGGTTCCGCCGCCGGTCGTCGCCGCCAACCGCGCCTTGCTGATCTTGCTGATTGCGACCAATTTCTTCGGTCAAAACACCCCGGCGATCATGGCCACCGAGGCCCAGTACGCGGAGATGTGGGCTCAAGACGCCACGGCGATGTATGGCTATCAGGGCTCAGCGCGGGCCGCCTCAATGCTCAGCCCGTGGTCGGCGCCACCGCCGACCACCAATTCGAACGCCGCGGCCGGGCAGGCTGCGGCGGTCGGTCAAGCCGCCAGCACCTCTGCGGGTACCGGTGCCCAGACGGTCGCACCACTGGCTTCAGGAGCGTCCGCGCCACTGACCTCAGTGCTGTCATCGCCGCTGAGCTCGGCGGTGACGACCACACCGCTCAGCTCTGCCACTGGCGCGCCCAATGCGCTGTCGGGTGCCCTGGCATCGACCGCTTCGACGACGACGTCTTCCTCGTCGTCAACCTCGCCGCTGTGCTCCGTGTCGAGCCTGAGTTCGGCCTCGACGGCCCTGACCCCTAGTACGAATTCGGCTACGAGCCTGGCATCTGGTGCGGGGTCCTCGGTGGCATCCGGTGCCGGGTCGTCGGCATCGTTGGGGACATTAGGCGTTTCGATGCTTAGCTCCGCGAATTCGTTGATGAACTCCCTGAGTCCTGCCGCTAACGCGATGGGCAACCAAATGCACCTCTTCGTATCCGCGCTAAGCGGCGGAGCAGGTCCCGGGACCAGCATGTTCAGCACAGCCGGTATGGGGAATACGGCCGTGTCCACAGGTGTGGGCCGGGCCGCCTCGCTCGGCATACTGTCGGTCCCACAAAGCTGGACGTCGGCCGCTCCGGCCTTCACTCAGGTCGGTTCGGCGTTGCCGGGCGTCAGTGCCGGCGCGACACCGGCGGTTGCGCCGGGCGGCCCAGGAGGCATGCTTCCCGCTCCGCCGATGCTCGCCAACGCTGCCCGGAGTATGGGGACTCCTATCACTGCCACGCCCAGGTTTGGCTTCCGTCCCAGCTTCGTTCAACAGCCCGTCTACGCCGGATAGGGGAGGGGGCCATCCGAGTTTTTGGTCGGCGGTCATGCCGCTCATAGTCCGCGCGACTTCACCGTCCTTCACGACAGACGACTACAAGTAAGGAGCCAAAATGCCCACCTATTTTAAGACTGACCCGAACGCCATGCGGGATATGGCCGGGCGGTTTGAATCACACGCTCAGAGTGTCGAGGACGAGGCCCGCAGGATGTGGGCGTCGTCGGTCAACATCGCCGGCGCCGGCTGGAGCGGCACTGCGCAGATGACCTCTTACGACACCATGGGTCAGATGAATCAGGCGTTCCGCAACATCGTCAATATGCTGCACGGGGTGCGCGACGGACTGGTCCGCGACGCCAACAACTACGAGGACCAGGAGCAGGCCTCCCAGCAACTCTTACGCAACTAACGCACTTACTGGGCAAGATAGCGATCAACGTCAAGCCGGCGAAGTCGACGCCCACGGCGCTACCGTTCGCGCCCAGGCTGCTTCACTGGAGCCCAACATCAAGCTCATCGTCCGCGGTGGGCTGTCGCCGTCAGTTGAGCCGGCGCGGGGTCCCGTAGCCCGTTTGCGTTCCTTGCCAAATTTCGGGCCGATATTGCCCGGTCATCTAGTGAACAGGCCAACGCCCACGGCTCGCGGGGCGCATCGCCGGCTCCGCAGGCATCGGACAGTCCGGGGTAGATACCCACCAAAGAGAGGTTCAGAATGCGTCGTCGGAGGTTGCAAGTCGAAAGATAGTACTCAAAGCTTGCTATTGCGGGCTACACTGAGCAAATAGTACGTAGAGTTCTCAGGATGGTTATGATCGGTTTGAGCGCCCCTCAGCTATGGATTGTGCAGCCGACCACACTGACTTCGTGCCTTCACGGTGGTGACTCCGGGAAACCAAGAGGCCGCGGACCATTACTTGGCTCGTCATTGCCAGCCGATTGGTTCCTCCGCACGTCAGAGCGCGACCCGGTAGGGGCCATAACCAACGCCTACCGCTACGCCGCGACAGGCCGCGTGAACAGAATCGAGACCTGAGTGCAATGCCGCTTGTGTGACTCGAACCGACTGCTGAGTGTGTTGGACCTAGGCGCCTCTCCAGACTGTGAAAGCTTCCTGGAGGCGGATGAACTCGATCAGCCCGAAGTGACGTTCTCGCTGCATTTGCGGTTATGCGAAGAATGCCTGCTGTTGCAGATACCTGCACCCATCACACCGGAGGAATCGCCAACCAGCCACCCCTCCTTTGCGTCGACTTCGGAAGCTTTGGTACGACATGCCAAGGCTTTCTTCGACGAAGCCGTCGAGCGGCTCGATCTGCGAACCGAGTCGTTCATGGTCGAAATCGGCAGCAACGATGGTTATCTGCTGCAGCATGCCGTCACCGCCGGCATTCCGTGCCTGGGAATAGAGCCGTCGGTAGAGCTCGGCACCGCCGCTCGGAAGCGCGGCGTGCCGACCCTGTCGGCTTTCCCAGATGAGAGCCTGGCGCGCAGAGTGCGCGCTGAATACGGCTCAGCGGACTTGGTCGTCGCAAACAACGTTTACCCGCACTTCCCAAACCTTCTGGGCATCACCCAATCTTTGCGCGGACTGCTCGCCGACGACGGTTGGCTGTGTATTGAGGTGCACCATGCGCTGAACCTGATAAGCCGCGGCCACTTCGACGTGATTTGTCACCAGCGCTTCCAGTACTACACGCTTCTTACGGCGATACGCTCGCTCGCCACCGCCGGCCTGGCCGTCGTCGATGTTGAACGACTTCCTGCGTGCGGATCGATCCGCATCTGGGCTCGTCCGGCGCGGATCGCTGAGCCGCCGACGGACCGAGTCGCCGAAGTGCTGCGCATTGAGAAAGTCGCGGGGCTGCGTCGCGCGACCGGTTACATGCAACTGCGGCCGCGCACCGAGGCCCTTCGACACGACCTGTTGCGGTTCCTGCTTATGTGTCGTGCCGACGGCAAACGTGTTGTCGGCTATGGTGCTACGGGGAAGGCCAATACGTTGCTCAACTACTGCGGGATCCGCAGTGATCTGCTGGAATACATCGTTGATCCCGATCCGGACAAGCATGGCCGCTTTACTCCAGGAACGCGAATCCCAATTTTTGATCGACGGCTCATCGAGAAGGACCGTCCAGACGTGGTGTTGGCGCTGCCGGGGCAGCATGAAGCAAAGCTGACCGATCAACTCAGCTATGTCGCCGACTGGGGCGGCGAACTGGTTTTTGCTCTTCCGACCCTGCACAGAGCGATCGGATTGAGATCGGAAAATATCGGGACCCTCTTGCCCTGAGCCGTCGACTAGTGATCTGGAAGGCTTAGAAGCGGTTCTCAGGGCCGATCACCGCCCACACAGTTGTCCCGGCCGCAGTGGTGTAGCTGCCCCAAACTCGGGAGGTGGCAGCGACGATGTCCACACCGAAGAGAGTTTCGCCGTTGGTCACTCGGCGCGTAAGCGCCCCGGTGCTGATGTGCTGCACCGCCACTGTCATAGTCGACCCATCGGTTTCCACTCGAAGCGAGAATGTGCGATCGGTGTCGATGAGTGCGTCTTCGACCAGCTCGGTAGCGACGGTAGATACCGCGTGAATGAAGTCGGTTCTCGCCCATGCCGTCAACCACTCACTGATCAGCTCACGACATAGCCGAGAGCTGTTTTCTTCTGCCGTTAAGATCGCGCGTGCGCGCTGCCGGTAGGTGCGGAGGGCCCGCTCCGAAAGCTCAGTGATCGCCGACTGCAATGTCGGACAGACGGGTACGTACCGGGTTACACCATTGCGACGCAGGGCGGCTTGGCCGCGAGTATGGGCGCATACCAGTCCGATGGGAACGTTCGGCCATTCGGCGACTTGCCAACGAGCGCTGACAAACACCGCCAACGCCGTCTCGTCTCCGAAGCCCAGCTCCGAGACATCGATGACAACCGCCGCAGGCTCATCGAGCGCCGCTTTGATGATGGCGTCTTTCAACGGAACGTAGGTGGTAGAGCTAAGTAAGCCGTGGACGGTCAGCACAGAATTTCCAGCCACATCAGTGACAGAAATGCGCAAAGGACTCCGGCCGCCGTGATCCATCATCGGCTATTTTGGTCCTTCACCGTTGAGTGGAGTTGCTTTTCGACAACCTCCCGCCCTACCCGGGCATATCGAATGCCGCAACTGCATCCTCGGCATTCGTCGTGTCCTTCGGGGTGCCCGAACGCGGAATTCCTGACCTACCAGGGACCTGCAAACCGTGACCTGGGGACCGCAGTGTGTAATGCCCGTACGGATCGTCGTGTCCGGGTTAACGTACGGAACTTGTCAGGGCCTCGCTGTCGGCGAGAAAGGGCATTGGCACCCAGCGAGTCAACAGCAGGGATTCCATCGCATTGCCGGCCAAGGGCCGAGACAGCAAATATCCCTGCGCACGGTAACATCCATGCCGCATCAGCGTGAGAGCGCCAGCAGCGGTCTCCACGCCTTCGGCGACCAGCTGCAAACCGAACGCATCAGCAAGCCCGATGATCGCGCGGACGATTGCCAGATCGCTCGCACTGGTGCCGAGATCACGCACGAATCCGGCGTCGATCTTCAGCGTGTCTACCGGGAGGGACTTCAGGTGTGACAACACTGCGTACCCCGTGCCGAAATCATCGATAGCGATCTCGACCCCGACTTCCTTCAACTCGAATAGCGTCTTTCGGGTTGTTTCGATGTCGTGAACCACTGCACGCTCAGTGATCTCCAGACACACCGAGCCCGCGTCGATACCGAACTCGTCGATCGTGTCGGACATATTCCGAACGAAACCGCGGGTGAGCAACTGAACAGGCGAGACGTTGAGCCGCAACATGGCGCGTTGACCGACACCGTTTGATCGCCATCGGCCGAACTCGGCGCACGCGCTTCGCATGACCCACTGGCCTAAGTCACCGGCCAGATTCGCTGATTCGGCCACGCCGATGAACGAGTCCGGCAGCAGCAGTCCGAACGTCGGGTGGCGCCAACGAACGAGGGCCTCAGCCGCAACCACCGCGCCGCTCCACAAATCGATCTCGGGCAGATAATGAAGTACCAGCGCTTCGCTGGCGATGTCGCCTTGGAGATACAACTCGATTTCGTTGCGGAACGCTCTCTTGAGGGACATGTCATCGTCGCTTTGCGCGACCTGATTGCCGCCCGAACGTTTCGCGGCCAGCACCGCCTCATCCGCTCGACGAAGTACATCTGTGGTGTCGTCGCGTCCAGGGATGCCCACCGCTACCCCGACACTCACGGTGCGGTTGACGATCCGGCCACCTATTGTCACTCGATTGCGCAGCTTCGTCCGGAGTTCATCGGCGAGTACTTCGGCTGCATCGATTGCCATTGCCCGATCGAGGACCACGACAAATTCATCTCCACCTATTCGAGCGATCATGCTTTTGCTTCCGATAAGCGCACGAAGCTTTTCGGCAAAAATCTGGATAAACCAATCTCCGGCAGTATGGCCGAGGTAATCGTTAATCGATTTCAACCGGTCCAGATCCATATACAAAACGGGGACGGGGCCGATCCGTCCCGCTTTCAGCCTGTCGGAAAGGTAGTCGACAAGCGCTCGCCGATTGTGTAGGCCGGTCAGATCGTCATGCTCAGCGAGGTAGCGAAGCTTTTCTTCGGCCGCGATTCGGGCTTGAAGCTGGGCGAACAGTGAGGCAACTGCCTCGAGTGTTTGGATATCGTCCGGCTTCCATCTCTTGCCGCCGAACCTGGCGACGCCGAGTGCCCCGATGGTCACGTCTCCTGAGACCAAGGGTGCCACGGCAACCCACGGTGCCGCGACGCAGCGACTTGGAGTGACCCAGTGCGAATAGTCAGTTTCCATCTGCCTGGGTGAAATCACGATCGGCGTCGTGCCGTGATCGTGGACCGAGAAGACGGGGTCGGCGCTACTAAAGTGAACGACGGCCAGGGGATCGGGGTCGTGAACTTTCGGTCGCCGGGGCCACTCCGCGACAAGAACCGAAGCCCGGATGGTGTGGTCGTTGTGGCGCAGAAAGCTGGCCTCCGCCTTGAGGTGCTCGGCAAGCTGAGCCAGCACTCGTTCGCTGATCTGGGCCGCAGTGGAGGCCGTCGCCTCCATCATCTGGGTGGCAACAGCCGTAACGATGCTGCGCCTCACGATTCCTCCAGGTAGGCGCGGGGCCGGAGCCCGTCGCCAGTAGTCGTCGAATAAAGTTAAGTAGCGAAAGCAATTCAGGAACCGCTCAGGAAAACTTACATCTCTAATAGCCGGAAAACGGTTAGTATATAGGCAAAACATTGTTTCTCAAACGGAATTCTTTACATCCCACCGCCTCCGACAAAGCATACCGAACCGCTGTTTTTCTTGATAATGGGGTAAACTCCTGTGGAAGCTGAGTTTTGCAGATCCGGTCTTTCCGGGAAAGGCAGGGCTGTCTCGCAGCACGCCCTGGCATACGCTAATTGCACGCTCACCGGAGAGCACTGTCGGCCAGAGCCGTAACGGCCGACCTTTCCGAATTTTGCGCATCTGTCAACGGAACTGAACATCGGGCGAGACGACCATAGCTTCATCTACTGCATGAGTCCTAGACGCCGCGGACCCGAGGGAAAGCGGATTGCCGGCGCGGCACCGTGCCGATCCTCTCACCGACGTCGTCGATCAATAGGCATCGGCGTCAAACGAGCGACGAGGTCTGTGTGGCACCGGGACTCTTCTACATCGGGCGCGGTGCGCAGGTCTGGCCGTCGATTCGTTACATTGCCTGACGGGCCAATGGGCTTGATGTGGCCGAGAATGGCAGCGGCATCCAGCCGATGGACAGTAGTGCAGCCATGGCTTCGCCCGCGAGAGGGCGAGATAGTAAGAACCCCTGCGCACGTCGACAACCATGTCGCAGCAATGTCAACGCGGCGGCCTCCGTCTCCACCCCCTCTGCCACCAACTGAAGATTAAAGGCCTCAGCCAGGCCGATGATCGCCCGGACGATCGCCAAATCGCCGTCGTTGGTGCCTAATTCCCGAACGAAGCTGGTATCTATTTTCAGCACATCAACAGGGAGCGACTTCAGGTGCGAGAGGACGGCGTAGCCGGTACCGAAATCGTCGATGGCGATCTGCACTCCGACGTCCTTCAAACCTGCGAGTGTTCGCTGCGTGCTGTCAATGTCATGAACCACCACACGCTCGGTGATCTCCAGACAAACTGAGCCGGCATCGATACCGAACTCGTCGATCGCGTCGGCAACACTGCGAACGAAACCATCCGTGACCAGCTGCACAGGAGAGACATTGAGCCGCAGCGTCGCACTTCGTCCCAACCCTCTGGACCGCCACCCGCTGAACTCCGAACAGGCCTTCCGCAAAACCCATCTACCGAGCTCTCCGGCGAGATTCACCGACTCGGCCACCCCGATGAATGAATCAGGTAGCAGCAGTCCACGCGTCGGGTGCTGCCATCGAATCAGCGCCTCAGCGGCCACGACCTCGCCGGTCCGCATGTCGATCTCGGGAAGATAATGAAGCAGAAGGGCCTCGCCGGCGATCACCTGCTGGAGATGAAGCTCGATATCGTTGTCGAATGCGCCCCTGACCGGCATGTCACTGGTCGACACCGCAACCTGGTTACCCCCGACGCGCTTGACCGTAAGGGCCGCATGGTCGGCCCTGCGGAGCAAGTCTGACGTGTTGTCGCGTCCGGGGATGCCGACGGCGACGCCGATGCTGACCGTTCGAGTAATCAGTTCACCGGCAATCAGGACACGGTTCTGCACCATCGTCTGCAATTGGCGCGCGAAAACCTCTGCTGAATTGGCCGACATCGGCTCGTCCGGAACAACCACGAACTCGTCGCCGCCTAAACGGGCAATCATGCCCAAGCAGCCGATTCTCACCCGGAGCCGCTGAGCGAATAACCGGATGAACCGATCGCCGGCGGTATGGCCAAGGTAGTCATTGATCGACTTGAGCCGGTCGAGGTCGAGGTAAAGGACTGCGACCGGACCGGGCTTTCCCAATGCCAGCCGGTCATCGAGGTAGGAAATCAGTGCTCGGCGATTGTGCAAGCCTGTCAAGTCGTCATGCTCGGCGAGGTAACGAAGTTTTTCCTCGGCAGCGATGCGCGCCTGAAGCTGCGCGAACAGCGAGGCGATCGCTTCGAGCGCAATCATCTCTGCCTGGTCCCATTCGCGATCGCCGAAGTTGACGAATGCCAGCATGCCTGTGGTCGCTGTCCCCGACAGCAGCGGTGCTGCGGCCACCGAATGCCACCGGATATCGCAGGCCTGCTCGATCCCGGATCGGTACTCCGAATTCGTTTCTTCCGACCGGATCACAGTCGGCTTCTTGAGATGTTCGGTCACCGCGAAGGCGGGGCCGTCCTTGGCGAAGTGGAGCACCGCCAGCGGGTCGGGGACAGGTTTGTCCGGCCGCGGCGGCCATTCGGCGACCAGAGCCGAAGTCCGGGCCTCTTTATCGTGATGGCGTAAGAAAGCGGCGCTTACCTCGAATTGCTCGACTAGCTGAGCCAGCACATGTTCAACGACTCGTTCAGCGTTGGATGCATTCGCCTCCATCAGCTGCACGGCAACCGAAGTGACGACGAGCTCCACGCTGCGGGGCACGGCGTCCTCCTATACAGGTGCGGGCGTCGCACCGGGCCGTCGCTTCGTATCTTCGATCTGAAGTTTGGTTACGAGCCGTCGATTGAGCAATTGGCGCCTATTCGCGGCTGCCGATCACGGATACATCAAAGTAAAGAAAACAAAGTATATACACAGTCGCTGGTACCGGCGGAAGACGTTTAAGCTGTGATGTTTCGGACGCGCTCAGCACCCGGCTGAGTCGGCCGCTCTGCGACTCGAAGCGCGTCTGGAGTTATCCGCGGCCGGCCAGCCACGCTGGCATAGGCTGGTGACCAAGGCCGATAGCCAGGCCGATCTCGAAGTGCAACGGCATTGAGTGTGGCCGACTTCTTCGAGGCGCCGCGCAGCCGACCCAGGGAGGCGACCATAGCTGCTTACACGGCGCAGGTGCTGAATGCCGCCGACCGGACAGACAACGCAATTTTGGATCAACTGCGGGCCGATCCTTGTATCGAAGTCATCGACCATCACGCACAGCAACTCGAGGAACTTCGCGCACTTCGGCCCTTGCCGGCAGCGGAATTGCTCGGCGAAGGCCGGCGGTGGGCCTATTACCCCTGGCGGCGAACCGTTGTGGCCGTGCTGGGCCCACGGGGGTTTCGGATGCTGCGATTGGACCGCAACAGGAACAGGATCACCGCCGAAGAGCAAGCCCGTTTGGCTACACTGCGCATCGGCGTAGCAGGCTTGAGCGTCGGCCATGTCATCGCACACACACTCGCGGCGCAGGGCTTGTGTGGTGAACTTCGACTCGCCGACTTTGACCGAGTCGACTTATCAAACCTCAATCGGGTGCCCGGCACTGTTCTAGATCTTGGCCTGAACAAAGCCACGGTGGCAGCTCGAAGAATTGCAGAACTCGATCCATACTTGCCGGTGCAGGTCTCGACTACCGGGCTGACGGTTGACACCGTTGATGAGTTCCTCGACGGGTTGGACATTGTGGTCGAGGAATGCGACTCGCTGGACATCAAAGCGGTAGTCCGTGAGGGTGCCCGCGCGCGGCGTCTTCCGGTGCTGATGGCGACCAGCGACCGAGGCCTGATGGACGTTGAGCGTTTCGATTGCGATCCCCAGCGCCCGATCTTGCATGGCCTGCTGGGTGACCTGGACACTTCGCGGCTGGTGGGTATGACCAGCCGGGAGAAGGTTCCGCATATGCTGCGTTTCCTGGAGGCGCAAGCACTGTCGTCGCGCATAGCGGCCTCTGCAGTGGAAATTGACCGCACGCTCTCAACTTGGCCGCAGCTGGCGGGTGAAGTCGTACTGGGAGCGACGACGGTCGCCGAAGCGGTGCGAAGAATAGGGCTAGGTGAGCAGTTGCGTTCCGGCCGGATCCGGTTCGACGTCGGCTCGGCACTCGATCAGCTCGACGAGCCGCCGACGTCTGCTGATCGTGTCGCGCCGCCAGTTGACTCGCCGTCTCCAACGCCAATGGATGTCGCGGGCATCGTCACCGCGGCAGCGATCCGCGCGCCTTCGGCCGGTAACGCACAGCCCTGGCAGATTGGGGCCAGCCCGGAACGGATCAGCATCCGCTTGGCGCCCCAATACACGTCGTCGTTGGATGTGGGTTTCCGTGCTAGCGCAGTTGCAGTGGGGGCGGCGCTGTTCAACGCGAAGGTCGCGGCTGCTGCTCAACAGGTGCTCGGCCCGGCGAGATTTTCAGAGGACGGCGGGGATGTGCCCTTGCAAGCCACTCTGGAGCTGGCTGACCGAAGCGATCCTGATCTTGCCGCGCTGTATCGGCCGATGCTGGCCCGGGAAACCAACCGCCGGCTCGGTACTCAGCAGCTGATTTCCGCAGACATCGTCGATCAGTTGTCTACTGCCGCAGAGCGTGAGGGTGGGCGGCTGCACGTCATCACGAGCCCACACGGAATTGCCCAGCTTGCCGCTAACTTCGCCGCTGCCGACCGAACCCGCTACCTGACGCCGGGCCTGCACGCCGAGATGGTGTCTGAACTGCGCTGGCCCGACGACGAGCATCTTGATAGCGGTATCGATGTGCACAGCCTCGAACTCGAGCCTGGCGAGGTTGCTCTACTCGGCATCCTGAGACGGGCGGACGTAATGGCCCTACTGCAGCAGTGGAACGGCGGAGGTGCCCTGGGCGAGGACACCCGCCGTCGCCTGTCGGCCAGCTCCGCCGTCGGCGTCGTCTCGGTGCCAAAGGGCACCCTGACCGACTATGCGCGGGGCGGATCTGCAGCTGAGGCGGTATGGGTCACTGCACAGCAATGCGGCTTGGCCGTACAACCCGTCTCGCCCGTCTACTTGTACGCGCACAATAGGGGCGACCTGATGACCTTGTCAGCCCCCTTCAGCCAGGAACTGAGCGATTTGCAAGCGGATTTCCTGCGGATGGTGGGCATACCGACGGGCGCTGCAGTGGCGCTGGTACTTAGATTCGCGGTCGGCAGCCGAGCATCGGTTCGGAGCCGCCGCAACCTCGATCGTGTCAGCGCTGGCATTACGCGTGTGTGAGTGGGGCGATGAAATACCCGGACGCTCACCGGTTGCAACATCAATGGTGACAGGCACCGCTTTCAACGTTCTCGATCGGATTGGTTGGCGCCGAAAGGATTGATGACCGACTTGGCTGGCGAACGCGGCGTCGGGCGACTCCCGCCGGTGCCTGACAATCCGTTGCCGTACTGGCACCAGGTGCAGGCCGTGCGCCGCTTCGAAACCGGGTTACCGCTGCTGCGAGCGGCCGGAGGACCGGTCACCCGGATCGTGCTGGCGCCGCGTTGGGTGATGCCTCCGGTCGTCCTCGTCTGCTCCCCGCAAGGCGCGCGCGACTTGCTGAGCCGCACTGATTCGTGGGCTGAACGAGGAGAGACTTCGGTGTCACACGAATTGAGCGCGGTGCTGGGGACCAACTTGCTCACCACGTCGCATGACGAGTGGCTGCCGAGGCGCCGTGCGATCCAACCGCTTTTCACTATCCGCAACGTTCCACAGTTCGTCGGGCAGGTGGCCACACTCGCCGATGAAATGGCTGAACGCTGGCTCGCCGGCGCCGGCGAGGTCGACCTCGACCACGAATGCCGCGCTCTGACATTGCGTGCCCTGGGGTTGTCCATTCTCGGGGTGGACCTGCAAGGCCGCGACGACATCGTCGCCGCGGTACTGCGCGATGCGGTGCCGTGGGCGGTTGGCCGGGCCATGCGGCCGTTGAATGCGCCACGATGGTGGCCCACGGCTGCCCGGCGCCGCGCTGTTGCGGCCAGCGCGGGCCTGCATCGGCTTGCTGCTGAGGTCCTGGAAAACTGCCGCAACAGCCCTGAGGTTGATGCACCGCTGGTGCGAGCCTTGATGACCGCCACCGATCCTGCGACCGGGTCATCGTTGTCGGACCGCGCGATCTGCGACGAACTGGTGCTATTCATCGTGGCCGGACACGAAACCATCGCCACCACACTGACTTATGCGTTGTATGCGGTGGGCCACCACGGCCAGACGCAAGAGCGCGCTGCTGCTGAGGCGGCCGAGCTAACGGGTCCCATCACCGCCGGGGATATCCCCCGGCTGCGCTACACCGTGCAAGTGTTGCAGGAAGCGCTGCGCCTGTGTCCGCCGACCGCGGCTTTAGGGCGAATGATCATGCAAGACATTGCCATCGATGGCTATCGAGTGAACGCCGGCACGTTGGCCCTGGTGTCCGTGATCGCCTTGCACCATGATCCTGTTTTGTGGCCTGACCCGCTCACCTTCGACCCCGCCCGGTTCTCCGCGGGTTCAGCGACGCGCCGGCGCTGGGATTACCTGCCGTTCGGTGCGGGACAGCGTCGTTGCCTGGGCGACCACTTCGCCATGCAGGAGGCAACGGTCGCGCTGGCAGGCATTCTGCGACAGGTGGAGATTCAGTCGCTACGAAACGACTTTCCCACTTGCGCGCCGTTGACGGTAATTCCGGCAGCGCCCGTGCCTGCAACGGTCAAACCGCGCGTCCGAGCCGGGTAACCCCCGGTTGCGCCAGTGGCGCGCAGTCAGGAAAAACATCCGCCGTTTTTGACAATGCGGTAAATCAGGCAGCGGATACTGTAACCGGCATGGCTCGCGATCTCGATGAGGTTGTCACGGCGGCGGCAGCCGAATTGATGGCCGCCACCGCGGGAAACGCTGCCGCCATCAGCGAACGGGTGCTCGCCGATTTGGTGAGCCACTTCGGCGTGGATTTCGGCTTCCTGCGCCACAACGACCACACGATTCGCGCAACCATCCTCATTGCGTCGTGGCCGCCACGGGAAGTGGTTCCGGACCCCGATCCGCTCGGCGTCATCTACTTCGCCGAGGCCGATTCGGTCTTCGCTCGGGCCGAAACCATGAAAGAGCCGGACGTTTTGCGGCCTGAGGCCACCAACGCCGATTATCAGGAATATATTGAGGAGGGCACCGGGGTTCCAGCCACCTCTCTCGCAGCCGTCCCGCTACTATCCGGCGACCTCACCACCGGGACGCTGGGCTTCGTCAAATTTGGCGACCGCGAGTGGATCGCCGAGGAGCTCAATGCGCTGCAGGCGATCGCCACGCTGTTCGCTCAGTTGCAGGCCCGGGTCGTCGCCGAAAAGCAAGTCCATTATCTTGCCGAACACGACGACCTCACTGGTTTGTTGAACCGCAGGGCGCTGATCGCCCACCTTGATCATCGATTGGCGAAGGGGCAGCCCGGTCCGGTATCGGCATTGTTTCTGGATTTGGACCGCCTCAAAGTCGTCAACGACCACCTTGGCCACGACGCCGGGGATCGGTTCATCAAATCCTTCGCCGACCTGATACGCGAAGCCGTCGGCAACTCTGGCGTCATCGCCCGTTTCGGCGGTGACGAGTTCGTCGTCGTGCCCAACGCACCGATGGACGTCGAAGGGGCCGAGGCGTTCGCGCAGAAGCTTCAGCATGCAGTGCACAAACACGTCACGATCGACGGCGAAATACTCACCCGAACGGTGAGCATCGGCGTCGCTAGCGCCGTACCGGGGCGCGAAAACGCATCAGAACTATTGCGACGAACCGATCAAGCCGTGGTGTCGGCCAAGAGTTCCGGCGGCAGCGAGGTGGCGGCATTCAGCCCCGAGATGTCGGAGAGGTATGCCATCCGCAACGACATCGAACTGCACCTGGAAGGGACTATCGACAGCGACAACGGTGCCTTGGTGTTGCACTACTTGCCGGAATTCGATATGCGCAATGGCGAGGTCCTCGGTGCTGAAGCGCTCATACGTTGGCAACACCCGACCCGGGGACTGCTGATGCCCGAGTCGTTTATCGGCGTGGTGGAGTCAATCAACCTGGCGGGCAAGCTTGGAAGGCTCGTGATCCGTACTGCCTGCGCACAGTTCATCGACTGGCGCTCACGCGGAGTGGGCGATCACGCCGTTCTCCGCGTCAACGTGTCGCCTGTGCAGCTCGTTGCCGATGGTATTGTCGAAACGGTCGCCGCGACTCTCGACGAGTTCAGCTTGGAGCCCAGCGCGGTCTGTCTGGAAATCACTGAAACGGTCCTCGTCCAAGACATCGATGCCACGCGTAAGACACTCAACCGATTGAAAGATATCGGCGTGCAGATCGCCATTGACGACTTCGGCACTGGGTACAGCGCTCTTGCTTATCTGAAATCTCTTCCGGTGGACACATTGAAGATTGATCGAAGCTTTGTGCGCGATCTCGGCACGGATGCAGGCGATTTGGCGATCGTGCGGTCGATTATGGCCTTAGCGGATGCCTTTAATCTCAGCGTTGTCGGCGAAGGCGTCGAAACTATTGCGGCGGCTCGGGCATTGCTCGGATTGGGTTGCTTCCGGGCGCAGGGCTTCTTGTTGTCCCGCCCGCTCGAAGGCGCAGCGATGGAGCAGCTACTCGCAAAGCATTTCGTACCGTTGGCGTCGTTGCAGCAGCAATCATGACTCTCGTTTGAGCCGACCGGCGACCTCATAGCGGCGGTCGAAGTGGTTGAGCAATTGGTCAGTTTCGGTGAGAATCTTGGACACCTGCGCCGGTTCCGCGTGCTTGACGAAATCGCGTCGGTTCCACCACATCATCTTCGTTTGATAGCGCTCGTCGGGATAAGGAGTTGCTGGAATGGCTGCCACCACGCCCCCGGACGAACGCCAGCGGTTCAACACGTACGCCGCTGCCGTGGCCATGCAGAACTGCGCACCGAGCAGAGCCATCATGTGGAAACCGCTTCGAGCCAGCGCCGTGCTCAACGCGCGGTGCCGGTCCGGATCATCGGTCACCCACGCCGACTTCATTTCCAAGATGCCGAACGGTATGCGGTCAGCAATCATGTCGCGGACGGCATGCTGGCCTGGCTGGCCCGCCCATTCGGCGACCGCATGGGAATCCTCGGGTGCCTGTAACGGTCCTTTGGCTCGGACACCCGCCACCATCTGCCCCGAATCGTCGACCACGACGAAAAACATTACGGTGTCGGTTCCGGTTTTCAGCGCGCTGAGGTCCAGAGCGCACTCAACGCCGCGTTTACGGTAACTGCGCTCAGCGCCCAGTCCATACTCGTGCCACAGGCTGGGATCGGCCGACGGTTGGGAAACCACCAACGTGCAGTTGGTTTCGTGGTCGCGCCAGCTGAGGCCTTCTCGTAATACGAGATCATCGGCCCCAGCGGTGTCCAGCTGCGTGACGGTCATCAACGTCCTCTCCTGTCAGGACGGCCCAGGCAGTCTGTCGGAGGGCCATTTCGAGCACCTACAGAACGAAGTCGGCGGCTCTACATACCGAGCCCCCGTACGAACCCCGTGAAACCTTCTTTTAGTTTTGTAGATAGCGATAAACATATTTAAGGTTAGGAACAAACCTCACACAAACTGACGACTAGGATAGATCAATTACCCCTGGCGTGACCAAACAAACATCAACTGTAAAGCACCAATCCAACATTTTCCTAAGGCAGCAAGCGGCGCCTAATTTGCTGGTGCTTCTCAAGCCGGTCAGAACCGACCGTGGACTGGCGGGTCCTGCCGTCAGAAGCTGGCTACGGCGACTTGATCAGGTGAAATCGCCGAACCATCGCGACCGTCGGAGCGCCCGTGCCTCGGCTGCTTCAAATTTTTCCTTGAAGCAAATAAGATATCGGTTGGAGCGGCAATAC
The DNA here is from genome assembly GCA_963830605.1 of uncultured Actinomycetota bacterium. GTDB lineage: Bacteria > Actinomycetota > Actinomycetes > Mycobacteriales > Mycobacteriaceae > Mycobacterium. The sequence goes on along the minus strand of CAWHML010000003.1, from coordinate 209,069 downwards.
GTTTAGTGAGGCCATAAAGGGCACCGCGACGGTACTTATGGTCGGCATTGCCGAGCGGGCGATAAGTCTTCGACTGTTCAAGCGCGGAATTATCCGAAAGTTGGACGTGCCGTGGACGCAGAATTGGGCAAAGGCCGGCTTTGTGGACCAACTACTGATCGCACCCATCTAACTTAGCGGACAAACCGGAAAGCGAACCGGCCGCGGGCGGCGTGAAAGGGTCGTGCCGGCGAAGGTGACGCCTTCCATCGTTGAAAAGCGCAGTATCTTGTCTGCCGCATTTCCTCCTCACGGTTGCAGAAGCGGCGTGGACCAAACCGCGAGGTTGAGCTGGCTCGCACTGAGCAATACCGAGCTCACCAGCATGAGAAGGTTGCTGATCTGGCGCGAAACTACTAGATGACTTGCTCGTGTCAACAGCGTCGCTGTGCAGCGGACGGCAGCCGGTCCTGCGCCGAGCGCCATGCAAGCTCCGTCGCCAGGACTCGAACCTGAACTCTCAGAACCAAAATCTGATGTGCTGCCGATTACACCACGACGGATTGGTGCGGCGAGTGATCGACCATTCGGACCGACCCTTGCACCGGTTTCCCCGGAAGACTTTAGTCCGGTGACGATGCGGGCCGGTTACGGCCCGAGGAGGAGGCGGCCGCGGCCGGGACGTGAACCGGGCGTTTCAGCTCTTCCGAGCCGATACGCTGGGGGAGTGGCTGCGCCGGAGAAGGAGGTGCGAGCGCCGCGGGCCAGGATGACCGGGACCGAGCGCCGCCTTCAACTGATCGACATCGCGCGGTCACTGTTTGCGGAACGCGGCTACGAGGGCACCTCGATCGAGGAAATCGCACTACGGGCAAACGTGTCCAAACCTGTCGTCTATGAGCACTTCGGCGGCAAGGAGGGGCTGTATGCCGTGGTCGTCGACCGAGAGATGTCGGCGCTACTGGACGGCATCACGTCGTCACTGACCAATAACCGTTCTCGCGTGCGCGTCGAGCGGGTGGCGCTGGCGCTGCTGACCTACGTCGAAGAACGTACCGACGGATTCCGGATCATGATCCGCGACTCGCCCGCGTCGATCAGTTCGGGCACCTACTCCAGCCTGCTCAACGACGCGGTCAGCCAGGTCAGCTCGATATTGGCCGGCGACTTCTCCCGCCGTGGACTGGATCCGGAACTGGCTCCGCTGTATGCCCAGGCGCTGGTGGGCTCGGTGTCGATGACAGCACAATGGTGGCTCGACACCCGCGAACCCAAGAAGGAAGTCGTCGCTGCGCACCTGGTCAATCTGATGTGGAATGGGCTTACGCACCTCGAAGCCGACCCTCGGCTGCGCGACGAATAGAAGCGGCGTTGCGCCGATGTGGGACGCCGGACGGCGGCGCCGTGGTGGAGCTCACCCGAGTCGCCCGAGGCCACAACGGGATTGGCGCGACGCATAGAATGACTAGATCATGACCGCACCGGGGCCTGCCTGCCCAGCCGCCCCGATCGCGGGGCTGGTAGAAGTGGCGCTCACCGCGCCGACGCTGCACCGACTTTCCGAGCTCGTCGCGGATCGCCCGACCGATCTGACATTGGTCGGTCCGGCCAGCGCACGGGTATTGGTGTCGAGCGCGCTGGCCCGTCAAGGCCCGTTGCTGGTCGTCACGGCGACCGGTCGCGAAGCCGAGGATCTGACGGCTGAGCTGCGCGGCGTCTTCGGTGCGGCGGTGGCTCACTTCCCGTCGTGGGAGACTCTGCCGCACGAACGGCTATCACCTGGTGTGGAGACGGTCGGTGCTCGGCTGATGGTCCTGCGCCGACTGGCCCACCCGCAGGATCCCCGGTTGGGACCGCCGCTGCAGGTGGTGGTAACCGCCGTGCGCTCGCTATTGCAGCCGATGGCGCCGCGGCTGGGCATGCTCGAGCCGGTCACCCTCGCGGCCGAAGACGAAGTGGCCTTCGAAGACGTGGTGGCGCGGCTGGTCCAGCTGGCCTACACGCGGGTAGACATGGTGGGGCGGCGCGGCGAGTTCGCGGTGCGAGGCGGCATCCTCGACGTCTTCCCGCCCACCGCCGAGCACCCGGTCCGTATCGAGTTCTGGGGTGACGAGGTCAGCGAGATGCGCATGTTCTCGGTGGCCGATCAACGGTCCATACCTGAGCTCAGGGTGGATACCATGGTGGCGGTCGGCTGCCGTGAATTGCTGCTTACCGAAGACGTTCGCGCGCGGGCCGCACAGTTGGCTCGGCAGGCTCGCGGACCCGAAAATTTCGTCACCGGCAGCGTCGCGGACATGCTGGCAAAACTGGCCGAAGGCATCCCGGTGGACGGGATGGAGGCGTTACTGCCGGTATTGCGCCCCGGCGACGCGTCGTTGCTGACAGATCAGCTGGCCGAGGGCACGCCGGTGCTGCTGTGCGACCCAGAGAAGATCCGTACCCGGGCGGCCGACCTGATCCAGACCGGTCGCGAATTCCTGGAGGCGTCGTGGTCCGTGGCAGCCCTGGGAGCGAACGCACCCGTTGACATCGAGCAGCTCGGCGGATCGGGATTCGCCGCACTCGACGACGTGCGCGAGGCCGTACGGCGCTCCGGTCATCCGTGGTGGGCGCTGAGCCAGTTGTCGGATGAGTCCGCGATCGAATTGGAGATTCGCAAAGCCCCGTCAGCCCGGGGGCATCAGCGTGATATCGAAAGCATCTTCGCGATGTTGCGAGCGCATGTCAGCACCGACGGGTACGCCGTCATCGTCACACCCGGGACCGGAACCGCGCATCGCGTCGTCGAGCGGCTGGGCGAATCAGACACGCCCGCAACGCTATTAAAGCCCGGTGAGAAACCCCGAGCGGGCGTCGTCGGCGTGCTGCAGGGTCCGCTGCGCGACGGCTTTGTGATACCAGGTGGTCCGGTCAACCTGGTGGTGATCACCGAGACCGACCTGACCGGTAACAGGGTGACCGCGGCGGAGGGCAAACGGCTGGCGGCCAAGCGCCGCAACGTCGTCGATCCGCTGGCGTTGACCGCCGGCGACCTCGTGGTGCACGATCAGCACGGCATCGGTCGGTTTGTCGAGATGACCGAACGCACCGTTGGCGGAGCCCGGCGCGAGTATCTGGTACTTGAGTACGCCTCGAGTAAGCGGGGCGGCGGTTCGGACAAGCTTTATGTGCCGATGGATTCCCTGGACCAGTTGTCGCGCTACGTCGGTGGGCAGGCGCCGGCGCTGAGCCGGCTCGGCGGCAGCGACTGGGCCAACACCAAGACCAAGGCGCGCCGGGCCGTTCGAGAGATCGCCGGTGAGCTGGTGTCGCTGTACGCCAAACGACAGGCCACCCCGGGCTATGCATTCGCGCCGGATACGCCGTGGCAGGCCGAGATGGAGGACGCGTTCGGCTTCACCGAGACCGTCGATCAGCTCACCGCGATCACCGAGGTCAAAGTCGATATGGAAAAGCCGGTGCCGATGGACCGGGTGATCTGCGGCGACGTCGGATACGGCAAGACTGAGATCGCCGTGCGGGCGGCCTTCAAGGCGGTTCAAGACGGCAAGCAGGTCGCGGTTCTGGTGCCCACCACGTTGCTGGCCGACCAGCATCTGCAAACGTTCGGTTCTCGAATGGCCGGTTTCCCGGTGACCGTCCAGGGCCTCTCCCGATTCACCGACGCCGCTGAATCCCGCGCCGTCCTCGATGGGCTGGCCGACGGCAGCGTCGACATCGTGATCGGCACCCATCGGCTGCTGCAGACCGGGGTGCGTTGGAAAAACCTGGGCTTGGTCGTCGTCGACGAGGAACAGCGGTTCGGCGTCGAGCACAAGGAGCACATCAAATCGCTGCGGACCAACGTCGACGTGCTGACGATGAGCGCGACTCCGATTCCGCGCACGCTGGAGATGAGTTTGGCGGGTATCCGCGAGATGTCGACCATATTGACGCCACCCGAAGAGCGCTACCCTGTGCTGACTTACGTCGGACCGCACGACGACAAACAAGTCGGCGCGGCACTGCGCAGAGAGCTGCTGCGCGACGGGCAGGCCTTCTACGTTCACAATCGGGTCAGCTCCATCGACCAGGCCGCAGCGCGGGTGCGGGAACTGGTGCCAGAAGCCAAGGTCGCCGTCGCGCACGGCCAAATGCACGAAGACCTGTTAGAAACCACCGTCGAAGGTTTCTGGAACCGTGAATACGACATCCTGGTGTGCACGACCATCGTCGAGACCGGGCTGGACATCTCGAACGCCAATACGCTGATCGTCGAACGCGCCGACACCTTCGGCTTGGCCCAACTGCACCAACTGCGAGGCCGGGTCGGGCGCAGCCGAGAACGTGGTTATGCCTATTTCTTGTATCCCCAGCAGGTTCCGCTGACCGAGACGGCATATGACCGGCTGGCGACGATCGCGCAGAACAACGAATTGGGCGCCGGCATGGCGGTTGCCATGAAGGACTTGGAAATCCGCGGAGCGGGCAACGTGCTGGGCGTCGAGCAGTCTGGACACGTTGCCGGTGTCGGGTTCGACCTCTACGTTCGGCTGGTCGGCGAAGCGATCGAAGCGTATCGCGCGGCCGCCGACGGCAGGACCGTGGTCACCGCCGAAGAGCCGAGAGACGTGCGCATCGACCTGCCGGTCGACGCCCACCTGCCGCCGGAGTACATCGCCAGCGACCGGCTGCGGTTGGAGGGGTATCGGCGGCTGGCCGCGGCGGCCGACGAGCCCGCCATCGACACTGTGGTCGAGGAGCTCACCGACCGCTACGGTCCGCTGCCCGAGCCGGGCCGGAGGCTGGTGGCGGTGGCGCGACTGCGGTTACGGTGCCGCGACACCGGCATCACGGACGTGAGCACAACCTCGGGGGCCACGGTGCGGCTTTCGCCGGTGACGCTGCTGGATTCTGTCCAGGTGCGTCTGGCGCGCCGGTACCCGGGTGCCCACTACCGCGCCACCACGGCCACCGTTCAAGCCCCGATTCCGCGCACCGGCAACGGCATCGGCGCCTCCCGCATCCGCGATCTGGAGTTGGTTCAAATGGTGGCCGACTTGGTGTCGGCACTGAATGGAGCATCGCCGAAGCCCATTGATATAACGAACTCCATTCCGGCCGTCGGCGATGCGGGCGGTGGACAAGCCCGAGGGCTGGTTGGGCAAACGCATACGGCGACAACGTCGAGTGAGGAGTGACGAGCGCGATGACCGTCGTTCTAGTCGACCCACGCCGCCCGTCGTTGGTGCCGGTGGAAGCCATTGATCTGCTCGGCGGGGAGGTGCAATACACCGAGGAGATGCCGGTGGCAGTGGCGTGGTCGCTGCCTGCCGCCCGACCGGCGCACACTGGTTCCGACGCCCCGGTGCTCTTGTCGTCTGATGCCAATCACCCTAAGGTGACCGCGCGACTGGCGGCCGGGGACAGGTTGATTTCGGCGCCCGAATCGCCACGTGGCGAAAGACTGATCGATGCCGTCGCAATGATGGACAAGTTACGCACGGCCGGTCCATGGGAAAGTGAACAGACGCACGACTCGTTGCGCCGATACTTACTGGAGGAGACTTACGAGTTATTCGACGCGGTGCGCAGCGGAGACGTTGACGAACTGCGTGAAGAACTCGGAGACGTGTTATTACAAGTGCTTTTTCACGCGCGCATTGCGGAGGAAGCGCCGCAGCATCCGTTCACCATCGATGAGGTTGCCGACACGCTGGTTCGTAAGCTCGGTAACCGCGTCCCCGGAGTGCTTGCCGGCGAAGAGATCTCACTCGACGAGCAACTGGCTCAATGGGAAAAGCGTAAGGCGGGTGAGAAACCGCGCCAATCCGTACTCGATGATGTACCCACCGCTCAGCCCGCGCTGGCACTGGCGCAAAAGGTAGTTCGACGGGTAATTAACGCCGGCTTGCCGGCTGATCTGGTGCCTGAAGCGGTTACAGCGATCACCGTCACGCCTGCTGGTGATGCCGAGAATGCCTTGCGTTCAGCGGTGTTGGAATTCATGGAAGTCGTGCGTCGCACAGAACGAGCAATCGCTGCTGGACGTAGCGGCTACGGACTTGCCCTGGAGTTGGATGTCGCTTCACTTGGCGTGATTACGGAGGAAGAGTGGCGCGCCCGTTGGCCGCGGGCCGAGCAAGCCGTCGGCAGTGAGGAAGCGCCGGAACCGCCCGAGCAGCCCATCGCAGAGCCGGATTCATCCCAGCCAGCCGATTCTGGCGAAGCCAACCCGGACCAGCGATCAGCGGCCGATGAGGTGGCGCCAGGCGAATCAGCAGCGCAGGAAGCGTTCGAAGCGCTCGACGAATAGGCGCCTTACCTTGAGGGTGGCTCCTTCTTTCGCCACACGCGGTGCCTCTTTCGGGAGTACAACGTGTGCCGACATCTGAGTCGGCAAGCCTTCCCTTATTTGCTGGTTTGCGTGCTTCTGCTGAATATCGCAGGAAATTGGCTGAATCGCCTCGAGTGAAGATTCGCGAGGTCTACCTCGGTCCCAGTAGATCACCGACTCGACGGCGACAAATCTGCCGGGCTCGCCGGCCCCGGGACGCCTGAGCACTCCTCCAGCCATGGGACGATGGTCGTGATCAGGAGCAGTTTAGGGGAGTGTTGTGTCGCCGATCCGTTGGCTGCGGGCGGTCGCCGTCGTGGGGGCGGCGTCACTGCTCTTGGCGTCGAGCTGCACTTGGCAGCTCGGCCCCTACATTCCCAAAGGAGTTCCACCGCCGGCCGGCGATCCGGTGCCGCCTGTGAACACGCACGCGAAGGGTCGCCCCGCCGACCAGCTGCACGATTGGGCTGCCGAGCGGTCCGGCGCGCTACGGATCCCGACCATCTCGCTGGAGGCCTACGCCTATTCAGCTCGCGTCGCGGAAGTCGAGAACCCGAGATGCCAGCTGTCCTGGACGACGCTGGCCGGCATCGGGCAAGTCGAAAGCCACCACGGCACCTACCACCATGCGACGGTGGAGCCCAACGGTGATGTGCGGCCGCCCATCCGCGGTGTGCGGTTGGACGGAACAAGCGGCACGCTGCACATCGTCGACAGCGACTCGGGCGGCATGGACGGCGATTCCGCTAACGACCGGGCTATGGGTCCGATGCAATTCATTCCGGAAACGTGGCGGTTGTACGGAGTCGACGCCAACAACGACGGCATCGTCAGCGTCGACAACATCGACGACGCCGCTTTATCGGCAGCTGGATATCTATGTTGGCGCGGAAAAGATCTCGAGACTCCGAGAGGATGGGTGACCGCGCTGAGGGCCTACAACAATTCGGACGCCTACGCACGGGCAGTGCGAGACTGGGCGACTGCATATGCAAAGGGACACCCGCTGTGAGACCCGGCTGAGCAGCCACGGCATTAAGCTATGACGCGCCCGGCGACGATGCGGGCCGTTGCGACCCGAGAGGGAGCCGAGCGGAGCTTGCCATCCGAGGAGAATTCAAGTGCCCATAATCGAACAGGTTGGAGCCCGCGAGATACTCGATTCCCGCGGCAACCCGACGGTCGAGGTCGAGGTCGCGCTCATAGACGGTACGTTCGCCCGGGCGGCAGTGCCGTCGGGTGCGTCGACCGGTGAGCACGAAGCCGTCGAGTCCCGTGACGGCGGAGACCGCTACGGCGGCAAGGGCGTCAAGACAGCCGTGCGGGCCGTTCTTGACGAAATCGCACCGGCGGTGATCGGCCTCAACGCCGACGATCAGCGATTGGTCGACCAAGCACTGGTCGACCTCGACGGCACGCCGGACAAGTCCCGGTTGGGCGCTAATGCGATTCTGGGTGTTTCGTTGGCGGTCAGCAAAGCAGCCGCCGATTCCGCGGAATTACCGTTGTTCCGATACATCGGGGGACCCAACGCGCACATCTTGCCGGTTCCGATGATGAACATCCTCAACGGGGGCGCCCACGCCGACACCGGTGTCGATGTTCAGGAGTTCATGGTGGCCCCTATCGGGGCGCCCAGCTTCGCCGAGGCGCTGCGCTGGGGGGCCGAGGTCTATCACGCTTTGAAGTCGGTCTTGAGAAAGCAGGGCTTGGCCACCGGCCTGGGCGACGAGGGCGGTTTCGCGCCCGACGTCGCGGGTACCAGGGCCGCGCTCGACCTGATCACTTCCGCCATCCAAGCCGCCGGCTACCGGCCGGGCGCCGATGTGGCGTTGGCACTCGACGTCGCGGCGACCGAGTTCTACGACACCGCGGGATACTCGTTCGAGAGCCAGACGCTCACTGCCTCGCAGCTGGCTGATGTCTATGCCGATCTGATCGATTCTTATCCGCTGGTGTCGATCGAGGATCCGTTGTCCGAAGATGACTGGGAAGGTTGGGCGGCGCTCACGGCAGTCTTGGGTGACCGGGTGCAGATCGTGGGCGATGACCTGTTCGTCACCAATCCCGAGCGGCTGGAGGAGGGCATTGAAAAGGGTGTGGCGAACGCGTTGCTGGTCAAGGTGAACCAGATCGGGACTCTGACCGAAACGCTGGACGCGGTGGCGTTGGCTCACCACAGCGGATATCGGACGATGATGAGCCACCGCAGCGGCGAGACAGAAGACACCACAATCGCCGATCTTGCCGTTGCTGTCGGCTGCGGACAGATTAAAACCGGCGCGCCGGCACGTAGCGAGCGCGTCGCCAAGTACAACCAACTGCTGCGAATCGAAGAAGCGCTTGGCGATGCTGCCCGCTACGCGGGAGATCTCGCCTTTCCCCGGTACACGCCAGAATCCAGATAGCGGCGGCCTATCACGATGTCCGAAGCCAAGCGGCCTGACTCGAAGCGGCGCTCGCCGGCGTCGCGACCGGGTCGCGGTGGCGATTCGGGGTCCGGCCGGCCGCGCAAGGTGTCCGCACCGGCGCGTGCCCGCAGCGTGTCAAGGCAGCAAGAGCCGGTCGCGAAGCCCATCGCGCAGTCGATCAACGCAGCGGCCGAACAACGAATAGAACAACGCTTGGGCTTCACCGCGCGGCGGGCAGCAATCCTGGCTGCGGTGGTGTGCGTATTGACGCTGACCATTGCCGGCCCGGTACGTACTTTCTTTGCCCAACGAACAGAGATGCACCAACTGGCGGCCACCGAAGCCGCGCTGCGTCAGCGGATTGCCGATCTCGAGCAGCAGAAGGTCAAGTTGGCCGACCCGGCTTACATTGCAGCGCAAGCTCGTGAGCGTCTCGGCTTTGTGCTTCCCGGCGATATCCCCTATCAAGTTCAGCTTCCGCCGAGCGCCACTGCGCCGAACCAGCCGGGGCCCGAGGCGACCACCTCGTCCAGTACTGATCCCTGGTACACGTCGCTGTGGCACACGATTGCCGATGCTCCGCATCCTCCGCCCGCGTCTGCGTCACCGCCTCCCGGTGGTTGACCCAGCCGACCTCGAGGCGGTGGCACGGCAGCTCGGCCGCACGCCGCGTGCTGTGCTTGAGATCGCCTACCGCTGCCCTAATGGTCAGCCCGGTGTGGTGAAAACGGCGCCGAACCTGGCTGATGGAACGCCCTTTCCAACGTTGTATTACTTGACGCATCCAGTCTTGACCGCCGCCGCGAGCAGACTGGAGTCGGCCGGGCTGATGGGGGAGATGACCGAGCGTCTGCGCAACGAACCCGAGCTGGCCGCCGCATACCTGCGCGCTCATCGCTTGTATCTTGCCGAGCGCGACGCGATCGAGCCGCTCGACACCTGCTTCTCTGCCGGCGGTATGCCCGACCGGGTCAAGTGCTTGCATGTGTTGATAGCTCATTCGTTGGCCAAGGGCCCGGGAGTCAATCCGTTGGGTGACGAGGCGCTCAGGCTGTTGGCCGGCGAACCGTCGATGGCCGGGATCCTGGTGGCGGGACAGTGGACATGACGACGGTCGCGGCCATCGATTGCGGCACCAATTCGATCCGGTTGCTGATCGCCGCTCAAGTGGGCGACGGACTGCGCGACCTGCACCGCGAGATGCGCATCGTCCGCCTGGGCCAGGGAGTCGACGCGACGGGTCGATTCAGGCCCGAGGCGCTGGACCGCACACGCGCTGCGCTTGCCGACTACGCGGTGCTGTTGAAGCAGCACCATGTCGAAAGGGTGCGGATGGTCGCGACGTCAGCAGCCCGTGATGCGGCCAACCGTGATCTCTTCTTCGCCATGACTGCCGACGAGTTGGGCGCTGCGGTTCCCGGGGCGGTCGCGGAGGTGATCAGCGGAGCGGAGGAAGCAAAACTGTCCTTCCATGGCGCGGTAATCGAATTAGACGCAGCGACGGGTCCTTTCGTTGTCGTGGACTTGGGCGGTGGATCCACCGAGATCGTTCTCGGGAATGACGCTGTGCGGGCGAGTCATTCGGCTGACATCGGCTGTGTCCGGGTGACCGAGCGTTGTCTGCACACCGACCCGCCGACTGAACAAGAAGTGGCCAGCGCCCGAGCGGTCGTGCGTGAGCGGCTCGGTGCGGCGCTGCGGGAGGTTCCGGTCGAGCAGGCCCGAACGTGGGTCGGGGTTGCCGGGACGATGACGACTCTGTCGGCTCTGGCGCAGGACATGACGACGTATGATTCTGCGGCTATTCACCTTTCGCGTGTTCGCATCGATCGATTGCTGGGCACCTGCGAGCAGTTGATCGGCATGACGCGGGCACAGCGTGCAGCACTGAGGCCGATGCATGCGGGACGCGCGGACGTGATCGGCGCGGGAGCCATCATCGTCGAAGAGCTGGCACAGCTGTTGCGCAGTCGCGGCGGCATCGAGGACCTGGTCGTCAGCGAGCGTGACATCTTGGACGGCATCGCGCTGTCCATTGCCGGTTGATCGCGTCGCCTTTCAACCGAGGAGCACACGATAGTCAGCGTCCGAGCAGCCGGCGTTTCTGCTCGGTGTACTCCTCTTCTGTCAGACGGCCCTCGTCGCGGAGCTTGGCGATGTCACGTATTCGCGCCGCGACCCCGGTGACCACGATCCGAGGATTGGCGTGTGATGCTTCGCCGGTACTGTCTGGTGTCGGTTCTCCCGCAAAGGCGGCCACCCGTCTGCCGATCGTTGGCTTGGCGTCCTCGACGCTATTGTTCGGCGGCCCCGCCATGGCTCGCCCGGTCATAGCCGCCAGGCCAAGCTCGCTGAAAGTGCTTCCCGAGGAGGCTTCGACCGCCGCGGTCGCGGCTGCGCCATCGCCGGCGGCAGGCAGTGCGTACGCCAGGCTGCGTAGTTCTGGGGCGGCCATTGTCCAGGCCTGCGGTACCGACAACGCCCCGACGGTGTCTGCTTCGCCGAGTCCTGCGGACAATGTCGGGCCCACCGCGCTCTGGCCGGAGTTCGTTACGATCGCCGGGAACGGCTGTACCGGTGCCGGACCGGTGCCCGGCCAGACTTCTTCGCCGTTCCAGCCACTGATGACGTTGTCGGTGCTCACACCGGTGAGGAAGCCGCCCACACTGAACGGGAGGTCGATCGGGCCGCCGAGAATGTCCGCCGGCAGTGTGAAGGCAACGTCGGTCAGGCTGGCTGGTGTGCTGAGAAACACAGTAATCAAATTGCTCAATGTGCCCAACGGGTCTGCAGCCTGGGCCGGCGCCGAAGTCGCCAGGCTCTGCAGGGCGTTGGGCACCGCGGACAGCCCTTGTTGAATGGACGACACGGTGCTCTGGGCGTTACCGGCCGAGGTGCTGGCGGCATTGTTGACCGCCGCGGCTTGGGCGGCCTGGCCAGCCGAAGTCGTATTCTGCTGCGGTGCGCTGAAGGGCGTCAGTGTGGTTGCGGCTGCTGACGAACCCGCATAGCCGTACATCGCGGCGGCATCCTGCGCCCACATTTCCGCGTACTGGGCCTCGGTGGCCGCGATCGCCGGCGTGTTCTGTCCAAAAAAGTTGGTTGCCACCAGGACCATCAGCAAGCTGCGGTTGGCGGCGACCACTTCGGGGGGCACCGTCGCTGCAAACGCCGCCTCGTAGGCGGCGACCGCGGCCCGCGCTTGGTTCGCGGTTTCCTCGGCTTGCGCAGCGGTGACGGCAAGCCATGCAACATGAGAATCGGCCGCTGCCGCCATCGACGTCGACGATGGGCCCGACCATGCTTGGGCAGTCAGCCCGGCCACCACCGACTGATACGAGCTGGCTGCCGTGTCCAGCTCGTCAGCCAGGCCGCCCCAGGCTTGCGCAGCAGCCAGCAGAGGCCCAGAGCCAGGACCGGTATACATCCGGCCGGAGTTGATCTCCGGCGGATAGAGCCCGAAATCCATTGCTGCGCAATCCCTCGTTTCGAAGTACGTGCGCTCGCGCCGCGCGGTCGGCGGTGCCTCAGCGCCCGAGCAGACGGTTCTTCTGTTCGGTGTATTCCTCGTCGGTCAGAATTCCTTCGTCGCGGAGTTTGGCAAACTCGCGCAGCTCGGCCGCGACACCGGTGACGACGGCTCGAGGGGTATTTTGCGATGCTGTGTTGTCGTCGTCGGTCACCGCACCGTCAGCGGCCTTCGCTTTGCTGCCCTCGCCAGCCGGTGCCCGTTCGCGTCGCGGTGCTTTGCCGCCAGTCTTGCCGGTCCCGGTGGCCAGCGTGCCGGCCATGGCACGTCCGGCCATGCCCGCGAGCGCCATCTCGCTCAACGTCGAACTCGACCCGAGTGTCGAACCCTCCCCGGCCAGCCCGGCCGTGACGGCAGGCATCGACTCTGGTGGCAGTGCGGGCAATGTGTATGCGACCGGGCGTACCGCGGGGGTGGCCAGGCTCCAGGTCGGCGGCACCGACATCGCACCGACCGTCTTAGCCTCGCCGAGACCGGCCGAGAGAGCGGGCACCGACGCCGGGGTCGGCCGCAGACCGGTCAGGGGCGCCGGGAATTCTTTGACGGGGGCCGGCCCGGTTCCCGGGAAGGACTCTTCTCCGTTCCACCCGCTGACGATGTCATCGGTGTGGACACCGGTGCCGTAACTGCCGATGTCGAACGGAAGGGCCACCAGACTCACCGTGCCAAGGGGAACTGCGGTACCGATGGTGACCACGTCGGCCGGCAAATCGAGGAACACCGAGACAAGGTTGCTCAGTGTGGTCAACGGATCGGAGGCCTGTGCCGGCGCGGCCAGACTTTGCAGCGCGTTGGGCACCTGTGTGAGCGCTTGCTGGACTTCTGACAGGAGATTCTGGGTATTGCCGGCTGAGGTTCCCGCGGCCTGATTCACCGCCGCGGCTTGAGCGTCCGGGCCTGCCGAGTCAGTGTTCTGTTGGGGTGCAGCGAACGGTGTCAGCGTCGTCGCAGCTGCCGACGAACCCGCGTAGCCGTACATCGCCGCAGCATCCTGGGCCCACATCTCGGCGTACTGGGACTTCGACGGAGGCAATCGCAGAGGTGTTCTGCCCGAACACATTGGTCGCTAGCAGCCTGGCAAGCACACTGCGGTTGAGCGCAATGGCCGGCGGCGGCACGACTGCCGCATACGCCTCCTGGTATGCGGCGACCGCGGATTTGGCTTGCGTCGCGGTTTCTTCGACCTGCGCGGCGGTGCCGTTCAGCCACGTCACGTGCGACGCCGCCGCGGCTGCCATTGACGCCGAAGAAGGGCCCAACCACGGTCCGGCGGTCAGCGCCGACACCACCGCTTGATAGGAGTTGGCCGCCGAGTACAGCTCGGCGGCCAACTTCTCCCACGCCTCAGCGGCGGCCAGCATCGGAGCGGAGCCTGGACCGGCATAGAGTCGGCCGGAGTTGATCTCCGGCGCCAACATCGCGTAGTCCATCGCTGCCCGCCCCCTAACGCGCCGCGGTACAGCCCGCGAGGCTTACGGAGGCGACTACGGCGGCCTGCGCGGTGACTCGCGTCGCTGTCAGGTCCGCCACCTCGGCAAGGCCGGCACCGCCTCCACGGTCAGTGCGGTTCGCTTCATGGGGCCCTGGTGCCGCTGGCAGCGTGGCCCGCTGGTCAGTCGCGCACAACTTGGGTTCCTTCCCTCGGCGATGCTGGACGAACGTCATTAGTCAGTCTAGGTTCGCGTCGGGCGTAGCGTTGCCCGCAAGTGAACCAAGTATGAGTCGAAGATGGAATCCGAACAAATTCCTACCGGATTCTCACCGGTTCCTGCGGCAACGCTCACCGCGGAGCCAGAATAATTGCCGGCTGCCTGTTGCGCTGGGGTCGACGAAGGCGCGTGTCGGCGCAGCAATCGAGCTCTTCGTCGAGGTGCGTCAGCCGGTTTTCGCTTCGCGGCTGACGGTGAGATCCGCGTCATGAGCCGCGCGCGCAGTAAGTGGCTGCTGTGGCGGCTGGCCTTTGCCCAGCGTTTTCAGCAATTCTCGATAGGGCCCGACGAGGTAAACGGTGTCGCCGGCTCGCAGTCGAGCGTCGCGCCGCGGGTGCAGTTTGACCAGTGCGTTCGGCCGGGTGATGGCGATGACGCGTGTCAGGGTGGACAACTCGAACATTCGTATGCCGTCGAGTTCACTACCGGCGGCCACCCGCATACCGCCGACCACGAAGGAGTTCTGCGACACCGAGAACGTCCCCAAGACCTGCAGTCCCATCGCGGCGCCGATGAACCACGGTGCGGCCAGCTCGACAGTGGAGCGGACATTCTCGAAACCGAACCGCTGCGCGACCGCGTGGCCCAGCGCCCGGTCATAAACGCGCAGCACCAGTGGAACGTCGGTTCGGTTGATGCCCGGCGTCACGTGAGTCCCCAGCATTTCGGCCAGCACGATCCCAGTCTCGATGTTGATCATGTCGTCGCGGGTCAACACCGCCACCGCGCGGGCCCGTTCGACCCTCGCCGATTCCAACGTCTGAGGCAGCGTCGCGTCGCCGAAGATGACCGGCACGTCGAGTTCGAACGCCGAGGACAAAAAACGATTGTTCTCGTCGCGCTCGATCACCGCGACGTCGTAGCCAGCCGTAGCGAGATCGGTAACGACGCGAATACCCAGCGCGCTGAGCCCGACGACGATGATGTGATTGCGCAGATGGCGGACCCGGGGGCGGCCGGCCGAGTAGACGAAGCGGCGCGCCAACAGCACGTCAGCTACGAAACGCGACCAGCAACGCAGTACTGGTGACGCCACTGAACATCAGCATGGCAGCAAAAAGCCTCAGCCAGGTGGGCTGGTGGGCAAAGCTGAAGTCACCGTAGCCGGTCGTGGTGATGGTCTCGACGGTGAAATACAGGGCGTCCACCCACGACATCTTCGGCGGCGCCTGGTAGCTGAGCCGCAACAACGCTGCGGAGCCGAGAATCAGGGTCATCACGCCGGCGAAAATCGGATAGAACGCCGGGTTGACGTCGTTGCGCAGGACTCGTGCAGCGTCGAGCCACCGACGCAGACGGGGTTGGCGGGAACGCGTGGTGGCTGAGCGGACAATCTTGATGCCGCGCGCGGCGACCTCGTCGGCGGTGCCGATCATCGCCGTCCAGTCACCGGCGTGTACGTGCAGATCACGGCCCGGGCACACCTCGACTTCACCCGGGGTTGGGCAGTCTTCACCATGAATCACCGCGACCGGAGCCAGATCGCCGTAGAGCTCGCGCAAGGTCGCTTCCCGGGCAGCTTCGCCGCCGGTGACAGCGAACTTGATTCCGGCCGCCTGGAACGGGTGGGTGGTACGCGCCAAACACGCCTCGACGATCGCCGGGGCGGCGAGCTCAGCGACGTCGAGGATGGCGCCGGCTCCGTTGTCGTCGGCCACCGCCTCGCGCAGCACGTCATTGGCAAGCCGTGCCACCACGCGGGTCGCCGGATTGGCTTTCCTTGCCAGCAAAGCGATTTCGAGGTTCTTCGCGTCGTCATCGCCGGCGCAGACGACAGCCGCCGCTTTGTCCACCCCGGCGTCGGCCAGCTCGGTGCTGATCAGAGTAGGTTCGGAGTTGGCAAGCCGGACAACATCTACGCCGGCGCTGTTCAGCTCCTCGACAATTGTCGTCGCCAGCGCGTCGTCGCCGCTGACGATGATGTGGAGGGGCATGTTCTCGTACGCTACTCGGGCAGGTTCGATTCCGAACAAATCTTGTCCGTCAGCAGCGTTGACAGACATTTCACAGAAGTTCCGATCGGAAGCGGACGCAGGTATGACGAGCGCCGGAATAGCAGCACGGGAAGCATCGGCGCCGGCTTTCAGTCGACCAGTCAGGGGCGCATGGATGCGCAACTCCGTTCGGCAACTTTATTCGTTAGAGAGTTGGTGATTTCCGCCGTCCGGCCGAGGCGCAAAGCGACGATCGACTCGTCTCGACCGGTGGAGGCCGATTTCTCGCCACCTGGCATAAACACCCACTTAAGCTGATAGTTACCGCTACGCGCTTACTATAAAGCGACTGGTCTGCACCTGCCGGATTTGCGCGGGTACGAGGTCGAACGCCGCAAGAGCAATGCCCGTGACGGGCCTACCGCTGCGGTCTGAAAGACATCGCTTCGGCCGACGTGCCGCCGAGACGGTCATGCGTGGATACCGCTGCGGCACAGCGGGTTTCGGGCCAGTAAGCAGGGCCCGGTCACGTGGGCCGCGGCACGGTCACGACTCGAAGCGGTAACCCATACCGGCTTCGGTCAGGAGATGGTTCGGTCGTGACGGATCGTCTTCGAGCTTGCGGCGTAACTGCGCGAGGAACACTCGCAGATAATGAGTCTCTCTCGCATACTTGGGCCCCCACACCTCCCGCAGCAATTCTTCGCGGCCGACCAGCTTGCCCCGGTTGCGGACCAGCATTTCCAGCATTCCCCACTCCGTGGGTGTCAGGTGAACCTCTCTGCCGTTTTTGATCACCTTTTTGGCCGACAGGTCGACGGTGAATGACTTCGTTTCCACCACCGGATCGTCAGCGCCGGGGGCAGCCGCTGCCCGTCGCACCGCGGCGCGCAGCCGTGCCAACAGTTCGTCCATGCCGAATGGCTTCGTCAGGTAATCGTCGGCGCCGGCGTCGAGCGCCCCAACTTTGTCAGCGGAATCGGTCCGCGCCGAGAGCACGATCACCGGCGCCGACATCCAGCCCCGAAGACCGACCAGCACCTCGACGCCGGAGATGTCGGGCAAACCGAGATCCAGTATCACCGCGTGCGGGTGGTGCTCGGCGGCTGCGCCCAACGCACCGGAGCCGGTCGCGGCGGTGAACACTTCGTAGCCGCGGACCGAAAGGTTGATTCGCAATGCCCGCAGCAACTGCCGGTCGTCATCGACCACCAGGACACGGGTCACGAGCGCGGCTCGGCGTTGTTGCCGGTTGGGGTCATCGGCGCCCCTCTTCCCTGTCGTCACCTATCAAGCTGGGGTTCCCCCGCGCTCCGCATCGTCTTCGGCGGTAATCATCGGCGCCGCCAGATCCACCGAGATGCTCAATCCGCCGCCGGGAGTGTCGGTGGCCTGAATGGTGCCGCCCATCGCCTGCACGAACCCTTTGGCCACCGACAGGCCAAGGCCCAGACCGGTGTTGTTGTCGCTGTCCCCGAGCCGCTGAAACGGTTCGAAAATTCGCTCGCCGACGTCTCTGGCGATGCCCGGCCCCTCGTCGACGACGTTAATCAGCACGCGCTTTCCCACTCGACCCGCGTTGATCCGCACCATGCTGTCAGGCGCGTACCGCAGCGCATTGTCGATCAGGTTCGCCAGCACCTGCTCCAGCAGACCTGCATCGGCCATCGCGATTGTCCCGTTGACCTCGACCTTGACGCGGTCGATGCTACCCCGCCCGAGGACGGTGGTGTGTTTGCCGATGCCCATCAGCGCGCGCTGCACGACCTCCTCGATGTAGACCGTGGACAACTGCGGCTGTACTACGCCGGCGGCCAGCCGGGACGAGTCCAGCAGATTGCCCACCAGCGCGGTCAGCTGGTCGATGGACTCTTCGACGGTGGCCAGCAATTCGGCGGTGTCCTCAGGGGAAAAACCGACATCCTCGGCGCGCAGGCTCGAGACCGCCGCTTTGGCTGCGGTCAATGGGGTGCGCAAGTCGTGACCCAACGCCGAGAGCAGCAAGCGGCGCAGCTCGTCGGCCTGCGCCAGCGATTCGGCTTTGCCGGCCTCTTCGACGAGTTCGAGCTGCTTGACCAGCCCGGCGGCTTGGGTGGCGACAGCTGAAAGGACTTTGCGGTCCCGGCCGGTCAACGCCCGTCCGGACATCAGCATCCAAAAGTCGTCGTCACCCACTTTGACCGCGGTGTCGGCGGACTCCGCGGTCGTTGACGGGTCGGTGCCCGCACTGGCGACCAGCTCACGGCCACCTTCCCCGGCACGCACCAGGCTCACCGCGCGTTGTGAGTACGCCTCCCGCACCCGCTCAAGAAGGGTCCCCAGGTCACCGCCCCGCAGCACCGAGGCGGCGAACAGTGCCATCAACTGGGCTTCCTGGGTCGCCCGCTTGGCTTCGCGAGCCCTGGTCGCCGCGGTATCGACCAGGATCGCGATGCTCACCGCGACACCCAGCAGAACAACTTCGGTGACGACGTGGCTGGGGTTGGTAACGGCGAAGGAATGCCGGGGCTCGGTGAGAAACCACATCAGCAAAGCACTGGACAGTAGGCC
This sequence comes from uncultured Actinomycetota bacterium, assembly GCA_963830605.1. Lineage (GTDB taxonomy): Bacteria > Actinomycetota > Actinomycetes > Mycobacteriales > Mycobacteriaceae > Mycobacterium. The sequence continues at coordinate 190,638 of CAWHML010000003.1, read as the reverse complement.
GGATATCACGGCCGGTGCCACGCCGCCGAGCAGTGCGACGGCGATCACCCCGACAAAGAAAACAGCAGTCTTCCCGCCGACGTCCAGCACCGGGTCCAACCAGGCCGCCGTGAGACCGCAGAGCGCCCACGGGACAGCGATGGCGGCCAGCCACGAGACGATCCTGCGACCGCGAGGGGAAATCGATGACAACGAGAACCCGGAGTGTGCCTCCGCATGGGTGACCATGTGGACGTCGATCTTGCCGGAGCGCTTGATGGTGCTCGCGCCGATTCCCTCCCGGAAGATGCTGGCCCAGCGGGACCGGCGGGAGGTGCCGAGCACCAGCTGGGTGGCGTTGCTTTCGCGCGCGAAATCGAGCAGGGCGTTCGGCACGTCGTCGCCGACGACGGTGTGGACCGTCGCTCCCAAACTTGTTGCGAGTTCCCGCAACTTCCCCGATTGGAACGCGGGCACGCTGGACAAGCCGTCGCCACGCACCACGTGTACCACCATCAGTTGGGCGCTCGACTTGGAGGCGATGCGTGAGGCGCGGCGCACCAACGTCTCGGACTCCGGGCCGCCGGTCACGGCGACCACCACCCGTTCGCGGGCTTCCCACGTGTCGGTGATCTTCTTGTCGGCGCGATATTTCGCCAGCGCCGCATCGACTTGATCGGCCAGCCACAGCAGTGCGAGTTCACGTAACGCCGTCAGATTGCCGGGACGAAAGTAGTTCGATAACGCCGCGTCGATCCGTTCCGGCGGGTACACGTTGCCGTGCGCCAGCCGGCGCCGCAAAGCCTCGGCGGTGATGTCGACCAACTCGATCTGCGCCGCCTTGCGGACGACGTCGTCCGGCACGGTTTCGCGTTGTTCGACTCCGGTGATCTGCGCGACGACGTCGTTGAGGCTCTCCAGATGCTGGATGTTGACCGTCGATATCACGGTGATCCCCGCGTCGAGCAGAGCTTCCACATCCTGCCACCGCTTGGCATTGGCGCTGCCCGGGATGTTCGTGTGGGCATACTCGTCGACCAGCGCGACTTGGGGGCGACGCTCGATAACCGCCTCGATGTCGAGCTCGGCGAAGTCTTTGCCCCGATAGTTGATCACCCGAGGCGGGACGACTTCGATGCCGTCGAGCAGGCTCGCGACCTTCTTGCGACCGTGCGTTTCGATCACCGCAGCGACGACGTCGGTGCCGCGCTCCAGCCTTCGGTGCGCCTCGTTGAGCATGGCGAAGGTCTTGCCCACGCCGGGGGCCGCGCCGAGGTAGATTCGCAACTCGCCGCGTCGGCGCGCTGGCTCCCGTCTGCCAGGCGACTCTTCTGACCTTGTCACTGTTGGCGCAACCGCACTGTCGGGTGTCACCAGAACATCATCCACCGGATGCATCAAGAGTTCACGGGATACCCCGGATCAGGCAGGCGCGGGATACCGCCGATCGAGCTCAATGTTGAGTTGCAGAACGTTGACAACGGGTTCACCGAAAAAGCCGAGTTGGCGATCGTGTTGGTTATGGTGAAGCGCATCGAGCACCTGGGCGGTAGTGATGCTGCGCGCGCGGGCCACCCGCGCCGCTTGGATCTGGGCGTATTGCGGTGATATGTCAGGGTCAAGGCCACTGGCGCTGGCGGTGACCGCGTTCGCGGGCACCGCAGGATGTTCGGGAGCGGCGCCGCGGATCGGGACCAGCTGTCCAGTCGAGTAGTTCTCGCCGTATCGGGCGCACTTCACCTGCACGCCTTCGTATATCGGCCGGAAAACCTCTGCGGGCCCGCCCGCGGCCTTCAAGCACGGCTCATTGACGCTGATCACCTCGGTCGGGTGAGTCACATTGCCGCTCGCGTCCCGCGGCCCGATCACCGACAGCACAGCTCCCACACCGCCGCCGGTACAGAAGGGACGCGAGCCGTCGACACCCTCGAGCCGGCCGATCGCGACGCTGCGCGAACACACCTGGGTCAGCAGACTGGCTTTGAATCCGGCAGCAGCCGGATCGGCTCCCGACGCCAGCTTGGCAGGATCCGCGGCGGTGTCGACCATGCTTTCCGGGCCCAGGTTGCTGCCACCGGTAACCGTGGGATCGTACCCAGATCCACCCGACGACGGCCTGCTTTGAAAGTACCGGGGCAGCGGGTTGCCTTCTTTGTCGGTAAACAGCTGACCGATCAGCTTGCTGCCCACCGGCTTTCCGGCAGCGGTGATGATCGAACCTTCAGCGTTGGCGTGTAGACCGGGCAGCTGTGCGACGCCCCAGACCAGGAGGGGATAGGCGAAGCCGGTGATGACGGTCAGCGCCATCAGCGCGCGCAGAGCCGCCCAGTGTTGACGAAACACATTGGAAAAAGACATGTCCTCACATCCCGGGGATGAATTGCACAACAAGGTCGATCACCTTAATCCCGATGAACGGTGCGATCAGACCGCCCACGCCGTAGATGTACAGGTTGCGGCTCAGCAGTTTCGACGCACTACTCGGTGTGTATTGAACACCGCGCAGGGCCAACGGGATCAACGCGACGATGATGATCGCATTGAAGATCACCGCCGACAGGATCGCCGACTGCGGGCTGTGCAGCCACATCACATTGAGCAGGTCCAACCCGGGAAACAACGCCACGAACATCGCGGGGATGATCGCGAAATACTTGGCGATGTCGTTGGCGATGGAAAAGGTGCTCAAGGCACCGCGCGTGATCAGCAGCTGTTTGCCGATCTCGACGATCTCGATCAGCTTCGTAGGATCGGAGTCCAGGTCCACCATGTTGCCGGCCTCCTTGGCCGCAGCGGTCCCAGTGTTCATCGCTACCCCGACATCGGCTTGAGCCAGTGCGGGTGCGTCGTTGGTGCCGTCACCGGTCATCGCCACCAGCCGCCCGCCTTCCTGCTCCCGCTTGATCAACATCAGCTTGTCTTCGGGAGTCGCTTCGGCGAGGAAGTCGTCAACCCCGGCTTCATCGGCGATCGCCTGGGCGGTCAACGGGTTGTCACCGGTGATCATCACGGTGCGGATACCCATCCTGCGCATCTCGTCGAAGCGGTCGCGCATGCCGTGCTTGACCACGTCCTTGAGGTAGATGACGCCGAGCACTTCGGCCTTCTTGGTGCTGTCGTCGGCAGTGGTTACCTCGCCCACTACCAACGGCGTCCCGCCGGCGGCCGAGATGCCGTCGACGATCGCGCCCAGCGAATCGGGAATGTCGCCACCCTGGTCACGAACCCAGTTGGCCACGGAGCTCGCCGCGCCTTTGCGCAGCTGCCGGTCGATGAGGTCAACGCCGGACATCCTTGTCGTGGCAGTGAATTCCACCCATGACGCGTGGCTCAGTTCTCCCGGGGAGCGTTCCCGCAGCCCGTAGGCAGTTTTGGCGTACACGACGATCGAGCGGCCTTCCGGGGTTTCGTCAGCCAGGCTGGACAGCTGAGCGGCGTCGGCGAGTTCCGCTGGGGTGAACCCGTTGACGGGTATGAAGTCGGAAGCTTCGCGGTTGCCCAGCGTGATCGTTCCGGTCTTATCCAGCAGTAGGGTATTGACGTCCCCGGCCGCCTCGACAGCGCGGCCCGACATCGCCAGCACATTGCGCTGCACCAGCCGATCCATACCGGCAATTCCGATCGCCGACAGTAACGCGCCGATGGTGGTGGGAATCAGGCAGATGAGCAGGGCCACCAGGACAACCCCGGTGACGCCGTTGGTTGTGAGGGCGGCCGTGTCCGAGACGCCAGGGTTGTTGACTTTGGCGAAGATCGCCAGGGGCTGCAGCGTCGCCACCGCGAACAGGAAGATGATGGTCAGCGCCGCGAGCAGGATATTCAGCGCGATTTCGTTGGGCGTCTTCTGCCGGTTGGCTCCCTCGACCAGCGCGATCATTCGGTCGATGAAGCTTTTGCCGGGCTCCTGGGTGATCTGGACCACGATACGGTCCGACAGCACGGTAGTGCCGCCTGTCACGGCGGAGCGATCGCCGCCGGACTCGCGTATGACTGGCGCTGATTCGCCGGTGATGGCCGATTCATTGACCGAGGCAATGCCTTCCACGACCTCGCCGTCACCGGGAATTATTTCGCCGGCTTCGACGACCACGATGTCGCCTTTCTGAAGTTCGGGAGCACGAACGTCTTCTGGGGAGCCGGTTTTCCCGGGTGACCAGCCGCGCAGTCGGCGCGCGATGGTGTCGGCCTTGGACTTACGTAGGGTGTCAGCTTGCGCTTTGCCGCGTCCTTCGGCGACTGCCTCGGCGATGTTGCCGAAAAGCACTGTGAGCCAAAGCCAGCAGACGATCAGCCAGCCGAACCACGACGAGCTGTCGACGGTCAGCACGGTCGACCACAGGGCGCCGATCTCGACGATGAACATGACCGGGTTGCGCCACAGGGTCCGAGGGTCGAATTTACGCAACGCATCCGGTAGCGATTTGACCAGCAGCATCGGGTCGAGCAGTCCGCCCCGGACACGTCCCGCCTGCTGTTCGTCACCCGCAGGATGGTGATGGTGCCGTTGGTGGTGGTGGCTGTGAACGATGTCGCGGGCCGGATGAGTCAGAGGAGTCGGCATGTCTAATGGATTCCTTCGGCGAGGGGCCCGAGCGCTAATGCGGGCAGGAAGGTCAGCGCGCAGAGGACGACTGTCACGGCGGCCACCAAGCCAATGAACTGTGGCCGATGGGTGGGCAGGGTGCCGGGGGACTGCGGCGTCATACCCTGACGAGCCAGCGAGCCGGCTAACGCCAACACCAGGATTATCGGCAAAAATCGGCCGACGACCATCGCCAGGCCTAGGGCGATGTTGTACCAGGTGGTGTTTACCGACAGGCCGGCGAAAGCCGAGCCGTTGTTGTTGGCCGCCGAAGTGAAAGCGTAGAGCACCTCGGAAAGCCCGTGCGGCCCCGTGTTCGCCATGCCGGCCCGTGGCCCCGGATAGGCGATCGCAATCGCGGTACCGATCAGCACGAGCAGCTCGGTCACCGGGAAATAGCTTGCGGCGAGCTTCATTTCGCGGGGTCTGATCTTCTTTCCCAGATATTCCGGTGTGCGCCCGACCATGAGCCCCGCGACGAACACCGTGATGACCGCCATGATGAGCATGCCGTACAGGCCCGACCCCACCCCGCCGGGCGCCACCTCACCGATCTGCATGTCGAACAGCTGAATCAGCCCGCCCATGCTGGTATAAGAGTCGTGCGCCGAGTCGACGGCACCCGTGGACGTCAGGGTGGTTGCGTCGGCGAACAGGGCGGAGTCGGCAATGCCGAAACGCTGCTCGATTCCTTCCATCGCAGCCCCGGCTGCTGTCGGCACGGTGCCGTGGTGGCTCGACTGGAAGATTTCGATGAGCACAACACTGGTCAGCGCGAGCACAGCCATGATGGCGGCAATCGCGTAGCCCTGCTTTCGGCTGCCGACGATGCGACCGAACGTTCGCGGCAGCGAGAAGCTGATGGCCAACAACAAAAAGATCTCGATCCAGTTCGTCCATGCCGTCGGGTTCTCAAACGGGTGAGCGGAGTTGGCGTTGTAGAAGCCGCCTCCGTTGGTGCCGATCAGCTTGATTGCTTCCTGGCTGGCGACCGGCCCTCCGGTGATGGTCTGGTGCACACCCGTCAGCGTTGTCACCGCATGGTCGCCCAGATGGAAGTTCTGGATAACGCCGCCGGCGAGCAAAGTAACGGCGCCGATCAGCGACATCGGTAGCAGGATACGCAGCGTACCGCGAACCAGATCGACCCAGAAGTTGCCCAAATCAAGGGTTTTGACACGGGCGAAGCCGCGGACCAGGGCAATCGCCACAGCCATGCCGACGGCAGAAGAAACGAAGTTTTGAACAGCCAGCCCTGCCATCTGCACCAGATGGCCCTGTGTCGACTCGCCTGAGTATGCCTGCCAGTTGGTATTGGTCACGAAGCTGATCGCGGTGTTCCAGGCCAGCGCCGGCGTCATCGGTGTGGCGGGATCATGCAGGTGTAGCGGCAATCTGCCCTGCAGCAACTGGAAGAAGAACAGGAACAGAACGCTGACCCCCGAGAACGCCAAGATGCTTCGGGCGTATGCGCCCCACTGCTGTTGGGCTTTGGGGTCGGCGCCGATGACGCGGTAGATGACCCGCTCGACTCGCCAGTCTCGTGATGAGGTGTAAACCCGGTACATGTAGTCACCGAGCGGTATGTGTATCGCGGCCAGCGCCACCGCGATGAGTGCGAAAAAGGCAAATCCCGCAGATTCGGTGCCCACCTAGAACCTCTCCGGAAATATCAGGGCCGCAACGAGATAAACCGCGAGCACCGCGGCCAGCAGTAGTCCGATCAGGTTGTCGTAGCTCATAATTTCTCGATCAGCCTTTGCGCCACTCCCAGCAGGGCGAAGACCGCCACTGTCAAGAGGACGTAGGCAATCACCGACATAGGTTCTCCGTTCGGGGCGGGCCGATCAGATCGACCGCCGACTTATCCTGGGCTCTGGGCAGTTTTCAGTGGGCACCGTGCACCTCATCCTCGAGATGAGGACTGGAATGAAATTAGGCGTCGGTGGCGCCCGGCGCTCCGCTATTGACGCTTTTTTTACGGACTCACCGGCGATGGTTACGGCCTCATCCCGGGTCGGGTGAATCGCGTAATGCAGGGTCGATGCCGTCACCGTGCGCCGGTCACCTGTGCTATCCGGGACTTGATGTCGTACGGCACGATCTGGGCGGTCGCTCCCGGGATCCGGCTGATCACCCGGGCCATTTTGTCCCCGGTGCGGTCATGGAGCAGCCGTCCCATCAGCGCCGAGTACGTTCGGCGCGGCAACAACACCGTCACTTTCGCTTCGGGATGCTCAATGAGGGCCTGCAGGACAAGCTGGTGTGCGGCCCTACTGAGGTGCCGGTCCGGGCAGTCGACCAACCGCAGCGGGGTGTCATGATCGAAAAGCTCCCAGCGCTGCTGCAGCAGCGCAGCATGAGCCCCGTCGAGCACGAAGTGCACCGCGGTCAGCGAGTCGGCGTGCAGTCCGTTTCCGTAGCGGAGAGCTTCGATGTCGGCAAGATCGACCGAGTCCACGAAGACCAGGACCTGGTGGCGTGGATATCTGTCGAACGTCGGGCGTTCGGTGCGCGACCTCTCGAGAACGGAGGCCTCGGTGCGATATTGCCGGTTGAGCCGGATCAGGGCGAAGACCAGCACGGGGAAGACAATGACGACCAGCCAGGCCCCCTCGGGGAACTTGGCCACCGCGAAAATTCCCACCACCAGGGTCGACAAGATACCCGCGGAGAGGTTGACCACCAGTTTGTATCGCCACCCGCGCCCACGGTGCGTCAGATGGTGTTTGGTCATGCCGTAGCCGGCCATCGCGAACGCACTGAACACGCCCATCGCGAAAAGCGGCACTAGCGCGTTGACGGATCCCCCGGTCAGCAGTAGCAGTCCCACCGCGAGGACGGTCAGCGTGATGATGGCGTTGGAGAACACCAGGCGATGACCGCGTTTCATCAGCGGGCGCGGCAGGAAACGGTCTTCGGCAACGAAATTCGCAAGCGCTGGAAAGCCATTGAAGCTTGTGTTTGCACCGTTGTACAAGATGGCCGCGCTCGCCGCTTGCAACAGAAAATAGAGGATGTTGCCCATGAGGCCGTGACCAAAGACGACGCGGCCAATGTCGGACAACATCGACGGATATCCCGCCTGGTGCGGCGTGGCGCGGGTGACGTGACCAAGCCAAGTGACACCAGCTAGCAACAATCCCAGGATCCAGGCCATGACCGTGAGAACCCGACGCGCGTTGAGGCCAACCGGCTTGCGGAAGAGGTTGACGGTGTTGGAGATCGCCTCGACCCCAGTCAGCGACGAGCCTCCGTTGGCGAACGCCCGCAAGATCACCAGAACCGAAGCGCCCATGACGAGGCCATTGCCCTGGCGAATCTGCACCGCGCCGGCAACCTGATACGGATCGTATGTCGGCAGATGCCCGAACACCTCACGAGCAATGCCGATCACGATCATCAGCGTCAGCATGGTGACGAAAGCGTAAGTCGGCACAGCGAATGTCCGGCCGGCCTCTCGCAACCCACGCAAGTTGGCGTAACAGAAGACGAGCACCGCGGCAACGGTGATCTCTAGGCTGTAACGACCCAGTGCCGGTATCGCCGAGGCCACCGCCACCGTCCCGGCCGCGCACTGGATTGCGACGGTGACCACATAGTCGATCAACAGCGCGGCCGCGGCGATCTGCGCCACCCGGGGGCCAAAGTTCTCCCGAGCGACGACGTAAGAGCCGCCGGCTCGGGTGTAGGCCATGACAACTTGGCGATACGATGCGGCCACCAGCACCAGAATCAGCAGAATGACACCGATCAGCGGGAGCAACATGACGAACGCCGCCATACCCGCAGCCGGCAGCAGCTCGACCATGATCTGCTCGGGGCCGTAGGCGGTCGAGGAGATCGCGTCCGGTGAGAGGGCGCCCAGTGCAACGGTATTCGACAACTTCTCATGCTGGAGTTGGTCGGTGATCATCGGCTTTCCAAGTAACGTCCGCTTACAGACGTCGGTGAAAGACGGCCGGATGCTCAAGGCGCTGGTCGATGCATTGACCTCGGTTGTCACACTACTGCCTTAACCGGCCGGCGGACTGAGCACAGCGCCAGCCTTTCGCTTCGCAGGTCGGTTGGCTAGCCAGCTGCGCGGCAACACATTCAGGCAGACGTAGCGCGCCCAGTCATACGGAATGTTTGGTCGACACCGGTTGAATTCTGGCTGCCTTGCGCCGCCTTGGCCGGTTCGAGGTCGAACAGATCGCCCGGCCTCCGAACAACCGGACATAGCATCTCCGTTCGCGGTAGGCCGGCTAGATCGGCTATCGAAGGAAGTACGGGCAGGGCCAACGTCGTCGTCAGGCGATGGGGACGGATTGAAGTTAGGCCTGGTCGGGTGCGCGGCGCTTCGTCGTTAACGGTTTTTTTACAGCCGACCGGCGCAATACCGGTCTAAGTCTGTCTCGAAGTCGGCGTCCGTGCTGAGGAGCGGGCACTTCTCGGGCTGGGCCGTAAAGACATTCCACCAGCGTCGCCGACACTGCGGCCGGGGCCGGCGGCCGGCTGCCCCGCCATGGGAAGGCGCACCCGAAAAACAGTCTGACCCTCAGTCGCTTCCACGGTGACATCGCCGTGATGAGCCTTGACGATCGAGGCGACGATCGCCAGCCCCAGCCCGGTGCCCCCGTCGCCGGTTCGAGAGTTGTCTGCCCGCACGAACCTTTCGAACAAGTGTGGAAGGAGGCCGGGGTCGATACCGGGCCCGTCGTCAGACACCGTCAACTCCGCGTAGGGCCGGTCGAGACCGAAGCGGTGCTGCCGGATGGCGGTCGTCACGGTGACCCCGGCGGGGGTGTGCAGGCGAGCGTTGGCCAGCAGGTTGCTGACCAGTTGGTGCAGGCGATTTTGATCGCCTTTGACCCACACCGGCTCGTCGGGCAATTGCTTGACCCAACGGTGGGTGGGCGCTGCCACCGCGGCGTCGTTGACCGCGTTGAGCGCAAGGTCACCTAAGTCGACGTCTTCGATCTCCAGGTCTTCCCCTTCGCCCAAACGGGAGAGCAGCAGCAACTCGTCGACCAGCGACGTCATCCGGCGTGCCTCGGATTCGATGCGGGCCAGAGCGTACTCGGTGGTGGGCGGCAACGCGGCACTGTCCTGGCGGGTGAGTTCGGCATATCCCTGGATGGCCGCGAGCGGGGTACGCAGCTCGTGGCTGGCATCCGTGATGAATTGGCGCATTCGGCGGTCCGATTCGGCGCGATGTGCCAATGCACCATCGACGTTGTCCAGCAACCGGTTCAGCGTATGTCCGACGATTCCGACTTCATTGTCCGGATCGGTGTCGGCGGGCTTTACTCTCGCGGTGATTCGTTGGTCTCCGCCGGTCAGCGGCATCCGGGCGACGGTAGCCGCCGTCGCGGCAACCCGCAGCAGCGGTCGCAGCGCGTAACGAACTACCGAAACCGTCAGCCCGGCCGTGACCAGTAGCGCGGCCGCCAGCAGGACCAAAGCGGTGATGGTTCGGACAGCAACCGTGCGGTTGGCGAGGTTCGACGACACCCCCGCCACGAGGCGATCGCCATTGACCGCTCGGCTGTCCATCCGGTAGGAACCCAGGCCGCCCAACTGTTCGCTACGCGGCGGACCGTAGGTCCACGATTGCGCTTCGAGAGCGGCGATGACATCGGCGGGGGCGGGACGCGGCTCGTCCTCGGAGAAGACCGCCGAGCCGATCACTCTGCCGTTGCGCAGCACGGCGATAAGGTTTCCGGGCGTCTGATCCTTGAAGCCCAGAAGGGCCTGCCCGACGTTCGAGGGTTCCGCTGCCGACGGATTTTCGGAGCTGCGGTATCTGGCGTACGAATGACTCAGCGCGTCCAGCGATTCGGCGACCTGCGCATCGGTCATTGCGGTGACATAAGTCCTGAGACTGACCATCGAGGCGACACCGAGAGCCACCAGGACGACGCTGACAACCGCCAGCACACCGAGCAGCAACTGTCCACGTAGCGAGCGCGGGCGCCACCAAGCGGTAGGGCGGGTGCCGCTCATTCGGGCGGTCGCAGCATGTAGCCGACGCCGCGGACGGTGTGGATGACCGGTTCGTTGTCCGCGTCAATCTTCCTGCGCAGATACGAAATATACAGATCGACGATGCTGGTACGTCCAGCAAAATCATAGTTCCACACCCGGTCGAGAATTTCCGAGCGGGTGAGTGCGCGGCGGGGGTTCCGCATCAGGTACCGAAGCAGTTCGAATTCGGTCGCACTCAGCGGCACCGGCTTGTGGCCACGCGTGACTTCGCGGGTGGCGCCGTCGAGTTTCAGGTCTCCCACGGTGAGCACCTCGTCGGCCGGCGCGGTCAGCTGACTGGACCGGCGAAGCAAGCCACGCAGCCTGGCGACGAGCTCTTCCAGGCTGAACGGCTTGGTCATGTAGTCGTCCGCACCAGCGGTCAGGCCAGTTACCCGGTCGGTCACCGAATCGCGTGCAGTGAGAAACAACGCTGGAGTATAGGAGTCGGACTGACGAACCCGCTGCAGGATCTCCAATCCGTCGACGTCGGGCAACATGATGTCCAGTACGAGAACGTCGGGCCTGGTTGCGCCGAACTTGGCCACCGCATCCCGCCCGTTGTGAGCGACGTCGACCGTCCAGCCCTCATAGTGCAGCGCCATCTTGACCAAATTGGTGAGAGCCGGCTCGTCGTCGACCAACAGAACACGAATCGGCGACCCGTCCGGCCGGCGGATCCGCGGTAGCTGCCCCAGAATCGCCTGGCGCGGACGCCCGTCGTGGGCGTATCCCGAACTCGCCGTCATGTTCTATGCATTCTTCCGCGCTCATAGGCGATTGTCACGAAGTTCATAGAACACTCAAATCTGACAGCGCCCGATCCGGGGTGGGTTGGGCAGCCAAGATATGGGTTTTCTATGCATCGAATCGACACGCTTGTGTCTTTAGATCATTGCCAAAAATACTGTAGTACAAAGTTGTTCGTCCGGAAAGGAGTTCTGACGGAAGGAAGCGTATCGCTGATCTTCTGCAGGCGAACATAATTGATGTCTCGCAGCGCGACGACGAAAAGGCAGACCCGAGCGCTAGAGACGCGGCGTACCAGGGACGACTATTACAGCGTCCAATTCGTATCAACGAAAATTCGGAGATAGCAATGTCATTCGCAACTTCATATGTGACTTTGCAGCCAGAGCTGCTCTTGGTTACTGCTGATGTCTTGCAAGCCATCGGTGCTGGGGTGGCCGCCGAGGACGCCGCCGCCGCGGCACCGACAACCGGCGTGGTTCCCGCCGCCGCTGACGAGGTGTCGGCGTTGACGGCGACACAATTTGCGGCTCACGCTGCTGCGTACCAGGTGGTCAGCGCCAGGGCCGGGGCTGTCCACGCCTTATTGGTCGAGACGCTGCGGACAAGCGCCGATTCGTATGCCACCACCGAGGCCGCGAACGTGATCGCGGCGAGCTGAGAAACGGTAGGAAATCGATGGACTTCGGAGCATTGCCTCCTGAAATCAACTCCGCGCGAATGTATGCCGGGGCGGGAGCCGGGCCGATGCTGACCGCCGCGGCGGCCTGGGACCAAGTGGCTGCCGAACTGCACTCGGGCGCAGCGTCCTACCAATCGGCCGTTACCGGACTCACCAGTGGCGGTTGGCAGGGCCCCGCATCAGCAGCGATGGCCGCCGCGGCGGCGCCGTACGTGGCGTGGCTCAGCAGTACCGCCACCCAATGCGAACAGGTCGCCAACCAGGCCAGAGCCGCGGTGAGCGCGTACGAAAACGCGTTTGCGATGACCGTGCCGCCACCGCTGATCGCGGCCAATCGCGCGCAGCAGATGCTGCTGGTGGCGACGAACCTGCTCGGCCAGAACACCCCGGCCATCATGGCCACCGAGGCGCACTACGGCGAGATGTGGGCGCAGGATGCCGCGGCAATGTATGGCTACGCAGGGAACTCCGCTGCGGCCTCGACGTTGGCGCCGTTCGTTGCACCGCAACAGAGCACCAACCAGTCCGGTCTGGCCGCACAAGCCGCCGCCCTGGCCCAAGCCACCGGGACGGGCGCGGCCAGCCATGCGCAGAACATGGCGTGGCTGCTTTCCGCGGTGCCGCACGCGCTGCAGAGTTTGGCATCACCGCGTACGGGTTCATCTGCGGCGTCCGCTCGCACCGGGGCGCTCCTCGGGTCGACCGGCGCGTCCGGCAGAGGTGCTCACGGCGGGGGCAACAATAATTCGGGCGCTCCCGGGCTAGGTGGTTGGTCGGGCTTCCTGGGTGCCGGGAAAGGCGCCTCGAACACAGCGGCTGACCTAGGCTCCGACGTGGCGGGCGTGGGTAGCGATTTCGGTGGGCTCGGCACAAGTTTTGTCGGTACGAGTCAAGGCTTCCCAGGCGCAGACGGACTGACCGAAGCGGGCGGTCTAGGACCGCTGGGAGGTCTCGGTGTGTCGGAACGATTGAGCGGCGGCTTGAGTGGTGTGGCACCGCCGGCCGGTCTCAGCGGCGCCGGCGCGTCGGCCAGCATGGGGCAAGCAGCCTCCCTGGGCCCTTTGTCCGTCCCGCAGAACTGGGCCGAGGTTGCAGCGGCGAGCCCGGGTCAGCCCGCCAGCGCAGTCGCCGCGCCGGCTAGCAACCTCGGCGCTGCCCCAGCGGTGGCGGCAGTAGGGCCACCCATGTCGAGGGTGCCGACGCCGAGCCTGGCCGCTCGCGAGGCGGACGCGGCCATTCAGAAGTTCGGGTTGATGCGTTTCACCGTCATCCCGAATTCACCGATGGCCGGATAGTCGTCGCGCTGACAGCAATGTGGCCGCACACCCGAAAGTGCGCGGCCACATTCCTATTGTGTTGTCTAGGCCCAGCTGGAGCCGACGGCGTTGTCGGTGCCGTTCATGTTGGAGCCGGCGGTTTGGACTTTGGAGCCGTGGGCGTTGGCTTGTTCGTAGATGACCTGGAAGTTGCGGCCCAGTTGGGTGATGAACTCTTGGCAGGCCACCGAGCCTGCGCCGCCCCAGAAGTCGCCGGCGGCCAGCACGTCGCGGACGATGGCTTGGTGTTCGGCTTCTAGGGAGGCGGCTTGGGCGCGGATGGTGGCGCCGTGGGCGTCGACGTCACCGAATTGGTAGTTGATGCTCATGGATGGTGTCCTCTCGAGGTAGGTCTGGAAGGGGTCAGCTGCGCAGGAGTTGCTGGCTGGCCTGCTCTTGCTGTTCGTAGTTGTTGGCGTCGCGGACCAGGCCGTCGCGCACGCCATGGAGCATGTTGACGATGTTGCGGAAGGCCTGGTTCATCTGGCCCATGGTGTCGTAGGAGGTCATCTGGGCGGTGCCGCTCCAGCCGGCGCCGGCGATGTTGACCGATGACGCCCACATCTTGCGGGCCTCGTCTTCTACGGTCTGGGCGTGCACATCGAAGCGACCCGCCATACTCCGCATGGCATTCGGGTCAGTCATAAAACGAGTGGGCATAACTGGTCTCCTTGATTGGAAGCTTGACTCTGACGGTGCGGTACCGAACCGCGGTAGCTACACCCTACGGGGTGTCGATTAACAGCTGGCTTCAAATGCGTGACATATCTTTTCTGCTTTCTGTCATCCGACGCCCACAGGGCGCGGCATCACGGTGGGCTTGACGCCGTAACGCGGTCCGCTGAAACCGAATCCACCCCGGCCAGCGGCGGCCACGGCCGGCATCCCGGCGGGCACGGTCGTCATCGCCGGCTCGGCTTCTGGTGGGGCGGCCCAGCCCGCGCCGGTCAACGTAGCCGTATTACCACTCGCCGCCGGGGTGGCGGCCGCCCAACTGCCTGGCACGGACAAGCCGCCGACCGACGACGCTTCACCCACTCCCGCCAAGACCGGCGCCCCGGCCGCGGCCCCCCCACCGGCGGCACCGGCCGGTGCCACCGAGCCGGCCAAGACGCCTCCGCTCAAACCGGCCCCGAGGGCGCCAGACGCCGGGGACGGTGCGGCCGGGGCGTTGATGGTGGCGTTGTAGACCGTGCCGGTTGCAATCCCCTCGAACATGTTCCAAGCCACCGTGTCCGCGATTCCGTTACCAGTGGCCGAGACGATGTTGTTGCTGAGCAGGTCGTCCAATCCGGGAATGGCCTGCGCCGGCGTGGCCGATGCCAGCGGTGAGGCGAGCGATTGCATTGCGTTGGGCACATTCGAGATTAGGCCTTGCAGCCCGCTCTGCGCGTTGGAAGTGCCGGCGCCGCCGACCGCAGCGGCCTGGCTGGCCAACCCCGATCCGGTGGTGGTCGGTGTCGGTGTGGTTAACGTCGGCAACTTCGCCGCGGCCGCTGAGGTACCCGCATAGCCATACATCGCGGCAGCGTCCTGCGCCCACATCTCTCCGTAGTGAGCCTCGGTGGCGGCGATCGCCGGGGTGTTCTGACCGAGGATGTTGGTTGCCACCAGCGCCGCCAGCAGGGCGCGGTTAGCGGCGATCACCGGCGGGGGCACCGTCATCGCAAATGCCGCCTCGTAAGCGGCCGCCGAAGCCATCGCCTGGGTGGCCGCCTGCTGCAGCATCCCTGAGGTGTGGTCCATCCACGCAAGGTAAGGAGCGGTGGCGGCGGCCATCGACGCCGAGGACGGACCCAGCCATTCGCTGCCGGTCAACTCGGAGATCACCGACTGCGACGAAGACGCCGCCGTCGCCAACTCGGCGGCCAGGTTGTTCCACGCCGCCGCAGCGGCCATCATCGGCGCCGCTCCGGGTCCGGTGTAGATCAGTGCGGAGTTGATCTCGGGGGGGAAAGCTCCAAAGTCCATTTCAATCATCTCGTTTCGTTGAAAAGTGCTGCCAAGAATTGTTGGTGTTTGTCGAAAGGCCGCATTCGCCGTCCGGATCCTCAGACGACCGCCGGTTTGGGCATCACGATCGGCTTGACGCCGTAGCGCGGCGCACCCAGGCCACCGGCTTTTCCGGCCGTGGCCACGGCCGGCATCCCGGCCGGCATGGTGCTCACCGGCGCGCTCTGCGGGGCAGCGCCGGTCCAGCCCGAGCCCGCCAGCGTCGCAGGGGAGGAGCTGGCCGCCGGCACGGCTTCCCCGGCCGCCCAGGCCGGTGGCACCGACAACCCCCGCACCGACGGAGCTTGGCCGACACTTGCCAACACCGGGGCTGCACCGGCGCCTGCAGAGCCGGCCGGCACGGCTGATCCCGCCAGAGGTGTTGCGCCGGCATCGCCGGCCAAGCTGGTCGCGCCGGCGACTGCACCGCCGGGAGTCGGGGCACCGTAGCCGGGAAGGGTGCCGAGGCTCGCTACCGAGATCATGTCCGAGGCGGCCGAACTGAAGTTCTGAGCCGCATTGATGCCGAAGGCGACAGTCCCGCCACTATTCGGATCGGGCGCCGCCTGTGCCGCCGTGAGGAGTCCCGACAACGGCGTAGAGCCAGCCGCCGCCTGGTTGGCGGCTTCGGTCTGACCGTACGAACCGGCGCTGGTTGCAAGGGTGTTCACCAGCATCTGGTGAACGGCTTGGGCTTGGGTGCTTACCGATTGGTAGAGGTTGCCGAACGCGGAGTACTGCGTCGCCTGCAATGCCGAGACCTGGTCGGCCGCCGCTGGGACAACGGCGGTGGTCGGGGCCGCTGCGGCAGCATTCTCCGCGGCCAGGGCAGAACCTATTCCCTGCAGCTTGGTCGCCGCGGCCGCTAACGCCTCCGGCAACGTGGTCACGAAAGACATGCACTCCTCCTCAGACGAGTTGACCGGCCCGCAATAGCGGGCCGGTCGGTGGTTTTGTCGCGGAACCCGATGTAGCGACCCCCACACGGTTGCTCCGCCGAAGACCGCAGTGAGGATTCGTTAACGTTTTCTTAACGACCGGACTCATCTTTTTTACAAGTTCGCGCCTTGCGCCGGCGGCGTTCGAAACGCTTGTGCCTGCTGCGCTTCGATCGACTGCGGTGTGGCCGGCCGTCCGGATCGTCAGATCAGCGGGTTTGCGCCGGCCCGGGGGCAGCGCAAGGTAGCCCATTTCGGCGGCGGTCGAAGCCTTCGCGCTAGATTCGCCGCGAGCCCCTATAGCCCAATTGGCAGAGGCAACGGACTTAAAATCCGTCCAGTGTCGGTTCGAGTCCGACTGGGGGCACGGGCTCGGCATCGCCCTTCCCGCCGCACTGCCCGATTGTTGCACCGCGCTCCCCTGGCGTGCAGTCAAATGCTGTGTTTCGTGGGCGTCCCACTCGCCGCGGCCGTGTGACCTTCAACTCGTTTGCCGGGAAGGCGATAAATTCTTTAAGACGGTCGTGTGCATCGGTCCGTCGTTAGCGACGACGGCGTAGCGCCACCAAGACGGAGAGTTCGGGTTCGCTGCTGACGCCGCACCCACATTCGACGGCCCGGATCTTAAGGGCACTCTGAGTAGCCGATGTGGTCAATGTGCCTGGTGTGAGCCGGCGTTCCTTTCCTTGGCTAATTTGCTGGCTAGGCTCGTCCGGGACGTGCGCCACCAGGTGCCGACGAATATGAGGCCGGTGAGCAAGGTGACTGAAATGACGGAATTCTCGATTGCGGGCGAGATCGGCGTAGACCGTGGCCCGATCGAGGGTCTTGTGGCCAGCGCAGACGGCCGGCAATTGGTAACCACCAACCGCCGCGACGACAGTGTTTCCGTCATCGACGCCGCCGCAGGTGCCGTCGTCGCCACCATTTCCGGCGTATCGGAGCCGGGTTCGGTGACCTGCGCCGGCCGGGACCGCGCGTACGTCGGCACCGCATCGGCAGCATCCGACGCCATCGCGGCCATCGACCTGCGGTCCATGACGGTCGCCGCGCGTGCATCCGGTGGCTTTCAGCATCACCGATGTCGCGGTCAGCTCGGACGGGCAGCGGCTCTATGCCAGCCGGACCGGCGCGAGCCGCGCCGACGTCGCGGTTCTCGACCCGAGAACCGGCCAGATCGGCGACGTCTTCATTGCGTCAGCTCCGGGCATCACTGCGGACAACGTCCGGATCAGCCAAGACGGCCGGCGACTTTATGTCAGTGTGCAGCGCTTCAGCAGCGGCCAGCTGGTCGCGATCGATGCCCGCCGACGACGCATCGTCAGCCGCATCGAAGTCGGCTTACCAATTCGCGATGTCGCGCTGAGCCCGAACGGTGCCACCGCCTACGTCGTCGGCTGCGCCCCGGATTTCGGCACGGTGCTTGATCTTGTCGACACCCGCGCCCATAAGGTCCGCAGCACCACGAAGATCGATGGGCTGGGTGGTTTCGTGACCCAGCTCGCGCTGAGCAGAGATGGCGAGCGCGGCTACCTCGTCAGCGACTTCGGCGTCACGGCGCTGTCCATGTCGACGCAGGACGTCATGGGCACCATCGCCACCGCCAGCCAGCCGTCATGCGTGGTGGAAAGTCCCGACGGTAAGCGCCTTTACATTGCCGACTACTCGGGTGTGCTGACCGTCGTGTCGATCGGCTCGGCGGCCGGTCAATATCTACGGGCCGACTTTTCGCAGCCCGAGCCGGCACCGCTGTAGCTGTCGACGCCACTGTGTCGCGCGGCTCTCCACGGGAAACCGGGAAACCACCGGGCGCGCGGCGTTAGCATTCGCGCGACTGACACGAGGCGATGCTGACGCCGAGGACCATAAGGCGGTAGGCCGATGTACAGCACCATGCAGGACTTGCCGTTGACGATCACCGCTATCCTCAAGCACGCGGTCGACGTGCATGGAGATCGCACGGTCACGACTGCGACGGGCGGGGGCTACCGGCACTGCACCTACCGCGATCTCGGTGGGCAAGTCGCTCAGTTGGCCAACGCGCTCCGCGGGCTCGGCGTCACCGGAGACCAGCGCGTCGCCACATTCATGTGGAACAACCAGGAGCACCTGGCGGCCTATCTGGCTGCTCCGGCGATGGGCGCGGTGCTGCACACACTGAACATCCGCCTGTTTGCCGAACAGATCGTGTTCGTCGCCAACGAGGCCGAAGACCAGGTGGTGCTGGTGGACACCTCACTGGCGAAAGTGTTGGCACCGGTGCTGCCGGAGCTCAAGACGGTGCATACCCTGATCGCGGTCGGGGACGGCGACACCGCGCCGCTGGAGGACTCCGGCAAGACTGTGCTGCGCTATGGCGAGCTGATCACCGCGGAGTCAACCGAATTCGACTGGCCCCCAATCGACGAGAACTCCGCTGCTGCGATGTGTTACACGAGCGGGACCACCGGCAACCCAAAAGGCGTTGTGTACAGCCATCGTTCGAGTTACCTGCATACGATGGCGACTTGCACCGCCAACGGCATTGGCATCGGTCAGAGCGATTGCGTCCTTCCCGTCGTGCCGATGTTTCACGCCAATGCGTGGGGCCTGCCTTATGCGGCGTTGATGGCCGGAGCTGACCTGGTGATGCCTGATCGCCACTTGGACGCCCGGTCGCTGGTCGACATGATCGAGAAGTTGCGGCCCACGGTCGCAGGAGCGGTGCCGACGATCTGGAATGACCTCATGCGTTATCTGGACCAAAACGATGGCCACGATGTGTCGTCGCTCCGGCTGGTTGCTTGCGGGGGATCGGCTGTTCCGGCCTCGCTGATGCGGACCTTCGAAGACAGATATGGCGTCCGGATTCGGCAGCTGTGGGGCATGACGGAAACCTCGCCGATGGCCACGATGGCCTGGCCGCCGCCGCGCTCTTCGGATGACGAGTACTGGGCGCTGCGCGCCACTCAAGGCCGGCCGGTGTGTGGTGTCGAAACCAGGATTGTCGACGACGAGGGTAAGGTGCTGCCCCACGACGGCGAGGCGGTCGGCGAGTTGGAGGTCTGCGGACCGTGGATCACCGGCTCGTATTACCGAGAAAACGACAAGTCGAAGTTTCAGTCGGGATGGTTGCGCACCGGCGACGTGGGCCGGATTGACCCCCGTGGGTTCATCACTCTGACCGACCGGGCGAAGGACGTGATTAAGTCTGGCGGGGAGTGGATCTCGTCGGTGGAACTGGAGAACTATCTCATCGCTCACCCCGAGGTGGTCGAGGCCGCGGTCGTCGGGGTTCCCGACGAGCGCTGGCAGGAGCGGCCGCTCGCGGTGGTGGTTCTCAAAGAAGGTGCCTCAGCTGATGCCGGTGATCTACGAAAGTATCTGGCCGACAGGGTGGTTCGCTGGTGGCTGCCGGAGCGGTGGACGTTCGTCGAGGAAATCCCCCGGACCAGCGTTGGCAAATACGACAAGAAGACCATCCGGTCTCGGCACGCCGACAATCGCTATGAAGTGACGGAGGTGCGGGATGCATGACTTCTGTCGCGAGCAGTCGCAAATTCGCCCAAAAGCAGGTTAGCTCAGCGGATTCTGCACCTGTTAGTGCAAGAGAGCGCGGTAGAGAGGAGAACGTTTCTATGAGTCTGCGAGTTCTGCAATGGGCAACCGGGTCGGTCGGGAGAGCGGCGATCAGGGGCGTGCTGGGTCATCCCGAACTCGAACTCGCCGGCTGCTGGGTGCATTCGGAGAGCAAAGCCGGCAAGGACGTCGGTGAGATCATCGGCACGGCGCCGCTGGGAGTAACGGCTACCGACAGCATCGACGACGTGCTCGCGCTCGACGTCGACGCGGTGATCTATGCGCCGTTGGTGGCCAACGCCGAGGAGGTCGCCGCGCTGCTGCGCTCGGGAAAGAACGTCGTCACCCCAGTCGGCTGGGTTTATCCCAGCGAACGGGCGGCTGCCCCTTTGGAAGTGGCCGCGCAGGCCGGAAACGCGACGCTGCACGGCGTTGGAATAGCACCCGGCGCCGTCAGCGAGCTTTTCCCGCTCATGCTGTCGGTCATGTCCACCGGTGTCACTTTCGTACGTTGCGAGGAGTTTTCGGACCTCAGGACTTATGGGGCACCGGATGTGTTGCGTTACGTGATGGGCTTCGGCGGAACGCCGGACAGCGCGTTGACCGGACCGATGCAGAAAATGCTCGACAGCGGTTTCATTCAGTCGGCGCGGCTGTGCGTAGACCGATTGGGCTTCGCCGCCGACCCGCAGATCCGCCCGTCGCAAGAGGTGGCGGTCGCCACCGCGCCGATCGACTCGCCGATCGGCGTCATCGAGCCGGGGCAGGTCGCCGGGCGTCGCTTCCACTGGGAGGCGCTGGTCGGTGACACGGCGGTGGTCCGGATCACAGTGAACTGGTTGATGGGTGAGGAAAACCTCGATCCGCCGTGGTCTTTCGGCCCCGACAAGGAGCGTTACGAAATCGAGTTGCGGGGAAACCCGAATACTTTCGTGAAGATTAAGGGTTGGCAGCCCGACAGCGTGGAGGCGGGTTTGAAGAGCAACCCGGGCATCGTCGCGACCGCGGCTCACTGTGTCAACGCGATTCCGGCGACCTGCGCGGCTCCGGCAGGCATTCAGAGCTTCTTCGACTTGCCGCTGATCACCGGGCGGGCAGCAGCCGGGTTGGCCCGCTGATGGCCCGGCCCTTGGTCGTCGAGCAATCGCTGGTGATTCCGGTGAGTGTCGAGCACGCATTCAACGTCACCATGCCGATTCCGCTTCCGGTGATTTTCCGGCGGCGGTATGGGCCTATCCCTCCGATCAAAGAAGTACGGGAGCAGACCGGGGCGTGGGATAAGCCTGGACAGACCCGAACGGTCGTGCTCAGCGGGGGCGGGAGTATGCGTGAAGAACTAACACGCGTCGACCCGCCGCGATCCTTCGGGTATCGGCTCACCGACATCAAAGGCCCCCTGGCACCGCTGGTCGGCTGGATCGACGGCGAATGGCTGTTCACCGCCAAGGCGGGCGGCACCGAAATCACTTGGCGCTGGTCGCTTCATTCGAGGCGTGCGCTAGCCGTGCCGTTGCTGCCGGTGTTCGGCAGACTGTGGCAGGGCTACGCGCGGCGGGCACTTAAGCAACTGTCTTTGCAATTGGCGACCTGAACGTGTGTCGACTCTTTGGGTTACATGCCGGAACGAACGTGGTGACGGCCACCTTCTGGCTGCTGCAGGCGCCAGACAGTCTGGCGGCGCAGAGTCGGCGGAACCCGGACGGGACGGGATTGGGTGTCTTCGACGAGCACGGCCGGCCCGAGGTGTGCAAGCAACCGATCGCGGCGTGGCAGGATGCCGACTTCGCGACGGAAGCCCAGAATTTGACCGGCACCACTTTCGTCGCCCACGTTCGCTACGCGACGACCGGCGCACACGCGCTGGTCAACACGCACCCTTTTTTGCAGGACGGCCGGATCCTGGCGCACAACGGTGTGGTCGAGGCGACCGATCTGCTCGACGAGCGATTGGCTGAGCTCGGTGTCAGCGATCTTGTTCTGGGACAGACGGATTCCGAGCGGGTGTTCGCGCTGATCTCCGCCGGGGTGCGGGCTCGTGACGGCAATGTGCGGGCCGGCCTGCTTGACGCGATGACGTGGCTGGCCGCCAATGTCCCGATCTATGCGGTTAACGTATTGCTGAGCACGGCCACCGACATCTGGGCGCTGCGGTATCCGGACACGCACGAGCTGTATGTGCTCGACCGCCGAACCATACTGTCGGACAGAACCTTTCATTTACGCAGCCAACGGATCAGCGCCCACTCTGGTCATTTACAGGATAGGCCTTGTGTAGTGCTGGCCAGCGAAACGATGGATGACGACCCACGCTGGCGCCTGCTGGAGCCGGGTGAGTTGGTGCACGTCGACGCCGCGTTGCAGCTCAGTAGTGAGCAGGTGCTGCCGGACCCACCGAGATACCGGCTACGCGCGGCGGACCTGAGTCCGCCGGCGCAGGCGGCCCAGCACACCGCGGCGTCGGACGATACCCGTGGCCACTGACCGGGCTCTGGTGTTGGCAGGCGGAGGAGTAGCGGGAATCGCCTGGGAGACAGGTGTTCTGCGCGGCATCGCCGACGAGTCGCCAAGCACCGCCCAGTTGCTGCTGGCGTCCGACGTGCTAGTTGGGACATCAGCCGGTTCGGTTGTCGCCGCCCAGATCGGTAGCGGCCAGACTTTGGACGATCTGTATGCCCGGCAAGTGCAGCAGACGTCGGCAGAGATTGATCCCGGCGTGAGCATCGACGACATCACCGACCTGTTCCAAGCCGCGCTCACCAAACCTTTCGCCACGCTGACACAGCGCAGGCAGCAGATCGGCGCGCTTGCCCTGGCCAGTGACACCGTGGCGGAACCGGTCCGCCGTGCAGTGATCGCACACCGCCTGCCCTCACACGCCTGGCCGGACCGGGTGCTACGGCTGACGGCTGTCGACGTCGCGACCGGGGAACGGGTTGTGTTCGACCGCCGTTGGAGTATCAACCTGGTCGACGCGGTAGCCGCCAGCTGCGCCGTCCCGGGAGCATGGCCGCCGGTCACTTCCGGTGATCGCCGCTACATGGACGGCGGAGTCGGCAGCTCGGTCAACCTCGATATCGCTGACGACTGCGCCGTCGCCGTGGTGCTGGTGCCCGCCGACGAGTCCGGGCCGGCGCCGTTCGGTCCCGGCCCGGCTGCAGAGGTCGCTGCATTCACCGGCAGCGCAATGGCTGTGTTCGCCGATGACGACTCGCTAGCTGCCTTCGGGTCGAACCCGCTCGACCCGCGGTGCCGGGTTGCATCAGCGGTCGCCGGGCGTTCCCAGGGCCGCCGGGAGACGACGCGGATCGCCGCGTTTCTGGACGGCCTATGAATTTGCGTACCGATCAGTCTTCGATCGCGGGGGGCCTGAACTCGTCCTGATCGCGGGCGAAAGCGTCCAGCGCGCGGCTGGCCAGTGCTCGGCCGGTGTCGATCACTTCCTCGGCGCGATGG
This sequence comes from uncultured Actinomycetota bacterium, assembly GCA_963830605.1. Taxonomy (GTDB): domain Bacteria; phylum Actinomycetota; class Actinomycetes; order Mycobacteriales; family Mycobacteriaceae; genus Mycobacterium. Next base: position 167,379 of record CAWHML010000003.1, on the reverse strand, counting down.
AACTCCAGGCTGCGGCACGCCGACCGGGGCACCTCGATCAGCAGGTCGGGCGGGTAGGCGGCAAGGGTGTGGCGGGCCAACGCGGCCTGGGCGATGTCGATCGTGCGGTTCATCACCTCGAAGCTGCCGAGTTTCGGTGTTTCCGGCGGTTCGTCGACGATCTCGGCAGCGTCTTCGTCGGGATCGCTGCCGGATTCCGGAACGGACGCGCCGAACCGGCTGAGCAGCGTTCGGGCGGTGGGCCGGTCCAGCAGCGAGCGGGCGCTGTTGGCGTCAAACCATGCCGAGGTGCTGCGCACCACCCGGTTCAGCCACTCCGAGGCGGGATGGGCTCCGTCGTCCCGGTCGTCGCTGGTTTCGCTGCCGCTGAGACTCACCGCGATGGTCAGGTCGGCGTTGACCGCGGCGATCGGTGCCATTGGCAACGGGTCGAGGATTCCGCCGTCGGCCAGCAGACGCCCGCCGACCACATGGGGTGTGATCACGCCCGGTATCGCGATCGACGCCCGAACCGCCTCGTCGACCGGTCCGCGTTGCAGCCACACCGACTTTCCGGCGATCAAGTCGGTTGCCACCGCCGTATAGGGAATCGCCAGTTCCTCAATGGTCACCGAGCCCAGGATGTCGCGGACCGCGTCGAGGATCTTCACTGCGCGCAGCACACCGGCGGCGGTGATCGACGGGTCCAGCAACCGCAGAACGGCGCGCTGCGTCAGCGATCTGGCCCAGTCCGCGAAATCGTCGAGCTTGTCCGCCGCCTGAAGACCGCCGACGAGTGCGCCCATCGACGAACCGGCGACTCCTACGATTTGGTAGCCCCGTTCGCGTAGTTCGTCGATGACCCCGACATGGGCGTATCCGCGTGCCCCTCCGCTGCCGAGCGCCAGCGCCACTCGCTGCGGCGAGCCACTTGGCCTACGCGTGGGGTGCTGCGGAGAGCCCGGGGACCGCACGGGATCGGCAACGGCCATGCCTTCATTCTGCGCGCCGCCGTAGCGGGCTTCGAGTGGTTTCAGGCAGCGGCTCGGCCGACGCCGCGCACCCGTCACACCGCGCGGGGCGCGACTTCTTTGCGGCGTGATCGAAAATGATGGCTATTGAGCCACCCGGTCACCCGCACTGGTCGTCGGCGGCTGCCCGGACGGCGACGATCACTGCCGCCTGCCGCGGCGGTGTCAACTGCGCCCACGGTGTGTTGAACGTCGCCGCGCCGGGCACGGCGCCGGGAGCTTGCAACGTGGCCAGAAAGGGCTCGAACAGCGTTCGCGGATCGCCGCCGTGCTGGCTCATCCACGTCTTTGCGGCCCGACAGGCCTGGCCATACTCCTCTTCGCTGGAATCAGCGGGCGCGTCCACCCGGGTGGTGACGCCGCCCGGAGAAACACCCATGCCGGTGCGGCTGCCGGGTCCGGCGGGCGCTTGACTGCTTTCGCTGCGCGGCGCACCTGGCGGTGACGATGACGGGACCTTGGCGGTGCCGTCGGGGTGGCTCGACGAGCAACCGGGAAACGTTGCGAAGCCGACCACGAGCAGGACCATGCCCCGGCGCCGGAGGGCTTGTATACCGCGCATCGTGTCAATCTATGCAACACTGCATGCCGTGACGGAGGACATGCGGTCGTCGGAGTGTTGTCGCGCCTGACGCGCCCCCGCTTCTGACCCCTCCTTTCCTCCTGGAGTCCTCGCATGACCCTCGCCGACTCGGCCATCAGACCTGTCGCGCTGTCCACCCCGACCATCCCGTGCGTCCCGGGACCGACCCGGCTGCGGTTGCCGGACTTGCTGCTGGCCACCGACCGAGCCGCCGACGACGTGCTGACCGGGCGCTACGACCACCTGCTGCCGCCGGGTGGTATCCCAACGAACGACCGTTGGTTCTGCCGGATTTACGGCGACGGCGAGGTCGACATCTGGCTGATCAGCTGGGTGCCTGAACGGTCGACCGAGTTGCACGACCACGGCGGTTCACTCGGGGCCCTGACCCTGTTGTCGGGGTCGCTCAACGAATTCCGGTGGGATGGCTCCCACTTACGACGCCGCCGGCTGATTGCCGGCGACCAGGCCAGCTTTCCGCTGGGCTGGGTTCATGACGTGGTCTGGGCGCCGACGGCTCGGACGGCAGCTCCGGCAGTCAGCGTGCACGCCTATTCGCCACCGCTGACCGCGATGTCGTATTACGAAGTCACCGACCATCACAGCCTGCGCCGCCGGCGCACGGCGCTGACCGACGGAGGCTCAGCAGGATGACGAGCCGGATCGACAAGGTGCTCGAGACGGCCCGAGCGCGATTTAGCCGCCTCCCGGCCGCGGAGTTACCCGACGCGCTGGGGCGCGGCGCCGTGCTGGTCGACATCCGGCCCGCCGCCCAGCGCGCCCGTGAAGGCGATGTTCCGGCGGCTTTGGTGATCGAACGCAACGTCCTGGAATGGCGCTGCGACCCGACAAGCGGCGCCCGGCTGCCGCAGGCGGTCGACGACGACGTCGAATGGGTGATTTTGTGCTCGGAGGGCTACACGTCCAGCCTCGCGGCGGCAGCGCTGGTGGATCTCGGTCTGCATCGGGCCACCGACGTCATCGGCGGTTATCACGCGCTGGCCGCGGGCGGCGTACTCGCTGCTATCGGTGGGTGAAGTTGGCGGGCCGTTTCGCGATAAATGCGGCCATGCCCTCCGATTGGTCGTCGGTGGCAAATGACGAGTGGAACAGCCGACGTTCGTAGAGCAGCCCCTCGGCCAGGGTCGATTCGAACGCCCGGTTGACGGCTTCTTTGGCCATCCGGGTCGCCGACAGTGACATGCCGGCGATGGTGGCGGCGACCGCTTTGGCCTCGGTGATCAGGTCGTCAGCCGCCACGACCCGCGAGACCAGACCGCTGCGCTCGGCTTCGGCGGCGCCGATGCTGCGGCCGGTGAGGATCAGATCCATGGCCTTGGCCTTTCCGATGGCCCGGGTCAGTCGCTGCGACCCGCCCATGCCGGGCAGCACGCCGAGTTTGATTTCGGGCTGACCGAATTTGGCGGTGTCAGCGGCGATCAGCAGGTCACACATCATCGCCAGCTCACAGCCACCGCCGAGCGCATGCCCGGCCACCGCGGCGATCGTCGGGGTGCGCACGGCCGCCAGCTTGGACCAGGCGGCGAAGTAGTCGCGGCCGAAGACGTCGGCGAAGGTGAGCTGCGACATCTCCTTGATGTCGGCGCCGGCTGCGAACGCCTTTGCCGAACCGGTGATCACGATGGCACCGACACCTGCATCCCCGTCGAGTCCGGTTGCGGCATCGGTGACTTCGATCATCATCTGGCTGTTGAGCGCATTGAGGGCCTGCGGGCGATTCAGCGTGATAGTGGCGACGCGCCCTTCGCGCTCGACCATGATGGTGTCGTACGTCATGTGCGCCGCTCCTCTTCATCGCTTCGCTCTGCATCGTCGACGTCGCGCGTCATGTGCGCTGCTCCTCGAACATCAGATCGGGCTCTGCCGGCGCGAAATACGCTTCCACATCGTCCGCCGTCACCGCGACGAGAGACGACGGCGACCACTTCGGGTCGCGGTCCTTATCGATCAACTGGGCCCGGATGCCCTCCACCAAATCGTGCGAACGCAGTGAACCGCATGACACCCGGTACTCCTGGGTCAGAACGTCTTCGAGCGTGTCCATTGTGGCGGCGCGACGGACCGACTCCAAGGTCACCGACAACGCGATGGGGGACCGGCTGGCTATCAGGTTGGCGGCATCGTTGGCCGGCCCCGCGTCATGCCCGCGCAGCGCCGCGACGATATCGGCAACCGTGTCATTGGCATAACAGTCGTCAATCCATTCCTGTTGCGCAACAAGGGTGCTCGGCGGTGGCGGGGTGGCGTGCTCGGCCAGGGCCTGTTCGACCCCGTCGCTGACGATCGCCCGGCTGAACGCCGCCAAGTCGTCATGCGGCACGTAGTGATCGGCGAATCCGATCGCGATGGCGTCTGCTCCGGAAAACGGTGCTCCGGTCAGCGCCGCATGCAGTCCCAGCTTTCCTGGCGCCTGCGACAGCAGGTAGGTGCCACCGACGTCGGGGATGAACCCGATGCCCACTTCGGGCATGGCCATCCTGGTGGTATCGGTCACCACCCGGGTGTTCGCATGAGCTCCCACACCTACGCCGCCGCCCATGACGATGCCGTCCATCAGCGACACATAGGGCTTGGGGAACCGGCCCACTTGGGCGTTGAGCAGATACTCGTCGTACCAGAACCTGCGCGCCTCGACCCCGTCGGCACGGGCGCTGTGATAGATCGCCACGACATCGCCGCCGGCACACAACCCGCGTTCCCCCGCGCCGGCCAGCACCAGCGCATGCACCGCGTCGTCCTGTTGCCAGCTGGACAGGATCTCGCGCAGCGCCGTGACCATGGATTGGTTGAGCGAGTTGATCGCCCTGGGACGATTGAGGGTCACCAAGCCGACGCCGTCGTGGACGTGGGTCAGGACTTCACCGGAATCGCCCGTCACGCCAAGCAATGTAGATCGTTGTCCACGAGACGACGTTCACGGGTAAGGTTTAGCTGACGAGCGACCCGGAAATTTGCTGTGCGCACGAAGCTGGAACGGGAACTGGGCAGGGTGATCGCTCGTTGACCACTTGTTACAGCTGGAAACGACAGTTCAAGAGAGGATCCGACGGTGCGGGAAACTAGCAACCCGGTATTTCGTTCGCTGCCCAAGCAGCGGGGCGGATACGCGCAGTTCGGCCCAGGCCTTGCCGGCGCCGCTACCCAGGAGGCTTACCAAGCCGACCCCTACGCGGCTCCTTATCGTGACCAGCGGACCGGTGTCTCCCGGCCGCTGACCATCGACGACGTCGTCACCAAGACCGGCATCACGCTTGCGGTGCTGTCGGTGGCCGCGATCGTCTCCTACTTCCTGGTACGAGGGAACGAGACGCTCGCCACGCCGCTGACCTTCATCGGCGGGCTGGGCGGCTTGGTGCTGGTGCTGGTCGCCACCTTCGGCCGCAAGCAGGACAGCCCGGCGCTGGTGTTGAGCTATGCCACACTCGAGGGCCTTTTCCTCGGGGCGGTGTCGTTCATGCTGGTCCACCTCACGGTGTCGTCCGCCAACGCCGGAGCCCTGATCGGACAAGCGATTCTGGGAACGCTCGGTGTGTTCTTCGGAATGCTGGTCGTCTATAAGACCGGGGCCATTCGGGTCACTCCTAAGTTCACCCGAATGGTGGTAGCCGGCCTCTTCGGTGTGCTGGCGCTGATGTTCGGCAACATGCTGCTCGGGATGTTCGGCGTCGGCCATGGCGAAGGGTTGGGTTTGCGCAGCGGCGGCCCGGTGGCGATCATCTTCTCGCTGGTCTGCATCGCGATCGCGGCGTTCAGCTTCCTGATCGACTTCGACGCGGCCGACCAGATGATCCGCGCCGGGGCGCCGGAGAAGGCCGCCTGGGGTATTGCCCTCGGCCTGACCGTCACGCTGGTGTGGCTCTACATTGAGATTCTGCGTCTGCTCAGTTACCTGCAAAACGACTGACGCTGCTCACCGAAAAGCCGGCACGTTCGCGTGCCGGCTTTTTGCATGAGCGGGGCCACTGTGCATCCTGCGACACGCCGAGATTGCGCGGCCGGATTCATTATGCGGTGCGTCAGCTCAGCCGCTCGACCACCATCGCCATGCCCTGTCCGCCGCCAACGCACATGGTCTCTAAACCGAATGTCTTGTCGTAGGTGCTCAGGTTGTTCAGCAGGGTGGTGGTGATGCGGGCACCGGTCATCCCGAACGGATGACCCAGAGCGATCGCACCGCCGGAGACGTTCAACTTCTCCGTGTCGATACCCAACTCGCGGGCCGAGCCGAGGACCTGCACCGCGAAGGCTTCGTTGATTTCGAATAGGTCGATATCGCCTATCGACATACCCGCCTTGGCCAGTGCTTTCTTCGTCGCCTCGATCGGTCCCAGACCCATGATCTCCGGGGAAAGGCCTGAAACCCCGGTGGCCACGATTCGGGCCAGCGGGGTGAGGCCGAGCTCCTTGGCTTTGGTGTCGCTGGTGATCACCACCGCGGCAGCGCCGTCGTTGAGTGGACAAGCGTTACCAGCGGTCACCGTGCCGTTGGGCCGGAAAACCGGCTTGAGCTGACTGACCTTCTCGTACGTTGTGCCGGGCCGCGGGCCGTCGTCAACACTGACAGTGGTGCCGTCGGGCAGGGCGACCGGCTCGATCTCACGCTCGAAAAAGCCGCTCTTGATCGCCTCTTCGGCACGGTTCTGGCTGCGCACACCCCAATGATCCTGGTCTTCGCGGCTGATCCCGGTCATCAGCGCCACGTTCTCGGCGGTCTGACCCATCGCGATGTAGATGTCGGGCAGGCTCCCGTCCGTGCGTGGGTCGTGCCATTCGTCGCCGCCGGCGGCAGCGCCCGCGGAACGCTCCTGTGCTTCGGTGAACTTCGGGTTCTTGGTGTCCGGCCACGAATCGGATGTGCCTTGGCCGAACCGCGACACCGTCTCGACACCGGCGGAGATGAACGCATCCCCCTCGCCGGCCTTGATCGCGTGAAAGGCCATTCGCGTGGTTTGCAGCGACGACGAGCAGTACCGGTTGACCGTCGTACCGGGCAGGAAGTCATACCCCAGCTCCACGGCGACGACTCTGGCGATGTTGAAGCCGGACTCACCGCCCGGTTGGCCGCAACCCATGATCAGGTCGTCTATCTGGTGTGGGTTCAGTTGCGGCACCTTGTCCAAGGCGGCCCTAACGATCTGTGCGGCCAGGTCATCGGGCCGCACGGACGCCAGCGATCCCTTGACGGCGCGACCAATCGGTGAACGGGCGGTCGAGACGATGACGGCTTCCGGCACTCCTGTCTCCTTTCGGGTTACGACCGAATCTAGCCGCTGGCCTGCACGACGACGGGGGCAGGCACCCCCGTCGTGGGCCGCCGGCGCAGTAGCGACGCGATATTGAGCCGGATGCGGCCGGCGCGGTGCTCCGCGGCGAGCGTGGGAACCGGCCGGTCGAGGGCCAGCGCGGCGACGCTTTCGCCCAGCGCGTTGCACAATGCCGGCAGCAGCTGACCGGCGACCAGCGCATATCCCTCAGCTGAGGGGTGGTATTGATCCTCGGACAGCAGCTGCTCCGACGCGTGCTTGAACTGGGGCGTCAGCAGATCCGCCAGCGGTACCGGCACACCGCCCGCGGATCTGACGGCGACAGCTTGCGCGCGGGCAAGCCGCAGACCGCGGGTATGTGCCACCCAGCGCAGCGGCTGAGGGATCGCCGTGACGATCCCGAAATCAGGACAAGTGGCGACCACGACGACCGCGCCACTGTGGCGCAGTCGCCGCACGGCGGCACCGAGCCGGGTCGCCGATTGGCCAATGCCGTTGAGTGCGGTGATGTCGTTGGCGCCGATCATGATCACCGCAGCATCCGGCGGTGGCCCGGCAACGAACATCGCGTCGACTTGTCCGGACAGTCCCTTCGACGTGGCGCCGACAATCGCTTTCGTGCTCAGCCGGATCCGCTTGCCAGTCTGCTCGGCCAGTCCTCGTGCGAGCAGCACACCGGGTACCTCGTCACTACTGCGGCAGCCGTAGCCGGTCGCTGTCGAGTCACCGAAGACCATCAGGTGCACGTCGACCGGCACTTCCCGCTGCCAGCGCTGCGGTGGCCCGCCACCACGGGTGTAGACGCCGTCGGCCCGCGGCGGAATAGCCCAGGCTTTCGGGATCACCTCGCGTGCCTGCTGCGCTTGACCGACCAGGAAGTTACGGGCGCCGACATAGGCTGTGCCCGTCGACGCCAGTGCTCCTGCTGCGGCCAGCGCAATCGTCGATCGACGCGGCGCGCGTAACTCCACGGCATTCAGTTTAAGTCTCCCGCGTGGCTTCATTCCGGTAGCTGAAGGCGTGCGATATAACGGAGCGGATCAGATCTGATATCGATTGAGACTCTTTGAATATTGAAAGTTCAACGGGTGCCAAGCTAAGTTTGCGAGGTTGGCTGAGGGGCTGAGCGGGTACACGTGCAGCGGGAGTACAGAACGGGTCGCTCCGCTACTTCGTCTACATGACTACAAGGACGTAGGAGTGTTGAGTATGAGCGCACCCACCGCGGTTTCGGGACCCCTTCGGTTGTTGAGTCACGGGTCCCGCACTCACCATGGCCCTAGGGGCCGACGCTTTCCCGCCAGCGATGGCACCCCCGTCGAGGTCTTCGAAAGCGGCCCGAGCATCCAGGGCCGGCTAGCCTGGCTTGCCGTCCGAGCCACCGTCCGGCCCGCTCTGGCCGTCGGCAGCGTCATTCCGCGTTTCCCGTGGCCGTATGGTCTCATCGACTTCGCTTCCCGCGCGTTGCTTCCCAGCCCGGGCACGGTCCGGGCGACGGTCGGTCTGCCGCACGCCACCGCACAGCTGGTGCGCGCTCCGCGCGTGCTGCCGGCCGATGGCACTCGACGAGTAGTGCTTTACCTGCACGGTGGCGCGTTCCTGACCTGCGGAGTGCACTCGCATAGCCGGGTGGTCAACGCGCTGTCTCACTACGCCGATTCGCCCGTTCTGGTGGTCAACTACCGCTTGATCCCCAAGCACTCGGTGGGGATGGCGCTCGACGACTGTTACGACGCTTATCAGTGGCTGCGGACACGCGGATACGGGCCGGAACAGATCGTGCTGGCCGGCGATTCCGCCGGTGGCTACCTCGCGCTGGCGTTGGCACAGCGGCTGCAAGCAGAGAACGACGAACCGGCCGCGCTGGTCGCGTTGTCGCCACTGCTGCAGCTGGCCAAGGAACCCAAGCAAGCGCACCCGAATATCCGTACCGATGCCATGTTCCCGCCGAATGCATTCGACGCGCTGATTGCGCTGGTCGCCAGCGCCGCGGCGAAAAACATCACCGACGGCAAGCCTGAAGAGATCTACGAGCCGCTGGACCACATCGAGCCCGGGCTGCCGCAGACCCTGATCCACGTGTCCGGGTCCGAGGTGCTGCTGCATGATGCGCGGCTAGCTGCCCGGCGGCTGGCGGCAGCCGGGGTGCCGGCCGAGGTGCGGATTTGGCCGGGGCAAGTCCACGACTTCCAGCTCGCCGCCCCCTTGGTTCCCGAAGCCAAGCGATCGCTGCGGCAGATCGGGGAGTACATCCGCGACGCCACGGACATCAGCCCGGTGACGATGCGGGCCGGAACGGCCAGCTGAGCAAGCCGGCGTCAATCGGAGTGCCCGCGCGCCGCACTGCCCCGCCTGAGACGATGAGCAGATGCGGATCGCCCGGCACATCAGTGAACTCATCGGCAATACACCCCTGGTTCAGCTGAACTCCGTCGTCGCTGCCGGAAGCGCCACGGTGGTGGCCAAAGTCGAGTACCTCAACCCCGGGGCCAGCTGTAAAGACCGGATCGCGATCAAGATGATTGACGCCGCCGAAGCCGACGGACGGCTCAAACCGGGTGGCACCATCGTCGAACCGACCTCGGGCAATACCGGTGTAGCGCTGGCCATGGTCGCCCAGCACCGGGGCTACCAGTGCGTATTCGTCTGCCCGGACAAGGTCAGCGAAGACAAGCAGAACGTACTGCGCGCATACGGGGCCGAGGTGGTGGTTTGCCCGACCGCGGTTCCACCCGACCACCCAGACAGCTATTACAGCGTGTCGGACCGGCTGGTCGCAGAAATTGAAGGCGCCTGGAAGCCGGATCAATACTCCAATCCGGAAGGACCGGCCAGCCATTACGAGACGACCGGCCCGGAGATTTGGGCCGACACCGATGGCAGAGTGACTCACTTCGTCGCGGGCATCGGCACCGGCGGCACCATCACCGGCACCGGTCGCTACCTCAAGGACGTGTCCGGCGGCTCGGTGCGGATCGTCGGCGTCGACCCGGAAGGGTCGGTTTATTCAGGGGGCACCGGTCGGCCATACCTGGTGGAGGGCGTCGGCGAGGACTTCTGGCCAGCGGCCTATGACCCCGGCGTGCCGGACGAGATCATCGCCGTGTCGGACTCCGATTCGTTCGACATGACCAGGCGGCTGGCCCGCGAGGAGGCGATGCTGGTCGGCGGGTCGTGCGGCATGGCGGTTGTCGCCGCGCTGAGGGTTGCCGAGAGGGCCGGTCCGGATGCGCTGGTTGTGGTGCTGCTGCCGGACGGCGGCCGCGGCTACATGTCGAAGATCTTCAATGACGCCTGGCTGTCGTCGTACGGGTTTCTGCGCGGCCGGCTGGACGGATCGACGGAGCAGCCCACGGTTTCCGATGTGCTGCGCCGCAAATCGGGGGAACTGCCCGATCTGGTGCATACTCATCCGTCGGAGACGGTGCGCGACGCCATCGGGATTCTGCGCGAGTACGGGGTGTCGCAGATGCCGGTGGTAGGTGCCGAACCACCGGTGATGGCCGGAGAGGTGGCCGGCAGCGTGTCGGAACGTGAACTGCTGTCGGCGGTCTTCGAGGGTCGCGCCAAACTCGTCGACGCTGTGGGGTTGCACATGAGCCCACCATTGCCCATGATCGGATCCGGCGAGTTGGTAGGTGCCGCCGCGAAGGCGCTGCGTGAGTGGGACGCGCTGATGGTGGTCGAGGCCGGTAAGCCGATCGGCGTCATCACCCGCCACGACGTGTTGGGTTTTCTGTCCGACGGTTCCCGGCGGCGGTAGCGGGCGCAGCCAAAAGCAAATTAGGCCATGCAATTAACCCTCGCGTCGAGGTCATCATGGCACGCGATGGAACGGCTTGTTAATAGGCGTTGCGCGCGGATAACGTTCGGCGATTCGTCTTCGTGGGCGCAATAACTTCGGTAGCGTACTCAGCGCTGCACTCAGCTAACCCGCAACCGAGGAACGCTCCGATGACCCAAGAACCACCTGGGCCACCTTCGGGTGGTTATCCGCCCCCGCCTGCCGGTGAATATCCGCCCCCTCCGCCCGGGAATTACCCGGCGCCACCGCCCTCCCAGGGCGGCTACACCCCACCGCCGCCGGGACACGGCGGGGGCTACCCGCCGCAGGGCTACGGACAGCCGTCGGCGAGCTCGGTTGTCAACCTGCCCGGCGTCGGTGCGGTCGAGGTCGCATCAGTCGGCCAGCGCATACTCGCCCGATTGATCGACGGGGCCCTCTATTTGGTCGTCTACCTCATCCTTATGGGGGTCGGCGTGTCGGAACTTGTGTCGTCGAGCCACTCGGTCACCGACGCGTACGGGAACACCACCTATGAGCCTTCTGGTGCCGGAATCGCCGGATATTTCGCGATGATAGGGATCCTCTCTGCAGTCGGCTTCCTCTACGAGTGGCTGATGATCGGCTTGGTCGGGGCGACACTGGGGAAGATGGCGCTGTCGCTCAAAGTGGTTAATGAACAGACCGGTGCAGTGCTTGGCCTCGGCGGTTCATTCGTCCGCTGGGTCATTCCCTTCCTCGGCTCCTTCGTTTGTGGTATCGGCCAGCTGGTGGTTTACCTGTCGGTGCTCTTCGACAAATCGGGCCGCATGCAGGGCTGGCACGACAAACTGGCCCACGACCTGGTCATCAAGAAACCGCGGTAGACCTCTGTAGCGTGAGCGCAGTGAGGTCACCTGGACCCGTTGTGAACGCAGCCTCGGAAAACCGAGGATCGCCACTTGTGCAGCGCCTTGCCGCACCGTTGGCAGTGGCCGGCGCAGCGGTGCTGGCCGGCGTGGCGATCTGGTTCGGCGACCCCACCAAGCCCGGCGGTCGGTTGCCGCGATGCCCGATCAAAACGCTGCTGGGCATCGACTGCCCCGGCTGCGGCACTCTGCGAATGGTGTACTCGCTGCTGCATGGTGACCTGGCGGCCGCGGTGAGATTCAACGCCTTCGCTCTGGCGGCGCTGTTGTTGGCGGCGTGGGCCTACGCGGTGTGGACATACGGGCGCGTCGTTGGCCGGCAAGCCATCATGTGGCCCGACGTTCGCCGGGCCGCACCGGTGGCCTTGGTTTTGGTGTCGGTGTGGTTTGTGGTGCGCAACCTTCCGTTCGGCCCCTTCACCGCGCTGCGGGTGTGACGGGCGCTCGACCTGAGCAGCAGAGCTGGGCGGGTGGGTATCAGTAGGCTGATCGGTGATGACCGACCAGCACAACCTCAACGACGACAACGGACATTCAACGGCGAGCGGATTGTTCACCGGTTTGGCGACCAAGGCGATCCACGCCGGCTTCCGTCCGGACCCGTCGATCGGTTCGGTCAACGTCCCGATCTACCCCACCAGTACCTTCGCGCAGAACGAAGTCGGGCAGCTGCGCGGCGGTTACGAGTACGCGCGCTCCGGTAATCCGACCCGGGGCGCCCTGGAGGCTGGACTGGCCGCTGTTGAGCAGGGCCGGTTCTGCCGCGCGTTCAGTTCGGGGATGGCCGCTACGGATTGCGCGCTGCGGGCTTTGCTGCGGCCGGGCGACCATGTGGTCATCCCCGACGACGCCTACGGCGGCACTTTCCGGCTGATCGACAAGGTGTTCGTGCAATGGGGTGTGCGGTATACGCCGGCGGCGCTGTCCGATATCGACGCGCTGCGTGCCGTCGTCACTCCGCAGACTCGCTTGATCTGGGTGGAGACACCGACCAACCCGTTGCTGTCGATCGCCGATGTTGCGGCAATCTCTGCGCTCGCCCAAGAACAGAATGTGAAAGTGTTGGTGGACAACACGTTTGCTTCACCGGCACTGCAGCAGCCCTTGACGCTGGGCGCTGACGTGGTGCTGCACTCGACCACCAAGTACATCGGTGGGCATTCCGACGTCGTCGGTGGAGCCCTGATTTGCAATGACGAGGACTTGGACGCGGCCTTCGGTTTCCTGCAGAACGGCGCCGGCGCGGTGCCCGGTCCGTTCGACGCCTACCTGACCATTCGGGGATTGAAGACCCTGGTGTTGCGCATGCAGCGGCACAGTGAAAACGGCGCTGCGGTGGCTCGGTTCCTTAGCGGACACGAGGCGGTCAGCACGGTGCTATATCCGGGTCTACCGAGCCATGCCGGCCATGAAGTAGCCGCGCGCCAGATGAAGGGCTTCGGCGGCATGGTGTCAGCCCGAATGCGGGGCGGCCGACCGGCCGCCGAGAAGCTCTGTGCTGCAACCGAGGTATTCATCCTCGCCGAGTCGCTGGGCGGCGTCGAGTCGCTTATCGAGTATCCGGTCGCGATGACCCACGCCTCAACTGCCGGATCACTGCTCGAGGTTCCCGACGACCTGGTGCGGCTGTCGGTTGGCATCGAGGACATCGACGATCTGCTCGCTGATCTCGATCAGGCCTTGGGCTGACCAACGCGAACAGACGTAGCTAGCGCAGTGCATCCCGAAGCGCCGCGAACGTCACCGCCAGATTGACCTCAGCGAGATTGGGCTCCGATTCCCCGACCCAGCTGCCGGTGGCTATTTCGCCCGCCCGGTCGTGCACCCACTCCCAGCCGCGCGTGTCGAGGCTGAAGATAACGCCGAGCCCGTTCACCGCATGCAACAGCGAGATGACCGCGGCAGCAACCGGGGCGGGGCACTGCTCGTCGAACAGCGCCGCTGTCAGCGCCGCACGGACACCAGCGACCCGAGTGCGGTCGGTCAGCGGCCATGCGTGAGGACGCTTGAAACCCTTGTCTGGCAACCGAACCCGCTTCACCTGACCGCTGTGCTCGAGCTGGGAGAAGACCGCTGCCGGAACCTCGCGTCGCAGCCGGGCGATCGCCGAGGCAGGACTGATCGGACGTCGCAGCAGCAGCTGGAGGGCCGGCGTCAGGATTGGATCGGCGGGGTCCGGTCCGCTCAACACCACCAGCTGTCCTGCCTCGACCTGCTCGCCGTCGACCGCCGGACGGATCCGGCAGGCGTAAGCCAGGTCGAGCAATGCCCCCGCGGTCAAAAGTCGGTTGCGATGTGCCCTGTCTAATCCCGGTTGGGCCGACGCGTTGTCGAGCAGTAGCAGAAGTAGATCCTCGGCGATGCGCGCCACCAGCGACTGCGATCCCGACTGATTTCCTCGACCGAGTAGTGATTAGGAGTGGTAGGGTTCCGCGCTCACCAACGTCACGCTGACGGTATTCCCATTGGGAACTGTGTAGCGGCGGGTTTCGCCCTCTCTGGCATCAATCAGGGCGCCGCCCAGAGGCGAATTAGGCGAGTACACCTCGAGTTTGCCGTCATTGAGACCCTCCTGACGGGTGGCGATGAGGAACGTTTCGGTGTCGGACTCGTCGCCGTTGTAGTAGACCTTCACCACCGAGCCGGGTAATGCGACGCCCGACTGTTTGGGAGCTTCACCCACCTTCGCGTTGTTCAGCAATTCCTGCAGTTGGCGAATGCGCGCTTCTTGCTGCCCCTGCTCCTCGCGCGCGGCGTGATAGCCGCCGTTCTCCCGCAGGTCGCCCTCTTCGCGGCGGTCATTGATCTCGGCGGCGATAACCGGACGATTGGCGATCAACTGGTCGAGCTCAGCCTTGAGCCGGTCATGTGATTCTTGTGTCAGCCAGGTCACCTGGGTGTCGGTCATCGTCGCGCTCCTCGTCTTGTCCTATCCGCGACATTCGCGCGGGCCTGCGATCTGCCCTGCAATGCGTATCTGGTAACGCCGCGTCTGTTGCCGCTCGTTGCCGCTCGAGGGTCCCGGATGACCGCTAATGCAGCAATACACGGTTCCAAGCAGGAACCGTGCACGGGCATATGCTACCACCGCTGGACTCCGGTTAACCCCCGTTTCCGCAGTTCGGCGTTCATGACGCTGGTCATTACATCCCGGCGACCGAATTGCGCAGGCCGTGAGATGTAACGATTACAACTGGAACTATCGGGCCACCCATCAGCGAGTGCAAGAGGATAGGAAGCGAGTGAGCGAGTTGCGGTTGATGGCCGTTCACGCCCATCCGGACGACGAGTCCAGTAAGGGTGCCGCGACCCTCGCGCGCTACGCCGACGAGGGTCATCGCGTGCTGGTGGTCACCCTTACCGGTGGTGAACGCGGTGACATCCTCAATCCCGCGATGGACCTGCCCGAAGTGCACGGACGCATCGCCGAGATCCGTCGTGACGAGATGGCCAAAGCCGCTGAGATCCTGGGCGTCGAGCATGCCTGGCTCGGCTTCGTCGACTCCGGGCTGCCGAAGGGCAATCCGCCGCCACCGCTGCCGGAGCAGTGCTTCGCTCGGGTACCGCTGGACGTGGCTACCGAAGCGCTGGTGCGGGTGGTCCGCGAATTCCGGCCGCACGTGGTCACCACCTATGACGAGAACGGCGGCTACCCACATCCTGACCACGTCCGCTGTCATCAGGTGTCGGTCGCGGCCTATGAGGCGGCGGCCGATTATCGCCGGTTCCCCGACGCGGGCCCAGTGTGGCCAGTCTCGAAGCTGTATTACAACCACGCTTTTCTGCGCCAGCGAATGCAATTGCTGCAAGACGAATTCGCCAAGCACGGACAGCGCGGGCCTTTCGACAAGTGGCTCAAGCATTGGGATCCCAGCCACGACATTTTCGCCGGCCGGGTGACTACCCGGGTGGAGTGTTCGGCATACTTCAGTCAACGCGATGACGCGCTGCGAGCCCATGCCACTCAGATCGACCCCAAAGGAGATTTCTTCGCCGCGCCAATTGCCTGGCAACAGCGGTTGTGGCCCACCGAGGAGTTCGAACTGGCCCGTTCGCGTGTTCCCGTCCGGCTTCCCGAGACGGATTTGTTCGCCGGAGTCGAGGTCGACCAGTGAGCGGAGCGCTGCTGGCCGCGATCGAGTTCCTCGCCGACGACAACCCGCGACGCACCGGACCGGACTTCGGCAAGGCCAGCCCCATGGGCCTGTTGGTCGTGGTGTTGCTGCTGATCGGCACAGTGTTCCTGATCCGGTCGATGAACCGGCATCTTAAGAAGCTGCCGGAGTCCTTCGACCGGGACAATCCCGAACCCGATCAGGCGGTCGATGACGGCACCGCGGGAGTCGAGAACCCTGCCGATGACAACGGACCACAGCGTGAACCGGACCGATAAGCCCCCGACCGGCTGATGAGTCCCGCCGTCAACACGCTGAGCACCGCGGCCAGCCCCTACCTGCGACAGCATGCCGACAACCCGGTGCACTGGCAGCAGTGGAGCCGGCAAGCGCTGGCCGAGGCCGCCCAACGCGACGTGCCGATCCTGCTGTCGGTCGGCTATGCGGCGTGCCACTGGTGCCATGTCATGGCACACGAGTCGTTCGCCGACGATGGGGTGGCTGCCGCGATGAACACCGGATTTGTCTGTGTCAAAGTCGACCGCGAGGAACGCCCCGACATCGACGCCGTGTACATGAACGCCACCGTCGCCCTCACTGGACAGGGCGGCTGGCCGATGACCTGCTTCCTCACTCCCGACGGCCGACCCTTCTTCTGCGGCACCTACTACCCGAAGGAAGCCTTTCTGCAGCTGCTGTCGGCCGTCGTCGACACCTGGCGCACCCGTCGGGGCGAGGTTGAGCAGGCGTCGGAGCAAATTGTGGGGGAGCTGCGGTCGATGGCGTCCGGGTTGCCCGAGGGTGGACCGCCCGTCGAGCCCGCCCTGTGTGATCGGGCGGTCGCCGTGGTGCTCAGCGATGAGGACACCGTTCGAGGCGGGTTCGGCGGGGCCCCGAAGTTTCCGCCGTCGGCGCTGCTCGAGGCGCTGCTGCGGCACCATGAACGCACCGGTTCTCACCTGGCGCTCGGCGCAGTGTGGCGCAGCGGCACCGCGATGGCCCGGGGTGGAATCTATGACCAGCTGGCCGGCGGGTTCGCCCGGTACAGCGTGGACTACGCGTGGGTGGTGCCGCATTTCGAGAAGATGCTCTACGACAACGCCCAGCTGCTGCGCGCTTACGCGCACTGGGCCCGCCGCACCGATGATGCGCTGGCCCGGCGGGTAGCCGCCGAGACCGCGCGGTTTCTCATCGCCGATCTACTCGACGGTGAGATGTTCACCTCGTCGCTGGATGCCGACGCCGGCGGCCGCGAAGGGGCCACTTATCTATGGAACTCGGCGCAGCTCATCGAGGTGCTGGGTGCCGACGACGGACGTTGGGCCGCCTCGGTTTTCGCTGTGACGGCCGCGGGCACTTTCGAGGACGGCGCCTCGGTGCTGCAGCTGCCGGCTGACCCCGATGACTGGGTCCGCTTCCGGCAAGTACGCGAAGCGCTGCGGACTGCGCGGGCCGCGCGGGTGCAGCCCGACCGCGACGACAAAGTGGTCACCGCCTGGAACGGCCTGGCTATCACCGCGTTGGTCGAAGCCAGTGTGGCCCTCGACGATCCTGACTTGTTGGACAGCGCGAGCCGGTGTGCCGCGGCGATGCTGGACCTCCATGTGGTGAACGGCCGGCTGCGCCGAGCGAGCCTCGGCGGGCACGTCGGCGAGAGCGCGGCGATCCTGGAAGACCACGCGATGCTGGCCACCGGTCTGCTGAGCGTGTTTCAGCTGACCATTAACCAGGCGTGGCTGGCCGCCGCCGGCGAACTGCTCGATACGGCGCTGACCCACTTTGCCGATCCCGATCGCCCGGGTCGCTGGTTCGACACCGCCGATGACGCCGAGCAGCTGATGTTTCGGCCCGCCGACCCGTTGGACGGGGCGGCGCCCTCGGGGGCATCGTCGATGGCCGAAGCACTGCAGACCGCCGCACACCTATTCGGCGGGCGGCGCGCCGAACGGTACCGGCAGGCCGCGGCCGACACGCTTCGCGAGCACTCGGTGTTGCTGGCACGTGCACCGCGCTCGGCCGGGCACTGGCTGACGGTGTCCGAAGCTGCCGTCCGGGGGCCGCTGCAGATCGCGGTGGCTTGCGACGGACCAGAGTCAGCGTTGTTGGCCGACGCCCGGCGCTTGGCTCCGGGCGGTGCGATCGTTATCGGCGGCGCGATGAATTCGTCGGAACTGCTGCTCGAGCGTGACCGGGTGGCCGGCGCCGACGCCGCGTACGTGTGCCGCGGGCGAACGTGCGATCTGCCGGTCACGGGCACACCGCAGTTGGCGGCTGCTCTGTCGCGGTAGCGTGGCGTGTCATGCCGAGTGCTGAAGAGATGGCCGACGTCGTCAACCGTTACGTCAGCCTGGTCGCCAACGGCACCGCGGAGGATCTGGTCGCCCTGTACGCCGACGACGCGACGGTTGAGGATCCGGTCGGCGGCGAGGTACACATCGGCCGACAGGCGATTCACGGTTTCTACTCCGCGATGGACAACGTGCAGCGGGAATGCGAGTTGGTGTCGTTCCGGGTGGCCGGCAACGAAGCGGCCTTCCAGTTTCGGTTGACGGTGACCGCAGGCGACGCCCGGATGCGTATCGAGCCGATCGACGTCATGGTGTTCAACCCGGACGGCAAAGTGGCCGCGATGAAGGCTTACTGGTCGGCAGCCGACGTCACGCAGTTATAGCGGGTGCCCGACGTAGAAGACGGCGAGCCAGACCGCAATGTAGTGAAGAATCGCCGCAACTGCGGTGCAGGCGTGAAAGAACTCGTGATAGCCGAAGGTGCGTGGCCACGGATCGGGCCACTTCAGCGCATATAAGATGCCGCCGATGCTGTAAAGAGCGCCGCCCACGGTAAGCAGCACCATTGCGGCCACCCCGGCGATGTGCATGATCATCGCGACGTAAAACGCAGCCACCCAGCCGAGTAGCAAGTAAAGCGGGACGCCGACCCAGCGTGGCGCCGTCGGCCAGCACATCTTGAGCAGCACCCCGGCGAGTGCCCCGGCCCACACGATGGTCAGCACCAGCATTCCCGCGTTGTGCGGCATCGCCAGCACCGCGAACGGTGTGTAGGTACCGGCGATGAACAGGAAAATCATCGAGTGGTCGAGCCGCTTCATGCGCGTCCGGGCGACGGCCGATTTCCACGTCACGCGGTGGTAAATGGCGCTGACGGTGAACATCCCTACGATGGCACCGCTGTAGACGAAGGTCGCCAGACCGGCCTTGAGTCCGGCCAAAGTCCAGGACACCGATATCAGCGCGGCACCGGCAAATACGGCGACGACGGCGGCGAACACATGGATCCAGCCGCGGAACCGTGGCTTGACGAGGCCGCCGGTGACGGTCTCGACGAGGTTCGCGCCGAAGTCCTCGACCGCGGTGGTCTGCTCGGACAACACCGGCTGTGGTGCGGTGCTGGTCTGGCCGCTCAAGGCGCCTCCCTGACTTGTGTCGATCACTTGCAGCTGTTGCTAACCACGTTACGGCGAGATCGGGTGTATACCCGCTCTGACTCGCTGTGAGACTTCCGCCATTTCTCGGCCGCCACAGTAGGCTGTTTGGCCGTGGAGGTCATCCCCGCGAGGCTCAAGGAGCCGCTTTACCGCGTCTATGAGATGCGGTTGCGGCAGGGTCTGGCGGCCACGAGATCCGAGCTGCCCCGCCATATCGCGGTGTTGTGCGACGGTAACCGGCGGTGGGCCCGCAACGCGGGATACGACGATGTCAGCTACGGCTACCGGATGGGTGCGGCCAAGATCGCCGAGATGCTGCGCTGGTGCCAGGAAGCCGGCATCGAAATGGCCACGGTCTACCTGCTGTCCACCGAAAATCTGCAGCGCGATCCGAGCGAATTGGCTGCGCTGATCGAAATCATCACCGATGTCGTCGAGGAGATCTGTGCACCAGTCAACCGCTGGAGCGTCCGGACGGTGGGGGATTTGGAGTTGATCGGCGAGGAACCGGCTCGGCGCCTGCGTGACGCGGTCGCCTCGACCCCTCCCAACGGCGGCTTCCATGTCAACGTGGCGGTCGGCTACGGCGGCCGCCAGGAAATCGCCGGCGCGGTGCGAGCGCTGCTGAACAAAGAGCTGGCCAACGGAGTCACCGGGGAGGAACTGATCGAGTCGGTGACCGTCGACGCCATCTCGCAAAACCTCTACACCTCGGGGCAGCCCGACCCCGACCTGGTCATCCGAACCTCCGGAGAGCAGCGCCTGTCCGGGTTCCTGCTGTGGCAGAGCGCTTACTCGGAGATGTGGTTCACCGAGGCGCACTGGCCGGCGTTTCGAAGGGTGGATTTCCTGCGGGCATTGCGCGATTACAGCCAGCGGCACCGCCGTTACGGCACCTAGCGCGGCGACGGTGCGGGCCGTAGGGGGCCGAGGAGGAGCCCGGGCGATTAAGCCTTAGTTGCGTGCCACACTGGACTGATGGCCGCCCTGTCGGCACTGGTATTCACACTCAGCTGGTGGCTGGGTCTGTATCTACTGGCCCGCGACCCGCGAAAGCCGGTCCTGGTGCTGGCGGCCGTCGGCCTTTGCAGCTTCGCGAGCGTGGTGGCGCTGGACGCCTTGCGGATCGTCTCCCACGCTGAGCTGCTCAGCCACCTCGAAATCTACCTGGTAGCAGTCCCCGGCGTCGCCTGGTTCGCGGTGCTCATTGAACTGTCCCGGTCCCGTGACAGCGGCCGGGCACGCGCGCGCGAACTGCTGCTCGTCGCCGGCGTGGGCGCGCTGACTTTATTGGGCGCAATGCTGGCCGGCGGTGTCGAAGGCCCGCTGCGGACCGGCCACCTGGTCATGTTCGCGGTGATGTCGACCTCGACGCTGGGCGCCATGGTCGCAGCCCTCGTCCGGCCCGCCAAACCCGTGCCGGTGGTCGGCTTAGTCATCCTTGCGACGCTGTTCTTCGCACTCAGCAACGCCATCCTGATCATCCCGCTGGGATTGGTGCCCAGCTGGCTGGCGTTGGCGTCGACGGGCTTTGACGTGTTGTCCCTGGGCGTGGCGGTGGCCTTATGGGATGCCTTCGACGAAGGTCAGGCGCTGCGCGCCGACATGCTTCGATCGTTCGTCGGCAGTGTCGTTGTGGCGGCGCTGTTCGGTACGCAGGCCCTGATCGGTGTGGCGGTGACTCGTGAGCAGCGCCCAACCCAGACCGCGCTGACGGCGCTGCTGTTCACCAGCGTGGCGATCGCCGTCGCCATTCAGGTGCTCGCCGACCCACTGGCGGGGATGCTGGACCGGTTGGCGTTCTGGCGATCGCCGGCGCTACGCGCCGACCGGGCCGCCCTGCGCGGTACCGAGGCGGCGTTGCCGCTGCGTTCGACGCACCCACTCGACGACACCGACGACGAGACGTTCGCCCGGCTGACTCGTCGCGCGCTCGGCCACTACGGCGACTTGTCGAAGCTCGTCGCCAGCCCGCTGACCGCGCTACCCGTCATCGACCAGCGGCTGGCCGCGCGCGGGGCGCCCGACCAGCCATTGGAGCGGGCCAACGAACTCAAAGCCGTCCTGGCGGACGGCATCGCGCAGCTCAAGCCCCGCGACGCCGGCGATTTCGGGACCACCGAGGAGTGGCGTTACTACAACTCGCTGTACTTCCCCTACGTGATCGGCGTGCGGGCCTACGCGCAGAATGCCACTGCGGCCGGTCTGGACCCAACCGCCCGGCAGGCCTGGCAATGGTTGGTCACCGAGGTCCCACAGCGTTCGCTGCATAACTGGCAGAACGCCGCTGCCCGGCTGATCGCCGCCGGCCTGCGCAGGCGGGTCGGCATATCCACCGCGCCCGGTTACGATGCGGCCCGCGCGGGGGTATCCCAGCTTGCCGGCGGGCGGAGTCGGGGGAGCCGGGCCATCGGATCTGAGCAAATCCGCAATAGCGGCGGACTGCTTCGAGGTTGACCTGCGCATGGCAGTGCTTGGCAGTGTCATGCGTCGATCTGGCAGTCCTCAGGTCGCAGGCTCGATGGTGTCCTCCCTCGCGTTGCCCGCCCTCAAGGAGTTTTGACATGACCGCTGTTTCCGGCCAGCCCACCCGCCCGCTTTATGACGCGACCGACTCGCTGCTGCGTTTCGCCATGCGCGCCGACGCCACCCTGACGGGCCTGGTAGGCCTGGCCGTTGCCATGGCCGCCGATCCGATCGCCTCGCTGACCGGCCTGACCTCGGCCCAGGAGTACCTCGTGGGGGCCTGCTTCGTACTCTGCGGCCTGGCGGTGTTCAGCCTCGCCGCGCTGACCAACCTGCGCCGCGCCGGCACCACCATTGCGATCGCCAACGTCGTCTACACCGCGGTCGCGGTCATCGTCACGGCATCCGGCTTTTTGCCGCTGACCGCGGTGGGCGCCGCCGCAACACTGGCCAGCGGTGCCTGTACCGCCTTGTTCGCTTACCTGCAGTACCTCGGAGTGCGCCGACTGCCGGTGTGACTCCCGACCCGCCGGTGCGGGGCGCCGCCGTCAGAGGTCGCGGTGCGCGGCCCCGCATCGGCCTGTTAAAGCTTGCGCAGCCGAAGCCGGTTGATGGAGTGGTCGGCGTCTTTGCGCAGCACCAAAGTGGCCCTCGGACGGGTAGGCAGGATGTTCTCCACCAGATTCGGCCGGTTAATCGAGCGCCAGATCTCCCGTGCGGCCGCGACGGCCTGGTGATCGTTCAGCCGTGCGTAGTGGTGAAAATGCGACGCCGGGTTGGCGAACGCAGTCGTGCGCATGGTGAGGAATCGCTGCACATACCAGTGTTCGATGTCCTCGATCCGGGCATCCACATAGAGCGAAAAGTCGAAAAGATCCGACACCATGAGAGTGGGCCCGGTCTGCAGAACGTTCAACCCTTCCAGAATCAAGATGTCGGGATGACGGACCACCTGCTTGGCTCCGGGAATGATGTCGTAAAGCAGATGCGAATACACCGGCGCGCAAACGGCGTCCGACCCCGACTTCACCGACGTGACAAAGCGCATCAGGGCCCGGCGATCATAGCTTTCTGGAAAACCTTTGCGGTGCATCAAATTTCGCCGTATGAGCTCCCTATTAGGTTGGAGGAACCCGTCGGTAGTCACCAAATCCACTTGCGCGTGCGGCTGCCAGCGGGACAATAAAGCCTGCAGCACACGAGCGGTGGTCGACTTGCCTACTGCGACACTGCCGGCCACGCCGATGATGAATGGGACTGGGCGATCCGGGTTTTGCTGTGGTTCCCCGAGGAATTCGGCCGTTGCAGCGAACAACCGCTGCCGGGCGGCCACCTGAAGGTGCAGCAGCCGGGCGAGCGGCAAATACACCTCTTCGACTTCAAGCATGTCAATTTGCTCACCGAGACCTCGCAAACCGACCAGTTCTTCTTCGGTGAGCGCAAGCGGCGTCGACATGCGCAGCGAGCGCCACTGACTTCGGTCGAACTCCACGTAGGGGCTCGGCTCGCTAAGCCGCGGCATAGCTGCCAGTCTTGCAGCATCGGCCGTAACTGCGGCGGCTGGGGCGACCGCGGCAGATTTGGCTAGTGGGTCAGTTTGATTGAATCACGCGCGTGGTAGGTCGCCCATTGCGGTTTGCCCGTAGACCGGCCGCCCGCCTTCTACAATCGCCCCATGCAGTGTCCGTCGTGCGACGCGACAATGGCCGATGGCTGGTTAGCGATGTGGAACCCGACCATCGGCCAGAAAGTCCGGTGGCAACCGAGTAAACCAGGGTATGTGCGACTGCGCGTGCCTAACGGTGCTCGCGTCGTATTGGCCGCGCGTGCCGGAGGGCGAGACGCACGCCGATCATTACGATGTCCCGAATGCCAGACCACTGTAGTCCCGCCAGACACAACATACGACGAGGATTGATCGGGCCGTTAGCGGCCACCGGTTAAGTGTGGTTTCAATAGTCCCTCACTACCCAGATTTGGCTAGCCTGGCGACGATGCACGCCGCGCAGGCGGTGGGAGGAGGAGCCGGGCAATTGAGCACAGCGCGACGTGCCGACGTAATCCGTGAGTACTTACTGCTGGGTTTGCGTTTCGACCGACTCGAGCCCGGTTACGTCGATTCGTTCATCGGTGATCCCCAGCTACGTCGGGCGGTACAGGACGAACCTGCCCCCAACCCGGCCCAGTTGGCCTCCCAGGCCGACCGGTTGCTCAAGGCGTTATCGAATACGGTGCCCGACAACGGTTTCGAGCAGGCGCGAGCGAACTACGTCGGTGCCCACCTTCGGGCCCTGGCCTGCGCCGGACGAAAGTTGGCCGGGCAGAAGGTGGGATTCGTCGACGAAGTGCACCAGTACTTCGACGTCCGGATCAGCAAAGGCGACCCTGAGGTCTATCGGCAGGCGCACGCCCGACTCGATGAGTTGCTCGGCGGTACAGGCACTCTGAGCGATCGGATGACTGCCCACCGCACAGGAGATGAGATTCCGCCTGAGCGGCTGGCCGAGTGCATTGCGGCGTTCTCCAGTGCGCTGCGTGACCGGGTGCGCGCCGAATATCCGCTGCCCGACTCCGAAACCGTCGACTATGAGGTCGTCACTGACAAGCCGTGGTCGGGATTCAATTACTACTTGGGTTATTACCGCTCCACGGTGGCAGTCAACGCCGATATCAAGCAGCTGATGTCGCAGCTGCCGCGTCTAGTCGCCCACGAGTCCTATCCCGGCCACCACACCGAGCACTGCCGCAAGGAGGCTGGTTTGGTGCGGCGAAAGGGTCAGGCCGAACAGACGATTTTCCTGGTCAACACGCCGCAGTGCTTGATGGCTGAAGGCTTGGCCGACTTGGCGCTGTACGCCGCGATCGGCCCGCGTTGGGGCGGCTGGGCTGCCGACATCTACGCCGACCTGGGCTTACGGTGCGACGGTGAGCGCGCAGAGGCGATCGCCGAGGCAGGTGCGGCGCTGGCCGCCGTGCGCCAGGACGCAGCGCTGATGCTGCACGACGAACACCGCGACGCCGACGAGGTGACCGGTTATCTGCGGCGTTGGCTGTTGATCGGTGACGACCGGGCGCGGCAGATGTTGCGGTTTTTGTGCTCGCCGTTGTGGCGCGCTTACACCAGCACTTACGTGGAGGGCTATCGGCTGCTGAGGACCTGGTTAGACGCCCGACCGGCCGAGGTGAGTATGGCCGAGCGATTCGGCCGACTGCTCGACGAACCGCTGATTCCATCGGCGCTGCAGGCCTAGCCAGGGCCGTGTTGGGCTCGGCCCGATGGATACACTGGCGCGCGTGACCGCTGCACCTGATGCTCGCACTGCCGCTTCTGTGATGTCGGCGCCGTTGGCCGAGGTCGATCCTGACATCGCGGACCTGCTGAGCAAGGAGCTGGGTCGACAGCGCGACACCCTGGAGATGATCGCGTCGGAGAACTTCGTTCCGCGTTCGGTGCTGCAAGCCCAGGGCAGTGTCCTGACCAACAAATACGCCGAGGGTCTTCCCGGCCGGCGCTATTACGGCGGTTGCGAGTACGTCGACGTGGTGGAGAACATCGCCCGCGACCGCGCCAAGGCGCTCTTTGGCGCTGAATTCGCCAATGTGCAACCACATTCCGGCGCTCAGGCCAACGCGGCGGTGCTGTCGGCGCTGATGACGCCGGGCGAGAGACTGCTGGGGCTGGACCTCGCCAATGGTGGTCATCTGACCCACGGCATGCGGCTGAACTTCTCCGGCAAGCTTTACGACGTCGGCTTCTACGGTGTCGACCCGACCACGCATCTGATCGACATGGACGCGGTGCGGGCCAAGGCACTGCAGTTCCGGCCGAAAGTGCTCATTGCCGGCTGGTCCGCCTACCCGCGCATCCTCGACTTCAGCGCGTTCCGGTCGATTGCCGCCGAGGTCGAGGCCAATCTATGGGTCGATATGGCCCACTTCGCGGGCTTGGTCGCCGTCGGGTTGCACCCCTCGCCGGTGCCACATGCGGACGTGGTGTCAACGACCGTGCATAAGACGCTGGGCGGCGCCAGGTCGGGGATCATTTTGGGCAAGCAGGAGTTCGCCAAGGCCATCAACTCCGCGGTGTTCCCCGGACAGCAAGGCGGACCGCTGATGCACGTGATCGCCGGCAAGGCGGTCGCACTCAAAATAGCTACCACTGCAGAATTCGCCGACCGCCAGCAGCGCACCGTGTCGGGTGCGCGGATCATCGCCGAACGGCTGTTGGCCAGCGACGTCGCCAAGGCCGGCGTGACGGTGGTCAGCCGCGGCACTGACGTACACCTGGTGCTCGTCGACCTGCGCGACTCACCACTGGACGGCAAGGCCGGGGAAGACCTGCTGCACGACATCGGTATCACCGTCAACCGCAACGCCGTTCCCAACGACCCACGGCCACCGATGGTGACGTCGGGCCTGCGGGTGGGAACGCCGGCACTCGCCACCCGCGGATTTGGTGACGCCGAGTTCGCCGAAGTGGCCGACGTAATCGCCACGGCCCTGACGGCGGGCGCCGCGGCCGACCTGCCGGCGTTGCGGCACCGGGTGACCCGGCTGGCCAGGGAATTTCCGCTGTACGACGGTCTCGAGGACTGGACCTTGGTCGACCGCTAGCCGGGCGGGCTGCTCCGTCGGCCGACACATGCGCCCAATTTAACGAAAGCCGTGTACGCCGGTTACAGTTATTTCATGGCACAGAAACCTGTCGCTAATGCGTTGATTCTCGAACTCGAGCCGGTGGTGGAAGAGAACCTGGACCGGCATTTGAGGACAGAGGATTTGTGGTTCGCCCACGACTACGTCCCGTTTGGGCAGGGAGAGAATTTCGCTTTTCTCGGCGGTCGCGACTGGGACCCATCGCAGGTCACCCTGCCCAAGGTGATCACCGATGCGTGCGAGATTCTGTTGATCAGCAAGGACAACCTCGGCGGCCACCATCGCGAGCTCGTCGAACACTTCATTCTGGAAGACATGTGGGGCCAGTGGCTGGGCCGCTGGACCGCCGAGGAGCAGTCGCACGCCATCGCGCTGCGCAACTACCTCGTCGTCACCCGGGAAATCGACCCCGTCGCCAACGAGCAGGTCCGCTTCGAACATGTGGCCTTGAAGGGTTACCGCGCTGATCACTATTCCCAGGTGGAAACGCTGACATACATGGCGTTCTACGAACGGGCGCACGCGGTGTTCTGCCGAAATCTGGCTGCCCAGATCGAAGAGCCGGTGTTGGCCGGCCTCATCGCCAAGATCGCCAAAGACGAGGAACGCCACGAGCAGTTCTTCGCGAACCTGGTGACCCACTGCCTGGGTTACACCCGTGAGGAAACGATCGCCGCGGTCGCCGCCCGGGCGGCGGAGCTCGACGTCGTCGGCGCTGACATCGATGCTTATCAAGACAAGCTGCAATGCGTCGCCGAGGCCGGCATCTTCAGCACCCGGGAGCTACGACGGGTGATCGCTGACCGGATCAGCCAGTGGGGCTTGGCTGATCACCGTGAGCTACAGCGATTCGTCGGCGTCTGACCGGGCTGCATCGTCGGTGCGAGGCGGTCCGGCGCGCCTGCACGGCGGGCATGCGACGACGAGAGTAGCGTCGCATCTGATGGCTAGCGACACGCTCTGCTGTCCGGACGGCACCTCTGGTCACGACGACCGCAGGGCCGGCCCCGGCCCTGACGCCGCATCTCCCACCAATCTGCCCGGGCGGGGCCGCGCGGGTCCAGCCCGACGACCACGCGGCCCGCGCAGCAGGCTGCTCAGCAGACGGGCGATAGCCGAGGAGCGTTGACGTGATTGATCTTCGGACGTACGTGCTTGACACGTCCGTGTTGCTGTCTGACCCGTGGGCATGCACCCGGTTCGCCGAGCACGAAGTGGTGGTGCCCCTGGTCGTGATCAGCGAGCTGGAGGACAAGCGATATCACCACGAGCTGGGCTGGTTCGCCCGTCAGGCATTACGGCTGTTCGATGATCTTCGGCTCGAACATGGGCGCCTCGATCAGCCGATCCCTGTTGGGGCGCAAGGGGGCACCGTCCATGTCGAGCTCAATCACAGTGACCCTGCGGTGTTACCCGCAGGGTTTCGCACCGATAGCAATGACTCGCGGATTCTGACCTGCGCCGCCAACCTGGCCGCCGAAGGTAAGCGGGTCACGTTGGTGAGCAAAGACATTCCGCTGCGGGTAAAAGCGGGCGCGGTCGGCCTGGCGGCCGACGAGTATCACGCACAGGACGTGATCACGTCCGGATGGACCGGCATGGCCGAAATCGAGACCGCGGCCGAAGACATCGACGCGCTGTTCGCCGACGGCGAGATAGACCTAGCCGGTGCTCGAGACCTGCCCTGTCACACTGGGATTCGCCTGCTCGGCGGCAGCTCGCATGCACTGGGGCGGGTCAATCCGCAGAAGCGGGTGCAGCTGGTGCGCGGTGACCGCGAGGTGTTCGGGCTACGCGGCCGTTCCGCCGAGCAGCGGGTGGCGCTGGAGCTATTGCTCGACGAGTCGGTGGGAATAGTGTCTCTGGGTGGTAAAGCCGGGACCGGAAAGTCGGCGCTGGCATTGTGTGCAGGGTTGGAGGCCGTGCTAGAGCGTCAGACTCACCGCAAAGTGGTGGTGTTCCGCCCGCTCTATGCCGTCGGCGGCCAGGACTTGGGGTACTTGCCGGGTAGTGAAAGCGACAAGATGGGCCCGTGGGCTCAGGCGGTGTTCGACACGCTCGAAGGTCTTGCCAGCCCGGCGGTGCTCGACGAGGTGCTCTCCCGTGGCATGCTCGAGGTGCTGCCGCTCACTCACATTCGGGGCCGCTCGCTGCACGACTCGTTCGTTATCGTCGACGAGGCGCAGTCGCTGGAGCGCAACGTCTTGCTCACCGTGCTCTCCCGGCTGGGGGCGGGGTCACGAGTGGTGCTGACCCACGACGTTGCCCAAAGGGACAACCTGCGGGTGGGCCGCCATGACGGCGTGGCAGCGGTGATCGAGAAGCTCAAGGGTCATCCGCTGTTCGCCCACGTCACGTTGCTGCGAAGTGAGCGCTCACCGATCGCGGCGCTGGTCACCGAGATGCTCGAGGAGATTGCCGGCCCGCGCTGAAAAGTCCATTTCGGTAGGCTGCCAATGTGCCGAAACGATCCGACAGCCAGGCATGGCGCTACGGACGCACTGTATTCGGCCTGGCCGCTGCTGCCGCTGTGCTGGTGATCGGTGCGCTCACCGGCCATGTGCGGCGAGCTGACGCCGGTGATGTGGACTGCTCGCGGACCAAGTGCGTGGCATTGACATTCGACGACGGGCCGAGTCCCTTCACCGACCGGTTGCTGCACATCCTCGAAGAAAACGACGCCAAGGCGACGTTCTTTCTGATCGGCAACAAAGTGGCGGCCAACCCGGCCGGCGCCAAGCGCATCGCCGACGCCGGTATGGAGATCGGCAGCCACACCTGGGAACACCCAAACATGACAACGATTCCGCCGCAAGATATTTCGGCTCAGCTGTCGAAGGCCAACGATGCGATCACGGGTGCCACAGGTCGCACACCGACGCTCTACCGACCCGCAGGAGGACTGTCAGATGAGGCGGTACGCCACGCCGCTGCTCAGTACGGGCAGGCCGAAATCCTCTGGGATGTCATTTCTTTCGACTGGATCAACGATTCCAACACCGCCGCGACTCGTCAGGTCCTGATGGCTCAGATCAAGCCGGGGTCGGTGGTGCTGTTCCACGACACGTATTCCAGCAGTGTCGACGTGGTGTACCAGTTCATGCCGGTGCTCAAAGCCAACGGCTACCACCTGGTGACGATCAGTCAGTTGCTGGGAACCCGGCACCCGGGAAGCACGTACGGCGGCCGGGACAACGGCCCGCCGGCCAATGATCTGCGCGACATTCCGGCCGCCGACATCCCCGCACTGCCCAACACTCCGTCGCCCAAGCCGATGCCCAATTTCCCTATCACCGACATTGCGGGCCAGAACTCCGGTGGGCCCAGCAACGGGGCCTAGCTCGACTTAGCGGGTCAGGAGTTCGAGACCCTCAGTGCCGCAATGACCGCGTCGATGGGTCCGCGGTCGCCCGCGTCGCCAATCGGGGACGCGGCGAAGAAGACGGTGACCGGTTTACTCTTCACCGCGATGATCGTGACGGAATCGCCCGGGACGTTGCGGGACGTGTCACCGATGGTGATATCGGCGTCGACCCGGGCGGCATCAGTGCCGTCGACGGTGAGCGTTGACGTCTTGGTCGGACCCAGCGTCGGCTGCGACTGTGCGTAACCGGGCCCGTTCACCACGCAGTTCATCAGCTTCGATGCTTGTGCGCCGACGTCCATACTTGCGACGAAGTTGGTCACCATCACCTCGGCTTGCATGATCCACTGATTGGCGCCGGGTACCTCCTGAGCGACGCCCACCGCGTCGATGGCGTTTGGCGTCGAGTTGTCCGAAAACGGCGCCCATCCTGGTGCTGCACTTGCCGGGAACGACAGCGGGCCCGCGCTGATCGCGTCTCCGGTCGGTGCCGGGACGGCGGATACGTTCGGGGTGCAGTCGGTCGCGTTCTGCGGAGAATTACTCGGCTGCGACGTCGGAGGCTTCGTCGTCGTCGCCGGCGGCTGTGCCTGTGTCGACTTGCGGTGGTGATTATTGAGAACAATTATCACGGTCAGGACAAGCGCGACGATGACAAGCACGGCGATGCCCGCACCGATGAGCCACGGCGTCTTCGAGCGCGGGCCGCCCGGCGGAGGTCCGGGCGGATAGCCGCCGCCCGGCCAGGGCGGCTGGGGTTGCTGCCCCGGTGGGTACTGCGGCGGTGGGTAGCCGCCTGCGCCGTAGGGGCTGCCTGGCGGGTACTGGTAAGGCCCGGCCGGGGGGCTCTGATATGGACCACCCTGATACGGACCGCCTTGCGGCTGTTCACCCTGCGGCTGACCACCCGGAGGCTGGCCGGCCCAGTACGGGTGCTGCCAGTACGGATTGGCGCCGGATGGGTCTTGACCGTAGGGACCGCCGGGAGGATTCGTCATCGCTGAACCACCTTCACTGTCGTCCGGCCCCCTCCGGTGAGGGTAGCCGGGTAACTGCTTGACCGCCGCGATCCGCTCGACGCCGGCATGTTCGACTCCTTGGCAGCGAGCTCGCCGGCGTCCTCGTGTGAAACGACGATCGGTCTACCGATCCGCGTCGGTTACTTTGGCCATAGCCAGCACGTCCAGCCGCCGGTCGAGTTCCTCGACCGACAGCTTCTCACCGATGAGGCCGCGGTCAATCACTGTCTGGCGAATCGTCTTGCGTTCCTTCAGCGCCTCCTTGGCGACAGCAGCCGCCTCTTCGTATCCAATGACGGAGTTCAACGGTGTCACAATCGACGGTGACGATTCCGCCAACTCGCGCAGCCGTGTGACGTTGGCGGTCAGACCGTTGATGCACCGCTCGGCGAACAGGCGCGACACATTGGTCAGCAGCTTGAACGACTCCAGCGTATTGCGCGCCATCATCGGGATGTAGACGTTGAGTTCGAACGCGCCGTTGGCCCCGCCCCAGGCGATCGCGGCGTCGTTGCCGATCACTTGGGCGGCTACCTGTGTGACAGCCTCGGGGAGAACAGGATTGACTTTACCGGGCATGATCGAGCTGCCCGGCTGCAAATCCGGCAGCTGGATCTCGGCCAGACCCGTCAACGGGCCCGAGCCCATCAACCGGATGTCGTTGGCAATCTTGGTCAGTGACACCGCGATCGTACGCAGCGCGCCAGACGCCTCGACCAAACCATCACGGGCGGCCTGAGCTTCGAAAGAATTTCGCGCCGAACGCAACTCGTTCAGGCCGGTGCTATCGACCAGCACCTGCACCACCTTGGCGCCGAAGCCGTCCGGGGCGTTGAGGCCCGTTCCCACCGCTGTGCCGCCGATCGCCAGTTCGCCCAGCCGCGGCAGCGTTGCTTTCACCCGCTCGATACCCGCTTCTATCTGCCGGGCGTAGCCGCTGAACTCTTGACCCAGCGTCACCGGGACTGCGTCCATCAAATGGGTGCGACCGGATTTGACCACGGTGTGCCATTCGGCGGACTTGCTCGCGAGCGCATCGCGCAGCACCTCCAGGGCCGGAATCATATGGCGCACCGCAGCTTCAGTCGCAGCGATGTGGGTCGCGGTGGGGAAAGTGTCATTGGACGACTGCGACATGTTGACGTCGTCGTTGGGATGTACGGTGACACCCGCGGCTGCCGCGATGGAAGCGATCACCTCGTTGGTGTTCATGTTCGAGCTGGTGCCCGACCCGGTCTGGAAGACATCGATGGGGAACTGGTCGTCGTGGCGGCCTTCGGCTATTTCGTTGGCGGCGGCGATGATCGCTTCGGCTTTCTCCGGCGCCAGCAGCCCGAGGTCTTTGTTGACCTGCGCGCACGCGCCCTTGAGGAGACCCAGCGCTCGGATCTGGGTGCGCTCGAGACCTCGCTCGGAGATCGGGAAGTTCTGCACCGCACGTTGAGTTTGGGCGCGCCACAATGCTTTGGCCGGAACCTTCACCTCGCCCATGGTGTCGTGCTCGATGCGATATTCGGTCTCGCTGGCGTCAACGGCCATGGTCGAATTCCTCGTTCGGTGAGTGGTGATTTCGTTGCCGCGAGCTAGGGCAGCGGATACTGCGCCGTGCTGTCGCCGGTGAAGTCGATGGCGGAATATTCGGTGAGTTTGGACAGCCGGTGATAGGCCTCGATCATTCGGACGGTACCGGACTTCGAGCGCATCACGATCGATTGGGTGGTGCAGCCGCCGGGATAGTAGTGAACCCCTTTCAGCAAATCCCCGTCGGTGACACCGGTGGCGCAGAAGAAGACGTTGTCACCTGAAACCAAATCCTCTGTGGTCAATACCTGTTCCAGGTCGTAGCCGGCATCGAGCGCTTTCCGGCGTTCCTCGTCGTCTTTAGGTGCAAGCTGGGCCTGTATAGATCCGCCCATGCATCGGATCGCGGCTGCGGTGATGATGCCCTCCGGAGTGCCGCCGATACCGGCTAGCAAGTCGGTGCCCGAGTCGGGTCGGCACGCCGAGATCGCGCCAGCCACGTCGCCGTCGGTGATCAATCGAATCCGGGCTCCGGTGGCGCGCACGTCCTCGATCAAGCTTCCATGGCGGGGCCGATCCAAGATGCATACCGTCATGTCGCGCACCGAGAGGCCTTTTACCTTGGCGACCGCTCGGATGTTGTCGGCGATCGGTGCGGTGATGTCCAGCACGTCGGCAGCGTCGGGTCCCACCGCGACCTTGTTCATGTAGAAGACTGCCGACGGGTCGAACATCGCGCCGCGGTCAGCGACGGCGAGCACCGAGATGGCGTTGGGCATGCCTTTGCTCATCAACGTAGTGCCGTCGATGGGGTCTACGGCGAAGTCGCATTCAGGACCGTCGCCATTACCGACCTCCTCGCCGTTGTAGAGCATGGGCGCGTGGTCCTTCTCGCCCTCACCGATGACGACCACGCCGCGCATTGACACCGAGTTCACCAGCTCGCGCATCGCGTCGACGGCCGCACCGTCGCCGCCTTCCTTGTCGCCACGGCCTACCCAGCGGCCCGCGGCCATGGCACCGGCTTCGGTGACTCGCACCAACTCCAAGGCCAGGTTGCGGTCGGGTGCTTCCCGACGGGAAGCCACCGAGCGGACGCCATCAACATCACCACGCGTCATGGTCGCCAATTCTCCCAGAAGCAAGTCAGGCGTTTCGAGCTGGGATACTGGGGAGGTGACTACCCAGCCGCAGCCGGCCGCGAAGGCGGCTAAGCCACGGGTGCTGCAGGACGGGCGCGACATGTTCTGGTCGCTGGCTCCGTTGGTGGCGGCATGCGTCCTGTTGGCCGGCCTGGTCGGGATGTGCTCACTTCGGCCCGGCGGGACCGAGCGGGGCTCGGTACCGGCTTACGACGCTGCCGCCGCTTTGCGGGCCGACGCACAGGCGCTGGGCTTTCCCATTCGGCTGCCCCGGCTACCCGCGGGCTGGCAGGCTAATTCCGGCGGCCGCGGCGGCATCGAGGATGCCCGTACCGACCCGTCGACCGGCCAACGGTCACACGCGGCGGTGTCGACCGTCGGGTACCTCAGTCCGACCGGAATGTATCTGAGCCTGACGCAGAGCAACGCCGACGAGGTGAAACTGGTCGCCTCGATACATTCTTCGATGTACCCCACCGGCGTTGTGGATGTCGATGGCACCAGATGGATCGTCTATCAGGGCGCCGACGGCACCGAACCGGTGTGGACCACCCGGCTGGGCAGCGCGGCGGGTGCCACTCAGATCGCAATCACCGGGGCCGGCACCAGTGACCAGTTTCGTACGCTGGCGTCTGCTACTCAGTCCCAGCCGCCGCTACCGGCCACTTGATCGGAGGAACCGCGAGTGAGTGCACCCGAAGCGGACTTGTCCGGGTGGTCGATGGCGCCGTTTACCGGCGGCGGCTACACCCACGACGTCTATCGCACGGGCCAAGGCCCCGGTGTGGTGCTGATCCCGGAGCTGCCGGGGATCCATCCTGGTGTTCTGGCTTTAGGAAATCACTTGGTTGACCACGGATTCATGGTGGCCATCCCGTCGCTGTTCGGGGAGCCGAGCCGGCCGGTCTCGGTCGGTTACGCGCTTCCGGCCATAGCGCGGGCGTGTGTAGCGCGGGAATTCGCGGCGTTCACCATCAATAGGCAGCGTCCGGTGTCGGTCTTCCTGCGGGCATTGGCCCGTGACCTCAAAGCGTCGACCGCCGGCAAAGGTGTCGGGGTGATCGGCCAGTGCTTCACCGGTGGTTTCGCCCTGGCGGCTGCGGTCGACGACAGCGTGCTGGCGCCGGTGCTCAGCCAGCCCTCACTCCCGCTGCCGTTGACACCGGCGCAGCGGCGCAACGCCGGGGTGAGCGACCCGGAACTGAACGCCGTCGCCGACCGAGTCGCCAACGACGGCCTGTGCGCAATGGGTCTGCGGTTCAGCGAGGACAAGTTGTCGCCGGGGGAGCGCTTCAAGACGCTCAAAAACCGGCTTGGTGACGCGTTCGAGGTGATCGAGCTCGATTCCGCGCCGGGCAACAAGCACGGCTTCAACCGCATGGCGCATTCGGTGCTCACCGACGAGGTGCGCGAGGTGGACGGGCATCCCGCGTACGAGGCCCGGAAGCGGGTCGTCGAATTCCTCACGTCGCGGCTGACCTAGCGGCCTGGCGAGCCCGCTGATCGGCAATGAAGCGGATCGACATGCGTTGTAGCAAGGAGGGTGCGAGCCGTGCGAACACCCACGACGCGTACGCGCGTCTCGGCACGATCAACAGCGCCTTGTTGCGTCGGATGGCCCCTAACGTGTCGCCGGCCAGCCGGTCGGGGTCGTACGCCCGCTTCATCCCTTGCCCCCGCAGGTAGTAGTCGCGACCGACGAAGCCGCCGACCGCGCCTTTGTCGAGAATCGGCGTCTCGACGGCGGCCGGGCAGACGGCCAGCACGTTGACGCCACGTGACACGGCTTCTGAGCGCAGCGCCAGCGACAGGCCGACGACAGCATGTTTGGTCATCACGTAACTGGTGATCTGCCCGGCGGCGGTCAGTCCGGCCATCGACGCGGTGTTGACGATGCAGCCATGGCCTTGCCGCAGCATCAGCGGATAGGCGGCGGCCACCCCGTGCACGACGCCGCGAATGTTGACATCGATGATCGCGTTCCACTGATCCAGTGTGAGCAGTTCAGTATCGCCACCCCAGGCGATGCCGGCGTTGTTGAACATCAAATCCAGCCGGCCGGCGCGGGTGACCACCTCGTCGACCGCGCCCTGCACCGCGGCGAAGTCAGTGACGTCGAGCGGAACCGAGCGGGCGCTGCCGGTCCCTGCCACGGTCTCAACCGTGCGGGCGGCTGCGTCGCCATCGATGTCGGTGCACACCACGTCGGCGCCGACGGCGACCAGGGCCCGGCACAGCGCCGCGCCGATACCCGAGCCGGCGCCGGTGACCATCGCCTGGCTGCCGGCGAATTTCACGGCCCAGCCGCCTTCATCACATGCTCGTACAGGTCCGGGTAGCGCTGGAGGTGGGCGCCGCCGTTCAGGTCCAGCACCTCGCCGGTCAGCCACGACGAGTTCGGCGAACACAGGAACACCACCGCCTGGGCGATATCCTCCGGCGTCCCCGCGCGGCCCAGCGGTGTGTTCGCCAGGTAGTCGTCAAGTACTCCGGGAATCTGGATGGCCGGCTCGGTGAGCGGCGTGTGCACAAAACCCGGCGCCACCGCGTTGACCCGTATCCTGCGCGGCGCCAATTCGAGGGCCGCAACCTGAGTCAGCATCGAGAGCCCTGCCTTGGCCGCGCAGTAGGCGCTCATCGCGACAGCGGGCTGGCGAGCATTCAACGAACTCAGCGATACCAGGGCGCCGCCCTCGCGCAGTCGCGGTGCGGCGTGCTTGAGCACCAGGAACGCGCCGGTAAGGCAGACGTCGACAACCGACCGGAACTGTTCTGCCGGAAGGTCGGTGATCAGCCCGACGCCACCGATACCGGCGGTGTTGACCACGACGTCAAGCGGGTCGGGAGCTGCGAACAACTGCTGCACCGACTGTTCGTCGGTCACCTCGACGGTCGCCGACAGGTGCGGGTCGCCCAGTTCGATCCGGACCCGCGCCGCACCGTCGGCATTGCGGTCGGCGACGGTCACGCGATAGTTTTCTGCCGCCAATGCGTGGGCGACCGCCCGGCCGATGCCTGAGGCGCCGCCGACAACGACCGCCGTTCGGATGGTCATGGTGTGTGATCTTGCCGTGCGGAGGTGGTTGTCGCCACGTGCTGAATTTCCGCGACCACGACAGCAGGGTGTCCTACGTGCTGGCCCCTGCCGTGACGGCCGACGCGGTGTGGTGCTTGGTAGTGGCCTTGATGGTCTGGAACATCTCGATGTAATACGGCAGACATTCCTTCATCGCCTGCTCGGTCGTGAAGAGCGGCCGGTATCCCAGGTCCCGTTCGGCTTTGGCGATGGAGAAATAGTTGTCTAGGTAAAGCCGCTCTACCGCAAGGGGTTCCAGCATCGGGCGGGGAAGACCGAGACGGAAATGCAGCTGTTGCCACACCGACATCACGGCGCGGACCGGCCTGCCGGAGACCCGCAGCCGCGGCCAGCGCTCTCCGCATGCTTCGATGACCGGCCGGGCGAACTCGAACATGTTGATCGGTTCCCCGTCGTTGATGAAGTACGCCTGTCCAGGTGCCGTGCCGCCCGGCACCAGATGCCGGGCGGCCAAGATGAAGCCGTGAATCAGGTTGTCGATGTAGGAGTTGTCCAGCCTGGCGTCCTTCCGCCCGATCAGCACCTTGATGTGGCCGGCGACGAGACTCTCGAACAGCTTGCGGAACATAGTTTGATCGCCGCGTCC
Organism: uncultured Actinomycetota bacterium; assembly: GCA_963830605.1. Lineage (GTDB taxonomy): Bacteria > Actinomycetota > Actinomycetes > Mycobacteriales > Mycobacteriaceae > Mycobacterium. The sequence continues at coordinate 130,398 of CAWHML010000003.1, read as the reverse complement.
CCAGATGCCGCTGGGGCGGATCGAGCACGTCAACATCTCCGCGGTGCCGTTCTGCGACAGGACGAAACGTTCAGCGACGACCTTGGTTTCGGTGTAGAGGTCGTTGAACCGGTCGGTGTACGGCAATGTCTCTTCGCCGTTGGTAATCGGCTTGCCGCTCATCACCACGCTGTTGGACGCGGTGTAGACGAACCGTTTCACGTCCGCCGACTGCGCAGCGCGGAGCAGATTTTTGGTGCCGCCGACATTGACGGTGAAGCTGCGCTGCCGGTATTCCTTCGTCGCCGACGGGCCGCCCAGCAACTCGATCACCGCGGCGGTGTGGAACACCGTGTCGATGCCGTCGACCGCGGCAGCGACGACATCGGTGTCGCAGATGTCGCCTTCGAGCACCTCCAGCCCGGGCTGCTCGGGCGCCGGTGACGGTACGCGGTCGAAGGAGCGGACTCGGCAGCCGCTGTCGAGCAGCGATCTCACCAGATTGGCTCCGACGAAGCCTGAGCCGCCGGTGACCAGGACATGGCCAAGATCAGTGGTCAGTGATGCGTCACCCATGCCAAAAGCATAACTGAAACGTGTTCCAGTTCAGAGGAAAAATTCCTAAACTGGTTTCAGTTTCAACATTCTCCAGGCTCAGTTGTGGCCAGTGCTTCGGCCACCCTCTGACGTGCGCCAGCTAAGTGCTCCTCGCATCGTTTTGCCAGCTGTTCGCCTCTTTCCCACAGCTTCAGCGACGTATCGAGATCCAATCCGCCGTGCTCCAGCCGGCGCACCACGTCAATCAGCTCGTCGCGACACTTTTCGTACCCGAGTTCACTAATAGGCGTAACAGACGCCGCTTCGCCGTGCTCGTCATCCATCGTCTGCGCCCTCGCGTCCGGCACTCACAGCCGCGACAGCACCGTCGGCAACCCGTACCCGAAGCATGGTGCCGGCCGGGGCTTCGGCGATCGACCGCAGCACGGCCGCTGGCCCTGCTGCCGGAACGGTCTGTACGACGGCGTAGCCGCGAGCCAGAGTGGCCGCTGGTCCTAGGGTGGCCAGTCGGGCGGCAAGGTGCCCAACACGGTCGGTTTCCGCGGCGATCAGCCGGGTGATGTCGCGCCGCCCGGCTGAGCGGGCGCGCTGGACCTCTTCGGCGCGGACTTTGAGCGCCGTCAACGGCTCGGCCAGGACCGGTCTGCTGCGTAGTTGGGCGAGCACACGTTCCTCCCGGGTCACCCAGTTGCGCAGTGCTTGCGCACCGCGACGGCGCAGATCGTCGATCAGCAGCTGCTCAGCCGCCGTATCAGGGACGATTCGCTTGGCGGCATCGGTGGGCGTGGCGGCCCGTAGGTCAGCGACCAGGTCGCACAGCGGGGTATCGGGTTCATGACCCACCGCGCTGACCACCGGCGTGCGGCAGGCGGCGATGGCGCGGCACAGCGTCTCGTCGGAGAACGGCAGCAGATCCTCCACGCTGCCGCCGCCCCGCGCCACGACGATCACATCCACAGCCGGATCGTTATCCAGTTCGCCCAGCGCCTCGACGATCTGCGGAACGGCATTGGGCCCCTGCACGGCCGTATTGCGCACGGCGAAGCGCACCGCCGGCCAGCGCGCGGTGGCCACCGTGGTCACGTCCCGTTCCGCGGCGCTGGCGCGGCCGGTGATAACGCCGATCGTGTAAGGCAGAAACGGTAGTGGCCGCTTGAGCCGCGGGTCGAAGAGTCCCTCCGCGTCGAGCAGGCCACGCAGCCGTTCGATCCGCGCGAGCAGCTCGCCGATGCCAACAGCCCGGATCTCGCTGATGCGAAGCGAAAACGTGCCCCGTCCGGTGTAGAACGTCGGCTTGCCGCAAACCACCACCTGAACGCCCTCGGCCAGTTTGACCGGCGCGTCCTGTATGAGAGCTCGTGCGCATGTCACGGTCAGCGACATGTCGGCCGCCGGATCACGCAGCACCATGAACACGGTCTTGGTGTCCGGCCGCATCGTGATCTGGGTCAATTGCCCTTCCACCCACACGCTGCCAAGTTTGTCGATCCAGCCCGCGACCCGGATGGCCACCGCACGAACGGGGAAGGGGTTTTCGGCGGAATTGGCCGGAGCCGCTTGGGTCACTTTGCAGTCGCGCGGGTGATCCTGTTGGCGAGCAGCGTCTGAAACGGCGCACGCGCTTTGGTGGCTTCCTCGTAGGCCAGCAAAGCCTCGAGCTCTCCGATGTCCAGTGACTGCAACCGAGCTCGCAGCTGCGCCAGGGTCAGAGTTTCGTAGTCGAGTTCGGTGGCGACCGCCGGTGTTGGCACGGTTGGGTCCGATGCTCCTTTCTTGACCCGTTTGCCCGAGACCGGCTTTGCCGGTGACTCGGTTGGCGCACTGGACGCGGCGACGTCCGACGCGTCCGGTAGCGAATACAACGCAAAGCGACCTTCCGCGCGGCGGTCATCGTCGGCGCCGCCACCTAGCGCTGCTTCGTCCGCAGCGGGTTCGAGATCCTCGTCGAACGTCGCCCATTCCGGCTGCTCATCCTTCGGCGGGAAGAACGTCTCGAGGGTGGCGTCACCCTTGTTAACCAGCTCAGCCAGATTTTGCTGGAACCGCATCACGATATGCGCCGCCTGACTGGCCAGCGTCATCGGATAGGTGAGGATGGTCTTCGGCAGCTTCATCGTTTCCTCCACGGCAAGTGTCGCGGCACCGACCAGCAGCCGAACCCCATATGGTGCAGTAGCCATGCGTCCAAGACTGCCTTAAGCGGCGGTCAAGTCCAAGCCGGCGGGACGCTGCCTGTCGCGAAATGGCGTCGCGACGCCGGCGGAACGTAATCTGGTTGCCATGCCGCCGACCGTCAACATCGGGATTCCGGGCGCCGTGCGCTTCCCGGCTGAAGCTGCCGCAGGTAAGCGGGTGTTACTGGCCGAGCCCCGAGGCTACTGCGCCGGCGTGGACCGTGCCGTGGAGACGGTGGAGCGGGCTTTGCAGAAGCACGGGCCGCCGGTCTACGTGCGTCACGAAATCGTGCACAACCGGCATGTGGTCGACACCTTGGCCAAGGCCGGGGCGGTGTTCGTCGGCGAAACCGACGAAGTACCCGCCGGCGCCGTCGTCGTGTTCTCCGCGCACGGGGTGGCACCGAGCGTGCATGCCTCGGCCGCCGAGCGTGAGCTGCAGGTCATTGACGCGACGTGTCCGTTGGTGACGAAGGTCCACAACGAGGCCAAGCGCTTCGCCCGAGATGACTACGACATCCTGCTCATCGGCCATGAAGGTCACGAGGAAGTCATCGGGACGGCCGGCGAAGCGCCCGAGCACGTGCAGCTGGTCGACGGGCCCGATGCCGTGGACAGCGTGGCCGTGCGCGACGAGAACAAGGTGGTGTGGTTGTCGCAGACCACGCTGTCGGTCGACGAGACCATGGAGACGGTCGACCGGCTGCGGCAGCGTTTCCCGACGCTGCAGGATCCGCCCAGCGACGACATCTGTTACGCCACCCAGAATCGACAGGTCGCGGTCAAAGCGATGGCACCCGAATGTGACCTGGTGATTGTCGTGGGGTCGGCGAACTCGTCGAATTCAGTGCGGTTGGTCGAGGTGGCGCTGGGCGCTGGGTCGCCGGCCGCACACCTGGTCGATTACGCCGACGACGTCGACGAGGCTTGGCTGGACGGTGTGACGACGGTGGGGGTGACGTCGGGCGCGTCGGTGCCCGAGGTGCTGGTGCGTGGTGTGCTGGAGCGGTTGGCCGAGTATGGCTATGAGGTGGTGCAGCCGGTGACGACCGCCAACGAGACACTGGTGTTTGCCCTGCCCCGCGAAATCCGCCGCTGAGCCGGACGATCCTGCGGATTTGTACACCGCTGCGGCGTGTTGCGTGCCAAACCGCAGTGTCGGCCGGAAGTCAGATGTCGTACTCCCAGGACTCGGCCGCCGGGGTTTGTGAGCCGCGCGGCCGGCGTGCGCCACGGTAGCGGACCTGCGATATCGGATGGTGAGTGCTGCTGGCCCTGTTGGCGGCGTCCGACGCGGGCCGACGACGGGGTGGCAGGTCGTAGGGTTCGACAGGCTCGTACGGATCGAATCGGCTGCTGGGCGCCGTTGGCCGGCCGTTGCGGACGTGGGGATCGCGGCGAAACTCGCGTGGGGGTTGGCTCCGCAAGTCCGGCTCCCGCGATGACCGCGATTTGCGGAGCGGCTCTGCGTCGGCGTCGACGTCGCGGATGGGGCGCGGTCGCCGGCGTCGGGTTCGTTCCCCGGTCGCTTCGGCGGTGTCGTCTAGCCGCGGCCTGCTGTGCCTTTCGCTGGACGAGGCCGAACGTCTCGCGGGCCGGCCGCTGCGAGCTGCCTTGGCTGTCTTAGGGGCACGGCTCACGGCGTCAGCTCGCCGCCTCGCCTTCGGTTCGCTCGCGGCGGTCCGGTCGGAATCCTCACCGGCAGTCGCGTCGATCGAACCGCGGCGCCCGTCTGGCTTGCCCGCGGAGCGCCCCTTTCCTTCTGTGATCTCGGCCGCAGTGCGAGCGCGGGAAGTCCTGCCGAGATGCCAGCGGATCACGCCCAGCAGCAGCACCCCGGCCGAAGTGAACAGCATCAGCGGAAAGCGCTCGATGAGCGGATAACCGCAGTTGATCAGGGTGTCCTTGAGGCTGGAGCCTTTGGCGCCGTGAAAAAGCCAGTAGGCACCGGGAACCGCGCAGAACAGCAGAAGTGGTGGCTGAATCACCGCGGTGAACACCGCTGATTGGCGCACCGCGAGCACTGCTAGCACGCAGCCCATCACATAGGCGCCGGCGAAGACGTGCGTCAGTTCCTTGTTGCCCGAGCCGGCGTCGAACGCGAATCCAACTGCGATGGCGGTCATGGCGATAATGACCGCTGCCCACCACGGCGTGCCGGCGATATTGGGGTGGATCGAGCGACGACTTGGCGCCACTGCCGACCTGGCCCGCTGTTCTGACACACGTTGACCGTACCGGCTGCGGGCCGAAAGACCCGTAAATATCTTCCGTGCAGGCCGCGGCGCGCCATGGCTTCCCGCGCGAACGGCTCGCCAGCGCCAAGGTCTGGCAGACTTGGGTTCCTGTGAGCTTGAGTCTGGGGATCGTGGGTTTGCCCAATGTCGGCAAGTCGACGCTGTTCAATGCGCTGACCCACAACAACGTCGTTGCGGCCAATTATCCGTTCGCGACGATCGAACCCAACGAAGGCGTGGTGTCGCTGCCGGATCCGCGGCTGGCCAAGCTTGCGGAGATCTTCTCGTCGCAGCGCGTCGTTCCGGCGCCGGTGACCTTTGTCGACATCGCCGGGCTGGTCAGCGGTGCGTCCGAGGGGGCCGGTCTGGGCAACCGGTTCTTGGCGAACATCCGCGAATGCGACGCCATCTGCCAAGTGGTGCGGGTCTTCTCTGACGATGACGTGACTCATGTCGCCGGTCAGGTCGACCCGAAGTCGGACATCGAGGTCATTCACACCGAATTGATGCTGGCCGATCTACAGACCCTCGAACGCGCGATGCCGAGACTGGAGAAGGAGGCGCGCACCAACAAAGAGCGCAGACCGGCTTACGAGGCGGCCGTGGCGGCTCAGCAGGTGCTCGACGGCGGTACGACGTTGTCTGCCGCGGGTGTCGACGCCTCGGCGCTGCGTGAGCTGAATCTGTTGACTACAAAGCCATTTCTCTACGTGTTCAACGCGGACGAGGCGGTACTCACCGATGCCGAGCGGGTGTCTGAGCTGCGCGAGCTGGTCGCGCCGGCCGATTCGGTGTTCCTCGACGCCAAGATCGAAGCTGAGCTGGCCGAGCTTGACGACGAGTCGACCGCCGAGCTGCTTGAGTCGATCGGGCAAACGGAGCCCGGGCTCGACGCGCTGGCCCGCGCTGGATTTCATACGTTGCGACTGCAGACCTTTTTGACCGCGGGACCCAAGGAGGCTCGGGCGTGGACGATTCATCAGGGCGATACCGCACCAAGGGCGGCGGGGGTGATTCACACCGACTTTGAGAAGGGCTTCATCAAAGCCGAGATCGTGTCCTACGACGATCTGGTGGTTGCGGGATCGATGGCCGCCGCGAAGGCCGCCGGCAAAGTCCGGATGGAGGGCAAGGACTACGTGATGGCCGACGGCGATGTGGTCGAATTCCGGTTCAATGTTTAGGCAGCCGAAGAAATAGGGGCCACGATGGAGGATTGCACACCTGATGGATGATGCCGGTTGGGAAAAAAGGAGGAGAACGATGCCGCCTCAATCACCGACATCAATCCCAAAATTGCCGCACCGTCTTGTCGGAAGATTCGACTCGGGCTTAACTAGGTAACGGACCAGATTGAGGCCTCGACGCGTCAACTTCCTTGATGAACGAGCGTCGTCATCCTTTCTATGCGTGAGGCGCCGGCGAACTTTCGTCTGACTATTCGAAATCTGCACGCACGGCGTCGATTACGCCATAAGCGTAAGCAACCGCCCCCGCCATTGTCAGCGCTTCGCCTTTCCGAAAAAGCGTTGTGTAGACCTGGTCACCGAGGACGTCGCGCAGGTGGGTTATTGCGGTGCCGAACTCCGGTACTGTCGGCGCGGGCGTGGGACTGACGCACGCGAAACCGGCGATGATAGCCGCTGATTCGTGATTCCCGTGCCGGTCGAGGAATGTCGCGAGGATCCCGAGTGCAGAGCGGGTTAAGGCGATGTTGGCTGAGTCGTAGTAGTTACGCAAGGCGAGTCTGATGTTGTCCAGCGCGACCGAGGATTGGGAGGCCTGCATCTCGACTCGATTCAGCGTCATGGCCAGTGTCATCGCCAATAATGACTCGTTGGCGCGATTATCGCTCTCTTGTGCGATCGCCACGCCCCGCCACAGCGCGTCGAGTGCTCGATGAGGGTCTTCTACGCTCCACGCCATGCCGTAGCAGAGCAACGCGAACGAGATGACGTAAGGGTTGTGAGTCGCCTCGGCAGCCTCGATCATGCCGGTCGCAAGAGACCGCGCTTCATCAGCACGACCGGCGTTAGCCAGGGATACGACGACGCACGCCCTGCAGAGTCCGTAAGTATCGAGACTGCGCGACATCAGGGTGCGGTAAAACGCCACATAACGGTCAAGTTCAGAGATGGTCGAGTACACCGCACCCAGCCAAAGCTGCTCGATGCCTAACCGCGTCCCCTCCGCGCTGCCCTGTAACGCGACCTGACCGGCATTGCTGTACTTAAGAGCGTCGTCGACGCGTCCGAATACGTAGCATAGCGATGCAATCGCGCACAATGAGACGAGCCTCGGATGGCGGGTGGTGCGCGCCGGCTCGACGAGCTCCTCGGCCCACATGATCGGTTCATACTTTTCAATTAGGGGCCCGAATAAGCCTGCTTGGATGGCGATGGCGGCCGCAGTGTTCAGATCATTTTGATCGGCGGCCCACCGAAATGCGCTGCGTAGATCGGCCAATTCGGTTGCCAGCCAGTCATACGCCTGGCGCTGATCAGGGCCGTCCCACAGGGCCATGATGTCGGCTTCGCGCTCTGCGAAGTAGCGCGCATGTGCCGTACGCGCATCGCACGCCTCGCCGCGGCTGACGAGTTGCTCTTCGGCGAATTGGCGGACGGTTTCCAGCATTGAAAATCGTGTCTGCCCGGACGAGCGGTCAGCGACAAGCAACGACTTGCGCACCAATGCGTCCAGCAGATCAAGTGTGGCGAAGTCGTCATCGGAACCCACTACGGCACAGGCGCTTTGGAGGTCAAAACCGCCGGCGAAGACGGAACATCGTTGCAGCAAGATCTTTTCGGGATCAGCCAGCAGATCATAGGACCACTGCACAGCGTGACGCAGCGTTTGATGGCGTTCCAGCCCGCGGCGCGACCCCACCAGCAGTCGGAACCGTTGGTCGAGACGGTCTCGCACCTCTCTCACCGTCATGGATGCCATCCGGGAGGCCGCCAGCTCGATAGCCAACGGAATCCCATCGAGGCGGCGACAGATCTCCACCACGGCGGCCGCATCTTCGGGTTCGACCACTGAGAAGCGTGACGAAACGTTGCGGGCGCGTTCGACGAAGAGGTTCGCTGCCGCCGAGTCGACGCCGCCGACGTCCAGTGACGGCACCAGCCACAACTGCTCGTCGGGAATACCCAGCCCTTCGCGACTGGTAGCAATGACCTTGACGGTCGCCGAGTGCGCCAGGATGGTCTCGACCAGATCGGCCGCAGCGTCTCGAACGTGCTCGCAGTTGTCAAACACCAACAACCGGACTCGGCCTTCCAGCGCAGCGGCAACCGTCTCGCTCAAGCTCTTCCTCGGTTGCGGCGTGACATTCAGCAAGGTCGCTACGGCGCCGGGCACCGCATCTGGATCGGTCACCGCGGCAAGCTCGACAAGCCATACCCCGTCGGGAAACTCATCGGTCAGCTCGGCAGCGACTGCTACCGCCAGTCGCGTCTTGCCAACTCCGCCAACTCCTGTCAGCGTCACGAGCCGGTGTTTGCGCAACGCTGCCTTGACTTCGTCGACCTCGCACTCGCGCCCGATGAGGCTCGTGGTCGGCGGCCGCAGGTTGCCGGGACTAGGGTCCAACGCTCGCAATGGCGGAAAGCTCGTGCGCAATCCGGGCGCTTGCACTTGAAAGATTCCGACTGGTGTCGGTAGGTCGCGTAACCGCCGCGGGCCCAACTCGAGAAGATCGACTCCGCTGAGAAGACTCGCCGTCGACTCCGCCAGAAGGATCTGACCGCCGTGTCCGGCGTCCATCACCCGTGCCGTTCGGTTCAGCAATGCACCGAAGTAGTCGGCCCCTCGCAGCTCGGCTTCACCCGTCGCCAGTCCCATCCGCACTGGCAATTCGAGCTTCAGCTGCGCAGCCACCGCCGCATCGACCGCTGACTTCGGTGACGTGAATGCGGCGCAGACGCCATCGCCGGTGTGCTTGAACAACCAACCGCCGTGGGCCTCGATCGCCGAGCGCAGCACCTCGTCATGGGCTACGAGGGCCATTCGCATGCTATCCGCGTCCGCCTCCCACCGACGGGTCGAACCCTCCACATCGGTGAACAGAAACGTCAGAACCCCCGAAGGAGCAGCCGCTAAATGAGCGGACACCCTCGCAGAATGCCACATCAGATGCGCTGTCCTCGTCTTTTCGTCGAAGCCTGGGTAATGGAGGCGTTGAGCGTCCTCGGAACGAAGCTGGAAGGAGGCGTTGTGGCATTCAATGACGTGAAAGCGGGTGTCTGGTGAGGACCACCGTCACGATTGACGACGACTTTGTCAGCAAACGCCCGCCGAACTGACGGGTGCTTCAGAAATGGGCTGAGTCGCGTTCGGATTGCTACATGCCCATTTGGATGGCGCGCAGGTGGGGTTGCAGTTCGAATGGCCTGTCGCGTGCCGGGTTGAGAAGCGCGAGCCGCAAGCGCCGACAGAGCGGCCGACGGCGATGTGGTCGAATTCCATTCTGAGACAACGTCTGGCGAGGCGGCTGCCAATCAGTCAGTGGGTCAGCAACTGTCGAGATTTGCGACTCACATGTGATTACCTATCGTCTTCTCACCGAGGAGGCTCAATGACCGATAAGAAGATTCGGTCGTCGACGCGCACCTCGGTGCATCGCATCGAACTGGCCGACGGCCAGTTGCCCGACATGGCCTGCGGCGTCAAAGAGGTGACGCAAGAGACGTGGTTTCGGCCCACCCATATCGACGTGGAGTTCGACCCGAAAGACGTGGTGGAGATTCGCATCTACGGTCCGCAGGTAAGGCGGGACGGCTCCCTGGGTCAGCGCGAAATGGACCACCGTTGGCGTCGCTAATGACCGAGTAGAACCCCAGGCTGACCCGCTTCGACCGCCGGGAGAGCGCAGACCGCGAAGGCGTCAAGTTCCGGATCAACGCTTCATGACTGCTGCAGCGGGGAGGTGTGCTTGCCGAGCTAACGCACGAAGAATTCACGTCGATCGAGCGGCGCTGGCAGCGATGCAAGCAATTGCGCCCCGCAGAGCAGTTTGGTGGCCAGTCAAGCTGTCCCGCTCGGACGAATGACGACGGTCTCACCTCGGCGCGGATTCGCAGCAGGCCGCTTGTCGTACCTGGCTGCGATGATGTGGGTATGTCTTCGATCGCATCGGCTCCGGTGGCGGTGAGCCCTGACCAGCGTCTTGAGGTGTTGTTTGAGGAGTTGGCGGAGTTGGCTGGTCAGCGCAACGCGATTGATGGGCGCATCGTGGAGATTGTTGCCGAGTTGGATCGCGACGAGCTGTGCGGCGCCACCGGCGCCCGGTCGGTGGCGGCGTTGGTGGCGTGGAAGCTGGGCTCCTCATCGGCGAACGCTCACACGATCACCACTGTGGCGCGCCGTGTGGAGGAGTTTCCGCGCTGCGCGCAGGGCCTGCGGGAGGGTCGACTGTCGCTGGATCAGGTCGGGGTCATCGCGGCACGCGCGGGTGCGGGATCTGATGGGCATTACGCCCAGTTGGCGCGGGTCGCCACGGTCAACCAACTGCGCACCGCAGTCAAGCTGGAACCGCGACCCCAACCCGACTCTCGGGCGCAACCACAAGCCTCGATCACCAAGACTTGCAGCGGAGAGTTCAGTTGTTGGCGGATCACACTTCCGCACCCAGAGGCGGCGAAGTTCGACGCGGCGCTGGCGTCGCATCGGGAGGCGCTGATCGCCGAATAGAAGCACGATCGCGACCAGGGTGAGCGGGCCTTCGATAGCGCGCCGCCGTTGCCGGGCACCCTGGAGGCGTTTATGCGCCTGGTCGAAACCGGCTGGGATGTCGAGGTGGCCCGCCGCCCCCACGGGCAGCACACCACGGTGGTGGTGCATGTCGACGTCGAGCAGCGCGCCGCGGCGCTGCATCTGGGTCCGCTGCTCACCGAGGCCGAACGCTCCTACCTGACCTGTGATGCCACCTATGAAGTCTGGTTCGAACGCGACGGCCAGGTCATCGGCGCCGGCCGATCCACCCGCCACATCAACCGGCGGCTTCGCCGCGCCCTCGAGCACCGCCAACCCACCTGCGCGGTTCCCGGCTGCGGAGCCACCCGCGGTCTGCACGCACATCACCTTCGGCACTGGGAAGACGGCGGCCCCACCGAGTTGGCCAACCTGGTGCTGGTGTGCCCATATCACCACCGGCTACACCACCGCGGTGTCATCACCCTCACCGGACCCGCCGCCGATCTGACCGTCCTCGACAGCGCCGGGCGACCGCTTAGCCCAGGATCGCTCGCACGCCCGCCCCGGCGTCCCCCGCCCGCCGTGCCGCCGTGCCCCGGGCCCACCGGCGAGCGCGCCGACTGGTGGTGGTACGAACCCTTCCAACCGCAACCACCACCAACCAACAACTAGATTGGTCAGCGGCATCCTATGGAGGCCGAAACGAGTCGGGCATCGGAAAATTCGTTCGTGCTCCCGGCCGCCATCGGATCTTGATGGTCGAGGCCGACGCCCAGGCGTACACCGCCGCCGACCCGATACCCAGGGCCCTCACCGAGACCCCGCTGACGTGCGCACCAACTTGAGCCGAGTCGGGCGTCATCCGCATAAAAGCCGGCGGCGCATGACGTGGCGGCTCTGGTGGTCGCGCCAAGGGTGGTCAGCGCGGCATCACGCCGTGGCTTTCCTGGCACGCCGACGGTCGTCGACGTCGGGCGCGGGCTTAGGAAGGTGCTACGGGTCCTGGGATCGGATTCAGTTCTCGAGTTAGACGCGAGGCGCGGCTGAGCTCAGCCTTGATCATCGAGCCCGCGTGAGTCGGCGCGGGGTCAGTCGAAAGATAGGTGATGACCAGTATTGGGCTGCTAGCCAACGACGGATGAACGTCGGGCCACCCGAGGAGATCATCGCCATCGGACACCCACGGTGCGACGCCAATGGTCTTTCTCGGTATGGCTGGATCAACATCCGCTTCGGCGGCCAACCTAGCCCGTTCTCGGTCGCCATCTCGAAGCTGAACGTCAAACTGCAGTTTTACCGCCTCATACCCGACCAGAGGGCGCAGGCCATGCGCGATGCCCTGGCGGTGTACTGCCCGACACGAGTGGATAGTAGGGACGAGGTTGCGCTGATACTGCGCCGTTCACCTCTTCGCGGTGATGACGGCGATCTCGCCCTCCAACCGGTAGCCCGGTGTCAGCGCGAGCGCATCTCCGCTCCAAAACGAGCCGGGATCAAACCAGTTGGAATGCTTTTCTGTGGTCAGTAGCCCCATCTCCTCGTAGGTGATCGCCACGGTCTCGGCGCAGTACGCGGTCTCCACCCCGACATTGCGCCGCACCGCCTCGCGCCGCTCCGCGGACTCGCGAACCTTGGTGTCTAACACGGGGATCCCGCGTACCCAGTCGTAGGCAGTGGGCAGACGACCACGAAGCCACCGCCCAGTCAGTCGAGCGGAGCTGGGAAACGGGGTACCGTCCATTCGCGCGATGGCCCGCAATAGCCGGTCCTCCTGCTCGCGACTGGCATACGGCGTGAGTTGACGTAGCCAGCAGCGCTGCCCATATCTGTGCATCCACCTTTCGACCGCTTGCCGGGCGTCGTTGAGTTGCACACCGCGGTGATTGGTGCCGGTCCAGACGTCGGTGAGTTTCTCGCCGAGTTCGGCGTGCCACAGCAGCGGCGGTAAGTCATCAATGGCGACGGTCATCCCGACATGGTTGACCGGGCTGTTGGTCAGCGTCTGAATCGCGCGGTCGGGGCCTGAGCCGCCGCGGAACAGCCAGATGTCACCGGTGCGGGTCTGCTCCAGCGCCCGATCCAAGCTCACCGTGGTCGCGTCCACGTCAGCACCCTAAGCAAACGCAGCGTCTGCGGTTCAGCGAATAGCCTGGCGGTATGCGCAACATGTGGAAGTGGCTCGGCGCTGCCGGTCTAGTGGGTGTGGCCGCCGGGGGCGTCCTGGTAGCCCGCGATCAGCGGCAACGAAACGCCTACACTTCCGACGAGATCCGGGACCGGTTGCATCAAAGGCTAGCCCGATCCGGCGAGCCGGCGGACTAGCCGCTGGTCTGCACCGCATACAGACGGTGTCTGCCGTTGAACCCTTTCAACTCGACCTCGCGCCCCTCGTCGAGGCCGATGTCTTCGCAGTCGCTGACTCCGTCGCGCACCGCTTCGCTCACCAGGATCTCACCCCCAGCGGCCTCGTTGGCAACCCGTGCCGCCATCGCGACGTTGCGACCGAACAAGTCATCGCCGCGGCGGACCGACCGACCCATGTGAATCCCGATCCGGACTCGAACCGCGTTGCGCCGCTTACGCTTTGCTTGATCTTCTAATGACCACTGGATATTGGCAGCGCAGCGCACCGCCTGTTCGGGCTCGGCGAAGGCGATCATGAAACCGTCGCCCTGGCTCTTCACGACATGCCCGGAGTGTTTCTCGACCTGCTTGCGCACCAGCTTGTCGTGGTCACCGATCAACTTGGCAAAGGAGCGGTCGCCGATCCGCTCGTTGAGAGCGGTCGACTCCTCGATGTCGGAGAACAACAGCACCACCTTGCCGTCCGGCGTGATGCGGGCCAAATCGGGCCGCTCGACCTCGGCCCAGTCGGCCAAGTCCTCGATGGAGTTGCGCACGACCGCCCCTAAGCCTTCTTTCCGCCACACGTTCGCGGTCTCCCAGACCGTCTTCACCGCCTCGCGTCCGCCCGACAAGAACCGGCTGCGGGTCTCGGTGCGGCGCCGCAGCTCGGCTGCCTCCCGGCGGCTGCGGACGAGCAACACCGCCAGCGCGGCCAGTGCGGCGGCTTCGGCCACCGCAACGCCGGCCAGGACATAGACCGCGATTCGCAGCGCATCACCCATGTCAGGCATTCTGCCGGATCGATTTGCCGCGAAAATGCAACCGTCGACGCATCTCCCGAGCGCACCGGAGGTCACCTTCACATTTGCGATGAGGCGCCGGCAACTGAATTGTTTGGTCGGTGGGCGAACGGGTCAATCCCGTCAGAAGTCCGCTGAGTTCGGGGTTGCATTGGGCACCGCGGGTGCAGGTGATGGTGGTTGGGCGAGCTGATGAGGTCTTCGCGGAGGTGCCGGTCTTGGCCGAACACGAAGGTTCGCCCGCGAACATCTTGGTAATTTTCGGCATCACCGGCGATCTGGCCCGCAAGATGACGTTCCGCGCCCTCTACCGGCTGGAGCGTCGCAAGCTGCTTGATTGCCCGGTATTGGGCGTGGCCAGCGACGACATCACCGTTGACGAGTTGGTCAAACGGGCTCGCGACGCCATCGCTCAGACCGGCGAAACCGTCGACGACGCGGTCTTCGACCGGCTGGCGAACCGATTCTCCTACCTGCACGGCGACGTCACCGCCGGCGCACTCTACGAGTCGCTCGCCGAGCAGATCGGCACCGGCCGCCACCCGCTGTACTACCTGGAGATGCCGCCTGCACTGTTTGCGCCGATTGTTGAGCAATTGGGCAAAGCCGACTTGCTGCAGCAGTCGCGCGTCGCGGTCGAAAAGCCGTTCGGCCATGACCTGGCCTCGGCACGGGAGCTCAACAAGCGGCTGCGCGCGCTGCTCGACGAGAAACAGATCTTCCGCGTCGACCACTTCCTGGGCAAGCAACCGGTGGTCGAGTTGGAGTACCTGCGATTCGCCAATCAGGCCCTGGCGCAGCTGTGGGACCGGGGAAGCATCTCTGAAATCCAGATCACCATGGCCGAGGATTTCGGCGTTGAGACACGCGGCAAGTTCTACGACGCGGTGGGTACGCTGCGTGACGTCGTCCAAAATCACCTGCTGCAGGTGCTGGCGCTGGTGGCGATGGAGCCTCCGGTCGGCCCGAGCGCCGACGACCTGAACGATAAACGGGCCGAGGTTTTCCGCGCGATGCCGGCCCTGAACCCGGCCGGGTGCGTGCGGGGACAGTACCGCGGCTACAGCGAGGTAGCCGGGGTCGCCGCGAATTCACAGACCGAGACTTTCATCGCACTGCGGACCGAGATCGACAACTGGCGCTGGGCCGGGGTGCCTATCTTCCTTCGCGCGGGCAAGGCACTGCCGGAGCGGGTGACCGAGGTGCGGTTATTCCTTCGCCGCGTGCCCGCCCTGGCTTTTCTGCCCCACCGCCGACGGTCTGAGCCGAACCAGATCGTGCTTCGCATCGACCCCGATCCCGGTTTACGCCTGATGTTGGTCGCTCAAGACGGTGACAAGTGGCGAAACGTCAACCTGGATTCCTTATTCGCTGAAGATCTTGGCGAACCGCTGACACCCTACGAGCGGCTGCTGCACGCTGGGCTGATGGGAGATCACCAGTCGTTCGCCCGCGAAGACAGCATCGAAGAGACGTGGCGCATAGTTCAGCCGCTGCTCGACACCCCCGGCCAGGTCCACCCTTACGATCCCGGAACGTGGGGCCCGGAGGCCGCCCAGTCTCTGGTGCGGGGTCACCGAGGGTGGCAGCAGCCCTGGATGCCCGCGAGCAAACCGACACGACAGCAGTAAGGAGAACGAAGCATGCAGCTGGGAATGATCGGCCTGGGCCGGATGGGGGCCAATATCGTGCGCCGCCTGGTCAAGGATGGCCACGAGTGTGTGGTGTACGACAACAATCCCGACGCGGTCAAGGCGATGACCGATGAGGACCAGGTCAGCGGAGTGTCGTCGCTGTCGGAGTTCGCGGAGAAGCTGTCCTCTCCGCGCGTCGTCTGGGTGATGGTGCCCGCAGGCGACATCACCACCGGTGTGATCAAGGAGCTCGCCGAGGTGCTCGACTCCGACGACATTGTGATCGACGGCGGCAACTCTTATTACCGCGACGACATTCAACACGCCGAAATCCTCGCCGAGCGCGGTATCCGGCTGCTGGACTGCGGTACCAGCGGTGGCGTGTGGGGCCGCGAACGCGGTTACTGTCTGATGATCGGAGGGGACGACGACGCCGTCTCGCACGCCGAGCCGATCTTTGAAAGCATCGCGCCCGGCGTCGAAGCGGCAGACCGCACACCGGGCCGTGACGGCGAGGTGGCGCAAGCCGAGAAAGGCTATCTGCACTGCGGGCAGGCGGGCGCCGGTCACTTCGTCAAGATGGTGCACAACGGCATCGAATACGGAATGATGGCCGCCCTCGCCGAGGGGCTCAACATCCTGCGCAATGCTGACATCGGCGCGCGTATCGAAGAAGGGCAAGGTGACGCGGAGACCGCGCCGCTGGCCAGCCCGGATTTCTACAAGTACAACTTCGACATCAAAGATGTGGCCGAGGTCTGGCGACGGGGCAGCGTCATCGGTTCCTGGCTGCTGGATCTGACCGCCATCTCCTTGCTCGAGTCGCCCGATTTGGAGGACTACACCGGTCACGTGTCCGATTCCGGGGAGGGGCGATGGACCTCGATCGCGGCGATCGACGAGGGCGTTCCCGCACCGGTGCTGACATCGGCCCTCTACTCCCGATTTGCGTCCCGACGCCTCGACGAGTTCGCCGATAAGGCTTTGTCGGCGATGCGCAAGCAGTTCGGCGGGCATGAGGAGAAGAAGAACTAGCCTTCCTGGTTGACGAAGGCGACCACAGCCGCGCTGAATGCGTCGTTATCGTCCCCGGCTGCGGTGTGTCCGGCGTCGGGAAGTTCGACGAACTCGGCGTCGGGAACTTTGGCCAGGAAGTCGCGGACGCTTTCGGGGCTGACGACGTCGGACAGCTTCCCGCGTATCAACAGAATGGGGATCTTCAATTCGATGGCGGCCTGCTCGAACTTCTCGGTGCGTAAGTGCGGATCATCCCCCGGTTTGGTCATGAACGCCGGATCCCAATGCCAGTACCAGCGGCCATCGCGCCAGCGCAGATTCTTCTTCAGCCCTTCCGGGTTGCGTGATCTGGTGCGGTACGGCAGGTAGGCGGCGACAGCATCGGCGGCCTGCTCGAGGGAGTCGAAGCCGTCGATGTTGCCGAACATGAAGTCGCGAATGCGGGCGCTGCCGCTCTTCTCGAACCGCGGCACCACGTC
This sequence comes from uncultured Actinomycetota bacterium, assembly GCA_963830605.1. GTDB lineage: Bacteria > Actinomycetota > Actinomycetes > Mycobacteriales > Mycobacteriaceae > Mycobacterium. Next base: position 113,480 of record CAWHML010000003.1, on the reverse strand, counting down.
GACCAGTATCAACCGGGTGACTTTGACCGGGCCGGCGCGGTGGGCGACGAGAATTCCTGTCAATCCGCCCATGCTTGCCCCGATCAGCACCACAGGCCGACCGATTGCCCCCAGCACGCGCATGACGTCGGCGGTCAAGGTTTCGACTGCGTAGTCAGCACCGGGCGCCCGGTCGCTGTCACCGTGTCCCCGGGCATCGACTGCCACGACGTGAAATCCTTCGTCGGCCAGAATCTGGCCAGTGCTCTTCCAGGAGAATCGATTCTGGCCGCCGCCATGCAGCATAAGAACTGTCGGCCGGTCGAGTGTTGCGGGGGCACCACGATTCCACTCGTCAGCGACCAAGGTGATCCCGCCCGCGCCGGAGAACTCGACAGTTTCAGCTGTGGTGTTCACGGCGCTTGCGACAGTCCTCTCTTTGGTCCGCGTGCTCAGAACATCCGGGGGCCGTCGGCGGCCCGCACCAGTACTGCGCGTCGGCCTTTCGGCAGACGTTACCTATGCGACACCGGCGCGTCAGCTGCGACGTGCCACATCAATGCACCGCCCACGATGATTTCTGGAACCCAGCCGGGTCTGACTTGGCAAGCGGATCAACTGCAAAGCATGACTTGACCAAGGAGAGCGCGATGCCATCGATCAACCCGTCGCTGTGGTTCGACAACAATCTCGAGGAGGCGGCCGCTTTCTATGTGTCGGTCTTTCCGAACTCGGGGATCGAGTTGCTCAACCGGTACAGCGATGCAGGTTTGGGGGAAGCTGGGCGGGTGGTGTCCGGCACTTTCGAGCTCGACGGAGTCCGGTTCTTCGCTATCAACGGCGGTCCGCATTTCCACTTCAGCGAAGCGGTGTCCTTTCTCGTCACCTGCGCAGATCAGGAAGAAGTCGATTACTACTGGGACCGACTTACCGACGGTGGTCGGGAATCGCAGTGTGGATGGTGCACCGACCGCTTCGGGCTGAGTTGGCAGATTGTGCCGCGACGACTGTTCGAGCTGCTCAGCGATTCCGATTCCGCGCGGGCGTCGGCCGCCACCAAGGCGATGCTCGGTATGCGCAAAATAGTGGTTGCAGAACTTGAGGAGGCGGTGGCGCGAAGGTGATCAGCCGACGCACGTACGTTGGATCGTAGCGGCCGCCCTTTGCGCACGAGTCACGCCAGGCAAGCCGGCCGGTTTGCCGAGTCGCAGACGGTTCAACGTCTCGGCGGGGCGGTCCGGACTCGCGCGAGTTGCGGAACCACAAGCCGGGACAAAGGAGGGCAGTTGATGGCGGAACCGAGCTGGATCGACGTGCCGGGCCCCGGGGTGAGCTTGAAGGCGCTGAGCTGGGGGCCACTCGAGGCACCGATCGCACTGTGCCTGCATGGCTTTCCCGACACCGCCTACGGCTGGCGCCAGTTCGCTCCGCGCCTGGTCGAAGCCGGTTGGCGTGTGGTCGCGCCCTTCATGCGCGGATACGCGCCGTCATCGATTCCGGCTGACGGCAGTTACCACGTCGGTGCGCTGATGGCCGACGCGCTGCGGGTGCGCTCGGCGGCTGGGGGCACCGGCAAGGATGTCGTGATCGGCCACGACTGGGGCGCTATCGCCGCCACCGGCTTGGCCGCAATGCCCGACAGTCCGTTCGCGAAGGCAGTGATCATGTCGGTGCCACCCCCTATAGCATTTCGTCCGCCGAATGAAGTCCCCGATCGCGGCCGTTTCATCGCAACATGGCCACGTCAGCTGCTGCGAAGCTGGTACATCTTCTACTTCCAACTGCCGTGGCTGCCAGAGCGTTCGGAATCGTGGCTACCGCCGCTGCTGTGGAAACGGTGGTCACCGGGCTATGACGCCAGACAGGATCTTCGCCACGTCGACGCCGCGATCGGGACACCGGAGAGCTGGCGCGCAGCGCTGGGTCCGTATCGCGCCACCGTCCGCAACACCCGGCCGCCCGCGCGTTACGCAGAACTGCACCGGCACTGGACCTCCGCGCCGAAGCTCCCCACCCTTTACCTGCACGGTCGCGACGACGGCTGCGCCACACCGGTTTTCGCGCAGTGGGCCGAAAAAGTGCTGCCGCCCGACAGCGACGTCGCGATCGTCGAGCAAGCCGGCCACTTCCTGCAGCTGGACCAGCCCGAGAAGGTCGCCGAGTTGGTGTTGCGGTTCATCGGTTCGGCTCAGTAGTTGATCCCCCGATCAGCGGACCGTCAGTTCCGGCGCCACCGACCGCCGTAGCCTGCCGACAGCCATGGCGACGCACCGAATGACCGCCGTCGACGCGCAGTTCTACTGGATGTCGGCCAAGATCCCCAACGATCAATTCTTGCTCTATGCCTTCGCGGGTCAGCCCGCCCGCTTCGAACCCGTCGTCGACAGTCTTCGCCGTCGCGCTCAAGCCTGTCCCGAGCTGACGATGCGAGTCGACGACACCTCAGTGCTGCACTACCCGACGTGGGTACCGGCGACCGTCGAGGCCGAGCAGTTCGTGGTGCACGAGCTTGCCGACGGCAGCTGGACCGGCTGTCTGGACGCGGTGGCGCGGCTGGCCGAACAGCAGCTGGACTTACGGACGATGCCGTGGCGGTTACACCTTTTCCCCAGCGTGCGCGGCATCCCGACCGGCAGCGGTCCGGGGACCGTCGCAGTCATGCAGGTCGGCCACGCGCTCGCCGATGGCGCCCGGACAGCGGCGCTCGCCGGTTGGCTGTTCGGCCGGCCCGCGTCGATACCCCAGGTGGCGCCGCCTCGACCCGGTTGCCTGCTGTGGCGGGCGGCCGACGCGGCCCGCACCCACCGCAGCATTGTCAACGACACCCGCGGTGGGCGGCTGTCGCCGCCGGCCGGATCGCGTCCGCCGTTGCTGACCAACGCCCGGCCGGCCGGTGCGCGGATGGTGCGTACGCTGGTGCGACACCGCTCTGCGCTGCGTGGGCCGACCGTCACGATCGCGCTGTTGACCGCGGTATCGTGTGCGCTATCGGATTTCCTTGGCCCGCAATCTGGTTCGCTGGGAGCCGAGGTGCCGATGGCCAAACCAGGGCCGCGGCAAGCGAATAACCACTTCGCGAACGTCGTGGTAGGCCTGTATCCCGGACTCGTGATTGACGATCGGGTGCGGCGCGTCGCCGCGGAGTTGGCTAATGGCCGACGCCGCGCCGAGCACCCGGCGGCACGCTCCGCCGACCGCGCCTTCGCCGCCGTACCTGCGCCGCTGCTGCGCTGGGGAGTGGCTCAATTCGACGCCGACGCCCGTCCGGTGCGTGTCGCCGGCAACACGGTGATCTCCAGCGTCGACCGTGGAGCGGCCGACCTGCGCTTCGGTGACACGCCGGTACTACTGACTGCCGGCTATCCGGCGCTGTCACCGGCGATGGGCCTGACCCACGGCCTGCACGGTATCGGCGAGACGTTGGCGATCAGCGTGCACGCCGCGGAGTCGGCCATCGGCGACATCGACGGCTACCTGCACCGGTTGGACGCCGCCCTGTAGCCGGACGCCGCGGTGATCACTGTGCGTGACCGGATCTGGCTTCCGCTTCGCGGGTCAAACCGGCAGCGCCGATCAGCTCTTCATGTAGTTCGAACCAGACGGTGTGGTAGGAGTCAATGGTCGGGCGGCTCAGCCAGGCGATGTCGCCCGCCTTGACCTTGTCCAGCGCCCGCTGCAGCTTGCCCAGGTAGCTGCTCAGCCGCGGCAGCTGCTTCGCGGCCGCCGCCACGATCGGCACGACCCGCCGATGCACATCATCGAGGCGGCCCAGGATCGCCGCGTCGTACTGGGCGTCGTCGTGGGTGTTGGGCTGACCGTCTCTGAGCTGCCAATCGGTGACCGTTGCCTTGAGGTCGACGTTGACCGACCGGAAATCGGCGTAGGCGCTCGCCAGTGCACTGTCGTCGATGCGTCGGCGTTCTTCGTCGAGTAACTCGGCCAGCCGGTCGCGGCCCTGCCGGCTGAGCTTCAGAACGTTGCCGTCGACGAGCAAACGCCCCTCGACCAGTCCGGCAACCGTGCTGTCGATGTCGGCTGAATCCTCGTCTAACGCCTTGGCCAAGTCAGCCCGGACTATCCGGCCCTTCAGCCGAACCGCCTGCAATACCGACAATTCGGTAGTCATAGTGCTGCTAAGTCACCGGATGCGCTGACCGGCGGGCCGCAACGCGGTCAGTAAGGCGACTAGCGACTCGATTTCAGCAGGCGTTCCCGACGGGTCGACCCGCCGCGCGATATCGGCCAACTCGCGCAGCTCAGGCGTCTCGCTCTCCGCCCACCCGGTAAGTTCCGGGGCTCCTTCTCGCACCTCGCCGTTGTTGCCGTTTACCGTCACGACCCTGCCGGTCAACGAGGCAACCACACCTTCGCCGCAACCCACCACGGCCACCCGGCCGAGTTCACGGCTGATCACCGCCGCGTGGCTCGAGGCACCTCCCACTTCAGTGACGATGCCCCGCGCGGCCAGCATGCCGTGCACGTCATCGGGGCTGGTGCTGTTGCGCACCAGAATGACGTCTTCACCTGCTTCGGCGGCGGCAAGGGCCTGAACGACATCGGTGTAGGCCCGGCCCGACGCCACGCCCGGGCAGGCCGGCAGTCCTTTGGCCAACAGGTGTGCGCCAAGTTGAGCCTCGGGCTGCAGTGCCGGCAGCAGCAGCGTCCGCAGGTGGGCAGGGGTGACTCTGCGCAGAGTCTCCACCTCATCGATCAGTCCCTCTCGGTACAGTTGCAGCGCGAGTCGCACCGCGGCCTGCGCCGAGCGTTCGGCCGACCGCGTCTGAAGCAGCCACAGCTTGCCCTGTTCGACGGTGAACTCGATTTCCTGCACGTCGCACTCGAGCCGCTCTAAGGTGTCGGCGGCAGCCATCAGGTCGGCGAAGACCGACGGCTGCTCGTCCTGCAGGGCGGCGATCGGGTGAACGTCGAACGTTCCCGACACCACGTCGTCGCCCTGCCCGCCCGGCAACCACTCGCCGAACCGGGTGTCGGCACCAGAGATCGGGTTACGCGAAAACAACACCCCTGCGCCGGAATCGTTGCCCAGATTACCGAAGACCATCGCCTGGATCACGACGGCGGTGCCGCCGTGGTCGTCGAGGCGGTGGTGGTCCCGATAAGCAATCGCACGCGGCGAGTTCCAGGAAGCGAATACGGCCTCGATCGCCGCCCGCAGTTGAGCGTGCGGATCAGCGGCCACTTCGCGACCTGCGACGACCCGCCGATACATTCGGCTGAACCGCTGCCGGGTATCGCGGGCGAACGCCGCGGCGGTGGCGGCACCCAGCGCCGCTTCAACAGCGTCGTCGATGCCCAGGTCGAGCACCGTGTCCATCATGCCGGGCATCGACCGGGCCGCACTAGAGCGCACGCTGACCAGCAGCGGGCACGGGCCGTGCCCAAAAGTGCGTCCAGTCTCGGCTTCCAGCCAGCCGATACGGTCGAGCACGTCATTCCAGACCGCATCCATGGTGGCCTGGGAGTCCGCCAGAAACCTGGCCCCGATCGCGGTGGTGATGCAGAACGCCGGAGGCACCGGCAAATTGCGCCCGCGCATGGCATCGATGCCGTAGCCCTTGTTGCCGAGCACTTCCCGGGGCTGGTTGGCGTTGCCGTCCAGCAGCACCACCGTGCATCCGCACGGTGACTTGGTGGAGGCACGTCCTGACACGCCCCGAGGTTACCTGGCCGGCAAACGCCGGGATGGCAACCCACGACGAGCTCAACCGATGTAGATGCAAGTGACCGCCGCTCACCGCGGGTGCCAGGTGATCTAGGTTTGCCTTCATGACTGCCTACAACACTGCCCACGATGTCGGGGTGCTGATTCTTCGGCTGGTGCTGGGGCTGACGCTGGCGACTCACGGCTTCAACAAGTTCTTCGGGGGTGGACGTATACCCGGGACCGCGCGGTGGTTTGAAAGCATCGGGATGAGGCCGGGTCGGTTCCACGCCACTGTCGCCGCCACCACCGAGGTGACGGCCGGTCTTGGTTTGGCGGCCGGGTTGCTCACCCCGATCCCGGCCGCAGGCTTTGTTTCTCTGATGCTGGTGGCTGCCTGGACGGTGCATCGCCCTAACGGCTTTTTCATCGTCAAGGAGGGCTGGGAGTACAACTTGGTGCTCGCCGCCGCCGCCGTGGCGGTAGCCACGGTGGGCGCGGGCCGATACAGCCTCGACTGGCTGATCTTTCATCACAATTGGCTTGACCGCTGGGGTGGTCTGTTGCTGTCTGTCCTGCTGGGGTTGGCCGGTGCCGTTGGTCAACTGCTGATCTTCTACCGGCCACCGGTCAACCAGACGCACTAAGCGGGTGCGCGATCAGACGACAGCCGCCGTTTCGCCCGCCATCACCTCGGTTGCCGCACGTTCGCCGGAGCGGATCGCGCCGTCCACCCATCCGCACATCATCGAAGAGCTCTCTGTGCCCGCCCAGTGGATATGACCGCACGGGTCACGCAGCGCCCGGCCGAACTGGGTGAGCACGCCGGTCGGCGCATGGCTGATCATTCCGCCGCCCGAATAGCGCTCGACCGTCCAGTTTTGCTCGTGATAACCGATCGACGCGCCGGCCTTCTCGCCGAACCGATTTGTAAGCTCCTGCAGGATCGCGGCTTTGCGGTCGCCTTGGTCGAAGCGTCCCAGTTGACGGGCCGCGGGGCCCTCGGTGATGACGCACAGGATCCCCGGAGTGCCTGCGTCGGTGCAGGCGTCGATGGTCAGTCCGGCCAACGACCCCGGTGCGGCTGACTGACCGGACAGGCCGCTGGCGCGCCAGAACGGTTCGTCGTAGACGACCGAGACCTTGATGATCGCGCCGCCGGGCATCCGCTGATGAAGCAACGACCGGTCCACCGGCAGCATCGGCTCGTAGATGATCTGGCTTGCGATCGCCAGCGGAACCGCGACGATCACGCGCCGTGCGTGCACCGTCAGCTCATCGGAGTAGACGGTGACACCGTCACCCTGTTCGATACGTCGAACCGGCTGCGACAGCTGCAGCGCGTCGCCTAGTTCGGACGCCACCGCACCGTAGACGGCGCCCATCCCGCCGACCGGGCGGGCATCCTGGGAGCCGTCCTTGCTCGACACGATGAAATCCGGCCCGCCGCCCGACGCCATTTGGTAGAGCATCCACAGCAGCGACACTTCGGACGCGGCCGAGGTGTACGGGCCGGCCAAAGCCAGTTCGAGCATGTCGCGAGCCGGCTCGGACCACACATTCTTTGCCAGCCACGCGGCCAGCGTGGTCTGGTCCCACTCGGCCGCCTTCCGCGCCTCCCATGGGACGTCCACGGGAATCGATCGGCACATCTGCCGTACTTTGATCAGACCCACCCCGACGTTGGCCGTCGCCCACGGGCTGACCGTCCATGGAATCGTGCCGGCATAGCGATGCTGCTTGCCGTCGACGATCATCAACGACTCGCCGGCGGTGTACTGCTTGTATGCCGGCACACCGAATTCGTTCATCAACGCATAGATTCGATCCTGGCCCGGACCGATCCAGGCGCCGCCACGATCGACCCACGCGCCGTCGGCGAGAACTTCGGTGTACGTGCGACCGCCCGCCCGGTCGCGCGCCTCCAGCACCGCCACCGAGCGGCCCGCTTGCTTCAAGCGCAGCGCTGCGGTCAATCCGGCGAATCCCGCGCCGACAACGCAATAGTCGACCTGTTCCATGATCGGCCCCACTCGTGCAGGTCAGCGGATTTCAGCAGCAAGCTACACCCATTTCCAGCTGCTTAGACGGCGAACCAGGCAGCGCGCCTTATCCTAAGAGACAGTGTTCGCCAAAGTTCTGGTCGCCAACCGCGGGGAAATCGCGATCCGCGCGTTTCGTGCAGCCTATGAACTGGGTGTCGCCACAGTGGCGGTCTACCCATATGAGGACCGCAATTCTCTGCACCGGCTTAAAGCCGACGAGTCATACCAGATCGGCGAAGAAGGCCATCCCGTCAGGGCGTATCTGTCGGTCGACGAGCTCGTGGCGACGGCTCTGGCATGCGGTGCCGACGCGATCTACCCCGGCTACGGCTTCCTGTCGGAAAACCCCGACCTGGCGACGGCGTGCGTGGCGGCAGGCATCACCTTCGTCGGTCCCACTGCGGAAGTCTTGAAGCTCACCGGCAACAAGTCGCGGGCCGTTGCGGCCGCCCGCGCCGCGGGTCTCCCGGTGCTGCTGTCCTCGACACCGTCGGCATCGGTGGACGAGTTAGTAGCGGCTGCGGAGTCGATGCCGTTCCCGTTGTTTGTCAAGGCGGTCGCCGGTGGTGGCGGCCGCGGGATGCGCCGGGTCACCGACGCCGCCGTCCTTCCCGAGGCGATCGAAGTGGCCAGTCGTGAAGCCGAATCGGCGTTCGGTGACGCCACGGTGTTCCTCGAGCAGGCGGTGCTGCGTCCCCGGCATATCGAAGTGCAGATCCTCGCCGACAACCGCGGCGGCGTGATTCACCTGTATGAGCGGGATTGCAGCGTGCAGCGGCGGCATCAGAAGGTGGTCGAGCTGGCACCCGCTCAAAACCTCGATCCGGCTGTGCGGGAAAAGATCTGTGCTGATGCGGTGGCGTTCGCGCGTCAGATCGGTTACAGCTGTGCCGGAACGGTGGAGTTTCTGCTCGACGCCGACGGCCGCCACGTGTTCATCGAGATGAATCCACGCATTCAGGTCGAGCACACCGTCACCGAAGAAACCACTGACGTCGATCTGGTGTCTTCTCAGCTGCGGATCGCCGCTGGCCAGACGTTGAAAGACCTTGGTTTGAGCCAGGACTCGATCGTTCCGCATGGAGCGGCTTTGCAGTGCCGGATTACCACCGAGGACGCAGCAAACGGTTTCCGTCCGGACACCGGGCGCATCACCGGTTATCGCACTCCCGGCGGCGCGGGGATTCGCCTGGACGGCGGCACGCAAGTAGGCGCTGAGGTCAGCGCGTACTTCGACTCGATGCTGATCAAGCTGACGTGTCGGGGCCGAGATTTCAACGCGGCCGTGCACCGGGCGCGCCGCGCACTTGCCGAGTTTCGCATCCGCGGAGTGTCGACGAACATTCCCTTCCTGCAAGCAGTGCTCGACGATCCCGATTTTCGGGCCGGGCACGTCACCACGTCGTTTATCGACGAACGGCCGCAGCTGCTGACCGCACGCGCCTCGGCGGATCGCGGCACAAAGATTCTCAACTACTTGGCCGATGTCACAGTCAACAAGCCGCACGGCGATCGGCCGTCGACGCTGTATCCGCAAGACAAGCTGCCCGACATCGATCTCACCGAGGATCCGCCGGCCGGATCCAAGCAGCGGCTTGCCAAACTGGGGCCGGAGGGATTCGCAACGTGGTTGCGTGATTCACGCGCGGTCAGCGTCACTGACACCACCTTCCGTGACGCGCACCAATCGCTGCTGGCCACCCGGCTTCGCACCACTGGCCTGATGATGGTGGCGCCCCACATGGCCCGGATGATGCCGCAGTTGTTGTCGATCGAGTGCTGGGGCGGGGCGACTTACGATGTGGCGCTGCGGTTTTTGAAAGAAGACCCCTGGGAGCGGCTGGCTGCACTGCGGGAAGCCCTGCCCAACATCTGCCTGCAGATGTTGCTGCGTGGGCGCAACACAGTCGGTTACACGCCCTACCCGGCGACGGTCACGTCAGCGTTCGTGCAGGAGGCGACCGTCACCGGCGTCGACATCTTCCGGGTCTTCGATGCGCTCAACAACGTCGAGTCGATGCGTCCCGCCATCGAGGCCGTGCGCGAAACCGGCACGGCCGTGGCCGAAGTCGCGATGTCTTACACCGGTGACCTCACTGACCCAGCGGAAAACCTCTACACCCTGGACTATTACCTGAAGCTTGCCGAACAGATCGTCGAGGCGGGCGCGCATGTGCTGGCGATCAAGGACATGGCCGGGCTGTTGCGTGCCCCTGCGGCGAGCGCCCTAGTCGGTGCGCTCAAGTCGCGGTTCGACCTGCCGGTACACGTGCACACCCATGACACACCCGGCGGCCAGCTGGCCACTTATGTGGCAGCCTGGCACGCCGGTGCCGACGCTGTTGACGGTGCCGCCGCGCCGCTGGCGGGTACCACCAGTCAGCCCGCCCTGAGCTCGATCGTTGCCGCCGCCGCGCACACCGAGCACGACACTGGACTGTCCCTCTCGGCCGTTTGCGAATTGGAGCCGTACTGGGAGGCGCTGCGCAAGGTCTACCGGCCATTCGAGAGCGGACTGCCCGCCCCGACCGGACGGGTTTACACCCACGAAATTCCCGGGGGGCAACTCTCGAATCTCCGTCAGCAGGCAATCGCGCTGGGGCTGGGGGACCGGTTCGAGGAGATCGAAGTCAATTATGCTGCGGCCGATCGGATTCTGGGCCGGCTGGTCAAGGTGACGCCATCGAGCAAGGTGGTCGGTGATCTCGCGCTGGCCCTCGTCGGCGCGGGCGTGTCCGCCGACGAGTTCGCTGCCGAACCGGCCCGCTACGACATTCCCGATTCGGTGATCGGCTTTCTGCGCGGTGAACTCGGCGATCCGCCAGGCGGCTGGCCCGAACCTTTACGCAGCAAAGCACTCGAAGGCCGCCGTCCCGGCAAGCCCGAACAACAGTTGAGCGCCGACGACGAAGCCGCGCTGGCCGCACCGGGTGTCGAACGCCAGGCAACGCTCAACCGGCTGTTGTTCCCCGGACCGACTCAGGAATACCTCACCCATCGTGAGGAATTCGGCGACACCTCACGGCTGAGTGCCAACCAGTTCTTCTACGGCCTACGCCACGGTGACGAACACCGGGTGCAGCTGGAGAAGGGTGTCGAACTGCTCATCGGGTTGGAGGCCATCTCCGATGCTGACGAACGTGGCATGCGCACCGTCATGTGCATTCTCAACGGCCAGTTGCGTCCGGTGCTGGTTCGCGACCGCAGCATCGCCGCCGACGTTCCTACGGCCGAGAAGGCCGACCGGACGAATTCCGGGCATATCGCCGCGCCGTTCGCCGGCGTCGTCACTGTGACCGGCACCGCGGGCGACAAAGTCGAGGCCGGACAGACCATCGCCACCATCGAGGCCATGAAAATGGAAGCCGCGATCACCGCCCCTCGAGCGGGCATGATCGAGCGGGTCGTCGTATCGACGACCACCCAAGTCGAAGGCGGCGACCTGTTGGTCGTCCTGACTTGACGGGGCGCGCGGCCGCGCGCGCGCCAGTTCGGTTGCGATTGCGCGCCCGTAACCACTTGCGGCTCCGCATCTCTGCGACGCGTCCTTCAAGAGGCGCTATCAATTGGCACAAGGGCTTAGAGGCGTAGCAGCCGTTCAGCGTTAAGGTGGCCGATCTTGGCGCGGTCACCGTCGTCGATCGGCGCGGTGCGCAAAAAGTCGGTTGCCGTGGCCATGTCCTCGAACGGATGGTCGGTGCCGAACAGAACATGGTCGGCGCCGAGCGCCATCAGAGTGCACACCAGCGGAGGAGTGGAGCAGACGCCGCTCGTTGTCACGTAAAGGTTGTGGCGCAGGTATTCCGAGGGCTTGCCGCGTGCCAAATCAATGCCGCGGTGGTCGTGAAATCCCCAGCGCGAATCCAGTCGCCACAGAGCGAAGGGCAGGCCCTCACCCATGTGTCCGACTATGAGCTTGGCGTTCGGAAAATCATCAAAGACTTTGCCGAACACCAAGCGCAGGGTGTGTGCCGCGGTATCGGGACCCCAGCTCCACATCGGACCGATGAGCTCGGGGTGGCCGCTGAGTACGTGCGGGGTGTCGAAGCCATTGGCGGGATGCAGGTAGAGCGGGACGTCGTAACCCTCGGCACATTCCCAGACCACCCGCATCGACGGGTCATCGAGATAACGACCCTGGGTATGGGCGTTGACCAGTGCGCCGCGGAGACCGAGCTGGTTGACTGCACGATCGAGCTCTTTGGCCGCTGCCTGCGGATCCTGCAGGGGCAGCGCGGCGAAGCCGGCGTAGCGTTCAGGGTGGGCCTCGATCAAACCCGCGAGCAGATCGTTGACCGCGCCTGCTCGCGAAACAGCCTGTCCGACATCAGGTTCGGCTTGAATTCCGGGTGCGGTCAGCGAGAGGACCTGCACATCGAGCTGCGCGGCGTCCATCTCGGCAAGACGCTGATCGGTCACGTCGAGTAGCTGCCGCAAGGCTTGGGCCCATCTGCCTGGCGTGGTGATCGCGGCCGAACTCGCGCTGTACGGCGCCAGTTCGGTGGTGAGGAAGTGTTCTTCCAGCCCGATGGTCCGCACGTAAACCTCAATTCACTATTAAGCATTAATTTCCTTAATAATGAAGGTCAGGGTATGCTGTGTCAAGCGGACGAGTTCAGTGACGTCGACGAACCCTCCAGCTCACCGCTGAACTTGACTGCGACACCATTCCGATCTTCGACCGTCGTGCTCAAGCACTGAAGAACGCGTCGAGAAGTCGCGCCACTTTGTCCGGAGCGCCGCGATTGTCGGCCGCGATATGTCCCACACCTTCAATTTCGACACGCCTGACAGTCGGTAACCGCTTGGCGATCGAGTCCAAGCCTGAGCGGAGCGCATCTGCGCTTCTCTCGCCGCCGAGGAGAAGGACATCGGAACGGAGTTCGGGGATTCGCGGGTTCACCATCGTGATGGACTCGCGCTGGACGATCGAGTCGAGGCGCATGGTGGGAATGAGGTCTTTGAGGGCGAGGTCATCGTGAGAAACTTTCTTGGCGTCGATCTCGATGACCATGCGCAGTAGGGGCACAAGAACCCAGCGAGGCAGGCGCGTCATGAGTTCGCGGCCGGCGGTTCCCTTGAGGATCTCGGCCATCGCGGAGGCACGATTCCCGGCGACCAGCGCGCGTTCAAACTGCGGGACCCATGCCGCCGGGTCCGCTCCATCGATGCTTAACGGCGGCTCGTACAGCGCTATCTTTTCGACTCCGGAGTCCTGAAGTGCCGCGTAGAGCGCAATCGTCGCGCCGGAGCTCAGTCCGAAGAGGCGCCGCGCTCCGACTGCGCGCATCAAGGCATCCAGGTCCTGGCCTTCCCGAGCGAGCCCATACCCCTCGCCCACCGCGGCTTCTGGTCGGCGGCCGCGGCGATCCGGCACGTAGACGGTGAAATGGGCGCTGAGGTGCTCGGCTAGCCGCTGAAAATTCTGCGCCGCCTGCAGCCCGCCGTGCACGAGGACAATCGGCGGACCGTCCTCTCCGATCACGCGATGGGTGATCAAGGTTCCGTCCGCCGACTCCACGGCTCCGGTCCGGTAGCTCATAAGAAGTCCTCCCAATTATGCGATCGGATCACACCGCCCCGACCAGCGAAACCGTGTCGGCACAGTGGTAGCGGCGCATTCGCCGGCACTTTGGCGACTTCGGCACGGCCCGCGGCATCAACGACCGGCCCGCTGCACCGTGAAGGCGATTGTCAGCGCGCAGACCGATCAGCCGGGGACGAACCGAGTTCGCTCGACACCTCCGTGGTCAGCGCAAGCAGGTCTTTCGAGACGGAGTCGATGGTGGCACGCGTCACGGCCCGGGATGGCAGCACAACCGCGACGACAAACGGCAGCGACTCCCCGGCGGCGAAGACAGGTGCCGCGACCGATGCAATGCCGGGAATGATGCCACCGGAAGTGACCGCCAGGCCGCCACGCAACACGTCGGCCTTGATGCCGGCGATCTCATCCGGCGTGGGCGGGTCGGTTGCGGCCGCGGACTCGCGGCGCACTACCGGTTTGGTCAGGGCGCTCGGTAGATAGGCAAGGAACACTCGGCCGACTGAGCTGGTCAGGATTGGTAGCGTGGCCCCGACCCGGACAGTGATCGGTAGTGCGTAGGAGCCGTAATCCCAGCGCACGATGACTGGACCGTGATCTGACCAGACGGCGAGGTTGACTGCATGGGAGGTTCGGTCGCGCAGGCTGGGGAGGTGTTCGGAGATCAGCGTCACCTCGTCCATACGGCGCAGGGACTCGATGCCAAGCCTGCGCAGGGCCGGTCCCATGTCGTAGCGCCCGGTGCTCGGTGACCGTGCGATCAGCCCGACCCGGCCCAAGCTGACCAAATAGCGATGCACCTTGCTCGGCGTCATACCGCTGGCAGTGGCGAGCTGCGTCAGGCTCATTGGGCATCGGCCGTCTTCGAGGGCCTGCAGGACGGTCATCGCCAGTTCGACCGACTGAATGCCCTGCTGTCCCGATGGGGCGTCGTCGCCGTTGGCCGGGCCGGTACGCCGCGTGGTTGCCACGAGAGAACTATAGGAAAGCCCCGACACGACCATCAGCGCCGTTACCCGTCCAGTTGCGCATAGTTTTGGGTTATCTGTTTGTACTCCAGAAAGTCCTCGATGCTGGCCAGACCACCCAAGCGCCCGATCCCGCTGGACTTGAATCCGCCTTCCTCGAATTCGATCGTCAGATTGGCCCAGCTGTTGACGGAGATGAGACCCGCGTCAAGTTGTCGGGCAACCTTGATCGGCCGATCGACGTCACGACTCCAAATGCACGCGCTCAGACCATATTCGGTGTCGTTGGCCAATGCGACTGCCTCGTCTTCGGAATCGAATATCTGGACCGTCTGAACCGGACCGAAGGTCTCGTCCTGCACAATCGGCAGCGACGAGTCGGGCACCGCCAGCAGTGTCGGGTGGTAGAAGGCGCCGCCGGCCAATGCCGGATTGGTACTGGGGCCGCCGCGGACGATCGCTTTGGCGCCTGCCGCGATCGCCGCCTCGACAGCGTCGTTGACGCGGGCTACCGATGCCGTGTCGATCATGGGGCCGATCTCGCTGGCGGCATCCGAGGCCGGGCCCGGCCGTATGTGTTCTAGCCGCTCCGCCAGAGCCTCGATGAACTCGTCGGCAACCTCACGCTGCACCAGGATCCGGCTGCCGGTCATGCAGAACTGCCCGGCGAACACCGTTGAGGAGTGCACGACTGTGGCCAGCGCCTGTTCGATGTCGGCGTCGGCAAACACCAAATGCGGTGTTTTCCCTCCGAGTTCGAGACCGACTCGCTTGAAGTGGGCCGCCGCGCTCTGCGCAACGAGCCGACCTATCTGGGTGCTACCGGTGAAGCTGATCACCGGGACCCGGGGCGACTCGACGAGCAGACGCGCGACCTCCGAACCGGATTCGATGACAACGTTGACGACCCCGGCAGGGATCTCGTTGATGCTGGCCACGATTTCACTCATCAGCGCCGCGGTCTGGGCCGCCTGGCCCGGCATCTTCAATACCGCCGTGCATCCTGCCGCCAGCGCCGGCGCGAGCGCTCGGATTGCAAGGTAAGCCGGAGAGTTCCACGGAACGATCAGCCCGGCCACCCCGACAGGCTGGCGGATCGACATTGCTTGCAGACCGGGTTGGGTGTCGGTCGCACGACCAGCCGGTTGTATCGCCAACCCGGCGGCGAACCGCAGCGCGCGCGGGATGAAGTGCGCCTCGAAACCAGCTTCTGCGCGAAGCTTGCCATTTTCGCGGCACAACGTGTCGACGACGTCGTCGATGCGGCTGGTGTAGGCATCGGCAAGGTGACTCAGCGCGGTCGCGCGAAGCATGGGGTCGAGCCGCCACGCGCTGTCGGTGAAGCTGCGTGCGGCTGCGTCGATGGCCGCCTGTCCCGCTGACGCATCGGCGTCCGCGTAGCAACCGATCACTTCGCCGGTAGCCGGATCGATGCTATTCGATCTCCGGTCCGAGTCGACCCATTTGCCGTCGATCCACTGCCGCACTTTCGCTCGCTGCGTCATCTGTTTTCTCCTCTGCGACTCCCTGTATCAATCGAAGGTCTGCATACGGCCCTCGACCGGGCTTGCCACTGCGGAGCCCGGCAGTCCTGCTTTACAGGACAACATTTTCTAATTATCAGGACTCGCGTTAGGATTGCGCTTCCCATCCACAGGCCAGGAGGTCCGATGAGATCGACCTTCGATAAGAGCGCTCTGGACTCAAGCATGAGCGCGGCCGCCCCGCCAATTACCTCGGTTCTATTGACAAGCATCGTCAGCCACACCACACTCAGGACTATCATCACGGCATGGTGAAGTCAATGCAAGATAGTGAAACGCGGCGTGCCGCATGATCGATTTCAGCCGGCGCGGACGGGTGGGGATGGTGTTTGAAGTGACGCCATGGCTCGGTAGCAGCGGCACCCTTCGGAGACACGTCATGATCTCTTTGGCGACGGCAGCGAAACCGGCTTCGGAAGCGGCGGCTTCTTCGCGCTGGCATTGGGCGCATTCGTGCCACTACCGCGAAAATTCTTCGCGTTCGAGCTGGAGGTCAGTGCGCTGGCCCGATGCCATCGCCGAGGTTGACCTCCCCATCGTCGGGGACACGCAGTGACTTCTTCGGCGAGAGCATGGCGGCCCGCGACGGCGTTGGGTGGCTTTTTCGCGATGGCGCTGGACACGCTCGTCTCGGTCCCGCGCAGACCGTTCGCGCTGCGTGAATTTGTTCTGCAGTCGTGGTTCGTCGCGCGCGTATCTCTGGTGCCGACGGTGATGTTGGCGGTGCCCTACACGGTTTTAGTGGTGTTCACCTTCAACATCTTGTTGCTGGAGTTCGGTGCCGCCGATATCTCCGGGACGACCGCCGCATTCGCCACGGTCACCCAGATCGGTCCTATTGTGACTGTGCTGGTGGTTGCAGGTGCGGGGGCGACCGCGATGTGTGCCGATCTCGGCGCGCGCACTATACGGGACGAAATCGACGCACTGCGTGTCATGGGCATCAACCCGATTCAGTCACTCGTGGTGCCCCGAATGCTGGCCGCGACACTCGTCGCGGTGTTGCTGACTTCGGTCGTGATCATGGTCGGCCTCGTCGGCGGATTTGCCTTCTCGGTGTTTGTCCAACACGTCACCCCGGGGGCGTACGCGGCCGGTATGACCGTGCTCACCGGAGTGCCCGATCTGCTGCTTGCCATCATCAAGGCCGCGCTGTTCGGACTGGCAGCCGGGTTGATCGCCTGCTATAAGGGGTTGTACGTCGGAGGGGGCCCAGCCGGAGTGGGAAACGCGGTCAACGAGACCGTGGTCTATACGTTCATCGCACTGTTCGCGATCAACATCGTCGCAACCGCCGTCGGCGTCAAGGTGACGTCATGACCGTCGCGAAGTTCCAATTTGTCCGGTCACGGCGAGCAGCTCGGGTATTCGCCGCCGAGTGGATGCGAATCGACAGACAGGCCCGGTTCTACGCCACGACGCTCGTCTCTGTCGGGGATGTTTTTGTGCGCTACCGATCCGAGCTGTTTCGCCTTATTGCGGTGATGGGCCTGGGTAGCGGTGCGCTCGCGGTGATCGGCGGCACTGTCGTGATCGTCGGCTTCTTGACCGTCACCACCGGGGCAATAGTCGCCGTGGCCGGTTACAGTCAGCTCGCCGATATCGGTGTCGAGGCTTTGACCGGGTTCACGGCGGCGTACTTCAACGTCCGCTTGGCCGCGCCGTTGACTGCGGGGGTGGCGCTGGCCGCCACCATCGGCGCCGGCGCCACCGCACAGCTAGGCGCGATGCGTGTCAATGAAGAAATCGACGCCCTCGAAGTGATGGGCATTCGTGTCATCGCATATTTAACGTCCACCCGGCTAGTGGCCGGGATCATCGTCGTGATCCCGCTGTACTGCGTGGCGGTGCTGGCCTCATTCCTGTCAGCCCGAATGTGCACCACTCTCATCTACAACCAGTCTTCGGGTGTGTACGACCACTACTTCAACACGTTTCTATACCCGACGAGCCTGATCTGGTCTTTCTTGCTCGCCATTGCGATGGCCGTCGTGATCATGCTGGTGCACACCTACTACGGGTTTACCGCTTCCGGTGGACCCGCTGGCGTCGGTGAAGCTGTGGGCCGGTCGGTGCGCACCTCGTTGATCTCATCGGGTGTGTTGACCGTGTTCCTGTCGCTGGCCATCTACGGTCAGACCGGCAACCTCAACCTGTCGGGCTAGCACGATGAAAATCAGACTGAGAAGCCTTCGCATCCGCGCCGGCTGGTCAACTGCGATTCTGACCCTGGCCGTAGTGGCCTTCATCGGGCTGTGTATGGCGGTCTTCGCGGGCACGATGACAACGTATGTGCCGGTGACGCTTACGTCAGACCGCTCCGGTCTGGTGATGGAGTCGGGCGCCAAGGTCAAGATGCGGGGAGTGCAAGTTGGCAGGGTCGCAGGTGTCGTCGGCGGACAGTACCCGGTACGTCTCAACCTCGAGTTATTTCCTGATCAGATCAAGCACATCCCGGCCAACATCGGAGCCCAGATCCGGGCTGTCAGCTTGTTCGGCACCAAATATGTCGACCTGACCTATCCGGCATATCCAAGTCAGGAACACATTTCGGCGGGGGCGGTGTTGCGGTCGCAGAACGTCAGCACGGAAGTCAATACCGTATTTCAGAACCTCGTCGATGTACTGCACCAGATCGACCCACCCAAGTTGAACGCAGTGCTGACGGCGTTGGCCGACGCCGTGCGCGGTCGAGGCGAACGCATCGGTGAGGCCACGACCGCCGCCAACAACGTACTGGGAGCGATAAATCCAAGGATGACAACGGTCCAGCAGGACTGGCGCAGCTTGAAAGGCGCTAGCAATGCCTATAGTGCCGCGGCGCAGAACATTCTGGCGATCCTGCAGGCTGCCAGCACGACCAGCATAACGGTCACCAAACACGCTGCGGACTTGGATGCACTGCTGCTCAACGTTACTGGTTTTTCACAGGCTGGCATCGATCTGATCGGACCGAATCAGCGCACCCTAGTGCACGCGATCAATACGCTGAAGCCGACGACCGACTTGTTGATGAAGTACAACCCCGAATACACCTGCTTGCTTATGGGAGCCAAGTGGATACTGGACCAGGGCGGCGCATACCAGAGCGCCGGCGGCGACGGCCGTACCGTACAAATCGACGATTCCTTCATCCTGGGTGACGACCCGTACCGGTATCCGGACAATCTGCCGATAGTTGCCGCCAAGGGCGGACCCGGTGGTAGACCCGGCTGCGGCTCGCTGCCCGACGTTTCCAAGAACTATCCGGTGCGCCAGCTGGTGACCAACACCGGCTGGGGCACCGGCCTCGACATACGTCCCAACCCCGGTATCGGGAAACCCTGCTACGCCGACTACCTGCCTGTCACCAGGGCTGTACCCAAACCCCCAAGCATCCGCTGTGCAGGACTGCCGGCAAAACCCCCGAATCCGCCCTACCCCGGCGCACCCCCATACGGCGCGCCGCTGTACGGCCCGGACGGCGTCCCCCTGTATCCACCGCCGCCCGGAGCGCCGCCACCGCCCGCACCGTCGCCACCGCCCACACCGCCGGCGGCCGCGACCCCGGCACCCGCGCCTGGAAAGCCGCCACCATGACCACTAGGAAGAGCTACGGAATGCAGCCATGAGAGACAACTTGGTCGCTGCGTTGTGGCGCCTCGTCATCTTCGTCGTTGCCTGCGGCATGGCAACGTTCAGCTTGTTCATGGTATTCGCGCAGCTTCGGTTTCAACCAGAGCGGATCTACAACGCCGAGTTCACGAACGTCAGCGGCCTAAAGAAGGGCGACTTCGTCCGCATTGCCGGCGTGGAAGTCGGGAAGGTCAAGCACATCTCGATAAGAAGCAACAACGTCGTCGTCGTCGAGTTCTCCGCTGATGACACAGTGGTACTAACTCAGGGGAGCAGGGCGCTGATCCGCTATAAGAACCTCATCGGCGACCGGTTCCTGGAACTAAAAGAAGGTGTCGGGCGAGTCACCCGACTTGACCCGGGACAGACCATCCCGCTGGACAGAACCGAGCCGGCGCTGGATCTTGATATGTTGATAGGCGGCTTCCGCCCGCTTTTTCGGGCGCTGGATCCGGAACAGGTCAACGCCCTGACCGGTCAGTTGATTCAGGCGTTCCAAGGGCAGAGCGCGGCGATTAATTCATTTCTTGCCCAAACTGCCAGCCTGACGAACACTCTTGCCGACCGCGATGCTGTGATCGACCAGCTGATCGTGAATCTCAAGACCGTGTTGGGATCGCTGGGCGATCAGACCCAGCAATTCGACAAAACGGTTAGTTCACTGGCCGCGCTGACGGATACACTCGCGGCTCGAAAAGGCGACATCAGCAACGCGCTCGCCTACGGCGATGCCGCGGCGGGGTCGATCGCGGATTTGCTGCAACAGATTCGTCCGCCATTCAAAAGCACTATCGCGCAATCTGATCGGGCCAACAGCCTCGTCCTGGCCGACCACGAATATTTCGACGACTTGCTCAACACGTTGCCGGACGCATATCAGGCGCTTGGCCGACAGGGACTCTACGGCGACTACTTCACCTTCTACTTGTGCGATGCGGTGCTGAAGCTGAACGGAAAGGGTGGTCAGCCGGTATACGTGAGGGTAGCGAGCCAGGCCACGGGTCGGTGCGCACCGAAATGAAGTCGTTTTCTGAACGAAATCTCACGGTCATCGGTGTGATCGGAATAGCGGTGATCGCTGTCACCATGCTCGCGGCAGTGCAGTACGACAAGCTGCCGATGTTCACGGCGCAAAAGCAGGTGTATTCCGCGTATTTCTCAGAGTCAAGCGGATTAGAATCCGGCGCCCGCGTGCAGGTGTCGGGCTTCCAGGTTGGGCGGGTCACCGGCGTGGATTTGGAAGGTCCGCGGGTTCTGGTCAAGTTCAACATCGACAAGGACGTCCAGCTCGGTGACCGCTCGGAAGCCGCTATCAAGGCCAGGAGCCTGCTCGGCGCGAAAGTGTTGGAGCTCACCTCGCGCGGAGACGGTCGACTGTCGGAACCCATCCCGATCGATCGGACCACCCCGGCATACCAATTACCCGATGCCATAGGTGATCTCAGCACGACCATCGCGGGGCTGAACACCAATCAGCTCAACGAATCGCTGAACACGCTGACGCAGACATTCCACGGCACCCCACCGGATCTGAAGATCGCCGTAGAGGGCGTGGCGAGGTTCTCCCAGACACTCAACGACCGCGACGCCGAGCTGCGCAGTTTGCTTGCCAACGCCAAGAAGGTCACAACTGTGTTGGCAGAGCGCAGCGATCAGGTCGTCAGCTTGATCCTCAACACCAACGCACTGCTGGCACAACTGCAAACGCAGAGCTCGGCACTCGACAACATCTCCGGCAGCATCTCTCACCTCTCCAAACAACTTTCAGGATTCGTCGCCGACAATCGCGCACAGCTGAGGCCCGCGCTGGACAAGCTCAACGGCGTGCTGGCCATCGTCGACAACCGCAAGGAGCGAGTGCAGAAATCCATCAAACTGCTCAACGCCTACGCAATGTCGCTAGGGGAATCGGTGTCGTCAGGCCCGTTCTTCAAGGCCTACGTTCCTAACCTCTTGCCCGGGCAATTTCTGCAACCATTCGTCGACGCTGCGTTCTCCGATCTCGGCCTCGATCCGAATGTGTTGTTACCTTCACAGCGCACTGACCCGCAGACTGGCCAGCCGGCCACCCCGCCGCTACCGCTGCCCTACCCACGCACCGGTCAAGGCGGGGAACCCAAGCGGACGCTGCCCGACGCGATCACCGGTAAGCCGGGTGATCCCCGCTATCCGTATCGGGAGCCGCTGCCCGCCCCACCACCCGGCGGCCCACCTCCGGGGCCGCCTGCCCCGGCGCCGCCAGGACAGGTGTCAGTGCCTGGGCCGACACCGTCGCCGGTATATGTGCCCGCCCCAGGTGAGGTGGTCTCGCCGAGCGACAACCCTTCCCGGCCCGCCGAGGTGGGACGATGACATCTCGAATTGGCAAGCATGCGTTGGCTGTTGGATTGGTGCTAATCCTGTTCGCCGGTGTAGCGGTAGTCCGTTGGCTGCCCGGCGGCGGCAAGACACATGTTGTCGCGTACTTCGACAACAGCAACGGGGTCTTCGTCGGCGACGACGTGGTCATCCTCGGGGTCAAGGTGGGCACGATCGACAAGATTGAGCCGCAGCCGGAGCGCGCGAAAATCAGCTTCTCGTTGAAAGACAAATACAAGGTACCCGCCCGGGTCAACGCCGTGATCTTATCGCCGAAGTTGATCACCTCACGCGCCATCCAACTCACCCCCGCGTATTCCGGTGGACCAACGCTTACCAGTGGCGCCGTGATACCCCAAAATCGCACGGCGGTGCCTGTGGAGTTCGACGACCTTCGTCGACAGCTAGAGAAACTTACCGACAGCCTCCAACCGACCCAACCGGGCGGCGTCAGCCCGCTCGGTGCGGCGATTACCACCGCAGCGGACAACCTGCGCGGCCAGGGTGCACGCATCCGGGACACAGTAATCAAGTTATCTCAACTGGTTTCGGCGTTAGACGATCACAGCGATGACATCTATTCCACCGTGAGGAACTTGTCGACACTGGTCTCGGCCCTTCACGACAGCGCCGACCTGATGGGCCAGCTCAACAACAACCTGGCTTCGGTCACCTCGCTCTTGGCCAATAACCCCGACGAGGTCTCTCATGCCGTCAAAGACTTCGACACTGCGGTCGGCGACGTGGCCAACTTTGTGGCCGACAACCGCGAGGCGCTAGGAACCACGACGGACAAGTTGGGATCGGTCTCCAAAGCCTTGGTCGACAGCCTCGACGACGTCAAGCAGACCCTGCACGTCCTCCCCAACTCGTTGCAAAACTTCGTCAATGTCTATGAGCCGGCGCACGGCTCGATCACCGGAATACTCACCTTCAACAACTTCGCCAACCCGATCACATTCCTATGCGGGGCCATCGAGGCAGCCTCGCGGCTCAACGCCGCGCAGTCGGCGAAGCTTTGTGTGCAGTATTTGGCCCCGATCATCAAGAACCGGCAATACAATTTCCTACCGCTCGGACTTAATCCCCTCGTCAACGCTCAAGCCCGGCCAAATGAGATTACTTACAGCGAGGACTGGATGCGTCCTGACTACCGGCCGACGCCACCGGCGGACACCACACCGCCGCCACCTTTCGCTGGGCCGCCCCCAGCCGAAAATAACCCACCGCTGGCCGAGCAAACGATCACGACGGATCCTGCGAACGGTCTGCGGGGCATGATGATCCCCCCAGGGGGGAACCGTGACCCGAAATAACCTGAGCCGCAAGGCCACCGGTCTGATCCTTGCATTGGCCATGGCGGGCGCGACGGGCTGTGAATGGCGGGGGGTGAACTCGTTGCCGCTGCCGGGCACCGAGGGACGAGGCCCAGGCTCTTATCAGGTGCGGGCGCAACTACCCGATGCCACTAACATCGAACCAAATTCGCGGGTCCGGGTGGGTGACGTGACGGTCGGCACCGTCACCAAACTCGAGCGCGAGGGCTGGCACGCGCTGATCACCATGAAACTCAACGGCAACGTCGATCTCCCGGCGAACGCCACCGCCAAGATCGCGCAGACGAGTCTGCTGGGGACACCGCACGTGGAGTTGGCCCCGCCCGGCGATATGCCACCAGAAGGCCGGTTGCACAACGGATCGATGATCCCGCTGGCGCGCGCCGGCGCCTATCCGACCACAGAGCAAACGCTGTCCGCGGTCTCGATGCTGTTCAATGGAGGCGGACTCGGCCAAATTCAAGACATCACCAAGGCCTTCAGCATCGCGTTCGCCGGGCGAGAGAACGACCTGCGCAGCTTGATACGGCGGCTCGACGAGTTCATCGGCCACCTCGATCAACAAAAAGAAGACATCGTCGCGGCATCCGAGAGCTTGAACAACCTGGTCGGTCAATTCGCTCGTCAGAAACCCGTAGTGGATGAGGCGTTGCGAACTATCCCCGATGCATTGGCTGTACTCAAGGAGCAACGCGACAACCTCGCTAACGCACTCGACCGGCTCGGCGAATTCAGCGCGCTCGCCGCCGACTCGGTCAACCGAACCGAAAAGGCTCTAGTACAGGAACTCACCGATCTTTCCCCAGTGCTGGAGTCCCTCGCCAACGCCGGGCCGGCGTTGACGCGCTCGCTCAGCTTTTTGTCCACCTTTCCCCTTCCCAAGGAGAACATCCCCAAGTTTCAACGTGGCGATGCGCTCAACATCACCATGATCATCGACCTGACGTTGAGCCGCCTGGACACCTCGTTCCTCACCGGAACTCGATTCGAATGCAACTTCACCGAGCTGGAGCTCCAGTGGGGACGCACCATCGGCCAGCTGCCCAGCCCGTGCACCGCGGGCGGCCCTGCACGGCCGGGACACCGCAAAGCTTTCAACCCCGGCAACCCGCTGGTCATCCCTTACCACGCTGATGAGGGCCCCTGACGTGCGCCTCGACCGACGCATCAAGATCCAACTGGTCGTCTTCACGGTGATCGCGGTAGCCGCTAGTGCCGTGATGATCTTCCGCTACATCAACGTGCCGGCGCTGCTGTTCGGCGCCGGGCACTACACGGTCACACTGAAGCTGCAACAGGCCGCCGGGCTGTATCCGAAAGCCAATGTTACTTACCGGGGTACACAGGTCGGCGAGGTTGAGGGCGTGAACTTGACCGACACCGGGGTCGAGGCGGTGCTGTCGCTGGAATCCAGCATCGAGATTCCGTCGCAGCTGCGGGCCGAGATCCACAGCCAGACCGCGATCGGCGAGCAGTACGTCGCCCTGCTGCCCCGCACCGGGAATGCTCCGCCACTGAAAAATGGCGACGTGATACCGGAAGCCGACACTTCGGTGCCGCCGGCCATCGATACGCTGCTGGACGCCACCAACCGCGGATTCGCGGCGATCCCGCAACAGAACCTAAAGACCGCCATCGACGAAAGCTACACTGCCGTCGGTGGATTGGGGCCGGAGCTGTCGCGGCTTGTCAGGGGATCCACCCAATTGGCTCTAGATGCGGACGATAACCGCGACGCGTTGACCACACTGATCGACCAGTCCAAGCCGATTCTGGATTCCCAGACCAATACCGCCGACGCCATCCAGGCCTGGGCGGCACATTTGGCCACAATTACCAACCAGCTGCGTTCTAGCGACGCGTCGGTCGCCGGAGTGCTCAAAAGCGCTCCGGCAGCCGCCGATCAGGGCAGTCAACTGTTCCAACGGCTACGACTCACCTTGCCGTTGTTGCTGGCCAACCTGGTGAGCGTCGGCGAAGTGGCCGTCACTTATCAGCCCGCCATCGAACAATTGCTGGTCCTGATCCCGCATGGTGTCGCGACGGTGCAAGGCATCGAGATCGCAAACCTCAACACCAAACAGGCCTACATGGGCCTGTATCTGGACTTCCAAACGAATCTCAACCTGCCGCCGACCTGCACCACCGGTTTCCTGCCAGCTCAACAGCAGCGGGCGCCGAGCTTTGAGGACTACCCCGATCGGCCCGCCGGCGATGTCTACTGCCGGGTGCCGCAAGACTCACCGTTGAATGTTCGCGGCGCGCGCAACTATCCATGTCTTACCGTTCCAGGCAAGCGGGCCCCCACCGTCAAGATGTGCGAAAGCACTGAGCAATACGTGCCGCTCAACGAGGGCTACAACTGGAAAGGCGACCCCAACGCCACATCGTCGGGTCAAGACATTCCGCAGTTGCCGCCCGGCTCGGCTCCCACACCGGGCTTGGCACCGCTAGGACCCGCCCCACCGCCGATCGCGGCCGCCGAGTACGACCCGGTCACCGGAAACTACATCGGCACAGACGGGCGAATATATAACCAATCCAATCTTTCCCAAGCCGCGCCGAAGGAGAAGACATGGCAGTCGATGCTGATTCCGCCGAAGTAAGCGATCCTCCATCGGACCAACTCGACGTCGAATCCATCAACGCCACAGACGATCCCGACAAGGTGATCACCGACCGCACCGACCCTATTCGCAACGTTCGGCTCGCCATTCGAGTGGGCCTGGCAATCGTTGTCGTCTTGGCAGGACTTAGCGGCTGGCTCGGCTACCGGATGCACCAGTCACATCAAGCGGAGCAGCAGCGAAACCTCTTCGTCGAGGTCGCGCGCCAAGGTGCGCTGAACCTGACCACGATCGACTACACCCGGGTTGGCGCCGACGTGCAGCGCATCCTTGATTCGGCAACCGGAACCTTTTACGACGACTTCCAGAAACGCTCACAGCCGTTCATCGAGGTGGTCAAACAGGCTCAGTCCAAGTCGGATGGCTCCATCGTCGACGCTGCGCTGCAGTCCGAGACTGGTGATCAAGCGCAGGTGCTTGTTGCAGTAAACGTCAACACCACAGTCGCCGGGGCTGCCGAGCCGGAGCCGCGGGCCTGGCGGATGCGTATCAGCGTCCAAAAGATCGGTGACGGCGCCAAGGTCTCCAACGTCGAGTTCGTCCCATGACGCAACGACTGCTACGCCCACCCCGCCGCCGCAGGAAAGCAGAAGTCATGCCCATCAGCACCGATATCGTCACTGAAAACCATTACACGCCTATGGATGCCGAGTCCGATCATGGGGAGGAGCCCAGCACCGATACCGTGACCGGTGCCCGGGAGGTACCAACCGAAGCCGAACCGGTCCAGAGCTCTGAGTCCCACACCGACACCGAAATCCCAGACACGGCCGTCGACGCCGAGCCTGCCGAGTGCTCCGAGTCCCGCGCCAGGCGCTTCACCGATGTCCGCTGGGGCAATGTGGTGGCTTTCGCGGTGCTTCCCGGGCTGGCACTGATGATGGCCATGGGTGCGGGCTACATGAAATGGCAGGACAATTCGCTCCGTGACTCCCAGCGGTCGGCCGCCGAAACAGTGCGCGCGGCAACCGATTCCACCGTCGCGATGCTGTCATATCGATACGACACCGTCGAGCGAGATCTTGGCGCGGCCCAGGATCGGCTGACCGGGCCGATGAAGGACTCCTACGCAGCGCTGACCCACGACGTGGTGATTCCGGGCTCGAAACAGGGGCAGATATCGGCCACCGCCACCGTCCCGGCGGCGGCGTCGGTATCGGCGTCGGCGAATCATGCTGTCGTGTTGGTGTTCGTCGACCAGACCGTCACCGTCGGCAACGATCCGCCCACCAACACCGCCTCCCGCGTACGCGTCACCCTCGACAATGTCGATGGCCGATGGTTGGTCGCCGGATTCGACCCGATCTGAGCGATGCCGCACTGCGGAACTCGGCAACGCACTACCGACCACCGCCCGCCAGCACATGATAAGGAGACCCGAATGCCGTACCGCCCCCTGATCCTGCCGGCCTTGATGATCGCCGCCGCAAGCACCCTGCTGGGCACCGCCGCCGCTCGCGCGGATGGTGACAACAACACGCTCATACCGAACAACAAGCGACTCAACGATGGTGTGGTCGCCAACGTCTACACCATGCAGCATCAGGCAGGCTGCAAAAACGACGTCAGGATCAATCCACAACTGCAACTGGCCGCCGAGTGGCACACCAAGGATGTGTTGAACAACCGTAACCTCGACGGTGATGTCGGCTCAGACGGCTCACACCCGCAAGACCGGGCCAACGCAGCCGGCTTCCATGGTCCGGTGGCGGAAACCGTGGCAATCAACCCGGCGTTGGCAATCAGCGGTATTGAGCTGATCAACCAGTGGTATTACAACCCAGCTTATTTCGCCATCATGTCCAACTGCGCCAACTCCCAGATCGGGGTCTGGTCAGAAAACAGTGTGGATCGCACTGTGGTGGTGGCCGTGTACGGCCAGCCGCAACAGCCGGCAAACACCGGCCCAAGCCCAGCGGAAACCGTGCCGTTGGGCTCCCGCGCTAACAACCTTCCGATCGACCCCAGCCCGGACTATGACGCAAGCGACGAATTGGAACACGGCATCGATTGGTTCGCCTGGATCTTAAGGGGCGTCAACCCACCGCCGGCCTATCCGCCGAACTAACGACAAGGTGGTCATTAATCCGGCTAGGCCCCCTAGACCCGGATCACGGACAGGAACAACACGTGGCTAACTCAACCGAATTACCAGGATTCGTCAACCCGCGACATCGCAACCGTCTTGCCGATTGCGGCACGGTCCGCCCCCGGCTTGTTTCCCGGTACAACCACATTGGGCGTCAACCATGAGGCCCGGCACGTCGCTCGCCGCCGTGATCATCGCCGCAGCCGCCATCAGCGGAGCCACGCTGGCGCCATGGGCGCAGGCCGCCCCGGCGCCCGAAACGGAGTATTTATACAACGTGACGGTGCGGAGGCACTATGACTTTGCCAACACGACGGACGCCGTCAATTATGGCTACGGGATTTGCGACAAAGTCACCCGAGGCGAAAGCTATGCCCAAGTGATGGGCGATGTGAAAAACGACGTGCTCCCCAACGACGAGTTCGCCGCCAATTACTTAATCTCCTATGCGGTTAACCTACTATGCCCTGCCCAGATCTGGCAGTTGCGGAACTCCGCGTCGCATTACCGGCCGCCCGTCGACGGTTAGGGCCCCGATCGGGATTGACCCGCTCGGCCGGCACAAATTCAGGGTCGCTGATGCTCTGACTGAGGGGGTCGTCGAAGTCAATCGCCCATTTGTGGCGATGGGCGAAGGCTAGACCGCACCCACTCAGCGACTTAAGGCCCGGCATTTCGGGTCAAGTACTGCCAACCGGCCTCGAGTTGGGTCTGGCCCCACACCTGGTCTCGTTTGAAACATGTCGCCCGCTCATCAGACCAGCGCTGTGGGCCGTCGGCGGCCAAAGCCAAATAACACCGTGCGACAGGCACGTTCGAGCAACACCGCGTACATCACCGCGCTGGCGGCATTAGCGCCCACGGTGACTGCGCCATGATTGGGCATCAAAATCGCGTTGGCCTCACTGAGGGCAAGGGCCAACGAATGCCCGAGCTGCGGAGTCGCGATGAGAGCGCCGGTCTCGGTGAACCGCGGTATCTGCGGGTACGTGAAGGGAACCGCGTCGTGGGATATCGGATGCAGGTCGCGGTCGAGTGAGGCGAAGGCATTAAGTGCCGGCACGTGGGTATGGACGACGCAACTGACATCGGGGCGGTCGACCATGATCTCGGTGTGGATGGGAAATTCGAGACGGCGCTTGCCTTCTCCCGATAGGACGGTGCCGTCGCGAGAGACAAGAACGACCCTGTCCGGTTGAACTTCGTCGAATCCCCAACCGGCCGCCTTCATCCACACTCCTCGACCCGCGGGATCGCGGACAGCGGCATGCCCTCACACCAGATCGCTCAGGCCCGCCTTGGCCAACGCGGCGCTGGCCTGGACGACGGTATCTGCGGGCTCGGTCATCAGTTAAATGTCGGACAGGGCCAATTGTTCGGAAATCGTTGAAGCTGCAGTCTTCACGGCGACTTTCACATTCTTCAGTTCCGCTCGCGGGACGCGAGAGGCTAGCGCGGCGATGCTCACGGCGGCCACCACTGAGCCTTTGGCATCGTGGATCGGGGCAGCGACATCGAGGATCTCCTCGTCGAGTTCGCCCTGCGACACTGCGACCCCGTCCTTACGTATCTGAGCGAGCCGCGCCTGCAGTTGAGCTGGATCAGTGAGTGTCTTCGGGGTGAATCGCTCCAAGGGGGCGGCGGCGAGTACCGCAGTGACGTCGTCGGGAGGTGCCCAGGCGAGGAGGATTTCGGCGGCGGCGCCGGCGTTGATCGGCAGAACATGACCGCGTTCGTAGGACAGCCGCACAGTGTGCGCCGCCTCGACCAGGTCGAGGCAGACGACGAAGCGCCCGGACCGGCGCGTCAGCAGCACCGTCTCCCTGACAGTGGACGCGAGAGAATGCATCGTCGGCAGCGCGACATCGGCGAGGTTGGTGCCCGCTCGAGCGAGCCGTGCCAATTCGAGAATGCGCGGGCCCAAACGGAACTTGCTGGAAGCCTCTTCGATGAAGCCGGCGTTGACCAGACTCTGGAGGTAGCGATAGCCGGTCGATCGGGCCACCCCGATGCGGTCGGCGATTTCGGTGCCGGTCCAAACCAGCTTGTCGTCGGTGAACAACAAGAGGATGTCGAGGGCACGATCGGCTGTCGAGTTGCGGTCACGGTAGCCGGATTTTGCTGCCGCTTTATGTCCTGGCATGCAGGACACCATATCCGCACGTATTACATTGCGCCACTCGCCCTCTCGACAGCGATCCGGCGGTCGTGGGGCTAGTCGGTTGTGGTGTGATGGCCGGCTTCGGCGCGGCCGTCAACACCGGCGATGTCGGCCTCGGGGATTCTGTCGCCGTCATCGGCTGCGGGGGTGTTGGCACGGCAGCCATGCTCGGGTCGCGGCTGGCCGGCGCTCCCACGATCATCGCGATCGATCGCGATGAGAAGAAGCTGCGCTGGGCACGTCAGCTCGGCGCCCCCCATACCGTCCATGCCACGGGCGTCGATGTGGTGCGCGAGATCCAGAAGCTCACAAATGGTTGCGGCGCCGACGTGGTAATCGATGCCGTCGGGCGCCCGGACACCTGGACCCAGGCGTTCTATGCCCGCGATCTGGCTGGGACCGTCGTCTAGTGGGGTGCCGTCACCGGACATGCGGCTCGACATGCCACTGGTGGACGTATTCTCGCGCGGCGGTGCATTGAAATCGTCGTGGTACGGCGACTGCCTGCCCGAACGGGATTTTCCGGTGCTGACCGACCTCCACCGTCAGGGCCGGCTCCCTCTCGATGCGTTTGTCACCGAACGCATCTCGATTGATCAGGTGGAAAACATTTTCAAGGCAATGCATTCCGGCGATGTCCTGCGGTCGGTGGTGATCCTGTGAACCGGACGTTTGCGCCTCAAACCGGCATGAGGTTTTCTGCGTTGCCGTGCGCGATCGCGTTTCGCTGGTCATCGGTAAGGTCGGCCTGCTCGAGGAATTCCGATACGTTGTCGCGGATCACGTAGGGAAAGTCTTCGGAGTAGATGATCCTTTCGGCACCGATTTCCGCGACAATGAAGTTCAGCTGATTCTGGCTGTACATTCCTGATGGTGTCGCCCAAACCTGCTCGCGGTAATACTCGCTCACCTGGCGTTGCAGGTCGAGGATGCCGGCCCAGCTGACAACCTCGTCGAGGCGGTCGAGCCAGCCGGCAACGAATTCGCCCCAATGGCCACTGAGCAGCTTGAGGTAGGGGTGGCGATCCAGCGCCCCCGACAAGATCAGTCGCAGAACGTGAATACCGGCCTCGGCGTGCCATCCGAATGCAGGGCCGGAGAACAAGAAATGCAGTGCGGCCGGCCAGTTTCCGGCGTAGTACGGCTGTGACACCGGGTTCTCCGGTACCCCCGGGTGGACATAGATGGGCAGATCAGCTGTCTCGGCTGAAGCGAGGACCACGTCGAATCGCTCGTCGTCGAGAAATAACCCGCCGCATGTTCCAGAGATCAGGGCTCCCACAAAGCCCAGTTCGTTGACGCAGCGTTTCAGCTCGTCGGCTGCTGCGACGGGGTCATAAAGCGGTAGGGTTGCGAATCCCCGGAACCGGGTAGGATGCTCGGAAATCTGTTGAGCTAGAGCGTCATTGACTCGCCTGCATAACTCTACGGCCTCCGGATGATCCAGGTTACCTGGACTGTTGGCCCCGTGCGAGACCACTTGGACGTCGATCCCGACACGGTCCATATGAGCTAGGCGACTACCGGCCAGTCGCTCCGCGGAGTCTCGGTCGGGCATGAAGTCCCGGAGGAAGGCGCCGAAACCCTCGTCGGGGACAATGGGCGCGGACCCCGCGAGTTCCAGGACGCGGGCAATTGCCTGGGGATGATGGAAATGCTCTTCGACGGTGATGATTCGCAACGAACTTCCTTCCTATGCGGGTAACACACGAGGCTTTGCGTCTACTGCTGGGCCCAGGCCGATGGGCGGTACGGGTGTCGAGTCGTCACGTCATGGGCGCTTTTCGAGGAACGCCTCGATGCCGTCGTTGGGGCGTGAGCTCGCGGTCAGCGTCTCACCGATGGCGTCGAGGCGTGCGACCGCTTCCGCGCTGAGGACGACGTCACGGACACCGATGTTTTCCTCCAAGTGTGTGATTGAGCGCGTGCCAGGGATGAGCAATGTGTTCGGCGTGTGAGCTAGCAGCCACGCCAGCCCCACCTGGGCCGGTGTGAGACTGAGGTCGTCGGCGATCGCGCGCACCACAGCGTGGTCAGTGACCTTGGGGAAACCGGGAAACGCTGACCCGAGCGGGAAGAATGGCACCCAAGCGATGCCTTCGGCTCTGCAGAACTCGAGCGTTGTCTCCTGCGAGCGGTCCAGCACGCTGTAAGCGTTCTGCACGCAAACGATCTCGGCCGGCAGCGCTCGGCGTAGTATCTCGAGCGGCACATTGCTGATGCCGATCGCCCCGATCTTGCCCTTGTCGCGAAGGGCGATCATCTCCGCCAGCTGGTCATCGAGGTCGACGATCTGTTCTCCCGCGGCACGCAGGCCGGGGCCTAAGTCGAGCCGTCGGAGATTCACGACCGGTATGTAGTCGAGGCCGAGTTCGGCTAGGTCGGCTTCGACCGCCGCGCGCAATTCGGCGGGCCGCTGGGCTGCGACGAGTGGGACGTCACCGGTGGTGGTGTGCGCTGCACCGACCTTGCTGACGATGATGAGTTCTTTACGGTAGGGAGCCAACGCCCGGTGGATGCGGCGGTTGACCTCTCCGCCCGCATAGAAGGAGGCGGTGTCGATGTGGTTCACGCCCAGTTCGACGGCGCGGCGCAGCACGGCGACGGCATCCTCTTCAGTTGGCATGCCCCCGAGTTGCATGGCGCCGTAGCCGACGCGGGCAACCGGCGTCGTTCCAATCATGCCGAAGCCGCCGGTGTGGGCGGTGTATGTCATGGTGCTCCTGTCGTAGCATGGTCACAGATTCGGAGGAACCTCCGCTTAGTAACCGTACCAGAACTGGAGGAGCCTCCGCTTTGGCCAAGCGCATCCGGGCTGACGCATGGCGTAACCGCGAACGACTGCTTGAGGCGGCGGTCGCGGCATTCGCTCGCGCCGATGGCCGCCCGGTGTCGCTCGAGGCGATTGCGCGTGATGCTGGCGTCGGGATCGGCACGCTTTATCGGCACTTTCCGAGCCGCGAGGCGCTCATCGAGGCCGTCTACCGAGCGGAGCTGGCGGAGGTTTCCGAATCCGCGGCGGAGTTGCTGGAACAATACCCCCCAATAGTTGCCTTGCGGCGCTGGATGCATCGCTACGCCAGCTTCGTCGCCGCAAAAAAAGGTATGGCCGAGTCGTTGCGCGCGATGGTCGACTCCGGCGCCGTTGAGCTCAGCCAAACTCGCGCGAGCATCGTCGGTGCGGTCGACATGCTGTTGCAGGCAGGCGCCGGCGAGGGCAGTTTGCGCTCCGATGTGCACACCGCCGATGTGGTGTCGAGCCTTCAAGGCATCTTCCTGACCAGTAGTTCACTCGACCAAACGCACCGAATGCTCGATCTGCTGATGGACGGCTTGGTCAGCACACGATGATTTCCGCGGCGGGATGCTGAAGTAGTCTTGGTACGGCGATGGCCAAAACCGACATTGGTCAGTTCTGCCAACGTCGCCTCATACAGCGCGTGTTCGAAATCCCCGCCACATCTGCGGATCCGAACGATCGTGATGTGTTGATTTGCTGCCGATCATTCACCGCGGTGAGCACCGGCCATCAGTGCGGCGAGGTCATCGGGTGCCAGGAATGACGGGGGCGGCGGCGGACCCCAGTTGAACAGCCCGCGGGCACCTTCGAGGGTTTCCGGTGTCCAAAGTTGATCGTCGACAATGCAATCCATGTCCGAGTAATACTCGCTGAAATTCCCGGCGGGGTCTTTGAGATACCAGAAGAAGTTCGACCCGGCGTGGTGGCGACCCAGTCCCCAGACATGTCGTTCCGGATGGTCCTGCAGCATCGCGGTCGCGCCGCGTCCCACGTCGTCGATGTCGTCGACCTGCCAGGAGGTGTGGTGCAGGAACGCCACCGGCGCCTTGAGTACCAGGACGTTGTGGTGGTCGGCGGAACATCGCAGGAACGCCCCGGTGTCCTTGATCAAGTCGCTGACCTTAAACCCCAGCCCGTCAGTGAAGAAGGACTGTGTTAGCGCGAGATCGGTGGTGCCGATCACCGCGTGGCCGAGCTTTCGGGGCAGTACCCGGTTGGTGCGCAGGACGCCGGGCGCTCGACAACCGTGCCGTTCGAGCCGTCCAGGACCGTTGTACCGGGTGGCGGGAGCTGACGCCTGGTTCAGCCGTGCGGCGATCTCGACGATCGCCTGCACGCCGGTGGCTTTCTCGACGGCAATGACGCTGTGGCCGTTGCGGTTGGTGGCAACGTCAAGCCGAGTCAGATTAGCGGCGACGCGGTCGATATCGTCGGGGTCATCGGCACCCACCCGTAGCTCGATTAGTCGCCGGGTGGGTGCGTGCACGAGTCGAAGCTGGGCGCCGCCGTCAGTCGTGGTAAACCAGCCGTCAGGCTGCGGAGTCAGCCCAAAATCGGCGTAATAGTGCATTGTTTCGGCGACATTCGGCACGCCGATGGTAACCGAAATGAGACGATGCAAAGCCACGGCTGAACAGCTCTCTACGGTGTGCGGTCGTCGGTGACGAACGTCTGGTGTAGCTCGCCGATGCCTTCGATCCAGCTGTCGAGGCGCGCGCCGGCGTGCAGGAACCGCTGCGGCTCGCGGCCGAATCCGACGCCGGCGGGTGTGCCGGTGAAGATCACGTCGCCGGGATACAACGTCACGTTGTGCGACAGCCGAGCGACCAGAACTCGAACCGGGAAGATCAGGTCGCCGGTGCGGCCCTTCTGCACTTCCTCGCCGTCGACGGTGCAGCCGAGCTCGAGGTCGTCGGGCTCGTTGAGTTCGTCGAGGGTGACGAGCCACGGACCCTGCGGGGCGAAGCCTGGGAAGGATTTCCCGAGGCCGAACTGCGGTGCAGGTCCTCGCAATTGGGATATCCGCTCGGAAATATCCTGACCGACAGTAAATCCGGCGACATGAGACATCGCGTTGTTCTCGTCGACATGGCTGGCAAGGCGGCCGACAACGACGACCAGTTCGACTTCCCAGTCGACGTTGCCGCCCGTCGGAATCACGACATCGGTGTCGGGACCGGTGAAGCTCGAGACGTACTTGGTGAACACCGGCGGCATCTCGGTGGGAAGCTCAAACCCGGACTCCGCGGCGTGGGAGCGGTAATTCAACCCGACGGCGAACACCTGCCGCGGTGTGGGTGACGGCGGGCCGAGGGTGTGGCGATCAATGCGAACTCCGCTGGTCAGGTTGCTGATGTCGAGTCCGACGGCCCACTCGGTGACCTGCTCCCAGCTTTCGTAGATGGCAGCAAGATCCGGCCCGAAACGTCCGTTCGATGCTGTGGCGACATCGATAGCCCGCTCGGCACCGGCGTTGCCGATCACCAAGGCTGCCCTGTTGTCAAGATTAGCGAGACGCATAGGAGCTCCTCTTTGCTAGAAGTGTTGATTGGATAGCGATTGACATGCGCATTCGTGGGCGAAGGCAAGCTGCTTGTAATGGATGGCCGCGCCGATCAAGTGGTGGTCGATGCAGTGCCCCACGCCCTCAATGATTTCGGAGTGAACACGTTGTTGTGGCGTGAATTTCGACAGGAAGAGCTGGCGGGCCTGGGGCGAACCGTCCCAGAGTGCGTCGAACTCCGCGAGCGCATGGTAGATCGGTACCGTGATCGCAGGCGCGACGGAGTCGAGGCGGCTGGCCGCCCATTTCGGGGCAGTTGTCAACTCGATCATCGGGGCGGGGGCGTAGGAGGTGCGCGCCGCCGCTAGACCGCTGGGCGTGTAGGTGTGTTGGGGTCCGTACCACAGGTTCTCCCGCTCGACCATCGGAACGTCGACCACGCCGGACATCGGCAGGGCTCCGAGTTGTTCGGCCGCACCGCCCCGCGGGATCCGTGCCCCCATCCCGGTGGCTGACAGACCAATAAGGCTCCACGACGGCTGACGCGCGGCTATCTCGAATGCGATCATCCCGCCGACCGAGTGTGCGACCAAAACGACCGGCGGGTTGTCGCAGCGGGAGAGCAAGTTGTCAAGAGCAGCATCGAGAACCCGGGCCTGCTCACCGAAGGCGTAGTCGTAATCGTCGGGCGGTTGGCCGCTGTCACCGTATCCGGGCCGATCGATCACCAAGACGCTGAAGCCGTTGCGGTTCGCGATGTCCACAAAGGCGCCGGCCTCGGAACCGGCGACCTCGAAGTATCGTCCGGTGAACAAGCCGCCATGCAGCGTGACGATCAACGGTGCGCCCGGTACCGCACGAAGAGCCGAATGGAGGCGTCCCGCCACCAGGGTCGTGCCGACCTTTGTGGTTACGTTATCCATGTTCCTCCCAGGGAAAGTGGTGCTGCCGTTGCGGCACATACTTGTTCCGAGCCGACACCCGGCGCACATTCACGTAGCACCAAACCGGTTGGCGTGACGTCGATGACGGCGAGGTTGGTGATGATGCGGTGTACAACGTGTTGACCGGTCAGCGGGAGTGTGCACCGCTCGACCACCTTGGGGTTACCGCGACGGTCGGTGTGCTCCATCACGACAATGACGCGCCGCGCACCGTGTACCAGGTCCATGGCGCCTCCCATGCCCTTGACCATCGCGCCGGGCACCATCCAGTTCGCCAGATCGCCTTGGGCGGAAACCTGCATCGCACCCAGCACCGCTATGTCGATGTGGCCGCCGCGGATCATCCCGAATGAGAGCGCGGAGTCGAAGAATGCGGCTCCAGGGTTGACGGTGACCGTTTCCTTGCCGGCATTGATCAGATCCGCGTCGACTTCGGCATCAGTCGGGTAGTGCCCGGTGCCCAAGATCCCGTTCTCCGAATGTAAGACGACACTTGTCCTGTCGGGCAGGTGGGCCGGGATGAGAGTCGGCAACCCGATACCGAGGTTGACGTACTCACCCGATCGCAGTTCGCGCGCAGCGCGCGCGGCGATCTGATCACGCGTGTAACCGGGCGATTCGGCAGTGTAAGTCATTGAGTGGTGCGTTTCTCGATGCGTTTGTCCTGCGCGCCGGTGTGCACGAGCCGTGCCGTGAAAATTCCGGGTAGATGAATGTGATCGGGGTTGAGATTACCCGCTGCCACAAGGTGTTCCACCTGCGCAATGCACACCCGCCCCGCCATCGCCACGATAGGATTGAAATTGCGTGCCGCCTTGTTGAAGACCAGATTGCCCTCGGTGTCGGCAATATGGGCATGCACCAGTGAGAAATCGGCGGTGATGGATTCCTCAAGCACGTGACGCTTTCCTCCGAACTCGCGGACCTCCTTGGCGGGCGAAGCAACCGCTACCGACCCGTCGGCGCCGTACCGCCATGGCAGTCCGCCGTCGGCGACGAGTGTGCCGACCCCGGCGGGAGTGTAAAAAGCCGGAATGCCGGCGCCGCCGGCCCGCAGCTTCTCCGCCAGCGTGCCTTGCGGTGTCAGCTCGACCTCGACCTCACCGGCAAGGTACTGGCGGGCGAATTCCTTATTCTCGCCTACATACGACGCGGTGATGCGGCGAATCCGATTCGCGGCGAGCAGAATCCCCAAGCCATAGTCGTCGACACCACAGTTGTTGGAGAATACCTCGAGATCAGTGGCGTCTCCGTCGGCGATCGCCGCGATCAACACGTCGGGTATACCGCATAAACCGAACCCGCCGACGGCGAGCGACGAGCCCGAGGTAATGTCTGCCACCGCCTCGCTCGCGGACGGAAAGACCGCCGCCACCGTCATCCCTTCGCTCCGGACGCAAAGCGACCGAACAGCGTGACCGCGTTCGTTCGTTCGACCTGCGCTAGCTGGCCGTCGGCCCAACCGGTGAAGTTGGTGAGGTTGGTGATGTTGTTCACGACCGTCGGCTCGGGCGCGGCCGGCCAATCCGTGCCAAAGACAATGTGTTCGGCGGAAGTGACTTCCAGCGTCGGCAGCAGCGAGTTGCGACTGCCGGCGAGCGCCGTCTCGTAATATAGTCCGCGCAGCACGTCTGCAACATGGTCAGCATCGATGTCGGCGTCATCGGGTCCTCGCCCCATCTGCGTGTGTTCGGCGATGCGCCAGCCCAGCGTGGGTAGTGCGCCCCCGCAGTGGGCGAGAATCAGAACCAGTTCCGGATACCTTTGGAAAACACCGGAGTAGATCGCGTCGGTAATGGTGCGTGCTGTGTCACAAGGGAATTCGATGATCGAGCTGGGACGCCCAAATCCCAAGTCCTCGATGTGTGGGCACTCCGCGGGATGCACGAAGGCCGGCACCTGTCGCCGCGCCAGCTCCGCCAGTATGGGTTCATAGAACTCGCCGCCGAGATAATGGCCCGCGGCGTTGCTGGACAGCAGCACGCCGTCAAGTCCGAGCACGTCCAAGGCGTATTCGATTTCGGCCAGCGCGCTATCGGGGTGGTCGGCCGGGATTGCGGCAAAGGCGCCGAATCGGCCCGGGTGGCTGTCGATCAGCGCGGCGTATTCCTCATTGACCTGCCGGCAGAACATGGCCGCAAATCCAGGATCACTCGAGCGTCTAGTAAAGGCCCATGGCACCGAGAGGATTTGACAATCGATTGAATGACGGTTCATGAACTCGACGGCGGCCGAGGGTGTCCACTGCGCCGACATGCGGTAGCCGCCGGTGAGGGTGAATCCGGACTCGAACAGGCGTTGCACGGCGCCGCCGAGATAGTGGGTGTGGACGTCGATGCGAGTGTTGTTCACGGCAATGAGCTCTGCGGTCACGCGGGTGATCTCGCCGGCTCAATGCCGGCACACCAGACGCGCCGGATGTTGCGAGTGGCACGGATATCGGCCAACGGATCGCCGTCGAGCAGGATCAGGTCCGCGCGGCGGCCGGGTGCGATGACACCCCGATCGTCGAGGCCGAAATACTGCGCGGGCATAGACGTTGCAGCGAGAAGCGCATCGACAGGGGAGAGACCCGCCTCGACGAGTAGTTCGAGTTCCTGGTGCAGGCTTTCGCCGTACCGCGGTGAGAAGGGCACGCCGGGTTTGGCGTTTGCGTCGGTTCCCGCGAGGATGGGAATACCGGCCCGGTACAGCTCGGCAACGGTTGTGCGGGCGGATTCGTAATCGAGCCCCGCCGCCTTCCCGATCGTCTCCGCGATGCCCTGCATCATGGTCAGGGTCGGAATCGCGATTGTGACCGCGGCGGCCATTTGGGCGATGACCGACGCCTCGAGGGGCTGGTCGATGGGTACGTGGGTGACGACGTCCGCGCCAGCCGCGACTGCCATTGCGAAAGTCACCGTCGTCGTAGCGTGTACGACGGTTCGCATGTTGCGGTCGTGGGCGGCGACGACCAGTGCGTCCATTGTGGGCTGGTCTGGACCGGGAACATCAGCGATGATCTTGATGTAGTCCGAACCCTCGCCCATCCGCTCGGCGACGAATTGGGCTGCCGCACCCGGGCTGTCAACCAATCCGGCGGAAGGAAACCCCGGGATATGGCTGTGGGTGCTGCCGGACGTGGTGGCGGGTGTGCCCGCGCTGCGGATGTCGGTGCACCCGACCTGACCGCGCAGGGAGTTGAGCGTCGCCGGTGGCCAAGTAGCCATATCCAACGCGGTGGTCACCCCGTGTGCGCAGAGCTGATCGAGTGTCTCAGCGTCGTGCAGGTGGATGTGCGCATCGATGAGTCCGGGAAGCAACGCACCGCCGTTGCCGTCGATCATGTCGGCTCCGGCAGGATCGGTGCCGACGACTCCGCCGTCGATCACGATCGTGACCGGCTCGGTCAGGGTGGTGCCGTTGAACACCCGGACGTTGGTCAGTGCGGTCTTGCCGGTTGATGATCCGGCCCACGGTGGTGTGGATGTCACGGCGTCTCCAATGTTGTCTCAGCTCGAATAGTCCCGAACTTGAACCGGATTTGGCTTCAGGTGGTGGCCGATGTGCGGCGTTGGCGGGAATCGCGACGGCTACCGTCCCATCGCTGACTATGGCGAGGCATTCCACCGGCTACATCTGCAGAAGTTTTTTGATCAATGCTGTGACCGACTCTGGCTGCTCCATCGACCAGAAGTGTCCGGCATCGATGTACTCGACGGCCACGCTGCGAGCATTCGGAATGTATTCACGTGAGTTCTCGTAGAATTCGCGTGGCTGGGTCTTGCTGTCGTAGCCTTGCATGATCATCACCGGGCATTTCCAGGCGGCCAAAAGTTCTCTGCGGCGCCGCAACCATTCTTGTGTGAACGACTGAGAATTGAAGTAGCGCGGCACTGCCCGGTTGATCTCGGGGTAGGAGAACTCTTGAATCGTCCGTCGCATCTCGTCGTCGGGGACGCGGTATTTGCAAATCCAGGTGTAGACCCAGGTGACAAAGTAGGCAGGATCGTCCATCAGCCCGGAGCGGGGCGCATCGGCGAACAGAGGACCTTGCGGGGCCAGGTCAGGATGAAAGTGGTAGAGGTGTTGTTCGCCGCGTCCGTACCGGAGTACCCGATCTGGGTGCTTAGCGGCGATGAAGTCGGCTTGGACCGTGCCACGGTCGTGGGTCACTACGTTGAACTTGTCGACGCCGGCTAGGTCGATTGCTGCCAGCAATTGTTCCGCTGCCGCCTCATGGCGGTAGTCACCGAAATCTTTGCCCGACTGGCCATATCCCTTCAAGTCGAATCCGATACAGCGGTGAGTTGTTGACAGGGCGGCCATCTGGTGGTGCCACTGATACCACGAGTCGGGAATTCCATGAAGGAACACGATGGGTTCGCCCTGCCCGGCCTCAACGTAGTGGAACCTGACAGTGTCCTCGTCGCCCGGTGTGTCGACGAAGTGGTGTGTGAAGGTCACCCCGTCCAGTACTTCCTGATCGCCCTCATTGTCAAAAGGCCGGGGTGTCACAGGCCCTACTTCAGCAACCCGGGCCGCGATCTTGTCTTCGGGAGGCAGGAAGCCCTTCAGTACCTTCTTCGCCCGTGCGGGCAGATCGGAGTATCCGATTGCTTCACTCGCTAGCATCTGTCCGTTCCTTGCTGTTGCTGAAACGGTTGCGTCGTCAGGCCTCCGACTTGCACACAGCGCAGCGGCATCACCGTTGCCCGGCGCCACCTCTGCCATCGCAGCTCGTTGCGGAACACCACGGATCGTTCCTGCACCTGTTCCACTGCGAAGATCGCGCTCTCGTTGTGGGGTGGCGCCGTGTCGGTCATAGATTGTCGTCTCATTGACATTCCGGATCAGATCAGCGGAGTGATCTGATCGTCCCGGCCCAAGAGGGCTTTGCCGTAGATCTCGTAGCTCACGGCGGGTATCACCACGGCGTGGCGGGCACCCACACTAGAATCACGCCAAATACGTTGCAGCGGATTGAATTCGGCGAAGCTGGCGGCGCCGTGCGCGCTGAGCAGGATGTCGATGGCCTTGGTGATGTGCTCGAGAACCCACCCGGTGTCGGCGCGCACCCGGCTCCGGGTGAGCTCATCGGGAAAGATTCCGGCAGCGGCGGCGCTGTCGATGTCGTCGGCGGCTCGGTAGGCGTGCAGATGCGCAGTGTCGACCATCATTGCAGCCTGAGCCAGTTGGAGTTGGAAAGCCACCGAGTCCGCCTGGGCAGTGTAGAAAGTGTAGGAGATGGGTTTCTTGGCCGCTTTCTCGCGGACGATTTCCAGCGCCTTGCGGCCCATGCCGAGCTGTGGGCCGGCCAGCACCAGCGACAGCAGCGGCACGAACGCCGACCGGTAGAGGGTCTCCTCGGTGTGCTCGGTGGCGTAGCTGCCGGCCACGGTTTTTGGAACCGAAACGATTCGGTGCTCCGGAACGAACACGTCGTTGGCGATCAGGCAGTTCGAGCCCGTCGATTTCATCCCCGCCACGAACCAGGTGTCCTCCAGCTCGAGGTCACCATAGGGGACCAGTGCCAGACCCTGGTCGATCGCCTCCCCGGACTCGTCGGTGATCGGCATACCGAGCACCGCCCAGCTGGCGTGCCAGGAGCCGGAGTTGTAGTACCAGCGGCCGGTCACCCGAAAACCGCCGTCGACCTTGACCGCCTCGCAAGTCGGGGCGAGCACTCCGGAGACCTTCGCCTCCGGTGTGTCGCCCCACACCTCGTCCTGGGCGCGCTCGGGGAACAGTCCGGTCATCCAGGCGCAGACATTGCACAACGCAACCACCCAGGACGTGCCGCCGTCGGCCTCGGCGACAGCCGCGGATACGTCGAGCATGGTGCGCATCGAGGTTTCGTATCCGCCGTACCGACGCGGCTGGGCGACCTTGAAGACGCCGGCGTCGGCCAACGCGGTGATCGACTCCTCGACGACCCGGCGATCGGCCTCGCCCTGCGCCGCATTCTGCGCGAGCACGGGCTGCAATATGCGGATACGCTCGACCAGCTCGGCGGCGGTGGGGGCGATGGGCGCGTCGACGGTTGTCATGGTGTGTCGTTCCTCTCGGTTATTTCGTCAGTTCGAGCAGGCGAGGATCTGGTCGACGATGGGACGCCGGGGCCGCTCAGCGTGGCGGGAGTGGGTGCCGAAGGTGCGGTGGGCATATACCAGCGGCGGTAGTTGCGAATGCTGGGCACGGGTTACCAGGCCCAGCAGCAGCAGGTGGTCACCGCCGTCGACGGCGTTGTACAGATCGCACGCAGCCCAGCCGGCCGCACCGTCGATTCGCGGCAGCTCCGCGTCGTAATGCCATGGGGTGTCGGCGAATCGGTCGGCGCCGCGACGGGCGAACAACATCGCCAGCTCGTCCTGGCCGTGGCCGAGAAGGTTCACCCCAAACCGACCGACACCCAGGATCCGCTGCAGCAGCGACGATTCACGCTCGAATGCCACGGTGATCAGCGGCGGCTCCAAAGACAGGCCGGCGAAAGAGCTGACCGTGGCACCGTGTGGCCTCCGGGTGTCAGCGGTGGTCACGATCGTCACTGGTGTGCAGATCCCGGCCATCAGCTCCAAGGCGCGTTCACGAGCGACACCCGAGCCGGTACTGCGTTTAGTCGCCATGAACATCACCTCTCGGTTTTCAGCGCGCGCCAATGAGCACGGCCATTGGGTCAGGCAGCGCCGCCCGTAGTGACCAGGCGCGGCCGGTGAGCTCCTCGACGCTGGCCCCCGCGCGGCGGGCGGCAAGCATCGCTTCGGGATCAAAGGCCGGCCCGACCGAATCGGCCGCGTATTCGGGACCGTGCATGTATTCGGTGGCTTGATCGGGCTCAGCGAAATTGTCGATCTGCATCTCGACGAAGTTGCCGTCGGGGTCCTGGTAGTAGAGGGAGGTCGTCACTCCGTGCGCAATTGAAACAGCGGGCCGAATACCGATGTCTCGCAGCAGCACATACCGATCCAGCAGGTCGTCGAGATTGTCGAATGTGTACGCGACATGATGCGTGCAGGCGGCGGTGGGACTCTTTCGTTCCAGGGGCATCGGCGGGGTCAACAGCGCCACCCGGTGGTGTTCGTCGTCGAAGGTGATGAAGCACAACGCTTCATCGTGGTACACGACATGTCCGTCGAGCACGCTGCAGTACCAGTCCCGCATCTCCTGTTGCTGACCGGTTTGGAAAACAACGTGGGCAAATTTGGGCTTAGCGGACATCGCGGACAATCTCCTGATCCGAATTCGTCTGGCCCAGGGCTTACTACATCGCTGTTAGCCGGATCACGTTCGTGATGTGAACGACGCTAGAGTGGGTGAATCATTCCGGAAATCCGCATTGCGAGATGATTTGTCCGTTACGCGACACGGCCGGGCTGCAGAGTTGCGGCCTACCCTCGTGGCGGCGATTCACCGTTCGTGATAGCCGGTCGGCATAGGACCCGTACCATGCGATGTACAGGCTGGAACACGAGGTCGGCAATGTCAGTGGTACCGCAGCTGGACACTTCGCCAGTTCATGCGCCGAGTGACGAGGGGCGCAGGGTCGTCTGCGCAACCGACGATTTTGACGTTTACCGCGACACCGTCAACGGTGTCTATTACCCAGCACGGTTGGAACTGGTTGATCCGGGCGCTCGATTGTCTGATGCCAGGATGTCGGCGTTCAGGTTGACCGATATGACGATCGGAATCGTCCACTTCGGTGCCGAAGTATTGATCGACCCCGGCGACATGGGCGGCTATCACATCGACATGCCACTCGAAGGATCGGTCGCAACAAGCTGTGGCGCGCAAGAGCTGGTTGCTACACCGGCGTGTGCGGCGGTGTACAGCCCGGGTGAACACACCTTCGTCAAGTCCTGGGCCGCCGATGCCACCCAGGTCAGCATCAAGATCGACCGGCCGGCGCTCGAAACTGAACTTGCGCGCATTCTCGGCCGGCCCGTCGATCGGCGCGTGCGCTTCGACATCGGTTTCGACATGACCGCACCCGCCGCCAAGCGATGGCGATCCATAATCCAAATCCTGCTCGACACTATCGTCCGCCCCGGCACAAATCCCGACGCCGCATTAGCGATGCAGACCCGTCACCTCGAACGTGCCGTGATCGCCGGACTGCTTGCGAGCCAGCATCATTCCATGACGGAAGCTATCCACAGCGGACCGGTCCACGCTAGTTCCTCAGCACTTCGCAAAGTGGTCGATCTCGTCGCCGAAGCGCCCGGTGCTCAGTACACGGTGGCTGACCTTGCCCAAGCCGCCGGCGTGGGTGTGCGACAACTGCAGAAACTGTTCCGCGACGAGTTCGACATGAGCCCGGCGCACTATCTGCGCAATGTGCGGCTGGACGGGTCGCGATCTGACCTCATCAGCAGCGACGGGACGACTACCGTCAGTGACGTGGCTTACCGGTGGGGATTCAATCACCTCGGTCGATTCGCCAAGCACTACGAACAGAAATTCGGCGAGACGCCCTCACGCACGCTGCGCCGTCGCTAACCAATCAATCACGCACAGCGGCCTCGTCGATCAAGCGCTCGATCAAGGGTGCGAGCCGAAAATCAACAAGGTCGCGCATCACGAGTGCAGTGTTCGTGCGTTTGACACCCCTGATCCCCAAAATGTGGCCGGCCACGCGATAGAGATCGTCGGCAT
Organism: uncultured Actinomycetota bacterium; assembly: GCA_963830605.1. Lineage (GTDB taxonomy): Bacteria > Actinomycetota > Actinomycetes > Mycobacteriales > Mycobacteriaceae > Mycobacterium. The sequence continues at coordinate 68,669 of CAWHML010000003.1, read as the reverse complement.
CGCGCGCCACTACCTGAATCAGTAGATCGGCCACCCCGCTGAGCCCGTGCACTTCGACGACTTCCGGCACTCTGGCAAGCGCCGCGGCCACATCGCTCAGCAATCGTTGCTTGACGTTCGTCAAGACAAAAGCACGCAGGTGATATCCCAAGAAGCCAGGCGTGATCGTGCGTTCGAAAGATGTCAGTACGCCGTTGTCCTCCCATCGAGCCAAACGCGCCTGAACAGTGTTGCGCGAAACACCGATTCGCTCGGCCAGTGCAACGCTGGCAGCTCGCGGGTCGGCCGCAAGGGCTAGCAACAGCCGGCCATCGATCGGGTCGGCTGTATTCCGGCTTGACATTGTGGTCACCTCGTTTTCCATCGGGCCGGCGATCGTGTGCACTTTGCTCAAATTTTTAGCATGCGATTGTCAACTCGACGCGAAAATGGTGAACTATGGCAACCGCCTGCCAAGAATGGATGTCAGCGTCGGGTTGCGATCCGGCCGACTCGCGGACGCCCCATAGACAATGCAGAACCAATCAAGACGGCAAATTTGCCCAATCCAGGAAGCCGCCATGACCGCCTCGCTTTCCGCCCTCTCCACCTCTCGCCCAGCGTCCGGCGGCCCGATCGACCCACTCACCGAGATCGAGCGGCGTGTGCTGTGGCTGGCGACAGCGATTGTCCACCATGCCAACCGGGTTCGGCCTAACCTTTCCGGGCTGAAAGTCGGTGGCCATCAAGCTTCGTCCGCGTCGATGGTGTCAATCATGACCTCGCTGTGGTTCGAACAGCTGCAGTCCGGTGATCGGGTGTCGGTCAAACCGCACGCGTCACCGGTGCTGCATGCGATCAACTACCTGTTGGGCCAACTCGACGAAAAATACCTGACCACCTTGCGTGCATTCGGCGGGCTGCAGTCTTATCCCAGCCGATCCAAAGATCCCGATCTTGTCGACTACTCGACCGGCTCGGTGGGAATCGGTGCCACAGCTCCCATTTGGGGTGCCTTCGCGCGACGCTACGTCAACGCAGCCATCAGCGACACCGGCTCAGGGCGGCAATTTTCGTTGCTCGGTGACGCCGAGTTGGACGAGGGCGCAGTGTGGGAGGCGGTGCTGGACTCTTCGGTCGGCGAACTGGGCGAGATCGTGTGGATCGTCGACCTGAACCGGCAATCGCTCGACCGGGTGGTACCCAACATCGCCGCCGGCCGGTTGGAGAAGATGTTTTCCGCCGCGGGTTGGCAAGTCATCACAGCTACGTTCGGCAAATTGCTCGACACACTGTTCGCGCGCCCGGGAGGCGAGGCGCTGCGTACCCGGATTCTGCAAATGCCCAACCCCGAGTACCAGCGGCTACTACGGTGTAGCGCCGAGGAGTTGCGCACCCGGCTGCCCGGAGCCGGTGGCGATGCGGATGCGATCGTCGGCCTGATCACCGAACTCGACGATTACACCCTGACCCGTGCGGTCCGCAACCTCGGCGGGCATGACCTCGAAGCGCTGCGTGCTGCTTGGCAGCAGATCGACGACACCCGCCCGACGGTGATCGTCGCTTACACCATCAAGGGCTATGGGTTACCCACCGAGGGGCATCCGCAGAACCACTCGTCAATACTGACGATTGAACAATTCGATGAGCTGGCCGTGCATCTCGGCATGGACTCCGAGCGCCCGTGGCAACGGTTCAGCCCCGAGACACCTGCCGGTCGGCTGTGCACCGCGACAGCCACGCGCCTGAGCCGAGACGGGCACGCCTACGCCACGCCACCGCCAATACCAGTCGATGTCGGACGCACACCGTCGGGCACGTCGACAACTCAGGCCGCCCTCGGCCGCGCGTTGCTCGATCTGACACGCGAAGCACCGGACGCTGCCCGGCGCGTCGTCACCGTCAGCCCCGACGTCAGCTCATCTACCAATCTGGCCGGATGGCTGAACAAGGTCGGCGTGTGGTCACCGACCGAGCGATACGACTGGTTCGCCGACGACGCCGAGACAATCATGCACTGGCGAGAAAAGCCAACGGGCCAGCACATGGAACTTGGGATCGCCGAGGTCAACCTCGTTGGGCTGATGGGCGAACTGGGCGCGACCTGGAGCCGTTGGGGCCAGGCGTTATTCCCCATCGGCGTGCTCTACGACCCATTCGTCGAGCGCGCGCTGGAGCCGTGGTCGTACGGAATCTACGCGGGGGGGCAATCCATCCTGGTGGGCACGCCAGCCGGCGTAAGTCTTTCCCCTGAAGGTGGAGCACATCAATCGATCAAAACCCCCTCGATCGGACTCGAGCAGCCCGGGTGCGTCAGCTATGAGCCGGCGTTTGCGATCGATGTCGAATGGACTCTGCTGGATGCCATTTCGCGACTAGGGCGGCCGGGCGGCAGTTCCTCGTATTTGCGGCTTTCGACCCGACCGGTCAACCAGGCTTTAGCCGCGGTTCCGGCGGACCCGGCCGCCCGGGAGCGGCGTCGCCGCCAAGTATTAGCCGGCGCTTACATTTTGCGCGATTCACAACGGCCGGCGGTCACGCTTGTTGGAATGGGCGCGATGATCACCGAAACGCTTCAGGCTGCAGAACGGCTCGCGGGTTCGGGTATTGAGGCCGAGGTGGTATGCGTTACCAGCCCAGGGCGACTATTCGAGGCGGTGCAGGCTAGGGGAGGGCTTGCCGAGGCGCCGTCGTGGATCCTCGACCAAGTCTTCCCAGCCCAACGGGCCGCTCCGATGGTAACGGTCCTCGACGGGCACCCGCACACCTTGTCATTCCTGTCCACGATCAATCGGGTACGCAGCGCTTCGTTGGGAGTTACAACGTTCGGCCAGTCCGGTGATCTCGGCGACGTCTACCGCTACCACGGTATCGACACCGATTCGATCGTGCGTGCAGCGCTTGACCTCACCAGATAGCGAAGATAGAAGAACTAGTTGCGTCGTAGACACAACTGAGGCCAACACAGCGGACCGCATTAGTTAAAGCAAGTCGACCTCGGAAGCGGAAGTCGCTGACTTGGTCCCGGCCTCGACGAAAAGTCCTTGGCGTGATAGCCACAGGTCAGCACGCGGCAGGATGTGACTGGCAGTACGGCGTCGTGCCGGGGAAGCGGTAACGGTTAGCGGCCACCCACCGATAGACGGCGTCTTCAAAAAATCGCATACCCGGGACTCGATAAAGCTTCAACGGCAGCGTGGTGCCGATGGCGGTAGAGAGCGCCGAGTTCGCAGCCTCCGCCCCGGAGTAGACGGCGCCCGACGAGTCTAGCCAGCGGACCGATTCGAGCAGGCGCGACGGGTCGATGCCGAGTCGGTCGGCGGCGCCCGGACTTTGCAGCACTTCGGTGCGCAGTTCGCCGGTCCTGTTGAGTTTCACCAACACGTCGTGCGACCGCGTGCACATCCCGCAGGCGCCGTCAAAGAACAGAGTTCCGCTCATCACTCGATTGTTCACCATCTCGATGCCGGCGAAAGCGAATAGCAGACCGGTGCCGATCTCGGTGACGGCGGAAAGCCAGGAGAGCCAGGTGACATTGATATGCGGCGGTGAGACGAAACTGTCCTGGTAGCCGGGCAGGAAGGTCGGCAGTAGATGCGCGTAGGCGAACACCATCGCGCTGCCGAAACCAACCAGGATGGCCGCCTGCGGAGCCCGAGCGCGACGCGTCAACACCATGACCGCCGCGGCGGCCACCAGCACACTCTGCACGTATCCGCCGGCCATGATGAACGGCGGTGACGCCGACATGCCGCGGCGAAGGTGGTCCAACGCGTGCACGCCGAAGCCGACGACGAATGCAGCTGCGGCCCAGCACAAGAAGGGGCGTGTCGGCTGCTGGCTGCGATCGGTCATCGCGAATCACCATCCTCGGTACAGGCGGACAACAATGTGCGCCGGCGTACATTCGGTCTACTACTACAATAGGTAGTAGTCAAGTCCGCCGAAAGCCTTCAACCTAGTCGTGGGCTAGAACACGTTCTAATCTGACGGGCATGGGATTCCTCAAGCAGGAGACTCCACAGATCGACTTCGAGCAGTGGAGCAAGGGCACCCGCGCTGAAAAGATCATCCCGATGGCCCGGCACTGGGCCGAAGTCGGCTTCGGAACACCGATGCTGCTGCATCTGTTCTACGTCGTCAAGATCGGTCTCTACATCCTGGCCGGCTGGCTGCTCTCGCTCACTACCACCGGCATACACGGCTTCACCAATGTCGCGCACTGGTATGCCGAGCCGATCGTCTTCGAGAAGGTCGTGCTCTACACCATGCTGTTCGAAGTGGTCGGCCTGGGTTGTGGCTTTGGCCCGCTGAACAATCGGTTCTTTCCGCCGATGGGCTCAATTCTGTACTGGCTGCGGCCAGGCACCATCCGGTTACCGCCCTGGCCGAATCGAATACCTCTCACCGGCGGCGACGAGCGCACGCCGGTCGACGCGCTGCTCTACGGTGCGCTGCTGGTGCTTCTCGTTCTCGCGGTCCTTTCTGACGGCACCGGGCCGGTGCCGGCGCTGGGGACGAAAGTCGGAGTGCTGCCGTCCTGGCAGATCTGGGCGGTGCTGGGCGTGCTGGCGGTGCTGGGCCTGCGTGACAAGGTCATCTTCTTGGCCGCGCGCGGAGAGGTTTACGCATCCTTCACCGTCGCCTTCCTGTTCGCCGGCTACGGCGTGGACATGATTCTGGGCGCCAAATTGGTGTGCCTGGTGATCTGGCTGGGTGCGGCGACATCCAAACTCAACAAGCACTTCCCGTTCGTCATCTCAACGATGATGAGCAACAACCCGGTGTTTCGGCCGCGATCTATCAAACGTAAGTTCTTCGAGCATTTTCCGGACGACCTGCGTCCGGGACGGCGGTCACGCTGGCTGGCGCATTTCAGCACGGCGATCGAGGGCCTGGTGCCTTTGGCGTTGTTCTTCAGCCACAGCGGTTGGCCTACCGCGATCGCCGCATTCGTCTTGTTGTGCTTCCACTTCGGTATTTTGTCGTCCATTCCAATGGGAGTGCCGTTGGAGTGGAATGTATTCATGATGTTCGGCGTGCTGGCGCTGTTCGTCGGGCACGCCTCCGTCGGGCTGAGCGATCTCACCACACCACTGCCGATAGCACTGTTCGCCGTTGTCGCAGGAACGGTGGTGCTCGGGAATCTGTTCCCGCGGAAGGTTTCCTTCTTGCCGGGCATGCGTTACTACGCGGGTAACTGGGACACCACGCTGTGGTGCATCAAGCCTTCGGCCGACAAGAAGATCGGCAACGGGGTGGTAGCGATCGCCAGCATGCCGGCGGCCCAGCTGGAGAAGTTCTACGGCAGCAAGGAAGCGGCGCAGATCCCGATGTACATGGGATATGCGTTCCGCGCCTTCAACACTCATGGCCGGGCGCTGTTCACGCTGGCCCACCGTGCGATGGCCGGTCAGAACGAGGAGGACTACGTTCTAACCGACGGGGAACGGATCACCAGCACCGCCATCGGTTGGAATTTTGGTGACGGTCACTTCAGCAACGAGCAGTTGGTCGCGGCGCTGCAGAAGCGCTGCCACTTCGAGCCCGGTGAGGTGCGGATCGTGATGCTTGACGCGCAACCCATCCATCGGCAAACCCAGCAGTACCGTCTGGTGGACGCCGCCACCGGCGAGTTCGAGCGCGGCTACGTCCGGGTGGCCGACATGGTGACTCGTCAGCCGTGGGATGACGACGTGCCGGTGCACGTGCTGGATATACCGCGAGCGTCACCCCGGCATGACGGAGAGCGTCGACCGTCACGCCAGCGTGCCCCTCGGCGCGCCGGGTGAGTTACCCGTCGGCCCGGACTTCTCGCGCCGCGGTGACCAGGTTGTTCAGCGACGCGCTCACCTCCTCGGGGTTGCGGGTCTTCAAACCACAGTCCGGGTTGACCCACAGCCGCTCTGCCGGAACGGCGTTCAGCGCGGCGCGCAGCGACTGGGCTATCTCGTCGGTACTCGGTATCCGCGGCGAATGGATGTCGTAGACGCCCGGCCCGACACTGTTGACGAACCCCACCGCGTTCAGGTCGTCGAGTACCTCCATATGCGAGCGGGCCGCCTCGAGGGACGTGACGTCGGCGTCGAGATCGGCAATCGCGCCAATCACCTCACCGAACTCCGAGTAGCAGAGATGAGTGTGAATCTGGGTCGAGTCCGACACTCCTGAAGTCGCCAGCCGGAAGGCACCCACCGCCCATGCCAGGTAGGCCTCTTTGTCGGCGTCGCGCAGCGGCAGCAGTTCGCGCAGCGCCGGCTCGTCGACCTGGATCACCGCAATGCCCGCCGACTGCAGGTCAACACCCTCCTCGCGGATCGCCAACGCGACCTGATTCGCGGTGTCGGCCAGCGGCTGGTCGTCCCGAACGAAGGACCACGCCAGAATCGTCACCGGCCCGGTGAGCATGCCTTTGACCGGCTTGTCAGTCAACGACTGCGCGTAGCTGATCCAGTCGACTGTCATCGGTTGTGTCCGCGACACATCGCCGTAAAGGATCGGCGGCCGCACGCACCGGGTGCCGTACGACTGCACCCAGCCGTTCTGCGTGGCGAAAAAGCCCTCGAGCTGCTCCGCGAAATACTGCACCATGTCGTTGCGTTCCGGCTCGCCGTGCACCAGCACGTCGAGGCCCAACTCCTCCTGCAGTGTGATGACATCAGCGATCTCGGCCTTCATCCGGCGTTCGTATTCTCCCTTGTCGATCTCACCAGATCGAAAGGCGGCGCGCGCCTTGCGGATTGCCGAGGTTTGCGGGTAGGAGCCGATCGTCGTAGTCGGCAGCGGCGGCAGGTGCAACCGGGCGGTCTGCGCCTCGCGGCGTTTCGCCGACGGCCCACGCTCGGTGCCGGAGGCGGTGATCGAGTCGATGCGCGCACGGACCTGGTTATTGTGCAGCCGGGGGTCTGAGCGGCGAGACTTCACCGCCGCGTTGGACGCCGCGATCTCGTCGGCGACGGCATCGCGACCATCCCGCAGAGCCCGCGCGAGAACGGCGACTTCGCGCAGCTTCTCCGCGCCGAACGCCAGCCAGCTGCGCAGCACGTCGTCCAGATCGCTCTCCGGTTCCAGCGAATACGGCACATGCAGCGTCGAGCATGACGTTGATACTGCGATCGCCGCTACGCTTCCGAGCAGGCTGGCCAGCCGGCTCAACGCCGACTCCAGATCGGTACGCCAGATGTTGCGTCCGTTGACAATCCCGGCCACTAAGACCTTGTCGGCCAGTTCAGGAACCGAGGCGATCGAAGTCTCCGAGCCGCGTACCAAGTCGACGCCGATCGCCTCGACAGGGGTGCGCGCCAGCGCGGGCACGGCAGCACCGGCGTCGCCGAAGTAGGTCACCACGGCAATAGCGGGCCGCTCCGCTACCTTGCCCAGGGCGGTGTACACCCGCTCGGCCAGCGCAGGAGCGTCGGCGTGCATGTCGGTGACCAGCACCGGCTCGTCGAACTGCACCCATGCGGCGCCGTTGTCCGCGAGCAGCCCGAGCAGGTCGGAATAGAGCGGAATCAACTCGTCGACCCGCTCGATCGGTGCACCGGCACCGCCGACCGCCTTGCTCAGCAGCAGGAAGGTCAGTGGGCCGATGATCACCGGGCGCGCCGAAACACCCTGCTGCTGAGCCTCTTTCAATTCACTGAGCACCTTCTCGGGATGCAGGCTGAACGTGGTGTCCGGCCCGAGCTCCGGGACTATGTAGTGGTAGTTCGTGTCGAACCACTTGGTCATCTCCAGCGGGGCGATGTTCCCGGTGCCACGGGCGGCGGCGAAATACCGGTCTAACCGGTCGGCGACGCCGTGCACACGGACAGGCAGCGCGCCGAGCAGCACCGCGGTGTCGAGCATCTGGTCGTAGTAGGAGAAGGTGTTCACCGGTACCGAATCCAGTCCGGCGGCCGTCAGCTGCGACCAGGTGTCACGGCGCAGGGTGGCGGCCACGGTCTCCAGCTCGGATCGACTGGTCCGGCCCGCCCAGTAGCCCTCGATGGCGCGCTTGAGTTCTCGGCGCGGACCGATGCGCGGAGAACCGGTGATGGTGGCGGTAAACGGTTGAGCTGTCACGGATCGTCCATTCCCTCGAGGTGGTGGTCACCGCCAACGGACGCGCAGCCGATCCGGTCGCGGTGCACTGTGGCACTGCAACCGTTACGGCCAAACGCCCATTCCACGAGGCGATGAGCCGCCGAGCGCGGCGCGCCCGGCACAACCGGCAGGTCTTCGGACTCGCAGGCACGCACCCGTGGTGCTCCTAATGGCCGTCGCTTCCCAGGCAAGTGCACCCAGTGCTAATGACGGCGGTCGTTCCTGCATACCGCTGCGGGACAGTCCCGGACTCTCACCGGGTTCCCTCTCGCTAGGCATGATCGACATGCCACGCTCGATGCTGACACCTTGCGGTACCAGCAGACCAGCTGCGCAGCAGAGGCTACCCTGCAGGAACTACCCCACCGCCAGCGCCTCGGCGATCGGAAGATCGCCGCTGTTGAAGGCGATAGTGCGCCCAATGGTCGAGCCGTCGGCCAGCACCGCAGCCGCCACCAGCGCCACATCCGAACGCGGCACCTCACCGTCGCGCGCCGCCTCACCCACCGCGATGCGGCCGGTCGCCGGCTCGAGGGTGAGCCGGCCTGGACCCAACACCGTCCAGTCCAACTCGCTGGCGCGAAGATGCGCATCGGCGGCCGCTTTCGCCTCGGCGTAAGCGAAAAAGGAATTGTCCTGCGACACTCCGTGGTCGGGACCGGCGCCGAAGTACGACACCATCACGAATCGGCGCACGCCGGCCCGCACGGCGGCATCGATCACCCGGATCGCGGCATCACGGTCGACGGCGTACGTCCTCGCCGGGTTACCGCCCCCGGCGCCGGCGGAGAACACCACCGCATCGTGTCCGGTCAGCACATCGGCCAGCGCGTCGGTGTCCAGTGCCTCGATATCGGCGACGATGGGACGTGCGGCGGTGGCGGCAACGTCAGCGCGGTGATCGGGATTGCGGAAGACCGAAGTCACTTCATCGCCCCGCTCCGTCAAGATGCGGGCCAACTGCAGAGCCACCTTGCCGTGACCGCCGATGACAGCGATTCGCGCCATGGAGGCGACGCTACCCTGACCTGCTGCTGGCTTCGCTACCTTGTTCACGTGATCAAGCCGCGGTGGCGTGCCACCGGCCCAGCGGGCAGCACGGCCTCGTCGAGCGCTTCAAAGCGCCGAGCGTCGGCCCGTGGGCTGGCTTTTCGGTATGCAGCCGGGCTTGCCGGGGCGTATCTGCTCGCCGTCACCGACGCCTCCGCCATCGTCATCCCGATCGGCCAGACGGGGCCCGCACCTCAAACCTTCTTCGTCCCGGGGAATCTGCTGGTGGTCGGGGTGCTGGTGCTCGTGGCCACCATCGCCGTCGCAGCGGGCGGCCTGTTGAATCTGCGTCCGGCGCTGCGGTGGTTCGCTGCCGGCCGCGGGCCCAACTCGCAGCAACGTCAGACGGCGATGAGGCTCGTCAGCCGTCAGTCGCTGATCTTGTCGGCCACGTGGGCGGTGAGCGGAGCTGTCTTCATTGCCCTGAACTTCGATCAGGGACTTGCCATCGCCGTTCCGACGCTCCTCGCCGTCGTCTTCGGCAGCGCCGCGGCGGCAAGCATCAGCCTGCTGCTCACTCAGCGTGCGCTCCGCCCGATCTTGCTCGCCGCCGCGCAGGGCTCGGACGAGGGTGTGACGGCGCCGGGCGTCCTCGCCCGGCTGGTGACCATGTGGTTGGTTTGCAGTGCCCTGCCGTGCGCGGCGATTCTGGCGCTGATCTTCGTGCGTTCGCACGGCTGGCTCATCCACAGAACCGCGTCCGTGGACACCGCGGTCGTGGTGGTGTCGCTGGCCGCGGTGCTGCTCGGACTGCCGGCGATGATCCTCACTTCGCGCTCGATCTCGGATCCGGTACGAGAGGTCGTCGACGCGATGGCCGAAGTAGAACAGGGCCGCCTCGGCACGGTGGTCGGCGTATACGAACGTTCGGAACTGGGGCGCCTACAGAACGGGTTCAACCGAATGATCACCGGGCTGAGCGAGCGGGACCGGCTGCGGGATCTGTTCGGCCGGCACGTCGGCGCTGACGTGGCCCGTCGCGCCCTCGAAGACGGCGCATCCCTGTCCGGGGAAGTACGGGACGCGGCAATCCTTTTTATCGACCTGGTGGGCTCGACGAAGTTGGCGGCGAACCGGCCGCCGCAGGAAGTCGCCGAGATACTCAACGAATTCTTCGAGACGGTCGTCAGCACCGTGGACGAGCGGCAGGGCTCGATCAACAAATTTCAAGGTGACGCCGCGCTGGCTGTCTTCGGGGTGCCCTTGCCCATCCGGCAACCATCGTCAGCGGCGTTGGCATCAGCACGCGCGTTGCGCAGTCAGCTCGCCCGGCTGCCACTGGTCGACTTCGGCATCGGGGTCACCTCCGGTCCGGTTTTCGCCGGGAACATCGGTGCTGAAAACCGCTACGAATACACAGTGATTGGTGACGTCGTCAACGAGGCGGCCCGATTGGCCGATTTCGCCAAGACGGTCGCGGCCCGGGTCGTATGTTCAGCAGACGCTGTGGAGCACGCCGACCGGTCCGAACGCCGACACTGGACCTCGCACGGCGAGACAGTACTTCGGGGCCGTTCCGAGCACACCCGGGTCTGGACGCCCGGCTCCGCCGGCGGGAACGACGGCGGCTGAGCGCACGCGTGACCCCGCTCGCCAAGCCTGCAGCACGCTGATCAAGAATCAACGTCAGGGTTGGAAAAGGATTTGAGAAGGAGAGATGTCATGGCTGAAGCGGTCATCGTCGAAGCGGTGCGGTCACCGATCGGTAAGCGCAACGGCGGCCTGTCGGGTGTGCACCCTGCCGACCTGTCGGCGCAGGTACTCAACGGACTTGTGGACCGGGCTGCCGTCGATCCCGAAGTCATTGACGACGTCATCTGGGGCTGCGTCATGCAGGCCGGCGAGCAGGCCCTCGACATCGCCCGCACCGCGTTGCTGACGGCCGGCTGGCCCGAGACCGTTCCGGGTGTCACCGTCGACCGGCAGTGCGGCTCCAGCCAGCAGTCGGTGCACTTCGCCGCCGCCGGTGTGGTCGCCGGTCATTACGATGTCGTCGTGGCCGGCGGCGTCGAGTCGATGTCGCGGGTGGCTATGGGTTCCTCGCTCGCCAGCGGTGGCCGGCCGTTCCCGGACGCCTTCATGACTCGATACGACGGCGCCATCCCCAACCAGGGCATCGGGGCGGAGATGATCGCCGAGCAATGGGGACTCGACCGCGCCACACTGGACGAATTCTCGCTCGGCTCCCACGAGAAGGCCGCTGCTGCACAAGATTCCGGCGCCTTCGACGACCAGATCGTCGCCATCAAAGACCCCGATGGCAACCCGGTGCTGAAGGATGAAGGTATTCGTAGGGGCACGCCGATGGAGAAGATGGCGCAGTTGAAGCCGGCGTTCAAAGAGGACGGCGTAATTCACGCCGGGAACTCCAGCCAAATCTCCGACGGCTCGGCGGCGCTGCTGTTCATGTCGGCGCAGAAGGCCGAATCGCTGGGCGTGAAACCGATCGCGAAGGTGCACAGCGTGGCGCTGGCCGGAGCCAATCCGGTGATCATGTTGACCGCGCCGATACCGGCGACTCAGAAGGCGCTGAAGCGATCCGGGTTGAACATCGACGAAATCGGAGCCTATGAGGTCAACGAGGCGTTCGCGCCGGTACCACTGGCCTGGCTGAAAGAAATCGGCGCCGACGAGAAGAAGCTCAATCCCAACGGCGGCGCGATCGCGCTGGGCCATCCGCTCGGCGGTTCCGGGGCGCGATTGATGACGACGCTGCTCTATCACATGCGCGACAAGGGAATTCGCTACGGCCTGCAGACCATGTGCGAGGGCGGCGGTCAGGCCAACGCGACGATCCTGGAACTGTTGTGACCGATACGGCTGCCGACATCGAAGTGCAGCCCAAGCCTGGCGCCGTCATCGAGCGTCGCGGCAATGTCATGGTGATCACCATCAACCGGCCGGAAGCCCGCAACGCGGTCAACGGTGCGGTCAGCACCGCCGTCGGCGACGCGCTCGAGCGGGCGCAACACGACCCCGACATCCGCGCCGTGGTCATCACCGGTGCCGGTGACCAGTCGTTCTGTGCCGGAGCTGATCTCAAGGCGGTCGCGCGCCGGGAGAACCTCTACCATCCCGACCACGGTGAGTGGGGCTTCGCGGGCTACGTTCACCATTTCATCGACAAGCCCACCATCGCGGCGATCAACGGCACAGCCCTGGGCGGCGGCACCGAGCTGGCACTGGCCAGTGACCTGGTGGTGGCCGACGAGGGAGCGAAGTTCGGCCTGCCGGAGGTGAAGGTCGGCCTGATCGCCGCCGCCGGCGGTGTCTTCCGCATCGTCGATCAGTTGCCGCGCAAGGTGGCGCTGCAGATGTTGCTTACCGGTGAACCGATCAGCGCAGGCGAGGCGGCCCGCTGGGGGCTTGTCAACCAGGTCGTGCCAAACGGCACCGCGTTAATGGCGGCACTGGCGCTGGCCGAGCGGGTGACAGTGAATGCGCCGTTGTCGGTGCAAGCCAGTAAGCGGGTCGCGTACGGTGTCGACGACGGAATAGTCGCTGACGAGGAAGCGGGCTGGGCCCGCATCCAACGCGAATTCCGCACTCTGCTGAGATCCGAGGACGCCAAAGAAGGCCCGCTGGCGTTTGCCCAAAAACGTCCGCCGGTCTGGCATGCGCGCTGACGCAGCGTTGCCTCACCAGCCGAGCAGCACAAGCTCCGAACAGAACCCTGGCCCCATCGCGATCATCAACCCCGTTGAACCCGGCGGCGGCGGATCGGCCATGGCGACGCGAAGCACATCCAACACTGACACCGATGACAGATTCCCGTTGTCACGCAACGATTCCCGGCTACGGTCGAGGGCTCCGGTGGGAAGGTCCAACACGTCTTCGACCGCTTCAACGACCCTGGGGCCGCCCGGGTGGCAAACCCAGGTCGAGATATCCGCGGCGGATAACCCGTAGCTGGCCAGAAAGTTTCGGACGTCTTCGCCCAGGTACTTCTCGGCCATCGTCACCACATCGACGGACAACTTGATCCGAAACCCGTCGCTGCCGATGTCCCAGCCCATCACCTCCTGGCTGTCGGGGTAGAGCCGGCTGCGGGTGGCCAGCACCTTCGGGCCGGTTGCCGCCCGATGCGCTCCAGTCGCGATGACGGCGGCGGCCCCGTCCCCGAACAGCGCAGTGGCGATAAGATTCGCCACTGATCGGTCCTCGCGCTGGACGGTCAGTGTGCACAGTTCGACCGCCACCAGTGCAGCCGCGTGGTCGGGGAAGCCTCGCAGGTAGTCGTGCATGCGCGCCACCCCGGCGGCACCCGCGACGCAGCCCAGCCCGAACAACGGAACTCGCTTGACATCTGGACGCAAGCCGACGCGGGTCGCCAGTCGCGCCTCCAGCGTGGGTACCGCCAGCCCGGTGACCGTCGTCGAGAAAATGATGTCGACCTCGGACGGTGCGATGCCAGCTTGATCCAACGCCGAGCGCAGCGCCTGCTCGCCGAGCTCGAGGCCGACGTCGATGAAGGCGTCGTTCGCGTCGGTGAAGCCATTCAGTTCGGTGTAGCGGTGCAGCGGTATCGCGTGGTTGCGCGCCTCAACACCGCTGCTGGCGGCGAATCGCCGGAATTCCGGGCCCGCGGCTTCAACCAAGGCCGCGATGGTCTCGTCTTGGCCATGGCGGTGCGGCGGGAACTCGATGGCCACCGACGCAACGTGGGGCGTGGCCACCAAGCCGGACGTCACCGTCCGCGACCCCGACACAGCGGACGCATCTCATCATCGTTCCACACAGCGTTCTGCCCGGCATTTCCTGGCGTTGAGTCAGTGCGCCAGCGTGTGTAACGCCTTCTCGAAAACGCCGGGGAACAGTGTGCACGCGGGAACGATGGCACGCCGGTTTGCCGGCGGAACGGTGGAAAGGACGAGGGCGCGGGTCAGCAACCGATACGGGCGGGTAATGCGATGCCAGGCCCGCTCGTAGGAAGCTGGTGCGTCGTCGACGATGGCGGCCACCGCGGCGCCGGCTTGTTTGACGGCCAGGTTGATGCCTTCGCCGGTGAGGGCGTCTTCATAGCCGGCGGCATCGCCGACGAGCAGCACGCGCCGGTCGACCCGTCGCGAAACCACTTGTCGTAGCGGTCCGCAACCGCGTGCCCGTCCGCGGCTGGCGCCTTGCAGACGGTGCGCCAGCCGCGGGAACCAGGCGAGCGTCGGGGGTTGGCGAGACAGGATCGCCACGCCGACCAAATCGGGTGTGACCGGGGTGACATAGGCTTCGCCCCAGCGTGACCAGTGCACTTCGACGCACTCCGACCACGGGGGTATCTGGTAATGCCAGCGCACGCCATAGCGCCGCGGTGTTCCGGCGACCGCGTTGATGCCGACCGCGCGCCGTACCGCCGAATGCAGGCCATCGGCAGCTACCAGCCACTTCGCGCGAACACCGCCGGCAGTCACCCCATCGGCATCCTGGTCCACTTCGTTGATTCGGGTTCGCAGCCATTCGACGTTCTGCTGTTCGGCGTGTGCCGCCATTGCGGTGTGCAGGGCGGTACGCCGCACGCCGCGCCCGGGTCCGGTGCGAAACCGTGCCTGCGCGCAACGATGGTCGCGTAGGTAGGCGAATCCGTGAAACGGCAGGCCGGGCGGATCGACTCCCAGTGAGCGCAACTCCGCTAGACCACCAGGCATCAAGGCCTCACCGCACGCCTTATCGACGGGGCCTTCTCGGGGCTCGGCCACGATGACCGACAATCCGTGTCGGCGGGCCTGAATCGCCGTGGCGAGACCACCGGGTCCGCCGCCCACTACGAGCAGGTCGGTGTCGTAGGTACTCATGTGTATCCCAGCGCCGAATTCTCCACCGTAATCCGCAGCCAAAGCAGCAGCGCGTTGGCCAGTGTGAAAATGACGGCGGTCAGCCATGCTCCATGGATCAGCGGCAGCGCGAGCCCTTCGGCGACCACGGCGACGTAGTTTGGGTGGTGCAGCCACCGGTAGGGGCCGCGCCGCACCAATGCTGCGTCGGGCAACACGATCACCCGGGTATTCCAGCGGCGGCCCAAGGTGGCGATACACCACCAGCGCAGGCCCTGGCTGAGCCCCGCTACCGCCAGCATCGGCCAGCCGAGCCAGCCGACGAAGGGTCGGTGCAGTGCCCAAACTTCGGCGGCGCAGCCGACGAGCAAGGCGGTGTGCAGGACCACCATCACCGGATAGTGATTTCGGCCGAATTCCTTGCCGCCGTGGGCCAATGCCCAGCGGGCGTTGCGTCTGGCGACCAGCAGTTCGGCGACCCGTTCGAGGCCGACAGCCAACAACAGCAGCAGGTAGTACACGGCCTACCAGCCGAGCAGGACCAGTTCGGAGGAAAAACCTGGCCCCATGGCGATCATGAGTCCGATCGATCCCGGCGGCGGCGGGTCTGTCCTGGTCGACCCAAGAATGTCCAGCACCGACACCGATGACAGATTCCCGTTGTCGTGCAATGACTTTCTGGTGCGCTCGAGTGCGTCGGGAGGTAGGTCCAGTGCGCTTTCGACCGCGTCTATCACCTTCGGTCCGGCGGCGTGCAACACCCACGTCGAGACATCGGCCGTCGAAAGTCCGTGGTCGGCGAGAAAGTCACGGATATCGTCACCGACGTACTTCTCGACGACGGTGGCGATTTCGGCGGACAACACGATGCGGAACCCCTCGCTGCCAATCTTCCAGCCCAGGACATCCTCGGTGTCAGGATAGGTACGGCTGCGGGTGGCCAACATCTTCGGTCCCCTCGACGTTCGGTCCGCGCCCGTCACCACGACCGCAGCTGCGCCGTCACCGAAGAGGCTTGCGGCGACAAGGTTGGCTATCGATGAATCCACACGCTGAAATGTCAGCGAGCACAGTTCGATTGCCAAGAGTGCCGCTACCTGATCGGGGTAGGCGCGCAGGTAGTCGTATACCCGCGCCATTCCGGCGGCACCGGCAACGCAGCCCAACCCGAAAAGCGGGACCCGTTTGACGTCTTGGCGCAGCCCGACACGTGTAATCAGCCGCGCCTCCAACGACGGCACGGCGAGGCCGGTGACGGTCGTCGAGAAAACGGCGTCGACGTCCGACGGTCTGAGCTTGGCTTCGTCCAGAGCCGAGAGCAGGGAGTGCTCGGCAAGGTCCAGTGCGATGTCGAGGTAGGCCTCGTTGGCTTCGGTGAAGCCGTTCAGCTCGCCGTATCGCGACAGCGGCAGCGCAAGCTGACGGGTGGAAACGCCGCTGTTATCCGCGAACCGCTGGATATTCAGGCCGGCGATCTGGGCCAACGTCGACGCCAGCTCGTCTTGGGTGTGCCGGTGCGGTGGAAACTCGACAGCCAGCCCTGCCACCGAAGGCGCTCGGGTTATCGTCCCCGGTGATAATTCAAGGCCGTGCCGCAGCACGGCAGATTCAATTGCCATGCCTCTCATTACGGTGCTGCCACAGTTCTAGTTCAATGCCGACACCGGCTTCTGATTTGCGGCGCTGCTCGCCGCCCTCGTCCGCGCCCCACAGAGGCGCATTGTCGCCTGAGCTACGTTGGAGGGCGTGCGGATTTTGGTCACCGGTTCCACCGGCTACATCGGCTCTCGACTGGTCGCGACACTGCTCGCCGACGGGCATGAAGTAGTAGCCGCCAGCCGCGATCCCGAACGCCTCGGCCGCTTCGGCTGGGTGGACGACGTCAGCGGGGTCGTGCTGGATGCCAACGATCCGGAGTCTGCCAGGACGGCGTTCGCTGTCGGCGGCCCGGTCGATGTCGTGTACTACCTGGTGCACGCGATCGGTCAGCCCGGCTTTCGTGACGCCGACAGGAAGGCGGCGGCGAACATCGCCACTGCCGCCAAAGACGCCGGGGTAAAGCGCATCGTCTACCTGGGCGGCTTTGTGCCAGACGACGACAGCCTTTCTGAGCACCTGGCCAGCCGGGCGGAAGTCGGCGACGCTTTGCAGGTCGAGGGCGGCCCGGAAGTGGTGTGGTTAGGCGCAGCGATCATCCTCGGCGCGGGGTCGACGTCCTTCGAGATGCTGCGCTACGTCGGGGACCGGTTTCCGCTCATACCCGTTACTCCCTGGATGGAGAATCCGCTCGACCCGATCTCGATCCGCGACGTGCTGCACTACCTCGTCGCGGCAGCCGATGCTCAATCGGTGCCGGCCGGCACCTACGACATCGCCGGTCCCCAGACGACGTCGTATCGGCAGTTGCTCAAGACGTACGCGCGGGTCTCCGGCAAGTGGCAGACCGGAGTGCCGGTGCGCGGCATCGGCACCGCCGCCGCGTCGCTGGTCACAGCGCTTGCGCTGCCAGTGCCCGACGGACTTGCCGCCGACCTGGTGCGGTCGCTGGACCACCCCATGCGCGCCTCCGCCAAAATGCTGCGCGATGTTGTGCCCGACCCGCTCGGCGGTCTGGTGTCCATCGAGGATGCGATCGCGCTGGCGTTGTCAAGCCCCCGGCCTCGACGCGTCAACGCGCTGGTCGATCCGCACCACCTCGCCGACAGCGACCCGCCCTGGGCCGGTGGCGATGCGCTCCGCATCAGGCAGCTCGTCGGAATGGTCACACCTCCCATCGTGCGGCCCACCCTGGGACTGGTGAAGGTGGTTCCGGGCCCGCTGGCAGGCGCGCTGCGAACCGGCCTTGACCTGATGCTCTACCTGACCCCGAAGGTGCGCCTTTGATGACCGAACCTCACACCCGTTCCGACACGCCCTACACGCGCCCGCACACCAGCGTCTTCTACGAGATCCGGCGGGCCGTCACCAACGTTGCCGCGTCGCACCACGAATCGCCCTCGGTCGTGCTGCGCCGCCGGATCATCGTCGGCATCGTGCTGGTGATCGGCGCAGTCCTGCTGAGTTTCTCGCTGAGCACGAAACCGGGCAACCCGGCCTTCTACTGGCTCACTTTCGCACTGGTAACCGTGTGGTTCATCGGCGCACTCGTCTCCGGGCCGCTCCACCTGGGCGGTATCTGCTGGCGGGGACGAAACGAGCGCCCCATCATCACCGGCACCGGCATCGGCCTGGTTCTCGGGGGGATATTCGTGCTGGGCGGTCTGGTCGTCCGCGAGATTCCCCCCGTCGCCGATGCGATCGTCCGGGTGTTGCAATTCGCCGACAAGGGGCCGTTGCGGCTTGTCATGGCGATCGCCTTGATCGGCAGCATCACCGAGGAGTTGTTCTATCGCGGCGCGCTTTACACCGCGCTGGGTCGACACCATCCGCTGGCCATCTCCACAGCCGTGTATGTCTGCGCGACCTTGGCCAGTGGCAACTGGATGCTAGGCTTCGCCGCGGTCATTTTGGGAACCGTGTGTGCGTTGGAGCGCCGGGCAACCGGCGGGGTGCTGGCGCCAGTGATGACCCACTTCGTGTGGAGTTTGGTGGTCGTGCTCGCGTTGCCGCCGATTTTCGGCCTCTGAGCCGGCGAGCAGGGGTAGCAGTCAACCGGAGGCAATGACTTCACGACTCAGGGCGCGCAGCGCAGCAGCGTGCAGGGGCCGTAGTACGAACCAGTAGATCTTGCCGCCGATGCCGTGCGGCAGGAAGATCGCCCGCTGCCGGTAGGTGCACCCGGTGTCTGCGTTCGGGCTGACAGCGATCTCCAGCCACGCGTGGCCCGGCGACCGCACTTGTGCGCGCAGCCGCAGCTTTGCGCCCGGCTCGGATTCTTCGAGGCTCCAACGCTCGCGGGAACCGCGCCGGCGCCGGGCAAGCGGAAAGGAGTTCCACCCGCTGCGTCTCACGGCCTCCTCAGCTGCCTTCCAGACTCGGTCGGGATCGGTCGCCGCGTCCGCAACGTGCTCATCTGTGTAGATGATTTCCCCGGCCCAGTCGGGATCTGTCGGCAGCGGCTCAGCCGGGACTGACGTCAACGAGTCCCAAGTGGCGTCCGTCAGCCCGCGCATGGCGCGGCCCAACGCCAACTCGACCGCGCGGCGATAGCCGGTGAGGCCCCCGGACGGACGCGGGATGATCGAGTCGATGCTGTGGTCGCGCATGACGGCGTCGCATTCCAGCGATTCGATCAGTGGCCGGGCCAGGCCGGGTGGGATGGGAGTCACGCTGCCCACCCAAAGGCTCGCAATGGTTGGCGTCAGAAAAGGCAGCACGACCAAGTACCGCTTGCCCAGTTGGGCGGTGGTGGCATAGACGCGCATCATGTCCCCGTACTCGAGCACATCGGGGCCGCCGATGTCCCACGCGCCTGATCCGGGCACCGGCGCGGTGGCGGCCTGCGCCAGGTAATAAAGCACGTCGTGCACTGCGATCGGCTGGATCTTGTTGTGCACCCACTTAGGGGTGGTCATCACCGGCAGTCGGTCGGTGAGGTGGCGGATCATCTCGAACGATGCCGATCCCGAGCCGATCACCACTCCGGCTTGCAGTACCACGGTTTCCACGCCAGAGGCGATGAGAACTTCGCCTACGGCTCGGCGCGACTCCAGGTGCGGCGAAAGTTTGCGGTTCGGCGGGTGCAGGCCGCTGAGGTACACCAGACGCCGCACCCCGCTGCGGCGCGCTGCCGTTGCGACATTTCGGGCACCGCTTTCTTCCTCAGTGGCGAAGTGCTTGGACCCGCCCATTGAATGAACCAGGTAGTAGACGACGTCACAGCCGTCGAAGGCCTCGATCAGTGAATCGACATCACCGAGATCGCCGCGCGTCACCTCGACCTGATGACGCCACGGAACGTCGGCGAGCTTGTCTGGGTTGCGTGCCAGCGCGCGCACTTCATGACCCGCGTCCAGTAACCGCGGCACCAGACGGCCGCCGATATACCCGGTCACCCCGGTCACCAGACAGCGAATCGGTTCAGTCGACATCGTGCCTCCATTCTGTCGCAGGTCGATCCGCCAGTAATTCGCCACCGGGTCGCCTGCGGATTGCCGTTCATAGGCAACAGGAAACGTCAGCTGGCTGCAGCCCCGAACTCGGTGGCTGCGAAGATGCCACGGGATGGTCTTGTGGCGACCCGCTGCGCCCGGCTTCGCCGCGCTGGCGATCGCCACTGGATGGTCTTGTGGCGACCCGCCGCGCTGGCGATCGCCACGGGCGACATCGACAGGAGGGCTATGCCATGGCGGGACCGCTGAAGGGGCTGCGTGTCATTGAGCTGGCCGGCATAGGACCGGGCCCGCACGCAGCAATGATTCTCGGTGACCTGGGCGCCGACGTCGTCCGCATCGAACGACCCGGTGCGCCCGGCGGCACAGCCCGCGACGCCATGCTGCGCAACCGACGTTTGGTGACCGCAGACCTCAAGTCTGGGCAGGGACGAGACCTCGTCCTACAGCTGATCGCGAAGGCCGACGTGTTGATCGAGGGCTATCGGCCGGGGGTCACTGAGCGGCTCGGGCTGGGTCCGCAGGACTGTGCTGAAGTCAACGATCGCCTCATCTACGCCCGGATGACCGGCTGGGGCCAAACCGGTCCGCGCAGCCAGCAAGCCGGCCATGACATCAACTACATCTCGCTGAACGGCATCCTGCACGCCATCGGCCGGGTCAACGAACGGCCGGTGCCACCGCTGAACTTGGTCGGCGACTTCGGCGGCGGCTCGATGTTTCTCCTGGTCGGTATCCTCGCTGCGCTATGGGAGCGCCAGACCTCCGGCAAAGGCCAGGTCATCGACGCAGCGATGATCGACGGATCCAGCGTCTTGGTCCAGATGATGTGGGCAATGCGTGGCATGGGGATGTGGACCGATGTCCGCGGCACCAACATGCTCGACGGCGGGGCGCCCTACTACGACACCTATGAATGCGCCGACGGTCGCTACGTCGCGGTCGGCGCCATCGAGCCGCAGTTCTACTCGGCCATGCTGGCCGGCCTCGGCCTGGATGCCGCCGATCTGCCGAAGCAAAGCGACGCCACCCGGTGGCCCGAATTACGGGCCCGGCTCACCGAGGTCTTCGCCCGCCACGACCGCGATCACTGGGCCAAGGTCTTCGCGGACTCGGATGCCTGCGTGACGCCGGTGCTGGCATTCGGCGAAGTCCAAAACGAGCCTCACATCGCCGAGCGGCGCACTCTTTATCGGACCGACACCGGCTACCAGCCAGCTCCTGCGCCACGGTTCTCCCGCACCGTACCGGACCAACCGTGGGCGCCGGGTCAGCCGGGAGCCGACAACGAAGCGGTTCGGGGCGACTGGCTATAGTCCCGGCCGACCGTCAAGCCGACATTGATCCCGACGGGTGGGACGAAACCAGAGGAAGGACTCGCGTGGAGATCAAAGACTCTGCTGCACTAGTCACCGGTGGTGCGTCCGGCCTCGGTCTGGCCACCACGAAGCGACTGCTGGACGCAGGTGCCCAGGTGGTGGTACTGGACATCAAGGGTGAGGACGTGGTCCGCGAACTCGGGGAGGGTGCGCGTTTCGCGCCTGCCGACGTTACCGACGAAGAAGCCGTCACCGCCGCCCTCGACCTTGCCGACTCCCTCGGGTCACTGCGCATCGTCGTCAACTGCGCCGGGACTGGCAATGCGATCCGGGTGCTCGGCAAAGATGGTGTCTTCCCGCTTGCCGCGTTTCGCAAGATAGTCGACGTCAACCTGATCGGCACTTTCAACGTGCTGCGGCTAGGTGCTGAACGAATAGCGAAAACGGATCTGATCGGTGAGGAGCGTGGAGTCATCATCAACACCGCCTCGGTAGCGGCGTTCGACGGCCAAATCGGTCAGGCGGCCTACTCGGCGTCCAAAGGCGGCGTCGTGGGCATGACCCTGCCGATCGCGCGTGACTTGGCGGGCAAAGCCATTCGGGTGGTGACCATTGCGCCGGGATTGTTCGACACACCGCTGCTGGCTGGGCTGCCCGAGCCTGCCCGCCAGTCGCTTGGTCAGCAGGTGCCGCACCCGTCACGGCTAGGCCGGCCGGACGAATATGGGGCGCTGACGGTGCACATCATCGAAAACCCGATGATCAATGGCGAGGTCATCCGTTTAGACGGCGCCATCCGGATGGCGCCGCGGTAACGAGCAAAGGCCCACGCTGACATCAAGATCCGGCCGCTAGTACGAGCTCACTGCCACCGCAGCCACGCGAGGCCGAAGATCACGACTCAGGCTGCGGGTCGGCGTAGGGTCCGAGACGTGACCGACGCTATGGAGAGGTGGCACGCCAGTCGCGCCGTAGCGGCGATTTACGACGCCGGCATGAAGCGCGACCGGATCGCAATGGTTGGCGCCCGGGCGCAGTGGGGTGCCGACATGCGGCTCATGCACGCCGAAATCGCGCGACTTGCCGACACCCCACCAGGGACGTCGATATTGGACATACCGTGCGGGGGTGGCCTCGCGTTCCGTGGGCTGCGTACCGGCCAGGCCGTGAAGTACGTCGCGGCCGACATATCTCCCTACATGCTCAAGCTGGCCCGACGAGAGGCGCGTCGACGCGGGGTACAAGACCGAATCGAGTTCGTGGAAGCCGACCTGACCGCGCTTACGTTCCCCGACGCAAGCTTCGATCTCTGCATCACCTATAACGGGCTCCACTGTCTACCGAACCCTCGTCTGGCGTTGGGCGAGCTCACTCGCGTGCTCAGGCCAGGCGGGAGCTTACGTGGCACCTCATGTGTTACCGGCCGAGGGGCGCGCCAGGATGCGATCATCGGGATGTACCGTCGTGCCAGGATTTTTGGAACCGTTCCGCACGCAGGCCAGATCGAGACCTGGTTGACGCAGTTCGGCCTTGGTGTTGTGACACTCGAACGCAGCGGTGCGGTCGAGCGTTTCGAGGCGCGGTTACCGGTACCCGGCCCGTGACCCGATTAGGGCTCTACCTACTGACGTCAGTCAAAAGATGGGTCAGGAATGGCTGATGGCGAAGCTCGGTGAGCACGCAATTGTCCTAGGCGGGAGCATGGCCGGGATGCTTGCCGCGCGGGTGCTGGCCGACTTCTACGAGACCGTCACCGTCGCTGAGCGGGATGTGTTGCCTGCCGAATCCGGGCAGCGGCGCGGTCTGCCGCAGGCGCGCCATGCTCATGCCCTGCTGGCACGCGGATCACAGATCTTGGATGAACTGTTCCCCGGGCTGCTTGACGAACTGGTCGCCGCCGGTACGCCGGTCCTTGACGATGGCGATCTGTCGAAGGTCTTCCTCTCACCCGGGCACCTCTTCACCCGTTCAGGCAGGGTGAAAGATTCTCGTTCGGTTGCGACGTACTTCCCGAGCAGGCCGCTGCTGGACTTCCACGTCCGGCGTCGGCTGCGAGCCCTCCCCAACGTGGCAATTCTGGACGGCCACGATGTCGTCGGCATCGCCTCCACAGCCGATCGAGAAAGTGTGACCGGAGCGCGGCTAGTTAGCCGCGACACCGGCAGCGAACGGATCCTGTCGGCCGATCTGGTGATTGATGCGCTGGGCCGCGGCGCCCGCACACCGGCGTGGTTAGACAGTCTCGGCTACAGCCGCCCGATCGAGGATCATGTCACCGTTCGCGTGGTCTACGCCAGCCAGCTGCTGCGCCTCCGGCCGGGCACCTTGAAAGAAATGGCGGTTCTCATCGGTGCCACGCCGGGGCGGCCCACCGGGATGGCGTTGTTCGGCCACGAAAACAACACCTGGCAGTTCACCGTCGCCGGAATGACAGGATACGAACCACCACTCGACCCCGAGGGCATGATCAATTTCGCCCGAGAATTCGCCCCGGAGTTTGTGATCGCGGCACTACGAATGGCCGAACCCGTGACTGAGCCGGCGCAATACAAGGTGCCGTCCAACCAATGGCGACGCTACGACAAGATGAGCCGGTTCCCGCTGGGTCTGTTGGTCATCGGCGACGCGATTTGTAGCTTCAATCCGGTCTACGGGCAGGGCATGACGGTGGCGGCGCTCGACGCACTGGTTCTGCGGGACTGCCTGCGCCGCCGCGGTCAGCGCCAGCTGGGCCGTCGATTCTTTCGAGCCTCCGCCAAGCCCATCGGTCAGGCCTGGCAGATCGCCGTCGGCGCCGACCTCGCGATGCCCGAAGTTGACGGCAACCGCACCCTGCCGATGCGCATCACCAATCGGTATGTGGACCGACTGCTTACTGCCGCCGAAGCAGATAGCCATGTTGCCGAACGATTCTTGCGCGTCAGCTGGCTTATCGATCCGTCAACCCGGTTGCTTCACCCCGCACTTCTGTTCCGCGCGGCGACCGTCAACCTGCGCCGCCGCCCGCATCGCGATCGCGCAGCCTCGGCAAGTGAAGCCGTTCGATGACCAACGGGCAGTCGTGGACCGCTGTACGCCGGGCCACAGACGCGCCAGTCCATCTCGTCGTGTGGTTGCGAGTAGCGTTTGAACAGGCTTCACCGACCAGCAGAGACTGACGGGGGCGTGAGGTGCTGCGGGGAATCGCTCGACTTGCCATCGTTGCACCGCGGCGCGTTGTTGCTGTGGCGTTGCTCGTCATGTTCGGCACCGCGATCTTCGGCCTACCGGTAACCAAGACGCTATCCGCCGGCGGCTTTCGTGATCCGGCATCGGAGTCGTCGCGGGCCGCGAAGGTGCTGTCGAACAAGTTCGATCAGGGCGACATGACGATGATCATCAGTGTCACATCGAACGGCGGCGTCGAGAGCGGTGCGGCGCGCGCGGTGGGCACCGACATCGTCCGGCAGCTCCGGAACTCCCCGCACATCGGCCAGGTCACGTCCGCCTGGGCCGCAGCCTCGGCACCCGCGCTGATCAGCGAGGACCGCAGGACGGAGCTGATCGTGGCCGCGATTTCCGGCAACGACAACGAGGCACCGAAGTACGCCAGGCAACTGGCTGATGACGCGGGGCCGCGGTAATCACCCGGCCGGGTGTCGCGGCCGACAGGAGCTGATGTCGATCTCGTTCGCCGCATTGATGGCTGCGCAGGTGTCCCTCTTGCGGATGTTCGGCCTCGGGCTCCTGGTGGCGGTACTTATGGACGCGACCCTGGTTCGGATGCTGCTGGTGCCTGCATTCATGCGTGTGCTCGGCCGCAGGAACTGGTGGAGCCCCAGCCTCCTTGCCCGATTGCAGGATCGGGTCAGCCTGAGCCGGACGGCGGGGCATGGCACACCCGATGCTCAGACGCTGCGGGAGCCCGCGTAGCGGTGAACCGCATCGCGGCAACCCGATTCGCCCGCATCTATGCCGGTTGCTCGCAGGACATCAGTCACGTTTGACGTAGCCGCGGTCATGGATGCGCGGCATGCTCCTTGAAAAGCAGTTCTCGAGCGCAGCTGCGGCGGAGCTTGCCCGAAAGTGTCTTCGGCAAGGTTCCTGCGGGTAACAACCGCACTTCCTTTGGTGCGTGCCCGATTTGGCGGTTCACCCTGGCTGTGATTTCGCGGCTGATACGCAGACAAACGTTATCCTGATCGGCGTTATGCACTTCGGCGAGCACCGCGAAGCCCTCTGGCTCGGCGTCGAGGCGCAGCGCGATCACGCAGCCCTTGCGCACACCGTCGACGGTCTCGGCGGCACGCTCGATATCGTGGGGATACAGATTCGTCCCGGCCAGCACAATGAGATCCTTGGTGCGGCCGCACACATAGAGCCGCCCGTCCTCGTCGAAATAACCCAAGTCCCCGCTGTCGACCCAGCCGTCACGGCGGGCGAGTGGGAAGGCGCCGTCCGACGTGAGATATCTGCCGGCGACCGCAGGACCGCGAAGTTCGATGGCCCCGATTTCCCTGGGCCCCTTCGCCGTTCCATCCCGGGCGATGCGCACGTCCATGCCTGTGACCGGGAATCCGACGCACACGACGCGCTGAACGTTCTCCGATTCATCGGGAACCGGCCGCGCGTAGTGTGCCTCCGTGACGGCTCGCCGGGAGACGGAGTCGATGATCGCCTGGTCGGGTGGTGCGGCCATTGACACCACAAGGGTGGCCTCGGCGAGCCCGTAGGCGGGGGTCGGCGCGCCGGGTGCCAGGCCGAAGCGGGCGCCGACGGTGGCGAAGTTCACCAGGTCGCGGTGATCGATGGGTTCGGCCCCATTGACCGCGACCCGCAGCGACGAGAGGTCGATACTGTTGGGGTCGGCTCGTTGCAGGATCCGGGCCAGCACGGAGTACGCGAAATTGGGGCCCGACGTGATGGTCGCGCGGTGCCTGCTGATCAATTCGGCCCAAATAAGTGGTCGCCGCAGGAACTGCTCCGGCGTGATGACGACGGTTTCTACCCCAATCTGCATGGGGAACTGCACGAAGGCGATCATGCCCATGTCGTGTGAGAGCGGCAGCCAGCTGGCCATAATGTCCTGGTTCGTGTCCATGTTCAGCGCATGGCGGATCGCCGCGCTGCTAGCGGCGAGGTTGGCGTGACTGATTTCGACGGCCTTCGGCATGCCCGTCGACCCGGACGTCAGCTGGCGCATCGCGATGTCGGCCTCAGTGGCCGCGTCTTCGTCGGGCTCGGTCGGCTCCGCGGCGCGCAGCGACTCGACCGTGCAGACTGCCAGCGTGTGAGCCAGCAATTGATCCCGTGCCATTAGGAACGGCTCCCCGAGGACGACCAGATCTGCGTGGATCGTCCGGATCGCCCGCACGGTGTCGCCGAGCCAGACCGTTAGATCAGTGCGTGGTGTCGGTTGCTGAAGCATGGTAAGGGCAGCGCCGCGCAGCCAGATCGCTTGCGCGAGCGGCGCGACATCCGCCGCGCTCGAGGCCAGGACTGCGACCGAGCCGTGGCGCCCGATTCCCCTGGCGGCCAGGCTGCCGGCCAATCGCTTAGCCTGGTCGTGGACTTCGCTCCAACTCAACCGGATGGGATCGGCGATGGTGCCGACGGTCAAGCCGTGTGGTGAGGACGCTGCAGACGCAAGTATTTCGCGGGTCAAGATGCTCATCGAATCAGCTCCTTTCCTGCGCCGCCCCCGAGACAATGCATAGCAACGCAGCTACCAGCCCGGAAGAAACGACGCCGGCTCGCCCCCGGCGGGGGGTAGCACATCGTTTCGACGGTGGTCATCCGGTCACGTCGGTCCGATCGAACCACTGCGCCACGAAGTCGACGAGATCACCGACGCTTCGGACTTTCGGCAGCACCTCGCGGACGCTCACGTGCCGAAGTTGAGGATATTCCGCCCGCAACCGATCGATGAGACGAAGTTGCAGCAGCGAGTCGTAACCCAAGTCCTCAGCGAGCCGGCTGGACCGGGTGAGCTCAGCGCCCGAATAGCCGCCGACATCGGCGATCACGGTGAGCACCGCCTTCTCGGGGGTGGCCGGTATCCGCGCCGGCTGTTCTCCGACGGCGACCGGCGTGACCACCGCGGGCTGGGCGGGCGCCGCCATGGCGGCGACCCCGCCGTCGAACCAGAACCGACTAGAGGCGTCGAAGACGTATGGCGGAATCCGCTGCAGCGGGCCGGCCGGCCCGCCGTATAACGGCGACAGGTCGGGGGAGTGGCCGTCACGCAGCATCGTCGCAGCTGTGGCCAGCAGCTCCTGTCCATCTGAATCCGGTCCGCCGCAAAGTGACAACCGTCGGATCTGCGGGGGCAGTCCGCACTGCGTGGCCATGGCAAGGAGCGTGGATCGCGGACCGGCTTCGGCGACGTAGTCGGTACTTGCCGCCCTTGTGGCAGCCCGGACTGCGTCGAAAAATCGCACTGGCGCACAGATCTGGCGCGCCCAGTAGTCGCTGTCCATCTCCTGCCCCTCGATCTCTCTGCCGTGCACGGTGGAGAAGAGCGGGAACTGGGAAGGACGCGGCGCGAGCCCCGACAGCTGGCACCGAAATCTCGCGACGACAGGCTCCATCAACGGCGAATGAAAAGCGTGCGACACCTCCAGATTCACCGCTTTTCCACCTCGTTCGCGAACCGCGGCATAGGCCCGAGCCACCGCTTCGGCCGTACCGGAGATCACCATAGAGCGTGGCCCGTTGACGGCTGCGATCGCGCAGTCAGGTTCGTTTGCAATCAGTGCCGCGGCCTGCTCGACACCAAGGTCGACCGCGATCATGGCGCCACCAGGGGGTAAGGCGCCCATCAGACGTCCTCTGATCGCGACGATTCTGGCCGCGTCCTCGATTGAGAGCACGCCGCCCAAGCAAGCGGCGGCGAGCTCACCGACGCTGTGGCCGACGGCGAATGGTGGACGAATCCCAGTTTCCAGCAACGTCTTTCCCAGCGCGTAGGAGACCGCGAATAACGCCGGCTGCGCAACGCCGGTGTGATGCAGGCCGGGATCGTCGCCGAAGATCACCGGGAGAAGGTCGGTTGTCAGGTGGGGGTTCAAGGCGGCTGCCGCGGCATGCAGATGTTCGCGGTATGTGTGATTGGCGTCGTAGAGGGGCCGCGTCATGCCCGGGTATTGGGTCCCCTGTCCTGAGAAGAAAAGCCCGACTCGGGCCGGGGCCTTGCTCATCGGGGCAGAGGACGCCAGGTCGGCACGAGCGCCGGCGAGAAACTCGCGCAACCCATCGGCCAGTGTGGCGCGGTCGCCATGGAACACAAAGCAATACCGGTGTGATCGCTTGACGACGTCGGTGGTGCGGCACCAGGAGGCCAGCCGCTGGTCGTCGAGGGTGTGCAGCGCGGCGGCTATAGATTCGACGTTGCGCCGCAGCGCCTGCTCAGAGGGTGCCGATACGGTCAGGACACCGGTCACGCCCGGCTGGGGCGCCGCTGCGGGCGGCGCCGACTCCAGCACTGCGTGAGCGTTGCTGCCGCCCAGCCCGAATGAGCTCACCGCTCCCAGTGCGCCGTTCGCCGGCAACTGTTGCGGACTGTCGGCCAGGCGCAGCCCATGCGCGTCCAGGCGCAGTCTCGGATTAGCTTTCCCGCCGAACAACGTCGG
The DNA here is from genome assembly GCA_963830605.1 of uncultured Actinomycetota bacterium. Classification (GTDB taxonomy): domain Bacteria; phylum Actinomycetota; class Actinomycetes; order Mycobacteriales; family Mycobacteriaceae; genus Mycobacterium. The sequence continues at coordinate 39,810 of CAWHML010000003.1, read as the reverse complement.
CGGCAGCATGCGGTGGTGCAGCGCGAGACACGCCTTAATGAACGCCGCGATCCCGGCGCTGCCCTCGGTATGCCCGATGTTTCCCTTGACCGAACCCAGCAGACATGGTTGGCCGCTACGCATCTTGTGGATATCGCCGAGCGCGTTGGCCTCGATCATGTCGCCGAGAACCGTGCCGGTGCCGTGTGCTTCGACGAAGTCGATCTGCCCGGCCTCGAGCTCTGCCAGCTCTAGTGCCCGGCGCATCAACCTGACCTGACCGCCACGGTTTGGTGCTGTGATCCCATTGCTGCGGCCATCGTGGTTGGCAACCGAACTTTTCACGACGGCATAGATCGGCTGGCCGTCGGCCACGGCGTCGTCCAGCCGGCGCAGCACTACCGCAGCCACGCCCTCACCCCGGCCGATGCCGTCGGCAGACTGGCCGAACGGTTTGCAGCGACCATCCGGCGCGGAGAGCCCGGATTGGGTATAGAAGATCGAAAGCGCAGGCGTCAGAACCAGATTCGCCCCGGCGGCGATGACCGTGTCAGTTTCCCCTGAACGCAGCGCGACACAGCCTTGGTGTATGGCCATTAATGACGACGAGCAGGCGGAATCGATGGCCATGCTCGGTCCGGTGAGGTTGAGGTGGTATGAGATGCGGTTGGCGGTCATGAAGTAGCCGCTGCCCGCACCACGAAGTGCGCTGAGCCGGGCAAAGTCGAGAATCTGAAGGAGGCCCCACTCACTGGACATCATGCCGACGAAGACTCCCGTTGGCGTGCCCGCGAGCGACCGGGGATTGATGCCGGCATCCTCCAATGCGCGCCAGGACGCCTGTAGCAGCAGTCGCTGCTGCGGGTCCAGCGCCGCCGCCTCGATGGGCGCGATGCCGAAAAAGTCGTTGTCGAATGCGTCCACGTCGTCGATGAAGTGGGCACGTCGGGTGTTCATCGATCCGGCGCCACCGTCAGGGTCATAGTAGGCGTCGATGTCCCAACGTTGTAAGGGAACTTCGGTGTCGGTGACGACGCCGTCCATGAGCAGCCGCCAGAATGCGTCCTTGTCGGGCGCGCCCGGGAAGCGGCAGTCGATCCCGACCACGGCGATAAACGTCATGACGCTGTTCGCTCGGTGATCAGATACGACGCAACAGCGTCGATGGTCGGGTAGTCCCAAACGATGGTCGATTCTACATCGAAGCCTTTCTCGCACTGCAGGTCCGCGCATAGCGCCATGCCGGACACGGAGTCGATTCCGCAATCGGCCAACGGAGTGTCGACGCCGATTGTGTCCGGCGAAGCGTTGACGTATCCGGCGACCTTGATGGTCAGCCAGTCGACAAGTTCCTGATACTCCGAAGTATCAGCTGTCATCGGGGCCTAACTTTCTGATCGCGGTCACTGGCTCACCGGCTGCCTTCTCTCGCGGTCACCGCCTCGTCGAAAGCTGCATCGCCGAAAGTGATTCGGCGTTGCACAAAACCGTCGATCGCTGCGTCGAACCGCGCGCCACCGACGATTGCCGCGCACCGGATCAACGGCAGGCCGGCCACAATGCCGGTCACCAGGGCGAGCACGAACGCTATCAAGCTCGCGGTCTGCATCGCCCCGCCGAATCGCTGAGCCGACCTGATCGCTGTGCCCCACTTCCGAAACGCCGTCCCGGCAAGGAGGTCCGCTGCGGCCAGGCTCGAAACGATAGACGCCGCATCGGGCGGGCACCGCCCCGACGCGGCGATGCATCGCCCTGAATCGGCGACCCGAGCCAGTTCCGCGTTTCCGATCCCGGCCCGCCCGAACCAGAGGAAGGGTTCGCGAGTGCCGGTCAGCAGCCAGCGCAGCGTGGTCACAAGTGAGGCTACTTGCGACCGTGTGTCGGTCGCGGCGATGACCTCGACGCGTCGAGCACCCGCGGATCGTAATAGCGCGGCCACTTCGATGGCTGCGGAGTACCACATATTGCGGCAGGCGATCAACGACACAACCGACCGATTTTGGACCGCCTCGGGATGCGCCTTCAGCAGCGACCGAATGGGCAGCGAAGGGGACAAATACCACACCTGGTAAGCCAGAATCACCAATTCTTCCGGGTCGGTACGGAAGCCACCCCCCGGCTCCACGAGCTCCACGAGCGCCTCTGGATCCACCGCCGAAGGAAACACTCGGAAGAATTGACTGATCGGCCATGGAAACGGAAACGCTAGGCTCGGTTGCACCTGCACCCAACGAATGTCCCACCCGCGGCGGAGCAAGGGAGCGGTCAACGCGTCGGCGACCTCGCGCAGTTGCCCGGTCTGCGAATACAGGTACACCACCGCGCGGGGATGACGCTGCCCAGCCGAGACAACTTCGGACGCCGTAGTCATGGCCGGACGTCCGAGTCGGCAGCCGCCGACACCGCGGTCAGATGCATGAACGAGACCACGAACCGGCCCGACTCCGGGACCATGCACAACAGCGTATCGCCGTCCGAGATCAGGCCCGTTGTCATCATCTCGTCGAGAATGACGAAAATTGCTGCGCTGCCGATATTTCCGACGCGCGTAAGGTTGCTGTACCACGCTTCGGGTCCGCCGGCGGCGACGCCGCGACGAGAAAACTCGCCCAACATCATGGCCTTCATCCGTTCGCTCGAGTAGTGCGCGGGAAACCAGGCCACCGTCTCCGGGTCAAACTTGCCCTTCGCTAGCAGACGTTCGTATTCATCGATTCCGACGCGCACCAGGTGCGGCAGCAGGGAGAGCTTTTGCCGCAGAGTGAACGCACCGTCGACGGCGGCCGCCGAGACGCTCGGGTAGTCACCCCATGTTTTCGCACACGCGTTGTCGTTGCTGCCCAGATACATGCACGCCTTCTCGGTGTTGGCGAACGATGTCAACGAAATCCAGTCGATGCGAAGACTGATCCCCGAGCTCGCCGGCGCGTTCTCGACCACCACCGCCCCCGCTCCATCGGAGAGCATGTAGCGCAGAAATGCGGTTTCCATCGGCAGCGAGCCATCGTCTGAGATCGCCGTCATCTCCTGGTAGCGGGTGCTCTTGAACCCCCTTGATGCAAACTCACTCGCCACGCAGATCGCATTGCGCTTTTCGCCGGTCGCCACCTGTAAATAGGCGTTCTTCAACGCCATCATCCCGCAACTGCAGATGCCGTGGGTGGACGTGATCTCGAGCGGACCGTAGCCCAACTCGCCGTGCACCATGCTGGCGTGCCCGGGACCCAGCACGTCCGGCAATGTCGTGGCCGCACATAACAGTTCGACATCGTTGGGGCCGAGTTCAGCGCGCTCGGCGGCATCGCGGACGGCGGCGGCGGCCATCGCCGTATTTGAGAAGACGGTTTGCTGATCCTTATCGATCGCGTAATGGCGCGTCTTGATTCCGCAGTTCGCAAGTACGAGATCTTTGAGATCGGACGACGCGTGACCGGCCTTCCCGATGTAGTCTTCGATCTCGTCGTTGGCCACCGGGTAGCCGGGGAGAAAGCTGCCGGTAGCCGTGATGTATGCACTCATGCTGCTGTGACTCCGATGATGTAGTCGTCAAGAATCTCCGGGCGCCGTCAGGCCAGTTGGCTTCTCTTCAGTGCGATGAGATCCTTGAAGTCGGACAGTGTGCGCACCCCCGCGATGCGTTCGTCGTTGAGCGAGACGCCGTACTTGTTCTCGATGATCTCCGCGAGTGCGAGGACGCCCAGCGAATCGACTCCCAGATCCTCCAACGTGGATTGACCCGTGACGTCCTCGGGTTCGACGCCGTACTGTGCGGTCAGGTACTCGACGATGTCGCTTTCGATCGACATGGCAGTCTCCGTCTTCCAATCGCCTGACCCTTCCAGCGACCGAGTTATGTGCCGCGGCACAAACCGCTCGTAGGGTCGGGTCCCCATTTACAGTAGCCACCTGGGCGCTCACTGGGCGCGAGTAAACGGCAACGGAAGGAACGATCCGCTGATCTCATGCCGCTGTCGCGATGCGGGCGCAATTCACCCGGCACCTCACTGCTGACGCATACTGCACCCACACTGCTAGCACGAGCGGCAGGACGGATTGGTTCAATCTGATTACCGCCGCCAAGAACCGCCGCCATCAACTCAGCCGTTGGGTGGGCACCAGTCAGCTGCCAGCTCTCGGTTAGGCCGGCACCTTCGTAATATTCGTGTTAGATATTCAGCACTTGTCAGGCACGCACTTATCACCGAGACGAAACGCTGGTCCTGGAACAAGGAACTGTTGCAACGACACGATCGAGGCGAACCCACCTCATTTTGGGCGCTTCCTTACCGGCGCGCCCACCCGCGCAGGTCAGCTTGCGGTAGGCAGTGGGTGCCAGTCATCGAGCTGTTCGGAGGTCTCGCCTTCCACCAGCACATCGCCGTGGTAAAGCGCCTCGAAGTCAGCTTTGATGACGTCCACATTGGAGTCGTCGATCCACATGTAGCTGACAGTATTGGTTTCGTTTAAGGAATCTTTGAGTCAGGGTTCAAAAAACATTGGCAATATTACCGCTGGGTAGGGTTCGGCTCGCCGGATGCATCCTCTGTCTCTTAGGCCGCGTGGTGAACCATGCCTGGTCCGTATCCGTGCTCGCTACAACGTGCCGATTGCGCCGCCGACGCTTTGACGCCTTCGACTTATCATTGATAAGTTACGACCGCTGGCGGCGCGGACCGGATCGGTGGTTGGAAGGGATCCCACATGCTGCAGGGAATCGCTCGATTAGCCATTGCTGCGCCGCGGCGCATCATCGCTATGGCTGTCCTGGTGCTGGCGGGTACCGCGGTGTTCGGCCTCCCGGTCGCCAAGAGCTTGTCTCCGGGCGGATTTCAAGACCCCACCTCGGAATCTGCCCATGCGATCGCAACGCTGACGGACAAGTTCGGTCAAAGCGACCAACAGCTGCTGCTGGTGGTGACCGCGCCCGGCGGTGTCCGCAGTGAAAAAGCTCGCACCGTTGGCACCGACATCGCCGCGCAGCTGAAACGCTCACCGCAGGTCTTCAATGTGTCGTCGGCCTGGACATCGCCGCCGCAGGCCGCCGCGGGTCTGGTGAGCAGGGACGGCGAGTCGGGACTGATCCTGGCCAACCTCAAGGGCGGGGAGAACAACGCCCAGAAATACGCCGAGATGCTGTCCAATCAACTCGTGCATAGCGGGGACGGCGTGACCGTCCAGGCCGGTGGGGTGGCGACGGTATACGCCCAGATCAATCATCAAAATGAACGCGACCTTCTGCTAATGGAAACCATTGCGATTCCGCTCAGTTTCGTGGTCCTGGTCTGGGTGTTCGGTGGATTGCTGGCCGCGGCGTTGCCGTTGGCGTTGGGCGGGTTGGCCATCGTCGGATCGATGTCGGTACTGCGCCTGATTTCATTCACGACCGATGTGTCGACTTACGCACTGAACCTCAGTACTGCGCTGGGTCTGGCCCTGGCGATCGATTCAACCCTGCTGATCATCAGCCGCTACCGCGACGAGCTGGCCGACGGCAGCGACCGAGATGAGGCGCTGATCCGAACCATGGCCACCGCTGGCCGCGCGGTGCTGTTCTCCGCCTCCGCCGTCGCGCTGTCGATGGCAGTGATGGTGCTGTTTCCGATGTACTTCTTGAAGTCATTCGCCTACGCCGGTATCGCCACCGTGGCTTTCGTCGCCGTGGCGGCGATCATGATTACACCGGCCGCCATCGTGCTGCTCGGGCCGCGCTTGGACTCTCTCGACGTGCGGCGGTTGGCGCGTCGGGTGCTGCGCCGCCGCGCCGATCCGGTGCGCAAACCGGTCGAGCAGCACTTCTGGTATCGCTCCTCGAAGTTCGTGATGCGCCGTGCCGCGCCCGTCGGACTCGCTGTGGTCGCCCTGCTGTTACTACTCGGTGTGCCCTTCCTCGGGGTGAAGTGGGGAATGCCCGACGATCGTGTGCTGCCGCGTTCGGCGTCTGCGCATCAAGTCGGGGACCAGTTACGCAGAGATTTCACCGACGACTCGGCCACGGCGGTGCCCGTTGTCATCCCCGATGTCCGTGGCCTGAACCCGGTAGACATCGAGCGCTACGCCGCTGACCTTTCGCGGGTGCCGGACGTGTCGGCGGTGACCGAGCCAACGGGGACCTTCGTAGGCGGTAACCGAATCGGTCCTCCTGCCGACGCGGCCGGCTTAGCTGACGGCAGCGCCTTCCTCACCGTCGCCAGCACTGCGCCGCTTTTTTCCAGAGCGTCCGACGACCAGCTCGACCGGTTACATGCCGTGCCCGGGCCGGCCGGTCGATTCGTTGAGATGGGCGGGATGGCGCAGATCAACCGCGACAGCGTCGATGCCATTACGAGGCAATTGCCACTGGTATTGGGGCTCATCGCCGTCATCACCTTGGCTCTGCTTTTTTTGCTGACCGGCAGCGTGGTGCTGCCGCTCAAGGCGCTGGTGCTCAACGTGCTGTCGTTGACGGCGGCGTTCGGCGCGCTGGCATGGATCTTCCAGGATGGCCATCTCGACGCGCTCGGTACAACGCCCAGTGGGACTCTGGTGGCCAACATGCCAGTGCTGTTGTTCTGCATCGCGTTTGGGCTGTCGATGGATTACGAGGTGTTTCTTGTCTCGAGGATCCGCGAGTATTGGCTGGACAGCGGAGCCGCCCGGTCGGCGTCGACGTCAGCTCAGGCACGCGCTGTCAACGATGACTGCGTGGCGCTCGGGGTTGCACGCACCGGCCGCGTGATCACCGCTGCGGCGCTGGTGATGTCGATTTCGTTCGCCGCGCTGACCGCCGCTCAGGTGTCCTTCATGCGAATGTTCGGCGTAGGCCTGACGCTTGCCGTGCTGGCAGACGCCACCCTGGTGCGGATGGTCCTGGTCCCCGCGTTCATGCATGTGCTGGGTCGGTGGAATTGGTGGGCACCTAAGCCTTTGGTATGGCTGCATGAGCGGGTCGGTATCAGCGAGTCAGGCACCGCGGTCCAGCCAGGTCAAAATTGTGACGACCAATCGGCGGATACGACGAAAGTCGAGGGCCAGCGGACTGCAGCGTCGGTGACCGATGGTTGACGTGTCGACGGAAAGCCTTCGGCGCCCGCGTGCACCTCGCGGCTGTGGTGATCGGCTGCGCGACGAGATTCTGAACGCCGCAACGGAATTGCTGTTGGAGACGGGGAGCGCCAAAGCGGTATCCATTCGCTCGGTCGCTCAACGCGTCGGTGTCACACCGCCGTCGATCTATTTGCATTTCGAAGATAAGGAGGCGCTGCTGGATTCGGTGTGCGCACAGTATTTCGCGAAACTCGACCACGAGATGCAGCAGGCGGCAGCCGGACAACAGTCCATGGTTGACGTGTTGCGGGCACAGGGGTTGGCTTACATCCGCTTCGCGACCAAGACCCCGGAGCTGTACCGTATCGCCACCATGGCCGAGTGGCGATCCGGAAGCGATGTCGACGCCGCGCTGGCCAGCTCAGCGTTCGAGCATCTGTGCGCAACAGTGCAGGCGTTGATCGATGAGGGCAGCTGTCCGCCGGACGATCCGGCGGTGGTGGCGTTACAGCTGTGGAGTGCCGCGCACGGGGTCGCCGCACTGCTGATCACCAAGCCGTATCTGCCGTTCGGCGAAGCGGAGGCATTCGCCGACCGCGTGCTCTGCGCTGTCTTTTGCGGACAGATGGTGCTCGGACGAGTAGGGATGAACGCCGCACCGCAACAGGTGGTGGACTGGCTGACGACGTATCAGCCGCCGAAGGATTTGCAACCATGACATCGACGTCGCCGGGTTCGGTGCACAACCCGCTGTTCGCGCGAATCTGGCCCGTCATCGCCGCACACGAAAACGAGGCGACACGTGCGCTGCGTCGGGAGAATCTCGCCGGGCTGTCCGGCCGCGTGCTCGAAGTCGGCGCCGGCGTCGGAACCAACTTCGCCTACTACCCGCATGAGGTCGAGCAGGTAATCGCCGTCGAGCCCGAACCGCGATTGGCGATGCGGGCTCACGCCGCGGCCGCTGAGGCCAATGTCCCGATCGTGGTGACCGAGGAGACGGTTGAGCACTTCGCCGCCGCCGAGCCATTCGACGCCGTCGTGTGCTCGCTGGTGCTCTGTTCTATCGGTAATGTGAATTCAGTTCTGCGTCAATTGTTTTCCTTGCTTCGGCCGGGTGGGCAGCTGCGCTATCTCGAGCATGTCGCCAGCGGCGGGATACGCGGAGGCCTGCAGCGAATGGCCGACGCGACGGTTTGGCCCCGGCTGTTCGGCAACTGCCATACCCACCGCGATACCGAGCAGGCCATACGCAGCGCCGGGTTCGCCGTAGACGGTGCTCGACGGGAGGCGACGCTGCCGGCATGGGTGCCGATGCCGGTATCCGAGTTCGCGTTGGGCCGTGCCCGCCGGCCCTTCTGACATCGGGTGCCCTGACCGCAGTCAGGACGCCGGTATCACGTCACTCAAGTTAACCGAGCAGGGCGGGCAGTCGTTCTAACAACCTCGGCAGTGCCCGGCTCGCGGTGTCGCGCACGGTGACCGTGGCGCTGGCCGATAGCGGGGTGCGCTCAGGGTTGACCTCGATCACGACCGTGCCGCGCGCCAGTGCCAAGTCGGGTAACCCCGCCGCGGGATAGACGATGCCCGACGTCCCGACCACCACGAGCACATCCGCCGTCGCAGCCGCCTCCACCGCTCGTTGCCACGGCTCGTCGGGTAGCTGCTCACCGAACCACACGATGTCCGGACGGATCAGCCCACCGCAACCGCAAATCGGCGGCTGCACTTCGATCGCCGGCTCCGTCATCTCGGGCAAGTCGTCGGTGAAGGCCGAACCGCATGTCGCACAACGGAAAGCGGAGAGGCTGCCGTGCAGGTGGTGTACCGGCGCGCTACCTGCCCGCTCGTGCAAGTCGTCGACGTTCTGGGTGACGACGCTGACCTCGGCGTGGTCTTGCCAGGCCGCGACCGCGCGGTGTCCGTCGTTCGGTTCGACGCGGCCCACCAGGTAATGGCGCCACAAATACCATCCCCAAACTCGTTCCGGATTCTGGTGCCAACCGTCAACACTGGCCAGTTCGTACGGATCAAATTTGGCCCATAGGCCGTTCTTGTCATCGCGAAACGTCGGCACGCCGCTTTCTGCGGAGATCCCCGCGCCGCTCAATACCGCGATTCGCACCCCACCAAGATAGCGGCACTGCGCCATACTGAGCCGGTGGAGCTGGGGGAGTGGCTGCGGGTGGACGCGCGAGCGGGCTCGCCGCTCTTTGATCAGCTCAGGACTCAGCTCATCGACGCGATACGAGCGGGCCAGTTGCCGCCCGGTGCCCGGCTACCGACAGTGCGCGAGCTGGCGGGGCGGCTCGGGCTGGCGATCAATACCGTGGCCCGCACATACCGTGAACTCGAATCGGCGGGAATAGTCGAAACCCGCGGCCGGTTCGGCACTTTCGTCGCCCGCGCTGACCCGACCGACGTCGCGATGTCCGCGGCGGCCCAGGTCTACCTGGAAACAGCTCGGGCTTTTGGCCTAGGCGTGACCGACGCGGTGCGTTACCTGCAAGCCAGCGGTCACGACTAGGCGAAAGCTTCAGCGGCCCAGCGTATCCGAGACTTTCACTGCACAACCTTCGCCAGCGTGCGCAGGTTACGGGTGGTCGTCGAAGATTTGTAGCGCTTCTTTCCCATCGTCTTGCCGATAGTGCTGTCCAGGGTGCTGTTCTTGGGCACCTGCCAATAGATCACTCCGTCACCGCGGGCGATTTTTTCGTCTTGGCCGGGCCGGCTGCCCAGCGCGGCGAGCTCGTCGAGCACCTCGGCGTCGGCGACGAAGGTGACGTACGACTGGTATCCGACCAAGTCGGCGTCGAAAGGGTATCCGTCGAGGATGGCTCGAACGGTGTCGACGTTATAGACGAGCACCCACGCGTCATATCCGAATCTGTCCCGCAGAGCGGCTTCGGCCTTCGTCCGTACCGCCTCCACCGCAGAACGTGACTCAAGCAGGACGTTGCCACTGGCCAGGATGGTGCGCACATCGGCGAATCCGGCGTCACCGAGCGCCGCGGCGACGTCGGCCATCTTGAGGTTGACTCCGCCGACGTTGACACCGCGCAAAAAGGCTGCGTAACGAGTCATCCTGCCGCCTCGAAACCGTGGCCGGCGCGACGCGGTCTCGGCATGACCTGATGGTAGCCGCAGCAACGTAGGCTGCAACTCATGGGACGTCAAGTTTTCGACGACAAGCTCTTGGCGGTGATCAGTGGAAATTCCCTTGGTGTGCTCGCCACCATCAAGCGCGACGGTCGTCCTCAGTTGTCCAACGTGTCGTACTACTTCGACCCCCGCAGCACCGCCATTCAGGTCTCGATTACCGAGCCGCGGGCCAAGACCCGCAACCTGCGCCGCGATCCGCGTGCCTCGATCCTGGTCAGCTCCGACGACGGCTGGTCTTATGCCGTCGCTGAAGGGACCGCACAGCTGACACCACCCGCGGCGAGCCCGGACGACGAAACCGTCATGGCCCTGATTGCTTTGTACCGCAACATCGCCGGTGAACATCCGGATTGGGACGACTATCGCCAGGCGATGGTCACTGATCGCCGGGTCGTGCTGACGCTGCCGATCAGCCATCTCTATGGCATGCCCCCGGGCATGCGTTAACCTGCGGACATGCCTACATCACGCTCCAAGTCGGACCCTGCGTCGGAGGACGACAACAAGCACAAGTTCCGAGAAGCCCTGGACCGTAAGAACGCAAAGTCCTCCAGCGGTTCGAGCCACAAGGACGCCGGCGCCAAACAGCCCCGGGCGCACGGGCCCGTCGAGAACCGGCGGGAATTTCGGCGCAAGAGCGGCTGAAGAATCAAACTCTGGCCGGCATGGACTGGTTGACAATGCTTTCGGCATACTCGCGGCTGCCGATCGCCAGGCTCCGCGCGATGAGCAATGCCACCAGCAGAACCGCCGCACAGTAGAGCCCGTCGTCTTTCAGGCCCCACCGCACCGAGGCCAGTGTCGCTGTGCCCGCGACGCACAGCAGGACGCCCACCGCAACACTGCGCGGGCCCGGCGGCAGTACGCCCGTCCCGTCCCAACCAGGCAGCGGTGAATTCTCCAGTGGCCGCAGCGTCACAAACAAAGCAGCGACCAGGCCGGCCATCAGCAGCAGCTGGATCGCGCTGAGCAGTACCAGGTGCGGCCGGCCGGGGTAGCGGTGCCACCCGAGCAAATCGAACACCAAATGCACGCCCAGCAGCGCGGGAATATGCCACAGATACAGCGTCATCGCGCCCGAATTGCCGATCACGGCCAGCCACCACACCCGTGGCCGCTGTGCCCAGCGTGCGATCGCGGGTGCGATCCAGATCGCCAACGCGCACATTGTGATTGCGTGGCCAGCCAACAGCAGGGAAGGCGGGGACATGTTCGCCAGGCGCTGGCCATCGATACCTACCAAGCTCACCTCGTAGGGGCCGGCCCAACACAGCACAATGTCGACGGCGAGCATGCCCAACCCGATCACGAGCGCAGCGCGCCGAGTGAGCAGATTGCGGCGATACGCCACCCCGAACATCCCCGGTATCACCCAGGCCGACATGTTCAGGTATCCGAGCGGGCCCGCGCCGGAGCTGTGTAGCCGGGTGTAGTCGACGAGCGCGACGCCTGCGTAGACGGCGGCGACGCCGACGGCGAGCCCTCGCGCGGTGCTGATCCGGTACAGCAGCGGCGTGGTGGCGAGCACCAACACGTAGGCGCCGAGGAACCACAGCAGCTGAATGCTTACCCCGGCGACCGGGTCGAAGATGTGCTTGGGCAGGACCGCCCGCAGCAGCCCCAGCACCACCGCCCAGAACGCCAGGTAGTAGAACACCGGGCGGTACAGCCTGGTGCAGCGTTTCATCAGCCACCCGCCCCAGCTCGCGCCCGGCTGCCAGGACAGCACACAGGCGGCCGCTCCTGCGAAGAAGAACAGAGGCATGATCTGAAACACCCAGGTCAACGCTTGTAGCGCCGTCGATGACGTGAGCAGGTTATCCCAAATCAAAACGTGATCGCGGATCATGCTCGTGGCCATGATGGTGTGGCCGGCAACCACGCCGACCAGCGAAACGATGCGGATGACGTCGATTACCCGGTCGCGGTCGGGCGGTGTCTGCGCGGAGACATCCGCGGACGTTGGAAAGCCGAGGCGTTGAGTCATGCGGCAAAGCTAGCCGGGCCAGGGGTAGGTATTTCTGCTTATTTTCCGGGCCGGTCAGGCTGGCGTCGCGGGACTCTCGGCGATCTGACCAGCGCGACAAATGCTGCTGGGAGCAAGACCTCGACGGCAGTGAGCACCTCCTGGAACCAGTGCGGGCGTCCCACCCGGCTCAGCGAAAGCAGCCGGGCGACACCGCTGACGAGCATGACGCCGGCTAGGAGTTGCACATCGGCGGTCCGGATCGGAGAGCGCCGCAATGCCCGCAGCCACGCGATGCCGTAGCCGGCGAAATAGACGGAGTAGAACCGCTCGCGGGAATCGACCGTCGCGTTGGCATCCGTCGCACCTGGCACCGATGCCGTTCCGAATGCAGCATGGTAGGTGCCGATGGCGATACACGACAGGCCGGTGACTGCCGCGAGCCTTCTGAGCTGCCGATCCCGCGGCGTTGCGACGGTAGTAGCAGTCATGTGAAGCAGCTCCTTCGGCTCGGAGAAGGGGTGTATCCCCACACCGTAGGCCCGCGTGACCCCAACTGCCCTCCGTGAGCCACCATCTTCAACGGCCCGGCGCAGTGCGGCGGCCTCTGAGTAACGACGCTTCGGCGCAGCACCGTCTTAAACTGTGGCAGTGCCGAAGCTTCAACTGGTTCAAGAGGCCGCCGCCGACGCGTTACTGAGTTCCGACCCGTTCGCGTTGCTCGTGGGCATGCTGCTCGACCAGCAGGTCCCGATGGAAACAGCGTTCGCGGGTCCGAAAAAGATCGCCGACCGCATGGGTGGGCTCGACCCGCACGCAGTAGCCGACTACGACCCGGACAAGTTCGCCGCTCTGTGCGCGGAACGGCCCGCGGTACACCGCTTTCCGGGTTCAATGGCCAAACGTATCCAGACTCTGGCGCAGATCATCGTGGACCGTTATGGCGGTGACGCGACCGCGGTCTGGATCGCCGAGGAGCCTGACGGAGCCGAGGTACTGCGGCGGCTGAAGGAGTTGCCCGGTTTCGGCGACCAGAAGGCAAGGATCTTTCTGGCGCTGCTGGGCAAGCAATACGGTGTGAAGCCGGCGGGCTGGCGAGCCGCTGCAGGGGAGTACGGCAAAGCCGGCGCTCACCTGTCGGTGGCCGACATCGTCGATGCTCGTTCGCTGGACCGGGTGCGGTCCTACAAGAAGCAGATGAAGGCGGCCAAGACGCCCCAGTAGTCAAGGTTGAGTGGAGGACGGCAAGGTGAAGACGCATATAACGTGTCCGTGCGGCGAGGCGATAGTCGGCAAGGACGAGGACGAGCTGGTCGAACTGACTCAGGCGCATCTCGCCGAGGTCCATCCCGGTCTGGAATACGACCGCGATGCAATTCTTTTCATGGCCTACTGACTCGCCTTCGCCGCGAGCACGCGTGTCGGTACAGCGACACGCCACTGCAGGTGCACGATTACGCACGCTCGCGGCAAGGACTCACGCCACGAAGACTAAGGCACCACCGTCGAACCGATTGTGGGCATGAACTGGCACTGCTTGTCCTTGGTGCTGACCTGCCCGAAGATCGTCGACATGATGCTGCCGGACCCGGTGTCGGCGATCGCGGTCAGTGTCGTGGGGCCTTCCGGGTTGATGTCGGAACGCGGTTTGAGGGTGGCGCTGCCTGATTTACCAGTGGTCAGGTTGACCCAGGTGACATTCAGCGGCAGCTTCTGGACGTCCGCGGGACCAGATGTGCCCACGGCGGTGAACACGTAGGCAGTCTGCCCCGGTCCGGGGCCCGGCAGCGGAATCTTCGCCGGTCCCGCCACTGACAACGCCGGAGCAATCGAGTTGCCGCCGTCGGCCAAGCAGCCTTGGCCGATCGACGGATACATGAAGTCCTGCGTCACCGGGGTGTCGGGGCCGAAACCAGGAGCCGCCGCGGCGGCAGGCGCGTCGCCCGCTGGCGCCGGGCTGGGGACAATAGCCGCAGCCGGGGCAGGCGCAGGCGAAGCCGGTGGTGCCGGTGCGGCGCTAGGCGGCGCCGGTGCCGGAGCCGCGGCCGGTCCGGTGGCCGCGGCGGGCGCCGCCGTCGCCGTCGGTGCGGGCGCGGCAGCCGGCGGGGCCAATGCCGGTCCGGCGGCGTGGGCCGGGTCGATACCCGTCGGCAGGTGCGCCTGAGCGCCCGGCGTCACACCCGCCGGCGGGACGTGGGCCGCCGGGTCCTGCACAAACTGGTTCACCGACGAGGCGACGTTCTTCGATTCCGCCGGAGCTGTCGAGCTACTGGCGAACGCCGACGCAGCGGCCATCAGCAACTGCGACGCCGACTGAGGATCAGCGGCCGCTTGCTGAATGATCGGGCTTAACTGCGTCAGCGCCGGAAGACCCGGTAGTTGAGGCGCCGGTCCCGGCTGCGGCGGCGGTGCCGGATCGGCTGCCGCACAGGGGCTGAGCCCAAGCGCGGCCGTCGATGCGAGGGCGACGAGCACAAAGGCCTTGGTCAGGCGACCAGTGCGATTCACGATTTCTCCAGTCCTGGGGTGGTTACTAGCGGATCGGCGTCAGGGCAATGCGGACAGCGGAACCAACAACGCGTCGGTCGGTGCGGCCGGAACGCCGAGAGCCGGTGCGGTCGGGGCGACGCCATGGGGAAGCGGCAGACCACCCGGTGCCAGCGAAGTCAGCGCGCCCGGCAGCGAGATCTGTTGCGGCAGTGGCACCGGAAGGAACGGCAACTGCGGCAGGTCGAGTTGCGCCGACGGCATCGTGCCAGGCGTGGTGGCCGGTGCGGGAGCACTCCCGGGAATGGTCGACGGCCGGGGTGTGGCGGCGGGTGCCTGTGGCAACACCGAGCTGATCCCGGGGACAGCGCCGGGCGTCGCAGGAAGCGCGGCCCCTGGCGCGGCGGCGCTAGGTGCCGGTTGCGGCACAGTGATCGACGCGCCGGCCAATGGCGGTGGTGACGCGGGCGCCGGCGGTGGCAGCACGCCGAGGGCCGAGCCGAAGTTCTGCAGAACCTGCGGCGCATTGGCCGCCGCAGTCGATAACTGCTCGCCGATTCCGCCGATGCTGGGCGTCGGCACCGGTGGGGCGGTATCGGCGTGAGCGATGCCGCCCGTCAGCAGCGCGGCCATCAAGCCCCCCAAAATGGCGGTGGCGCGTAACACGGTCCAGATGATTGACATGACTCTCCCTGGTTTTCGACAACAGTCGGGCCTGATAGTTCGCGGGATGCTCGAGTGACTCAAGTGACACGTGTGGCATTTATTTGATCGTTATCGCACCGAGCGGTAGCGGTTACCGGCTCGCGTGCCGGCGCTCCGGTTGGCGGGAGCTGGGCTGACCGAGCGAAGGCGTCGCTAAAGTCGGCCAGATAGAGACCACATCGGCCGCCGTGGCGGCACCCAGCAGGCGCCGGCAGGCGAGGTCGTTTCACCGTGCCGGTCCGGCGCTCTTGGCACTAAGCGTCGCCGCGCGGCTTGCGTGGACTTACTTCGCCCCCAATGGGGCCAACTTCGTCGACCTGCACGTCTATATCGGCGGTGGGGCTGCCCTCGACCACCCCGGCACCCTGTACAGCTACGTCTACGCCGACCAAACACCGGATTTCCCGTTACCGTTCACCTATCCACCCTTTGCCGCGATCGTTTTCTACCCGCTGCACCTACTCCCGTTCGGCCTCGTCGCGTTCTGCTGGCAGGTCGGGACCATGGCCGCGCTTTACGGAGTGGTTCGCCTGAGCCAGCGCTTGCTCGGCGTAGCCGCCGACCGCGGTCACCGGGTCGCGATGGCCTGGACCGCGATTGCAATCTGGACCGAGCCCCTGCGCAGCACCTTCGACTACGGGCAGATCAACGTCCTGCTGGTGATGGCCGGACTTTGGGCGGCGTACAGCACACGGTGGTGGTTGTCGGGCTTCCTGGTCGGCGTGGCGGCCGGGATAAAGCTGACGCCGGCGACCACCGGGTTCTATCTTGCCGGTGTTCGTCGCTGGGGCGCAGCGGTGTTTTCGGCCGTGGTGTTCGCCGCGACCGTCGCCCTATCGGCCTTCGTAGTGGGCGGCGAAACCCGTTACTATTTCACCAAATTAGTGCGGAATACCGACCGAGTCGGGCCGATCTGCACGACATTCAACCAGTCCTGGCGGGGAGGGATCTGCCGGGTCTTCGGCCATGATCTGGGATATGGCCCGCTGGTGCTGGCTGCCATCGCGGTGACCACCGTGCTGGCCATCCTGGCTTGGCGGGCACTGAACACTGGCGCCGCGGAACCGGATCGACTGGGGCTACTGCTAGTGGTCGAGTTGTACGGGCTACTGGTGGCGCCGATTTCGTGGACCCATCACTGGGTGTGGCTGGTGCCGCTGATGATCTGGCTGATTCACGGACCCCTGCGCGAGCGTCGTGGTGCCCGGATTCTGGGCTGGAGTTGGCTGGTGCTGATTCTGATCGGCGTGCCATGGCTGCTGAGCTTTGCCCAGCCGAGCATTTGGCAAAACGGTCGCGCTTGGTACCTGGCGTGGGGAGGCATGATTTACATCGTGGCGACGCTGGCGACGTTGACGTGGATCGTTACCGCCGCACGATCAGCGGCGAACCGCTGAATACGAGAACCTACGGCCGGTGGCTCGATTTGTTAGACCGCGAGGATTCCGTCAATATCGTGCGCCATCGCGACGTCCTTGTCGGTGATGCCGCCCTCCGAATGTGTTACCAGCGCGAAAGTCACGGTGCGCCAGCGGATATCGATGTCGGGATGATGGTCTTGCGCTTCAGCGTGCTCGGCTACGCGGCGCACCGCGTCGATGCCGGCGAGGAACGACGGGAATTTGATTGACCGGCGCAGCGCGCCGTCGGCATGCTGCCAACCGTCAAGTTTCGACAGTGCGGCATTTACCTGCTCATCGGTCAACACAGCCATCTGCCGACCGTATACCGTCACACGCGATGCCGAACCAGATCGTTGTCGCAGGCGCATTGATCTCAGGGTCCGCGGTGCTGGTGGCACAACGCTGGGGGCCGCCGGATCTGGCGGGCCGCTGGGAACTGCCCGGCGGCAAGGTCACACCCGGTGAAACTGAACCGGCTGCCCTGGCCCGTGAGTTGGCCGAGGAACTCGGCGTCGAGGTCGCCGTCGGCGAGCGGCTGGGCGACGACATCCGGTTGGATCGCGCAATCACGCTGCGGGCCTACCAAGCGCGGCTGCTCCGCGGCCATCCCTATCCGCATGACCATCGGGCGCTGCGCTGGGTGACGGCCGCGCAGCTGCCGAACATCGACTGGGTGCCCGCCGACCGGGCCTGGCTACCGGCGCTGACGGCAGCAATTTGCCCGGCAAGTGGGCCGCGGCGCCTCAACCGGTGATACCCAGGCCGCGTACGCCCGCGACCTGGGTCTCCGGTTCGACACCGAACGCGCTTGGCTCAGGGGAATATGGAGCCTGCGACAACATCAGCCGCCGCGTCGAAGGTGGTCGGAATGGTGACGTCGAATCCCAAAGGCGTCTCGAGCACATCTGTGATCAGATTCGCTCCGCTGGGTCCCGCCCCCACCAGGTCGGTATAGACGTTCTCAAAACCACCACCGAAGTTGGTGATGTCGAAGACCGATCCGACGGCCGGGTGGACGCCGGACAGGTCGGCGCTGTCAACGAGCAACTCCTCATTGGTTATGCCGAACGCGGTCGTGACGTCACTCGTGTCGGCATTGAAGGTGCCGACCACGTCGGGGGCAGCGGTAGTGCCCTTGGTTAGGTCGACCCAGTTGAATTCGTCATAACCCAGCACATTCTGGTAGAGCGGCGGAAGCCCGTCGGTGTACTCAACCCTGGGTGCATACCCGGGATCCGGCACAAAGCCGAAGGCATCATCGGCCGTGGCGACAGCCGCCTGTAAAAATGCGGCGGCCACCAGGCCGCCACCAGCGACACCGAGGGTGAAGGCGATACGGCGGGTGTTCATTGGAAGCTCCTTCCTGAGCGTGACCTGGCGCTTAAAACGCCGTGAGCAGCCCAACTCTAATAACCCTGAGCGTAAAAATATCTAAAACTGAAGAAAAACTGAGATTTTGTTGCGTTTTCCCCCATTTTCAGCTCAGGTGACGGGGTTCGTCTCCACCGGTTCGCTATCCGGGACCGTCGCTGCCAGAATCACCGGCGTGGATTTCCGCAACATCGCCATCGTCGCGCACGTCGACCACGGCAAGACGACGCTGGTCGACGCCATGTTGCGGCAGTCCGGCGCGCTGCACGAGCGCGGCGAGATGACCGAACGCGTGATGGACACCGGTGACCTCGAACGCGAAAAAGGCATCACCATCCTCGCCAAGAACACCGCGGTGCACCGCCATCACCCCGACGGCAGCGTGACGGTGATCAATGTGATCGACACCCCAGGCCACGCCGACTTCAGCGGCGAGGTGGAACGTGGCCTGTCGATGGTCGACGGGGTTTTGTTGCTGGTGGACGCGTCTGAGGGCCCGCTGCCGCAGACCCGGTTCGTGCTGCGCAAAGCGCTGACGGCGCATCTGCCGGTGATCCTCGTCGTCAATAAGACCGACCGGCCCGATGCCCGCATCGCCGAGGTCGTCGACGCCAGCCACGATCTGTTGCTCGACGTGGCCGCCGACCTCGACGACGAAGCGGCCAGGGCCGCCGAAGAAGCACTGGGGTTGCCGACGCTATATGCATCCGGGCGCGCCGGGGTGGCCAGCACGGTGCCGCCGCCCGACGGCGAGGTCCCGGCGGGCGACAACCTCGATCCGCTGTTCGACGTTCTGCTGCAACATATTCCACCGCCGAGCGGTGACCCGGACGCGCCGCTGCAGGCCCTGGTGACCAACCTCGACGCGTCGGCGTTCCTGGGCCGGTTGGCGCTGATCCGCATCTACAACGGCCGCTTGCGCAGAGGCCGACAGGTAGCGTGGCTGCGCCAGATCGACGGCCAACCCGTTGTCGCCGCCGCGAAGGTCACCGAGCTGCTGGCCACCGAGGGCGTCGAGCGCTCACCAACCGAGGAGGCCGTCGCAGGCGACATCGTCGCGGTCGCCGGCATCCCGGACATCATGATCGGCGACACTCTCGCCGATCAAGTCAATCCGGTTGCGCTGCCGCGGATCACGGTAGACGAGCCGGCGATCGCGGTGACCATCGGTACCAACACATCACCGCTGTCGGGCAAAGTGCCCGGCCACAAGCTGACCGCGCGGATGGTCAAATCGCGGCTGGACACCGAATTGGTCGGCAATGTCTCGGTCCGCGTGCTGGACATCGGTCGGCCAGACGCGTGGGAGGTGCAGGGCCGCGGCGAGCTGGCGCTTGCCGTGCTGGTCGAACAGATGCGCCGGGAAGGCTTCGAATTAACCGTCGGCAAGCCGCAGGTGGTGACCAAGACCATTGACGGCAAGCTGCACGAGCCGTTCGAGACGCTGACCGTCGACTGCCCCGAGGAATACGTCGGATCGATCACACAGCTGATGGCCGGACGGAAAGGCCGGATGGTGGAAATGGCCAACCACACCACCGGCTGGGTGCGAATGGACTTTGTGGTGCCCAGCCGTGGGCTGATCGGATGGCGCACCGATTTCCTCACCGAGACCCGTGGCACCGGGATTGGCAACGCCGTGTTCAACGGCTACCAACCATGGGCGGGAGAGATCCGCGCCCGGCACACCGGATCGCTGGTGTCCGACCGTGCCGGCACCATCACTCCGTTTGCGCTGCTGCAATTGGCCGACCGCGGCCAATTCTTCGTCGAACCTGGCCAGGACACTTACGAGGGCATGGTCGTCGGCGTCAACCCGCGTCCAGAAGACCTCGACCTCAATGTCACCCGTGAGAAGAAATTGACCAACATGCGATCGTCGACCGCCGACGTCATCGAAACTCTGACTAAGCCGATCGAACTGGACCTCGAACAGGCCATGGAGTTCTGCGCGCCCGACGAATCCGTCGAAGTCACACCCGAGGTGATCCGCGTTCGCAAAGTCGAACTCAATGCGACCGTGCGGGCGCGCAGCCGGGCCCGGGCGAAAGCGCGGGGCTAGGTGGTGAGTGGCCCCGCCGAGCGCGAACGGTTGCGACAAACCGCCCGCGAGAGCTAGCAACAGATTCGCGCACGGCGCACTAGCGTCTTGCGCGGATCGTCAAACGGGCCCCGATACCCTGATGGACGTGCCCAAATCAGGTGGCCGCGGCCGCGTCAGGATCGGCGCGTTGCTGTCGGCACCGGTTCTGGTGGTGATGGGGTGCACGGTCAGCCCTCCGCCGGCCCCGCAAAGTACAGAGACGCAGCGCACCTCGATGCCGCCGCCCCAACAGGTCACCCAGATCATCATGGGAATCGACTCGATCGGTGCCGGGTTCAATCCGCACCTGCTGTCCGATCTTTCTGCGGTCAACGCCGCGATCAGTGCGCTGGTTTTGCCCAGCGCGTTCCGGCCGATATCCGATCCCAACAGTCCGACGGGGTCCCGGTGGGAGATGGACCCGACGCTGCTGGTGTCGGCCGATGTGACCAACGACAACCCGTTCACGGTGACCTACAAGATCCGGCCTGAGGCTCAGTGGACAGACAACGCGCCGATCGCCGCCGACGACTTCTGGTACCTGTGGCGACAGATGGTCAGCCAGCCCGGTGTCGTCGATCCGGCCGGCTATGACCTGATTACCGGCGTGCAGTCGATCGACGGCGGCAAGCAGGCGGTTGTCACGTTCGCACAGCCATATCCCGCCTGGCAGGAGTTGTTCAGCAACATCTTGCCGGCCCATATCGTCAAAGACGTGCCAGGCGGGTTCCCGGCCGGGCTGGTCCGGGCGCTACCGGTGACCGGTGGACAGTTCCGGGTCGAAACCATCGACCCGCAGCGCGACGAGATCCTCCTCGCACGCAACGACCGGTACTGGGGCCCGCCGGCCAAGCCGGATCTCGTCTTGTTCCGCCGAGCCGGCGCGCCGGCAGCGCTGGCCGATTCAATCCGTAACGGTGATACCCAGGTGGCTCAGGTGCATGGCGGCTCAGCGGCATTCGCGCAGTTGTCCGCGATCCCCGATGTGCGGACCGCGCGGATCATGACACCGAGGGTCATGCAGCTCACGCTGCGCGCCAACGTGCCCAAGCTGGCCGACGCCGTGGTGCGAAAGGCCATTCTGGGCTTGCTTGACGTTGACCTGCTCGCCGCGGTGGGCGCCGGCAGCGACAACACCGTGACGCTGGACCAGGCGCAAATCCGCAGTCCCAGCGATCCCGGGTATGTGCCGGCAGCGCCGCCGGCGATGACGAAGGCCGCGGCGCTCGCGCTGCTGCAGTCCTCCGGTTACCAGATCGACAACGACATCGCGCCATCGGCCGAATCGACGACCACACCGGCCAATCCCGGATCGTCGGAAACAACTCGCGGCCGCATCGCCAAGGACGGCAAACAACTTTCTCTGGTGATCGGCGTCGCGGCCAACGACCCGACCTCGGCGGCGGTGGCCAACACGGCCGCCGACCAACTGCGCGACGTCGGCATCGCGGCGACAGTGCTGGCCCTGGATCCGGTTGTGCTCTACCGAGACGCGTTGGTCAACAACCGGGTTGATGCGATCGTCGGATGGCATCAGGCCGGCGGCAATCTAGCGACTTCGCTGGCCTCGCGGTATGGCTGTCCGGCGCTGGAGGCGACGGCGGTGTCGACGTCCGGGGCGGCGACGACGACGAAATCGGACCCGGCTCCGGCGCCGGCCGGCGGCACCACCAGTCACCCGACGACGCCCACGTCGACGACGGCAAGCCGGGCGCCGGAGCCCGGCGCGCTGGTGCAGGCGCCGTCGAACATCACCGGCATCTGCGACAGCACCGTTCAGGCCAATATCGTGGCCGCCCTCAACGGAACCAAGAACATCAATGACGTGGTCAATGCGGTCGAGCCCCGGCTTTGGGATATGTCCACGGTGTTGCCGATCCTGCAGGACACGACGATCGTTGCCGCCGGACCCAGCGTGCAGAACGTCAGCCTGTCGGGCGCAGTCCCGGTCGGCATCGTGGGCGACGCCGGGCAGTGGCTGAAGACCGCACCTTAGCGGGCGCGCAGGGAAGACTCACAAATCGAACCTTCCTCAGCCTGCCCTCAGGTAGTCTCCGGTGCGGGTCGTGACGAACTGCAGCTAGCTGGGAGATGCCATGGTATTCGTCGCTCGGTCGTACCTCACCGCAACTGCTGCCCTAACGGCAGGCAGCGTTATTGCTGTGACCCCGGTGACCCCGTGTGATCTGGGCATTCAGGCGCGGCCATTCGCGCTGGTCTCGTCGGGCAGCGATCTCGGTTCAGTAGACGCGCTGGTTCCTCTGGTCGGGACGGTCGGACCGATTTTCGCCGACCCCTTACTCAATCTGCAGGCGGAGGAGCTAAGTTCGAACGCCGCGCTTGTCAGCGAGGAGTTGGCCTACAACAGTGGCTTTGTCGCTCGCGAAGAGGCATCGACACCGGTTATCACCTCGGCGCTCCCGGGTCTGACCGACCCCCTCGTCCTGGACCGGCTGTCGGATGGCAACAACTTGGTGTTGGGCACTGCCGAAAATCTGGCGAACAGTGTCCTCGGGGCAGACAATTTCGATTCCGCGGCCATCAACTCCAGTCTGCTCGACGTCGGCGGGACAGGTCCTGGCGTCGGAATGCGCGGTGCCGGCGATCCCACTCCGTTCCTGAGTGGCCACGTCGGCGGCCTTGAGGGCGTGACCGGCAACTATCTCGCCGCCTTCAACCTTGCTTTGGGCGCGTCCATTTCGATGGACGTCGTTGCCCTGGGCAACGCGTTCGAAGCCTTCGATCAGACCCTCATCAGTGATGAGCTGATCTTCAACAGCAACTTATTGCACGAAGAGCTGCTGGCCGAGGCGGCGGTCTTCGGCGGCAACGACAGCGCCTTCAACGGTGTCGTCGACCGGCTGATCAATATCGAAAATCTACCCTTATCGACTGAGGAAAACGCGTTGAACAGCCTGATCGGGGCAGACTACGACAGCAACATGCCAGCCGCGTTCAATGGAATGACTGTGCCCGAAGCCCTCACCGCGAGTCTGCTCACCGGTGTCGGTGGCACCGCAGCGGATCCCACCAACGTCTTTGACACCGGTGACCTCGGCGGCATCGAGGGCATCTTCGATCAGAACGCGGCGCTGCTGGCAGACATAGCCGGCCTCAACTCCGCCGATCTCACCACCACCTTCACCGAGCTCGGCAACCTCGACGCGACGGCGTTCACCGCAGCAGTCGGCAACCTGTTCGACTTCGGCGACTTCAGCAACCTCGCGCCCGACGTCAGCACGATCTCCGCCGATTTCAGCACAATCTCCACCGAGATCAGCACTGTCTTGATGAGCCTTTTCTGACCTGAGCTCAAGCCCACCCCGTTCGGTAGTAGCCGCTAGCGTTCCTTCCTTCCCGGGGCTAAAGTGGATCTATTGGTCGACGTACTGCGTTGGCGCGGTTGGCCAATGAAGTAAGGAGCTCTACGGTGTCGAGCGGTCGTCGGATCAGCTGATTCCCCGGGACATCGGAGGCCCGAGCCTGTCGACTTCCAGCTGACCGACGCAACGGCGCTCGACGGGTTCGAGGGTCGGTTCGACACGGTGGTCGACAGCGCCTTCTACCACGTATTTCTGGACGATTAGCAAACCCAAAGGCGGTACGCGCAAGCTTTACATCGGGCAACCTGTCCTGGCGCGCGATTGTTCATGTTCGATTTCGGACGCACAACGTCAACGGTTTGCAATTCGACGGCCTGCCGGCCGACAACTTCGAGCGGGTCTTCGGTCCGAGCGGATGGCAGGTCGACTATGTTGGTACCTCCCCCTATCTGGCCATCTTCAGCCCGCGGACTTTGACCTTCATGACCGACATGATGGCGTCCAATCCGGAGATGGCAGCGCGATTCGCGCCGATGCAACATCGCCTGGAAGCCCTTGAGCCGCTGCTGGGGAACCACAAGGTGCACTTCCCGGTCTGGGCGGTCGCAGCGACCCGCCTCGACTAGTGTCAGACGGCGCTCACGGCGCCGTGTGCGGTATCACGGTGTCCACGATGCGGCTGAGCTGGCGCCGGTTCGGCGGAGCCCCGGTGAGCATCAAATGCTGGTTGATCAACGCTGGTCCGACTCGGGCGGTCAGCGACGTCAGCATGTCCGGCTCGATTTCGCCGCTACCTTCGCCGGTTTTCAAGATGGCCTCGATGATCCGCAGTCGGGGCGCCACCACAGCATCGGCGAAAATGGCGCGAAGCTCTGGGTCGTGGATGAGCTGACCCATTATGGCCAGGCTCGGGAACGCGGTCTTGCCGGAAACGACATCGCAATGCGCCGAGAAAGCGGCCAGCAAATTCTCGCGGGCCGAGCGGTCCGGGCGCGGCTCAGGCAACGGCGGGAGCGCGTACAGCAGCGCCCCTTGCACCAACGCATCCTTGGTCGACCAGCGTCGATACAGCGCTGCTTTCCCGGTGCGGGCCCGCGCCGCAATCCCTTCCATGGTCAAGCCGGCATAGCCCGCGTCAGCTAGTTCGGCCAGCGTCGCCTCATACAGTGCGTGCTCGAGTGCTTCGCCCCGTCGGCGGCTACGGACAGCCTTCGCCTGCTCTGCCATGCAGCGATCCTAGCCGTTGTCGTTTCTCATTGGCGGAGCGTGGCTTTACTCGCGAAGAGACCGAAATCGTTTATTGTCTTGTGGGTTTGAGGAGATGTCAGGTCACCAGCCGGTGTTGCGGCGACGGTGCGACGTACAGCGTAGTCACCGAACCCAACGGGGCCGTCGTTTTGGGCGGTAGGCTGCGGATCACGCAGCTAAGGAAGGAACGGCATGGACCCCGATCTGGAACCGAACTGCAACAGCGATAAATCCGACATAGCAACCTCCGGTGGGTGACCGCCCGAACAGCATCGCAGCTCGAGAGCAGCCCACATGGAGTCCGACGAAGCCATCGGTTACGTCGGCTGACGGTACGGCTGGGACAGATCCCGCCGTCCGGTTCGTGGTGCTGGCCCTGCTGGCCGTCGACGGGATTCTCTCTGCGCTGGCCGGCGCTTTTTTACTGCCCTCCTATATAGGCTCCATACCCTTCCCGATCAGTGCCCTGGTGAGTGGACTGCTCAATGCGGCGCTGGTCTGGGCCGCCATGCGGTGGACAGTGTCGGCGCGGGTCGCCACGATCCCGCTGTGGACCTGGCTGTTGACAATCACATTGATGACCTTCGGTGGCCCCGGTGACGACATCATCCTCGGCGGCCAGGGGGTCATGGCATACGGCGCGCTGCTGCTCATTGCCTTGGGTGTCGCCCCGCCGGCCTGGGTGTTGTGGCGGCGCCTTCACCCGGTCAGACCAGTGCAGACGGGACCACCGACGTAGCCACGGCGATGTCCGCGCCGGCCCGGCCGAGGTCTAATCTGGCGATCATGCCATGCGCCGGTGTTCGGACTTGAGTGAAAGGTGCGGATGATTTCCCAGCGATCCGACGTTAACGGGGAGTGGCTCTGAACCCGCAAGGCAATACAGACCTGCCCAGCCCTGGCGTCCCGCCGACATCTACAGCCGAGCCCTCCAGCGCGTTGCGGCGTGTTTTGCGCAGAGCTCGCGACGGGGTGGTGCTCAGCATCGACGAGGCGGCCGTCGCGATGACCGCACGCGGCGACGACTTGGCCGACCTGTGCCGGAGCGCGGCGCGGGTGCGCGACGCCGGGTTGAAATCCGCCGGACGACGCAGCCCAACCGGTCAGCTGCCAATTACCTATTCGCGCAAGGTTTTCATACCGGTTACTCAGCTGTGCCGTGACGCGTGCCACTACTGCACATTCGTCACCGTGCCAGGCAAGCTGCGTGCTCGCGGAGCGGGCATGTATCTCGAGCCTGACCAAATCGTCGAAATAGCTCGGCGTGGCGGTGAGCTCGGTTGCAAGGAAGCACTTTTCACCCTCGGCGATCGTCCAGAGGATCGGTGGCCGGAGGCGCGGCAATGGTTGGAGCAACGCGGCTACGACTCGACGTTGGCCTACCTGCGGGCAATGGCGATTCGGGTGCTGGAGGAGACCGGACTGCTGCCCCACCTCAACCCTGGTGTGATGAGCTGGTCGGAGATGTCTCGGCTGAAACCGGTAGCCCCATCGATGGGCATGATGCTGGAGACAACGTCGCGGCGGTTATTCGAAACCAAAGGTCTTGCTCATTACGGTAGTCCGGACAAAGACCCGGCGGTGCGGTTGCGGGTGTTGACCGACGCGGGCCGGTTATCCATCCCGTTCACCACGGGCCTGCTGGTCGGCATCGGGGAAACGCTCACCGAACGCGCGGATACCCTGCACACTATTCGTAAGGCGCACAAGGAGTTCGGGCACATTCAAGAAGTCATCGTGCAGAATTTCCGGGCTAAGCAACACACCGTTATGTCATCGGTGCCCGACACCGGGATCGACGACTTCCTCGCGACGGTGGCGGTGGCACGGCTGGTGCTGGGTCCCGCGATGCGTATCCAGGCACCGCCGAACCTGGTGTCGCGCGGTGAGTGCCTGGCACTGATCGCCGCGGGTGTCGACGACTGGGGCGGCGTCTCGCCGCTCACGCCGGATCACGTGAACCCCGAACGGCCTTGGCCCGCTTTGGCGGAGCTCGCGGGTGTCACCGCCGAGGCCGGATATCAGTTGGTGCAGAGGTTGACCGCTCACCCTAAATATGTGCAGGCAGACGCGGGGTGGATCGATCCGCGCGTGCATGGGCATGTCGCTGCGCTGGCCGATCCGGCGACCGGGTTGGCCCGCGACGCCAAGCCCGTCGGTATGCCCTGGCAGGAGCCCGATGACGTCACCTCGGCCGGCCGGGTGAATCTGAACGCAAGCATCGATACCGAAGGCCGCAGCACTCGGAGCCGCACCGATCTCGACAGCGCTTTCGGCGATTGGGATTCCGTGCGCGCCCATGTCCACGAGCTGGCGCTCCGCGCGCCCGAGCGGATCGATACCGATGTGCTGGCTGCGCTGCGCGCCGCCGAACGCGATCCCGCCGGATGTCGCGACGCCGAGTACCTCGCGATGGCATCGGCTGACGGTCCAGCTCTCGATGCTGTTGCCGCACTGGCCGATTCGCTGCGTCGAGATGTTGTCGGCGACGACGTGACGTTCGTCGTCAACCGCAACATCAACTTCACCAACATCTGCTACACCGGCTGCAGATTCTGCGCCTTCGCCCAGCGCAAGGGCGACGCGGACGCGTATTCGCTGTCCACAGTCGAGGTGGCCGACCGCGCCTGGGAAGCTCACGTCGAGGGCGCCACCGAAGTGTGTATGCAGGGCGGCATTGACCCGGAGCTGCCGGTATCCGGCTACGGCGATCTGGTGCGCGCGGTCAAGGCGCGGGTGCCGTCGATGCATGTGCACGCGTTCTCCCCGATGGAGATCGCCAACGGCGTCACCAAAAGCGGCCTCAGTATCCGTGACTGGCTGACCGGCCTGCGCGAGGCCGGATTGGACACCATTCCCGGCACCGCCGCCGAGATCCTCGACGACGAGGTCCGGTGGGTCCTGACGAAGGGCAAGCTGCCGACGTCGGTGTGGATCGAGGTGGTGACAACTGCTCATGAAGTCGGGCTGCGCTCGTCGTCGACGATGATGTACGGCCATGTCGACACCCCTCGGCACTGGGTCGGTCATCTCAATGTCCTGCGTCGAATTCAAGACCGCACGGGCGGTTTCACGGAATTCGTGCCGTTGCCCTTCGTGCACCACAATTCACCGTTGTATCTGGCCGGCGCGGCACGCCCCGGGCCCAGCCATCGCGACAACCGCGCGGTGCATGCCCTAGCTCGGATCATGTTGCACGGGCGCATTGCGCACATCCAGACCAGCTGGGTCAAACTCGGCGTCGAGCGCACCCAAGTGATGCTCAACGGTGGCGCCAACGACCTGGGCGGCACGCTGATGGAGGAGACTATTTCGCGGATGGCGGGTTCGGAATACGGGTCGGCCAAGACGGTGCCCGAGTTGGTGGCGATCGCCGAAGGCATCGGACGTCCTGCCCGACAGCGCACCACCACCTACGCGCCCCTGGCGGCCTAGCACCCCTGGCGCGAGCGAGCGTGTTTGTACGCCGACCCGCCGTCGGACGCGGCATTGCGCGCCCGCCCGCAACACTGGGTAGGCGTGGGAGGGGGCGAAGTGCACACCGGAGAGCCGGGGTCGGTGGTTGAATTTATCTGCAACGTCTAGTATCAGTAATCAGCGAAACCGCGTCGACGCCCGGTGACGCGGTCGGGCATATGGTCACTGACCACACTGAACAGCATCTGGAGGAGACCGTGAGGAGACGTCTGTGACGTACACGATCGCCGAACCCTGCGTCGACATCAAAGACAAGGCCTGCATCGAGGAGTGTCCGGTCGACTGCATCTACGAGGGCGCCCGCATGCTCTACATCCACCCCGATGAGTGCGTGGACTGCGGGGCGTGCGAGCCGGTATGTCCGGTCGAGGCGATCTATTACGAGGACGATGTGCCCGAGCAGTGGGGCCAGTACACGCAGATCAACGCAGACTTCTTCGTCGAGCTCGGGTCACCGGGTGGCGCGGCGAAGGTCGGCATGACCGAAAACGACCCGCAGGTGGTCAAGGATCTGCCGCCGCAGGGCGAGGGCGACTGAGCGGCTTGCGGACTCGCCGGCCGGCAGTGTCGGCGGGGCTACCTGACTTCCCGTGGGACACCCTCGACGAGGCCAGGAGGGTTGCCGGCGCACATCCGGGGGGCATCGTCGACTTGTCCGTCGGTACACCGGTCGACCCGGTCGCCGAGGTGATCCGCGAGGCCCTCGCCGGCGCCAGTGCGTCCTCCGGCTATCCGGCCACCGCCGGCACGCCAGCACTTCGCCAGTCGATCATCGCCGCGCTGAGCCGCCGCTACGGCGTTACCGGTCTCACCGAAGCCGCGGTGCTGCCGGGGATCGGAACCAAGGAACTCATAGCGTGGCTGCCGACGTTGCTGGGCCTGGGCCCCTCCGACGTCGTCGCGGTGCCTGAGCTGGCCTACCCGACCTATGACGTCGGTGCTCGGCTGGCCAAGGCGCAGGTCGTACGTGCGGATTCGCTGACGCAGCTCGGTCCGCAATCCCCGGCATTGCTGTATCTGAACTCCCCGAGCAACCCGACCGGGCGGGTGCTCGGTGTGGAGCATTTGCGCAAAGTCGTCGGGTGGGCCCGTGACCGGGGCGCTGTGGTGGCTTCCGACGAGTGCTACCTGGGTCTGGCCTGGGAGAGCGAGCCATACTCTGTGCTGCATCCCTCGGTATGCGACGGCGACCATACCGGCCTGCTGGCCCTGCATTCGTTGTCGAAGACTTCTTCGATGGCAGGCTACCGGGCCGGTTTCGTGGCCGGTGATCCCGCAGTGGTCGCCGAGCTCCTGGCGGTCCGCAAACACGCCGGCATGATGGTTCCGACGCCGGTGCAGGCGGCAATGGTCGCCGCGCTCGACGAGGATGCTCACGAGTGTGAGCAGCGCTTCCGCTATTCGCAACGGCGTAAGTTACTGCTGAGTGCGATCCGTTCGGCCGGCTTCACAGTCGACCACTCCGAGGCCGGCCTGTACCTCTGGGTCACCCGCGACGAGGCGTGTCGCGACACCGTCGACTGGTTCGCGCGGCGCGGCATTCTGACCGCTCCCGGCGAGTTCTACGGGCCCGGCGGTGCCCGGCACGTCCGGGTGGCGCTCACCGCGACGGACGGGCGGATCGACGCTGCAGCCCAGCGGCTGACGGTCTAAGCAATCTCACAGGCGAGAACAGGTACCGTCGCGGCATGGTTCGGCCTGATCCACCCGGCAACCTCGACCAATTCGACTACGACCTCGAGGCAGTCGACCGGCTTCCCTTCGCGACCTCCGAGAAGGCGCGGCGCTATCGAACCGACCAATATCGCGGGGCCGTCGGGCTCAATTGGTATCGGACCGACCCAAGTCTGCAGTTCACCATGGCCTACTACCTCAAGCCTGCGGAGCTGGCGGTTGCCGAGCCGCACCTGGCCCGGATCGGCGAGCTGATGGGCGGCCCGGTGGCGCGCTGGGCGGAGGAAACCGACCGCAACCCGGCGCGGCTGGAGCGTTACGACCGGTGGGGACATGACGTCAGCGAGAGTCATCCAGCCCCCGTCCTTCAGTGCCTCGAAAGCCGCCATCCTCGCCGCTCAGAAGAACCTGCGCGAGGACGCCCGGCGCGCCGGGATCAACCCCTCGCTGCCCTTGTTCGCGTCCAATTACCTGCTCGACCAGGCCGACATCGGGATGGGCTGCGCGTTGGGCACCGGCGGCAACATGGTCAAGTCACTTGTCGCCGCTTACGCGCCGCCCGACGTGCGCGACCACGTCCTGGCCAAATTTGCTTCCGGGGAGTGGGAAGGCGAAACCGCGCAGCTGCTGACCGAACGGACCGGCGGCTCCGACCTGGGCTCTCTGGAGACGACAGCAACCCGACGAGGTGATGGCTCCACATGGCTCATTAGTGGCCTGAAGTGGTTCGCGTCCAACTGCGACGGCAAGGTGTTCGTCGTCTTGGCCAAACCCGACGATGCGCCCGACTCATCCCGCGGTGTGGCAACTTTCCTCGTGCTGCGCACCCGCCGCGACGGTTCGCGCAACGGGATCCGCATTCGCCGCCTGAAGGACAAACTCGGGACGCGGTCGGTGGCCTCCGGCGAGGTGGAGTTTGTCGACGCAGAGGCTTTTCCGCTGTCCGGCGAGCCAAGCAGCGACAGTGGCCCGGCCGACGGCAAGGGCCTGGGCCGGATGATGGAGCTGACCAACGCGGCGCGGCTGGGCATCGCCCTGTTCGCCCTCGGCAACGCGCGTCGCGCGCTGGTGGAGTCGCTGTGCTACACCCGTCAGCGGCGTGCGTTCGGCGACCGGCTCATCGACAAGCCGTTGATGCGCCGCAAGCTGGCCGAGATGATCGTGGACGTCGAAGCAGCCCAGGCGCTGGTGTTCGACAGCGTCGGATTCGCCAATCATCGACAGCCCAGTGCGGTGCGTCAGCGCATCGCCGTGCCGGTGACCAAGCTGAAGGTGTGCCGCCTGGGTATCGCCATGGCCTCGGATGCCATCGAGATCCACGGCGGCAATGGCTACATCGAAACGTGGCCGGTGGCAAGGCTCTTGCGCGACGCGCAGGTCAACACGATCTGGGAAGGCCCGGACAACATCCTCTGCCTTGACGTGCGGCGGGGGATCGAGCGGAGCCGGGCGCATGAGCCGCTGCTGGCGCGGATGCGCGACGCAGTGTCAGTATCCGACGATGACGACACCACCGACCTGGTGCGTCGTCGCGTCGATGATCTCGACGCGGCGATCACTGCCTGGACCAAGCTGCGCGGCGACGTGGCCGAAGCCCGGCTGTTTCCGCTCACACAATTCCTCGGCGATGTCTATGCCGGAGCTTTGCTCACCGAGCAGGCCGCCTGGGAGCGAGCCACCCGACGGGGAGACCGCAAAGCCCGGGTCGCACGGTTGTACGCCCAGCGCTACTTGGCTGATCGCGGCCCGCTTCGGGGCATCGACGATGAGGCTGACGAGGCCATCGAGCGGTTCGACGAACTCGTTGACGGAGCGCTGATTGTCGACTGAACACTTGGTTGCTCGCTGCGTTTCAGCCCCGACCGGCACTCCGCATCGTAGGCTTTGATGGAAGCGGGGAGGCGTCAAGATTCTGTAAAGACGAACTGGGCGGGGCAGTTGGTTTGCGGTCCAGCGCGCGCGATGGGTACGGCGCATCTAGGCTCTTGGCGGGATGCGGGATGATCGTGAGAATTCGAGTTTGCGTGAGGAATGCGTTGTGACACAGTCGGCCAACGGCGGGCACAAGATATCGCCGTCTTTCTCGGACTCGTGTAAGAGGGCCTTCCTCGGCAGGCCCATGATCACCGATCAGCTCCAACACGAACGACTGTCCAATCCCGTTGCACTCGGCGTTCTTTCACCGGACGCGATTTCGTCGACTGCCTATGGTCCCGAACAAATCATGATCGAACTGCTGCCTGCTGCCGGGCTGGCTGCGTTCGCCTTGCTACTTCCCATCACCGGTGTGATCTTGTTGATCCTGGTGTTGGTGGCCGCGTCCTATCGCCAGGTCGTGATGGCCTACACCCGATCCGGCGGCTCGTACGTGGTGGCCCGGGACAACTTCGGGCCCCGGATAGCGCAAATCGCCGCCGCCTCGCTGCTCATCGACTATGTGGTCACCGTGGCCGTGCAGTGCGCCGCCGGGACGGTGGCGGTGGTGTCGGCGATACCCGTGCTGGGCCCCTACAGCCTGGAGATGACGATCACCATTGTGCTCGTGATGTGTTACGCCAACCTGCGCGGATTGCGCGAAGCCGGAATGCGTTTCGCGCTGCCGACTTACTTCTTCGTCGCCATGGTGTCGTTGACCATTGTGGTTGGTGTCATTCGCGAGTTCTTCTTCAGCTTGCCGTTACTGGATCCGTACACGGAGGGAGCCGTAAAGGTTCAGCAAGGCGGCGGCCTGATCATGGGTGCGACGGTTATCATCGTGCTGCGCGCCTTTGCCAATGGCGGCTCGTCGCTGACCGGGGTCGAGGCAATCTCCAACACGGTCAACAGCTTTCGGAAACCGGAAAACGTCAACGCCCGTCGGGTGCTCACCGTCATGGCCTGCATTCTCGGCTTCTTGCTGGCCGGTGTTGCCTGGCTCGCGCACGTGACCCACGCCTTCCCCTATGCCGACGGCTATCCGTCGATGCTGTCGCAGATTGCCCGGGCGGTTTTCGGCAACGGACTCATCGGAAAAGTGCTGTACTTCCTCGTTCAGGCCGCGACCGCGCTGATCCTCTACACCGGTGGCAACACCAGCTTCAACGGCTTTCCTGCGCTGGCGAGCTTCGTTGCCGAAGACCGTTTCCTGCCGCGGCCGCTGATGAAACGCGGACATCGTTTGGTGTTCTCCAACGGCATCATCGCGCTGACTGCCCTGTCGCTGGTGCTGCTGATCGCGACCGGGGGATCGGTGAATGCGTTGGTGCCGTTTTATGCGATCGGCGTGTTCACCGGGTTCTCGATGGCCGGTTACGGCATGACCAAGCACCATCTCACCCACCGAGGGCAAGGTTGGCGCCGCAAGCTGGTGATCAATCTCTCCGCCGGGATTCTGTCGACTGTCGTGGTAGGGATCTTCGCGGTGGCCAAGTTCTGGGAGGGCGCCTGGCTCGTCGTGCTGGTTTTCCCGTTCCTGGTCTGGGCGTTGATGCGGCTCAACAAGCAGTACCGCGTCGAGGCCTCCGTGCTGGAGAGGTCGCGCACTGAGCGTCCCGAACTGGCCAGGTATGCGCGGCATCGAGTGTTCGTCCTGGTGGAATCGGTCGACCTCGCCGAGATCGAGGCGCTGCGCTACGGCAACGGACTGCACGCTGACGATCTGACCGTTGTGCATTTCGTGCTGGATGCTGCCCATGCCGCGCGGTTGCGAGAACGCTGGGACTATTTCGATCTCGAGACTCCGTTGCGGCTGGTGGAGTGCCCGGACCGCCAGCTCAGCCGAGCCGCGCAGGAGCTGGTGCTGCAGGCCCTGCAGGAAAGCCCGGGCACCAAGGTGACCGTGCTGCTGCCGCGTCGAACATACTCGGCCCTGGTGGGTCGGCTGCTCCACGACCGCACCGCCGACCGGATGGCCCGGGCGATCAGCCGCATCCCGGGTGCGACGGCGCAGATCGTGCCTTACGACATCCGGTCCCGGATCGCGCAGGCGAGCCGAACCGAGCGAGAACTTCGAGCACAAATGAGTGCACCGGAGGCCACGCCGGAACCGGTGAACGGCGACGAAGCCCCACCTGCACAGCACACACTCAGTCATCAAGTAACTCGAGGAAGTGATGCGTTGTGACATCCTCGGCGAGCGGGCAGTCGATACCGCCGTCTTTTTTCGACGTGTGGAAGCGCATCTTCCTCGGTAAGCCGCTGACCAGCGAACAGCTGGCATCGGAAAGACTGTCCAATCCGGTTGCTCTCGGTGCGCTCTCACCGGACGCGATCTCGTCAACCGCCTATGGACCCGAACAGATCATGGTCGAACTGCTGCCCTATGCCGGGATGGCCGCCTTCACGTTGTTGCTCCCGATCACCGGTGTCATCGTGGTGATCCTGTTGTTCGTCGCTGCGTCGTATCGCCAGGTCGTGATGGCATATACCCAAGCCGGCGGCTCGTACATGGTGGCACGGGAGAACTTCGGCCCGCGGGTGGCGCAAGTCGCGGCCGCGGCGCTATTGATCGACTATGTCGTCACCGTCGCGGTGCAGCCGGCTGCCGGCACGGTGGCCGTGGTCTCGGCGATCCCGTTGTTACGGAACTACCACTTGGAAATCACCATCGCAATGGTGCTGATCATCTGCCTGGCGAATCTGCGGGGCGTACGGCAGTCCGGTCGGGCGTTTGCGATCACCACGTATTCCTTCGTCGGCATGATCACCGTCACAATCGTCACCGGCTTCATCCGCGAAATGTTCTGGGGTTTACCCAAATACGTGCCTGACGCCACGGGAGCCGTGCACGTCGGCAATGGCGATGGGCTGGTGATGGGTGCATCGATTCTGGTGCTGTTACGCGCATTCGCCAATGGCGGTTCATCATTGACCGGCGTGGAGGCGATCTCCAACACGACCAACGTCTTTCGTGAGCCGCAAGGCGTCAACGCTCGTCGAGTCCTCACCGTCATGGCCGGCATTCTCGGTTTTCTGCTGATCGGTGTCTCCTGGCTGGCGCACGTCACCCACACAACGCCATACAAGGACGAGTATCCGTCCATGCTTTCCGAGATAGCCCGGACGGTGTTCGGCCATAGCGTCCTCGGGAACGTGTTGTATTTCCTGGTGCAGGCGTCCAGCGCCGCGATCTTGTTCACCGGCGCCAACACCGGCTTCAACGGTTTTCCCGCGCTGGCCAGTTTCGTTGCCGAGGACCGTTTCCTGCCCCGACCGCTGACCAAACGCGGCCATCGTCTGGTGTTCTCCAACGGAATCCTGCTGTTGGCGGGGCTCGCTGTGGCGCTGCTGCTGGTTACCGAAGGATCGGTGAAGGCGCTGATCCCGCTGTTCGCGATCGGGGTGTTCAGCGGGTTCTCGATGGCCGGCTACGGGATGACCAAACACCATTTCAGGAATCGTGAGCGCGGCTGGCGATTCAAGGCCGCCGTCAACCTGTGCACCGGCATCCTGTCGACGATCGTGGTCGCAATCTTCGTGATAGCGAAGTTCAAAGAGGGCGCCTACCTCATTGTGATTGTCTTCCCGATACTGGTGTACACCCTGATGCGGCTTAATCGGCAGTACCGTGCCGAGGCCTCCGTCTTGGAGATGTCGCGCACCGAGCGTCCAGAATTCGCCAAGCATGCGCGGCTTCGGGTGATCGTGTTTGTCGACTGTGTCGACCTTGCCGAAATAGAAGCGCTGCGCTACGGGAAGGGGCTGCACGCCGACGACCTGCTCGCCGTCCATTTCGTCGTCGACGCCGACCATGCCGCGCGGCTGCAGGAGAGCTGGGCAGAGTTCGATGACACTACCCGGTTGCGGCTGGTCGACTGCCCGAATCGGTTGCTGAGCCGGGCCGCCCAAGAGCTCGTGCTGCAAGTGCTGCACGAAAACCCGGGAAGCAAGGTCACCGTACTGCTGCCGCGTCGTACCTTCTCGCCACTGCTGGGCCGGCTTTTGCACGATCGCACAGCGGACAAAATGGCCCGAGCCGTCAGCCGCATACCGGGCGCGACCGCAATCATCGTGCCTTACGACATCGGATCCCGGATTTCCCGTCCGAGGCTGTACCGGGCCGAGCAATCCAGCCCGCCCGAAGCCGAGAGCCTGGAGACGCAGATTCTGCACGTCGACGCCGACTAACGCTGCCCGCGGCCCCCACGCGGGAGTCGCGATCATCAACCGACAACCGAAGCACGCCCTCTACACTTCTGGCGAACCTGAAGATCGGATGGGAATGGGGTCGTGACGGCGTCGGCTGACGGGCAAGAAATACGGCTGTCTTTCGCCGAAGTCTGCAAACGGATATTTCTCGGGAAGCCGCTGATCACTGAAGAGCTGTCATCGGAGCGGCTGTCGAATCCCGTTGCGCTGGGGGCTCTTTCACCCGACGCAATCTCATCGACCGCATACGGTCCCGAGCAGATCCTCAACGAGTTGCTGCCGCACGCGGGGCTGGCGGCATTCGTCCTGTTGCTTCCCATCATGGGTGTGATCCTGGTGATCCTGGCGCTGGTCGCAGCGTCATATCGGCAGGTTGTGATGGCCTACACCCGCGCCGGCGGTTCCTACATCGTGGCGCGGGAGAACTTCGGACCGCGAGTGGCCCAAGTCGCCGCGGCGGCCCTGCTGATCGATTACGTGGTGACCGTGGCGGTGCAGGCAGCGGCCGGCACGGTGGCGGTGGCGTCGGCGCTCCCTGCGCTGGGGCCCTACAGCCTGGCAATCACGGTCGGTGTCGTTCTGCTCATCTGCTATGCGAACCTGCGCGGATTACGGGAAGCCGGGCTGCCCTTCGCGATTGCGACCTACTCCTTCGTCGTCATGATCACCGTGACGATCATCGTCGGCGTTATCCGCCACGTCTTCTGGGGGTTACCGCATCCGCCGCAGCTCCCCAATGGAGTGCGGATCCAGCATGATCACGGTCTGGTGATGGGCGCGACGATTATGGTGCTGTTGCGGGCGTTTGCCAACGGCGGCTCGTCGCTCACCGGAGTCGAAGCAATTTCCAACACCGTCACCGTCTTTCGAAAGCCACAAAGCATCAACGCGCGTCGGGTGCTGACCGCGATGGCCTGCATTCTGGGCTTTCTGCTGGCCGGCGTCGGCTATCTGACTTATGCCACCCACGCCGCACCGTATCAAAACGAGTATCCGTCGGTGCTTTCGCAAATCGCTCGAGTCGTGTTCGGTAACGGGACAGTAGGCACCACCCTGTACATCCTGGTGCAGGTGTCAACCGCGGCGATTCTCTACACCGGAGCCAACACCAGTTTCAACGGTTTTCCCGCGCTCGCGAGCTTTGTCGCCGAAGATCGCTTCCTGCCCCGCCAGCTCACCCAGCGCGGTTACCGGCTGGTGTTCTCCAACGGCATCCTGCTGCTGGCGGCGTTGTCAGTGGCGTTGCTGGTGTTCACCGGCGGATCGGTCAACGAGCTGGTGCCGTTCTACGCGATCGGGGTTTTCACCGGGTTCTCGATGGCGGGTTACGGCATGAGTAAGCACCATCTCCGGAAACGTGAACCCGGCTGGCGACACAAGCTGGCCATCAACTTCTCGGCGGCGCTGTTGTCGACGGTAGTCGTCGGGATTTTTGCGGTGGCCAAGTTCAAGGAGGGCGCGTGGCTGGTTGTCGTGGTGTTCCCGGTGCTGGTCCTCGGATTAATTCGGCTCAACCGCGAGTACCGGGCCGAAACCGCGATCCTGGAAAGGTTCCGGACCGACCGTCCCGAGCTGGTCAGGTACGCGCGACATCAGGTGTTCGTCTTCGTCAACAGCGTCGACCTGGCGGTGCTCGAAGCGCTGCGCTATGGAAAGGGGCTGCGTGCAGACGAGTTGGTCGCCGTGCACTTCATGGTCGACGCGGCGCATGCCAAGCAGCTGCGCAAACGGTGGGATCTGTTCGACTTCGACACGCCTTTGCGGGTGGTCGACTGCCCAGACCGCCAGATCAATCGAGCCGCGCAGACGTTGGTCGTCGCCGCTCAACGCGAGCACCCGGATACCAATGTGACGGTGCTGCTGCCACGGCGCACCTACGCCCCGATTCTGGGCCGGCTCCTGCATGACCGCACCGCCGACAAGATCGCGCGCGCTGTCAGCCGGATTCCGGACGCCGCCGCCACCATCGTGCCCTACGACGTGCAGTCTCGGATCACCAAGGCTTTTCCTGACAGCATCGAGCACCGGATCACCCGAGAACTGGCCAAGGTGGAGGCGCGCATCCGGGAGGGTGACAACAAGACGGTCGACGACTACGAGCACCCGGAAGGGTCGAGCACGGTGATCGCGGTGGATAGCCTGATCCCTGGGCGCCGGGCAACCATCGAGGGTCGGGTCAGTGAAGTCGAGGACAGCAACGCCAAAGGTGGCAGAACCTTCCGGAGCATCGTCGTCGGCGACGACACCGGCGACGTCCGGGTCAACTTCCGGCCCGGCCACGGCGGTGACGACATCGAGCCCGGCCAGCTGCTACGGGTCACTGGGAAGGCGCGGCAAAGCGGCAACTCCCCTAGCACCATGGTCGATCCGTCTTACCAAATTATGGAGCAACCCGAGGACGCGCAGTAACCGCCACCGCCGGTGTGCGCGCGGCCCTGAGCTGATCACCAGCCTTTACCTCGGCTGGCGAATTGGGTAGTTAAGTTGTCGACGCCGATGACGGAAGGACAGTCGTGACGAAACTGACAGCTGTGTTGAGTTCCCTGGCCGGGCTCGTGTTCACCGTTAATGGATACCGGCCGCTGACAAAGCGCGGCTATGGCTCGTTTTATGCGTTCGCCTACGGAGTGTTCGCATCGGAGCTCCCACGGCAGGTGATCGCCGGCCATGCCACCCTGCTCGCCGCGTTGACCCGCTGGCTGCCACGGCGGGTGCGGTTGTTCAGCTGGTTGGTGTCGGCGCTGTCATGGTCGGCGTTGTTGGGCCTGGATCGCATCGCGCGGCGCGCCGACGTGACGCTGACGGCCGCGCTCGACGCCGAACTCGGCGCCGATCGCCGCACGGAGTCGGCTGACCTGTGGAAACGGCCCGAAGGCGCGGGCACCGCGAAGACACCCGGCGTGATGCGTACGATGCGGATCTACCGCGCCTACGCGCACGACGCCGACATCAGTTACGGCGAATACGGTTCTCGAAACCACCTCGACGTCTGGCGACGTTCCGACCTGGACCGCGGCGGACGCTCGCCGGTGCTTCTGCAGGTTCCCGGCGGTGCCTGGATGATCGGCAGCAAACGTCAACAGGCATACCCGTTGATGAGCCATCTGGCCGAGCTTGGTTGGGTGTGCGTCGCGATCAACTACCGGCTCAGCCCGCGGTCGACGTGGCCCGATCACATCGTCGACGTCAAACGCGCGCTGGCGTGGACCAAGGAGCACATCGCCGAGTACGGCGGTGACCCCGATTGGGTCGCCATCACCGGCGGGTCGGCGGGTGGACACCTTTCCGCGCTCACCGCGCTCACCGCCAACGATCCGCAGTTTCAACCCGGTTTCGAGGACGCCGACACCAGCGTACGGGCGGCGGTCCCGTTCTACGGCATCTACGATTTCGGCGCGGCCGCCGATTCGGTCAATCCCTTGATGACACCGATGCTGGCCAAGCACGTGTTCAAGGTGAGTCGGGGAGAGATCGACGAGCCGTTCCGGGCGGCATCGCCGATGACGCACGTCTCCGCTGACGCGCCCCCGTTCTTCGTGTTGCACGGCGGTAACGACTCGCTGGTTCCGGTCAGCCAAGCCCGGAAATTCACCGAGCGGTTGCGCGAAGCCAGCCGCCAACCGGTCGTCTATGCCGAATTACCCTTCGCGCAGCACGCTTTCGACATCTTCGGTTCAACGCGAGCGGTGCACGCGGCGGTGGCTGTCGAGCAATTCCTCGCCGAAATTTACGAACGCAGCAAAGCCGACACACACGCCTTGGTGCGCGCGAGGCCTGAGCCAGCAC
>CAWHML010000002.1:0-39143 GCA_963830605.1 uncultured Actinomycetota bacterium | reverse complement strand
GCGGTGGCCAGCTTCCACCCAACCGAATGGTTTAGTCTGACAAACCACCAGCAAAGCTCCGCCCGGCGCCCATCTCCAGTCAACAACGCGCACGTTTACATCAAGCAACGATTCCCCTTCGCGCGCATCTTGACATAAGGCAACGGCCGACACCTCAACCAGATTCCACAACGAAACCGCTGTGGCGCAATGGATACAGTTGTCAGGGATGGCGCGGTGGTTCAGGCGCGCCGCTCGATCGGAACACCGCTGCGGGTCGCGACGGACGTCGCTGTCGGTGTCGAACACGTAGATCACGACATCAGCGTCGCAGTAACGCCGATCCGATCCAGCCCAGCGGTGGCGTCGTCGACCTGGTTAGCGTTATCACCGGACATCGGATAATCGTCGGCCGCATCGCGCCAGTGTGCGGCGAGCACGGTCGCACCGGCGGCCGCCGCGGACATTCGCCGTCCAGCACGCCGCGCGGCGCGGCGGGTGCTCAAGTCGTAGCCGACCTCGGAAAGCACCAGCAGGTCGAACGGACCCGGCGGCCACGCTGCATCGATCGACTGCTGCAGCAGGGTCGCCTGATCGCGGCGGCCCACGTCAACCAACCGCGGCTCGCGCCCTCTGGCGCGACCGCCGCGACGT
Organism: uncultured Actinomycetota bacterium; assembly: GCA_963830605.1. Lineage (GTDB taxonomy): Bacteria > Actinomycetota > Actinomycetes > Mycobacteriales > Mycobacteriaceae > Mycobacterium. The sequence continues at coordinate 38,510 of CAWHML010000002.1, read as the reverse complement.
CGGCGGCCATCACCCGAGGCAACGCTGGTCAACAGGCGGTCATGACGGCGACCGAACACCAGGTTCGACGCATGGCGGTCGCGCTGCTTGGGCGGCGTCGCGAGCATGATTGCATATTTGCGCTGCTCATACCCGCCGTGCCCAGCTCCCAGGGGTCGGCCGACGACGCGTACAGCCGGCCGAAGTCGTCGTCAGGCGGCCTCTCACACCGACGCGGGCGCCCCCACCGTTAGCAGCCGGTTCACCGCAGCTGGCGGCAGACCGGGCCGCCGTCGACGTAAGCTTCGTCTGACTCGAAGGCGCTCCGCCGCACCCGTTTTCAGAGTCAGCGCTGAATCGGTCAGGGTTACCCGGCGGTTACGGCGCCGTCGCACCGCCGGGTGGCCGGGTTTGGCCCATGCCGCATCGACACCGGATATTCGACGAACACACATCGCTCTGCGCCGCCGCAGCGGGCGCGGCCCGGCCCACCGCCTCGTGATCGGGGTGACCGTCACGCGCGCCAGGTGGCCGCGCACCAGCGGACCGGCGGGAGCCGGCGAGTAGTGCCGCAATTTGCTCAGTCAGCTGCTGTTCGTCGCCGGACACTCGCCATCGGGCGCCTGCAGACGAATCAGTTCCGCGGCGCCCAGCGCGTGCGCCGCCCAGCGAACCTCGGCCCGCGCACGGTTTCCAGCTCGGCGCGACCCTGCAGATCCAGCCCAGGGTCGGCGGCTCCGCGTCGGTAACCGACGCCGGTTGCACATGGTCGTCGGCTCCGCCGCGTCGCCACCATCGCTGCCAGTCCCAGTGTTTCATCGTCAGGATGTCGCGCGATGACTGTCATTCCGGGCGGCCGACGAGGAGCAGGGCGCGAAGTTCTGGTCCAGCCCGTCCACGCCTCAACGTGCCGCCGTCGGCGACCGGGCTCACCTGTCGCCGCGCGCTGGTCGGCGTCTCAGCCATCGGTGTGGCCGGCGGCGGCGAGCAGGCCGAGGGCGGCGTGGTCGCGTTCGGCATGGCTTTGCCGCACGTACCCGTAGGTCCGCCACCGCGCGGGCATGTCGATCGTCGAGGCGCAGCGGGCCGGTCCGAGCGCCGCGGTCCATCCGTTCGAGTGCTTCGTCGACCGCTTTCTCCACTACTGCCCGCGCGCGTCGCGCGATCAGTTCCGCCAACCTCGACTTGTCGCGGGGGTCGGCATCCACCTGGTCAGCGGCCGCACCGAGGGTGGCCTCGGCGGCTGTGATCGCCGCGTCGACGCACCCAGGTCGGCCAGCAGATGCTGGTCTGTTACCGCTGCTTGCACGTCGGTAAAGCGGCGCAGCGACCGCGCGGGCGCCGCCGAGCCAGCACGCTCGACGCCGATTGCCCCGAACCAAAAGCCCGGCCGGGTCAAGTCATGCCCGGCGCCCGATCGAACGTGCGGGCGCATCGTATTGGACCGGCCTGGTGTCACTGTCGGCCATCCCGGCGTTGCACCACGTGCTCGGTAATGGCTGCCCTCGTTCATCGTGCAGGTCCACCATGTACAGTCCACGCCGCCCGTCAGCCAGATCGGCGGTCACCAGCGCGTGGGTACACAGTCCGGCGCCCGAGCACCTGCCTTGGTGCCGTCGAGCACCACCGCGTCGCCTTCGCCACGCGCCGTGACCGCCGAGTCGGCAGCTTCGGCGGCCCAGACGGCCCACAGTTCGTCGGTGCCCGGAGCTGCTCCGCCGAGTTCGGCCAGAATCGCGACCGCGTCGGCGTGGGCCTCGGCCAGCCGGCCGGCGACCACGTCGGCTTCGGTCAGTTCGGCCAGGCGCCGCCAGCGCTGGGCCGTTCGGCCCGAGCCCGGTAGCGGCAACTGCAGTTGACCGCCGCTCAGCCACTGCCGCACCGTACCCGCCGTCACGACGCCCGACCGTCTGCGAGTTCCTGCGAGACCTCGGCGAGGTGTTCCGCGAACCCGCCGGGTGCTCGTCCGTTTCGTCGATCGGAGGTGGTGACCGTCAGTTCATCATCCCAGTGGATGCCGCAGCCAGCAGCCTGGAATCGCGTCACCAGGTCGACGTCCTCCCCGCTGCGCAGTGCTGCGAAACCACCAACCCGCCAATAGGCATCGGCACTGAAGCCCATGTTGGCGCCGTGAATATGGCCGCGCCATGCGGAGTCCGCGTCGTAGCGAGCCTCGTACAGCTCAGCCACCGCCTCGGAATAATGCCGCCATTGGCCCACCCGCACCACACCCAACACCATGTCAGCGCCGACCGCGAGTTGCCGATCCAACCAGTCGCTGCTCACTTCGGTGTCAGCGTCCGTGGTCGCATACCAGGTCCGCTTACGATCACTGCCGAGCACTGATTCCGCGTAACGAAATCCGGCCGCGCGCGCCGCGCCGACGTTTCGTGCGTCAACCTGGTGGAAGTGCACATTGGGCCCGAATCGCCCAGCGAGACCAAAGCTCTCGTCTTCACAGGCGTCGAGCACGACAATGACCGAGGTGAGTGCTGCGACTGCGGTCGCGGCCGCGCCGATCGCGTGAAGCACCGAGGCAGAACCGAGAACTCGTTGTGGGCAGGAATGACGACGACGACGCCGGGCTTAGCTGTCACTGATCATGAATAACAGATGCACCTGAGCGCGACGTTGCTACATGGACTGCAAGGTGAGCGGCGGCCCGGGATCGGGCGACAGCGGGATGTTCTCGCGCTGCATCAGCCAAGCGGCGATGTTGTGGAACAACGGGGCGGCTGAATGGCCCGGCGTGCCGTCCGGGTTACGCTCTGGGTCGTCCATCATCACGCCGACGACGTAGCGGGGGTCGTCCACCGTGGCCATCCCAGCGAACGTGATCCAGTAGACGTTGTCGTAGTAGCAGCCACAGGCAGGGTTGATCTGTTGAGCCGTGCCGGTTTTCCCGGCCAATCGGTAGCCGTCCACCGCCGCCTGCGGACCGGTGCCCTGCTGGTATCCCATCGGGTCGCGCTGCACGACCGCCCGCAGCATGTTGCGCACGGTTTGCGCAGTCTGCGCCGACACCACCCGCACACCTTGAGGCCGGGGCTCTTCGGTTCTGGTGCCTTCGGGTCCGATAGTGGCCCTGATGATTCGCGGTGGTATCCGCACACCGTCGTTGGCGATCGTCTGGTACATCCCGGCCATTTGCAGAAGCGTCATCGAAAGCCCCTGCCCAATCGGAAGATTGGAGAAAGTACTGCCCGACCATTGATCGATTGGCGGCACTAGGCCGGCGCTTTCGCCGGGCAGGCCCACGTTGGTGCGCTGACCGAGCCCGAACCTGCGGAGCATGTCGTAGTAGCGCTCCGGACCGACGCGCTGAGACAGCATCAAAGTGCCTACGTTAGAGGACTTTCCGAATACTCCCGTCGTGGTGTAGGGCATCACGCCGTGGTTCCACGCGTCATGCACGGTGACACCGCCCATGTGCAGCGAACCGGGCACCTGCAGCACCTCGTCGGGATTGGTCAGGCCGTACTCGATCACCGATGACGCCGTCACAACCTTGTTCACCGACCCCGGCTCGAACGGGGAAGACACCGCAAGGTTGCCCATCTGCCGGTCCGCCTGACGGCCGATGTCCTGCGAGGGGTCGAAGGTGTCATCGTTCGACATGGCCAATACTTCACCGGTTTTGGCATCCAGGACGACGGCGGACACATTGCGTGCGCCGGAGACATTCTTGGCTTGCTGCACCTGCTGTTGGACGTAGAACTGGATGTCGTCGTCGATGGTCAGCTGCACCGTGGAACCGTTGACCGCCTTGTGTTGGTTGCGGTAGCTGCCCGGGATGACGACACCGTCGGACCCGCGGTCATAGGTGATCGAGCCGTCGGTTCCGGCCAGCACCGCATCCATGGAGTCCTCCAGGCCCAGCAGGCCGTGGCCGTCCCAGTCGATGCCGCCGACGATGTTGGCCGCCAGTGATCCGCCCGGATACTGCCGCAGGTCCTGCCGTTCGGCGCCCACTTCGGGGAATTTCGCGGTGATGGCGGTGGCGACCGCGGGCTCCACCGCACGGGCCAGGTAGACAAACGTCTCGTCGCTTCGCAGCTTTTTCAGCACGGTGGCGTTGTCCGGCTTGTTGTTCAGCCGTGCCGACACTTCCTTAGCGACTTCCCGTAGCCGCTGATCCGGGTCGGGAGCAGCTGCGTTCTTCTGTTTCGCCTCAGCCAGTTGCTTGTGAATCCTGCGCGGTTGGAAGGTCAGAGCGCGAGCTTCGATGGCGAACGCGAGTTGGTCGTTGTTGCGGTCCACGATGCTGCCACGCACCGCCTTCTCGACGTCGGTGACCTTCAGTTGCCCCGCGGCCTCGGCCCGCAGCCCGGCGGCCTTGGGTACTTGCAGGTAAAAAAGTTGGGCTGCCGCGACGATCAGCGCTACGAAGATGACGGCGTTGCCGGCGCGGTGCCGAAACACGAACGACGCGCCGCGGGTACCCAACTCCGTTGCCTGCCGGATACGGCGAGCCCGCGCCGAACGCGGCTTAGTCACAACGGTTACCTGTGCTTCACGACGCGATCGCTTGGCTTTGGCCGGCTTCTGCGGCTGCGTGTGCCTGGTGACAGTCTTGGCTTGCAGTCCCTTTCTGGCAGCACGCGGCCGCGATGGCCGGGTGTCCGAGCGGTCCTTGCGGTTCACCGCGCGGCGCCCGGGGTGACGGTCACCGGACCGAACTGTTCACCGGTGGGCGCGGCGACCGTTGGCGGGACGGCGGGAGCCGGTGGCTGAGGTGCCGCAGCGGGCTGGTCAGCGGCGGGAGCGGGTGGCTCAGCGACGGGAGCCGGTAGCGGTCCCGGGGCCGGGCCGGGCGCTTGCGGTTGCGGTTGCGGTTGCGGTTGCGGCGCCCCCGGCGCCGCCGGACCGCCCGCGCTGGGCAGATGCTGGGTGCCCACGGTCGAAGCCCCGTCCGGTGCGCGAACGAGCACCTCGGGTCCGGATCCGGGCAGCGGCTGGTCACCGCTGCCGGGCGGTATCCGGATCGGCGTCTCGACCGGATTACCCGGCGGCTTGGGGCTCGGCGGTTTGTCATCCGGCAGCTTGGTGTTCAGCGGCGGCGGCGGGGTGCCCTCTGCGGGTTTGGGAGTCCCGACGACCACCCAGTTACCCGACGGGTCCTGGACGAGATGAGCGGTGTCCCGGGTCGGGATCATGCCGAGCTTTCGGGCGGCTTCGGCCAGCGCCGGCGCTGCCTGCCCCTCGAGCACATCGCGCTCCAGCGCCTCTTTCTGTTGCTGCAAAATCTCGTTGCGCACCCGCGCGTTGCCGAGTTGGTAGGAGCGTTCGGCGGCGTCAGTGGACAACCACAACGTCACGGCGAGCCCTACCGCAAGTGAACCGATGACCAGCACGACGAATGGCACCTTGCTGGCCAGCGTGCGGGGTCTCAGGTCGACCGACGTCAGGCGGGCCACCAAACGGTCGCGCAACGGTGGCCGAAGCACCTTGGGCGATTTCGCTTTTCGCGCCTTGGCCCGGGCCTTAGCCTGGCGGGCGCTGGTGGGACGCGCGGTCCGCGGCGCCGGTCGCGGAATCGGCGCGGTCTGCGGACCGGAACGCGCGCCGCGTGGCTCGCGGGTGGGCGCCGAGGCTTTGCCTTGGCGCGGTCGCTTCGGCCGCACCGCCGTTGGCTCAGCCGACGCGTGAGTCTTGTTGCGTCGCATCGGCTTTTGACGCTCAGCGCTCATATTCGCCCCTTCTTGTCGCCTGCACGGCCCGGCTGAATTCGTTCCAGAGCTCGCAGCCGGACCGCGGCGCTGCGCGAATTGCGCTCCACCTCGGCACGGTCGGCGCGTTCGGCACCGCGGGTCAACGACCGGAATTGCGGTGCATGGCCGGGCAGTTCGATCGGCAGATCCGCGGGGCTGCGCGAGCTGACCGCGTCGGCAAAGACGCCTTTGACAATGCGGTCCTCCAGCGACTGGTAGGCCAGCACAACGATGCGCCCGGTTACGGACAGTGCATCGAGTGCAGCGGGCAGGGCACTTTGCAACGAGTCGAGCTCGCCGTTGACAGCGATGCGCAGCGCCTGAAACGTCCGCTTGGCAGGATGGCCACCCGTGCGACGAGCCGGTGCCGGAATCGCCTGGTAGAGGACCTCCACCAGTTCACTCGTCGAGGTGAACGGGGCGCGTGCGCGGCGGCGCACAATGTTTGCGGCGATGCGACGGGCGAACTTCTCTTCGCCGTACCGGCGCAGAATGTCAGCCAGCGCCGCCTCTTCGTAGGTGTTGACGATGTCGGCGGCGGTCAGCGGCGAGCCGGTGTCCATTCGCATATCCAGCGGCGCGTCGTGAGCGTAAGAGAAGCCGCGCTCGACACGGTCGAGCTGCATGGACGATACGCCGAGGTCGAACAGCACCGCGTCCACCGAAACGTCGTCGAGCACCGAAGCGAGCTCGTCGTAGCGGAGCTGTCTCAGCGTGACCCGGTCGGCGAAGCCGGCCAGTCGATCAGCGCTGATTTCCAGGGCGGTGGCATCACGGTCGAGGCCGATCACGCGCAACCCCGGCAGGGACGTCAGGAACCGCTCCGCATGCCCACCGGCCCCGATGGTGGCGTCGAGCAGCACCGCCCCGGAACCATCTGACCCGTGTCGGGTCAGCGCCGGTGTGAGCAGTGCGACGCAGCGGTTGAGAAGAACAGGCACATGGCCGAAATCGCCGGTGAAATCAGACACGACAACACCTCTCGAGACGACCTGCGGGCGACCCGCTGCACTCGGCTTCGCCGCGCTTGCGATCGCCCGGGCGGCCCGGCGGCCCCTGCATCGAGGTCCCTGTCCGAGAGCACGAACCTGGCGTTGGGGAAGTACGTCAGGGTCGGTTCGGGCAGAGGCCACGTCGCACGGGCACGCGCCTCAGATGATGTCGCCGAGTGCTTCATCGCTGGCCGCGGAGAAGTTTTCTTCGTGAATTTGCTGATAGTGCTGCCAGGCCTGGGCGTCCCAGATTTCGAGATAATCGACCGATCCGATGACCACGCAATCCTTGGAGAGGTTGGCGTAGCGGCGGTGATCGGCTGACAGGGTGATCCGCCCCTGGGCATCAGGGTGCTGTTCGTCGGTGCCGGCGGCCAGATTACGCAGAAACGCCCGAGCTTCCGGGTTACTGCGCGAAGCCTTGCTCGCCCGGCGAGCCAACTGCTCGAATTCCGTCCGCGGGTAGACGGCCAGGCTGTGGTCTTGGCTTTTGGTGACCATCAACCCCCCTGCCAGCGCGTCGCGGAACTTGGCGGGCAGCGTCAGCCGCCCCTTGTCGTCGAGCCTGGGCGTGTAGGTACCGAGAAACATCTCGCCACCTCCCGCCGGGCCGCGGAGCTTTCCTCCCTCCGCTGTGCACCACAATACCCCACAATCCCCCACTTTGTGCCATTTGCAAGCTGCTGGAGGTGTGGTTTCCCCACCCCGGGCCCCGATGCGTTCTAGGCGTGCGTGCTGACCTCGGGCGCGGGTCGTAAAAGACCAGGTCAACGAAGGTGGGCCGATGTGGAGGACCGGTTGGCGGTGCCGAGCCTGCGTCCACGGTGATGAGCCTGCGTACAGATCGCGCCGGCCTCAACAGTTCACGCCGCCTTCGCAGGTGGCCGTCGGACGGCTCAGCGCGTCAAAGCAAAACGGGGCAGCTGCAGCTGCCCCGTCGGTATCGCCCCGCGGTTACTCTTCGAAACGGCGTCGAAACCGGTCCTCCATGCGGCTGGTGAACGAGCCGCCCGACCCCTTCCCGCGACGTTGGCGCGCCGTCGGTCCCGACACCGGACGATCCCGGCGGCGGGAAAGGCGCGGACCGGTGATGGCGTAAACAACACCAGCAAACATGACCACGAAACCGAGAACTGACAGGACGGGAAAGCCTGCAACCATGGTCTCTTTGAATGCCACACCCGAGACCAACATCCCTAAGCCAATGACGAACAGCGCCGCACCCTGCAAACGCCGCCGGGTGGTCGGCGCGCGCAACCCGCCGCCTCGGACGCTCGAGGCGAATTTGGGATCCTCGGCATAGAGTGCGCTCTCGATCTGGTCGAGCATCCGCTGCTCATGATCGGAGAGTGGCATTCGTCCCTCCTTGCCGACAGGCTGTCACTAATCAGAGAAAGGGCGCTGCCCGCTGGGTAGGCCACTAACTTCAGATGATACGAGGTCGATGGGCGCCGTACCACCGGTTCGGCCGCCGATTGTGGCCCCGCGGTCAGACCTCGGCCGCCAGCCCCAGCCGGTCGACGATGCGGATGAAGTCTCGGCAAGCCGATAATGGGACCGATGCACCGAACCGGATCATCGACCCGCAAAGGAAACGGCGAGTTGGCGACTTTCCTCGTTGACCTGCCGCCGCAGGATATGCAGCGTCGTCTCGGCGACGCGTTGGGCGTCTACGTCGACGCGATGCGGTATCCGCGCGGCACGGAGAACCAGCGCGCAGCCATGTGGCTGGAACACACCCGCCGCAGCGGCTGGCAGGCGGTGGCTGCCGTGGCGGCCGACTGCCGCGACGGTGAGCTGCCGGCGGCCCCGGAACTGGCCAGCGCGCCCATGCTCGGCGTGGCTTACGGCTACTGCGGCGCACCAGATCAGTGGTGGCAACAGCAGGTCTTGCTGGGCTTGCAACGCAGCGGCCGCAACTCCCGGGAGATCACCAACCTGATGGCCAGCTACTTCGAATTGACCGAATTGCATATCCATCCCCGGGCGCAAGGCCGGGGCTTGGGCGAGGCGTTGGCGCGCCGGCTGCTTGCCCAACGCGGCGAAGCCAACGTACTGCTCTCGACACCGGAGGCCAACGGAGAGGCGAACCGAGCGTGGCGGTTATACCGGCGCCTGGGATTCACCGACATCATCCGGAGCTATCACTTCGCCGGTGATTCGCGACCCTTCGCCATCTTGGGCCGCAGATTGCCGCTGGAGCCGCAACCGAGCGCAGCAGCGCCCGCGCCGGGCAGCAGCCCAGCCCGCTAGCCGGTTCTGGCACGATGATCCGGTGCGTGTCAGGTCCTCCCGGCTATCGGCCGGTCCGAACCGCCGCTGGCTGCTGGCGATCGCGTTACTGCTTGTGGTGCTGCCCATTGTTGCCGGATGTGTGCGTGTCAGAGCGTCGATCACGATTTCATCCGACGATCTGGTGTCCGGGGAGATCATCGCCGCAGCCAAACCACGCAACGACAAAGACCCAGGACCGCAGCTCGACCCCAACTTGCCGTTCAGCCAGAAGGTCGCGATCTCGACGTACGAAAGCGACGGTTACGTGGGCTCGCAGGCGGTGTTCTCCGACCTGACCTTCGCCGAACTGCCGCAACTGGCGAGCATGAACCCCGACGCCGCCGGGGTCGACCTGTCGCTGCGCAGAGCCGGCAACCTGGTGATTCTGGAGGGCCGAGCGGACCTGACATCGCTGACCGACGGCGACGCCGACGTCGAGCTGAGCGTGGCCTTTCCCGGCGCGGTGGCGTCGACCAACGGAACCCGGGTCGAGTCGGACGTCGTTCAGTGGAAGCTCAAGCCGGGGGTCGTCAGTACGATGACCGCCCAGGCCCGCTACACCGACCCCAGCACCCGCTCCTTCACCAACGCCGCTCTATGGCTGGGCATCTCGTCGTTGGCGGTCGCCGCGGTGGTGGTGGTCCTGGCCTGGCTGAACCGCGACCGCTCCCCCCGGTTCACCATCGATGATCAGCCGCCGCTGCGGAAGCGGATCGTGTCATACCTGGAGAAACGGTTAACCTGACTCGGCCGGCACGCTTTTCGGCGACCAGTAGGCCAGCATCTCGGCGAAGGTGTCGAAGGCCGGCTTGGAAACACCGTAAGTCGCCTCGAGATGAACGCTCAGCGGGAAACCGAGCTCGGCGACACCATCGATCACTTGTTTGTACAAGTCGAGCATGAGCCGGCGCTTGACGGCCGGCTCGCTGCCGGCCATTTTCCCGACGAACGCCTGCTCGCCGGCCACCGCTGGGTTCCCGGGATCCTGAATCAGCCAGTTGATCAGCCCTACCCGCGCCTCGACCTGCGGCACGAAGCCGAAAGACAGCAAGATTTCGGGCCGGTGATCCGACCGGTCGGCGAACTCGGTCAAAAACCGCACAATCGAATCGGAGTACAACAGCTGCGTCAGAGCGAAGTTGGCACCCTGATCGCATTTGAAGTTGAACCGGCCATGCTCACCTTCGCGCGTGGGGATCATGATCACCCCGCGGTTGGACACCAGCTGCCGATAGATCGACAGGGCGTCGGTCGGTGCGACGCCGGACCCCTCGCCGTCTTGCATGGTGCGAGGCACGCCGACGAAGACGATGCCCTCGATTCCGGCGTCGCTCAGCTCGGAGAGCCGGCCGCGCAGCGAGGGCTCATCCATGAACGCGGTGACCTGCGTGCACAGGCCCTTCACTTCTGGCAGCAGTGGTTTGACCAGAGTCCAGAAACTCAGCACGTCCAGCTTGGGCTTCATCTCGACCGGCCGATCGTCGTCCTCGGCGATGATCCCTGGAATCATCACATGCCCGATCCGCCCCTCGAGGCCGCACTCGGTGGACAGTTGCCGCACCTTCCGCGCTTCTTCGGTCGCCTGCTCGGACCCGCGATCCGCGTTCGGGGGCACCAGCTCGAGCGCGACGGTGTTGAGGGTCAAGCGTTGCTCCTGATCGATGAGCCGTGTTGGTGCCGGGGAACTGGCGTAGGTGACCCGGACAGCATAGGCGGCGGCTTCTACCCTCTAGTCTTGGAGCACTGCTGGCCGGACGCCACAAGTGAGAAAGGGGTGGCGCGCTGAGTGTCGAGGCAGCGGCAACCGTCGAGTTGGCCGGCGCGATCACCGAACATCTGCGGAGGTACCTGCAGGATCGGCGTGGTGACGCCGCATATATAGATGGTGAGTACGACGGCCTGATCGCCGGCTTGGAGCGCTTCGTACTGAGCGGCGGTAAACGGCTGCGGCCGATCTTCGCCTACTGGGGATGGCGCGCGGTCGCCACCGGTGAACCCGATCCCGGAGTGTGGCTGCTGTTCTCCGCACTGGAGTTGCTGCACGCCTGTGCGCTGGTGCACGACGATGTGATCGATGGGTCGGCGACTCGCCGGGGCAGGCCGACCGCCCATGTCGAGTTCGCCGAGCTGCACCGCGGTCGGCGGTGGCGTGGCTCAGCGGACCAGTTCGGGGTATCGGCCGCCATCCTGCTCGGCGACCTCGCGCTGGCTTGGGCCGACGACATCGTCGCCAACCTCGACCTGCCGTCGGCTGCTCAGCACCGGGTGCGTCGCGTCTGGGCCGACATCCGAACCGAGGTGCTGGGCGGGCAGTACCTCGACATCGTCGCCGAGGCCAGTGCGGCGGAGTCGGTCGCGTCGGCGCTGACCGTCAACATGTACAAGACCGCGTCCTATACCGTGTCGCGGCCCTTGCAGCTCGGGGTAGCCGCCGCCGCGGACCGGGCCGACGTTCTCGACCTTTTCCATCGGGTCGGTGCTGACTTGGGTATCGCATTCCAGCTGCGCGACGACGTGCTCGGCGTGTTCGGTGACCCTGCGGTTACCGGTAAGCCGTCCGGCGACGACTTGCGGTATGGAAAGCGCACCGTGCTGCTGGCCGAGGCGATGACGCTCGCCGATGCCAGCGATCCGGCAGCCGCCAGCTTTTTACGTGGCTCGATAGGAACCGATTTGACCGATGCACAGGTTCGTGATTTGTGTGCGGTCATCGAACGAGTGGGCGCCTTGGCTGCGGTGGAGGATCAGATCGAACGGCTCACCCGACAGGCGTTGGCCACGCTGGCCGATGCGCCCATCGACGCGACGGCCAAAGCGGGATTGTCCGCGTTGGCCGAACTGGCCGCCAACAGGTCTGCCTGACAGCATGTCCACCCCGGCTCCCGCCCCGGCGACGCGCTCCGAAACATCTGCTGCGGGTGGCTTCTCGCGGTTGCGCGACTTCACCGCGGCACCGGAGGCCCGACCGGCGTTGCAGGGCTTCCTGGGCTCGCTGTTGATCGCCGCAGGCGGATTGGGCGCAGGCAGCACCAAGCAACACGACCCGCTGTTGGAGTCGCTGCACCTGTCCTGGTTGCGCTTCGGCCATGGGCTCGTGCTGTCGTCGATACTGCTGTGGCTCGGGGTCGCCCTGATGCTGATCGCGTGGTGGCGACTGGGCCGCCGCGTGGTAGCCGGGTCGGCCACCGAATACACCATGGTTGCGACGACGGGCTTCTGGCTGGCGCCGCTGCTACTCTCGGTGCCCGTCTTCAGCCGCGACACGTATTCCTATCTGGCCCAGGGCGCCTTACTGCGCGACGGACTGGACCCTTACGTGGCCGCTCCGGTCGATGACCCGAACCCGTTGCTGGACAACGTGAGCCCGATTTGGACCATTACCACCGCACCGTACGGGCCGGCGTTCATCCTGATCGCGAAATTGATCACGATGCTGGTCGGTGATCACGTGATTGCCGGCACCATGCTGCTCCGTTTGTGCATGTTGCCCGGGTTGGCATTGCTGATCTGGGCGACACCGCGGATCGCCCGCCATCTGGGCGCGAATGGCCCGGCCGCCCTGTGGATCTGTGCGCTCAACCCGCTGGTGATCATCCATTTGATGGGTGGAGTGCACAACGAGATGCTCATGGTCGGACTGATGACGGCCGGGATCGCTTTGACTTTTCAGCGTCACTTCGTCGCCGGCTTCACGGTGGTTGCCGTCGCAGCGGCCGTCAAGGCGACAGCCGGAATAGCCTTGCCTTTCTTGGTGTGGGTGTGGACTCGTGCGCTGCGCGACCGGCGGGGCTACCGGCCGCTGGCCGCATTCGCGGCGGCGACTGCCGCGTCCATGCTGATCTTCGTCGCGGTCTTCGCGGTGTTGTCCGCCGTGGCAGGAGTGGGGCTGGGATGGCTTTCGGCACTTGCCGGTTCGGTGAAAATCATCAACTGGTTGACGGTGCCGACGGCGGCGGCCAACCTGGTGCACGCAATCGGAGGACTGCTCGTCCCCGTCAATTTCTACGCCGTGCTGCAGACCACCCGGATCATCGGCATTGCCATCATCGCTATCTCGTTGCCCATACTGTGGTGGCGATTCCGCAGCGATGACCGCGCGGCGTTGACCGGCGTTGCGTGGGCGATGCTGGTCGTGGTGTTGTTCGTGCCCGCCGCGCTGCCGTGGTACTACAGCTGGCCGCTGGCAGCCGCGGCTCCACTGGCACAGTCGCGAAAGGCATTGGCGGGCATCGCAGGGTTTTCGACGTGGATCATGGTCATCTTCAAACCCGACGGGGCGCATGGCATGTATTCGTGGCCGCACGTCATGCTGGCGACGGCGTGTGCGGTGATCGCCTGGTACACGCTGTATCGCGCGCCGCAATCGAAGAGCGCACCGACGGTGAGTATTTGAGGCGATCGTCAGTAAGCCATCGCCTGAGCACGGCGCACCACTTCGCGAGCCTGGTGGGCATGCAGCGCGTCGACGGGGCGGGCATTGCTCACGGCATCGCGTGTCCCGTCACTGGTGACTGTCAGCGAGGGATCGGGGGTGAACAACCAGCGCACGATATCGGTCTCGTGATAACCACCGTCGTGTAACACCATCAGCAATCCGGGCAGGCTCTTGACCACCTCGCCGGATTCGGTGAAGAAAAGCTGCGGCACCACGACGTCACCGGCACGTCGCACTCCCACCAGATGGCCTTCCCGCAACTGCTGGTGCACTTTGCTGACGGGCACACCGAGCAGCTCGGCGACGTGGAGCAGATCGTAGGTGGGCTCTTCGGGATTCAGAACGTCGTCGCCGGCCGGAATACTGCTCACCGCGCTGAGTCTAGAACTCCCGGCGCTTTCCCGAGGCCACGTTTTCACACCAATCGAGGCACCCACCTACCATGACTCAAGTGGTGTTCGACCCATTGGACGGCGTGCTGCTGGATGGCCGGTATCGCGTCCTGGCAGAGGTCGCCGCGGGCGGAACTTCAACGGTCTACCGTGGCCTCGATCTGCGATTGGATCGTCCGGTGGCGCTGAAGGTCATGGACTCGCGTTACGCGGCCGACGAGCAGTTCCTGACCCGGTTCCAGTTGGAAGCCCGAAGCGTTGCCCGGCTGAAGGATCCGGGTCTGGTCGCCGTCTACGACCAGGGTATGGACGCCCGTCATCCCTATCTGGTAATGGAGCTCGTCGAAGGCGGCACCCTGCGCGAGCTGCTGGCCGAACGGGGCCCGATGCCGCCGCACGCCGTCGCGGCAACCCTTCGCCCGGTGCTGGGAGGACTGGCGGCTGCGCACCGGGCGGGACTGGTGCACCGCGACGTCAAGCCGGAGAACATCCTGATTTCCGACGACGGCGAGGTGAAGATCGCCGACTTCGGCTTGGTCCGCGCGGTCGCGGCGGCGAAGATCACCTCCACCAGCGTCATCCTCGGCACCGCGGCCTACCTGTCGCCCGAACAGGTCCGCGACGGCGATGCCAGCCCGCGCAGTGATGTCTACGCGGTCGGGATACTCGTGTACGAGCTGCTGACCGGCCAGGCACCGTTCACCGGTGACTCCGCACTGTCGGTCGCCTACCAACGACTGGACGCCGACGTGCCGCGACCGAGCACCGTAATCGTTGGTGTGCCAGAGCAATTCGATGACCTGGTGGTGCGAGCGACCGCTCGCGACCCGGCACAGCGTTACGCCGACGCGCTCGTGATGCGCGCCGAACTCGACGCCATCGCCGAAGAGCTGGCACTACCGCCCTTCCGGGTCCCGGCGCCGCGGGAGTCGGCTCAACACCGGTCAGCAGCGCTGCAGCACGACCACAGCACCCAGCCGACCGACCAGTATGCGCCGCCAGCGCGCCGCACACCGGTACGTCATCCGACCCGTCAGTTCTCCCGCGAGTTGGTAGGCGAACCGGAGGCGGCATCCGACGACCAGTACCCGCCCGCCGCACGGTATTTCGGGGGCATCGCAATGAGCGAGTTGATCTGGGCGCGCCAACACGCGCAACGCATGGTCGTGGTCTGGGTGGCCATCGTGCTGGCGGTCACCGGACTGGTCGCGGCTGTCGCGTGGACCCTCGGCAGTAACCTTTAACGGCCGAGTGGCCAGTTAATGCACGGGCTAGCGCCAAAGACGTGCAACAACTGGCCACTGGGCGGGAGGCTGAGGACTCAGTCGCGCAGCATCTCGGCGACCAGGAACGCCAACTCCAGCGACTGCTGGGTGTTCAGGCGCGGGTCGCAGGCCGTCTCGTAGCGACCCGCCAAGTCGGTGTCTGAAATGTCCTGCGCCCCACCCAAACACTCGGTGACGTTCTCGCCGGTGATCTCGACGTGGATACCGCCCGGATAGCTGCCCAATGCCCGGTGCACCTCGAAGAAGCCCTGCACTTCGTCGACGATGCGGTCGAAGTGGCGGGTCTTGTAGCCGGTCGAGGACTCGTGGGTGTTGCCGTGCATGGGGTCGCACTGCCAGATCACCTGATGCCCGGTGGCTTGCACCTTCTCGATGATCGGCGGCAGCAGATCGCGTACCTTGTTGTTGCCCAGCCGGCTCACCAGCGTCAGTCGGCCCGGCTTGTTGTGCGGGTCAAGCCGTTCGACGTATTCGACCGCCAGTTCAGGTGTCGTCGTCGGCCCGATCTTGACCCCGATCGGGTTGGCGATCACCTCGGCGAACGCGACGTGCGCACCGTCGAGTTGCCGGGTGCGGTCGCCAATCCACAGGTAGTGCGCCGACAGGTCGTACAGTTGCGGCTCGCCGTCCTCGACGTCGGACAGTCGCAGCAGCGCGCGTTCGTAGTCGAGCACCAGAGCCTCATGGCTCGCATAGATTTCGGCGGTCTGCAGATTGCGATCGGCGACGCCGCACGCACTCATGAACTTCAAGCCGCGGTCGATCTCGGCGGCCAACGCCTCGTAACGCGCACCCGCCGGCGAGGTTCGCACGAATTCCCGGTTCCAGTCGTGCACCAGGTGCAGCGAGGCGAGCCCCGACGACGTCAGCGCCCGTACCAGGTTCATCGCCGCGCCAGCGTTGGCGTAGGCGCGGACCAGCCGCGACGGATCGTGCTCGCGCACGGTGGCGTCGGGAGCGAACCCGTTGATCATGTCGCCGCGATAAGAACGCAAACCCAGTGCGTCGATGTCGGCCGACCGGGGCTTGGCGTACTGGCCGGCGACCCGGGCCACCTTGACCACCGGCAGGCTGGCGCCGTAGGTCAGCACCACCGCCATCTGCAGCAGCGTGCGGATGTTCGCCCGGATATGGGGTTCGGTGTTGTCGACGAACGTCTCGGCGCAGTCGCCGCCCTGCAACAGGAACGCCTCGCCCCGCGCGACTTGGGCCAGCATGTCCTGCAGCCGCACGATCTCCGACGCCACCGTCACCGGCGGTACCGCCTCCAGCACCGCGCGCATCGCCTCGGCTCGATCGGCCGGCCAGCTCGGCTGCTGTGCCGCCGGCTTGGCCAACGCGGCGTCCAGCCGGGCCCGTAGCTCCGTCGGCAACGGGGGCAGCGAGGGCAGCTGCTCAATCGGCACGTCGACGGTCCAGTTCACTCGTCCATGGTAACCAGGGGGCCACCGCCTTCCAATCAGGCGAAACTAGGGCGAATGCGCTAAACCCGTCGTGATCAGCCGGAATCGCCGCAGCTGGTCACGGGCGTCGACCAAGGCGTCATGGGTGTCCGGTGGTCGTGGCGGCATCCGGGGGCGCCCCCGGTCTTCCCAGAGCTGACGCAATTCGCGAGTGAATCGGGGCATCGCCGAAGGCAGGCTGGTCATCGGCCCCCAGAGTTGGCACAGCGCGACATGATCGTAGGCGGCAACCCAGGCCCACAGCTCGATCGGCTCGCGGCCGTCGACATTGAAGAATTTCTCGAGGTCCGCACGGATCTGCGCTCGGGAACACCACTGCTGCGACGCCGGCGGCGGCAGCTTGGGCAGCACGTGGGAACGAACCCACGCTCCGGCCCGCTCGGGATCGAACTCGGTGGAAACGCCGTAATATTCGCGGCCGTCCTCGGCGGCCACCCCGATCGAGATCAGGTCGATCGTGTGGCCGTCCTCGATGAACTCGGTGTCGTAGAAATACCGCACAGCCGTCCGCTAGCCGCTACGACCGGCCGCCAGGGCAGGCTCGGCCCCCTCCGGTGGCGGCGCGGGGTGCACTTCGAGGTCCAGCAAAGCGTCGACCGCCCGTTTGCTCGGCAGACGCGGCGTACCGGCGATTGAGCTTTGCAGCCACAGCTTGGCCCGCACGACCGGCCGGCGCAGGTAGCGTTCCCGTTCCAGGGCGCGCCGCATCTTTTCCAGTTGCCTCGTGTAGCGCCAGCGCGCCCACGGGGCGTGCGGGCGCGACAACCTGATCGCTCCGACAACCAGCAGCACGACGAAGAACATGCCGATCAGACCGGTCCAGACTTTGCCCTTCAGCAGCACCACCAGAGCCAACGGCGGCGTCAGCACCATCCCGACGATCACCGCAGAACGCATCAGTGTCGAATGGGTGGTGTCGTGCCAAAGGTTGATGAAGAACATCATGGGATGCAGACCCAAGACCAGCAGCCCGCCAACCGCGACCCCGGCGAACACCGCGTCTACCGACGACCGGCCGTCCTCCTCCCAGTAGACGTCGGACAAGTGCAGGATCAGCGCATACTCGTCGAGCACCAGCGCGGCCCCGATCCCGAAAAAGATTGCCGCGCCGGATTTCTCAAGCTCGCTTCCGTCGACGGATAGCGCCACCAACGTCACACCGGACGCCATCACCATGACCACTCCGACGACAACGTGGTGGATGTGCTTCGACCCGATGTGGACGTTGCGTGGCTCCCACCACTTCGGCGGCCGGTCGTTGGCGGCTCGATAGCGGATGTAGCGAACGCAGGTCCGAGTAATGGCAAACGTCACGATGAACGCGACGAGGCACAACAGCAAGGGCAACCGGCCTCGGCCGAGGATGTCCGCCTGCAACCAATGGAGCACGTACGAAAACGTACGCCTGATGGGTCCGCGGCGGCGATCGGCACGCCAAAGGCACCGATAGTCTGTTGGCGAGATGAGTGCTTGGGGTTCGCCCGACGGGGCCGGTCGGCAGGGGCGGACCGCCCTTTCGGGGTCGGCTACCTGGGGCGTCTGCTGTCTGCTGGCCATCGCGGCCGCCGGCTGGGCCGCGTGGGATCTGTACGGGCATCTTCCCTACCGCATCGACGTCGACGTCTACCAGATGGGCGCGCGGGCCTGGCTGCATGACCGGCCGCTGTACGCCGATGGCGCACGGTTCCACACTCCGACCGCCAACCTGCCGTTCACCTACCCGCCGCTGGCGGCTATCGCGTTCTGCCCGTTTGCCTGGCTGGGAATGCCGGCCGCCAGTACCGCAATAACCGGGATGACGCTGGCCATGCTGTTCGCCTCGGTCTTGATCGTGTTGACACGCCTCGACGTCTGGGCTTCCTCGTGGTTGCTGCCCGGACCGGCATGGTTACGCCGATGCTGGCTCGCCGTGGCGGTGGTGGCGGCCGCGGTGATCTGGCTGGAGCCCATCCAGTCGAACTTTGGCCTGGGCCAGATCAACGCGGTGCTGATGACGCTGGTCATTGCCGACTGCCTGCCCCGTCGCACCCCATGGCCGCGGGGATTGCTGCTCGGTCTGGGTATCGGACTCAAACTGACCCCGGCGGTTTTTCTGCTCTACTTCCTGCTGCACCGCGACAGACGGGCGGTGCTGACCGCGGTCGGGTCGTTTGCGGCGGTCACGGTAGCCGGTTTCCTACTGGCCTGGCGCGACTCTTGGGAATACTGGACGCACACAGTGGCCCAAACCGACCGGATTGGGACGCCCACCCTGAACAGCAACCAGAATCTTGCCGGCACCTTGGCGCGTTTCGGCCTCGGCGAACATGACCGCTTCTTGCCATGGGCGGCTGCTTGCTTACTGGTACTCGCGATGACGGTATGGGCCGGCCGGCGGGTGTTGCAGGCCGACGAGCCGACCCTGGCGGTACTGTGTGTCGCCTTGTTCGGGCTGGTGGTCTCACCGGTGTCATGGTCACACCACTGGGTGTGGATGCTGCCGGGGGTGCTGGTCACCGCCGTGCTGGCCTGGCGTCGTCGCAACGCGGCGCTGGGCCTGGTTGCCGCCGCCGGAGTCGCACTGATGGTGTGGCCGCCCATCGACGTGATGCCCGAAAACCACGAAACCAGCGCGGCGTGGTGGCGTCTGCTCGTGGGAGCTTCCTACCTGTGGTGGGCGCTGGCGGCCATCGCCGTCGCCGGAGCGACCGTCACCGTTCGCACCCGGCCGGAGCCGTTGGAAATCCCGGAGCCGGATCCGTTACCCGCCGCGGCGGCCCTGGGCTGAGCCGCGGAGCGCGACGCACCTGACCGTCAAGCGGCGATCTGCACCGCCGATCGACCGCGCGAAAAGCTGTGACGACGGAGTTCATGAATGTTTCCATAGCGTCGATGCCGGCGCGCCGGGTGACGCCGTCCTTTCTCGCCACCTGTCGATGCTGACCACTGCCCACGAAGTCCGCGTTGCTGGCCAGAGTGATCGAGGATCGAATCCTGCGCCTCGACGACCTGTGAAGGCTCCGACGAGCCGGACCGGCCTAGCCGGCCGCGCTCTCGGGGATGCGGGCGGCCGAATCTTCCGCTGTGTCCTCGGCACCGTGATCGCTTTTGACGGTCGCGGCGTAGATGTCGACGTATTCCTGACCGGACAGGCCCATCAGCTCGTACATCACCTCGTCGGCGACGGCTCGCTCGATGAAGTGGTTGCCGGCCAGGCCTTCGAAGCGGGCGAAGTCCATCGGTTTGCCGAACCGAACGGTGACCCGCGCGAATCGCAAGGTCTTGCTGCCGGGCGGATTGACTTTGTTCGTGCCGATCATCGCAACGGGTATCACCGGAACACCGGTGTGCAACGCCAGCCTCGCCAGCCCGGTCTTGCCCTTGTACAGCCGACCGTCGGGCGAACGGGTGCCCTCGGGGTACATGCCCAGCAACTTGCCCTCACCGAGAATCCGCGCGGCGGTGTCCAGCGCCGCCTGCGCGCTGTCACCACTGCTGCGGTCAATCGGAACCTGCCCGGTGCTGCTGTAGAACCAGCGCAGAATTGCGCCTTTGAGACCCGAACCGGTGAAGTACTCCTGTTTCGCCAGGAAAGTGATCCGCCGTGGTGAGACCAGTGGAAGGTAAAAGCTGTCCGCGACAGCCAAGTGGTTACTGGCCAGGATCGCCGATCCGGACCGCGGAAGATTCTCCAGCCCTTCGACTTTCGGCCGTCCGAGCAAGGTGAACAGCCAGCCCATGAAGACGTACTTCATCAGCCAATACCACATGGGCCCTCCCGATCACCGACACCGGGGATGGTGTTGAAGGACAACTGTACCGACCCCGTCTGGCCGCGACCATAAGTCGTAGCTGAGGAAGTTATTCCTCCACCGTGACCGGGATGGAGTGGTATCGGTTCTTCAGCGCGCCATTGCCCGTCGCTGCGGCAGCAGCGTCGCCGGCCGTCGGGACCTCCGGGGGCGGTGCCGTCGAACGGTCTTCGGATTCGTCCGATTCCTTGTCCAGGTCGTCGACCATCGACCGGACCAGCGACAACAGCGCCCCGCTGTGATCGGCGACGACGGTCAGCATCGGGTGCTGTTCACCAGTGACCAGCGCGGCCAGCGCGCACACCGGGCACCACACCTGCTGGCATTTGCCGACACCGACCCCGGCCCCGACCCGGGCCGCTGCCGCACGAACCGCCGGATCGATATTGTCCACGATGGACTGCGCCAGCTTCCGCAATTCCGGACCGATGTCGCGGTGACCGGCGGTCACGTGCGCCGCTCTTCCCCCGCAAGCGGGAGGCGCCCCCGGCCCATCGCGGCAGTTACACCGTCACTGGCGGTCACTTCGGCCACACCTCCGGATCTGGTCGAAAACGAACTGTCAGTTCAGTGCCTCGAAGGTGCGCGTCGAGCACTGTGCAACGCCGTAGTACAGACGCCAACTTAACCCTGCGCCGCATTCCGCCGACACCGATGATCAAGTCGTCGTCGACCCGGCCCAAGGTAAGCGCACCGGATTCGAGTTGTGGCAACTCTAACCGCATCCGATAGACCGAGCCCAGCCCGGACCCCGATTCCAGATCCACTAGCGGACGCAGCGGGCCCGGCAGCGCGGATCCGTCGCGGCGGCGGGCACTGTCGAGTAGTTCACCGAGCGCTTTCGGGCCGATCGGCTCACCGGCCAGATGCGGAACCTGCAGCAGCTCGACATCGCCGATGGTGCCGTCGAGCTGCTGCAGGACCGCCTGCTGCTCGCAGATGCGTTCGGCATACCAGTCGAAAGCCGGGTGGTCCGGCAGATTGCGATACTCGTAGGAATCGTCGCGGAGCAGAACCTGGTTGACGATCAATTCCTCGACGCGCACGCCCATCAGCGCCAGGGAGCCCAGCGTGCGGACCGCTTCGGCCGCCACCACCCGTTCGGGAGTCAGGACCAGATGGGCACCGACCAGCGCGCCGTCAGCCAGCAGTTCGCTGAGCTGCTCGACGCCGGCACTGATGCGCTCCAGCAGCTCGACCACCGCCGCCGAGCGCTTGTTGTCGCCGGCTGCGCTGAGCCGCCGATGTCGCGGCCACGCGCGTTCGACGTAAAGCGCAAAAGTGGCGGGCAGCGTCAGCATCCGCAACGCGTCGGCGGTCGACGCGCAATCGACGACGATGCGATCCCAGCGTCCGGCGCCGACAAGCTCGCCGACCTCGTGCAGCCCGAGCACCTCCTGCACGCCGGGCAGCGCCGATAATTCCTCGGGCGCGATCATGCCCAGCTCGGACTCCGGCAGTTGTCGGTCCAGCGTGTCGACGACATCACTCCAGCGCGTTTCCAGCAGCGCCAACGTGTCCAGGGCGAGCGCGTCGAGGAAGCCGCCACCCGGATCGGCGGCTCCGGTCTCGAGGTCGGCCAGCACCCGCACCGGTTCGCGCTGACCGGTGGGGGGAACCGCGACGCCCAGCACATCACCGAGGGAGTGCGCCTGATCGGTAGACACCAACAGGATTCGCTGGCCGGCGCGCGCAGCGGCGACGGCGGTGGCCGCCGCCAGGGTGGACTTTCCCACCCCACCCTTGCCGACGAACAGACTGGTGCGAGCCAGGGCGGGCGCTACCGACTCACTCAGCCTCGACTCGTTTCTTCAGATCTTTCAGCGCGGTGTCGGTCAGCCGGCGTTCCGCCTTACGTTTGAGCAACCCGATCATCGGGATGGCCAGGTCAACCGTGAGTTCGTAGGTGACATCGGTGCCAGAACCTTTGGGCGCCAACCGATAGACACCGTCGAGGGCCTTGAGCAGTGAGCTCGACACCAACGACCAGCGAACCGAACCCCGGTCTTCGGGCCACTCGTAGGACAGTACGAGGGTGTCCTTGAGCACGCTGGTGTCCAGTACCAGCCGAGCGACTTTCGGGTAGCCATCCGAGTCGGCCTCGAGTACTTCGGCCTCCTTGTACTCCGAAACCCAGTCGGGGTAGGAGCCGATGTCTGCGATGACGTCCATCACCGTTTCCGGGTCCGCGTCGATGTAGATGGTCTGCGCCGTCTTCTCGGCCACCTGGTTGAATCCCTCTCCCCCGCGAGCGGGTCCGGCGGGAGCGCCCCGCCCCTCCGCAGAAACGGTACTCCCCGGCCGGTAACCGACCGGTCAAACTACCGGAGAAATCCCGACCGGGCGGGAGCGCTCGAGCGCCTCTTTTACTTCAAAGGCCATGGTCTTCCCCGCGACTCTGCGGCGGTGCGTCATCTTGGCCAGATTCATCCGGGACAACTGCCAGGCCGACACCCCGGAGGGCTCGGCGTGCAGAAAGTAATGCAGCAGCACGCCGTCCAACGACGGCTCCAGCCACACCTCCATCGTGCCCGTCAGGGCACCGGTCACCGCCCACCTGACGCCCAGCGGACCGCGGTCCTCCACCACGTGCAGCCGCAGGTCAGGCCACCACCGCTAGCCAACTCGCCCGATCGGCGACGGCCTTGCCGACGGCCACCGGGTCGGCGGCCACGAACGTCTCGTCGGCGACCTGGATGCTGTGCATCGCCTTAGCTTCACATATGCCTAGCAGACGCACGCTGGGACCTGCCCCACCGTTAGGCTGGACGGCAACCAGCCGGCTTAATGAAATGTCAAGCGAGGTTCGAACGTGCGTGAGTTCAGCGTTGCCGCCCCGTTCACCGTCGGTGAGCACGACAGTATTGTGACCGCGATATTCGACCACGAGCGCGACGATCCGGACTTCGCGATTTTCCAACGGTTGGTGGATGGGTCGTGGACCGATGTCAGCTGCGCTGCTGCTGCAGCCGAAATCCGTTCCGCCGCACTGGGTTTGATTGGACTCGGGGTGCAGGCGGGTGACCGGGTGGCAATCCTCTCAGCCACCCGTTTCGAGTGGGCGATCCTCGACTTCGCGATCCTGTCGGTCGGCGCGGTGACGGTGCCGATCTACGAAACGTCGTCCGCCGAGCAGGTTCGCTGGGTGCTGGAGGACTCTGCGGCTGTGCTGCTGTTCGCGGAAACCGACGCGCACGCCACGATGGTCGCCGAACTCGCCGGCCACTTACCTGCCCTGCGGCGGGTACTACACATCGGCGGATCGGGGCCCACCGCCCTCGAGGTGCTCGCCGGTTCGGGTGCGTCGGTCGACGCGGCCGAGCTCACCAGCCGCGTCGAAGGTATCGCAAGCGCTGATCCGGCGACCCTGATCTACACCTCTGGCACCACCGGGCGGCCCAAGGGTTGCCAGCTCACTCACTCGAACCTGGTGCACGAGATCCGTGGCACCAAAGAAGCGCTTCCGACGCTGCTGAGGAAAGGCGAGCGGCTACTGATCTTCCTGCCGCTGGCGCATGTGCTGGCCCGAGCGCTCACCATGGCGGCGTTCGCCAACAAGGTGACCGTCGGGTTCACCAGTGACATCAAGAATCTGGTGCCGATGTTCTCGGTGTTCAAGCCGACCATCGTGGTGTCGGTGCCGCGGGTCTTCGAAAAGGTTTACAACACCGCCGCGCAGAACGCCGACAACGACGGCAAGGGTCGGATCTTCAAGGTTGCTGCGCAGACCGCCGTCGACTGGAGCAATGCCCAGGACAGCCGCATCCCGAGGCCACGACTGGGGCTGCGGGCCAGGCACGCGGTGTTCAATCGGCTGGTGTACGGCAAGCTGCGTGGGGCTTTAGGCGGCGACTGCCATGCGGCCATTTCCGGTGGCGGTCCGCTGGGCGCCCGGCTGGGCCACTTCTACCGCGGAGTCGGCCTGACCGTGTACGAAGGCTACGGGCTGACCGAGACAAGCGCGGCGATCACGGTCAACCAGATTGACGGCCTGAAGATCGGCACGGTCGGAAAACTGGTGCCCGGCAATAGCATGCGCATCGCCGACGACGGCGAACTGCAGGTGCGCGGCGGGGTGGTGTTCAGCGGCTACTGGCAGAACGAGCAGGCCACCGATGAGGCCTTCGACGGCGACTGGTTCAAGACCGGCGACCTCGGCGCGGTCGACGACGACGGTTTCCTGACCATCACCGGCCGTAAGAAGGAGATCATCGTCACCGCCGGCGGCAAGAACGTCGCGCCCGCGGTGCTGGAAGACCAGTTGCGGTCACATTCGCTGATCAGCCAGGCGATGGTGGTCGGCGACGCCAAGCCGTTCGTCGGGGCGCTGATCACCATCGACCCGGAGGCTTTCGACGGCTGGAAGGAGCGTAACGGCAAGGGCACCGGCGCCTCGGTGGGTGATCTGGCCACCGACCCGGACTTGATGGCCGAGGTGGACACCGCCGTCAAGCAGGCCAACCAGCAGGTGTCCCATGCCGAGTCCATCCGCAAATTCCGCATCCTGCCGGTCGACTTCACCGAGGACACCGGTGAGTTGACGCCCACCATGAAGCTCAAGCGCAAAGTGGTGGCCGAAAAGTTCGCCACCGACATC
This sequence comes from uncultured Actinomycetota bacterium, assembly GCA_963830605.1. Classification (GTDB taxonomy): domain Bacteria; phylum Actinomycetota; class Actinomycetes; order Mycobacteriales; family Mycobacteriaceae; genus Mycobacterium. The sequence goes on along the minus strand of CAWHML010000002.1, from coordinate 13,590 downwards.
GAGGCGATATACACCAAAGGCTGACATTCGGCGGTGTTCGCTAGACCTGCCCGCGCCGAACGTCACGCCAGGGTGGCGTTGGGCGCCGAACGTCACGCCAGGCGTTGGGCGGCGTCAGCTAGACCCTGCCCGCGCCGAACGTCACGCCAGCGTGGCGTTGGGCGCCGAACGTCACGCCAGTGTGGCGTTGGGCGGCGTCAGGCCTGCAGCAGGCCGGCAAGCCGGGCAGCCAGCGCGTCCCATTGCCACTGCGCCATCACCCAGTCCCGCCCGGCGGCGCCCATCGCTGCCGCGCGGTCAGGTTCAGCCAGCAGCCCGGCGACCGCGTCGACAACCTGGTCCACCGAGCGCCCATCGACCACCAGACCGGTGTCGTTGTGCCGCACGGTTTCCGGCGCTCCGCCCGAGCGGCCGGCGACCACCGGAACACCGGTCGCCGAGGCCTCCAGGAACACGATGCCCAACCCTTCGACGTCCAGCCCGGCGCCACGGGTGCGGCACGGCATCGCGAACACGTCGGCCATCGCATAGTGGGCCGGTAGCTCGGCGGTCGGTACCCCGCCGGTGAAGATGACATGCTCGCTCACCCCGCAACGCCCGGCCAGCCGCTGCAATGCCGGCAGATAGGGGCCGCCGCCCACGATGACCAGCGCGGCGCCCTGCACCCGCCGGCGAATCGACGGCAACGCCCGGATCAGCATGTCCTGGCCTTTGCGCGGCACCAGCCGGGACACGCACAGGACCACCGGGCGCTGGCCCAGGCCGAAACGGGTCCGCAGGTCGGCGCGGGCGGCCGGGTCGGGGCGAAACCGGTCGGTGTCCACGCCCGGCGGCAGGTGTTCCATCACCGCCGCGGCGCCGAAAGCAGAAGCGGTGCGCGCCCGGGTGTAGCGGCTGACGAAGGTCACGAGGTCGGTGTGATCGCCGATATGGCGCAGCACCGACCGGGCCACCGGGAGCATCGACCAGCCGACTTCGTGGCCGTGTGTGCTGGCCAGCACCCGGCCCGCGCCGGCCCGGCGGGCGCGTGGGGCCAGCAGCGCCAGCGGTGCCGCGGCTCCGAACCAGACGGTGTCGATGCCCTGCGCGGCGATCAGCCGTCGCATCCGGGTGTCGACGCCTGCGTCGGGCAACATCAGCGTGCCGGGGTGACGCACCACCTGGTAGCCAGTCGCCCGGGCATCGAAGAGGTCGGCGCCCTTCCACTGCGGGGCGTAAACCGTGATCGCGTGCCTACCGGCCAACCGGTCGACGAACTGGCCGAGGTAGGACTGGATACCGCCGGGCCGCGGGGGGAAGTCGTTGGTGACCAGTAGGACCCGGGACACCGGCTCAGGCTAACGGCCCAGCCACTGCTGCCAGCGTCCGACCAATTCAGCCGTGTCGATGCCGAGCACCGCGCGGACAGCGGTCGCGACGTCAGCATGCCCTACGCCGCAGGCAACCTGGTACAACCGGCGCAATGTCACCGGACCGTAGGTGTCGGCGACGAACCGGGAGAACCACCATGCCCGGTCATAACCCAGAGAACGCTGCGGCCCGGGCGCATCCAGGTCGGCATCCGACGGCAACGCCGTCGGTAATTGCACCGGCTCGGGCAGCTTGGTCTGCGGCCGGGCGACGAAATCGGCCACGCCTTCAGTCAGCCAGCGGGGCGCATCAACGGCGGTGTCGGCGCGCGCCGCGTAATGGAACAGCTCATGGGTCAGCACTATTCGCAGCGACTGCTCGCTCATCGTCGGTGCCGCCGGCGCGAACACGATCCGCTGACTAACTACCGTCCGCCGGGCCGGATCGACGCGGTCGGCGACGGCTATCGCCGCGATGTCGGCCCACTCCGCAGCTGTTCCACCGCCGGCCTCGGACCGAAATTGGCTATCCGAGCCGGTAGCCACCACGGTTATTTCACGGGACCAGTCACTTCCCCAAAATGCGACCACCGCGTCGACGGCTGGACCGATGTCAGCTGCCACCCGGTTCAACAGTGACCGATCGGCCGCACCGCCCTGGTTGATCAGCCGGACGGTGCGACTGCCCGCGACGACGAGTGACGGCGCGATTTCTGGGTCGGTTGATCTCGGTCCGGCCGATCGGGCGTGGCGCTCCGGGGCACCGATCACCACAATTACCGCCGCGATCAATTGGGCGATTAAGACGGCCGCCAGCAGGGCCGGACGCCGGCTAGTAACGCCGAGCGTTGTAGATCGGGCCTGACGCGCCCATCGGCACCACTCGCACCGGCTGGCCGTAGGTCGAGGAGTGAATCATCATGCCGTCACCGACGTAGATGCCAGCATGGGAGGCGTCGGAGTAGAAGGTCAGCACGTCACCTGGCTGCAGGTCGGACAGCGCAACCGGTTGCCCGCCCTGAGCCAGCGCCTGGCTGGAGTGCGGCAACGCGATGCCGGCCTGCTGGAATGCCCACATCACCAGACCCGAGCAGTCGAAACCGCCCGGTGCGGCGCCACCCCACACGTACGGCGAGCCGATCTGGGTCAGCGCCGCTTGCACCGCCGTAACACCTTCGCCGGTGCCGTCACTGCCGCCGGGAGCCGCGCCGGGGAAGCCCGGTAGCCCGGGAAAGCCGGCTACGCCGTCGGGCGGGGCGGCGTTGGGCGCCGGTCCGGCCGGACCCGCTGCTCCGGGAGCCAAACCTGCCGGCGCGGGCGCCGCGGCGGCAAGCGCAGCCGGCGGCGCCGCCGGCCCCGGATCGGCCAGCGCGGTGCGCTGCCCGGGCGTCAGCGCGGAGTACTGCGACTTGACGACGGCGATCTGCAACTGCAGCTGGCTCTGTTTGGACTGCAGAGTCGCCCGGACGGCAGCGGCCTGCTCGGCGGCGGTCCGGGCGTCGGCGGCTGACTTGGCCGAAACCTGTTCCGCTTTCGTCGTCTGATCGGAAGCCGCGCGGTAGCTGGCCATTTGTGTCGACATCTCCGACGAAATAACCCGCTGGATCGCCAGCTTGTCGATCAGTTGCTGCGGCGACTCCGCGGTGAGGATTGCGTGGATGCCGTCGGTGGGACCTTCCATGTACATCGCAGCAGCAAACTCATTGACCGCCGACTGGAAAGTTGCCAGTCGCGCTTTCGCAGCATCCAGAGCGCCTTGATCAGCCGTATGCTTCTTTTCCGCCGCGCGCAGCGCGACCAGCTTGTTACCGAGGTCGAGCTGAGCGGTGTGCATCGCCTCAGTGGTTTGCTCAGCCTGGCGCGACAGCTCGTTCAGCTTTGCCAGCGCATCGCCGGATGGGTCGGCCCGCACATCGGCGCCAACAGCGCCTGAGAGGAATATGAGAGCGCCGGCAGTGGCGGCGATGGCAATTCGGTTGAAAGTACTTTTAATCCAGTATCTGCCGAGAACCCCAGACCCCAAAATTTCGCATCCTTCAAACGCACCGTCGGCGTCTCCGCCGATCTTGCTTCAGGTCTCAGACAGGTTACGAAATGGCATCGGCAATGTCCAACAGCGAAATATTAAGAAATCGACAAGACTCGAGGTGTCGTCCACTGGTCAAGCCACACCGGGAGTGTGCTTGTGAAGGGGCACCAGGCGCAGTCGCGGGGCCAAGCCGGCCTCGGCCAGCGTTTCCAGCGCCGCACACTCGTCGTTTAGCAAAGTTGCGGGCGCACCCAACAACACACTGACCACGCACTCGCCGCACGCTGAGCCGCGTACCGCGCAGTCGTCGCAGTCGATCACCACCGATCCCATCGGCTCCGAGCGCGAGCCAGCCGGCTCCGCGGGCTCTGACGTGCTGATTCCAACCATTTGGCGGGTCCTTTCGCTGCTGTCGGTACGTCTGCCGGCACGGTAACCGAATGGACTGACATGTCCGCCGGGGCGCGGGCTGACGTCGATCCGGCGTGGGAACCGGCAGGTGTCGGTACCGGTGCTTAACGTCCTCGCCGTGAGCGCGACCGGTGGCACGCAGCTGAGCTTCGCCGAAGACAACCCGGCGTTCGACGTGTCACTGCGGGAAACCACCTTCATGGTCGTCGACCTGGAGACCACCGGCGGGCGCATGACCGGCACAGCCGGATCAGGCCCGGACGCCATCACCGAGATCGGCGCGGTCAAGGTGCGCGGCGGCGTCGTGCTCGGCGAATTCGCCACCCTGGTCGATCCGCAGCGCAGTATTCCGCCGCAGATCGTGCGGCTGACCGGCATCACCACCGCGATGGTGTCCGCCGCACCGACCATCGACGCGGTGCTGCCGATGTTTTTCGACTTCGCCCACGACAGCGTATGGGTGGCCCACAATGCCCGGTTCGACGTCGGCTTCCTGCGTGCCGCCGCCGAACGCTGTCACCTGGTGTGGCCGCGACCCAAGGTTCTGTGCACCGTTGCGCTGGCTCGTCGGGTGCTCAGCCGAGAAGAAGCCCCCAGCGTGCGACTGGGCGCGCTGGCCCGGCTGTTCGCCGTCGCCACCGAGCCCACCCACCGCGCGCTCGATGATGCCCGCGCCACCGTCGACGTGCTGCATGCACTCATCGAGCGGGTCGGCAATCAGGGTGTGCACAGCTATGCCGACCTGCGTTCGTATCTGCCCGGAGTGACCGCCGCGCAGCGCCGCAAGCGGGTGCTCGCCGAGGGTCTTCCGCACCGGCCCGGGGTGTACCTGTTCCACGGCCCGGGCCGCGAGGTGCTCTATATCGGCACCGCAAAAGATTTGCGGCGCAGGGTAATTCAGTACTTCAACGGCAGTGACCAGCGTGCCCGGATCAAGGAGATGGTCGGGCTGGCCGAGGCCGTGGACCACGTAGAGTGTGCGCACGCGCTGGAAGCCGGTGTCCGCGAGCTGCGGTTACTGGTCGCGCACGCGCCGCCGTACAACCGCCGGTCCCGATTTCCGCATCGCTGGTGGTGGGTGGTGCTCACCGACGAGGCGTTCCCCCGCCTGTCGGTGGTGCGCGCGCCGCGGCACGAGTGCGCCGTCGGCCCGTTTCGCTCGCGCGCGGACGCGGCCGAAACCGCAGAGCTGCTGGCACGGTTCACCGGTGTGCGGACCTGCACCGCGCGGCTGGCGCGCTCGGCGCTGCACGGCCCGGCCTGCCCGCGACGCGAGGTGTCGCCATGCCCTGCCGCGCGCGATGTCACCCCCGACCACTACGCGCCGGCGGTGCGGGCCGCTGCCGCGCTGATCGACGGCCTGGACAACAGCCCGCTGGCGGCAGCGGTGCAGCAGATCGGCGCGTTGGCCGAACGCAACCGGTATGAAAGCGCGGCGCGGCTGCGCGACCGCACCGCCGCCGCGGTAAAGGTGCTCTGGCGCGGACAGCGGCTGCGGGCGCTGGCCGCGGTGAGCGAGCTGGTGGCGGCCGCGCCGGACGGGGCCGGCGGTTGGCAACTCGCGGTCATCCGGGGCGGTCAGCTTGCCGCGGCCGGCACGGCCGGGCGCGGCGTGCCGCCGATGCCGGTCGTCGACGCGCTGTGCGCGGGCGCGCAGGCCATCCTGGCGCGCCCGGCTCCGCTCGGCGGGGCACTGGTCGAGGAGACGGCGTTGATCGCGCGGTGGTTGGCGACACCCGGCGTGCGCATCGTGCGCGTCGGGAACGACGAAGCCGCCGACGGCGACACCGGCGAGGCAGCAGGCTGGGCGTCCCCGCTGCGGTCAGCGGGGCCGTGGGCGGCGTGGGCCGACACGGCCCGCTCGGCCCGGCTCGCCGCCGAGCAGACGCTGCGCGATGACCCGCCTCCTCGCTCAGCGGCCCGGACCGCATCGGCACCGGACGTCCGCGACTGGGATTCAGGGCTGCTGGGAGAACCGCACCCATCGCGCGAGCAGCTCTTCGGCCGCGCCGGTGTCGATCGCGGCGCTGGCGCGGTGCAGCCCGTCCTCCCACGCCGGCAACCATTCGGCGCGGCTGGATAACCCGCTGTAGGCGACCATCGCGCCGGCGGCGTTAAGCACGACGGCATCACGGATCGGCCCATGAGTTCCCCCCAACACCGAACGCGCTTCGGCCGCATTGGTTTCCGCGTCACCGCCGCGAAGCTGCGCGATATCGGAACGCGGGAACCCGAAGCCGGCGGGGTCGAAAGTCAGCTTGTCCACGGTGCCGGCCTGCACCCGCCAGATCGTGCTCGTCGTCGTGGTGGTCAGCTCGTCGAGCCCGTCGTCACCGTGCACCACCAGGACGCTGGATCGCCGGGTGGCGAACACCGCGGCCATCACCTCGGCCAGGTCGGCGAACGCGCAGCCGATCAAACCGGCACGCGGGCGGCCCGGATTGGTCAACGGACCGAGCAGATTGAACACCGTCGGAACCCCGATTTCGCGCCGGGCCGCCGACGCGTGCCGGTAAGACGGGTGGAACTGCGGGGCGAAACAGAACCCGATCCCGACTTCGGCCACACTGCGCGCCACCTGGTCGGGCTTCAGGTCGATGCGCACCCCGAGCGCCTCGAGAGTGTCGGCGCCGCCGGACAGCGACGACGACGCCCGATTGCCATGCTTGACCACCGGAAGTCCGCCGGCCGCCACCACGATCGCCGCCATCGTGGACAGGTTGACGGTGTTGACGCCGTCGCCGCCGGTACCCACGACGTCGACGGTGTCGGTACCGATAGCGTCGAGTGGCAGCGGGCGCGCGTGCCGGAGCATGACGTCGGCCAACTCGCCCACCTCGGCCGAGGTGGGGACTTTCATCCGCATCGCCACGCCGAACGCGGCAATGTGAGCCGCGGTCGCAGCACCCGTCATGACCTGTTCCATCGCCCAGGCGGCCTGGCCCGCAACCAGGTCTTGCCCGGCCGTCAAACGGCCGAGGACCTGCGGCCAGGACGGGTCAGAAGACAGCCTCGATTCGGCTGCGCCGTCGGCGGGTGAGGCAGATGACACGGCCACGCGCCGATGGTCCCACGGAATTGGCGCCCCGAGTGGAGATCATCAACTACAAAGCGTCATACTTGCGGATGTGACCAGCGCTGTGGGGACCTCGGGTACTGCGATCACGTCGCGGGTGCACTCGCTGAACCGGCCGAACATGGTCAGCGTCGGCACTATTGTCTGGCTTTCCAGCGAACTGATGTTTTTCGCCGGCCTGTTCGCGATGTACTTCACTGCACGGTCACAGGCCGGCGGCAACTGGCCGCCCGCCCCAACCGAACTGAATCTCTATCAGGCCGTCCCGGTCACGCTGGTGCTGATCGCCTCGTCGTTCACCTGCCAGATGGGGGTGTTCGCGGCCGAACGCGGCGACGTATTCGGACTGCGCCGCTGGTACGTGCTCACCTTTCTGATGGGCCTGTTCTTCATCCTCGGTCAGGCCTACGAGTACTACCAGCAGGTCAACCACGGCACCACCATCCCCGGCAGCGCCTACGGCACCGTGTTCTATCTGGCCACCGGTTTTCACGGGCTACACGTCACCGGCGGTTTGATCGCTTTCATCTTCCTGCTCGCGCGCACCACGATGAGTAAGTTCACCCCGGCGCAGGCGACGGCCAGCATCGTCGTCTCCTACTACTGGCATTTCGTCGACATCGTGTGGATCGCCCTGTTCGCCACGATCTACTTCATCCGATGAGCGGGCGTGAGCCGAGAAGGAGTGCTCGGTTGAAGACACTGCGGTTGAGCCGGCTGAGTGAGCGCTCACGACGGCGTTTCCGGCGCCGACTTTCCGCCGGACTGCTGCTCGTCGTGGCGCTGACCATCGCCGGCGGGCTGGCCGCGATCTTGACGCCGAAACCCCAGGTGGCCGTCGCCGACGATTCCAAGTCCGCGCAGCTGCGCACCGGCAAGCAGCTGTTCGAAACCTCCTGCGTCACCTGCCACGGCGCCAACCTGCAGGGTGTTCAAGACCGCGGACCCAGCCTGGTCGGTGTCGGCGAGGCGGCCGTGTACTTCCAGGTCTCGACCGGCCGGATGCCGCTGGTCCGCGGCGAAGCCCAGGCGCCGCGGAAAGACCCGATCTACGACGACAAGCAGGTCGATGCACTGGCCTCTTTCGTGCAGGCCAACGGCGGCGGCCCGACCCTGGTCCGCGACGCCGACGGCAGCCTGGCGCAGGCCTCGCTGCGCGGCAACGACCTTGGCCGCGGCGGCGACCTGTTCCGGCTGAACTGCTCGTCGTGCCATAACTTCACCGGCCGGGGCGGGGCGCTGTCCTCGGGTAAGTACGCGCCGAAGCTGGATGAAGCCAACGAACAGCAGATCCTCGCCGCGATGCGCACCGGGCCGCAGAACATGCCGAAGTTCTCCGACGGCCAGCTGTCGCTGGACGCGAAGAAGGACATCATCGCCTACGTCAAGACAATGACCGAAGAGCGCCAGCCCGGCGGCAACGGTCTGGGTGGGTTCGGCCCGGCCCCCGAAGGTATGGTGATGTGGATCATCGGCATGGTCGCCGTCATCGGCGCGGCACTGTGGATCGGGGCAAGGACGTGATCGGGGCCGATGAAATGACTCGCGCCGCGACGATGCCGAGCGTGGCGATGAGTAGGAGCGGCGCAATATGACTGACGTCAGCGACCCGGTCGGCGCCGACACCGAGGCCGCACCCGCGAAGGAGCCCGACGAGGCGACCCTGAACGCGATGTCGCGGGAGGAGCTGGTCGAGCTCGGTGGCCGGCTGGACGGCGTGCAGATCGTCTACAAAGAGGCGCGGTGGCCGGTCGAAGGCACCAGGGCCGAAAAGCGGGCCGAACGGCAAGTGGCGCTCTGGCTGTTGCTGGCGGGATTTTTCGGGCTGGCGCTGCTGCTGGTGTTCCTGTTCTGGCCTTGGGAATACAGACCGCTGAAAGCCGAAGGCAGCCTGCTGTATTCGCTCACCACGCCGCTGTACGGCCTGACCTTCGGGCTGTCGATCTTCTCGGTGGCCGTCGGCGCGGTGCTTTACCAGAAGAAGTTCATCCCCGAAGAGATCTCCATTCAGGAGCGGCACGACAACAGGTCACCGGCTATCCACCGCAAGACCGTGGTCGCCAACCTGACGGATGCGTTCGAGGGCTCAACGATACGGCGGCGCAGGCTGATCGGGATGTCACTGGGCATCGGACTCGGCGCGTTCGGGTTGAGCACCCTGGTGGCCTTCCTCGGCGGGCTGATCAAGAACCCGTGGAAGCCGGTCGTGCAGACCGCCACCGGCAACAAGGCGGTGCTGCTGACTTCTGGCTGGACCCCGATGTATCCGGGCGAGACCATCTTCCTGAGCCGCGCCACCGGTCGGCACGGCGGGCCGCCGTTCGCCAAGATCCGCCCGGAGGACCTCGAATCCGGTGGTATGGAAACAGTGTTCCCGTGGCGGGAGTCCGACGGCGACGGCACCACACCGGAATCCCACGAACGGCTCTCGGCGATCATGATGGGCGTTCGCAACCCGGTGATGCTCATCCGCTTGCGCCCGAACGACATGGCTAAGGTCGTCAAACGAAAGGGTCAGGAAAGCTTCAACTTTGGCGAGTATTTCGCCTACACCAAGGTGTGCTCGCACCTCGGCTGCCCGGCGTCGCTGTATGAGCAGCAGTCCTACCGCATCCTGTGCCCGTGTCACCAGTCGCAGTTCGACGCATTGCACTACGCCAAACCCATATTCGGTCCCGCGGCTCGCGCGCTGGCGCAGTTGCCGATTACCATTGACGCCGACGGGTACATGGTCGCCAACGGCGACTTCATCGAGCCCGTTGGCCCGGCGTTTTGGGAGCGGAAGACGATATGAGTCTTGTTCCGAAGGTGGATGTGGGTGCGGCGCTGGCTCGGCAGGCCGACGATATCGATACGCGCTATCACCCGGCGGCGGCGGTGCGCCGGCAGCTGAACAAGGTTTTTCCCACGCATTGGTCGTTTCTGCTGGGTGAGATCGCGTTGTACAGCTTCATCGTGCTGTTGCTCACCGGGGTGTATCTGACGTTGTTCTTTGACCCGTCGATGGCCGAGGTCACCTACAACGGGATTTATCAGCCGTTGCGCGGTGTGGAGATGTCGAAGGCTTATGAGTCGACGCTCAACATCTCCTTTGAGGTGCGCGGTGGGTTGTTCGTGCGGCAGGTGCATCACTGGGCGGCGTTGATGTTCGCCGCGGCGATCATGGTGCATTTGGCGCGGGTGTTTTTCACCGGGGCGTTTCGCCGGCCCCGGGAGGCCAACTGGGTGATCGGGTCGTTGTTGTTGATCCTGGCGATGTTCGAGGGCTATTTCGGCTACTCGCTGCCCGACGACCTGTTGTCCGGCATCGGGCTGCGCGCGGCGTTGTCGTCGATCACATTGGGCATGCCGGTGATCGGCACGTGGTTGCACTGGGCGCTGTTCGGCGGTGATTTTCCCTGCGGCGGCGTGGGATACAACTGCGCTGAAGGCGGCATTCTCATCCCACGGCTGTACGCCCTGCACATTCTGCTGCTGCCCGGCATCATCTTGGCGTTGATCGGTATTCATCTGGCGCTGGTGTGGTTTCAAAAGCACACCCAGTTCCCCGGGCCGGGGCGCACTGAGACCAATGTGGTCGGGGTGCGGGTGATGCCGGTGTTCGCCGTCAAGTCCGGTGCGTTCTTCGCGATGACCGTCGCCATCTTGGGCCTGATGGGTGGTCTGCTGCAGATCAACCCGATCTGGAACCTGGGCCCCTACAAGCCTTCTCAAGTTTCAGCGGGCAGCCAGCCGGACTTTTACATGATGTGGACTGAAGGCCTGGCCCGCATCTGGCCGCCGTGGGAGTTCTACTTCGGCCGATACACCATTCCGGCCGCCGTGTGGGTGGCCACGCTCATGGGCGTGATTTTCGTGGTGCTGACGATCTACCCGTTCCTGGAGAAGCGGTTCTCCGGTGATTACGCCCACCACAACCTGTTGCAGCGGCCGCGGGATGTGCCGGTGCGTACCGCGGTGGGCGCCATGGCGATCGCGTTCTACATGGTGCTCACATACAGCGCGATGAACGACGTCATCGCCTACAAGTTCGACATCTCGCTCAACGCCACCACCTGGATCGGGCGCATCGGCATGGTGGTGTTGCCGCCGTTCGTGTACTTCGCGGCCTACCGCTGGTGTGTGGGGCTGCAGCGCAGCGACCGATCGGTGCTCGAGCACGGCATCGAGACCGGCATCATCAAACGACTGCCGCACGGCGCCTACATCGAACTGCATCAACCGCTGGGCCCCGTCGACGAGCACGGCCACCCGCTGCCACTGGCCTACCAGGGCGCGCCCGATCCCCAGCAAGATGAACCGGCTGGGCTCGGCCGGCTCACCGGGCTCGGGCAGCCTGCTGCGCGCCGACCCGCCCGCCGAAGACGCCGCCCTGCGCGAAGCCCAACACGCCGGCGAACAACGCGCCATGATCGCGCTGCGTGAACACCAGCACGGCTCCAACGGCTCGACAAACGGACACCGCAACGGTTCGTCGAACGGCGAGCGCGACAGGCACTAGCCGCCGAGCATGCGGTGTGTCTGCCGCAGCTGCCACCACACCAGCACCGGCATCGTCGCGGTAATGATCCCGGCCACGCTGTAGCCGGCCCAGGCCAGCCCATACCGTCCCACTGCCATCAAGTAGGTTGCCGCTGCCACCGCAATCAGCGCGGTTCCTATCACGGCCAGCAGGCTGACGGCGCCGCGCAACCAAATGCGGTCCCGCTCTGCGTCCGACAGCGCAGCTGCCGACCCGACCGTCGGCGTCCGCTCGGTGCCGCCCACATCGCGGGTCACCGTTGGCGCGGCATAGCCGCGCTCGCGCTCGATCGGCTCCCCACTCACCCGCGGCACGGGCGTGCCGGCCGATCCCGCCCCGGCCGACCTCGCTTGGTTGGTACGACGCGCGCGCAGCAGGACCGGGATAGCACCGGCGATGACCAGCGCCGACACGATGATGACGGCATACAAAAACCCGGGTGTGTGCTGGCTGCCCGCCGACCTGCTGAACCCGCGATTCAGCTCCGCTAGTGCCACCGCCGCGGCGACGGCCATGCCCACCAGCACCAACCAGACGCCAGCGCAGACGCCGATCAGGATCCGGTCGGCGGCGAGCGGCGACACGACCGCCCCCTCGCGCCGGTCGGCGGAGAACCTGTCGGCCATCAGCAACTCGTCTGCGGTGCGTTGTTGACGCTGGACGCCAGCACCGTTCCGTCGCTGGCGGTGATCGAGCAGTTCAACCGGCTGTTGCGCAACAGGCTGGATGCCTGCACCGATCCGACGTCGGACGTGGAGATCGGTGTCAGAGTGATCGACCACGGGATGGGCACGTTGGGCAGCGTGCGCCGCTGCCCGGACGCGTCGACATAGGTGATCGTGATGATGTCGAAGGGCGCCTTGGTGCCGGTCACCGAATAGGTGATCTGCTTCGGGCCGGCCGGAGTGGTGGTCGTCGGCGGCGGCGGGGGTGGCGGGGCTGTCGTGGTTGGCGGAGGCGCGGAAGTCGCCGGCGGAGGCGTCTCACTCGACGGCGGCGGCGGGGGTGGCTCGGGCGTCCCCGTCACCGGCGGGGGCGGGGGAGGTTCGCTGGTGGGCGCAGGTGGCGGTGGTGGTGGCGGCGTGGTGACGATGATCTCGTCCTGAAACGGCGGCGTAGACGGACCGGCGGTTGGCGGTGTGGCCAGCTTGTTGGTGTCGGTGCGGGCAAACAGCAGCGACACCGATACCACGAGGGCGATGGCAGCCAAGATGGCCGCGACACCCACCACCCAGGGCCAACGCGGCGGGACGTCCTCGTCGGCCTGCTCGGGCGCGTCGTAGCTGTCGTAGTCGTAGAGGTCGAAATTGACTGGCACATAGGGCCCGCTGCTGAACTGCTCGGACTCCGGAGCCGAGTAGGCTTGCGAAAACGCGTCGGTTTCGCCGGCCTGCTTGGCCTCGTCGGCCGCTTTCCGGTCGCCGCGGCCAGAGGAGACGTCGGGAGCTGGTTCGTCGCTGAGCTCGTGACCGGATTCGGATTCTTCGGAGTCCGCTCCCGGCGGTTTCGGCCCGCTCATGTTCGTCTATCCGTTCCACTTACATCGTCAGCGCGCGACGCCGGGGCTGTGTTGCCAGCCGCGCTGCAAGGTTTTCCCATTGTGCTTCGGCAACCCTACCCAACCCGGTCTGGCCTTTGACTCGTGGCGAACTGGCCGCGGATCAACTGGTGCCTCGATTGTGATCTTGGGAGGTGACGGCCGTCGCTGCTCAGTGCTTCTCGGGACCGACGTAGTACTCGAAGACGAGTCCGGCGGCCGAGGCGAGGATGAAGAACATGCCGGCGAAGAGCAGCCAGGTCAGCCAGAGTGCGACGCCGATGGCGGCCACCGCGCCGGACAGGGCGATCAGTATCGGCCACCAGCTGTGTGGGCTGAAGAAGCCCAATTCGCCGGCCCGATCGCTGATTTCAGCGCCCTCGTAGTCTTCGGGCCTGGTGTCGAGCCGGCGCGCCACGAACCGCAAGAAGGTCGCGATGATCAACGCCATGCCAGCCGTGAGCGCCAGCGCGGTGGTGCCGGCCCATTCCAGTCCGCTGGGGGCGAACAACGCGGTCAGCACGCCGTACAGCACCGTCGCCAGCACGAAAAACGCGGCAACGAACTCGAACAACCTGGCTTCGATGTGCATTCGGGGCTACCTACTTGCTCGCGATCTCGAAATGCTCACCACGGCGAGTGTCGAACGGGTGCGTGGTGACCGCG
>CAWHML010000001.1:0-457318 GCA_963830605.1 uncultured Actinomycetota bacterium | reverse complement strand
CAGGACATGCTGATCCGGGCGTTGCCGTCGATTCGCCGGCGGGTGCAGGGCGCCGCGGTGGTCATCGTGGGCGGCGGCCCCTATCTGCCGGCATTGCAGCGGCTGGCCGGGCGTTGCGGGGTGAGCGAGCATGTCATCTTCACCGGCGGGGTACCGACCGCCGAGCTACCGGCCCACTATGCGATGGCCGACGTGTTCGCGATGCCGTGCCGCACCCGTGGCGCCGGGCTGGACGTCGAAGGGTTGGGCATCGTGTTCCTGGAGGCCTCGGCGACCGGTGTTCCGGTGGTCGCCGGCCGCTCGGGCGGAGCGCCGGAAACCGTGCGGCACAACGACACCGGTCTGGTGGTCGATGGGCGCTCGGTGGACCAGGTTGTCGACGCGGTCGCCGGGCTGCTGGCTGAACCTGACCGCGCGGCAGCGATGGGCGCCGCCGGGCGGGACTGGGTGATGGCGCAGTGGCAATGGGACGCGCTGGCTGCCCGGCTTGCCGGCCTGCTGCAGGCCTGACGCCGCCCAACGCCACGCTGGCGTGACGTTCGGCGATCAACGCCACGCTGGCGTGACGTTCGGCGCGGGCAGGGTCTAGCTGACGCCGCCCAACGCCACGCTGGCGTGACGTTCGCCGCCCAACGCCACGCTGGCGTGACGTTCGGCGCCCAACGCCACCCTGGCGTGACGTTCGGCGCGGGCAGGTCTAGCGAACACCGCCGAATGTCAGCCTTTGCTGTATATCGCCTCGATGTCGGTGGCGAACTTTTCGGCCACCACTTTGCGCTTGAGCTTCATGGTGGGCGTCAACTCACCGGTGTCCTCGGTGAAGTCGACCGGCAGGATGCGGAATTTGCGGATGGACTCGGCATGGGACACCTGCTGGTTGGCCTGCTTGACGGCGGTGTCCACCTCGGCCATCAAGTCCGGGTCGGTGGCCAGATCACCCACCGAGGCGCCGGTGCCCTTGCCGTTACGCTCCTTCCAGCCGTCGAAAGCCTCCGGGTCGATGGTGATCAGCGCCCCGACGAACGGCTTGGCGTCGCCGACCACCATCGCCTGGCTGATCAGCGAATGTGACCGCAACTGGTCTTCCAGCACCGCGGGCGCGACGTTCTTGCCGCCGGCGGTGACGATGATCTCCTTCTTACGGCCGGTGATGGTCAGGAAACCGTCGTCGTCGACCGCGCCGAGGTCGCCGGTCTTGAACCAGTCGCCGTCGAAGGCCTCATCGGTGGCCTGCTCGTTCTGCCAGTAGCCGCTGAACACCACCCCGCCGCGCACCTGCAGTTCGCCGTCGTCGGCGATGCGCATGCTATTGCCGGGCACCAGTTTTCCGACCGTGCCGATCTTCAGGCCGTCAATCTGGTTGACCGTGATCGCCGCGCTTGTCTCGGTCAGCCCGTAGCCTTCGTACACGGTCAGGCCGACTCCGCGGTAGAAATGGCCCAGCCGGGCGCCCAGCGGGCCGCCACCGGAAATGGCCGCATGGCAGTCGCCGCCTAAAGCCCCACGCAGCTTGCCGTACACCAGCCGATTGAACACCGCGTGCCTGGCCCGCAGCCCCAGTCGTGGCCTCGGGATGCGGCTGTCCTGGGCCTTGCTCCAGTCGACGGCGGTCTGCGCAGCAACCTTGAAGATCCGACCCTTGCCGTCGTTGTCGGCGTTCTGCGCGGCGGTGTTGTAAACCTTTTCGAAGACCCGCGGCACCGACACCACGATGGTCGGCTTGAACACCGAGAACATCGGCACCAGATTCTTGATGTCACTGGTGAACCCGACGGTCACCTTGTTGGCGAACGCCGCCATGGTGAGCGCTCGGGCCAGCACATGCGCCAGCGGCAGGAAGATCAGTAGCCGCTCGCCTTTCCTCAGCAGCGTCGGAAGCGCTTCTTTGGTGCCATGGATCTCGTGCACCAGGTTCGAGTGAGTGAGCTGGCAACCCTTGGGCCGCCCGGTGGTGCCGGAGGTGTAGATCAGGGTCGCCGGATCAGCGCTTGCGATACCTTCGACGCGGCTGGTGAGCTCGGCCGCGTCGACCGACGCACCCGAACCGGCGAGCACCTCGAGGGCGGTGGGCCCCGATCCGCCGATGTGTAGTACCCGCCGCAGGGCAGGTAAGTGGCCGGCGAGTTCGGCGACCATCGTGGCGTGCGCGTCGGTTTCCGCGAACAGCAGCACAGCCGCAGAGTCCTCCAGCACCCAGCGAACCTGCTCGGCGGACGACGTTTCGTAGATCGGCACCGTCACCGCGCCGACCGACAGGATCGCGAAGTCGAGGATCGCCCACTCGAAACGGGTGGCTGAGAGGATCGCCACCCGGTCACCCGCCTGCACCCCGAGTCCAATCAAACCCAGTGCGGCGGAACGGATTTCGGCTGCAGCAGCAGCGCAGCTGACATCGGTCCACGACCCATCCACCAACCGTTGGAAAATCGCGAAGTCCGGATCGTCGCGCTCGTGGTCGAATATCGCGGTCACAATACTGTCGTGCTCACCGACGGTGAACGGGGCGGCAACGCTGAACTCACGCACGTTCGAACCTCGCTTGACATTTCATTAAGCCGGCTGGTTGCCGTCCAGCCTAACGGTGGGGCAGGTCCCAGCGTGCGTCTGCTAGGCATATGTGAAGCTAAGGCGATGCACAGCATCCAGGTCGCCGACGAGACGTTCGTGGCCGCCGACCCGGTGGCCGTCGGCAAGGCCGTCGCCGATCGGGCGAGTTGGCTGCGGTGGTGGCCTGACCTGCGGCTGCACGTGGTGGAGGACCGCGGTCCGCTGGGCGTCAGGTGGGCGGTGACCGGTGCCCTGACGGGCACGATGGAGGTGTGGCTGGAGCCGTCGTTGGACGGCGTGCTGCTGCATTACTTTCTGCACGCCGAGCCCTCCGGGGTGTCGGCCTGGCAGTTGTCCCGGATGAATCTGGCCAAGATGACGCACCGCCGCAGAGTCGCGGGGAAGACCATGGCCTTTGAAGTAAAAGAGGCGCTCGAGCGCTCCCGCCCGGTCGGGATTTCTCCGGTAGTTTGACCGGTCGGTTACCGGCCGGGGAGTACCGTTTCTGCGGAGGGGCGGGGCGCTCCCGCCGGACCCGCTCGCGGGGGAGAGGGATTCAACCAGGTGGCCGAGAAGACGGCGCAGACCATCTACATCGACGCGGACCCGGAAACGGTGATGGACGTCATCGCAGACATCGGCTCCTACCCCGACTGGGTTTCGGAGTACAAGGAGGCCGAAGTACTCGAGGCCGACTCGGATGGCTACCCGAAAGTCGCTCGGCTGGTACTGGACACCAGCGTGCTCAAGGACACCCTCGTACTGTCCTACGAGTGGCCCGAAGACCGGGGTTCGGTTCGCTGGTCGTTGGTGTCGAGCTCACTGCTCAAGGCCCTCGACGGTGTCTATCGGTTGGCGCCCAAAGGTTCTGGCACCGATGTCACCTACGAACTCACGGTTGACCTGGCCATCCCGATGATCGGGTTGCTCAAACGTAAGGCGGAACGCCGGCTGACCGACACCGCGCTGAAAGATCTGAAGAAACGAGTCGAGGCTGAGTGAGTCGGTAGCGCCCGCCCTGGCTCGCACCAGTCTGTTCGTCGGCAAGGGTGGGGTGGGAAAGTCCACCCTGGCGGCGGCCACCGCCGTCGCCGCTGCGCGCGCCGGCCAGCGAATCCTGTTGGTGTCTACCGATCAGGCGCACTCCCTCGGTGATGTGCTGGGCGTCGCGGTTCCCCCCACCGGTCAGCGCGAACCGGTGCGGGTGCTGGCCGACCTCGAGACCGGAGCCGCCGATCCGGGTGGCGGCTTCCTCGACGCGCTCGCCCTGGACACGTTGGCGCTGCTGGAAACGCGCTGGAGTGATGTCGTCGACACGCTGGACCGACAACTGCCGGAGTCCGAGCTGGGCATGATCGCGCCCGAGGAATTATCGGCGCTGCCCGGCGTGCAGGAGGTGCTCGGGCTGCACGAGGTCGGCGAGCTTGTCGGCGCCGGACGCTGGGATCGCATCGTCGTCGATTGCGCGTCGACCGCCGACGCGTTGCGGATGCTGACGCTGCCCGCCACTTTTGCGCTTTACGTCGAACGCGCGTGGCCGCGACATCGGCGGCTCAGCGCAGCCGGCGACAACAAGCGCTCGGCGGCGGTGGTCGAGCTGCTGGAGCGCATCAGTGCCGGCGTCGAGCAGCTCAGCGAACTGCTGGCTGACGGCGCGCTGGTCGGTGCCCATCTGGTCCTGACTCCCGAACGGGTGGTGGCGGCCGAAGCGGTCCGCACGCTGGGCTCCCTGGCGCTGATGGGCGTGCGCGTCGAGGAATTGATCGTCAACCAGGTTCTGCTCCGCGACGATTCCTACGAGTATCGCAATCTGCCGGACCACCCGGCTTTCGACTGGTATGCCGAACGCATCTGCGAGCAGCAGGCGGTCCTGCAGCAGCTCGACGGCACCATCGGCGATGTCGAGCTGCTGCAGGTTCCGCATCTGGCCGGTGAGCCGATCGGCCCGAAAGCGCTCGGTGAACTACTCGACAGTGCCCGCCGCCGCGACGGATCCGCGCTGCCGGGCCCGCTGCGTCCGCTAGTGGATCTGGAATCGGGGTCCGGGCTGGGCTCGCTCTATCGGATGCGGTTAGAGTTGCCACAACTCGAATCCGGTGCGCTTACCTTGGGCCGGGTCGACGACGACTTGATCATCGGTGTCGGCGGAATGCGGCGCAGGGTTAAGTTGGCGTCTGTACTACGGCGATGCACAGTGCTCGACGCGCACCTTCGAGGCACTGAACTGACAGTTCGTTTTCGACCAGATCCGGAGGTGTGGCCGAAGTGACCGCCAGTGACGGTGTAACTGCCGCGATGGGCCGGGGGCGCCTCCCGCTTGCGGGGGAAGAGCGGCGCACGTGACCGCCGGTCACCGCGACATCGGTCCGGAATTGCGGAAGCTGGCGCAGTCCATCGTGGACAATATCGATCCGGCGGTTCGTGCGGCAGCGGCCCGGGTCGGGGCCGGGGTCGGTGTCGGCAAATGCCAGCAGGTGTGGTGCCCGGTGTGCGCGCTGGCCGCGCTGGTCACTGGTGAACAGCACCCGATGCTGACCGTCGTCGCCGATCACAGCGGGGCGCTGTTGTCGCTGGTCCGGTCGATGGTCGACGACCTGGACAAGGACTCGGACGAATCCGAAGACCGTTCGACGGCACCGCCACCGGAGGTCCCGACGGCCGGCGACGCTGCTGCCGCAGCGACGGGCAATGGCGCGCTGAAGAACCGATACCACTCCATCCCGGTCACGGTGGAGGAATAACTTCCTCAGCTACGACTTATGGTCGCGGCCAGACGGGGTCGGTACAGTTGTCCTTCAACACCATCCCCGGTGTCGGTGATCGGGAGGGCCCATGTGGTATTGGCTGATGAAGTACGTCTTCATGGGCTGGCTGTTCACCTTGCTCGGACGGCCGAAAGTCGAAGGGCTGGAGAATCTTCCGCGGTCCGGATCGGCGATCCTGGCCAGTAACCACTTGGCTGTCGCGGACAGCTTTTACCTTCCACTGGTCTCACCACGGCGGATCACTTTCCTGGCGAAACAGGAGTACTTCACCGGTTCGGGTCTCAAAGGCGCAATTCTGCGCTGGTTCTACAGCAGCACCGGGCAGGTTCCGATTGACCGCAGCAGTGGTGACAGCGCGCAGGCGGCGCTGGACACCGCCGCGCGGATTCTCGGTGAGGGCAAGTTGCTGGGCATGTACCCCGAGGGCACCCGTTCGCCCGACGGTCGGCTGTACAAGGGCAAGACCGGGCTGGCGAGGCTGGCGTTGCACACCGGTGTTCCGGTGATACCCGTTGCGATGATCGGCACGAACAAAGTCAATCCGCCCGGCAGCAAGACCTTGCGATTCGCGCGGGTCACCGTTCGGTTCGGCAAACCGATGGACTTCGCCCGCTTCGAAGGCCTGGCCGGCAACCACTTCATCGAGCGAGCCGTCGCCGACGAGGTGATGTACGAGCTGATGGGCCTGTCCGGTCAGGAATACGTCGACATCTACGCCGCGACCGTCAAAAGCGATCACGGTGCCGAGGACACAGCGGAAGATTCGGCCGCCCGCATCCCCGAGAGCGCGGCCGGCTAGGCCGGTCCGGCTCGTCGGAGCCTTCACAGGTCGTCGAGGCGCAGGATTCGATCCTCGATCACTCTGGCCAGCAACGCGGACTTCGTGGGCAGTGGTCAGCATCGACAGGTGGCGAGAAAGGACGGCGTCACCCGGCGCGCCGGCATCGACGCTATGGAAACATTCATGAACTCCGTCGTCACAGCTTTTCGCGCGGTCGATCGGCGGTGCAGATCGCCGCTTGACGGTCAGGTGCGTCGCGCTCCGCGGCTCAGCCCAGGGCCGCCGCGGCGGGTAACGGATCCGGCTCCGGGATTTCCAACGGCTCCGGCCGGGTGCGAACGGTGACGGTCGCTCCGGCGACGGCGATGGCCGCCAGCGCCCACCACAGGTAGGAAGCTCCCACGAGCAGACGCCACCACGCCGCGCTGGTTTCGTGGTTTTCGGGCATCAGGTCGATGGGCGGCCACACCATCAGTGCGACTCCGGCGGCGGCAACCAGGCCCAGCGCCGCGTTGCGACGACGCCAGGCCAGCACGGCGGTGACCAGCACCCCCGGCAGCATCCACACCCAGTGGTGTGACCATGACACCGGTGAGACCACCAGCCCGAACAAGGCGACACACAGTACCGCCAGGGTCGGCTCGTCGGCCTGCAACACCCGCCGGCCGGCCCATACCGTCATCGCGAGTACCAGTAAGCAAGCAGCCGCCCATGGCAAGAAGCGGTCATGTTCGCCGAGGCCGAAACGCGCCAAGGTGCCGGCAAGATTCTGGTTGCTGTTCAGGGTGGGCGTCCCAATCCGGTCGGTTTGGGCCACTGTGTGCGTCCAGTATTCCCAAGAGTCGCGCCAGGCCAGTAGGAAACCGGCTACCGTGACCGCCGCAAACGACCCGACCGCGGTCAGCACCGCCCGTCTGTCGCGGTGCAGCAGGAAGTAGAGCAGAAAAACCGCCGGGGTCAGTTTGAGTCCGATACCCAGACCGAGCAGCAATCCCCGCGGCCATGGGGTGCGACGGGGCAGGCAGTCGGCAATGACCAGCGTCATCAGCACCGCGTTGATCTGGCCCAGGCCAAAGTTCGACTGGATGGGCTCCAGCCAGATCACCGCGGCCGCCACCACCGCCACGGCGAGCCAGCATCGGCGTAACCATGCCGGTCCGGGCAGCAACCACGAGGAAGCCCAGACGTCGAGGCGTGTCAACACGATCAAGACCGAGGCGAACAGCATGGCCAGCGTCATCCCGGTTATTGCGGTACTGGCGGCCGGCATTCCCAGCCAGGCAAACGGGCAGAACGCGATAGCCGCCAGCGGCGGGTAGGTGAACGGCAGGTTGGCGGTCGGAGTGTGGAACCGTGCGCCATCGGCGTACAGCGGCCGGTCATGCAGCCAGGCCCGCGCGCCCATCTGGTAGACGTCGACGTCGATGCGGTAGGGAAGATGCCCGTACAGATCCCACGCGGCCCAGCCGGCGGCCGCGATGGCCAGCAGACAGCAGACGCCCCAGGTAGCCGACCCCGAAAGGGCGGTCCGCCCCTGCCGACCGGCCCCGTCGGGCGAACCCCAAGCACTCATCTCGCCAACAGACTATCGGTGCCTTTGGCGTGCCGATCGCCGCCGCGGACCCATCAGGCGTACGTTTTCGTACGTGCTCCATTGGTTGCAGGCGGACATCCTCGGCCGAGGCCGGTTGCCCTTGCTGTTGTGCCTCGTCGCGTTCATCGTGACGTTTGCCATTACTCGGACCTGCGTTCGCTACATCCGCTATCGAGCCGCCAACGACCGGCCGCCGAAGTGGTGGGAGCCACGCAACGTCCACATCGGGTCGAAGCACATCCACCACGTTGTCGTCGGAGTGGTCATGGTGATGGCGTCCGGTGTGACGTTGGTGGCGCTATCCGTCGACGGAAGCGAGCTTGAGAAATCCGGCGCGGCAATCTTTTTCGGGATCGGGGCCGCGCTGGTGCTCGACGAGTATGCGCTGATCCTGCACTTGTCCGACGTCTACTGGGAGGAGGACGGCCGGTCGTCGGTAGACGCGGTGTTCGCCGGGGTCGCGGTTGGCGGGCTGCTGGTCTTGGGTCTGCATCCCATGATGTTCTTCATCAACCTTTGGCACGACACCACCCATTCGACACTGATGCGTTCTGCGGTGATCGTCGGGATGGTGCTGACGCCGCCGTTGGCTCTGGTGGTACTGCTGAAGGGCAAAGTCTGGACCGGTCTGATCGGCATGTTCTTCGTCGTGCTGCTGGTTGTCGGAGCGATCAGGTTGTCGCGCCCGCACGCCCCGTGGGCGCGCTGGCGCTACACGAGGCAACTGGAAAAGATGCGGCGCGCCCTGGAACGGGAACGCTACCTGCGCCGGCCGGTCGTGCGGGCCAAGCTGTGGCTGCAAAGCTCAATCGCCGGTACGCCGCGTCTGCCGAGCAAACGGGCGGTCGACGCTTTGCTGGACCTCGAAGTGCACCCCGCGCCGCCACCGGAGGGGGCCGAGCCTGCCCTGGCCGCCGGTCGTAGCGGCTAGCGGACGGCTGTGCGGTATTTCTACGACACCGAGTTCATCGAGGACGGCCACACGATCGACCTGATCTCGATCGGGGTGGCCGCCGAGGACGGCCGCGAATATTACGGCGTTTCCACCGAGTTCGATCCCGAGCGGGCCGGAGCGTGGGTTCGTACCCACGTGCTGCCCAAGCTGCCGCCGCCGGCGTCGCAGCAGTGGCGTTCCCGAGCGCAGATCCGTGCGGACCTCGAGAAATTCTTCAATGTCGACGGCCGCGAGCCGATCGAGCTGTGGGCCTGGGTTGCCGCCTACGATCATGTCGCGCTGTGCCAACTCTGGGGGCCGATGACCAGCCTGCCTTCGGCGATGCCCCGATTCACTCGCGAATTGCGTCAGCTCTGGGAAGACCGGGGGCGCCCCCGGATGCCGCCACGACCACCGGACACCCATGACGCCCTGGTCGACGCCCGTGACCAGCTGCGGCGATTCCGGCTGATCACGACGGGTTTAGCGCATTCGCCCTAGTTTCGCCTGATTGGAAGGCGGTGGCCCCCTGGTTACCATGGACGAGTGAACTGGACCGTCGACGTGCCGATTGAGCAGCTGCCCTCGCTGCCCCCGTTGCCGACGGAGCTACGGGCCCGGCTGGACGCCGCGTTGGCCAAGCCGGCGGCACAGCAGCCGAGCTGGCCGGCCGATCGAGCCGAGGCGATGCGCGCGGTGCTGGAGGCGGTACCGCCGGTGACGGTGGCGTCGGAGATCGTGCGGCTGCAGGACATGCTGGCCCAAGTCGCGCGGGGCGAGGCGTTCCTGTTGCAGGGCGGCGACTGCGCCGAGACGTTCGTCGACAACACCGAACCCCATATCCGGGCGAACATCCGCACGCTGCTGCAGATGGCGGTGGTGCTGACCTACGGCGCCAGCCTGCCGGTGGTCAAGGTGGCCCGGGTCGCCGGCCAGTACGCCAAGCCCCGGTCGGCCGACATCGACGCACTGGGTTTGCGTTCTTATCGCGGCGACATGATCAACGGGTTCGCTCCCGACGCCACCGTGCGCGAGCACGATCCGTCGCGGCTGGTCCGCGCCTACGCCAACGCCGGCGCAGCGATGAACCTGGTACGGGCGCTGACGTCGTCGGGGCTCGCCTCGCTGCACCTGGTGCACGACTGGAACCGGGAATTCGTGCGAACCTCGCCGGCGGGTGCGCGTTACGAGGCGTTGGCCGCCGAGATCGACCGCGGCTTGAAGTTCATGAGTGCGTGCGGCGTCGCCGATCGCAATCTGCAGACCGCCGAAATCTATGCGAGCCATGAGGCTCTGGTGCTCGACTACGAACGCGCGCTGCTGCGACTGTCCGACGTCGAGGACGGCGAGCCGCAACTGTACGACCTGTCGGCGCACTACCTGTGGATTGGCGACCGCACCCGGCAACTCGACGGTGCGCACGTCGCGTTCGCCGAGGTGATCGCCAACCCGATCGGGGTCAAGATCGGGCCGACGACGACACCTGAACTGGCGGTCGAATACGTCGAACGGCTTGACCCGCACAACAAGCCGGGCCGACTGACGCTGGTGAGCCGGCTGGGCAACAACAAGGTACGCGATCTGCTGCCGCCGATCATCGAGAAGGTGCAAGCCACCGGGCATCAGGTGATCTGGCAGTGCGACCCCATGCACGGCAACACCCACGAGTCCTCGACCGGCTACAAGACCCGCCACTTCGACCGCATCGTCGACGAAGTGCAGGGCTTCTTCGAGGTGCACCGGGCATTGGGCAGCTATCCGGGCGGTATCCACGTCGAGATCACCGGCGAGAACGTCACCGAGTGTTTGGGTGGGGCGCAGGACATTTCAGACACCGACTTGGCGGGTCGCTACGAGACGGCCTGCGACCCGCGCCTGAACACCCAGCAGTCGCTGGAGTTGGCGTTCCTGGTCGCCGAGATGCTGCGCGACTGAGTCCTCAGCCTCCCGCCCAGTGGCCAGTTGTTGCACGTCTTTGGCGCTAGCCCGTGCATTAACTGGCCACTCGGCCGTTAAAGGTTACTGCCGAGGGTCCACGCGACAGCCGCGACCAGTCCGGTGACCGCCAGCACGATGGCCACCCAGACCACGACCATGCGTTGCGCGTGTTGGCGCGCCCAGATCAACTCGCTCATTGCGATGCCCCCGAAATACCGTGCGGCGGGCGGGTACTGGTCGTCGGATGCCGCCTCCGGTTCGCCTACCAACTCGCGGGAGAACTGACGGGTCGGATGACGTACCGGTGTGCGGCGCGCTGGCGGCGCATACTGGTCGGTCGGCTGGGTGCTGTGGTCGTGCTGCAGCGCTGCTGACCGGTGTTGAGCCGACTCCCGCGGCGCCGGGACCCGGAAGGGCGGTAGTGCCAGCTCTTCGGCGATGGCGTCGAGTTCGGCGCGCATCACGAGCGCGTCGGCGTAACGCTGTGCCGGGTCGCGAGCGGTCGCTCGCACCACCAGGTCATCGAATTGCTCTGGCACACCAACGATTACGGTGCTCGGTCGCGGCACGTCGGCGTCCAGTCGTTGGTAGGCGACCGACAGTGCGGAGTCACCGGTGAACGGTGCCTGGCCGGTCAGCAGCTCGTACACGAGTATCCCGACCGCGTAGACATCACTGCGCGGGCTGGCATCGCCGTCGCGGACCTGTTCGGGCGACAGGTAGGCCGCGGTGCCGAGGATGACGCTGGTGGAGGTGATCTTCGCCGCCGCGACCGCGCGGACCAAGCCGAAGTCGGCGATCTTCACCTCGCCGTCGTCGGAAATCAGGATGTTCTCCGGCTTGACGTCGCGGTGCACCAGTCCCGCCCGGTGCGCAGCCGCCAGTCCTCCCAGCACCGGGCGAAGGGTTGCCGCGACGGCGTGCGGCGGCATCGGGCCCCGTTCGGCCAGCAGCTCGCGCAGGGTGCCGCCTTCGACGAGCTCCATTACCAGATAGGGATGACGGGCGTCCATACCCTGGTCGTAGACGGCGACCAGACCCGGATCCTTCAGCCGGGCAACGCTTCGGGCTTCCAACTGGAACCGGGTCAGGAACTGCTCGTCGGCCGCGTAACGCGAGTCCATGACCTTCAGCGCCACCGGACGATCCAATCGCAGATCGAGGCCACGGTAGACCGTTGAAGTTCCGCCCGCGGCGACCTCTGCCAGGACGCGATACCGGCCATCCAGCAGCACGCCGTCCAATGGGTCGAACACCACTTGAGTCATGGTAGGTGGGTGCCTCGATTGGTGTGAAAACGTGGCCTCGGGAAAGCGCCGGGAGTTCTAGACTCAGCGCGGTGAGCAGTATTCCGGCCGGCGACGACGTTCTGAATCCCGAAGAGCCCACCTACGATCTGCTCCACGTCGCCGAGCTGCTCGGTGTGCCCGTCAGCAAAGTGCACCAGCAGTTGCGGGAAGGCCATCTGGTGGGAGTGCGACGTGCCGGTGACGTCGTGGTGCCGCAGCTTTTCTTCACCGAATCCGGCGAGGTGGTCAAGAGCCTGCCCGGATTGCTGATGGTGTTACACGACGGTGGTTATCACGAGACCGATATCGTGCGCTGGTTGTTCACCCCCGATCCCTCGCTGACAGTCACCAGTGACGGGACACGCGATGCCGTGAGCAATGCCCGCCCCGTCGACGCGCTGCATGCCCACCAGGCTCGCGAAGTGGTGCGCCGTGCTCAGGCGATGGCTTACTGACGATCGCCTGAAATACTCACCGTCGGTGCGCTCTTCGATTGCGGCGCGCGATACAGCGTGTACCAGGCGATCACCGCACACGCCGTCGCCAGCATGACGTGCGGCCACGAATACATGCCATGCGCCCCGTCGGGTTTGAAGATGACCATGATCCACGTCGAAAACCCTGCGATGCCCGCCAATGCCTTTCGCGACTGTGCCAGTGGAGCCGCGGCTGCCAGCGGCCAGCTGTAGTACCACGGCAGCGCGGCGGGCACGAACAACACCACGACCAGCATCGCCCACGCAACGCCGGTCAACGCCGCGCGGTCATCGCTGCGGAATCGCCACCACAGTATGGGCAACGAGATAGCGATGATGGCAATGCCGATGATCCGGGTGGTCTGCAGCACGGCGTAGAAATTGACGGGGAAGAGCAGTCCTCCGATTGCGTGCACCAGGTTGGCCGCCGCCGTCGGCACCGTCAACCAGTTGATGATTTTCACCGAACCGGCAAGTGCCGAAAGCCATCCCAGCCCCACTCCTGCCACGGCGGACAACACCGCGAAGACCGCGACGAAGATCAGCATGGACGCGGCAGTCGCCGCCGCGAATGCGGCCAGCGGCCGGTAGCCCCGCCGGTCGCGCAGCGCACGAGTCCACACCCACACCAAGAAAGGCAAGGCTATTCCGGCTGTCGCCTTGACGGCCGCTGCGACGGCAACCACCGTGAAGCCGGCGACGAAGTGACGCTGAAAAGTCAAAGCGATCCCGGCCGTCATCAGTCCGACCATGAGCATCTCGTTGTGCACTCCACCCATCAAATGGATGATCACCAGCGGGTTGAGCGCACAGATCCACAGGGCGGCCGGGCCATTCGCGCCCAGATGGCGGGCGATCCGCGGTGTCGCCCAGATCAGCAATGCCAACCCGGGCAACATGCACAAACGGAGCAGCATGGTGCCGGCAATCACGTGATCACCGACCAGCATCGTGATCAATTTCGCGATCAGGATGAACGCCGGCCCGTACGGTGCGGTGGTAATGGTCCAAATCGGGCTCACGTTGTCCAGCAACGGGTTCGGGTCATCGACCGGAGCGGCCACGTAAGGGTCCAGTCCGTCGCGCAGTAAGGCGCCCTGGGCCAGATAGGAATACGTGTCGCGGCTGAAGACGGGCACCGAGAGTAGCAGCGGCGCCAGCCAGAAGCCCGTCGTCGCAACCATGGTGTATTCGGTGGCCGACCCGGCTACCACGCGGCGGCCCAGTCGCCACCACGCGATCAGCATCAGGGCGACCCCGAGCCACAGCAGTATCGACGACAGCACGAGCCCATGGCCGAAGCGCAACCAGGACAGGTGCAGCGACTCCAACAGCGGGTCGTGTTGCTTGGTGCTGCCTGCGCCCAATCCGCCTGCGGCGATCAACAGCGAGCCCAGGAAGCCCTGCAACGCCGGTCGGGCCTCCGGTGCCGCGGTGAAGTCGCGCAACCGCGAGAAGCCACCCGCAGCAGATGTTTCGGAGCGCGTCGCCGGGGCGGGAGCCGGGGTGGACATGCTGTCAGGCAGACCTGTTGGCGGCCAGTTCGGCCAACGCGGACAATCCCGCTTTGGCCGTCGCGTCGATGGGCGCATCGGCCAGCGTGGCCAACGCCTGTCGGGTGAGCCGTTCGATCTGATCCTCCACCGCAGCCAAGGCGCCCACTCGTTCGATGACCGCACACAAATCACGAACCTGTGCATCGGTCAAATCGGTTCCTATCGAGCCACGTAAAAAGCTGGCGGCTGCCGGATCGCTGGCATCGGCGAGCGTCATCGCCTCGGCCAGCAGCACGGTGCGCTTTCCATACCGCAAGTCGTCGCCGGACGGCTTACCGGTAACCGCAGGGTCACCGAACACGCCGAGCACGTCGTCGCGCAGCTGGAATGCGATACCCAAGTCAGCACCGACCCGATGGAAAAGGTCGAGAACGTCGGCCCGGTCCGCGGCGGCGGCTACCCCGAGCTGCAAGGGCCGCGACACGGTATAGGACGCGGTCTTGTACATGTTGACGGTCAGCGCCGACGCGACCGACTCCGCCGCACTGGCCTCGGCGACGATGTCGAGGTACTGCCCGCCCAGCACCTCGGTTCGGATGTCGGCCCAGACGCGACGCACCCGGTGCTGAGCAGCCGACGGCAGGTCGAGGTTGGCGACGATGTCGTCGGCCCAAGCCAGCGCGAGGTCGCCGAGCAGGATGGCGGCCGATACCCCGAACTGGTCCGCTGAGCCACGCCACCGCCGACCGCGGTGCAGCTCGGCGAACTCGACATGGGCGGTCGGCCTGCCCCGGCGAGTCGCCGACCCATCGATCACATCGTCGTGCACCAGCGCACAGGCGTGCAGCAACTCCAGTGCGGAGAACAGCAGCCACACTCCGGGATCGGGTTCACCGGTGGCGACCGCGCGCCATCCCCAGTAGGCGAAGATCGGCCGCAGCCGTTTACCGCCGCTCAGTACGAAGCGCTCCAAGCCGGCGATCAGGCCGTCGTACTCACCATCTATATATGCGGCGTCACCACGCCGATCCTGCAGGTACCTCCGCAGATGTTCGGTGATCGCGCCGGCCAACTCGACGGTTGCCGCTGCCTCGACACTCAGCGCGCCACCCCTTTCTCACTTGTGGCGTCCGGCCAGCAGTGCTCCAAGACTAGAGGGTAGAAGCCGCCGCCTATGCTGTCCGGGTCACCTACGCCAGTTCCCCGGCACCAACACGGCTCATCGATCAGGAGCAACGCTTGACCCTCAACACCGTCGCGCTCGAGCTGGTGCCCCCGAACGCGGATCGCGGGTCCGAGCAGGCGACCGAAGAAGCGCGGAAGGTGCGGCAACTGTCCACCGAGTGCGGCCTCGAGGGGCGGATCGGGCATGTGATGATTCCAGGGATCATCGCCGAGGACGACGATCGGCCGGTCGAGATGAAGCCCAAGCTGGACGTGCTGAGTTTCTGGACTCTGGTCAAACCACTGCTGCCAGAAGTGAAGGGCCTGTGCACGCAGGTCACCGCGTTCATGGATGAGCCCTCGCTGCGCGGCCGGCTCTCCGAGCTGAGCGACGCCGGAATCGAGGGCATCGTCTTCGTCGGCGTGCCTCGCACCATGCAAGACGGCGAGGGGTCCGGCGTCGCACCGACCGACGCCCTGTCGATCTATCGGCAGCTGGTGTCCAACCGCGGGGTGATCATGATCCCCACGCGCGAAGGTGAGCATGGCCGGTTCAACTTCAAATGCGATCAGGGTGCCAACTTCGCTCTGACGCAGCTGTTGTACTCCGATTCGATTGTGCGGTTTTTGACCGAGTTCGCCGACCGGTCGGATCACCGGCCCGAAATCTTGCTGTCTTTCGGCTTCGTGCCGCAGGTCGAGGCGCGGGTAGGGCTGATCAACTGGCTGATTCAGGATCCCGGGAACCCAGCGGTGGCCGGCGAGCAGGCGTTCGTCGGGAAAATGGCCGGCAGCGAGCCGGCCGTCAAGCGCCGGCTCATGCTCGACTTGTACAAACAAGTGATCGATGGTGTCGCCGAGCTCGGTTTCCCGCTGAGCGTTCACCTCGAGGCGACCTACGGTGTTTCCAAGCCGGCCTTCGACACCTTCGCCGAGATGCTGGCCTACTGGTCGCCGAAAAGCGTGCCGGCCGAGTCAGGTTAACCGTTTCTCCAGGTATGACACGATCCGCTTCCGCAGCGGCGGCTGATCATCGATGGTGAACCGGGGGGAGCGGTCGCGGTTCAGCCAGGCCAGGACCACCACCACCGCGGCGACCGCCAACGACGAGATGCCCAGCCATAGAGCGGCGTTGGTGAAGGAGCGGGTGCTGGGGTCGGTGTAGCGGGCCTGGGCGGTCATCGTACTGACGACCCCCGGCTTGAGCTTCCACTGAACGACGTCCGACTCGACCCGGGTTCCGTTGGTCGACGCCACCGCGCCGGGAAAGGCCACGCTCAGCTCGACGTCGGCGTCGCCGTCGGTCAGCGATGTCAGGTCCGCTCGGCCCTCCAGAATCACCAGGTTGCCGGCTCTGCGCAGCGACAGGTCGACCCCGGCGGCGTCGGGGTTCATGCTCGCCAGTTGCGGCAGTTCGGCGAAGGTCAGGTCGGAGAACACCGCCTGCGAGCCCACGTAACCGTCGCTTTCGTACGTCGAGATCGCGACCTTCTGGCTGAACGGCAAGTTGGGGTCGAGCTGCGGTCCTGGGTCTTTGTCGTTGCGTGGTTTGGCTGCGGCGATGATCTCCCCGGACACCAGATCGTCGGATGAAATCGTGATCGACGCTCTGACACGCACACATCCGGCAACAATGGGCAGCACCACAAGCAGTAACGCGATCGCCAGCAGCCGGCGGCGGTTCGGACCGGCCGATAGCCGGGAGGACCTGACACGCACCGGATCATCGTGCCAGAACCGGCTAGCGGGCTGGGCTGCTGCCCGGCGCGGGCGCTGCTGCGCTCGGTTGCGGCTCCAGCGGCAATCTGCGGCCCAAGATGGCGAAGGGTCGCGAGTCACCGGCGAAGTGATAGCTCCGGATGATGTCGGTGAATCCCAGGCGCCGGTATAACCGCCACGCTCGGTTCGCCTCTCCGTTGGCCTCCGGTGTCGAGAGCAGTACGTTGGCTTCGCCGCGTTGGGCAAGCAGCCGGCGCGCCAACGCCTCGCCCAAGCCCCGGCCTTGCGCCCGGGGATGGATATGCAATTCGGTCAATTCGAAGTAGCTGGCCATCAGGTTGGTGATCTCCCGGGAGTTGCGGCCGCTGCGTTGCAAGCCCAGCAAGACCTGCTGTTGCCACCACTGATCTGGTGCGCCGCAGTAGCCGTAAGCCACGCCGAGCATGGGCGCGCTGGCCAGTTCCGGGGCCGCCGGCAGCTCACCGTCGCGGCAGTCGGCCGCCACGGCAGCCACCGCCTGCCAGCCGCTGCGGCGGGTGTGTTCCAGCCACATGGCGGCGCGCTGGTTCTCCGTGCCGCGCGGATACCGCATCGCGTCGACGTAGACGCCCAACGCGTCGCCGAGACGACGCTGCATATCCTGCGGCGGCAGGTCAACGAGGAAAGTCGCCAACTCGCCGTTTCCTTTGCGGGTCGATGATCCGGTTCGGTGCATCGGTCCCATTATCGGCTTGCCGAGACTTCATCCGCATCGTCGACCGGCTGGGGCTGGCGGCCGAGGTCTGACCGCGGGGCCACAATCGGCGGCCGAACCGGTGGTACGGCGCCCATCGACCTCGTATCATCTGAAGTTAGTGGCCTACCCAGCGGGCAGCGCCCTTTCTCTGATTAGTGACAGCCTGTCGGCAAGGAGGGACGAATGCCACTCTCCGATCATGAGCAGCGGATGCTCGACCAGATCGAGAGCGCACTCTATGCCGAGGATCCCAAATTCGCCTCGAGCGTCCGAGGCGGCGGGTTGCGCGCGCCGACCACCCGGCGGCGTTTGCAGGGTGCGGCGCTGTTCGTCATTGGCTTAGGGATGTTGGTCTCGGGTGTGGCATTCAAAGAGACCATGGTTGCAGGCTTTCCCGTCCTGTCAGTTCTCGGTTTCGTGGTCATGTTTGCTGGTGTTGTTTACGCCATCACCGGTCCGCGCCTTTCCCGCCGCCGGGATCGTCCGGTGTCGGGACCGACGGCGCGCCAACGTCGCGGGAAGGGGTCGGGCGGCTCGTTCACCAGCCGCATGGAGGACCGGTTTCGACGCCGTTTCGAAGAGTAACCGCGGGGCGATACCGACGGGGCAGCTGCAGCTGCCCCGTTTTGCTTTGACGCGCTGAGCCGTCCGACGGCCACCTGCGAAGGCGGCGTGAACTGTTGAGGCCGGCGCGATCTGTACGCTGGCTCATCACCGTGGACGCAGGCTCGGCACCGCCAACCGGTCCTCCACATCGGCCCACCTTCGTTGACCTGGTCTTTTACGACCCGCGCCCGAGGTCAGCACGCACGCCTAGAACGCATCGGGGCCCGGGGTGGGGAAACCACACCTCCAGCAGCTTGCAAATGGCACAAAGTGGGGGATTGTGGGGTATTGTGGTGCACAGCGGAGGGAGGAAAGCTCCGCGGCCCGGCGGGAGGTGGCGAGATGTTTCTCGGTACCTACACGCCCAGGCTCGACGACAAGGGGCGGCTGACGCTGCCCGCCAAGTTCCGCGACGCGCTGGCAGGGGGGTTGATGGTCACCAAAAGCCAAGACCACAGCCTGGCCGTCTACCCGCGGACGGAATTCGAGCAGTTGGCTCGCCGGGCGAGCAAGGCTTCGCGCAGTAACCCGGAAGCTCGGGCGTTTCTGCGTAATCTGGCCGCCGGCACCGACGAACAGCACCCTGATGCCCAGGGGCGGATCACCCTGTCAGCCGATCACCGCCGCTACGCCAACCTCTCCAAGGATTGCGTGGTCATCGGATCGGTCGATTATCTCGAAATCTGGGACGCCCAGGCCTGGCAGCACTATCAGCAAATTCACGAAGAAAACTTCTCCGCGGCCAGCGATGAAGCACTCGGCGACATCATCTGAGGCGCGTGCCCGTGCGACGTGGCCTCTGCCCGAACCGACCCTGACGTACTTCCCCAACGCCAGGTTCGTGCTCTCGGACAGGGACCTCGATGCAGGGGCCGCCCGCGCACCGCGGGTCGCTCTCGAGAGGTGTTGTCGTGTCTGATTTCACCGGCGATTTCGGCCATGTGCCTGTTCTTCTCAACCGCTGCGTCGCACTGCTCACACCGGCGCTGACCCGACACGGGTCAGATGGTTCCGGGGCGGTGCTGCTCGACGCCACCATCGGGGCCGGTGGGCATGCGGAGCGGTTCCTGACGTCCCTGCCGGGGTTGCGCGTGATCGGCCTCGACCGTGATGCCACCGCCCTGGAAATCAGCGCTGATCGACTGGCCGGCTTCGCCGACCGGGTCACGCTGAGACAGCTCCGCTACGACGAGCTCGCTTCGGTGCTCGACGACGTTTCGGTGGACGCGGTGCTGTTCGACCTCGGCGTATCGTCCATGCAGCTCGACCGTGTCGAGCGCGGCTTCTCTTACGCTCACGACGCGCCGCTGGATATGCGAATGGACACCGGCTCGCCGCTGACCGCCGCCGACATCGTCAACACCTACGAAGAGGCGGCGCTGGCTGACATTCTGCGCCGGTACGGCGAAGAGAAGTTCGCCCGTCGCATCGCCGCAAACATTGTGCGCCGCCGCGCACGCGCCCCGTTCACCTCGACGAGTGAACTGGTGGAGGTCCTCTACCAGGCGATTCCGGCACCGGCTCGTCGCACGGGTGGCCATCCTGCCAAGCGGACGTTTCAGGCGCTGCGCATCGCTGTCAACGGCGAGCTCGACTCGTTGCAAAGTGCCCTGCCCGCTGCACTCGATGCACTGTCCGTAACCGGGCGCATCGTTGTGCTGGCCTACCAGTCGCTGGAGGACCGCATTGTCAAAGGCGTCTTTGCCGACGCGGTCAGCTCGCGCAGCCCCGCGGATCTGCCGATCGAACTGCCCGGCCATGCACCGCAATTCCGGTCGTTGACCCGCGGTGCCGAACGCGCCGACCGTGCCGAGGTGGAGCGCAATTCGCGCAGCGCCGCGGTCCGGCTGCGAGCTCTGGAACGAATTCAGCCGGGCCGTGCAGGCGACAAGAAGGGGCGAATATGAGCGCTGAGCGTCAAAAGCCGATGCGACGCAACAAGACTCACGCGTCGGCTGAGCCAACGGCGGTGCGGCCGAAGCGACCGCGCCAAGGCAAAGCCTCGGCGCCCACCCGCGAGCCACGCGGCGCGCGTTCCGGTCCGCAGACCGCGCCGATTCCGCGACCGGCGCCGCGGACCGCGCGTCCCACCAGCGCCCGCCAGGCTAAGGCCCGGGCCAAGGCGCGAAAAGCGAAATCGCCCAAGGTGCTTCGGCCACCGTTGCGCGACCGTTTGGTGGCCCGCCTGACGTCGGTCGACCTGAGACCCCGCACGCTGGCCAGCAAGGTGCCATTCGTCGTGCTGGTCATCGGTTCACTTGCGGTAGGGCTCGCCGTGACGTTGTGGTTGTCCACTGACGCCGCCGAACGCTCCTACCAACTCGGCAACGCGCGGGTGCGCAACGAGATTTTGCAGCAACAGAAAGAGGCGCTGGAGCGCGATGTGCTCGAGGGGCAGGCAGCGCCGGCGCTGGCCGAAGCCGCCCGAAAGCTCGGCATGATCCCGACCCGGGACACCGCTCATCTCGTCCAGGACCCGTCGGGTAACTGGGTGGTCGTCGGGACTCCCAAACCCGCAGAGGGCACCCCGCCGCCGCCGCTGAACACCAAGCTGCCGGATGACAAACCGCCGAGCCCCAAGCCGCCGGGTAATCCGGTCGAGACGCCGATCCGGATACCGCCCGGCAGCGGTGACCAGCCGCTGCCCGGATCCGGACCCGAGGTGCTCGTTCGCGCACCGGACGGGGCTTCGACCGTGGGCACCCAGCATCTGCCCAGCGCGGGCGGTCCGGCGGCGCCGGGGGCGCCGCAACCGCAACCGCAACCGCAAGCGCCCGGCCCGGCCCCGGGACCGCTACCGGCTCCCGTCGCTGAGCCACCCGCTCCCGCCGCTGACCAGCCCGCTGCGGCACCTCAGCCACCGGCTCCCGCCGTCCCGCCAACGGTCGCCGCGCCCACCGGTGAACAGTTCGGTCCGGTGACCGTCACCCCGGGCGCCGCGCGGTGACCCGCAAGGACCGCTCGGACACCCGGCCATCGCGGCCGCGTGCTGCCAGAAAGGGACTGCAAGCCAAGACTGTCACCAGGCACACGCAGCCGCAGAAGCCGGCCAAAGCCAAGCGATCGCGTCGTGAAGCACAGGTAACCGTTGTGACTAAGCCGCGTTCGGCGCGGGCTCGCCGTATCCGGCAGGCAACGGAGTTGGGTACCCGCGGCGCGTCGTTCGTGTTTCGGCACCGCGCCGGCAACGCCGTCATCTTCGTAGCGCTGATCGTCGCGGCAGCCCAACTTTTTTACCTGCAAGTACCCAAGGCCGCCGGGCTGCGGGCCGAGGCCGCGGGGCAACTGAAGGTCACCGACGTCGAGAAGGCGGTGCGTGGCAGCATCGTGGACCGCAACAACGACCAACTCGCGTTCACCATCGAAGCTCGCGCTCTGACCTTCCAACCGCGCAGGATTCACAAGCAACTGGCTGAGGCGAAACAGAAGAACGCAGCTGCTCCCGACCCGGATCAGCGGCTACGGGAAGTCGCTAAGGAAGTGTCGGCACGGCTGAACAACAAGCCGGACAACGCCACCGTGCTGAAAAAGCTGCGAAGCGACGAGACGTTTGTCTACCTGGCCCGTGCGGTGGAGCCCGCGGTCGCCACCGCCATCACCGCGAAATTCCCCGAAGTGGGCGCCGAACGGCAGGACCTGCGGCAGTATCCGGGCGGATCACTGGCGGCCAACATCGTCGGCGGCATCGACTGGGACGGCCACGGCCTGCTGGGCCTGGAGGACTCCATGGACGCGGTGCTGGCCGGAACCGACGGCTCGATCACCTATGACCGCGGGTCCGACGGTGTCGTCATCCCGGGCAGCTACCGCAACCAACACAAGGCGGTCAACGGTTCCACGGTGCAGCTGACCATCGACGACGACATCCAGTTCTACGTCCAACAGCAGGTGCAGCAAGCCAAGAATGTCTCCGGCGCACGCAATGTGTCCGCCGTCGTCCTGGATGCCAAAACCGGTGAAGTATTGGCCATGTCGAACGATGACACCTTCGACCCCTCGCAGGACATCGGCCGTCAGGCGGACCGGCAGATGGGCAACCTTGCGGTGTCTTCCCCGTTCGAGCCGGGGTCGGTGAACAAGGTTGTGACGGCGTCATCGGTGATCGAGTACGGCCTGACCAATCCCGACGAGGTGCTGCAGGTGCCCGGTTCGCTGCACATGGGCGGTGTCACCGTGCATGACGCGTGGAACCACGGCGTGATGCCCTACACCACGACGGGAGTATTCGGAAAGTCCTCTAACGTAGGCACTTTGATGCTGTCTCAGCGCGTCGGTCCGGAGCGCTACTACGACATGCTCCGCAGGTTCGGGCTCGGTCAGCGCACCAACGTGGGCCTGCCCGGCGAAAGCGCCGGCCTAGTGCCGCCAATCGATCAATGGTCGGGCAGTACTTTCTCCAATCTTCCGATTGGGCAGGGGCTTTCGATGACGCTTCTGCAAATGGCCGGGATGTACCAGACGATCGCCAACGACGGTGTGCGGATACCACCGCGAATCATCAGGGCCACTATCGGACCCGAAGGCACCAGAACCGAAGAGCCCCGGCCTCAAGGTGTGCGGGTGGTGTCGGCGCAGACTGCGCAAACCGTGCGCAACATGCTGCGGGCGGTCGTGCAGCGCGACCCGATGGGATACCAGCAGGGCACCGGTCCGCAGGCGGCGGTGGACGGCTACCAATTGGCCGGGAAAACCGGCACGGCTCAACAGATCAACCCTGCCTGTGGCTGCTACTACGACAACGTCTACTGGATCACGTTCGCTGGGATGGCCACGGTGGACGACCCCCGCTACGTCGTCGGCGTGATGATGGACGACCCAGAGCGTAACCCGGACGGCACGCCGGGCCATTCAGCCGCCCCGTTGTTCCACAACATCGCCGCTTGGCTGATGCAGCGAGAGAACATCCCGCTGTCGCCCGATCCCGGGCCGCCGCTCACCTTGCAGTCCATGTAGCAACGTCGCGCTCAGGTGCATCTGTTATTCATGATCAGTGACAGCTAAGCCCGGCGTCGTCGTCGTCATTCCTGCCCACAACGAGTTCTCGGTTCTGCCTCGGTGTCTTCACGCGATCGGCGCGGCCGCGACCGCAGTCGCAGCACTCACCTCGGTCATTGTCGTGCTCGACGCCTGTGAAGACGAGAGCTTTGGTCTCGCTGGGCGATTCGGGCCCAATGTGCACTTCCACCAGGTTGACGCACGAAACGTCGGCGCGGCGCGCGCGGCCGGATTTCGTTACGCGGAATCAGTGCTCGGCAGTGATCGTAAGCGGACCTGGTATGCGACCACGGACGCTGACACCGAAGTGAGCAGCGACTGGTTGGATCGGCAACTCGCGGTCGGCGCTGACATGGTGTTGGGTGTGGTGCGGGTGGGCCAATGGCGGCATTATTCCGAGGCGGTGGCTGAGCTGTACGAGGCTCGCTACGACGCGGACTCCGCATGGCGCGGCCATATTCATGGCGCCAACATGGGCTTCAGTGCCGATGCCTATTGGCGGGTTGGTGGTTTCGCAGCACTGCGCAGCGGTGAGGACGTCGACCTGGTGACGCGATTCCAGGCTGCTGGCTGCGGCATCCACTGGGATGATGAACTGACGGTCACCACCTCCGATCGACGAAACGGACGAGCACCCGGCGGGTTCGCGGAACACCTCGCCGAGGTCTCGCAGGAACTCGCAGACGGTCGGGCGTCGTGACGGCGGGTACGGTGCGGCAGTGGCTGAGCGGCGGTCAACTGCAGTTGCCGCTACCGGGCTCGGGCCGAACGGCCCAGCGCTGGCGGCGCCTGGCCGAACTGACCGAAGCCGACGTGGTCGCCGGCCGGCTGGCCGAGGCCCACGCCGACGCGGTCGCGATTCTGGCCGAACTCGGCGGAGCAGCTCCGGGCACCGACGAACTGTGGGCCGTCTGGGCCGCCGAAGCTGCCGACTCGGCGGTCACGGCGCGTGGCGAAGGCGACGCGGTGGTGCTCGACGGCACCAAGGCATGGTGCTCGGGCGCCGGACTGTGTACCCACGCGCTGGTGACCGCCGATCTGGCTGACGGGCGGCGTGGACTGTACATGGTGGACCTGCACGATGAACGAGTGCAGCCATTACCGAGCACGTGGTGCAACGCGGGGATGGCCGACAGTGACACCAGGCCGGTCCAATTCACCGATGCGCCCGCACGTTTGATCGGGCGCCCGGGCGACTACCTGACCCGGCCGGGCTTTTGGTTCGGGGCAATCGGCGTCGCAGCGTGCTGGCTCGGTGGCGCCCGCGCGGTCGCTGCGCCGCTTTACCGACGTGCAAGCAGCGGCTCAACAGACCAGCATCTGCTGGCCCACCTGGGTGCTGTCGACGCGGCGATGACAGCCGCCGAGGCCACCCTCGGTGCGGCCGCTGACCAGGTGGATGCCGACCCCCGCGACAAGTCGAAGTTGGCGGAACTGATCGCGCGACGCGCGCGGGCAGTAGTGGAGAAAGCGGTCGACGAAGTACTCGAACGGACGGACCGTGCGCTCGGACCCGGCCCGCTGTGCCTCGACGATCGACATGCCCGCGCGGTGGCGGACCTGACCGTGTACGTGCGGCAAAGCCATGCCGAACGCGACCTCGCCGCCCTCGGCCTGCTCGCCGCCGCCGGCCACACCGATGGCTGAGACGCCGACCAGCGCGCGGCTACAGGCCAGCTCGGTCGCCGACGGCGGCACCCCGGTCGAGGCGTGGACGGGCTGGGACCAGTACTTTGCGCCCCTGGACCTCGTCGGCTGCCCCGGAATGACAGTCATCGCGCCACATCCCGACGACGAAACACTGGGTCTGGGAGCGACGGTGGCGATGCTGTGCGCAGCCGGCGTCGACGTGCAGCTGGTGTCGGTTACCGACGGCGGAGCCGCCTACCCTGGGCTGGATCTGCAGGGTCGCGCCGAGCTGGAAACCGTGCGCCGGGCCGAGGTTCGCCGCGCGGCGCACGTGCTGGGCGCCGCGGAACCGATTCGGCTGCAGGTGCCCGATGGTGAGGTGTCCGGCCACGAACAGCAGCTGACCGAGCAGATCGCCGCACTACTCGCCGGCTGCCCGCCAGGCCGCTGGTGCGCGGCCACCTGGCGCGGTGACGGTCACCCCGATCACGAGGCGGTGGGCCGGGCTGCGGCCGCTGCGGCCGCGCAGAGCGATGCGGTGTTCGTCGAATATCCGGTGTGGATGTGGCACTGGGCCAAACCCGGTGATGCGGCGGTGCCATGGCGCCGCACCCGCCGGGTAACCCTGACCGATTCAGCGCTGACTCTGAAAATGGCTGCGGTGGAGTGCTTTTCGAGTCAGACGAAGCTGACGTCGCACGGCGGGCCGGTGCTGCCGCCGGCTGTGGTGAACCGGCTGCTAACGGTGGGGGAGGTCGTGTTCGTGTGAGCAGGCTGCCTGACGACTACTTCGGCCGGCTGTACGCGTCGTCGGCCGACCCCTGGGAGCTGGGCACCCGCTGGTATGAGCAGCGCAAATATGCCATCACGCTCGCGATGCTGCCCAAGCAGCGCTACCGCCATGCGTTCGAACCGGGGTGTTCGGTCGGCGTGCTGACCGCTCTGTTGACCGAGCGTTGCGCCCGGGTGACGGCCGCCGATGTCGCGGCGGTCGCGCTAGAGGGCGCGAGCCGGCGGTTGGGTGACGCGGGCTGCCGCGATCAGGTGACCCTGCTGCAGCAGTCGATCGATGCAGCGTGGCCGCCGGGTCCGTTCGACCTGCTGGTGCTCTCCGAGGTCGGCTACTACTTGACACCCGCTGCGCTGCGCGGCGTGCTGGACCGCGAATGTCCGCGGCTGGCCGCCGGTGCGACCGTGCTCGCCGCACACTGGCGCCATGCGGTCGCCGACTATCCGATGTCCGGTGATAACGCCAACCAGGTCGTCGCCGCCACCGCTGGGCTGCATCGGATCGGCAGTTACCGCGACGCTGACGTCGCGATCGACGTGTTCGACACCGACAGCGACGCATCCGTCGCCACCCGCAGCGGTGTTCCGATCGAGTGAAGCGGCCTAATCACCACTGCCATCCCTGACAACTGTATCCATTTGCGCCACAGTGGTTTCGTTGTGGAATCTGGTCGGACGGTGTCGGCCTGTTGCCTCACGTCAAGATGCGCGCGAAGGGGAATTCGTTGCCTCACGTAAACGTGCGCGCTTGTTGACTGGAGATTGGGCGCCGGGTGCAGCTTTGCTGGTGGTTCGTCAGACTAAACCATTCGGTTGGGTGGAAGCTGGCCACCGCCGCGAGTGCACCAGCGCCCCTGCTGTGAGAGGAAGATTGGACGCTGTCCAGGTCGTTGGCGACTACCTTCGCCCGTACGAAGCGGCCATGACTAGGCCCAAGAGCGCTAACAGGAGAAACATCATCGCCACCGGGTCGATTAGTTCGAACATCATGCGGTCACCCGCGCGTCGGCGCCGTCAGCCATAAAGAATTCAGCTCCTGGTGCATGCCGACCACCGGGGTGTTGTTGCGGCACAGGCTTATGCAGGCCCATTGCGCTGCAGAGCGGCGCACGTAACCGCCGCCGATGTTCTCGGGTCATCCCTTCGAGCCAGCCATGTGAACGCCGTAGGGCACGGCTTCAAGCAGTGTGACGGTCAGGGGCGCTCCATCAGCCAGGGTGTAGGTTCGTCGTTCACCAGGGCGTGCGCCCGCGATCGCTTCGTTTAGCGGAGATTGGTCGGAGTAGACCTCCATGTCGGCGTATTCGGCGCCGCGCAGGCCCAGTAGAAATGTTTCGGTGTCACAAGTGTCTTCGTCACGGATGGTCAAAACCATGCCGACTTCGGCAACCTCGTCGTCGGGCGGGTCCTCGCCGACGACGGCATTGACCGACAAGTCATGAATCCGTTGGATGCGCGTATGCCACGCGCGTTCGGGTTGCGTACTGGTCATATCTGTTCCTTCCATTAACGCGGCGGTGGTGTCCGCTGATGTCGTCAGCCGGTTGACGAGGCGAGCGGCCGCCGCGACCCGATGTCGTTGACGAATGCGTCGTTTCGGCCGCTGTCTGTCGTTCTGGTCTCCGGTGCCCTAGGGTCACCGTTGCGTCGCGGTGGAAAGATGTGGCCGAGTGTTTTCGTCTCATACATTTCGTAGGGCACTGCCTCTAACAGCGTCACCAGCCGTCCTCTCTCGTCGGGGAGTGAGTAGATGCGCTGCTCGCCAGGGCGTGCGCCGGCGATCGCGTGGCCGAGCGGCGACAGCGTCGAATAGACCGTGACGTCGGTGCCCCTGCCGAAACGCCTTCCGAGCAAGAAGGTTTCGGTCTCGCCGGTGGGCTCGTAGCGAATGGTCACGACCATGCCCGGTCCGGCGACAGGATCGTAGGCGTCCTCACTGACGACCACGTTGGTCAGCAGATCCTGAATCTCGCGGATCCGTGCTGGTCGCGCTGAGTAGCCCGCGACGAAATTCGCGTCGTCGTCCATGAAGTCGTCGGAAACTTCAATACTGCGCCCCGAGCGCAGCGCGGCAAGTTCCTTGTGCAGTCGAGTGTAGTCCCGTCGCGTCATCCAGATGCGTTCGGAGCTAGTCATATTGAGTAGTGTCCTTTCGTCTTTCGAGTGGATGTCGTCAGGGGCGGGCCAAAGCAGGCAGCCGCCACTGACGACTTGGAGGCCCTTGGTGGGCGAAGTTTTGGCGCGGTTGGACCCGCGGCCATGCGAGGTGTCAGCGTCCGGTGTGACGCAGCAAAATAGAATTTGCGCAGCGACTTTGGGTTGCCT
The DNA here is from genome assembly GCA_963830605.1 of uncultured Actinomycetota bacterium. Classification (GTDB taxonomy): domain Bacteria; phylum Actinomycetota; class Actinomycetes; order Mycobacteriales; family Mycobacteriaceae; genus Mycobacterium. Next base: position 429,535 of record CAWHML010000001.1, on the reverse strand, counting down.
GCCAGACGTGATCTGCTCGGCCAACAGTCGACGATCCGACGATGCCCGCACCGACGACGATCACCGGCCTGGGTTCGCCGTCAATCCGCTCGACGCCGACCATCACACACCTCCGACAGCTGAACTTGGTTGTTCAATCCCATGGTGGCCTGAACGGGGGCGGCGGTGTTTGCCGGAACCGAACAATACCGCGCGGGGCGATTGTCTCCATCCGACAACGGTGCTGCGTGGTCGTGACCTGGACGCCGATACCGCGGCGGCCGTGGCGCGATCTCGGCAAGACCGGAAGCAGGTGCATTCACCATCACATTCGGGAAAGCCCGACGGGGTGCGCCCGTTTCAGCCAAGAGCGTCCGAAGCGTGATGGACCAGCAACGTGTCACAAGCGAGGTTGGCGAGCAAATCATCGGTAGCGGCACGCGTGACAATGCCCGGGGTCCTGCTGCGCGTTGGGCCGCCGCACGGCGCGGCCGCGACAGCGTCCGTCGCAGCGCCGGCAGGGGTAGTGGTTTCAAGGCTGGCTGGTGTGTCCGTCGCCGGCGCCAATGAGCCTGTCGAAGTCATCTCGCCATTGCGCGTTGCGGGCCCGGTTAATGATCGCTCGGGTGCCGGCGACCGACACGCCTGCCGCGATGGCCACGCTGAACCAGATCGCTGATGCGACGGCCACTGCCTCGTCGTAAGCGGTCTTGGGGGGTCGGCCGACGCGCGAACCGTCTTCACCTATCCAGATGTCAATCGAGTCCCCGTGTCGTAAACCGCGCTACCCACGGCCGCGGCGATCGGCACGGCAACGAGCGTGATCACCACGGCCAACACCACAACGAGTGCCCCGACTCGTTCGCTGATGCTGTATTAGCGCGGGTTGAAGCCAAATAGGCGCGCAAATCGCCACCGCGGCAAGCGCACGGTGAAGGTATCCAACGCAGCGTCTTCGTCCGGCCGATGGCCCGCGGGCCGGTGACAATCGGAATGCGGGGTAGTCATCGGGTAATTCCTATCGGCGGCTCGCTATGGCTTCATTGTCGCGTGGGTAGCCCGGCAAGCTTTGCGGGAACTCAACAATGGCATCGCTGTGTTTTGTTGCCGCGCGACAGCGCGGATAGTTAATAGTTCTCCGTGGCCGCAAGTTCGATCATCATGGCCAGCCGTTTCCTGGCGTCGTTTAACGGCAGGTGGGTGACCTCGGTCATCTTGCGTAGCCGGTATCGCACCGTGTTTTCGTGTACTCCCAAGCGCTGACCGGCCTCGGCCGGGTCGCCCTGGCTCTCCAGCCAGGCGCGCAACGTCGCCACGTAGTCGGTTTCGTTGGTGTTGTCGTGGCGACGCAGCTCGGCCACCGGTCCACGGTCTGGGGACCGACCTGATCGCGCCGCGGTGCGCAGCCGCTGCAGCAGGATTTCGTCCCATGACTCGTCATAGGCGGGAGGCGTGGGCCGCGACGTCACCTCGTGCAGCGCGAGGCACTCGTCCGCCTCGTGACGGGCGGCTGCGAGCTCCGCCACCTCGGCCACCCCGCTGATCCCAGCCAGCACAGTCGCCCTTTCGGGTAGGGCCGCCCGCAAACCGGTGATCCAGCGTCGCGCCGTCGTTACCTGGTCGCCGGGAAGCAGAGTGTAGACGGTATTGCCCGCCAAGGTGCTGCGGCTTGGACGTGACCAACCGAACCCGGTGGTGGCGCGCTCGAACGCCAACAGCAGAGCAGCATCGCGATCTGCGCCAATGAACGCCTGCAGCGCGATCACCCGCAGTTTGCTATGCGGCAGGCCCAGCCTGCTGGCCACCGTGGCGGCATCAGCGCTGCCCTCCATTAGCCGGATCACCAGTTCGGATTCGACCTGACGCTCGAGGTCGGCGCTGGCTCGTGACCGCAGCAGGTGTAGGGCTACCGTGCGCGCGCCATCGGCTAAGGCGCTGCGCGCGGCCCCGTCCAGCGGTGCTGGACATGCCACCCACACTGAGCCGATGAGTTCTCGTCCTGAGCGCACCGCCACCACCATGCGTCCGGTCATCCCCTGCTCGGTGTCCTCGGAGACAAATATTGGATTTTCGGAGCTCGCCAGGTGGGCGAAAACTCCACGGGCCGTGAACAATGCGCGCAGCTGTTCCGGTGTCTGTCGTTCCAGTATTGTCGCCACCCGCGCCGGGTCAGCATGCTGCTGCTGCCTTGAATACGCCAGCACACGCAACAGCCGATCGTGGATAACTACTGCACCGCCGATTGCCTCGGCCAGACTGTCCGCCAGCGCGAACAAATCGGTGGGACCACGGCCGGAAGCTGTCTCACGGCCCTCCAGCACCAACCCGTAGACCACTGCAGCCAACTCGCTCCACGACACCGTCTCGTCGACAACCATTACGGCGTGAGCCTCGGATTCACCATCGATAGTTATCGACTTCTCTCCGTCGCGTATCAACACCGCGACGGCGTGCGCCGACCTCGCCCACCGCACTGCCTCGCTCAGTGAGCCGGCACCAATCGCCAGCAATACATCGCCCATCACGAGGCGGTCCTCAGCGTCCTCGGGGATCACCACGCTGCGCAGTTCAGTCGACCTGGGCACCGACGACCAACGCAAGCCGACTCCGTAACCACCCAGCACATTCACCAAGCGGTCTAACGTGATCACCAGCCGCTCCTAATGCCGAACTGGTAGTCAGCGTAACCAGGAGTCGAGCGGGTCCTGGGTTGCATGCAAAGACCGCCGACAAACTTCGGAATTGCTTCTCCCATCGAAAACAATTTTGCGGTTATCGATGGTGAAGCTGGCAATGGATCCACCACCCCACCTGGACCGCGGCCAACCCCGCACCAACGCCTACCACCACCCCGAAAAGCTCCTCCGGGCCAACGACGAAGATGACGACCCGTAGCTCACAAGGGCTATCCGGGGATCGGGGTGCGCCGTCGGATCAGATCTTCACCCGCGGTCGTAATCGTCGTCGGCGTTGTAGGTGAGCACACCGACCGTCGCGCCGTCCGCTTCGTACCAGACGGAGAAGCCGTCACCGCGTTCTCTCAGGTGTGCGCGCTCGTAGCCGTCCCCCCAGGCGTGGTACTTCAAGGTCGCCTCGCCGATGGTGGTCCAGAAGCCGGGCACACCGTCCCACTCGGCGGACTGCCCCGCCGCTGCGGCGCCGGCGACCGAGCCGTGGTCGACAGCGTCCTGCCAGTGCTCGACCGCGATTCGCCGCCTCGCGGTGCTGTTGTACGCCAGTGCGACGTCGCCGGCGGCGAAGACATGCTCGGTTGACGTGCGCATCTGCGAGTCGACGACGATCCGGCCGTCACTGGTTTGGATGCCCGCTGCGTCGGCCAGGCCAGACTGCGGTTGTATTCCAGTCGCCGCGAGGATCAGATCGCAGTCGATGCTGACCCCGTTGTCGAGGTGAACCGCGTTCGGCTCGAGGCCGTTGACCGACACCGATCCGACATAGCGCGCCCCGGCGTCGGCGAGCATGTTGGTGATGCGCTTACCGGCATCGTCGCCCAGCCGCTTGGCTTGGGGCACCGGTTCGGGAGCGACGAGAGTGGTTGCCACACCGCGCATCGCCAGCGACGCCGCCGCCTCACAACCGATGAACCCGGCCCCGATCACCACCGCCGAACCTGCCTTCGCAGCGGAATCACGCAAGGACTGGGCATCGGCCAAAGAGCGCAGCAGCAGCGCATGCTCACCGCCGGACACCGGTAACGGCGATGGCTTCGCACCGCAGGCCAACACCAACCAGCGATAGGGGTACCGGGTCTCGCCGGCGGTTACGTAATGCTCCGCGACATCGATGTGGTCGACGCCGCCGGCCCGCATCAGCTCGATCGCCTTCTCCTCGAACCATTCGGCGGGATGCAGCTCGGCGTCGGAGACTTCGGCCTCGCCGCGCAAGAATTCCTTACTGAGCGGTGGGCGGGCGTACGGCAACGCCGGATCTTCGGTCAAAATGCGGACCGGGTCGTCCGAATTGTGCTCACGAAAGGCCTCGGCGACGCTGACTCCCGCCGGGCCGCTGCCCACGATGATCAATCCTGGTGCGCTCACGCCGGACTGACTACCCGCGTCCTGGTCGCTTTACGCCCGGACGGTCAGGTGTGGCGGGCTGCTTACTGTGCGAGTTGGACGCGCGATGCGAGGCCGAGCTTGGCGTAGACATGGGTGAGATGGGTTTGCACGGTGCGCGGCGAGACGAAGAGCTGTGTGGCGATGTCGTGGTTGGCAAGTCCTTCGCTGACCAGCCGGACAACGTCGCGCTCGGTCGGGGTGATTGACGCCCAGCCGCTGGTGGGGCGGTTGCGCTCGCCGCGGCCGCGCTGAGCGTAAGCGATGAGAACGCGGAGAACCAGCAGTGTCTTGTGCGGATACTCCCAGCTTTCGAAGGCTCGGTTTCCGACCGCGGCTATGTCAGCATCTAGAGATGAAAGCACGCAATATCGCTCGCATTGCCGGCAGTGCGGTGGTGTTGACGTGGGGGCTGCTCGTCACACCCATCGGCAGTCAATCCGCTGCTGCTGATCCATGCCCCGATTCCGAGGTGGTGTTCGCTCGCGGCACCAACGAGCCCCCTGGTGTCGGAGGGGTCGGCCAGGCGTTCATCGACTCGCTCAGGTCGCAGGTTGGCGGGCGGTCAGTCGGGGTCTACCCGGTCAATTATCCGGCGACTGACAATTTCGGCAGCAGCACGTTGGCGGGTGCCAGCGATGCGCGTGCTCATGTTCAAAGCATGGCTGCGAGCTGTCCCAACACCAGAATGGTGCTTGGTGGATATTCTCAGGGCGCGGGAGTGATCGATATGACCACCGATCAGCTGCCGCCTCAGGTGGCTAATCATGTCGCCGCCGTCGTTGTCTTCGGTAATCCAGAAAGCGGTTTCGCACGGGCGTTGGGCGGTGGCCGGCTTCCAACAATCAGTCCGCTCTACCGCCCCAAGACCATCGACTTGTGCGTTCCCGACGACCCGATTTGCTCCGAAGGCCGGAGCCCGGCCGCGCACACTTTGTACGTTCAGTCCGGGATGACCAACCAGGCCGCGTCTTTCGCCGCAAGTCGGCTGTAATCGCGATCGCCAACCGGGCCGTAATCCTCGTCTCGAGCAGCGTCATCTGCGCTCAGTGCCGGGCGGCCTGTTGGACGAGTTGCACCCGCGACGTCAGGCCCAGTTTGGTGTAGACGTGGGTGAGGTGGGATTGCACGGTGCGCGGTGAGACGAAAAGCCGGGCGGCGATGTCGTTGTTGGCCAGTCCTTCGCTGACTAGCCGCACCACGTCGCGCTCGGTGGGGGTGAGCGAGGCCCAGCCGCTGGCCGGTCGTTTGCGTTGGCCGCGGCCACGTTGTGCATACGCGATCGCTTCCTCGGTGGATAGCGCAGCGCCTTCAGACCATGCGATGTCAAAATCCTGCTGTCCCAATGTATCTCGAACCGCCGCCACCGCAGCATCGTAGTCCGCTTGGTACATCGGGAAGCGGGCTTGCCCGGTGCGCTGCCGGATGGCATCGGCCGCGCCAAACAGACGCACCGCGGTTTGAGGTTCGGCGGTCGACCGGGCCAGGCATTCCACGGTGTCGGGCAGGCGCAGATATCCCTGTGTGCGGGCCGCGATTGCCAGGGCCTCATGCGCGTCGCGCTCAGCCTGTTCCGGCTCATCCTGGGCGATCGCGACGTAGGCGCGCGCCGTCAGCGCGACCATCTGGTAGCAGCCCGGTACCACCGCCACAGTGTCGTCAGCCCACCGCCGGGCAGCGGCCAGATCACCACCGGCCAGCGCGGCCTCGGCCAGCGGGTTAACGCTTCTGGTGAAGACTTCGCGCGCGCGGAACGGTGTGCCGCCAGGCCGCGTCGCAGGCCTGCCTCGCCGCGGTAGCGTCGCCGCCGGCCAAGGCGGCGAGGGCGAACAACGCATAAACCGTGTCGCTGTAGAACCCGCCGATCGCGTCCGAGGCCGCTTGCGCGGATTGGGCTGCGGCGTGCGCGGCAGCCGCGTGTCCTTGGCATGCGAGCACTAAACCGTGGCTGACGTAACCAAAGACCTTCGTGGTCAAGTCGCCGGCCGCCTCCGCCTCGTCGGCCAACGAACGAAGGACTCGGCCGGCCTCGGCGAGCTCTCCCTGGCGCGCCAGCGCTGAGCAGAGCCACACTCGGCAGATCCTTGAGACGAACCCGTCGCCAAGCCCGTCGGCGAGGTCTCGTCCTTCCTCGGCGGACGCGCGCGCTGCCGTCGGCTCACCGGCAATGCAGGCGATGACCGCCTGATAGGCGAGGATTTGGCACAGAGTCCAGCGATCACCGGCCGCGCGGACCACATCGATCGCCTCGGTGAAGTATGGCTGGGCCACCTCGGCGCTGTAGACGGCGAGCATCCCGCACGCGATGAGGGCTCGCGCGATCAGCGCTGGGTCGTCGAGCTGACGGGCAATGGCAAGGGCCTGCCGTGCCCGATCCGGGCTCGCGAGGACGCCCGCCTGCGCCGCCAGAGTGCTGTTGTCGGCGACCGCGCGCACCCAGACAGCCGGCGCCACGTCCGGGTGGCGCTCGTCGGTCAACGCCGCCGCGAACCCGGCCAGTCCTTCGCGGATACGGCCGCGCCTTTCCCAGAACGGCTGCAGCGACGAAACGAGGCGCAATGCCGTCTCGACATCGGAATTCTCCCGGCTCCACGCGAACGCGGCCCGCAAGTTGTCGATCTCGACTGAGGCCCACTGCAGCAACCGCTCATCGCCGGCCTGTAGGTGCGATTCCAGCGCGGCGGCCGTTTGGGTGTAGTGGTCGCGGTGGCGGGTGCGCACCTCGACGGCTTCCCCGGATTCGCCAAGCTTTTCCAACCCGTACTGGCGCACCGTCTCCAACAACCGGTAACGCATACCCCCGGCGACCTCGTCGGCGACCACCAGGGATTTGTCGAGCAACAGGCTCAGTTGGTCAAGGATCTGGTAGCGCTCCACCTCGGTGCCGGCACCGACGGCCTGGGCAGCATCCAGGTCGAAACCGCCCAGGAACACCGTTAGCCGGCGAAACAGCACCCGTTCGGGATCGGTCAGCAGCGCATGCGACCAATCCACCGAAGCGCGCAACGTCTGCTGGCGGCGCACGGCGGTTCGCGCGCCGCCGGTCAGCAACCGGAACCGATCGTGCAGGCTGTCGACGATCTGGCGCAGCGACAACGCCCGCGTGCGCGCCGCCGCGAGCTCGATCGCCAGCGGCATGCCATCCAAGCGCCGGCAAATCTCGATGACGACGGCGACGTTGTCATCGGTGACACCGAAGTCGGGGCGGGTTCGCCGGGCCCGATCGGTGAACAGTTCGACGGCCTCGTCGTGTAGTGATAGCGACGGCACCCGCCAGGTCAGCTCGCCGGCCAGGCCGAGCGGTTCGCGGCTGGTGGTCAGAATCGTCAAGTGCGGGCAGGCATCAAACAGCTCGACGATCAGCTGGCCACACGCATCGAGCAGGTGCTCGCAGTTGTCGAGCAGCAGCAGCATGTCGCGTTCACCGATGAAGCTTTCGAGTATCTCCATCGTCGAGCGGCCCGGCTGGTCAGGTAGGCCCAGCGTGCGGGCGACGGTCAACGGCACCACGACGGGATTGGTGATCGGTGCCAGGTCGACGAGCCACACGCCGTCGGAAAATTCGCCGACGGCCTGGGCGCTGACCTGCACGGCCAGTCGCGTCTTTCCGGCACCGCCGGCCCCGGTCAAGGTGACCAGCCGGTTGTCGGCGATGATCTGCTGCAGCTCAGTGATTTCGGTTTGCCGGCCGACAAAATTGGTCAGCTGGGCCGGAAGGTTGTGCGACAGTTCGGCTTTGGCGATGCGCAGCGGCGGAAATTCGTTGCGCAGATCGGGGTGGCACAGCTGTCTCACCCGTTCGGGGCGGGGCAGGTCGCGCAGCGGGTGAGTGCCCAGATCGGTCAACCAGGCATCGGCTGGAAGATGGTCGACCACCAAGTCCTCGGCCGTGCCCGACAGCACGGTCTGACCGCCATGGGCCAGATCGCGCAGCCGCGCCGTGCGGTTGATCGTGGGGCCGGCGTAATTACCTTCATCGCGCAACTGCACCTCGCCGGTATGAATCCCGATCCGCAGCCGGATCGGCGCCAACGGCGCGCGCTGCAATTCCAACGCAGCCGCCACCGCATCCGACGCCCGGGGGAACGCCGCCACGAAACTATCGCCCTCGCCTTGCTCGACCGGGCGCACGCCGTCATGGGCGGCGACGACATCGCACACGACTCGGTTGAAGCGCGCGATCGCAGCGGTCATCTCCTCAGGCTGGCTCTCCCACAACCGCGTGGAGCCCTCGACGTCTGCCAACAGCAGCGTCACGGTGCCGGTGGGCAGAAGCCCGCTCACGCCCAAGTCGCTCCAGTTCAACAGCGGTGTGTCCGCGCGTTCGCTCATGCTAGCCAGCATGTGACAACTGCGTGCCGCTAAACATCAGCGAAACCGCGCATTCCGACACCTCTCGCAGCGTAGGCATGCGATTCCGGCGCCATCGGACCCTGCACGTTCGGCAGTGGCGCCATGGTCGGTGCTGAAAATTCCGACCCCGAGCGCGCGGATCTACGCATTGCGGCCGATGGTTTGGCACCGCGGTGGGCAGATAGTCGATTCAACCGACCAACGGAGGCCAGCATGACCGTCGAGACCGTCCCCTTGAGCACCTGTCCGAGCGTCTTTGACGCCGGGTTGCCCTCGGTTGACTACTTGCACGTGCACGACCCGTTCGAGGCGCATCGCATCATCGCCGCGGCGCGCCGGCAGGCCCCGATCGCGATGGGGCCCTACGCGCCCGAGGTGCTGAGTTACGAGCTGGTGCGCACGGTGCTGCGCGACCCCCGCTTCGTCACGGCAAGCGGACTTGGCCTGGACTTGCAGGGCATTACCTCGGGCCCACTGTGGGAGCGGGCGATCACCAGCATCCTCAGTCTCGACGGCGATGCGCACCACCGGCTGCGTCGGCTCGTTTCCAAGGCTTTCGCACCTCGCGGCGCCGAACGGCTGCGCGCGCTGGCTGTCGAGGTCATCAGCGAATTCGTCGACCCGCTCACCAAGGTCGGGCGCTGCGACGTGGTCAGCGACATCGCCCGCCACTACCCGATTCCGGTCATCTGCGCTCTGCTGGGCGCACCGCGGGAAGATTGGCCTTTGTTTTCTGCCTGGGCCGATGACATCAAGAAAGTATTGGACTGGAACGTCGCCAATGACGGGCCGGCAATCCTGGCAGCCTGCCAGCAGCTCGACGCTTACCTCGAGGACATGATCGATCGCCGGCGTAACACCCTGACCGACGACTTGGTCTCCGATCTCATCCGCGCCGAAGACGACGGCGACCGTCTCACCCATGTCGAACTTGTCCGGCTGGCCGGCGGGCTGCTGACCGCCGGCACGGACACCACCCGCAACCAGCTGGCCGCCGCGGTGCAAGTCCTGGCCGACCACCCCGACCAGTGGGCGCTGCTCGCATCGCATCCCGAACTGGCGATCAACGCCGTTCATGAGCTGATGCGTTACTGCCCGATCGTTTTCGCCGTCGGCCGCAAGACCGCCGAAGACGTCGAACTCGGCGGGGTCACCATTCCCGCGGACATTATCGTCCTGGCCAACACCGCCTCGGCCAACCGCGATTCCGCCGCATACGACGACCCCGACCGCCTCGACATCACCCGCAACGATCCACCACCGATACTGACCTTCGGCGGCGGAACGCACTACTGCCTGGGCGCACATCTGGCCCGGCTCGAGCTCACCGAGGCGTTGCGCATCATCACTGCGCGCATGCCCAATCCACGCCGCACCGAATCCGCCCAATGGAAGGCGATGACGGGAATCACCGGCCCGATCAGTGTGCCGATCGAATTCGACGCCCGGAGCTAACAGTTCACGTGTGACGAGCCGCCTCTTGGGCCAGCTGAACTCGCGAGCTCAAGCCCAGCTTGGTGTAGACGTGGGTGAGATGGGATTGCACGGTGCGGTGCGAGACGAAAAGCCTTGTGGCGATGTCGTTGTTGGCCAGCCCTTCGCTGACGAGACGGACGACGTCGCGCTCGGTGGGGGTCAGTGCAGCCCACCCGCTGGCAGGTCGTTTACGCTCACCGCGGCCCCGCTGGGCGTACGCGATCGCCTCCTCGATGGACAACGCGGCGGCCTTCAGCCCACGCGGCGTCAAAGTCTCTCTCATGTCTATCGCATCTCGCAGACGCCGCCACCGACTCTTCGTAGCCGGCGTCGTAATTTTTAAAGCGGACCTCGCCGATCCGTTGCCGGACGGCGTGTGCCGCACCGAACAGCCGGGCCGCTTCGCGGTGACCACCAACGTCCGCGGCCAGGGCGCCAAGGCACTCGAGGATGTCGGGACAACACCTGCGCGCGCCTGCATTTCGGCGGCGCGTGCGAGCGCGTCGTGGGCGTCATGTTCGGCCTGCTCCGGCTCACCCTGGGCGATCGCCACCCGGGCGCGCGTGGTCAGCGCCCGCACCAGGTAAAAGCCGGTCGTAGTCGACACCGCCTCGTCGGCCCATTGGTGGGCGGCAGCGAGATCCCGCTCTGCCAGCGCGGCCTCCGCATTCCAGTTGCGCTGCACTGCCGCCGTGCCACCAGCCGACGGCAATCGGGTACTGGAGGGCGGCCTCGCGCGCCTCGTGCGCTGCCGCGAAATCCCCGGCGGCCAGGGCCGCGAATCCCGACGCCGCGTGCCCGACTACCGCGTACCTCCCGCCAAGCTCCGCACCACCCTCAAGGATCGCCCCGGCCACCGCGCGGGCAGCGGCCGCCTGACCCTGGAATTGCGAATGCGGTGCTTTGACCAACGAGGCTGCTCACCTTGCCCGATCTCGTCATGAGCCGCCTCGGCCTCGGCCGCCACCTCGCCGAACTGAGCGGCGGCTCCGGCCAAATCGCCGCTGATGTTGCCGCGCCCCGCCGAGGTAGAAGCGACACATACGCGAGTTGAACCCGTCGCCGATCGCGTCGGCCAGGTCGCGTCCTTCCTCGCCAGCTGCGCGGACCGCGATCGAGTCACCGCGCGATGCTCGCTGTCGCCGCCTGCAGCGCGAGGATCTGGCTGAGCCGCCACCGGTCGTCCACCGCACGGGCCAGGCCGATCGCCTCGGCGAAGCATTCCCGGGCAACCTCGACGTGATAGTCCAGGCCGGCGATGAAGCCGCAGGCGGCCAATGTCCGGGCCAGCAGTGCCGGCTCATCGACCTCGCGCGCGATCGCCAGGGCCTGTTCGGCCTGATCCATGCTCGCGGCGGGGCCGGCCCAAGCCGCGAGCACCGCGTTGTCGGCGAGCGCCCGGGCGCGCACCGCGGCCGCCACCTTGAAGTCCCGCGCGTTGAGATCGGCGAGCGCGGTGTCGAACCACGGCCAGCCCTTCCCGGAGGCGCCCCCGCCCGAGCCACAGCGGTTGCAGCGCCGACGCCAGCGCCAACGCCAGCTCGGTATCGGAGTGTTCCCGGCTCCACCCGAACGCGGCGCGCAAGTTGTCGATCTCGATGTCGGCCTGCTCGAGACGCTGCTCATAATCACGGCCCGCCGGCGCGTCAAGCACAGCGGCCATCGCCGTGTAGTAAGAGCGGTGACGTGAGCGCACGGCGTCGGCCTCGCCGGACTCCCCAAGTTTTTCAAGCGCATATTGGCGCACCGTCTCCAACAACCGATACCGCGTCCGTCCTCCGCTGTCGAGGCCAGTCTCGAAGGCCACCACAAGCGACTTATCCACCAGCAGGCTCAACTGATCGAGCACCTGGAAACGCTCCACGTCACCACCGCCGCCGACCGCTTGGGCTGCGTCGAGATCGAAGCCGCCCAGAAACACCGCCAGCCGGCGAAACAACACCCGTTCGGGTTCGGTCAGCAGCGCGTGTGACCAGTCCACCGAGGCGCGCAGCGTCTGCTGGCGGCGTACCGCGGTGCGCGCACCACCGGTCAGCAACCGGAACCGGTCATGCAGACTGTCGCGGATCTCGGCCAGCGACAACGCCCGGACCCGCGCTGCGGCCAATTCGATCGCCAACGGTATGCCGTCTAACCGGTGACAGATTTCCACCACGATTTCGGCGTTGCCGTCGCTGATCGCGTAATCCGGACGCGCGCGGCGGGCGCGATCGATGAACAGCTCGATGGCTTCGTCGGTCAGCGATAAGGACGGCACCCGCCAACTCAATTCGCCCGCAATGCCGATCGGCTCTCGGCTCGTCGTCAGAAGCGTCAACCCCGGACAGGCTTCCAGCAGGGCCACCACCAATTCAGCGCTCGCGTCGAGCAGGTGCTCGCAGTTGTCCAGCACCAGCAGCGCTTGCCGGTCGGCGATGAAACGAACCAGCGTGTCCATCGTCGAGCGGCCGGGCTGGTCGGGTAGCCCGAGTGCGCGCGCCGCGGTGATCCGCACCATAGTGGGATCGGTGATCGGCGCAAGGTCGACATACCAGATCCCCTCGGCGAACTCGTCGGCCAGCTGGGCAGCAATCTGTACCGCCAGCCGGGTTTTGCCCACCCCGCCGGCACCGGTCACCGTCACCAGTCGGTTGTCGGCCAGCAGCTGCCGCACCTGGATCAGCTCCGCACGGCGCCCGACGAAACTTGTCAGCTGCATTGGAAGTTGTTGACAAGCAACAACTTTCGGTTCACGCAGTGGCGGGAAGTCGTTGACCAAGTCGGGATGGCACAGCTGCAGAATCCGTTCCGGGCGGGGCAGATCACGCAGCGCGTGGGTGCCCAACTCGGTCAGCCAGACGCCGGCCGGAAGGCGATCGACTACCAATTGTTCGGTCGCTCCCGAGAGCACGGTCTGTCCGCCGTGCGCCAAGTCACGCAGCCGTGCCGTCCGGTTGATCGTGGGACCGGCGTAGTTGCTGTCGTCGCGCAGCTGCACCTCGCCGGTGTGGAGACCGATCCGGAGCCGGATCGGTGCCAGGGGCGCGCACTGCAATTCCAGCGCCGCCGTCACCGCGTCGGATGCGCGGGCGAAGGCAGCGACGAAGCTGTCGCCCTCGCCCTGCTCGACCGGTTGCACACCGTCGTGGCAGGGGATGATCTCTGACACCGCCTGATGCAGCCGAGCAATCGCCGCCGTCATCTCGTCGGGCTGGGTCTCCCACAGCCGCGTCGAGCCCTCGACGTCGGCCAGCAGCAGCGTCACCGTGCCAGTCGGCAAAAGCCCGCTCATGCCCAGCTCACTCCAGTCCACCAGCGGCGAGTCCGCGCGTGGATCGATCTGGCTCATGCTAGCCAGCATGCAGCGACCGCAACCGCAAAACATCAGCACAACCGCGTAGACATCCGGCTTCCCACGCGCAGTTTCGTCTTCGAGCCGGTCGTCGCGCGGTGCTCACGCGTGGCGTGCCGCTTCCTGGACCAGTTGCACGCGCGAAGTGAGGCCAAGTTTGGTGTAGACGTGCGTGAGGTGGGACTGCACCGTGCGGGGTGAGACGAAAAGCCGTGTGGCGACGTCGTTGTTCGCCAGGCCTTCGCTGACGAGACGGACGACGTCGCGCTCGGTGGGGGTCAGCGAGGCCCAGCCACTGGCGGGTCGTTTGCGTTCGCCGCGGCCACGCTGGGCGTAGGCGATCGCCTCCTCGGTCGAGAGAGCCGCGCCCTCGGCCCATGCAGCGTCGAAGTCTTTCTCGCACAATGTTTTCCGCTGCACCGCCACTGCGGCTTCGAAGCCAGGATCGTAAATCTTGAAGCGGACCGTCCCCAGCCGTTCCCGCATGGCGTGTGCCGCGCCGAACAAGCGGGCCGCGCGGCGGTGCCTTGCGGCGTCCACGGCCAGCGTGCCGAGGCATTCCAGGGTATCGGGGATTTCCAGGTACGCCTGAATGTCGGCGGCGCGTGCGAGCGCGTCGTGGGCGTCGCCCTCGGCTTGTTCTGACTCACTCCGTGCGATCGCCCGGGCGCGCGTGCAAAGCGCAGACGCCAGCCACCAGCCGGTCGCCGTCGGCACCGCCTGGTCGGCGACTCGACGAGCTGCGATCAGATCGCCGCCGGCAAGCGCGGCCTGCGCGCCGGTTACGCGCTGCATTGCCACATGTCTGGGTAGCAAGCTCCACCGTTCCAGGGCTCCGTTGCTCGCGTTCTGCGCGGTCTCAACGTCACCGGCGGCCAGCGCCGCGGCAACCAACGCCGCGTAGCCGAGGCCGGCGACAATTGCGCTCAGCTCGGCGGCCGCCTCGACGGACGCGTCGGCCGAAGCCCGAGCCGCACGCGTCTCACCCTTATATGCGAGCGCGACGCCCTGACCCGCCAGGCCTGACGCGGTATGGATCACGTCGTGGGCTATCTCAGCGTCTTCAGCGACCTCGCGAAACTGTGCCGCTGCACCGGCTGGATCACCCTGATACAGGGTCGCGAAAGCGAGGCAGTAGCGGCAATAGCGCGCGTCGAACCGGTCTCCGGTCGCCTCGGCCAGCTCACGTCCTTCCTCGGCGGCCGCGCGCAGCGCGATCAGGTCACCCGCTACGACTGCCTCGCGCGCCCGCCAGGTGAGGATCTGGCTGAGCCTCCACCGGTCATCCAATTCCCGGGCCAGGCCGGCCGCCTCGGCGAAGTACGGTTCGGCCACCTCAGGATGGGTGAAGACGGCGATGAGATAGCAGGCGGTCAGGGCCCGGAGCAGCAGGGCCGGGTCGTCAGCCTCGCGCGCCATCGCCAAGGCCTGTTGCGCATGATCCAGGCGGTCGACGGTTCCCCGCAAAACGGCGAGCAGGGCGCTGTCCGCCAGCGCCCGCGCGGTCGGCTCGACGTGCTGCGCGGTGTCGTCGTTGAGGACGGTGTCGAACCAGGCCAGCCCTTCCCGAACCCGGCCCCGCGCGAGCCACAGCGGTTGCAGCGACGACGCGAGCTGCAACGCCGAGCCACTATCGTCGTTTTCCCGGCTCCACTCGAATGCGGCGCGAAGGTTGTCGATCTCGGTGTCGGCCTGCTCGAGAAGCCGCTCGTAATCACTGCCTCCCGGCGCGTCAAGCTGGGCCGCCAGCGCCGTGTAGTAATCCCGCTGCCGCGATCGCACCGCGCCGGACTCGCCGGACTCGCCGAGTTTCTCCTGGGCGTATTGGCGCACCGTCTCCAACAGCCGGTAGCGAGTTCGCCCCGCACTCTCGTCGGCGACGACCAGTGATTTGTCGACCAGCAAGGTGAGCAGATCAAGCACCTGGAAGCGTTGCACCTCGTCATGCCCGGCGACCGCTCGCGCGGCGCCCAAGTCGAAGCCACCCAGAAACACCGCCAGCCGGCGGAACAACACCCGCTCCGGCTGGGTCAGCAGCGCGTGCGACCAATCCACCGAGGCGCGCAGCGTCTGCTGGCGGCGCACCGCGGTGCGCGCACCTCCGGTCAGCAGCCGAAACCGGTCATGCAGGCTGTCGAGGATCTCGGCCAGCGACAGCGCCCGCACCCGCGCCGCCGCGAGTTCGATGGCCAACGGTATGCCGTCGAGGCGCCGGCAGATTTCGGTGACCACGCTGGCAGTGGGGTCGGTGACGGCGAAGTCCGGCCGAGCACGGCGAGCCCGGTCCGCGAACAGCTCGATCGCTTCATCGGCCACCGAGAGCGACGGCACTCGCCACGTCGCCTCGCCACTCACACCGATCGGCTCCCGACTCGTGGCGAGCACCGACAGCCCCGGCGCCCCCAACAGAGCGACGACCAGCTCGGCGCACGCGTCGAGCAGATGCTCGCAGTTGTCCAGCACCACCAGCATCCGACGGTCGCCAACGAACCGCAGCAGCGTGTCCATCGTGGAGCGGCCGGGCTGGTCCGGCAGCCCCAGCGCGCGGGCCGCCGCCACCGGCACCACATCGGTGTCGGTGATCGGCGCCAGGTCCACATACCAGACACCATCGTGGTATTCGCCCGCTAACTGCCTGGCAACTTGTATCGCCAGCCGCGTCTTCCCCACCCCGCCGGCTCCGGTCAGGGTGACCAACCGGTCCTCGGCCAACAGCTTCCGCACCTCGGTCAGCTCTGAGCCGCGGCCGACGAAGCTGGTCAATTGCAACGGGAGATGCTGCTTTGCAACGGCTTTCAATACGCGAAGCGGCGGAAAGTCGTTAATCAGATCGGGATGGCAAAGCTGCACCACGCGTTCGGGACGGGGAAGATCGCGCAGCTCATGGCTGCCCAGATCGGTCAGCCACGCCCCCTGGGGGAGCCGATCCAGAACCAACGGTTCGGTGCTGCCCGACAACAAGGTCTGGCCGCCGTGCCCAAGATCGCGCAGCCGCGCGGTGCGGTTGATGGTCGGGCCCGCGTAGTTACCCTCGTCGCGCAGTAGCACCTCGCCGGTATGGACGCCGATCCGCAACCGGATCGGCGCCAGGGGGGCACGCTGTAAGTCCAAGGCGGCCGTCACCGCATCCGAAGCCCGGGCAAACGCCGCCACGAAACTGTCACCCTCGCCCTGCTCGACCGGTCGCATACCGCCATGAGCGGCGACAGTGTCCGACACTGTCTGATTCAGACGAGCGATCGCCGCCGCCATCTCGGCGGCTTGGGTCTCCCATAGCCGCGTCGAGCCCTCGACGTCTGCCAACAGCAGCGTCACCGTGCCTGTCGGCAAAAGCCCGCTCACGCCCAGCTCACTCCAGTCCACCAGCGGCGAGTCCGCGCGTGGATCGATCTGGCTCATGCTAGCCAGCATGCGACCCACGCGATCGCAAAACATCAGCGCAACCGCGCAGATATCTGTGGACCGCATGCGCATAAGAGCGCAGCGATTCTGAAAAGTTAGGCATTGTCGTTTGCCTGAGACGGGGCCGAGCCATCCTCCCCGACAGCTGACCCGCCGCTGGGTAGTGTCTTCGCTGATCATGGCGGTGCCGGAAGGACGGGAGGTGATGACCGTGCCCCCTGGTCTGCGCCCCGTCGCGGGGGTGGGGCTGCGGTTACCCGTGCTGGCAGCCGCCGTCGGCGCGGTGCCGGCGGGCGGCGTGCGCCCGCTGGGGGTCGTCCCGGATGTGCCCATCACCGGCGTCACGCTGCGGGCGCAAGACAGTCAGCCGGGTGACTTGTTCGCCGCGCTGCCCGGCTCGTCGACGCACGGCGCCTGCTACCTGGCCGACGCGCTCGACCGCGGCGTCGTGGCGGTGTTCACCGACCCCGAGGGACTCGCCCAGCTGGCCGAGGACGTGTCGTCGGTGCCCGTGCTGGTCCATCCGGCACCGCGAAACGTCCTCGGCGATCTGGCCGCCATGGTGTACGGACGCCCCTCCGATCGGGTCACCGTCATCGGCATCACCGGCACGTCCGGGAAAACCACGACCACCTACCTGGTCGAGGCAGGTCTGGCTGCGGCCGGGCGCACTGCCGGCCTGATCGGCACCATCGGGATCCGCATCGACGGCACCGACATCGCCAGCGCGCTGACCACTCCGGAAGCGCCCGACCTGCAGGCCCAGCTGGCGGTGATGGCCGAAGGCGGAGTCGACACCGTAGTCATGGAGGTGTCCAGTCACGCGCTGGCCATGAATCGCGTCGACGGGGTGCGGTTCGCGGTCGGCGGATTCACCAACCTGTCCCGCGACCACCTCGACTTCCATGCCAGCATGAACGACTACTTCGAGGCCAAAGCCCGGTTGTTCGACCCGGCCTCGCCGTCGCACGCCCAGAAAGCGGTGATCTGCGTCGATGACGACGCGGGTCGCGCGATGGCCCGCCGCGCCGGCGACGCGGTCACCGTCAGTGCCGCCGGCCGCACCGCCGACTGGTACGTCGAGGACGTCGTGGCGGTAGGAGCCGGGCGCCAGGAGTTCACGGCGGTCGACCCCACCGGGGTGCATCACCGCCTCGCCATCCCGCTGCCGGGCGGCTACAACATCGACAACTGCCTTGTCGCGGTCGCCATCTTGGATAACGTCGGGGTATCGCCGGAGCAGGCGGCGCCCGGACTGCGCGTAACTCGGGTGCCCGGCCGGCTGGAACAGATCGACCGCGGCCAGGACTTCCTGGCGCTGGTCGACTACGCCCACAAACCGGGCGCGCTGCATGCGGTGCTTACCACGCTGCGCCGGCCGGAGAGCCGGTTGGCGGTCGTGTTCGGTGCCGGCGGAAACCGCGATCCGGGCAAGCGCGCGCCGATGGGCAAGATCGCCGCGGAGCTGGCCGACCTGGTGGTGGTCACCGACGACAATCCGCGCGACGAAGATCCCGCGGCGATCCGCCGCGAGATTCTGGCCGGCGCCGACGAGGCGGCGGGTGCGGCGCAGGTGGTGGAAATCGGGGACCGGCGGGCCGCGATCGATCACGCGGTCGGATGGGCCAGGCAAGGTGACGTGGTGGTGATCGCCGGCAAAGGCCACGAGACCGGACAGCGCGCCGGCGGGCAGGTCCGGCCGTTCGACGACCGGGTGGAGCTGGCCGCCGCGCTGGAGGAGCGGCGCAATTGATTCCCCTGACGGTGGCGCAGATTGCCGAGATCGTCGGCGGCGAGCTGGCCGACGTGTCACCAGCGGACGCCGCACACCGGCGGGTCACCGGGACGGTCGAATTCGACTCGCGCAAAGTCACGCCCGGTGGGTTGTTTCTGGCGCTGCCGGGCGCCCGGTCCGACGGACATGACCACGCCGCGTCGGCGGTGGCGGCGGGCGCGGTCGCGGTGCTGGCAGCCCGGCCGGTCGGCGTGCCCGCAATCGTGGTGGCTCCCGAGGTGCAGGGCATAAGCCGCGCCAGCGTGCTGGAGCACGACACCGGCGGCTCCGGGGCGGCAGTGCTGGCCGCGCTGGCCAAGCTGGCCGCCGCAGTCGCCGAACGCCTGGTGGCGGCCGGGCTGACCATCGTGGGTGTCACCGGCTCGTCGGGCAAGACGTCGACCAAGGATCTGCTGGCCGCTGTGCTGGCCCCGCTCGGCGACGTGGTGGCGCCGCCGGGGTCGTTCAACAACGAGCTGGGGCATCCGTGGACGGTGCTGCGCGCGACCGCCAGCACCGACTACCTGATTCTGGAGATGTCGGCCCGGCTTCCCGGCAATATCGCCGCGCTGGCCGCCATCGCACCACCAGCGGTCGGGGTGGTGCTCAACGTCGGTACTGCCCACCTGGGCGAATTCGGCAGCCGTGAAGCCATCGCAAAGACGAAGTCCGAACTGCCGCAGGCGGTTCCGTCGTCGGGAGTGGTCGTCCTCAACGCCGACGATGCGGTGGTGGCGGCGATGGCGGACGTGACCGTGGCGCGCGTAGTGCGAGTCAGCCGAAGCAGCCGTACCGACGCCGGTCCCAGCGACGTGTGGGCCGGGCCGGTGAGCCTCGATGAGCTGGCCAGGCCGCGCTTTGCGCTGCACGCCCACGACTCGGCGGTCGACGTCGAGCTCGCCGTGTACGGCGAGCACCAGGTGAGCAACGCGCTGTGTGCGGCCGCGGTCGCGCTGGAGTGCGGAGCCACCCTCGAGCTAGTTGCCGCCGCACTGTCGCGTGCTCGTGCGGTGTCACGACACCGGATGCAGGTGACCACCCGCGCCGACGGGGTGACGGTGATCGACGACTCCTACAACGCCAACCCGGAGTCGATGCGGGCGGGACTGCAGGCGCTGGCGTGGGTGGCGCGCCGATCGGACCGCACGCGACGCAGCTGGGCCGTGCTCGGAGAGATGGCCGAACTCGGCGACGACGCGGTAACCGAGCATGATCGCATCGGCCGGTTAGCCGTGCGCTTAGATGTGTCTCGACTGATTGTGGTGGGAACGGGGAGATCTATGAGCGCCATGCACCACGGGGCGGTCATGGCGGGCTCGGAGGGCTCAGCAGCTGAAAAAGCGGCCACGATCGTCGCCGACGCTGCGGCCGCCCTGGCCCTGCTGCGGGCCGAGCTGCGGCCCGATGATGTGGTGCTGGTCAAAGCCTCCAACGCCGCAGCGCTCGGATCACTGGCCGACGCCCTGGTCGCTGACGTCGCCGACGAGCGCGGGCAGGGCGTTCGCCGATGAAGCAGGTAATCGTCGCCGTCGGCGTGGCGCTGATGGTGTCGATTTTGTTGACTCCGCTGCTCATCCGGTTGTTCGCCCGGCAAGGGTTCGGCCACGAGATCCGCGAGGACGGCCCACCTAGCCATAAGACCAAACGCGGCACCCCCTCGATGGGCGGCGTGGCGATCCTGGCCGGTATCTGGGCCGGCTACCTCGGCACCCACCTCGCCGGCTTGGTACTGCAGGGCCAAGGACCCTCAGCGTCAGGCCTGCTGGTGCTGTTGCTGGCCACCGCGTTGGGCGGCGTCGGTTTCGTCGACGACCTGATCAAGATTCGCAAGGCACGCAACCTGGGGCTGAACAAAACGGCCAAAATCGTCGGGCAGATCAGCGCCGCGGTGTTGTTCGGCGTGCTGGTGCTGCAATTCCGCAATACCGCCGGGCTCAACCCGGCCAGCGCCGACCTGTCGTACGTGCGGGAGATCGCCACCGTCACCCTGGCCCCGGCCCTGTTCGTGCTGTTCTGCGTGGTGGTGGTCAGCGCCTGGTCCAACGCGGTCAACTTCACCGACGGACTCGACGGGCTGGCCGGCGGCTGCATGGCGATGGTCAGCGCCGCCTACGTGCTGATCACCTTCTGGCAGTACCGCAATGCCTGCGCCACCGCCCCCGGGCTGGGATGCTACAACGTGCGCGACCCGCTGGATCTGGCGCTGATCGCGGCTGCGACCGCCGGCGCGTGCATCGGGTTTCTGTGGTGGAACGCGGCGCCGGCCCGCATCTTCATGGGCGACACCGGATCGCTGGCGCTGGGCGGCATCATCGCGGGGCTGTCGGTGACCAGCCGCACCGAGGTGCTCGCCGTCGTGCTGGGCTCGCTGTTCGTCGCCGAGATCACCTCGGTTGTGATGCAGATCCTGACGTTTCGCACCACTGGCCGCCGGGTGTTCCGGATGGCTCCGTTTCACCACCACTTCGAACTGGCCGGCTGGGCTGAGACCACGGTGATCATCCGGTTCTGGTTGCTCACCGCGATCAGCTGTGGTCTGGGGGTGGCGCTGTTCTACGGCGAGTGGCTCGCCGCGACCGGTGACTGAGGTGGACCGGCACCCCCCCGGCATCGAGCCGTTGGCGCCCGGTGCTCCGGTGCTGGTCACTGGTGCTGGCGTCACCGGCCGCTCGGCGCTCGCCGCGCTGGCGCCGCTGGACGTGACAGCGACCCTGTGCGACGACGACGCGGCCGCGCTGCAACGCCATGCCGACTCGGGTGTGGCGATCGTGGACAGCTCGACCGCAGCCCAGCGCATTGCCGACTACGCGCTGGTGGTGACCAGTCCCGGCTTCCCGCCCACCGCGCCGGTGCTGGTGGCCGCCGCCCAGGCCGGCGTACCGGTGTGGGGTGACGTGGAGCTGGCCTGGCGGCTGGACCAGTCGGGCCGGTACGGGCCGCCGCGCCGCTGGCTCGCGGTCACCGGCACCAACGGCAAAACCACCACGACGTCGATGCTGCACGTCATGCTCACCGCCGCAGGCCTGCGCGCCCGGTTGTGCGGCAACATCGGCAGCCCGGTGCTCGATGCACTGGCAGAGCCCGCCGACATGCTGGCCGTCGAACTGTCCAGCTTTCAACTGCACTGGGCGCCGTCATTGCAGCCGACGGCCGGGGCGGTGCTCAACATCGCCGAGGACCATTTGGACTGGCACGGCACTCTGGCGCACTACACCGCGGCGAAGGCGCGGGTGTTGGGCGGCCAGGTCGCGGTCGTCGGACTGGACGATCCGCGCGCCGCCGCGCTGCTGGACACCGCGGCCGCACCGGTGCGGGTGGGTTTTCGCCTCGGCTCGCCCGCGGCAGGGGAGCTGGGCGTGCGGGACGGCCTACTCGTCGACCGCGCCTTCGCCGCCGACCTGCCGCTGGTATCGGCCGCGGCGGTCCCGGTGCCCGGTCCGGTCGGTGTGCTTGATGCGCTGGCTGCCGCGGCGCTGGCCCGCAGCGTGCAGGTGCCTGCCGAGGCGGTCGCCACAGCGCTGAGGTCCTTCCGCGTGGCCCGGCACCGCGGCGAAATCGTGGCCGTCGCCGGTGGGATCACCTACGTCGACGACTCCAAGGCCACCAACCCGCACGCTGCCGAGGCCTCGGTGCTGGCCTACCCGCGGGTGGTGTGGCTGGCCGGCGGTCTGCTCAAGGGCGCCTCGGTCGACCAGACCGTCGCCAGGGTCGCATCTCGGCTGGTCGGAGCGGTATTGATCGGTCGGGACCGGGCCGCGGTCGCCGAGGCGTTAGCGCGACACGCACCCGATCTCCCCGTCGTCCACGTTGTGACAAGCGAGGATGCTGATGTGGATGAGACTAATGTTGCGAGCAGATTGCGGGTTGTCCGGCTTACCGATGGGCCGATCGGAACGCAGATCATGACGGCGGCGGTGGCCGCCGCCCGCGACCTGGCTCACCCGGGTGACACGGTGTTGCTGGCGCCGGCCGGTGCCTCCTTCGACCAATTCGACGGTTACGGCGACCGGGGTGACGCGTTCGCTGCCGCCGCTCGGGCGACGGCGAGCTGACCGGTGGGCAACGTGCTGGCCCGGTTGCGCCGCCGGGGCAAGAAGTCCGACGGCCCGGTGCCGGCCGCCGACGACATCGGCACCGAGGGGGCGGCACCCGCTGAGTCGACCGGCGCCGTCGCACCGGGGCTGCTGGCGAAGGTGGCGCGCGGCCCCCACACCCGGTTCGGGGCGTGGCTGGGCCGGCCCATGACGTCGTTTCACCTGGTCGTCGCGGTGTCGGCGCTGCTCACCTCACTCGGACTGATCATGGTGCTCTCGGCGTCCGGGGTGCGTTCCTACGACGACGACGGCTCGGCGTGGTTCATCTTCGGCCGGCAGGTGCTGTGGACGGTGGTCGGCCTGGTGGCGTGCTACCTGGCGATGCGTGTCCCGGTGCGGTTCATGCGCCGGGTCGCGTTCTCCGGTTTCACGCTGAGCATCTTTCTGCTGGTGCTCGTGCTGGTGCCGGGAATCGGCAAGGAAGCCAACGGTTCGCGCGGCTGGTTCGTGGTCGCGGGCTTCTCGATGCAACCTTCCGAACTGACCAAGATCGCGTTCGCGATCTGGGGCGCGCACCTGCTGGCCGCCCGCCGCATGGAACGGGCTTCGCTGCGGGAGATGCTCATTCCCCTGGTGCCGGCCGCCGTCATCGCGTTGGGCCTGATCGTGGCTCAGCCCGACCTGGGGCAGACGGTGTCGATGGGCATCATCCTGCTGGCCTTGCTGTGGTATGCCGGCCTGCCGTTGCGGGTCTTCCTCAGTTCGCTGATCGCGGTGATCATCTCGGCAGCGATCCTGGCGGTCTCCGCGGGTTACCGGTCCGACCGGGTGCGGTCCTGGCTCAACCCGGGGCAAGACCCGCAAGATTCCGGCTACCAGGCGCGGCAGGCGAAATTCGCGCTGGCCAACGGCGGCATCTTCGGCCACGGCCTGGGTCAGGGCACTGCCAAGTGGAATTATCTACCCAACGCGCACAATGACTTCATCTTCGCCATCATCGGCGAGGAACTCGGCCTGGTGGGCGCGCTGGGCTTGCTGGCGCTGTTCGGGCTGTTCGCCTACACCGGTATGCGTATCGCGCGCCGGTCCGCCGACCCGTTCCTGCGGCTGCTGACCGCCACCACCACGATGTGGGTGATCGGGCAGTCCTTCATCAACGTCGGCTACGTGATTGGCCTGCTGCCGGTTACCGGCATCCAGTTGCCACTCATTTCTGCGGGCGGAACATCAACGGCGACAACGCTTTTGATGATCGGCCTGATCGCCAGCGCGGCCCGTCACGAGCCGGAGGCGGTGGCGGCGCTGCGCGCCGGGCGCGACGACCGGATGACCCGGCTGCTGCGGCTGCCGCTGCCCGAACCGTATGCGCCGACCCGTGCCGAGGCGCTGCGCGACCGCTTGCGGGACCGTCCGGAACCTTCCAAATCGCAGCGCAAGTCGTCGTCCGGCAAGCCGCCACGCCCGGTCAGATCGCACGGGACGGGTCAGCCCGATCACCGGTCGGGGCATCATAGAGGCGAACAACGGCACGTCGGCCGGTCTCATTCTCGCGGCGGGCGCGCCCGCGCACTGGAAGGTCAGCGTTACGGGTGAACGACTCGGTCATACAGCCCACCGCCTCGTCGTCGGATGCTCGCTCGGCTGCGCCCGCGCCCGGCGCGCGCTTGCCTCACTCGGAATCGGATGCTCGCTCGGCTGCGCCCGCGCACGGCGCGCGCTTGCCTCACTCGGAATCGGATGCTCGCTCGGCTGCGCCCGCGCACGGCGCGCGCTTGCCTCACTCGGTGTCGGTGGTGCTCGCCGGTGGCGGCACGGCCGGCCACGTCGAACCCGCGATGGCCGTGGCCGACGCGCTGGTCGCCCTGGATCCGCAGGTCCGGATCACCGCCTTGGGGACGGCGCGCGGGCTGGAGACCCGGTTGGTACCCGAGCGCGGTTACGCCCTGAAACTGATCACCCCGGTGCCGCTGCCGCGCAAGCCGACCGGTGATCTGGCCCGGCTGCCGCCGCGGATCGTGCGTGCCGTCCGGGAGAGCAGGGCAGTGCTCACCGAGGTGGGCGCCGACGTGGTGGTCGGTTTCGGTGGGTATGTGGCGCTTCCGGCCTACCTCGCCGCCCGCGGCTCCCGGCGCCGGCGCCGGGTGCCGGTGGTTATCCACGAGGCGAACGCCAGCGCCGGCCTGGCCAATCGGGTCGGCGCGCGCGGTGCCCAGCGGATTCTGTCGGCGGTGCCCAATTGCGGGCTGGCCGGCACCGAGGTGGTCGGGGTGCCAGTCCGGGCGGCCATCGCCGGGCTCGACCGGGCGGCGTTGCGCGCCACTGCCCGCGCCCATTTCGGGTTCGACCACACGACGCCGGTGCTGCTGGTGTTCGGCGGATCTCAGGGCGCGGCCTCGATCAATCGTGCGGTCGCCGCGGCGGCCGCCGGACTGGCCGCCGCCGGTGTGGCTGTGCTGCACGCCTACGGCGCCAAGAACACGATCGATCTGCGTGTCCCGGCTCCCGGCGATCCGCCGTACATGGCGCTGCCGTACCTGGATCGGATGGACCTCGCCTACGCCGCCGCCGACCTGGCAATCTGCCGGTCGGGGGCGATGACGGTCGCCGAGGTGTCCGCTGTCGGCCTGCCGGCCGTGTACGTGCCGCTGCCGATCGGCAACGGCGAGCAGCGGCTCAACGCGCTGCCGGTGGTCGACGCCGGCGGCGGCATGCTGATTCCCGATGCCGACCTGACGCCGGGTTTCGTGGCCGAGCAGGTGGCCGGCTTGCTCACCGACGCACCGCGGCTGGCGGCGATGACGAACGCCGCCGCGCGGGTAGGGCACCGCGACGCGGCACGCCAGGTTGCTGCGGTGGCCCTGGAGTTGGCCCGCAACGAGCGGGCGGCGCGTGCCGGCCGGCCGACGAAGGTGACCCGGGCGTGATGGCCGCGCCGCTGCCCGAAGAACTGCGTCGCGTTCACATGGTCGGCATCGGGGGAGCGGGCATGTCGGGCATCGCCCGGATTCTGCTGGACCGGGGCGGCATGGTGTCCGGGTCGGACGCGAAGGAGTCGCGCGGCGTGCGCGCGCTGCGAGCCCGCGGTGCGCTGATCAGGATTGGTCACGACGCGTCGTCGCTGGATCTGCTGCCGGGCGGACCGACGGCGGTGATCACCACGCACGCCGCGATCCCGAAGACCAACCCCGAGCTGGTCGAGGCGCGCCGCCGCGGCATTCCGGTGGTGCTGCGGCCCAAGGTGCTGGCCGAGCTGATGGCCGGGCGGACCACGCTGATGGTCACCGGTACCCACGGCAAGACGACCACCACCTCAATGTTGATCGTGGCATTGCAGCACTGTGGCAGGGACCCGTCGTTCGCAGTCGGCGGTGAGCTGGGGGATGCCGGCACCAACGCCCACCACGGCTCCGGGGACTGCTTCGTCGCCGAGGCCGACGAGAGTGACGGTTCCCTGCTGGAGTACACGCCGAACGTCGCGGTCGTCACCAACATCGAGTCGGACCATCTCGACTTCTTCGGTGACTCGGCAGCCTATGTCGCGGTATTCGACTCCTTCGTCGAACGCTTGGCTCCCGGCGGCGCCCTGGTGGTCTGCACGGATGATCTCGGGGCGGCGGCACTGGCCGATCGCACCGCGGCACTGGGTATTCGGGTGTTGCGTTACGGCTCGTCGGAGGGCGGGCCCGTCGACCAGCTGACCGGCACCTTGCTGTGGTGGGAGCAACAGGGCACTGGCGCCGTCGCGCATATCCAGCTCGCCGGCGAGCGGTATCCGCGGGTGATGCGCCTATCGGTGCCCGGGCGGCACATGGCGCTCAATGCGCTGGGCGCGCTGCTGGCCGCGATCGAGATCGGTGCTTCGACCGAGTCTGTGCTCGACGGGCTGGCCGGTTTCGAGGGTGTGCGTCGCCGCTTCGAACTGATCGGGACCGTGGCGTCGGTGCGGGTGTTCGACGACTACGCACACCACCCGACCGAGATCACCGCGACCCTGGCCGCGGTGCGCACCCTGCTGGAGCAGAGCGGACGCGGCCGGGCGGTGGTGGTGTTCCAACCCCACTTGTATTCGCGTACAAAGGCTTTCGCTGCCAGCTTCGGCCACGCGTTGGATGCGGCTGATGAGGTGTTCGTGCTCGACGTCTACGGCGCACGCGAACAACCGCTGGCCGGGGTGAGCGGGGCCAGCATCGCCGAGCACACCCGTGTGCCGGTGCACTATCTGCCGGATCTCTCCACGGTCGCCGACGCGGTCGCGGCTGCCGTCGAGCCCGACGACGTGGTGGTCACCATGGGCGCCGGGGATGTGACCATGCTGGCGCCCGAGATCGTGACCGCGCTGCGGGTGCGAGCCAATCGCAGCGTGCCGGGCCGGTCGGGGGCACGGTGGTGACCGAGCCCGACGGCGCTCCGGTGACCGAGACCGCCGACTCCGAGCCGGTGGCCGTCGAAGAGTCGTCTTCCGACTTCGAGGGGCCGCGGCGACGGGCTCGCCGGGAACGGGAAGAGCGCCGCGCCGCGCAGGCCCGCGCCATGGCGATCGAGCTGGCCCGCCGGGAGGCGAAACGCAAGACCACGGCAGCAACCCCGCCGAAAACGACGCGCCGGGGCGCCGTGCGCGGATTGAAGATGGCGCTGATCACAATGCTGCTGGCGGTCCTCACCGTCGCGCTCGGGCTGGTTCTGTACTTCACGCCGGTGATGGCAGCCCGCAGTGTCGTCGTCGTCGGGCTGCAGGCGGTGCCCAGCGAACAGGTGCTCAACGCGGCGAAGGTGCGGGCCGGCACGCCGCTGCTGCAGATCGACACCAGTCGGGTCGCCGACCGGGTGGCCGCGATCCCGCGGGTGGCCAGCGCGCGTGTGCAGCGCCAATACCCGTCGGTACTGCGGATCACGGTCGTCGAGCGGGTTCCAGTCGTCGTCAAGGACTTCCCCGATGGCCCGCATCTTTACGACCGCGACGGCGTCGACTTCGCCGTCGCGCCCCCGCCGCCGTCGCTGCCCTACCTCGACGTCGACAACCCCGGACCGACCGATCCGGCGACCAAGGCCGCGCTGCAGGTGCTGACCGCATTGCGCCCCGAGGTCGCCGGACAGGTGAGCCGCATCGCGGCGCCGTCGGTGGCCTCGATCACCTTGACGCTGATCGACGGGCGGGTGGTGGTGTGGGGCACCACCGACCACACCGAGGAGAAGGCCGAGAAGCTCGCAGCGCTGCTGACCCAAACCGGGCACACCTACGACGTGTCCAGCCCGGATCTGCCGACCGTCAAGTAGCCGGGCGGTACTCCAGCGTGACGGTCGGCGCGGGGCGGCGGCCCGCGCCCGGCCATCGTTGCTCCAGCGTGACGTTCGGCGCCCAACGTCGCTCCAGCGTGACGCTCGGCGAGTGGGGCGCAGAAAAACTCGCCGAAATTCACCCGCGCCGTCGGCGCGCCTGCATCGATAGCGCCCATGGCGGCCATACGGTTCTGTTTGCGCGGAACTACTTGACATAACTCTATATCTCTGGTTGAGGTTGAGGGTTTTCGGGCATGTCAAGTGGTTCGGCACCAGGCCCAGCCCCACCAGGGAGGAAGACGCAATGATGACCCCCCCGCACAACTACCTGGCCGTCATCAAAGTCGTCGGTATCGGCGGCGGCGGCGTCAATGCCATCAACCGGATGATCGAGCAGGGTCTCAAAGGCGTGGAGTTCATCGCCATCAACACCGACGCGCAGGCGTTGTTGATGAGCGATGCCGACGTCAAGCTCGACGTCGGGCGCGACTCCACCCGCGGATTGGGCGCCGGCGCCGACCCTGAGGTGGGCCGCAAGGCCGCCGAGGACGCCAAAGACGAGATCGAGGAGCTGCTGCGCGGGGCGGACATGGTGTTCGTCACCGCCGGCGAAGGCGGTGGCACCGGCACCGGCGGCGCACCCGTCGTCGCCACCATCGCCCGCAAACTGGGCGCACTGACCGTCGGGGTGGTGACCCGGCCGTTCTCGTTCGAAGGCAAGCGGAGGGGCAACCAGGCCGAGGCTGGCATCGCCGCGCTGCGGGAGAGCTGCGACACCCTGATCGTGATCCCCAACGACCGGCTGCTGCAGATGGGCGACGCGGCGGTATCACTGATGGACGCGTTCCGCAGCGCCGACGAAGTGCTGCTCAACGGTGTGCAGGGTATCACCGATCTGATCACCACCCCCGGACTGATCAACGTCGACTTCGCCGACGTCAAGGGCATCATGTCCGGCGCCGGCACGGCGTTGATGGGGATCGGCTCAGCGCGTGGCGAGGGGCGGGCGCTCAAGGCCGCCGAGACAGCGATCAACTCGCCGCTGCTGGAAGCCTCGATGGAGGGCGCACAGGGCGTGCTGATGTCGATCGCCGGCGGCAGCGACCTGGGTCTGTTCGAGATCAACGAAGCGGCGTCGCTGGTGCAAGACGCCGCCCACCAAGACGCCAACATCATCTTCGGCACCGTCATCGACGACTCGCTGGGCGACGAAGTGCGGGTCACCGTCATCGCGGCCGGCTTCGACGCAATGGGGCCCGGGCGTAAGCCGATCGTGGGCACCGCCACCGCCACCGGCACTGACGCCGGCACCGGTGGTACCCCGACGATCGCGTCGGGAAAGCACGGCAAAGTCTCGTCGCCCCTGTTCGAACCGGCGGAAGCGGTCAGTGTGCCGCTGCACACCAACGGCTCCACGCTCAACATCGGCGGCGACGACGACGAGGACGTCGACGTGCCACCCTTCATGCGCCGCTAGTTCCTCTAAGGGTGTTCGCCGGGCCTGCCCGGCCACCGGTGTTCGCCGGGCCTGCCCGGCCACCGTGCGTGTTTGCCTACGGCACGTCGACGACGCCTGTACATCCATGCACGCTCGCGGCGTAGAGGCGATAGTCCAGGCTTGGATACTGGTGCCGTGGGCTACCGGATCCGGCGGGTGACGACCACCCGAACTGGCGGCGTCTCGGCGCCGCCCTACGACACCTTCAACCTTGGCGACCATGTCGGCGACGATCCGCGGGCGGTGGCGGCCAACCGGAGCCGGCTGGGCGACTCGATCGGATTGGGCGCCGGCCGGGTGGTGTGGATGAATCAGGTGCATGGCGACCGGGTCGAGGTCGTCGACGAAGCACCGCCGACCGCCGTCGAGGGCACCGATGCGTTGGTGACCCGTACGCCGCGGCTCGCGCTGGCGGTGATCACCGCCGACTGCGTACCAGTGCTGATGGCGGACGCGCGAGCCGGTGTGGTGGCGGCCGTGCACGCCGGCCGGGTCGGCGCGCAGCGCGGCGTGGTTGCCCGCAGTTTGGCGGCGATGCGCTCCGTCGGCGCCCATCCGCAAGACATCTCGGCCCTGCTCGGCCCCGCGGTCAGCGGCCGCAATTACGAGGTGCCCGCCGCAATGGCCGCCGACGTCGAGACGACGCTGCCGGGCAGCCGCACTACCACCGCACTAGGAACTCCCGGGCTCGACCTTCGGGCCGGAATAGCCTTGCAGCTCAAGCGTTTGGGCGTCAGCGCCATCGACATCGACCCGCGCTGCACGTTTACGGACCCGAGTCTGTTCAGTCACCGCCGCGGCGCGCCGACCGGGCGAATGGCGTCGCTGATATGGATGGAATGAATGCCGTGGCGGTCGACATAGAAACCCAAGCAGCACCCAACCGCAAATCCGAATTGACTGGCGCGTTAGAGCGGCTCCGTGCCCGCGTCGCGGCGGCCGCTCAAGCGGCGGAGCGCAAAGACGACGAAATTGAACTTCTTCCCATTACCAAATTCTTTCCCGCGACCGATGTCGCGATTTTGTTCGGCTTAGGTTGTGCGGCGTTCGGCGAATCGCGCGAACAGGAAGCATCGGCGAAGATCGCCGAACTCGCCTTGCTGATTGGCCCCGATGCGCCGGCCATCCGCTGGCACATGGTGGGTCAAGTGCAGCGCAACAAGATCAGGTCGATGGTCGGCTGGGCGCATACCGTCCACTCGGTGAGCAACTCACGTGTCGTCAGCGCGCTCGACCGCGCCGTCAGCGTCGCTCTGGACGAGGGGCGCCGCGGGGCTCGGCTTCGGGTGTATGTGCAGCTCAGCCTTGACGGCGACGTCGCCCGCGGCGGTGTCGACGTCTCGGCGCACGGAGCGGTGGACGAGTTGTGCGCCCAGGTCGCGTCGTGCGAGACCTTGGAACTGGCGGGCCTGATGAGCATTCCGCCGCTCGGTTGGGAGCCAGCGGCGGCTTTTTCGCGTCTGCAGGCCGAGCACGCACGGATCCACCGGGCGCATCCGGACGCGGTGGGATTGTCAGCAGGCATGTCCAACGACCTCGAAGTCGCCATCAAACACGGTTCCACCTGTGTGCGTGTCGGTACCGCGCTTATGGGCCCGCGCCCGCTACGGTCACCGTGAACAGTCACTGTAGTCACACCTTCATCACAGACACCGGATTCGAGCATCCCAGAAGGGGTCACGCGATGAGCACACTGCACAAGGTCAAGGCCTATTTCGGTATGGCTCCGATGGAGGACTACGACGACGAGTACTACGACGACCGTGCTCCGGGCCGCCCGGGTTACCCCCGGCAACGGTTCGACGACGGCTACCGCCCGTTCGACGGGCGCGACTACGACGACCCCCGCAGCGAGGCGCCTGACTACCCGGGGGCGGCCGGCTACCGCGGCGGGTACGGCGACGAGCAGCGGTTCCGCCCCCGAGACTTCGACCGCACCGAGTTGGGCCGACCAAGGTTCGGGATGTTGCGCAACTCCACCCGGGGCGCGCTGGCGATGGATCCACGCCGGATGGCGGCGCTGTTCGACGAGGGCAGCCCGATGTCGAAGATCACCACGCTGCGGCCGAAGGACTACAGCGAGGCCCGCACCATCGGCGAGCGGTTCCGCGACGGTACCCCGGTGATCATGGACCTGGTGACCATGGACAACGCCGACGCCAAGCGGCTCGTCGACTTCGCGGCAGGCTTGGCGTTTGCCCTCCGGGGCTCGTTCGACAAGGTCGCGACCAAGGTCTTCCTGCTGTCACCGGCGGACGTCGACGTCTCGCCTGAGGAGCGCCGTCGCATCGCCGAGACAGGTTTCTACGCCTACCAGTAGCGGCTGAGCCGGATGTAGAAGCTGCGCGTCAGTCGGTAGGCTGGCAACTGTCGTCGCTGGTAGCCGGCGGCGGTGTTGTCAATCTCACATCCTGATCACGAAGGTCGGTTACTCGTTGGCGCCGTTCGTCCACATTCTCGGGTATGCGCTGTTCTTCTTCTGGTTGCTGGTAATCGCCCGGGCCGTCGTGGAGTTCATCCGTTCGGTCAGTCGAGACTGGCGTCCACGCGGAGCCACCGTAGTGATCCTCGAGGGGATCATGTCGGTGACGGATCCGCCGGTCAGGCTGTTTCGGCGGCTGATACCGCAGCTCACTGTCGGTGCGGTCCGCGTCGACCTGTCGATCATGGTCCTGCTCTTTGTCGGGTTCATCGGGTGGGACACGGCGCTCAACGTTCGCGGCTGAACCGGCGCTGAGTCCGGGCGGCAACTTGGCGACGTTAAGGCGACGGTTCACAACACTGCGCGACGGCACGCGGCGGGTTTCCCGCGGAATGGTGCGCCCTCAAAACCCGGATTTGTCGATCCCGAATTGTTTAAATTCGGTCTTATTTATCGGCCTAACGGCAACGGCCGGGTCTGGTGTGACAGGATGGGCGCCAGTTGCGGTACGGCCAGCGCACCGTTCTACACTTTTCAGATCTGTTTGACCGTCCAGACTTGAGGGGGCAGAGAATGCCGCTTACACCAGCCGATGTCCACAATGTGGCGTTCAGTAAGCCGCCGATCGGTAAGCGGGGTTACAACGAAGATGAGGTCGACGCCTTCCTCGACTTAGTGGAGAACGAGCTGACCCGGCTGATCGAGGAGAATGCCGATCTGCGGCAGCGAGTTAACGAGCTCGACCAGGAACTGGCCGGGTCGCGGGGCGGCAACGGAGCCCAGACCACCGAAGCCATTCCGCTGTACCGGCCCGAACCCGAACCCGAACCCGCCAAGCCCGCTGCAGAGCCGGCTGCCGCCCCGACCGGCTCCAACGAAGAGCACGCACTCAAAGCCGCCCGGGTGCTCAGCTTGGCCCAGGACACCGCTGACCGTTTGACCAGCACGGCCAAAGCCGAATCGGACAAGGTGCTTGCCGACGCCCGCGCCAACGCCGACCAGATTCTCGGCGACGCCCGGCGGGAAGCTGAAACCACCGTCACTGAGGCTCGGCAGCGTGCCGACGCCATGCTGGCGGATGCCCAGACCCGCTCCGAGACCCAGCTGAGGCAGGCTCAGGAGAAGGCCGACGCCCTGCAAGCCGACGCCGAACGCAAGCATTCGGAGATCATGGGGACGATCAACCAGCAGCGCACCGTGCTGGAAGGCCGGCTCGAGCAATTACGCACGTTCGAACGCGAGTACCGCACCCGGCTCAAGACCTATTTGGAATCTCAGCTGGAAGAACTGGGCCAGCGGGGCTCAGCTGCGCCGGTCGATTCCAGCGCGACCAATGAAGCCGGTGGGTTCAACCAGTTCAATCGGGGCAATAACTAGCGAAGTTTTTGCGCAGACGGCCCTGCGACAGTTCATCGAAGATGCTGGAGAATGATCGATGCTGATTATCGCACTGGTGCTGGCGGTGATAGGTCTCGCGCTGTTGGTGTTCGCCGTGGTGACCAGCAATGCTCTGGTGGCCTGGTTCTGCATCGCCGCCAGTTTGCTAGGGGTGATCTTGCTGATCGTCGACGCGGTCCAGGAACGCCGGCGGCGGCCCCCCGCCGCCATGGGCGAAACGGCCGCTGCTGAAGCCGAGCCGCAGCCCGACGCCGATCGAGCGGCGGAGGGCCGCAGCTCCGAGAGCCCTTACGAGGACTATCCGGAGGAGTCCGACGAAAACGGCGGCGCGCAAGAGATGGCATCACGTCGCGCGGAGTCCAGCGCCGGTGCCAGCGAGGAGCCGGGCGGGTCGGACGAGTACGACCACAGCAGCGCGGACCAGGGCGCGCGCGGGGGCGAGGACACTTCCCGCTAGCCGGCGCCGTCACCCGGCGGCGTGGCGAGCAGCTGACGCACCTCGTCGTCGGTCACCTGGCGGAAGTCGGCGAACACCTGCCCGACCGCTTCGAAATGCGCCGGCATGGTCGCACACACCACATCGTCCGCCTCCCGCGCCAGCTGTTGGCACGCAGACGGCGGTCCTACCGGAACCGCGACGACGATCATTCCGGCACCCGCCGCCCGAATTGCCCGTACCGCGGCCAGCATGCTGGCGCCGGTAGCGATGCCGTCGTCCACCAGGAACACCGTTTTCCCGCGGACCTCTGCGGCCGGCCGATCACCTCGGTAAGTGCGTTCGCGTCGCGCCAGCTCTGCGGCCTCGCATTCGAGGACCGCTCGGATCTGGTCGTCGGTGATGGCGAGGCTGGCGATGACGTTGTCATTCATCACGACACCGCCGCCACTTGCCAGAGCTCCCATCGCGAGCTCGCTCCAGTTCGGCACACCCAGCTTGCGGACCAGGAACACGTCAAGCGCCGCGTGCAGGGCTGCGGCGACCTCCCAGGCGACCGGAACACCGCCGCGAGCCAGCCCCAACACCAAAAGGTCCTCGCTGCCGCGGTACGGCGCGAGGTCGTCGGCAAGCACACGGCCGGCTTCACGGCGGTCCCGGAAAGTACGCCGGGACGATCGCCGCAGAAAACCGCTCGATCGGTTCATAGCTGATACCCGCTGTCGTGTGACGCTGGCTTTGTCCAGCTTACGGCCGCTGGCGGCAGACACGTCCGGATCGGCGTCAGGCACCTCGGTGCTCGCGCTCTCTGGCGCATAACGTCGAGCTCGGTGACTCATCACACGGGTGTCCGAGGGGGGACTTGAACCCCCACGCCCACTAATAGGGCACTAGCACCTCAAGCTAGCGCGTCTGCCATTCCGCCACTCGGACCGACACTCAATTGGCAGCTAAGGCTATCGGATTGGCCGGTACCCACCCAAACTCACTCGGCGACGTTGCGGGCCGAGCAGCGGCGCCAGGAGGAGTCGGGCACTAACCCAGCACGCGTTCGAAACCAGCACGCGTTCGGAATGGTAGGAAAGGTGACTGTGACGGCTCCCCGCGGCGTTCCGGTCGACGACGTGGCGGGCGTCGTCAGCCGGCTGATCCGATTCGACACCACCAACACCGGTGAGCCGGGGAGCACCAAGGGTGAGGCCGAGTGCGCCAAGTGGGTCGCGGCGCAGCTGGAAGAGGTGGGCTACCAGACCGAATACGTGGAATCCGGGGCGCCCGGCCGGGGCAACGTGTTCGCCCGGTTGCCGGGCGCCGACACTTCCCGCGGCGCGCTGCTCGTCCACGGTCACCTCGACGTCGTTCCCGCGTTGGCGGCCGACTGGAGCGTGCACCCGTTCTCCGGTGCCATCGAGGACGGCTATGTGTGGGGCCGCGGCGCGGTCGACATGAAAGACATGGTCGGGATGATGATCGTGGTGGCCCGCCACTTCCGGCGGGCCGGCGTCGTGCCGCCCCGCGAGCTGGTGTTCGCGTTCGTCGCCGATGAGGAACACGGCGGCAAGTTCGGTGCGCACTGGCTGGTCGACCATCGGCCGGACCTGTTCGTCCGCGTGACCGAGGCGATCGGGGAGGTGGGCGGGTTTTCCCTGACGCTGCCTCGACGCGACGGCGGCGAGCGGCGGCTCTACCTGATCGAGACCGCCGAAAAGGGTTTGCAATGGATGCGCCTGACCGCGCAAGGGCGGGCCGGGCACGGCTCGATGGTGCACGACCACAATCCCGTCACCACGCTCGCCGAGGCGGTCGCGCGCCTTGGCCGGCACGAATTCCCGCTGGTGCTCAGCGAGACCGTCGTGCAGTTCCTGACCGCGGTCGCTGAGGAGACCGGATAC
Organism: uncultured Actinomycetota bacterium; assembly: GCA_963830605.1. Classification (GTDB taxonomy): domain Bacteria; phylum Actinomycetota; class Actinomycetes; order Mycobacteriales; family Mycobacteriaceae; genus Mycobacterium. Next base: position 394,187 of record CAWHML010000001.1, on the reverse strand, counting down.
TCCTTCGACCCCGGCTCACCCGACCTGGCGGGCGCGATCGAAAAGCTCGGTTCGATCGCCCGCATCATCAAGGCCACCCTGCGAGATACCGCCAACCCGACCATGCTCAACGCCGGCTATAAGGCCAACGTCGTCCCCGCTGTCGCCGAAGCGGTGGTGGACTGCCGGGTGCTGCCCGGACGGCAGCCGGCGTTCGAGGCGGAGGTCGACGAGCTGATCGGCCCGGACGTGACCCGGGAGTGGATCACCTCCCTGCCGTCCTACGAGACCGCCTTCGACGGCGATTTGGTCGACGCAATGAACGCAGCGCTGTTGGCGGCAGATCCCGACGCTCGAACCGTGCCCTACATGCTGTCCGGCGGTACTGACGCAAAAGCGTTCGCCCGGTTGGGGATTCGCTGCTTTGGATTCATACCGTTGCGGCTGCCGCCGGAGCTGGATTTCACCGCGTTGTTCCACGGCGTGGACGAGCGGGTACCCGTCGACGCACTGGAGTTCGGCACCCAGGTGCTGGCCAACTTCCTGACACAGTGCTAGTTCGACCCGATCACCTGAGAGGACCCATCGTGACCGCATCGCCCGACCCGTACGCCGGGTTGCCCGAGCTGCCGTCGTTCCAGCTGAGCTCGTCGTCGATCACCGACGGACAACCCCTGGCCACCGCACAGGTCAGCGGCATCATGGGAGCGGGCGGCGAAGACGTCAGCCCGCAGCTGAGCTGGTCGGGGTTTCCCAAGGAGACCAAAAGCTTCTCGGTCACCGTCTACGACCCCGACGCTCCGACCCTGTCCGGATTCTGGCACTGGGCCGTGGCCAACCTGCCCGCCGACGTCACCGAACTGCCGGACGGGGCGGGCGACGGTAGCGAATTGCCCGGCGGCGCTATGACATTGCGTAACGACGCCGGTCAGCGTCGCTACATCGGAGCTGCGCCACCGCCCGGTCACGGCCCGCATCGGTACTACGTGACCGTTCACGCCGTCGACGTCGACAAACTCGACCTGCCCGAGGACGCCACCCCGGCATTTCTCGGCTTCAACCTTTTTCAGCACGCCATCGCTCGAGCGGTGATCTACGGGACGCACCAGCAGGGTTAGCCCGGATACTGGCGGGTCGCCGAGCCGACGGCGTCGCGCAGGGATCCGAACCCGCCGTCGCGCAGCCGCCGGGCAATTCCTTCGTGAATGTGCTTGGGCCACAGAGCTCCTCCATAGACGAAGCCGGTGTAGCCCTGCACCAGCGAGGCGCCCGCGGTGATGCGATCCCAGGCGTCGTCAGCGGTCTCGATACCCCCGACGCTGATCAGCGCCAACCGATCGCCGACTCGGGCGTACAGCCGCTGCAGCACCTCGGTGGCCCGACGCGCCAGCGGCGCTCCGGAAATACCACCGGAGCCGAGCCGATCGGCGTCCTTCGTGGCCAGGCCGTCCCGCAGCACCGTGGTGTTGGTGGCGACGATGCCGGCCAAGCCGAGTTCGACGGCGAGGTCGGCGAGGTCGTCGACGTCGGAGTCGGACAGGTCAGGGGCGATCTTGACCAGTACCGGTGTCGAGGTCTCGGCCAGCACGGCGGACAGGATCGGGCGCAGCGACTCGACTGTCTGTAAGTCACGCAGCCCGGGGGTGTTAGGTGAGCTGACGTTGACAACCACATAAGCCGCCAGCGGGCCCACCAGACGAGCGCTGGTCCGGTAGTCGTCGGCGGCCTGGGCGGCACCGGTCGTCTTGGTCTTGCCGATGTTGACGCCGATCGGCACGTCGGGGCGATCCCGCGCGAGCCGAATCGCCAACCTGCCCGCACCGCGGTTGTTGAATCCCAAGCGGTTGAGCAGTGCCCGATCGGCCGGTAACCGGAAGAGCCGTGGTCGCGGGTTGCCCGGTTGCGGCTGGGCGGTGACGGTGCCCACCTCGGCATAGCCGAAACCCAGGGCACCCCAGGTGTGCAGCCCCACCCCGTCCTTGTCGAACCCGGCGGCCAGGCCGAGTGGACCCGGGAAGCGCACCCCGAACACCTCGCTGGCCAGCACCCGGTCGGCCGGCGACAGTGACTGACGCAGCCGGTGGCGCAGCGGGCGGACTGCGGTGACGCCGCGCAGGACCGCAAAAGCCAGCCGGTGAACAGTCTCGGGCGGGATCAAGAACAGCAGTCGGCGGAGCACGCCGTAGATTTGATGACGGTTTCTGCGCAGCTCGCTCACCATCACAGTGCCGGTTGGTCGGGCCGCCTTGCGGTGTCGAGCGGAGGCTTCTTGCGGCGCAGCAGCACCCGGCGGCTCCCGTCGGTATACAGGCGTACCCGGGTCAGCTCCCAGCCGCGGTACTCGGCCTCGATGGACAGCCGGGTGGATGCGCTGACTCTGGTCAACTCCGGCGGCAGCCGCAACGGCACCCACTCATAGTCGTCGGACATGTCGGTGTCCCAGGTGGGCGGCAGTCGGTGGCCGCGCGCCGCGGTCAATGCCGCCCCTGAGGGTGCCCGTCAGCGTTGGATTGGCGCACGGTTGGGTGACGTACCTTTCGACGGAGCCTGGTGGTCAGATGGTAGCCCAAGTGTCCACCAGGCCCCGCGCTGCTGGCCGTCAGGTTTACAGCTTCCAGCCTGTGGGTAACTCCGCGCACGTGCGACGCAGACGATCCGCGGTGAGAAGCCGGTGCCATCTCGACGCGAGGAGGGTCATCGCATGACTGTCGCGCAAGACCGTCAGTCCGGTGTGCCGGGCTTCGCCATCGAGGACATCTCGACCGGTGTCTTCGCCAGTGGCTACGGCCAGGTCGGGGACGGCCGCACATTCTCCTTTCACGTCGAGAATCGATCTCTCGTCGTCGAGGTCTATCGGCCGCGGCTCGCCGGCCCGGTTCCGCAAGACGAGGATATAGTGGCAAAATCCAGCCGCAGGCTCGTCGACGTCGATCTCACCGATCAGCGCAGCCTGGCCGCTGCGGTGCGGGATCTGGTCGCGATAGCCGCGACAGACGGTCACTGACTCCGGCGGTCGCGCCCGCCCGGTACGGTCGTCGTCGTGACTGCGGGCCCGAACATGTCCTGGGGTCAGGTCATCACATTGTCAGTGGTGCAGGGTCTCACCGAGTTTCTGCCGGTGTCGTCGTCAGGTCACTTGGCAATCGTGTCGCGGTTGTTCTTCGGCGCCGACGCCGGCGCATCCTTCACCGCGGTCAGCCAGCTGGGCACCGAGGTCGCCGTGCTCGTCTACTTCGCCCGCGACATCGTGCGGATCGTCAAGGCGTGGGTCAACGGCCTCATCGTCACCGCCCACCGCAACACCGACTACCGGCTTGGGTGGTATGTGCTGATCGGCTCGATCCCGATCTGCGTACTGGGCCTGGTGTTCACCGATCAGATCCGGTCGGGGGCGCGCAATCTATGGGTGATCGCGACAGCCCTGGTGGTGTTCTCGGCGGTGATCGCGGCGGCAGAGTACGTCGGATCGCAAAGCCGTCATATCGACCGGCTGTCCTGGCGGGACGCCATCGTGGTGGGCACCGCGCAAACGCTGGCGCTGATCCCGGGAGTGTCGCGGTCGGGGGCGACGATCAGTGCGGGCCTGTTTGTGGGGCTTGACCGTGAACTGGCGGCCCGATTCGGGTTTCTGCTGGCGATCCCGGCCGTGTTCGCCTCGGGACTGTTCTCCTTGCCCGACGCCTTCCACCCGGTTCGGGAGGGGATGAGCGCGACCGGCCCGCAGTTGCTGGTGTCGACGGTGATCGCGTTCGCGGTCGGCGTCGCCGCCGTCGCCTGGCTGCTGCGATTCCTGGTGCGGCACAGCATGTACTGGTTCGTCGGCTACCGGATAGCGGTCGGGTTGACCGTGCTGGTGCTGCTTGCCACCGGAGCGGTGGCCGCGCAGTGACCGTCATCCTGTTGCGGCACGGCCGGTCCACGTCGAATACCGCACACGTGTTGGCGGGGCGTTCCGACGGCGTCGAGCTGGACGACAAAGGCCGTGAGCAGGCCGCCGAGTTGATCGAACGGGTCAGTGGCCTGCCAATTCGGGCACTGGTGTCGTCGCCGCTGGTGCGCTGCCGGCGCACCGTCGAACCCCTCGGTGAAGCGCTCGGCCTCGAGCCGCTGATCGAGCAGCGGCTGTCCGAGGTCGACTATGGGGCGTGGACCGGCGGGAAAATAGGCGACCTGGCCAAGGAGCCGTTGTGGGCGGTCGTCCAGGCCCATCCCAGCGCCGCGGTGTTCCCCGACGGCGAAGGACTGGCTGAGGTCCAGGCCCGCGCGGTCGCCGCGATCCGCCACCACGACCGGCGGTTGGCTGAGCAGCACAACGGCGACGCGTTGTGGTTGGCGTGTACGCACGGCGACGTCATCAAGGCAGTCGTCGCCGACGCGCTGGGCATCCACCTGGACGGCTTCCAGCGCATCACCGCCGACCCGGCCTCCATGAGCGTCATCCGCTATACGCCATTGCGGCCCTTTGTGCTGCATGTCAATCACACCGGCAGCCGATTGACCGCCGCGCTGAGCGCACCGCCGTCACCAGAGGCCCAGACGCCGTCGGGCGATGCTGTGGTGGGCGGTACCACCGACTGAGTCGCCTCGGGCGCGGAATTACATCGCAGCGACAACTGCCGGTATTTTGGACACTGCCATGGCTCGTGAAATCCATGTTTTCCGCACACCCGACCGCTTCGTCGCCGGGACCGTCGGCCAGCCCGGCAACCGTACGTTTTACCTTCAAGCGGTACACGATTCCAGGGTGGTGTCGGTGGTGCTGGAAAAGCAGCAGGTCGCTGTGCTCGCCGAACGCATCGGGGCGTTGCTGCTGGAAGTGAATCGCCGGTTCGGCACACCGGTTCCGCCGGAGACCAACGAAGTCGAAGACCTGAGCCCGCTGGTCACCCCGGTCGACGCCGAGTTCCGGGTCGGCACGATGGGCCTGGGCTGGGATTCCGAAGCGCAGACGGTGGTGGTCGAACTGCTGGCGGTCACCGACGCCGAGTTCGACGCATCAGTGGTGCTCGACGACACCGAGGAGGGTCCTGATGCGGTACGGGTTTTCCTGACACCGGAGTCGGCACGCCAGTTCGCGACCCGTTCGAACCGGGTCATCTCCGCGGGCCGCCCACCGTGTCCGCTGTGTGACGAGCCGCTGGACCCCGAGGGACACATCTGCGCGCGCACCAACGGCTACCGGCGTAGCGCGTTGCTCGGGTCTGACGATGACCCCGAGGTGTGACGATCGGGAGGTGCTGCGGCGCGGCGAGCTGACCGTTCTGGGACGGATACGCTCGGCAAGCAACGCCACCTTCCTGTGCGAGGCAAGCCGGGGCCAGCGCACCGTGCATTGCGTCTACAAGCCGATCCGCGGGGAGCAGCCGCTGTGGGATTTTCCGGACGGCACGTTGGCCGACCGCGAAGTCGGCGCGTACCTGGTGTCCGAGCGGCTCGGCTGGAACATGGTGCCATACACCATCATTCGGGATGGACCGGCCGGTAGCGGCATGCTACAGCGGTGGGTGCATCAACCCGGCGATACCGACGATTCCGATCCGCCGCCCGGGCCTGATCTGGTCGACTTGTTCCCGGCGGGAAAGCTGCCGGCGGGCTATCTGCCGGTGCTGCGGGCCCGTGACTACGCCGGTGACGAGGTCGTCCTGATGCACGCCGATGACGTACGACTGCGGCGGATGGCGGTGTTCGACGTGCTGGTCAACAACGCCGACCGCAAGGGCGGCCACATTCTGCGCGCGCTGGACGGGCAGGTCTACGGCGTCGACCACGGTGTCTGCCTGCATGTCGAAGACAAGCTGCGTACGGTGCTGTGGGGCTGGGCCGGCAAACCGATCGACGACGACACCCTGGAGGTAGTTTCCGGTCTTGTTGACGCGCTGAGCGGGCCTTTCGCCGATGCGCTGACCCGACACCTCACGTCCCAGGAGATCGCGGCGCTGCGCCGGCGGGCTCGCGGACTGCTCGCCAACCCGGTGATGCCGACTCCGGACCGGCATCGTCCCATCCCGTGGCCGGCGTTCTAGGTCACATGCGGCACAGCAGGCACTGGGTCGGCGGGCACAACCAACACCCAATAGTCCAGGACTGCAAGTGACTAGCGTGACGCCCGGGGTAGAAGCGCTCCAGGCATCCTCCAGTTCGGCAATACTGGTTCGGTGAGCCGGCCCGACAATCTGACCGACGCGGCGCTGGCCGCCGAGTTGGCCCAGCAGGCCGGCCGGCTGCTGTTGCACGTGCGCGAGGAAGTCGGCTTCGCGTATCCGTGGCTGCTCGGCGACATCGGCGATCGTCAGGCCAACGCCTTGCTGCTGCAGCGGCTACGCGCCGTACGTCCGGGCGACGCTGTCCTCAGCGAGGAAGCCGACGACGACTTGTCCCGGCTGCACGCCGACCGGGTGTGGATCATCGACCCGCTCGACGGCACCAACGAGTTCTCCATACCCGGCTGCCCCGACTGGGCCGTCCACGTGGCGCTCTGGCAACGCGACGCCGGCCCGGCCGGGGCAATCACCGACGCGGCCGTGGCCCTGCCCGCGACCGGTGAGCTGTACCGCAGCGATACCGTCGTCGCCGACCCGTCTGCGCATTCGGGTCCGATCCGGATCACCGCCAGCTCCCACCGACCACCGGCAGTGCTGTACCGCCTGGCCGACCGATTGGACATCCGGACGGTGCGGATCGGATCGGCCGGGGCGAAGGCCATGTCGGTGGTGCGCGGCGACACCGACGCCTATCTTCATGCCGGCGGCCAGTGGGAGTGGGACTCGGCTGCGCCCGCCGGGGTGGTGATGGCGGCGGGCATGCACGCGTCGCGGCTGGACGGCTCGGAGCTGCGCTACAACCGGCCCAACCCCTATCTTCCCGACCTGTTGATGTGCCGTCCGGAACTGGCCGACGTGCTGCTGGGCGCCATTCGGCTGGCGAGCTGACGCCAGACCTTACAGTCGACGGTATGCAATCGTGGTCGGCGCCGCCCATCCCGGCGCTGCCCGGACGCGGGCCGGAGCTTCGGCTCTATGACACGGCCGACCGGCAGGTCCGGCCCGTCACGGCCGGCCGGACCGCCACCATGTACGTCTGCGGAATCACCCCCTATGACGCCACCCATCTCGGCCACGCCGCGACCTACCTGGCCTTCGACTTGATTCACCGGTTGTGGCGGGACATCGGTCACGACGTGCACTACGTGCAGAACGTCACCGATGTCGACGATCCGCTGTTTGAGCGCGCCGAGCGCGACGGTGTCGACTGGCGCGAACTCGCGGCGGTCGAAGTTGCGCTGTTCCGGGAAGACATGGCGGCGCTGCGCGTACAGCCGCCGCACGAGTACGTCGCGGCAACTGAAGCAGTCGCGGAAATGGTCGAGCTGGTGGAGAAGATGTTGGCGTCCGGGGCGGCCTACAGCGTCGACGACGCCGAATACTCTGACATCTACTTCCGCGCCGGTGCCACGGTGCAATTCGGTTACGAGTCGGGTTATGACCGGGACACGATGCTGCGGCTTTTCGCGGAGCGCGGGGGCGACCCCAACCAGCCGGGCAAGGCCGATCCACTCGACGCGCTGGTCTGGCGTGGCGCACGGCCCGGCGAACCGAGCTGGCCGTCGCCGTTCGGCCCCGGCAGGCCGGGTTGGCACGTCGAGTGTGCGGCGATCGCGCTCAGCCGCATCCACACCGACGTAGACATCCAGGGCGGCGGCAGCGACCTGATCTTTCCCCACCACGAGTTCACCGCCGCCCATGCCGAGTCCGTCACCGGGGCGCGGCGATTCGCCCGGCACTACGTGCACGCCGGGATGATCGGCTGTGACGGGCAGAAGATGTCCAAAAGCCTCGGCAACCTAGTGCTGGTGTCGGCGCTGCGAAAGCAAGGCGTGCAGCCGTCGGCGATCCGGCTGGGCCTCCTGGCCGGGCATTACCGCGCCGACCGGGATTGGAACGCCCAGGTGCTCGAGGAGGCCACCGCCCGGCTGCGCCGGTGGCGCGCCGCGACCACGCTGCCGGCCGGACCGGACGCCGCCGACACGATCGCCCGGTTGCGGCGCTACCTGGCCGATGATCTTGACACGCCCAAAGCACTTGCGGCCGTTGACGGTTGGAGCACTGACGCGCTGGAGTATGGCGGTCACGATGCAGGCGCACCGCGCGCGCTGGCGACCGCGGTGGACGCGCTGCTGGGAGTAGACCTGTAACGGCACTGGCAGTACCTTTGCCATCCATGGCTTCGGTTAACGGCAAGACTGTTCTCATCACCGGTGCGGCCGGCGGCATCGGGGTGGAGGTGGCGCGCCGGCTGTACGACAAAGGCGCCAATCTGGTGCTCACCGATCTGGATGACACGCAACTCGACGCGCGGGCAACCCGACTGGGCCGTGAGCGGGTGCTCACCGCGGCCGGTGACGTGCGCGACATCGCGGCCATGCAGGCGGTGGTCGACAAGGGCGTCGAACGGTTCGGAGGTATCGACGTCGTGATGGCCAACGCCGGAATCGGCAGCTACGGATCGGTTCTGCAGGTCGATCCAAAGGCGTTCCGACAACTCATGGAGGTCAATGTCCTGGGTGTGTTTCACACGGTGCGGGCCGCGCTGCCCGCGGTGATCGAGCGGCGGGGCTATGTATTGATCGTCTCCTCGCTGGCCGCATATGTGGCCTGCCCGGGGCTGGCGCCCTACAACGCATCCAAAGCCGCAGTCGAGCAGTTCGCCAACGCGCTGCGACTGGAAGTCGGTTATCTGGGCGTCGACGTCGGGTCGGCTCACATGTCGTGGATCGACACGGCGATGGTCAGCGATAGCGCGGCCGATCTGCCCTCGTTTCAAGAAATGTTGGCCAGGCTGCCCGGGCCGTTGAGCAGGACCACCTCGGTCGCCAAGTGTGGTAGGGCGTTCGTTCGGGGCATCGAGCAGCGCAGGAAGAGGATCAACAGTCCATCGTGGGTGGGCTTGGTGCGCTGGCTGCGGCCGGTGGCGGCGACTCGACTAGGAGAAATGCCGGTTCAGCGGTTCGTCCCTGATCTGCTCCCGCGGATGGACGCCGAAGTCGCCGCGCTCGGGCGTTGGACCAGCGCCCATACCGAGTCATTGGATAAGCGCTAGAGCTGCAGTCAGCGCCCGAAGCCGGGACGGCGACGGCGCAGATAACGCTCGAACTCCGCGGCGAGCGCGTCGCCGTCGACCTTGCCCAGCGCCTCGTGCATATCGACCTCGGCGTCACCGCGCTGCTCCAGTGATTGCACGTAATCGGCGATTTCCTCGTCGTCGGCCGTCATCTCGCTGACCGCCTGCTCCCACTCCTCGGCTTGCGCGGGCAGATCCGCGAGCGGCACCTCGATGTCGAGCACGTCCTCGACGCGTCGCAGCAGTGCGACCGTCGCCTTCGGGTTGGGAGGCTGGGACACGTAATGCGGCACCGCCGCCCAGAACGTCACCGCCGGGATCCCGGCCGCCACGCAGGCGTCCTGGAACACGCCGGCGATACCGGTCGGCCCCTCGTAGCGGGTCTCTTCCAGGCCGAAGCGCCGGGCCGACTCGGGGGAGTAGGCCGCGCCTGACACCGGGACCGGCCGGGTGTGCGGAGTGTCGGCCAGCAGCGCGCCCAGAATCACGACGGTGTCGACATTGAGCTTGTCGGCGATCGCCAGCAGCTCGGCGCAGAAGGTGCGCCAGCGCATGTTGGGCTCCACACCGTTCATCAGCACGATGTCGCGGTCGCTGCCCAGCGGCCGGCAGTGTGAGATCCGCATGGCCGGCCACACCAGTTCCCGGGTGACGCCGTCGACTTGCCGGATGACCGGGCGATTCACCTGGTAGTCGTAATAGGCCTCGTCGTCGATCTCGACGATCGGGTCGGCTTCCCAGATGGCGTCCAGGTGTTCCAGCGCATCACTGGCCGCATCGCCGGCGTCGTTCCAACCCTCGAAAGCCGCGACGACGATGGTGTTGTGCAGTTCGGGCAGCGCCGCGCTGCCATCCGCCGGGGTCACGAAATCAGCCTACGGCGTGCAGCGGTCACGGAACTGCATAGCGCGAAAGACCGGGCCGACCGCCGGGCCGCGGGAATGAATAAAACCACTATCATCATAAAGATAGTGTCTTAGCTATTGTCTTTAGCTGATGAGTGGATATCGCACATGACCGACCAGGTGGTTGGCACTCTGATCGGACGCTGGTACGTCAGCGTCTTCGGACTGGTTTTTCTCGTGTTGGCGATACGGCACCTCGGCGCGAAGCGCACCGCTGTCTACGCCGCGATCGCCTTGGTCATCGGGGCTGCGGCCGAGAACGGCTCGGTGCTGGCGGGATTCCCCTATACCACCTACACGTTCAATCCTGCTTTGCGTGGTCATGAGCTGTGGATTTTCGAGGTGCCCCTGATGGTGCCGATGAGCTATGCATTCTTGGCCTACTTCGCCTTCGCCGCCGCGCGTCTCGTGGTATCCGGCCCGTACGCGACGCGAGGACGACGACATATCCTCGAGTATGTATTAGCTGTGGTCCTGGCGACGTGGGCCCTGTGGATCATCGACCCGGTGACCAGACTCGGCCGCTACCACTTCATCGGCGACTTGTTCCGCTATGACGGCCCGGGTTTCTGGTTTGGCTTACCGCTGGGCTCGCAGCTCGGGTTCTTCGCCACCGCAGGCATCCTGATCGGCATCCTCAGCGTGATGATGCGACATGAGCCGACCGTCCCCGTGCCGGGCTTGCTGCGCCATCCACGACTACCGGCCCTGGTCAGCTATCTCGGCGAAACGATCTTCATGACCGGCACGTCAGCCGTCGTGGCGCGCCGGTCACCTCCCGACGTCGCTGTCGTCGCCGACTCGCTAGTCGGGGCAGCGCTGATCATCGCTATCCCGGTCGTGTTGGTGGTGGCGGTCTACTGGCGCTCGCTGCGCCGTCCCGGCAGCAGCAGTGCGCCCGCGTCCGACTCGATGGCACTTGAGAAAGGAAGTGGTTGACATGGCCGTTCAGAGCCACCGTTTGCTGAGCGAACTCACTGCCGATTCAAACGGCAGCCAGACCGACATCGATGCCGCCGCCGTCTTCGACCCTGATGTGTTCGCGTCGTCGGGACCGCCGTTCGACGCATTCGAACGGTTACGCAAAGACGCGCCGGTGCATCCGGTCCACCTGCCCGGCATCGAGCCGACGGTGTGGCTTTGCACACGCTACGACGACGTCCGCGCCGTCAGCCGCGACGACGGCCTATTCGCATCCCGCTTCGGCAACACGCTGGTCGCGGTAGAGATGGTGGAGAGTTCGGCGATGCTGGTCGGCATCGACCCGCCGCAGCACACCCACTTTCGCAAGCTCATCAACCGGGCGTTCACCCCTCGAAACGTGTTGCGCCTCGAGGAGAGCATTCGAAAGACCGCGCGCGGCATTGTCGACGACGTCATTGACAAGGGTCAATTCGACGCGGTTCCAGACATTTCCGCAGCGATTTCGCTGAGTGTCATCGCCGATGTGATGGGCGTGCCGCAGGCCGACCGCCACGATATCTTCCGATGGAGTAACGCTATCGGCAGTCTGGGCATCGAGGACGAGGACTACGCGCCGGACCAGAGCACGATCGGTAACGCGGTCAGTGAGATGTTCAGTTACTGCCGCGAGCTGACCGCGCGGCGGCGCGCGGAGGGGCTACAGGACGACATCCTGTCGGCGCTGCTCGCCGCCGAAATCGACGGGGTGGGCCTCAACGAAGATCAGCTCAACGAGTTTTTCCTGTTGCTGTCCGTCGCGGGTAATGAGACCACGCGAAACACCCTCAGTCATGCCATCCTCGCGCTGTCTGAGCATCCCGATCAGCGAGCTGCGCTGGCGGCCCACCCGACTCTGATCCCCGGCGCGATCGAGGAGATGTTACGTTGGGCCACACCGGTTCTGCACTTTCGCCGGACCGTGACGGCCAACACCGAGTTGGGCGGCCAAACCCTGCACGAGGGCGATTGGGTGGTCATTCACTACTTGTCGGCCAACCGTGACGAAGCGGCCTTCGAGCAACCGCACAGGTTCAACATCCTTCGTGACGACGCCGCCCAGCATGTCGCGTTCGGCGGCGGCGGCACGCATTTCTGCCTTGGTGCACAGCTGGCCAAGCTGGAGATGCGCGTGATGCTAGCGGAGCTTTATCGGCGTCTACCGGGTCTGGAGGTCACCGGCCCGCCCGCGCGACTACGGTCGTCGTTCTTCCACGGAATCAAGCGGCTGCCCTGCTCGACCGGAGGCTAGCCGGGCTGCCTCGTGCGAGAAGCGAGGCGCGGGTAATTCCATAGACCGGCTATCCTTGCGGGGCCGGCCACACCAGTTCCCGGGTGACGCCGTCGACCTGCCGAATGACCGGGCGATTCACCTGGTAGTCGTGATGGTGTTGTGCAGTTCGGGCAGCGCGGCGCTGCCATCCGCCGGGGTGACGGATTCAGCCTAAAGGTTTGCACCGATCAGCGATGTGAGTCGCTCAGGCCACTCACGGCTAAATGGCACGTCACGTGGCCCTCTAGGTGCGTAGAGAGCATCCGAATCCGAGGTGGCTGGTTACCTAGAAAGGCTTGTAACTGCCTCGGGGGCCGCTGCCAGGCTTCCAGCCTGCTTTCGTCAGCTCCAGCACGGAAGGGTGGTCCTTTCCTGTTCGATAGCGTGTTGTTCCTGCCTGAGTCAGGACGCGACTGCCGGACCTATCCGCGATCTGCGCTAGCACAAAGATCCACACCACCGCCAGCCCAATCCGGCTGCCCAAAACCACCCCTTTCCGGCGACGGCGAGCCCAATCGAAAGAATCACGACTGCCAGTAGGCCGAATAGACCGATCGTTGTCCATGGATCTTTGGATTTACGAGTAGCTTCCTCGTGGGATGACTACACCGTTGGCAAATCGGGATCGGAACTTTGGAATCGTGCCACCGGGTGGTAGTGGTTTTCTTGGTCAGGTGCTGGGCAGTTTGCACGTCAAGGATTCTGTGGACCGGAAATTCGTTGATCTCATCTGCTGTGCTATGCCGGCACCACCAGCATTGCGCAGTGTCCACCGTAACCTCCTCGCGATCCTGACCAGTCAGGAAAGTCTAGGGCCGCGTACACGTCTCCGATCTCACTTCAACACTTCCAAAGATCGTTGACTGCGCGATGCGTAGCCGTGGCAGCAAATTTCTGACCTGATTTGTCGTCGGGCAGTTGCCCAGGCCGCCGTCGTTTCGGTGCTGATTAGCCGCTCATCACGGCGCACGGGGTGGACAGCACGCAGTCGGTGCGACCGTACGTTTTCATAGCACAGCTATGCTTGTCACGATGACCTCTCCCGACACCCGCCGCTACGACACCGACCTGCTGGAGACCTTGTCGCAGCGTGTCGTCCTCGGCGACGGTGCCATGGGACCGCAGTTGCAGAACTCGACAACCGGCGCCGGCGCGGCCGGAACGAAATACATTCGGCTGCGGTCTGGTTAGCAGTAGCAATTACGACAGTGCCGACACGATCCGCAAGCTGGCGCGCAAGGGCACCGCGATCGCCACGCGGTTTGGGTCGAGCTGGGCGTCCAGACGTCGGGTGACGACGTAGACTTTTTTGGTCGAGAGGCGTTGCAACGGTCCGCCGGCCCTGCCGGTATCCGCCACGCTCGGCAGAGTCAAGGACGCCTTCCGTAACGGAAGGAACGTATGTGAGCGCTGACGTGAACACCTATGCGCCGAAGATCCGCCCCGACTGCACCGACCAACTGGCGGCAGCGCTGCGCCAGCGCCTCATGGTGATCGACGGCGCGATGGGCACAGCGATCCAGCGGGACCGGCCGGACGAGGCCGGCTACCGCGGCGAGCGGTTCAAGGATTGGCCAAGCCCTCTTCAGGGCAATAACGACCTGCTCACCCTGACGCAGCCGCAGATCATCGAGGGCATCCACCGCGAGTACCTCGAGGCGGGTGCCGACATCGTGGAGACCAACACGTTCAACGCGAACGCGATTTCGCTGTCTGACTACGGTATGGAAGACCTGAGCTACGAGCTGAACTATGCCGGCGCTGCCCTGGCGCGCAAGGCGGCCGACGAGTTCAGCACCCCTGACAAGCCCCGCTACGTCGCCGGCGCCCTGGGGCCGACGACGCGGACCGCGTCGATCTCGCCGGACGTCAACGACCCAGGCGCCCGCAACGTCTCCTACGACCAGCTGGTCGCCGCCTACCTCGACGCTGCCAAGGGTCTGGTCGACGGTGGTGCCGACTTGCTCATCGTGGAGACGATCTTCGACACGCTGAACGCCAAGGCCGCGGTGTTCGCCATCGAGACGCTGTTCGAGGACCGTGGACGCCGCTGGCCGGTGATCCTCTCGGGCACCATCACCGATGCTTCCGGGCGGACGTTGTCCGGTCAGGTCACCGAAGCGTTCTGGAATTCGATCAGGCACGCCAAGCCGATCGCGGTGGGCCTCAACTGCGCCCTGGGCGCGCCGGAGATGAGGCCTTACATCGCCGAGATGTCCCGGATCGCGGACACTTTCGTGTCCTGCTACCCGAACGCTGGCCTGCCCAACGCATTCGGCGAGTACGACGAGTCCCCGAAGCGTCAGGCCGGCTACGTCGCCGACTTCGCCGAAGCCGGTCTGGTCAACCTGGTCGGTGGTTGCTGCGGAACGACACCGGCGCACATCGCCGAGATCGCCAAGGTCGTAGAGGGCAAGCCGCCGCGGCAGGTGCCACAGAGCCCAGAAATTCAAGTGGCCACCCGGCTGGCGGGCCTCGAGCCGCTGAACATCACCGACGACTCGCTGTTCGTGAACATCGGTGAGCGCACCAACATCACCGGCTCCGCCCGGTTCCGCAACCTGATCAAGGCCGAGGACTACGACACCGCGCTGTCGGTCGCCCTGCAGCAGGTCGAGGTCGGTGCGCAGGTCATCGACATCAACATGGACGAGGGCATGATCGACGGTATCGCCGCGATGGACCGGTTCACCAAGCTGATCGCGGCCGAGCCGGACATCAGCCGCGTCCCGGTGATGATCGACTCCTCCAAGTGGGAGGTCATCGAGGCGGGCCTGAAGAACGTGCAGGGCAAGCCGATCGTCAACTCGATCTCCATGAAGGAAGGCGAGGAGAAGTTCATCCGCGAGGCACGGCTATGCCGCAAGTACGGCGCCGCCGTCGTCGTGATGGCCTTCGACGAGCAGGGCCAGGCCGACAACCTGGAGCGCCGCAAGGAAATCTGCGCCCGCGCCTACCGGATCCTGACCGAAGAGGTCGGCTTCCCGGCCGAAGACATCATCTTCGACCCGAACTGCTTCGCGCTGGCCACCGGTATCGAGGAGCACGCGTCCTACGGGATCGACTTCATCGAGGCCTGCGCCTGGATCAAGAAGAACCTGCCCGGGGTGCACATCTCCGGCGGCATCTCGAACGTTTCGTTCTCGTTCCGGGGCAACAACCCCGTCCGCGAGGCGATCCACGCGGTGTTCCTGTACCACGCCATCAAGGCCGGCCTCGACATGGGCATCGTCAACGCCGGTGCGCTGGTGCCCTACGACTCGATCGACCCGGAGTTGCGGGACCGCATCGAGGACGTCGTCCTCAACCGTCGCGAGGACGCGGCCGAAAGGCTGTTGGAAATCGCTGAACGGTTCAGCAATGAGGCGAAGGCCTCAAAAGACGGGGCCCCCGCGGCAGCCGAGTGGCGCGGCCTGCCAGTCCGCGAGCGGATCACCCACGCCCTGGTCAAGGGCATCGACGCCCACGTCGACGACGACACCGAGGAATTGCGCGCCGAGATCGCCGCCGCGGGTGGTCGCCCGATCGAGGTGATCGAGGGCCCGCTGATGGACGGCATGAACGTCGTCGGTGATCTCTTCGGCGCCGGCAAGATGTTTTTGCCCCAGGTCGTGAAGTCGGCCCGGGTGATGAAGAAGGCCGTCGCGTACCTGCTGCCCTTCATCGAGGAGGAAAAAGAGCAGAACGGCACCGCTGCCGCCAAGGACACCAACGGCACGATCGTGATGGCGACCGTGAAGGGCGACGTCCACGACATCGGCAAGAATATCGTCGGGGTTGTGTTGCAGTGCAACAACTTCGAGGTGATCGACCTCGGCGTGATGGTGCCCGCCCAGAAGATTCTGGACGCGGCGAAGGAGCACGACGCCGACATCATCGGGCTGTCCGGGCTGATCACCCCGTCGCTGGACGAGATGGCCAACTTCGCCGTCGAGATGGAACGTGAGGGCCTCGAGATCCCGCTGCTGATCGGTGGCGCGACCACCTCGCGCGCTCACACGGCCGTGAAGATATCGCCGCGTCGTACCGGCCCGGTGGTCTGGGTCAAGGACGCGTCCCGCTCGGTGCCGGTCGCTGCCGCACTCCTCGACGACAAGCAGCGGCCGGCCCTGCTGGAGGCCACCAAGAAGGACTACGCATCTCTTCGCGAACGGCACGCCCAGAAGAACGAGCGGCCGATGCTGACGCTCCAGATGGCCCGCGCGAACCGGACGCCCATCGATTGGGACGGCTACACGCCGCCGGTGCCCGCCCAGGGAGTCGGCGTGCGGGAGTTCGGCGACTACGACCTCGCCGAGTTGCGCGAGTACATCGACTGGCAGCCGTTCTTCAACGCCTGGGAGATGAAGGGCAGGTTCCCCGACATCCTCAACAATCCGGCCACCGGCGAGGCCGCCCGCAAGCTGTACGACGACGCGAGTGAGATGCTCGACACCCTGATCAAGGAGAAGTGGCTGACCGCCAACGGGGTGATCGGGTTCTTCCCGGCGAACACGGTCGGCTCGGGCATCGAAGACATCGAGGTCTACACCGACGACACCCGCAGCGAGGTGCTGACCACGTTGCACAACCTGCGCCAGCAGGGCGAGCACCGCGGCGACATCCCGAACCGGTCGCTGGGCGACTACATCGCGCCCAAAGACACCGGTCTGGCGGACTATGTCGGCGCCTTCGCCGTCACCTCGGGGCTCGGCAGCCAGGACAAGATCGCGGAGTTCAAGGCAGCCCTCGACGACTACAGCGCGATCCTGCTGGAATCGATCGCCGACCGGCTGGCAGAGGCGTTCGCCGAACGAATGCACCAACGGGTCCGCCAGGAGTTCTGGGGATACCAGCCCGACGAGCAGCTGGACAACAACGCGCTCATCGGCGAGAAGTACGTGGGGATCCGCCCGGCGCCCGGCTACCCGGCTTGCCCGGAGCACACCGAGAAAGTGACGCTCTGGGAGTTGATGGACGTTAAAGAGCGAACCGGCATCGAGCTGACCGAGTCGATGGCGATGTGGCCCGGTGCGGCCGTCAGCGGCTGGTATTTCTCGCACCCCCAATCGCAGTACTTCGTGGTTGGTCGGATGGCCCAGGACCAGGTCGCCGACTACGCGAAGCGCAAAGGCTGGACCCTGCAGGAAGCCGAACGCTGGCTCGCCCCCAACCTCGGCTACAACCCGGAGGACTGAGCTCTTAGTTGGTGGGTTCGCAGGAACCGCCGAGACGGAATGCCTTCATCCCGCACCACCCGGAAACCCAAGCATTCAACATGTGACGCTCAGGCCCGGCTGTCGGATCTACCGCCGTTGATGTCAGCTGCGGCCCAAGCCCTCGACGTAGGCGACGGCTGCTGCCCGCGACTCCGGATCATGCAGCGCGGTCACCAGCGAGTCGGCGTCGTTCCACGCCCGGGCAGCGCCGACCATCACCTCGGTCACCGCGTTCGTGTGTTGCTTGGTGGCCGTCAGCGTGAACGCTGACTTGCCGACCAGCTGACCCACCAGTTCGTCGACGGCGGCGTTTAGGCCGGCCGCCGGGACGACCCGGTTCAGGAAGCCGGCCGCCAGGGCTTCGGCCGCACCGAACGGACGACAGGTCATGACCAGTTCCTTGGTCCGGGCCGGCCCGATCTCTCGCACCAGCCGGGGGATGCCGCCCCAGGCGAGCGGAATACCCAAATCAACCTCGGGAATGGCGAATCGGGTGTCGTCGGCGGCGATCCGCAAATCGCACGCGGCGGCCAAAACCACGCCACCGCCGACGCAGTGTCCGTGGATGCGGGCGATCGTCACCGCCCTCATCGCTTCGATCGCCTCAGCCATCCGGCGCCCGGCGTCGGCCGCGTCGCGCCCCACGGCTCCCGGTACCGTCTCGCGCAGCTCGGGCGCGGTGGTGAACGCCGCGAGGTCCGCCCCGGCGCTGAAAGCCCGACCTTGACCGGCCACCACGACTACTTTCACCGCCGCCAGCGTGTCCAGATAGCGGGCGGCGTCGACCAACTCGTGCAAGGCGGTGGTGCTGAGCGGATTCAGCTTGTCCGGGCGATTCAGCGTAATATCTGCCCGCCGACCGTCGACCGCGACCTGAATCTCGGAGAACTGCATGCCCCACCGTACGTGCCGACCAGCGCAGGGCCGATCGCAGGTGAGGGCACCGTGAGTCGTGCCGCCCGGATCGCGTCGGTGGCTGCCCTGGGCGGGCTGATCTTCGGCTACGACGTATCGGTGACCAACGGTGCCGTCGGCGCGCTGGAAGGCGAATTCAGGGTGGGCAGCGTTCTGCTGGGCGCCGCCGCGGCGGGGGGGTTGGTGGGCGCCGCGGCAGGGGCGATCATCGCCGGCCGGGTCGCGGACCGGCTGGGCCGGCTGTCGATGATGAAGCTGGCGGCGGCGCTGTTTTTCGTCAGCGCCTTCGGTGTCGGCCTGGCCGGCGACATCTGGGGTGTCATCGTCTTCCACGTCGTAGGCGGGATCGGTATTGGTATCGCGTCGGCCATCGTTCCGGCATACATCGCAGAAATCTCGCCACCGCACATCCGCGGCCGGCTCGGCTCACTGCAGCAACTGGCCATCGTCTCGGGCATCTTTCTGGCTTTGGCGGTCAACTGGTTGCCGTTTCACCTCGCCGGCGGACCCCGCGGTGAACTGTGGCTGGGGCTGACCGCTTGGCGCTGGACGTTTCTGGCCGAGTCGATCCCGGCGCTGCTCTACGGCGCACTGGCGTTCACGATCCCGGAATCGCCGCGGCATCTGCTTGCCGCTGACCGCATTCCGGAGGCCCGCCGGGTGCTGACCCTGTTGCAGGGAAAACACGACGTCGACCTCACCGTGCAACGGATCGGCGAGACGCTTACCCATGAGCGCCCACCGTCGTGGCGTGAACTACGCAAGCCGACCGGCGGTCTGTACGGCATCGTCTGGGTCGGCATCGGGCTGGCCGTCTTTCAGCAGCTGTGCGGCATCAATGTGATCTTCTACTACGGCGATGCGCTGTGGCGGGCGGTGGGATTCGGCGAAGGCTCTTCGTATCTCATCGCCGTGATCACGTCAGTGGTCAACGTCGTGATCACCTTGGTGGCCGTCGCGCTGATCGACAGGGTCGGCCGCAGGCCGCTGCTGCTGGCCGGTTCGGCGGTCATGACGTTGATGCTGGCAACGATGGCCGTTATCTTCGCCGGCGCGCCCATCAGTGCCGGCAGGCCGAAGCTCGACGGCGCGTTGGGGCCGGCCGCGCTCATCGCCGCCAACGTGTTCGTCGTCGCGTTCGCGGTCTCATGGGGGCCGATCGTGTGGGTGCTGCTGGGTGAAATCTTTCCCAACCGTCTTCGTGCCGCCGGGGCCGGATTGGCCGCAGCCGCTCAATGGTTGGCCAACTTCGCGATCGGTTTCACGTTCCCGGCCGTGCGGCACACGCTGGGCCTCGCTTACGGCTGCTACGCCTTGGCCGCGGCCCTGTCTTTCGCGTTCGTGTGGCGATGGGTTCGCGAGACCAAAGGCGTGCATCTGGAAGACCTGCGCCCCTGAGACGGTAATCGCCGTGACTTCTTCGCGACGTACGTGAAACAATCGCTGGCCGTGAAGACCTTCGAGGAGCTGTTCGCCGAACTCGGTGAGCGTGCGCGCACCCGGCCACCCGGTAGCGCCACGGTGGCCGCGCTGGACGGCGGCGTGCACGCGATCGGCAAGAAGATCCTCGAAGAGGCCGGCGAGGTGTGGCTGGCGGCCGAACACGAGCCCGATGACGCGCTGGCCGAGGAGATCAGCCAGCTGCTGTATTGGACGCAGGTGCTGATGGTGGCGCGGGGGCTGACTCTCGACGACGTGTACGAGAAGCTGTGATGCTGCGCGTCGCGGTGCCCAACAAGGGAGCGCTGAGCGAATCTGCCGTCGAGATCCTCGGCGAGGCCGGGTACCGGCGCCGCAGCGATCCGAAAGACCTGACGGTCATCGACCCGCACAACCACGTCGAGTTCTTTTTCCTACGGCCCAAAGACATTGCCATCTACGTCGGTTCAGGTGAACTGGACTTCGGCATCACCGGGCGGGACCTGGCGCTCGAGTCGGGTGCGCCGGTACGCGAACGCCTGGCGCTGGGTTTCGGCTCGTCGAGCTTTCGTTATGCCGCCCCCGCCGGGCGTAGCTGGACAGTGGCTGACTTGGCCGGCCGGCGGATCGCCACCGCCTACCCGAACTTGGTGCGAAAAGATCTGGCCGACAAAGGGATTGAAGCACAAGTCATCCGGCTCGACGGGGCAGTGGAGATCTCAGTGCAGCTCGGGGTGGCTGATGCCATCGCCGACGTGGTGGGTTCGGGCCGCACCCTGAGTTTGCATGACTTGGTGGCTTTCGGTGAGCCGCTGTGCGATTCGCAGGCGGTACTCATTGAAGGGGTGCGAGGGGGCGAGCCGAAACCGGACACCGGGGCGGCCGCCTCCGCCCGCGACCAACTGGTGGCCCGCGTGCAAGGTGTCGTCCTCGGTCAGCAGTATCTGATGCTGGATTACGACTGCCCGCGGACGGTCCTCGACGACGCGACAAGGAAAACACCGGGGCTGGAGTCGCCGACGATCGCGCCGCTCGCCGACCCCGAGTGGGTGGCAGTACGCGCGCTGGTGCCGCGCCGCGACGTCAACGCGATCATGGATGACTTGGCCGCGATCGGAGCGAAGGCAATCCTGGCCTCCGACATCAGGTTCTGCCGTTTCTGACTATCGGCATTGACCGACACCTGTCATTGACAGGTGTCGGCGAAGGTCGTACGGTTCGGGCATGCCGCCAGTGACGTCCACCGGTGACCGTGGTTCGCGCGCTGTGGGGGCGCGAGAGGCGCAGCGGCTTGAGACGCGAGCGAGGTTGTTCGACGCCGCGGTGGCTGAGATCGGTCGACTGGGACTGGCGGGTGCTGATGTCAGTTCTATCGTTCGAGCGGCCGGAGTGGCACGAGGAACATTCTATTTCCACTTTCCCACCAAGGAACATGTGCTGGTTCAGTTGGAGCAGGCCGAAGAGGCCAAGATCGTGGCCAAGCTCACCAGTACATCGGCCTTGGGCAACGATCTGGCGTCGGTGTTGGCACTGCTGGTGCGCCACGTCCTGGCCACCGAGCGCCGATTGAGTCCGGTGCTGTTTCGGGACATGCTGGGGTTGCATTTCTCGTCGATGCGGCCCGCCGATGCCTTGCTGGGTGAGCACCCGCTGGCCGAGTTCGTCATCGCCGTGATCACGAAAGCGCAATCCGCGGGGAAAGTGCCTACGGACACAAACCCAAATCACCTCGGGGTGATCTTCATGACCGGCTTGTTCGCGTTGCTGGCCACTAGTGGGCCTTCTCGGGCCCGGACTGCGTTGTTGAAGCAATACGTCACGACAATTGTTGAAGGAATCGAAATACGATGAACACCATAGGCATCGACGGATACCGCACCTACCTGAAGAACCGCGACGGCGCCGCTGATCTGCTGAATCGACGCTTGGACAGCCGCGAGAAATTTTTCAACGCCCTGCAGACCGACGCCCTCCGCTCGGCCTACCCCATTGATCGAGAGGTGTTTATGCGGAACTTGCGGCGCCGCCGACCCGAGCCGGGTGTCGACCGCAAGATGCTGTTCTTACTGGCCACCGCCAAGCTGAACCAGGCGGAGCGGTTCGGGGTCGGCCTAGGGGAGACCTACGGAAAGAACAGCGGCGACGATGTGCCGCCCGAACGGGTTTATATGGAGCTCGAGGAGCACTACCACACCCGCCTGCTGGCCTACGTGCTCAACATGTTCGGTCTGCCCTTCCAGGTGGTTGCGCCACCGCTGGTGATGCGCCAGTTCGTGAAGATAGCGGTGTTTCTTCCCGAACGACTCGGGTTCGCGTTTGTCGGCGCAGCGGAAATGGCGGGCTGCATCATTTTTGACGAGTTGCGCCGGGTCGGGGTTGAGCTATTCGCCGACGAACCAGACGTGGCCGGCCAAATCGAACGGCTCTACAGCGAAATCCTCACCGACGAGATCGGCCACGTCGGCTACTGCGCGGCCCGCTGCACCCCGGTAGAGCGAGTGTTGATGCGTCGGCTCTACCCGCGTATTGGCCGGCTATTCGCTCGACAAACTGCCGAAATCAGCCTCCTCACCGAGGCTGACGAGCTTCGCAGCCGTTTCGGCGAGCCTTTCGATGTCGAGAGACTCGTTGCCGGTCTGAACAACGAGACCTTCCTCGCCGCGCATCCCTGACGCATCATAAATTCCCTCTGCGAGAAGCAGTTCCGCTGCTTTGCCTTAGAAAGCGAGCGTCGGCGTAAGCTCGGAACGCCTCTCACGATCGGCAGCCGCATCGTCGCTGTGTTAGCGTCCCGCTAGACATCCAGGAGGATTGCCGTGACGCATGTCTATGTTCTGCTGCTGGCTTTGGGAATCGGTGTGGTCGCTGGACTGCGTTCGCTGACACCGCCGGCCGTGGTCGCCTGGGCGGCCTACCTGCACTGGATCAAGTTGAGTCACACCTGGGCGTCCTGGGTGGGCAGTTTGGTTGCCGTCATCGTCTTCAGCCTGCTCGCGGTCGGGGAGTTGGTCGTCGACAAGCTGCCCAAGACACCCGCACGCACCGCACCGCCGTCATTCATTGCCCGCATCGTCTCGGGTGCCTTTGCCGGCGCTGTCATCGGCGCCGCTTGGCACTACACCTGGAGCGCGCTGGGCGCCGGCATGGTCGGCGCCGTGATCGGCACCCTGGGCGGTTACGAGGGACGTACCCGCTTGACCACCGCCGCGCATGGTCGCGGCACTCCGATCGCGTTGGTCGAAGACGCCGTAGCGGTGTTGGGTGGCTTCGGGCTCGCGGCGATCACAACTGTTCTGTGACACAGCGTTTCGACGCCATCGTGGTGGGCGCCGGGCAGGCCGGCCCGCCGCTCGCAGGCCGGCTGACCGCCGCCGGGCACACCGTCGCCGTGGTGGAACGCAAGCTGGTCGGCGGGACCTGCGTCAACACCGGATGCATCCCGACAAAGACACTGGTGGCCAGCGCCCACGCCGCGCACCTGGCGCGCCGCGGCGCCGACTACGGCGTCGGCACCGGATCGGTCCGCGTCGACATGGCGAAAGTGAAAGCCCGCAAAGACGACATCATGCTCGCCGACCGCCACGGTGTCGAAGACTGGCTGACCGGCATGGACGGCTGCACGTTCATTCGCGGCCACGCCCGCTTCACGGGCCCGCACACTTTGCGGGTGGATGACGACGTCTTGGAGGGCGAGCGGATCTTCCTCAACGTCGGGGGTCGGGCCGTGGCGCCCGATATCCCGGGGCTGGCCGATGTCGAGTACCTCACCAACTCCTCGATTCTCGAACTCGGTACGCTGCCAGAACATCTCGTCATCATCGGTGGCAGCTACATCGCGCTGGAATTCGCCCAGATGTACCGCCGCTTCGGTGCCGGAGTGACCGTCGTCGAGAAAGGATCGCGGCTGGCGTCGCGCGAAGACGAGGACGTCTCCGACGCGGTCCGGGGGATCTTGGAGGACGAGGGCATCGATGTGGTCCTCGATGCGGACGACATCCGAATCTCCAAGCGAGAGTCCGGGTTTGCGGTGACGGCGCGTGCCGGCGCCGCTCCGATCTCGGGTAGTCATCTGCTGGTGGCGGTGGGGCGCCGGCCCAACACCGACGATCTGGGCTTGGATGAGGCCGGTGTCGCGACCGACGCCCGCGGGTACATCACGGTCGACGATCAGTGCAAAACCAGCGTCGACCACATCTGGGCGATGGGTGACTGCAACGGCCGCGGCGCGTTCACCCACACCTCGTACAACGATTTCGAGATCGTCGCCGCCAACCTGCTCGACGACGACCCACGTCGGGTCAGCGACCGTATCACCACCTATGCCCTCTACATCGATCCGCCGCTGGGACGCGCGGGAATGACTGTCGACCAGGTGCGGGCGTCGGGTCGCCCTGCCCTGATCGGTCAACGACCCATGACCCGGGTCGGCCGCGCGGTGGAAAAAGGGGAGACGCAAGGATTCATGAAGGTGGTCGTCGACGCCGACACCAAAGAGATACTCGGCGCCGCTGTCCTCGGCGTGGGCGGCGACGAGGTCATCCACGCCATCTTGGATGTCATGTCAGCCAAAGCGCCGTACACGACGCTCTCGCGCACCATGCATATTCACCCCACCGTCAGTGAGCTGGTGCCCACGATGCTGCAGGAGCTGTCGCCGCTGCGGTAGACGGTGCAGCGTCAGGCCGCGGGCTGCTCCGGCCAGCCGGGATACGGCGGTGGCGTCCCGCCGAATATCGGGCACAGCGCCTGATGCGGGCACCAGTCACACAGTCGCGACCGGCTGGGCCGGAAATCCCCTGTGGCCGCTGCGGATTGGATCGCCCGCCAGATCGCCGCCAGGGTCTTCTCGAACCGCAGCAGCTCGTCGCGGTCGGGGGCATAGTCGAGCAGCTGACCGTCGGCCAGGTAGATGAGCCGCAGCCGGGTGGGCAGCACGCCGCGCGACCGCAGTAGCGCCACCGCGTAGAACTTCATCTGAAACAGCGCTTTGAACTCGGCCAGCGCCCGCGCGGCTGGCGGCGCCTTGCCGGTCTTGTAATCCACCACCCGCAGCTCGCCGGTGGGGGCGAGATCGATCCGGTCGATGAAACCACGCAGCAAGGTGCCGTCGGCCAGCTCGACCTCGACGCGTTGCTCGCAGCTTTGCGGGTCGAACCGGGTGGGATCTTCCAGCCGGTAGTAGCCGGACAGCAGCGCGCACGCTTCCTCGAGCAACTCGGTTCGCTGCTCGGGTCCGAAATCAGCTGCCAGTTGCGGCTTTTCGGCGATAACTCGCTCCCATGCCGGGCCGACGAGCGCCCGGGCGGTGGCGACGCTGCGTTGCACTGCGGGTAAGCCGTACAACTGCTCCAGCGCGGCGTGCACCACCGATCCGCGCAGCTGCGCAGTCGACGACGGCTCCGGCAACCGGTCGATCGCCCGGAACCGGTACAGCAGCGGGCATTGTTTGAAATCGGCCGCTCGAGACGGCGACAACGCCGGTCGCCGGATGGTGTGATCGCCCGGCTGTGTGCGCATAGCAGCAGCCTAGAAGCGGGTGCCGACAACCCCGCGCATCCGTGTCGGCGCGTCTGCTGGCAGGCTTGACGACTGTGTCCTTCAACCGGCCCGTTCGTGGTCGGTGACCGCGTCCAGCTGACCGACACCAGGGGTCGGCACTACACAATGCTGCTCAAGGCAGGCGGCGAGTTCCACACCCACCGCGGCGCGATCGCGCACGACACGGTGATCGGCCTGCCGGAGGGCAGCGTCGTGAAATCGGCCAACGGCGAACCTTTTCTGGTGCTGCGCCCGCTGCTGATCGACTACGTGATGTCGATGCCGCGCGGGGCTCAAGTGGTCTATCCCAAGGACGCCGCGCAGATCTTGCACGAGGGCGATATCTTCCCGGGCGCACGCGTGTTGGAGGCCGGAGCCGGATCCGGCGCGCTGACCTGCTCACTTTTGCGCGCGGTTGGGCGGGACGGCACGGTGACGTCCTACGAGGTGCGCGCCGACCACGCCGAGCATGCCCGCCGCAACGTGGAAGCGTTTTTCGCCTGTGCACCGAGCAACTGGCGGCTGGTCCTCAGCGACGTCGCGGACTGCGACCTGCCCGACGGGTCGGTCGACCGGGCGGCGCTGGACATGCTCGCGCCATGGGAGGTGCTCGACACGGTGTCACGGGTGATAGCCGCCGGCGGTGTGCTGATGATCTATCTGGCCACCGTGACGCAGCTGTCGAAAACCGTGGAGGCGTTGCGGGCCCAGCAATGCTGGACCGAACCGCGGGCATGGGAAACGCTGCAGAGGGCGTGGCACGTCGTCGACCTCGCCGTACGTCCGATGCACACCATGCGCGGTCACACCGCGTTCCTGGTGTCGGCGCGGCGGCTGGCGCCCGGCAACGTCACGCCCACGCGGTTGCGTCGCAAGCGCCCCGCTCTCCAGGGCGAGCAGACGCAAAAGCCCCTCTAAAATGCCCAGTTTCGGGGGCTTTCACGTCTGCTCGCGGGAGGGGGGACCCGGCATCAATCGTCGCTGCGAAGCAAACCGCGACGCACCGACAGCAGCTCGAATTCCGGATGGCCAGCGACCAGCCGTTCGGCCGCATCGAGCACCTGTACGGCGTGGCTGCGGTCACCGGACACCGCCGCCACCCCGATGCCTGCACGACGGTGCAAATCATGCGACCCGGTTTCGGCGGCCGAGACGTCGAACTTCCGTCGCAGTTCGGCGACCACCGGGCGGATCACCGACCGCTTCTGCTTCAGTGACCGCACGTCGCCGAGCAGCAGGTCGAATTCCAGCCAGCCGATCCACATCCGACGGGTCAGGGAGTAGGAGCCGGTGCAGGGCTGGGGTGCGGGGTGCCGAACGCCATCAGCACGCCGGCGGACTGCTGAGCCAGCTGCCAGCCGCCTTGGTAGGGCTTGAAATCCATCGGAAACGAAAAGCCCCTGACACCGGCTGCGGTGGCACTGATCGTGGCCGTGGCCTCGGCGGGGTCCCGGTCGGACCAGGCGACGTCACTGGCCCGGAAGGTCGGTGGTGCGTAACCGTTGGCCAGCAACGCATTGGCGAACTTGTCCAGCACGTCCGCGTCGTCGGGGGTGGCGCCTTCGACCAGGTTGAGTTTCGCGGTGCCGGGCACCGACGGGTCGGCAAGCCGGTACAGCACGTTGGTCAGGGCTTCTGGTGGCGGAACCGGCGCCCTCGTCACCAGTGGCCGCGAGTTCGGTGCCGCGGGAGCCACTGAGGTCGGCGCACGAGGCGACGACGACTGGTGGTGCGCACACCCTGATAACGCGAGCGCCGCCACAACGGTGGCGACGCCCAGCACTGCCAACAACTGTCGGCCCATCCTCCCAGCGGCTAGCCTTGCGCGGCGTCCAGCAGCGCTTTCGCCGACGACCGGGACAGCTTCCAGCCACCCTGGTCGAGGAAAGACAGCGTCTGAGTGGTTGGAGCGAGTTGCGGGCCGGTCGCCGTGACGTCCGCATTCACCGTGCCCGGGCCGGTCGACTGAATGTTGGTGATGTTGAACGTCAGCGGCAGCTGGCCGGCCGCCGCGGCCTGCTTCAACTTACTGTCGGCAAGGCTGCCCTCGCCTCGGCCGATACCACCCGAAATCAGGTTGCTCTTGTTGGCGAACGGGACGTTGGGGTCCTGCAGGGCGTTGAGCACGTCGGCCAGCTGGTCGGCGGTCGGCACATCGGCGGGATCCAACGGCAACGGCGCGCCGAACACCACCGGCCGCAGTTGAGGCCCGACCGCGGTGACCGATGCAGTGGACGTCACACCCGCGGCCGACGCGCCGATTGCCGCGGCGGCTGCCACGCCTGTGGCTAGCAGTTTCAGAGTCACTGGCTTCCTTTCGATCAGGCCGATTCGACGCAATGCTATCGCTGTGACCTTCCGTGTCGTATTTCGAGTACGCGCGCGAATCGCCAATCGCCGGTAGCTTTGTTGTATCCACCGCGCCAACTTCCGGCGTGGGAGAGGAGCTAACGATGGGTGAGTCAGAACGTGAAACGTTCAGGAACCCTCGCGGACGCGACGTTTCGGGTGACGACGCGGCCGAGTTAGAAGAGCTTCGTCGTGAGGCCGCCGCGCTGCGCGAGCAGCTCGAGCATGCGGTCGGGCCGTCGGGCGCCATCCGCGGCGCCCGCGATGTACACCAGCTCGAGGCTCGTATCGACTCACTCGCCGCCCGCAATTCCAAGCTGATGGAAACCCTTAAGGAGGCCCGCCAGCAGCTGCTGGCGCTGCGCGAAGAAGTCGACCGGCTCGGTCAGCCCCCCAGTGGTTATGGGGTACTGCTCTCGGTGCAGGACGATGAGACCGTCGACGTGTTCACCTCCGGCCGCAAGATGCGGCTGACATGCTCACCCAACATCGAAGTGCACTCGATGAAAAAAGGTCAGACGGTCCGGCTGAATGAAGCGTTGACCGTCGTCGAGGCCGGCACGTTCGAGTCGGTCGGGGAGATCTCCACACTGCGCGAGATCCTGGGCGACGGTCACCGGGCTCTGGTCGTCGGCCACGCCGACGAGGAGCGCATCGTCTGGCTCGCCGAGCCGCTGGTGGCCGAGGATCTGCCGGACGGTGCGCCCGACTCCGCCGTCGACGACGAGCGTCCCCGCAAGTTACGCCCGGGCGACTCACTGCTGGTCGACACCAAGGCCGGGTACGCCTTCGAACGCATCCCCAAGGCGGAGGTCGAAGACCTGGTCCTCGAAGAGGTGCCCGACGTCAGCTATGACGACATCGGCGGGCTGGGCCGTCAGATCGAGCAGATCCGCGACGCGGTCGAGTTGCCGTTCCTGCATAAGGAGTTGTACCGGGAATACGCGTTGCGCCCGCCCAAAGGTGTGCTGCTCTACGGCCCGCCCGGTTGCGGTAAGACGTTGATCGCCAAGGCCGTCGCCAACTCGCTGGCCAAGAAGATGGCTGAGGTCCGTGGCGACGACGCGCGGGAGGCCAAGTCCTACTTCCTGAACATCAAGGGTCCCGAGCTGCTCAACAAGTTCGTCGGAGAAACCGAACGTCACATCCGGCTGATCTTCCAGCGAGCCCGCGAGAAGGCGTCCGAAGGCACCCCGGTCATCGTGTTCTTCGACGAGATGGACTCGATCTTCCGTACCCGCGGCACCGGCGTCTCCTCCGATGTCGAGACGACGGTCGTGCCGCAGTTGCTCAGCGAGATCGACGGTGTCGAGGGCCTGGAAAACGTCATCGTGATCGGCGCGTCCAACCGCGAGGACATGATCGACCCGGCGATTCTGCGGCCCGGTCGACTGGACGTCAAGATCAAGATCGAGCGGCCCGACGCCGAATCGGCCCTGGACATCTTCTCCAAGTACCTCACCGAGGAATTGCCGGTGCACGCCGACGATCTCGCCGAGTTCGGCGGCGATCGGTCGCTGTGCATCAAGTCGATGATCGACAAAGTCGTGGAACGGATGTATGCCGAGATCGACGACAACCGATTCCTCGAAGTCACCTACGCCAACGGCGACAAAGAGGTCATGTACTTCAAGGACTTCAACTCCGGGGCGATGATTCAGAACGTCGTCGACCGGGCGAAGAAGAACGCGATCAAGTCGGTGCTGGAGACGGGTCAGCCCGGTTTGCGCATTCAGCATCTGCTGGATTCGATCGTCGACGAATTCGCCGAGAACGAGGATCTGCCCAACACCACCAACCCCGATGACTGGGCGCGCATCTCGGGGAAGAAGGGCGAGCGGATCGTCTACATCCGCACCCTGGTCACCGGCAAGAGCTCCAGTGCGTCGCGCGCGATCGACACCGAGTCCAACCTCGGCCAGTACTTGTAGCTTTTGCCCGCTGACACGCCGCAATAGCCGGAAAACTGTCCGCGCTCGCAGGAGGGGGCGACCGGCAACGGTCAGCCGGTTACCAGCGAATAGCTGTTGGTCAAGTCGTCCTGCAGGACCTGCGCGGTGTGGGTGGTGGTGTCAATGCGCATTGGGCTTGTCAGCACTCGTGATTGGTAGGACCACCCGCGTGGCAAGTTGAGCCGCTGGCCGAGCCCCGCCAGGTCTGTGCGCGACAGGTTGGGATCGACGATCTGGCTCCAGGTTTGCATCACCCAGCGCCGTAAAGCGGCGTCTTGCAATTCGTAGACTTCTTCGCCAGCGTCGAAGGTGAAAACGGTGTGGCGGTTGACCTGGTTGGCGGTGTAGGGCGCCGGGTTCATCCCTGACAGCAATACCGTGGCCTGCAGCTGCATCTCGATGCCGCCGAAATTCTTGGTGATCCGCGGGCCTTGGGATTGCTTTTCGATCCTGTTCATCAGCCAGTAGCGCGGGCCGTTGAGCAGTGCGGCGGCCACCCCGTTCTCGGCCGCGATGGCGTGCGGATCGAGCGCCGACCACAGCTCTGCAGGGCAGTCGTTGAGTGGGAAGCTGTTGTACACGGCGGCCTGTGGGCCCGCCTCGCCCGGCGTCACCAGAAGCACCTCGCCGTAGCGCTTCCCCGATAGGCCGGCGATGGGATCGCGAGGCGCGTCGGTCGACACCAGGGTGAAGTTAATCACTCGCGCCACCGGCGTCAACAGAAACCCGCTCCAGTTCAGCGGTCAAAGTAGTCCCTGCTCACGGCGGTACCGACGCCCTGAACCGGCCCGACCACTCCGACGGCAACGGAGGATGGTCGAACATCCACGGTATCCAGCGCCGGCCGCCCGCATATCGGATCAACACCGCCAGGAATTTCAACGCCAGTAGGCAGGTACGGCGCTCACCGACGACGGCGTTGGCCAGTGGGCGAAGCGGATGGTAGGTCCGATCCGGCGCCACCGGATTCTTCCATTCAGGCACCGCAGACGCCCCGCTCCCCGGGCCGCCTAGGCTCTAGACATGCAACGCATCATCGGGACGGAGGTCGAGTACGGCATCTCCTCGCCGTCGGACCCGACAGCCAACCCGATCCTGACCTCGACGCAGGCGGTGCTGGCGTATGCCGCCGCTGCCGGCATCCAGCGCGCCAAGCGCACCCGCTGGGACTACGAGGTCGAATCACCGCTGCGGGACGCGCGCGGTTTCGACCTGAGCCGCTCGGCCGGTCCGCCGCCGGTCGTCGACGCCGACGAGGTGGGCGCGGCCAACATGATCTTGACCAACGGCGCCCGGCTTTACGTCGACCATGCGCACCCGGAGTACTCCGCTCCCGAATGCACCGACCCGCTGGACGCCGTCATCTGGGACAAGGCCGGCGAGCGGGTGATGGAGGCCGCCGCCCGGCACGTCGCCAGCGTTCCCGGGGCGGCCAAGCTGCAGCTCTACAAGAACAACGTCGACGGCAAGGGCGCCTCCTACGGCTCCCACGAGAACTACCTGATGAGTCGGCAAACCCCGTTCTCGTCGGTCATCGCCGGGCTGACCCCGTTCCTGGTGTCCCGCCAAGTCATCACCGGCTCCGGGCGCGTCGGCATCGGCGCCGCCGGCGACGAGCCCGGCTTCCAGCTCTCGCAGCGCGCCGACTACATCGAAGTGGAAGTCGGGCTGGAGACCACGCTCAAACGCGGGATCATCAACACCCGCGACGAGCCGCACGCCGACGCGGACCGCTACCGCAGGCTGCACGTCATCATCGGCGACGCCAACCTCGCCGAAACCTCGACGTATCTGAAACTGGGCACGACGGCTCTGGTGCTCGACCTGATCGAGGAAGGCTCGGCCTACGGGCTGGACCTGAGCGACTTGGCGCTCGCCCGGCCGGTGCACGCCGTCCATACCATCAGCCGTGACGCGTCGCTGCGGGCGACGGTGGCCCTGGTCGACGGCCGGGAGCTGACCGGCCTTGCCCTGCAACGGATTTACCTGGATCGGGTAGCCAAGTTGGTTGACAGCCGCGATCGTGATCCGCGGGCCGCCGACATCGTGCAGACCTGGGCGCAGGTGCTGGACCAGCTCGAACGCGATCCGATGGAATGCGCCGATCTGCTGGACTGGCCGGCCAAACTGCGCCTGCTCGAAGGTTTCCGGCAGCGGGAGAACCTGAGCTGGTCGGCGCCCCGACTGCACCTGGTCGATCTGCAGTATTCCGATGTCCGGCTGGACAAGGGTCTCTACAACCGCTTGGTGGCGCGCGGGTCGATGCGGCGCCTGGTCGCCGAGCAGCAAGTACTCAACGCGGTGGACAACCCCCCGACCGACACCCGGGCTTACTTCCGGGGCGAATGCCTGCGGCGGTTCGGTGCCGACATCGCCGCTGCGAGCTGGGACTCGGTGATCTTCGACCTGGGCGGCGACTCATTGGTGCGCATTCCGACACTGGAGCCGCTGCGCGGTAGCAAGGCGCACGTCGGTGCGTTGCTGGACTCGGTGGACAGTGCCGTGGAGCTGGTGGAACAACTCACCACGTGACTCGTCCGGCGACGATGCGGCCGCGTAGCGGGTGAGGAGAAGCCGGACAGTGACTGCTGTTACCTCGGGCAATCAGGGTGTCGACCGGTAGGGTAGAGAAACCGGCGCGCGGGTAATGCGGCCGATCAGCAAGCAGGAGGCGGCGATGGCGCAGGAGCAGACCAAGCGTGGCGGTGGCGGCGGCGACGAGGACGAATTCGCCGGCAACGCCGCCGCGGGCCAGGAGCGCCGCGAGAAGCTGACCGAGGAAACCGACGATCTGCTCGACGAGATCGATGACGTGCTCGAGGAGAATGCTGAAGACTTCGTCCGCGCGTACGTCCAAAAGGGCGGACAGTGACCTGGCCGTTCCGTGATCGCCTGGCCGCCCACTCCGCAATCCCCGCAGCTTCGACCAATCCTGTAGATCTGTCGTCTTTCACCGACTTGCTGCGCCGGCAGGCGCCGGAGCTGTTGCCGGTGGGCGCTGGTCGCGATGCAGCCCTCGGCGCCGTCAATCAACAGCTGCCGCACGGCACCACGATCGTCGCGCTGAAGTATCCCGGCGGCGTCGTCATCGCCGGCGACCGCCGTGCCACGCAGGGCAACATGATCGCCGGCCGCGACATGCAGAAGGTCTACATCACCGACGACTACACCGCGACCGGCATCGCCGGCACCGCGGCGATCGCCGTGGAGTTCGCCCGGCTCTATGCCGTCGAGCTCGAGCACTACGAGAAGCTTGAGGGCGTGCCGCTCACCTTCGCCGGCAAAGTCAACCGGCTGGCGATCATGGTCCGGGGCAACCTGGCGGCCGCGATGCAGGGCCTGGTGGCGCTGCCGCTGCTGGCGGGCTTCGACCTCGCCGACCGCGACCCGGAGAAAGCCGGTCGCATCGTGTCGTTCGACGCCGCCGGCGGCTGGAACATCGAGGAAGAGGGCTACCAGTCGGTGGGGTCGGGTTCGATCTTCGCCAAGTCGGCGATCAAGAAGCTGTATTCGCAGGTCACCGACGGCGAGTCGGGGTTGCGGGTGGCCATCGAGGCGCTGTACGACGCCGCCGACGACGACTCGGCGACCGGCGGGCCCGACCTGGTCCGCGGTATCTACCCGACGGCTGTCACGATTGGGGCCGACGGCGCCGTCGACGTGCCCGAGCAGCGCATCGCTGAGTTGGCGCGTGAGGTGATCCAACGGCGATCCCGCGCCGACACGTTCGGTCCCGATGCCGAGCCGTCGCGGAGCAAGAAGTGAGCTTCCCGTATTTCATTTCGCCGGAGCAGGCAATGCGCGAGCGCAGCGAGCTCGCACGCAAGGGCATCGCGCGCGGCCGCAGCGTGGTGGCGCTGGCCTATGCCGACGGTGTGCTGTTCGTCGCGGAGAATCCGTCGCGGTCATTGCAGAAGATCAGCGAGCTTTACGACCGCGTCGGCTTCGCCGCCGCCGGCAAGTTCAACGAATTCGACAATCTGCGGCGCGGCGGGATTCAGTTCGCCGACACCCGCGGCTACGCCTACGACCGCCGCGATGTCACCGGCCGCCAGCTGGCCAACGTTTACGCGCAGACGCTGGGGTCGATCTTCACCGAGCAGGCCAAACCGTACGAGGTCGAACTGTGCGTGGCCGAGGTCGCCCATCAGGGCGAGACGAAACCGCCTGAGCTGTACCGGATCACCTACGATGGGTCGATCGCCGACGAGCCGCACTTCGTGGTGATGGGGGGTACGACCGAGCCGATCACCACCGCGCTCAAGGAGTCGTACGAAGAGAACGCCAGCCTGACCGATGCGGTCCGGATCGCGGTCGACGCGCTGCGGGCCGGCAGTGGTGATGGCAGCGATCACTCCCTGGGAGTGTCCTCTCTGGAGGTGGCGGTACTGGATGTGAAGCGGCCCCGACGGGCGTTTCGGCGGATCACGGGTTCGGCGCTGGAAGCGCTGTTACCCGAGCATGACAACAACGGCTCGGACAAATCATCGAAGTAGCAAGCTCCGTTTTTGACAGCAAGTCATCATCTTCTGTGATGCTATGCTGTCAAATGTGCGTACCACCGTGACGCTAGACGACGACGTCGAGCAACTGGTGCGACGCCGGATGATTGAGCGGCAGGTGTCATTCAAAACGGCGCTCAACGACGCCATTCGTGACGGCGCCGCCGGGCGCCGAGAGCCACGTGGGCGGTTCGCTACCCGCACCGCCGACTTGGGTGTTCCCTCGGTCAACCTCGATCGGGCACTGCAGCTTGCGGCCGAACTGGAGGACGACGAGCTGGTTCGCCGCCAGCGGCGTCGGTCGTGAGGATCGTCGACGCCAACGTCCTGCTCTACGCCGTCAACACGGCGAGCGAACATCACGACGCCTCCCTGCAGTGGCTCGACGCCGCACTGTCGGGTGCGGACACCGTCGGTTTCGCATGGGTGCCGCTGCTGGCGTTCATCAGACTCTCGACAAAGGAAGGCTTGTTCCCCTCACCACTGAGGGTCGAAGATGCGACTGGTCAGGTCGCTGACTGGTTGGCAGCTTCGGCGGCGGTGCAGGTGAACCCGACCGCTCGGCATGCCGAGATCTTGAGGGGAACGCTGGTCCAAGTCGGCACCGGCGCGAACCTGGTCAATGACGCTCACCTGGCGGCGCTGGCCCTTGAGCATCGCGCCGGCATCGTCTCTTATGACAGCGATTTCGGCCGGTTCGACGGCGTGCGATGGGATCGTCCGTCGGCGTTGTTGTAGGGGCCTGCTCTTTTGTCTTGCTCAGCGCAACGTGAAGCGGGTGTGACACGTCGGGCGTCGGAGGCCGCCCGCGTCGCCGACCGCCACAGACGGCCGCCTTTACCGGGATTTCGACACCCCGCCGATGAATCCTGCTTGACGACCACATCGGTCCGACAACCAGTACGCTCGATCGTGTGCAGCGACGGATCATGGGAATCGAGACCGAATTCGGCGTTACCTGCACATTTCACGGCCATCGACGGCTCAGCCCGGACGAAGTGGCCCGCTACCTATTTCGGCGAGTGGTCTCCTGGGGCCGCAGCTCGAACGTTTTCCTGCGCAACGGCGCCCGGCTCTACCTCGACGTGGGCAGCCATCCGGAGTACGCGACGGCCGAGTGCGACAGCCTGACCCAGCTGGTTACCCACGACCGCGCCGGAGAGCGGGTGCTGGAAGACCTGCTCGTCGACGCCGAGCAGCGGCTGGCCGACGAGGGCATCGGCGGCGACATCTACCTGTTCAAGAACAACACCGACTCGGCGGGTAACTCCTACGGCTGCCACGAGAACTACCTGATCGTCCGGGCCGGTGAGTTCTCCCGCATCTCCGACGTGCTGCTGCCTTTCCTGGTCACCCGTCAGCTGATCTGCGGCGCCGGCAAGGTGCTGCAAACGCCCAAGGCCGCCACCTTCTGCCTTTCGCAGCGCGCCGAGCACATCTGGGAGGGCGTGTCGAGCGCAACGACCCGATCCCGCCCCATTATCAACACCCGCGACGAGCCGCACGCCGACGCCGAGAAGTACCGGCGCCTGCACGTCATCGTCGGCGACTCGAACATGTGCGAAACCACCACCATGCTCAAGGTGGGCACTGCGGCGCTGGTGCTGGAGATGGTGGAAGCCGGGGTGGCGTTCCGGGATTTCTCGCTGGACAATCCGATCCGCGCCATCCGAGAGGTCAGCCACGACGTCACGGGCCGTCGTCCGGTGCGGCTGGCCGGCGGTCGTCAGGCCAGCGCCCTGGACATTCAGCGGGAGTACTACGCGCGGGCCGTCGAGCATCTGCAAACCCGCGAAACCGACGCGCAGATCCAGCAAGTTGTCGACCTGTGGGGCCGGCAGCTCGACGCCGTGGAAAGCCAGGACTTCGCCAAGGTCGACACCGAGATCGACTGGGTGATCAAGCGCAAACTGTTCCAGCGCTACCAAGACCGCTACAACATGGAGCTGTCCGACCCCAAGATCGCCCAACTCGACCTGGCCTACCACGACATCAAGCGCGGCCGCGGCGTCTTCGACCTGCTGCAGCGCAAGGGCCTGGCGACGCGTATCACCACCGACGAGGAGATCGAAGACGCCGTCGACCAGCCGCCGCAAACCACTCGTGCCCGGCTGCGCGGGGAGTTCATCAGCGCCGCTCAGGCCGCCGGGCGGGATTTCACCGTCGACTGGGTGCACTTGAAACTCAACGACCAGGCGCAGCGCACCGTGCTGTGCAAAGACCCGTTCCGGGCGGTCGACGAGCGGGTCAAACGGCTGATCGCCAGCATGTAGGGCCGCCGGGTGGCGATCTCCAAAGTCGAACGGCTGATGAACCTGGTCATCGCCCTGCTGTCGACCCGCGGCTACCTCAGTGCGGAGAAGATCCGGTCCACCGTGGCCGGCTATTCGGACAACCCCAGCGCCGAGGCGTTCTCGCGGATGTTCGAACGCGACAAGAACGAGCTGCGCGACCTCGGAATCCCGCTGGAAACCGGTAAGGCGTCGTCGTTCGGGTCGGTCGAGGGCTATCGCATCAACCGCGATGCTTACGCGCTGCCGCCGGTTGACCTGACCGCCGACGAGGCGGCCGCGGTCGCGGTCGCCACCCAGCTGTGGGCATCACCTGAACTGATCACCGCGACGCAGGGCGCGCTGCTGAAGCTGCGGGCAGCCGGGGTGGACCTCGATCCGGACGCGACGGTGTCGATCGCCGCGCCCGCCGGCCAGTCCGGTCTGCGCGGATCCGAAGGCGTCCTCGGGACGCTGCTGGCCGCGATCGATGCCGGCCAGCGGGTGCAGTTTGCGCACCGGCCGTCGCTCACCGCGCGCTACACCACCCGCACCGTCGAGCCGTGGGGAGTGCTCACCGAACGGGGCCGCTGGTATCTGGTCGGGCACGACTGTGACCGCGACGCCACCCGGGTGTTCCGGCTGTCGCGGATCGGCGCGACCGTGACGCCGGTCGGCCCGCCCGGTGTGGTGAGCCCACCGGACGGCGTCGACCTGCGCGAGATCGTCACCGGGTCGGTCGCCGAAGTGGCGGCGGCGTCCATGGCGGCCACCACGCGGGCGACGGTGTGGGTGGCCGAAGGGCGGGCCACCGCACTGCGACGCGCGGGAACCGCGATCGGGCCACGCGAACTGGCCGGCCGTGCCGGCGAACTGATCAAACTGGACCTGGGGCCCACCGACCGGCTGGTGCGCGAGATTGCCGGCTACGGCGCGGACGCCGTCGTGCTGGAACCTCCGGACCTGCGCGACGATGTGCTCGCCCGGTTGCGCGGCCAAGCCCGCGAGGAGTCCACGTGACTCGCGTCGACGACGATGCAGCCCGGGCGATGAGGCGGGGGCACCTCCCGCTTGCGGGAGAAGGGCGGCGCAATTGACTCCCGTGTCCACCCGATTGGTGCGGTTGCTCAACATGGTGCCGTACTTTCAGGCCAACCCGCGGGTCACCCGCGCGCAGGCCGCCGCGGACCTCGGAGTGTCTGCCGAACAGCTCGAGGATGACCTCAACCAGCTGTGGTTGTGCGGCCTCCCCGGCTACGGGCCCGGCGATCTCATCGACTTCGAATTCTCCGGCGACACCATCGAGGTGACGTTCTCGGCCGGAATGGACCGACCGTTGCAGCTCACCTCGCCGGAGGCCACCGGCCTGCTGGTGGCGCTACGGGCGTTGGCCGACATTCCCGGTGTCGTCGACCCGGAGGCGGCGCGCAGCGCGATCGCCAAAATCGAGGCGGCCGCCGGGGCCGCCGGACCGGCAGCGCACCGGGCGGCCGCCGACGAGCCGGCGCCGGCCGAGAGCGAGGCCGCGGCGGCGGTGCGCAGCGCGGTGCGAGCTAGGCGGGCGCTGTCCCTCGACTACTACGGGGCATCCCGCGACTCGTTGTCCACGAGGATCGTCGACCCGATCCGGGTCGTTGTGGTCGGCGACCACAGCTACCTGGAGGCCTGGTCGCGCGAGGCCGAAGGGGTGCGGTTGTTCCGGTTCGACCGCATCGTGGACGCCCGGCTGCTCGACGAACCATCCGCGCCGCCCGAACCGGCGCTGCAGAGCCCACCGGACACCTCACTGTTCGACGCAGACCCGTCGTTGCCCGCGGCGACGCTGCGGCTGGCGCCGTCGGCGTCCTGGATGTTCGAGTACTACCCCATGCGGCTGTTGCGTGAGCTGCCCGACGGCCACTGCGAGGCGGCGATGACCTACGCCTCCGACGACTGGATGACGCGGCTGGTGCTGGGATTCGGGCCGGAGGTGCAGGTGCTGGCGCCGGAGCCGCTGGCACAACGGGTGCGGGACGCCGCCGCCGCGGCGCTCGACGTCTACCAGTCCGTGGCGCGGCTGGGTTAGCGTTCGCTGCTGCTGCGGTAGCATCAGGGAGACGTCTGGAGGTAAAGAAAGTGGGCAGTCTTAGTCCCTGGCATTGGGCGATCCTTGCCGTGGTGGTAATCCTCCTGTTCGGCGCCAAGAGGCTCCCCGACGCGGCACGTTCACTGGGCAAGTCGTTGCGAATCTTCAAGTCCGAGGTTCGGGAACTGCAGAACGAAGGCAAGCCGAGCACACCTGTGGCGCCGCCGGCCGCGACGACCTCGGTGCAGTCCGAGCGGGTCGAGCCGCCGGCGGCACCGGACCAAGATCGCACCGACGCCCGGCCGGCCTAACCTGGCATCCCGAGCACGCCGCACTACAGCCGTATTCAGGCGTCTCGACCCGCGCTCTCGTCGCAGCCGCACCAATCCCGACGGGACGATGTCGCTGGTCGACCACCTGACCGAGCTGCGCACCCGGTTGCTGATCTCGGTTGCGACCATCCTGTTGACCACCACGGTCGGCTTCACCTGGTACTCCCACCCGGTGTTCGGCCTGGAAAGCCTCGGAGAATGGTTGCGGCATCCCTACTGCGCTTTGCCGCAGTCGGCGCGCGCGGACATCAGCGCCGACGGCCAGTGCCGGCTGCTGGCCACTGCACCGTTCGACCAGTTCATGCTCCGGCTCAAAGTCGCGCTGACCGCCGGCTTGGTGTTTGCCTGCCCGGTGTGGCTGTATCAGCTGTGGGCGTTCATCACACCGGGGCTCTACAAGAAGGAGCGCCGGTTCGCGGTCGCGTTTGTGGTGCCCGCCGCGGCGCTGTTCGTCACCGGTGCGGTCCTGGCCTACCTGGTGCTGTCCAAGGCGCTGCGGTTCCTGCTGACCGTGGGCAGCGACGTCCAGGTGACCGCACTCTCCGGTGACCGGTATTTCGGCTTCTTGCTCAACCTGCTGCTGGTGTTCGGGATCAGCTTTGAGTTCCCCTTGCTGGTCGTCATGCTCAACCTGGCCGGTGTGCTGTCCTATCAACGGCTCAAATCGTGGCGGCGTGGCCTGATCTTCGCGATGTTCGTGTTCGCCGCGATCTTCACGCCCGGCTCCGACCCGTTTTCCATGATCGCGCTCGGCCTGGCGCTGACGCTGCTACTCGAATTGGCCATCCAGATCGCCCGATTGCACGACAACCGGAAAGCCAAACGCGAACGCGCGCTTGCCGACGACGAAGCGTCGCCCGTCGAGCAGCCATCGCCGGTGGCGGCCCCGTCGCGCATCCCCGGACCCCATGACGACGTCACCTGAGCCGCGGTCGGCCACCGACCCCGAGCTGGAGAAGTTCACCGCCGGACTGCCGTTCGCGCTGGACGGTTTTCAGCAGCGTGCTTGTGCGGCGCTCGAACAGGGTCACGGTGTGCTGGTGTGCGCTCCCACCGGCGCCGGCAAAACAGTGGTCGGCGAGTTCGCGGTGCACTTGGCGCTGGCGGCCGCCGGCAAGTGCTTCTACACCACCCCGCTGAAAGCGCTGAGCAACCAGAAGCACACCGACTTCGCGGCCCGCTACGGCAAGGACCGGATCGGGCTGCTCACCGGCGACTTGTCGGTCAACGCCAGTGCCCCCGTGGTCGTGATGACCACCGAAGTGCTGCGCAACATGCTTTACGCGGATTCCCCTGCCTTGCAAGGGCTTTCGCACGTCGTGATGGACGAGGTGCATTTCCTGGCGGACCGGATGCGCGGTGCGGTCTGGGAAGAGGTCATCCTGCACCTGCCCGACGAGGTCCGGCTGGTCAGCTTGTCGGCGACCGTCAGCAACGCCGAAGAGTTCGGCGGCTGGATCCAAACCGTCCGCGGCGACACCACCGTGGTCGTCGACGAGCACCGCCCGGTGCCGCTGTGGCAGCACGTCCTGGTGGGCAAACGCCTCTTCGAGTTGTTCGACCACCGAGGCGACCCTCAAGACAAGGCCACCGCTACCACCCGGCAGCCGCGCGTCGACCCCGACCTGCTGCGTCACATCGCGCACCGCCGCGAGGCCGACCGGCTGGCCGACTGGCGTGGTCCCCGCCGGCCGGGGGGGAGAGGCGGCCCGGGACGAGCAGGACGGCCCAGCGCCTACCGGCCGCCGCCACGACCCGACGTCATCGCCACCCTGGACCGCGAAGCGCTGCTGCCGGCGATCACGTTCGTGTTCTCCCGAGCCGGCTGCGACGCCGCGGTCAAGCAGTGCCTACGCTCCGCGTTGCGGCTGACCACCGAGGAAGAGCGCGCGCAGATCGCCGAGGTCATCGAGCACCGCTGCGGCGATCTCGCCGATACCGACCTGGCAGTCCTCGGCTACTACGAGTGGCGTGAGGGGCTGTTGCGGGGGCTGGCAGCGCATCACGCCGGGCTGCTACCGGTGTTCCGGCACACCGTCGAGGAGCTGTTCACCGCCGGTCTGGTCAAAGCGGTGTTCGCCACCGAAACGTTGGCGCTGGGCATCAACATGCCCGCCCGCACGGTGGTGCTGGAGCGGCTGGTGAAATTCAACGGAGAGCAGCATGTCCC
Source organism: uncultured Actinomycetota bacterium (assembly GCA_963830605.1). Taxonomy (GTDB): domain Bacteria; phylum Actinomycetota; class Actinomycetes; order Mycobacteriales; family Mycobacteriaceae; genus Mycobacterium. Next base: position 353,243 of record CAWHML010000001.1, on the reverse strand, counting down.
GCTGACGCCCGGCGAGTACACCCAGCTGACCGGGCGGGCCGGCCGGCGGGGCATCGACGTCGAAGGCCACGCCGTGGTGCTCTGGCATCCCGGCGACGAAACCAGCGAGCCGGCCGAGGTGGCCGGGTTGGCGTCCACCCGGACGTTCCCGCTGCGCAGTTCGTTCGCGCCGTCGTACAACATGACGATCAACCTGGTTCAGCGCATGGGACCCGACGAGGCGCACCGGTTGCTGGAGCAGTCGTTCGCGCAGTATCAGGCCGACCGATCGGTCGTCGGTCTGGTCCGCGGCGTGGAGCGCGGCGAGCGGATGCTCGACGAGCTTGCCGTCGAACTCGGCGGCAGAGAGGCGCCGATCCTCGAATATGCCCGCCTGGCCGCGCAGATCTCCGAACGCGAACGCGCGCAAGCCCGGGCGTCGCGGCTGCAGCGACGACAGGCGGCCAACGACGCGCTGGCGTCGTTGCGCCGCGGGGACATCATCACCATCACCCATGGCCGCCGCGGCGGGTTGGCGGTGGTGCTGGAATCCGATCGCCACAGCGACGAGCCACGGCCGTTGGTGCTGACCGAACACCGCTGGGCCGGCCGCATCTCGTCGGCCGACTATTCCGGCGCGTCGGCCCCGGTCGGCTCGATGACGTTGCCCAAGCGGGTCGAACACCGCCAGCCGCGAGTGCGCCGCGACTTGGCGTCGGCGCTGCGCTCAGCGGCCGCTGACATCGCCCTCCCGTTCGATCGCGCCCGACGCAGCCCCGGCGGTGAAGCGTCGGATTTCGACCCGGAGCTGGCGTCGCTGCGGGACAAGCTGCGCCGGCATCCCGCACACCGCGGGTCGGATCGCGACATCCAGCTTCGCCTCGCCGAGCGCTATCTGCGCATCGAACGCGACAACACTCAGCTGCAGAAGAAGGTGTCGGCGGCCACCAATTCGTTGGCCCGCACCTTCGACCGCATCGTCGGGCTGCTCACCGAGCGCGGCTTCATCCACGTGATCGACGACGCTCCGCATGTCACCGACGACGGTCGGTTGCTGGCACGGATCTACAGCGAAAGCGACCTGCTGATCGCTGAATGCCTGCGCAGCGGGGCGTGGACTGATCTGACCCCGGCGGAGTTGGCGGCAGTGGTGTCGGCGGTGCTCTACGAGGCCCGTGGCGGGCCCGACAGCAGGGGGCAGGGCGCCCAACCCGGCGCGCGGGTGGTCACACCGCCGCTGCGGCAGGCGCTGGCGCGCACCCGGCGACTGTCGGCGGCGTTACGCGCCGACGAGCAGCGGCACCGAATCGCGCTGAGTCGCGAGCCCGACGACGGCTTCGTTGACGCGATTCACCGCTGGGTGACCACCGGTGATCTGGCCGCGGCACTGGCCAGCTTCGAAGATGCCGGCAACGGTGCGGCGTTGTCGGCGGGGGACTTCGTGCGGTGGTGCCGCCAAGTGCTGGACCTGCTGGATCAGGTGCGCAACACCGCGCCCGAACCGCAGCTGCGAGCCACCGCCAAGCGGGCGATCGACGGTGTGCGGCGCGGCGTCGTCGCCGTTGACGCCGAGTAGGCTTTGCGGCAGCTACGGTAGCTGGATCGCGTTCGAGCGCGACGGGAAGGACCGAAGACACGATGACCGGACCGCACGGAGTCGACCCGACCAAGCCCTGGCAGCCGCCGCGCCAAGGCGAGGAGCAGCCGTCGTCCGGCGGCGATCCCACCGTGAACGCGTCGCACTGGCAGCAGCCGTACGGCGAACAGCAGACCTGGCAAACGCCGGCCTATGCCCCCACCGAGTATGGGCAGTATCAGCAGCCCGGCCAGGCGTATCCGCCGTCGCCGCAGTATTCCCCGCCCGGTCAGTACGGCCAGCCCGGATACCAGCAGCCCGACCAATACGGCCAGCCGGGAGCGTTCGGCCAGCCCGGCCAATACGGGGGGCAGCCAGGGCAGTACCCGCAGCAGCCTGGCCAGTACGGTCAGCCCGGATATCCCGCGCCGCCGGGCCAGTATGGCCAGCAGCCCGGCCAGTACGGCCAACCCGGGCAGTATCCCGGGCAGCCCGGGCCGTACGGCCAGCCGCCGGGCGGTCGCGGTTCGCGGCGTGGGCTGATTGCCACGGTGATCGGCGTGTTTGCGGTGATCGTCGTCGCAGTGGTCTTGGTGCTCGGCTTCTGGGCGCCCGGATTCTTCGTGACCACCAAGCTCGACGTCAAGAAGGCGCAGACCGGTGTGCAGCAGATCCTGACTGACGAAACCAACGGCTACGGCGCCAAGAACGTCAAAGACGTCAGCTGCAACAACGGCAAAGACCCGACGGTCAAGAAGGGTGACACCTTCACCTGCGACGTCAGCATCGACGGCACCAAGCGGCACGTCACGGTGACGTTCCAGGACAACAAGGGCACCTACGAGGTGGGCCGGCCGCAGTAGGCGGTCAGTCGGGCAACGAGTCGAGCGCCTTCTGCAGGCGCGCAACCGAAGAGCCGACGCCGAGTCGGGTCGCCAACTCGGCGGTACGGGCCGGATCGGCGGCCGCCAGCGGCAAGACATCGGTCTTCGTCGACAGGGTGACCGGTGCGTCCGTCGCCACCCGCACGACCGTCCCGGCGGTGTCGATATATTCGGCGGCCGCCCGCAGCTTCTTGCGAACACTTTTGGCCAGCGTCGATTTCGGGTCCTCGGCGGCGGCCACGATCGCGCTGAGCGAGCCGTGCTGGGCGAGCAGCGTCGCGGCGGTTTTCTCGCCGATGCCCGGCACACCGGGCAGCCCGTCGGACGGGTCGCCGCGCAGCAACGCCAGCTCGGCATAGGCGGCGCCGGCCCGGCCGGCCGGCAACCCGTAGCGTTCGGCCACCTCGTCCGGGCCCATCAGGGTGGCGTTGGTCAGCCCGCGGCCGAGGTAGAGCACGCGAACGGCCACCGGCTCGTCGGTCACCACCTGCAGCAGGTCGCGATCGCCGCTGACGACGATGACCGGGTCCCGGCGTTCCCGGGCGGCGAGCGTTCCGATCACGTCATCGGCCTCGAAGCCCGGCGCGCCGGCGGTGCAGATGCCGAACGCGTCGAGGATCTGTTCGATCATCTCCACCTGCGGGGTCAGCTCGTCCGGCACCTGCTCGACGTCGACCTCATCTTGGTTTTCTTGTTCGAGGCGGTGCGCTTTGTAGGACGGAATGAGGTCCACCCGAAACTGCGGGCGCCAATCCACATCCAGGCACACCACCAGCCGGCGAGGCCGCTGCCGGGTGATCACCACTGCCATCGAGTCCAGAAAGCCGCGTAGGGCGTTGACCGGCCGGCCGTCGGGCGTGGTGATCGACGACGGCACCCCGTAGAAGGAGCGAAACCACATGCTCGCACCGTCGAGCAGCACCAGTGGGGATCGCACGCTGGTCATCCTGCCAGTGCCGAGCGTCGACTTGTTGTCGCCATATCGGCCGGAACTGCGCAACAAGTCGACGTTCGACGAGCCGCTAGCCTGATGAGCATGGGTGCCCGCCGGTTCGATGCCGACGTCTATGCCCGGCGGCTTGCCGCGGCGGCCGCCGCCACCGCCGACGCCGGTCTTGCCGCATTGGTGATCACCCCCGGTCACGACCTGCGCTATCTCACCGGTTCGCGTGCCCAGACCTTCGAGCGGCTCACCGCGCTGGTGGTTCGCGCCGACGGGGTGGCAACCGTGGTGGTGCCGCGGCTGGAGTTGGCCGCGCTGAAGGAATCCGCGGTTGCCGAGCTCGGGCTTTCGGTGCGGGACTGGGTCGACGGTGATGATCCCTACCGACTGGTGGCCAGCGCCATCGCTGCCGGCGCGCCGGCAGCGGTCGCGGTCACCGATTCGATGCCCGCCCTACACCTGCTGCCGCTGGCCGACCTGCTCGGCGCGATGCCGGTGCTGGCGACCGCGGTGCTCCGCGAGTTGCGCATGGTCAAGGATCCGGCCGAGGTCGACGCGCTTGGTAAGGCCGGCGCTGCCATCGACCGGGTGCACGCCCGGGTACCGGAGTTCCTCGTTCCGGGCCGCACCGAAGCCGACGTCGCTGCCGACATCGCCGAAGCCATTGTCGCCGAAGGGCATTCAGAAGTGGCGTTCGTCATCGTCGGCTCGGGTCCACACGGCGCCGACCCGCATCACGAATACTCCGATCGTGAAATCCGGGCCGGTGACGTCGTGGTAATCGACATCGGCGGTATGTACGAACCCGGGTACAACTCGGACTCGACCCGGACTTACAGCATCGGCGAACCCGATTCCGAAATGGCGCAGCACTATTCGGTTTTGCAGCGTGCTCAACGCGCAGCTGTCGATATGGTGCGTCCCGGTGTGACAGCCGAGCAGGTGGACCGCGCCGCCCGAGCAGTGCTCGCCGAGGCCGGCCTGGCCGATTACTTCGTGCACCGCACCGGTCACGGCATCGGGTTAGCCGTGCATGAAGAGCCGTACATCGTGGCCGGCAATGACCTACCCCTGACGGCGGGCATGGCGTTTTCAGTCGAGCCCGGCATCTATTTTCCCGGCCGTTGGGGTGCCCGCATCGAGGACATCGTCGTCGTGACCGACGACGGCGCGATAAGCGTCAACAACCGGCCGCACGAGCTGATCGTGGTGCCGCTACCTTGAAAGCGTGTCGCTGCTGAACCTTGCGCTGCTGCCGATCCGAATCGCGCGTCACGTCGTCAACGCCGCGACCCACACCCTCACTCCGACACCCGCACCGCCTGGTGAGCTGGTCGTCGTCGACGGGATGCCCGAGGGCGCGCCACCGGCGGCACGGCGGCCCGAACCGCAGCTTCCCGCACCGGCCGACTGGCCGTTCGGCGAGCAGTTTCCCCGCACCTGCGGCGCGGCCCGCCTGGCCGGGGGCGCGCTGTTCTGGACCGATTTCTTGTACGACGACCATGGCGCGACGGGCCTGCCGATCGGGGATCTCAAGATTCAGGCGCCGCCGCGCGGCACCTACGTCTACCCCGACGGGCCCGCGGCCGGCAACGGTGCCGACATCTTCCGGGCCGCGGTCGGCCTGACCGACACCGACACCTGGTGGCGGGTGGACTGGAACACCCTGGTCGACGCGTCGGTCCCGATCGCGCTGTTCACCTTCGACACCGGCCGCGGCGGCTCCGAAGTATGGCCGGCCGGTGCCGGCATTCGGTCGGCGGGCATCGACACGGCCCTCCTCATCTCCGGCGCCGCCGCCCAACTCATCGACCTCAGCACCGGAGCGTCGACCCCGGTCGAACACCGCGTCGACATGCAATCCCGGTCGTTCCTGGCGCGGGTTCCGCGCGCGCACCTACAGCCCACCGGCACGTGGACAGTGCGCCTGGCGGCCGGATTAGCGAACGCCGCGGGAGATGGTTTCGCCGACGTTCCCGCCCAGCTCGGTGCCTTACCGGGGCAGCCGAACGTCTACAACATCGCGTTTCGCACCAACGAGCAGGAGCCGCCGCACCTGAACTTCTGGTCGGATGCAGCGCAGGCCGCCGCGCTGACCGATGGCGATGTGTCACAGTTCGCCGTGGCCGTCGAGTGGGACCAGCTGGCCGCCGCTGTCAGCACCCCCGAACCGGTCATCACCGGCCCGTCGACCCGCTGGTACGTCTCCTCGATCGAGCTGGGCCAAGGCGTCGGGCCGGCCGATCTGCTCAGCATCCTGAGCACCAAGCCGCTCTTTCTCGGGCGGGTACAGCCGTATGCGGTGTGCCTGCCGGCGACGTACGCGCCCGGTCAGCAGCTGCCGCTGACCCTGCTGCTGCACTCGCTGTCGCTGGGGCAAAGCCAGTTCGCTGCCATCGACCCGCGCCTGCTGCACGAGGTATGCGACGGCCGTGACTCTGTGGTGGTCACGCCGCTGGCCCGCGGCCCGTCCTGCTGGTACTTCGACGAGGGCGAACTCGACGTCTGGGAAGTATGGGCGCGAGTGGCCGAGCAACTGGGCACTGATCCCAACCGCACCGTCATCTCCGGCTATTCGATGGGCGGCTACGCCGCCTACAAGCTCGGCCTGGCTTATCCGGAGGTGTTCTCTCAGGCCGTCGCGCTGGCCGGCCCGGCGACGTGCGGGGTGCGGCTGTTGCCCGACGTCGACATTCCGGCTGATCTGAACTTCAACTCACACTGCGCCCGCGAAGGTGACACCTGGCGGCTGCTGGTCAATGCCCGGTGGCTGCCGTTCGTCATTGCGCACGGGCTGCTCGACGAGCTGGTGCCCTTCGCCTCAGCCGCCGAGCAGGCGCTCGAACTCGACCGGCTCGGCTACCGCTACCGCTTCACCGTCTACCCGTTCGAAGACCACATCGTCTTCGTGCTGCAAGACAAGTTCGACGACCCGGTGTCACACATGGGAACAGGTCTGCGGCAGAGCGACCCGGGCCACATCACCTTCGCGTGGTACCCGCAGCTGGTGCGGGCCGACCTGGGCATCGGGCCACATCAGGTGTGGTGGATATCGGAGCTGACCGCAGATCCGCAGGTGACGGCGACGCGCGGAGCGATTGCGGAGATCGATGCGCGCTCGTACGCGCGGCCGGACCCAACCCACACCACCCACCGACATCGAGGCTTCCTGCTGCACTTCGACCCCACACCGGGGCTGTACTCGGAGCTGACCTGGCGCCCCGGACTGCCCGCCGAGCGGCTGCCGTACCTGACGCTGCGGCTGACCGGCGTCGCGAGCCTCACTGTCGACGTCGCACGGGCCGGGCTGGCGGCGCTGCGGTCGTCGAGGATCGCGGTCGCCACTGACACCGCCGCTCAGATCCGGCTGGCCTCGTTGCCTGCGGGGGTAACGGCGGCGGTCGACGGCAAGCCGACCGGGCCGACGGTGGCGCTTTCGGCGGGCCGGCATCTGATCACGCTGTCCACCGCAGCGGTTGACTCCCCAGCTCGACACTGATCACATCCGTCACTTCCATTTCGGCCGGGTAGGGATGCCCTTTGTGCCCAGCTCTGAGCGACTATTCGGCTACTCGACCCGGACGGTGCTGCTTAGAAGCCCAGTTGTCGCTCAGAGCTGGGCACAACGACATCCCGGGCCCGCAGCGACTGATGGGGCTACTGTGACGCCAGGGGCCAGAGAGAGGTTACTCGCCGGTGCGGTCCAACAAATCCGACGAGCCCAGCACCCGCTCGACCTGGACCTCGATAACCACCCGCCGCGGGTTGGGCCGTGGGGTTCGATACCGCTGCGCGTAGCGCAGTTCGGCATCGCGAACGGCATCGATTTCCTTCTTCACGCTGGCCCGGCCCTCCAGCGACAGCCAGCGCGCACCGTCGACCTGACTGAGCACCGCGACCCCGCCGCGTTCGGCGTTGACCGCCTTCTGAGAGCCCCCACTGGTGATGACCCGGGCGATATGGGTCTTAGGGTCGAAGGTGAAACCGACGGCCACCACGTGTGGCGAGTTGTCGGCGCGCAACGTGGTCAGCATCGCCAGGTGGCGTTCGCTGAGAAAAGCCAACGCGTCGTTGGTGAGCCGGGTGGTGGTGCGGGTCATCAACGCCCACGTTATCGCAGGTGATAATGCAGCCGTGGATGACACGGGCGCCGGATTGGTGCTGATCTTGGGCGGCCGCAGCGAGATCGGTATGGAACTCGCCGCGCGGCTGGCCCCCGGTACGACTGTGGTGCTGGCGGCGCGTCGAGCCGACGAACTCATCGAACAAGAAGCGCTGCTGCGCACCGCCGGGGCGGCGGCCGTGCATACCCGTGAATTCGACGCCGACGACCTCGCCTCGCACGGCCCGCTCGTCGCTTCTCTCGTCGCCGAGTACGGCGCCATCGACACCGCGGTGCTCGCCTTCGGGATACTCGGCGACCAAGCCCGCGCCGAGAACGACGCGGCGCATGCAGTGGCGATTGTGCACACCGATTACGTCGCGCAGGTCAGCCTGCTCACCCACCTGGCCGCCGAGATGCGTGCGGCGGGCCGCGGAACGCTGGTGGTGTTCTCCTCGATCGCCGGCGCACGGGTGCGCCGCGCCAACTACGTCTACGGCTCGGCGAAGGCCGGCCTGGACGGTTTCGCCGACGGACTGGCCGCCGCGCTGCACGGCACCGGAGTGCGGGTCCTGATCGTGCGGCCGGGCTTCGTCATCGGACGCATGACTCAGGGCATGCCACCGGCGCCACTGCCAATCAAGCCCGCGCAGGTGGCCGACGCCACCGTTCGGGCGCTGGCCGCAGGCCGACGCACGGTGTGGGTTCCGTGGACGTTGGGTCCCGTGTCTCTCGTCATGCGGCTCATGCCGGACTTCCTCTGGCGGCGGCTGCGCCGATGATCATCGTGGTCGGGATTGGCGCCGACGGCCTGCGGGGCCTGCCGGAAACATCGCAACGTGAAATCCGCAGCGCAGCAACCATCTACGGATCACGCCGCCAACTCGAGCTGCTCGACAAAACCGTGCCCGCCGCCCGCCGCGAGTGGCCGTCACCGCTGCTGCCCGCCTTGGCTGGGCTGGTCGAAGACGGCTCCGACGTGCATGTACTGGCCAGCGGGGACCCGCTGCTGCACGGGATCGCAACCACGCTGATCCGGATGTTCGGAGCTGAGCAGGTCAAGGTGCTCCCGCATGTGTCGGCGGTGACGCTGGCATGCGCGCGGATGGGCTGGACCGTCCAGGACACCGAAGTCATCAGCCTGGTCAATGCCGACACCCACACTGCGGTGCGCCGCGGCGGTCGCGCAATTGTGTTGTCCAGCGACCGGGACACCCCTGAATCCTTGGCGGCGCTGCTCGACAGCTACGGCCGCGGCGACTCCCAGTTCACCGTGCTCGAGCAGCTCGGCGGTCCGAGGGAGCGACGCCGCGACGGCACCGCGCACCAGTGGGCCACCGGGGCGCCCCTCGACGTCGACGACCTCAACGTCGTCGCGGTTCGCTACCTGCCCGACGAACGGGTGTCGTCACTGCCCGACAACGTTTTTGCACACGACGGGCAGATCACCAAGCACAGCATCCGGGCAGTGACTCTGGCGGCGCTGGCGCCCCGGCCGGGGGAGCGGCTGTGGGATGTCGGCGCCGGCTCGGGCAGCATCGCAGTCGAATGGTGCCGCTGCTGGCGCGGCTGTACTGCGGTCGCGTTCGAACGCGACGACGTGCGCCGGACCAACCTGGCGTTCAACGCCGGAGCCTTCGGCGTTGGCGTGGAGGTCCGCGGCGACGCACCTGATGCATTCGACGGCGCCGCAGCACCGTCGGCGGTCTTCGTCGGCGGCGGCCTCACCCAGCCCGGTCTGCTCGACGCGTGCCTGAAGCAGTTGCCCGCCGGCGGGCGCCTGGTGGCGAACGCGGTCACCGCGGAATCCGAAGCCGTTCTAGTGCAGGCACACTCACAGCATGGCGGAAAACTGCAACGCTTCCAGCACTACCAGGGCGAGCCGTTGAGCGGATTCACCACCTGGCGACCGCAGCTGCCGATCACCCAATGGCAGGTGAGCAAACCGTGACGGTCTACTTCATCGGCGCGGGCCCCGGGGCCGCGGACTTGATCACTGTGCGCGGCCAACGGCTGCTCAGCCGATGCCAGGTGTGCCTCTACGCGGGTTCGATCATGCCCGCCGATCTGCTGGAATGGTGCCCGCCGGACACACGAGTCGTCGACACCGGTCCGCTGACGCTGAACCAGATCATCGCCGAGCTGGCCGACGCCGACGCCGCAGGCCAGGATGTGGCGCGGTTGCATTCCGGGGACCCGTCGCTGTATAGCGCGCTGGCCGAACAGTGCCGCCGACTGGAGGAGTTAGGCATTGGCTATGAGATCGTGCCTGGCGTACCGGCTTTCGCCGCGGCCGCAGCGACGCTCGGCCGCGAACTCACCGTTCCAACAGTGGCGCAGACCGTGATTCTGTCCCGCGTCGCCACGGTGTCGACGGCGATGCCGCCCGGCGAGGATCTCGCCACGTTGGCCAAATCCGGCGCCACCCTGGTGCTGCACCTGGCCGCCGCCCAGATCGACGCGATCGTTCCGCAGCTGCTGGCCGGCGGCTACCGACCCCAAACACCCGCTGCTGTCGTGGCTTTCGCGAGCTGGCCGCAGCAACGGGCCTTGCGTGGCACGCTGGCCGACATCGGTCAGCAGATGCAGGACGCCGAGATCACCAAGACCGCCGTCATCATCGTCGGCGATGTGCTGGGCGCCGAAGGCTTCACCGACAGCTACCTGTATTCGGAGTCGAGAAGGGCGCACTGATGCGGGTTTTGGTGCTCGGTGGCACCGCCGAGGGGCGGGCGTTGGCCGCTCGCCTTCACCCGGCAGTCGACGTGATCAGTTCGCTGGCCGGGCGGGTACCGAATCCGGCGCTGCCAGTCGGCGCCGTGCGCATCGGCGGGTTCGGCGGAGTCGATGGCATGCGGCGCTGGTTGGGTGAGGAGCGCATCGACGCCGTCGTCGACGCCACGCACCCGTTCGCGGCCGCCATCACCGCCCATGCAGCGCAAACATGCGAGGAGTTGCGGCTGCCCTATGTCGTGCTGTCCCGACCGGCCTGGGATCCCGGTTCCGCCATCGGGGTGGCCTCCGACGACGAGGCAGCCGCAACCGTTGCGCAAGAGCGATTCTCGCGGGTCTTTCTGACCACCGGCCGGTCCGGTGTTGCCGCGTTCGCCGGCAGCGCGGCGTGGTTTTTGATCCGCGCTGTCACCGCACCCGACGCCGACACCCTTCCGAACCGCCACCAACTGCTGTTGTCCCGCGGGCCGTATCACTTCAAGGACGAGCACGCCTTGTTGCGTACGCACCGTATCGACGCGCTGGTCACCAAGAACAGTGGCGGCCAGCTGACGAGAGCGAAGCTCGACGCCGCGGCGGCGCTGGATATTCCGGTGGTAATGGTGGCGCGGCCGCCACTGCCTGCGAACGCAGCGACAGTGACGACCGTGGCTGACGCGGTCACCTGGGTGCTCGGGAGGTCGGGTGCAGAGTTCTGACGCCGGCTGCGAGATCGCCGACTTGCACCTGACGGTCTGCCGACATTTCACCCACACCGTCCGGCTCGCCGACGGAAGGTGGGACCGTCCCACGCCGTGCGGTGACTGGAATGCGCGAGCCGTGGTCGAGCACGTGATCGGGTTTCACGATGTGCTGTTGCTGCGTCCACTCGGGTTGAAGCCGGATCGCCCTCGTCACGATGTGCTTCGACGGTGGCAGCTGACCATCGATCGGCTGCCCGAAGCATTCAAGCGCCACACCCCGGCCGATTTGGTGCCGCGGCTCAGTCAAGACGTGCTGGTGCACACGTGGGATCTTGCTCGGGCGGTCGGGGCAGACGACCGGCTCGATGCAGGGTTGTGCGCAATGTTTCTCAGCCGGCTTCCCAAGGACCTGACCGTCCTTACCGCGTCGGGCATGTTCGCGCCGCCGGTCCCCGTCGATCACGACGCGGACGCCCAGTCGAGGCTTCTCGCTGCGCTGGGCCGGGATCCGTCCTGGCCTTGGAAAAGCGGATCGCTAGCATAAACGCGTGGTCGGTTCGGGCGCCCGAAGACTTGCTGCTGCTGCTGCGGCGGTGCTCGCGATGTTCGCTGGCCTGACGGTCAGCGCTGCGGCGTTACCGTCGGGGACACCAGGCGCCGCGCCGTCAGCCATCGCGGCAAGTTGCCCCCCGGTCGAAGTGGTCTTCGCCCGCGGCCGGCTCGAATCACCAGGGACTGGCGTACTCGGCAACGCGTTCGTCAACTCACTCCGCTCTAAGACCGGTAGAAACATCGGCGTTTACGCCGTCAAATATCCTGCCGACACGGAGGTCGACGTCGGCGCCAACGACATGAGCCAACACATCCAGTACATGACCGGCAACTGCCCCGACACCCGGCTGGTGCTGGGTGGCTACTCGCTCGGGGCGGCGGTCACCGATGTGGTGCTCGCCGTTCCGATTTCCGCTTTCGGCTTTGACAACCCTCTTCCTGAAGGTACCGATCAGCACATCGCGGCGGTAGCGCTGTTCGGCAATGGGAGCCAGTGGGCGGGTCCCATCACCAACTTCAATCCCATCTATAACGACAGGACTATCGAGTTGTGCCACGGCGCCGATCCCGTGTGCAATCCGGCCGACCCGAACACCTGGCAGAACAACTGGCCGCAACATCTGGCCGGTGCCTACATTGACGCGGGCATGGCCGATCAGGCCGCCGACTTCGTTGCAGGCAAGATCTAGGTCCTGCACGGGGATTTCAGGAGTCATATGGCGATGGCTGAGGCGATGTCGGCCGAAGCCTAGGACGGGTACCGCCGCGGAGTGAACACCCGGTCAACGGAATCCGCTGAATACCACTGGGTCTGCGATGATCCCACGATCAGCAGGCAACGCATGTCAATCTCGGCCGAATCCAGATCAGCCAACCGCTTCACCCAGACACGCTCACTCGGTCCGGAGACGTCGCGACCGATGACGACCGGGGTCCCCGGATCACGGTGCGCCAGCAGCAGATCTCGCATTGCACCGACCTGCCAAGTACGCGTCTTCGAGGCTGGATTGTAGATGGCCAGCACCAGATCCGCGGCTGCCGCGGCATCAAGGCGCTCGGCGATGACCTCCCACGGCTTGAGCCGGTCGGACAGCGAAATCACCGCGTAATCGTGGCCGAGTGGGGCGCCGACGCGGCTCGCCACCGCCTGGGCCGCGGTCATCGCCGGCACCACCCGCACCGCGACACCCGGCCACTGCTTGGCCTCCTCGAACACCGCGGTAGCCATCGCGAACACCCCGGGATCACCCGACGAGACCACCGCCACCGCTCGGCCTCGCTCAGCCAGCGTGCAGGCCAGTCGCGCGCGAGCCACCTCGTCGGTGTTGTCGCTGGCGTGCCGACGTTGGCCGTCGCGCAGCGCAATCCGGTCCAGGTACGGCCCATAGCCGATCAGGTCGGTGGCCATCGAGAGCTCGCGGCGGCTCTCCGGCGTCATCCAGTCGATGTGTCCCGGGCCCAGCCCCACCACCGCGACCGTCCCACCCCGCGAGTAGGGCTGCTTCCCACCCGGCAATAGCGCCAGCGAGAAATACGGCACGCTGCTCGCGTCAACGTCGGCGGCTGGCAGCACCCGCTGCCCGGGTGTGCTTGCCCGTTCGACGTAAAAGGTGTCCGCAATGCGGCCGGACATCGAAAGGGCTTCGCGCACAGCCGGATAGGACCGGCCGAGCTTCAGCACCACCGCCGCGTCGGCGTCGGCCAGCCGACGGGCCAGCTCGGTAACCGGCAGCGTGCCGGGCAGCACCGACAGCACCTGGTCGCCGGCGACCAGCGGCGTGCCGATCGCCGCCGACGCGGCGCTGACCGACGTCACTCCCGGTACGATCACTGCGGCGAATCGCTCGGTCAGTCGGGTGTGCAGATGCATGTAGCTGCTGTAGAACAGCGGATCACCCTCAGCCAGCAGCGCGACATCGCGCCCGGCGTCGAGATGGGCCGCGATCCGTTGAGTGGCATCGGCATAGAAGTCCGCTAAAGCTCCCGCGTAGCCGTCCGGATGATCGGTCCCCTCCGTGGTGACCGGATACCTCAGGTGTTCTTCGATCTGCCCGGGCCGCAGATACGGCTCGGCGATTCCGCGGGCGATGCTGTGGCCGTGGCGGGCGCTGTGATAGGCGACCACGTCAGCGGCGCCGATCACCCGGGCCGCTTTGACGGTGACCAGCTCAGGATCACCTGGCCCCAGGCCGACGCCGAAAAGCGTGCCGCGCCCCGTCATTCGGCCGCGATCGCGTTGACGGCGGCGGCGGCCATCGCGCTGCCACCGCGACGCCCTCGGATGATCAGATACGACATTCCGCGTGGCCGGGCGACCAGCTCCTCTTTGCTCTGCGCCGAGCCGACGAAGCCGACTGGCCCGCCCAGCACCGCCACCGGCGCAGGCGCCCCGTCGTCGACCAGCTCGAGCAGCCGGAAAAGCGCGGTGGGCGCGTTGCCGATCGCCAGCACCGCACCGGCCAGTCGATCGGCCCACAGCTCCACCCCGGCCGCCGACCGCGTGGTGTTCCGCCGGGCGGCCAGCTCGGCGGCCCGTGGATCGGCTACCAGCGACACGATCTGGTTTCCGGGCAGCCGAGCCGCGGTGATGCCCGCGGCCACCATTGACGAGTCGCACAGCACCGGAGCGCCGCCGGCCAGCGCAGCACCCGCCCGCGCGACCACGTCGTCGGTGTAGGCGACGTGCTCGGCTACGTCGACCTGCCCGCAGGTGTGGATAAGCCGGACCACCACGCGCTCGATGTTGGCGGGAAAACGGTTCAGATCGGCTTCGGCGCGGATGGTCGCGAACGATCGGCGGTAGATCTCGGCGGCGTCGCGGAGATAGTCGAGCACCCGCTCACCCTAAGGGCTGTCCGGGTGGCGACGACCTGAGCACTCGATACCCGTCGCCGGTGGCGACCAGCACCTCACCTGTCGGCGGGCTGCCGCAGGCCCGCTCGCATCCCACGAAGTGGCGATGACTGGTCGCGATATCACCCGCCAGCGCTGCCGTCGCAGCGTCGGCCCGTACGTCGGCCGCCGAGTGCTGGCAGCCCGGTCGGCCGGCGCAGGCGCTGACCGTCAGCCACGGCGAGCTCGCATCGAACACCAGCCCCAGCGGGGCGAGCACTTGCAGCACCGCGTCGGCGACTCCCTCGTCGAGATCGCACACCAACACCGAGCGCCACGGTGTGATCACCAGCGGCGCCTCGATCGCGGCGAGGTACTCGGCGACGCGGGCCGCCAGCACACCCAGCGGCACCGCCGCCCCGAGCGCAATGCGGCCATCTTCCTGCTCGATCCAGCCCACCGGCGCCACGGTGACAGGCTCGAATCGCCTGCTCTCGAGTTTGGCGCCGGGCAACACCTCACCGAAGTCTGCCAATTCGTCGATCCGCCAAGCGCCTTCGCGGACAGCGACGAAACGAGCCGCGACCGAGAGCATCGTCGAGACCACCTCGGCAACAGACAGCCGAAAGCCGGTGTCGCGGCCGGCGAGCAGCAGCGCGGCCCCGTCGGCCGTCGCATGGACACCGACGTCGGCGCCAAGGCTCGAGACGTCGCCGCCGCCGTCGTCGATGCTGAACCAGAAGCGGCCCGGCAGCTCCGCGAGCCCGGAATCGGCCTGGATGGCCGCGTCGAGTTCGGTGACCCAGCCGCGGACGTCGGGCCGGTCACCGACCCGGCCGGACAGCGGCGACGCGACGATGTTGCGGACCCGTTCGTGGGTCGCCGACGGCAACAGCCCGGCCGCGGCGACGGCCTCGGCCACCGGCGTCGCATCGGTGATTCCGCGGATCTGAACGTTGCCGCGGGCGGTCAACTCCAGCACACCCGACCCGAATCGAGACGACGCCTGCGCCAGCGTCGACATTTGCGCGGCGGTGATCATGCCGCCGGGCAGGCGAACCCGCACCAGCGCCCCGTCGGCGGCCTGGTGCACCTGCAACGCGCCCGGGCAGGCATCGCGGGACCGGGCTCTGAGCATCTGCCAACGGTACGGCGCCCGGCTGACAGCCGACGAGACGGCCGACGCCCGGCTGAGTTGTGACTGGCTTGAGGTAGAAAAGACGAGTGTCCGATCCGACCGTGCTGCTGCTGTCGACATCCGACACCGACCTGATCACCGCCCGCGCCAGCGGCGCGAACTACCGGTGGGCCAACCCGGCGCGGTTGCTCGACGACGAACTGCCCAGCCTGCTGACGGGCGTCGATGTCGTCGTCATCCGCATCCTCGGCGGTTATCGGGCCTGGCAAGAGGGCATCGACACCGTGCTGGCCAGCGGCGTCCCGGCGGTCGTGGTCAGCGGCGAGCAGTCGCCCGACGCCGACCTCATCGAGCGGTCTACCGTGCCGGCCGGCATTGCGCTGCAAGCACACATCTACCTGGCGCAGGGCGGGGTGCCTAACCTGCGTCAACTGCACGCCTTCTTGTCCGACACCGTGCTGATGACCGGCTTCGGCTTCAGCCCGCCGGAAACCACTCCGACGTGGGGTGTGTTGCCACGGCCGACGTCGACGAACACCGGCCCGACGATCGCCGTGTTGTTCTATCGCGCACAGCAACTCGCCGGCAACACCGGCTACGTCGAAGCGCTGTGCGCGGCAATCGAAGCCGCCGGCGGCCGCGCGCTACCGATGTTCTGCGCGTCGCTGCGCACCGCCGAACCCGACATGCTGAACACTTTGGGCGGTGCCGACGCGATGGTGGTCACCGTGCTGGCCGCCGGCGGGGTCAAACCCGCGACGGCGTCGGCCGGCGGTCTTGACGAGAGCTGGAACGTTGAGCACCTGGCCGCCCTCGATATCCCGATCCTGCAGGGGCTGTGCCTGACGACGTCACGACGGCAATGGCAGGACAACGACGACGGGCTCAGCCCACTCGACGTGGCCACCCAGGTCGCCGTCCCCGAATTCGACGGGCGCATCATCACAGTTCCGTTCTCGTTCAAAGAGATTGACGACGAGGGTCTGATCTCCTACGTCGCCGACCCGGAGCGCTGCGCGCGGGTCGCCGGGCTGGCGGTGCGGCACGCGCAACTGCGCCGCGTCTGCGCCGCCGACAAGCGGGTGGCCCTCGTGTTCTCGGCGTATCCGACCAAACACGCCCGCATCGGGAACGCGGTCGGGTTGGACACCCCGGCCAGCGCGGTGGCCCTGCTGCGCGCGATGCGCGAGCGCGGATACCAGGTCGGCGAACTGCCAGGGGTGGAAGCCGGCGACGGTGACGCGCTGGTCCACGCGTTGATCGAGCGCGGCGGCCAGGACCCGGACTGGCTCACCGACGGGCAGCTCGCCGGAAATCCGATTCGGGTGGCGGCCAACGATTATCGCGACTGGTTCAAAACCCTACCCGTCGAGCTCACCGACGCCGTCGAGGCGCACTGGGGCCCGCCGCCGGGCGAGTTGTTCGTCGACCGGACGCATCACCCGGACGGCGAAATCGTGATCGCCGCGATGCAGGCCGGCAACGTCGTGTTGCTGGTGCAGCCGCCGCGCGGTTTCGGGGAGAAGCCGGTCGCCGTCTACCACGATCCCGACCTGCCGCCCAGCCATCACTACCTGGCGGCCTACCACTGGCTGGATACCGGTTTTGAAGCCCACGCCGTCGTGCACCTGGGCAAGCACGGCAACCTCGAATGGCTGCCGGGCAAGACACTCGGCATGTCGGCGGCCTGTGGGTCCGACGCCGCGCTGGGCGATCTGCCCCTGATCTACCCGTTCCTGGTCAACGACCCCGGCGAAGGCACCCAGGCCAAGCGGCGAGCGCACGCCGTGCTCGTCGACCACCTCATCCCGCCGATGGCCCGCGCCGAAACCTACGGCGACATCGCCCGCTTGGAGCAACTGCTCGACGAGCACGCCGCCGTCGCCGCCTTGGATCCCGGCAAGCTGCCGGCCATCCGCCAGCAGATCTGGACGTTGATCCGCGCCGCCAAGATGGATCACGACCTGGGGCTGACCGAGCGACCTGCCGACGAGTCGTTCGACGACCTGCTGTTGCATGTCGACGGCTGGCTCTGCGAGATCAAGGACGTCCAGATTCGCGACGGCCTGCACATCTTGGGCGAAAGGCCTCGCGGGGAAGCTGAACTGAACCTGGTGCTGGCGATATTGCGGGCCCGCCAGCTCTTCGGCGGCGAGCATTCGGTGCCCGGGCTGCGCCAGGCGCTGGGGCTCATCGAAGACGGCAGCGACGAGCGGTCTTCGGTCGATGCAGCCGAAGCCCAGGCTCGGCGGCTCGTCGAAGCGCTGCAGCACAGCGACTGGGATCCGGGCGTCGCCGACCAGCTCAGCGACGACCCCGACGTGGCCGCGGTGCTGCGGTTTGCGGCCACCGAGGTGGTGCCCCGGCTTTCGCAGACAGCGGGCGAAATCGACCAGATCCTGCGGGCGCTCGACGGCCGCTTCATCGCCTCCGGGCCGTCGGGCTCGCCACTGCGCGGGCTGGTCAACGTGTTGCCCACCGGGCGCAACTTCTACTCCGTCGACCCCAAAGCGGTGCCATCCCGGTTGGCCTGGGAAACCGGTGTGGCACTGGCCGATTCGCTACTTACCAGGTATCGCGAGGACTACGGGGACTGGCCACGATCGGTGGGCCTGTCGATGTGGGGCACTTCGGCGATGCGCACCGCCGGCGACGACATCGCCGAAGTGCTCGCACTGCTCGGGGTCCGGCCGGTCTGGGATGATGCTTCGCGTCGGGTGATCGGGCTGAGCGCGATCCCGCTGGACGAGCTGGGCCGGCCGCGCATCGACGTGACGGTGCGGATTTCCGGGTTCTTCCGCGACGCCTTCCCGCACGTCGTGACCATGCTCGACGACGCGGTGCAGTTGGTCGCCAACCTCGACGAATCCGACGACGACAATTACGTGCGGGCCCACGCTGACGCCGACCTGGCGCAACACGGTGACGAACGCCGTGCCACGACCAGGATCTTCGGGTCCAAGCCGGGGACCTACGGGGCCGGCCTGCTACAGGTGATCGACAGCCGCAACTGGCGCGACGACGCCGACCTGGCGCAGGTGTACACCGCGTGGGGCGGTTTCGCCTACGGCCGGGGTCTGGACGGCCGGGCGGCAACCGATGACATGAACAGGCAGTACCGGCGCATTGCCGTGGCGGCGAAGAACACCGACACCCGTGAGCACGACATCGCCGACTCCGACGACTACTTCCAATACCACGGCGGCATGGTGGCCACCGTGCGTGCGTTGACCGGCCAGGCGCCGGCGGCCTACATCGGCGACAACACCCGCCCGGACGCGATCCGAACCCGCACGTTGTCGGAGGAAACCACCCGAGTCTTCCGCGCCCGCGTCGTCAACCCGCGCTGGATGACGGCGATGCGCCGGCACGGCTACAAAGGCGCTTTCGAGATGGCCGCGACGGTGGATTACCTGTTCGGCTACGACGCCACCGCCCAGGTGATGGCCGACTGGATGTACGAGCAGCTCACCGAGCGTTATGTGCTGGACCCGGAGAACCGCAAATTCATGGCCGAGTCCAACCCGTGGGCGTTGCACAGCATGTCCGAACGCCTCCTGGAGGCCGCCGGGCGGGGAATGTGGGAGCAACCGCAGCCTGCCACCCTCTCTCGCTTGCGCCAGGTGTTGCTGGAAACCGAGGGAGACCTGGAGGGTTGAGCCGGCGTCGGCGCTTACGTTCGCCTCACGAGTCACGCCGGTAACTCCGGTACCAACGTCCTACCATTAGTCCCTCCGGCAAAGCGATACCGCATGCGATATCGCTCCCCGGACTTTCGGGCGTGGTGATAGCGCATACGCCATCACATTCCAGAAGGTATTACCTCCTGGATGTAGTGACGCAAGAGGCCACTGTGACTTCTGGCACTGCTTCGGCACCAGCGCCTCGCCCGCCGAGCGCTCCGCGTTACGTTGAGGCGATGACCGCCCCGACACCTTCGTTCGCCGACCTGGCGAAATCCCAGTACATTCTGCTGACCACCTTCACCAAAGACGGTCGGCCCAAGCCGACACCGGTGTGGGCGGCCCCCGACGGTGACCGGCTGCTGGTCATCACCCAGGAGACGTCGTGGAAGGTCAGGCGGATCCGCAATACTGCACGCGTCACGCTGGCGATCTGCGATATGCGGGGCAACCCGAAAAGCGAGGCCGTCGAGGCGACGGCGACCATTCTCGACAAACACGACAACGGCACCGTCTACGACGCGCTGGTCACGCGGTACGGCCTGATCGCCAGGGTGTTCAACTTCTTCAGCAAGTTGCGTGGCGGCATGCACAACAACGTCGGCCTGCAACTGCGGGTGGCCGGCTAAGCCGCGCCCTCTGACAGGTGCTCGGAGAAGAATGAGAAGACCCGGGCCCACGCGTCCTCGGTGGCGGCTTGGTTGTAGCCGAAGCCGGCGATCCGCAGCAGCGGCTGTCCGGGAAGTTTGTTGGCGAAGCTGTGCCCTGCGTGCGGGTAAACCTTGACGTCGTTGGCGACGTTTCGGCGCTCGAGCTCACGGTGCAACTTCTTGGGCGCGCCGATGCCCAGCGGGTCGCGACCGCCGAAGCTGGCGACAATCGGGCAGGTCCCATCGAGGGTTTCGCTGAGGTCGCGCGGCAGGGGCGTTCCGTAGAACGGCGCCGACGCGGCGAAACCTCTGGGGGACATCACCAGCGCGAATTGCCCGCCCATGCAGAAGCCGGCAATACCGACGCGGCCGGAACACGCCGGCTGGGACAGCAGATACGTGCGGGCAGCCAGGATGTCGTCGAGCGCGTGACCCCGCTTGGTCATCAGCTCCCGGAACACCCGCGGTATACAACGTGCGCGGCCGCCCCGCGCGTACAGGTTCGGGGTCAACGCGAGATACCCGGCTGCGGCGATGTGGTCGTTGATCGACTCTTTGTCCGGTCCGTAGCCGAGAATGTCGTGAATGACCACGACGCCCGGCCATGGTCCCTGTCCTTCGGGAACGCTGAGCAGCGCGTCGATCGGGCCGGCGGGAGTGTCCATTTCGATGGTCGTCACGTCAGCCATCTAACCGCGCCCCACGCGACGACGGAACTTCGGCGATCACCAGAGACGTTCCTCTTACATGGTGTCGCGACTTTTCCTCGGTTACGCCGTCGTCGAACTGACGGTGGTGTTCGCGCTCGCGTCGACGATCGGGCTGGGCCGGACCCTGCTGGTGCTGCTGGTCACATTCGTCCTCGGTGTCGTCGTGGCCGGTTCGCAGGCCAAGCGGCAACTGCTGCGGCTGCGGTCGGGATCAGCGACCGGGCGCGTGGCGGTCACCGAGGGGGCGCTGACAGCACTGGCCGCGGTGCTCGTCGTCGTTCCCGGGCTGGTCAGCAGCGTCGTGGGGCTGCTGCTGTTGCTCCCGCCGGTCCGCGCCGCCGCCCGCCCATTGCTGCTCGCCGCGGCTGCCCGCCGCACCGGCCGGCCGCTCATCACCCTCGCGACCAGATCGGCACGCAACCGGGCCGCCGGGGATTACATCGATGGCGAGGTCGTGGACGTCACCGACGTCCACGACGTCACCGACGTCACCGACGTCACCGACGTCAGCGACGTCACCAACGTCGAATGGCCCGCCCTGCCGGGCCGGCCTGAGTCGATCCATGGGTGAGGACGACCTCGAGTTAGCCGATCAGCGCGAGTCAACCGATTCGCCGAACACACCGCCTCCGGCTGTTCGCCTGGCCATCGCGCTGCGCACCGTGGTGGGGCCTCGCGCCGCACGGTGGTTACGGCCGCGGTGGCCGCGGCTGGGCGTGACGGTGGCTGCTGGTCTGCTGCTGTGCGCAAGCTTCCCGGCGTTCGACTGGTGGTGGGCCGCCGTCGTCGCCTTTGGTCTGCTGGCCTGGGTGTTGACTCGTCGGCCCACCACGCCGGTCGGCGGACTCGGCTATGGCTTCGTGTTCGGTTTGGCCTACTACCTGCCGTTGTTGCCGTGGATCAGCACCCTCGTCGGGGCCGGACCGTGGATTGCACTGGCGGTCCTGTGTGCGGTTTTCCCGGCGCTCTTCGGCGTGGTGGCCGTCGTCGTGCGGCGACTGCCCGGTTGGCCGATCTGGTTCGCGGTGCTGTGGGCCGCGGTGGAGTGGGCGAAGTCGACCGTGCCGTTCGGGGGCTTCCCCTGGGGTGTGGTGGGCTTCGGTCAGACGAGCGGGCCCTTGCTGCCGCTAGTCCAGCTCGGCGGGGTGCCGCTACTGTCGGCCGCGATCGTGCTGCTCGGCTGCAGCATGACGGCAATGGCGGAGGAAGTGCTGGTGTGGTGGCGACAGGGCCACCACCGGCACGCCGGGGAAGCCGGGATCGGCACCGCGCCGCCGGCCGTGGTGCTGCCCGGCGTCTGCATCGCGTTCGTCTTGTTCGCCGCCGTCGCGGTGTGGCCGCATGTCCGCCATTCCGGAATGGGATCCGGGGATGACCCGACCGTCACGGTGGCCGCGGTGCAGGGCAATGTGCCGCGGCTGGGACTCGACTTCAACGCTCAACGGCGGGCGGTGCTCGACAAACACGTCCAGGAGACGCTTCGGCTGGCTGACGACGTTCGGGCGGGGACTGCGCCGAAACCCCAGTTCGTCGTCTGGCCGGAGGACTCGTCGGACATCGACCCGCTGGTCAACCCCGACGCCGCCGCGCAGATCTCGGTCGCGGCGACGGCGATCGGTGTGCCGATCCTGGTGGGCACGATTCTCGACATCCCCGGCCCTCACCCGGAAGACCCCGATTACACCAACACCGTGATCGTCTGGGATCCGATCACCGGGCCCGGTGAGCGCCACGACAAGCAGATCGTCCAACCGTTCGGTGAGTATCTGCCCTGGCCGTGGCTCTTCCGGCACCTTTCGGGCTACGCCGCCCGCGCCGGCCACATGGTGCCCGGTCGAAGCACCGGCGTGGTGCATGCGGCCGGCGTCCCGGTCGGTATCGCCACCTGCTGGGAAGTGATCTTCGATCGGGCGGTACGAGAGTCAGTCCGCAATGGCGCCCAGATGCTGGCGGTGCCCAGCAACAACGCCACCTTCAACAAGACCATGAGCGAACAGCAACTCGCCTTCGCCAAAGCCCGCGCCGTGGAGCACGACAGGTACGTCGTGGTCGCGGGAACGACCGGGATCAGCGCCGTGATCGCACCCGACGGGGGTGAGCTGGCCCGCACGGATTTTTTCGAGCCCGCATACCTGGACAGCCAGCTGCGGCTCAAGACGACGAGGACTCCGGCTACCCGCTGGGGTCCCGCCGTGCAGTGGCTGTTCGTCGGGATGGGCGTCGCGGTCCTACTGGTCGCGATACGGCACAATGGGTGGCTCGCGCGTCCACGTCGGCGCCGATCGCGGTCGGCGGATCGCCTCCCAGCGCCGGTGGGTGACACCGACGACACGCTCGATGACGACGAGGCGCAGACTCCGGACAAAGGAACCAGATGACGACCGGCCAGCCGACGTCGGCAGCAGGGGGCGAGCCCCCCAGCGCGCGCACCCTGGTGATCATCCCCACCTTCAACGAGCGCGAGAACCTGCCGCTGATCCTGGACCGCCTGCACCAGGCTCGCCCAGAGGTCCATGTGCTGGTCGTGGACGACGACAGCCCGGACGGCACCGGGCAGCTCGCTGACGAGTTGGCATCGGCCCGGCCGGACCACATCCAGGTGTTGCACCGCACCACCAAAGACGGACTCGGTGCCGCCTACTTGGCCGGCTTCAGCTGGGGGTTGTCCCGCGACTACTCGGTGCTGGTCGAAATGGATGCCGACGGCAGTCACGCGCCCGAGCAACTGCACCGCCTGCTGGACGCCGTTGACGCCGGAGCCGATGTGGCCATCG
The DNA here is from genome assembly GCA_963830605.1 of uncultured Actinomycetota bacterium. GTDB lineage: Bacteria > Actinomycetota > Actinomycetes > Mycobacteriales > Mycobacteriaceae > Mycobacterium. The sequence continues at coordinate 330,004 of CAWHML010000001.1, read as the reverse complement.
GCTCGCGCTACGTCGACGGGGGAACGGTCCGCAATTGGCCGCGCCGGCGCAAGGCGCTGTCCAAGGCAGCCAACACCTATTCGCGGCTGATGCTGGGTATCGACGTCCATGACATCACCGCCGGATTCCGCGCCTACCGCAGAGAGGTGCTGCAGAAGATCGATCTGGGCGTGGTCGACTCCAAGGGTTACTGCTTTCAGATCGACCTGACGTGGCGTGCCATCAGCAACGGCTTCCTAGTGGCGGAGGTGCCGATCACGTTCACCGAACGTGCTATCGGGGTGTCGAAGATGAGCGGCTCCAACATTCGCGAGGCGATCGTCAAAGTCGCCCGGTGGGGCGTCACTGGTCGCTTGAACCGCGGATCGCGCCGTACCGCGCTATCCATAAGCCCGCCAGCTGAGCTGAGTTCGTCAGACCCCGCGGCGCCGTGACCTGATCAGGTCCAGGCGTTCCTTGAGCAGCTCTTCCAGCTCGTCGACCGAACGGCGTTCCAGCAGCATGTCCCAATGTGTCCGCGGCGGTTTGACCTTCTTCGGCTCCGGCAGGTCGCCCTCGATGAGGGTGCCTTCCATCCCGTTGCGGCACAGCCAGGTGCCTGGGATCTCGGCGTCGTCGGCGAACGGAACGTCGAACTCCTCGCCGTTATCGGTGCGGTACCGCGCCACCTGACGCGGCGCCAAGTCGTGGTTCCGGTCGGTCTCGTAGCTTACGGCTCCGAGGCGGCTACCTCTCAGCACACGATCAGCCATCGTCACTACTCCTCTTGAGATTCACCGGGTCCTCTTACGTTTCTCCGGGCAGACAACGCGGTAGGGGCTGGCGTTAGTTCCCGGGCCGGCGCCGCTTGCTGGTCCGCTGCGGGTTCGACGCGACTATCCATCCTACCGGGATTTGACGGCTGGGCCGATACAGTCGTCAGTCGTGACCCGCCGCACGCGACCACAACCGTGTCGCTGGTGTGGTCGCGACGTCGCCGACAGCGGTTTGGGCCGTCGGCGCCAGTACTGCCGACAGTCCTGCCGGCAGCGCGCCTACGAGCAACGCGCCTCGACCAGCGCGTTCTCCGGTCTGCCGCCAGACGTCGTGGTGCTGTCGGCCGGTGAGGCGGCCGAGTTGGCTGACCGGGTCTATCAGGTTCGGTGTGCTGCCGAAGATGTCGTGACCGCACTCGGCGAGGGCGCCGGACGCGCTGAACTACAGCAGCTGTGCGACGCGCTGATGCGGGCTGTCGAGGCGGCCGACGGCTGGCGCTGATTGATCGCCGACCGGCGGCTTTCGGCCGCTTGACCATGGTGATCCCACGCCTATCGGCGGCGGGTACAGTCACCGCTTAACGGCCGAGCCGGGGGCCACCAGGAGTGTCGAAGTCGTGCCGAGAACGACCCTGCCTGCCGAGCCGGCGCTCATCAAACGGCAAACGTTAGGCGAGGGGTAACGACATGGCCGATCAGCTCCAGCATGCGACCGAAGCGCTGCGTAAGGCACTTGCTCAAGTCGAGCGTTTGAAGAGCAAGAATCGCGCACTGCTGGAACGGTCGGGCGAACCCATCGCGATCGTTGGTATGGCGTGCCGATTGCCCGGTGGAGTGGACTCGCCGGAAAGTTTCTGGGATGTGGTGTCGCAGAGCCGCGACGTCATGTCAGAGTTTCCGACCGACCGCGGCTGGGACCTCATCGGCTTGTTCGATCCCGACCCTGACGCGCCGCACAAGTCGTACGCCCGCTTCGGCGGCTTCGTCGACGACGTCGCCGGCTTCGACGCCGGCTTTTTCGGGGTGTCCCCGAGCGAGGCGCTGGCGACCGATCCTCAGCACCGGATGCTGCTCGAGTTGTCGTGGGAGGCGTTGGAGCGCGCCGGTATCGACCCGACCGCGCTGCGCGGCAGCGCCACCGGCGTCTTCGCCGGGATCATCGCGCAGGGCTACGGGATGCTTGCCGAAGAGATCGAGGGTTACCGATTGACCGGCATGACCTCCAGCGTGGCGACCGGGCGGGTGGCTTACGTGCTGGGGTTGGAAGGCCCGGCGGTGTCGGTGGACACCGCGTGCTCGTCGTCGCTGGTCGCGTTGCATATGGCGGTGCAGTCGCTGCGGTCGGGGGAGTGCGACCTCGCGCTGGCCGGTGGTGTGACGGTCAACGCCACACCGACGATCTTTGTGGAGTTCAGCCGGCATCGCGGCCTGTCGCCGGATGGCCGCTGCAAATCATTCGCCGGTGCGGCCGACGGTGTCGGCTGGTCCGAGGGTGGCGGGATGCTGGTGGTGGAGCGGCTTTCGGATGCCCAGCGGTTGGGCCATCCGGTGTTGGCGGTGGTGCGGGGTTCGGCGGTCAATCAGGACGGGGCGTCGAATGGGTTGACCGCGCCCAATGGTCCGTCGCAGCAGCGGGTGGTGCGTGCGGCGCTGGCCAACGCGGGGCTTACCGGGTCAGAGGTCGATGTGGTCGAAGGCCATGGCACCGGTACGACGTTGGGGGATCCGATCGAAGCTCAGGCGTTGCTGGCCACGTATGGCCAAGAGAGGGCGCAGCCCGGAAATCAGCCATTGTGGTTGGGGTCGGTGAAATCCAACTTGGGTCACACGCAGGCCGCGGCCGGGGTGGCCGGTGTGATCAAGATGATTTTGGCGATGCGCCATGAGGTGTTGCCGGCGACGTTGCATGTCGATGCGCCCAGCCCGCATGTGGATTGGTCGGCGGGGGCGGTGTCGTTGTTGACCGAAGCTCAGCCCTGGGCGGTCAACGGTCAGCCGCGAAGGGCGGGGGTGTCGTCGTTTGGGATCAGTGGCACCAATGCGCATGTGATCATCGAGGCGCCGGCGGCCCTGGAGGCCACCGAGCCGGCACCTGAGCCGCCGGTGGTGGCGTGGGTGGTGTCGGCGAAGTCGGCGGCGGCGTTGGGTGCGCAGGCGGCGCGGTTGGGTGAGTTCGTCGGGGCGGGTGATCACCTGGCTGCTGCTGATGTGGGGTGGTCGTTGGCGGGCCGGTCGGTGTTCGAGCATCGGGCGGTGGTGCTCGGTGGCGGCCGTGAGCAGTTGTTGGCCGGGTTGGCCGAGGTGGCCGACGGGCTGCCGGGCGCTTCGGTGATTCATGGCCGGGCGACCGCGGCGGGTAAGACGGTGTTCGTCTTCCCCGGCCAAGGCTCCCAATGGCTCGGCATGGCCGTCGAACTACTCGACACCGCACCGGTTTTCGCGCGAAGCCTGAACGCGTGCGCAGCAGCGTTCGCCGAGTTCGTCGACTGGTCGCTGATCGACGTCCTGCGGGCGACGCCCGGCGCCCCCGGCTTGGACCGCGTCGACGTGGTGCAACCGGCACTGTTCGCAGTGATGGTGTCGCTGGCCGAACTGTGGCAGTCGATCGGCGTGCGCGCGGACGCCGTCATCGGGCACTCCCAAGGCGAAATCGCCGCGGCTTACCTGGCCGACGCGTTGACTCTGCGTGACGCCGCGCGGGTGGTCACGTTGCGCAGCAAGCTGCTGTTGGCGCTCGCCGGCCGCGGCGGTATGGCCTCGCTGGGCTGCGGCGCCGAACAAGCTCGGGAACTGTTGTCGCCGTGCGGCGATCGGCTCAGTATCGCTGCGGTCAACGGCCCCTCGGCCGTCGTGGTCTCCGGTGACGTCACCGCGCTTGACGACCTGGTCTCCCGCTGCACCGCAATGAACCTCCGCGCCCGTCGAATCGACGTGGACTACGCGTCGCATTCCGTCGCAGTCGAGGCGATTCGCGAACAGCTCACCGAGGCACTGTCGGGTATCGAACCCCGATCGTCACGTACCGCGTTCTTCTCCACCGTCACCGGCAGCCTGCTCGACACCGCCGCATTGAACGCCGAGTACTGGTTCCGCAGTATCCGCCAGACTGTGCAATTCGAGCAGGCAGTGCGCGCGGCATCGAGCAGCGGCTACCGGACTTTCATCGAATCCAGTCCGCATCCGGCGTTGATCGGCGGGGTGGAGGAGACCGTCAGCCACAGCACCGAGGGCAGCACCGAAGCCATCGTCATCCCCACCTTGGGTCGCGACGACGGCGGCATCCGTCGGTTCCTCACGTCAGCCGCACAGGCTTTCGTGTCGGGTGTGGGGGTGGATTGGCGTGCGGTGTTGTCGGGCGGCGCCTTTGTGGAGTTACCGACGTATGCCTTTGAGCGACGGCGGTTCTGGCTGTCCGGTGAGAGCGCCGCGGTCGATGCCGCGGGTCTGGGATTGGCGTCGGGTGAGCATGCGTTGCTGGGCGCGGTGGTGGAGCTGCCGGCCTCGGGCGGGGTGGTGTTGACGGGCCGGTTGTCGTGCGCGTCGCAGCCCTGGCTTGCCGATCATGCCGTGGGCGGTGTCGTCGTGTTCCCCGGCGCGGGTTTCGTCGAGCTGGTGATCCGGGCCGGCGACGAGGTCGGCTGCCCGGTCGTCGACGAACTGACTCTGCGCGCCCCGCTTTTGATATCGGCCACCGGTGCCGCCGCGGTGCAAGTGGTCGTCGACGCTGCCGACGGCGCGAGCCGGCGGAACGTCTCGGTGTTTTCCCGCGCCCACGCCGACGCCGACTGGGCCCTGCACGCCGAGGGGGCGCTGAGCGCCGAAACCTGGCCAGCGACAGCGGATCTGACGACGTGGCCGCCACCGGGCGCTGAACCGGTCGATGTCTCCGGCCGCTACGACCAATTGGCCGCGCGGGGTTACGGCTACGGTCCGGCGTTTCAAGGGCTGACCGCGATGTGGCGGCGCGGCGACGAGCTGTTCGCCGACGTCACACTGCCGCAGAGTGCCGGGAGCGCAGCCGGTTTTGGCGTTCATCCGGCGTTACTGGACGCGTCGTTGCATGCGCTGGTCGTCGCGCACGACGGAGCCGAGGTGGCGTTGCCCTTCTCGTGGCAGCGCGTGGCGCTGCATGCCGCCGGTGCGTCGTCGGTGCGGGCGCGCATTGCGCCGGCCGGGCCGTCGGCGGTGTCGGTGGACTTGGCCGACGGGCTGGGGTTGCCGGTGTTGTCGGTGGCGTCGATGGTCGCTCGTCCGGTGTCGCAGCAGCAGTTGATGGCCGCGGTGACCGGATCGGGCGCCGAAAGACTTTTCGAGGTGATCTGGTCACCAGCGCAGACGGTTGCGGTGCCCGGCGCCGCGCACCCGCCCTTCCACATCGTCGAATCCGTTGCCGCGGGCCAAGATCCGGTGTCCGACGTGTATCAGCGCACGCACGAAGTCTTGACTGCCTTGCAGTCGCATCTGGCCGGGGAAGGTTCAGGCGTGCTGGTGGTGTCCACCCGCGGTGCGGTGGTGTTGCCGGGCGAGGATGTCACGGATCTGGCGGGTGCCGCGGTGTGGGGGTTGGTGCGGTCGGCGCAGACCGAGCATCCCGGCCGGATCGTGCTGGTGGATTCCGACGCGCCGCTCGACGATACGACGGTCGGTCTCGCGCTGGGCGTCGGTGAGCCGCAGCTGCTGCTGCGCGACGGCGTCGTACACACCGCGCGGGTGCACAGCAGCCGCGCGGTCGACGGTGTCCTGGTGCCGCCGGCTCAGGGACCCTGGCGGTTAGGGCTCTCCGCCGCAGGCACCTTCGAGAATCTGCAGTTGGAGCCCGTCCCCAACGCCGGCGCGCCGCTGGAACCCGGCCAGGTCCGGGTCGACATCCGCGCCATCGCCACCAACTTCCGCGACGTGATGATCAGCCTGGGCATGTTCACCCACGACGCGCTGATCGGCGGCGAAGCCGCTGGCGTGGTGGTCGAAGTAGGACCGGGCGTCACCGACTTCGCGGTCGGCGACTCGGTGTACGGCTTCTTCCCCGACGGCAGCGGCACCCTCGTCGCCGGTGATGTCCGGCTGCTGCTGCCGATGCCGTCGGACTGGTCCTACGCCGAAGCTGCCGGGGTCTCCGCCGTCTTCACCACCGCCTACTACGGCTTCATCCATCTCGCCGGCGTCAAACCGGGGCAGCGGGTGTTGGTGCATGCCGCGGCCGGTGGGGTGGGGATGGCTGCGGTGCAGTTGGCGCGGCATCTGGGGTTGGAGGTGTTCGCCACTGCCAGCCGCGGTAAGTGGGGCACGTTGCGCGCCATGGGTTTCGATGACGATCACATCGGTGATTCGCGCAGCCTGGATTTCGAAGACAAGTTCCGGGCGGTCACCGGCGGTCGTGGGGTGGATGTGGTGTTGGACTCGCTGGCCGGTGAGTTCGTCGATGCCTCGCTGCGCCTGGTCGCCCCCGGTGGGGTGTTTTTGGAGATGGGCAAGACCGACATCCGCGACCCCGACGCGGTGGCCGAACACTACCCGGGGGTGCGCTATCGCGCCTTCGACCTCTTCGAACCCGGCCGCGCGCGGATGCACCAATACCTGCTCGAACTCGCCGAGCTCTTCGACTCCGGAGTGCTGCGCCCGTTGCCGGTGACTACGTTCGATGTTCGGCGGGCGTCGGCGGCGTTGCGGTATTTGAGTCAGGCGCGGCATGTGGGCAAGGTTGTGTTGATGATGCCCGATGCGTGGGCGGCGGGCACGGTGTTGATCACCGGTGGGACCGGGATGGCGGGTGCGGCGCTGGCTCGCCATGTGGTGGCTTGCCATGGGGTGCGGGATTTGTTGTTGGTCAGCCGGCGTGGTCCGCAGGCGCCGGGTGCACCAGAGTTGGTGGCGGAGTTGCGCGCGGCTGGTGCTGCGGTGTCGGTGGTGGCCTGTGATGTGGGTGATCGCGAGGCGTTGGCCAAGGTGTTGGCCGAGGTGTCGGTGCAGGCGCCGTTGTCGGCGGTGTTTCATGCTGCGGGGGTGCTTGATGATGCGGTGGTGACGTCGTTGACGGCGGCGCGGGTGGATGCGGTGTTGCGGGCCAAGGTGGATGCGGCGTGGCATTTGCATGAGTTGACCAGAGAGCTCAATGTGTCGGCGTTTGTGTTGTTTTCGTCGATGGCGGGTTTGGTGGGGTCGTCGGGTCAGGCCAATTATGCTGCGGCGAATTCGTTTTTGGATGCGTTGGCGGCGCATCGGCGGGCTCATGGTCTGCCGGCGATCTCCTTGGGCTGGGGCCTGTGGGACCAAACCAGCGACATGACCGGCAGCCTCGACACGGCCGGGCGCGCCCGGCTGGCCCGAACCGGCGTAAAAGCCTTGTCGTCAACCGCGGCGTTGGAACTCTTCGACACCGCGATGGTCGTCGACGAGGCATTCCTGGTGCCGGCCCACATCGACCTGGCCGCACTGCGGGCCAACGCCGCAGCCGTTCCGCCGATGTTCGCCGACTTGATCACCACGCCGACCCGGCGCCGGGTCGACGACTCACTGGCCGCCACCAAATCCAAATCCGCACTCGCGCAACGACTGCACGGCCTGCCGGAAGCGGAGCAGCACGCGGTGCTGCTGGACTTGGTGCGCTCGCATATCGCCACCGTGCTGGGCAACACCACGCCGGAGGCGATCGATCCGGACAAGGCGTTTCAGGAGTTGGGCTTTGACTCGCTGACCGCGGTGGAGATGCGTAACCGGCTCAAAGCCGCCACCGGGCTGGCCCTTTCGCCCACCCTCATCTTCGACTACCCCACGCCCAGCCGTCTTGCTGCCTACTTCCGAAGCGAACTCGCCGGCGTGCCACAAGAAGTCACACAGTTACCCGCGATCCGCACCAGCGGCGACGAGCCGATCGCCATCGTCGGCATGGCGTGCCGCTACCCGGGCGGAGTGAACTCGCCCGAAGACCTCTGGGATGTCGTATCCCACGGCCGTGACGTGCTCACCGAATTCCCCAGCGACCGCGGCTGGAACCTGGCCGAACTGTTCAACCCCGACCCCGACGTCCCCGGCGCCTGCTACACCCGCACCGGCGGATTCGTCGACGGCGTCGCCGATTTCGATCCCGCGTTCTTCGGGGTCGGCCCGTCCGAAGCGCTCGCCATGGACCCGCAACAACGCATGTTCCTCGAGTTGTCGTGGGAGGCGTTGGAGCGCGCCGGTATCGACCCGACGGCCTTGACGGGCAGCGCCACCGGTGTGTTCGCCGGCGTATTTACCCAGGGTTATGGCCTGGGGTCCGCCGACGTGGTGGAAGGCTTTCGGCTGACCGGACAGTCGGCGAGCGTGGCATCGGGCCGGGTGGCTTATGTGCTGGGTTTGGAGGGCCCGGCGGTGTCGGTGGATACCGCGTGCTCGTCGTCGCTGGTCGCCTTGCATATGGCGGTGCAGTCGCTTCGGTCGGGGGAGTGTGACCTGGCGCTGGCCGGTGGTGTGACGGTCAACGCCACGCCCGATATCTTCGTCGAGTTCAGCCGGCATCGCGGCCTGTCGCCGGATGGCCGCTGCAAGGCATACGCCGGCACCGCAGACGGCACCGGATTCTCCGAGGGTGGCGGGATGCTGGTGGTGGAGCGGCTTTCGGATGCCCAGCGGTTGGGCCATCCGGTGTTGGCGGTGGTGCGGGGTTCGGCGGTCAATCAGGACGGGGCGTCGAATGGGTTGACCGCGCCCAATGGTCCGTCGCAGCAGCGGGTGGTGCGTGCGGCGCTGGCCAATGCGGGGCTTACCGGGTCAGAGGTCGATGTGGTCGAAGGCCATGGCACCGGTACGACGTTGGGGGATCCGATCGAAGCTCAGGCGTTGCTGGCCACGTATGGCCAAGAGAGGGCGCAGCCCGGAAATCAGCCATTGTGGTTGGGGTCGGTGAAATCGAACTTGGGTCACACGCAGGCCGCGGCCGGGGTGGCCGGTGTGATCAAGATGATTTTGGCGATGCGCCATGAGGTGTTGCCGGCGACGTTGCATGTCGATGCGCCCAGCCCGCATGTGGATTGGTCGGCGGGGGCGGTGTCGTTGTTGACCGAAGCTCAGCCCTGGGCGGTCAACGGTCAGCCGCGAAGGGCGGGGGTGTCGTCGTTTGGGATCAGTGGCACCAATGCGCATGTGATCATCGAGGCGCCGGCGGCCCTGGAGGCCACCGAGCCGGCACCTGAGCCGCCGGTGGTGGCGTGGGTGGTGTCGGCGAAGTCGGCGGCGGCGTTGGGTGCGCAGGCGGCGCGGTTGGGTGAGTTCGTCGGGGCGGGTGATCACCTGGCTGCTGCTGATGTGGGGTGGTCGTTGGCGGGCCGGTCGGTGTTCGAGCATCGGGCGGTGGTGCTCGGTGGCGGCCGTGAGCAGTTGTTGGCCGGGTTGGCCGAGGTGGCCGACGGGCTGCCGGGCGCTTCGGTGATTCATGGCCGGGCGACCGCGGCGGGTAAGACGGTGTTCGTCTTCCCCGGCCAAGGCTCCCAATGGCTGGGCATGGGCATGGGCCTGCACACCGCCTACCCGATGTTCGCCGAAGCCTTCAACACCGTGGTGGCAGAACTCGACCGGCATCTGCTGCGTCCCCTGCGCGAAGTCATGTGGGGCCACGACGAAAACCTGATGAATACCACCGAATTCGCGCAGCCGGCCCTGTTCGCGGTCGAAGTGGCGCTCTACCGGTTGCTGGAATCATGGGGTGTGCGCCCCGATTTCGTGATGGGCCACTCGGTCGGCGAGTTGACCGCGGCACACGTCGCCGGCGCGTTGTCGCTGGAAAACGCCGCGCTGCTGGTGGTGGCGCGGGGCCGGTTCATGCAGGCCCTGCCATCCGGCGGCGTCATGATCGCCGTGCAGGCAGGAGAAGACGAAGTGCGGCCGTTGCTGACCGACCATGTCGGCATTGCCGCGGTGAACGGACCATCGTCGGTGGTCATCTCGGGCGCCGAGGACGCGGTGACCGCCATCGCCGACCAACTGCGCGACCAGGGCCACCGCGTGCACCGCCTCGCCGTCTCCCACGCGTTCCACTCGCCGCTGATGGAACCGATGGTTGATGAGTTCAAGGCGGCTGCAAGGGAACTCAAGGTCAATGCGACCACCATCCCGGTTATTTCGAACGTGACCGGCCAGTTGGCGGGAGACGACTTCGCGTCGGCCGACTACTGGACGCAACACATCCGGGCAGCCGTGCGGTTCGGCGACAGTGTGCGCTTCGCACACTCCGCCGGGGCCGGCCGATTCCTCGAAGTGGGGCCGGCGAGCGGACTGACCTCCTCTGTCGAAGAAGCGCTCGCCGAGGGCGACATCGTGTCGGTTCCGCTGCTCCGCAAAGATCGGCCCGAACCGACCGGCCTGATGACCGGGGTGGCACAGGCCTTCGTGTCGGGTGTGGGGGTGGATTGGCGTGCGGCGTTGTCGGGCGGCGCCTTTGTGGAGCTACCGACGTATGCCTTTGAGCGACGGCGGTTCTGGCTGTCCGGTGAGAGCGCCGCGGTCGATGCCGCGGGTCTGGGATTGGCGGCGGGTGAGCACGCGTTGCTGGGCGCGGTGGTGGAGCTGCCGGCCTCGGGCGGGGTGGTGTTGACGGGCCGGTTGTCGTGCGCGTCGCAGCCCTGGCTTGCCGATCATGCCGTGGGCGGTGTCGTCGTGTTCCCCGGCGCGGGTTTCGTCGAGCTGGTGATCCGGGCCGGCGACGAGGTCGGCTGCTCGATGGTCGACGAGCTGACCTTGGCGGCGCCGCTGGTGATTCCTGCAGTCGGGTCGGTGGCGGTGCAAGTGGTGGTCGACGCCGCGGACGACTCGGGCGCCCGCACCGTGTCGGTGTTTTCCCGCGGCGAGGCACGCCCGGGCTGGACTCTGCACGCCGAAGGCGTGATCCGTGCGGGCGGTGCAGAACCGGGCACGACGTTGTCGACATGGCCGCCGGTAGGGTCGGCCCCGGTCGACATCGACGGGCTCTACGATCGGTTGGCCGCCCGCGGCTACGGCTACGGGCCGGCGTTTCAAGGGCTGGCGGCGATGTGGCGGCGCGGCGACGAGGTGTTCGCCGAGGTATCGCTGCCCGCCGACGCCGGCGTATCGCCGGCCGGTTTCGGGGTGCACCCAGCGGTGTTGGACGCCGCCCTGCATGCGGTGATCGTCGCGACTGAAACCGGCGACGCTGCCGACAAAGACGGTGTGTTGGTGCCGTTCTCGTGGCAGGGGGTGTCGCTGCATGCCGCGGGCGCCTCGTCGGTGCGGGCGCGCATCGCGCCGGCCGGGCCGTCGGCGGTGTCGGTGGACTTGGCCGACGGGCTGGGGTTGCCGGTGTTGTCGGTGGCGTCGATGGTGGCTCGTCCGGTGTCGCAGCAGCAGCTGATGGCCGCGGTGACCAGCCCGGGCGCCGACCGACTCTTCGAGGTGGTCTGGTCGCCCACAGCTCCTGAAGCACTCGGGGAAGCGCCGTCGTATGACGTCTTCGAATCAGATCCTGCCGACGACGATCCGCTCGCCGGGGCGTACCAGCGCACGCACCAAGCGCTGTCGGCGCTGCAATCCTGGCTGAGCCGACACGACTCCGGGATGCTTGTGGTGGTGACCTGCGGTGCGGTGGCGTTGCCCGGCGAGGATGTCACGGATCTGGCGGGTGCCGCGGTGTGGGGATTGGTGCGGTCGGCGCAGACCGAGCATCCCGGTCGGATCGTGCTAGTCGATTCCGATACGCCGCTGGACGATGCAGCGATCGCTCGAGCGTTGGCTGTCGGCGAGCCGCAGGTCCTGTTGCGCGACGGCGTCGTTCACACCGCGCGCGTGCACGGCAGCCGCGCCGTCGATGCCCTCCTGGTTCCGCCGGATGACCGGCCGTGGCGGATCGGCATGTCCAGTAAAGGCACATTCGAAAATCTGCGGCTGGAGCCGATTCCCGATGCTGATGCCCCGCTGCGACCGGGTCAGGTGCGGGTCGCGGTGCGGACCATCGCCGCGAACTTCCGCGACGTCATGATCGCCCTCGGGCTCTACCCGGACGACGACGCCATCATGGGAGTGGAGTGCGCCGGCGTCGTCATCGAAACCGCGCCGGGCAACGCCCGTTTCGTCGTCGGCGACCGCGTCACCGGGCTATTCCCGGAAGGCACCGGCACCATCGCGATCACCGACGAGCGGCTCCTGATGACGACCCCGACCGGCTGGTCTGCCGCCGAGGCGGTGACCGCGCCGGTCGTCTTCGCCACCGCGCATTACGCGCTGTCGACGCTCGCGGACGTCAAGGCGGGGCAGCGGGTGTTGGTGCATGCGGCGACCGGTGGGGTGGGGATGGCCGCGGTGCAGTTGGCGCGGCATCTGGGGTTGGAGGTGTTCGCCACTGCCAGCCGCGGTAAGTGGGACACGTTGCGCACCATGGGTTTCGATGACGATCACATCGGTGATTCGCGCAGCCTGGATTTCGAAGACAAGTTCCGGGCGGTCACTGGCGGGCGTGGGGTGGATGTGGTGTTGGACTCGCTGGCCGGTGAGTTCGTCGATGCCTCGCTGCGCCTGGTCGCCCCCGGTGGGGTGTTTTTGGAGATGGGCAAGACCGACATCCGCGACCCCGACGCGGTGGCCGAACACTACCCAGGGGTGCGCTATCGCGCCTTCGACCTCTTCGAGGCGGGCGCCGACCACCTCCAACAGATCCTCGCCGAACTGGCCGCCTTATTCGCTGATGGCGCCATCCGTCCGTTGCCCGTGACGACGTTCGATGTTCGGCGGGCGCCGGCGGCGTTGCGGTATTTGAGTCAGGCGCGGCATGTGGGCAAGGTTGTGTTGATGATGCCCGATGCGTGGGCGGCGGGCACGGTGTTGATCACCGGTGGGACCGGGATGGCGGGTGCGGCGCTGGCTCGCCATGTGGTGGCTTGCCATGGGGTGCGGGATTTGTTGTTGGTCAGCCGGCGTGGTCCGCAGGCGCCGGGTGCACCAGAGTTGGTGGCGGAGTTGCGGGCGGCTGGTGCTGCGGTGTCGGTGGTGGCCTGTGATGTGGGTGATCGCGAGGCGTTGGCCAAGGTGTTGGCCGAGGTGTCGGTGCAGGCGCCGTTGTCGGCGGTGTTTCATGCTGCGGGGGTGCTTGATGATGCGGTGGTGACGTCGTTGACGGCGGCGCGGGTGGATGCGGTGTTGCGGGCCAAGGTGGATGCGGCGTGGCATTTGCATGAGTTGACCAGAGAGCTCAATGTGTCGGCGTTTGTGTTGTTTTCGTCGATGGCGGGTTTGGTGGGGTCGTCGGGTCAGGCCAATTATGCTGCGGCGAATTCGTTTTTGGATGCGTTGGCGGCGCATCGGCGGGCTCATGGTCTGCCGGCGATCTCCTTGGGCTGGGGCCTGTGGGACCAAACCAGCGACATGACCGGATCACTGGACAACGTCGACTTCGCCCGCTTCGCCAGAGACGGCATCGTCGCAATGCCCTCTAGCGAAGCGCTCCAGCTGATGGACACCGCGATGGTCGTCGACGAGCCGTTCGTGCTGTCGGCGCACATCGACTTCACCGCGCTGCGGGCTAAATTCGACCGCGGCACCTTGCCGCCGATGTTCGTCGACCTCATCAACGCGCCGGCGCGGCGCCAGGTCGACGAGTCACTGGCGGCGGCAAAGTCGAAATCCGCTCTGCTGCAACGCCTCGAGGGCCTGCCGGAGGACGCGCAGCATACAGTGCTGCTGGACTTGGTGCGGTCGCATATCGCCACCGTGCTGGGCAACACCACGCCGGAGGCGATCGATCCGGACAAGGCGTTCCAGGAGTTGGGCTTTGACTCGCTGACCGCGGTGGAGATGCGTAACCGGCTCAAAGCCGCCACCGGGCTGGCCCTTTCGCCCACCCTGATCTTCGACTACCCGAACTCCGCGGCGTTGGCGGGCTACTTCCGCCAGGAACTGGTCGGTGCCTCGACCGAGCAGCCGCAACGCTCCGCGCCCGGCGAGGCCGAGCTCGCACAGGTCGTGGCGTCCATACCGATCAAACGCCTGCGCCAGGCCGGGATGCTGGACCTGTTGCTGTCGTTGGCCAATGAGACCGACGGAGACGGTGCGGCGCAGGCCGGTGCGAAAGACTTCGCCGGCATGGACCTCGACGACCTGGTCAACGCCGCCTTCCTCGACGATGACGACTAGCCGATGAAGCGCCGGGTTTGCCGGTGAGAATCGCCGTCACCGGAGCCAGCGGAGTGGTCGGTCGCGGTATCGTCACCCGGCTGCTCAGCCAGGGCCACGACGTCATCGGTCTGGCCCGTCGGCAACCGGAAAGTTGGCCCACCGCCGCTAGTTTCCGGCAAGCCGACATCCGGGACGCAGCCGCGGTGCAGCGCGCGATCGCCGGTGTCGACGTCGTCGCGCATTGCGCCTGGGCCGTCGAGCATGGCCGCAATGACCGGACCAGTCGCGAGATCAACATCTGCGGCAGTGCCAACGTCGCCGACGCGGTGGCCCAGCACGGTGTCCGGCGCGTCGTATTCGCCTCGTCCGCGCATGTTTACGGGACATACCAAACCCAACCTGTTCCGCTGACCGAAGCGGACCGGTTGGAGCCTGGTCTGGCGGAGGGCCGCCACAAAGTCCGGGCCGAGCAACTGCTGGCCGCGTCCGGTGCGGAGTGGGTGGCGATCCGATCCGCCGTCATGCTCGGCCGAGGCGTAGACAACTGGGTGCGCCGGTTACTGACCGGCTTGGTCTTTGCCGATCCAAACGGCGCGGCGACCAATCCGGTACAGGTCGTGCACACCGACGACGTCCACCGGGTGTTCGTCCAGGCCATCGTCGACCCCGGTCTGGTGGACGGGCCGGTCAACCTGGCCGCGCCAGGTGAAATCACCTTCGCGGAACTGGCACGCGCATTCGGGCGCCCGATAGTCAAGGCGGACAACTGGTTGGCGCGCTGGGTAAGTCCGCTCGCAGGGCGCGACCTGCTGCTGGCCGCGCCCCGCATGTCAACCACCTGTTTGCAGGACTTATGGAACTTCACCCCGGCGTGGACCGCGGGCGAATGCGTCGACGATGTCGCGTTGGCGGTACGCGGTCGCGTCAGCGTCGGCAGGCGGTCGATTGCGTTGCCGTGGCGGCTGACTCACGCTCAGGACATCCCGGCTGTCGACGCCCCGGCCGCCGACGGGCTCGCGCCGCAACTGGCGGGCCCACCGGGAGGCAACGGGGAGTTCGACACACCGATCGACCCGCGCTTCCCGACCTTCCTCGCCACCAACTTGTCCGAGGCGCTACCGGGACCGTTCTCGCCGTCGTCGGCGTCGGTGACCGTACGGGGACTGCGTGCCGGGGGCGCGGTCATCGCCGCCCGCTTGCGGCCCGGCGGGCTGATCCAACGCGAGATGGCAACCCGAACCATCGGGGTTTTCGCTCACCGGCTGTACGGCGCCATCACCACAGCGCACTTCATGGCCGAAACGGTGCCGTTCGTCAAGCCCGCGACCGTCATTCGCCAAAGTCAGTTTTTCGGCCACACTGTGGCGGCAATGCCGATTCACGGCGACCAACCGCTGCCGCGTGAACCCCGCCACCGGGTCCGGCCGTGGCGCACGCTTCGCAACATCGGTGTGTTCGGGGTCAACCTGGCTGGGCTCAGCCTCGGCGCGGCGCACGACACCGCAGACTACGTCGCCGATATCGAACGGATGGAATACCTGGCAGCAGAAGACCTTTCGCGACTTGCGGACCGCCGGTTGTCGAGTCTCATCTTGTTGGCGCGAGACCATGTCAGCCACGGCTGGGTGCTGGCCATGGGCTCGTTCATGTCCTTCGCCGCGCTCAGCGTGATCCTGCGCGGGCTGAGCGGACGCGACACGGTGCTCCCCGTCGGTCAGGATCTGGCCAGCGCAGAGCCGCTGAACGCGGTGTACCGGCTGGTACACGAGGCGCACCGCGACCCCGAGGTGGCCCGCATCCTGGCGGAACCAGGTGACCACCTCGACGCGCTGTCGGCGCGGGCACCGCGGTTTCACTCGGCTGTCCTCGCCGAGCTGGCCCTCATCGGGCACCGCGGCCCCGCCGAGGTCGAGATGCGCGCCGCCAGCTACGCCGACGACCCCGAATTACTGATCCGGATGGTGGCCAAATCCTTGCAGCTCCCCACCCGGGCGGCAGCATCGCGTCCGGCGATCCCGCGGCACGCCCGGCTCGTTGCGCAGCTGGCCGCTCGTCAGCTCCGCGACCGGGAAGTGCGTCGCGACCGGATGGTGCGTGCCATCTGGATCCTGCGCACCCTGCTGCGCGAGCAAGGCCGAAGGCTGGTTGACGCCGGCGTGGTCGAGACCGCCGACGACGTCTTCTACCTGCTGGTCGACGAACTGGACGCGCTGCCGCCGGACGTGCCCGCCGTGGTGGCGCGCCGCCGCGCCGAGCAAACCAGGCTGGCCGAAGTTGTCCCGCCGGCATTCTTCAGCGGCCGGTGGCAGACCGGCACCGCACTGACCGCCGTACTGGCCGCCGGTGAAACGCTGCCCGGTGTCGGCGCCTGCCGTGGCTGCGCGCGCGGCCGCGTGCGGGTCGTCCGGCCGGACACCATCGACGAGCTGCAACCGGGGGAGATCCTCGTCGCCGAGGTCACCGACGTGGGCTACACCGCCGCGTTCTCCTACGCGGCCGCGGTGGTGACGGAGTTGGGCGGGCCGATGTCGCACGCCGCCGTCGTGGCCCGCGAATTCGGTGTTCCGTGTGTTGTCGACGCGCAGGGTGCGACGCGGCGGCTGCCGCCCGGGGCGCTCGTCGAAGTCGACGGCGGGGTAGGTGAGATCCGGGTTCTCGAGGTGGAATCCGGCGGTAGGTCGCCATTACCGGCGAACGACCGCAGCCGCAACGGGTAGCGGGAACTCCGCCACCCCGCACGCGTGGGCCACCGGTTCGCTACCGTCGGGCTATGCACGAACACACCGTCCGGGCAGCCACCACGACCGGAATCGTCGAGGGCTTCACCCGCGACGGCGTGAACCGTTGGCGTTCGATCCCCTATGCACGACCACCCGTCGGTCCGCTGCGCTTCCGCGCGCCACAGCCGGCCGAGCCGTGGTCGGGCGTCCGACATTGCCACGGGTTCACCAACTGTGCGCCCCAACAACGTCGCTACACCCTGCTGGGCGTCGGCAAATACCAGGCGATGGGGGAGGACTGCCTTACCCTGAACGTCGTCACACCGGACGACTCGCGCGGTGCGGCATTGCCGGTCATGGTTTTCGTGCACGGCGGCGGATACATCCTGGGCAGCTCGGCCACCCCGCTCTATGACGGTGCAGCGCTGGCCCGCCGGGGCTGCGTGTACGTCTCGGTGAACTACCGGCTCGGCGTATTGGGGTGTCTGGACCTCTCGTCGTTGTCGACCCACGACATCACCATCGAGAGCAACCTCTACCTGCGTGACCTGGTGTTGGCGTTGCGCTGGGTTCGCGACAACGCTGCCGCCTTCGGCGGCGACCCGCACAGCGTCACGATCTTCGGCGAAAGTGCCGGCGCGCATGCGGTCGCCACCCTGCTGGCCGTTCCGGCCGCCGAAGGACTGTTCGCGCAGGCTATTTCGGAAAGTCCGGCAGCGGGCATGGTGCGCTCGGTCGAAGTTGCGGCCCGCTTCGCCGACCGCGTTCCCGCCCTGCTCGGGGTGCGCCGGGAGGACGCTGCCAGCGCGCTGATGAACGCATCCCCGGCCGAACTGGTGGCTGCCCAGGACCGTCTGATCGACGACGGCATGGAAAACCGATTGGGGGCCTTTCCGATAGGTCCGGTGTTCGGCGACGACTATCTGCCAATGGATCCCGTCGACGCCATGCGGCGCGGTGCCGCACATCGGGTCCCGCTGATCGTGGGGACCAACGCCGACGAGGGCCGGCTGTTCACCCGGTTTCTGCGGCTACTGCCGACAACGGAGCCGATGATCGAAGCGTTGCTGGCCGACACCGATCCTGCTGCCCGCGAACGTATTACCGGTGCCTACCCCGGCTATCCGAATTCGGCGGCGTGTGTGCGGCTGGGCGGCGACTTCGCCTTCGGCTCGGCGGTCTGGCAGATCGCCGAGGCTCACGGGGCCAACGCGCCGACCTATCTGTACCGGTACGACTTCGCGCCCCGAATCCTGCACTGGTCGGGCCTCGGCGCGACGCACGCGACGGAACTGCTGGCTGTTTTCGACATCTACCGCAGCAGGTTCGGTGCGCTGCTCACCGCCGCGGCCGACCGCTGGGCCGCTGTCCGGGTCAGCAACGAAATTCAACGCCGTTGGCGTTCGTTCAGCCAGACCGGAACGCCCGGTGACGGGTGGCCGGCCTACACCAACCTCAACCGTGCGGTGCTGGTGTTCGACCGCAAATGCCGCGTCGAATACGACCCGCACCCGGAGCGGCGGATGGCATGGGAGGGCTTCTCCTTAGCAAACGAGTTATGACCGTGCCGAAATCACCCGGGGACAGGTCCCCGGTGGTGGTCATGGGCGTTTCCGGTTCGGGAAAATCGACCGTCGGCACCGCGCTCGCCCGACGGCTGCAAGTGCCCTTCGCCGACGCCGACGACCTTCACCCGAGGGCCAACATCGAGAAGATGACCGCTGGCCATCCGCTCGACGACGAGGATCGGCGGGCCTGGCTCGACGAGGTCGGGGAGTGGCTGGCCGGTCACCGAGACGGCGGTGTGATGAGCTGCTCGGCGCTCAAACGCAAATACCGCGACCAGCTGCGCGCACAGTGTCCAACGGTCGGCTTCTTGCATTTGAGCGGTTCACCGGAAGTCATCCGGGCCCGCCAGGCGGCACGAAAGGGTCATTTCATGCCGTCCGCCTTGCTCAACTCCCAGTTCGATGCGCTGGAGCCGCTCGAACCCGACGAGCGAGGGATGGTCGTCGATGTCGGCGAAGACATCGACGACATCGTGGCGGCGTTCCTGGCTGCCGCGCATCGCTAAACTGCTGGAATGTATGCGGTCGTCGTTGCGCTGACCGTGGTCACGCATTTCCTGTTCATCGGCTACCTGGTCGCCGGCGGCTGCCTCGCGTTGCGCTGGCGGCGGACGATAGGACTGCACGTGGCAGCCGTGGTCTGGGGAATAGGCAGCGCGGCCGGGCATATCGGGTGCCCCCTGACCGGTCTGGAGCGCTGGGCCCGCGCCCGCGCGGGTATGCCGCCGCTGCCGTCGGAGGGTTTCATCGCCCACTATCTCACCGGCGTGTTGTATCCCGCCGGTTGGGCGATAGCCGTGCAGGTGTCGGTATTCGCCGTCGTGGTGATCTCGTGGACGGTGTACGTCTGGCGGGGCGGTAACCGCAAATCGACGGCGCCTGCCGCCAGTCAGCCGGTCAGCGCCAACGGCTAGCTTTCAGGCGGCCTCGCGCGGCCAATTCGGTGCTGCGCGCCCGGGCGATGTCGGCGAGATCGGCGCCCCGATCCAACGCCGTGTCGGCTAAGTCGCCGCCCCGGTCGCGGGCCTTTTCCGCGAGTTCGAGGCTGCGGTCTCGGGCACGCTCCCCGAGCTCGGCGCCGCGTTCCCGGGCAGTGTCGGCGAAGTCGGCGCCCCGGTCGCGGGCCGCATCGGCGAGTTCCGCGCTGCGGTCGCGGGCGATGTCGGCGAGTTCACTGCCGCGGTCGCGGGCAGTTTCGGCCAAGTCGCTGCCGCGTTCGCGCAGCACCTCAGCCAGCTCGGCACCGCGCTTGCGTGCCCGCTTGCGGGCGGCTCGAACCACCGGCGCGCTGCGTTCCGCCGCCGTGCTCGCCAGCTCGCCCGCGCGTTCACGGGCCGCCTCGACATAGGGCTCGCTCTTTTCGGCCGCCGTGCTGACCAGTTCGCGCCCCCGCTCCGCCCCCACTTGGAGGCCATGACCGAGCTTGTCCAGCAGCTCCTGATCGATCAGCGCATCCGGGCCGCCACCCGGCAACGCCGACGACACCGCCCCGGACAGCCGCTCGGCGGCACGCCGGCCCCGCCAACCCAGCGACGGCTTACCGGCGGTGTCGGCCGAGGCGATCATCAGCCCGCCCAGCAAACTCAGATCAGTCAAAAACCCGCGCCGTTTCTCGGCTTTGCGGGTGGGATCGGACTCGCTCCAGAACTGGTGCCCGCCCAAGCTACCGGGTATCACCGTGAACGCCAGCACCGCGGAAGCGACCCGCGGCACCTTACCGGTGGCAAGCAGCAGACCACCGGAAATCTGGACCGCCGCATTGACGCGAGCAAATGTTTCTGGATCGCTCGGGACACTTTGGCCGACCGGATCCGGCAGCTGGCGTAAACCTTCCATGGCCGGTTGGGCCGCTTCGGCGCCAACCTGGGGGTTTCGCAACGTCTCTACACCTTGGCCGATGAATACCGCTGACAGCAGGGGACGAGCAATTCTCCGGATCAACATGGGCGGGGGGTTCCCTCACTAGTCGGTGTGCAAACCGTTGGATGCTATCGCTTCTTCGGGTGTCGAGCGCACGATTACGCGGAATGCGAGCGGCACAACAATCCATAAACTGAGTAGTCCGGCAAACGCACAGCTCCCGGCGATGACCCCGGCGGCTTGACCGGCCACTGTGCCGAAGATGATTACCGTGACGCCGGTGAGAGCCAAGCCGAGCAAACTGAGGCCCGCTAAAGCGAAGCGGTGCGAAGCCGATACCAGTAGCCGCAATTTGCGTTGCCGGAACAATATGCGATGCATCCCGACCGGGGCGATCAGTAGCACGGTCGAGCCGACTGAGCAGGCCACCGTCGCGAGATAGACACCGCGCATCGTGGCGTCCAGCGTGCTGAATCGCGGCTGAAACGGCAATACCAGCAGAAATCCGGTGAGGAACTGGACGCCGGTCTGCACCACCCGCAGCTCCTGCAGCAAGCTGGCCCAGTTGCGATCCAGTCGTTGCATCTCGGTCTCTGAACGTGCCCGGGTGTCCCAACTCTGGTCGCGCTCGGGATGGTCGACGTCCATGCCGGGAATCATGCCAGGTGAGTTGTTAGGTTGGCGTTGTGACGTCTACGTCGGATTTCACCAAGCGCACGACCCGGCTGATCGAATTGGCCGCTCGAGTCACCGGATTCATGCCGGACGCCGAGGGCCGGGCGCTGCACGAGGCGGCACTGCACTATTTCGACGATGGTGTCGGCGTGGAGATCGGCACCTACTGCGGCAAGTCGACGGTGCTACTCGGAGCCGCCGCGCTGGCTCGCCGAAGTGTCCTCTTCACCGTCGACCACCACCACGGATCTGAAGAACACCAGCCGGGTTGGGAGTACCATGACGCGTCCATGGTCGACGAAGCCACCGGTCGGTTCGACACCTTGCCCACTTTTCGCCGCACCCTCGACAACACGGGGCTCGACGACACCGTGGTGGCAGTAGTCGGCAAGTCCGCGGTGGTGGCTCGCGCGTGGCACACGCCGCTGCAGCTGCTGTTCATCGACGGCGGGCATAGTGAAGCGGCTGCGCAGCAAGACTTCGACGGTTGGGCACGCTGGGTGCAGGTCGGCGGTGCGCTGATCATCCACGATGTGTTTCCGGACCCACGCGACGGCGGTCAGGCCCCATACCGAATCTACTGTCGGGCAACAGAATCCGGCGATTTCTCAGAAACGTCTCAAACCGGGTCGCTGCGGGTGCTGGAAAGAACGTCAGGTGGGCCTGACGGCAGCAGCGGAACCTAGGGTCCGGTCGGCGTGCCGACGCATTCGCAGTCGTAGTCACCCTCGAGGCCGCGCGGCAAGTCGGTGCCGCGGAAGATGCCACTTGCCGGAGTCGTCGACGACAATGCGTCGGCTGCCAAGATCACCGCGGCCCCGGTCCACGTTGTGCGCTCAACCGGCCACCGCTTGCCGTCGCTGAATACCAAACCGGTCCAATAAGATCCGTCGTCTTCACGTAGATGCTGCATGGCCGCGAATTGGCGCAGCGCCGCCCCGCGGCCACCCATCGCCTCGAGCGTCAGCACCAATTCGCAGGTTTCGGCACCGGTCACCCAGGGCCGATCGTCGACACACCGGACACCGAGTCCGTCGACCACGAAATCACACCAGCGGTCGGCGATCCGGGCCCGCGCGGTCGGACCGCGCAGCGCACCACCCAGCACCGGGTAGTACCAGTCCATCGAATGGTGCGGCTTGTGATTGAAGGCCGAGGGGTGGGCGGTGATGGCATGCCCGAGGCGTCCCAACGCCATTTCCCACTCTGGCTGCGGCTGGTCGAGATAGGTGGCCAGCGCCAAAGCGCAGCGGATGCTGTGGAACACGCTCGCGCACCCGGTCAGAAGCGCCTCACCGATCGGACCGGACGGGCCGCTCGCCCAACAGATCTCCCCGCCGGCGAGCTGTAGCCCGAGTACGAAGTCGATGGCGGCGCTCACCGTCGGCCACATTGCGACGGCGAAGTGGCGGTCGCCGGTGACCAGGACGTGGTGCCAGACGCCGACCGCGACATACGCGCAGAAATTGCTGTCGCTGTTCGCGTCTTCGACCACTCCGCCACGCAACTGGATCGGCCAGGTGCCGTCGACTCGCTGCGTCGAACGGCACCAGCCGAACGCGTGGCGCGCCGGCTCGATCAAGCCCGCCGCAGTGAGCGCCATGGCGCACTCGACGTGGTCCCAGGGGTCGGTGTGTCCGCCGGGTGACCACGGGATGGCACCGGACGACTCCTGAACGGCGGCAATCGACTCCGCTGTCTGGCGACACTGTGCTTCAGAGAAGATACCGGGCACCGCCGGTGGTCTATACCGGTTCAACGGCGTGCACCGGCTTCTCGAAGTAAAGTGCGACACTCTTGCCTACCAGCGGATTGAGCACCTTCTCGGTCAGCCGGGTGATCCGTGGCCGCTCCATGATGTCCCACACCAGCAGCTTGTGATACGCGGTCACCGCAGCATGATCGGAGTTGTCCACACCGACAAGACATTTCAGCCACCAGAAAGGCGTATGCAGGCCATGGGCGTGGTGGCTACGGCTGAAGGCCACACCTGCCGTTTCGATCTTCGCGCGCAATTGGCTGGCCCGGTAAATTCGGACGTGGCCACCTTCGTTGCTGTGGTATTCCTGCGACAACAGCCAGCACACACGTTCCGGCATCCACCGGGGCACCGTCACCACGAGAGCGCCGCCTGGCTTGAGGACCCGGATCAATTCGCGGATCAGGGCGTCGTCCGCCGGGACATGCTCCAGGATTTCCGAGGCGATCACGCAGTCGAAGGTGCCGTCAACGTAGGGCAACGCCAGCGCATCGCCAATCACCGTCTCGGCCCGCGCCGACATCGGCGCCTCGGCCTTATCTGCCATGGCGCGCAGAACCGTGCTCACGTTGGCTAATTCGGCGGCGTCCTGATCAAAGGCGACCACGTCGGCACCGCGGCGGTATGCCTCGAAGCTGTGCCGGCCGGCTCCGCACCCGACGTCGATGACCTTGGTTCCCGGGCCGATGCCCAGCCGGTCGAAGTCGACCGTCAGCACGGCTCGCCCACGGCATTGCTCGCCACGGGACGCTGTGCACTCCTTGCGATCGCGCGTCGGTAAACCTGCACCGTCTGCGCGGCCACCGACTCCCAGCTGTACACCTCGAGTGCGCGCCGCCGACCGGCCGCGCCCAGCCGGCGCAGCTCATCGGGCGATCGGAGGAGACCACCGAGAACCCGGATCAGGTCGGCGGTATCGCCGGGGCTGACGAGTCGGGCACAGCTGCCGTCGGTACCGAGCACCTCGGGTAAGGCGCCGGCGCGGCTGGCAACCACCGGCGTTCCGCTGGCCATCGCTTCCACAGCGGGAAGCGAAAAACCTTCGTAAAGCGAAGGGATGCAGGCAATCTCGGCGGACGCCAACAGCTGCGCCAGCTCGGCGTCGGAGAGGCCGGTGGAAATGTGCACGATGTCGGGCAGGCCGAGTTCGGCGATGAGCTTCTCGGTGGGGCCGTTGGGTTCCAGCTTGGCGACGAGCTGCAATTCCAGCTCGTGCTCCGTGCGCAGGGCGGCGATCGCCTGCAGCAGGTGCGCGACGCCCTTGAGCGGGGTGTCCGCGCTCGCGATGGCGATGACGCGACCGGGAACCCGCGGTTGGTCGGGAGGGGCGAACAGGCCGGTGTCCACACCGAGTGGCACCACGGACAGCTGTTCGGGCAGCACGTCGAAATCGGCCGCGATGTCCTTCGCTGACGACGTCGAGACCGTGAGCAGGTCCGGGATGCGGCGGGCCACCCGCTGCTGCATCTTCGAAAAGCCATACCAGCGCCGCACCAGGGGCTTACGCCACCACCGCGCCGCGGCAACGTCTAGCAACCGGTCCCGGGTGATCGGGTGATGTACCGTCGCCACGACCGGTAGACCCAGCGCCGCGATGTCGAGCAGCCCAACGCCGAGACTCTGGTTGTCGTGCACTACGTCGAAGTCGCGACGCCGGTCGGCCAGCAGCCGGGCGGCCCGCAGACTGAACGTGCGCGGTTCGGGAAACCCGGCCGTCCACATGGTCGCGAGCTCCAAGACATCGATATGGTCGCGAATCTCGCGCAGATGCGGTGTACGGAAAGGGTCCGGTTCGCGGTAGAGGTCGAGGCTGGGCACCTGGCACAGTGACACCCGGGGGTCCAGTAGCTCGGGATAGGGCTGACCGGAGAACACCTCGACGTGGTGACCGAGGTCGACCAAACCACGGCTGAGGTGACGCACATACACACCCTGTCCACCGCAATGTGTCTTGCTGCGGTAAGACAGCAATGCGATCCGCATGCTCACGCCCGTTCTGTTGAAGTACCGGCAAGGACGTTAGCAGGCCGGCTGGACACCTGTCTGGACTATATAAGTTGACAACTCGCTAGCCACATCCGTCACTTCCTGCTCGCCTCAGTAGGGATGTCCCTCATGCCCACCTACGAGCGACAAGCGGCGGACCGGGCAAAAGAGTCGCTCGAAGGTGGGCACAAAGACACTCCGCTGTTCTGCAAAGGAGTGCGCGATGTGACGCCCGGTTTACAACGCGGCCAGCGCTGACGGCGATACGGTGGACCATATGCGCGCGTTGATCGTTGTCGACGTCCAGAACGACTTCTGCGAAGGCGGTTCGGTGGCAGTGGTCGGCGGCGCCGCCGTCGCCGGCGCAATCACCGGATACCTGTCCACCGCGCGCGGCTACCAGCAGGTGGTCGCCACCAGAGACTTCCACATCGATCCCGGTGACCACTTCTCCGACCACCCAGACTTGGCCACCTCGTGGCCGCCGCACTGCGTTGCGGGCACCGTCGGGGCTGACTTCCATCCCAATCTCGACGAGCGCCCGATCGAGGCCGTCTTCGTCAAGGGCGCCTACGAAGCGGCCTACAGCGGCTTCGAAGGCGTCGACGAGGCCGGAACACCGTTGCTCGACTGGTTGCGGCAACGCGGTGTCGAGCAGGTCGACGTGGTCGGGATCGCCACCGACCATTGCGTGCGGGCGACGGCCGAAGACGCGGTACGCGCGGGACTCGCCACCCGAGTGCTGGCCGATTTGACCGCGGGCACCACAGCAGCGTCGACTGCGGCGGCCGTCGAGGCGATGGCAGCCGCCGGCATCGTGATCGACCACAGCAGCTGATGGCACCGGTTGATCACGAGCTGCTGGCGGCGGTCGAACGGTCACCGCAGGCGGCCGGGGCGCATGACCGTGCCGCCTGGGTCAAGCTCTTCACCACCGACGGCCGCGTCGAGGACCCGGTCGGTTCCGCGCCGCACGTGGGGCACTCGCAGATCGGCCGGTTCTACGACACCTTCATCGCGCCGCGCGACATCACCTTCCGCCGCGATCTCGACGTGGTCCGCGGCCGGGCCGTCATCCGAGACCTGGAGATCTGCGCGGTGATGGGAGCGGTGACCATGACCATTCCCGCCTTCCTGCGCTACGACCTGCGTGACGTCGACGGCGAATGGAAAATCGAAGAGTTGCGCGCCTATTGGGACATGCCCGCCATGGTGCTGCAGTTCGTGCGCAACGGCGCAACCGCGGTCCCGCCAGGTGTGCAGCTCTCGTATCGGCTGCTGCGCAATCAACGCCTGGTGGGCACCGCGGGATTTGCTGCCGGATTGCGACGCGGCGGTTCGCGTCCCAAGCGGGCGCTGGTCGCATTCTTGACCGCGGTCGCGCGGGGGGATCGGCAGGCGGCGGCCCGATCGCTGCCTCCCGGCGCCACTAGCGCGATCGGCGACGACGAGCCGGTGGACATCGCGGAGGTCGTCGACCGGCTCAACGGCGCCGGCTGGACCAAGATGATCGCAGCGGGGCCCACTATCGTCGTCGCGCTGAGCGCCGCGCACGGGCGTGGTGTGCTGTTCGCCGACCTGACCAACTGCGGTCGGCGTATCAGCGGGATCCGTTTCTTTGCAGCATGATTGGCCACTCGCTGCGAGTCCGCGCCATGGTCGGTAAGCCGTTCGGGCGGCGGACGTTGCTGCGCGGCGCCGGGGTGCTCGGCGCGTCGGCGCTGGCCCCGTTGACCGCCGGATGTGGTGCCGACAGCGACGCGCTCACCTTCTTGTTCGCGGCCAATCCCGAAGAGGCGGATGCCCGGCTGCGAGTCATCGACGAATTCCGGCGCCGGCATCCCGACATCAAGGTGGTCACGCTGCTGTCCGGGCCCGACGCGATGGCCCAGATCACCACCTTCTGTGCCGGCGGAAAGTGTCCCGACGTGCTGATGGTCTGGGAGCTCAGCTATCCCGAGTTGGCCGATCGGGGAGTGCTTTTGGACCTCAAGCCCCTGCTGGCGGGCGACGCGGAGTTCACCGCACAGTTGCGAAACGACAGCATCGCCGCGCTGTATGAGACGTTCACTTACAACAATGGCCAGTACGCCTTGCCCGAGCAGTGGTCGGGCAATTACCTGTTCTACAACACCGAGCTCTTCGCCGACGGCGGAGTCACACCGCCACCGACCCGGTGGGAAAACCCCTGGAGCTTCGCGGAATTCCTGGACACCGCCTCCGCGTTGACCAAGCACAACGGGTCCGCAGCGCCGACCCGCTGGGGATTTGTGGACACCTGGGTTCCGTCGTATTCGGCCGGCTTGTTCGGAATGAACAACGGTGCCGCCTGGTCGACACCGAGGGTCAATCCGAACCACATCAACTTTGACGACCCGTCTTTTCTGGACGGAGTGCAGTTCTACGCCGACCTCTCCCTCAAGCACAACGTCGCGCCCACCGTGACCCAACAGCAGTCGCTGTCCAGCACGGACCTGTTTTCTTCGGGCCTGGCCGCCATGGCTCTCGGCGGCCACTGGCGCTATCAAACCTTCGACCGGGCCGAAGGGCTGAACTTCGACCTCACCGTGCTGCCGACCGGACCGCACGGGCGGGACGGCCACTCGAACATCGGCACCACCGGGTTGGGCATCGCTGCGCGCAGTCGCCACAAGCAGCAGGCGTGGGAGTTCGTGAAGTTTGCCGCTGGCCCCGAAGGCCAAGCCCTGATCGGCGAATCGCGACTCTTCGTCCCGGTGCTGCGATCCGCGCTCCATTCGACCGGCTTCGCTCAAGCGCACGGCAGGATCGACAACCTCGGCGTACTGACGGGCGGGCCCGCCCACTCCGACGGCATGCCGATCACCCCCGCCTGGGAGAAAGTCAACGCGCTGATCGATCGCAACTTCGGACCGGTCATCCGGGGGGCGCGTCCCGCGACATCGTTGGCAGGCAATCTCACTCGCGGTGTCGACGAGGTGCTGCGCAACTCATGACAGCGGTCGACGAATCCACCCGCGCGCTCACCCCGCGTCGCCGGCCCTGGCAGCGGCGCGACCGGGCCGGGCGGCTCTTCGTCGCGCCGAACCTCGCGGCGGTCGTCGTGTTCATGGTGTTTCCGCTCGGGTTCTCGCTGTACATGAGCACCCAGAGTTGGGATCTGTTCAGACCGGCGAAGTTCGTCGGCCTACGCAACTTCGCCGACCTCTTCACGTCGGACCCACTGTTTGCGATCGCGCTGCGCAACACGGTGATCTTTACCCTGGGCACGGTCGCGCCGACCGTCGTCATCAGCGTCGTGGTCGCTGCGGTACTGAACCGAAAAATCAGGGGAATAGCCGTTTTTCGCGGCATTGTCTTCCTACCCTTGGCGGTCTCCTCGGTGGTCATGGCCGTCGTGTGGCAGTTCGTCTTCGACACCGACAACGGACTGCTGAACATCATGCTGGGTTGGATCGGGATCGGCCCCATCCCGTGGCTCGTTGAACCCAGGTGGGCGATGGTGGCGCTTTGTCTGGTCGGCGTGTGGAAAAGCGTGCCGTTCGCGACGGTGGTGATCCTCGCCGCGATGCAGGGCGTACCTGGCTCGCTCTACGAAGCGGCCAAGCTTGACGGCGCCGGCCAACTGCGACAATTGATTTCCATCACGTTGCCGATGATTCGTGGCGCCCTGTCCTTCGTGGTGGTGATCTCGATCATCAACGCGATGCAAGCGTTTGATCTGGTCTACGTGCTCACCGGCCGCAACGGCGGACCAGAAACCGGGACCTATGTTTTAGGCATCATGCTCTACCAGCATGCCTTCGGCTTCCTCGAGTTCGGGTACGCCTCCGCGCTGGCCTGGGTGATGTTCGCCATTCTGCTCGTCCTGACGGTGCTGCAGCTGCGGCTGGCACGACGTCGCAGCGTCAGCGAGGAGCGATCGTGGGCTTAGCCGTGCGGATGATCAGACCCAGTATCGTGCGGGCCGTCGTGCTCTACCTCGCACTGGCCGGCATCGCATGGTGCTCGTTGTTTCCGATCCTGTGGGCGTTGTCGGGATCGCTGAAGGGGGAGGGCGAGGTCACCCGGCCTACCCTGTTTCCCGCCCATCCGCACTGGTCGAACTACGGCGAGGTGTTCAGCTTGATGCCGTTCTGGCGGATGTTCGGCAACACGGTGCTGTATGCCGGCTGCGTCACTGCCGGTCAGGTCTTTTTCTGCTCGTTGGCCGGATACGCGTTCGCGCGGTTGCGGTTTCAGGGCCGTGACGTGCTGTTCGTGCTGTATCTGGGCACCTTGATGGTGCCCCTGACGGTGACGGTGATCCCGCAGTTCGTCCTCATGCGGATAGCCGGGCTGGTCGATACGCCGTGGGCGATGATTGTGCCCGGATTATTCGGTAGCGCGTTCGGCACCTACCTCATGCGACAGTTTTTCGCGACGATCCCGGCTGAGTTGGAGGAAGCGGCGATTCTCGACGGTTGCTCGCCGTGGCAGATCTATTGGCGAATTCTGCTGCCGCACGCCAGGCCCGCGGTAATGGTCCTCGCGGTGCTCACGTGGGTGGGGGTGTGGAACGATTTCCTCTGGCCGCTGTTGATGGTTCAGCGCAACAGTATCGCGACGCTGACCCTCGGACTGGTCCGGATGCAAGGCGAGTACGTAGCCCGCTGGCCGGTGCTGATGGCGGCTTCCATGCTCATCCTGCTGCCGCTCGTGCTCATTTACGCTGTCGCGCAACGTGCTTTCGTTCGCGGAATCGCCGTGACCGGGCTGGGTGGGTAATCGTCCGATGGCTTCGGTGAGTTTCGAGCAAGTGACGCGGTGCTACCCCGGCAGCACCCAGCCGGCCGTTGACCGGTTGGACTTGACCGTTCAGGACGGCGAGTTCGTGGTGCTGGTCGGGCCCTCCGGATGCGGCAAGACCACTTCCTTGCGGATGGTCGCGGGCTTGGAAACCGTGGACGCCGGCCGCATCCGTATCGGAGCGCGTGACGTCACCCGGGCCGAGCCGAAAGATCGTGATGTTGCGATGGTTTTTCAGAACTACGCCCTGTACCCCCACATGACGGTGGCCCAAAATATGGGGTTCGCGCTCAAGATCGCCGGGACGCCGAAATCCGAGATTCAGGCCCGGGTGCTGGAAGCGGCGCGGCTGCTGGACTTGCAGTCCTATCTAGATCGAAAGCCCAAGGACCTCTCCGGTGGTCAGCGGCAACGCGCGGCGATGGGCCGGGCGATCGTGCGCCGCCCGCAGGTGTTCCTGATGGATGAGCCGCTCTCCAACCTGGACGCCAAATTGCGGGTGCAGACCCGCAATCAGATCGCCGGGCTGCAGGAACGGCTGGGCACCACCACGATTTACGTCACCCACGACCAGGTTGAAGCCATGACCATGGGCGACCGGGTGGCGGTGCTGCGAGACGGCGTGCTGCAACAGTGCGCAGCGCCGCGCGAGCTCTACCGCAATCCTGCCAACGTGTTCGTCGCAGAGTTCATCGGCTCACCGGCGATGAATCTATTCACCCTTCCGCTCGTCGATGACTCAATCGGGTTAGGAGAGTGGCAGTTTCGGGTGCCGCGAGGCATCGCCGCCGAGGTGGACACCGTCGTCGTCGGTGTCCGGCCGGAACACTTCGACGTGGGCAGCACCGGTGTGGAAATGGATATTGATTTGGTCGAAGAACTCGGGGCAGACGCCTACCTGTATGGCCACATCGTCGGTTCCGGTGCCGGCGCAGGCCAACCGGTGATCGCCCGCACCGACGGGCGCGACCCGCCGCGTCGTGGTAGTCGGGTGCAGCTGCGCCCCCAGTGCGATCATGTGCACGTCTTCGGCACCGACGGCCGTCGACTCGGCTGAAGGGCACAACGATGACCACCGCCTATGCGACTCATTCCCGCTGTGTCGACCATGACCTCCCCGGCCACCCGGAGAACGCACAGCGGATACGCGCGGTGTGGGACGGTTTGGAAGAAGACGGGTTGACCACGCGGATGCAGCGGCTTGACGTGCAAGCTCTTGACGTGGAGCTGGCGCTCGCCGTGCACACCGATGACTATCTCGACGTGCTGCGGCGGATCAGCGCCGGGCGCCGGACCATTCATCTGGATCCCGACACCTACGCCGGACCGGACGCCATGACCATCGCGCTGCTGTCGGCCGGCGGCGTGGTCGCTGCGGTCGACTCGGTGCTTGGCGGACTGGCGACGAACGGGTTGGCGGCCACCCGCCCACCGGGACACCATGCAATGGCCGACCACGGCATGGGGTTTTGCCTGCTCGGCAACGTCGCCATTGCCGCGCGGCACGCCCAACGCCAGTTTGGGGTCGAGCGCATCCTGATCGTCGACTACGACGTGCATCACGGCAACGGCACCGAGGCGATGTTCTACGACGATCCGTCGGTGCTGTACGTCTCGACGCACCAGTATCCGTTCTATCCCGGCACCGGCGCAGTCGACGATGTCGGCACTGGTCGTGGCGAGGGCTACACCGTCAACATTCCGCTGCCCGCCGCCAGTGGCGACGCCACGTACGCAACGGTTTTCGAGCAGGCCGTATGGCCGGCCGCCGAACGCTTCGGCCCGCAGCTGATCCTCGTCTCGGTCGGGTTCGACGCGTACTGGGCCGACCCGTTGGCGGCGATGCGGCTGACGCTGAACGGCTATTCCCACCTGGCCGCCGAGGTGATCCGCATGGCACAACGGTTCTGCTCAGGCCTCGTCGTCTTCGCGCTCGAAGGCGGCTATCACCCGGACGCGCTGCGGTACGGCGCCGGCAACGTGGCGCGACTGCTGCTCGGTGACCCGCCGATCGATCCGCCGGGTGCGCGGCCGAGCGCCGCTGCCGGAACCGGACATCACAGGACTGATGTCGCGGCTCCGGCAGCTACACGGGTTTTAGGCTGGCCCGCAGCCGGCTGACTTCGAGTCGGCAAATGAGGCGCCGTAACGATTCTGAGGTGGTGCACCGCTCTAAAGGAGACCAATGATTGTGCTCAACTGCTCGCCGATTTGAGACAACTCCAAACCCAACGGGCCAGCCGCGCCCAGCTCGGTCGCAATGGTGGTCAACGGGCTGAGGTCGGTGTTCAGAGCGTCCTGCAGGCCGCCGATGGCGCTATTCAAGTCAGAGAGCTCAAGGTTCGTTGTGCCGAGCGCAGTTTCGATACTGCCGAGACCAGTGGTCAGGTCAGTTCCGAGCGTGCCGAGGGTGTTGTCCAAGAGCGTGAAACCGGCATTCAAGTCGCCAACTAATGTGGAAAGCAGCTGCTCGAGGCCGGCCAGCGAACTCGGTAGTTCGAGGTATCCCACAAAGTCGGTAGCCAAGGTGTCAGCCACATTCACGGTGGGGTTGCCGAAAGTGTCGAGGATGGAATCAAGCGAGTTAGCGAAGGCCAGATATCCGTC
Organism: uncultured Actinomycetota bacterium; assembly: GCA_963830605.1. Classification (GTDB taxonomy): domain Bacteria; phylum Actinomycetota; class Actinomycetes; order Mycobacteriales; family Mycobacteriaceae; genus Mycobacterium. The sequence goes on along the minus strand of CAWHML010000001.1, from coordinate 298,212 downwards.
GGTTGAAGCGGTGGGGTCAAGGGCGTTCGCGATCAACGCGAACGCGTCGGCCGAAGCAGTCAGTTCGACCTGTGGGCTCTGGACTTCAGGCAGCGGCGCAGACGTCGCCGCCAGGGGAGTGACGGCGATGACGCCAGCACCCAAGAGGGCGATGCCCGTCGCGGCAAAGGGGCGAAGTGCGGCTTGTTCCATTGTCAGTACCCTTTCAGTCGGCTGTGAGGAAGCTAAGTCCACATAAGCGATTGCTAAATATACGCTGAGTAATTAACGGTGACCAGAGGTATTCGACAGAAGTTTGATAAGGCACTGCGTCCAACTGCTCCCGGTCCTACACCCGATTTCATGCATGCCGATGACCGTTTCGGCAGTCTGGGAGCCATGGAGCTATCCGAGGTCATGCGCTCAACGCCCGCCGTTCGCGAATTCAGCGACGATCCGCTTCCCAACGACGCGTTAGGGCGCATCCTCGACAACGCCCGGTTCGCGCCCTCCGGCGGTAATCGCCAGGGCGTCCGGGTCATCGTCGTTCGTGACGAGCAGACCCGCTCCACGCTGGCGGACCTGGCGCTTTCGGCGGCCCGCCGCTACGTCGCACAACTTGCCAACGGTGAGTCACCGTGGAATCCGCTGCAACCGCCCGGCGTCGACGCAGCAACGATCGACTCCACCGAGCCGCCTGCTCAGCTTTCCGCTCCGCTCCGCGAGGCGCCCGTGCTGCTGGTCATCTGCGTCGACCTCGCCGTCGTCGCCGCCACCGATCAGAATCTCGATCGCATTGGCGTGGTGCCCGGTGCGTCGGTGTATCCCTTTGTCTGGAATGTGCTGCTGGCCGCCCGCAACGAGGGGTACGGCGGCGTGCTCACGACGATGGCCGTGGCGGAGGAGCCCCGCATCAAACAGCTTCTCGCGCTGCCCGATTCATATGCCGTCGCCGCGCTCGTGCCGCTCGGCAAGCCGGTGCGTCAAGTGACCAAGTTGCGGCGGCGCCCCGTCCATGAATTCGTCACGCGGGAGCGTTTTGACGGGGAGCCTTTCACCGCCGCGCCGTAGCAGGCCCGCAGGGGCGATCAGCGTCGGGCAATCGCGGCTTCGAGGCGTGCGATAAGTGTCTTGCGCGCCTTGCCGTCTCGCTCGCGTTTCAGCGCTGTGCTGAGTTGGCGCTTGTCGAGGCCGGCCACGAGCTTGAGTGCCTGCGCCACCGGCAACTCGTCGATTCTGCCCGCGGTCCGCGCGGCCTTGGCGGCGCCGGTGTTCGACACAAGCTGGCGGCCGGACTTCGACGCCTTGCGCTTCTTTGCGTCGGTGGCTTTCTTCTCCGCCTCGTCGAGCTGCTCCCACGCCTTCTTAGGCAGATAACGTTTCGTCTCGCCCCGGTTGCCGCGTGCTCGGGCGCCGCCGTCTTTGGTCTGCCAGTCCTCCTTTCCCCACTGCTCGAGCGACTTCTGGCGCTGGTCTTTCGGGCCGCTATATCCGCCGCCCTGCTTCTCGTATTCGCGCGTCAGCAGTTGGCTTTTGCGCGCCGACCACTGTCCTTTCTTACCGCCCTTATCGGAGGCTTTGATCTGCTCTTTGAGGCGCTCCCGCAGTTCGGGCTTGGTGTATTCGGCCATCGCGACGGATTACCCACTGCGCAGTGCCCCTACCGCTGCGAGAGCCGACTCGACAATGTCGGGGACGATGGAAAGGTGCCCGAAGGTGACACGGTGTATGCGCTGGCCCGCCGCTTGGACACCGCGCTGCGGGGTCGTGTCCTGACCCGCGGCGAGCTGCGGGTGCCGGCGCACGCCACCGAAAATCTTTCCGGGCGAACCGTCTTGGCTCACCTCACCCACGGCAAGCACCTGCTCACCCGGCTCTCGGGAGAGCTCACCTTGCACACGCATTTGCGAATGTCCGGCTCCTGGACCATTTCGCACACCGGGCGCTGGTTACCGCGGGACGTCATGCCGGACGTTCGAGTCGTGCTGCGTACCGACGGACCGGCGGCCTACGGCGTGCGGTTACCGGTTGTCGACTTGCTGCGAACCGCGGACGAGGGCCAAGTCGTCGGCCACCTCGGCCCGGACCCGCTGCGCGACGACTGGGATATCGAGGAGGCCGCCCGGCGTCTTCGTGTCGACCCGGACCGGCCGCTCATCGCCGCGCTGCTCGACCAGCGGTGCGTCGCCGGCTTCGGCAACCTGTGGGCCAACGAGCTGTGCTTCTTACGCGGTCACAACCCCTGGACGCCGGTGGGAGCGGTAGATCTGCACGCGCTGCTGGAACTCGGCGCGCGAGCGTTGCGACGTTCAGCGACGGTTCCCGGTGCGATGCAGGTGACGACAGGTGACCGGCGCAAGGGGGAGCAGCACTGGGTGGCCGGTCGAGCGGGCCGGCCGTGCCTGCGCTGCGGTACACCGGTCCGGGTGGTTGCTGAGGTGCCCAACGACCCGGAGCGACGGCGTACTTGGTGGTGTCCGACCTGCCAGCCGGGGCCAAACGTGCCGAGATGACGGTGATGCAGACCCCGAAATCGTCGACTGCAAGGGTGTCATACCCGGCGGTCGCCAGCCGTTCGGCGCTGTTGCCATCGAGCGCACAATGAAGCACACCGGTTGACCGGCACGGTGCACACGGCACCCGGCCCACAATCAAGTCGTCAGTGTAAGGAGTGGTGGTGGATTCGCAGGAGATGGTCGAGCATCCCGAAGAGATGCAGAGCTTCAATGCTCGCAATATCGAGGAGTTTCGAGCCAATCAGGGCAAGATTGCGTCGTTCGGAGACGCGCCGCTGCTCATACTGCATTCGACCGGTGCCAAGTCGGGTCAGGAACGGCTCAATCCGGTGGCTTATCAATCTGTCGACGGCGGTTGGGCGGTGTTCGCCAGCCGAGCCGGTACGGCCAAGAACCCGGATTGGTATTTCAACCTCAAAGCCCATCCGGAGGGCGTAATCGAGGTTGGCACCGCTGCAGGCGTTGAGACTATCGACGTCACCGCACGGGAACTTGTCGGCGCCGAGCGCGAAACAGTGTGGGAGCGGCAGAAAGCGATGGCTCCCGGTTTCGCTGACTATGAGAAGCAGACCCAGCGGGTCATCCCGGTCATTTTGCTGACCCGGCGGCGAGAAGACGAGCAAGAGCGTCTTGACCCGATCGACTCACACGCTTAGAAGCGAAGCATGTATTTGCTATGTGACTGTTTGAACCGACGCCATCAATTGGCGGGCCACTTCGCGCAGTTTCAGGTTCTGGCGTTTGGATTGTTCTACCAGGCGGGCGAACGCCTCTTCCGCACCGCAGCGGTGAACGGCCATCAGCACCCCCTTGGCTTGGTCAATCTCGGCGCGAGTGGTGAGCGCCTGCTCGAGTTGGGCGACGGTTTCATGGCACTGCTCCCAGCGGCGCGCATTGGTGATGGCCGCACCGGCGGCCGCAGTGTACAAACCCATCAGCTTCTCGTCCCACGGATCGAATGCCAACGCGGTGTAGCTGTAGACATTCAGCGAGCCGACTAGTTCTTTCTGGTCAGGGTTGCCGATGAGCAGGGGCACCGACAGGCAGGCGCGCACGCCGGCAACTTGAGCGGCGTCATTGAACGTGAGCCACCGCTGGGGGTGGTCGACGATCTGGCTACGCACCGGCTGTTGGCGTCGGATCGCTTCCAGGCAAGGTCCTTCATCGGCGCCGTATTGGCAGTAGTCGATCAGCGCGACGCGCTCGTCGGTGAACGCCGCGGTACGCGGTCGGTCGTCGGTAAGCGCGGTAATAGTGACAGCGTCGGCGTCGGGGATGGCGCGGGCGGCCGTCGCCGCTACCCGGGCGAGCGAATCATCCAGCGGTTCCGCTCCGGTGATGACCTCGCGCAGACCGCTGACAGCTTCTGTTGTGGCATCAATTCTGGCCAGCGGGTCGAGCCGCGTCTCACTCATCCAGCTCCCCAGTTCTTGCAATCGACTCGAACAGTGTACTTAGTGAACCGCTGCGGGCGTTGACAACGAGTTTTTGGCCGAGGGCGACAGCTAGGACCGATGTCGCCTTTACGACGCCCTTGTGCAGGTGACTTCAGTGCCTCGTGCGCCGAAAGAGCTCACGTGGTAAATTCCGTCGCGACACATCAGGTCGCACACGAACACCACGATCTAGAGACAACTGGCTCGTTGGTACGCTTCTCACGCTGCATCGAGCATGAGCTAGAGACTGCTGGCTCTCTCGAACTTCGTTCTTCCCTATATCGGCATTCGCTCCTGCCCTGGATAGTTCCTGCGTGCAAACCCTCGGCGGGCCTTCTCAGCGCAGCAACGTCGTGCCAGCTCGACGCGGACGTGGCTCCGACTCACTGAAAGCCGGTTTGTGTCAGGCAGCCGTGGAACTGCGGCGTCTGCGCAGGCAGCGTGCCAGGCCCCGGCGCAAGTAAATGGGCTGTGAGCCTACGCGGAGCAGTACCTGAAGGACAGCAAGTGAGCCACTTAGACAACGACCTTCCAACTGATGAAGCCAGCCAGAATACCTTCAGGTTCCACACCGACTTCCGCAGGGAGTTAGACAGTTCGGCTGCCGGCGCCGTCAAGCCGGCGCTGTGGAAAGCCGACGGCTTGCCGAGCGGCGCGCCCCTGATTGTTGTGAGGCGCGGTCCCAACGCCGGATCCAGGTTTCATTTGACTCAGGCCGTTACATCCGTCGGGCGGCACCCCGCCAGCGACATCTTCCTTGACGACGTCACCGCGAGCCGCCGGCACGCCGAGTTTCATCTTGCAGACGGCGACGTCAGCGTCGTCGACTTAGGCAGCCTCAACGGCACCTACGTTAACGCCACCAAGGTGCAGTCGGCCGTGCTCGCCAACGGCGATGAGATCCAGGTCGGCAAGTTTCGGTTGGTGTTCTTCATCGCGCCGGTATCACTCGACGAAATCTGGAAAGCCGGTGGAGTCAATGAGTGCAAGTGAGGAAGCCGCCCAATCCGAACCGCACAAGCTAACTGCTTTCGGCTCCAGTAACTCGATGATCGAGTGGCACGGTGCACGGGGACCCGTTGCGCGGGCTCGGGCCTATACCCGTTCGCGCGCAATGGCAGTCGTTGCCCTCAGTGGCGAGATCGACGAATGCACCGCCGAGTCGGCCGGCCTGTACGTGCGCGGCTTGGTGTCTGCGGCGAGGCCTATGGTCGCGGACCTGACCGATGTGACGTTTCTCGGGACAGCGGGCATTCGGCAACTGTTCTTGCTAAACCAGGAATGCATGGAGGCCGGCGCAATTTGGGCTCTAGTTGCCAATCGGAGGGTTAGCCGGCTGCTGCGCGTCCTCGACAGAGACAACGTTCTTCCGCTGGCCGCTTCGCTGGGTGAAGCGCTGCAGTCGCTGGCAACGCGCGCACCATCGACTGGTTCGCTTCAACGGACCGGTAAGCGCGAGAATGACTGCAGTGTCTGGCAGTGTCGGCTGATCCGGTGAGTGCTGTCGATCTGCCATCACGTCGGACCCGTGCATCGTTCTGGTAGGAGTGATACATTCGGTGCTGCGGTTCACGCCGCACGCGAGCGCAGCGAGCTATAGAAAACTGGATCGTTTTGGTGCTCATTAACGCGTCGAGGACGAGCTAGAGACTGCTGGCTTCCTCGTAGTCACTCATCTTTGCTAACCATTTAGCGAATCCGGCTATCCGTTCGGGCGCGGCTTAGCAGCATGCGATGAAAACCTCGCAAGTCTGGAAATCTTGAGCAACTTAAAAGGCGCTGGTTACCAGCGCCGCTACGACGGGAGTAGCAGTGATCGAATCTATTATTTCGGCGATCATCGTAGGCGCACTTATCGGTGTCCTTGCGCGTCTGGTAATGCCAGGCAGGCAGAGCGTCAGCATGATCATGACAGTGCTGATCGGAGCCGTAGGTGGTTTGATCGGCTCAGCGGTGGCCGGCGAGTTCGGATATCGCAACGCCAACGGCGGAATCGCCTGGATTCCGTTGATCATTGGGATCGTCGTCGCCATCGTGCTCATTGCAATCTATGAGGGCGTGCGAGCTCGACGAACCCGCTCGCTTCGGTAGTTCAGCTTCTTGACGCTGGGCTACGTCGGGGCTTGCGGTGCTGTGCCCAGCATCCGACTCCGGTGCTGGTGAAGACTTCGCGACGCAAAGCTGTTAGAAGTCGAATTGGTCGCCGGTGCCGCAAGACGCTTAGCGCGTCGAATTCAAATTCAGCGTCAGCTTCTGATATACCACTTCGCGTTTATAAGACTAGCCCTATTAGAAGGGAATTCGCCGTGCCTGACACTTTTACTAGCTCAATCACACCAACGTTGGTCGAGCCACCGGCCGGCAGTAGTTACGTCGACGAATGGGTGGACGAGACGGGTGACGGGACTGGTCTCGCTTCTTCCGTGGTACCCGACGCAGCACCTATGGCATCGGCGTCGACATTATCGGTATGCAAGACGCTGACGGTTGTGTGGAGCGGTACATAACCCTGCACGCCTCCAATGTGGAGCTCGATGCTGCCACCGCGCGCAAAGTCGGATTGCAGCTGCTGGCTGCTGCGGTCGAGCTCGACGAACTAAGCGCAGCTAGCTGCGCGGCCGGCGATTGACGACTCCGGCTCTCAGAGAAAGCTCTTTTGCGGTGATTAAGCCTCTTAGCTGACGAGGCTGGCCGAGTTCGACTGCAACACGTCCGGTGAACCGTAGTCGGTGCAACCTCCCGACGCATCAAAAGCATTGTGCGTCAGCGTCGCCAATCACGGGAAGATAGCGTCGTTCGGAGGCGCACCGCTGCTCATACTGCATTCGACCGGCGCCAAATCGGGTCAGCAACGGCTCAATCCGGTGGCTTATCAATCGGTCGACGGCGGTTGGGCGGTGTTCGCCAGCCGAGCCGGTACCGCCAAGAACCCGGATTGGTATTTCAACCTCACAGCCCATCCGGAGGGCGCAATCGAGGTTGGCACCGATGCCGGCGTGGAAACCATCGACGTCACCGCGCGCGAACTTGTCGGCGCCGAGCGAAATGCGGTGTGGGAGCGGCAGAAAGCGATGGCTCCTGGTTTCGCTGACTATGAGGAGCAGACCCGGCGGGTCATCCCGGTCATTCTGCTGACCCGACGGCAAGAAGACGAGCAGGAGCGTCTCGATCCGCTGAGTTCAGATGCCTAGTTGCTCAGAGTGCGATCGCGCTCCGTCGGCGGCAGCTGAAACTGACCTCGGCGCCGCCAGGGGGCCCAAATTCAGATGCCGTTGACAGAAGAGAGGCCGGCAAGCAGGCAGACAGGCAAGTACCGAGGTTCATGCTTCGCCTATCGCTGTTCCCTTAAAGGAAACGATCGGCGGTGCTAGTGTCCCCGCCATGGCGACCGTCCGAGAGGCGCTGCGGGGGCAGGTCATCGCATACAGCTGCAGCCAAAATTGCATGGGTCACCGCGGAAACTTCGGCGGATGCTGCACGCTTGATGATCGCGACTTCATCCCGGGGCCCGTTCGTGACGCGGACGCCTTCCTGGATGATCTTGGCCGTCTACTGCGCCGCGAGGTGTCCCGAGAAGAGGTATTCATCGACTTCGAGGAGGGACAGGCCCTTTTTCCGGAGCGCTCGGAGTGGCAGAACCCCGCTAATTATCCAGCATTGCGCGTCCGACCGGACGTGGCGCGCATACCCTGCCGGTTCTACGACCCGTCGACGCGTGCGTGCACGGTATACGACATTCGTCCTGCGATGTGCAGAAACTACCTCTGCGACCACCTCAAGGACGTCATCTCCCTGCTCAACCTCAGCGAGGAGTAACCGTCGGTCGTTAGGAGGGCGGCGGACTGCGTCTATGCGTAGTTGGTTGACGCCGAGTCGCGGTTGCACTCGCTAAGCCCTGTCCTGGGCGTCGGTCCACTGGCGTGGCGCCTCGAGTTGGGCGCGACGCCGTCGGGCACGCGCCTCGCTACAGCGTCCAGCCAGATCAGATGTCGAAGAAGAACAGCTGCACCAGCCTGGTAGGCGTGGTGCCGTTATCAGTGAAGTGGTCGTAGGTGGTGGCTGAGTGAAACAGCGCAGCGTCCCCAGATCACCAGGCGGTTGTACAGGCCGGCGATGGATTCCATCAGCTCCCAGTTGTCGCCGTGCTCGATGTTGTACGCGTCATAGACCACCGTCCTTCGCCGCCGCGATTGCCTCTTCGCTGCCCAGTCGTGCGCGCTCGAACGGATGGTCGGGCCGCCTGCGGCACCCGTGCTCGCGGTCTCGCCAGAAGCTCGTCCCGCTACTTCGGTGGCGCATCCGGTGTCAGATATATCGCCGCTGCGAAGCTCTGGAGGTCGTGATGCCAGACCAGCGGGTCCTGGTGACTGGTCTGTTGAAAACAGCCGTTCATATTTAAGTCGAGCCATCGGGACACTGGGGTGCCGAGCAGGCGCCCAAATTCTTCGCGCAGGTGTGGCCACAAGAAGCGCTGTGTGGAGCGCGAACCCTTATAGCGAACGCAGGTCTTCGACGTACTCCTGGGCAAGCGCAATCGCCCGAATCTCGTCGGGATCGTCGAAGAAGTTATCCACCGTCAGTACGTGAGGAACCGATCGGCCGAAGGCGTCCGAGCCACCACCGCTGCGTTGATGGTCCGCCAGCACCGTGGCCGGTAGCCACATCGGCAGCCGGACCTCGCCGCTTTCCACCAGATACCGGGCTTCGCCGTTATGTCGATCGGCCTCGACGACCACTGCGTCGGCGCCGGCGAACCGCACGACCTGGCCGGGCGTAAAAGCGATATCGGCATTGACCATGGTGCCAAACTATAACGGCGATCAGAGCTCCGAGGCTCTGAAATAGGCGAGCCTGGCGCGAGGCTCCAGATCCCGTCTCACGCCACCGCCACGCCGAATCTTGAATATGCCCGGCTTCGGCGCTAGCCCTGATAACGCAGTCGGTCACGTTGGCCGAAACCGGCTCAAAGCTGTCGTCGGTGGCCGCTAGAGAGTAGAGCAATCGGCGGTGTTGTCTTTACGCCAACACGCCCAACGAAACCTTCGGCCGATGGCGGGCCTTCAGCCGGCTCATTGACGCGGTGCGCAACGAACAGCTCGACCGATGAATCCGCAGCCACCGCCGCGTCCGAAGCGACGTGCTGACCCGATCCCACACCGCGACCCCCGACCCCCGGGTACGATCTGTGGCCGTGTCCGACCCGGTGATCGCCGGCCCCGCGATCTGTCTGAGCATGATTGTGTGGAACGAAGCACACATGGGAAACGACGCACACATCATTCAAAAGACACTCGACTCGGTTGCGCCCCACATCAGTGCGTGGGTGATCGTAGACACCGGTTCGGACGACGGGACCCAAGGCTTGATTGCAAACCACATGGCCCGTCTTGGCATTCCCGGTAAGCTGCACGAACGGCCGTGGCGCAACTTCGGCCATAATCGTACTGAGGCGTTGGATCTCGCCCACGGCTATGGCGACTATATCTGGGTCATGGACGCCGACAACATACTTGTCGGCACACCCGATTTCACTCAACTGACCGCCGATGCTTACCGATTGCGCTACCGGCACGCCGACACAATCGGCTGGCGCACGCAGTTGTTCCGCGACGGGCTGCGGTGGCGCTACGAAGGTGTCGTCCACGAGACACCCGCGTGCGACGACCCGTACGGCGCGATGCGCCTCGAGGGCGAGTACCACATCAAATATCGTCGACTCGGTGACCGCAGCCAGTATCTACAGAAGGATGCGCTCGACCCCGACCACTTAATGGCCGAGATCGAACGCAACCGCGAGGACCTTCAATCGGTTATCTTGCTTGCTCAGAGCTACTTCAATAAGGGCGACTTCGCCAACGCGCGTAAGTGGTATGCGCGGCGGCTCGAGATCGGTACTTTGCGGTCGACCGAGGAAGCCTTCCTCGCGATGTATCGGCTGGCAGTGTCGATGCAGCAACTCGGTGAACGGTGGCCCGACGTTGAGGACGCCTACCTAAAAGCTTGGGCGCTGCGACCGACCCGCGCCGAGCCGCTGTATGCCATCGCCCTTTACTACCGCGTCCAGAAGGACTACCGGCTCGGCTACCAATTTGCCCAGCGCGCCGCCAATATCTCTTTCCCGGAAGACGATCTCACGGTCCGCGTAGACGTCTACGCCTGGCGCGCAACTGATGAGCGGGCGGTGTGTGCATCCTGGATCGGCAAGCATGCCGAGGCGTTCACGCTGTGCCGGCAACTGCTTGGGCGCCCCGACATCCCTCACCATGATCGACAACGGATCGCGGCCAACCGCGACATTTGTGTACCGGCCATGATCAACGCGGCGTCGTCATATCCGGATTTGCTGGTGGGCAGCCTTAGCGCCGGTTCACGCGACGCCGATGTCACCGTCAGCCTGGCCGCCGGACCGGATCAAGAAAACACCGAGCAGACAATCAATTCGTTTCTGCAATGCTGCGCCGATCTATCGCGGGTCGCGCGCTTTCTGATGGTCTATTCCGGCATGTCAGCTCTGAATCGCGACAGGCTGCGCGAGCGTGCGACGCTGCGGAAGCGTTACGGGTTTCTCGAGTTTGTTGATTGCGGTCCTGGTAACCAACTCGCGCAGATCCGCGAGCAGATCCACGGACGCTTTTGGCTGCATCTGGGCCAGGGCTGGCGGTTTTTTGCTCCCGAGAATTTCATCACTCGCCTGACTGCGGTGCTCGAGGCTGAAGCACAGGTGTTTCAGGTGGGCATTAACTTCGGCGACGCGGTTAAGCCGACCGGCGCCTGCGCGGCAGAGAAGGCGGTGCGCCGAGCGTCCGATGCTGGCCGCTACGTCTTGGCCGATTCGGTGGCGACCGGTCCGGCGATGTTCGATATCGCGAGACTGGATCTAGCTGGCGGCGTGGATGGCACCGACCGGGATCCGGTCGCCGAACTCGGGCGGCGCGCAGCCGCCGCCGGGTTGCGCACCGCCACCCTCGATGAGGTGCTCTGTCAAGGTTCGAGCGACCGGACTGCAAGTGCTCGCGCGGAGGTCAATTCACCGAATACTCCATTACCACCCAGGATCCATAGGTTCTGCATTACCCACAGCGAGCCTCTAATACCACGGAGTTGGTATGATGACTGCATCGCGCTCGGGAGTTATCAGCCCGATTCGATATCTCACATCAGCCAACTCGATCGATTTTGGCACGAAGCTAGGCCGATCGCGTTCGGCGCAGCAGGAACACACGTCTTACCGATCGCAATCGAAAGATTCGCCGATGATGCTGATCTAATTGAAATTTCACAACATAGGAAGAGAATCTTTCTTTCTCCAGAGGGTGTCATATCGCCGGTCCTGGGGGGGCGGGAGCTAGGCGTTGAGGAGTGTAGGAAGAGGCCCGAGCTATCATCAGTGATCAGACCCCCGAGCGAATCGGGATTCCTGGTTGCACAGCCATTAAGCTGCCCGGGTTCTATACTAGGGCAGTATGCGGCATGCCATTACTCTAGAGATATTCTCGACTATACCTCCGTAGCGATCGAGCTGGGTGTCCTAGATAACCGGAGCGCAGCAGAATTTCTAACCGCCGAGCAACTCATCCCCGGAGGCGTTGAGTTCGGTATTTTTCCGAAGGTGTGGTTAATACGAGCGTTGTCAGGTATTGAGCGTGTAGGTAGGGATTTCCTGCGTCGTTACGGCAATCGCTTGAAAGGGTATGACAAATTTCAGGTAAGGGCACTCGCATTTCTTTCCGAGAGGCTTGGATCGTATTTACTTATGCGTCATCTCTCGGAGGAGTATTCTAACAACATTCCTGCCAATGTTTTTGGGTATTTGACTTGCGTTGTGGAGGATGGTTCTCACTACATCGGTGGGGTAGCAGATTAGGCGAGCATTGGTCCAGTTAATATCACCCGAAATCGACAAAGCGCCATGAAAGCTGTGTTGCTGGCCGGCGGCCTCGGAACTCGCCTCAGCGAGGAAACCGTTATTCGCCCCAAACCTATGGTGGAGATCGGCGGCCGGCCGATTTTGTGGCATATCATGAAACTTTACTCCCACTACGGCATTAATGATTTTATCGTTTGCCTTGGCTACAAGGGCTACGTCATCAAAGAGTATTTTGCCAACTACTTCCTACATATGTCGGACGTAACTTTCGATATGTCCACCAACAGCATGGAAGTGCACGAGCACCACGCAGAGCCCTGGCGGGTGACGCTGGTGGATACCGGAGACAACACCCTGACGGGCGGGCGGCTGAAGCGCGTCTCAGCTTACATCCGTAACGATGAGACTTTTTGCTTCACCTACGGCGATGGGCTCGGCGATGTGAACATCGGCGCGACCATAGATTTCCATCGTCGTCATGGGCGTCACGCCACGGTTACGACGGTGCTTCCGCCGGGCCGCTATGGGGCGATCAAACGCGAGGGCGACCGGGTCACGGGCTTCGTCGAAAAGCCACCGGGCGATGGCGTGCTGGTCAACGGCGGATTCTTCGTTCTATCGCCTCCGATACTCGATTACATTGAAGGCGACGAGACCGTGTTTGAACACCAGCCCATGACTCGGCTGGCTGCCGATGGCCAACTGATGGCTTTCTCTCACTCCGGCTTCTGGCAACCCATGGACACGCTTCGGGACAAAAACCTGCTTGAAGAACTATGGAGTAGCGGCGACGCGCCTTGGAGATGCTGGAGTTGAACGCTCTCGAGACTGCTTATTACTGGCAACGGGTCCGAGTCGCCGCCCCGTACGGTCGTCAAGGACAGGTTCGTTGTGTCTGCGTTACGAGAATCGTGAATTCATCGTGCCTACCGCGGACGTGATCGTTTGTGGGCCTCCGTTGCCATTGAAGTCAACGAAGGCGTGGGTTCGGCAGCGGAGTGAACATCTTTGACACACCGGTGGTCGAATTGAGATTCGTGCAGTCCTTGCGCCGCCGCGATACCTGCGGCGCGTGCGTCCGCCTCTTTTGCGCACAGGGACTTCAGCACCTGTGGGGTCACCGCCTGGTCGCAGAGATCAATCGAACCAGAACAAGCCAGGCGACTCGTGCGCAGCTGCAAATTGCATCGCCTACCGCACGCGGAAGTGACGGTTTTTCGGCGGCTGCGCGGTCGGGTCTGCGACGTTGCGGTGCGCCACCTAGCGGTCTTGCCGATGTTTCTGCAATGGCATCCCAGGAAAACGTATCGGACGAAGCGCAGATGCTGGTTAGTCGCAGGCGATTATGTCGAGAATTATATACGCTGGAAAAAGCCGCGAGCGTGTCGGTTCCGGTCGAAAAGTGAGCAGGTGATTCCGGTCGAAAAGTGAGCACCCTTCGATTGGAGAGTGATCACTGTGGAGGATTGGGCCGAGATCCGCCGGCTGCATCGGTCGGAGAAGCTGTCGCAGGCGGCGATCGCGCGGAGGCTGGGTCTGTCGCGAAACACTGTGGCCAAAGCCCTGCGCTCGGATGGTCCGCCGCGCTATGAGCGGGCGCCGGTGAGGTCGTCAGCGTGGGCTCAGGTGGAACCTGCGGTGCGGGCGCTGTTGGGTCAGTATCCGACGATGCCGGCGACGGTGATCGCCCAGCGGGCCGGCTGGACCGGTGGGCACTCCTGGTTCGGCGAGAACGTCGCCCGCCTGCGCCCTGAGTATGTGCTGGCCGACCCGTGCGACCGCCTGGTGCATTCGCCTGGCGAGCAGGTGCAGTGTGATCTGTGGTTCCCCGGCCAGGTCGTTCCCGACCATGCCGGGGTGTTGCGTTCTTTTCCGGTGTTGGTGATGGTGGCTGCATATTCACGGTTCATCACCGCGGTGATGATCCCGTCGCGGATCACCGGAGATCTGCTAGCCGGCATGTGGTTGTTGCTATCCCAATGCGTCGGCGCCGTTCCTCGAACACTGCTGTGGGACAACGAAACCGGCATCGGCCAGCGGGGCCGCCTCGCCGATGGCGTGGCCGGTTTCTGCGGAGTGTTGGGTACCCGGCTGATCCAGGCCCGACCGTATGATCCCGAAACCAAGGGGCTGGTGGAGCGGGCCAACGGCTACCTCGGGTCGTCGTTTATGCCGGGCCGTAGCTTTTGCTCACCGCACGATTTCAACGCCCAGCTCGCCGATTGGCTCTCAGGGGTAGCCAACCCACGTAGGCATGCCACGACCAGGATGATCCCGGCTCAAGCGCTGGCCATCGATCGGGAAGCGATGGCGGGACTGCCGCCGGTGGCCCCGACTACCGGCACCACAATGACCACACGGTTGGGTCGGGACTACTACGTGAGCGTGGGCGGCAACGCCTACTCGGTGCACCCGGAGGCGATCGGGCGCATGATCACCGTGACCACAACACTGAATCGGGTGGTGGCCCACTGTGGTGACCGACTCGTGGCTGACCATGAAAGACTCTGGGGCACAGCGGGATTGTCTTCGGACCCGGACCACGTTCTGGCCGCGTCAGTCCTGCGGGAGAACTTCCGCAACCGGCCAGCCGCTGGTGCTCATCTCGATGTCGAGGTCCAAGTCGCCGACCTAGCTGCCTACGACGCAGTGTTCGGGACTGGGGAGGTCGCCTGATGGCTACCACCAAGCGCACCCCGGCACCCGGCGAGGCCGACAAGCTCATCGCGCACCAATCCAGGTTATTGAAGGCGCCGCGGATCGCCGCTCACTACGCCCGGCTGGCCGAACAAGGCCGAGAGGCTAACTGGTCATTGGAAGACTACCTAGCCGCCGTGCTCGCGGTGGAATCCAATGCCCGCGCCGAATCCGGTGCTCGCCAACGCATCCGATATGCCGGATTCCCGGCGATCAAGACGATCACCGACTTCGACTTCACCGCCCAACCTCACGTCGACCGCGCCCAAATCGCCCGCCTCGAAGCCGGCGGCTGGCTGGCCGAGACCCGCAACATCGTTCTACTCGGCCCACCGGGCACCGGGAAAACCCACCTAGCCACCGCGCTGGCGATCGCTGCTGCCCAAGCCGGACACCGGGTCGCGTTCGCCCCGGCCACCGGGTGGATCAGCCGACTGGCCGAAGCCCACCGCATCGGCCGCCTGGAGGCCGAGCTGGGCAAGATCTCCCGTGTCGGACTGATCGTCATCGACGAAGTCGGCTACATCCCGTTCGACACCGAAGCCGCCAACCTATTCTTTCAACTGGTGTCCATCCGCTACGAGAAATCCTCGATCATCCTGACGTCCAACCTGCCGTTCTCCCGCTGGGGCCAGGTCTTCGGTGAGGCCACCATCGCTTCAGCGATGATCGACCGGATCGTGCACCACGCCGACGTCATCGCCCTCAAAGGCGCCAGCTATCGCATCAAACACACCGCCATCGAGTCCCTGCCCTCCGTCGAAGCTGACCGTCAGGCAGACTCAACCCCGTAAACACACCTGCTCACTTTTCGACCGGAAGAAACTGCGCAGGATTCGACCGGGGCCGACAGAGCGAATCGCTCCACGTGCACACGGTGTTCTGCCATCCGCTTTCGACGGGGTGTGTCACGACGACCCTCCGCTCGCCACTACTTGGCTCTTGGTGCCGCGAGACCTCCCAGCGCGTAACGTGACCTGTACGCTGCTCGGCGCTGTTTCTTCGGGAGTCGCATTATGAATTGCCGACACTGCGGCATGGCGTTAGAGCACAACTTCGTTGACCTGGGTTTTGCGCCCCCATCGAACGCCTACTTGAATGCCGAGGATCTGTGCTCCCCGGAAATGCACTACCCCTTGCGTGTGAAGGTGTGCCACCGCTGCTGGCTAGTTCAGACCGAGGAGTACGCCCGCGCTGAGGAACTGTTCGACGCTGACTACGCCTACTTCTCCAGCACTTCCAGCACTTGGCTCATTCACGCAGCCCACTATGTACGCATGATCACCGAGCGACTACAGCTCGGGCCCGATAGCTTTGTCATTGAGGTGGCCTCCAACGACGGCTACCTCCTGAAAAACTTTGTGGCAGCGGGGATTCCTTGCCTCGGCATTGAGCCGACAGCTGGCACCGCCGCCGCAGCCCAGGCGCTGGGCATTCCGGTCAGACGGGAATTCTTTGGCGAAGCGCTGGGTCGTCGACTGGCTCGTGACGGACAGCGCGCGGATCTAATAGTGGGCAACAACGTCTACGCCCACGTGCCCAACATCAACGACTTCACCCGCGGATTGACGGCAGTGTTGAAACCAGAAGGTACCGTCACACTGGAGTTTCCCCACCTGATGCGGTTGATCGAACAGACCCAATTCGACACTATTTATCATGAGCATTTCTCTTACCTGTCGCTCACGGCTGTAAACCACATATTTTCTGCCGCTGGCCTGCGCTTGTGGGACGTAGAGGAGTTGTCGACGCATGGCGGCAGCCTGCGAGTGTATGGCTGCCATACCGCGGCAGCAATCACCAGTACTGATCGAGTCAATTCGCTCCTAACGCGCGAGGACCAGTTTGGCGTGACCAGACTTGGAACCTATAGCGAATTCCAGAAGCGTGCCGACCGCGTGAAGGACGATCTGCTGGCCTTCCTGATAGAGCAAAAACGTGCCGGCCGGCGCGTCGCGGCGTATGGAGCTGCTGCGAAAGGTAATACCTTGTTGAACTACGCAGGTGTAAAACCTGACTTGCTGCCGTACGTGTGTGATGCGGCGGGGTCCAAGCAAGGAAAGTTTATGCCCGGAAGTCACATTCCAATCCGCTCGCCTGAGGCACTGCGTGAGCGTCCACCGAACGACCTGGTCATTTTGCCCTGGAACATCGCCCAAGAGGTGCAGAACCAATTGATTGATCTCGTTCGCGGAGGCGCACGTCTCGTGACGGCGGTTCCCAAGTTGAGCTTCTTATGAAGCGTCGTGCCCGAAGCGGAGTCGCATCCTGCCTGTCAGCGATCGTTCATTTACGGGACCTTGATTCCGATGAATGTCCCTCGAAGATTCGTTTGATAAGTATTTCCCAGTAGACACTCCGCAATGTTCGGTTCTAAGCTGGAAAACTCTTCCATGACAAGGTCAAAACCAACATCTTGAATTGTCTGAAGTAGGTGCTCGCGTTGAATCCAAAAAGATTGGCGATTGCCCCAGGAAGCCCACTTTGTGGCTTCCATCCTCCTGAATGATTCGTCGTTTGCAAACTCCGCATACCACCTTCCAGCAAGACCTTCGTTTACACTCGGTGGCGAAAGATTGAACTTCGTGCCTGTTGAATCTTTAAGGGAAAAATGTGTCTGTAGAATAAGGAGCTTATTTGTCACGGATGAAAGCGTTTCGAGGTACTGTTTGGGACGATCAAGATGGTACAAGAGGCCGCAGCAGAAAACAGCATCGAAGACGCCATATTCGGTAATGTTGTAGGCGTCATCACAAACAAATTCTAAATTTGGCAGATCAGTCTTTGATTTAGCATAATTGCACGCAGCTATATTTAATTCGCGCACCTCGATCCCTAGAACTCGGAATCCCATGCGCGCGAATTCCACAGAATACCCGCCTTCCAGACAGCCTACATCGGCCAGGCGAAGTTGGCTCTTGTCTCCAGGAAATACGGTTTCTAGGACTCGGCGAGCTGATATGAGCCACGGATATTCTGCCATTGAAAGTGTTGACTCGGGCTTGGTGAAAGTTCCGTCGTCGAGTCGGATGTTGTGAGCAGTGAATTCCAATTCCATGTCAGCTTTCTCCTGTATTACGTCAAGCTTTGATCGAGGAGGTCTGCGAATGCGGCAATTTGCTCCCGGGTGACCGTAAGGGGGTTGGCGCCCGCGCGCACCCGCCGCTCCCAGTCGACCGTCCACGTCAGGGCCTTTTGGAGGCCGAGCCGGTTGCGCCAGCCCAGTTCGCGCTGGGCCTTGGAGGTGTCGAGGGCCAACAGACTCGCCTCGTGTGGATGCTTCCCGCGGTCGAGCTCCCATTGCGGGCCGTCACCCCACAACTCAGCCGCAAGCGTAGCAACCTGGCCAACCTCGATGAAGCTGTCACGGCCCGGCCCGAAGTTCCATTGGCCCTGGCCGGAGCTGGCCAGCAGTGCGTCGGCAAGGGTCAGGTAGCCGTTGAGGCAGTCGAGGACGTGCTGCCACGGCCGCACTGCATACGGAAACCGCAGCCTCGGCGTCTGGCCCTGGGCATAGGCGGACATCAAGTCGGGCAGCAGCCGGTCAGGACTAATGTCGCCGCCGCCGATAACATTGCCGGCGCGGGCAATGGCGGTAGGTGGGCCGGCGAAGCTGCAAATCCAGGACTGGGCCAGCAGGTCGGCCATCGCCTTTGAGGCGCTGTAGGGGTCGTTGCCGCCGAGGGCGTCGGTTTCGACGTAACCGACTTCCTGGTCGTTGTTGCGGTAAACCTTGTCAGTAGTCACGACAATGTGCGCACGCACGGACGGGGTAGCCGCGACGGCTTCTAGGACACTTAGCGTGCCGATGGCATTGGTCTCGTAGGTGTCCCTCGGTCTGCGATACGACTCGCGGACCAACGACTGGGCGGCCAAGTGCACCACCACGTCAGGACCTGCCGCCGACACCGATGCCGCGGTGCCCTCGGCATCGCGGATGTCCACCCGGAAGTCGTGGACAAGCTGGCCCGCAAGCTCCGCTCGCTCAAACAGGCTGCCCCTGGCCGGGTCGAGGGCGAGACCGGACACCTGGTGTCCGCGGCTAACCAGGAGAAGCGTTAGCCAGGCCCCTTTGAACCCGGTGTGCCCGGTGACCAGGTAGTGCACCGCTACCGCGCTTGGTCGGGCATGTATTCGTGGATGGGGTCCGCCAGGCAGTCGAGCATCGGTCTGGTTGGGCCCGGATAAGTGCTGACCCAGAACATCCGGTTCATCACGATGTCGATGTCGGTCAGAACCTCCTCACGCCCACAGCTCCAAAACCCAACAGCGTCACTGGCTTTCTCAATTTCGGCTAACTTTACAGTGCCGAGTGCTTCCGCGGGAAAGCTTCAAGTCCTCGACCTCGCGCGGACTCAGCGCAAAACGGTGCCAGGCCAGCCGATAGCTAGGCGGCAGTTCGGCTCTTGCAAGGCTTAGCGAGAATTCAGAACGTCGCACAGGATCCGACTCAGCTCAAGAGCCGATGGCTTGCAGGTGTCTTTGATGAGGGGCAGGCTTAACAAGACGGTTAGTATCGATAAAAGGGTCGTCCTTGCCGGTGGAGCCGGCTCTGGACTCTGCTGGAGCTGAGGTTCCCATGACCGTTATCTTGACCGGAGCGACCGGATTTGTCGGAAGGCAGATTCTCCGCAACCTTCTCGAGCGGGGCTGCTCGGTGAGGGTGCTTGTTCGCGATCCATCTCGTTTGCACGATATCCGGGCACATCGTGCACTAGAAATTGTGCAAACGCCCGACTTATTCACAGAGGTACCCGACCGACTGGAAGATTTGCTCGACGGGTCCGAAACCTTGGTGCATGCGGCTTGGCATGTGCAGCCAGGCCATTACACGTCGCAACTGAACCTTGGGTGCCTCACCGGCACAATCAACCTGGCCTGCGCTTTCGCGGCAGTCAGGGGCGAGCGATTCGTTGGTGTCGGAACCTCTGTGGAGTACGACACTTCCTTAGGCCTGATGACGACCGACACCCCGTTAGCGCCCAACACCTTATATGGCGCGTGTAAGGCATCGGCCTTTCAGGTGCTCCAATGTTTCCTTAGGACAGAGGGCATCAGCTTTGCCTGGTGTCGGCTCTTCAACCTGTATGGGGAAGGTCCAGACGAGCTGGGGCTGGTGTCATACATTCGCAAACAATTGGAGGCTCGGCAAGAAGTGCTCCTCACCCGCGGTGATCAGGTACGCGATTTCCTCGATGTAAAAGACGCCGCGAGGATGATCGCCGATGTCGCGATGGGGCAGCAGCAGGGCGCGGTGAACATCTGCTCGGGTGAAGCGGTGACCGTTCGACAACTCGCCGAACGCATTGCCGATGACTACGGTCGGCGTGATCTGTTGCGTTTTGGGGCAAGGCCCGACAACATTTATGACCCACCGCGAGTGGTCGGCCTGCGGGAGGACGTGCGATGAGCGGGGTGACACGGCTTTGAAACTGGATGTGTGAGCTTAGTCAGCAGTATGTCAACCCCTGGCCAACGCGCGGTCGGCCAGCGCACCGAGTACCGGTGCCAAAGCCGGGCGTATTCCACGCGGCGTATGACCCGTCGAAATAGACCAGCGTGTTGCCGACGATGGCCGGGCAGCGCTCGGCGGTGCAGAAGAGATCAGTGAGGTCGGCGTATTGTCCGCCGCCGGCTTTGGTGGCGGCGGACTCAGCCGCGATGCCGGGTTCGTTCACCGCCACCGACCTCAGCGGCGAGCAGGCCGTCGCGGCATCGAGGTGGACCGACAGGCAGTTCGGCACCTATGATTGCGGATCCGGGATCGGCCCGAGCACCAGCACCTGCGCGCCAGTGCCGCGCAGCTGCCGCACCAGGCGAGTCAGGCTGTCGAGCCATGCCGGGTCGTACGACGTGAAACCTGCCTGGAATTCCGGGGGTGCCGTATCGCCGCGACATGCCGAGCACGATCAGCTGCGGGTGCTCGGTCTGTAACCGGGCGATGGTTTGATCGCGCCACTGGTCGCACTCGGTGTACTCCCTGCCATACGTGATGGTGGGCAAGTCCAGCACTGGGCATGCGGCCTTGGCCAGCATCTCCAGCCGCCAGTGCCGCTGTTCGGCGACCTGCTGGAACCCCTTGACTCCACATCCAGGCATTCGAGTCGCCGATCAAGGCGACCGTGGTCGTGGACGCGGCGTCGCCTATCGCGCACACGGGCTGTTCGACCTTGAGGTAATTCCCCCAAGCACTTGCGAGAGGCGCCGTCTCAGCCGGCTGCGTCAGCGAGCGGGGGGTCGAGGTTCGACGGTACATCGTCGGTCGGCGGATGCCGCGACCGCGGCCTGCACTTGCGCGTAGCGCGCCGTACCGCCGCGTTGTACTGGTCAACGTTTCCGCCCACGGGGGGGGCCCCGCAGTGACCGTTCAGCGCTTGAGCCGGCAGGCTGCGGCCGACCGGGACAGGAACCAAAACCAGCGCCGCTATCCCCACGGTGACCGCTACCGCGGTGGCGGCGCCACCGACCGCGAGACTGGCGAGGGCCGACCGGCGTAGCGGAGCGGCGAATCGGACGGGGTTCTCGATTACGTGCAGTGTGAGCATGGCCAGCCCGCCGGAGATGGCGACCGCCGCCACCCTGTCTGCCAGCCCCAGTGGGCGGCCCAGTAATGGCGGTATGAGCAGCAGTACTGGCCAGTGCCACAGATACCACGAGTACGACACCCGGCCGACGGCTCGCATCGGCGGCGATGCCAGGACCCGGCCGCATCGCCGGTAGGTTCAGCGCAGCCCGCCCCGATTACCAACGCCGCGCCCAACACGGGCAACATTGCGGCGGTACCCGGATAGGCGTGGTCGCGCCTAATCGTTGCACGCCAGGAGGATCACGGCCAGACCTGCCCATCCCGCGATTGCGGCAGCCGATCCCGGTAGTCGACGCCACTGCTCGGCCGTAGAGCCACCAGACCGCCTACGGCCAACTCCCAGGCTCGGGTGGGCAGCGAAAAAAACGCCACAGAAGGCGCTTCGTGGGTGGCCACCAGCGACGAGATAAACGACACCGCCGCGACCAGCGCAAGCACCACGAAGTAGGGCGTCGCGACGAGGCGACATCGGCTCCGGTGCGCCGCCGCATACGCCGGATGAGCCACGCCGTTCCGATGATCATCAGCGGCCACACCAAGTAGAACTGTTCCTCGACGCCTAGAGACCAGTAGTGCTGAAACGGCGAGGGGGACCTTCAGCGGCGAAGTAGTCGATGCCTTGTAGAGCGAACCGGTAGTTGCCGACATATAGCGCGCAGGCGATCCCGTCACCAATGACGCTCCGAACCTCCAACGGGGAAACAAGACAGCCGAGCCGATCGCGGTACGACGCCTACCGTGGCCGACGCCGGCAGCAGTCGGCGGGCCCGCGCCCCGTAGAAGCGGCTCAACCGGACCGCGCCGGTGGTGCTCACCTCGGACAGCATCCCGGTGATCAGGAAGCCCGAGATGACAAAGAACACGTCCACGCCGATGAACCCACCACCGACGCCAGGCACACCACCATGAAAGAGGACAACGGCCAACACCGCCACGGCACGCAAACCCTCGATGTCCGGGCGAAATCCCTTGCGGCCAGGCGCCGATCCTGCGCCTCTTTAGGAGGGCTAACGGTATCAACATTATGCATGGTCACCAACTTGGTAAGCGGACGCATTCTTCAGAAGAGTCTCTAGCACACCGTCGTGTGACGGACTGGCGGATTACAGGAACTGAGGCGACCGACGAGACGGCGGGGCACCGGTCAGGCAGGTTGTCTTGTGGTGATGTTGGACTGGCGCCGTTGCCCGGGAGCGCCCGACCACGTGCGGTTGGCTAAGTCGCCGAGCCGACAATGGCGAAGATCAGCCGGAACCGGGGACCACCGTAAGAGTGACATGGCGGCCATCGCGCAGGATCTGGATTGGCGTGGGGTGGCCGATCGTGAGCTGACGGACTGCCACGACCAATTCGTCGGGGTCGGCGATTTCGCGGTTGCCGACCTTGATAATCACGTCGTTCTCCAGAATTCCGGCCTTCTGCGCGGGACTGCCGGTCTTGACGTTAGACACCTGGGGCGCCCCGGCCACCGTATTGCTCACCAACCGGGTGGTGACTCCTAGCGTCGGATGGTGGACCTTGCCGCCCCGGATTAATACCGCGGCGACGCTCTCCGCCTCATTGATCGTGATGGCGTAGCCGACGAAAGCCCCTGTCTTCTCAAAATAACGCGCGCTATTGATGCCGATCACACGAGCTTTCATGTCATCAGCGGGCCGCCGGAGTTGCCAGGGTTGGTGGCCGCATCGGTCTGTACGGCGTCGAGCACCGTCTCGCCCAGTGGCACCGGGCGGTGCAAGGCGGTGACGATGCCATGCGTTACCGTGCTGCGCAACCCCAACGGTGAACCAACCGCCAAAACAAGGTCGCCGACGTGCAGTTTGTCGGAGTTCCCGAGGCGCGCGACGGTCAGGTTGTCGACGTTGTCGACCTTCAGCACGGCCAGGTCGGTGTCGGGATCACGACCCACTAGGTTGGCCGGTACCTTCTGCCGTCGCGGAAGGTCACCGACACATCGGGCGAGCTGGGATTGCCCCCCGAGTTAGAAATCACATGATTGTTGGTGACGATGTAACCTCGGCCGTCGATGATCACGCCCGGACCTTCCGCAGCCTCCTGGTCGCCTACCGCCACCACCTCGACCACCGCATTCTCCACCGCGCTGACGACCTCAGCGAACCCAGGCTCCAGTGACCGGGCGTCCCCATGGATCGACAACTTGACCTTCGAAGTGGTGAATGCCTCGATGACTTCAACGGTCTTGCAGCCGACCAACCTCCAGTGACGCCGAGCAGGAGCGCGGCGATCGCCGAAATGGCCAGCACGGCGAAAGAAAGCTTGCCGCCGGACAGCACGTCGCGCACTCCTAGCCTGTCGGTGTTAGGGTCGGCCGAAGCGCGGGACGAAACTTGTAGCGCCGTCACCCCGTAGGCCGCGATCGGGTCGGGTTCGCGCCAGGTGTCATTACCGCCATCACCCGTGTCGCCGGCGGGGTCTCCGTCCAGAGTGCTTGCGCCAATCGAATGCCGCTGCAGCGAATCGGCGGCGGCGTCCGGCTGTCCGAACACCTCGACCAGCACTGGGTCGGGCGCGATAACGCTTGCGATGGATTCGTCCTGGCCCCGGTACTTGTCCGCCTCCAAAAAAGATTTTTCAACGCCGGGCGGACGACCGAAAGCACGCTGCGACACTGGGTCGACCGGCGTCCGCGCGATGGGTCCTCGCGTCAAGCGTGAGCCGGCCGCTCACCTCCGGTGTGGGTGGCGTGTCGCCGTCGGGATGGTCTTGATTCGACCTCACGTCATCCTCTTCCGGGCGCTCGGTAGGACGGAAGCCATCCGGAGGCCCGTAGTAACGCTGGATAGCTCAACCCTACCGGCGTCCGCGACGGTGACGGCTGGCATTGTGGCTCAAGAGTCCGAGCGAGCGACTTTATCGCCGCCGACTCGGCGGAATATTGAAGCATCTGAGCCAACGACGACATGCTCAGCAACAGCTGCGAATGCTCATCAACCGCGAATTTCGCGCTGCGCCGCCCTGCCTGCATCTGTGCACCGGCCTCGGCGACACACTGCACCCAACGACAAGCCATTTTGACGCTCGGAGGTCTGTGCTTAACCCTTCATGCAGACCGCGAGGCAGCTGGTGCCAAATGGAACGGTGCCCCCCGAACTAATACGCTTAGCTCGTAATCGAGCAGCCTGTCGACGGTACGTCCTGAAAATCTCTGGCGCACATGTTCAGAGGAGCTTGCAGCTCGGCATCTGACGGTCGCCGCAGACCCGACAGACTGGGCAGCGTCCTGAGTAGAAAGTACGAACGGCGGGAGGGGAGCAGACATTATTTGGCATATTGTGGTTTGACCTACTGCCGGTCACGGCGCGGCTCAGACTTTGCAGCCTGTAGCGGCGAAAATGGCCCGCCGCAACGTCATCGGCGGAGTGCAGGAAAGCGTAGGCCGGCACGGTTAGGAACAACAGGCCGCCTGGCCTCAGCAACATATAAACTTGCTTCAAGGCTCCGCTTCATCTTCGATGTGTTCCAGCACGTCGAACATACCGGCAGCGTCGACACTACCGGGAGCCATACCAAGGTCTTCCAGCCGGGCACAGATCACCGGCGCCACGCCACGTGATCGTGCCGCGACGGCACCGTCGATGCCTGGTTCTACCCCGGATGTCGGCGGTCACGTAATTCCCCAGGGGTAGCCGTCACGTAATTCCCCAGTCTCGGGCGCTGCTGTGGTGAGGGTAGCGAAGCTGCCGCGGTTGTCAGGTGGTGGTGCCGGGTCGTTTCCGGGGCCGTAGGACGGGCCGTCCATCAGGACTTGGTGGCTGGTGTTGATCAGTCGGTCGAGCAGCGATTCGGCGACGACGGGGTTGGGGAACAGCGGGTACCAGTCTTTGGGGGCACGGTTGCTGGTCGGGATGAGCGGTTTGGTGGCGATGGCGCGGTCGGAGACCAGATCGTAGAGATCGTCGCTTTGGGTAGGGGTGCTCGCGCATCGCGAAGGCGTCGACGATAAGGACCAGGGGTCGGGTGTATTCACGCACCCGTTGGCCGATGGTGCAATCGGCGTGGCCGCCGGCCAGATCGGCGAGCATGCGGGAGCATTTGACGAAGCGGATGTCGCCGCCGCGCCGTGTTACTTGATGTCCAAGGGCTTGTGCCACATGGTTTTCCCGACGCCGACCGGGCCGTAGAGGATGACGGATTCCCCGGTGTCCAGCCAGCGCAGCGCGGCCAGGTCACGCAGTATCGCGGCGGGAAGTTTAGGGCTGACGGTGAAGTCGAAGAAGTTTAGGGCTGACGATGAAGTCGAAGTCTTCGAAGGTGTTGTGCTGTTCGAAGCGAGCGCGACGGACCCGCCGCGCCAGGGCGGCGGTTTCGCGACGGGCGATTTGTCTTCGCAGAGCACTCGCAGGAAGTTCAAGTGCCCGAGTTTCCCGTCGCGGGGTCTCCGAGGCGGTCGATGGGTCAGACTGCGGCGATGCAGAGCACTTCATCGAGGCTAGCGGTGCGTAGTCCGGCTGCGGCCGCCCGCCGCCCGAGTTCGCCGATCGCCCCATTGTTAAAGCTATTTAGACCGCCGGCTCGATCCAGCCGTGTTAGGTCGAATAGCATCGGTCCGCTGGCCACCGCTTCGGCCAGAACGTAGCGGCTGCCATCGGCTGCCAGGCGCACCGCCGTCTCGGCGGTGCACGCACCGGTCAGCTTGACCGCATCGGCAAAGTTGATGCCCACCTGAACACCTGGTCTTCAGCGTCCAGCACCGCAGTCAGGCGGGCGATGAAATTCTCAGAGGCAAAAAACCGCCAGCCCTGGCCCAGATGCAGCCAAAACCGCCCGTGGATCTGATCGCGAAGCTGCGCGAGCTGGAAGTCCGGCCGTCCGCGGGGCCGGCATCGGCAAACTCGAGAAACCCGTAGCGCTGATGCAGCACCGCGCGATCCTGGGCAGACAGTCCGGCATTGAGCACCAAGAAACGCCCAACCCGAGACACATCAAGGCAGCAGTTCAAGAACGAGCTCAGAGAGTGCTCGGTCGCGCTTCGACACGGGCCAGCGACCAGACTGACGGTGACGCCGGTCTCGTATGGACCCGCGACGAGGCTATCCACCAGCGCATTGGGGTATGACGACGCGGCCTCAATCATAGCCGGCACCGAAAAGTCGCGGTTGCGCGCAATTCGCTGCCGGTCACCGTCGGGGATATCGGGGCGAGCAAGCAGCTGCCGGCACAGTGCAAACGCCTCCGCGTGCTCGCCGATCCAGCTAGCGCAAATCGCTTGCTCGTCGGCCGCGCGCCAAGCGTAAACGTCTCCGCGAACAAGCAACGTGTCCCCTTCCGGGAGCGTTATTCGGGCGGCGGGCTCGGCAAACAGATAGCCCAGCCGGTAGCGCCCATCGAGGCGGTAACGTCGGGCGATGACATACAACGGCTCGGCGCGGGTCGGTCGGAACTCCCACGCCTTGAGGTAAGCGTCCTGCACGTCCGGCCACGGCTCACCGAACTGCTCCATCGACTCCGCCACCCGGAACATCGCGACGTAGGTCTCCTCATCCGGGACATTCATCTCGGCCCGCCGCGCATACCACTTGCGCGCCTTCACGAAGTCCCCTGCCTCGAAATAGCGCTGGGCGAAGGAGAACACCGACCCCGCATCCTCAGGGTTGGGTTCGCCCGCGGCCGAAACAGATCGTGGCCATGCGGGTCCACACTGGCATCGAGGCGCATACCGACGGGCTGCGCAATACTCTCTGCGGCCGTGCGCACTGCCGGCGCCTTCGTGCCGAGCATCTGCAGGTATCGTTGCCCGCTCCCAGGTCCCACCGCGCGCCTATCCTCCAACAGAACGGCGCACCGTAGCGCCAAGTCGAACGACCCGTAGCAGTGATGCGCTATCAGCGCCAGATGCTTTAACTGCTCATCGGTCATCGCATCTGCGCGGGCGAAGTCGCGCACATAGACGATGTCAGCTTCCAAGAGCTGATTCAGCGGTCGGCGAGGATCGCCGCCGACCACAAACGGAGCGATCGCCCAGTTCTTCACCGCAGCAAAACAGTGCGGCGTAAACCCCTGGCTGCGAAGCTCCAAATCGACATCTCCCAGAGCGGGCTGGTCCTTATATAACGTCACAAACGACACCTCGGTCTGGATCGCCACACACTCGGCTAGCTTGCTACGGCCGCCGTGGAATACGGCGAGCTCGCCGCCCTGGATGTCAATCTTGAGGAAATCGAGGTACTCGATTTCGTCGATGTCATCAAGCCGGCGGGTCTGAAGTGGGACACGGTCAATCACATCCCCCAAAGGGCGCAAGTAATCGAACAGCCGCAAGTTCACTGGGTCAGGTGTGAACAAGCTCGTCAAGCCGGGGGCGCGGCAAATGTTGAGGGTATGCGTCCCCCGTCCCCCACCGCATACGGTAAGTATCGTTCATACGGCCCGCGGATTTTCTCAAGCTCAAGCAGTGCATCGTGCTGAGGCTCAAACCCGGTCAGGTGACACAGGCCGTTAGTCAACATCGGTGTGTAGGGGGGTTGGCCGTCGATCGGATTCGCGCCGACATCCACTATGTGAGTGAGGCGCGACGGTGAGAGCAGGTCACGAAGTGCACTCAATTCAGGGCCCTCCAGTATGGCAATACGGTCAGCACGCAGCGGCAGCCGCGACCAGGGCAGCGGTGAGCGCCTTGTCGCTTACTGCCTTCAACTGGTGTTCGTTCTTATTCTGCACGGGCCTTGCCGCCGACGCGCGAATTCGAAGAACCAAGACTTCACGAATACTCACACCGCGGGCGACAGCGTCGCGAACAACACGACTTCTGAAAGCCTTAACCGCAGACTTTGGGGTAGCGAGCGTTGAAAGGGTGCTGTCACTCAGCCGGATGCGGGTGACTAGCTCATCGAACGATCCTGTCGCCGACGAATGAAATGAGGTGTCCTTCCGACCAGACGAATAGGGAAGCGGGTCATACGGCGGTGATGCAGAGCACTTCGTCGAGGCTGGCCGTCTGTAGTCCGGCGGCGGCCGCACGCAGCCTAAGTGCCACGATCGAGTCGGGGTCGGTGCCCGCCAGGCCGCCTGCTTGATCCAACCGTGCGGTGTCGAACATTGCTGGGCCGCTGGCGACCACGTCGGTGAGAACATAGCGGCCGGCGTCAGGGGCGCGTCGCACCGCCTGCTCGGCGGCGCAGGCGCCGGTGAGCTTGGCTGCATCGGCGAAGTTGATGCCCACCTGGAATACCTGTGTTTCGGCCTCGAACACCGCCGTGAGGCGAGTGATGAAACTCTCGGGCGCAAAAAACTGCCAACCTCGGCCTAGATGCAGCCAAAACCGTCCATGAATCTGAGCGCGAAGCTCCGCAAGCAAGACTCCGAAGTCGTCGTCAAGACCGCAATCGGCGAACTCAATAAACCCGTAACGCTCTTGCAGCGCCGCCCGATCCTGGGGGGACAGGCCGGCGTCGACCACCAGAAAGCGCCCCACCCGCGACACATCGGTACAGCAGTGCAGAAACGAGTTCAACGTCTGCTCGGTAGTGGCTTGGTCCGGCCCGGCAACCAGGGTGACGGCCACCTCGGCGTCGACCGGACCCGCGGCGAGGCTGCTCACCAGCGCACTACGGTATGACGACGCCGCCTCGATCATGGCGGGCACCGAAAAGTCACGGTTGCCCGCAATTCTTTGCCGTCCCCCCTCGGGGAGATCCGGGCGGGCCAACAGGCGCCGACACAGCGTAAAGGCCTCCACGTGCTTGCCGATCCAGGATGCGCACACCGCCTGCTCATCGGTGGCGCGCCAGGCGTAGATGGCCGAATCGACACGCATCATCTCCTCTTCGGCGACGCGGGTTTCGGCGGCACGCTCGGCGAACAGGTAACCCAGCTGATAGCGGCCGTCGACTCGGTACCGGTGTGCGATGGCATACAGGGGCTCGGCGGAGGTCGGTCGAAATTCCCAGGCCCCCAGGTAGGCGTCCTGCACATCTGGCCACGGCATATCGAGCTGCGCCATAGACTCCGCGACTCGCCACTTCGCGACGTAGGTCTCCTCGGCGGAGAAGCCGCCCATCTCGATCTCCCGCGCATACCATTTGTGCGCATTTACGAAATCGCCTGAGTCGAAGTAGGTCTGGGCAAGGATGTGCACCGACCAGGCATCTCTGGGGTTGCGTTCAACCTTGGCCAGCAGCAAATCAAGTCCATACGGGTCCCCGTCGTGGACATCAACGGATTGCAAAATGCTCTCTACGGCCGCCTCAACCTGAGCGTCGGTCACGGTCAGGTGCAGATCGTGTGCGAGGCGGCGGATCACAACGTCGGGCGTGGCGCGAAGCGCCTCGAATCCACCCGGACCGGCTCACTCTTGGCAAGCGCTAGGTCGCGCGCTGCGATCAGATGTTTCGCTGACTCGGCTCGCTCCTGTTCGTCCTTCCACCAGCCGAGTCTGTTCAGCGACCCCACCGTTTTTGCGAACGGCCGGTCGACGACGACCGGCACCATCGGACTCCAAGCGTCACGGATGAAATCGACCGCAACGCAGAGAAGCGGTTGCTTAACGCCAGGCCGGCGACCCACGGCGAGGCCGCACGGCGATGCTCGTCAGCCCAAACGCGAAGTTGCGCCTTTAACGAACCTGCATCCATTTGCAGCTGACCACCGGGCACGCTAAAAGCCTTGCGGCACAACGCACTTATATGTGAATCCTCCCAGGTGTCATGTGGTTCGCGATAGGTCCAGTCAAACCCTCTACCCATATACACACCAAGGTGGTCCAGCACCTTGGCAACGGCCGACGTACCGCCACCAAAAGGGCCCAGCACAACAATGATCGGCTCAACGAACGCCACCACGCCCTCCCGCCGTCCCGATTGCCAGGAACGGTACCCGATTTTCTTCCCACCGAGTCTGAATCCCTGCACGGGTGAACTTGAGCGATTTTCGACGCTGACGCCGGGAATGAGCGGCCGGCGGCGCCGTCGTACCATCTCTTACGCGCTTCAATCAACGACCACAGATGTCGGTGGGTCGACGGTCGTCAACTTTGCAGCACAACTGGGATCGCGCACTTTCTCCCTTGGCCCTGGCAGGTCTTGAAAGTCGGCCCACCCCTCTACAGAGCCAGGTTGTGCGTGATACCGGCTTTGGTTGATCTCGCAGCCATGCGGTCACCGGCTGGCTGCGGTGGGCAGCGTACTCGGCCGCGGCCGGGTAGGGCACCGGGTGGCATGGCGAATAGGGGAGGCGGGGTCATACGGGGTTGATGCAGAGCACTTCGTCGAGGGTGGCGGTATGTAGTGCGGCAGCGCCCGCCCGCCGTCCGAGTTCGGCTATCGGATCCGTGTCGATGTCATCCAGACCGCCGGCCTGATCCAGCCGTTCGGCGTCGAACATTGCTGGGCCGGTGGCCAACCCGTCGGTTAGGACGTAGCGGCCAGCGTCTGGTGCGCGGTGCACGGCTTGCTCGGCGGCGCAGGTGCCGGTCAGCTTAATCGCGTCGCCGAAATTGATGCCCACCTGGAAAACCTGCGCTAAGGCGTCGAGCACCGCCGTAAGTCGGGTGATGAGATCCTCGGGGGCAAAAAACCGCGAGCCCTGGCCCAGATGCAGCCAGAATCGTCCCTCGATATGTGCGCGAAGTTGCGCGATCTGGGCGCCGAATACGTCGTCGGGTCGGCAATCGGCAAACTCAAGCAACCCGTAACGCCCACGCAACATTGCGCGCTCATGCAGCCTCGCATGTCCAGGGCTGACACCCCGGGTAGACCATCAAAAAGCGTCCGACCCGCGCGATATCGGTGCAGCAGTTCAGAAACGAGTTCAGTGTGTGCTTGGTGGCTTCTTGATCTGGTCCGGCGATCAGGGTGAATGTTACTTCGGCGGCGCCGGACCGGCGACGAGGTTGCCCGCAAGCGCATCAGGGTGTGACGACGCCGCCTCGATCTTGGCTGGCACCGAAAGTCGCGGTTGCCTGCAATCCTGCGTCGCTAACCGTCGGGGATGTCGGGGCGGGCCAGCAGGCGCCGACAAGGCCTAAACGCCTCGGCATGCTTGCCTATCCAGGATGCGCAAGTCGCTTGCTCATCCATGGCACGCCAGGGGTAGACGTCTGCGCGGACCATGATGTCGTCTTCGGGAATCGGGATTTCGGCGGCGCGCTGGGCATACTGGTAGCCGCAGGGGTAGCGCTTCATGATGCGGTAGTGAAAGGCGATGGCATACAGCGGCTCGGCACGGGTCGGCCGAAACTCCCAGCCCGCAGGTAAG
This sequence comes from uncultured Actinomycetota bacterium, assembly GCA_963830605.1. Lineage (GTDB taxonomy): Bacteria > Actinomycetota > Actinomycetes > Mycobacteriales > Mycobacteriaceae > Mycobacterium. The sequence goes on along the minus strand of CAWHML010000001.1, from coordinate 266,919 downwards.
CGGCTTTTAGTCGGGCCACTGTTCACCGAGTTTCGCCATCGACTCCGCGAGCCGGAACATCGCGACGTAGGACTCGTCGTCCGGACCGTCCATCTCGGCCCGCCGCGCGTACCACTTGCGTGCGATGGCGAAATCGCCCAAATCGAAGTAGCTAAGGGCCAGGTGAAACACCGATCGCGCGTCCTCGGGGTTGCATTCGACTTCGGCAAGGAAAAATCGCGGTTTCGCGCAAATTGCTGCACACCAGGCTTGCTCATATCGGGGCGACGGCGCAATTCGGTATGGGATTCGCCCAGCGGAGTCTTAATGTACGCTGGCTCACCGTCGTTTCCAAAATGGATCCAGGTCACCACCACGATCTTTGGGCCAGACTCCGGTGGTCGAGCAAAATGATGGTAGAGGTAGTTCGACGGGAAGAAGAGGACTGTTCCCTTCTCACAACCCTGTGAGTAATCTAAGGCTGGAATACCGTTTCGCCCTGAACAACATCGTCTAAGTAGGCAATCACGCTCACTTGTCGCGTCGCGGACATCCTAGGCATCGAAATGCTCATGGAACCACTCGGGCCGATCGGGGGTCGACGGTTCGTATCACAGGACATTCGGCTCCTTAAGCAGCGTGCAGGAGTAGAGCGTGGTGGAGACCGCTCGGTAGTCCGCGAAGCATTCGCGCACAACATCGCGGAAGTGTTTCAACGTGCCACCGACGACAGGCGTAAGGGAACAGCGGCGGTGGTCCAGATCCGTCTTTTCGGCGCCCGGTAGCTCGATCAGGTCTGCGGCAAGTGTGTCATCGACAGCACCTGGGTAAGTCCGCACGAACCGAGCAAGGTCCGTTGGCTGAGACGTAGCACCAGGCTCCATTCGCTGAAAGGTAGCATCAGCCCAGCGTCTTAGTACAAGGGTTCGCGAGGTTGTCCCGGGCGATAAGCGGGCGCATGTTACAGCGGCTTTTCCCCGGCTCGATGCCTGCCGTTTAGTTGGTGCGGGCCTCGATCAAACAACTGCGCGCCAGAGATTCAACGACAGCGTTTCTCCTTCGCTCATTTCTTGCTCTCGCGAGCCCGCGGCTGTTGCGACAAAACTTCATCTAAACGGGTGGTGCAAACCGTCGATTTTTCTCCGGGAGAGTTTGTGCGGCGATGTAAAGCACCTCCTCGAGGCTGGCGACCGCAAACATCGATGGATTTGGCCGTGGTCAGCTTTGCAGCACGATGCTGCAATACGATTCGGGCTCGGGATGGGGTCTGTCCCAGTCCAGGCCGTCGGGCGTCCAGATGAAGTCGTCGACGCCCAGTTCGAGAAGACGCGCGTGGATGCGCTGCTCGTAATGATTCGCGACAAAACGAACAATCCGCTGTATTTCCTTGTTTCGGGAATGCTGGGTGTTGCTGATCGATTCGGTGTTGTAGAACTGCACGTAGCCCAGCCGCGGGATGTGCACGAACCGGGTTGTCAGAAAGCTGCGGACCAAAAGCTCGTAATCGTCGGCCACATGAAGCCGACTGTAACCGCCGGCGTCGTGGTATGCCTTGCGGGTCCAGGCTCGGATATGGTTGGGAAGTCGTCGACCCCCAACTCGAGAAGACGCGCGTGGATGCGCTGCTCGTAATGATTCTCGACAAAACGAACAATCCGCTGTATTTCCTTGTTTCGGGAATGCTGGGTGTTGCCGATCGAGTCGGTGTTGTAGAACTGGACGTAGCCCAGCCGCGGAATGTGCACGAACCGGGTTGTCAGGAAGCTGCGCACCAAAAGCTCGTAGTCGTCGGCCACATGGAGCCGACTGTAACCGCCGGCGTCGTGGTATGCCTTGCGGGTCCAGGCTCGGATGTGATTGGGCACGCCGACGATGTGGCGGATAGTCTTGGCATTGATACGCAACGAATCCTGCACCAGGTATTGCGTGTCCACCGTCTCGAAGGTCGCGTAGTCTTCCGGATGCCACTCCCAGTGCGCCTTGCCGTAGCCGAATGCGTAATCCTCGCCATAGTCGTGGAAGACCAGCTTGCCCTCGTATTGTTCGGACCAATTGGTGTATGCCACACCGCATTCCGGATGCTTGGCGAAGGCATCGACAATCCAGCCGATGGCGTTCGGCGTGAGCACGTCATCGTGATCCAATTCCAGAAAGATGTCCCCGGAAGCGGCCGAACACAGGTAGCTTTTGAGGTCGCCGATATTGCCACTCGGCTTTTCGAGGCGATGAAAGCACACCCGGTAGTCCGCCTGAATTTCCTCCAGCGCCTCCAGGGTGCTCGGATCCGACGAGTGGTCGTCGACGATCACCCATTCCCAGTCGACGTACGACTGGCGCTGCAACGACCGCCACGTCCGCAACAGTCGCTCCCGGCCGGTGTTGTACACCGGGGTGTACACGCTGACCTTGCGAACCGCCTGCGCGCCTAAGTATCCGGGCAGCGCCGCGCCCAGGAAGCAGTGCAGCATGTCGATGCCACGCAGGTCGCTGGCGCGGTCCTTGTGAATCCACTTGCTGGCGGATGTAGTACGGCGCGGTCATCAAGTTCTTGAAGCTGTGCATGTCGCCGATCGTGACGATGCACTGCGGATCGAGCTCTTTCAGGATCCGCGTCAGATCGAGATCGTTTTCGAATAGCGAGAAATCAAACGTATCCGCCTCAAATGCTGGCGCCGGGTGCGAGCGCAATTGCTCGACGCTCGGCAGCTGGTCCATGGATGTGACGCCGAAGATGGCAACCTTCGGAAGACCAGGATTGCGCATTTCCTCCCTTAGCCCTGGCAGGTCCCCGATAGCCGGCCTATCCGGTTATAGAGCCAGGTTTGTGTGATATCTGTTCCAGTTGATCTCGCAGCCATGGGCTGAGCGATGGCTGCGGTGGGCAGCGTACTCGGCCGGGGTCGGGTAGCGCGCGGAAAGTCATTTTGTTGCTCCTGCCAGGCTGAGGTGCGGGCTGTCGCACTTGTGAGATCGCGGTGATGCAGAGCAGGATGGTGTGCCCGCGCTACCGCGGCGTCGTGGCGGATGCCGACGGCCAAAGCGGGCACCGGCCGTGAATGTTTGCCATAGTATTCGCGATGTTGACGGCAGCTCGCCGCGAGTGAAGCCGCCGGCCGCGATGGACCACCGACGGTCGGGCAACTCGAGGATTCGCTGATCGCAGCGATTGGTCGAGATTGGATTGCCGGAGGTAGGGCCAATAAGAGTGAACCGTTCAACCGTTCCCGGTGAGCTCGGGCCCGAACCGACAACTACGTCCGCGGCATCCGCAAGCCGCTTGGACAGCCTGTCCGACGCTGAACATCCGCCTTCTCGTGAGCCGCCAAGGCGGATGCGGGTGGGTGTCATCGGCTACGGGTACTGGGGAGCCAAGCACGTCCGCGTGCTGTCCGGCCTGGGTGGTGTGGAACTGACGGTCATCGAAGCTCGACCGGATCGCCGCCGCGAGGCTGTGACCAGCTTTCCCTCCGTCCATACCGCGTCGGGTCTCGACGAAGTTCAAGGCGAGTTGGACGCTGTCGTCATCGCCACCCCTCCGCGCAGCCACGGTCCGCTCGCGCTGGAAGCTTTGCGGGCAGGGCTGCACACGATGGTGGAGAAGCCACTGGCGACCTCGGTCGAGTCCGCCGAAGCGCTGGTGAAGACAGCGGACGCAGCAGGACTGACGTTGATGGTAGGCCACACCTTTGAGTACAACGCTGGGGTCTGGAAGCTCAAGGAGATCGTCAGCTCCGGTGAGTTCGGTCGCGTCCTGTATATCGACACGGCACGGCTGAGCCTCGGTTTTTACCAGAATGACTGCGACGTGATCTGGGATCTCGCGCCGCACGACATTTCGATCGTCTCCTATTTGCTGGACGAGTTGCCGGAGACTGCCTCGGTGTGGGCACAGCGCAACGTAGGCAATGTGCACGCCGATGTCGCCTATCTCCGCCTGGACTTCCCACGCGCCGCGGCGCCCGCCTTCATCCATGTGAGCTGGCTGAATCCGAACAAGGTCCGGCAGGTCACCGTTGTGGGCGAGCGAAAGATGGCGGTATACAACGACCTATCTGACAATGAACGCATCCGAATCTACGACGTGGGCGTCGCGTACGCCGAGGCCTACGAGGAACCGGCGCAGCATCTGACCGAAGGGTTGGGATTGTTGGACGCGATGCCCGTCACTTACCGAACCGGCGACATCGTCTCGCCCTATGTGCACTTCGTCGAGCCACTGCTTGTGCAAGACACACACTTCATCAACTGTGTGAGGACAGGCGGTCAACCACAGACTTCGGGCCAACGTGGTCTGGATGTCGTCAGGGTGCTCGCCGCCATCGACGAGTCCGTCGCGACCGGTGCACCCGCTCGGATCGAACTCTCCGCGATGGACGGCGTCGCGCCGACGCAGGGCCGCGCGGTGGTCTCCTCATGACCGAAGTCGTGGGTTCCGTGCCGTTTCTGGACCTGGCCGCTGTCAACGGCGCACTGCGCTCTGACTACGAGCTTGCCTGGAAGACCGTGCTCGAACACGGGTGGTTCGTCGGCGGCCCCGAGGTGGAGCGGTTCGAGGCGAGCTTTGCTGCCTATTGCGAGACCACTGCATGTGTCGGGGTGGCGAACGGCACGGACGCGCTGGAACTCATTCTCGCCGGCCTCGGAATCGGACCGGGCGACGAGGTGATAGTCCCGACCAACACCTTCGTCGCGACGGCGGAAGCGGTGTGCGCGGTCGGGGCCCGCCCACGCTTCGTCGATGTGCTACCGGACACGCTGCTTGTCGACCCCGACGCGGTAGCGGCGGCCGTCGGCCCGGCCACCGCCGCAGTCATCGCGGTGCATCTGTTCGGTCAGATGGCCGACCTGGATGCCCTCTCTTCTGTCGCACGTCGGTACGGTCTGGTCGTGATCGAGGACGCCGCGCAAGCGCACGGCGCCCGGTGGCGCGGACGGCGCGCCGGCAGCGTCGGCGCGGCAGCAGCATTCAGTTTCTATCCCTCCAAGAACCTGGGCGCGCTGGGCGATGGTGGTGCGGTCGTTACCCGGGACACCGAGCTCGCCGAACGGATACGCCGGCGCGCCAATCATGGCCGAGCGGTCGCCGACAGGCACCGCCACGAATTGCGAGGACGCAACAGCCGGTTGGACACTCTTGCAGGCGGCGATGCTCTCAGTCAAGCTCGCGGACCTGGACAACGCGAATCGTGCGCGCCGCCGGGTGATGGACCGTTACCGTCGGCACCTCCCGGCGGGGTTTGCGCCGGTCGCGAATCAGCCCTTCGCAGAATCGGTTTACCATCTCGCGGTGATCAGAGTCGATGACCGGGCGACAGTTACGGCGGAACTCGACCGCAATCGCATCGGCTGGGGGATTCACTATCCGATTCCATGCCACCGGCAGCCGGCCTACCAGGAGTTCGCAGAATCCTTTCCCGTCGCCGAACGGGCCGCAGAGCAGATCCTCTCGCTCCCGATGTCCCCGACGCTCAGCGAGGTGCAGGTGGACCGGGTCTGCGAGGTGCTGGGAACGGTTCTGAGACGACCGACCGAATCGGACGACTTCAGCAGCAAAGCGGTGCCAACGAAGTGAGGCCCATATCGCGCGCCGTTCTGGCCTGTCGACACGTTATGATCAGAAAGTATTAATTACTTTGGACGATATTTCGCACAAGACCAAAAAAATTATCAACCGCCGCTTGAACGTCGGTATGGAAACGCTATCGGATGATACTCAGCTGCGAAGCCTGCCGGACATGAGCTCGATGAAGGTGCTGGAAATCATCCTAGACATTGAGGAGCTGTTCGGCATCAACCTTGACGACGAAATCACGGTCAATGTGCAAACAATCAGACAACTTTGTGGCGAGATTGATAGATTGCTACAATGCAATAACAGATCGGAGGGTAATGCGTAATGGACCTCGTCCACGCTTTAGAGCAAGCAGCCGACTGTGCCGCCGCCAAGACCATGAGCATGCTTCGCGGCGGCCGGGTAGAGGAGCAGCTCACCTTCGCTGAGCTCTACCAAACGGCGGGCAGGGTAGGCGCCGCGCTGGCCCGTCTGGGCGTGGTTCCCGGGGAGCGCATCGCCATTACACTTCCGAATTCCAGCGCATTTGCGCGGGCATTCTTCGGCATCCTCTGCGCGGGCGGCGTCGCTGTTCCGCTGCCGCCCCCTTATCGCTTCGCCTCAGTGGATATTCACTTTAGGCGCATCGGTCTTGCGCTGCAGGAATCCGGTGTGCGGTTTCTCCTTTCCGATAGCGCGATGGATGGGATTCTGAGGCCAGTATTGGCATCGATCAACAACCAAATGCAAGTGCTGAACGTCGATGAACTCGCAGATCGTGACTGTGTATACGTAAACGTCGACGAATGTGACGAGGCCGTCGTGCAATACACCTCTGGCACGAGCGGCACCCCCAAGGGCGTGGTCCTAACCCATTCGAATATCGTAGCAAACATCACGGCCATTGCACACAGCGTCGAACAGTCGGACAGCGACATTGTGTGTGGCTGGGCACCGCTATTTCATGACATGGGATTGATAGGCCAGATGCTCTTTCCGATCCTACGTCATGTTAACCTTTTTTTATTGAGGCCCGAAGATTTTTTGCTCCGCCCCATCGATTGGCTACACGCAATAAGCGAGCACAGGGCAACATTCACAGTAGCCCCCAGTTCAGCCTTCGCCCACTGTCTTAGGCATTTGTCTGATGATGAGATTGCTGACCTGGACCTCTCCTGCTTGCGCGTCGCAGCCGTTGGCGCGGAGGCGATCGATATTCGGGTGTTGAGAGAATTCGCTCGTAGGTTCGGATCTGCCGGATTCAGGATTAATACGTTTATGCCCGTCTATGGTTTGGCGGAGGCCACCCTCGGCGCCACGTTTCCGCCGCTCGGACGAATGCCCAAGACACTGTGGGTGTCCCGCGAATCGCTAGGCCAGGGGCAGGCGCTGCAGGTTACACAAGAAAGCTCCAACTCCAGAGAGCTGATCTCAGTGGGAAAACCCCTCCCGGGCATCGAGATTCGACTAGTCGACGCGCAAAAAGTGACACCCGTCGCCAGCGGCAGCGTCGGAGAGCTTCAGGTGCGCGGAAAATCTGTATCCAAGCGTTACGAGCAATCGAGTTCTGAGCAAATCAATTCAGAATGATGGTTGGGTTTCCACTGGCGACCTTGGCGTTGTCCATGATAATGAGCTCTTCATCGTGGGCAGGACGAAAGAGGTCATCGCCATCCTGGGACAAAAATTCTACGCGAGTGACATTGAAGCCTGCATAGCGTCTGTTCCGGGTATTCCTAGTAGGGGTGTGCTAGCTACGAGTATGCCCGATGCCGAGGGCGACGAAGGTGCACTCGTCGTATTCGTCGAGATGCGCGATCCGACTTGCGATGGGCGTAGCGCCCTGAAGAATTCGATCAGGCTTGCCGTATCGGAGTCACACGGGATAACTCCTAAAGAAATCTTTTTTATTCCAAAAGGTCGCATAGAACGCACGTCGAGCGGCAAATTTCGGCGCGAAGGTATCGAGGCGCTGACGCGCGAATGCCTCGTCATGGCCAGTGAGGACCGTGACGTCGGTGAAGCGCTCACCCGATCTTGATGAGCCCAGTAGATTCTTTCTTATAGGCACGTCCGCAGACACAGCCAAGGCTATCCCGAAGCATTGCCCCGCATTCACAGGCCCAACCAATCAAGCGCCCCGGATTGCCGAGAACAAGCCCATACGAAGGAACATCTCGCATGACCGCGGCATTTATCCCGATGAATGCGTGTGCGCCGATCGTCACGCCAGGTCCCACCACGACACCGGCTGATAAGGAGGCGCCGGTCCGGACGAGCGTCCGACGCAATTCGTCGCCACGGCGCTTGATCGCCGCACGCGGCTGCAGGTCGTTGGTGAAAATAACCCCCGGTCCAATGAACACGTCGTCTTCGACGGTCGCACCGTCGCACAACACGGCGAAAGGCTTGACGTTGACGCGGTCACCGATCGTCGCGCCTTCTTCCATGAGCACGTAATCGGAGATGCTGCAGTCTTTCCCGATTTCGCCGCCGACATGTGCAAATGCCCAGATTCGGGTTCCGGCGCCCACCGAGTTTCCGAAATCCCATGATTGACACACTGCCAGCGGATGGACCATTACCCGGCTTGTTGCATCTGTGTACCGTGCTTGCATATCCGCCATGTAAGACTCCGTCTGCGACTTTTTGTCCACGTCCTGCGGCGCAGTCGAGGAAGACGGAGCTTCTGGGGACGGCTGGGTCATTGCACGGTCACTTGAGTAACGGGCGGGAGGGATCCGACCACTTCATGGCGACAAAGGGTACAGCACCGAACCGCGGAGACTCCAACCTGCTGAGAACGATGTCACACCGGATGGCGTGGGGTCGACCACGCGTTGAGCTGCTAACCACGGTTGCACGATCTGCGCGCATGTACCAACGGCTCGTTTCGGCCAGTCAAAACGCATCCTGATGCCGAATCTGCCGAAGGTTCGATTTATCGTATCGGCTTGTGGTCGACACGCCAATACGTACCACTTCCGTCAATGGGCATTATGGGCGATGTGATTCCGTGGCGTTCCCGGAAATTTTGGACAGCGAAGGCGCAAGCCGGCAGAAAATAATCGTCGACTATCGCGAAGCCGCCATACGACACCTTATGATATAGCGCGTCCAATGCTTCAATCGTTGATTCGTACATATCGCCGTCAAGCCGCAGTACAGCTAACTGATCGATCGGAGCGTCAGGCAACGTGTCCTTGAACCATCCCTCAAGAAAAACGACCCGCTCGTCCAGTAACGCGAAACGACGAAAATTAGCTTCGACATCGGCGCGGGATACCTGCAGTTGGGTAAACGTGTGATGCGGATCCCCTGTATCGGCGGGAAAATTCTCGGGATCCGGCGGCGGAAGTCCAGCAAAGCTGTCGGCAACGAAGACACGTCGCGTGTTATCGCCGTATGCCTCTAGAATACCTTTCATCAGAATACAGGCGCCACCTCGCCAAACGCCGGTCTCAATGAAGTCACCTTCGACGCCATCCAGTATTACCGTTTCAACGGCGTGGCGTAGGTTTCGCATGCGAACAGTCCCGATCATCGAAAAGGCGAGTGAAGGCCAGTCCTTTCCCACGAAACGTCGGTTCGAATCGAACGTGCCGCCCGACCAAGGATCGCAGGGCGCATCTTCGATAAGCATGCCGGTCAGCGACGCCTCGAGAAGGTTGAGGTACCGCTGGACTAATCTGCTGCGACCACATCGTTCGTTCATTGTTCGTTCAACTCCTCACCGGGCTTTGCCCCATCGCGGCGGGCACGTTCTTTGATCGGGGTCAGATTGCGGCAATGCACAGCACTTCGTCGAGGCTGGCGGTGCGCAGCCCGGCGGTGGCCGCCCGCCGGCCAAGTGTGTCGATCGGATCGGGGTCTGTGCCATCCAGACCGCCGACCCGATCCAGTCGTGTGGTGTCAAACATCGCCGGGCCACTGGCCGGCACATCGGTAAGGACATAGCGGCCGGCTTTGAGTGTTCGGCGCACCGCTTGCTCGTCGGCGCTGGTTCCGGTGAGCTCGGCCGCGTCGCCGAAGTTGATACCTACCTGAAACACCTGTGTTTCGGCGTCGAGTACCGCGGTCAGGCGGGCGATGTAATTTTCGTGGGCAAAAAACCGCCAGCCCTCGCCGAGATGTAGCCAGAACCGTCCGTGAATCTGAGCGCGCAGTTGCGCAGGCCGGGCGCCGGGCCCGCCATCGGCGAACTCGAGAAATTCGTAGCGTTCCTGCAGCCTCGCGCGGTCCTGGCCCGACAAACCGACCTCGACTACCAGAAAGCGCCCGACCCGTGACACATCGGTGCAGCAGTGCAGAAACGAGTTCAGTGTTTGCTCGGTGGTTTGCCGGTCTGGCCCGGCGACCACGCTGACGGTGACCTCAGCCTCGCGTGGACCCGCAACCAGGCTGCGCGTCAACACATCTGGGTACAACGACGCCGCATAGAACATCGCCGACACGCTGAAATCGCGGTTGGTCGCAATCCGTTGGCGATCACCATCGGGAAGATCGGGGCGGGCCAGCAGGCGCCGGCACAGCGCGAACGCCTCGGCCTGCTTGCCGATCCAGTAGGCGCACACCGCCTTAGTGTCGGTTGCGCGCCAGGCGTAGATGTCTTCGCGGATGAACAATTGGTCCTCTTCGGGGAAAGGGATTTCGGCGGCGAGTTTGGCGAACTGGTAGCCGAGCTGGTAGCGCCCTTCGACGCGGTATCGGTCGGCGATGGCATACAGCGGCTCTGCGCGGGTCGGCCGAAACTCCCAAGCCCTCAGGTATGCCTCCTGAACATCGGGCCATGACACCTCAAGCTGTGCCATCGACTCCGCGACCCGCCACAATGCGACGTAGACTTCCTGGTCCCAGCCACCCATTTCGAGCCGCCGCGCATAACACTCGCGCGCGTTAACGAAATCGCCCTGAACGAAGTAACTCTCGGCTAGATAAAATGCGGCCCGCGCATTCTCCGGATCATCTTCGGCTTGGGCCAGCAACAGATCGCGATCAAGCGCCAACTTCTGCAAATCGGGGCTTCGGACACCGAGGCGACGAGATTCGATGTGGTACTCGCCCTTGAGGCGCACATCGACGTAGGGATAGTCCCACGCCGCGTATTCGCGGGTGACACCCTCATAGCGCACGTCCAACCCGTCGCGGAACAACTGCGCGCGCCAGAAGACGTCGTCGGCGTCTCCGTAGCGCAGCCAGTAAATGTCAGCGCCCAGCCGGGTGAAATCGGGCGTGCCCACCACCGTGTCGTCAGCGTCGAGAATCCAGATGTAGTCGCCGTGTCCCTGGGCGAGAGTCAGCGCCTCGGTGCGGTTATCGCCGAGGTTGCGCCACCGCCGTTCGTAAAGCTCACCAGAGATGTCAAGACGGGCCATGTGATTACGGATCAGATCCTGGGTCCCGTCGTGTGAGCCAGTATCGACGATCACCCACGAGCTGATGTGGGCCGCGACCGCATCGAGCATCTGCTGAACGATGTGTGCCTCGTTTCGCACAATCATGTTGAGGCAGATCGCCGGGTGAGTTGAAAGACCCACTAGTTCGAGGCTTTACGTCGAGGCGTCGGCCGACAGCGCGCGACGCAGGATCTCTGCTTGGCTGCGAGCGGAGAAGGCTTGGTAGCCGCGCTCGGCGAGCTCATGGCGAGCGCGCTCGTCACCGAGAAGCTCGACGCAGCGATCGACGAGTTCGTCATACTCCGCGAACGCGACGCCCGACTTCAGATCGCGCTCTTCAGTCGGATCGGAACTGCGCTCGGAGACGACCGCGCGTTTATTGTCGAGTAGGTACGACACCCGGGCGATCTCGAAGACTTTCGCGTCGTAGTGGTGAATGTTGAGGACTATCTTCGAGCGGGCGATCCAAGCATCGCGGCTCGCACCGTAGACTCCTTGTAGCGCTTCGACGCGAAGACCGCGAGCGCGCAACTTGTCTAGCACAACACGCCGGCGCTCGCTGATCCAGCCGTAGAACAGCACGTCGACGTCCTCGGGGGCCGGAGCGATCCGCGTTAGCTCGGGGACGAATCCGATCGGAACATGCGTGGGCCGGGGTATCTGCCAGGCGGCGAGCCGCTCGATATTGGCTTGGCTGTAGTCCCAAACCGGATAGCGCCTGACAAGTGCGAGGAGCGCGGGCGTCACACGCCGGGCGGCGGCAACTGACGAATCGACTTGCTCGAGGTTGTACAAGATCGGGTTTCTGGGCGGCTTCAAGCCATAGTGCGCCAGGAGGTACGGGCTGAGCACGATAGTGCAGCGCTCGTCAAGATCGAGACGATTGGTCAGCACCGAGTCGTGGCCGAGGGCCAGCAGGGCATAGTGCAGTCCCTCGGCGACCTCGCGAAATGATTCGCTGGTCCGCGCAGCGAGATCTGACACAACCGCGACGGCGAACCGCGTGTGCGCAGGGTAGGTAAACTTTTTGCGCGCGCCGGGCTGAGATTGTAAGTCTCGCATCTGGATTGGCTCCGGGCGGACTGTGGCGATGCAGAGCACTTCGTCGAGGGTGGCGGTTTGTAGTCCGGTGGCTTGATCGAGTCGTGTGGTGTCGAACATTGCCGGGCCGCTGGCCACGCTATCGGTTAGGACGTAGCCGCCGGCTTCGGGTGTGCGGCGGACCGTCTGCTCGGCGGCGCAGGCGCCGGTGAGCTTGACTGCGTCGGCGAAGTTGATGCCCACCTGAAACACTTGAGCTTCGGCTTCGAGCACCGCGGACAGGCGGGTGATGAAATTTTCGGGGGCAAAAAACCGCCAGCCCTGACCCAGATGCAGCCAGAACCGTCCGTGGATCTGCGCGCGCAGCTGCCCAAGTGGGGCGCTGGTGAACTCGAGAAACCCGTAGCGTTCTTGAAGTTTGGCGCGGTCCGGGCTCGAGAGGCCGGCGTCGAGCACCAGGAAGCGCCCGACCCGTGCCACATCGGTGCAGCAGTGCAGGAACGAGTTCAGTGTCTGCTCGGTGGCGCTCCGATCCGGGCCGGCGATCAGGCTGACGGTGACCTCGGCCTTGCGTGGACTCGCGACGAGGCTGCCCACCAGCGCGTCGGGATAAGACGAGGCCGCCTCGTTCATGGCCGGCACCGAAAAGTCGCGGTTGCGCGCGATCCGTTGCCGATCACCGTCGGGCACGCCCGGGCAGGCCAGCAGCCGCCGACACAGCATGAACGCCTCAGCGTGCCTGCCGATCTGGGATGCGCACACCGCCAGCTCATCGGTGGCCCGCCAGGTGTAAAGCTCCAGGCGGAAAACCTGGTCCTGTTTTGGAAGCGAGATTTCGGCGGCGCGCTCGGCAAACAAGTAGCCGAGCCGGTAGTGCCCGGCGACGCGGTAGTGAACGGCGATGTGATACAGCGGCTCGGCGCGGGTCGGTCGAAGCTCCCAGGCCCGCAGGTAGGCGTCCTGAACGTCGGGCCACGGTTCACCGAGTTTTTCCATCGACTCCGCGATCCGGTACATCGCGAAGAAGACCTCTTCGTCCGGCCTTAAGTAACCCAATTCGAGTCGCCGCTCATACCATTTGCGCGTGTTGACGAAATCGCCGAGAGCGTAGTAGCAGAGGGCCAACCATGCGATCGACCGCACATCCTCGGGGTTACGTTCTATCTCAGCCAGCAATAGTTCGGCGTCGCGCGCATATTTCTGCTGATCCTGGCTGCGAGCCCCGAGTTGACGATATTCGATGTGGTACTCGCCTCCAAGACGGGCACCGATGTATTCCTGGTCCGCAACGACGTCCTCGTGAACGACACCCTCACTGCGGCCGCGTAACCCGTCGCGGAACAACCGCGGGCGCCAGCTGACCTCGCTCATGTTGTTGTTTAGGTAGCGCAGTTCATAGAAGTCGGCGCTGAGTTGGGTGAAGTCGGGTGTGCCGACGACGATGTCGTCGGCGTCCATGACCCAGATGTAGTCAGCACGGCGTTGGGCGAGGTCATACGCTTCGGTCCGGTTATGGCCGAAGTTGACCCACGGCCGTTCGTGAAGTGCACCGGGGATGCCAAGACGGGCCATGTGGTCGCAGATAATCTTCTGGGTCCCGTCGTCGGAGCCGGTGTCCACGACCACCCACGAGCTGATGTAGGGCGCGACCGAGTCGAGCGTTTCGCAGACGATGTGTGCTTCGTTGCGCACGATCATGTTCAGACAGATCGCGGGACGCGCGGTCACCGAGTCGGCCACGGCCCCAGATCGTATCCGGGAATCACGGGTCGGGGTGTGGGACCGGGTCAGTGTCGCGTCCGACGTAGCGACGGCATTCGACTCATCTGTCGGGCTCATACTGCGCTGATGCAGAGTACTTCGTCGAGGGTGGCGGTCTGTAGTGCGGCGGCTTTATCCAGTCGTGCGGTATCGAACATCGCCGGGCCGCTGGCCACCGTATCGGTCAGGACGTAACGGCCGGCTCCGGGTGTGCGGCGTACCGCCTGCTCGTCGGCGCAAGCGCCGGTCAGCTTGACTGCATCGGCGAAGTTGATGCCCACCTGAAAGACCTGTGCTTCTGCGTCGAGCACCGCCGTGAGGCGGGTGATGTAATCCTCGTGGGCAAAAAACCGCCAGCCCTGACCCAGATGCAGCCAATACCGTCCGTGGATCTGCGCGCGCAACCGCTCGAGTTGGGCGCCGGACTCGCAATCGGCGAACTCGAGGAACCTGTAACGCTCACGCAGCGCCGCGCGGTCCTGGGCGGACAGGCCGGCATCAAAGACCAGGAAGCGTCGGATCCGAACCACATCGGTGCAGCAGTGCAAAAACGAGTTCAGTGTCTGCTCGGTGGCCGCGCGATCTGGGCTGGCGATCAGGCTGACGGTGACCTCGGCGTCGCGTGGCCCTACGACCAGGCTGCCCACCAGCGCGTCGGGGTAAGACGAGGCCGCCTCGATCATGGCCGGCACGCTGAAGTCACGGTTGACCGCATTCCGTTGCCGATCACCGTCGGGGATGTCGGGGCGGGCCAGCAGGCGCCGGCACAGCGTAAAAGCCTCGGCATGCTTGCCGATCTGGGATGCGCACACGGCCTGTTCATCGGTGGCCCGCCAGGTATAGATGTCTGATCTGACAAACAGGTTGTCCTCTTCGGGCAGCGGAATTTCGGCGGCGGGCTCGGCAAACAGGTGACCGAGCTGGTAGCGCCTCTGTTCGCGGTACCACTGGGCGATGGCATGCAGAGCCTCGGCGCGGGTCGGTCGAAACTCCCAAGCTTGGAGGTAGGCGTTCTGGACATCCGGCCACGGCGTATCGAGCTGCGCCATCGACGCCGCGACCTGGCACATCGAGTAGTAGATCTCCTGGTCCCAGCCGCCCATCTCGACCCGTCGCGCATACCAGTTGCGCGCGTTGCCGAAATCGCCCAGGTCGAAGTAGCTCTGGGCCAAGTAGAACACCGACCGCGTATCCTCCGGGGTGCGTTCGACCTCGGCCAGCAAAAGATCGCGATCACGCGCATACCTCTGAGGATCCCGGCTGCGGGCACCAAGGTTACGAGATTCGAGGTGGTATTCGCCCTCGAGGCGTTCTATGACGTAGAGGTCGTCCCACACGATGCGCTCGTGGACGACACCCTCGCAGCGCCCGCGCAATCCGTGGCGGAATAATTGCAGGCGCCAGAAGAACAGGCCGTCGCGTCGGCAACGCACCTGGTAGGCGTCAGCGCTTAGTTGAGTGAAGTCGGGCCTGCCGACGAGTATGTCGTCGGCGTCGACTGACCATATGTAGTCACCGCGGCCCTGGGCGAGGGCATACGCCTCGGTCCGATTATGGCCGAAGTCCACCCACGGCCGCTCGTAAAGCTCACCGGGATGTCAAGACGGGCCATGTGGTTGGCGATCAGTTCCTGGGTCCCGTCGTCGGAGCCGGTGTCCACGATTACCCAGGAGCTGATGTAGGGCGCGACCGAGTCGAGCGCCTCGCAAACGATGTGTGCTTCGTTGCGCACGATCATGTTCAGGCAGATCGTGGGACGCGCAGTAACCGAGTCGGCCACGGCCCCAGATCGTACCCGGCAATCAGACGTCGAGTTATGGAATCGGGTCCGTCGACCCTCGCTCTCCGGCCCGGGTGAGACGACGAAAATCAATTGATGGTGCACCATGAGGCAGGGTCATCCTGCGGCGATGCAGAGCACTTCGTCGAGGCTAGCTGTCTGTAGTCCGGCGCTGGCTGCGCGCCGCTGAAGTTCGGCGATGGGGTCCGGGTCGGTGCCGCGAAGACCGCCGGCCTGATCGAGTCGTGCGGTCTCGATCATCGCGGGGCCGCTTGCCACGACATCGGTGAGGACGTAGCGGCCGGCATCGGGTGTTCGACGTACGGTGTGCTCGGCGGCGCTGGCGCCGGTGAGCTTGACTGCGTCGGCGAAGTTGATACCGACCTGGAATACATTCGCTTCGGCTTCGAGCACCGCGGACAGGCGGGTTATGAGATTCTCGGGGGCAAAGAACCGGCAATTTCGGCCCAGATGTAGCCAGAACCGTCCGTGGATTTGAGCGCGGATTTGTGCAAGCTGGGCGCCAGAGTGCGGAGGGGCAAACTCGAGGAAGCTGTAGCGCTGCTGCAGCATGGCGCGGTCCTGGGCGGACAGGCCGTCATCAACGATCAGGAAGCGCCCGACGCGTGCCACGTCGAGGCAGCAGTGTAGAAACGAGTTCAGTGTCTGTTCGGTGGCCGTGTAATCCGGGCCGGCGATGAGGCTGACGGTGAATTCGGTCTCTGCTGGACCGACGACCAAGCTGCCCACCAGCACGTTCGGATACGACGTTGCTGCCTCGATCATGGCCGGCACCGAAAAGTCGCGGTTCCTCGCAATCCTGCCTCGTTCCTGCTCGGGGATGTCGGGGCGGGCCAGCAGGCGCCGGGACAGCGTGAACGCCTCCGCGTGCTTGCCGATCCAGTAGGCGCACACCGCCTGCTCGTCGATGGCGCGCCGGGCGTAGACATCTGTGCCGATAAACAAAACGTCGTCGGGCAGCGGAAGTTGGGCGGCGCGCCTGGCGAACAGGTAGCCGAGCTGGTAGCGCTGAGCGACGCGATACCGAACGGCGATTTTATACAGCGGCTCGGCGCGGGTCGGTCGAAACTCCCAGGCGCGCAGATAGGCGTCCTGAACCTCTGGCCAGGGCGCGTCGAGCTGGGCCATCGACTCCGCGACCCGAAACATCGAGTAGTACACCTCCTGATCCCAGCCCCCCATCTCGGCGCGCCGCGCATACCACTTGCGAGCGTTGGCGAAATCGCCGAGATCGAAGTAACTCTGGGCCAGGTAAAACACCGACCGCGTGTCTTTCGGGTTGCGTTCGACCTCGGCCAGCAAAAGATCGCGGTCACGCGCATACTTCTGAGCATCTTGGCTGCGGGCACCGAGACGACGAGATTCAATGTGATACTCGCCCTCGAGGCGCCCAACGACGCATGACTCGTCCCACGCCGAACCCTCGTGGACGACACCTATGTAGCGCACGTCCGCCCCGTCGCGAAACAACTGCGGTCGCCAGTAGACGGTGGATGCTTGCCCGATCGGCAAGTAGTAAATGTCAGCGTCGAGCTGGCTGAAATCGGGTGTGCCGATGACCGTGTCGTCGGCATCCATAACCCAGACGTAATCGCCGTGGCCTTGAGCGAGAATCAGCGCCTCGGTCCGATTATGGCCGAAGTTCCGCCACCGTCTTTCATGAAGCTCACCCGGGATGCCGAGCTGGGCCATGTGGTTGCGGATCAGCTCCTGGGTCCCATCGTGGGACCCGGTGTCCACGATCACCCAGTAACTGATGTAGGGCGCGACCGAGTTGAGCACCTCGTGAACGACGTGCGCCTCGTTTCGGACGATCATGTTGAGGCAAATCGCGGGACGGGCAGTCACCGGCTCGGGCACGGCCAGACTATAACTGACAGCATGTTATCGAGGGCCGGGTCTGCTGCGATTTAAACGCCAAAACTCGTGCCTTACAACTGATTTGGTGTTCTCAACGCCACCATGCCCGGGTGCGACGGACCGATTCGCAAGTTTTCTGCGATGCCGATCTCGTTCGGTGCAATCTTCGTCAGCAGTCGTCGGTGGTGGAGAGTCGTCTGACTGGTGACTCGACCGGTTCGGCGTAGTCGCTGATCGAAGTGCGGCCGGGCGGGACACTCAATGAGCACTCGGTTTTGGTCGTCTGCGCCAGCGCCCGCAACGTAGGTTAAGCCAAGCGACATCGCTTCACATAGGGAACAACTTCGCACCGGGAACAACACCGATGAAAAACACTGTTTCCTCGCAGCACCCGCTGCAAGCCAATGCGATTATGGCTGGTTTTGTCGTCGGCCGGGCCGGGCCCGCCCGGCCCGGCTCGGGCCTGGTTTGGGTTGGTCGGGCGTAGGCTCCGCGGCTGTTTGACCCGTACTCCGTCCGCCGGTGGGCTTCCGGTGCGCACCGCAAGCTCGCCGTGCAGCCCATCCGAGTCCACTACGTAGCACCGGAGAGCACCCTGAGAAATTCTCATGGTCCGATTGAGGAGATCGGCATGATACCGCGCCTAGGGGCGTGTGGCAACCAGTCTCTCCAGCCCAAACTCTACTTCGATCGAATAAAGGGCTTTGACCAGCGCCAATGTCCCTCGAACAGCGCGGCGTTAAAAAATTTATAGCGGCTTTTTGACGTTTTCCCTTCCCTAAATGTTGGCGAAGGGTTACCTTAGCGAGACCTAAGAGGTTGTCAGGCTCATGGTGAAGATAACGGCTGGTCAGGCCCGCGAGCGGGGGAGTCTTGCCCAGGGACAGTCACGTTCTTCTTAAGGTGACTTAAGAGGGTCGTACGAGATAGCTCTGCAAGGTCAGAAAGGGTATCGATGGCTAATCGGCGCTCCAAGAAGGAAAACCAGCGATCGCGTAAAGCCCAGGCGCGCGGTCGCAAGCGCTTAATCGGTCTCACCGGTGCGACCAGCGCGTTCCTGACATTCGGTGTGGGTCCGCTGGCGAACGCGCCGACCGCGAAGGCCGACGAGCTCGACCTGATCATCGAGCCCATCATCAGCGCAATCGGGTCCGTTGACCCCACGCTAGGCGTGGATATGAGCTCTTGGCTCGCGAATCTGGACTCTGCGCTAGATGTCGCGTCAGGCTTTGATCCGTCGAGTGCAACCGCTGGGCTACCGGACCTCGACTCCGCCTTGTCCGGGGCTACCAGCTTGGATCCGACGAGCTTGGACCCGACGAGCTTGGACCCGACGAGTGCGGCCGGTACGGATCCCTCCCTCGCTCAACTGTACGACCAGTACTTCTACGAACCGGTGCACACCTTCGACCAAGCGTGGATTGCCGGCACAAGCATCTTCGGCCCGGGCACTGTTGCATACGACAACTTCATCAACTCGCTTGACCCCAATCAGCTTCTGATCGGCAACGGGCTTGACGGCAACGCACTAGACCCCAATGGCGGTGCTGGCGGGTTGTTCTTCGGCGACGGCGGGACCGGCTTTAACGAGGCCGCCGACCCCGGTCATGTTGGCGGTAACGGCGGCGAAGCCTTCTTCGGTAACGGCGGTGACGGCGGCAACGGCGGTGCAGGCGCTGACGGCGGCGCCGGCGGCAACACCGTTTTCGGCATAGCCGGTAACGGTGGTAATGGCGGCAACGGCACCGCCGGCGTGTTCCCGGGTGGTAACGGTGGCGACGGCGGCGACGGCGGCGCCGGCGGCAACGTGACCGGCTTCTTCTTCGGCAACGGCGGCAACGGCGGCAATGGCGGCATGGGCGGTAACGGTGCTGCCGGGGCCAACAACACTGCCGACGGTGTCCCCGGCGGCATGGGTGGTGCTGGCGGCGATGGTGGGAACGGCGGCGCCGGTGGTAGCGGCGCGACCCTGTTCGGCGATGGCGGCAACGGCGGCAATGCCGGTGCCGGCGGCGACGGCGGATCTGGCGGCTCGGGCGGCCCCGAAGCGCCCGGTGGCGAGGGCGGTGCCGCCGGTGCCGGCGGTGTTGGCGGACAAGGCGGCCCCGGCGGAATTTACGGTCACAGCGGACAGAACGGCATGGACGGCCCGTCCGGGCATGCCGGCGGCGGCGGTGCCGGCGGGGAGGGCCCGACCGGCCCGACCGGCGCGCAGGGTCCGATTGGCCCGCAGGGCGCGACCGGTGCTCAAGGGGCCACGGGTGCGCAGGGCGCGACCGGTGCTCAGGGGGCCACGGGTGCGCAGGGCGCGACCGGGTGCGCAGGGTGCGCAGGGTGCGACCGGTGCGCAGGGTGCGACCGGTGCTCAGGGCGCGACCGGGGGGTGCTCAGGGTGCGACCGGTGCGCAGGGCGCGACCGGTGCTCAGGGTGCGACGCGGTGCGCAGGGCGCGAGCGGTGCGCAGGGTGCGAGCGGTGCTCAAGGGGCCACGGGTGCGCAGGGCGCGACCGGTGCGCAGGGCGCCACGCGGTGCGCAAGGCGCCACCGGTGCTCAGGGCGCGACCGGTGCGCAGGGCGCCACGGGTGCTCAGGGCGCGACGCGGTGCGCAGGGCGCGACGCGGTGCTCAAGGGTGCGACGCGGTGCGCAGGGCGCGACCGGTGCTCAAGGGGCCACGGGTGCGCAGGGCGCGACCGGTGCGCAGGGCGCGACGCGGTGCTCAAGGCGCCACCGGTGCTCAAGGGGCCACGCGGTGCGCAGGGCGCGACCGGTGCGCAGGGCGCGACGCGGTGCTCAAGGGCGCCACGCGGTGCCCAGGGCGCGACCGGTGCTCAAGGGGCCACGGGTGCGCAGGGCGCGACCGGTGCGCAGGGTGCCACGCGGTGCGCAGGGCGCGACCGGTGCTCAAGGGGCCACGGGTGCGCAGGGCGCGACCGGTGCCCAAGGGGCCACGGGTGCGCAGGGCGCGACGGGTGCCCAAGGCGCCACGGGTGCGCAGGGCGCCACCGGTGCTCAGGGCGCCACCGGTGCGCAGGGCGCGACGCGGTGCTCAGGGTGCCACGGGTGCGCAGGGCGCGACGCGGTGCGCAAGGCGCCACCGGTGCGCAAGGGGCCAGGGTGCGCAGGGCGCGACCGGTGCTCAAGGCGCCACGGGTGCTCAGGGCGCCACGCGGTGCGCAGGGCGCGACCGGTGCTCAAGGGGCCACGGGTGCTCAGGGCGCGACCGGTGCTCAGGGCGCCACGGGTGCGCAGGGCGCCACGGGTGCGCAGGGCGCCACGCGGTGCGCAGGGCGCGACCGGTGCCCAGGGCGCCACGGGTGCTCAGGGCGCACCGGTGCTCAAGGCGCGAGCGGTGCGCAGGGTGCGAGCGGTGCGCAGGGCGCGACCGGTGCTCAGGGTGCCACGGGTGCGCAGGGCGCGACCGGTGCTCAGGGCGCCACGGTGCGCAGGGCGCGAGCGGTGCGCAGGGTGCGAGCGGTGCGCAGGGTGCGACGCGGTGCTCAGGGTGCCACGGGTGCTCAGGGCGCGACCGGTGCGCAGGGCGCCACGGGTGCTCAGGGCGCGACCGGTGCTCAGGGGGCGACGCGGTGCGCAGGGCGCGACGCGGTGCGCAGGGCGCCACCGGTGCGCAGGGCGCGACCGGTGCGCAGGGGGCCACGGGTGCGCAGGGCGCGACCGGTGCCCAAGGCGCCACGGGTGCGCAGGGCGCGACCGGTGCCCAAGGCGCCACGGGTGCCCAGGGCGCGAGCGGTGCCCAAGGCGCCACCGGTGCCCAGGGCGCGAGCGGTGCCCAAGGCGCCACGGGTGCGCAGGGCGCGACCGGTGCCCAAGGGGCCACGGGTGCCCAGGGCGCGACCGGTGCCCAAGGGGCCACGGGTGCGCAGGGCGCGACCGGTGCCCAAGGGGCCACGGGTGCCCAGGGCGCCACGGGTGCTCAGGGTGCCACGGGTGCTCAGGGTGCGAGCGGTGCCCAAGGGGCCACCGGTGCGCAGGGTGCGAGCGGTGCTCAAGGCGCCACCGGTGCCCAGGGTGCCACCGGTGCCCAGGGTGCGAGCGGTGCGCAGGGCGCGAGCGGTGCCCAGGGTGCGAGCGGTGCGCAGGGCGCGAGCGGTGCCCAAGGGGCCACGGGTGCTCAGGGTGCCACGGGTGCTCAGGGTGCGACCGGTGCGCAGGGCGCGAGCGGTGCCCAAGGCGCCACCGGTGCTCAGGGTGCGACCGGTGCCCAAGGAGCCACCGGTGCTCAGGGTGCGAGCGGTGCCCAAGGCGCCACGGGTGCTCAGGGCGCCACGGGTGCTCAGGGTGCGAGCGGTGCTCAGGGTGCGACCGGTGCTCAGGGTGCGAGCGGTGCTCAGGGTGCGAGCGGTGCTCAGGGCGCGACCGGTGCCCAAGGCGCCACCGGTGCTCAGGGCGCCACCGGTGCCCAAGGCGCCACGGGTGCTCAGGGCGCCACGGGTGCTCAGGGTGCCACGGTGCTCAGGGTGCGACGGTGCTCAGGGGGCGAGCGGTGCTCAGGGTGCGAGCGGTGCTCAGGGCGCGAGCGGTGCCCAAGGCGCCACGGGTGCTCAGGGCGCGACCGGTGCCCAAGGCGCCACGGGTGCTCAGGGTGCGACCGGTGCCCAAGGCGCCACCGGTGCTCAGGGTGCGAGCGGTGCGCAAGGCGCCACCGGTGCTCAGGGAGCCACGGGTGCTCAGGGTGCCACCGGAGCCCAGGGCGCGACCGGTGCTCAAGGCGCCTCCGGTGCTCAGGGTGCGAGCGGTGCTCAGGGTGCGAGCGGTGCTCAGGGTGCGACCGGTGCCCAGGGTGCGCAGCGGTGCCCAAGGCGCGAGCGGTGCCCAGGGTGCGCAGCGGTGCCCAAGGCGCGAGCGGTGCCCAAGGCGCCTCCGGTGCCCAGGGCGCGAGCGGAGCCCAGGGTGCGAGCGGTGCCCAGGGCGCGAGCGGTGCCAGGGTGCACAGGGTGCGCAGGGCGCCACCGGAGCCCAGGGTGCTCAGGGTGCACAGGGTGCCCAGGGTGCCCAGGGTGCCCAGGGTGCACAGGGTGCACAGGGTGCACAGGGTGCACAGGGTGCACAGGGTGCACAGGGTGCACAGGGTGCACAGGGTGCCCAGGGTGCCCAAGGCCCGACAGGCCCGCAAGGCCCGAAGGGTTAAGTCCCGACAAAAAGGGGCTGACCGGCCCGAAAGGCCGGTCAGCCCCTTTTTTGTAGCGCCTCGTAGGCCCGCTCAAGATCGCCCAGAGAAGGCGAGGCTGGGCCTGCAGCTGATTTCCGGGTCGTCACAGCGTGACTGTAAGCCGTAAGCAGCCGAAATCCTTTGTGACCGTTTGTCTTCGATTCCAACTGGCCCGACGAAGCAAACAGCTCACATCTGATGGTGCGATGCGATATCGTCGGCGGATGTCTAATGTCTCTCCCACCGTTTCTACCCCGGAGCACAGCCACAAGGAATCCAAGCAGAGCCCTTGGTGGAAGTCGGCGCGCTGTCACTACCTACGCGGCTTTGGCGTTTGCCTTAATCGCTTTGGTGGTGGCGGTCATGGCATGGATTCGCCCGGGTTCGCACTCATACAGCGATCAGCAATCCGCCCAAGCAAAGGCAAAAGTGTGCGCGGCCTTCTGGCCCGTCCATAAAGCAGTTTGGGAAGGTACTCCCGACCCCCGTAAGGGCGACCCAGTCGCCCAACTTGCGGTGGCCGCCAATGTCCGGTTGGCCATGTTAGGGGGCGGCTCATACTTAAAAGAAACCCTGGCTGCGGAACCCGCGACGTCATCTGAACTGGCGAAAGCTGTTACTTCGCTGACCGACACGCTCCAACGAATGGGCGCCATATACCTTGCAAGGATGGACACCCGGCCCGTCATAGGTCCATTGCTCAACGACCTGAACTCCCAGGGTGCCGAAGTCGCGAAGCTGTGCAAATAGCTGATTGGTTTCGGTGAACGGACGGTCACGTCTGCGGTCAGACGTGAATTGCCCAGCGACACCTAACTGCATTAGCTGTTATACCGGATTATCTCGTTATACCGTTAGTCCATGTCGGGCCCCGGCCACTACGTCCGGCACCAAGACTGCAGTAAGTCATACCCAAGTTGACGGAGTGTTGGCGAGCATGTGAAGAACGTGCGTATTTGTTCCTCCCGGCAAATCGTCACAGTGACGAATTTACGTTGGGCGAAGTAAGGGGTAAAGGGTGAGGGCGAGAGGTGGACATTCCATTCATCGCTAGCTTTTCGTTTGAAGCCAGTGCAGCAGCTGGTCGACGGCAATCTCGCCCGGCGCCTCATCGTGGCGCCTCTGAAAGCTACACTTCGGCCGGAGGTTGAAAGCTACAGTTTGACGCTGCGCCACTGGCAGTCTTGTTCGGCTTGCAAAGAATTAGCCCAAACGCCGATAAGCGACATTATGTCAGGTATAGCCCGCCGCTGCCCCTTTGGGCCACAACAGCTTCGGGGTACGCCTTCAAGCGCGGACGCGATGCTCATCTGGTAACCCGATGCCGCACCGGCAATCGGCGGGTCACAGCAGGCTACGTTTTCTCGCCTCGCCAGCAAGGGCATTGTCGAAGGTCGCAAGACGTGCCTGGTGGCGAATAGCGACATCAAGGACGCAACAGTCGGGCAACTTCAGCCCTGTACTTGCGCGAAGCTCAGCAAGACGAAGCGACTCGCCGTCATCATGCGGCGCGACCCTGATGCCGGCGGCATAAAGATCGTCTCGCATCGACACCCCCTGGCCTATCCGGACGCCGCCGACTAACACTTCCGCCAGCGTCATAGTGTGTACAAGCATCTGCCCGGGCATGGCGGACAACAGAAGTTCGGTTGCCGCCTGATGATGCGAGTCGGCCGGATTCAAATGCGCGATGAGCACGCTCGCGTCCAGTGCGATCACTCGGGCCAGTCCGCTCGCAGCTCAGCCAGATAGTCAGATCCGAACGCCTCGGCATAGCGGCCAGCGCTGGCCAGCACGGCGGCGCGGTGGGTCAGATCATCCGCGCGCGCATCGTCCTCAAGAACGCCGCCGCCCACCTCGACCAGGCGCACAAGCAGCTTCGAGCGGGACTCCCCGGGCCATCGTTTGGCAGCCCGGTCCAGCGCACGGGCCACCTCAGGTGTTTCGGTCACTTGATAACGGGGACGTAGCGTCGGCATTTTTTAAGTGTACCACCTAAGGAAAGGTGGTACACTTCAGTGGCGTGTTCCGTTATCTAGTCCACCCGGCTTCAAGCCCGGGTTTGTTTGATCCGGATTCAGTTGCCTGTGCAGGCCGTCGGGGTGTGGGTGCACCTGCATGCCGCAGCGTCCTCGGCTGGTGTGCGGTAGCCCAGCGCTTCCGCCGGTTGTTGAATGATTCGATGTAGCCGTTATCCCACGGGCAGCCTGGCGGGATGTAGACCATGCCGGTCCTGTTATCGCAGAACCGTTGCATCGCTTGCGAACACCAGTGTTTCATCGTCCCTTCCGGCCCGACATCGAGCCACAGGACTTTAAACTTCACGGTCTCATTCATGGGGAACACGCCAGATGCAGATGACGCTCCGCGTCGTCGGCCCAGCTCGCCGCCGGGCGAATATGCGGAACTCGAATGTGCGGGTCTTCCCGTTAACTACCGCATATTGCTTTGTGCTCGAACGAATTTCAAGACTCCCTCATCAGATGCTCCCCCGCCCAAGCACCCATCGATGCTGGAACGGCATTACCTCAGCCGCAATCTCGAAGTCGGCGTCATAGTGGAGCAACGTCACGTCATGGGCATTGGCAAGCGTGGCAATCAGAAGATCGGCCATGCCTATGGCACGATGGCGACCTGTGCTGGCCAATCGCCGTTGCGCGTTCAGAGCGGTCTGCCAGTGTTCGTCGTTGGTTGGCAGATATTCGTATGCTAAGCGACGATCGGACCAAAGCTGTTCGTAGTCCGCAGCGTTTCGGGCGCTGTAGAGCGCCTCGGCGTCGAGCTGAGCCGTTGTCGCGACAAATCCGGCCTCGATGAGGGGCGCGAGCCGGGCGGCGATCTCGGGGTGCGTCATGCGCGCCGCCGCACTGGTGTCGATGAGATGTCGAGCGATTATCGCCACACATCACCACGCTGATCGGGATCAGCCATCGCCCCTAGGCCGCCGGACTTCAGCCATGCGATCTGGCGCGCGCGAGCGGCGGATGCCGCGGCCTGCTGCAATGCGATGCGCACAGTATCCGATACGCCGGATGTCTTTAGTTCCGCCTGAGCGGCGGCCAAGAGGTCGTCATCGAGGTCAATCAAGCGCTTCGTCGTTCGACAACCCTCCCTAGTATATACGATTCGTCGATCGAGTATATACCAAGCGCCGGTCGTCCGAGCTTGCAACGTCTGTCTCTGGGGCGTCCAGCCGGTGCCTGACCGCTGCGGGCGGGAATACACGGAAACGACACTGCGGCCTCACCGGTAAACTACTTCGTTTTCATCCCGTGTCCGCAGTAAAACGGCGGGATCAAATATGGCGGGTTCCAATGAGCTTGCCGAGTCATCATTTGGCGAACTGCTCGGACGGCAGGCGGGATCTGTTAGCGTCCCCGTCAACCTGGTCGGGACAGGGCGCCATAGTCGAACGGATTCGGTGCTTGTCGCCTGGGGTCCGCACAACCAAAGAGACAATGAACCAAGCAAAGTACTTCTTAGGGGCTCTGGCAACGGCGGCCACTCTGGCTGCGTGCGGGAGTAACAACCACCCGAATTCGGACAACACGTCGCCGCAGGCTAGTCCGAACTCCCCGGGTGGCCAGAGCGCGGCGCAGTCGCCTAGCGAAGGCAATGAGGTCAAAGCCTCCGACGTCAAAGTTGCTATTAACGGGACAGACGTTCCCCTCGCTGGCCCGGTTGCCTGCTTTTGGAACGACGACGGCACCGGGCACATCAACGAAACCCCTTCGTCTTCGGTCGACTCCACGAGGAAGGTGGCATGGGAAGTGGGCTTCAAAAGCGAAGCCAAATGAACCTGTCGAAGTCGGCGCCCTTGCGTTCGAGGCAACGCCTCAATGGAATTGGAGCGCAACTTACGTCGACCTATCAAACCCCTACCAGACTCACGACGCCTTTAGTGCGGTGTCGAAGACCGAATCTTCTGCTACCAGAACCGGCAACCATTTCATCTGTCGGGAAAAATGGTTGCGGAACTGGCGAGAACGGCGCTGCGCCGCCGCAAGACACCTACGGCATGTTCAAGATCGAGGCCACCTGCCTACCACCCGCGTAATGGTTGCACGCACTGCCATCGCCGGTGTCCGACATTCCTCGGCTCGGAGTCCCAGTCACAGCGACGGATCAATCAGGTTGTCGATGTCGCGACGAAGATCACGCGGATTCACCCGCGGGAGATCCTTGCGGCGACTAATCAACTCAGCCGCCACGCTCGCCTTGGCATCTTTGATTAGCAACATCAAGTGGAGAGCGTCGGTAGGTGATGGTTCGAACTGGTAGTGGGTGTAGAACCGGCGCGCGTCGTCGTGGAGGGCATGCACAAGGATGGCGCGGACACCGATCTGTTCGGCGACTTGCAGGCTGCGGGCAATAGCGTCGCGCAGCAGGTTCTCTCCCAGCCCGCAGCCCTGGTGCTTGCGGTCGACCGCAAGGCGTGACAGCAAAATCACCGGCACCGGGTTGGGCATGTTCCGGCGGAACTTGCCGGACAGGTCGGTGTGCGACACCGCTCCAGACGCCAGTGCGTAGTAACCGACGACGCGTCCATCGCGGCATGTGACGAAGCAGCGTGATGCGCCGCCGGCGTGGTTGTTTAGTGCCCGGCTGCGCAGGTAGTTGTCCAGGCTGGGCTCGCCACTTTCGAAGGTCGCGACGTCATCGGACTCGCTGATCGGGTGCGGGAGGCTATAACCACTCACGCGTCGGGATCAAACAACGATGGCTTGTCGAACAGCTTCGCCAACGCCGGCTTGTACTGAACAGGCCGGTCGAGCAAGACGTTGAACTCAGCCCACGCAGCATTATCGAGCAAGAAGTGCCGGCGATCTGCGAGTACGTCGCGAGCGTGAGCCACAGTGGCACACACAGTGAAAGTTGTCAGGTCGGTCCCTTCGACCTCGGCGGCACGGCGAATCAATGCGTCCTGCTCCGGCGTCAGGCGTACCGCGAAACGTTCAGACTTCGTAGCCACCTACCAATTGTGGGCCTGAGAGGCGTACACGTCAACTACGGCCACGCTTGAAATGGAGGGCTGGCCGCCCCGTGCTGCATCAGCAAACCACCGCAGTGCCCTTATCTCCTCGGCGCCGCCCAAGCCAGTTGCGCGAGTAGTTGGCCATGTTAGAACCGGCTCGCATTCCCACTAACTTCTAGTTTGCTGATGTTATTCAGAGCAGTCCACCGCGACCTCAAGAGCCGCGCAAATGGCGCGCATGCGAGTGTCGGCGAGGCGGCCAAGCCGATTCACCAACACCCCGACCGAAACACTTTCCACTGAGTCCAAATTCACCGCGGAACGGCGCGGGATTGGGTCGGAATACGGTTCAAGAACAACCTCGCTGGCGAGCCTCCGGATAGTGGTGGTGCAGGGTGCGACGAGCGCCCGTCGAAGCCGAGGAATCGCCGCGTCGCGCGACAGCACCACAACTGGACGCCGGCCGATCTCGGGCATCTCACACCACCACACCTCTCCGCGTGCCGGAAGTGCGCTCATGAGTTTCCAGCCGCCCGCCGCCACGACGCTAGGTCGCCCCACTCGTCTGGCTCATCAACCGGATGCTTGTCGTAGGTCGCATAGCTCGCATCCACCTCGGCCTTTCGATGGCGAGCTAGTAGTGCCCCGAGAGCCTCATCGATGAGAGCTGCATCAGTGATCCCCGTCCGCACGTCGCGTGCACTGCTCAACAGTGCGGCGTCGACGGTAGTGCTCAGGCGTATGCGGCTCATGCCACGATTATGCCACGACCCTGGCAACTCTCAGGCAAGCTGCACGCCCGACGCGATTACCGACTTCAAGGAACGTTTGATGTGCCAAGGCGGTATTCGCCGATAAAAAGAGTGTCACGTTGGCCTCCTGTGGTGCCGGAGTGACCTCCGTCGTAGCGGCCAACCGATGTGACAGCGCGAAGATTTAGAGATCTAGGACGATGCGAAGTGCTGCGTCGACGCGGCGCATCTCGCCAAAGCTTAGGAGGCCGACGCTTTTGCCTAGCCGGCCCGGGTCAACCGCTGCGGCTTGTTCGGCAAGCACCCGGGTGGCTATTCCGCCGATTTCGACCTCGGGACGAAAGCTTGCGGCTCGAGCCGACGTCGACGTGGGCGCGACGAGCCATGTCGATAACGGCAGTTGATCTGACTGGATCACGACCGCGAATCGGGATCCGGACTGCTCGTGACCCCGACTTCCCCGCGGGGCGTGCAACTGAAACACCTCACCACGCACGCAGCGTCCCCATGTCACGCAGCACCTGTATAGCCTCCGCACGGTCGGACTCGTCCTCAGCCAGCTTTTCCGCCTCCGCACGAATCGCTGCGCCGGCTTTACGACGGGCAGCATCAATGAGTGCAGATCGAACAGCCACGGACACGGCCGTGCCATCTTTGGTCAAGACTTCCAGTGCCTTTGATGTGTCGTCGTCCGGTCGGAAAGTGATTGTGTCAGCCATAGGCACAGTGTACGACGATTTGTAAGACAGTTACCCGTGGTCGATCTGGGTAGTGCTAATCCAGTTGCATCCTGCCGGAACGACTGCGGCGGGATCGAATGACGCCAGGTCGTTGATCGTCGACGTTGAGGCGGTGGGCTTCAACCCGCTGTGGCAGATTCGCCGGCTCATGCATCTGCAGCACCCTTGACTTGCGTCTATTTTTTGACGAGCCGTGCCGGCAGGACCGCAACACTGGGAGGGTGGGTGCAGGGCAGGGAGTTGGTAGCGGTTCCACTCAGTGTGTCGGCGTCGATGACATAGGTAATCGCTGATGCCTCGCCATTACAAATGTCGGGGACCTGCCGCGTTGCCTGCCACTTGCTGTCGAGGAGATGGAGCTCAGCCGTCCAGCCAAGTGACGATTTCACGTGACCGCAGTCCGGGCCGCACGGCGTGATCTCCCAAGTCGTTGTGCTGGGCACGCCTCCTGCTCGCGGCTGACCGTTGATCGTGAGGCGACTACCGTCGGTGACGAAGGCGTAGGTGCCGTTCAATGTCGGAGCGGCGGGTTTGCTTGTCGATGCCTTCGGGGTCGGCGCTGAATGCGATGGTTGGGTCGAACATCCGCTCACTAAAGCGATGACGAATGCGGCGCCCATTAACGCTGATTGAACGACATGGCGGACTGCGAAACTGCCTGTGCCAGCAACGATTTCGGGTATCAGTGAGCTCGTCGGACCGGCCACTGGCAGCTGACCCCCGCTGTACTTGGTCATCCGTGCATTGTCGACTCGTCGGCTCATGCACTTAACGTTAGGCATTCGTGAGCGGGCCAGCGCGCGCGAATTTGCGAGCGGCCGACACCGTTGCGGTGCGCCGGACGCTTCAATCGCCTTCGCCTGAGACCACTCCCCTGCGCCACACCATCATCGACCGTCCTTCGTGTCATGATGATGGCCTGGCTCTCCGCCCATGTACGCAAACAAACGGGGGCTTTCGTGACGAGCACGCCAAAACCCTTCGAAGTACACAAATCCGGCGCGCTACTGCACGGTACCAAGGCCGACCTCTCCGTCGGTGACCTGCTGGTTCCTGGGCGCCGGTCGAACTACGGCCAAGGACGCCTCGCGAACCACGTCTACGTGACGAAGACTCTAGATGCCGCAGTGTGGGGAGCTGAGCTGGCCAGCGGTGACGGTCGAGGCCGCATCTACATCGTCGAACCACTAGGCGCACTGGAGGACGACCCGAACGTCACGGACCGAAAGCTTCCCGGGAATCCGACCCTCTCCTTCCGCACTCGGGAGCCGGTGAGAATACTTGGCGAGATCACTGACTGGGTGGGGCATTCAGCTGAACAGCTTCTTGCCATGCGAAACCGCTTGGCTGAGCTTGAGCGCCGGGGACTTGCCGTTATCTACGACTAGATTTAGGTCCGCCGGATGGCCCGAGGGCATCGCGGCAAAACGGCCGCGGTGTCACAACATTCAAGCTTTGAGCAGAGGACGCAGATCATCCAAGCGGTCGAACAGGTGCCAGATGTAGGCGGACGAACCGTTCTCCCGGTGCGGATGCAAGTCGGCGAGCTCAGGGTCGCTGCGGTAACTGTCGAAAGCGTCCTTCGATTCCCACTCGACGAGGATCAGCACTTGCCGCGGCTCGATGTCCCCGATGATCGGCTCGCGCAACTGACCGAGCGCGACGACCCGGCCACCGTGCGCGGCGACCTCGGCCGGGGACCGTCGGGAATAGGCAAGGTACTCGTCGCGATCAGCGACATCAAAGAGATTCAAGGCGTACACCGTCATGGGCCAGAGGCTACGCCGTAACAATCGGCCGGCGTCGGCCTCACGTCCCTTTGACGTTGAGGACTTGCCGCAGTCGGTGTTCGACGTCGACGAGCTCCGCGGCGTCGGCCATCACCACGTCGATGTCCTTATAGGCGTCCGGAATCTCGTCGACCCATTGCTCGCCGTGCCGGTATTCGATTCCCGCCATGCGCTCCGCGAGATCGTCGGCGCTGAACCGTCGTCGGGCTTCGGCGCGGGAAAACCTGCGGCCAGCCCCGTGCGGGGCACTGCACAGTGCCGCGGCCTTGCCCTTGCCCCGCACGATGTAGGAGCGGGTCCCCATCGACCCGGGGATGACGGCACGCTTCCCCACGTGGGCGTCGATGGCTCCCTTGCGGGTCAGCCACACATCGCGGTCGCCGTGGCGCTCGCGCTGGGTGTAGTTGTGATGGCAGTTGACCCGGTCGGCCTCGATCTCGGCCGCCTTGTCGTTGTCGACTCCCATGAGCCGGGCCAGCGCCCGGCGGAAGCGGTCCATCATTTCGCTGCGATTCTCCAACGCGAAACGTTGCGCCCAGGTGAGCTCGCGCAGGTAGGCCGAGAATTCCGGGGTGTGCTGTGGCAGGTACGCCAGATCTGGGTTGGGCAGCGTGACATGCCATTGCGCGCATAGCTTTTGGGCTATCTTGATGTGTCGCTGCGCGATCTTGTTGCCGACGCCGCGGCTGCCGCTGTGCAGGAACATCCACACTCGATCCAGCTCGTCGAGGCACAGTTCGATGAAATGGTTACCGCCACCGAGGCTCCCGAGTTGCTCGCGCCACTTCGGAGAATGTGACAAGTCCACGCGATCCCCCGCGGCATCTTCCAGCATCTGGATCCGTGGGCGCGTGAACGGGAACCGGTCGTAGTCCCTGTTGTAGTTTCCCGGTGACAGCGGGATTGCCGACTCCAATGAACGGCGAAGCGCCACAAGTGACTTACCGTCTAAGTCAGCCTTGGTGAAGATGGTCCGGGCCGCGATCATCCCGCAACCGATATCGACGCCGACCGCGGCTGGAATCACGGCCGCCTCTGTGGGGATCACCGTGCCCACCGCACTCCCCTTGCCGAAGTGCGCATCGGGCATCAACGCCACATGCGGAAAGATGAACGGCATCGACGCCGTCTGGCGGGCCTGCTCCAGCGTCGCGTCGTCAATATGACTCGCGAAGTTGATCAAGCGGGCGCCGACGTGTGTAACGGGCATGTTGGACATTGTCGCCCATGCGGGAGCGTTTCCTCGACGCATTTTTTCGGTGGCTAGCCCGCTGGGTCCGGCTGACAAGCGAGCCGCGGCGGCACGTCCGGTCCCGCGTCGAGATTGACGCGAGAGCCAAATCCGGGCGATTTTCGGGCGCTGGCGTAGATTTGGCCGAAGGTGTCGCTTCCCTCGCCCGGTAACACGACGATCCGACCAGGAAAGTGCTGAGAGTGATCCCTAAGACGCGATGGCTGTCCTGCTCGGCCGACGTTCAGGCACTTCACAGTTCGACGCGGCCAGGGGCGGGTATTGATCTGTGTATGAATATTCGCCCGCTTCCTGCTGTCGCGCCGTCCCGGTCGGCGTGATGGCGCCCGCCGACGGACCCGAGCCCACGCCGCGCCGCACACTGAACGGACTTTCCGACGTCCGCGCGTTTTTCCACACCAACACCGTGCCGCTGTTCTTCATCTCGCCGACCCCGTTCAACCTGCTGGGCATCGACCGCTGGGTACGGAACTTCTTCTATCTGACCTACTTCGACTCGTTCGAGGGCGAACATCCGCGCGTCTTCGTGCCCCGGCGACGCGACCGCATTGATTTCGATTCCATGGGAGATGTCTGCAATCACATCCTTTCCGATCCTGAGATGGTCGAGTTCATCACGCAACGGGGACCTGGTGGCAAGGCCAGCTTGGTGATGCTTGACGAACAAACTGAAGCCCTCGCGCAGCAGGCAGGCCTTGAGGTCATGCATCCTCCCGTGGAGTTGCGCCATCGCCTGGAGTCCAAGGTCGTCATGACGCGCCTGGCCGACGAAGCGGGCGTACGGAGCGTGCCGCACGCGATCGGACACGCCGGCTCCTACGACGAGCTAGTGGCGCTCGCGCGAAAGGCCAAGTTGGGCGATGACCTCGTCGTCGAGGCCGCTTATGGCAACGCCGGCAGCGCGACGTTCTTCGTGCGTGGTCAGCGCGACTGGGACCAGCACGCCGACGAGCTGGCCGGGCAACAGGAAATCAAAGTCATGAAAAGTATCCGCAATGTCGAGGTGTGCATCGAGGGGACCGTGACCCGCCACGGCACCGTGATCGGTCCCGCGATGACAAGCCTCGTCGGCCATCCGGAGTTGACTCCCCACAAGGGCAGCTGGTGCGGCAATGATGTCTGGCGCGAGGTGCTGCCGCCGGACCAGACGCGGGCCGCGCGAGAGATCGTGCGGAAGCTGGGTGACATCTTGAGCCGCGAGGGGTATCGCGGGTACTTCGAGGTGGATCTCTTGCACGACTTGGACTCCGACGAGCTGTACCTCGGTGAGCTGAACCCGCGCCTGAGCGGTGCCAGCCCGATGACGAACCTGACCACCGAGGCCTACGCCGACATCCCGCTGTTCCTCTTCCACCTGCTCGAGTACATGGACGTGGAGTACGAGCTGGACATCGAGGAGATCAACTCGCGCTGGGAGCGGGGCTATGGCGAGGACGAGGTCTGGGGCCAGATGATCATCACGGACACTTCGCCCGATGTCGAGCTCTTCACCGCGACGCCACGCACCGGTGTCTGGCGTATCGACGACGACGGGCGGGTCTCCTTCGCGCGCCACGCCAACGACTGGGATTCGATTGTCGAAGGGTCCGAGGCCTTTTACATGCGTATCGCCGCACCCGGCGACTTACGCTGCGAGGGCGCGCAACTCGGCGTGCTCGTGACCCGCGGGCACTTGCAGACCGACGACTATCAGCTCACTGAGCGCTGCCGGCGCTGGATCAAGGGCATCAAGGCCAGGTTCGTCTCGACACCCCTGACGTCTACCACGCCGATCGTCTCGCGGCTCGTCGCACGAGCGTGAGCAGCGGCGCCATGATCTGCTCGGAACTCACCCGGCCCGCGTGATCGGCGACGGACCGGGGCAGGTCCCGGCCGGCATTTCGCTGAGCAACTGGTTGTCGGCGCCGTATTCGCAGTGGTCCTTCCAGCATGTCGAAGACATGGTGCCCACCGCGGTCATCTCGCGCGGGGACGCAACGGCCGCCGCGTTGCCGACGGCCAGCGCTCCGGTGGCCGAAATCCGAGCGACGAGCGCTGACGGGCTGCCTACCACCGTGGGTGCGGTGATGGCCGCCACCGCTACCGACGGGTGGGCGGTCGCCCACCGCGGTTCGATGCTCGCTGAGGAGTATCGGGGCGGCATGGGGCCCGCGACCCGCCATCTGCTGTTCTCGGTGAGCAAGTCGTTGGTGGCAGCCGTGGTCGGCGCACTGCACGGGGCCGGTGCGATCAAGCTCGACGCGCCGGTCACGGCATACGTTCCTGCCCTGGCGAATTGCGGCTACGCCGGTGCGACGGTGCGCCATCTGCTCGACATGAGATCGGGTATCGGCTTCTCGGAGGACTACGGTGACCCGGCCGCGGAGATTCATCTGCTCGACCAGGCGATGGGGTGGGCACCCAAGAGCAGCCCCGACGTTCCCGCGTCGCTGCAGGACTTCCTGCTGACCCTGCAGCGAAAGTCCGCTCACGGCGGCCCATTCCGATATCGTTCGTGCGAAACCGATGTACTCGGCTGGATCTGCGAGATCGCGGGCAGCCAGCGGATGCCCGACCTGATGTCGGAACTGTTGTGGAGTTGCCTCGGCGCCCGACGCGACGCCTCCATCGGCGTAGACCGGGTCGGCACCGGATTCTTTGACGGCGGCATCAGCGCCTGCCTTACCGACATGATCCGTTTCGGGTCGCTGTTTCTGCGCGATGGTGTCTCGCTGACCGACCGGCAGGTGATGCCGGCGACCTGGATGGCCGACACTTTCGACGGCGGGCCCGACTCGCGTCAGGCGTTCGACGCCTGCCCCGACGACAACGAAATGCCCGGCGGAATGTACCGCAACCAATTGTGGTTCCCCTACCCCGGCAGCAACGTCGTGTTGTGCCTGGGCATGTGCGGTCAGATGATTTACGTCAACCGCGCCGCGGAGATGGTGGCCGCCAAGGTGTCCACCCAGCCCCACTCGCACGAACCGCACATGTTGCACACGCTGCGCGCCTTCGATGCGGTCGCACACGAACTGGCCGGCACCGCGTAGGCCGGCGTTGGTTGACTTCGCGAATAAGCGGATGCTTCTGCGAACCCCAGTACGCCACTGATATAAACGACAAACCCACCAGTAATCGATGCGTCGACGACGAGTGCATCGTCGAAGCGCCACTACGGCAGCAATTCCGACAACCTCAGCCTTTTGTGGTTTTCAGTGGCAATGGCTGAGGGGCCGCTGAATTCGTTCCCCTCGGATCTGCTCACCTCTGATCCTCCTGTGGGCGTTGACGCGGATCGACAACACGCAGTAGTACGCCGAGCTAGCGCTATTACCCTGGCCTGGTGAGCAAGAGCCCAGTGCCCGGCGGAGTGGTGCACAAGCTGCCCGCAGACCTGCGCGCGGCGCTGGTTGCCAATTCCACGGCCCTTCTCGCCTGGAAGGACATCACACCGTTGGCGCGCAACGAGTTCATCTGCTGGGTCGAGGACGCCAAACAACAGACGACTCGCCAACGCCGCATCCGGCGGACGCAGGAGGAGCTGGAAGAAGGCCAGCGCCGGCCCTGTTGCTGGCCAGGGTGCAAGCACCGGGAACGAAACGGCAGGTAACGGTCCGCCCGTCCGGTCGCGGGCCAAGAGCCGGGTGCCGGCATGGCCGGCCACGGTGATGTGTCAGCATTTGGCCATGAGTGCATACCGCTTCGCCCGCATGGCCGGGTCCCTGTTGGCGACGACGTGGGCGCTGTTGGCCGCCCCCGGCGGCAGCCCTGTGGCGTCGGCTGACCCGTGTTCGGACATCGCGGTGGTTTTCGCCCGCGGCACCCATCAGGACCCTGGCCTGGGCAACATCGGCCAGGCTTTCGTCGACTCGCTCACCTCTCAGGTCAGCGGCCGATCGGTCGACGTCT
This sequence comes from uncultured Actinomycetota bacterium, assembly GCA_963830605.1. GTDB lineage: Bacteria > Actinomycetota > Actinomycetes > Mycobacteriales > Mycobacteriaceae > Mycobacterium. Next base: position 230,961 of record CAWHML010000001.1, on the reverse strand, counting down.
ACCCGGTGAACTACCCGGCCAGCGACGACTACCACAACAGCGTGTCCAACGGCACCGATGATGCCAGCGCACACATCCAGAACACCGTCGCCAGCTGCCCGAACACGAAAATTGTGCTGGGTGGCTACTCGCAGGGCGCCACCGTTATCGATTCGTCGACCTCGACGATGCCTGCCTCGGTGGCTGACCACGTCGCCGCGGTCACCCTCTTCGGCGAGCCGACCAGCCAGTTCTCTTCCATGTTGTGGGGCGGCGCGCCGCTGCCGACACTCAACCCGATCTACAGCGCCAAAACGCTGAGCCTGTGCGCTCCTGACGATCCGATCTGCACCGGGGGCGGAAACATCATCGCTCACGTCTCTTACATCGAAGCCGGGATGACCGACCAGGCCGCCACTTTCGCGGCGAGCAAGCTTGGCCAGGTCTCGGACCGCGCCCAATAGCTCAGAACGCGTACCGCACCCGGCAGGTCGGCAGCTTGACCGCCAGCAGGTCGGTCAACTCCGTCACCCAACGGCCTTTCCACGGGCTCTTGTAGCGCACGTTCCACTGGCCGCTTTGGCTGCGCTTGAGCTGCTGCAGGTCGGGGCGCCACAGCAAGTCTTCAGCTTTGGGGTGCCAGCCGAGGTTCACTTCGTGCAAGCCCTCGTTATGGGTCAAAAAGATCACCTCGGCAGCGAGTTGCTGCTTGGTGCGCTCGTTGGTGCCGTCGGCCACCTGCTCGAGCAGCTCAGCCCAGTCGGCCAACCAGCCCTCGTAAACGATGACCGGGCTGAAGTTCAGATGAACCTCGTAGCCGGCCTCGACGAAGTCGTCGAGGGCGGCAATGCGGTCGGTGACCTTTGACGTCCGGATGTCGACGAGCCGGGACGTCTCGCCGGGCATCAGGCTGAACCGCACGCGAGTTCCTCCCCGCGGGTCGTAGCCGAGCAGGTTCCGGTTCACCAATTTGGTGGCAAAACTGGCCTTCGCGTTGGGGATTCGCGCGAACAGATCCACGAGGTCGCGGACGTTGTCGGACACCATGGCGTCGACCGAACAGTCGCTGTTCTCTCCGATGTCATAGACCCAGTCGACGGGGTCGCACTGGTTCGGCTCCGGTTTGACGCCCTGGCGGGCGGCGTGCCGCTCGAGGTAACCGGTGATCTTGTCGATGTTGGCAAAGACCGTGATCGGGTTGGCGTAGCCCTTGCGGCGCGGAACATAGCAGTACGAACAGGCCATCGCGCAGCCGTTGGCGGTCGACGGCGCGATCCAGTCGCTCGACCGTTCGTTGCGGCGAGCAGACAAGCTTTTCTTCTCGCCCAGCACCAGCACTTCCCGCTTGATGCGGACCCAGTCTTCGACGTTGCCCTCGTTGCCATACAGACCAGGTATCGCTTGATGCGAGGGCACCTCGATGCGCTGCGCGCCGGGGAAACGGTCGAGCACCTGCCGGGCGCGCGGAAACCGTTCGATGTCGGGCTCGTGGTAGATCCGCTTGACCGAGAGCAGCCGCTGAGCCGGATCGGCCGGCAGCGGACGGGACGGCGCGTCGTCGACCGTGAACGTCATGCCGGCTTCAACAGGTGCGCGCCCGCCGGCATTCCGGGCGATTGAGACTTGCGTACCAGCGGCAGGAGAGCACGTTAGGTTTCATCGGGTGAGGTTCGTGTTGGCAGCTTCGGCAGCACGCCGATCACACCTTTCGCCGACACGGTCGCCTTGATCGGCGCCGCTTGCGCGCAACTCGGTGAGCGCGCGTTAATCAGCAGCGGACCGAATGACGAGACCCGCATCGCTCATTCGGACCACGTGAAGATCGTCGGCGCGGTCAACCATGCGGCCGTCTTCCCGGCGTGCCGCATGGTCGTCCACCATGGCGGGGCCAGCACCACCGCCGCGGGCATGCGAGCCGGCGTCCCCACCCTGGTGCTGTGGCTGTGGCTCGATCAGCCCACCTGGGCGGGTGCTGTCACAGCGTTGAAACTCGGCGCCGGTCGCGCCTTCTCGGCGACTACCCTGCCGTCGTTGGTCGCTGACCTGCGGACCCTGCTGGCTCCGCATTACCTCACCCGGGCGCGTGCGGTCGCTGCCGAGCTGAGCACCCCCGCTGAAAGCGTCAGAAATGCCGCTGATCTCGTCGAACAAAGCGCACGCCGGCCGAACTAGCGTTCAGCTTCTGGTCAGCCGTGCGGCGCCTCGGAAATCTTGCTGTCCGGAGTGCCCACCGTTGAGCACCATGTCGACGCCGAGATCCGTGTTGCCGACAACTCCAGATTGCTTGGTTCAGCACCGCTCTTGTCCTTGAGCATTTTGCTGACCTCTTCGTTCTGTTTCTTCTCGTCCTGCGTGGTGAAGTCTTTGCACTTGGTGTCCCCACCGGTGTTGACGACCTGTGAAGCCGAACAGCCGCTGAACAACAGCACAGAAATCGCAACCGCAGCGGCTGCAAAGAGTCTCATTGATCGACCTCCTGAAGTGATTGCGCACCGAGCTTTACGTCGAGCGGTAAATCCTGCGACCGGCCGGTCGAAGTGCTCTGCTTACCCTAGCTGCCCTGCCATTTTCAACGTATAGCGCAGCAGAAGACGTGCGGCAAGACCCCTGCGATGGCGCGCTGACCTCCTTGACACGCGCGCTCGCCCGCGTGTCGCGCCGGTGCAGTCTTGACTGAATCCAGATCAGGGGTCATATTGTCACGGTGTCCTCATCGGCGGATCACGCAGAAGATCTGCGGATGGCCGATTTGCGGGTGACCCGTCCCAGAGTCGCCGTGCTGGAAGCTGTGCACGCCCACCCGCATGCGGACACCGACACGATCTTCACCGCCGTACGAGCTTCGCTGCGCGACGTTTCCCGCCAAGCGGTGTATGACGTACTCAATGCGCTGACCGCGGTGGGTTTGGTACGGCGAATCCAACCTCTCGGGCTGGTTGCCCGCTATGAATCTCGGGTTGGCGACAACCACCACCACGTCGTATGCCGAAGTTGCGGGGTCATTGCCGACATCGACTGCGCGGTCGGCGAAGCACCCTGCCTGATTCCATCTGACGGCGACAATCTCCTGGATGGCTTCGTTCTGGACGAGGCTGAAGTCATCTACTGGGGACTGTGCCCGGATTGCACGACCTCGAGCTCCTGATAGAGCCCGCTACATCACCACCGGAAAGGAATGTTGTGTCATCGGACGTATCCCACAGCCACCCGCCAAACCCAGAGGCTGAGACGGCCAGCACGAGTGAAAGCGAAAACCCGGCGATCCCCTCCCCCACGCCTAAAGTGCACGGCGCGCTGCGGAATCAGGACTGGTGGCCCGAACAAATCGACACCTCAAAATTGCACCCCCACGTGCCGGCGGCCAATCCATTCGGTGAGAACTTCGACTACGCCAAAGAATTCGCCAAGCTCGATGTCGAGGCCCTCAAGGCCGACGTGGTGTCGGTGCTCACCACCTCGCAGGACTGGTGGCCCGCCGACTACGGCCATTACGGCGGCTTGATGATCCGAATGAGCTGGCACGCCGCCGGCACCTACCGCATCCACGACGGTCGCGGCGGCGGCGGGTCGGGCATGCAGCGCTTCGCGCCGCTCAACAGCTGGCCGGACAACGCCAGCCTCGACAAGGCTCGCCGGCTGCTGTGGCCGGTGAAGAAGAAATACGGCAGCAAGATCTCCTGGGCGGACCTGATCATTTTCGCGGGCAACGTCGCCTTGGAGTCGATGGGGTTTGAGACCTTCGGCTTCGGTTTCGGCCGCGAAGACGTCTGGGAACCCGAGGAGATCTTGTTCGGCGAAGAAGACACCTGGCTGGGCACCAACAAGCGCTATGCCGGGGAACGGGACCTCGCCGAACCCTACGGTGCCACCACCATGGGATTGATCTACGTCAATCCCGAGGGGCCGGAAGGCAAGCCGGACCCGGTGGCAGCGGCCCGCGACATCCAGGTGACGTTCGGCCGGATGGCGATGAACGACGAAGAGACCGCCGCGCTCATCGTCGGCGGGCACACCTTCGGCAAAACTCACGGTGCCGGTGACGCGGAGCTGGTCGGTCCCGAACCCGAGGCCGCCCCGATCGAACAGCAGCAGCTGGGCTGGAAGAGTTCCTTCGGCAGCGGCAAAGGCAAGGACGCCATCACCAGTGGTCTGGAGGTGGTCTGGACGCCTACCCCGACGAAGTGGGACAACAGCTACCTGGAGACGCTGTACGGCTATGAGTGGGAGCTGACCAAGAGCCCCGCGGATGCCTGGCAATTCACCGCCAAGGACGGCGCCGGTGCCGGCACCATCCCCGATCCGTTCGGCGGCCCCGGTCGCGCCCCGACGATGCTGGTGACGGACATCTCGATGCGGGAGTCCCCGATCTACGCCGACATCACGCGGCGGTGGCTGGACCACCCCGAGGAGCTGTCCGACGCCTTCGCCAAGGCTTGGTACAAGCTGCTGCACCGCGATATGGGACCCATCTCGCGATACCTCGGCCCCTGGGTCGCTGAGCCGCAGCTCTGGCAGGACCCGGTGCCGGCCGTCGACCACGAACTCGTCGACGAGCAGGACGTCGCTGCACTGAAGAGCAAAGTGCTCGAGTCGGGCCTGACCGTCCCACAACTGGTTAAGACAGCCTGGTCGGCGGCGAGCAGTTTCCGCCGGACGGACAAGCGCGGCGGCGCCAACGGAGCGCGGCTTCGCCTCGAGCCACAAAAAAACTGGGAGGTCAACGAGCCGTCCGAATTGGCCAAAGTGCTCCCGGTTCTCGAGCAGATTCAGCAGGACTTCAACGGGTCTGCCTCCGGCGGGAAGAAGGTTTCATTGGCTGATCTGATCGTGCTGGCCGGCTCAGCGGCCGTGGAGAAAGCGGCCAACGACGCCGGGCACCAGGTCACGGTGCCGTTCACCCCTGGCCGCACCGACGCCTCCCAGGAACACACCGACCTGGAGTCCTTCGCAGTGCTCGAACCGCCAGCCGACGGCTTCCGCAACTATGTGCCACCCGGCGAGAAAACGCAGGTGGAGAAGCTGCTGTTGGAACGCGCCTACCTACTGGGTGTGACGGCTCCAGAGCTGACGGTGCTGGTCGGCGGGCTGCGTGCCCTTGGCGCCAACCACGGCGGCAGCAAGCACGGTGTTTTCACCGAAACGCCGGGCGCATTGACCAACGACTTCTTCGTCAACCTGCTCGACATGGGCACCGAGTGGAAGCCGTCGGAGCACACCGAGAACGTCTACGAGGGCCACGACCGCGCATCAGGCGCCCAGAAGTGGACCGCGACAGCCAACGACCTGGTGTTCGGGTCGAACTCGGTGCTTCGCGGCCTGTCCGAGGTGTACGCCCAGGACGACGCCAAGGACAAGTTCGTCGAGGACTTCGTCGCGGCATGGGTCAAGGTCATGGACAGTGACCGGTTCGATATCAGATAGAACGACTCACTCGTCGATCAGAACACCCCGCGCGCTTCCGGCCCGCGGGGTGTTCTGTTTCGATCTTGCTCAGTAGTTGTTACAGGTGTTGGCGACCTGTGAAACAAGTCCGAGGTACGGCTGCGCCGCCGGGTAGCTCTGAGCCTGCGCCACCATCTGTTGGCGCTGGTCCGGCGGTGCCGCGAGGAATTTGTTCAGCCAATGCTGTGCCATCGGCGATCCGTTGAACTTCGCGGCCGCATCGGGCGACTGTGCGCCGAGCGCCGACACCACCTGGTTGTAGTTGCACGTGGTGTTGACGACCGGATCCAGACCGGGATCCGCGGACGCGATCCCGGCTCCCGCGGCCAACGACAACGCCAGGCCGCCGACCGCCCCAGCCACTTTCCTCTTGGATAGCTTGACCATCTGACGAAATCCTCCCACCGCCACGAACCTCTACCGGACTATCAACGACCACACCACGGTACCGGACGATCATCGGGCACCCAGCTGGCAAAAGTCTGGGAGCAGGACACCTGGCAGCATCTGGCAGCGCCTCGGGTGGAGTTGGCAGTGAGTTCGGCCGAACAATCGGCGCATGACGAGCGAATCGCTTTCAGTTGATGTCAGCCGAGCAGACACCAGGCACCGGCAACCGATTGTTGCCGATCTGGCTTTCTGGAGTGTGGCGGGTGTCACGGTCGCCGCCCTGTCCGGGCCGCTCGGCGGGTGGTGGAGCGCACCGCGGCTGGCCTTGGTCGCCGGCGGGCTGAGCTTCCTTGTCGTTGGTATCGGCCTGCTCCTCGGTCTGCAGCGGGTGCGTCCCACGCCGCGCGCGCTGGTGCGCAGCTTCGCCATCATCAATCTGGCGCTGGCGCCGGTCGCGTGGACAGCGGCGCTGTTTCACCTGGTGCCGCTGAGCACCGCCGGCAACTGGGCGCTGGCCGCTGCCGGGGACGTGATGTTGATGCTCGGCCTTTGGCAATGGTGGTCAGTGCGCCACACCTGAGGCGCTACCGCCGAACCGCACGGACCTTGTACGTCGACGGCCACGATTTTCGGCCCTCGTCTCCGACCAGCGGGGTGCCAAGACCGCCTACCTTGACGTCGTAGGCCTCCTGCCCTGCGCCGGCTTCCCGGTTGGCGTGCTGTTGAGCCAGGTAGTAGAGCTCATCGATGGTCGCCTCGGAGTAGGCAACGAACGTCGTCTTGCGTGGTGCATCGTCGGCTCGGGCGATCAACGGGTCCCGTAGCAGCCGTGGCGCCAGCGCCGCGAATCCGAGCAGCGCAAACGGGACGACCCAGTAGCAGACGAAGCACAGCGGTGTCGTGGTGTCCAACACCGTGGCGTCACCCCGCACGACCGGCGGGATCAACGACGACACCGTCATACCGGCAAAAGCGGCGACCCAGATCCAGGTCAGCCGGCTGGTGGTTCGGCCGAACGACTCGCTGCCGACCAGCGCGGCCGGCTGACCTACCTGGGCGAATTCCCGCACGAACGGTCTACCGATCACGATGCCCGTCACCGCCGTGAGAAAGACCGCGGCGTTGCTCAGCGGCAGGACCCAGCGCTGCGAGAACGGCTGGCCCGACGCCACCGTGAGGACCGCCAGCGCCCCGAACGTCACGACCGCGCCGATGTCGAGCGTTCGCCCCGGTGCGTGTTTGACCAGCCCGATCAGCAGCGCGGCGACGGCGATAGCCAGTGCGATCAGGGCCGCAACAGCGAAAGGCGCGTTACCCACCAGCACCCAATAGACAATCCACGGCGCAAAACCGAGCGGTACGCCCATGATGGGTAAGTGTATGAGCGGCCGCTGCGATGACCGGCTTGCGCCCACGAATCGGCGCCACCGGTTCTGACTCCTGGTCCACCCGGCTGTGGCGCGACATCGAGCCCACGTTCGCCGGTATCTTGCGCCACCCATTCGTCACCGGGCTCACCGACGGCAGCCTCGACTCGGCGGTGTTCGCCCATTACGTGGCGCAGGATGTGCACTATCTGCGTGACTACGCGCGCGCATTGGCTGTCGTGGCGGCGAAGGCGCCGACGCTGGCCGACACGGCAATGTTCGCCCGCCATGCCGCCGACGTCTTCGAGGTCGAGCTGGCGCTGCACGCCGTGTTGTTACCCGAACTCGGTCTGGACCCCGCGACTGTCGACGCGGCGCCGCCTTCGCCAGTGACGCAGGCCTACACCAGCTATCTGCTCGCCACGTGCTACCGCGGCAGCTTCGCCGACGGGCTGGCCGCGGTACTGCCCTGCTACTGGATCTACGCCGAGGTCGGCGCGGAGCTGACTGCACATGGGTCCGGGGATCAGCGCTACCAGCGCTGGATCGACAGCTACGGTGCCGACGAGTTCGCCGCGACGGTGCAGCAGGTTCTGGTACTGGCCGACCGGACCGGCGCCGCGCTCAACCAGGCCGACGAGGCCGTCGCACGCCGGCACTTCGTGACCACCGCTAGGTACGAGTGGATGTTCTTCGACGCGGCCTATCGACTCGACGGCTGGCCGGTGTGACGCGGCTGCGAATCAGCCCGTCGAGTTGAGCGCTGCGAGCGCTGCGTCGTAATCGGGCTCGTTCGCAATCTCGGGCACCAGTTCCGCGTAGGCGACGTTGCCGTCGGCGCCGACAACCACGACGGCACGGGCAAGCAGCCCTGCCATCGGACCATCGGCCAGGGTCAGGCCGTAGTCCTCGCCGAAGGTGTCGCGGAACGCGGACGCCGTCCTGACGTTCTCGATGCCTTCTGCCCCGCAGAAACGCTGCTGGGCGAACGGCAAGTCTTTCGAGACGCACAGCACAGCAAGACCACCACCGGCGGCGCGCTCGTTGAAAGTCCGCACGCTGGTTGCGCAGACCGGAGTATCGACAGACGGGAAAATGTTCAACAACAACGGCTGACCGCGGAAATCGTCGCTGCTGACCCCGCCAAGGTCGCCGCCGGTCAGGGTGAAACTCGGAGCGGCTGACCCGACCGCGGGTAGCTCGCCAACCGTATGGATCGGATTTCCGCGCAACGTTATCTGTGCCATGTGCCAAGTGTGCCCAGTTCCGACGCGGCACCGTCCGGCGGGTCCAAGAAATCGATTGTGAGCCCGCGGCGCGTGTATGTTGACGGCTCCGGGGTACAACCTTGGGGCAAGGAGGCCACTCATGCCGGAAGCGGGTATCGCGGCGTTGCTCGCGCTATTCGCGGCACTGGCATCGGCGATCGGTAGCGTCATCCGGCAGCGCTCCGCCCAGACGATCACCAGCGAACGGGTCGGCCACTTCGCGCTGTTTGGTAGATCGTTACGCGATTCCAAGTGGTGGTTGGGCAGCGCCGGCGCCGTCGCCAACTACGGCCTGTTGATCGCGGCGCTCGGGCTGGGCTCGGTGACGCTGGTGACGGCTTTACAGGTGACGGCGCTGCTGTTCGCCCTGCCGATCTATGCACGATCGACGCACCATCGGATCACCGGCTGGGAATGGACATCGGCAACTCTGCTGGCCCTGGCGTTGGCCGTGTTTCTGGTGGCCGGCGACCCCAAGGCTGGCCACTCGCAGGGTTCACTGACCGCATGGCTCACGGTGTCCGCGGTGATGGCGCCGCTGCTCGCGCTCTGCATCGTGGGCGCACGGATCTGGCACGGTCGGCCCGTCGCGGCGATCCTGCTCGGAGTGGTGGCAGGATCGTCGCTGGCAGTGTTAGCCGTGCTGACCAAGGGTGTGGTCGATATGTTCGGTGACGGTTTCACCACCGTATTGCGAGCGCCGGAGCTCTACGCCTGGATCGCAATGGCGCTAGCCGGGATGATTTTTCAGCAATCAGCGTTTCGGGCAGGGTCGCTGACCGCCTCGATGCCCACGGTGAGCGTGGCTGAACCCGTGGTTGCGTCGGCGCTGGGCGTGACCATGCTCGACGAGACGCTTAACACCCAGGGCCCGAGGGTGTTCGCGCTGGCAGCCGCGGCGGTGGTCATCATCGGCGCAACTTGGGCCCTGGCCCGCGGAAAAGCAGCCACGATGGCGGCCGGCACCGGGCGCGACGTGAAGCACGCCGACCAACCGGTGCCGTCGAGAAGCTAGGTCCCACGCACGCCGTCCGGTATTTACAGCGCCGATTCATGTAGCGCCAGGCTGACGAAGACGTAGGCGATGCAGAGCAGCAGGTTCAGCGCTGCCAACACCAAACCCCCGACAATGAGCCAATGCACAACGCGCCGTTGGGCGCGCTTGACCTGGGCGCGGCGTTCTTGGCGCTTCAGCTCAGCCGCCCACAACGCGAATTTCACGTCCACCAGTTCCTCGGACGCAAAGGGCGCACCCGCCGCTATCTGCTGAAGACGCGTCGCCGGAATGCCGACTCCGACACCGGCGAAGCGCCGGCTCATCCGTCGTGCGCGCCGACGGCTCAGGGACTGGTCTGACAGATGGAGCTGATGCGACCGGCGTCTCCACTCCTCGCCCCACGGGATTGACGAGGTCGCCATAGGGCTTCACTTTAGAGCGACCGCGCGTCGTCCCGGGCTTTTTCAGGGCGCACGGCAGCGCCGCAAAGAGACATTTTTCACACCTGGCGTTTGGCGGTTACCCGGCCACCGCGGCGGGTAGGCAACCTGTTGGCGTGGGCACGCCGATTTCAAAGAATCCAAAATCCTCAAGGGGGAAGAATTTTGCCTACATCGGAAACCGCCACACTGCTGGCGCAGCTGCGAACGGTACTGGACCTGACGCACACCGAAATTCAAGTCGCTGAAACGCGAATCGTTCAGGCGCGCACCGAAGCCGTGCGGCGCGAGCTGACCGAAAACGCGGCCAACGGGCGGGAACGCGCGGAGGCTATCGAAGCAGCGATTCGAGACCTCGGCGGCTACCCCGACGTTGTCGGTCCGATCCTGGGCCGGGCAGCAGCCGCGGTGAAAGCGTTGACCGAGCAAGCCCAGCCGTTCAGCGAGGCGCTGCTGGGTGACCTTGCGCTCGAAGACCAGCTTTTGGACCGCTCCCGCTACATCAAAGCTCTGGCGGTCGCCGCGAAGCACAAGGACGTCGAGAAGCTGGCGACCCGGCTCATCACCGCGCATTCGGCGACGGTCGAGTGGCTGACCACGGTGCTGGCCGAAGACGCGCTCGGCGGCCCGGCGGCGCTGCGGCGCACACCGGTGCAGGCGGCCACCGGCTCGGTGGTGAAGCTGTTCAACCTGCCGCTCAACTGGTCCACCCGCGGAGTCGACCGCGCCGTCGAGGCTGTCCGCTCAACACGGCCGGCGATCAAGGACCTGGTCAACCGCGGCGCGCACGCCGGCGATGTGGCAGCCAAGGCCGCCGTGGCCGCCCGGGACGTCGCGCTGGAAACAGCGGAGAAGGTCATTCGCAACGACGGAAGCAGTGACGCCGCCGACAAGTTGCACGCGACGCGGAGCCGCGTCGGTGTGCTGAACGCAGATGAGCTTCCTATCGCCGACTATGACCAGCTCAACCAGACCGACGCGGTCAGCGCGGTCAAGGACCTCACCGACGCCAAGGACATCCGTGTGGTGGTCGCTTACGAGGAGGCGCACCGCAACCGTGCGCGGGTGGTGTCTGCCGCGCAGACCCGCCTGGCCGGCATCGCGCAAGAGGCCATCGGGGTCAACTAGCTGGGGACGATCCCGCGGCGACCTCGCCCTGGTATTTCTTCACCATATGGTCGATCGCCTGAAGTTGCGTCTGTGCGAGGTCTTCCCGCACTTCGCTGGCCCGCGCGGCGGCATCCAGTGTCGGCTGCGCCAAGCCTTGGAAGTGCGGCATCACCTCGGCGGCGAACAATTCGGCCGACCGCTTGGTCGCCGCGGGATTTGCCCACTCATGGCCCATCTGCAGCATGCAGCCGAAGCCACCGGACTGGTCCCACAACCGCTGCACTTGGGCACGCGCCCGCTCCGGAGTGCCGATGACGCCGGCGCCGTTGTCGTTGATCATGTCGATCATCTCGTCGAGCCGGTCCCCCGCCATCGTCATCTGCGGGAATGCCGCCACTCGCTGGAAATACCGAAACCACGGCTCGATGCCAAACTTCACGTCGGCGCGGGCCTGCTCGTCGGTTTCGGCGAGGTGAAACGGCCCGACCAGGGTCCAGTCCTTGCGATCGACCTGGGTACCGAAGGCCGCGGCGCGTTCTTCCACAATGCCCCAGTGGTAGGCGAGCGCGTCGAAACCTTCGATGCTCAGCGTCGCCCCGATCGACAGCAATCCGATGCCGTGTTTGCCGGCCAGCCGCGCGCCGGTCGGTGAGGCGACCGCGGCAACCGCCAGCGGGATACCGCCCTCGGAATACGGCGCAAGCTGCAACCGAGCGTCGAACAGCTCGTGGGTGGGAGTCTTGGCCGTCACCGTCTCACCGGCCAGCAGGCGAACGACGATGTCCAAGTTCGTCTCGAGAAGCTCGCGGGTCTCAGTGGGGCTCAGCCCGATCATCGCTGAATCGGTGGGCAACGATCCGGGCCCCACCCCACCGATGACCCGACCGTGAGTCAGGTGATCCAGCAACATCAACCGGTCCGCCACCCACAACGGGTTGTGGTAAGCCAGCGAGATGACACCGGTGCCGAACCGGATCCGCTTGGCCCGTTGCGCCGCGGCGGCGATGAAAACCTCCGGGGAACTGATGATCTCGCTGCCGGCCGAGTGATGCTCGCCGAACCAGACCTCGTCGAAGCCGAGCGTGTCGATGTGTTCGGCGAACTCCAGATCCCGCTGTAAGGCCAACGTCGGATTGGTCCCAGCCCGGTGAAACGGTGCGATGAAATATCCGAACCTCAGCTTGGCCATCGAACTCTCCCTGCAGTGGAGTTGCTTGGAGAACCTTAACTCTGTTCGACGGCTGGAGAGAAAGACTTCGCTTCTGTAACCGGCTGCTAGATCGGTGGGGCGCCGGGGGCGCGAACGACCATGTGAACTGCCGGAAAATATGCCGCCATTTCGGTGCGCGCTTGGCGCAGCGCGGCAGTGCCGTAACCCTTCTGACGGTGATCGGGATGAATCCACACCCGGACGTTGACCTCGCCGTGCAGCAGCTCGCCGAAGACCATCCCGACCTTATCGGTGCCCTCTTCAGCGACAAACCACGCGGCCTCCTCCGCCCCGACCCGTTCCAACGCCAACCGAATCTCGTCGTCCAGGCTTCCGGCCGGACCACCGGATCCGTCCCCGGCCGCCCCGATCTCGGCGGTGCGCGCGGCGAAGAGGTCGCGGTCCGACTTGCCGTTGAAAGCCCGCAGCACCAGCGTCTGTCCCGAGCTTGCCGGTCGCTCGGCGAGGGTGAAGCTCAGCTGAGTGTTCAAGTTGTCGAGCTCCCCGGCAATCTTGCGGCGTGCACTTTTGGTGAGTTGATCGAATGACATCGCCATCACCGCTTCGCCACCGAGCCGTGACGTCCCCAGCAAAGCCGCAATCGCGGCCACCGCGGCCGGGCTGTCTTCTGCCTCGACGATTACGTCGAGCACCTCGTGCCGGCGCTCGAGCGCGTTGAGCAACGCATCTGTGATTTCGCGGCGGGCGGCGGTGCGGTCGTGGTCGGTCATAGGGTAAGCCTAAAACAGGGCGCGACACTTCGACCAAGCCGGTTGTCGCAACTGGCTGCGGTGGACAGCTTGGCTAAAGAGCTGTAGCGCAATGTAGTTCACACCGACTCAGTTGCACGGCCGGTGCGGCGGCGAGCAGGACTTGCTTCCGCGGCCAGTCTTGGGAAATCTAGCCACATGGACATGGACACCTTCATCGAACGGCTCAATGAAGATCTGGGCACCGAATACCAATCGATCGTTCAGTACATCCAACACACCGCCACCGTCAAAGGTCCGGAGTACCACTCGATCGTGGAAGAGCTGAACAACCACCTCACCCAGGAGCTGCAACACGCGAAGATCCTTGCCCAGCAAATCGACTTCTTGGGTGGTACGCCCACGGTGAAAGTGCCGGACATACCGGACGCTTCGGATGGAGCGGCGGCGTTGAAAGCCGACAAGGAACTCGAAGAGCGTCAGCTGCAGCGTTACCGGCAGCGGGTGATGGAGGCCAACGACCTGGGGCTACCGGACGTCGCCGAAGCCTTGCGGCCGTTACTGCAACAGACCCAGGACCACGTGCGCGAGTTGCAGGACGCACTGAACGAATAGCTTCCCGACGCCCGGTGCGGCCGTCGCTGCCAAACCTGCTGTGCAGCGGTGATGCACCGCAGCTCAGATATGGTTGAGTGGTTCGATTCTCAATTCGTGAGGCCGGAGGCTGTTTGATGCGATACAACCCCCCGCCGAACTGGCCCAAGCCGCCCGAGGGTTGGTCGCCGGCAGCGGAGTGGTCACCCGATCCGTCGTGGCCGCCACCGCCCCCAGGTTGGCAACTATGGGTGGACGACGCCCCGGTTTCGAGCAACACGAAGACCGCGCTGAACCGACTGGGCCAGACCAGCGACGACGTCGAGTACTTCGGTGATGACCGCGCATGGTCTGAGGACTCCGGGCGATTGCCGGCTCACGAGCGGGCGAGCAGTGGGGAGCCCGCGGCACCACCACGGCCGACTGAAGTAGCGCCCGAGGAGCTTTCGGCTCGGCATCTGGGCCAACGCGTCACCGTCAGATGGGACGACGAGCAGAAGTACGATGTCGGGACCATCGTCGCCGTCTCCGCCGATTCGGCGTCGATCAACGTCACCCTGGCCGGAATCGATACGCCGGTTTCTTTTGCCCGGGAGGCAGCACACCGCGGCTCCGCCAACCCCCGCCTATATCTGTGGAGTTGACTTTCAGCTGACCTGGTGCGAGCCGGCGAAGCTGCAGTTTGGGAATCGCACGGCGGTGGCATCATCGCCGTATGTTCGCGTTACTCCGGCTGCTGGCGGAGCTTCTGCTGGTGATCTTGCCGTTGGCCGGCGTGATCGTCGCCGCGCTGAGGGCGTTTTCCGCCAACCGGCGCCGCCCTGCCCCCGGGCCTACGGGGGTGAAAGACCCCGACATCGCGCCGCTCGGCGTGCCGCGCGACCGCTCAGCGAGCAACCCGGCCGCCCGGTGGGCGTCGATCAGACGTGTCGTCAAAGAGCACAGCCGAACCGACGCGCGGTGGCTCGAGTACGAACTCGACATAGGCAAGCTGCTGGACTTCCCGCTGATGACCGACATGCGTCAACAACTCACGATGAGCTTCCATAAGGCCAAACTCCGGGCAGAATTCCTGCGGCCGGCAATAGCCGAGGACCTGCTCGACGACCCGGAAGCCGCGGACCGGTATCTGGCCGCCGTCGGAGACTATGTCAGCGCTTTCAATGCTGCTGAAGCGGAGGCCATCCGCCGCCGGCGCAGCGACTTCTCGCCGGATCAGCAGCAGCGAATCGCCCGCGCCCAGCGGCTGTTCCGGGTGGTGTCGGATGCTGGGGCGACTGCGCAAGAACGTCGACACGCATACGACCTCGCCCACAAAGAGCTCGAAGGGTTGATCGTGTTGCCCGCACCCGCTCAGGTGCACCTCGAACGCGCGATTTCTGGCGAACTCGACGGTTGACCGCGGGCTTCAGGATAGCCTGACCAGCATTTTGCCGATATTGGCCCCGGTGAAAAGCCCGTTGAGGGCGTCGACGCACGACTCGATGCCCTCGAAGATGGTCTGGCGGTGCGCGATCCTCTTTTCCTGCTCCCATCGGCGCAGCGCGGCGAAGGCCTCATCGAAGCGACCCCATTGGTCGAGCGCGTTGAAGCCTTGCATCAGCGCGGTTTTGGCCAGCAGGTTGACGTAATTGGCCGGCCCCGGGTGCTCGCCGCTCAGGTAGCTGGAGATGATGCCGCACATCACCACGCGTGCCTTCGGCGCCAGCCGGCCCAGCACCGCGTCGAGGATGGGCCCGCCGACATTGTCGAAGTAGACATTGACCCGCGCGGGGCAATGCTGTTTCAGCGCGGCCACCAGGTCGTCGTTTTTGTAGTCGATGCACGCGTCGAAGCCGAAGTCCTCGACCACTGCCCGGCACTTCGCGGGCCCGCCGGCGATCCCCACCACTCGGGCTCCGGCAATCTTGGCGATCTGGCCGGCCACCGACCCGGTCGCGCCGGCGGCGGCGGAGACCACCACCGTCTCGCCGGGCTGCGGGCGACCGATGTCGGTCATCCCGATGTAGGCGGTGGCGCCGGTCGGTCCGTAGACCGACATCACCGCCAAGTGATCGACCGAGGCTTTGCCGGGGATGGGCGTGCTGAACACATCGTCGCGGACGATCACGTACTCCTGAAAACCCGTCAACGTGGTGATCACGTCACCGACTGAATAAGCGTCACAACGTGACTCGACAACTTCACCGATGCCGGCCGCGCGGATCACCTCGCCCAGCTGCACCGGCGGCAAGTAGCCCTGCTGATCGTCGAGCCAGGTCCGGGCCGCCGCATCGATCCCCACATAGGTGGTGCGGACCAGCGCTTCGCCGTCGGCGGGATCGGGCGCCGGCGAGCTGACCAGTTCGGTGTCGCCAGGCTGGACCAAACCCGTCGGGCGACGACGCAACAGGACTTGGTGGTTCGTGAGGTGCGGCACGGATTAGAAAGTACCGAAGACGTCCTGACGACTCGACCCCGTTTCGCGAGCTGAAGCGAAGATGGCCCGTGCGGTCCCTGCTGCTGTCGGTTGTGCCCAATCTTTGAGTCGGTTGTGAGCCACACGGCTAATCCTCGGGTGGCGCCAAAACTCGTTCAGCCGAACGACTTTGGCATCTGCGTGATTATCTAGGACGCCTTCTCGAGCTGTCCGAGCAGTTCGTGGCAGCGCTTGGCCCGCTCCGAATCCTGCGACATGACCTCTTCGAAAAACGACGCGACGTCGTCAAGGCCGGCGTTCTTCGCGTCGCGAACGTACTGTCCGTAGTCGTGCCCGGCTTTCAGCGAGTGATACTGCAGCGTGATGAGGTCGTATTCCACATCGCCGAAGCCAGTTTCACCGGTTGCCATTTGTCCCTCCGTTACATCGTGAATAGTTGACCCCTGAGTCCTACCCGTCATGGGATCGCCTAAACGAACCGGCCCGGTGACAGCTTGTTTCGCGCGGCGTCGGGTTGGGAAAGTGTGCGGCATGGCAGTCACCGAGTCGCGCGAAGTCGTCATCGAAGCAACCCCCGACGAGATCATGGACGTGTTGTTCGACATCGAGTCGTTGCCGGAGTGGTCCTCGGTTCATCAGAGGGTCGAAGTTCTCGAGCGGGACGAACAGGGCCACCCGAGCAGATCCCGCCAGGTCGTCAAGCTGGTCGGTCTCAGCGATGAACAAGAGTTGGCTTACACCGTTCACGACGATGGCGTGAGCTGGACACTGGTCAGCTCCAAGCAGCAACGCGCACAGGAGGGCCGCTACACGTTGCGACCCGAGGGCTCCGACGGCTCACAATCCAAAGCCACCAGGGTCCGGCTGGATCTCACCGTCGACCTCGTCGCGCCGGTGCCCGGCTTCTTGATCAAGAGAGGCTCAAAAGGGTTGATGGACACCGCCACCGATGGACTGCGCAAGCGGGTGCTCAAGAAGACCGGTCGCGGGTAGCCCGTCAACCACCCGGGGGCGACCAGTGCACCACCTTCATCGCGGTCATTCGTCGAGCAGCTCGGGCCCGAACGCCGCGGCCACCGACTCGACAACGTAGATGCGCTCGACCGACACACAGATCTGCCCGGCATTGGCGAAAGCTCCCAGAGCGGCCTGCCCGGCCGACCACCGCGGATCAACGCCGGCGTCGACGATCAGGGCGTCGTT
Source organism: uncultured Actinomycetota bacterium (assembly GCA_963830605.1). Lineage (GTDB taxonomy): Bacteria > Actinomycetota > Actinomycetes > Mycobacteriales > Mycobacteriaceae > Mycobacterium. Next base: position 213,832 of record CAWHML010000001.1, on the reverse strand, counting down.
ACCGCCGTTCTCCAGCAGGGCCTTGGCGCCGCGTTCGGCGCAGGCGCGGGCGATCTGCCGGCCGGTCACGCTGCTGCCGCGGTGAGCGCCGCAGCCCGTTCGGCGGCCGGCGTGCGGGCCCAGCCGACCGCGGCGCTGCGGGCCCGAGCGACGGCCGCGGCGCAGGTCGAGGCGTCGGCGTTGGGGATCCTCGAGCGCTCCATGGTCTGCGACATCCTTCGTGTTACCCCGCACCGTGGCTGTCAACACCCAGCGCCGGGCGAACCGGCACGTCAAAAGCGGCGTAACGGGGCAGGGATAGACTTGGTCGTCGGAGCGAACGCGCGCTGAACAGGAGTGTAAATCCCCATGGCCACCACCATCGAAGCCGATGCTCAAGCCGCCACACCATTCGAGGACGACCTCGCTGCCACCCGGCGATACCTGGACAGTCCGCGGTTCGAAGGCATCATCCGCTTGTATTCAGCGCAACAGGTGGCCGAGCAGCGCGGCACGATTGCCACCGACTACACCGTTGCCCGCGAGGCCGCCGCGGCTTTTCACACCCGGCTGCGCGAGCTGTTCGCCGAGCACAAGAGCATCACGACGTTCGGCCCGTACTCACCCGGGCAGGCCGTGACGATGAAGCGGATGGGCATCGAGGGAATCTACCTCGGCGGTTGGGCGACGTCGGCGAAAGGTTCGACCACCGAAGACCCCGGCCCCGACCTGGCCAGCTATCCGCTGAGCCAGGTGCCCGAAGAAGCCGCCGGGCTGGTGCGGGCCCTGCTCACCGCCGACCGCAATCAGCAGTATCTGCGCCTGCGGATGAGCGACGCCGAGCGGGCAGCCACGCCGGCCATCGACTTCCGGCCGTTCATCATCGCCGACGCCGACACCGGCCACGGCGGTGATCCGCACGTGCGCAACCTGATTCGCCGTTTCGTCGAGGCCGGTGTCCCGGGTTACCACATCGAAGACCAGCGTCCCGGGACCAAGAAGTGCGGCCACCAGGGCGGCAAAGTTCTGGTCCCGTCGGACGAGCAGATCAAGCGGCTGAACACCGCCCGCTTCCAGCTCGACGTGATGCGGGTGCCCGGCATCATCGTCGCGCGCACCGACGCCGAGGCGGGCAACCTGATCGACAGCCGCGCCGACGAGCGCGACCAACCGTTCCTGCTCGGCACCACGAATCTGAAGATCCCGTCCTACAAATCGTGTTTCCTGGCGATGATGCGTCGCTTCTATGACTTGGGATTCACCGAGATCAACGGGCATCTGCTCTACGCGCTGCCCGACGGCGAGTATGCCGCTGCGGAAGCCTGGCTGGAGCGCCACGGCATCGCCAGCCAGATCGCCGAGGCGGTCTCAGCCGGGCGGCACAACGGCGCAGCCCGGTCCACCGACGCGATCTACGACACGATCGAGTCGAAGTTCGTCGACGCCTGGCAGGAAGACGCCGGGCTGCTGACGTACGGCGAGGCCGTCGCCGAGCTGCTCGAGTTCGCCGAAAGCGAAGGCGATGGCGAACCTCGTGACATGACCGCCGCGCAGTGGCGCCAGTTCGCCCAGCGCGCGCCGCTTTACACCGCGCAAGAGAAGGCGCGGGAGCTGGGCGTCGACCCGGACTGGGACTGCGAACGTGCGAAGACCCCCGAAGGCTATTACCAGATCCGCGGCGGCATCCCGTACGCAATCGCCAAATCGCTTGCCGCGGCGCCGTTTGCGGACATCTTATGGATGGAGACCAAGACGGCCGACTTGGTCGACGCGCGGCAGTTCGCGGAGGCGATCCACGCCGAATTCCCCGACAAGATGCTGGCCTACAACCTTTCGCCATCCTTCAACTGGGACACCACCGGGATGACCGACGAGGAGATGCGGGCCTTCCCCGAGGAACTCGGCAAGATGGGCTTCGTCTTCAACTTCATCACCTACGGCGGCCACCAGGTCGACGGTGTGGCCTCCGAGGAGTTCGCGACCGCGCTCCGGCAGGACGGCATGCTGGCGCTGGCGCGGTTGCAGCGAAAGATGCGCCTTGTCGAATCGCCCTATCGCACACCGCAAACCCTTGTCGGCGGGCCGCGCAGCGACGCGGCGCTGGCCGCCTCCTCCGGTCGCACGGCGACTACCAAGGCGATGGGCAAGGGTTCGACGCAGCATCAGCATCTGGTGCAGACCGAGGTGCCCAAGAAGCTGCTCGAGGAGTGGCTGAGCCTGTGGAGCGAGCACTACGGGCTCACCGAGAAGCTGCGGGTGCAGCTGCGACCCCGCCGAGCCGGCTCGGACGTACTCGAGCTCGGCATCTACGGTGACGGCGACGACCAGCTGGCGAACGTTATCGTCGACCCGATCAAGGACCGGCACGGCCGCAGCATCCTGACCGTCCGCGACCAGAACACTTTCGCCGAGAAGCTGCGGCAGAAGCGCTTGATGACGTTGATCCACCTGTGGCTGGTGCACCGCTTCAAAGCCGATGCGGTCTACTACGTCACGCCCACCGAGGACAACATCTACCAAACCGAGAAGATGAAGTCCCACGGCATCTTCAGCGACGTCCACAAAGAGGTCGGCGAGATCATCGTCGCCGAGGTGAACCGGCCCCGTATCGAGGAGCTGTTGGGCTCGGACCGCGTGGCGTTGACGCGGCTCATCCGCAAAGAAACCTAGTTCGCGGTCCGCGATTGCGCAGCACTCTCAGCTGCGCATCGCGGCCTCAGGGCACGTTGACGCAGACCCCGCCCGCGCAACCACTGCCACCGCCGGGGCCACCGCCACCGCAACCCACGCCGGGCACACATCCGGACCCGCCGCCGGGGCCGCCGCCGCCGCTGGGACCACCGGGCACGCCGCCCGCACCGCCACCGGGCCCACCGCCGCCGGTGGCGCCGCCGGGAACACTGCCGCTACCGCCGTTGGGGCCACCGCCGCCGGTGGCGCCGGGAGCAGTGCTTTCACCGGTGCCAGGTCCGCCGGGAGCAGGTGACGTGGCCGACGGCGCCGTGACACTGATCGTCGTGGTGCTGGTGCTCGTCGACGTCTTGCCACCTTTGTCGCCGCCACCGCAGCCGACCGCGAAAGAAAGCACGCTCGCCGCGGCGAACAACACGGCCGCCGTCCTCACCGGGTTTTTCATCAGCCCTCCCTCTCATGCCTAGACCGCTGCTGTACCCCCGCGTCGTCAGAGCAAAACGCCGACCACCCGAGTTCGCAACGTGCCCTTGCCAACTCCGCGCCCAGCCCCGTTCAGTTGCGGTGCGGCAGTTGCGCACGGATCAACGGCGCTATCTTCTCCGCCATGTATTCGTGTCCGGCATCGGTGGGATGAATACCGTCCGGGCCGATCAGATCCGGCCGGTCGACGAACCAGTACTCGGCTATCGGATCGACATACGTCGCACCCGCGGCCGCGGCCTGACCGGTGAGCACGTCGTCAATGGCCAGCACACCTTCGGGCGGATCGGCGGTGGGCCACGGCGGCCCGATCACCAATAGCCGCGCCGACGGTGCGATGCGGTGCGCAAAGCCGAAGGCGCTGTGCGCTTTGTCGGCCAGCAACGCAGGATCCAAGCCTTGGTCATTGCGAGACCCGAAGAACACGACCAGGGCATCGTCGGGATGCACCGCGCGGGCGGTCAGGTCCTCGAACTCGCTGCCGTGGTCTCCCGGCACCGCATAACCGGCTCTGCCCTCACACGCAACATCAGGAGCAACTTGCACGCCGTCGTGCGCAAGCGCGCGCCACGCTCGCGCCGTCCAAGCGTTGCCTCCCAAACCTCCCTCATCGGTGCCGGTTGTGTAGGAATCGCCGATCACCGCGACATGGTTCACCGGCGCACCTCGCGTCAACAGGTCAACGGCACGGGTCGAACCCGGGCTTTTGCCGGCTATGCCGCCCGACACAAACATGAGTGAGGCAACGATGAAGGCCACCCGACCCATTGCTGCCTCCCCTCCCGAAACCAAGCCGCTTCACCGTCGGTCAAGCAGCATCGTATGAGCAAGCTCATCAACGACAAGTACTAGATTCCCCGGAGTGGGGCCCCGCGAGCGATTCTAGGGCGAGGAGGACGTCGGTCGGGAGTCAGTTGAGTTGCCGGCGCTAGAAAGGCGGCGGCTCATCGTCGTCGGGTGGCGCGGGACCGCATGCCGGGACTTGCTTTGCGGCGTAACGTACTTCGCGGTTCTTCTTGCGTTCGGCGGCGATGTAGTTGGCGCGGTTTTGGGTTCGGGTGCGTCGGCGCTGGGGCATCATCACATCGCGATCAGCGCAGCGGTCGGTGCGGGTCGGTTTGGCTGGGGCCAATTCGTCGGTGGGTGCGCACAGGCTGGGGAACAGTAGGGCGCTGCCCGGGGTGGTGACGTAGGTGTGCCCGGAGGGTGCGGTCCAGATCACGGTGGCGTCGGGCAGCTGCTGGTCGTGCCAGCCCCAGAACGTCTTGATCAGATGGTGTTGACGGCACAGGCATTTGAGGTTGGAGGCATGGGTGGGCCCGTCGTGAGCGTAGGGGATCGTGTGGTCGAGGTCGGCGCTCGTGGCGGGCCGGTCGCAGCCGGGAAACCGGCATGTCAGGTCTCGGCAGCGCACGAAGTCAGCTAATGCCCGCGAGGGGGTGTAGCGGGGTTCGGGTGGGGCGTTGGTGGGAAACCTCAGCGGCTGCAGGGTGGCCGAGCGGGCCAGCTGAGCGACCAGTTCGGCGGGGATGAGCGCGTCGGCGCCGATCATTGAGCCCGGTGTTGCGGCGCTGCCGTGCACCGTGGCGTGGTCGGCGACCACGTGGATCACTACCGGGCGGGGCACCGAGCGGGCGTCGGTGGGGCAGTCGGGGCGCCCGCAGCAGCACTGCAACCGCTCAGCGCGCGCGGCCAACGCACCCAGGGCGTCGGCGCGGCGCTGCTTGGCGGTGCGCGGGTCGTTCGGCGCATACGGTGGCCGCCAACGCCTCTAACTGGGCGTTGAGGGCGTGGGCGTCGGTGCTGAACAGCCGGCCGAACACTTCGGTGAGCCCGTTGGCGGCGTCCCAGATCGAAAACTCCCGATCGGCCTGCTGCTTGCGGCGCCGGCGCACCGCATCCGCATCGGCGCGGGCCACCACCTGGTCGATCAGCGCGCCCAGCTGCCCGCGCGTCAGCGACGGCCAGCCCCGCGCCCGCACCGCCAACCGGGCGTCCACGGCGGCCAGCACCTGGGCGTCGGTGATCAGATCGGTGCGATAGACGATGGTCTGAAACATCGCATAGCTGATCTGCCCGGCCACCAGCAGCGCCCCCACCCGGGGCAGGCGCAGCCGCAGCGCCCGCGAGTAGTCCAGGTAGCTGGCCGCCAGCGCCTGGCTGATTTTCAGCGCGGCGGCTACCTCGGCGGTCACCGCCTCCTGGGTGTCCGTCGACCAGGTTTCGCGTTCGCCGAGCTGGCGCAGCCGCAACACGTCGAGTTCGCCGATCGCGGCCAGCCGCTGCCCGGCGGCCTGGTTCTCTGCGCGCGCGGCCGCGCACATCCGCTCCACCAGAGCCGCACCCGATCCTTCGAACATAAGTTCGATTATGCCACCGGGTGGCGACATCGCGCGGCTCGTCCTCCGTCAGACTGGGGACAACCGGCGTTACGGCTCCCAGGCAGCTTCTATTTGAACACCAGACAAATGGCGACTAGCCGGCGCGCACCGACACCGGTTGTCTTCGCGCTTCCAGCGCGCGATCGATCGACTGCAGCCGGCCCCGCACCGGGTCGGCCGACACGTCGACAACCGCGGCGGCTTTCAACTTTCCGACATCGACCAGCTTGCGCATCCAGCGACGCGCCGGCTCTTCCACCCCGTAGAACAGCAGGGTGGCCGCGCCGACGGCAAACACGAGCAGGCCGGTGACCGCGAACTTGCCGCCAGCGGCGTGCAGGGGCGCCAGCTCGAACTGCTTGGCAGCCCAGAGCCAGGACGTATGCACCAGTTCGTGCACCATGTAGAGGCAAAATGATATCTGTCCGCCGAAAACCATTGTCCGCGTGGACAGCAACCAGGGCAGGCTGCCCGTGCCGATGGACAGCGCCATGACCAGCGGGACGAACAGCACATCGACGAGCCCCCCGCTATCCTGGACCCCGCTGAGCGGATGGGCGTCGAAGAAGTACATCAGGCCGACGATGGCGGCCATCAGCAGCACGGACAGGTAACCGGCCACTCCACGGGCGCGCGGAGTCAACCGCAACCTCGTCACCGCGACACTGACCAGTGCTCCCGCGGTGAACTGCATGACGATGCGCGGCAGCCAACTCCACGGCGTGTAGAACTGGCCACTGGTCAGCAGCAGCAGCACCGGCGGAAGCGACGCCGCGAACGCCAGCCAGACAAGCGTGCGGGCTCGGGTGACATGGGCCATCCGGAAGACCACCAGGACAAGGACACCGAAGAGCAGGTAGGCCAACCATTCGGCGCTGATCGACCAGGCCGGCCCGTCCCAGCTCGAACCGTCGAAGTACGGCTGAAACCACAGCTGTATCAGCAGGATCTGGCGCACGTAGCTGATCGCGGTCAGTTGACTGACATTCTCTACCGGCACGTGACCGACGTGCAGCGTGAACACCACCCACAACGCCGCGAGGTGCAGGGTGACAAGGTAGACCGGCCACACCCGGGCCAGTCGCAGCCACAGGAAGTGCAACGTTGCCCGGGTGGACCATGACCAGCCCATCCGGTCGAGGTAGTTCCACGTGAGCACGAACCCGCTCAGGATGAAGAACAAGTCGACACCTTGGGCGCCGCAGTTGAGCACCGGCGCGAGGGCATCGCTGAAATCGGGCGCTGCCTCCCGCAATAGCGGCCGGAAGTGGAACAGCACCACCCAGACGGCGGCGATGATGCGAAGACCGGTGAGGGCCTTGATCTCTCCGCTGCGCACGACACTCTTCCCGTTGGCGACCGCTGCTGATCTCGCCGCCCACAGGGCAGCGTTCGGAGGGTATCAGTGGATCGCCCGCAAGGCGCATTGGCAACACCGTGTGGCACGGTCACAACCCGATTGCCGAGCCGTTGAAGGGACCCGCGGAGTGTTGCCACGTACAGGGCCCGCGCTGAATGCTGGACAAACATTTAGCAGACCTTTAAATCCTGCTCCCGGTCGCCTTAAATTCCGCGGTTAGCGTTCGGGTCATCGAGTTATCCCTTCGATAGCCGTGGCGCCCGACGCCAAGTCAGAAGTGAGGCCGTTCATGACCGTTTCGATCGATTCGGCTCCTTCCGGCCACCCGTCGCGGCAGGGCAGCCAGGCGTTCGAATGCGCCGGCGCCCAGCTGAGGGCACAGTGTCGTCATCTGGCGACGGTCGTCACGATCAGTGGCGTGGTGGACCTCAAAAACATCGATGAGGTCAGCGACTACACCAGGCGCTTCGTCTTGACCGACAAGCCGTTCGTCCTCGACTTGTGCGGCGTGGACTACTTCGCATCAGAAGGTGTGACGTTTTTGCACTGCCTCGAGCAGGATTGCCGCACGGCCGGTACGGAGTGGGCGCTGGTCACCAGTCCGGTCGTCGGGCGGGTGCTTCGCATCGTCGACGAAGAGGCCTCGTTTCCGACCGTCGCCTCGGTGCACGAGGCGCTGCACAACTTCGCCGACAGCATCTCCGCCCGGCGTTCCCTGCTGCTGCCGCTGCTCAAGAAGACCGCCTGACCCTGCGGGCGATATCGGCCCGCACGCACCTGGTCGTTCGGCAGGCAGACTGGTCCGGTGGACACCGTTGAATATGCCCCCGGGCGCCTGGTTGATCTTTTCGGCGATGCAGGCCGGCCCACCGTTCTGATGTGGCACGGCCAGCAGGCGAATGCCCGCGCCGCGATGCGTCCGCTCGCCGAACTGGTCGCCGCCCATGGTCTCCGCGTCGTGGTGCCCGATTGGAATTCGCACGCCGACGACGGTGGGCGCAAAGACTTGTCGGCCTCGGTTCAGTTCGCTACCGGGCAGACGGCAGACTCCGACGGCCTGGTGCTGGTCGGCTGGTCGATGGGCGGTCTGGCGGCGGCGGGTCTGACGTTGCGCGCCGCAGACGTTGGTGTCGCGGTGGCCCATACCGTCTGTCTGGCCGGCGCCTTCATGGTGCCCGACCCGATCTCGGGTGCAGATCTGCGCCAGCTGCTGGCGAAAGGCGGACGAAGTTCGCCGTTCACCCTGCTGCACGGGGTCGCCGACGATGTCGTCCCGGTCGCGGCGAGCCGTGAGTTCGCTTCGCTTCTAGAGCAATTCGAGTGGCCGGTCGACGTCGTCGAGCTGCCGGCCGACCACGGCTCGATCGCCGGCGCCCGCTATGACGCGGCGGCTGATCGTTACGCGGCCGCCAGTGACGCCGACACCTTGGCCGTCGCCGACGAGGTGGCGGCGCGTATCGCCGCCGGTGCGCTCAGCTGACGTTCACTGTGTCGGTTCGCGGTCGTCCTGCTCTTGCGATTCGTATTCGATGTCCAGCCGTTGCTCCGGGCGCCGCGTTTCGGCTCGAAGAGCTTGGGTGAAGTACGACTTGTCCCCCTCCGTCAGGGGTGGCTGCACGATGCTGCGCGGCCAGAGCCGTTTGTGCCGGACCACATCAGCTTCAATCGCATAAATGATCAACGTCGCCTGCAGCGCCAGCCACGACAGCAGCCCGAGCACCACGCCGAAGAATCCCGCCACCGCCTGCGCATGTCGTAACTGATGGGCGACGATCTCGCCGGCGGCGATCAACAGCAGTTGCCATCCGACGGCGCTGATCGCTGCGCCCGGCCACATCGCGCGGGTCGGCACCGAGTGGGAAACCGCGACGCGAAACAGGGCAAGGAAAAAGCCGAAGCCGAGCACCGTGCCAACCACGAAACTCACCACCCGGGCTGGTAGTCCGCCGAATCCCAAGGACCGCGCAGCGGCGGCAGCCGTACCGGAGGCCCCGGTCACAACCACGATCAAGCCGAGCACAAATAGCGCTGCGATGGTCCGCAGATACCTCGGTGCGAAGCCGGGCCAGTCGACCTTCGGCACCGCCCAGACCGTATTGAGCGCGTTCTGCAGACCGTTCGCGAATCCCCGGGCGCCGTAGAGTGCTCCCAGGACGCCGATGGTCAGGGAGACCCCGGTGTTGCCGAAGCCGGCGATTCCAAGTTGCTGATGAATCTGGCCGCCGATGATCGGAAACTCGGCGAAGGCGGAGTTCAGCAGGCGCTCCTGGGCCGCGGGGTGGGCCCGCAGCACTGCGCCGGCGATTGCGGTCACCGCCAGCAATAGCGGGAAGGTGGCGACGAAGGAGTAATAAGCCAACAGCGACACCAGGTTGCCGCCTTGGTCGTTGCCGAACTTCTGCACCACCGCGAACGGGAAACCCACCACCGGATGCCGCTGTTGCCATCCATCCAACCGGCGAACAGCTCGTTCGATCGGATTCATTCGTCCACCCTGCGCTGGTAGGGGTTCGCCACGCAGTGTGACCACTTCTGATCGTTCGCAGCCGACACGCTGCCAGCGTAGGCTGCTATCCCATGAAGCCGCAGAAGACGACGGTTCTGGCCGCCGCCTTGATCGTCGCGAGCTGTACGGGTTTCGCGGGCACCGCCACTGCTGACCCTGCTACGCCACAACCCGCACCGCCTCCCGCTCCCAAGACCACCATGGACCATGACGGCACCTACAAGGTGGGCGCCGACATCGTGGCCGGCACCTACAGCTCCGCGGGTCCAGTCGGCAGCGGAACCTGCTATTGGAAGCGAATGGGCGGCGCGGACGGTACCGAGGTCGCCGACAACGCGATCAGCAAGAAGCCGCAGCTAGTGCAGATCGACCCGGCCGACAAAGCGTTCAAGACAGACGGCTGCCAGCCCTGGCAGCTGACCGACGCGCCCGGCGGCGGCGACCTCCCGCCGGCCGCGGCGCAGGCGCAGTTGAACGGAATCCTCAACGATTTGAACGCCCGCGCCGGTCAGGCCGGCGCGCCACCGGTTCCTCATCCCTGACCCCGCGGCGGCGCTACTCGCTCCGCAAACGAGCTTTGGTCTGCTGCACCACATCCGCCGCGGTCCGGCTGGCCCGTTCTGACTTCTCCAGTGCCTTCTCAGCAGCTCTGAGCCTGCGTTCGGCCGTGCGCAAAGAATCCCGGGCCTCGGTGTGCTGTGACCGGGCTTGCGCCAGCTCGGCCTGCCGATCGCGAATCGCATCGTCGGCCGCCGCCTTCGTGCGCTCGGCTTCGGCGAGCGCCGCGCTCAGCTTCTCTTCTCGCTGACGGGTGGCCCGCGACTTACTACCGGATCGTCGGCCCGTGGTCGCCTGACCGAACCCACCGAAGCCGGACCAGCGCTGCGGCCTGGTCAGCCGGCCGAGCATCGCCGCGACGTCCACATCAGCGATTGCGGCCTGCAAGGTTGCCGCCACGTCGTCGCGTACGGCCGCCGACGGATTCTCCAGTTCGGCGGCTGCCAAGCCGGTCCGGGCGAGTTCGTCGATAAGTTGGCGTTGCTCGCCGGACAAGTCGCGGATCTGGTCGCCGTCCATCGCGGCGTGCGCGGCGCGTAGGCGGTCACCGAGGTCGGCGATGCGCTGTTCGACGTCCCGGTGCCCGATCACCAGCCGGTTGACGACCCAGGCTGCTGTCGTGGGTTTGTTGGTGGCCGAAATCTGCCTGGCGGCCTCGCGATCATCGCGACCCTTGGCCGCTGCGCTCAGTTTGGTGCGGAGCGCAATAAAGCCATCCGGCTTTGCCCAAAAGAGTTCGTCGAGATCGCCGGCACTCACATGAACGCGATGACGGTCGACACGATTGCCACGCACAACGCGCCGATCCCGCACACCACCAGCACCGAGCCGGCCGCTGCCAACTTTTCCTCGTGACTGGCTTCATGGCCCCGCAGCAGACGCACGCTGGTCGGCAGGTAGCGAAAGATGTCCGGCCACGAGGTTCGAGCGGTGGCCCGCTTGACCCCGGTGGGGTCGTCGTCGGTTCGCCTGTGCGGTGCAGCCTTGATGCCATTGGCGAACAAGACAAACCCGCCGATGACCAGGAGCACCCCTACGATGAGCAGCACTATGGCGAGCGCCAGCATCGTGCCCTCCTCCTCTGCGCGCGGTACGCCGATATCCTGTCATCGAACCGGCTGCGGCGCGGCCCTTTACACCGGAGCTATGAAATCCGAGCTGTAGAACTCGGCTGGGTCTTGGGAGTGTTCACTGGCTCGCTGAATGGTCACCCACACGCCCGTCGTGCCCGAGCCCAAGCCGCTTTGCACCGTCGCCCCGCCGTTGCCGGCGCCGTCGGTATTGAGGCTGGCGAACGCGGCGCCCGGGTCACCCGGTCCGCAGGTCGCCGACGATGGTCGCGGCGCTTGGATCAGCCCGACGTCGTAATGCATGTTCGGCTCGGCGGTCTGCAGTCGCACGTCAGCACTCAAGGTCGACCCGGCTCTGCGGATGACCGATGTCCCTGAGCCGTGGAACGAGCCAGCTCCGGGAAAAAATATCGGGCTGTAATCGCAGGCCCGGTAGATCGGACGGAGCGGAACGGTCGTCGTACCGGTCGTACTCGGCGGGGCGGCCAAGACCGGACCGATGGCGGTCATCGCCGCCGAGAACATCGCCAGGCTGATCGCCGCCGTGGACATCGTCGTGCGCATTAGGCCCACCATCCCGTCTGTCGATCGTATGTACCGCAGGTAAATATAGACAGCGGCGCACACCCGCAAACCCGAGACTGGGTAACGGCGCAGATACCAACGCCTGGCATGGTTTTCAGACCAGGTATCCCGGGTATGGAGAGCGTCTCGGGTATGGGGCGCAACAGTGGGAAGTGGATGAGCCGTGCCGGCGATTGAAAAACCGAAGGATGTCGCATCGTCGCCGCCGGCCGGCGACGGTGACGCTTCCGCGGCTGGCCGCCGACCGAGCCACCGGCGGCTGCGCTTCGGGTTGGTGGCACTGTTCCTGATCGTTGCCGGCATCGGCGTGGTGCAACTGGCGTCGCCGCTGCGTTGCACCCACCACAGCTGCGGCCGGTCGGGTGCCTCTCAGGACAAGCAGGCGCCGGCCCAGTTGACGGTCACGCCGGCGCCCAACGCCGGCAATGTCGACCCGCTGGAACACGTCCTGGTCACTGCCCAATCCGGCACGCTGACCGACGTTCGCATGGTCAACGACGCCGGCAAGCCGATCGACGGCATCATGACGCCGGACAACACGGTGTGGAAGCCCACGGTGCCGCTGGGCTACGGACGCACCTACACGCTGACCATCAGCAGCCGCGGGCCAGGCGGTGTTCCGGCCACCCAGGTCTCGTCGTTCTCGACGCTGCAGCCGCCCAACCAGACCAAGGTCTCCTTCACCACCACGTCTGAGGCCCAACTGCAAGACGGCGGCACCTACGGGGTCGGCACCGTGATCGTCGCGCACTTCGATGAGCAGATCGGTGACCGGGCCGCCGCTGAGCGCCAGCTGATCGTGACCACCAACCCCTCGGTGGCGGGATCCTGGTATTGGGTCGACGACCAAAACGCTCACTGGCGCCCGGAGCACTACTACGCGCCGGGAACCACCGTCACCGCCGAGGCCAAGATCTACGGGATCTCCGTCGGCAACGGCCTATTCGGTCAAGAGGACAGCCGGGTGTCGTTCCGAATCGGCGACGCCCACATCTCCATCGCCGACGACGCCACCAAAAAGGTCAGCGTCTTCGACAACGGCGCCTTGGTGCGCACCATGCCTACCTCCATGGGGATGGGCGGCACCCAGACGATCGGCGGGCAGACCTTGTCGTTCTGGACCCCGCCGGGCATCTACACCGTGCTCGACAAAGGCAACCCGGTGGTGATGGACTCCTCGACGTTCGGACTGCCCAAGAACTCCCGGCTGGGCTACCGGGAGACCATCAACTATGCGACCCGCATCAGCCTCGACGGGATCTACCTGCACGAGCTGGACTCGACGGTGTGGGCTCAAGGTAACACCGACACTTCGCACGGGTGCCTGAACCTCAACGGGGACAACGCCAAATGGTTTTACGGCTTCTCCCAGCCAGGCGACGTGGTCGAGATCCGCAACACTGGCGGACCACCGCTGCAACTGGCGCAGAACGGCGACTGGACGGTTCCCTGGGCGCAGTGGCGCGACGGCAGCGCGCTGAAGCCGACCCACTGAGCGGCCGGCCTCACTCGGACTCGCAGGACGTCGCCGCGATCAGGTGCCGGTAGAAGCGGATGCCGGCGTCGAGAGCCGAGATGTCCAGGCTCTCGTCGGCACCGTGAATCGAGCGCAGTTGACGCTGCGAGATCGTAAAAGGCATGAAGCGGTAGATGTGCCGGGTCAGCTTCGCGAAGTGGCGGGAGTCGCTGGCCTGCACCATCACATAGGGAACCGGTAGCGCGTCGGGATGCGTCTGTGCCAGTGCGGCCGTGATTCGCTCGAACGGGGTGCCGCTGGTCGGCGAAGGCGGGACCGGGTTGCTGCCGTACTCGACGTCGACGCTGACGCCGGTGCCGTGCAGCACTTTCTGCAACCGAGCCCTGGTGCCCGCGACGGTCTCGCCCGGCGCTATCCGGACGTTCACCGTCGCGGTGGCCGCGTTGGCCAGCACGTTGGCGGCGGGGCTGCCGGACAGCGTCGTCACCGCGACGGTCGTGCGGGCGAGCGCGGCCACTGAGCCGCCTAGCTGGGCGAGGACCCGCGGAATCAGTGGCTCGCTGATGCGGGCCGAAACGACGGGTGCGAGCCACCGCGGCATGCGGCCAGCTAGCGTCTTGACCATTTCCACGATGACCGGGTTCGACCGCACCGGAAACGGTTGGCGGTCCAGGCGGACTATCGCGCGGGCGAGCTGGGCGGCCGCGCCGTTGCGCTCCGGCGCCGACGCGTGACCTGCTGCACTGCGGGCGGTGAGCCGGAAGTTCGCCATGCCCTTCTCGGCAACCCCGATCATGGCCAAGGACCCTGACACCGCCGGGACCATCCCGGAGATGATGGCGCCACCTTCATCGATGATCAGATCCGGCCGCACCCCGCGGCTTTCCAGCAGGTCGGCCACCACAGTGGCGTGCGCCCCGCCGATCTCTTCGTCGTCGCCGAACGACAGGTACACGTCCCCGTCGGGCGAAACACCCTGCGCCAGCAGGCTTTCGACGGCTTCCATGATGACGAAAAGCGGTCCCTTGTCGTCCAGGCAGCCGCGGCCGTAGATAACGCCCCGATCGATCTCGCCGCCGAACGGCCGACGACTCCAATCCTCCTCGGCCACCGGAACCACGTCGTAGTGCGCCATCAGCAGCGTCGACGGCCCCCCGTTGCCGGGCCAGCGGAACAGCAAGGAACCCTCGGCGACCAGTTCGTTGTCAAGATGACGGTGCGTCAGCGGATACATCCGGTGAAGCAGCTCGCGGAACTCGGTGAAGGCCGCGTCGTCGCGCTCGCCGCGCACCGACACGGTCGCGACCCTGACCAACCGCGCCAGTCGTTCGGCCAGCTCCACGGTCGCCGCCGCGGGCGAATCGGTGCCGGTGGCCATGACACCATGCTGCCCGATGCGGTCAGACCAGCAAGCTCAAGCCTGAAGTCGCAGAGGTACCAGCGGTGACATCACTGCCGGGCAATACTCGCCGATGGCGATCAAGGTGAACGAGCCCGCCGTATCCGTCGGCATGCCGGTGTTCTCGGTGACGCTGGACACGATCGAGTCGAAGCTGCGGTGCGACTCCACTAGCATCGGGCAGACCGAATGGCCCAGGGCAACGATGCCGGCCGGCGCGCTATAGGAGATGCCGGCGTTGCTGAGCGCCGTGAGGAACGAGTTGTCGATCAGGTCTGCGTGTGCCGGTGCTGCTGACGTCGCGGCGAGCATCATCAATCCGATCGGCGCCGCGAAAGGCACTCGAATCACCCGCACAACACTGCTCAGCAAAGGTCACGAAAACAACACGAGGCGATAACCGTTTGTGCACGATGCCGCGTGTTGCCTTGCGCCGACCGCGCAGTCAGTTGAGGCGGTAGAAGCGCTGGGCGTTCAATCCGCCGATCTTCGCGCGGACCTCTTCGCTGATGTCGGGCCGCGTCCGTAGGTGTTTGGTGCTTTCCGGCCACTCGCCGTCCCAGTGTGGGTAGTCGCTGGCGAACATGATGAAGTCGGCGCCGAGCACGTCGATCACCCCGGGCAGGATGGGTTCTTCCGGTTCGCAGGTCACCCAGATGTTGCCGGCCTCCAGGTAATGCTGCGGGTCGCGCTGCCAGCCGCGCTCGATCCAGTCGCCGCGTTTCTCGAAATGCTCGTGCAGGCGGTCGATGAAGAACGGCACCCAGCCCACTCCCGCTTCCAGGAACGCGACCCGCAGCCCAGGGTGCCGGTCGAAGACGCCGCCCGACACCAATGCGGTCATGGCGGTCATCTGGTCGAACGGGAAGCTGACGCAGTGCACCTGAATGTAGTTGGTGAACCGGTCGACGCCGATTTTCGGAAGATGAATGCCCGGCGCGCCGTGAACACCGAGCGGCATGTCCAACTCGACCGCGGCCGCGTAGAACGGGTCGAGGTCGGGGTGGTCGAGGTTGCGGGTTTTGAGCGCCGGTGGGACCAGGGTCGCCACCAGGCCAAGCTCCTTGGCTTCGCGCATGACCTCGACAGCCACCGCGCCGTGTTCGATCGGGGCCACCGCCACGCCACGCAACCGGCCGGCCGACGGCGCGCAATAATCGGCGATCCACTGGTTGTACAGCCGCGCGAATCCTGCGGCTAACTCCGGGTCTTCCAGCGTCGGGGCACACAGCCCCAAGCTTGGGTAGAGCACCATCGTGTCGATGTGGTCGCGGTCGGCGTCCACCAGCACGCCGTCGGCCGACCGGCAGTTGATGTCCGGCGCTGTGCTGTATCCGTGCTCGGGCGGGCACCCGGCACCGGGGCCGCGGTCCTGGGGGTAGGTGCGGCCTTCGATGACCAGGCCCGGCTTCCCGCCGGCGTTGGCGGTGACGCGCTGCGGCCAGCGCTTCATCGCCTCGATGGCGAGCGAGGGGCCTTCGGCGACATGGCCGTCGGCGTCGATGATCCGCATGTTGACTCCACTGACGAGCACTACCGGCGCTGAGAAACCCTAACCGATAAAAGGCCCCTCGCACCGGTGATCCTGCGTGCGAGACTCTCGACATGATTGTCGCGATCGCACGCCCCAAGCTGGAAGGCAACATCGCTGTCGGTGATGATCGGCAGCTCGGGTTCGCCGAGTTCGGCGACCCGCAGGGCCGCGCGGTGTTCTGGCTGCACGGCACGCCGGGCGCGCGCCGCCAGATCCCGACGGAGGCCCGGGTGTACGCCGAGGACAATGGTGTGCGGCTGATCGGTATCGACCGACCGGGGATCGGCTCGTCGACCCCGTTCCAGTACGACACCGTGATGGCGTTTGCAGACGACCTGCGCACCGCGGCAGACACGCTAGGGATCGACAAGATGGCCGTTGTCGGCCTGTCCGGCGGCGGGCCCTACACCCTAGGCTGCGCGGCGGCGATGCCGGACCGGGTCGTGACGGTGGGTGTGCTGGGCGGCGTCGCGCCCACCCGCGGTGCCGATGCGATCAGCGGCGGGGTGATGGCCCTCGGGTCATTCGTCGCGCCGCTGCTGCAGTGGGCCGGGCTGCCCATCAGGCTGGCGGCAGTCATGTTGATCCGGCTGGTCCGGCCGGTCGCCGGGCCCGCGCTGAACCTGTATGCGCGGGTGTCGCCGGAGGGCGATCGGCGTCTGCTGGTGCGGCCGGAGTTCAAGGCGATGTTCCTTGACGATCTGCTCAATGGCAGCCGCAAGCAGCTGGCGGCACCGTTCGCCGACATCGTGGTGTTCGCCCGGGATTGGGGGTTTCGGCTGGACCAGGTGAAGGTCCCGGTGTGCTGGTGGCACGGCGACCGCGACCACATCGTTCCCTTCGACCACGGCCAGCATGTCGTGTCGCATCTGCCCGACGCCAAGCTGTACCGGATACCGGGTGAAAGTCACCTCGCCGGACTCGGGCGAGCCGAAGAAATCCTGCGCACCATCATCGACGTGTGGGACCGCCTCGACAAGAAATGATCGAGGACCTATGAGCGCCCGCAGTGCGCGGCTGTCGCGGCTCACTGCAGACCAGCGCAACTCCTTCGTCGCCGCGTTCCTGGGCTGGACCATGGATGCCTTCGACTACTTCGTCGTGGTGCTGGTTTACGCCGACATCGCCAAGACGTTCCACCACTCCAAGACCGAGGTCGCGTTTCTCACCACCGCAACCCTGGCGATGCGCCCGGTGGGCGCGTTGCTGTTCGGACTGTGGGCCGACCGAGTGGGCCGACGGCTTCCGTTGATCGTGGACGTGACCTGTTATTCGCTGGTCGGCTTCCTGTGTGCGTTCGCGCCGAACTTCACCACGCTGGTGGTCTTGAGAATGCTGTACGGCATCGGCATGGGCGGCGAATGGGGGTTGGGCGCGGCGCTGGCGATGGAGAAGATTCCCGCGCAGCGTCGCGGCTTTTTCTCCGGGCTGCTGCAGGAGGGTTATCTGGTCGGCTATCTGCTGGCGACGTTGGCGTCGCTGGTGGTGGTCAACGGATTGGGATTGTCGTGGCGCTGGCTGTTCGGGCTGAGCATCATCCCCGCACTGATCAGCCTGGTGATCCGCTACCACGTCAGAGAATCCGAGGTCTGGGAGACCGTTCAGGGCCGGATGAAGTTGACCCGCACCAGGATTCGGGACGTATTGCGGAACGCGAAAACGATTCGCCTGTTCGGCTACCTGGTTGTGCTGATGACGGCGTTCAACTGGATGAGTCACGGCACCCAGGACATGTACCCGACGTTTTTGTCGGCCACCGCCAACCACGGCGCCGGGCTGGCGAGCGCCACGGCCAGGTGGATCGTGGTGGCCTACAGCATCGGCGGCATCGTGGGTGGATTGATCTTCGGCACGCTGTCTCAGCGGCTCGGGCGCTGCCGCACCATCGTATGGTGCGCCCTGTTGGGGCTGCCGATCGTCCCGGTGTTCGCCTATTCGCGCACGGCGGCGTTGTTGTGCCTTGGGTCGTTCCTGATGCAGCTCGTGGTGCAGGGAGCATGGGGTGTCATCCCCGCACACCTGACGGAGATGTCACCGGACGCCATTCGCGGCCTCTACCCCGGCGTCACCTACCAGCTCGGCAACCTGCTGGCGGCGTTCAACCTGCCCATCCAGCAACGACTCGCCGAA
Organism: uncultured Actinomycetota bacterium; assembly: GCA_963830605.1. Lineage (GTDB taxonomy): Bacteria > Actinomycetota > Actinomycetes > Mycobacteriales > Mycobacteriaceae > Mycobacterium. The sequence continues at coordinate 195,679 of CAWHML010000001.1, read as the reverse complement.
TCCCATGGCTACCCGTTCGCGTTGACGGTGACGATCGTGCCGGTGCTGTTCGCGGTGACGCTGGTGTCGCTGATCGGCAACGACGCCACCGGAGTCCGGTTCGCCACCTCACACACTGAGGTGCCGTCGGCGGCACCCACCTAAGCGGCAGCGGAATCGTCGGAACCGGTCAACGCCCGCCTCAGCAGGTGCATTGCCACCGTCGTCGAGCGGTCGCGTACGTCGGCCCGGTTGCCGGGCAGACGCAGCGTGCGGGTCAACGCCCGGCCGCCGGCCACCATCACGCTGAAGCACACCGTGCCCACGGGCTTGTCTGCGGTGCCGCCCCCGGGGCCGGCGATCCCGGTGGTCGCGATCGCGGTGTCCGCCTCGAATCGGCGCAAAGCGCCCTCGGCCATCGCCTCGGCGACCGGCTCGGAGACTGCCCCGTGTTTCTCCAGCAGGCTCGGATTGACGCCCAGCAGCTCGACTTTCACCGCGTTGGCGTAAGCGACGACCCCGCCGGCAACGTAGGACGACGATCCGGCCAGCTCGGTCAGCCGGGCGGCCACCAGCCCGGCAGTGCAGGATTCCGCCGTCGCAATCTGGCGTCCGGTCAGCAGCCGCGCGACTTGGTCGTCCACCGACGAGCCGTCTGAAGAGTAAATCTGGTGGCCGTGTTGCTGGCGCAGCAGCGTCAGCAGTTGTTCGTACACCGGGTCGGCGTCGGGCTCATAACGGGTCACCATCTCGATCTCCCCGCGCCGCAGGCACGTGGTGATCTCCAGCGACGCAAAGCCCGATACCTGCTGCTCTGCCGCGCGCAGGGTCTCGGCCAGGCCCGATTCCGGGAGGCCGAACATCCGCACGGTCTGTTGCCGGTAGTCGGTCCGGCCGGCGATCGCCTCTTGCAGCCCGGAGCTTTGCACGGCGGCACGCCACATCGGTTGCAGCTCGCGAGGTGGCCCCGGCAATACCACGACGGTCGGTTTACCGGGCACCACCACACCGGGCGCGGTGCCCACCGGGTCGAGAATCTGCGCTCCGGCTGGAACCATCGCTTGCTTGCGGTTCGCGGCGCGGACCGCGTCGAAGTCGGCGTCGCGGAAAGCCTGCATGAGCGACTTGAGGATCGCGGCGATCTTCGCCTCGAGCCCGGTATCCAGCACCAGCTCGCGGCCGCAGAAGCGGGCCACGACGTCGACAGTCATGTCGTCGGCCGTCGGGCCCAGCCCGCCGCTGGTCACGATCAGATCGACCCCGGCGTCGGCCATGAAACGCAGCTGCGCCTCGATGTCGCTACGGCGGTCACCGCAGATCGTGACGTGCGCCAGCTCCACGCCCATTTCCAGCAGCCGATCGGCGATCCACGGCCCGTTGCGGTCCTGCACTCGCCCGGTCAGGACTTCGGTTCCGGTGACGACGATGCCTGCACGTGCGCTCACTGGTATGAGATTACGCACCGGAAGTGTTGTTTTAGCCTGTGGCAGTGGCGCAGACTCCGCGGACCCGCTATGCCGAGTGGGGCGAGTTCGACATCGCCTACCAGGTGCTGGGCGACGGACCCATCGACCTGCTGGTCTTGCCAGGACCTTCCATTCCCATCGACACCGTAGACGCCGAGCCCTCGATGTACCGCTTCCATCGACGGCTGGCCTCGTTCAGCCGGGTCGTCCGTTACGACCAGCGCGGGATCGGCCTGTCGTCGCGGGTGCCGTCGCTGGATGTGATCGGACCGGAGTTCTGGGCGCAGGACGCCATCGCGGTGATGGACGCCGTCGGAAGCGAGCGCGCCACCATCCTGGCCCCGAGCTTCACCTCGATGACCGGAGTGGTGCTGGCGGCCGAGTATCCCGAACGGGTCCGCAGCCTGGTCATCATCAACGGGGCTGCACGCACGTTGCGGGCATCCGATTACCCGATAGGTTTCGACATCACCGACACCGATCTGATGACCACCGTCGCGATCGATCCGGACGCGGTCGAGCAGGGCTTCGACCTTTTGGGCATCATCGCGCCCAGCATCGCCAACGACAACGCGTTCCGGGCGTGGTGGGATATGGCCGGCAACCGTGCGGCGTCACCGAGTATGGCCCGCAACGTCATCAAGATCGTCCGGCAGGCCGATGTGCGGGACAAGCTGGCGTCGGTCACCGCACCGACACTGATCCTGCACCGCGACAACCCCAACTTCAGCCCGATCGCCGGCGGGCGCTATCTGGCCGAGCACATCGCCGGGTCCCGATTCGTCGAATTTCCCGGCGGCGACACCCTGTACTGGGTCGGTGACACCGGGCCGATGCTCGACGAGATCGAGGAGTTCGTCACCGGCATCCGCGGGTTCGGCGGCGAGCGGGTGCTCACAACGGTGATGTTCACCGACATCGTCGGCTCCACGCAGCGGGCCGCCTCGCTGGGTGACCACCGATGGCTCGACCTGCTCGACAACCACGACCGGATCATCCGGCACGAACTGGACCGATTCGGCGGCCGCGAGGTCAACACCGCCGGTGACGGTTTCGTCGCGACGTTCAGCAGTCCCAGCGCCGCGATCGCCTGCGCGGACGCCATCATCGACGCGGTGCACGTGCTGGGCATCGAGGTGCGGGTGGGCATGCACGCGGGCGAGGTCGAAGTCCGGGGTGCTCCACAACATGTCGACGTGGCGGGCATGGCCGTGCACATCGGCGCGCGGGTCGCCGCCCAGGCCGGCCCCAACGAACTGCTGGTGTCGTCGACGGTTCGTGACATCGTCACCGGATCGCGGCACCGGTTCTCCGATCGCGGTGAGCACGACCTCAAAGGTGTGCCCGGGCGTTGGCAGCTGTGCGCGCTGGTGCGGGACGAGGCGGTGCTTTCGGCGGCCGAACGATGAGTTGATTATCAGGCCGGGCGCCCGGCCCGGGTGGCCCTGTCACATCTGTCCCATCCGACGCCGGTGTCGGCGATGTACATTGTGCCCGCCTCACTCGGAAATACCCCAAATGCCCAGGTCAGGTTGTGTGCGAAGACTACGTCCATTTTCCCCATTTCCACACCGGGCGCAGCCCATGACCGCTTCGAGCGACTACTCGGGCTGGCGAGGCGCCGCGCGGGCTGCAGCGCACAAAGAGTCGCTCAGAGGCGGGCACTAAGAGGCCCGGACCCGACAGTTGCGGACGAGGCGGCTGTGACGGGCGAGTCGGTTACGAGCCGGCAGCCGGGCCGGACAGGTGCCGCTCCACCGATTCCACCTTGCGCGTCAGCATGTCGGCGGCCGACGGCCGCCAGTCGGCTTTGATGACCACGCTGACTCTGGGAGCTTTGGTCGCCACGGCTTCGACCGCGCCCTGCACAACCGCCATCACCTCGTCCCAGGTGTTGCCTTCGACTTCGGTGAACATCGCGCCGGTCTTGTTCGCCAGTCCGGATTCTCGAACCACCCGCACCGCGTCGGCAACCAGTTCGCCGACGCCTTCGCCCACGCCGAGCGGGGTGACCGAGAACGCGACCAGCACCGACATTCCTCGACTGTAACCAGGTCTGCATCGACGCTGCGTGAGCGGATGGCAGCATCACGCCCATGCGGGTTCTGGTGCAACGCGTCACCTCGGCACGTGTGTCGGTGGCGGGCCGTGTGGTCGGCCAAATCCTTCCCGACCGCCAAGGGCTACTCGCGTTCGTCGGGGTCACCCACAGTGACGATCCCGCCATCGCGCAGCGGCTCGCCGAAAAGGTCTGGCGGCTGCGGGTTCTCGACGACGAGCAGGCCGCGGCTGACGTCGGCGCACCGATCCTGGTGGTCAGCCAGTTCACGCTCTACGCCGACACCGCCAAGGGTCGGCGACCGTCATGGAATGCCGCCGCGCCGCGGCCGGTCGCCGAACCGCTGGTGACCGTGTTCGCCGAGGCGCTTCGGCGGCTCGGCGCGCAGGTGCACACCGGGGTGTTCGGCGCGCACATGCAGGTCGAGCTGGTCAACGACGGCCCGGTGACGGTGCTGCTGGAGGTCTGAGGCGCCGTGCGATGATGAAGCGAATGACGACGCCGGGGTGGGCACGTTCCGATGACGACCAGTGGGACATCGTCAGCGGCGTGGGCTACACCGCATTGCTGGTGGCTGGTTGGCGCGCCGTCCATGCCATGAGCCAGCAGCCGTTGGTGCAAGATCACTACGCCAAGCAGTTCATCATCGCCTCTGCCGACCCTTATCTCACCGGGATACTCGAGCAGTCAACAACTTCGGAGCACGCGTCAACATTCCCGCGGCTTTACGGCGTGCAGACCCGGTTTTTCGACGACTTTTTCGTCGCCGCCGCGCAGGACGGCATTCGGCAGGCCGTCATCGTCGCGGCCGGCCTCGACTCGCGGGCCTACCGGTTGGAATGGGCCCCTGGCACAACAGTATTCGAAGTCGATCAGCCGAAAGTTCTCGAGTTCAAAGCCCGCGTGCTCGCCGAACACGGCGCCGAGCCGACGGCCGACCGCAGCGCCGTCCCCGCCGACCTACGCGAAGATTGGCCGGCAGCGCTGCATGCAGCCGGATTCGATCCGCAACTCCCAACCGCATGGTCGGTGGAAGGTGTGCTGCCCTACTTGACCGGGGCGGCACAAGACGCGCTGTTCAGCCGCGTCGATCAGCTCTCGGCGTCGGGCAGCCGAGTCGCGGTGGGTGCGTTGGGGTCCCGCCTGGACTCCGCCCAGTTGTCGGCTCTGGAAGCGGAGTATCCGGGGGTCACTATGTCCGGTGAGGCGGATTTCTCCGCTCTGACCTACGACGACGACCGTAGCGATCCCGCGCACTGGCTGCGCGAGCGTGGCTGGACGGTGGATCCGGTGCGAACCTCGCTGCAGCTGCAGGCCGGCTACGGCAGGACGCCGCCCGAGGTGGACGCGCGAATCGACAGCATCATGCGTTCGCAGTACATCACCGCGACCCGCTGAGGGTTCCGCAACTACTACATCTTGTGCGGGACATCGGTCACCAGGCCGCCGTCGACGACGAACTCACTACCGGTCGCGTACGAGGACTCGTCGCTGGCCAAAAACACCACGAACGTGGAAATCTCGACCGATTCGGCTGGACGCCCCAGCGGGATCGTCACCATGTCGTCGGGCAGGTGCCTGGTCATCGGCGTACGGATGAAACCGGGGTGAATCGAGTTGACGCGAATTTTCTGCGACGCCAACTCCAACGCGGCGGACTTGGTGAGACCCCGCACCGCCCACTTGGTCGCCACGTAGCCGTGCACCATCGGGGCGCCGCGGATGCCTTCGATCGACGAGATGTTGATCATCGACCCACCGCCGGCTGCGGTCATCGGCTCGACCGCTGCCCGCATGCCCAGAAACGTGCCGGTGAGGTTGACGTCGATGATCTGCTGCCATTTGGCCAAGTCGAACGACTTCAACTGGCCCAGGTTCACGATGCCGGCGTTGTTCACCAAGACGTTGAGGACGCCAAAGTCCTGCACCGCCGTATCGATCGCGGCCTGCCATTGGTCGGGCTCCGTCACGTCGAGATGCACATAGCGCGCCGCGTCACCAAGGTCATCGGCCACCGCCTTGCCCTTGTCGTCGAGGATGTCGCCGATCACCACTTTGGCACCCTCGGCGACCAGCAGCCGCGCGTGTGACTCCCCCATTCCCCGTGCGCCGCCGCTGATCAGTGCTACCTTGCCGTCTACGCGTCCCATGACGGGTGAGGTTACCGCAGTGCCATTACCCGGCGTATCCGCCGTTTCCGGTGACCAGAGGCAAGTCCAGTGTCGTCCGGATGCCGGGCGGTGCCGCCATGACCGCCGGGATCGCGTTGACGATGCGTCCCGCGGCACCGACGATCGCGGCGTGATTGTGATCGCCCTTGCGGCTGCTGGGACAGATGTCCACACGGTAGGACGGCTCGCCGCTGATCTCCACGCGATACGAGCCGCCGGGCTGTGCCGGTTGCGGCCAGTCCGGACGAAGGTCTGCCCGTAAACGGGTGACGTGTTCGATCACTATGGCCGGGTGCCCGTCAACGATGCCGCGGATCTCGAAACGCAGGGCAGCTACGCTGCCCTCGGCGACGCGGCCCGCGGCGATGTCGAAGTCTTCGGGCGCCGGTTCGCGTTGGTAGCTTTCCTCGATGCGATCTACGTGCATGCCCAGCCCGGCCGCCAGCTGCCGGATCGACGTGCCCCATGCGATGCCCAGCACCCCGGGCTGAAACAACAGGGGAACCTCGTCTAGTGGTTTGCCGAAACCCATGACGTCGAACATGACGACCGCGCCGTCGTAGGTGGCATAGTCGGCGATCTCCATGCAGCGCACCTGCTCGATGCGCTGGCAGGTACCGGCCAGGGCGAGCGGGATCAGGTCGTTGGCGAAGCCAGGATCGACACCGGTGATGAACAAGCTGGAATTCCCCTGCCGCGCAGCCTCTTCCAACCTATCAATGTACTTGCCCGGCATCAGCTGCCACGGGTATTGCAACACCACCGGCGCCGAGCCGACGACGTTAACACCGGCGGACAGGATGCGCAGGCAATCCGTGATCGCCTCGGACGTGCGGTTGTCACCCATCGCGCAGTAGACCGCGCAGTCGGGTTGCGTAGCCAGCACCGCGTCCAGCTCGTTGGTGGCGACGACCCCGGTGGCAGAGTCCAGCCCGGCCAGCTCCGCCGCGTCCGTGCCGGTCTTGGTCTGCGATGACACCCAGACCCCCGTCAGCTCGAATCGCGGATCGGTGATCAGCTGACTCAACGCCAGCCGGCCGACGTTGCCGGTGCCGATGTGAGCCACGCGAATGGCCATGGTGTCTCCTCACGACGGTGCGGCCGCAGCTGTCTGGCAGTAGGCAGCGTATCCGCCCGCCGAGATGGAACACGTGAACTCAAGTGGTCCCGCTGATCACCGGCTGCGCCGGGCTTCTGCTCGCGGTCATGCTGGTGTTGTCAGCGGCGTGTGGCCGAACAGAGCTCGCTGACCCGCTCGATCTGCCTTACATCCGCATCCGACGATTGACGGGGCAGCAACGCGAGTAGCGGAACGTAGCCGAAAGGCGCTGCCTCGACCGGGTATCCGGCGCGAAAGAAACCTACGATCCGGTCGACGACGGCTGTGACGGACATAGCTAATCCACCACCTCGGCGTCGCTGCGCGCTCCGGCGGCGACCAGGGTGCCGACCGCGGCATCGACCGTCTGCCCGGCCGTGTCGAACACCGGTATGGCGATATCGAGGTGGTTTTCGGGAAACTGTCCGGTGGCCTGAAAGACCACCCGACGCGCCACTTCGACCGCGTGGTCGGCGAACCGCTCGTAGAACTCGCTCAACAAGGTGACGTCGACAGTGGCGGCGGTCTCCTGCTTCCAGTCACAGTCGAGCACCACGCTGAACATGCGCCGGTGCAGCCGGTCCATCTCATCGTCGGCGAGCGGGATAAGTGTCGCCGCGTCCGGGTCGCCGGACAGCAGGACCTGCTGGGTGGCACAACCTAGATCCGCCGCGATCCGGCCCATCTCGGCGAAGGCTTCTCGCACGTCGGCGGGCAAGGCGTGCTGGGGATACCGGCGTGCGGCGATCTTGGCCACGTGCAGCGCCAACGCCCCCATCCGCGAGATGTCGGCCGCGTTCTGGATCGAGCCGATCACAGCTCGCAGGTCCCCGGCGACCGGTGCCTGCAGCGCCAGCAGTACGAACGCATCTCGTCTGGCCTGATCGCCGGCAGCGGCGATCACCTCCTGGTCACGGACTACCTCGCTGGCCAACGCCAAGTCGGCGGCCAGCAGAGCCCGCGTCGCGCGTTGCATCGCCGCGCTGGCCAGCCCACAGGCCTGAGCCAGCTGAGCGGTCAGACTGGTCAGTTGCTGGTGGTAAGCGGTGCGCATTCGGGCAGCATATGACGGCTGACGAAACAGTGGCGTCTAGGCAAACAGTGGGCAAAGTGCTTACGGCGAACAGGTGCCGGCGCCGGGCAATGGTCGACGGTGCATCCGTAGCCGCACCCCTTGCGTTTGCCGACGAATTGCCGCCCGTCTCGAGTTCGATTGTGTCACAAATGATTTCCTTCGATGCCGGGTCGGCTGAACTGCGTGGCTGCGTTAGCCATTTCGCACCGCGTGAGGCACCGGGACCGGACAGCTAATAGCGATGTGGTGGTGTTTACGGCCGCCCGAATGGCCGGCGGCGAATAAAAATCTAGCATCGCCGAAACAGCCTGCGGGCAGGGCTGGTGGTGACTTCGGCGGGCAGAGTACTAAACTAGAACACGTTTCAATTCTCCCCCGGCCCGGCAAGGAGCAGGCATGCACACCCCTATCTGCGACGAGCTCGGCATCGAGTTTCCGATCTTCGCGTTCACCCATTGCCGCGACGTCGTCGTCGCGGTCAGCAAAGCAGGCGGTTTCGGGATGCTCGGCGCGGTCGGCTTCACCCCCGAGCAGCTGGAGATCGAACTCAACTGGATCGACGAGAACATCGGCGACCACCCTTACGGCGTCGACATCGTCATACCGAACAAATACGAGGGCATGGAATCGCAGCTGTCGGCTGCGGAGCTGGCCGACACACTGCGGTCGATGGTGCCCCAGGAGCATCTGGATTTCGCGCGGAAAATTCTCGCCGATCACGGTGTCCCGGTGGAGGACAGCGATTCGGACAGCTTGCAGTTACTCGGCTGGACCGAAGCGACCGCTACTCCGCAGGTCGAGGTGGCTCTGCGCCACCCGAAGATGTCGATGATCGCCAACGCGCTGGGCACTCCCCCGCCCGACATGATCAAGCACATCCACGACGAGGGCCGCAAGGTGGCGGCATTGTGTGGCTCGGCGTCGCAGGCGCGAAAGCATGCAGACGCCGGTGTCGACATCATCATCGCCCAGGGCGGTGAGGCCGGCGGACACTGCGGCGAGGTCGGCTCGATTGTGCTGTGGCCGCAGGTGATCAAGGAAGTCGCCCCGGTACCGGTGCTGGCGGCCGGTGGTATCGGCAGTGGCCAGCAGATCGCGGCGGCGCTGGCTCTGGGTGCCCAGGGCGCCTGGACCGGTTCGCAATGGCTGATGGTCGAGGAGGCTTCCAACACCCCGGTTCAGCAGGCCACGTACGCCAAGGCGACCAGTCGGGACACGGTCCGCAGCCGCTCGTTCACCGGTAAGCCGGCCCGGATGCTGCGCAACGACTGGACCGAGGCCTGGGAGCAGCCAGACAACCCCAAGCCGCTCGGAATGCCGTTGCAGTACATGGTGTCCGGCATGGCGGTGCGGGCGACCAACAAGTATCCGAACGAGAGCGTCGACGTTGCGTTCAACCCGGTCGGGCAAGTCGTGGGTCAGTTCACCAAGGTCGAGAAGACCGCCACGGTCATCCAGCGGTGGGTGCAGGAATACCTGGAGGCGACCAGCCGGCTCGACGAGCTCAACGCCGCAGCGGCCGTGTGACGACCTACTCGTCGTCGACGTCGGTGCCCTGGAATGCTTCCCTGGTCCGGTCGACGGCGTAGGTCGCAATGTCCGTCGCGCTGTGGACGATGCCTTCAGTAGCCCCGGAGATGTCGCCCCGGAGCAGGCCACCGGCGCTTTCGACGATGTCGGACGCCCTTTCAACAGCGTTGGTCGCGATGTCCTTGGCCGCGTCGACAGCTTCTTTGGGGTTGAGGCCCATCTGAAGTCTCCTATTCAGCGACGAGTTGTCGCATACCGACTCTAGACGTCACTGATCGGTGATGCTGGTGTCGGAGGGGAACTGGCCGCCGCTTTGAATCGGCAACCCGCCGGCGGTGAGGTTGCCGACCACCCAACCCTGGGCCTGGGTACAGGTCATCGGAAGCCCGTCGGGAGACTGCGCTGACGAGCCGCGCAGGTCGGCATAGCTTGCGCAGGGTTCACCGGGCTGATGGACCCCGTACAGCGGGAAGGACAGCACCCAAAACCCGGACTGTGCGGCCGGGAACTGGTGGGTGATGAAGTGGCACGCTTCGGCCTGACCGTCGGGGCCTCGACCGAAGGTGAAGCGCTCATAGTTGTCACACGGTGCACCGATTGCGGCGTCGTAATTCATTCCCGGGACGTCGCCGTCGTAGTGTCCGTTGTCGGCGACGGCGGCTGGGGCGGCGCCGAACGCCATGGTGATGGCGGCGCCGACGAACAGTTCGCGAATCATGGTCCACCCTTGGCATCGATGTCGTCGGGCCACACCCTGCCGGTGGCCTGCATCAGAGCATAGTGAGATCCGCCCGCCCGATTGAGGCGTTTTGAGCCGATACCCAACCCGCCGGAACCGGTTCCATCGGCAGCGCCGCAATGCTTTACTTCAGCGAGCAGACTTCGCCGTCGAGGGGTGCACCGATGCCGACTCCCAATCTCCCGCCCGGGTTTGATTTCACCGATCCGGACATCTACGCCGAACGGTTGCCGGTCCAAGAACTCGCGGAGATGCGCCGGACCGCACCGATCTGGTGGAACGAGCAGCCCATGGGCGTGGGCGGGTTCGACGACGGCGGCTTCTGGGTGGTGTCCAAACACAAGGACGTCAAAGAGATCTCGCTGCGCAGCGACGTCTTCTCCAGCCTGCAGAAGACCGCGCTGCCGCGCTATAAGGACGGCACGGTCGGCGAACAGGTCGAGCGCGGCAAGTTTGTTCTGCTCAACATGGACGCGCCGCAACACACCCGGCTGCGCAAGATCGTCTCGCGGGCGTTCACGCCACGAGCCGTCGAGCGCCTGCGCGACGACCTACGGCAACGGGCGCGTCGCATCGTCGAGACGGCGGCTGCCGCGGGATCCGGTGACTTCGTCGAACAAGTTTCCTGCGAATTGCCGCTGCAGGCCATCGCCGGGCTGATGGGGGTGCCGCAGGAGGACCGCAAGAAGTTGTTCGACTGGTCCAATCAGATGGTCGGCGACATGGATCCCGAATTCGCCGGCAACGACGCCATCACCGCCTCCATCGAGCTGATCATGTACGGGATGCAGATGGCCGCCGACCGGGCCAAGAACCCGGGGCAGGACCTGGTGACCAAGCTGGTCGAGGCCGACATCGACGGGCACAAGCTGTCCGAAGACGAGTTCGGCTTCTTCGTCATCCTGCTGGCGGTGGCCGGCAATGAGACCACCCGCAACTCCATCACCCAGGGCATGATGGCCTTCACGGACTTCCCTGATCAATGGGAGCTCTACAAGAAGGAGCGTCCCGTCACCACGGCCGACGAGATCGTCCGGTGGGCCACCCCGGTCACGTCGTTTCAGCGGACCGCGCTGCAGGATTACGAGCTGTCCGGTGTACAAATCAGGAAAGGCCAGCGGGTGGTGATGGTCTACCGGTCGGCCAATTTCGACGAGGACGTGTTCGACGACCCGTTCACGTTCAACATCCTGCGAAACCCCAACCCGCACGTAGGTTTCGGCGGCACTGGTGCGCACTACTGTATCGGCGCCAACCTGGCGCGGATGACGATCGACCTGATGTTCGATGCGATCGCCGACGCGATGCCGGACCTGGAATCGATCGGCAAACCCGAGCGGCTGCGATCAGGCTGGCTGAACGGCATCAAACACTGGCAGGTGGGCTACGGGCCTACCGCGAAGTGCCCAGTGGCGCATTAAGGTACGCCCTATGGCTACTCACCGGGCCGCCCAGATCGAGTCCGCTGGCGAATCACTACAGATCGTCGAGTCGCAGACCAAGCCACCGGGTCCTGACGAAGTGCGCATCGCGGTGTCGGCGTGCGGTATCTGCGGCACCGATCGTGAGTTCGTCAGCGGCGGTTTCCCCGAGATGTCCTGGCCGTTGACCCTTGGCCACGAGATCGCGGGCACCATCGCCGAATTGGGCGACAACGTGCATGACTTCGCAGTCGGCGACCGGGTGGCGATCGGCTGGTTCGGTGGGCACTGCAACCACTGCATCCCATGCCGCAAAGGCGATTTCATTCACTGCGCCAACGGAAAGGTGCCCAGCTGGCACTATCCGGGCGGCTACGCCGAGTCAGTGACCGCGCCCGCCAACGCGCTGGCCCGGATCCCCGAAGGGCTCTCTTTCGCCGAAGCCGCGCCGATGGGCTGTGCCGGCGTCACCACCTACAACGCGCTGCGCCATACCCGTGCCCTGCCGGGAGACCGCGTCGCGATCCTCGGAGTCGGCGGTCTGGGGCATCTGGGTCTGCAGTTCAGCCGGGCAATGGGTTTTGAGACCATCGCGATCAATCGGGGCACCGGCAAAGCCGACGACGCGCGCCAACTGGGCGCCCACCACTACATCGACTCCACCGACGGCGATGTCGCCGACGCCCTGCAAGCGTTGGGCGGTGTAGCGGTTGTGCTCGGCACCGCGGGAAATTCGCAGGCGATGGCGGCCACCGTCGGCGGGCTGGCCCCGCGCGGCGAACTGGTCACCATCGGCGTCACCCCGGAGCCATTGCCGATCAGCCCGTTGCAGCTGATCAGCCCCGGACTCAGCATCGTCGGCCACCCCTCCGGCACCGCGCGCGAAGTCGAGGAGACCATGCACTTCGCGGTCCTGTCCGGGGTGCGGGCCTGGATCGAGGAACGGCCCCTTGCTCAGGCCGCTGAGGCGTATGCCGCCATGGATCAGGGGCGGCCGCGCTACCGCATCGTCCTCACCATGTGAAGCCCGGTGAGTGACACCGGCTGGCGCCTGGATGCGTCGGACGGAGACCTTGCGATCCGCACCGGTGTCACCGGCCGGGCCGCGCGGATGGGTCACCGCTTGACCATTACGGTGAGGCAGTGGCGTGCGACGGTGAGCTGGTCGGGCGGCGAACCGTCCGGGGTGCAGCTCATCGTCGACACCCGATCCCTGGCGGTGCTGCGCGGTGAGGGCGGTATCAAAGCCTTGTCCAATCCGGAGAAGGCGTTGGTGCGGTCGAACGCGTTACGGGCCTTAGGCGCCGGCCGATTCCCGGAGATCCGTTTCGCCGCTGACCGCGTCGAGGCAACTGCCGACGGCTACCGCCTGATCGGAATGTTGCAAATCCACGGAAGGACGCACGAACGCGTCATCGACGTGCACGTTGCTGATTTAGGCGACGCGTGGCGCATGTCGACGCAGACGACGGTCCGCCAGTCCGATTTCGGGATCCGGCCGTACACGCTGTTGATGGGCTCGCTGAAGGTCGTCGACGAAGTGACGGTGTCGTTCACCGCCCGCCGGGGCAAACCAGGGTGACAAGACCGCCGGCTCAACCGAGGGAGGCCTGATGCGGATCGGGGCGGTGTTCCCGCAGACGGAACTGGGTGCGGATGGCGGGGCGGTGCGGGCATACGCTCAGCGGGCTGAAGAACTCGGCTTCGCGCATCTGCTCGCCTACGACCACGTCGTCGGTGCTGATCCGCAGACTCACCGCGGCTGGAACGGACCGTACGACCTGTACAGCACCTTCCATGAGCCGTTGGTGATGTTCGGGCACCTTGCCGCGGTCACCACCACGCTCGAACTGGTCACCGGCGTCGTGATTCTGCCGCAACGGCAGACGGTGCTGGTCGCCAAACAGGCCGCCGAGGTGGATTTGCTCAGCGGGGGGCGGCTTCGTCTCGGCGTGGGCCTCGGCTGGAACGCGGTGGAATACGAGGCGCTCGGAGAAGACTTCGGCAACCGCGGCAGGCGCTGTGCCGAACAGGTCGAGGTGATGCGCAAGTTGTGGACCGAGCAGACGGTGACCTACCGCGGAAAGTATCACCAGATCACCGGCGCCGGAATAGCGCCGCTGCCGATTCAACGGCCGATCCCGGTCTGGTTCGGTGCGTCGTCGCCGCCCGCATGCCGACGCGCCGGCCGACTCGGCGATGGCTGGTTTCCCATGGTGGCACCGGGGCCGCGGCTCGACACCGCGCTCGGGCTGGTGCGTCAAGCCGCCGCCGAGGCTGGTCGCGACCCCGCTGATGTCCCGATGGAAGGCAGCGTCTCCTGGCGCGGCGATCCGGAGAAGCTCGCCGCGCAGCTGCACAGCTGGGCTGATGCCGGCGCCTCCGGAGTGTCCGTCAACACGATGGGCGCCGGTTTGTCGTCAGTCGACGACCATCTGGCTGCGCTGGCCGGCGCAGCGGAAGCCGTGGAAACGCTCAGCGATTAGGCGCGGCTTGCGTCCTGCTGCCGGTTACGGCGGGGGCGGTGGGGCGTCCGGCGGTTGAGCTGGTGCCGGGTCCGGCGGCTGGCCTCGTAGCTGGTTGAGGATTTTCGTCAGCAGCGGGTGCGGATCTGGCGGTGGCGCTTCCGGTTCCGGTGGTGGTGGCGGTGCCGGCGGAGCAGCCGGTGGGGCGGCGGGCTGCTCGGGCAGGTCAGCCGGCGACTCCTCCGCGGGCTGCTGCGCAGCAGGCTCCGGTGCCTCCGCGACGGGCGGTTCGGGCGCGGACGCGGGCGGCGGTTCAGCCGGCACCGCCGCTGGTGGCGGTGCCGGGGCCGGCGGCGCTGCCGGCGGTTCCGGCATCCGCGGCGCTGCAGCGGCGTGGACCACGCGCTCGCTCGGTCGTACCTCATCGTCAGAGGTCACCCGCAGACCCACCACCAAGGACAGCGAGCCGACCAAAGCCACCGCACCTGCGATCAGCGCCGTCAACGCGCCGCGGTAGGACAGCGGCCGGAACCGGCGGACGCCACCGTCATCCGTCGAGCCGGCCAGCACCGCATCGGTGAAGCCCGCGTGGGCCGAGGCCAGCGCCGCTCCCCGCGCCAGGGCCAGCTCGGCACCGCTTTGCGCGAAGACCGGCACCGGCAACGCGTCGTGCAGCTGCGACGCCAGTTCCTCGGAACCGACTTCAGACCCGACGACAACGACGCAGTCTGGCTGCCAGTCGTCGTTGGCGAACATCCGGCTCAGCAGCTCGAGAAGGTCATCGGAGCCGTCCGCCAAGGTCGTGGCAGCGGTCCGAATCTCTTCAGCACCCGCGTCGACCGTCACCACGGTCGCCGCCGCCCGTTCGAGAACACACACCACCGTCTTGTCGTATCCCACGACCGGCGCCAAACCCTGCGCTAACGTCTCGGCCGCCGCAACGGTGCGCACCGGCACGACGTTGTCGAAGCCCGCCGCGGTCAACGTCTCCACCAGTAAGGCGGCCCCGGCGGCGGCGTCATCACTCCAGGTCATGCCGATCGTGTGCAGCCGGCGATCCCGCGCTGACGCCGCGGCCTCGGCGCGGGACACCGCGGCGGCCACCTGCCGCGAGGTTCGCACGGCGGACGTGCCTCCACCCGCCGGCGCGGTGAATTCGTCGTGGTCCAAGATGGCGCCGTCTGCTTCGTGCCCGTCGACGAGCACCCACCCGACACTGGTCGACGTCAGCGATAGGCCAAGTACCGTATCCAAAATCGCAACCCTTAATCATGCCTACCTGCACAAATCGCGTCCGCCGCAACGTCACCGCGCTGCGGTGCTTCACGAACGCCCCGAGCAGACCGGCACAGCTGGTCTTCGTCGGTGTACGCGGGTGAGCCTACGCGGGCGCGGCCATGCTGACCGACGGGGAGGGTGCAGCGGCCTTGACGGACCGTAGTGCCGTCGTTGCTGGATCCGCACCTGGCCGTCCATAACGGGTGGCGTCGCACCGGATCACAAACAAGCGCAATGGCCGGGGACGTGACCGCTGATGAGGTGGTGGAAGCCGATGCGGAACTGAGATGTCACCGCGTCCTAATCGACATATTGGGCGGCTGCAGGTAAGTTTTGCCGGGAACGCGCACGGCACAAGTTTCGCCCAACTGCGCGCCGGGTAAGAACCGCCCGGAGGAACGACGGCACACGGCGAGGGGCACTGGCAATGACGAACGCGACGAACAAGATGCGGGGCTGGGCGCGTCGGCTTCTGGTCGGCACTGTGGTGGCCGCTGCTCTCCCGGGTCTGGTCGGTCTGGTGGGCGGCGCCGCGACCGCGAAGGCTTTCTCGCGCCCCGGTCTGCCGGTCGACTACTTACAGGTGCCGTCGGCGTCGATGGGCCGCAACATCAAGGTTCAGTTTCAAAGCGGCGGGGCCAACTCGCCGGCCCTCTACCTGCTCGACGGTCTGCGGGCCCAGGACGACTACAACGGCTGGGACATCAACACGCCCGCCTTCGAGTGGTACTACCAATCAGGTCTGTCAGTGGTCATGCCGGTGGGCGGGCAATCCAGCTTCTACACCGACTGGTACAACCCGGCGTGCGGCAAAGCAGGCTGCTCGACATACAAGTGGGAGACGTTTCTGACCAGCGAGCTGCCGTCGTACTTGGCCTCGCAACAGAGTGTCAAGTCCACCGGAAGTGCCGCCGTCGGAATTTCGATGTCCGGATCGTCGGCGATGATCTTGGCCGCGTACCACCCGCAGCAATTCATCTACGCCGCCTCGCTGTCGGCGCTGATGGATCCCTCCCAGGGCATGGGTCCGTCGCTGATCAACCTGGCCATGGGTGATGCCGGTGGCTACAAGGCCAATGACATGTGGGGTCCGTCGAGTGACCCAGCGTGGGCGCGCAACGACCCGTCGGTGCAGATTCCCACGCTCGTCGGCAACAACACCCGGCTGTGGGTCTACGTCGGCAACGGCAAGCCGTCGGAACTCGGTGGTGCGAACCTGCCCGCCGAATTCCTGGAAGGTTTCGTGCGGAGCAGCAACGTCAAGTTCCAGGACGCCTACACCGCGGCGGGCGGCCACAACGCGACGTTCAACTTCCCCGAAAACGGGACCCACAGCTGGGAGTACTGGGGTGCCCAGTTGCAGGCGATGAAGCCCGACCTGCAGGGTGCGTTGGGCGCTGGCCCGGCAACCTAGACGCCGGATTCGGTCCGAGCGCAGCGTTCTACCTCTGCGTCAGCTGGGCGGTGATGTCGGTCCACGCGGTGGCGTCGCTGCCGTGATACTTCATATTTCGGCACTGGCCGTATAGCCGCATCACGCCCAGATCCGGATAGTCGCGGTCTCGATAGACCAGCACGGTGACGTCGTCTCGAGACAGGGTTGCGCCATACACATAGGGGCTGGGCGGTATGCCTTCTTTCCAGCCCTGTGCGACCAGCGCCACCCTGATGCCCCCGAAATACACCTCGACGGGGACCTCGGCGGGCACCGCAAAGTTCAGGTAGATCGCGCCCTGGTACGGCGGATCGTCGTGGTTCTTACACGACATCAACTCATATCCCGCCGTGGGCTGCTGCAGGCCGACGGTCCTGACGATCTGTCGGGCCGGTTCGACCACTTGCGCCTCGCTCTGGTCGTCGCTGACCGGGTGCGCCGGGTGGTCGAGGAAATCGTCCGCGGAAGAGTGCAGTCGGCCCACCAACAGGACCATTCCGCCGAGCAACAGCGACATCGTCAGCGCAGCAGCGATCAGCGCCCGAGCGGCCGTCGTGTGGTGCCATGCCTGAGCACTGCTGGCGGAGCGCTGAGCTTTGTTGAGCGTGTACGTCATTCGTGCTGAACCGAATCGCTTGCCGGGACGATCGCCCCATAGGCTAACTCCGAAACCGACCACCGCGGGCGGGGACGGCCGCACAGTCTGGTGATCTGTGCCGGAGTCAAAGCGTTTATAACGAAATTCTCTAAGCGGTAACGTTTCGGCCACAGCCGGCGAAATGCTGCGTATGAAAAATGTACGCGGGCCGCTGGCCAGGACCGCTCTCGCCGGATTCTTCGTGGGCGCGTCTTTTGCATTGTCCAGCGGCATCGCGCACGCCGACTCGCTCAACTGGGACGCTGTGGCGCAATGCGAATCGGGGGGAAACTGGACGGCCGACACCGGCAACGGCCATTACGGTGGCCTGCAGATTAGCCCGGCGACGTGGGCCGCTAATGGCGGTACCGGGTCACCCGCCCAGGCCAGCCGGCAAGAGCAGATCGCGGTGGCCGATCGCATCCTGGCCACCCAAGGGCCGGGCGCCTGGCCCAAATGCGGCGCCAGCAATGGCCCGATATCATCGGGTGTCCCGTCGACCGTTGATTATTTGCGTGCGGTGAATCGACTCATTTCGAGCTTCCTGCCGCACTAGAAAGGGTCATAGCCAATGCAAGGCTCGGCAACGGTTCGGATGGCAGCATCAGCGGACAAAATTTGGAACTTGATCGCCGACATTCGTAATACCGGACGTTTCTCCCCGGAAACATTCGAGGCGGAGTGGCTGGACGGCGCCACCGGCCCCGCGCTGGGCGCGCGATTCCGCGGCCATGTGCGGCGCAACGAGATCGGGCCGGTGTACTGGACGACGTGCCGGGTCACCGCATGTGAACCCGGTCGCGAGTTCGGTTTCGAGGTTCTCGTCGGTGACCGGCCGGTCAACCATTGGCGCTACCGATTGACGCCGGCCGACGGCGGTACCGACGTCACTGAATCATTTCGGCTCACCCCGTCGCCGCTGACCACTCTGTACCACTGGGTGTTCGGGGGCTTCCTACGTCAGCGGCGGAACATTCGCGACATGACCAAAACTTTGCAGCGCATCAAAGAGGTGGCCGAGGCCGGCTGAGAGGCCCCGATAGGCTGGTCGAAGACCGTTGCGTCGTCACAGCCGATTCACCGGAGGCCGCCGTTGAGGCAGAGGTTGCACTGGCTGACGCTGCACGGATATGTCCGCGGGCTTGCGAAGGTCGGTGCGCGCCGCGGCGATCCGCAGGCGCGGTTGATCGCCGACCCGGTGATCAAAGCCGATCCGGTGCCGTTTTACGAGGAACTGCGGGCCCGCGGACACTTGGTGCGCAGCAGGCTCGGCTACCTCACCGTTGATCACGGGATCGCTTATGAAGTGCTGCGATCCGACGAGTTCCGGGTGATCTCCATGGGAGGCAACCTGCCCGTTGCGTTGGGTTGGCTGGAGCGGCGCGCGCGTGACACGTCGCTGCATCCGCTGCGTCCGCCGTCGTTGCTGGCGGTCGATCCGCCGGAACATACCCGCTACCGCAAGACGGTGTCGTCGGTGTTCACACCCAGGGCGGTGGCCGCATTACGGGACCGTGTCGAGCAGACGGCCGCCGCCCTGTTGGATCGGCTCGCCGAAGAACCGGGCGTCGTCGACATTGTCGACCGGTACTGCGCGCAGCTTCCGGTCGCGATCATCAGCGACATCCTCGGGGTGCCCGACACCGCACGCTCTCGCATCCTGGAGTTCGGGGAACTCGCCGCGCCCAGCTTGGACATCGGCCTGACCTGGCCGCAGTACCAGCGGGTGGAACGCGGCATCGCCGGGTTCAACACCTGGCTGGCCGGCCATCTTCAGCAGTTGCGGCGCGCGCCTGGCGATGACCTGATGAGCCAACTGATTCAGGCCGCCGACAGCGGCCCGGACACCTATCTGGACGACACAGAGCTGCGTGGTGTCGCCGGCCTGGTGCTGGCCGCTGGCTTCGAGACCACAGTCAACCTGCTCGGCAACGGCATCCGCCTGCTGCTGGATGCACCCGACCAATTGCAGATCCTGCGCGAGCGGCCGCAGCTGTGGTCGAACGCGGTCGAAGAGATCCTGCGGCTGGAGTCGCCGGTTCAGTTGACCGCGCGGGTGGCCCGCACCGACACCGCGATCCGGGACACACCCATCCAGCGGGGCGCGCTGGTGGTGGTGTACCTGGCCGGCGCCAACCGCGATCCGGCCGTGTTCGCCGATCCGCACCGCTTCGACGTCGAACGCGACAATGCCAACCGGCATCTCGCGTTCTCCGGAGGCCGGCACTTCTGCTTGGGCGCCGCGCTGGCCCGGGCCGAGGGCGAGGTCGGGCTGAGAACCTTTTTCGACCGTTTTCCCGACGCGCGGGCCGCGGGCGTGGGCATCCGACGCGATACCCGTGTGCTGCGCGGCTGGTCGACGCTGCCGGTGGCACTCGCGCCCAGCCGCCAAACTGAACCTACGGCAGTGATTTCGACGTGATCGCAGCCGTCGCTGCTGTTCGCGTGGAGTGATCAGGAGAGGTAGCGACCCAGCCAGTCCAGCACGCGGCGCCAGGCGTCCGCCGCCGCGGCCGGGTTGTAGCGGGGCCCGGTGTCGTTGAAGAAGGCATGGTCGGCATTCGGCTCGACCACAAATTCGTTGACCAGGCCGGCGCGGTCGAGCGCGGCCTTGGCCGCCGACTCCGACCCGGTGACCCGGGTGTCCAGGGCTGCGTAGATACCCAGCACCGCCGCCGTGGAACCGGTGAAGCTGACGTCGTCGGGCAGCGGCCCGTAGAACGGCACCGCGGCGGACAGGTGCGGCTCGCCGGAGCCCAGCAGCTGCCAGACCAGTCCGCCGCCGAAGCAGAACCCGACAGCGGCCACTTTGCGGTCGAGGATCCGCCGCTGCAACTCCGCGACCGCGGACCTCAGGTCCGCGGTGAAGCGTTCCGGCGCCACCTGCGCCAGCGCAGCGGCGGCCCGCGCCGGATCCGTGAACTTGCCGCTACCGCCTTCCTCGGAGAGCAGATCGACGGCCAGCGCCGAGTATCCGGCCCCGGCGAAACGCCCGACGACCGACCGCACCCAATCGTTCAAGCCCTTGTTCTCATGGATGACCAGTACGCCTCCTCGAGCCGCCCGCGCCGCCGCCCAGGCGCCCTGCAACTGACCCCGCGGGCCGGCCCACGAAACCGGTGCCGTCGGCAGCGCGGTGGCCACGCCCGGCGGCTGACTCGTAGGCGGTGCACTGGTAGCGCTCGAGGTCTGGCTCCGCCCCGACTGCTTGGCACTGCAGGCGGCGATCAGGGTGACCGCGGCGCCGGTTTCCAGACCCAGCAGGGCCAGCCGTCGCAGCGCTTCTCGGCGGCTCAGCAGGCCGCCGGCATGGTCGACCGCTATCTCCTCGGCGATATAGCGCTGCAACGAGGTCATCGCGGCGCGCCAGGACCGGCCGGACCGTGGTTGCCGGACAGCAGCAGCAGCTTGCCGCGCGGCAGCGACATCAGGCCGCCGGCGATGCTGATGACGAGACCGGCAATCAGGTCGTAGACGAGACGGCCGGTTGCCCCGTACTGCGCTGCGGCGACAATCGCAAAAAGCAGCATCGCAGCGCCACCGCCGAGGATCAGATACTGACCCGCCGGCGATCTCCTGAAGAGCAGGACCACGCCCGCAACGGCCGTCAGGCTGCCCGCGATCACCAACAACAGATAGAACAGCACTGCCGGGGGAACGTGCGGGGTGGTGTAGTCGACGGACTGCCGGCACAGGTCGTAGATCTCATCGCGGAACTGACCGCACACTCTCGAGGCGCGGCCGACCGCATCGGTGATATCGATCAACTGCGCCGCGGCGAAAACCGCCCCGAGCACCCCAACGACGCCCAGGGTTGACCCGACGGCGACGTGCCGGTTGCTCGGAGAGGAAGGTTGCAATCTCGGTCAGTCCGCCGACTCAACGAGTCCTTTGAGCCGTTTCAGAGTTTCGCTGAGGGTGCCACCGACCTGACGCACCGCGATCCGGTCGGCGATGTAGGCCAGCAATCCGCCCGGCGCCTGGTAGGCGAGCCGAAAAGTGATTTTGGTCTTGCCCTCGCCCGCGTCGCGCAGCCGAATTCGACCGCGCATGCTGATCCCCGTGATGCCGACCCAGGCCAGGTCGCGGGCGTCGTCGAACTCGACCACTTCGATGAGGCCACCGACGGGAACCGAACCTATCTTCCAGTGCACCATGTAGCGCGCGCCGACGCCGGCAGCCTGGTCGTTGGCGCTCTCCCAGCGCTCGAGTCGCGCCATGAACGAGGGATAACAGTCGGGGTCGCCGACCACCTTCCACACGGTGTCGCGGTCGGCGTCGATGATGCACCGGCGTTCGACCCGCATCAGCCGATCACCGGGAACCGACGCTCAGCGGCCAGGCGGTCCACGCCGGCCTGCAGACTGGCCAGCACCTTGTCGTTCACCGCCTCGTCGTCGCCGTCAACATCAATCGGGTCCTGCACTTCGATCGTGATCTTGGCGGGCAGCGGAATGTGACCGGCGAAATCGCTGATATTGATCCCCCACGGCAGCGAGAGCGAAATAGGAACGCCTTTCACCCGTAGCAGCTTGTCGGTCATCAGCAGCTTGGCCAGCCACTGCCCACGACTGAGAAACAGTGCGGTCTCCTGGCCACCGACGCTGGCGACGGGAACGATCGGAACGCCGGCATCACGGGCTAAGCGCACGTAACCCATCCGGCCGTCGAAGTCGACCTTGTGCCGCTCCCAGGACGGCCGGGCAACCTCGTAGTCGCCGCCGGGATAGACCAGCAACGCTGCCCCGGATTTGAGTGCCAATTCGGCGTTCTCGTGATTGGCGGCGACGGTGCCGAATTTGCGCAGGAAGCCCAACGGCGGCGCCGAGACCACCAGATTGTGCGCCAGCTGGTAGAACGGGCGCTCCACTCCGAAGTAGGAGCAGAACGCCAGCGTGAAGACAAAGGTGTCCGGCGGGACGTTGCCGCCGCTGTGGTTGCCGACCAGCAGCACCGGCCCGTCGGCCGGGATCCGGTCCAGGCTGCGCACGTCGGCCCGGAAGTACAGCGATGCCAGCAGCCAGGTGCCCGGCAACTGTTCGCGGATGTAGTCAGGGTCGCGCTGGTCGAGGTCGGCTTTGGGCACCCGTGCCGAGACTTGTTTGCGAAGCCACTCCGTGGCATCCCCCAAGCTCGCCATAGGCGCATTGTGGCACACCCTGAACAGCATGTATCAGTGTGGTGTGGTTTCGAGTTGGTAGATGCGGGCCGCGTTGTCGCGGGCGACCAGGCTGACGACCCGGACGGCGTCGGCCTCGCTCCAGTCGCCACGCTCGACGAAATTGCGTAGCGTGCGCTGAATTCCTCTGCGCCACAACGCCGCACCGAGGAAGTGCAACTCCGCTGGCCCGAACCCATCCGAGGAGTACATCAATTTGCGAAATGGCGCCATCTCGAGTAGCCGCGCGATGAACGCCGGGCCGCGGGCACCCAGATAATTGATGCTCAATCCGCCGTCGAGATACACGTTGTTGAAAGCCTGCGCGAGATAACCGGCTTCGCGCTCGTAGGGATAACAGTGCAGCAGCACGATCGCGGTCTCGCCGGACTGCCGGAGGAAGTCGAGGAGATGAAGCGGGTTGGCGTGCCGCAGATCGCAATCCCGGTCGCCGAAACCGACGTGGAATTGCAGCGGCTTACCCAGCCGCAGCGCCTGATGCAACCCGAAACGCAGCAACGTCCGATCGACCAACCGGTTGCCGCCACTGTCGCGCCACCGACTGGCGGCCTCGGCGACCTGCGCTGCCGCCGGCTCGGTCAGCTCACCGTCGAATCCACCGCGGTAGGCCAGGATCGACTTGGTGGCAACCGCGTTCGCTGCCCGCCGGTGCAGGATCTCTTCGAACGCGCTGGCGTAGTCGCCCGCGGCGTGGGCGGCCTGTTCGGCCACCTGTTCCAGGCGGATCACCTCGTGTGCCGTACCACCGGCCAGCTCGGCCAGCGTCGCAGGGTCGGTTATTTCCCCGGCAACACCCGTGTCGACCAGCCAATCCGTGACCGCCGCACCGCGCAGAAAAAGCCTCGCCACCGCCGTCTCGCCGAGTTGGCTGCGGCGCTGCCAATATTGTTGCGGGCTAACGTGACGAGGCAGCCCGAGAACCGGCGCGCAGTGGGCGCGTACCGCGAACCCGAGCTGCGAATCGAATCCGGAGTCACTCAGCGGTTCGGTGTTGGCCTCGTTGAGTGCATTCTCGAACCGGCTCTGGTCTCCCGCCGAAAGCCAACACCCGTGCACGTGCTGATCGATCAGCGGCACGTCGGCGATATGTTGTGCCAACGCCGAATCGGCGCCGGACGGCGCCAACGTCAGACGCTCCAGGCCATGCGGAATTTGTCCGCCAGTTCGTCTGGGCGCAGCTTGCTGTAGTGCTCCCATTCGAAACGCCGCACGGCGACTGTCGCATCGATGACAGGGTCGCCGAGAATGGCGCGCATCTTCTTCGAACCATCCAGTGCCGCGACGACTTCAGCTTGGACGTCCGGCAACCGCAGGATGCCGGACCTGTCTCGGTCGGACTCCGACAACCTCGCCGGATCCACCGTCGTCTCCGGCGGCAAGGCAGCTTGCTGCTCGATTCCGTGCAGTGCCAGTCCCAGGATCGTCGCCGTCGCCAAATAGGGGTTGGCCGACGGATCGATCACCTTGACCTCGACGTGGCCACCGTACGGGTTCGCCGGCCGAGCCTGCACGAAACGCAACGCTGCTTCCCGATTCTCGGTGCCCCAGCAGACATACGCGCCGGCCCAGTTTCCGGGTTGCATGCGCAGCCCCGAGACCACCGATCCGCACAACATGCCCTGCGCCTCCAGTAGCCCCTGAAGCAGCCCTGCCAGGGCGTTTTCGCCGGCGGCGGTCATCCCCGCTGCGCCACTCCCGTTCGCGAACAACGGACCGTCGGTTGTGCTCAGCGAAAAGTGTTGATGGGCACCGGATCCGACGCCATCGGCGAACGGCGCCGGGGACAGGCTGACGCGCAGCCCGTGGCGTCGGGCCACCCGTCCGATGATCATGCGTGTCAGCACGAGCTGGTCGGCCGCGGCGACCGGAGTCAGCGGCGTCAGCGAGATCTCGAACTGGTTGATGCCGTACTCCGGATGAAATTGCTCGATTCCCACTCCCGACGAGCTGGCAGCCGCGATGACGTCGCGTACGAACGCCTCCCGTTCGAGCAGACCGGCTAGGCCGTACTGTGCCCACACCGTCGCCGGCGGATTGCTGCCGTCCGGAGCGACGAGGAGAAACTCCAGCTCGTGGCCGATCACCGCTTCGACGCCGGCGTCGGCGAGCGCGGCTTCGATCCGGCTCAACGTGCCCCGGGCGCACACCGGTACCGGCGCGCCGTCCTGGGTGTAGAACGCGGCCGGCGCCCAGGCCAACCCGTCGCCGACGATCCGCAGCGCGGAGATATCGATGCGGATCCGCTGGTCACCGACCACACCGACGTCGTCGGTGAAGGCGATGCCGGTCTGGTCGATGGCGAACGCATGAAAGACCAGGCTGGCGCCCATGCCGGGGTCGGCGAACGTGTTGGTTCGGCGTATCGGCACCGCTTTGGCCTGGGTGAGCCCGGCAGGATTGACCACCGTGCCTATGACGACGTCGACGCCTTCGGCTTCGAGTTGGGCTATCGCCGCGGCGGCAAGCGGTGCGGCGGTCAAGCTCGGCTGGGCAAGGTGAGCATGCAGGACTGCGCGATGTCGAGGGTCCGCAAAACCCGTCCCATGCCCAGCCACAGCGCGCAGGACAGCGCGAGGTCGGCGAGCAACTCTTCTGAGAATTCGGCCTTGCAGCGGTCCCAGAAGTCTTCGTCGTCGCGCAGTGCGGTGTGCTCGGTGGCGAAGCGGTGCGCGAACTCGGCGGCGAGCCGCTCCTGTGCGCTGTACCCCGCCCAGGTCCGCCACTGCGGCGCATGGTCGTAGAGGTCTTCAGTAAGATCCGAGCCGCCGGCGCCGACATCGGCAAAGCGGACGTTGACGCAGACCACACATTCGTTGTCGTGGGCGATCACCATTCGCGCGAGTTCACGGGTGCGCATCGGTAACCGGTTGCGGTTGTAGACCGCGTCGCTGAACGCGCCGATCGCGCGGCCCAACTCGGGAGATTTGAGGATCCAGCCGGTCAGGTCGTCGTCAGCGAAGGTTCCGATTCGACTCATGGGCAGATGGTACGCCGCGGGCCGGAGCCCCGATCGGCAGTCGCTGGGTCACCAGCTGGGTCAACTGAGTGCGGTCGTCGTCCCAGTCGCGCTGCGTGAGTGCTCGAGCCGTGATCCGCTCGACGGCGGCCCGCACTTCCCGGCGGTCCGGCCGTCCCTCGAAGCCGGGTGATCGGGCCAGCTTGTCGACGATCCAGCCGAGCAGCAACGACGACACGAAATCGACCTCGCGGGCACCTAGCGGGGTCAACCACATGTCGTCACCGTCGCGCCTCACATAACCGGTGCGCGCCAGCCGGTCAAAGGTGGGTTCGAGCACTTCGTAGGGCACCCGCAGATCTTCGCCGATATCGGTCAGTCGGGCGGTCCCGAGCAAGCGGGTGTAGCGGTGAACCCGGAGAATCCCCCACAACCCGGCGACGTCGAGCCGGCAGTCGGGCCGCATGGCGATGCTGCGCAACCGCATGCCCGGCGATCCCTGATGCAGCAGCCGCCCTATAGCGACCTCCAGCAGCTGTTCGGACGACTGGTTGGTGGGCATCCCGAACCCTTCGCCGAGATCGGCGGCGCTGTTACCGATGTCGCGCAGCGGAACCTCACGTAAAAACAACGCCACGACGAACCCCGCCAACGCGACCGGTGCCGCACAGGAGAACACCAGTCCGAGCGAGTCGGCATAGGCCGCCACGATCGGCGCGGCCGTGCTGCGCGGCAAACGGTGCAGCGCCTCCGGGGAACTGGCCGCCTGGGCGGGCAGCCGGCCGGCGATCAATGCCGCGCGCAGCCGGCCGGTGAGGAAGTTGTCGAACAGCGAGCCGAATATTGCGGCGCCGAACGAACTGCCGATGGTGCGGAAGAACGTCACCCCCGAGGTGGCGACACCGAGGTCGTCGAAGGTCGACGTGTTCTGCACGATGAGCACGAGCACCTGCATGCACAGCCCGATGCCGAAACCCAGGATGTAGAGGTAGAGCGATTGCAGGAACGCCGACGTCGACGGCTCCATGCTCGACAACAGCAAAAATGCGCAGGCCATCACGGCCGTCCCGGCTACGGGGAAGATCTTGTAGCGACCGGTGCGTCCGACGAGGATGCCGCTGCCCATCGACGTGGTCAGCAACCCGGCCACCATCGGCAGGGTGCGCAAGCCGGAGACTGTCGCTGAGACGCCGTTGACGTATTGCATGTATGTCGGCAGGAAGGTCAGCGCGCCCAGCATCGCGAATCCGACGATGAAGCTGAGCACGCAGCAGACGGTGAACACCGGACTGCTGAACAGCCGCGGCGGCAATATCGGGGCGGCGGCCCGGCTCTCCACCCACACGAAGAGGCCCAGCGCCGCGGCCGAGCCGACGAAGAGGCCGATGATCGTCGTCGACCCCCACGGATAGGTGGTGCCGCCCCAACTGGTGGCCAGCGTCAGACCCGCGGCGCCGAGGCCGACGAACACGATGCCGGTGTAGTCGATGACTTGCCGGGTGCGCTCGCTCAGCGTCGGTATGGTCGCCGCCGCCACGAAAAAAACCACGATCGCTACCGGAACGTTGATCCAGAAGGCCCACCGCCAGGTCAGGTGGTCGGTGAAGTAGCCGCCCAGCAGTGGGCCCACCACGGTCGTGACGCCGAACACCGCGCCCAGCGCACCTTGATAGCGGCCGCGATCGCGTAGCGGAATCACTTCACCGATCAGCGCGGTCGCGGTGACCGTGATACCGCCGCCGCCGATCCCCTGCAGCGCCCGGGCCAGCACCAACATGACCATCGACTGCGCCGAGCCGCACAGGATCGATCCCACGAAGAAGAAGGCGATCGCGGCCTGGAACACCGCCTTGCGGCCGAACAGGTCACCGAGCTTGCCGACCAGGGCGGTGACGATGGTCGACGCCAGCAGATAACTGGTGACGACCCAGGATTGATGGCCGGCACCGCCCAGGTCTGCGACGATCGTCGGCAATGCCGTCGCGACGATGGTCTGATCCAGCGCCGCGAGCAGCATGCCCAGAATGACCGCCAGAAAGATCAGGTTGCGTCGCTGCGGTGCGATCTGGGTGCCGGCGGTCTCTGTGCTGGTGGCCGTCGCGGTCGTCATGGCTGCCCCTCCCCTCAGCCTTCGATGCTAGGCGCAGGCGAGGTCGGCGCTCAGTCCCCGTTGCCGGTCGACCCCGGCGGCCGGGAGACACATTGCGCTGAGTAGAGCTCTACGCCCAGCTTGTCCATCAGCTCCAATTGTGTTTCCAGGTAGTCGATGTGGGTTTCCTCGTCAGCGACGATCTTCTCGAAGAGGTTCGCGGTGGTGCTGTCTTGGCGCTCCCGGCACAGGATGATCCCGGGCTTGAGACGGTCCAGCACCTCATGCTCGATGGCCAGGTCGGCCTCGAGCTGTTCGCGCAGGGTCTGGCCGATGCGCAGGGAGAACAGCCGCTGATAATTCGGCAGGCCGTCAAGCAACAGGATCCGGTCGGTGATCGCCTCCGCGTGCCGCATCTCGTCGAAGGATTCGGCGCGGGTGTGTCCGGCGAGTTCGGTGAATCCCCAACTTTCCTGCATTTTGGAATGCAGGAAATACTGATTGATTGCGGTCAGCTCACTTGTTAATTGCTCGTTGAGTAGGCGCAAAACGTCCGGATCACCTTGCATGATCGCTCCTTTTAAACTGTCACGTATTTCAAATGTGCGGCCAAGTCAGATGGGGCCGGGCTGGAGCCTCACCGTGCCGCGCACACTCAATGTAGTGCACGCGGTGTCGCCCGGCGAGGGTTTGGACGAGCGTCGGCGGGTCGTCTTGCTGGCTCGATCGGCCCTAGCCGTTGGGTACCGTATTCGCTGGTGAAATGCCATTTTACTTAGGTTAGACTCCACTAACCGACTTAGGTTAGACTTATCTAACATGTGGCTCGTTCAAGCCTGTCTTAGCGCCGCGCTGTGGGATGGCCGAGAGGGGCTCGGGCGGATGCCGTCGCCGCACACCAAACAGCGAAACCCCGCTGAAGGCGGACCGGAATGCGCATTGGACGATGCAATTCCTGAGCTAATTCCCGCGCATGCTCCGATTCGGATAACCAAGCCTAAGTTGAGCGTCAAATGGTCATTCACGACCGATATTTGCGAGCCGGCCGATTCAGCGACGGTGCGCTGATGTACGTCTGCCTGTGCGTCGGGGCCACCAGCCAGACGGTTTCCGACGTCGTGGCCCGCGGAGCGTCGACCTCCCGCCAGGTCGCCGCGGCCTGCGGAGCCGGCGCGGATTGCGGACGTTGCCGTCGCACGCTGCGAGCGATCATCGCCGCTGCTGCACAGCTGGAGAGCAGCACGTCTCATTGAGTGCGGGATTGCACCCCATGGCAGGTCCAAACATTGCTACTTAGCCACATTTGAAACATTGGCCTCTGCCGGAGGAATGCGCCGTTGTGCCCGGCTCTGAGCGACAACGTCATGCGCAGCACGGTGCTATCAATACTTTCGCTCAGAGCCGGGCACATCGGGTGTCGACCGGCGCCGAGACACATGTGGCGGTTGTGACCAGTGCGACGTGGCCGCCCGCGGTGTGCACCAAGTTGAGCCAAGTCGGGACAGCTGGAAAGCAGCACGTCCCATTAAGTTCAGGGTCGCACCCCATTGAACGAACGCTGCCGAGCGCTTGTCGGCGGCACTCGCTAGCGTGCAAAGGCCTGACCTCTGCGCACTTGCGCTATTGCGTTGGCGGCTTGATCCGGGCAGTGCTGGCGAATGGTGAGGCCGGTGAGCCTACCGGCGTCGGATCCGCTATAGCCGCGCGCCTCAAGGGCGGCTTCGATGGAGGCAAGGCTCGTGCCGTTCCGCAGTGCCGCGCAGATGTCGATACGGCTGTCGATGGAGGCGGCCTGTGCGGGCGCGACGAACGTGAGCGCGGCGGCCACCGCGCCCGCCGCGGGCAGCAGAATCGGCCCGATCTTTGTCTTAACAGCAGAGCGCGCATCGGGATGCTCTCTGATGAAGACTTTTCTCATGTCAGCCTCCCCTGTTGTCGGAACCACCGTCGGTGTTGGTGACCGGTTACCGAAGCGCCTGGGCGACGGAAGGCTACCCGTTCTCGGTTGCAGAGAAACTGTCTACGATGGCGACAATCGGCCACAGAAGCATTTATGTAGGGCCGATTGCCTCCGAAGATCAGCAACCCCGCGCGTCGGCGGAACTTTACGACGCGCACCAGGGCTATTGCCGGGACTGGTTGGCTGACCGGGCGGTCAGTTCGTCACGGCAATCTGGTTGCCGCTGGTAGCCCACGCCCGCTCGAAAGTGGTTATGGGAACCTGCTCGTCACGGCCGGACCCGATACCGCTGTCGTTGAGATGCACCACACCGGCTCCGGTGTCGATACCGGTTACCGTGACCGCGTGGTTCGCCGGGCCTCGTCCGTTCCGCCAGATGGTCTCGCCGTTGACAGACGCGATCACTTTGCGGCCGGCAGTCAAGTCCTGCTCCAGGCCGCTGATGCTGGTACTGGTCAGCTGAGAACTGATGCCGTAGTGCGCGAGGAGCGTCGGCACATCCCTGAAGTCGGTGCCGGAGCCCTGATAGACGGGCCCACGGTCATAACGGCTGGGGGTGTTCTCCGCCACCGAGACGATCTGCTGCTCGCTGGGCTCGCTGCCCGTCATCTGCCCAACCACATCGGCCACCGCCATCTCCACGCAGTCACTCGAGTGCTGCGCGCGCCAATACGGCGCCGCCGCACCGGGATTGCCGTACATCCCGGGGGCCGCCTGCGGTGGGGCAGCGCCGGGGTTGGCGCCGGGAGCGGGCGCATCGGGCGCTGGGGGCGGGGTACCGAAATGGTGTCGTCGCACAGCCCAGGAGGCCAAGTCGCCGTCCATACCGGCGACGTGGTCAGCGCTCTGGGCGCTTGCCGCCGGGACTGCCCCGGCGAATCCAGCCACCGACGCAGCGGCGGCCGCGCTCAACACAGCCGCAATTGCGCCCGTGCGCGCCGCTGCGGCGAACTTGGTCTTGCTCATGGTCGTCCTTTTCTCGAGCCGCCTCGGCGGCGTTTGCTGTTACGAGAAGAAGGTTGCGGTGCCGACCTCTACGGATTCTCAACGAAACCTTGCCGCGCAGCTAGCGGGCGTTTTGGGTGTTGCCCCAATTGTCGTCGCAGCCGGAATCAGTTCCGTTCGCGTCGCGGTGCCCGATTTCGAAGGTGAATTCGTGTTGACAGATTCGAATGCTGTCGCCGTCGGCGAGGTTCGCGCTGCCACGGATCCGTTGGTGTTGCACCTCGACACCGTTGGCGGATCGCAGGTCGGTGATCACAAAGCTGGTGCCGGTGTCGCTGATGACGGCGTGATGACGACTGACCTCGGGGTCACCGAGCACGATGTCGTTGTCGGGCAGGCGCCCGATTCGGGTGGCCGCGCCCGCCAATGGATGGCGCCGGCCGGATTTGTCCCGTAGCCGCGCATTGGCCGAGCTGGCGCTGACCGCGGTGCGCTGGCCGATGGCGAACATCGCGTCCGCGGCGGTGGTTTGGGCTGCGGTTCTGGCATTGAACGGTTGCTGACGCAGGATTTGGTCATGCAGCGAACGCACGGTAGGGCCGGGGTCGATGCCAAGGTCCTCGGCGAGGATGGTCTTGAGCCGGCGATACGCGTTAAGCGCATCGGATTGACGGTCGGCCACGTAATAAGCGGTGATGAGCTGGGCCCACAGCGGCTCGCGATAGGAATGCTCGGCGGTGAGCGCTTCCAGTTCGCTGATCACGGCAAACGCCCGCCCACAGGCGATCTCGGCCTCCGCGCGGGCGGTGTGAGCTACTATTTTGTCCTCGACGAGGGCGGTGGCGAATGCGTCGACGAACCGAAGGCCGCGCAGATCCTCCAGGACCGGTCCACGCCACTCGGCCAGGGCCTTCGAGAGGTGGCGGCTGGCTTGTTCGAACCGGCCGGTCGCTGCTTCCTGCATTCCGGCGTTCTTCTCGGTGACGAATCTGCCGATGTCGCAATGCTTGTCGGCGACATTGAGCCGATATCCCGGCGGTGCGTTGACCAACACGTCGGGTGCCGTCGGAGCCGCCGTGCCGAGCAGCCGGCGCACGTTGGACACATAAGTGTGCAGGCTGGCCCGCGCACCGGGCGGCGGCCACTCCTCCCAGACGGCGTTGATCAACGAGTCGATCCCGACCGGCCGGTTCCGGTTGATCACCAGCATCGCCAGCACCGCCCGCTGCTTGGGGGTGCCCAGCGACATCGGCGCTCCGCCCACGCTCACCTGCAGCGGTCCCAAGACACCGAACTCCAGCCGCACCTCCGCCATAGCGCCTCACCTTCCCCGGCGGCTGGTGAACTCGGCCAGCGCGTCGGCGTTGGCCGGTCCGCCCATGAGCTCGGCGAAGTAAGCGTTCTCCCGTGCACTGGCAGCCGCGATCTCGGGACCGATCGGCTCGACGATGGCGCGCTTGACCGCCATTAAGCTCGAAACCGGGCGTGAAGCAAGAATTTCGGCGTGCCGGCGCGCTTCGGTGAGCAGATCTGACGGTTGGCACACCTTCCAGACCAGCCCCATCCGCAGCGCCTCCGTGGCGTCGACCCACTCCGAGGACATCAACAGCCATGCTGCGTTCTGCCGGCCCATCAGCTGCGGCAGCAGATACGACGACGCCGCCTCGGGCGCCACGCCCAGGCTGGTGAACGGGCACTTCAACCGAGCGGTGGCAGACATGAACGACAGGTCGGCGTAGCCGAGAATGGTGGCGCCGATCCCGACGCCGACACCGTTGACCGCGCAGATCAGCGGCTTGGGCAGGGCAGCCAATGCGTCGATCAACGTGGTGAACGCCGATGCTTGCCGCGCCAGTTGCGGGTCGGTGATGCGCGCCTGCATCTCGGTCAGGTCGGCACCCGCACTGAAGGCGCGCCCCGCGCCGGTGAGCAGTACCACGGCGACATCCGGATCGTCGGCAGCGGTGCGCAGCGCCTCGGCGGTGGCCTCGTAGAGCGCCTCGTTGAAGGCGTTGAGCGCCTCGGGCCGGTTGAGCGTGACGGTCCGCACCTTATTGGCGTCGTCGATGAGCAGGGTCACGCCAGCAGACTAGCCATTGCTGTAGACACGAGTCGGCTCAACCAACACCACGGTTCGCCGCTCGGCGGCCATCACCCGGTCGAATTCGTCCCAGTCGTCGTGAGTGCCGCCGGCCGCGGAGTAGACCTCGCGGATCAGCAACCGCAGCTGCTCGGCACCGGCCAGCCACGGCTGCGGGTCGTCCGGACCGGTCAGCTCCGCACGCCCTTCGACGGTCGCCCAGCGCCATCCGGTGCGGAAGGTGACCGCCAGTTGCGGGCGTGCTCGCAGATTGGCGAGCTTGATCTTGCCGTAGGTGACGAAACCCGCCGCGGGCCGGCCGCTGGCGGGGTGTGCCAGCAGACCGACGTTGACCAG
The DNA here is from genome assembly GCA_963830605.1 of uncultured Actinomycetota bacterium. Lineage (GTDB taxonomy): Bacteria > Actinomycetota > Actinomycetes > Mycobacteriales > Mycobacteriaceae > Mycobacterium. Next base: position 162,759 of record CAWHML010000001.1, on the reverse strand, counting down.
GGAAGCCTGCACGGTCCCGTCGGCCCGCACGGTGGAGATGACCGCCAGGCCGTTCTCGTCCCTGGCTAGCGCTGCGGCGTCGTCGAGTGTGATCATCTGCGGTTCCTCACGCGGTGAAGGGTGTCTTCATGATGTAACGACTGGTCGGTACGGTGTCGATGTTGTCGTTGGCGCCGAAGGCCGATGTGCTGGCGACCATTCGGCTCACTCGCTGCTGGAGGTCGGCGTCGTCGGTGGCGCCGAAGAAGGCCTTCAGGTCGGTGATCGCCGCAGCCGGAAACAGCTCTTCGACGATGCCCGCGATGGCCGGTGCGTCCGGGGTCAAGGCACGCACCACCCAGTTCTGGGTGTAGCCGAAGGTTGCCTGCGTTTCGATCGCGACCGGGGTGTGGTGCTGCTGCCAGCGGGTGAGCCAGCTGTCGGGGTCCATTTCGGCCGGCCGGCGCAACAGCGCTATGTTTGCCAGACCAGTTGTACGGCAACCAATCTCGACTGGACCAGGTAGCGGGACGGACTCGGTGACCAGGTAAGCCGCGATGGATTCGGCCTCCCCGCCCAGCAGCCTGAGCGCGCCGGCGACCTGCTCGCCGTAGCACTGCTGGGTCCAGAGGCTGAGCACGGCCGCGACCGGCGGGTCAAGGGTCGTCAGCGTCATCAGGGAATGGCGCACGGCGCCGTCGCGGACGTTGACCGACAGTCCGGCCACGCCGAGCCTCAGCACGGCGTCGGCGACGGGACCGCGTTGACGGGCGCACCAGTCGTCGTCGGGGTCAGCGGCCCGCAAGACGACGATCACCTTTTCCATCAGCCGCTACTTGTCAGTCAGACCGTTTCTCGGGCCCACCGCGGCTGAATGAAGACTCCCTCAGCTTCCACGGTGATGCCCTCCTCGTCGGCCAGATGACCCGTCGCGAACGTCTTGACCCCGTCGACGCGGGTGGCTTCCGCCTCGGCGTACAAGCTGCCCAACCGAGTGGCTCGGACGTAGCGAAGAGTGATAGTTCCGGTGAAACGCGGGTTGATCCCGTCGCTGGCTGCTTCGCCCAGAAGGTGGTCGAGGATGAGGGCCGCGACTCCCCCGTGCACGTGCCCGGGTGGGCCCTCGTAAGCGGCGCCGAGATGGAATTCGCACGATGCCTTGCCCGACGGGTCGTGGTGGACGGTCAGCGGCGGTGCGATGGGATTGCGAAGCCCGATCACGGCGTTTCCCCACGCCATCCGCTCGCCGCCGGCCAGATAACGAACGCCGAACGATCCGTCGACTTGGCTGCTTCGCAATCGTGCTGTCGCCGAATCGATCTCGGCTTTGGCTGCGCTGACGGCGGCTTGGTCCACCTCGGTGCGGACAGCCGCATCGATCAGCTCCCGGACCGACTGTGCCAGTGGCCCGTACATCGCTCGCAGTCGTTCGACGTCCTCGGAGGCGATGTTCTCCAGGCTGAACTCGAGCATGATTGAAACTAGAACATGTTCTCCCCCGAGCACAGCTGGCGGGTCCCGGAAGCTACCCGGCCAGGACCTCGGTTGACGTCACTCATTGACAACCTCAGCGGTTCACTGCGATAGTCGGACGACCTTAAACGAAAACGCGATTCTCAGATAATGCGTAACTTGGCGGGTGCAGAGGCGGTGACGACGTGAGCGCTGCACAGCGGTCGATGGCGTGGTTGCCGCACTCGATCACCGAGGCGTCCTGCGGGGCATTCGAGAGCGGCGGTGCCGACTTGACGGGTGCCTGGGCGCATCTGTTGGGCAAGCTCGCAAGTGCAGCACAGATAGTGGAGTCCGACCCTGCCGGGCGCAATAGGGTCGATCGGGCGGCCGGGATGCGGCATCTGCTGGTGTTGCTGGCAGCCGGTCTCGACGAGGCGTTGCGATTCGATCCTGATCCGATTCTTTGTGTCCAGCGCGCCAGCACTGACGATGTCCTGACCTGGGGCATGGAATGTCCGGACTGCTTGTACACCCGCGCCACGATGCACGGGGGTGAGACCTACCGATTGTTCGGTAACCGCGGCACCGCCCGGTATGTGGGCTTGCAGACGATGAACGGGATGACCTCGACCGCAAACGCTTTGGTCGACGAACTTGCGGTGGACGCCGACGGCAACTTCGAGGTGTACTTGTCCACGCAGCAGCACGACGGCAACTGGATGCGGATCGAGGGTGATCATCCCACGCTGACGGTGCGGCACTTCTTCTACGACTGGGATACCGAGACGCCGTCGTCGTTACGGATCGAAAGGATCGGCGATCCCGCCGAACGCAGCAGTCGCACCGTCGATCCCGACGTCGTCGTTTCGCGGCAGCTGGTCGCTCTCGGTGACTTCGTCCGGGACAATCTGCAATTTTTCCTGCAGTTCGGTGGGGCGCCACCGCCCAACGGCTTCCTGCCTCCGACCGATTACACCGGGATCGGCGCAGCCGCGGAGAACCGGCCGGTGATCGGGCGCTGGGACTTGAATTCGGATGAGGCGCTGATCCTGGCAGTTCAACCGCCCGAGGGCGTCTACTGGAGTTTTTCGCTGGGCAACCCGTGGTGGGAAACGATTCACTATGGTCGCCATCAGTCCAGTCTGAACGCGCACCAGGCAGTCGTGGACAGCGATGGTCTCGTGCGGGTGGTTTTGAGCGGCCGCGACCCCGGGGTTGCTAACTGGCTCGACACCGCCGGATTCAGCAACGGCGCGATGATCTTGCGGTGTGTGCGCACCGCCACCGCACCGACACCGAGCGCGCAAGTGGTGCCTTTCCAGGAGGTCACTTCCGCGTTGCCGTCTGACACGAAAATGGTTTCCGCACAAGAGCGGAGGGCGACTCTCGATCGACGCAACCGCGCTGTGCGCGAAAGGTTCGCGCGATGACGTTGTCCCCCGACGAGCTTGAAGACGGCGCCCGTGCCGCGACGGGGTTGACTGACTTCGGATCACCCTATTACCGCGACGGCCTGGAACGCACCGTTGATGCGCTGAACTTCGAAGCCGAGCTCAACGACATGGGCCGGGTCATCCAGCACGCCACGATCAGCAACGCGCTGATTCAGCGTCTCAAGGTTGAAAACACTTACGCCCAGCATCCACAGATCGACGACGAAGTGGTGAGCGGCCCGGTATTCGTCATCGGGCTGCCCCGCACCGGGACCACAGCGCTGAGTCAGCTGGTAGCTGCCGACCCCCAGTTCCGTTCGCTGCGGATGTGGGAATCGCAGGCCCCTACCCCGCCGCCCGAGGCGGCAACCCAGCACACCGATCCGCGTATCGCGCAGGCCGAAGCAGGCCTTCGGATGCTGCACGACATGTTCCCGTTGATGAAAACCCTGTACAACTCGGAGGCGACGGCGGCCACCGAATGTCAGGATCTGATGGGTATGAGTTTTCGTACCTTTCACTTCGACGGTGTCGTTCGCGTCCCGAGCTACCTGGCGTGGTTGATGAATTGCGATATGCGAGAGACGTATACGTATCACCGTCGGGTGCTCAAACTGCTCCAGTGGCACTGCCCGCCGACCCTGTGGCACCTGAAGACTCCCGTGCACGTCTTCGCCCTCGATGCGCTCGTCGAGGCCTACCCCAATGCCAAATTCATGTGGTGTCATCGCGATCCCGCCAAGGTGATGGGTTCGGTGTGCAGCCTCATCCGGTATGTGCGCAGCTGGAGCAGCGACCGAGACGACGCGCGAGAATTGGGTGCCGAACAGCTCGACTGCTGGGCGGAGGGTATCTCGCGGGCAATGGACTTCCGCAGACGTGTAGGCGAAGGCCGATTCTGTGACGTCTCCTTCGCCGACTTGCAGACCGATCCGGAAGGTACGTTGGCGGCAAGCTATGCATCGCTGGGCTTGACGTTTACTGACGCCAGTGCTCGTGCGGTGCGGCACTGGGCCCGTGGGCACGAACCCGGCTCGCGGGGCGCGCACGACTATGATCTGGCGGACTACGGCTTGACACCAGAGGGTGTCCGCGAACGGTTCGCTCCGTACCTGCGCACCTACGATGCCACCGCATGACCCGTTCCATCGCGCGGCGGCGCAGCAAGCTAGCTCCCGATCCTGAGATACGCCGCGCCATCTTGGCCGCCGCGTCAGCGACGATGCGCGAACAAGGCGCTCGAGGGCTCGCGATCGCGGCGGTGCTCGAGCGCGCCGGGCTTAGCACGCGTGCGTTCTACCGGCATTTCGAATCGAAGGAACAGCTGGTTGCCGCTGTCTTCCTCGAGATAGCGCGCGCTGAGAGGCGAAGGCTCACAACGAGGATGGCGAACGCCCTAAATCCCGTTGAGGCGGTGACCGCTTGGATCGATGCCCGCCTTGATCTGGCGTTCGACGAACACCTCAAGTCCGATCTGCGCCGGCTATCGTTGGATGCTCAGTCGCAGATGTTCGCTTCCCCCGAGCTGATTCAACCGGCCTACGCCGAGATGCTGCAGCCGCTCATCGACCAACTTCGCCGCGGCGTGGTGCAGGGAGTCTTTCACGACATCGATCCGGTAGCTGACGCCCGGTCGATTCAAGGTGTGGTGTGGGCGGCAACTGAGCGCCAGTGGACGACGGGAGCCTGCCTACGCGCCGCGGTACGCAAAAGCGCCCTGCGATTCTGCTTGTGCGGCTTAGGCGTAGTGCCGGAAACGATCGCTGAGATCGCCGCGGATCACGAGGAGTAGCCATGGACTTGGGTTTTGCCGGATCGAAAGCGGTTGTTACCGGCGGCAGCAAAGGTATGGGGTTGGCTATCGCACAAACCCTGGCGGCCGAGGGAGCCAGCGTCGCCGTGATGGCCAGGGGCAGGCCGGCTTTGGATGCCGCCGTGAAATCACTTCGAGCGGTCGGTGCTCCCGACGCCGTCGGAATCAGCGTGGACATGGCCGATGCGGAAGCCATCGCGACCGGATTTGACGCGATTGCCGTGCGCTGGGGACAGCTGAACAGCCTGATACACACCATCGGCCCGGGCGACGGATACTTCGAGCAGCTGGACGACAGCGAGTGGGATGCCGCGTTCGCACTGGGCACCATGTCGGGGGTACGTTCCATTCGCGCCGCCTTGCCCCTGCTGCGCGCCGCTGACTGGGCCCGCATCGTGACACTGTCGGCGCACTCCATTCAGCGGCAGAATCCGCGTATCGTCGCCTACACGGCGGCCAAGGCGGCACTGTCCAGCATCACCAAGAACCTGTCGAAGAGCCTTGCCGCGGATGGGATCTTGGTGAATTGCATTTGCCCGGGAACCATCGTCACGGCCAGCTTCACTGAGCAACTCGCAGACTTGCTGGCCGCCGACGGTCTCGATGCCGCCAACCCCTACGACGTCATGACTTGGATTGACAACAATTTTCACCAGCCATGTGACCTGGGCCGGGCCGGGCTTCCCGAGGAAGTCGCCTCTGTCACCGCCTATCTGGCGTCCCGACGAAATGGCTACGTCACCGGAGCGACGGTGAACGTCGATGGCGGCTCGGATTTCGTCTAACCAACCCTGGGCCGGCTCGGTGGACCCGATGTCAGCACACTCTGTAGTGCCGGCGCCAGAAGCGCAACCAGCGTTTGGAGGTCGGCGCCGGCAAGTGTCGGGACACCGACGATTCGTCGTCCCACGACGATCCCGACCAGCATCGACGACGCCAGCCCCGCGCGAAGCACCGCATCGTCGTCGCTGAGACCTGTGACGGCGGTATCGAGCAACCGGGCCTCGATGAAGTCCCGCAGCTGCTCGCGCGCCTGCTCATTGACGATGGCGCCTCGCAGCATCGCCATGAGCGGCTCCGAGTCTTGCGGGTCCCCCTCCCAAATATCGAGGAAAGCGCGGACCACTCGTTCGCCCATGCGCTCGTCGGGTGCGTCGAACGCGGCGCTGAAGCGTGTCAATGCGTCGGGTGAAATCGACATCACAGCGGCGAACAGCTCATTTTTCGACCGAAAGAACTGCATCACCAGCGCAGCGTCTACGCCGGCGTCGGCCGCAACCTGCCGGACGGTGGTCGCGGCGAAACCGTCGCTGGCGAACCGGGCACGGGCGGCATCGAGAACGGCCTGTCGAGTCGTACTCGTGCCTGGCCGACGCCCGCGCCGCCTCACCGACGCCGGCCTGCTGTTCACGGTCATCCCCGCACGCTAGAGCGTCACGACCATAAAATCAACATGCGTTGATTTTTGTGGGAGTCCGACTTACCCTCGAGGGAAGCGCGCAGTCGACTCCCGCCACCGATCGCACCAGAAAGCAGCAATGATTCAGACCGAGAAGATATTCGAGTCATCACGTTATGAGGCCGGTGACGCCCACGGCCTGCTGAGCAAATTCGAGCCAAGCACCCGAATCCTGCCGGCAGGCGCCCGGATCGGCCCGCAATTCCGATCCCTGCCGAGTGACATTGTCTTCGAGAAGGACGTAGCAGTCACCTTGGCTGACGGTGTCACAATCTACGTCGACGTGCTCCGTCCTCCGGGTGACGAGCAGGTGCCGGTCATCGTCGCCTGGAGCCCCTACGGCAAGAGCCAGGGCACCGCCGCGAGTGTCACTTCCCTATTCGGGATGCTCGGAATGGACAACGGGGCGTTCTCGGGATTGGAGAAGTTCGAGGGACCGGACCCGGCGTACTGGTGTGCGCACGGCTACGCGATCTGCAACCCTGATCCCCGAGGCATCGCCCAATCAGACGGCGACAGCGCAATGTTCGGCCGCCAGGAGGGGAAAGATTGCCACGACCTGATCGAGTGGCTGGCCGTCCAGGACTGGTGCAACGGCAAGGTCGCGATGAGCGGTACGTCTTATCTGGCGATTTCACAATGGTTCACCGCCGCCGAGCAACCGCCACACTTGGCCGCGATCAACCCTTGGGAGGGTTTCAGCGACGCCTACCGTGATCTCGTCATGCGCGGTGGCATGCCCGACATCGGCTTCGCCGAACGACTGCAGAAGAACAGCTACGCCGGCAACAACCGCCGAGAGGACATTCTCAGCGAGGCCCAACGGCACCCCATAGTGAACGACTTGTGGGAAGACAAGATTGCCCGTTTTGACAGGATCAACGTTCCGGCTTACGTCGTCGCCAGCTACTCCAACACACTGCACACGATGGGCACGTTCCGCGCCTGGCGCAGGATCGCTTCGACGGACAAGTGGCTGCGCGTCCACAACACGCAGGAATGGCCCGACTACTACGATCCAACCAATATCGAAGACCTGCGCCGCTTCTTCGATCACTACTTGAAGGGCAACGACAACGGCTGGGAACACACGCCTCGCGTCCGATACTGCTTGCTCGACCTCGAAGGCGCTGATCGCGTCGATCAGGTCGCCGACGAGTTCCCGCCGGCCGGTGTCAGCAATAGGAAATACTACCTCGACGGCCGCTCACGCACATTAACCGCTGAGCCACCGGCCCAATCTGCCACAGCGGGCTACGACTGCGAGTCCGCCACGCCCTCAGCGTCGTTCGTTATCCGCTTCGGCGAAGATACTGAGCTGGTCGGCTACCCCAAGGCTCGGTTATGGGTCGAGTGCCAAGGCGCCGACGACATGGATCTGTTCATCCTCGTCCAGAAGTTGAACCGCCAAGGAGCGCCGCTACAGCAATTCAACGTGCCCAACGACGGGGCGCTGATGCACGACCTCACCGAGCGGGGCGCATCGGTGCTGCGCTACAAAGGTTCCAACGGGCGCTTGCGCGTGTCGGCTCGACACCTCGACGAGACGTTGACCACCGACGCCGTTCCCGCTCACAGCTTCGACCGGATCGAGAAGCTCGGTCCCGGCGAGATCGTAGATATCGAAATCGACCTGTCGCCAGTCGGTTTGATCTTCTACCCCGGTGAACAGCTTCGGCTGGTCATCAGCGCGCAGAACGCGTTGGGGGCGATCATGCCCGCGACGCGCGAGTATGTTCCGCAAAACAGCGGAACACATGTCATCCACACCGGCGGTGATCGCGCCTCATATCTGCAACTGCCGGTCAACACGGCTCCATGAGTCGTCAACGCCTCGACGAGGCCACCCGGGCCTTCAAGGCGGTCAGCTCGGCTGCCGAATAGTAGTTACCCGCTCGCACCACAGCGCTGATGTCATGCAGATTCTCGACAGCGTCGAGTGGATTGGTGTTCAGCAGCACCAAGTCGGCATCACGTCCTGGCGCTACGGTGCCCATCGTGTCCTGCCGACCGAGGTACCGCGCGGGGTTGACGGTGGTCATCTGCAAAATCTTCCGCGCTGTGAGGCCCGCCTTGTTCAGTTCGGCGAACTCCTGACGCAGGGTCAAGCCCGGCGCCATCATCGATCCGCCATCCGTTCCGGTCATCATCGGCACACCATGGTCGGCGAACAGCTTGGCAAGACTTAGCTGGCGAGGGTACAGCGCCCGGTAAGTGGCGCGCGCCTCGTCGGACAGCGCCTGGAATTTCTTCGTGACTTTGCGCCATCTCTTGACGTTCTTGGTGGGCAGATACGCCAGCAGCTCGTCACGTTCATATTCGTCTGCTCCGGCGTACTGCATACTGCGCAGCCGAACCAGCGTCGGCACCTGCCAGGTGCCGTGGTGGGCCAGCTCCGCTGCCACCGCGGCGGCCTTATCGACGTCGTAGGTGTCCAGCGCCCGCTGAATCCGGGCGACGTCAACCGGTTTGGAGAAAGCGGCAGGATTGACCAACACCTGCTGCATACGCCACGCCACAATGCGCTCCAGAAACGGAATCTTGATTGGCGGTGTCTTGACTCGCGGTCGCTGGCACGCCTCGGACCGCAGCTCCTCGTCGACAGTGGAACACGATGCCCACACCGACGATCCCGGTCCGAGATGCTCGACGGACCGGAAGCCGGCCCGTGCGGCTGCCACGGCGTCCACGCCTTCCTGAAGGTGACCCAGAATCGGAATCCCGACGGCGACTGCTTCGTCGACGGCGGCCATGAAGACGTCGGGGTCTGCCATCACCACCTTCACGAAGTCGGCCCCTTGGGCGTGCTGCCGCCTAATCTCGGCGGCGGCGGCACGGACCGATCCAGCATTGAGCGGGGTGAGGATGGCTCCGGGCGTCTGCAGCAGAGCCGGTGCCGCAGGTCCGATCCGTAATGCGTTGTCGCGCCGGCGCTGCAGCAAGTCTGGCGAACCTGACATCTGCCGAAAACCGGTGACGCCTTCGGCGAGCATCAGGGCCAGGCTTCCGGACGGATCGCTGAGGTTCAAGGCGTGCGAGTGCATGTCGTTGTAACCCGGCACGATGAACTTGCCGGCCGCATCGATGCGATCCGCAGCCGAATCGCGGTCGGCCGCCCGGCCCGGGGAAACCTCGACAATGCATCCGCCCTGGATGCGAATGCTGACATCGGCGGTGGTGCCGTCCCGGGGATCGACAATCGTTCCCCCGTCGAGCAGCAGGGTGGGCGGTGTTGCGGAGTGGGCCGGGAGATCCGGTTGACGGGTATCTCTCGTCCGTTCGCGCGAGAGCCGCCTGAGCAGGCGCGGCCCCGCCGGTGGCTGCGAGTACGCGCAGCACGGGCAGCCGGTTTGTTGCATTCTCAGGACCTATCGTTGTTTTCGTCATGCTCCACTCTGCCAGCAGGCGCACGTCGGCGCGGGCAACCGGCTGGCGCACGTGGACGATGTCGGCATCGACATTCAGGTCGTTTCGCATGCCAACAACAGCCCCAGCACCCTGGACCACCCCGAAGCAGTAGACCTCTGCCGGCGAGTGAACGACGACCTGGTCGCACAGATCGGCGAAAACCCGGACGGATTCCGGGGATTCGCGACGCTGCCCCGCTACGATCCGGTCGCGGCGGCCGAGCAATTGCGACGTTGTGTCGGTGAGCTCGGATTTGTCGGCGCTCTCATCGCGGGCACCTACGACGGGCTGTTCGTAGACGACGCGCGCTTCGACCCGATACTGGCTGCGGCGGAGGCCGTTGATTCCCCGATCTACGTTCACCCCGGCCTCCCCGGTGTGCGAGTCTTTCAGCAGTACTATGCCGGCGCCTGGCCCACCTCGGTGCAGACCATGTTCGCCGGTCCCGCCTTCGAATGGCACACTCCGAGGATTGTCCCTATGTCGCGCGCGACGACGTCTGAACCTTCCGGCAACAAGCTGGGCTCTCGGAGGTCGACACCCACGCCATAGCCCACACCAACGCTGAAGCACTTCTTCGGATCTGAGGTCGAGCAAGAGACAGGGATCCAGCGGGCGGCTAGCGAGCCACCCGGACGTCGTGCTCGCTGCTGACCAAGTCACAGATGATGGAGGCCAGTTGCCGGTAGGGCTGGTCCCGACTGCGTGACGAGCGGAACACCAGCCCGATCCGTCGGCCGGGCGGAGGTGCAGCGAATCTGGCCAGTCCGAGTTCGCCGCGCGTCGCTTCTACCGGCACGGCGGTCTGTGGAATGAGAGTCACCCCGAGGCCGCCGGTCACGCACTGTACGGCCGTTGCCAGCGACGCTGCGCGGGTATTCGCCAATTCGACGGTGAAACCCGCCTTCCGACAGACGTCCAGCGTCTGGTCCCGCAAGCAGTGACCCTCGTCGAGCAGCAGCAACGGCAGCTGCGCCAGCATGGTGGGCGACACCCGGCTTTTACCGGACAGCGGATGCCCGGCCGGCACCGCGAGCACGAAATCTTCGTCGTAGATCGCTACCTCGGTGAACCCGCTTTTGTTGGCCGGTAAGGCGATCAGTGCCGCGTCCAACGCGCCGTCGCGCAGTGCGACCAAAAGCCGCTCGGTCTGGTCTTCGGTCACCGACAAGCTCAGCGCGGGCAGCTGGCGGCCTAGCCCGGCCAGCAGCGACGGCAGCACGTAGGGCGCCACCGTGGGGATCAGACCCAGGCGCATCGTGCCCTGCAGCGGGTCGGACGCCCCGGCGGCGACAGCGGAAAAGGTGGTGACGGCCTCGACCACAGACCGCGCGTGCGGCAGTAGCTGCCGTCCCTCCGTTGTCAGGAATACTCGGCGGGTGGACCGCGTGATCAGGCTTACCCCGAGTCCGGTTTCCAGTGCCGCCAACGCCTGCGACAGCGTCGACTGGCTCAGCTTGAGAGCTGTTGCGGCAGTGCTGAAATGCTGCTTCTCGGCCACCGCGACGAACGCCCGCAGACCGGCCAGTGTGGGTTGATAACTCTTATCGGTCATGCCTATCAGTGTAGTGGGATATATCACCTTTAACTCAAGATCAGTTTTCGGCAGGATGGTGGTACACCACTTTTCTCTATCTAAGTCTGATTTTGCGTAAGGAGTGACATGGCCCTGTTGACCATTGGCGACCAGTTCCCTGCCTACCAACTCACGGCGCTGGTCGGTGGCGATCTGTCGAAGGTCGACGCCAAACAGCCCGAGGACTACTTCACCACCGTTTCTCATGACGACCACCCCGGTAAGTGGCGAGTCATCTTCTTTTGGCCCAAGGACTTCACGTTCGTGTGCCCGACCGAGATCGCCGCGTTCGGCAAGCTGAACGACGAATTCGAGGACCGCGATACGAAGGTGTTCGGAGTTTCGGTGGACAGCGAGTTCGTGCATTTCCAGTGGCGCGCACAGCACGACGACCTCAAGCGACTGCCGTTCCCGATGCTTTCCGACATCAAGCGCGAGCTGGTCCAGGCCACCGGGGCGCTGAACGCCGACGGTGTCGCCGACCGGGTGACGTTCATCGTCGACCCGAATAATGAGATCCAGTTCGTCTCGGTGACCGCCGGTTCCGTCGGGCGCAACGTCGACGAGGTGCTGCGGGTGCTCGATGCGCTGCAGTCCGACGAGTTGTGTGCCTGCAACTGGCGCAAGGGCGACCCGACCCTGGATGCCGGTGAACTGCTCAGGGCTTCGTAGATGAGTGTGGAAAGTCTCAAATCGGCACTGCCCGAATACGCGAAGGATCTCAAGCTCAACCTCGGCTCGATCGTCCGCAGCACCGTGCTCAGCTCCGAACAGCTGTGGGGAGCACTGCTGGCCAGTGCGGCGGCGACCCGCAACAGCCAGGTACTGGCCGAGATCGGTGCCGACGCGGCCGACAACCTTTCGGCCGAGGCCTACCACGGGGCGCTGGGCGCAGCGGCCATCATGGGTATGAACAATGTGTTCTACCGCGGCCGCGGCTTCCTGGAGGGCAAGTACGACGACCTGCGCGCCGGCTTGCGGATGAACATCATCGCCAATCCCGGTGTTGACAAAGCCAACTTCGAGCTGTGGTCGTTCGCGGTGTCGTCGATCAACGGATGCTCGCACTGCGTCGCCGCGCACGAGCACACGTTGCGTGAGGCAGGCGTCGAGCGCGAGCCGATCTTGGAGGCGCTGAAGGTGGCCGCCGTCGTCGCTGGTGTCGCGCAGGCGATCAGCGCTGCGCAGGTCTTGGCTGCGGTCGGATAGGTGACCCGTTTCTGATGTCGTGGGTCGAGCATGTGATCTGGTGGCAGATCTACCCGCTCGGCTTCGTCGGCGCCTACCCGGCCGAGCAGCCGCCCACTGCTGACGAGCACCGGCTGGGCCGGGTCGCAGAGTGGTTCGACCATGCCATCGAGTTGGGCGCGTCCGGGATTGCGCTGGGGCCGATCTTCGCCGCACGCACCCACGGCTACGACACCACCGACCATTACCGCATCGACCCGCGGCTCGGTGACGACGCCGATTTCGATCACCTGGTGGCCGAGGCGCATCGTCGTGGTCTGCGGGTACTGCTCGACGGTGTGTTCAACCATGTCGGTGTCGATTTTTCGCGGTATCGCGAGGCAGTGCAGAACAACACCTCGGACGGATGGTTCCGCGGCCGCCCAGGGAAGTTCCATACTTTCGAAGGCCACGACGACCTCATCACGTTGAACCACGACAACCCCGAGGTCATCGAGTACGTCGTCGACGTCATGGCGCATTGGCTGGGGCGCGGTGCTGACGGCTGGCGATTGGATGCGGCCTACGCCGTGCCGCAGTCTTTTTGGGCTACGGTGCTACCCAAGGTGCGGGACATGCATCCCGACGCCTGGTTCGTCGGCGAGCTGATTCACGGCGACTACGCGGCCGTGGTACACGACACTGGTTTCGACTCCGCGACGCAATACGAACTGTGGAAGGCGATCTGGAGCAGCCTGAACGACGGCAACTTCTACGAGCTGGACTGGGCGCTGCAGCGGCACAACGACTTCCTGGCTGGCTTTGCGCCGCTGACGTTTCTCGGCAATCACGACGTCACCCGCATCGCCAGCCAGCTCGACGATCCCCGGCACCTGGCCCACGCCCTGGTGATCCTGATGACGGTGGGCGGCATTCCCAGCGTCTATGCCGGCGATGAGTGGGGTGCACGCGGGGTCAAGGAGAAGCGGTTCGGCGGCGACGACGAAGTACGCCCGGAATTCGGTTCTCCACCAACGCATCTGGATTCCCACGCCGCCCAATTATCGGGCCTGCACCAGTACCTGATCGGTCTGCGCCGCCGCCACCCGTGGCTGCACGGCGCGACGACGACGGCCCTGCGGTTGGACAATCACCAGTACGTCTATCAGACGCGGCGCGGTGACGACGCGTTGATCGTGGCGCTCAACATCGACGCCGCGCCGCTGCATCTGCGGCTGGCCAAGCTGGGCATCGGCCGCGCCGAGGTGATCGCCGGCACCGCGGCCCCGCCGCAGCAGATGGTCGACGCGGTCGACGTCGAGCCGCACGGATGGCGAATTCTGCGGCCGGTGTCCTAGAGCCGCGCCACGGTCTGCGGGTCTTCTTCGCCGCCGTAATACTTGTCCAGCACGGCCACGAAATCACGGTTGTCCGTTGTGGCACGGGCGAACAGCGTCATCGACGACCGCACTTTGAGGTCGTCGGGCGAGCCGACGATCTGGGTGATCGAACGGCCCTCGACCTGGTTGAGCAGCCGGGCGCATTCGCGGAGCCGTGGGCCCAGGACCTCGTGGTCGAGGTAGGCGCGGGCCTCGTCGATCGAGGCGATCGCGTACCGGGCCGCCGTCGGGCTGCTCCCGAGCCCGGCGATCTGTGGGAACACGAACCAGATCCAGTGCGTTCGTTTGCGGCCGTCGCGCAGTTCGTCGAGCACCGTGTGGTAAACCCGAGCCTGCGCGTCGACGAAACGTTGCAGGTCGAACGGATCGCTTGCGGATGCCATGTCACCACCGTGGCATAGTTCTGCGACCGCGAGGAGGTATCGATGGCGATCGAGCGACGTGTGCCGAAAATGCGCGACCTTGCGCCGCTGATCCGGTTTCGCCGACCGCGCCTCGACCGCGCGGGGCGTCGGCTCGACACCGCGCTGACCGTCGATGACCTGCGGTGCCTCGCTCAACGGCGCACCCCTAAAGCGGCGTTCGACTACACTGACGGCGCCGCCGAAGCAGAAATATCACTGCAGCGTGCGCGAGATGCGTTCCGCGACATCGAATTTCACCCGACCATCCTGCGCGATGTCAGCACCGTGCGCACCGGCTGGGACGTGCTCGGCCAGCCGGTCAGCTGGCCTGTCGCGATCGCGCCGACCGGCTTCACCCGGTTGATGCGCACCGAAGGCGAGATCGCCGGCGCGCGGGCCGCGGCCGCGGCCGGGATTCCGTTCTCGTTGTCGACGCTGGGGACGGCGTCGATTGAAGACGTGGCGACTGCTGTTCCACAGGCCCGCAGATGGTTTCAGCTCTACATGTGGCGTGATCGTGAGCGGTCGATGGCGTTGGTGCGCCGCGCGGTGGACGCCGGGTTCGACACCTTGCTGGTCACCGTCGACGTTCCCGCCGCAGGCGCGCGACTGCGTGACACCCGCAACGGCATGTCAATTCCGCCGGCGCTGACACTGCGCACAGTGCTCGATGCGGCGCGCCGCCCGCATTGGTGGTTCGATCTGCTGACTACCGAGCCGCTGTCGTTCGCGTCGCTGGACCGTTGGTCGGGCACCGTCGGCGAGTATCTGGACAGCATGTTCGATCCCAGCGTCACGTTCGCCGACTTGGCGTGGATCAAAGACCAGTGGCCCGGCAAGCTGGTCGTCAAGGGAATCCAGACACTCGACGACGCCTGCGCCGCGGTCGACAGCGGCGCCGACGGCATTGTGCTGTCCAATCACGGCGGGCGGCAATTGGACCGGGCGCCAGTGCCGTTCCATCTACTGCCCTCGGTCGCACGGGCGGTCGGCGGCCACACCGAGATCCTGCTCGACACTGGCATCATGTCCGGCGCCGACATCGTCGCCGCCGTCGCGCTGGGCGCGCGGTGCACGCTGATCGGGCGCGCGTATCTCTACGGGCTGATGGCCGGTGGCGAAGCCGGTGTCCGGCGGGCCCTCGAGATCATCACCGACCAGCTGACCCGCACCATGCGGCTACTCGGAGTCACGTGCCTCGAAGAGTTGTCGCCCAAGCATGTGACACAGCTCCGACGGCTGGCGCCGATGCCTGACGACTGAGATCCTGCGCGGCCGGCGCAGCGCCATGTTCCCAAATCCCTCTGGCGAGTACGGCCTCCACTTCTTCTCACGCGCCACCGGCCTACGGTTTGCTCTGCTTCCTTCGGGCGCGCGCAGCGCGGAGCGACTCGTGGTGGTAGCCCAACGCGAAGGTCACAATGATGCCGCCGACCGCAAGCAAGGCCAAGGGCAAACTCTTGTGTGCATCACCCGCCGTATAGGCGCTGTGGCCATGCACGTGAACATTCACCGATTCGTCGCCTTCGGTAGCGCCAAGTATTGTGCCGGTGTCTGACTGTCCGTCGAGGCTCCACGTCGCGGTGCAATCTCGGTTGCGGTACCGGCCGTTTTGTTGATCGGTACAAACCACGTGCGTGGCCGTCGTCGGCGTGCCGACATGATGTCTGGAAGAATCCGATCTCTTGGACCGCGCTGGATCATGCCGCGGTGGCTCCCCCGCGGCACTGGTCTGCTGACGCTCGAGGTCGCCGACGCGTCTCTCGGGTTCGTCCCGGTCCATCCGCAGATAGTCTCACCCGCGAACCGCAGCGGCAGGAAATCATGAACGCGCCTTGCGCGCCCGGCTGATCGGGAAATCGGGAACACCACTGTGTCGCGAGCGCCATGGGTTGAGACGCGACAGACGACCGGCAAGTTCCCGCTCATCGCCTACGCGTCTTTCGAGAACATTGCGGAAGTCTAAGCCGAGGAACGCGTCGATCACTGTCGTCAGCCCGTGGCCGATCGCCGAATGGCTTGGCCGATGAGGGATTACGCCGAAACGCATCCGGCCACGGCGGGTGTGCTTGACAATCGTGTCCGGAATGTAGGGAGGTACAGATGCGTCGGACCCGATTACTCCGCGGGGTAGGCCATGCCGTTGTCGTAGTCGGTGCGGTGTGCGCCGTCACGATGCCGAGCGCTGGTGAGGCAACCGCCGACGGCCCGGTGGTGCTGAAAAGCCGATCAGGCGACGCGTGTCTGGACGCAACGGGTGCCAACTGGCCGAGCCAAGTAGTGGTCAACCCCTGCAACGGAGCGGACTCCCAGCGCTGGAATGCGACCGCTGACCAGAGACTGGAGAGCGCGGCCTTCCCCGGGAGGTGCCTGACCATGCCAAGTGAAACTGCAGGGGTATCGCGCCTGAACACTTGTTGGACCGGCCAGCATTGGACCGTTCAGCCGGACGGACGGATCACGACGGTCTACGGTACGTGCCTCACCGTCTTGGGCGGCCCGGATCCGGGCACTTCGGTCGCCGCCCGCAATTGCAACGGCGGATCCGAGCAGGGTTGGGACAGCAATCCGTGACGAGGAGGCCGTAATGCCGCCGACCTGGGCGGGCGCCCTGCTGCAGAAGCGGCGCGAGAATCGCAAAGACCGCGTTGCAGCGTTCCCGCATCAGGCGGCGTTTCTGCTTGATAATCCCCTGCGCCGCAAGCTGTTCAAGCCGAGCCACACCGTCGACGTCATCGGCTTGACCGGAACCGAACGTGTCCTGGAACTCGGACCCGGCCCCGGGTTCTACAGCGTGGAGATCGCTCGTCGTCTCAACGACGGCCGACTCGATTTGTTCGACCTACAACCAGAGATGCTCGACAAAGCCAGGCGCCACCTCGAGCGGGCCGGCTTTCGCGACGTGGGCTTCACCACCGGTCAGGCTGGCCAAGAACTCCCGTTCCCGGACAACATGTTCGACGTCGCCTTCCTGGCCGCGGTGATCGGGGAAGTCCCCGACAAACGCGCCTGCATCCGGTCGCTGCGGCGCGCGCTGAAGCCGGGCGGGCGGCTGGTCTTTGCCGAGACATTCCCCGATCCCGATCGGCTGAGCGTGCAACAGCTTCGCGACCTCGCCGAGCCGGAGGGTTTCGAGTTCGTCGAGGCGGTGGGCAACCGGTGGCGAGACGTCGTCTGCTTCGGCAACAAAAACTCGTATTGACCAAGTATGGGATTTGCCGCGCAGCCCATTAGCGCGTTCGGTGGCCGGGTGAACGTTTGCTGGACACAATTTGTCGCCGGTGTGAGAATTGGCGTCGGCCGTCGAGCCGGTAGGAGGCTGCGTGTCGCGGATCTTCTTCAGCCATGCCAGCGCGGATAACCGCGCCGCGATCGCCTTGAAGAAATGGTTGGTCGAGCAGCGCCCCGGGTTGGCCAACGAAATCTTTCTCGACATCGACCCCGACTCGGGCCTGCAAGTCGGCACGCGGTGGAAGGGCCAGCTGTTCGAGAGCACCTCCCGGTGTGAAGCCGTGATCTGTTTGCTGTCGTCCCGCTGGGAGAGCTCCCACGAGTGCAAGACCGAATATCGCACCGCCGAAGGCTTGGGAAAACAGATCCTCGTCGCCCGCCTCGAGGACACCGGCAACACCGACATCACCGGCGACTGGCAACGCTGCGATCTGTTCGCCGACGGGGCCGCCACCGACATCGAGGTGCCGGGCGGGGCACCTGTGCGGTTCAACACGGCCGCGCTGTACCGGCTGCGCAAAGCACTTGAAGGCGCCGGCATGGCGCCGGAAAACTTCGTCTGGCCACCAAAACAGGATCCGCAGCGTGCGCCATATCGAGGTTGGGAGCCGTTCACCGACATCGACGCCGGAATCTTCTTCGGCCGCGACGCCGCGATCGTGCATGGACTCGATGAACTGCGGTCCATGCGCTTTCGGCTGCTGGCAACGCTATCCGGGCAGAAAACGCTGTTCGTGGTGTTGGGTCCCTCCGGCAGCGGCAAATCGTCATTTCTGCGGGCCGGGCTGATCCCGCGGCTGCAGCGCGAAGACCGCCGCTTCCTCGTACTGGGAGTGCTGCGCCCGGAAGCCGCGGCGCTGACCGGCGAACAGGGTCTAGCCGCCGCCATCGAAGCCGGCCGCCGGTCGGTGGGACTCACCGGGCCGCCGCTGGGGGCGCTCAAAGCCGCGCTCAGCGACCCCGAGCAGGCATGCCAGCTGTTAGCTGAGATCCGAACCACCGCTGCCGCGCGCCTGCACGATGCCGAACAGGACAGCGGCGCCCCGACGCTGGTTTTGCCGTTAGATCAAGCCGAGGAGCTGTTCTCCGCCAGCGCCGGGGAACAGGCCGAGCAGTTGTTGACATTGCTGGCTGAGATTCTCAGGCGCCTGAACTCCGACGACATCGGGTTGATCGTGGCCGCGACCATCCGCACCGATCGCTTCGAGGTAATGCAGAATCATCCCGCGCTGGACGGGCTGGGCACGGTGTTGTTCGACGACCTGAAAGCGATGCCGCCGACCCAGTTCGAGAGGGTCATCACCGGCCCGGCGGCCCGCGCCAGCGAAGGCGGGCAACGCTTGACAATCGCGCCGGACCTGGTCACCACCCTGCTCGCCGAGGCCGCTGAGGGCGCCGACACCTTGCCGCTGCTGGCTTTGACCCTCGCCCAGCTCTATCGCGACTACGCC
This sequence comes from uncultured Actinomycetota bacterium, assembly GCA_963830605.1. Classification (GTDB taxonomy): domain Bacteria; phylum Actinomycetota; class Actinomycetes; order Mycobacteriales; family Mycobacteriaceae; genus Mycobacterium. The sequence goes on along the minus strand of CAWHML010000001.1, from coordinate 143,983 downwards.
AGCACCGGAGAACTGACGCTGGCGCACTACCACACCATGGGCGGCATGCGCCGGGTCGTGCAGTCGACCGTCAACGAGATCCTGGTCGCCGACCCCGACCAGCGGGCCGCCCAACTGCAGCTGTTGCGTGCGGCGTTCGTCCCCTGGCTGGCCACCATCAACCCGGACAACGACCAACCGCTGCGCCGGGTTGCGCGCTACCGCGACCTGCCCGCGGACAGCCGTCCGCTCATCGATGCGTTGGTGGAAAAGCGGTTGCTGGTGCGCGACACCCGTGAGGGTGAGGCGGTGATCGAAGTCGCGCTGGAAAGCCTGCTGCGGCAGTGGGACGAGCTGGCCGGTTGGCTGCGCGAGGAACGCCAACAGCTCACCACCGCGGACGACGTCGAGCGCAACGCCACCGCATGGAGCGCCTATGACCACGACCCGGCCTGGCTGCTGAGCGGGACGCGGCTCACCGACGCCGAAACACTGGCTAACAGAACGGGATTCAGCGAACGACTGGCCGGTGCCCGTAACTATCTGACGGCGTCGCGGGACATGGAGAATCAGCGGCTGGCCGCTGAAGAACAACAACGCCAAGCCGAACTCCGGCACGCCCAGGAACGTCAACGCACCGCCGAATCACACGCCGGCGCCATGCGCAAACGCGCCCGTGTCTTGCTTGCCGTCGCTGTCGTCGCGGTCATTGCCGCTGCTGCGGCTGTCGTCGGGTTCGTCCAAAACAACGCCGCGACGAAGCGGGCTCAGGCCGGTGCGCGCCAAGCGGTCGCACTGCGACTGGTTTCCGACGCCGCCGACCTGCTCGCTCAGCACCGAGCCGGCGGCGACACCCGCGCATTTCAGGAGCTGCTTGCCGCCCACGCGCTGGCGGATCGGGTACCCGGCGCCGGCATGCTCGACGCCGCGGTGGCCCGCTTGACCACCGCCAAAATCGTCGACGTGGGCACTGGGGTCAACAGTGTGGCGATCAGCCCAGACGGAAACCGCATCGCCGCCGCTGCCGACGACAACACGATCCGGCTGTTCGACGCGGCCAGCGGCCAACCCGTCGGTTACCCGATGTTCGGCCACACCGCCGCAGTGAACACTGTGACGTTCAGTCCGGACGGCAAACGGTTGGCCTCGGGCAGCGACGATCACACTGTGCGGCTGTGGAAAGTCGACACCGGCCAACCCGTCGGCCGACCGCTCACCGGCCACACCGGGTCGGTGCAAACGGTGACGTTCAGTCCGGACGGGCATCGGCTGGCCTCGGGCGGTCACGACAACACCCTGCGGCTGTGGAACGTCGACACCGGTCGACAGATCGGCGACCCGCTCGGCGGAATCACTGACTGGGTGAACAGTGTGGCGTTCAGCCCCGACGGCCACCGGCTGGCATCGGGTGGCCGCGATGGCCTGAAGATGTGGGACGCCGACACCGGCCAATCGATGAGTGCGTCGCCGGCCGGACCTAGCACGGCGTTGAAGGCTGTGGCTTTCAGCCCGGACGGGCACCGGCTGGCCGCCGACAGCGAGGACAAGGTGCAGCTGTGGGACGCCGACACCGGCCTACCGATGGGCGACCCGCTGACCGGTCATACCGCGGCGGTGAACAGTGTGGCGTTCAGCCCGGATGGGCACCGCCTGATCTCCGGCAGCCAGGACAAGACCGTGAGGGTATGGAATGCCGACACGGGACAGCTCGTCGAAGCTCCCCTTGCCGGGCACACCGACTCGGTGACCAGTGTGGCTTTCGCGCCGGACGGCCACCATCTGGTCTCCGCCAGCGCCGACCGCACCGTGCGGGAGTGGGACACCGCTCCCGGCGCACCCCTGGCCACGCTGCCCATGATCGGTGCGGTATCTGACGCCGTGACCAGTGTCGCCTTCAGTGCTGACGGCCGTCGGCTGGCCTCGGGAAGTTGGGACAACACGGTGCGGGTGCGCAATGCCGACACCGGCCAGATCCTGGAGAACCTCAACGGGCACGACAATTGGGTGACCAGTGTGGCGTTCAGTCCGGACGGGCATCGGGTGGCCGCTGGCAGCCGGGACAGCACAGTCCGGGTCTGGAATGCCGACACCGGGCGACTTCTGGCCACGCTCACCGGGCACCACGACACGGTGAACAGCGTGGCGTTCAGTACTGACGGACACCGGCTGGCCTCCGGCAGCGACGACCACACGGTGCGGTTGTGGAACGCCGACACCGGACAAGCCCTCACCACCCTCACCGACCACACCGCGGCGGTCGAGAGCGTGGCATTCAGCCCCGATGGCCGCCAGCTGGCCAGCGGTGCCATAAACGTGGTGCTGTCTGATGCCGGCACCGGCCGCCAGCTGCGCACGCTGATCGGGCACAAGCAGGTGGTGAACAGCGTGGCGTTCTCGCCGGACGGGCGTTGGCTTGCCTCGGCAAGCGACGATGCGACGGTACGGATCTGGCGGCCTGATACCGGACACACGGTCGCCACCCTCGATCACCCCAAAGCGGTGAGCAGCGTCGCATTCGCCCCGGACGGGCAGCGGCTTGCCAGTGGCGGCTGGGACAACACCGTGCGGCTGTGGTCCTGGAACGGTGACACGGCGCAGCCTATCGGCGCACCGATGAGCGCCTACACCACCACCAGCGGCCTGGCGGCTGTGTCAAGTGTGGCGTTCAGCCCGGACGGGCAGACCCTGGCTCAAGGCGGCTATGACGGCACCATTCATCGGTGGCCGGCGGTGGCCACTCGAGAACTGCTCTGCAGCAAACTCGCCACCAACATGAGCCGGCAGCAATGGCATGACTGGGTGGCCGCAGACACCGGCTATGAAATTCAATGCCCGGATCTGCCTGTCCGGCCGGACGACGGACAATCATCGCCCCTTCCCGGCCAGACCGAGCTCCCGTTCGACGGACTCAGCCATCCGCAAGCGATCGCCGTCGACCACTCCGGTGCGGTCTATATCGCCGATACCGGCAACAACCGCGTGCTCAAGCTCCCGGCCGGGGCGACCAAGCACCAAACGCTGTTGAGCGGGCTGAATCAGCCCGACGGGGTGGCCGTTGACAGCACGGGGACCGTGTACGTCGCCGAAGCAGGCATCAACCGAATCCTGCGACTGCCCGCCGGATCCGCTCAGGCCACGCCGGTGCTCACCAACCTCAACCATCCCACCGACGTCGCTGTCGACACCGCCGACAACGTGTACGTGGTCGACTCCGGGAACAGGCGGGTGCTCAGACTGGCTGCCGGCGCCACCTGCCCGGCGCCACTGCCCTTCGATGACGTCGGCAAACCCAACGCGCTGGCGGTCGACGGCAAGCACACCGTTTACGTCACGACGGAAGAGGACGGCACCAACGGCAAGGTGCTCGTTGTGCCCGAGGGGGCGGATCACAGCACCGCGCTCCCGGTGGCCGGCATCGATGCTGGTGCCATCACCGTCGACGGCGGCGGCAACCTTTACGTGAGCACTTTCGGTGCGGTGGCCGAGCTGCCGGTGGGCGAAAGCGCGCCGACCGCTTTGCCGTTCAGCGAACTCAAGGGCGCTCCGGCGGTCGCGGTCGACCCAAGCGGCGACCTCTACGTCGCGGACACCGAGCACAGCCGGGTCTTCATGCGGCACACCACGCCGATGAGATGACGTGCGCGGAACAAATTCGCGCTCGCCAAGGTTGAGCCCCGCAGGCTGAACTTTGGAGGATTGATGGCCGAAGCCACTTCAGTGCCGGTGTTGTTCGTCAGCGACCCGATCGTGTTGCCCGGCATGGTTGTACCGATTTCCCTCGACGACGCCGCCCGCGCCGCAGTCGACGCCGCCCGCGCCACCGAGTCGGGCAAGCTGCTGATCGCGCCGCGCCTGGACGACCGCTACCCCTCCTATGGAGTGCTGGCGTCGATTCTGCAGGTGGGACGGATCGCCGGCGGCGGGGCCGCCGCAGTCGTGCGCGGCGAGCGCCGCGCACACATCGGCGTGGGAACCACCGGGCCGGGCGCGGCGCTGTGGGTGGAGGTGACCGAAGTCAGCGCCCCGAACCCGTAACGAGACGACGAGACGCGCGCATTGGCCGCCGAATACAAGAAGCTGCTGCTGGCGATGCTGCAGCGGCGTGAGGCGTGGCAGATCGTCGACGTGGTCAATCGGCTGACCGACCCGTCGGCGCTGTCCGACACATCGGGGTACGCGTCGTATCTGACCGACGTCCAGAAGCGGCAGTTGCTGGAGACCGAAGATGTGGCCGAGCGGCTGCGGGTGCTGATCGACTGGACCAGTGACCATCTCGCCGAGGTCGAGGTCAACGACAAGATCGCCGACGATGTGCGGGCCGGCATGGAAAAGCAGCAGAAAGAGTTCCTGCTGCGCCAGCAGCTGGCGGCGATCCGCAAGGAGCTCGGCGACGGTGAACCAGAGGGTTCCGATGATTACCGGGCCCGGGTCGAGGCCGCCGAGCTGCCGGAGAAGGTGCGCGAGGCCGCGTTGCGCGAAGTCGGCAAGCTGGAACGCGCCAGCGAGCAGAGTCCCGAGGGCGGCTGGATCCGCACCTGGCTGGACACCGTGCTCGACCTGCCGTGGAACGTGCGCACCGAGGACTCGACCGACCTGACGGCCGCCCGCAGTGTCCTGGATGCCGATCACCACGGCCTCGACGACGTGAAGGACCGCATTGTGGAGTACCTGGCCGTGCGCGCACGCCGCGCCCAGCGCGGGCTGCAGGTGGTCGGCGGTCGCGGCTCGGGCGCGGTGATGGTGCTCGCCGGCCCGCCCGGCGTCGGCAAGACGTCGCTGGGCGAAAGCGTGGCCCGCGCGCTGGGCCGTTCCTTCGTGCGCGTCGCCCTGGGCGGGGTGCGAGACGAGGCCGAGATCCGTGGGCACCGGCGCACCTATGTCGGTGCGCTGCCCGGCCGCATCGTGCGCGCCATCGGCGAGTCGGGCTCAATGAATCCCGTTGTGCTGCTTGATGAAATCGACAAGGTCGGCTCCGACTTCCGCGGCGATCCGTCAGCGGCGTTGCTCGAGGTGCTGGACCCGGCGCAGAATCACACCTTCCGGGACCACTACCTGGACCTCGACCTGGACTTGTCGGACGTGATGTTTCTGGCCACCGCCAACGTAATCGAGAACATCCCGTCGGCGTTGCTGGACCGCATGGAACTGGTGCAGATCGACGGCTATACCGAGGATGACAAGGTGGCGATTGCCCGTGATTTTCTGCTGCCGCGTCAGCGTGAACGGGCCGGGCTGACCGACGCCGACGTCAGCGTCACCGACGCCGCGTTGCGCAAGATTGCCGCCGACTACACCCGCGAGCCAGGTGTACGGCAGTTCGAGCGGCTGCTGGCGAAGGCGCTGCGCAAGGTCACGACCAAGCTGGCCGAGGATCCGGCGGCAAAGACCATCGACGAGCCGGACTTGGTGGGATACCTGGGCCGGCCCAGGTTCACCCCGGAGTCGGCCGAACGCACGGCGGTGCCGGGCGTGGCGACCGGGCTGGCGGTGACCGGGTTGGGCGGCGACGTGCTCTACATCGAAGCCGGCGCCACCGACGGTGAGCCGGGCTTGCAGTTGACCGGTCAGCTCGGTGAGGTGATGAAAGAGTCCGCGCAGATCGCGCTGTCTTATGTGCGCTCGCACGCAGCGCAATTGGGCGTCGACCCGAAGACACTGGACCGGCGCATCCACGTGCACGTGCCCGCCGGTGCGGTGCCCAAAGACGGTCCGTCGGCCGGGGTGACGATGGTGACCGCGCTGGTGTCGATGGCCACCGGCCGCCAGGTCCGCGCCGACGTAGGGATGACTGGCGAGGTGACGCTCAACGGTCGCGTGCTGCCGATCGGCGGCGTCAAGCAAAAGCTGTTGGCCGCGCAGCGCGCCGGGTTGGGATGCGTGTTCATCCCGCAACGCAACGAGCCGGACCTCGACGACGTGCCTGCCGAGGTGCTCGACGCCGTGGACGTGCAGCCGATGACCGACGTCGCCGAGATCGTCGCACAGGCGCTGGAGGAATCTGCGGGCGCCGCGACGGCGGCCGCCTGACCGGATCGCCGCTGTGACGCTGGCGTGACGGTGGCCGGGCAGGGCCCGGCGAACACCGCTGAAAGTCACCCTGGCGTGACGCTCGTGGGTGAAACGCCGTTGACTAGGGTCGATGCATGGCTTACGACCTCGAGCTGGCGGAGCGGATTCGCGAGCTGATGGCCGGATGCCAGGGTGTCGAGGAAAAACCGATGTTCGGTGGCCTCGCCTTCTTGATCAACGGACATATGTCGGTGGCCGCCAGCGGTCAGGGCGGGTTGCTCGCGCGAGTTCCGCCGGACAATGCCGACAAACTCCTGAAGCACCCGTATGTCAGCCCGATGGTGATGCGCGGGCGGGAAGCTCGCGGCTGGCTGCGAGTTGACGCCGACGCGCTGAAAACGAGACGACAGCTCCAGTCCTGGGTGAGCCGATGCGCTGCATACGTGCGTAGCCTGCCCCCGAAGTGAGCAAGGTTGGTCAAACGGCGCTGCGGGTACGCGCTGCCTTGTGGACAAACGCCGCGAGCTGGTTCGACGACTGCTGAAGGTCGCCGGCACCACCTACGCCGCCGAGGCGGGTGTCCGGCTCGACGACAAACCCATGCCGCTGTTTCAACTGCTGGTGCTGTGCATGTTGGCCAGTAAGCCGATCGACGCGTCGATCGCCATGCAGGCCGGCCACGAGCTGTTCCAGGCCGGCTTACGCACGCCCAAAGCAGTGCTGGCCGCCGACCGGCGCGCCGTGATCAGGGCATTCGGTCGCGCCCATTACGTGCGCTACGACGAAAGCTCAGCCACTCGGCTCACCCGCATCGCCCGGCAGGTCCGTGACGAATATTCCGGTGATCTCCGGAAGCTTGCGCAGCGCGGCCGGGGCGACGTCGGAGCTGCCAAGAAGCTACTCAAACAATTTCAGGGAATCGGCGACACCGGCGCGGACATCTTCCTGCGTGAGGTACAAGACCAATGGATTTGGGTCCGACCGTATTTCGACAAGCGCGCCACCGCGGCGGCCAAGAAACTCGGACTGCCGACCGAACCAGCCGAGTTGAGCCGCCTGGCACCGCGCGCCAACGCCCGTCTGGCCGCCGCGCTGGTGCGGGCGTCGCTGGACGACGATGTGCGTCGCCAAGTAACCCGGTGACCGTGCGGATCGGCACGTCCGGATGGTCCTACGACCACTGGACGGACGTGCTCTACCGGCCCGGTCTGCCCGCCGCGCGACGGTTGGCCCGTTACGTCGAGGTGTTCGACACCGTCGAGCTCAACGCCAGTTTCTATCGGTGGCCGAAGGATTCGACGTTCGCCGGATGGCGCGCCCAGGTGCCGGACGGGTTCACCATGTCGGTCAAGGCGCATCGCGGGCTGACCCATTACCGTCGGCTGGCCAACCCGCAACCCTGGTTCGAGCGGTTCGTACGCTGCTGGGAGGCACTGGGTGATCGCCACGGTGTGCTGCTGGCGCAGCTGCACCCCGAACAGCGGCGCGACGACGATCGCCTGGACGTCTTCCTGGCCGGTGTTCCGCCGTCGATACGAGTAGCCGTCGAGCTGCGGCACCCGTCGTGGAACGATCCCGCGGTCTACGCGTTGCTGGAGAGCCGGCATGCTGCCTACGTGGTGATGAGCGGCGCGGGCCTGCAGTGCATACCGCGGGCCACAACAGATTTGGTGTACATCCGGATGCACGGACCCGACCCGGACTCGATGTATGCCGGTTCCTACCCGGCCGAAGAACTGCGCCAATGGGCTGACCGGCTGGTCGGCTGGGGCGACGAAGGGCGGGACGTGTGGATGTATTTCAACAACGACCCGGACGGCCACGCCGTGCGAAATGCCTTGACGCTGCGCGAGCTGCTGGGCTGATCGACGCCGTCAATCCAGTGGAGCCCAGCTGCGATCGATCACCTCCGGGAGGCGCAGCACCTGAAGGCGGTCCCGCTCGGCGCGCCTGCGCTTGATCCGCAATCGCGCGTCGGGCGGCATGGTCAGCAACTCGTCGCCGGTCAGATAGTAGATATCACCGACGGTGTCGATCAGGTCTGCTGAGACGCGGCGAGACCCCAGCTCGCGCATAGTCATCCGGAGCTCGTGAGTGAAACGCATGGTCGTGTCATAGGCAAGTTCCCGGGATGTACGGGCGCTGGCCGAAACACGGTCGCTCAGCGTTGTTGCCGATGCCGACTGGATCGGATCGTGGCCGGCAGCCTCGGCGGCGGCGCGCAGCAGTACCGCCGGATCGTCACCGAAGGTCGGGCTGGCCAATTCGGCCTCCCCCGGCCCGCGGTGCGAGAATCGTGTTGCGGCCGATAGGAACGCGGCGGCCACGGTGCGCGACGACGCCCGGATGGCCTCGAGGTCACCGGCTTTGGCCATCGCACGCAACTGCCGGTTGGAGCGCAGCGGCTCCGCAAGCGAAGAAAGCTTTTCGGCAACCCGGTGATTTTCGATCAGCGTGTCGATCCCGCACCCGGCGGTGTTCGCCCCGGATCGCGACAGCGTTGCGGCGGTGACACCGGAGTCGATGACCCAGAGCGCGATAATACTCCAGCCTTGATAAATTCTGGCGCGCAGCAACTGAACTCGCGTCTCCAGATGAGCGTCGGACAGCCTGGTCAATGCGACGGTGTCGACGTGCTCCTGCGTAGCGGCGGCATCAAGAGCCGCGGTGTCGGTCTTGAGGTGCCGTAACAGCGCCAGAGCACGGCCGGTCGCAACGGCTTTGGTCGCCGAACCCAGCATCCGGCCCGATGACGGCAGGCGGTTTCCCGGAAAGAACCGGGTGATGGGCGCTTTCCCGTCAAGTGCCCGTTCGGCGATGACGCGTGGGTCCCAGCCGGGCAGCTGGGCGGCGACGAGCACACTGGTCGAGACTGCGACATAGGGCCGGTGACCGAACACGGCGACGGCCCGGTTCGCCCATTCCGCGGCGACCGGGCTGCCCGGTGTCATCACCTGGGCCATGACTCGACCGGCTGCCCGCAGGCCGGGCAGTTGGACGTCCAGGGTCATCGGCGTCAGTGGTCCCGGCAATGCCTGGCTGAACCCGGTCGCGCTGAAGACGGGAAAGCGAGGATCGATCCGGTCGTCGAACTCCCCTTCCAGCCCGTCGGGTGCGGCGCACAGCAGCCGCGGGTGGCCGTTCATCCCCCGCCGCGGTGCGGCCTCCACCGGTAGCGGCAGATGGCCGGGCAGACCGATCCCGCCGGCGACGTCGAGGCGACGACCGGCGAGCCCGCGGGCGGTATCGGCCACCGCGTCGGTGGCCTGCCAGCCAAAGTCGAAGTTCCAATCCTCGTGCAGCGCAGCGGTGTCGAGCGCCGGCGTCAGTTCCGTCCAGGTTGGCAGCCGGTGGCGCCGCGAGCGGGTGGCGGCGTCCAGCATCCGCCTTGCGGTGATCACATTGGTGGTGTCCGGAGTGGCCAACTCGGCCACACCGGTCCGGTTGCTCGCCACGGCCAGCACCAGGAACCGGACCAAGTCGTCGATGTGCACGAGCCGCACCGGCAGTGACGACAGCTTGGTGTGCAGCAAGGTGGCAACCGTCCGGCACACCGTCCAATCGAGTTGACGGCCGATCGACGGGGCCACCCGGACGACCAGGCTGGGCGCCCAGCCGGTGGAGACCAGCGTCTCGGCCTGCCGGTACAACGCAGGCGGGCCGGCCGCCTGGGAGACGAACACCAGGCGGTCACCGGCGCGAGCCGCCGCATGGCTGACGCGCGCGACCCCGTTGATACCGCCCGTACCCGGCGCGCCGGCTTCGACCGGCGCGAGGTGGAGCACCACGTCGGCGTTGTCGGCCAGACGTTGCAGCACGGGGTCGCGCAGCGACGCGCAGACGAAATCCACACCGGGATCCAGCGCGTCGTGGGGCCGCTGCGCGATCCCGCTGACCGTGTGTCCGGCCGCCACCAACTGCCGCGCGACGGATCGCCCGACCATTCCGGTGACGTCGGTAACCAGGACCCGCACGTGCGGCACCTTTCTCGCGGCTAATCCACAATAGGCGTGAGCACCGCGATCGGGGCGAGGGCCTACTGCATCGTTGCGGTGCCGTCGCGGTGCACCGCAACCTTTGCGGCCGCGATGTCTTCGCGCACGGCCACTTCGGCAGCAGCCGGGTCGGTGATCACAGCCAGGGTGCGCCGGTCGTCCGGAGTGCGGACGGCCAGGAAAGCCTTCTCCGGGCGCCCGTCCCGATCGAACGGGGCGGTCCACGATTCGACGGTCCCCACGCCGTCCCATTCCAGCGCGGCCTGCCGGGTCGGCTCTCGGTCCACCACCGGTTGCACGTCTTCCGACACGAACGCAGAAGGTGGCGGTTCGCTGCTGTATACCCCGAAGCTGTGCTTGGTCAGATAGCCCCCGTTGGCACTGACCAGCCCCCGCCGGCCGGGATGGGCTGCCAGCAGTTCGGCCATGGTGGCAATGGAGTGGGTGACGTAGTTGTTCCACGGCCCGCCGGCGAACGTCAGGCCGCCGGTCACGGTCAGCGGGCGGGCCGGGTCGTCGACGGGCAGCCCCAGCTCGGCCGCCGCGATCTGCACCGCGGACGGAAAACACGAGTACAGATCGACATAGTCGATGTCGTCGATACCCAGGCCCGCCAGTTCGAGCGCCCGCGCGCCGGCGATGCGAATCGCCGGGGAGCGGTGCAATTCGGCGCGTTCACCGACCGCGTAGGTGTCGTGCGCGTCGGTGCCCGCATACGGATACACCCAGCGTTCGGTGGGAATGCCCAATGCGGCCGCGGTTTCCACGCCGGTGAGGATCAACGCCGCACCCTGGTCGACCATGTTGTTGGAGTTCATCAGCTTGGTGTAGGGCCAGCTGACCATCCGATTCTGCGGACCGGGCTGCCCGATCTCGGCGGCCGTCAGCGGTTCCCGGATCCAGGCGTGTGGGTTGGTCACCGCGACGGCGTTGAACCGCGCCCACAGCTCGCTGATCCGGCGCCGATGGTCTTGCGATGATTCACCGGTACTGATCCGCAGCGCCTGCTCGAAGAGCGGATAGACGAACGCCGGTCGGTGCAGCTTGATCCGGTCCTCGGCCGGGCCGGACATCGGCACGTCCTCGTCGCTGCCTGCCGGCAGCGGCACCGAGTCGTCCTGCTGCGTCCAGGCCAGCCTGCTGCCGCGGGCGCGCAGCCGGGTGCGGGTGCGCCACATTTCGGCGCCCGCGATGAGCACCACACCGGCTCGCCCGTCCCGGATGTCCACACAAGCCGAATTGACCAGGGACTGCGGCACGTTGCCGCCTATCCCGCTGTAGTAGGTGGCCGGGTGGTCGGCGCCGATGCGCTGGCCTAGCAATAGGCCGGGGTCGCGATAGCGCGCCGAGAACACGTTGACCACCCGGACGGCGTCGACGGCTTGGAGCACCGCTGCATCGCCGGCTCGGCGGGCCGCGTCGGCCATCAGGTCGACCGGTTCGACGTCGGCATCCTCCGTGCGCTGACTGACCTGGCCGTAGCCGACCAGCACCGGGGTCCGTGGGTTCAGTGGCATCGGCAGATGCTAGATGTCGTTGTCCGGCGCGAACAGCACGCCGTCGCTGATCAGCCGTTCGATGTCCTCGGCGTCCATCTGAAGCACCTTGCGGCAGAGTTCCCGGGTGTCCTGGCCGGGCAGCGGCGCCGGGCGCTGCGGCGCGGACGGGATGTGGCGGAAGGGCGCGGGGCCCGTCTCGGCCGGCAGCGGATGGTCGATGAGCGGATGCGTCATGTCGCTGTAGAGGTTCCGGCTGCGCAGTTGCGGATCGTCGAGGATGTCGGGCGGTCGGTTCAGCTGCCCGGCGGGGACGCCGGCCGCCTGCAGTGTCTCGGCCGCCTGCAGCGGGGTGCGGGTGTGGGTCCACGCCGACAGCCGCGCGGTCAACTGCCGGTGGTTGCGCAGCCGCGCCTCACCGGTGCCGAAGCGGACGTCGTCGGCCAGCTCCGGGTCCCCGAGTACCGTTGCCGCGGATCGCATCTCGGAGTCGGATCGGATCGAGACGACGCACCATTCGTCGTCGCCGGCGCAGGAACAGACGGCGTGTACAGCGGTGCCCTCGTGCAGGGCGACAGCGCCGGCTTCCCGAAGAGCATGGGCAACGTAGGTGGTGTCGAGTTGGTTGACGACGGCCTCGGCCTGGGAGACGTGCACCCGGGCGCCGGCGCCGGTTCGGTCGCGGTGGATCACCGCGGCCAGCGCGCCGATCGCGGTCACCCGCGCGACCACATGGTCCGGAAAGACCGTCGTCGCGTCGTAGAACGGGTGCCTGGAATCTTCGGTGGCGGCCTCCTCGGACGTCCACAGCATGGTCACGCCGGTGCTGGCCCGCACCAGCGGCCCGTATCCCAGCCGCGCGCTCCAGGGACCAATGTCACCGAACGCGCTGCTCTCGGCGACCACCAGTTCAGGGTTGATATCGTGCAGCACCTCATGAGAAAAGCCAAGCGCGGCAAGTGTTCCGGGCTTGAAGTTGGCGAAGACCGCGTCGGCGCCGGCGACCAGTCGGCCGAAGAGCTGCTTGCCGGCCGGCGCACGCAGGTCGAGGCCGAGAGCGAGATTGTTGCGGTGAGTCCAGGCAAACGACTCGCTCATAGCTTCCCCGATGCGCGCCTGGCGCAGCCCGTCGGGGTAGGCGGGGCTTTCGACTTTGATGATCTCGGCGCCGAGGTCGCCGAACAGGCGACTCAGTTCACCGCCGGCGACGATGATGCCCAGATCGATGATGCGCAAGCCCAGGAAGGGGCGGGAGGAACGCGCGAGCTTTTCGGCCGGCGCGACGGCCGTCGGCCGTGCCCGCCAGCCGGGTTGACGGTCGTCCACGGCCGGGGCAGGGTTTCGGAATCCGGCGTGCCGGCCGTTGACGCTGAAGTAGCCCACCGGAACCGCCGCGGGCACACCCGCGGCGAGTTCGGTATCGGTGATCGCGCCCGTTGCCTGGAAATGGTCCGATCGCAGGATCTCCGACGGTGAAAGCACCGCGGCAATCGGGACGCCACGCGCCTGGCCTGCGGAGACCAATTCGGCCCGGGTCTGGTCGGCAAACAGTGTGTGGATGAGCTCGCTGATCTGTGGCCACGCAGCGAACCGCGCCGCGATCACGTCGTAGCGGGGGTCTTGGAACTGCTCCGGCTCGCCCAGCCAGCCGCGCAGCCCGTGCCACTGCCGCGGTGACATCACGCAGAGCCGCACGTAGCCGTCTTTGCACGCGTAAATCGGGTAGGCGTCCTGATTCTTGGGCCGTCCCCGCCACCGCGACGGGCTGCGGATGCCCGCCGCGGCCTGCCCGTGCGCACCGAACGCCGGGTCGAGCGCCATGGCGACCGCATCCAACCGCGAGAAGTCGATGTAATCGCCGGTGCCGCAACGTATTCGGTGGTAGTAGGCCACAAGTGCCGCCCAGGCGGCCTGCACCGCCGCGGTCGCCGAGGCGATGCCGTCGGGCGGCAACACCGGTGTGCCGGTGGTGGGACCGGACCGTGACAGCGAGCCCGCAAGCGCATAAAGCACCGGGTCGGTCGCCCGCCACGATGACCGCGGACCGGTCGCGCCGAAGTCGGTGACCGACAACACCACCAGGTGCCGGTATCGATCGGCCAGTTCGGCGCAGGCGACCCCGTACGCGGCAGCCTGGCCGGGGAAACCGCTGTCGATCACGATGTCAGCGTCATCCACCAGCTCGAGGAATCGGCCTCGGTCGCCCGCCTCGGACGGGTCCAGCACGGTGCTGCGCTTGTTCGCGTTGTGCAACGCGAACGGCACGCTGATCCCGGACAAGGTGGGCGACCGGGAGCGCGATGGGCTGCCGCCCGGCGGTTCCACCTTGAGCACATCGGCGCCGAGATCGGCGAGCAACCGGCCCACCGTGTCCGCTGCCCCGTCGGTAAGGTCGAGCACCCGCACCGAGGCCAGCAGCGCTGCACCGTCGACCGTCACCCGGCCAGCGTAGTGGGGCCCGCTACCTCGGCATGGTGCGGCGCACACCGAACCTAGGAGACAATCGGACGGATGACCTCACAGACGCCGACAGCCCCAGCACTTTCCGACGGTGACATCGGCCTGATCGACGCCTACTGGCGCGCTGCGAACTATTTGTCGGTGGGTCAGATCTATCTGCTGGACAATCCGCTGCTGACCGAGCCGCTGGCGCCCGAGCACATCAAGCCGCGACTGCTCGGGCACTGGGGCACCACCCCGGGTTTGAACCTGATCTATGCGCATCTGAACCGCGTCATCCGCAACCGCGACGCCAACGTCATCTACGTCACCGGGCCGGGTCACGGTGGTCCCGGACTGGTGGCCAACGCCTACCTGGAAGGCACCTACAGCGAGGTGTACACCGGGATCGAAGAAGACGCCGAAGGGCTGCGTAAGTTGTTCCGCCAGTTCTCCTTTCCCGGCGGCATCCCCAGCCATGTCGCGGCGCAGACACCGGGCTCGATCCACGAAGGCGGCGAACTGGGCTACGCGTTGGTGCACGCCTACGGCGCTGCGTTCGACAATCCGGATCTGGTAGTGGCCTGTGTGGTCGGCGACGGCGAGGCCGAGACCGGCCCGCTGGCCGCCAGCTGGCACTCCAACAAGTTCCTCAACCCGGCCTGCGACGGCGCGGTGCTGCCCATCCTGCATCTCAACGGTTACAAGATCGCCAACCCCACCGTGCTGGCCCGGATCCCGCACGCCGAGCTGGAGTCGTTGCTGCGCGGTTACGGTTACCGGCCGATCACCGTCGCGGGTGACGAGCCGGGCAACGTGCACCAGCAGTTGGCCGCCGCCCTCGACGAGGCGTTCGACGACATCGCGGGCATCCAGCAGGCGGCGCGCAGCGGCGACCGCACCGAGCGGCCGGTGTGGCCGATGATCGTGTTACGCACCCCCAAGGGCTGGACCGGGCCGAAGACCGTCGACGGCAAACCGGTGGAGGGCACCTGGCGCGCCCATCAGGTGCCGCTTGCCGAAACGCACGACAATCCCCAGCACCGCGCCCAGCTCGAAGACTGGCTGCGCAGCTACCGGCCCTCGGAGCTGTTCGACTCCAGCGGCGCCCTGCGCCCGGAGCTGCGGGCGCTGGCTCCCAGCGGGACGCGCCGGATGAGCGCCAACCCGCACGCGAACGGCGGGCTGTTGCTGCACGACCTGGATCTGCCCGACTTCCGCGACTACGCCGTCGAGGTGACGCAGCCCGGCGCCGACACCCATGAGGCCACCCGGGTGCTGGGCACCTTCCTGCGCGACGTGATCGCCTGCAACCCGGACCGGTTCCGGCTGATGGGACCCGACGAAACCGCGTCCAACCGGCTTTCGGCTGTCTTCGAGTCGACCGACAAGGTGTGGTTGTCCGAGATCGAGGCCGTGGACGAAAACCTCGCTCCGCGCGGCCGGGTGATGGAGGTGCTGTCCGAGCACTTGTGCCAGGGCTGGCTGGAAGGTTATCTGCTGAGCGGTCGACATGGGCTGTTCAACTGCTACGAGGCCTTCGTCCACATCGTCGACTCGATGTTCAACCAGCACGCCAAATGGCTTTCGGTCAGCCGGGAACTGCCCTGGCGGCAGCCGATCGCGTCGCTGAACTACCTGCTGTCGTCGCACGTCTGGCGCCAGGACCACAACGGCGCGACCCATCAGGACCCGGGCTTCATCGACCTGGTCGCCAACAAGCGCCCCGAGGTGGTGCGGGTCTATTTGCCGCCGGACGCCAACACCTTGTTGTCGGTGGCCGACCACTGCCTCCGCAGCCGCAACTACGTCAACGTCATCGTCGCCGGCAAGCAGCCAGAGCTGACCTACCTCGATATGGACTCGGCGATCGCGCACTGCACCCGGGGACTGGGTATCTGGCAGTGGGCGAGCACCGCGACGGCGGAACCGGACGTGGTGCTGGCCTGCGCGGGCGACGTTCCGACCCTGGAGACGCTGGCCGCCGCCGACATCCTGCGCCGCGAACTGCCGGCATTGCAGGTGCGGGTGATCAACGTCGTCGACCTGATGCGGCTGCAGCCGGACTCCGAACACCCGCATGGCTTGGCTGACAGCGAGTTCGACGCGCTGTTCACCCGCGACAAGCCGGTGATCTTCGCCTACCACGGTTACTCGTGGCTGATCCACCGGCTGACGTACCGGCGCGCGAACCACGACCACATGCATGTGCGGGGGTTCAAGGAACGCGGGACCACCACGACACCGTTCGACATGGTGATGCTCAACGACATCGACCGGTTCCACCTGGTGATGGACGTCATCGACCGGGTGGACGGGCTGGCGACCCAAGCCGCCGTGTTGCGGCAGCAGATGGCGGACGCGCGGCTGCGGGCCCGTCGCTATACCCGCGAACACGGCGAGGATTCGCCCGAGATCGCCGGGTGGAGCTGGGAGCAGCAGTGAGCGAGCGGGGACAGCATCCGCTGGGGGCACAGCTTTCGGCGTTGCATCGGTTCCGGGTCCATCTCGACGTCGCCGTCGTCGTGGTGGTGCTGGTGCTGACCAACCTGCTCGCCCACTTCACCACCGGGTGGGCCGGCATCGGCACCGTCCCCGCCGCCGCCGTCGGCCTGGTCATCCTCATGCGGTGCAACGGGCTGGGCTGGGCCGAGCTGGGGCTGGGCCGTGAGCACTGGAAGTCCGGGGTGGGGTACGCGCTGGCCGCGACGGCCGTCGTCGTCACGGCGATCACGGTGGCGGCGTTGCTGCCCGCCACCCGCCCGATGTTCATGAACCACCGCTACGTGACGTTCTCCGGGGCGCTGCTGGCGTCGCTGATCGTCATCCCGCTGCAGACCGTGATCCCCGAGGAGCTGGCCTTCCGCGGTGTGCTGCACGGCGCGCTTGCACCGCGCCTGGGGGTTTCGCGGTGTCGCGCTGGCGGGCTCGCTGCTGTTCGGCTTGTGGCATGTGGCTACGTCGTTGGGCCTGACCCGCAGCAATGTGGGCTTCACCCGGCTCTTCGGCGGCGGAGCGGAGGGCATGCTCGCCGGCGTGACGCTGGCCGTATGCGCGACGGGGCTGGCCGGCTTCGTGTTCAGCTGGCTGCGACGGCGTAGCGGCAGCTTGATCGCGCCGATCGCGCTGCACTGGTCGCTGAACGGCGTGGGGGCGGTGGCCGCGGCCGTTGTCTGGCAGCTGTCCGCCTGAACGCGGTTAGACCAGCAGCACCGCCGCACCCGCGATGCGGCCGGCGCTCAGGTCCGACAGCGCCCGGTCAGCATGCGCCAGGGGGTATTCCGGTGTGGTCACGTCGATGTGGTGCCGAGCCGCGAAGTCCAGAAAAGCGCGCGCGTCGGCGCGGGTGTTCGAGGTGACCGAGCGCACCTGGCGCTCCTGAAAGAGGTGTCGCTGGTAGTTGAGCGCCGGGATATCGCTCAGGTGGATCCCGGCGATCGCCAAGGTGCCGCCGCGGTCCAAGGCCTCCAGCGCGGGCAGCACGAGGTCGCCGACCGGAGCGAACAGGATCGCCGCGTCCAGCTGAACCGGCGGTGGGTCGGCGGCGCCCTGGGCGGAGGCGACGCCGAGGTGCAAAGCCAGCTCGCGGGCCTTGGCGCCGCGGGTCATGACGTGCACTTCGGCGCCCTGGGCGAGCGCCACCTGCGCGGTGATGTGGGCGCTCCCGCCGAATCCATAGATTCCCAGCCGCCCGGCCGGTGGCAGCTCGGCGCGCAGCAGGGAGCGGTAGCCGATGATGCCGGCGCACAGCAGCGGCGCCAGTTCGGTGTCGCGGTAGCCGCCGGGCAGGTGATGAGCGAATGCGGCGGGCACGGTGGCGAATTCGGCATAGCCGCCGTCAGCGTCCCAGCCGGTGTAGCGGGACTGCGGGCAGAGGTTTTCGTCGCCGCGACGGCAGAACCGGCACACTCCGCAGGTGTGGCGCAGCCAGGCAACTCCCGACCCGGTCGCCGACCGCGAATCCGGTGACGGCTGGGCCGACCTCGACGACTTCGCCGACCACTTCATGCCCGGGCGTCACCTGCTCACGGTGAACCGGAAGGTCGCCCTCGGTGACATGCAGATCGGTGCGACACACCCCGCATGCGCGCACGGCCACCAGCAGCTCCGCCGAGCCGGGGCGGGGCACTTCGGTGCTCACGCGATCAAGCGGGCCGGTGTCCATGGGCCCGGGCCGGCGCACCCGCCAGGCGGTCATGGTCCCGGGTGGCGGGCCCAAGTCACCGACCGCCGACGGTTACGCCCGCGCAGCAAGTAGCTACAACGTGCGGGTACGTGACGTGACGAGCTTGTAGATCACCAGCAGCAGCACCGCACCGACCAATGAGCCCAGGAAGGTGTGAGTAACCGGCTGCTGCAAATTGAACTGGTGTGGCGGGAATATGAGGGAACCTAAGCTGCCGCCGACGAAGCTGCCGGCGACGCCGAGCAAGATGGTCGCGATCCAACCCATCGGCTGTCGGCCGGGAACGATGAGTCGAGCGATGGCGCCGACGATGAGACCGAGGACGATCCACACGATGATGTTCCACAGGATGTTGTTCGACATGACCAGCTCCTTAGAGTATTGAGTTGTGGGCGGGTCCGTCGCAGGTCAGACCTGTCGGGACCCGGTAGCCGCAGCGTAGCGAGCTACGCTGCGGAGTTGCCCCCGAACGGCACTTCTCAAACGTCAGGTCGCCACCGGTGGCGGCGGTGCGGCACCTGGCGGTGCGGCCTCGCCGGCCGGCGCCCCGGGTGCGGGAGCCGGAGCCCCCGGCGCTGGTGCCGGGGCTCCCGGCGCTGGTGCCGGTGCTCCCGGTGCGGGTGCCGGGGCCGGAGCCCCCGGCGCTGGAGCCGGCGCTCCCGGCGCGGGTGCCGTTGGAGCTCCGGGCGCCGGCGCGGCGGGCGGCGTGTAGGGACGGATCGACTCGGCGAGCGCCTTGGCCGCGGGCTTGTCGACCGGGTTGTTGGCGGTTCCCAGCCACACCACGAACCAGCGCTGGCTTGCTGCCCCAGCTGTTCCGTTCGCGGCGGGAGTGCCGATCACCCCGGCCCAGATCTGACCGTTCGGCTTGGTGGCGTCGCTGAATTTGACCTCGTAGTAGGCCGCGCCGCCGGTCAGCCCGTTGCCGTTGAGGGGAACGGTGTCCTGGTTGATCCGGGTACCGGGATACGGCATGAAAAACTCACCCATGTCCGACGCCAGCCGGGTAGCGGCCTTGGTGTTATCGGCCTCGGCGCTCGCGTAGAGCTTCTGGTCCAGTCGGCCGAGCAGGATCCGGGTGTCGTTGGCCACCGGCGGCTGCTGACCTGGCGCGACAGGCCCGGGCGTCTCCTTGCTCAGCAAGGCCGAACCGTAGTCGAGGTGGCTGGCGTCCGACTCGACCCAACCCGCCGGGACGACGTAGCTGAATCCGCCGACGGGGTTGTCGACCCGGCCGGATTGCGGAGCGTTGGGGTCGGCCACCGGCGGCGGAGCGTTGGGGTCGGCCACCGGCGGCGGGGCATTGGGATCGGTCCCCGGCGGTGCCCCGACCGGATCGGCGGCCGGCGGAGCGGCATTCGGGCCAGCTGGACCCGGCGCCGCATCCGGCGCGCCCCCGCCCGGCGCCGGTGCGGCGTCAGGGCTGGCCGGCGGCGGTGGGGCGGTAGGGCTCGGTGGCGCAGGTGCCGGATCGGCGTGCGCCGGGACCGCCGGCATCGCGATGCTGATGGCGCCTGCGGCGGTCATCGCGGCGATTGCCAATGTTTTCCACACACCGTTGCGCCATTTAGAGATCTGATTCCCCTCGCTCATGGACGTGAACCTACCGTGTTACCGCCGTGACGCAAGTGCGTTTTGCTCAGTAAGTGACTGTGTCGCGACGCGGTGAATCGCTGCTCCCGACCCTGCGCCGCCGAGGCGTCCCGGCGCGGCGCGCGTTGCCCTCGGATCAATCCGGCGAGTGGCTGTTCCCCGGTGCTGGGTACAGCGCGACCTCTTGGGACTTCACCGACAACCACACGGTGTCGCCCGGTGTCAGCCGCAACTCCGCGGCCGCGTCGGCGGTGATGTCGGCGGCCAGCTCCGGTGCGCGGTCGACCTGGTCAACGCAGCGCACCCGGACCGCGGGTCCGCGGGTGTCGACCTCGGCGACCCGCAGTGCCACCGTGTTTCGCGGGCTGCCATGGGGAGCGTCGCGATACACCGCAACTGCCGCGGGTGAGAACACCGCGACCGCAGCTGCACCGGCGGGCAGCTCATCGGTCGCGATGCCGTGCCAGCGGGTTCCCGACCAGGCCCATAGGACGCCGTCGGCCCCCGCGGTGCCGCCGACCAGGTTGACGCCGGCGATGCGGGCGCCGAACTGGCTGCGCGGCGCCGTCAGCACCTTCGCCACCGGGCCGATCTCGGCGATCCTGCCGGACTCGAGCACCAGCACCCGGTCTGCCAGCGTGTATACGTCGAGCAGGTCGTGGGTGACCAGGACGGCCGCGCGACCGTCCCGCGTCGCCACCTTGCGCAGCACCGCGCGCACCGCCGCGGCAGCCGACACGTCCAAACCGGACAGCGGTTCGTCGAGCAGCAGCACGTCTGGTTCGGCCGCCAGTGCCCGCGCTATCGCGACGCGTTGGGCCTGGCCGCCGGACAGCTGCCCCGGCCTTCGGTCGGCCAACTGCTCGGCGTCGACTTGGGCCAACCAGTGCAGCGCCGACGCCCGATGCCCTCCGGGCACGGCCCACCGTCGACGCCGGTTGCGCGGACCGAACGCCACGTTGGCGGCGACGCTCAGGTGCGGAAACAGCAGCGGGTCCTGCAGCAGCAGCCCGACCCGCCGATCATGGGTCGCCACGTGGACTCCACACGCCGTGTCGGTGAGCACCCGATCGCCCAGCCGCACCAGACCGTCGTCCGGGTGAACCAGCCCCGCGATCACCTGCAGTGCGGTCGACTTCCCGGCGCCGTTCGGACCCAGCACGGCTAGCACTTCACCCGGGGCCACCGAAACCTGCAGCTCCACCCGGCGCTCGACCACGGTCGCGCGCAGCTGCAACCCGCTCACCGCCGGCTACCCAACGCCGGGCCCGGTCAGCCGTCGCCCACCCAGCCCCACGATCACCAGGGCGGCTACCACCACCAACAGCAGCGACAGAGCCACCGCCGCGTCGGCGTCGCTCACCCGTTGCACATAGATCTCCAGCGGCAGTGTCTGCGTGACGCCCTGTCGAGAACCGGCGAACGTCAATGTCGCACCGAATTCACCCAACGAGCGGGCGAACGCGAGCACTGCGCCGGACGTCAGGCCCGGCAACAACAGCGGCAGCGTCACCCGCCACCACACGGCGCTGGGCCGGGCACCCAACGTCGCGGCCACCACCTCGTAGTCGGCGCCCGCGCTGCGCGCCGCGCCTTCCAAGGCGATGACCAGAAACGGCAGCGAGACGAAGGTCTGCGCAAAGACCACCGCCGTCGTGCTGAACGCGACGTGGACACCGGCCGCGTCCAGATATCGCCCGATCAAACCGAACCGGCCGAATGCGTACAGCAGCGCGATGCCCCCGACCACGGGCGGCAGCACCAGCGGCAACAGAATCAATGGCCGAAGTAACCGCACCAGCCCAATCCCGCTGCGGGCCAGCACCAATGCCATCGGCACCCCTAGGAACACGCACAGCACCGTGCTGGCGCCGGCGGTTTTCAGGCTCAGCGACAACGCCGCCAGCGACGAGCGACTGGTGATCAGCGACCAGAAATGTGGCCAGTCGACCTTGACGGCGACCGCCACCAACGGCAGCGCCACGAACACCGTGCCGACGGCGGCGGGGACATATACCCAACGCGGCAGACCCGCGACCCGCTTCACAGCTGATCGATCCGGTCAGGGTTTGGCGAAGCCCGCTTGAGCCAGCGTTTGCTGACCGGTCTCGCTGGTCACGGCGTCGATGAACTTCTGAGCGAGCCGCGGCTGCACAGTTTTCTTCAGCACCGCGATTGGATAGACATTCTTGGCGCCGGCGGCTTCGGGAAACTGCACTGTCGCCACTTTGGCACCGGCGCTTCGCGCATCGCTGACATAGACCAGTCCGGCGTCAGCCTCCCGGGTGGTGACCTTGTTGAGGACATCGGTCACGCTGGGCTCCTCACTGACCGGGTTGAGATGCACTCCGGTGTTGTCCTCGACGCGCTGTGCGGCCGCGCCGCAGGGCACCGGCTGCCGGCACACCACCACGCTGAGGCCGGGCTTGTTCAGATCGGCGAAGGTGCGCACCTGCTTCGGGTTACCCGGCGCCGTGACGATCACCAACGTGTTGGACGCGAAGTTGACCGGGGTGCCGGCCAGCATGCCAGCCCGGCCGACGACGTCCATCTGCGCGGTGTCGGCCGAGGCGAAGACGTCGGCGTTTGCGCCTTCGGTCAATTGGGTGGCCAGCTCCGAGGAGCCGGCGAAACTGAATTCAACTGTGGCGCCAGGGTTATCGGTCTTGAATTGTTCGCCGATCGTGGTGAACGCCGACTTCAGCGACGCGGCGGCGAAAACCATGATCGATTGCGGGGACGGCGCCGACTTCGAACCGCATCCGGTCAGGCCGGCGACGACGGCGAGCGCCGCGAGAACTGCGATAGTCGCGATCCGGTGCATGGGGCAACGCTAACGAATAGTTACCCAATTGATCGTCGTGTCGTGCCGGTCCAATGGTGCCGACGGTAGCTACCCTCCAGTAACATGTAGCCAGCTTGAGGCACGACGCTGAGGTGCCGGTCGGGTTCAGCGCTGAACACAGGGAGGTCAGGGCAGTGCAGGTGCTGGTCACCGGCGGTGACACCGAAATCGGCCGTACCGTCGCCGGAAGCTTTCGAGACGACGGGCACACGGTGACTCTTGTCGGCGCTCGCCGTGACGAACTCGAGGTCGCCGCCAAGGAACTCGACGTGGACGCCATCGTCTGCGACACCACCGACCCGGCAAACCTGGCCGAAGTTCGCGGCGTCCTCCCCCATCACCTGGACACCATCGTCAACGTGCCCGGGCCCCGCTGGGGCGCCGGCGACCCACGCGCCTACTCGCTGTCCGAACTGGCCGCTGCCTGGCGCACCGCGGTCGACGCCACGTGCCTGTCGGCGGTGCTGACGGTGCAGGCGGTCGGCGACAATCTGCGTTCCGGCGGCTCGATCGTGTGCGTAGTGCCGGAAAACCCGCGGGCAGGCAGCGCCGACGCCGCGGTCAAGGCCGCACTGTCGAACTGGGTAGCGGGGCAGGCCGGAGTCTTCGGCACGCGAGGCATCACTGTCAACGCCGTCGCGTGTGGGCGCAGCGCCCAGCCTGGGTATGACGGACTCACCAGCACAGCCCCGCGGGCCGCGGCGGAGATCGCCCGGCTGACGCTGTTCCTCACCACCGCGGCGGCCCGTCACATCACCGGGCAGACGCTGCACGTCAGCCAGGGCGCACCGGCCGAGTTCGACTGACCTGCGGCCCGTGCTGGCGCGCTGACTCCGCGGCTGCGACCTTGTGACTGACCTCGCATGTGGTTGAGCACACAGCTACGGGATAACCGCCGAACGCGCCGACTACCGTGGAAAACATGACTGCCGATCTCGACGACCTCGCTGCGCCCGTTCGCCGCCACCAGGTCGTCATCATCGGATCCGGGTTCGGCGGCCTGAACGCGGCAAAGAAGCTCCGACGCGCCGACGTCGACATCAAACTCATCGCCCGTACCACGCACCACCTGTTCCAGCCGCTGCTCTACCAAGTGGCGACCGGCATCATCTCCGAAGGTGAGATCGCGCCGCCGACCCGGGTGGTGCTGCGTCGTCAGCGCAATGTCCAGGTGCTGCTCGGCGACGTCACCCACATCGATCTGGCGGGCAAGTTTGTCGTCTCGGAGCTACTGGGGCACACCTACGAGACCCCCTATGACAGTCTTATCGTCGCCGCCGGCGCCGGCCAGTCCTACTTCGGCAACGACCATTTCGCCGAGTTCGCGCCCGGCATGAAGTCGATTGACGATGCACTGGAGTTGCGGGGACGCATCCTGAGCGCCTTCGAGGCGGCCGAGCGGTCCAGCGATCCCGAGCGGCGCCGCAAACTGCTGACATTCACCGTCGTCGGTGCCGGCCCTACCGGGGTCGAAATGGCCGGGCAGATCGCCGAATTGGCTGACTACACGTTGCGGGGCGCCTACCGGCACATCGACTCGACCAGAGCGCGGGTGATCCTGCTCGACGCCGCACCCACGGTGCTGCCGCCGATGGGTGAAAAGCTGGGCCAGCGGGCGGCGGCACGACTGGAGAAGTTGGGCGTCGAAATCCAGCTCGGTGCCATGGTTACCGATGTCGACCGCGACGGCATCACGGTCAAGGACTCCGACGGCACGGTCCGGCGTATCGAGTCGGCCTGCAAGGTGTGGTCGGCCGGGGTCGCGGCCAGCCCGCTGGGCCGGGATCTGGCCAGACAGTCCTCGGTTGAGGTCGACCGCGCCGGCCGGGTGAAGGTGTTACCCGACTTGACCATCCCGGGTCACCCGAACGTTTTCGTCGTCGGCGATATGGCCGCGGTCGACGGCGTGCCCGGGGTGGCCCAGGGTGCGATCCAGGGCGGTAAGTATGCCGCGCGGACGATCAAAGCCGAGCTCGACGGGGCCGATCCGGCCGGACGAGAGCCGTTCCAGTACTTCGACAAGGGGTCGATGGCGACAGTGTCGCGATTCTCAGCGGTGGCCAAGATCGGGCCGCTGGAGTTCAGCGGCTTCATCGCCTGGCTGATGTGGCTGGTTCTGCACCTGGTGTACCTGATCGGGTTCAAGACGAAGATCACCACGCTGCTGTCCTGGACGGTGACTTTCTTGAGCACGCGGCGCGGCCAGCTGACCATCACCGAGCAGCAGGCGTTCGCCCGAACGCGGCTCGAGCAGCTGGCGGTACTGGCCGCCGAGGCGCAGCGCGACGCGGCGGCGAGCGCGGCCAGTTAACGCAAGCTAGCGCCCAGTACGGGGCGCGAGGTTTTGCAGCCGCACCTGACCGCGGGCGAGCAGCCGGCCGGCGTCGTCGGTAACCGACGTCAGCCAGAGCTGGGTGCTGCGCCCGCGATGAATCGGCGTGGAGACCGCGGACACGACGCCGGCCGAGACCGAGCGTAAGAAGTCGGTGTTGTTGTTGACCCCCACTACTGTGCCGCCCCCGTGCTGCTCCAGCCACGCGTGACCGGCGACGCTGCACAAGCTTTCGACGATCGCGCAGTACACGCCGCCGTGCACGATGCCGCCGGGCTGCAGCAGCCGGTTTTGGATTTCTAGTTGTGCCCGCGCCCCGTCCGGGGTGACCTCGTGATACGTCAGGCCCAGTTCGCGGTCGAACCCTTGGGCAAGTGCAGATAACACGTCCCTGTGTCTACACCGCAGGCGGCGGCGTGGTGGTTTTCGGGGTGCGCGATGCTGTAGCGGGAGGCTCCGGGTACCGATACTGTGGGGCCGGCACGAGACGCTCGCAGGACCGGCACGGGGAGGCAGACATGGTCACGGCGACAACCGAGCCGGTACGGCTACCGCCGGGTCCACGGACACCGAAGCCCCTCCAAGCAATCACGTTCTTGGCTAAAACCCACGACATGTATGGCGACCTGGCGCGACGGTACGACAGCAGCGTCATCAGCGTGAATCTGCCGCGCATGGGTCATGCGGTGGTGATCAACGACGCAGCCTTGGCCAAAGAGGTGTTGAACACCAGCACCGATCTGCTCGAACGGCGGGCATCAGGGAGCGGAAGCCTGGGCGACGCATTCGGCCCGGGGTCGACGTTCAGCCTGGCCGGCGACAAACTCCTGGCGCGGCGCAAGATGGTGCTGCCGATGTTTCACGGCAAGCGGATGCGAAGCTACGAACACCTCATCGAAGACGAGGTGATGCGCGAGATCGGGACCTGGCCGCAGGGCCGCGAGTTCGAAACGCTGCCGTCGATGACGACGATCACTCTGGGCGTGATCCTGCGGGCCGTGTTCGGCGCGGAGGGACCCGCGCTGAACAAGCTTCGCGACCTGGTGCCGCCCATGGTCACGGTTGCCAGCCTGGCCCTATTGGTGCCGCCGGCGATGCGGCGTGACCTGGGTCCGTGGAGTCTGTGGGGCCGGCATCTGCGCTACCGGCGCCGTTTCGACGCCGTCGTCGGCTCGCTCATCGCCGATGCACGGGCCGATCGGGCATTGGCAGAGCGCAGGGACGTGCTCGCGCTGTTGGTGCAGGCGCGCTACGAGAACGGTGAGCCGATCCCCGATCAGCACATCGCCGACGAGATGTTCACCCTGGTGGCCTCCGGGCACGAGACAACCGCTGGTTCACTGGCCTGGGCAGTGGAGCGGTTGACCCGCCACCCACAGGTGTTGTCGCGCTTGACCGAGGAAGTCGACGCCGGCGGTTCTGAATTGCGGCAGGCCACGATCGCGGAGGTACAGCGCATCCGGCCGGTTCTCGACTCCACCGTGCGGACTACCAAGACCCGAATCCGCTTGCAAGACTGGGTCATTCCGGAGAACACCAACCTGATATTGAGTATCCGGCTCATTCACGAGTCAGACGACAGCTTCCCGGACGCGGCGTCGTTCAACCCGGACCGATTCGTCGGTGTCCCGAAGCCTGCCGCGTGGATGCCGTTCGGCGGCGGCGTCAACCGTTGTGTCGGCGCGGCGCTCGCCACCATGGAGACGGACGTCACCTTGCGCATACTGCTGCGCGAGTATCGTTTTGCCTCAACTGATGCGCCGGACGAACGACACCGGTGGCGCGGCGTGGCGACGGTGCCGGCACGGGGTGCGCGAGCGACGGTTTACCGCCGAACCGCCGGGGCGCCGACCGGAGCTGACTCGGCAGCCTTGACCGACCACGGCGGCGCATGATGCGCCTGGCATACTCGCCGCTGTGACTACCACCAGCACCCTCAAGCGCTACAGCGACGGCGCTTTCGCGCGGTTGAAGATAACCA
Organism: uncultured Actinomycetota bacterium; assembly: GCA_963830605.1. Taxonomy (GTDB): domain Bacteria; phylum Actinomycetota; class Actinomycetes; order Mycobacteriales; family Mycobacteriaceae; genus Mycobacterium. The sequence goes on along the minus strand of CAWHML010000001.1, from coordinate 117,128 downwards.
TGAACAAATACTGGTACCCCTTGATCACCCGGCGGTGGGAGAAGGAAGACATCACCTTCCTCAACTGGGGCTATGAGGAGGATCCGCCGCTGGGACTGCCGCTGGACGCTGAGGATGAGCCCAACCGGTACTGCATCCAGCTCTATCACCGCACGGCGACCCAAGCGGATCTGAACGGAAAACAGGTATTGGAGGTCAGCTGCGGACACGGCGGTGGGGCCGCGTATCTGGTACGGACGTTGCACCCAGCCTCCTACACCGGGTTGGACTACAACCCGGACGGCGTCGCATTCGCCCAGCGACGGCACAACCTGCCGGGGCTGGATTTCGTGCACGGCGACGCCGAAAACCTGCCCTTTCCCGATGAGTCCTTCGACGTGGTGCTCAACGTCGAAGCCGCCCACGCCTACCCGCACTATGAGCGTTTCCTGCCCGAAGTCGTGCGGGTGCTGCGTCCGGGCGGGCATTTCCTTTACGCCGATTTCCGCGGCTACCTCGAATACGACATGTGGGACGCAGCACTGGCGGGTATCCCCATGCGGATGGAGTCGGAGCGGGTCATCAACGCGGAGGTGCTGCGCGGGCTGGACAAGAACTCTCCCCGTTACCGGGAGCTGGTCAACCGCGATGTGCCCATGTGGTTGCGGTCCTTTGGCCGCCTGTTCGCTGGATTGCCCGGCTCGCTGATGTACCGCCAACTGCAAGACGGGAAGCTTTCCTACCGGATGTACCACTTCGTCAAGGACTGAGTAGCATAATGGCTTCAGCTCATCCCGTGCGACGAGCGCAGCCGGCTAGCCGGTCAGCCGCTCCCCTTGCCATGTGATCAGCGTTCCTCCGCCAGCCAACGCCAGCACAGTCGAGCGTGTGTCGCCGGCAGTCCGACCTGTTGCCGGATAACGTAGCTCGTTGACATAGGCACGCGGAGCAGAGAGCATGTCGTCGACCAGTGAACCCGTCCCGAGCTCGACCCGGTGGCGCAACAGAGGAAGGTTTCGCCGGTCGGCTCGCAGCGCTCCGGACCAAAACCCCTGTTGCTCACCAGACCTGCCGATTTGTACCCTCTCGCGAAGGCGGACGCGGCCGTCGTCGCCCAAACGCAAAGCAACGGTCGACACATGGCGCGCGGCGGCGGCGACCACCGTGGGCTCGAGGTCCACGTCCAGATCACCTGCCACGTCGATCTCCCATCGGACATTTGAGGTTTGGGTGGTCTTCGCCCCAGGCCACACGAGGGTCGCGGCGGCACTGCGCAGCTTCAGTCGGGCGGCCTCCTCGACGACCACCCGGATCTCAATGCTGTCCCCGCCCAGCGGTGTCGCGGCTGCCGACACCAAATGCACCGTATCTGGTGTCGTGCAGCGCGCGGCCACACCGCCGCGGCATTGGATGCGCGGCAATCGATTCGGGGATGCGACCAGCACCACGCGCGACCGCATCACAGCGCGGCCGCCTCACGCAATTGTGCGCGCACCCACGTCAGCACCGCGGTGGCGGCGGGATCGTCGGTCAACGACTGCAATACCGTAGGCCGGCCTCCGCGTACTGCGGCGGCATCGCGAGCCATCACCTCGAGGTCGGCGCCCACCAGCGAAGCCAGGTCAGTCTTATTCACCACCAATAAGTCTGAGAAGGTGACGCCTGGCCCGCCCTTTCGCGGCACCTTGTCGCCGCCCGCCACGTCGACGACGAACATCTGAACATCAACCAAGCCAGAAGAAAACGTCGCAGTAAGATTGTCGCCGCCGGACTCGACCAGGATCAAGTCAAGCCGTTCATGTGCGGCGATCAGGTCGTCGATCGCGTCCAAGTTGGCGGTGATGTCGTCGCGGATCGCGGTGTGCGGACACCCGCCGGTCTGTACCGCGGCGATCCGCTCGTCGGGCAACACGGCATGCCTGCGCAGGAAGTCGGCGTCTTCGGTGGTGTAGATGTCGTTGGTCAGCACGGCCAGCGACAGTTCGTCCCTCAGTTGTCGGCATAGCGCCGCCACCAGCGCGGTCTTGCCGGAGCCGACCGGGCCGCCGATGCCGATGCGCAGCGGCTCGCCCCGCCGCCGGATGCGTTTCGGCCGATCGGCTGTCGCGTGCGAGTGGGCGGACCGTCAAGCAAATGCGGTGGCATGAGTGGCCTTTCAGGAAGCAAATAGCGGACGCGTGCGTTCCGCGTGGCGTTCTGCGAGCGTGTCGAGGAGCGGATCGGAAAGGTCGGCCAGTCCGATGGTGGCCTCTGCAGCAGTGCGCTCACACAGGTCAGCGAGTCGGAAGGTCAGAGCCGACACGTCGGCCGGGTCCAGTGCCAGCAATCGCTGGGCAGCGGTCGCCGAGCTGGTCATGGTGGTGTAGACGAGCATCAGCGCGCTCTGCTCAGGACATAGACCGCTCTCGGCTCCCACCCGACCGGCCGCAACGGCAAGATGCGGACGCTGACCCAGACCGTCCCAGCAAGCGTTCGGCCATACCCGTCGCGCCAACCGCGCCAATCCCCGGCCTTGACTGCGCGACGCCTGCCGGCTGGCCGGGGCCGGCGTGCGGGCATCGGTTTCCTGATCGGCGTCGGAGACGCTGACCTCACCCCGATGCACCGCCGCGGCAATCGATCCGGCGACGAGCCCGTGGCTACTGATCCTCCGTATCAGAAACGGTTCCAGCGTCGCCAAATTGGTCACCAGTCCACTGGTGACGGCCTCTTCCAGACCGCCAGAGTGCACGTGGGCACCAGCGGGCAGTCGCGAGTCGGCCAGCGTGAGTAGTGTTGCCAGTGAGAACATGTCGAAAGTCGTCAAAATAAGAAATACCGTTGGGCCATCGGCAGCTCTGCCGCTGGATGTTCCGGCCAGACCTCGCCGTCGATGCGCACGGTGAAGGTGTCGGGATCGACTTCGATATCGGGCAGTGCGTCGTTCAGTGGAAGTTGAGCCTTGCCGATGGCACGCACGTCCCCAACCGGGACCAACCGCCGGTGGACGTCAAGCTCTTCGGCCAGACCGGCGTCGATGGCCTGCGGCGCGACGAAGTGCACCGAGGTGGCGGCGGCGACCGTCGGCGCCGCGCCGAACATCGGCCGCGGCAACACCGGCTGCGAGGTGGGTATGGACGCATTCGCATCGCCCATCGCCGCATGGGCGATCACGCCGCCCTTGAGCACCAAGTGCGGGCGCACCCCGAAGAACGCCGGCTCCCACAACACCAGATCGGCAAGTTTTCCCACTTCCACTGAGCCGATTTCGCGATCGAGACCATGCGTGACGGCTGGACAGATGGTGTATTTCGCGATGTAGCGCCGCACCCGCATGTTGTCGGCGGTATCATCACCGGGTAGTGCGCCGCGGCGGCGCTTCATCACATGCGCGGTCTGCCAAGTGCGCAGCACCACTTCGCCGATGCGGCCCATGGCCTGAGAGTCGCTGCCGATCATCGAAATCGCTCCCAGGTCGTGCAGCAGGTCTTCGGCCGCAATGGTCGAGGGCCGGATCCGGCTCTCGGCGAACGCCAGGTCTTCGGGCACCTTTGGATTGAGGTGATGGCAGACCATCAACATGTCCAGATGCTCGTCCAGGGTGTTGACTGTGTGCGGACGGGTCGGATTGGTGGAACTGGGCAGCACATGGGGTTCGCCTGCCACCGTGATGATGTCGGGAGCATGGCCGCCGCCAGCGCCCTCGGTGTGATAGGCGTGGATCCCGCGTCCGGCGATTGCGGTAAGGGTGTCCTCGACGAAGCCGGTTTCATTGAGGGTGTCGGAATGCAGCGCCACTTGTACACCCGCGGCGTCCGCTACCGCGAGGCAGGCGTTAATGGCCGCGGGAGTGCAACCCCAGTCCTCGTGGAGTTTGAAACCTGATGCGCCGGCACGTAATTGCTCCCACATCGCGTCGGGATTCACGGTGTTTCCCTTGCCCAGTAGCGCGACGTTCAGCGGCCAGGAGTCCAGCGCCTCCAGCATCCTGGCGAGATGCCATCCGCCGGGGGTGACGGTGGTGGCCTTCGTGCCCTCGGCCGGCCCAGTGCCTCCGCCGATCACCGTGGTGGTGCCGGCACCAAGCGCCTCGTCCATCAGCTGCGGACAGATCAGGTGCACGTGACAGTCGACGGTGCCCGCCGTCAGGATGCGGCCGTTACCGCCAATGATTTCAGTCGATGGCCCGACGACGAGGTCCGGGTGGACTCCTGCCATGATGTCGGGATTGCCGGCTTTGCCGACCGCGACAATGCGGCCATCGCGAATCCCGATGTCAGCTTTGATTACTCCCCAATAATCGATGATCACGGCACCGGTGATCACGGTGTCGGGGGCGCCGTCGCTGCGGGTCACTCGGGCTTGCCCCATCGACTCGCGCAGCACCTTGCCGCCGCCGAACACCGCCTCGTCACCGGCCAACCCCGGTCCGCCGCTGCGGTCCTCGGTGATCTCCACCAGCAAGTCGGTGTCGGCCAGTCGAATCCGGTCCCCCTTAGTGGGCCCGAAAAGTTGCGCATAGCGCTCCCTGGACAGCCGCGTCACTAGCGATCCAATCGTCCAGGCGGGTTGAGGGTCAGACCGTGCACCTCGCGCCGTCCGCGCATCGGGACCAGTCGGACGGTTTGAGAAAGGCCCGGCTCGAAGCGGACGGCGGTGGCCGCCGGAATATCCAGCCGATAACCATGGGCTGCGGCACGATCGAATGACAGCGCCGAATTGGTCTGCGGAAGATGGACGTGACTACCGACCTGCACCGCACGGTCGCCGGTGTTGACAATCTGCATCTCGATGCGCTGCGAGCCGGCATTGATCTCGATATCACCGCGGCCGTAGATGATTTCGCCAGGAATCATGCGATCGGGTGATGGACGGTGATCAACTTGGTGCCGTCCGGGAACGTCGCCTCTACGTGCACGTCGTCGAGCATCTCCGGCACTCCCTCCATGACGTCGTCGCGGCGCAGCACGTCGCATCCGCTGGCCATCAGCTCAGCGACGGTGCGGCCGTCGCGCGCGCCCTCCAGGATGTGGTCAGTGATGACCGCGACGGCCTCCGGGTGATTGAGGCGTAAGCCGCGGGCCCGGCGTCGGCGGGCCAGCTCGGCAGCGTAGGAGACCAGCAGTCGGTCTTGCTCGTGCGGCGTCAAGCGCATATTTTGCGATCCTGCCACGCGACGGTGTTGCTGGCACCCCTGGCAGGCTCACCATGCCCCGGTGTGCACACCATCGGATCGCCGGTTGCGGTCCCTGGCCAAGCAGGTACTTTATAGCGTGGCGTGCCACAGGACCGCCCGGACGAGTTCGCCGTACCCGGACAGCGACAAGACGGTGAAGGGCTGGATGCGTGGCGCGTCCTTTCACCGAAAGTCGCAGTTTGCCGTTCGTTTAGACTCGGACGCCCCGGCATCCTCCGCCGTAGATTGGGTCGCGACGAGAGGAACACACGATGACAAATCCGTTCGCTGGACAGGCTGACATTCCCAACCGGGAAGGTATGTGGGCGCAGCAGGCCGAGGCTGAGCTGCCGACCCGTCGCCACCGCGAAGAGATCGAACGTTGTCTCGCCCACGGGCTGGAAGCCGCCCCGACGATCAACGACCGCACGCTGTCGACCTTCTCCCGCGGTGAACTGCCGCACTTCGCCGGCGAACGCGGGACGTTTTTGAAGGCGCCGTTCCTCGAGGATGTGCACGACGTCTCCGACGCTGAGGTTGCGGTCTTCGGAGCACCGCTGGACGCGGGCACCACCTACCGGCCCGGCACTCGATTCGGTCCGCATGGGCATTCGGCGCTCGACCAACCTGTTCGGCACCTACTGCTACGAACTGGGTGTCGACCTGCGCGAACAGCTCAACATCGTCGACATCGGCGACGTTGTCACGATCCCCGCGAACATCGAGAAGTCGTTCGACCAGATCAGCCAGGCGATGTCCCACGTGGTCTCCGCAGGGCGTATTCCCGGTAGTCCTCGGCGGTGACCACTCGATCGGCTTCCCGACCGTGCGAGGTCTGACGCCCGCACCTGGACGGCAATGTCGGCATCATCCACTTCGACCGCCACGTCGACACCCAGGAAACCGATCTCGACGAGCGGATGCACACCACGCCGTGGTTCCACGCCACCAACATCCCGAACGCGCCGGCCACCAACCTTGTTCAGATCGGCATCGGCGGGTGGCAAGCACCGCGCGCCGGAGTTCAAGTTGGTCGTCGAGCGCGGCACGCACCGTCATCACCGTCGGCTGACGTCGAACGCGTCGGGATAGAGAAGATCGCCGAAATCGCGCTCGAAGTCGCGTGGAAGGACGCCAAGGCGGTGTACCTATCGTTCGACATCGATGTCATCGACGCCGGATTCGTACCCGGCACCGGCTGGCCCGAGCCGGGTGGCCTGTTGCCCCGGGAAGCTCTCAACCTCATCCGGCTGATTTCCGAACCGGGGTTAAACGGCATCGAGGTGGTGGAGTGTTCGCCACCCTACGACTGGGCTGAGCAGACCGCTCTGATGAGCAGCCGGGTGATCCTGGACAGCTTGGCGGTGATGGTGCGCGCAGGCAAACTCGGCAAGAAACCTGCCTCGCTCAAGCGGCACGCCTGGGGCCCGTTCGCCGACTGACTTTGAGTGCCCTGGCCGGCGATGAAACTGCTCGGTCTGGCGATTGAGCGAACGGAACTCGAAGCTCTTAGGAAGTTATCAGCGAACGGCCAGCACAATAGCAGCATCCAGTTCCTACGATTGCCGACGGTGACTATTGCCGATAGGTATTAAGCACCGGTATCGAGTGCATTAACATTCAGTTACGCGCGCGAAGCCGACGGGGAGGGGCAATTGACGCGGGTCATGGCGCTCAACGTTGAGCACCAAGTCATCATGCGAGACACGTCGGCTGGGCGGTAGCGGGTGGATACTACTGGACCGGCTTGTTAGGAGGGGGTTTCGCGGGTGGATTTTGCGGCGTTGCCGCCGGAGGTGAACTCTGGCCGGATGTACGCAGGCGCGGGGTCGGGGCCGATGGTGGCGGCCGCGGCGGCTTGGGACGGGTTGGCCGCGGAGTTGAATTCGGCGGCCACCTCGTATCAGGCGACGGTGTCCCAGCTGATCGATGGACCGTGGGTGGGTCCGTCGTCGATGTCGATGGCCGCCGCGGCGGCTCCGTATGTGTCGTGGATGAGCACCACTGCTGCTCAGGCCGAGCAGACCGCTAACCAGCTCAGATCGGCGGTTGCGGCTTACGAAGCGGCGTTTGCGGCCACGGTGCCGCCGCCGGAGATCGAGGTCAACCGGGCAATGTTGGCGTCGTTGGTGGCCACCAACATTCTCGGGCAGAACACGCCGTGGATCGCGGCTCTCGAGGCGCAGTATGCCCAGATGTGGGCCCAGGATGCCGCGGCGATGTACGGCTATGCCGGCGATTCGGCGGCCGCAACGACGCTGGCGCCGTTTACCTCACCGACGCCGAATGCCGATCCGGCCGCGGCCGGTACGCAAGCTGGTGCGCTTGGTCAAGCCACCGCTTCGGCGACCGGCACCGGCACGCAGTCAACGCTGTCCCAGGCCCTCTCGAGCGTGCCCAACCTGCTGCAAAACCTCGCGTCGGGAGCGTCCGTCGATCCGATCACGTATCTGCAGAACATGCTGACAACCCCGTTGGGCAACGCGATCAACAGATTCGGCTCAGACGTGGGAATGTCGCCACTGAATTCAGTGGATTTGCTTTCGTCGCTTCCGGTTTCACACCGATGTTCTCGCCGTTCTACGTTCCCCATGTGCCACCAGTGTTTGCCGCGACCGACGTGCCCGCGGCGCCGGAGGGAGTGCTGCCGACGGGGCTGAGCTCCCCAGCCTTAACAGGCGCGGGAAATGCCGGGCTGTCCGCGGGCCTGGGCGAGGCGGCGTCGGTCGGTAAGCTATCCGTGCCGCCGGCGTGGCGTACGGCATCCCCGGCGGTCCGGCTCGCCGCCGAGGCATCGCCATTGCCGGCCGCCGGCATGGCCGGCGTACCGCAGGCTGAAGCGGCCGGACCCGGCGGCTTCTACGGCGGCATCCCCCCGGTCGGCAGCCTGGTCAACGCGCCAAGAGGTGACCAGAACCGTCCTCGGTCCGGCTCGCGTCAGAAGGTGATCCCCGACCTGGCCAGGGAGCAGGGCGCCGACGAGCCCGTGGTGGCTCGGCCAACGCAGCGCCAGCGCAGTGTTCAAAGTGTCGCCAGCGCGTTGAGCGGACAGGAGCGAGACGAGCTCGACCAGCTCCGCAAGCAGCTCGCCGAATTGGCGATGGAGCGCGATGCGGCAGCCCGCTTGATCAAGAGGCGATGTGGTGACCAGCCTCATGGATTTTGCGATGCTGCCGCCGGAGGTGAACTCTGGCCGGATGTACGCAGGCGCGGGGTCGGGGCCGATGGTGGCGGCCGCGGCGGCTTGGGACGGGTTGGCCGCGGAGTTGAATTCGGCGGCCACCTCGTATCAGGCGACGGTGTCCCAGCTGATCGATGGACCGTGGGTGGGTCCGTCGTCGATGTCGATGGCCGCCGCGGCGGCTCCGTATGTGTCGTGGATGAGCACCACTGCTGCTCAGGCCGAGCAGACCGCTAATCAGCTCAGATCGGCGGTTGCGGCTTACGAAGCGGCGTTTGCGGCCACGGTGCCGCCGCCGGAGATCGAGGTCAACCGGGCAATGTTGGCGTCGTTGGTGGCCACCAACATTCTCGGGCAGAACACGCCGTGGATCGCGGCTCTCGAGGCGCAGTATGCCCAGATGTGAGCCCAGGATGCCGCGGCGATGTACGGCTATGCCGGCGATTCGGCGGCCGCAACGACGCTGGCGCCGTTTACCTCACCGACGCCTAATGCCGATCCGGCCGCGGCCGGTACGCAAGCTGGTGCGCTTGGTCAAGCCACCGCTTCGGCGACCGGCACCGGCACGCAGTCAACGCTGTCCCAGGCCCTCTCGAGCGTGCCCAACCTGCTGCAAAACCTCGCGTCGGGGTCAAATCCTGGATCGAATGCACTGTTGGACCTTTTCAATAGCTCTCCGATCCAGTATTTCGAAATACTCGCCGAAGACACTTTGGGTGTCGGAGTGTTCTCCTACGGAGTCAATTTCGCAGTATCCGGAGTGTGCTTGACGGTTGCGCCGTTTATTTCGGGCGCCTTGACGCCATTGGCTCCTGGGCTCGCTGCGGCGCCCGAGGCTGCGGCGTCTGCGCTGCCTGACGCCGGGCTTGCGGACGGGCTGGGGTCGACCTTGCTGGGTTCACCCAGCTCGGGGATCGGCACGTCGACGTCGGCAGGCTTGGGCGCTGGCGGCGTGTCGGCGGGGCTGGATGAGGCAGCGTCGGTCGGCGGCTTGTCGGTACCGCCGTCGTGGGGTACGGCGTCCCCGGCGGTCCGGCTTGCCGCCAAAACGTTGCCGATGGCAGGCGCAGACGCGTTGCCGCAGGCTGAGACAGCCGCGCCGGGCGGCTTCTACGGCGGTATGCCCCCGATGGTCCGGTGGCAAGTGTCGTCAACGCGCCAAAAGCCGAGAAAGGCCGTCATCGATCCGACTCGCGTCGAACCGTGATCCCGGCCATGGCTGGAGAGTCGAACAGTCACGAGGACACCCCGGACCGCTGGCTGAAGCCGGAACGTATTGTTCCAGACGGCGACGGCGTGGTCAGCGAACGAGATGAGCTCCACCGGTTGCGGAAAGCAATAGCGGACATGGCCAAGCAGCGCGATGCGCTCAAGCGCACTGCGGCGGTTTTGATTAAGGAGGCCACGCAAAAGTAGCGACCCCTTTCGCTCAGCGCTGTCGCGGTGGCGGAACTGCAAGAAAGCAGACCTGGTTTTGACAACCGATTAGGTCTCGATTCAATTTGTTTTTCACACGACTATCTTCTGGTCAGGGTGAAGGTTGGGAGAGCGATTTGTCCATCGATTTGACGTCCAATGCCGCGCACGATGACGAGGACCACGCCCAGCAGCGGGTCGGCGCTCGACCTGACGTCCGACGTTGGAAACGACGACGAGGACCAAGCGCAACTGAAGGCGCTGGATTTCAGTCGGAGTTCAAAAGGGACATGAGCCCGTGGGCCAATTTTTCGCTGGGCTTTACCTATTTGTCGCCGGTGGTCGGCATCTACACGGTGTTCGCGTTCGCGTTGGCTGCCGCCGGTCCGCCGATGATCTGGAGTCTGCTGATCGTCGGGCGGGGCAGATGCTGGTCGCGCTGGTCTTCAGTGAAGTAGTGGCCCAGTTCCCGGTGGCCGGGGGCGTCTATCCGTGGGCGCGACGGTTGTGGGGACGCAAATGGGCGTGGATGACCGGGTGGGTCTACATGTTCTGCCTGCTCGCACTGATCGCGGACGCGGCCTTCGGCGCAGGCCCGTACGTCGCCGCCATGTTCGGCTTTGCGCCCTCGGTGCACGCCAAGATCTATTGCGCACTCGGCGTGTTGGTGGTGGCCACCCTCATCAACCTGACCGGAACCAAGATACTGGGCTATTTCGCCATCTTTGGCTTCAGCGCCGAGCTCATTGGCGCCCTGGTGGTCGGCGTTTGGCTGCTGCTCACCCACCGGCACCACGGACTCGGTGTGCTGTTCCACAGCTTCGGTGCTCAGGGCGATCACAGCTTCCTCTACGCTTTCCTGGCCGCCAGCCTCATCGGCCTCTACCAGTTCTTCGGCTTCGAGGCGTGTGGCGACGTCGCCGAGGAGGTCCGTAATCCAGGTGTGCAGATTCCGAAAGCGATGCGGCGCACCATCTACGTCGGCGGTTCCGCAGCCACATTCGTCTGCTTGAGCCTGATCTTGTCGGTCGCCGATTTCGGTGCGGTAATTCGCGGTGAAGACAGTGATCCGATCGACACTGTTCTGGCAGGGGCGTTCGGAGACATCGGGTCAAGGATCGTGCTCGGCATCGTGTTGATCTCGTTCGTCTCGTGCGCACTGAGTCTGCAGGCCGCAGCCAGCCGGCTGATTTTCTCCTACGGACGCGATGGCATGATCATCGGCTCTCGGCTCTTGGCGCACTTCGATCACAAAAGACACGTGCCGCCTTACGCCCTGCTGGCTTCGGTCATTATCCCGGCGACGCTCATCATCGGTTCCATCATCTCGACCCACCCGCTCAACAAGCTCATCAGCTTCGGCACGGTCGGGTGTATCTCGGTTCCAGATGGTGGTGCTGGCCGCGCTGCGTGCCAGGCTGAAGGGCTGGAAGCCGTCCGGTAAGTACCAGCTGGGCCGCCGGGAATGCTCGTCAACGTCGGCGCACTGGCTATGGCGTCGCGGCGATCACCAACGTCTGCTGGCCGAGGACCCCTGAGGCCCCGTGGTACGACAACTACGTTGTCTTGCTGATGTCGGCGGCCGTTATCGGCCTCGGCCTCTTGTACATGGTGACCACTCGCACCCACGCCAACAGCGACGCCCCGCACGCTGACGCCATTCCTGTGCGGTGAGGCGATCTGGCAGCGCTGCCGCGCCCGTCCTCGACACGGCCGAGCCCCGTGCAGCCAGGGCACGGGGCTCGCTATCGAGTGGACCGGGGGTCGCTGCAGCCCTCAGGACTCAACCGCGGTCGGATGGACTCTCGACTGGCTCAGCATAGGGAAGGCTGCCCTAAAGTGGCAAGGTGTTCGCGGTGAGCACGCCGAGCCCCGTACGACACGTGGTAGTAAGCAGCGGTACGCTGTGCCTGTCGCACAGGAGATGACGAATACATGGCCAAGCTGACGCGCCTGGGAGATCTTGAACGTGCGGTGATGGACCACTTGTGGTCCACGCCCGAGCCGCAAACCGTTCGGCAGGTCCATGAGGCATTGTCCGCCCGGCGCGACCTGGCCTATACGACCGTGATGACGGTGCTGCAGCGGCTCGCCAAGAAGAATCTGGTGTCGCAGATCCGCGACGACCGGGCGCACCGCTACGCGCCCGTTCGCGGGCGCGACGAACTCGTCGCCGGTCTGATGGTCGACGCGTTGGACCAGGCCGCGGACTCCGGCAGCCGGCAGGCCGCGCTGGTGCACTTCGTCGAGCAGGTCGGTGCCGACGAGGCAGCTGCCCTGCGACGTGCCCTGGCTGATTTGGAAGTACATCACCGGGGAACCCGGTCTGCGGAAATCGGCGTGGAGGACTGAGAGAGACGACGACGTGTCCGGGCTGGCGTTTACACTGCTTGCGGCGCTGCTGGTCGGCCCGATCCCGGCGTTGCTCGCGCGCGCGACCTGGCCACTGCGGGCACCGCGGGCCGCGGTAGTGCTGTGGCAGGCCATCGCACTGGCAGCTGTGCTTTCCGCGTTCAGTGCCGGCATTGCGATCGCCAGCCGCCTGTTGATGCCCGGCTCGGACGGGCGTCCGACAGCAAGCCTCGCCGGCGACGTAGGCCGGCTCGGCTGGCCGTTGACCGGGCTCTACGTGGCTGTCTTCGCATTGACGCTGCTGGTCGGTGCACGGCTGGCGATCGCGGCGGTGCAGGTCGCGATCGGCACGCGACGACGCCGCGCTCATCACCGCATGCTGGTCGACCTGCTCGGCGTCGCCGGCGACGCCGAGCCCAGGCGGCCCAGTGATCTGCGCATCTTGAGAGTGCCGCAGCCGTTGGCCTACTGCCTCCCCGGCGTGCGCCGCCGGGTCGTGGTCAGCGAAGGAACACTGAGTGCGCTCACCGAAGATGAAGTCACCGCGATTCTGCGGCACGAGCGCGCACACTTGCGGGCTCGGCACGACCTTGTCCTCGAGGCGTTCATCGCCGTGCACACCGCTTTCCCCCGGTTCGTCCGCAGCGCCAGCGCGCTCGATGCGGTGCGGCTGCTCGTCGAGCTGCTTGCCGATGACGCCGCCGTGCGGGTGGCCGGGCGGACTCCCCTGGCCCGGGCGCTGGTGACCTGCGCCTCGGGTCAGGCCCCGTCGGGCGCGTTGGCCGCGGGCGGGCCCAGCACGGTGTTGCGGGTGCGTCGGTTGTCGGGGCGCGGGAACAGCCTGGCGGTGTCGGCGGCCGCCTATCTGGCCGCCGCGGCGGTGCTGGTGGTGCCGACCGTGTCCATGGCAGTGCCGTGGCTGATCGAACTGCACCGGCTCTTCAGCGTCTAGCAAACCAAGCCGAGAGGGGAACACATGGGCTCATCGGAATCGAACGAGGGCAGCGCGCAGATCGGCGTCACCGGCCTGGCCGTGATGGGTTCGAACATCGCCCGGAACTTCGCCCGGCACGGCTACACGGTGGCGCTGCACAACCGGTCGGTGGCCAAGACTGACGCGCTGCTCGACGAGCACGGCTCCGAGGGCAACTTCGTACGTACCGAGACAATCCCGGAATTCCTTGCCGCTTTGGAGAAGCCACGCCGCGTGCTGATCATGGTCAAGGCCGGCGAGGCCACCGACGCCGTCATCGGCGAACTCGCCGACGCCATGGAAGACGGCGACATCATCATCGACGGCGGCAACGCGCTCTACACCGACACCATCCGGCGCGAGAAGGCGATGGCCGAACGCGACCTGCACTTCGTCGGGGCGGGCATCTCCGGCGGTGAAGAAGGCGCGCTCAACGGGCCGTCCATCATGCCCGGCGGGCCGGCGGAGTCGTACAAGTCGCTGGGGCCGCTGCTCGAGGAGATCTCCGCCCACGTCGACGGGGTGCCCTGCTGCACCCATATCGGCCCGGACGGTTCCGGGCACTTCGTGAAGATGGTGCACAACGGCATCGAGTATTCCGACATGCAACTGATCGGTGAGGCTTATCAGTTGCTGCGCGACGGGCTGGGCCACACCGCCGACGAGATCGCCGACGTGTTCGACGAATGGAACTCCGGCGAGCTCGACAGCTTCCTGGTGGAGATCACCGCCCAGGTGCTGCGCCACAAAGACGCCAAAACCGACAAGCCGCTGGTGGACGTCATCCTCGACGAGGCCGAACAGAAAGGGACCGGTCGCTGGACGGTGAAGTCCGCGCTTGACCTCGGTGTGCCGGTCACCGGTATCGCCGAGGCCGTGTTCGCCCGCGCGTTGTCGGGTGCGGTGGATCAGCGCAAGGCCACCGCGGAGCTGGCCTCCGGCGAGCTGAGCGCTACGCCCGACGATGCGAAGCAGTTCATCGAAGACGTACGTCAGGCCCTCTACGCGTCGAAGATCATCGCCTACGCGCAAGGCTTCAACCAGATCCAGGCCGGCAGCGCCGAATACGACTGGGATCTCACGCCCGGCGACCTCGCCACGATCTGGCGCGGCGGCTGCATCATCCGCGCGAAATTCCTCAATCGCATCAAAGAGGCGTTCGACGACAACCCCGAACTGCCGACGCTGATCGCGGCGCCATACTTCCGCGACGCGATCGGATCGGCCATCGACAGCTGGCGCCGGGTTGTGGCGACCGCTACCGGGCTGGGCATCCCGATCCCGGGATTCTCCTCGGCGCTGTCCTACTATGATGCGCTGCGCACCGAGCGGCTGCCCGCGGCGCTGACGCAAGGTTTGCGGGACTTCTTCGGCGCCCATACTTACGGGCGAATCGACGAAGATCGGGACAAGAAGTTTCACACCCTGTGGGGCGGGGACCGCAGCGAGATATCGGCCTGAATCGCAGCGGGCCGGCCAAAGGGGGCGAACGGTCACCGATGAGGTATCTGAACGGGCACCGACCCGGTTATGACCTGACCTACGACGACGTCTTCATCGTGCCGAATCGTTCCGACGTCGAGTCACGGTTCGACGTCGACCTGTCCACCGAGGACGGCTCGGGCACCACGATTCCGGTGGTGGTCGCGAACATGACGGCGGTCGCCGGTCGCCGGATGGCCGAGACCGTGGCACGCCGCGGCGGCCTCGTGATTCTGCCGCAGGACCTGCCGATCAGCGCAGTGCGGAATACAGTGCAGTTCGTCAAAAGCCGCGACCTGGTCGTCGACACCCCGGTGATGCTGGAGCCCGACGACTCGGTGTCTCACGCGATCGCGCTGATCCACAAACGCGCGCACGGCGCGGCGGTGGTGATCTGCGAAGGCCGCCCGATCGGGTTGGTGACCGAATCGTCCTGCGCGGGCGTGGATCGCTTCACCCGTGTCCGCGACGTGGCGATCAGCGATTTCGTGACCGCCCAGGTGGGCACCGACCCGCGCCGGGTGTTCGACCTGCTCGAGCATGCACCGGTCGACGTGGCAGTGTTGACCAGCGCCGACGGTATCCTGGCCGGCGTGCTGACCCGCACCGGGGCCGTGCGCGCCGGCATCTACACCCCGGCGCTGGACCGTGCGGGCCGGCTGCGCGTCGGTGCGGCCGTCGGGATCACCGGCGATGTGGCCGCCAAGGCCCAGGCGCTGGCCGACGCCGGCGTCGATGTGCTGGTGATCGACACTGCGCACGGCCATCAGGTGAAGGCGCTCGACGCAATCAAGGCCGTCTCGGCGCTGGACCTCGGGCTGCCGCTGGCGGCGGGCAACGTCGTCTCGGCTGAGGGCACCCGCGACCTGATCAGCGCAGGGGCGGCCATCGTCAAAGTCGGTGTCGGTCCCGGGGCGATGTGCACCACCCGGATGATGACCGGCGTGGGCCGGCCGCAGTTCTCGGCCGTCGCCGAATGCGCCGCCGCCGCACGAGAACTCGGCGCCCACGTCTGGGCCGACGGCGGGGTCCGCCAGCCCCGGGATGTGGCGCTGGCGCTAGCTGCTGGGGCGGCGAACGTGATGATCGGGTCCTGGTTCGCCGGCACCTACGAATCCCCCGGCGACCTGATGCGCGACCGGGACAACCAGCCCTACAAAGAAAGCTACGGGATGGCATCCAAGCGTGCCGTGGTCGCCCGGACCGCCGCCGACAGCGCGTTCGACCGGGCCCGCAAGGCGCTGTTCGAGGAGGGTATCTCCGCCTCCCGGATGGAATTGGACCCGGCCCGTGGCGGGGTCGAGGACCTGATCGACCACATCACCTCCGGGCTGCGCAGCACCTGCACCTACGTCGGCGCGTCGAGCCTGGCGCAGTTGCACGAGCGGGCGGTACTCGGCATGCAGTCGGCGGCAGGCTACGCCGAAGGTCACCCGCGGCCGTTCGGTTGGTGACACCGCGGTGTCATGACCGCGGCGCGGCATCGGTTTTCGCTACCATGTGAGCTTCAGGTAGTGGGGCTGAAGCGAAAGGGTTGATGTGCCGCAGGCACGCGACAGCGCCGTCGACCGGAGCCTGAGGAAGCGGCGACCGAGCTGCTGATGAACCTCGCCGTCACCCTGTGCAGCGTGCTGGCTATCGCGGTGCTGACCGCGGGCACCGCGTTGTTCGTCGCCGCCGAATTCTCGCTGACCACCCTCGAGCGCAGCACCGTCGAGGCGCACGCGGGTACCGGCGCTCGTCGCGATCGGTACCTGCACCAAGCACATCGCACGCTGTCGTTTCAGTTGTCCGGCGCCCAGCTGGGTATCTCGATCACAACCCTGGTCACCGGCTACCTCACCGAACCGCTGGTGGCTGAAGCGCCGCATCCCGGGTTGGATGCGCTCGGCGTGCCCGAGCGGATAGCCGACGCAGTGGTCGCCTTCGTGGCGCTGGTGATCGTGACGTCGCTGTCGATGGTATTCGGGGAGCTGGTGCCCAAGTACCTCGCGGTGGCGCGCCCGCTGCCGACCGCTCGTGCGGTGGCCGGCCCCCAAGTGCTGTTTTCGCTGATTCTGACGCCGGCGATCCGGCTGACCAACGGGGCAGCGGACCGAATCGTGCGTCGGCTGGGCATCGAGCCCGCCCGGGAGCTGCGGTCGGCACGCTCACCGCAGGAGCTGGTGTCGCTGGTGCGGACCTCCGCGCGCAGCGGCTCGCTGGACCCGACCACCGCCGCGCTGGTGCACCGGTCGCTGCAGTTCGGGGCCCTGACCGCCGAAGAGTTGATGACTCCGCGGTCCAAGATCGTCACGTTGCAGGACGACGACACCGTCGCCGATCTGGTCGCGACCGCCACTGAGACCGGGTTCTCCCGGTTCCCGATCGTCGACGGTGACCTCGACCAGACGGTCGGCCTCGTGCACGTCAAGCAGGTGTTTGCGGTGCCGGCCGCGGAGCGCGCGCACACACTGCTGACCGCGTTGGCACAACCGGTGGCCGTGGTGCCCTCGACCCTGGACGGCGACTCGGTGATGGCTCAGACCCGCGCCAGCGGCTTGCAGACGGCGCTGGTTGTCGACGAGTACGGCGGCACCGCGGGCATGGTCACCGTCGAGGACCTGGTCGAAGAGATCGTCGGCGACGTCCGCGACGAACACGACGACGCCACTCCCGATGTGGTGGCCGCCGGCAACGGCTGGCGGGTATCGGGTCTGCTGCGCATCGACGAGATCGCCGCGGCCACCGGCTACCGCGCTCCGGACGGGGAGTACGAGACCATCGGGGGGCTGGTGCTGCAGGAACTTGGCCACATCCCGGAGGACGGCGAAACGGTGGAGCTCACCGCATTCGACCCCGACCGGCTGTCCGACACGTCCAACCACTGGCGGGCCACCGTCGTTCGGATGGCGGGTCGCCGGATCGACCTGCTCGAGCTGGCCGAGGTTGGCCGCGGCGACGGGATCCGCTCGGGACTGAGCCGCTGATGACCGACGTCCTGCGAGTGCTGCTGACGCTACTGCTGATCGGCGCCAACGCGTTCTTCGTCGGTGCCGAATTCTCGCTGATCTCGGTGCGGCGAGACCGGCTGGAAACCCTGGCCGAACAGGGCCGGCCGAGCGCGGTCACGGTGATCCGGGCCGGCGAGCGGCTGCCGCTCATGTTCGCCGGCGCCCAGCTGGGTATCACGGTCGCCTCGATCCTGCTCGGCCGGATCGGTGAGCCGGCGGTCGCCGACCTGTTGCACACGCCGTTTCGCCTGCTGGGTTTGCCTGACGCGCTGCTGCACACGGTGTCCTTCGTCGTCGCATTGGCCATCGTCGTGACGCTGCATGTGCTGCTCGGCGAGATGGTGCCCAAGAACATCGCCATCGCCGGGCCGGAGAAAGCGGCGATGCTGCTGATTCCGCCCTACCTGGTCTACGTGCGGGCCGCCCGTCCGTTCATCGCGTTATACAACCGCTGCGCCAATCTGCTTCTTCGCGCGCTCGGGGTCGAGCCCCGCGATGAGCTCGCCCTCACGGTGTCCATGGCCGAGCTGCGGGAGATGATCGCCGAGTCGGTGTCGGAAGGCCTGCTCGATCGCGAGGAGCACACCCGACTCACCCGAGCGCTGCAGATTCGCAATCGCGTGGTCGCCGATGTCGCGGTGCCCCTCGCCGACGTCCGGTCGGTTCCGGCGGCGCCCGGGACCGGCCCGACGGTCGGTGCGGTCGAACAGGCGCTGGCAGAAAGCGGCTACTCCCGGTTTCCGGTCACCGGCGCGGACGGTACCTACCTCGGCTATCTGCACATCAAGGATCTGCTCTCGCTCAGCGACCATCCCGACGCCCGCATCGACCTGGCCACGGTCCGGCCGCTGCCCCGGATACCCGAGTCGTTGCCGCTGGCGGAGGCGTTGTCACGCTTGCGGCGCAGCAACAGCCACCTGGCCCTGGTCACCGCCCCAGGCGGTCGGGTGGTCGCGATGGTGGCGCTCGACGACCTGGTCGACGACCTGGTGGGCACGGTGCGGAAAGGCGCCAACCGTGCGTGAAGCCTCGACGCTCCGCTCTTAGGATCCGGTGGCACCGGCGTCGGCGAGGAGCTGCTGACATCGCCTCAGCAGTGCGGACCGCACGGTCGCCGATTTCGTCGCCACAGCGGTCTGCTGTCGCACGTACCTGGCTCGGCCGGCTGCTGTCTCGACCGGGATCGCTTCGTACCCGAATGCCCGCAGGTCATATGGGCTGGCGCACATGTCGAGTTCACGTGCCTTGTAGGCCAGTTCGAAGGCATCGATCACCAGCTCGGACTGGATCAGGGGCAACAACTTGGCGGCGAATCGGTACAGGTCCATGGCGGCATGAAGGCAGCCCGGTTGCTCGGTCGCCAGCTGGCCCGGTCGGCTCAATTGGCTGGCATTTCTGGCGCGTGCCGGGTCGGTGAAGAACCGGAAGGCGTCGAAGTGCGTGCACCGCAACGGCATCGACTCGACCACGGCGTCGGTGCCGTCACGGCCTAACCGAAGCGGCACGTTGTGACGCACCTGCTCGGGTTCAGCCCGGTAGACCATCGCCCACTCATGAAGCCCGAAGCACGCCAGACTGGCAGGCCGGTCCCCGGTGGCCGCCATCAGGCGGGTGACGTACTCGACGGTCGGTCGGCGTCGGGTCAGGTGCTCAGGATCGACGGCCACTCCCACGTCGGTGCGGCGGTAGCCTCGGCGATTCTCGTATTCACCCGACTCGGGACCGGTCAAGGTCACCCCGAATCCTGGCTGCCATCGCCGTAGCTGTCCCGGCGTCAGGTTGTAGTAGGTGAAAAGGAAGTCGACGACCGGGTTTGCTCGACCTTCGGCCCGCCGCTGAAGATACGGGCCGAGCAGCTTTGTCACCCGGTTCTGATGGCGGTCGCGGCGCTGCAGCCATTCCTGCGGAGCGAGAACGGTGCTCATGCCGGCAAACCGGTGCGATCTCAGAGAACCCGGAATCGGGTCGACACGGCGACGGTATTTCGGGCGGGCATCGGCTTCGTCGGTTGGTTACTGCACTCGGTGCGGCACGCCGGTGAGCAACACTTCTGCGGTACGCCGCGGCACTTCGCACAGTATCGGGAAGAAAGCGGCTCGCTTAGGAATCCGCACGTGCCTTCGATCTTTCTGTACCGCCTCGACGACCGCGTCGGCCACTTTCTCGCGGGGCACGTCGACCGCGAGCCGCATCCGGTAGAAGCGCTGAAACGCTTTGGCCGTCGGCTCATAGTCCTCGGTTTCGGCGAGCATGTCGGTAGGGATCGGCCCGAGTTCCACCAGGGTGGTGCCGATCGACAACCCGCGAAGGTCGGCCCGCAGCCCCGCGGTGAAGTGGGAAAGCGCGGCCTTCGATGCTGAGTAGGCGGCGAGGCCAGGGAAGACGGCGCAGTCGGCCATCGACGAAACGTTGACGATGTGCCCGCCGCCGCGTCCCAGCATGCCGGGGATAGCCTGCCGGCACAGCTCGGCCGGGGAGAGGTAATTGATCTCAGTGGTTTGGCGCAGATGGTCGCTGACCACGTTCGCCACGTCAGCCGGATGCCCGACGCCGGCGTTGTTCACCAAGACGTCGACCGGACCAGCTTCGTCTTCGACTTGACTGATCAGGGTGGCGACCTGCGTGGGGTCCGACAGGTCGGCGGGGTGGGCCGTGCCGCCGAGCTGTGCCGCGAGCGCCGCAAGCGCGTCCTTGCTCCGGGCGACGAGCGCGACGGTCGCTCCAGCGGCGGCGAAGGCATGAGCGAACGACTCGCCGATGCCTCGGGACGCCCCGGTGATCAACACTCGCTTCCCACGTAATTCCATGAAGGGAGCGTACGCACACCGGCGTCGATGAGGTGAGCGAGACGGATACCCGATCAATTTCATCTGATGAAGCGGACCGGCCATCGACTGCACACCGGGTGCCAGCAGCTGAGCTGCCGGTCGAGTCGGGCTGCTGTTGAACTGCCCGCGTATGGGCGCGACACCGGGAAAGCCGCCCGCGAAGTCGACATGCGGGCCAGCCCGTATGATCTCAGCGACTACGGGTACTCGCTGATCGCCGTCGAAACCAGCGCGGGCCTTGCCGAGTACGTGCGTTGCCAGAGCGCCATCGCCCAGCGTGCTGCGCCGCTGCGGAATGCGCTGCTGGACCGGTGTGACCTGCTGTTGCAGGCCGCCGGATGCGGGTAGTCGTGCAAGCGGCCGGGTAGGCTGGCTAGTTGCCAGACAGGGAGGAACGATGACTGATCGCGTGCCGGTGGGCAACTTGCGCGTCGCCAAGGTGCTGTACGACTTCGTCAACAGCGAGGCTTTGCCCGGCACCGGTATCGACCCTGACAGCTTCTGGGCGGGTGTCGACAAAGTGGTCACCGACCTCACCCCGCGCAACTCCGACCTGCTGCGCCGCCGCGACGAACTGCAGGCCCAGATCGACAAGTGGCACCGGCATCGCGTCATCGACCCGCACGACCCGGAGGCCTACCGCCAGTTCCTCACCGAGATCGGCTATCTCGAGCCCGAACCCGACGACTTCACCATCACCACCTCCGGTGTCGACCCGGAGATCACCACGACGGCCGGTCCGCAGCTGGTGGTGCCGGTCACCAACGCCCGCTTCGCACTGAACGCGGCCAACGCCCGGTGGGGCTCGCTCTACGACGCGCTGTACGGCACCGACGTCATCCCGGAGACCGACGGTGCCGAGCAGGGCAGCAGCTACAACAGGGTGCGGGGCGACAAGGTGATCGCCTATGCGCGCCACTTCCTCGACGAGGCGGTGCCGCTGGCGTCGGGGTCCTACACCGACGCCAGCGGCTTCGCCGTCGACGACGGTCAACTGTCGGTGCAGCTGTCCGAGGACTCGACCGGGCTTTCCGACCCCGGCCAGTTCGCCGGTTACACCGGTGAGCCCGACGCGCCGAGCTCGGTCCTGCTGACCAACCACGGCCTGCACATCGAGATCTTGATCGACCCCGAGTCGCCGGTCGGGCGAACCGACACCGCCGGGGTCAAGGACGTGGTCCTGGAGTCGGCGGTCACCACGATCATCGACTTCGAAGACGCGGTCGCCGCGGTGGACGCCGACGACAAAGTTCGCGCCTACCGCAACTGGCTTGGCCTGAACCGTGGCGACCTGACGGCCGAGGTGACCAAGGACGGCGATACCTTCACCCGGACGCTCAACCAGGACCGCCACTACACCGCGCCGGACGGCAGCGAGTTCGTCTTGCCCGGACGCAGCTTGCTGTTCGTGCGCAATGTGGGCCACCTGATGACCAACGACGCCATCGTCCTCGAGAACGGCGGTGCAAACGGCGGAGCCGACGGCACCGAGGTGTTCGAGGGCATCCAGGACGCGCTGTTCACCGGACTGGCCGCTATTCATGGGCTGAAAGCCGGCTCGGACAGCGACGGGGCCAGCGGTCCGCTGGCGAACAGCCGCACCGGGTCGATCTACATCGTCAAGCCCAAGATGCACGGGCCCGACGAGGTGGCCTTCACCGCCGAACTGTTCAGCCGGGTCGAAGACGTCCTGGGGTTGCCGCAGAACACCATCAAAGTCGGCGTCATGGACGAAGAGCGGCGCACCACGGTCAACTTGAAAGCCTGCATCAAAGCCGCGGCCGACCGCATCGTGTTCATCAACACCGGTTTCCTGGACCGCACCGGCGACGAGATCCACACCTCGATGGAATCCGGCCCGATGGTGCGCAAAGGCGCCATGAAAACCCAGCCCTGGATTCTGGCCTACGAAGACAACAACGTCGACGCCGGCCTGGCTGCCGGGTTCGCCGGTCACGCCCAGATTGGCAAGGGCATGTGGACGATGACCGAACTGATGGCCGACATGGTCGAGCAGAAGATCGCGCAGCCCCGCGCCGGCGCCAGCACCGCCTGGGTGCCGTCACCCACCGCGGCCACCCTGCACGCGATGCACTACCACCGAGTGGATGTGGCAGCCGTGCAGCAGCAGCTCGCCGGTGAGCGACGCGCCACCATCGAGGCGTTGCTGACCATTCCGTCCGCCAAGGAACTGGCCTGGGCACCTGAAGAGATCAAAGAAGAGGTCGACAACAACTGCCAGTCGATCCTGGGCTACGTGGTGCGCTGGATCGACCAGGGCGTCGGGTCTTCCAAGGTGCCCGACATCCACAACATCGCGCTCATGGAAGACCGTGCCACCCTGCGGATCTCCAGCCAGCTGCTGGCCAACTGGCTGCGGCACGGCGTCATCACCGAAGCCGACGTGCGGGCCAGCTTGGAGCGGATGGCTCCGCTGGTGGACCAACAGAACGCCGGCGACTCCGCCTACCGGCCGATGGCGCCCGACTTCGACGACAGCATCGCCTTTCTGGCCGCCCAGGAGCTGATCCTCTCCGGGACACAGCAGCCCAGCGGTTACACCGAGCCGATCCTGCACCGGCGCCGCCGCGAGTTCAAGGCTCGAAATGGATGAGCACCGCTAAGCATGGGTAGACACAGCAAGCGCCGGCCTGGAGTACCGGGCGGCGAACCGCCCGAAGACTCAGCCGGCGAGGCTGCCGGTGTTCGTGACGGCGGCGCCGACGTTGCCGACGATGTTGCCGGGCAAGGCGTTCAGGGCGACGAGCCCTACCACTCCGCCGACGCCGACGCCGACGCCGACGCCGGTGCCGGCACCGAAGAAGAGGAAAAGGATCTTCCCGACTTCGCCAGTCCGGTCGGTCGTCCCCCGGCTTCGCCGCCACCGGCCGCCGGCGGTCACCGCGGTGGCGACGACTGGGGCGGTGGCCACCGCAGCGACGGCGGCCGCCGCGGTGTCAGTGTCGGCGTTGTCGCCGCGCTGATCGCCGTCGTGGTGCTGGTCGGGGCGGTGATCCTGTGGCGCTTCTTCGGCGACGCGCTGTCCCATCGCTCGCGCACCACCGCCGCCCGCTGCACCGCCGGCAAAGAGACCGTCGCGGTGATCGCCGATCCCGCGATCGCCAGCACCATCCAGAATTTCGCCGATCGCTACAACGGGTCAGCCGAACCGGTCGGCGACCGCTGCGTCGCCGTGACCGTCAAGCAGGCCGATTCCGACGCCGTCGTCAGCGGTTTCATTGGCAAGTGGCCATCGGAACTGGGTGACCGTCCGGCGCTGTGGATTCCGGGCAGTTCGGTATCCGCGGCGCGGCTGTCCGCCGCCGCGGGCAAGCAGACGATCAGTGACAGCCGTTCCCTGGTCACCTCCCCGGTGCTGCTCGCGCTTCGACCGGAGCTGCAGCGCGCGCTCGGCGGCCAGTCCTGGGCGACTTTGCCCGGCCTGCAGAGCAATCCGGACGGCCTGACCGCAGTGAAACTGCCGGCCTGGGGATCGTTGCGGCTGGCGTTGCCGACCAACGGCAACAGCGATGCGGCGTTCCTGGCGGCTGAGGCGGTGGCGTCGGCGTCGGCACCGGGCGCCCCGGCCACGTCGGGCAGCGGCGCGGTACGCACGCTGATCGACACGCAGCCCAAGCTGTCGGACAACACGGTGACAGAGGCAATGAATGCGCTGGTCAAACCCGGCGATCCGGCGACCGCGCCGGTGCACGCAGTCGCTGTCACCGAACAGCAGCTGTTCCAACGCGGACAGTCGCTGTCCGACGCGGCAAGCACGCTGAGTTCCTGGCTGCCACCGGGTCCGGCGGCGGTCGCCGACTTCCCGACGGTGTTGCTCAGTGGCTCATGGCTCTCCCGAGAGCAGGTCACCGCCGCCAGCGCGTTCGCCCGTTTCTTACGCAAACCGGACCAACTCGAGGACCTGGGCAAAGCCGGTTTCCGGGCCCCGGGCGTGAAACCGCCGAAGAGCAACGTGACCGCTTTCCCGGCGCTGCCGGCGGCTCTGTCGGTCGGTGACGACACGATGCGCGCGACGCTTGCCGACACGTTGACCGCACCGGCAGCCGCGCCGGCGGCCACCATCATGCTCGACCAGTCGATGACCACCGACGAGGGCGGCAAGACGCGACTGGCCAACGTGATCGCGGCAGTCAGGGACCGGGTTGGGGCGCTGGCGCCGAATTCCGTGATCGGCCTTTGGACATTCGACGGAAAAGAAGGCCGTTCCGAGGTACCGGCCGGACCTCTGGGCGACCAGGTCAACGGTCAACCGCGAACCGCCGCGTTGAATGCGGCGTTGGATCAACAGTATTCGTCGCCCGGCGGCGCGGTGTCCTTCACCACCCTGCGCTTGGTCTACCAAGAGGCCGTGGCCAATTTCCGTGCCGGGCAGACTAATTCGGTGCTGGTGGTGACGGCGGGACCACACACCGATCAGACTCTCGACGGCGCGGGGCTGGAAGACTCCATCCGCGGCAGCCTGGACCCGGCCAAGCCGGTCGCGGTCAACATCATCGACATCGGCTCAGATCCGGACCGGGCGACCTGGGAAGCCGTCGCCAAGGTCAGCGGCGGCACCTACCGCAACGTGGGCACGTCGGCCTCGCCGGATCTGGCGACGGCGGTCGACACCTTCCTCAGCTGAGCAGCTGCCGTCGAGGGTGATGGGCCTCCCCCGTCAGGCCGCTCTCACGCGTACGCCTCCACGGGCGGGCAGGAGCAGACCAGGTTGCGGTCGCCGTAGGCGCCGTCGATGCGGCGCACCGGTGGCCACACCTTGGGCCGGAAGGTTTTACCCAGCGGGTAGGCGGCCTGTTCGCGGGTGTAGGGGTGGTCCCAATCGGCCACCAGCAGGCACTCGGCGGTGTGCGGCGCGCCCCGCAGCGGATTGTCGTCCACCGGCCACTCCCCCGCGCCGACAAGGTCGATCTCGCCGCGGATGGCGATCATCGCCTCGCAAAAGGCATCGACCTCGGCCCGGCTCTCACTTTCGGTCGGCTCGACCATCAGCGTGCCGGTCACCGGAAAGCTCATGGTCGGCGCGTGAAACCCGTAGTCGGCCAGCCGTTTTGCGACGTCATCGACCGTCACGCCGGTTGACTTGGTGATCGGCCGCAGATCCAGAATGCACTCGTGAGCCACCATCCCGTGCTCGCCGGTGTACAGCACGGGGTAGTACTCGTCGAGCCGGCGCGCGATGTAGTTGGCCGAGGCGATCGAAACCAGCGACGCCTTGCGCAAGCCGGCGGCGCCCATCATCCGGATGTAGGCCCAGCTGATCGGCAGGATCGAGGCCGATCCGTAGGGCGCCGAGGACACCTGCCGACCCGTCGGTAACTCCGGCGCCAGCAGATGCCCGGGTAAAAACGGTGCCAGATGAGCCCGCGCCGCCACCGGCCCGACGCCGGGGCCGCCGCCACCGTGCGGAATGCAGAACGTCTTGTGCAGGTTCAGGTGGCTGACGTCGCCGCCGAACTTCCCCGGCCGCGCCAACCCGACCAGCGCATTGAGGTTGGCGCCGTCGACGTAGACCTGACCGCCGGCGTCGTGCACGGCCGCGCACACCTCGGCGATGTCGTGCTCGTAGACCCCGTGGGTCGAGGGATAGGTGATCATCAACGCCGACAGTTGCTCGGCGTGCTCAGCGACCTTGGCGCGTAGATCATCGAGGTCGACGTCGCCGTTCTGGCGACAGGCCACCACGACCACCCGCATGCCGGCCATCGCCGCCGACGCGGCGTTGGTGCCGTGCGCACTCGACGGAATCAGGCACACGTCGCGCTGCGATTCGCCGCGGCTGGCGTGATAGTCGTGGATTGCCAGCAACCCCGCGTATTCGCCCTGCGAGCCGGCGTTGGGTTGCAGCGAGACGGCGTCGTACCCGGTCAGCCGGATCAGCCAGGTCGCCAGCTCCGCGATGAGCTGACGCAGGCCCGGAGTGTCGCAGGCCGGGGCGAAGGGATGCTGGCGGGCGAATCCCGGCCAGGTGATCGGCTCCATCTCGGCGGCGGCGTTGAGCTTCATCGTGCAGGAGCCGAGCGGAATCATGCTGCGGTCCAACGCCACATCTTTGTCGGCCAGGGTCCGCAGCCGTCGCATCATCGACGTCTCGGTTCGGTAGTCAGTGAACGCCGGGTGCGTCAGGAACTTCGATGTCCGGGTTGCGATGTCGGCGCCGGCTGGTTCGGCCGCCTCGAACCCGAACGCCTCGAGCACGGCGGCGACATGCGCGCCGGTGGTGGCTTCATCGCAAGCGACCGACACGTGATCGGCGTCGACGCGCCACAGGTTGATGCCGGTGGCCTTGGCCGCGGCAAGAACCGCGTCGGCACGGCCGGGAACCCGCGCCAACACCGTGTCGAAGAACCTCTCGTGCACCAGTGCGTCGCCGAGTGCGCCGGCGATCATCTGAGCGTGATCGTGCACCCGGCGGGCGATAGCGGTCAGCCCCTCGGCGCCGTGATAGCCGGCGTACATCGCGGCCATCACCGCCAACAACACCTGGGCGGTGCAGATGTTGCTGGTCGCCTTATCGCGACGGATGTGCTGTTCGCGGGTCTGCAATGCCAGCCGATACGCCGGCGCGCCGTCACGGTCTTTCGACACACCGACCAGCCGGCCCGGCAACTGCCGGGCATGCGCGGTCTGCACCACCAGGTAGCCGGCGTGCGGGCCACCGAATCCCATTGGCACACCGAACCTTTGGGTGCTGCCAAAGGCGACGTCGGCGCCGATCTCGCCGGGCGGGGTGCTCAGTGTCAACGCCAGCAGGTCCGCGCCGACGGCCACCAGCGCACCGCGGTCGTGCGCCTGCGACACCAGCCCGCTCCAGTCGGTGATCCGCCCGCTGGCTCCCGGCAGCTGGGTGATGACGCCGAAGAAGTCGCCGGCCGGCAGGCCGTCCCGCAGATCGGCGGTGACGATCTCGATACCGAGCGGCTCGGCGCGGGTCGCCAGCACCGCGGCGGTCTGCCCGAACAGGTCGACGTCGACCGCCAGCCGGTTGGCGGTGCCTTTCGTCGCGCGGTGCATCAGCGTCATGGCCTCGGCGGCTGCGGTGCCCTCGTCGAGCATGGACGCGTTGGCGACCTCGAGACCGGTCAGGTCGGCCACCATGGTCTGGAAATCCAGCAGTGCTTCCAGCCGGCCCTGGCTGATCTCCGGCTGGTACGGCGTGTAGGCGGTGTACCAGGCCGGGTTCTCCAAGATGTTGCGGCGCAGCACCGGTGGGGTCAGGGTGTCGTAATAGCCCTGCCCGATCATCGACACCGCGACGGTGTTGGCCTCGGCCATCGCCCGTAGTTCGGTCAGCGCCTCGGCCTCGGTGGCCGGCGGCGGCAGCCGGTCCAGGCCCGGCGCGGCGCCGGACTCGGTGAGGGCGTCGAGGATGCCGGCGGGCAGTGCGCGGGCGGCCAACTCGTCGAGGGAGTCGACGCCGATGACCGCGAGCATGGTGGCGATCGCGTCGTCGTCGGGACCGATGTGCCGGTGGGCGAAAGGCGTGTGGTCGGACACTGGCGGGGCTCCTGACACGGGCAGAGGTGGGCGCTCCCTCCCCCTCTGTCGTCTACCCGATGCGGGTGCCTGAGAGATTCGGCGCCGTGCGCCTTTCCCCATGGGCGGGCGAACCACCACCAGGTGTGTCGCCGCTTTCCAGAGGCATCGTGGCCTGGTGCGGTCCGGGTGCCTGAGAGGTTAGCGGAGAGGTGTTGCTCCTTCGGCGTCCGTGGCTGGCCGTCACGGAACTCTCCCGCACGAGGGCGATGCCCCGCCAGTCTACCGGCGACCGCGGTTGAGCGCCCAGAGCTGCCGACACTGAAATTTCGTACGCGACACGCCGCGTAGCTGTTCGAATTCGCAGTCTCGCCGCAGCGAAGCTAGCCGATTTTGCGGTCGCGATGTTTGCGCCGCGAAGCGAGCTCATCCTCGGGGGCCGCGATCGACTCACCGCCGTCCGCCCGCTCACCGGGGAAGTCGGCGATGACACCGGTGAGTTCGCGCATCGCACCCGACACGGCGATGCCGAATACGCCCTGCCCGCCCTGCAACAGGTCGACGACCTCTTCGGCGGACGTGCATTCGTACACCGTGGTGCCGTCGGAGAACAGGGTGATGTTGGCCAGGTCTTGTACGCCGCGCTGCCGTAGGTGGTCGACGGCAACGCGGATGTTGTGCAACGAGATACCGGTGTCGAGCAGGCGCTTGACGATCTTGAGCACCAGGATGTCTTTGAACGAGTACAGCCGCTGGCTGCCGGAGCCCGCCGCGCTGCGGATCGACGGCACCACCAGGGATGTGCGTGCCCAGTAATCCAGCTGGCGGTAAGTGATCCCGGCGATCTGACAAGCACTGGGACCGCGGTACCCGATCAGTTCGTCGGGCACCGAATCGTCGGGGAACAGGCCGCCCTGAATGGGCAGGCCGGGTTCGCTGGGCGCCGGAGCGGTGCGGTCAGGGCTGGTGGCCTCGTCGTCATCCTCGACGGATGCCGACCCAAGCTCCAACTGACCGTCGCGTGGTTGCTCGCCCACCGTAATTCCTCTTTCCCGATGTCACTCGCCCGCGCAGCCGGGATCGCTTCGGCCCCGAGTGCTTGAGAGCATACGCTTTTCGACCCGCTGTCGTGGTTATCGTCGCCATCAAAGTATGGCGGTCACGGGTGTCGCCGGCCGGTTTCCGCCGGGCGTGTCTGCGGGCGAAGGGCCAGATGAGACGCATCCGTGACGTTGCCTCGCCGGCAAACTTCCCGGCCCCGCTGAGGCCCGGAAGGATCCGGCGGTGTCAGGTGGCCTTGAAATCGTCGGGCGAGACGCTGTCCAGAAACTCCTTGAACTTCTCCACCTCGTCCTCGCGCACCCCACCGCTGGGTTCGTCGTCGCTTTCGTCGGGAATCAGCAGGCCGGCTTCGGCCAGCACCGCTTCCTCGACGTAGATCGGCACCCCCACGCGCAGCGCGATGGCAACCGAGTCTGAGGGGCGTGCCGAGACGGTGATGTTGCGGTCGAAGATCAGGTCGGCGTAGAAGGTGCCTTCCTGCAGGTCGACGATCCGGACTTCTTTCAGCGAATGTCCCAGCGCGGCAATGAGATCGCGGATCAGATCGTGCGTCAGCGGACGGGGTGGCTCGACGCCCTGCTGCTCGAGCGCTATCGCGGCAGCCTCCGACTGGCCGATCCAGATCGGCAGATACCTGTCACCGTTGGCCTCGCGCAGCAACAGCACCGGCTGGTTCTGCGGCTGCTCGACGCGAATGCCGACGACGCGAACTTCACCCATCTGTGTCTGCCCTCCGCATATGCCGCTTTACCGGACTCAGCCTGGTGCGGCGGGCCTGTCGGACACTGTCAACCCGGCAAGCCGTTGAACACCAAGCTGTCGACCGAAGTCTAGTCCTCAGCGGTGCAGAACGTCGCGGACAGCCGACTTGATCAACGACGTGTGCAAGGTGATTGCCAGGGCAGCAACCTCCCGCGCCAATTCGTCGGCGCGGTCGCGGGCATCGGCCTTTCCCGCTTTGACCACCGGCCCGGCAATCTGTGCGATGAGATCGGATTGCCGGTCCGCCGCCGAACGGAACGCGCGCAGGTGCCGCGGCTCGACACCGTAGTCGGCCAGCGCACGTGCGCACTGCAGGATCACCACAGCGTGCTCGTCGAAGAAACCGGAGGGGCCTGCCGAGATCACGCCCGCTTTCAGCAGGGCGGTCAGCAGCCCTGCGTCGACACCGGAACGCTTCAACAGGTCTTCTCGGCTCAGCCGGATCGGGCTCGGCGTTCCCGCCGCCCCCGCCGGGGCCGGATCCGAACCACCGGATACCGAGCGCAAACGCGGTATCCCGTAATGGGTTCCGGTGGTCGGCAGCTCCTCATCCGGTTGAGCGTCCAATTGGGCTTTGATCACCTTGAGCGGCAAATACTGGTCCCGCTGAGCGGTGAGGATGTAGCGCAGTCGTGCGCAGTCATAGGCAGTGAACCGGCGGTATCCCGATGCGGCCCGCTGCGGAGTGACGAGGCCCTCGGCTTCCAGAAAGCGGATCTTGGAGATCGTCACATCCGGGAACTCGGGGCGGAGCACATCGAGTACCGCTCCGATCGACATCCCGGCCAGCGCGGGCGTATCGGGTGCGGTCACTGGCTGCCGGGCCCCGAATCCTCGCCTGGCTTGGGGCCGGTCAGGAACACCAGGCGGAATTTGCCGATCTGCACCTCGTCGCCGTTTGCCAGCACCGCCGAGTCGACCGGTTCCCGGTTGACGTAGGTGCCGTTGAGGCTGCCGACGTCGACGACGTGGAACTCGTCGCTTTCCAGCCGGAACTCCGCGTGCCGGCGGCTGACCGTCACGTCGTCGAGGAAGATGTCGCTGTCGGGGTGGCGGCCTGCCGAGGTGGTCGGCTGGTCCAGCAGGAAACGGGAC
Source organism: uncultured Actinomycetota bacterium (assembly GCA_963830605.1). Taxonomy (GTDB): domain Bacteria; phylum Actinomycetota; class Actinomycetes; order Mycobacteriales; family Mycobacteriaceae; genus Mycobacterium. Next base: position 86,356 of record CAWHML010000001.1, on the reverse strand, counting down.
CCCGCGTTGGGCCCGCGTTTGACGACCAGCAGCGCCGAGCCTGCCGGCAAACCTTCGACGCCAGAAACTGCGGTATCGGCGCTGGTTTGCGCGGGAGCGTCCAGTTCGGTGAGGAAGTCGGCGCGGAATACCGATGTCGTTTCCACCGTGACATCGTCGGAGGTCTGGTCGTTGTCGTTGTCCGTCACCCGCTGCTCCTCACTAGCCGCTGTGGCGTTGCCTGTCCCGCGCCGCCGGGCCGGCTTTCCAGCGGCGTTCCTTCGATCTGTCGACCGTACCGCGCACTGCGCGTCAATGTGCCCCCCACCACAGTTTCGCCAGACCGACGGCGCTGGCAGGACGGACTGTCCGGCTCCTGCTCGCGCCGACCTCCGGCGCGCATCGTCGCCGGACGGACCTTAACAACCGTCATTCCGCTAGCGTGCCCCGGTAGGCTTCGGCGTCCAGCAGCGCGGCGAAGTCCTGCTCCAGCGAGCTGCCGTCGTCGGCCTGCAGGTCCAGCAACCACCCGGCACCGTACGGATCGGAATTCACAAGTTGCGGTTGCCCATCCAGGTCGGCGTTGACTGCCACTATTTTTGCCGAGACCGGCGCGTACAGGTCCGACACGGACTTGGTCGATTCCACCTCCCCGAACGACTCACCGGCGGCAACGCCCGTTCCCACGTCGGGCAGCTGAACGAACACCACATCCCCAAGCGATGACTGCGCGAAGTCGGTGATCCCCACCCGTACGGTGTCTTCGCCGGTGCGGCGCACCCACTCATGCTCGGCGGTGTAGTGCAGGTCCGGCGGGATTTCGCTCACGGTAATCCTGTTCTGTCGGAGCTATTTGACGGGCTGAGCGTATTGGTGCGGTTTTGGTTGCCGCAAGGCGGTCACATCGACCCGGTCGAACTGTTGCACCGACATGCGTCCGCCCACCCGCTTGACGCTGTCGACGGCACCACCGGGGATGTTCATGGCGGCCGCCATGGTCGGCGGATCACCAACAGCAACAAGGGAATATGGTGCAGACAGCGGTTTTCCGTCGACGGTCAGCGCGCCGGGAGCACCGATCACCCAGGTGTCGACGCCGACCCGTACCGCCTGGTGCCCGTCGTTGATCTCGATGGCCTCGGCGCCGGCGGCGCGCAGCTCGTTGATCACGTCGAGCATCGTTTGCGGCGCCACGCCGGGACCGGGATCGTCGATGGTTACCCTGACTCCGGGACCCGTGGCGCCGACCGTGCCGACCAGGATTGACAGCGCCGCCAGCCTGGCCTGCGCGTTCTCGATGGCCGCCTGGTTGTTGCTGCCCGACGCCTGTAGGGCGCTCAACGTCCGCTGCAGGTCAGCCACCTCGGTGTCCAGCGCGGCTTCGCGCTGCCGCAGCGAATCCAGCAGCACCAGCAAATCGGCCGGGCGGGCGGTTTCCAAAGCGTCACCGGAGTTGGTTTCCCGGACCTGGGTCACGATCGCCACGCCGAGGACAAGGCACAGCAGCGTCGCCAGCGCCCCGAACACCAGCTGTGAACGGCTGCGCCGGGCGCCCCAGCTGCCGGCCTGGCGCAGGCGCCCGATGACCGGCCGCTGCTTATCCGGTGGTAGCTCGTGCCGGCCGTGCTGGCTGGCCGGCTGTTCGGCGGCGCCTCCGTCGTCCCCGCCGCCGTGGTTGTCACGATCGCTCATCGCCGTCAGGCTCCGAAGAGACGACGCCGCAGCGCGGCGGCGTTGCCGAAGATCCGGATGCCCAAGACGACGATGATCGCGGTGGACAATTGAGTGCCGACGCCAAGTTGATCGCCGACGTAGACGATCAGGGCGGCCACCAGGACGTTGAACACGAACGAGACGACGAAGACTTTCGGATCGAAGATCCGCTCCAGATAGGCCCGCAGCCCGCCGAACACCGCGTCGAGCGCGGCGACGACGGCGATCGGCAGGTAGGGCTGGATGACCTCCGGCACACTGGGGTGGAACACCAAACCCAGCACGATGCCGACGGCAAGCGCGGCGATCCCGATCATCGGCGTGTTGTTCCCGTCACCAGCTTTCCTGTCACTCTAGGCTCCAATTCCCCTCGCGAATCTGACGTCTCGGAGTGTTGCCGCGGGCAGCACGAGGCCGTCGGCGGTGCTCACGGTGACTTCGACGCCATAGGCCGTTCCCAGTAGCCGCAGCCGCTCCAGCCCGGGGGTGTCGTCGAAGGCGTCGCGCATGGCGTTCGGGGGCCCGAGCGCAAGGAAGGTGTACGGGCTGCCGACCGGATTGTTGTCGATCAGGATGGCTCCGCCCGCCTGCCGGATCGTCACGTTCGGCCCGATCCGGACGCCACCGACGGAGATCGCCTCGGCTCCGCTGCTCCATAAGGAGTTGACGACGAGCTGCAGGTCCCGGTCGAGAATGATCTGACGGCTGTCGGCGACGCGTTGCTTGGAGACGTCGGACAGGTTTGGGCTGACGCTGGGTTCGGTCACCGTCACCGTCAGCCCCGAGCCGGTGACTTTGGTGCTGGCTGCCGCCACGCTGAGCTTGTCGAGGCCGGCCAGCAGCCGCCTGCCTGCGGCGTCGTCGGCCAGAGCACGGCGCTGCACTTCGTCGACTTGGGCGGCGAGCGCGTTACGGCGATCGGCCAAGTCGTCGACAGACCTCTCCGTGGAGCGTGCGCTGGCGGCCAGGACCTGTTGTGCCGCAGTCATTCCCGGTGCGACTAACCGCGCTTGCGCGACGGCGGCGGCGAACACCGTGGCGACCAGCAGTGCCGCCAGTGCTTGCCACAGCCTGTCCAGCACGCGGGTGCGCCGGCTGGGCGCGACCGACGAACGGTCCCGGTTGGCGGCTGCGGCGGCGTAGCCGGGGTCCAGATGGTTTGACAACAGCTGGCGAAGCAGCGACGGGACCGGAAGGAGCTGCGGTCGGCCCGCCTGGTGTGCGCTGAGGCCGGCGTCCGGGTCATAGCCGCCCAGGGCACGGTCGGCCTCAACCATCGTCGGCCGCTCGGTTCGCCACCGGTTCGGCGCTGCCCGCGCCGCCCTTGGGCATCCGGCGCACGACCAGGACCACCTGTACCAGGTACAGCACGAATGCCCACAGATACATGTACGCGCCCCAGATCAAGAAGGCCCACCCGCAGGCCAGCACCACCCGGCTCCACAGTGCGGGCCACTGGCCCAGCAGGATGAGCGGGAACGCCGCCATCAGACCGAAAGTGGCTGCCTTCCCGACATAGGTCACCGGTAGTGCGATCAGGCCCCGACTGCGCAGCAGCGGCAGTGTCGCGGCCAGCAGCGCGTCGCGGGTCAACAGCGTGACGACGATCCACCACGGCACGATTCCGCGCACCGCGAACGCGATCGGAATGGTCACCATGTACAGCCGGTCGACTGTGGGGTCCAGCAGTTCACCCAACCTGGAGGCCTGACCGAGCAGCCGGGCGATCTTGCCGTCAGCCCAATCGGACGCGCCGCTGAACAGCAGGAGCCCCACCGCCCAGCCGTCGGCGTGGCGGAACAGCAAATAGATGAAAGCCGGAATCAGCGCGAGCCGGATCGCGCTCAGCAGGTTGGGCACGGTGAACACCCGGTCTCGCGGGGTTCCGGGCTCCATGAGGCGTGACCTTAGCTGAGCACGGTGGGCTATTAGCGGAATACCCCGGGCAGGCTCAGCGCGGAAAGCGTGTCGTCGGCCAGCGGGTTGTCGTGCACCATGTAAGTCCACGTCGAGGTCGGACGGGCGAGCTTGGACAGGTCGACCCCCGGCTCGTCGGAGATGGTCGACGACGTTTCGAAGGTTTGCTGCGCGGCCTCGATCGCATCGGCGGCCAGCGAGGCGAACGCGTCGACGGCCAACCGATGGAACTCGTCGAGCGGGTTCTGCCGGCCCAGCGCGCGCAAGTGGATACTCTCCCGGATGTCGGCCAGGTAGGCCAGGTGGTCGGCCCAGCCGCGGTCGAGGTGGTACAGCATGATCAGCCGGCAAATTTTTTCCAGGCGGTCCTCGGAGAGCGTTTCGGAGAGCTCGTCGTAGCGTTCAGGCGCCAGCTCGGCGAGCTCCTCGCGGGCGCTGGCCGTGCTGAGCAAAGTGTTTCGCCGCTCGACGATGATGGCGCGCTGCTGAGCGATCAGCTGGTTGTAGCGCCAGGTGTTGGCGTGCACGTCGAGCATGCGGCCCTCGGCGACGCGCTGAGCGTGGTCCAGCAGCCCGGCCGCTTTCGTGCTCACGATCCGGCCGTCCTCGTCGGTGCGCATCGGCAGCTTTGTGGGGTCGAGGTTGGCCGCGGCGACGTCGTCTTCCCAGCTGGAGAAGAACACCGACGACCCCGGGTCGCCCTGGCGCCCGGCCCGACCACGCAACTGGTTGTCCAGCCGCTGGGTGTTGTGCCGGCCAGTGCCGATCACGTGCAGCCCGCCCAGCTCGACGACCTCTTTTTTCTCAGCCGCCTGGTCCCCTATGTCGGAGCCGCCCAGGCGGATGTCGGTGCCGCGCCCGGCCATCTGGGTGGAGACCGTGACCGCGCCGAGTACGCCGGCTTCGGCGATCACCCGCGCCTCCTCTTCGTCGTTCTTGGCGTTGAGCACCACCGCCGGGACACCGCGGCGCAGCAGCCGCTCGTGCAGCTCCTCGGATTCGGCGACGTCGCGAGTGCCGACCAGCACCGGCTGCCCCGTCTCGTGCACGTCGATGATGTGGGCGATGATCGCGTCGTTCTTGGCCGCCGCGGTGATGTACACCCGGTCGGTTTCGTCTTCGCGGATGTTCGGGGTGTTCGGCGGTATCGGCGAAACGCTCAACTTGTAGAACTGGCGGAGCTGTTCACCGGCCGCCAGGGCGGTGCCGGTCATCCCGCAGACCGTGGCGTAGCGGTTGATCAGGGCCTGCACCGTGATGGTGTCCAGCACTTCTCCGGTCTCGGTGGTTTCGATGCCCTCCTTGGCCTCCACCGCGGCCTGCAATCCGTCGGGCCAGCGCTGCAGCTGTGCGATGCGGCCTCGCGAGGCGTTGATCAGGTGGACTGCGTCGTCGCGGACGATGTAGTGCACGTCGCGCTGCAGCAGCACGTGGGCGTGCAGGGCGACGTTCACCTCCGTCAGCGTGCTGCCGACGTGCTCCTCGGAGTACAAGTCGATGCCGCCGAGGGCTTGCTCGACTTTCTCCGCGCCGGCGTCGGTCAGGTGCACGTTGCGGCTGTCGGGGTCAGTGGCGAAGTATTCGGCGGCGTCTTTGGCGTCCACCAACTCGCCGACCAGCCGGATGATCTCCAGCCGAGGCGTTTCCCGGTGCGTGGTGCCGGCCAGCACCAGCGGCACCAACGCCTCGTCGACCAACACCGAGTCGGCCTCGTCGATCAGCGCCACGTCCGGGTTCGGTGAGACCAGATCGTCGACGTCGGTGACCAACTGGTCACGCAGCACGTCGAAGCCGATCTCGTTGACCGAGGCGTAGGTGACGTCGCATACATAGGCGGCCCGCCGCTGCTCGGCCGTCGACTCAGCCGTGATCCACCCGACCGTCAAGCCCATCGCTTCGATCAGCGGGCCCATCCATTCGGCGTCGCGACGGGCCAGGTAGTCGTTGATGGTGACGACATGCACGTGCCGGCCGGCCAGGGCGTAACCGGCGGCGGCGATCGCGCCGGCTAGCGTCTTGCCTTCACCGGTGGCCATCTCTATGACGTCACCGGCGAGCATCCGCAGCGCGCCGAGCAGCTGGACGTCGAACGGTCGGAGCTCGGTCGAGCGCTCGGCGGCCTCCCGGGCGATCGCGAGGAACTGTGGGATGTCGGCGGACTCGGCGAGGTCGTCGAGTTTGAGCAGACCGGCGGCTTTGGCCAGCTGCTCGTCGTCGAGGTTGGCGGCTTTCTCGTCGTATTCGTCGGAGGCGCTCACCTCGGCGAGCGAACGCCGTTGGTCCTTCTCGGTGCTGGCGCCGAGCAAACGCCAGAATCGGCTGCTCAGCCGGCCCGGCGCAGCGGTGGTGGTCTTAGGCACAGCACAACCGTACGCGGCCGCTCACGCCAGATTCGAGCGCCGCGGGTAGGCGACCGCCGGGTCGGTCAGCACGTTGACGACGGCGGGCAGCGCGCTGTCGAAGGCTCGCTTGAGCGCCGGACGCAGTTCGGCAGGTGTGGCCACCAGCTCGCCGTGTGCTCCGAGCGCGCGTGCTACCTCGTCATACCGGGTTTCCGGGCGCAGCTCGGCCGCCACCGAGTAGCCGTAGATCGCCTCCATCGGGTGCTTTTCCAGACCCCAGATCCCGTTGTTGCCGAGCACCGATACGACCTGAACACCGTGTCGCACCAAGGTGTCCCATTCCATGCCGGAGAATCCGAAGGCGCCGTCACCCTGCAGCAGGACGACCTGACGATCCGGGCGGGCGAGTTTGGCGGCCAGCGCGTAGCCGGGCCCCGAACCGAGGCAACCGAACGGGCCGCTGTCCAGCCAGGCGCCGGGCACATAGCTGTTGATCACCCGGCCCGCGTAGGAGCCGAAATCGCCGCCGTCGATGACGACGATTGCGTCGCGGTCCAGCAGCGGCGCCAGTTCGGCGTACACCCGCATCGGATGCAGCGGCGCCCGGTCGTCGGCGATCTCGGCCTGTTCGAGGTCGCGCGCGGCGTGCTCGGCGCCGCGCAACTCGTCGAGCCAGTCCTGGTGGCCGGTGTTCGGGCTTTCGGTCAGCGCCGCCAGCGTCGCCGACAGGTCACCGTAGAGCTCGGCGGCCACCGGTCGCGGGTGCGCCCGGTCAGGTTCGGCGCGGTCGGCGACGATCAGCTGCGTCTGCGCGCCGAACACCTTGCCGAATCCCAGCCGAAAGTCCATCGGCACACCGATGATCAGCGCTACGTCAGCTTCTCCCAGCGCTTTTCCCCGGGCGCGGGAAAACGCCAGTTCATGGTCGGCCGGCACGGTGCCGCGGGCCATTCCATTCAGCAGCACCGGTATCCGACGCTCCTCGACGAGCCGCAGCAGGGCCGCTTCGGCATGCCCCCACCACACATTCGTCCCGGCCATGATGACCGGCCGTCGCGCCCCGGCCAGCAGGGCCGCGGCGCGGTCGAGCGCATTGCCGTCAGGCGACGGTGCCGTCGGCGGGTCGGTCAGGGCGCCGGGCCGGTCGTCGCACCCGGACTCGGAGAACACGACGTCCATCGGGAAGTCGACGAACGCCACTCCCGACGGCGCGGACACCGTCGCCCGCAGCGCGTCGTCGACGAGCCCGCTCACCTCGTCGGCCGACGACGCGGTGGCGGCGAAACGGGCCAGCGGCGCGACGAACGGCACGTGGTCGATCTCCTGCAGCGACCCCATCCCCCACCGGGCCGCCGGCGCCCGGCCGCCGAGCACCAGGAGCGGTGATTGGTTCTGCTGCGCGGCACCCATCGCGCTGAGGCCGTTAGTGACGCCCGGACCGGCGGTCAACGCAGCCACCCCCGGCTGTCGGGTCACCTTGGACCAGCCCTCGGCCGCGAAAGTCGCGGTCTGTTCATGACGGGTGTCGATCAGCCGGATGCCTTCGCTGCGGCAGCCGTCGTAGATGGAGAACAAGTGCCCACCGGAGAGCGTGAAAACGGTGTCGATACCGCTGGCCTTCAATCTCCGGGCGACGAGCCGGCCGGCATGCATGGTCGGGCTGGGTACGGCGGCGTTCATGCCCGGAGCGTAATCGCGCACCTGGGGTACCTTCGCCGGCAGGATCCCGGTTGAGGCGCCACCGGGCTGCCGCTAGCTGCAAGGAGACGTCGCCGTGGGCGAGAAAGACCAAATGTTCCACTCATCGATCCAGTGGGGCAGCGAGTTGCTGCATTCGGTGGAGTGGCTTGCCAGAGCATGGCTGATCAGCGCGGTCTGCGTCATGGTGGTGCTGGTACTGCTCAGGTTCCTCACCCGGTGGGGTCGTCAATACTGGCGCATCACCCGCGGCTACTTCACCGGACCGGCCGCCGTCCCGGTGTGGGGGATGCTCGGGGTCTTGCTGCTGCAGGTGGTCACGGCCGTGCGGCTGAATGTGCTGTTCAGCTATCAGAGCAAGGACATGTTCAACGGCCTGCAGGTCGCGTTCCTGGGCGCGGGCGCGCACAACGAGGCCATTGCACACTCCGGTCAAGACGGGTTCTGGATGTCGCTGAAGGTCTTCTGCGTCCTGGCCGCGATCTACATCGCCCGGATCATGACGGACATCTACTTGACGCAGCGGTTCATCCTCGCCTGGCGGATGTGGCTCACCGACCATCTCACCGCCGATTGGCTCGACGGACGCGCCTACTACCGAACCCGCTTCATCGACCACACCATCGACAACCCCGACCAGCGGATCCAGCAAGACATCGACGTCTTCACCACCGGCGTGGGCGGCACTCCCAACGTGCCGTCCAACGGAACCACCGACACCCTGCTACTGGGCGCGGTCAACGCCGTGACCACGGTAATCTCGTTCACGGCAATACTGTGGAACCTGTCCGGACCCTTGACTGTGCTAGGTGTCGAAATCCCGCGCGCGATGTTCTGGGCGGTGATGATTTACGTGCTGATCGCGACAGTCGTCACGGCCTGGATCGGCCACCCGTTGATCAGGCTCAGCTTCGCCAACGAGATGCTCAACGCGGCCTTCCGGTACGCGCTGGTCCGGTTGCGCGATACCGCCGAGGCGGTGGGGTTCTATCGCGGAGAGCGCGCCGAACGGACCCAGCTGATGCGGCGTTTTACCCCGATCATCGACAACTACCGTCGCTATGTCAGCCGCACCGTCGGCTTTCGCGGCTGGAACTACTCGGTCAGCCAGACGATCGTCCCGCTGCCCTGGTTGCTTCAGGCGCCGCGGCTGTTTGCCAGAGAAATCGGCTTGGGCGACGTCACCCAAACCGCCAGCGCCTTCGGCAACATCGAAAATTCGCTGTCGTTTTTCCGTAATCAGTACGACAAGTTCGCCGCGTTCCGCGCCGCGATCCTCCGGTTGCACGGCTTGATCGACGCCAATCAGCGCGGGCGCGAATTACCTTCACTCACAGTACAATCGAGCGACGACGGCTCGGTACGGCTGGACGGTGTCGAGGTGCGAAATCCTGGTGGAATCCCATTGATCGATGCACTGGACGTCCAGCTGGAGCCCGGCGACTCGTTGGCGATCGTCGGACCCTCCGGCACCGGTAAGACGACGTTGCTGCGTAGCCTCGCAGAGCTGTGGCCCTACACCTCAGGGGTGTTCAGCCGGCCGGCGGGCGACCATCAGACGATGTTCGTGTCGCAGCTGCCATACGTCCCGCTAGGCGACCTGCGCACCGTCGTGGCATACCCCCAGGCGTCGGACGCCGTCGCCGATGACCGCCTCTGTGACGCGCTGACCAAGGTGGCGTTGGCCCCGTTGGCACTTCGGCTCGACGAGGAACAGGACTGGGCCAAAGTCCTGTCACCGGGCGAACAGCAACGCATCGCGTTCGCCCGAGTCCTGCTCACCGGGCCGCAGGCGGTTTTCCTCGACGAGGCCACGTCGGCGCTGGACGAAGGGCTGGAATTCGCGCTGTACGAAGTACTGCGCACCGAGTTACCACAGTGCGTCGTGGTCAGCGTGAGCCACCGGCCAACCGTCGAGCGACATCACCAGCGGTTACTGACGCTGCTCGGCGATGGCGAGTGGCGGATCAGCCGGATCGAACAGGAGCCGTTACGCGTGTAGCGCAGCCGCCCCTCACATTTGGCGGGCGGCCTTTTGCGCGAGCGCAACCCGGTTCGCCACGACCGCGGTCCACGTAGGCGATCGCCTCTTCGGTGGCTTAGTGAGCTGCGGCGTGCGCTCCGGCGCGGCGGCCGAAGAACGAGCCCTCGCCCAGCTGGGTCCCGCTGGCATAGCCTTTTCCGTCCTGAGCGATGTTGGAGGCGCACGCCCCCACGGCGTACAACCCGGTGATGGCGCTGCCGTCCTCGCGCAACACCTCACCTTCCACCGAGGTGGCCAGCCCGCCTACGGTGAACCCGGCGTACATCGCTTTGCCCAGCGACAGATCGAACGCCCCCCACGGGCCATGATCTTGCGGAGCAAGGAAATTGGGCTGTTTACCGAAGTCGGGGTCTTCACCGCGGGCGGCGTAGGTGTTGTAGCGCTCCAGCGTCGCCACCAGGTTTCCCGTCGGAATGCCCAGCGCGGCCTCCATTTCCGGGACGGTCTCCCAGCCGTCGATCAACGGCACCAGTGGCACCTGTGGTTTCTTCAGATGCGCCTCGTCGACGATCAAGTACGCCGCGCTGTCGGGCTGGTCCATCACGAAACCCGAAGTGCGCGAATGGTAAGAGTCTTCGGCGACGAACCGCTGGCCAAGCTTGTTGACAATGATGCCGGTGAGCAGGATCGACGGCGGGTAGGCGGGAGCGGTGATGAAGATCTGATCCATGTGCTGGGTGGCGGCGCCGGCCGAAACGCCCAGCCGGATGCCCAGCCCGTCGTCGTAGGTGTTGCCCAGCACGAAAGGTTTTTCGGCCAGCTTCGGGGTGTAGGTGGCCACCATTTGCGGGTTCATCACGAATCCGCCGGCGGCGATGACGACCGATTTGGCTTTGACTGCACCGGTTTCGGAGAAGCGTTTCCATCTCACCCCGGTCACTGCCGGCGAGTCGTCGACGATCAACTCGGTGGCGCCGGTCTCGTAACGAATCTGCACACCCAGGCTGCTCGCCCGTTTGAGCAGCAGGTCGATCACCATGGCGGCGCCGCCGGTGTCACCGGGCACCGGCACCTTGTGGCCGCGCGGCGCGGGCACAGCCTGCTCGAGAAACGGCCACACCTTTTCGTTGCCGGTGTACATCAGCCCTTCGGTGTTGGGCTGAATAACAGCTTTCTCGGGGTAGTAGCTGCGCTCGAACTGGAAACCGAGGTCTTCGAGCCAGTTGAAATGCTCGACGCTGCCGTCGCAGTAAGCGCGGATCTTCTCATGATCGGGCTGGCGGGACACCGCGACGAGGTACTTGTACATCTCCTCGGCCGAGTCGGGGTGGCCGGTCGCCTGCTGGACTGCGGTTCCGCCGCCGAGATAAAAGTGGCCGCCGGCCAGTGCGGTGGTGCCGCCGGCCGCTGCGGCACGCTCCAGGACGAGCACCCGTGCGCCGGCCGCGGCGGCGCTGACCGCCGCGCAGCCGCCCCCGATGCCGAACCCGACCACTACCACGTCGACGTCATCAGACCACGAGGTGACATCGCCGGAATGAACGGTCGCTGGAATCTCGGTGCTCATTGGCGCCACTCCTCCTCATCGCTACGCTCTGCATCGTCGACGGCGCCGCTCATTGGCGCCACTCCTCCTCATCGCTACGCTCTGCATCGTCGACGGCGCCGCTCATTGGCGCCACTCCTCCTCATCGCTACGCTCTGCATCGTCGACGGCGCGGGTCTGCGTCTGCTCCCGCTTGATGTAGTCGAAGAACGCCCGGATTTCGGGGCTGATGTGGGCGATCTCGACGAACGGCACCCCGGCGTCGGGCGCCGAGACGTAGGCGAACTGCATACCGCCGGGCATGACGCCCTCTTGAACGACGACGGCGCCTTCGGCGGCGGCATCGGCCAGCATCGCGGCTAAGTGTTCCCGGCTCTGCGCCTCGATGCAGATATGGTGCAAGCCGGGGCCGTTGTCGCAGAGAAAGTCACTATAGATGTTCTGCCCACGGACCGGTTCGATCAGCTCGAGTTGCATGTCGCCGAGATAGCTCAACGAGATGTTCGCGACGAAGTCGGCGGGCTTGCCGTGATAACGGCAGGTGTCCGGAGCGAAATGCACCTGAGGCATCCGGACCCACTTTCGGACGCCTAACAGGCCGGTGAGGGCCTTTTCCGTCGCATCGAGCCCAGTGGTGACCCATGCGATCTGTACCGGCGGCCCGCCGAGTTGGCTCATCGCCTCGCAGGATAGCCCAGCCTTCGGTTCGGCCGAAAGATGTTGCCGCAACCGGCCGAATGGCACCTAGCGCAGCGAAGTGAACATGTTCTAATTGCCTCTAGATCAGCGGTCGGTCGGAGAGGTTGGTCACGCCGACGTCCTCGCGGACCTGCTGACTGACGTCGCGCCAGGACACCGCCGCCGGCGAGTCGCCCCAAATGCTGGTGAAGATCCCGACGATCAGGGTCGAGCCGCCGGCGGTACCGATGTAGACGGGTCCGCCGGAGTCCCCGTTCTGGCTGACCACACTGTGGGACATGGTGAACCAGCCGTTGTTCACGCTATCGACCGTCCCGCAACTCTCGCCGGTGATCACACCGAGATGACAGACCGCCTCCCCGGGCTGGACTACCAGTCCGGGATCGGACACCAGAGCACGTCCGCCGGGCATGACGTTGCTGGGCGTCACGCCGGCGGCGAGCACGATCGCCTCGTAGTCGGCGATCAGCTGGTCGGTGGCCACGTTGGTGCCGCTGGGCGTGTTGTCCCGAGAGGTTGCCAGGTTGCCGATCAGCGTGCCGTCCTTGTTGGTGACCGGCCCACTGCCGCGACAGTGGCCGGCGGTGAACGCGACCCGCAGCGCCGGGTCGACGTAAGCCAGGGTGCACCGACGGGTGTCCTGGTGAATCTCCATGCCCGGAAATACCAGCACCGGGTCCGCCTGGGCGACCGGTGCCGAGACTGCGGGCAGCAGCGCCGCCGTGATCGCCGCAGCGAACGCGGCGATTGCGAGGTGGCGCACCGCGGACTCCCCTCGATTGAAACCCGGCCGTGACGGGCTTTTACCCGGACCGGTGTAACCCCGCGAGACATTACCTATTTTCGAAGCGGCCCAACCACGGTGTCCGCCGGAACCGGCAAATGCTCGTCGCTGCGGGGTCGCCAGCCCGGCGGTCCGACGATATAGCGTAACCGGTCAGGTAGGCGCGTCGCCGACTTCACGTCCCGCGCGATAGCGACGTATTCGTGGGTCTGCAAGCGCCAGATGTTGAACGTGTCGACCTGCTTGGTCAGCCCGTAATGCGGGCGGAAAAGTTCGGGTTGAAACGTTCCGAACAGCCGGTCCCAGACGATCAGAATCCCGCCGTAGTTGCTGTCCAGGTATTCCGGGTCCATCCCGTGGTGCACTCGATGATGAGACGGCGTGTTGAAGACGAATTCGAACGGCCGCCACAGCCTGGTGATGCGCTCGGTGTGCACCCAGAACTGGTAGATGAGGTTCACCGAGAAGCTCGCGAACACCATCCACGGCGGAATGCCCAACAGCGGCAAGGGAATCCACATCAGGATCTCTCCGCTGTTGTTCCACTTCTGCCGCAGCGCAGTGGCCAGGTTGAAGTACTGGCTGGAGTGGTGGGCCTGGTGGGTGGCCCACAACAGCCGGATCCGGTGGGCCATCCGGTGGTAGCTGTAGTACAGCAGGTCCACACCGAGCAGCGCGATGGCCCAGGTGTACCACCGGGTTGCCGACAGGTGCCAGGGCGCCAGGTAGGCATAGATGGCGGCGTAGCCGAGCAGCGCCACGAACTTCCAGACTGCGGTGGTGGCCACCGACACCAGCCCCATCGAAATACTCGCCCACGAGTCGCGCGTCAGGTATGCGCCCGACACCGGCCGTGGCGACTGCCCCACGGAACCGCCGGAGCTCTCGAGCTGCTGCAGTTTGCCGGCCGCGGTCCACTCGAGGATCAGCAGCATCAGGAAAAATGGGATGGCGAACAGCACCGGGTCGCGCAGCTGCGCCGGCAGCACAGTCAGCCCGGCCGCGATCGCTTCCACAGCGAACACCCTACGACTGCGGCCCGGCCGGCATCGGATCGTCGTCGTCGCCGGCGTACCAATGCACAGCCTGCACACCCGGTTGCAGCGAGAGCTCGGCGACCAGCTGCTCGAGCCGGCCCGGCGCATGGCCGTCACTGAGCAGGTAGGCGGTCAGCGCGATGTTGTCGTCCGCGCGCCGGCCGGTGTGGATGCCGCGCAGCACGAAGTCGTTGCCGCGGGTGCGCTGCACGATTTGGGCCCGCGCATATTTCTCGGATTTGGGCCGACAGATCAGCTGCAACTGGTACTGCTGGTCGTCTTCGTCTTCTTCCACGACGTTGTCATGGTCGATCAAGTGGCCCAGCGGGCGACCCAGCAGGTGAACTCCGACGATCGTGAGTGTGGCGATCCCTGCGAAGAGCAGGTGCCCGGCGGCGGCCAGCACACCGACCGCGGCGGAACACCACAGGGTCGCCGCGGTGTTCAAGCCGCGAACGTTGAAGCCCTCGCGCAGGATCACCCCCCCGCCGAGGAACCCCACCCCGGACACCACATAGGAGGCCACCCTGGTCGGGCTGCTGTCGTTGGTGGCCGCGGCGTAGAGCACAAACAACGTCGCGCCGGTAGCTACCAGCGCATTGGTCCGCAGCCCGGCCATGCGGGCTCGCCATTGCCGTTCGAGGCCGATCACGGCACCGCATCCCACCCCCACGGCCAGCCGCAGCGCGAAGTCGGCGAGGCTCAGCGACTGCATGGCGGGCAGCTCCTCTCACCGGCGGGCAGGTCAGCAGACACCAGTGTGAAGCAGCATGACGCCGGCTCGACGAACTGGGGCTGCTGGTCAGGATTTCGGCGGATTGCCGCCGGAGTCGCCGCTCGGCGGTAGCTTGTCGGGGCAGTACGCATTGATGGAAATACCCAGAAACGTCCGCGCACCGTCCGGGGTAATCCCGGGGTTGGCGCTCTCGAGCACCGATAGCACTTCCGGCCCTTGTTTCCCACTGGCCACCAGCTGGCACACCGTGCGCCCGGCCGCGATGGCCTGGTCCGGGCTCCGGAAAGTGATGCCGGCTTTTTGCAGCGACGCCAGAAACGCGTCGTCGGTGCTGTCGGCGACGGCGGGCACGGGCACGGCCAGACCGATCACCGTGGTCATGCTCGCTACGACCGGCAACCGTTTCATGAACCAGCATTGTCACACGGAGCGGCGCTGGCCGCATGTCGGCGATCCGGCACGCCGGATCACCCGGCCGCCGACCAGCTCGGCACCATCGGCGGCCGGTCCAGGAAACGGGTGTCCGGCAGTGAAAGCTGGCTCGTCGCACGTGCGCCTGCACCCGTCGGCGCGATTCCCGGCAGGGCCGAGGGCAGCGCAGCGGGTGCGCTCAGCGGTGTGCCGCCCAGGGCGGAGCCCAGTGGGGTGGTCGCTGGGGTAGTTGCCGTCCAGGTGGGCGGCACCGAGACCGGTCCGATCGAGGCACCGCGGCCGAGGCCCGCTGACACGCCGCCGCCGACTCCGCTCAGGCCGCCGACGCCGCCAAGCGGTGCTGTCGGCGGTCCGCCCAGCCCGGCGCCGAGCGCGCCGCTCGCCGTCTCACCCAGCGGTGCCGCACCTGCGCCTGAGCTGGCGCCGATCAAGCTGGTGAAGGCGCCCAGGGTGTTTCCCGGGGTGTAGAACCCGGAGGAGAAAATGGTGTTCCAGATATTCGCGTCGGGCCCCCACTCTTCCCAGAAGTTGTCGAGCCCGGAACTGCCCGAGGAGCCGCCGAGCAGCAACCCCAGCAGCCCCGACTGAGCAGAGGCAGTCGACGACGCCGATCCGGTTGACAACCCGCCGGAGCCGAGGTGCTGCAGCGCGGTGGGGATGGCGGATGTCAGCTGCGACAACGTCGCCTGGGTGTTTGCGCCGGCTGACGTCGTGGTGGCTTGAGCAACGTTTGCCGCCTGCCCGGCCATCCCGTTCGGGTTGGTGTTCTGCGGCGGCGTGGTGAACGGCGTCACCGTCGTCGCGGCCGCTGAGGATCCGGCATAGCCGTACATCACCGCGGCGTCTTGAGCCCACATGGCACCGTAGTGGGCTTCGGTGGCGGCGATCGCCGGCGTGTTCTGGCCGAGGATGTTGGTGGCAACCAGTGACGCCAGCTGCGCGCGATTGGCCGCAATGACCGGCGGCGGCACGGACGCCGTGCGTGCGGACTCGTACGCACCGGCTGCCGCTGTGGCCTGGGTGGCCGCTTGCTCAGCCTGGCCGGCGGTCGTGTTCACCCATGCCACGTACGGCGCGGCGGCAGCGGTCATGGCGGCCGACGCGGGGCCTTGCCACCCATCGGTGGCCAGACCAGAGATGACTGAGTTGTATGACGCTGCGGCCGAGCGCAATTCGGTCGCCAGCTGTCGCCAGGCTTCGGCGGCAGTCAGCAGCGGTGCCGGGCCGGGACCGAAATAGATTTTGGCCGAGTTGATTTCGGGTGGAAGTAGACCAAAGTCCAGCAGAACGGTCATCGCTTGACACCTCCGTCGTGTGGCTGCGTACGGGTCATCGCCATCCCGACTTCCGGCTTGATGGCGACGAACGATCGGACCCTCACGGATGCAGGCCGAACCGGGACAGCAGCAAGCACACCGAGGTGCGTCATGCAAAGCAGACAGCACGCAAAACGTGTCAGCGCAAGCTGTTCAGGCGAGAAAGCCGGGGCCGGATCTGAACGAAACGGTCATCGAACTCGGATACGGACTGTCGTCTCGACTCATCTCGTTCTCACCTCCTCACGGCCGGGGCACACGGGGATGCCACCATATGCACAGCGGAGTGAGACCACCCAATCAACGAATCGGGCGGGCACCCCTCTCGTCAGAGCTTTGGCACTGCACGGCTTATCCAGAATTTCATCCGGAAGCCACTTGGGCTCAACCCTTAAGCCGGGAGGAGCTGTCCTGACCCTGGGCGTCTTTCGACGTTCGAGGTCAGTGGCCTATGTCCGTGCAGACGCCTCACCTAGCGAGGTGCTTGCGCTGTCCATAGTGGCACCAAGGGCGGGCCGAGTCAAGCCGAGGCGCGGTTGTCTTGTGCCGCAACGCAACCTGAGCTCCAAGCGCTGAATCAGCTTACGTGGCACAGCGATTGCCCGGCCGGTCGACTCCCAGCTCGGCCGCTCAGCCGCTATCCGGCGGCCGGCGGTTGGGCCATCACCGTGGGCCGGAAGCCATACCGGGGTGTGGCGAAACTGAAGCTGTTGCGTGAGCCCGCACCCGCCATGGGCATCCCGGGCATGCCTGGCATGCCGGGCGCCGCGCCTTCCGGTGCGGTCATGCCGACGGTGTGAAAATCCATGGCGCCCGGGTTGAGCGGGGTGGTCATCTGGTTAGCCGGGGTCCAGCTCTGCGGGACGGCCAGTTTGCCGACCAAGGTCGCGCGTCCTACGTCTGCCGAGACCCCTGCGCCGCCGCCCAACCCTGCAGACACGTGTGATAAGGAAGGGATGCCCACGCCGCCGCCCAGCCCGCCCGGTGGCAAGATGCCGCCCACCGCGCCGGCGCCGAACTTCAACGAATTGATATCCGCTATTCCACTGGTGACGGCCGGGCTGATGAACGCCGGGCTCACATATCCGGCCGAGATCAGCCCATTCGAGAACCCAGAGCTCAAGAACGATCCTGCCGAGGATCCGGTCGAGCCGTCAATCGTGTTGAGAAATCCGGAGATCCCCGTCGTGGCGGTGTTGGAACCCGGAAGGAACGGGTTGTCGGCGCCCAGCAGATTGCCGAGAATCTGTCCCAGGCCGTTGCCGGGCGTGCTGGACGCCGCAGGAGTCGCCATGTTCTGCAACGCGTTCGGCACCGACGACACCAGCTGTGACAACGTGTTCTGGGCACCCGACCCGGCCGTGGAGCCGGCGGTCACACTTTGGGCGGCCACACCTGCCGGGTTCGTGTTCTGCGCTGGCGTGGTGAACGGTGAGACGCTCGTCGCCGCCGCGGAGTTCGCGGCATAGCCGTACATGGCGCCGGCGTCCTGCGCCCACATCTCGCCGTACAGGGCTTCGACGGCCGCGATGGCCGACGCATTCTGGCCCAAGACGTTGGTAGCGACCAACGACGCCAGCTGAGTGCGGTTGGCAGCGACTTCAGCCGGGGGAACCGTCGCGGCGAATGCCGTTTCATAGGCACCGGCCGCGTCGGCCGCCTGAGCGGCGGTCTGCTCAGCTTTCGCGGCGGTGGTGGTCATCCACTGCGCATAGGGGGCGGCGGCGGCCGCCATCGCAGTCGACGCCGGACCGAGCCAGCCGTAGTCGATCAATTCCGAAATCACGGCCTGATAGGCATCGGCGGCGCTGCTCAATTCCGCCGCCAGGCTGTTCCAGGCGGTGGCGGCGGAGAGCAACGGCGCCGAGCCGGCGCCGGCATACATGCGCGCGGAGTTTACCTCTGGAGATAGTGATCCGAAATCCATTGCGAGCCAATTCCTCTCAGGTGGCGGCGGCCGCGTTCGCGGCTTCGGTGACGGCGTACGAACCAGCGCTAGCTTGCAGCGTTGCCGTGAATTGTTCGTGAATAGCGGCAGCTTGCGCACTGACGGCTTGGTACATCTGGGCGTGTGCGGCGAATTGCGCGGCCGTCAGCGCCGAGACTTCGTCAGCGGCGGCAGGAATCACCCCGGTGGTCGGGGCAGCCGCCGCAGCGTTCTGGGCAACCATGACAGAACCGATGCCGTTCAAGTTGCCGGCCGATGCGCTCAGCAGCTCCGGCTGTGCGGTGACGAATGACATTGGACTTCTCCTTAAGGGTTCCTCCGACCGGCGAGGAGCGGTACAGCGCATTCCCGCAGAGGCATGCGACGCCGCACGGTTCCGTGTTGCGGAAACCGTGACGCGACGCCTGCCCAGGTCAGGTGGCGCAGCAGCGGCCGTGACCGGATCGGAGGCATACGGTCATTGATTTCGAACAGTGACTAGAGCCGGGACTCAATCTCGCCCCCTCACCTCCCCTCACGGCCGGGGCACAAACGGTGCCAGCGGTTGCACATGCCAGGGAAGAAACCCTCGACACGCCGGTCGAGTGCGGCACCCCTGTCGTCAGAGCTTCGGCACCGCACGGCGTATCCGGCTCGAAACCTCCAGCCGGAAGCCACTTGGGCTCAACCCTTAAGCCGGGAGGAGCTGTCCTGACCCTGGGCGTCTTTCGACGTTCGAGGTCAGTGGCCTGTATCCGTGCAGACGCCTCACCTAGCGAAGTGCGTCAGCGCCATGGTGGCACCGGGAATGACGCAGGTCAACCCACCTCGCCGGGGTCTGGGGACAGCCGGGCGGGGACGGCGCCCGCAATTGCTTCCGATGCACCGCAGGGACAGCTGATGTTCACCTTCGGCGTTCCGCGCCACGCCGCTGACCTGCACGTTCAGGACACTGGCAATGCAGTGGACGACGGCGCGACGAGCTTCGGCTTGCGTCTGGCAGCAAAGTTCGGGTTTACTGCCGACTTGCTGTGAATACCGCTTAGTCGGATTTTGACTCGGCCACCGCCGCATTGAGCCCTTCGGCGAGGTCTTCGCGCGTCAGCTCCTGGAAGCGGAGCAGCAAATCCACGCTGAAGTCGCTCGCATCCTCGGCCAGCACCGCGTCGAGATCCTCGTCGTCGAGCCGGGCGCTGCGGTGATCGCGAGCTTTTTCCACCACGTTGCGCACAAACCCGGCATTGCCGAGGGTGTCGATGCCGCGGATCAGGTCCCCGTCCTCGGTGTAGGTCTCCTCGTTGTAGAACTTGGTGTACCTGGGCAGTAACACCTCGACCGCCTCGTCGGTGATCACGTCTTCGTTCTCCCGCCCCATCAACTTGGTCAAGTCGACCAGTTCCGGCGGGGTGTAACTGTAAAACTCGATCACCGTGGAAAAGCGCCGTCGCAAGCCCTGGTTCACTTCCAGCATCCGGTCCATGGCTTTGGCGTATCCAGCGCCGAACACCACCAGCTCGTCGCGATTGTTTTCCATGTAGATCAGCAAGGTGTTGATGATCGCGTTGCCGTACGGATCGCCCTGGTGATAGCCGCGTTCATGCAGCGTGTGCATCTCATCGAAGAACACCGCCCCGCCGAGCGCTTCTTCGAGCATCTCCTCGGTGTTCTTCTCCGCATCGGCCATGTACCGGCCCAGCAGTTTGGTCCGGCTGGTTTCCACCACCAGCGGCTTGCGCAACACGGTGAGTCCGCACAGCTGCTTGGTGAACGCCCGCGCCACCGACGTCTTGCCGGTACCCGGCGGACCCAGCAGCAGGGTATGGCGCGAAGTCACCGGCACCGGTAGCCCCATCTTCGCGCGGGCCAGATTCACCTTGGTCGTGGACTTGATCAGCTTGATCTCGCGCTTCGCTCGCTCCATGCCGAGCATCGCGCCCAGTTCTGCGTCGCCTTCGGCCAGATACCTGGCAGCCATTTCGGCGTGCCGGGCGGCTTCGGTCTGCTCGCGGGTCGGCGCGCTGCCCGGATCCCACGGATCAGTACGCGCCTCGATGGTTTCCGGGTCGGTCAGCACCAGCCGATAATTAAGATTGTCCAACGCTTCGCGGGCCGGCGCGAACTTGGCGTCGCGGGAGTAGACCCGCCGCAACAGTTCGACGGCCTCCTCCTCGCGGCCGAGGTGTCGCAGGCACATGGCCTGCGTATACAGCGCGATATTCGCGGCCGGCGGTACCCGATCGGCCTCCACGGCTTCATCGGCGCGCCGGATGGCCTCTTCGAACACTCCGAGCGAGGCCAGCGCCGTGGTGGCCATCGCCGCGCCGGCGGCTTTCAGCTCCGGCTGGCGCCACGGCGTGGCGGCCGGAAACTGGGTCAGTACATCGGGCCAACGGCGGGTGCGGAAGAACAGCACCCCTCGGGCGTACCGGACCAGCTCCGTCTCGAACGGGTTGCGGGGTTCGGTGCCGTCCAGCAGCTCAGCTGCTTCTCGGTACCGTTTGGCTTCGGCGAGCGCGACGGCATAGCCAACGGCGAGGGAGTCGACGCTGGTGATCGCCAGCTGCAGGAAAAGCCCGTCGGACACCTGGGGCCGGAACTGCAGATCGGTGACCCCGAGGCGGCGCAGCTCCCATCCGAAGGTCCGGTTCGACGCCCATGCGTGTTCCAGCACCTCGATGCCCTGGTCGCCGGCGAGAACCCGCGCCAACCAGGCATCACACATGCCCGGATCGATCGAGGTGGCCGTGGTGAACATCCGAAGTGCCGCCTGCGGATTGTTGCTGGCCTGCAGTCCGCTTACCGAGATGCCGGAGGCCAGCAGTCCGGCCAGCATCGCGTTACGGGCATCCGTCGCACCGGCCGGAGGGCTGGTCACCAGTGCGCTCCCGCGGGGGTTGCCGCCGGCTGCGAGACCTGAGTCACCGGAATTGACAGATGTTCTCTAGGAGCCAGCGGTCGACCGGGCACCACCAGCGCCGGACGCCGTGTCGGCACCGGCAGACTGGCACTCACCGCGGCCAACTGACGGCCGGTGAGACGATGCAGCCCCCGCCACGCCTCCCGGCGCAACCGCTGACTGCTGTGATAGCGGACCCACACCGAGACGTCGGCGCCGCCGCGGCGCGCGGCGAGTTTGATAGTCACCGCGGTCGCACGTGCTTCCTGCGACCACAGCCGCTCCAAGGTGTCGGACGAGATGTCCTGCGGCGACACCCAGAAGCTGGTCACATATCCGTTGGGGCCGGCGGGTTCGTTGTGCTTCAGACGGCGTTGGCGGGCACTGACGCGAGCCGGTTCCAGACCAGCCAGCACCGCGGCGTCCAGATCGGCGAACTCGTCGGCCGTCACCGGGCGGGCCGCGCAGTAGCGCCCGTCCAGGTCGAACGCGAGCCGTTCGGTCGCCGCTGCCAGGGTGGCGGCCAGCGAATCGCGCGCGGCCACGGCGGCGACATTGCGCAACGGATCCATCCGCAGCACCAGCCAGGTGCGGTGCTCGTCGAACCCCGAAGGCTCCCCGGACTGTTCGGCCGGATCGGCGTCCGCGGACCGCACTCCCACCGAGACGATGTCGATCTCGTCGAGGCGCACATCGAATTGGCGTAGCCGGTCCACCACGACATCCAGCGGCAACGTGGCCCGGGTGCTCTCCCGGGGGCGGTGCCGTCCGACCGCGACGTCGTCCCCGGCTTCGACGGCGATCGCCGACACCAGCAGACCCTGAAATTCGCGTATCCCTACGACCTCGCGGCCGAATCGGCGATGGTGGTCAACGGCGGGCGTGCGCCCCGTCGTCAGCATCGCTTGCGGATCGGCGAACCGGTCGAGCATGCGGGAAACCAGCGCCGACGCGAAGGTGTTGCGGTGGTAGCTGACCAACCCGACGATCGTCACCGCGACGACGACTGCCACCCCCACCCAAAACGCGATGTGGTCGGTCTGCCACGCAGCCGGCCAGTGGCTGGCCAGCGCCAGCACCGCGACGTCGATGACGAACACTGACGTGACCTGCGGCCACGACAGCGCTATTCCGAATCGGCGCTGCCTACTCATTCCTGCCTCCGTCGCATCAACACCGCTCCCCCGAACACCGCGCCGACCAAAATAAGCACGCCGGCCAGTCCTCCGGCGGCAACCCACACCGGCGTCATGTTGCGTGGCGGTGGCGGTGGTGGCATGGGTAGTGGCGCCGACTTGCTCGGCAACACCGGGCCTTCCGGCACATCCCACGTCAGCGCCGCTACCGGGTCGATCACCCCGTAGCCGATTTGGTTGTCGATTCCCCGAGCGGGCGGGCGGGCGGTGTGGATCAGCCGGTTGATGATCTGATGCGACGACAGCTCGGGATACTTCGCGCGGACCAAAGCCGCCACGCCCGACACGATCGCGGTGGCGAAGCTGGTGCCCAGCGGCGGCACCAACGTGTTGTCCGGGCCGTCTACCGCGTTGACCAGACCGTCGTCTTTTGTGGAGAACCCCACGACGTCCGTGCCGGGTGCGGCGATCGAGACCCACGGCCCGGCCACGGTGCCGGTCATCGGTGTGCCTCTGGAGTCCACTGCGCCCACCGTGAGCACATACTGGTCGAACCAGCCCGGGGTGACGACCGTGGACGCCTCGTTCCAGTCCCTGGGGTCGTCGGGGTGCAACGCGTTGAAGATCGGGTTCTGCTTGCAGTCCTTCTGGCTGACGTCGCCGGCGGCGGCGACGACAACCGCGTTCTTGTCGACGGCCGCGTAACGCAAAGCGGCACCCAGGTCGCCCTGGTCGAGCACGTTGCGTGCGCTCATGCAGATGGCGTTGGCGATGTTGATGACCTGGGCGCCCATGTTGGCGGCGTGCACAATCGCTCGGGCCAGGGTCCGGATGTTGTCCGACTTCTGCCGCGTCTGGGGGTCTTCCTCGCCGTTGAAGGCGTCCTTCAGTGTGAACGCGTTGCTGAACTGGCGGATCGAGATCAAGTCGACGTCCGGGGCTATGCCGCTGAAAGCGTCGGAGGGACCTGCCGGTGGCGGCTCGAGCGGCACCGGCGCAGCCGGGCGGTGGCGATCGACGGCGGTGACGTGCCGACGGCCGGAATAACTGGGCGCGACGATCGTGCCGTGACCCCTGCTGGCCGCGCCGGGAGCACCGCCACCGCCGCCTCCTGCACCTCCCGCGGCACCTCCGCCGGCCCCGCCGCTACCTGCGCCTCCCGCGGATGCTCCGCCTGGACTCGCCGCTGACCCCGGGGGAACTGCCGGCTGACCGGGCTGACCCCCGGCGTTCCCCGGCGCCTCCTCCGCCGGTGGCGCTGACTGCACCGGCGGCGGATTGATGATCACCGTCTGCGGTGGCGGCGGAGGCGGTTGCGACAACGTGATCGTCTGCGGCGGGGGCGGCGGTTCGTTCGTGGGAATCGGCAGCGGCTTCCGCGGTGCCGGCGCTGCCGGTGTCTCGGCACCGCTGGCGGGCGCTGCCCCGATCATCGACGCCACGATGGTGCCGTGGGCGTCACAGTCGGAAAGCCCGTCACCGCCGGCCATCACATAGTCGCCGCCGGGGATCAGGTGCGGGAACCTCGGATGCGGACTGACGCCGGTGTCGATGACGGCGACCCTCACTCCGGCACCGCGGCCGAACTGCCAGGCCTCCGACAGGTTCAGCATATCCATGTACTGGGGCTGGACGCGGAAATCAGTGTGCGGCAACACCCCGAGTTCGGTGCAGTAGGACTGCTGCCGCATCGGTAGTGCCGGTCCTGGTGCGCCGTCCGGGGGCGGCCCGACGTTGTTCGGGACGTTCGGTGGGTCGACCGCATACGCCGACGGCGCACCAGCGAAACTGGCGGCGGCTACCAGGACGGAGGACGCCGCAGCTGCAGCCGCCCGGCTGCCCCACCGCAGGCGGTTACCGGTAGCGGATCGCTGCATAGACATTCATCAACCACAATGCCAGTGGGAATATCGGCATCAGGCACAGGTATTCGATCCACTCCACGAACTTGCGGAACAACGGGCTGTAGATCGTGTTGGGCACCACAGCCGCCGCGGTCAGCCCGGCTGCGGGCAGCAGCACCAGGATCGCCGCCCCGACCGAAACGACCAGCGGTGACGACAGCACCAAGATGTACCGCGCGAGCACGGCCACGACGATGGTCACGGCGGTCACCGCGAGCGTGATCGATTGCCAGCGGTCGATGTAGGAGCGGCCGCGCAGCATCAGGAAGCCGGCGGTGAACCCGGCCAGCAGCAGCGGAAGCCACCACTGCCCGGTGTGCGGGTCGGATAGCCCGGCGGTGCAGACGACGACCAGCACACCCAACCCGAGCAGGAGTCCACTCAAGAACGACCGGGCCCGTTCGGCGCGCAGCAACACTTCACGCACCGATGCCGGGCCTTCCAGCGTCGGCGACCCACCGCCGGACACCGAGACGGTCGTCGGCAGATCCGGCCGCGCCTCGAACACCCACCGGCTGGTGGCGGAGGGGAAGACCGGCAGCCGGATGCCGGACAAGAACCGCGACAGCGCCGGCGCGCCGTGGTAAGCGAGCACGCAGGCCAGCAGGACCGACGCCATCAACGTCACCGGACCGGTGAGCAGCAGCATCCTGGCGAGGCTGGCCACCGTGGCCGCCACGCTGATGGTCACCAGGGCGGTGTAGATGGCCAGGCGTCGTCCGGTGAAGCGCATAACGACGATCGCGGCGACGCCGATGACACCCAGACCCAGAACGGCGCTGGGCGCACCGACCGGTCCGGGCGGAGCGGAGGCAGCGGCCACGGCCAGCGGTGCCAATCCGCTCAGCAGGATGAGGTCGCCCACCCGGCGTTCGGCGACCGTGTTGGCCCGCATCAGGATCATAGTGGCGACCGTGAACACCGCCAGGGCGATCACGGTGGCCAGGCCGGCGCACAGCCACGAGTCGTCCCGGAAGCGCCACCACATCAGGGCGGCGCTGGCCAACGCGACCCCGACGGCCAGCATCGCCGCGCCGACCTGGATGGCGATGACCGGGTCGACCGGGGCGAACCGCTTGCCGAGGTTGGCCGCCACTGCCGTGGAAATGTGCTCGATGACCTGGGACCGGTGTTCGGTGTCTTCGAGGAACCGCAGCCACAGCCGGTCTCCGTCGTAGACGTCCTGCTCGGTCAGCGATTGGGTGGCCCGCAGTGGCGTCCCGTCGACCAGGCAGAGCGCCCAGCGGCCCCGACCGCGGGCTTCCAGGACAGCCAGACCGAGCTCACGGAGCCGGCTGTTGACCACCTTGAGCAGTGGGTCGATCATCACCGACACCGGAGCGGCGGCGTCCAGCAGCACGCCGATCTGCACACCTTCACCGGCCATGATGCTGATCACGGCCGCCCGGGAAGTCGAGACGGCTTCGGCGCCGGGCTGTGGCGCCTCGACCACCGCGGTCACTGGGTCACCTCCCCGGCCGACGTGCGCCTGAGAATCTGACCTTCAGCCGACTGCTCCGGCAGGTCGAAGAATTCGGTGTTCATGTGCCTCGCCTCGCATTTACCAATTGTGCTGCGGATCGAAATCTAAGGGTTAATCCTAGGGCATCGATGCCCGTTCGCATCTCGAGTGAATATTTCAGGGGAAAGTCTTGCCGTGTCCTATTTTTCGACACGAATTATTAAACTCTTCGATGTGTTTTCCACTCGCCGTACGGAAGGGTGTCCATAACGGTCTTCACGCCGACCTGAACCAGCTGTGGGGTGGCCGGACAGATTGCCAGCCAGGTCTCGCCGGATCCGGCGGTGCGCGCCTGCTGATATAGCGCGATCCGGCCACCGGAGCCGTCCTTCAACGACAGCACCGACGCACTGGGACCCTTCGCGTCGTCGCGGTATTGGCGCGCGTACACCGCTGCCTCAGCTTGCGGATCTGCCAACGCCTGTCCCAAAGCAGCCACGGTGGCCGCGCTGATGCCCAGTCGCCGCAGATCCCCGCCGGAGAACACGTTGAACCCCGCGTCTTGCCATGCCTTGGTAGCTTCCAGCATCTCGTCCAGCGGCACGTTGACGGCGTTGATCTGCGCGGGATCCGAGTGGTGAATGGATTCCAGACCGTCGAAGACCAGGGCCGCGATCGAGGCGGTGTCGGTCACCGCCACATCGTCGACGGTGATCTCGTCGCCGACCCGCACCGCGGACACCCAGTGCGTGCCGCGCCGGGCCAGTACCACCCGGAACTCGTTTTCGGGAATGTCGCGCGAGCCGACCTGCTGCTCGTCGGACTCCTCGGGAACGCCGTAGCGCAGCTTCCCCCGAGACAGCAGCGCGATGACCTCGAGGTCGGGCGCCGCCAGCACTCGCATCCGCGCCGCGATCTGCTCGTTGACCTCGTCATCGACGACGATGCCGTTCTTACGCATCACCGCCATGCCGGGGTGCTCGAACAGCCAGTCGTTGGAGTCGGTCGACACAAACGGCCGACATCGCAGCTCAGGGGCGACATGGCGGATGTCCAGCAACGCCTGCAGCATCCAGAAGCCTTCGACGTTGACGGTGACGTCAGTCCGGGTACCTTGTTGGTCCATTCAGCATTCTCGTGTCAGTCGAGTCCCAGCGCACACCACACGACGCGGTAGCACACCCTTTAGCTTAGGTGTGCTACCGCGTGTGAGGTAGTTCTCTAGGCCCAGCTGGAGCCGACGGCGTTGTCGGTGCCGTTCATGTTGGAGCCGGCGGTTTGGACTTTGGAGCCGTGGGCGTTGGCTTGTTCGTAGATGACCTGGAAGTTGCGGCCCAGTTGGGTGATGAATTCTTGGCAGGCCACTGAGCCCGCGCCGCCCCAGAAGTCGCCGGCGGCCAGCACGTCGCGGACGATGGCTTGGTGTTCGGCTTCTAGGGAGGCGGCTTGGGCGCGGATGGTGGCGCCGTGGGCGTCGACGTCACCGAATTGGTAGTTGATGCTCATGGATGGTGTCCTCTCGGGGTAGGTCTAGAAGGGGGTCAGCTGCGCAGGAGTTGCTGGCTGGCCTGCTCTTGCTGTTCGTAGTTGTTGGCGTCGCGGACCAGGCCGTCGCGGACGCCGTGGAGCATGTTGACGATGTTGCGGAAGGCTTGGTTCATCTGGCCCATGGTGTCGTAGGAGGTCATTTGGGCGGTGCCGCTCCAGCTGGCGCCGGCGATGTTGACCGACGACGCCCACATCTTGCGGGCCTCGTCTTCCACGGTCTGGGCGTGCACATCGAAACGACCCGCCATACTCCGCATGGCATTCGGGTCAGTCATAAAACGAGTAGGCATTTAGTGCTCTCCTTACTGGAATTTCCTGGATGTAGTAATTCTGATGGCCGGACCGGTTACACGGTTGGCGTATCCGCCGACCTGAAACACACGGATGCTCCCCCCCTTCCTAACCGGCGGCCACCGGGCGTTGCACCACGGTGGGACGTATATCGAACCGCGGAGTGCTAACCATCGGAGTGGACTCGCGCCCGGCCAGCGTGGCCAATGGCGGCGGGAACATTCCGGGATTAGCTGCCGCGACCGCCGGGACGGCATTGGCACCGGTGGTTGGCAGAATCGAGGCGGCCGAGACTTGGCTGAACGCCGGGGCGGCTGACGTCCAGCCCTGCGGCACGGACAACATGCCGAGGGTGGCGGCCCGACCGACGCTGGCCGACATCGCGGCGCTGCTCATACCGGCTGAACTGGCAGCGCTGGAGCTGATCCCGCCACCGAACGCCGATCCCCACGCTTGCAAACCGTTGGTCAGGATGCTGGCCGCCGGGCTCACCGACTTCATCAGCGCGCTCGCCGATCCCAGCAGCGCCAGGCTGGAACCCGACATCGACGAGCTGGTACCCGAGGCCATGCCGGTCGCCGAGCCGAGCGCGGTCGCTGCGGTGGACGACGAGGAACTCACACCCGACAGCGACGAGGTCGAGGTCGAGGTGGACGACGACGTCACCGACGCGGTCGACGCCACGCCCGACACCGTGTTCGGCGCCGCCACCGCGGTGCTCAACGGTGTCGACACCGCGGAAGTCAGCGGAGTCGACACCGCCGAAGTCAATGGTGAGACCGTCTGCGCACTTGTCCCGGCCGAGGTGCCGGCTGCCTGGGCGACGGCCGCCGCCTGCTCGGCCGCCCCAGCCGAGTTCGTCGTGGGCAACGGAGACTGGAAGGACGGCAACGTCGCCGCCGCCGCCGACGCGCCCTGGTAGCCGTACATCGCCGCCGCATCCTGGGCCCACATCTCCATGTAGAGCGCCTCGGTCGCCATGATCGCCGGAGTGTTCTGGCCGAAGAAGTTCGTCGCGATCAGCGCCATCAGCAGGGCCCGGTTGGCCGCAATGACCGGCGGCGGCACCGTCATCGCGAACGCGGCGTCATAGGCGGCTGCCGCGGCCTTGGCCTGGCCGCCGGTCAGTTCGGCTTGGCCGGCGGTGCCGCTGAGCCACGAGACATAGGGGGTGGCCGCCGCGGACATCGAAGCCGACGCCGGTCCCTGCCAGGAACTCGCCACGTCCGAGATCAGCGAACCGTAGGACGACGCCGTCGCATAGAGCATCGCCGCGAGCTCATCCCAGGCCGCCGCAGCGGCGAGCATGGGCCCGGACCCCGGGCCTGCGTAGATCAGCCCGGAGTTGATCTCCGGGGGTATCGCTGCGTAATCCACCGTCTACAACCTCTTCGGCCGCTGGTTGCTCAATTCGGTACTCAGCCGACCTCAACTAGCCGAGGTCGCATTGGCGGCCTCGGTGGCCGCATACGACCCGGCGCTGGTGCCGAGAGTGTTGACAAACATCTCACGGATGGTCGCAGCTTGCGCGCTCACCGACTGGTACAGCTGGGCGTGCGCTGCGAATTGTGCGGCGGTCAGCGCTGACACCTCATCGGCAGCCGCCGGAACCACCCCCGTCGTTGGGGCCGCCGCCGCCGCGGACTGAGCGTTGATCGACGAGCCGATGCCCTGCAAGGCACCGGCGGCCGACGTCAGCGCTTCGGGCTGTGTCGTCACAAACGACATCTAGATTTCCCTCCTGACGAGCTTCGCCTCCTGCAAAAGATTAGATCGCGGCGTGGGTCCGCGCCCCCCACGGCGCCAGGTGTTGGCAACTGTTCACCCACCGGCAACAACCGTTCATCTCGAGTAACAACTCGGTAACCTCGGTATCAAGGATTTGGTTAGCGAACGGCCGGCGTCCCGATGCCCCACGACCTGCACCGACGTGCGCCAGTCGACCGTTTCCCGCAGGTCGCCGGCCCGCCGCCGCCGCAAACCATCGTCCTCTCCGATTTCCCTCTTTACAAGCAGCGATAAAATCTGGCCGCATCAAAGGCGCGTGCCGTCGAACCCGTGCCTGCGGCGTCAGGACAGCAGCAGCGGCAGGGACTTGAGCGCGAAGGTCTTCGACGGGAATCTGATCTCCGGGGTGTAGTCCGACACCAGCTCGAATCGGGGGATTCTGCTGAGCCACTCGTCGACGATCACGGTCAGCTCCATCCGTGCCAGATGCGAACCCAGACACCGGTGCGGACCCCCGCCGAAACCCCAGTGCCGGTGGATCTTGCCGTCCATGACCAGATCGTCGGTGGACACCTCGTCGGCGCCGTCGCGGTTGACCGCCGCCATGCACAACCGCACCGGTGAACCGGCCGGCAGCACCATGCCGCCGACGGTGACGGTTTGGGTGGTGACCCGCGGCGCCACCGGCGCCGACGGCTCCAGGCGGACGATTTCTTCCACGAAAACGCGGATTTGCCTCGGGTTGTCGCGCAGTGTGGTGCACAGCTGCGGCCGGCGCGCCAGCTCGAGCAAGGCGAAACCTATCGCGGCCGTCACGGTGTCCAGGCCCGCCAGTATCAGCAGGTGGCTCATGCCGAGCAGCTCGAGATCGCTGAAGCCGCGGGTCATCACCTGCGACAACATGTCAGAGCCTGGCTTGCGCCGGCGTTGCCGGATCGCGTCGGCGAGGTAGTCGTAGAGCGCGCGGCCGGCTGCGACGTCGTCTTCGCTGGGATACGGCTTGTCCGCGATGACCGCATCTTTCCAGCCAATCAAGCGGTCCCGGTCTTCCAGCGGCAGGCCGTAGAGGTCGAGAAAGACCTGGAACGGATACCGGCTTGCCAGATCAGCCATCACTTCACACTCGTGCCGGGCGGCCATGGCGTCGATCATGTCGGCCGCATGGCGCCGCAGTACCGGCAGCGACTTACTCAACCCGTGCGGGCTGAAGTAGGGCTGTAGCACCTGCCGGTAGCGAGTGTGCTCCGGCGGGTCGAAGGCAAGCGGTACCACCGGAAATGGGCTGCCGGGAGGCTGCAGGGCAAGTCGTGACGAGAAGACTTGGGGATTGCGCAGCGCCGGCAGGACATCTTCGCGGCGGGTGAGGTAATACCAGCCGTTCATGAAGACCACCGGGCCGGCATCGCGCAGCGTCTTCCAGCCCAGACCACGATCGGCAGCCAGTGGCAGCGTCGAGAACTCCAGCCGCGGCAGATGAAAGCTGCCCAATTGACCGCTGTCCGAGCTGCTCATCCGCTGTTGTTCCCGTCCTGTGGTTCGGTCCGGCATCATCGGGCAGTGTCATATCGTAGGTGCGCTCAACGGAATCGAGGAAAACACCGCAGATGAAGGTTCGTCTCGACCAGCCGAGATGCGTCGGGCATGCGCAGTGTCACGCCGTGGATCCCGAACTTTTCCCGATCGACGATTCCGGCTATTCGATCCTCGAAGAGCATGAGGTCAGGCCAGCGGATGCTGCGCTGATTCGCGAGGGGGTGGCTGCCTGTCCGGAGATGGCGCTCATCCTCGAACATGGTTGACGGCAGCCGGCCGGCGTCCCGCTCCGCGGCGGTCTACCCGGAAGCGCCGAAGCGATCCCGCAACGCCAGCAGCGGGTGGCGTACTTCTTCGACGCGTTCGTGAATCTGCGCCAGCTCGCGACGTTCGTCGTTCGGGGCGTCTGGTGCCGCGGCGCGGCCTCCGCTCAGGCGAGCGCGAGTTTGTTCAGGCGCGTGGACTCGGCTTGCAGAGCGGCTCAGGCACAGACGTTCGAGGACTATCCGGCAAACGGCGGCCGAGTCATCACGGTGGGCCGGAATCCGTAGCGCGGACCGGCACCGCCGTGACCCATGCCGCCGACACCGGCAAGTGGCATGCCGCCCAACAGGTTTCCGGCGCCGGAACCTTCCGGGGCACCGCTGATGCTGGTCACCGGGAGCGGTCCCGCGTTCGCGGGAGACGTCGCCGGGGCGGTGGCGGTCGACCAGCTGGGCGGCACTGACAATCCGCCGACCGGGGCGCCGGCGCCCACGCCGGCGGCTACCGGCGCGCCACCACCAAGGCCGCCGCCCAACCCGGCGCCCAGACCGGCGCCCAAGCCACCGGCTGCGGCACCGCCTGCCGCGGGTGCGGCGGCGGCGGGCGCAGCCCCGCCCAGCAGCCCCAGAGTCTTGGCCGACTGGACGAAGTTGTTGGCCATACCAATGCTGAAGTAGGGCAGACCCTCGGTGTTGTAGAAGAAACCCGCGTATGGCGCGTAGTCGTTGACCAACGCCGAAAGCGAGTTGGGCAGGGTGCTGGTCCCGAACAGCGACTGGAAGATGCCCGACGAGTCTGTCGTGGTGGGCGGGTTGGGGATCGTGAGGTTCGTCAGATAGGTCTGGATCTCCTGGATCAGCTGTGTCAGCGGGTCCGTCGTGGAGGCGGCCGGCGTCGCCGCGGCATGGGTGACGGCGGCCGCTTGCATGGCCTGTCCGCCGGGATTGGCGATTGCCGCCGGTGTCGCCAGCTGCGGCACCTTGGCGGCGGCCGCGGACTGGCCGGCGTATTGGTACATCGCCGACGCGTCCTGAGCCCACATCTCGCTGTACTGGGCCTCGAGCTGCGCGATCAAGCTGCTGTTCTGACCCAGGACGTTGGTCTGCAGCGCCTGTGTCAGCGTCGCGCGGTTGGTCGCGATCAGCGGCGGGGGCACCGTCGCCGCAAACGCCTGTTCGTAGGCGGCTGCGGCAGACCGGGCCTGAACGGCCGACTGCTCCGCCTGCGCGGCAGTGTTGCTCATCCACGACACGTACGGTGACACGGCGCTCGCCATCTGCGTCGACGCCGGACCCAGCCACTCCTCGCTGGCCAGTCGGGTGACGACGGTGTCATACGCGGTGGCGGCCGAACTCAGTTCAGCGGCAATCGCGTTCCAGGATGACGCTGCGGCCTGCAGCGGTGCCGAGCCGGCGCCGGCGTACATGCGCGCGGAGTTGATCTCCGGCGGCAATGCGCCAAAATCGACCACTACAGTCCCTCCTTAGCCGGCCGCGGCCGCATTGGCGGCCTCGGTTGCCGCGTAGGAACCGGCGCTGGTGCCCAGGGTGTTGACGAACATGTCATGGATCGCGGCGGCCTGGGCGCTCACCGCCTGGTAGAGCTGCGCATGCGCGGCGAACTGAGCGGCGGTCAATGCCGACACCTCGTCGGCAGCTGCCGGGACTACTCCGGTCGTGGGTGCTGCCGCTGCTGCGTTCTGGGCCGCCACCGCTGAGCCGATACCGGTCAGGTTGCCGGCGGCCGCAGTCAACAACTCCGGTTGTGTGGTCACGAACGACATGTGGTCTTCCTCCTCTAATTGCTTTAAGCCTCAACGACCTTCACGAGGTCGTCGGTAACGAGCGTAAAGGCCCTCTGGCGGGCCAAGCCGCAACGGCGCTAACTATTCACTCCTGGCTGACGATTGTTCATCATCGGCTACACACTGTTCACCCCTGGTTTTTGTAGGTAGTGGTTGTCGTTCACCGCCGAAGGCCGGGCGACATCGGCGCCGCACTACCCGGCTCCCGGGGAGCGGGGCATCACGGTGTGGCGGAAGCCGTATTTGTGGACGAAGCCGCCGGCGCGGCGTCCGGCGCCGGTGTTGCTCAGGGGGATGCCGCGCAGCAGCCCGTTGGGTCCGGTGTGGGGGTGGGAGCTGGCGTTGATGGCGCTGACCGGGGCCGATGTGGTGGCCGGGGTGGTCGCCGGGGTGGCCGCGGCCCAGGTCGAGGGCACCGACAGCCGCCCGACCGTGCCGGCCTGACCCACACCGCCGGAAACACTGGGTGCCGCCGCCCACGGGCCCGGACCCCAGCCGCCAGGCGCCAGCGGCGAGCTACCCGACCCACCGGCACCACCGGGGGTGCCCGGAATCAACTGCTGTCCGATCGAGGCGTTGAACTGCCCAAGACCTAGCGGGAAATAACCCAGGTCACCGTTGACTTGTTTGAGCACGGTGGTGCGGTTGGCGGTGGTGAGGCCGACGAGTTGGTTGTAAAGCCAGGTGCCCAGGTCGGTGGGTGTGGTGGTGGTTCCCGTGGTGGTCGCCGAGGTCAAAGTCGACGAGGCGGTGGCAGAGGAAAGGTGCTGCAGCGCTTGGGGCACTACCGACGACGCGGCCGTGGCGGCCTGCGGGCCGGTCTGGCCATTGGGGCTGGTGGTCTGCGGCGGCGCGGCGAACGGGGTGACCGCCGAGGCGCTGGCCGAGGCGCCGGCGTAGCCGTACATGGCGGCGGCGTCTTGGGCCCACATCTCGCTGTATTGGGCTTCGGTGGCCGCGATGGCGGGGCTGTTTTGACCGAAGAAGTTGGTGGCGACCAGCCCGGTCAGCTGCGTGCGGTTGGCCGCGATCAGCGGCGGGGGCACGGTGGCAGAAAACGCGGTCTCGTAGGCACCCACCGCCGCGCGCACCTGGGTGGCGGTGTGTTCGGCTTGGGCGGCGGTGTCGGCCATCCACGCCACATAGGGTGCGGCCGCCGCCGCGGCCGACTCCGACGCCGGTCCCAGCCATTCCTGGCTGGTCAAACCGGTGATGACCGAGTCATAGGTGGCCGCGGCTGTGCCCAGCTCGGCCGCCAGCGAATCCCAGCCCGACGCAGCGGCCAGCATCGGGCCCGGCCCAGGACCGGAATACATCCGACCCGAGTTGATCTCCGGCGGTAACGCCCCGAAATCCAATGCCGTTCTGTCCTGTTGACGTTCTGGTGGTCACGGTGTGAATGCGCCCTTTCCCGGCTGGCTTTCAACTCGGCGCACTCAGCTCAGTGGTGACGTTAGATGCTCGACCGGGATCCAACCGCTGCCCAGACCGGCGGCTCGGATGTGATTACGGTTGCCGCCTAGCCGCCCGGCGGTCGCCGGTGGGCTTGCGAAGCCGACCTGGCCGCGCTTTACCTGCGGTAACGACTACCGCCGAACAGACGCGAGGTCCGGCACCGAACCGGGGAATGCACGCGACCATGCCGGCGTGGATAAAAATCTCGCGTGAGAAAACGCGGGCGACGCTATCCCGTCAGCGGGGAGCGGGGCATCACGGTGTGGCGGAAGCCGTATTTGTGGACGAAGCCGCCGGCGCGGCGTCCGGCGCCGGTGTTGCTCAGGGGGATGCCGCGCAGCAGCCCGTTGGGTCCGGTGTGGGGGTGGGAGCTGGCGTTGATGGCGCTGACCGGGGCCGATGTAGTGGCCGGGGTGGTCGCCGGGGTGGCCGCGGCCCAGGTCGAGGGCACCGACAGGCGCCCGACCGTGCCGGCCTGACCCACACCGCCGGAAACACTGGGTGCCGCCGCCCACGGGCCCGGACCCCAGCCGCCAGGCGCCAGCGGCGAGCTACCCGACCCACCGGCACCACCGGGGGTGCCCGGAATCAACTGCTGTCCGATCGAGGCGTTGAACTGCCCAAGACCTAGCGGGAAATAACCCAGGTCACCGTTGACTTGTTTGAGCACGGTGGTGCGGTTGGCGGTGGTGAGGCCGACGAGTTGGTTGTAAAGCCAGGTGCCCAGGTCGGTGGGTGTGGTGGTGGTTCCCGTGGTGGTCGCCGAGGTCAAAGTCGACGAGGCGGTGGCAGAGGAAAGGTGCTGCAGCGCTTGGGGCACTACCGACGACGCGGCCGTGGCGGCCTGCGGGCCGGTCTGGCCATTGGGGCTGGTGGTCTGCGGCGGCGCGGCGAACGGGGTGACCGCCGAGGCGCTGGCCGAGGCGCCGGCGTAGCCGTACATGGCGGCGGCGTCTTGGGCCCACATCTCGCTGTATTGGGCTTCGGTGGCCGCGATGGCGGGGCTGTTTTGACCGAAGAAGTTGGTGGCGACCAGCCCGGTCAGCTGCGTGCGGTTGGCCGCGATCAGCGGCGGGGGCACGGTGGCAGAAAACGCGGTCTCGTAGGCACCCACCGCCGCGCGCACCTGGGTGGCGGTGTGTTCGGCTTGGGCGGCGGTGTCGGCCATCCACGCCACATAGGGTGCGGCCGCCGCCGCGGCCGACTCCGACGCCGGTCCCAGCCATTCCTGGCTGGTCAAACCGGTGATGACCGAGTCATAGGTGGCCGCGGCTGTGCCCAGCTCGGCCGCCAGCGAATCCCAGCCCGACGCAGCGGCCAGCATCGGACCCGGCCCAGGACCGGAATACATCCGACCCGAGTTGATCTCCGGCGGTAACGCCCCGAAATCCAACCCGTCCTCCTCCAGCTGGCGCGATTGCCGCTCGATCGCACTCATGCCGAGATTAAATGCCCGGGCGGCGACACGCCGTTGCCGGCGCCAACTATTCATTGCTGGACAACCACTGTTCACCGGGCGTTTGGACACCGAAAACGCGGGCCGCCGGGATGTCGAGTGCGAAGCCCCGCCGAGCGTGCAACCAGCGCGAGAATCCCGCCCGGAATTAGCAGCCATTGCACGTTCGACGCGCTGACTTCACTCGACGTCGACGCCGAACCAACCCAAAACCCGGTCGACCATTCGGCCGACCGGGTCGAGGGCTCTTGCTAACGGGTCAGCGCCGCAGGTCGGTGGCCGCCACCTGGACGAACACCCCGGTGTCTTCGGCCATCAGCAGGCCACGGCCCCGAGGCAGCGGGCCACCTTTCATCTTGCCGCGGATGAAGCCCTCGTCGGGATCGGCGTCCATGACCAGCAGCGGCGCGTTGGCTTGATGCAGCGCCCGCAACATCGGGTCGCTGCCCGCCGACGACCAGCCGCCGAAGGTGCGGGTGACGAGCACGTGCAACCCGACATCGGCCGCCCGGGTGACCCAGGGCGCGGCCTTGTGCAGGGGCGAGTCGAAGCCGGGCGGCAGCTGCTGCACGTCGTCGATGATCAAGAAGATCTCCGGCCCACTCCACCACGAGCGCGACAGCAGTTCCTCGGCGGACAGGCCCGGCGGCGGCTCGCGGCGGGTCAGGGTGGCCGCGAGCTCTTCCATCATCGCGGCGACGCCGTCGAGGTTGTAGGCGAACTTCTCGACATACTCCGTGCCCAGCACGGTGAGCAGCTGGCGGCGGGGATCGACCAGCCACACCTGGGCGGACGGACGCGAGGTCGGGGGCGCGGTGCTGGCGCCCGGCGCGTAAACGCGGCCGATCTCGGCCATGATGGTGGCCAGCGTGGTGGTGCGGCCGCACTCGCGCCGGCCCGTCACCACCAGGTGCGCGTTTTCGGCGAAGTTCAGATACACCGGCTGCAGATCCAGTTCCGAGATCGCGTAGGCGATTCCGCCGGCGCCGACGCCCTGACGGTGGTCGTTGGCTGCCACCGCGCGCACCTGGTCCAGGCCGAACCTGGCCGGCAACCTGCGTACCGGGCGGGCTTGACCCACCGCGAGTGGGCGAACCGCCTCGACCACACTGTCCGACTCGAACATCGTGTCCGGTGTGACGTCCAACGCGGGCCGCGCCACCAGGGTGTGCAGACCGGACTGCGGGTCGCTTTCCAAGCGCACGTAGTTCACCGCGACCATGCCGCGGCCCGGCTTGACCGGAACGTCCTTGGCGAACCGGGACCGCACCAGCTTGGCGTCTTCGACCGCGGCCAGCCGCAGTTCGACCCGCGACCCGAAGCCGCTGCGGACCGGCGGCCGCAACTCCGACTCCCGGTCGGCGGTGACCACTACGTGGACCCCGAACGACGGTCCCTGGTTGATGATCACGTTCACCTGCTCGATGAGGACCTCGTTTTCCTCGGCAAGGGCCCGGTAGTTGTCGATCACCAGGTACACGTCGCCGAAGCCGTCATCGGGCACCCGACCGGCTTCGCCGCCGAACTTGCGCCGCCGGAACACCTCCATCGACGGGACGTCGTATTCGAGGAAGGTGCGCTTGCGATCGCGTACCAAGCCCAGCACTTCAGCAACGGTGCGGCGCACGCTGTAGGGATCGGTGGGGCCCACGACACTGCCCACATGCGGCAGTCCGGCGACCGTGGTCAAGCTGGTGCCGCTATAGGCCAGGCAGTAGAACTGCACCTGCTCGGGGGTGTGCGTCAACGCGGCCGAACAGATCAGCGTCTGCAGCGCAGTCGTCTTCCCCGAGCCGCCGGCACCCAGAATCAGCACGTTGGACCCGGGCCCGGAGGTGTTCATCGTCCACGGCGGCTGGTCGTGCTTGAACGGGCGGTCGATGATGCCCAGCGGGAAGATCAGGTTCCGCGCCGAGCCGTAGTTCTCCTGCCATGGGCGGCCGAGGAACCGGTTGACCAGGTCGTCGATCGCGACGGGCACGTCGAGCGGCGGTTGCCACAACCGGTACGGCTCGAAATCGATTCGGCGCAGCTGATCGATGATCACCGTACCGACCTTGGGTGTCCGGAAACCCTCGTTTTCCTCGTCGGGCTCGTCCTTGCCGGTGGGCCGTTCGCCGTTGACTTCACCGTCGCGGCCGTTCGTCGACACCTCACCGTTTGGACCTAGATCACCATGGCCTACTTCGAGCGGCGTGAACGCAGTCGTGAACAGTTGTGGGCGAATGTAATCGACGGAGTGCACCAGCGGCCGCTGGTCGTCGTCGAGTGACACACCACGGCGGTAGTCGCGCCACATGAACTCGGCCTGGAACCGGATGATGTCCTCGAGGCTCTTGCGGAAGTACCCGAGTCCGGCCTGCGCCGGCAGGTTCACCGCGTTGGGCACACCGGCGGCCTGCGCCGCACCGGCGGTGCGCGCCTTCAGCACCAGCCGGTAACCCATGTTCTCCATGAGCTTTTCGGCTCGGCTTTCGATGGTCTGCGACGCCATCATCAGGTGGATCCAATAGGCGCGGCCCTGGCGGCCGATCGAGTCGAGCACGTCCACAGCGGTCGGCATGATGCGGAACCACTCGTAGAACTCGTCGATCACCACCACCAGCATCGGCAGCGGGGGCAAGTCCTGACCGCGGGCCCGCATCCGGGACCGCATGTCGTTGTACTCCTTGGCGTCGTCGACTCCGGCAGAGAAGCAAATCTCCTTACGCCGGGCGATTTCGCCCCAGAGCGCGTCCAGGAAGCGCTCCATCAACGCCTGGTCGTCTTCCAGGTCGGTAATGATCCGCGACACGTGCGGCACACCCTCGAACGGCTTGACCGCCGATCCACCCTTGAGGTCGGCCAGCACGAACTGCAGTTCCTCGGGCGGGTGGCCGAGCATCAGCGACTCGATGACGGTACGAACCAGCGTCGACTTACCCGACCCGGTGGTTCCCGACATCACCCCGTGCGGTCCGTCGCCACCTTCGTCGAGGGACTTCATGTCCAAGAACAACAGTTCGCCGTTGTCGGCACGGTTGCCGAACGGCACCCGCAGCCGCGATCGTCCCAGCGAGTCGTGTCGCGCGTTCCACAATTCGCCGAAGTCGATCACCGCCGGGTCGTCAACCCCGTAGTACGACAGAATGTCTCGCGCGCCGATGTGAACGACGCGCTGGCCGATCTCCTCATAGGCCTCGGCCAGCCGCCAATGCGCCATCCCCTGCGCGAACTGTTCGGCTTCGTCTTCGGTCAGCCGATCGGCCAGGGCGAAGAACCAGGCGTTCTCGTCGATCACCATCCAGGTGTCGCGGTCGCGCGGCAGCGTCTCGATGACTCCGACCTTGTCGGTGAACCGCAGCACCCGCTGCGGGGAAGTCGTCCACATGGAATCGCCGGTCAGGTCGAAGAAGGTCACCCCATCGACGCCTTCGGTGCTGATCACGTATTCCCATTGCGGGTCGACGATGTCGGCGACGATCACGTGGTGCGGTGTGGGCGTCTCCGCTGAGGACGTGGCGTGTCGCGGCGTGAACGAGCCGCGGCCGGAAAACAACTCGGCTTGTTCGGCGGCGAATTCCCGCACCGAGGTGTACACCATCCGGGCGTTGCCGGCGGCGTCAGCGCGGCGCGGATCACCGAAGTGCGGCAGCCACTTCACCCATTCCCATCGCCGCACATCGGAGCTGACGATGATCATCTGCATGTGATCGGGGCCGTGCGAGAACGCCAGCTGGCAGATGATTGCCCGCATCAGGCTCAACACCTGCTCGCGCTCCCCCACCAGCGCGTACCATGGCTCGACCAGCAGCGACACCATTTTCGGCAGGTTGTAGACGACGCTTTGATAGCGGCCGAATTCCTGCAGCGCCTTGCCGGTGACCGGCTCGAGCTCGATGTCGGTGGGCATGTTCTGCGGTTCGCCCCAGGTCACCTCGGGTCGGGTCATGCCCACCCCGACGCGCACGATGCCGAAGTTGAGGTCTTTACCGTCCGGCTTGCGTTCCCACATCCGCGACGATCCGACCGCCGCGGCCAGCGTCGTCGGCGTCGGGTGGAACCACCGGTAGTTGGCGTCCATGCTGTCGGCCGACTCGTGTGCGGTTTCGCGCAGCATGTCGAGCATCAGCATGAACTGGGCGCGCATGGCGTCGAGCTTCGGTCGGCTCATCTGCTGCTGACCACCGAATCGGCCGCCGAACATCATCATCGCGACACCACCGATCATGAAGATCGGGAAGATCGCCCCGGCGCCCAGGAACGTCCGGGATCCGCTCGCCACCGTCATACCGACCATGCCGACCAGCAGCCCGACGACCAGGACGCCGACCACCACAATCCACCAGGGTTTGCCCTCCGGTGGCGG
The DNA here is from genome assembly GCA_963830605.1 of uncultured Actinomycetota bacterium. Lineage (GTDB taxonomy): Bacteria > Actinomycetota > Actinomycetes > Mycobacteriales > Mycobacteriaceae > Mycobacterium. Next base: position 46,421 of record CAWHML010000001.1, on the reverse strand, counting down.
AACACTCAATGGTGTGGGCAGGACGATGTTTTCCGGCTTGACCATCGGAGCTCGCTCCGGGGTGGGCCGTGCGTATCCACGTTTCACTTGGGTACCGCCAACTCTGCAGGGTTCTTGTCCGTCGGAAGGGTGTCGTGGCGCACCAGCGCATCGGCGCGCGACAAGGTTGGTCCGGGGGCCAGCAGTCGCAATGCCACCCACGGCGCCGGGTTGGCCGATCCCGTCAGGCCCAGCGCGGTGCGGGCTTCGCGACTGTCGTCCACTCCGAAACGCACGCCAGAATCGGAGAGCCACCAGAGCGATTCGGTTGTCGCCGCACCCGGATCGTTGCCGGTGACTTCGACGAAGTTGCTGTAGTCCGGGCCGAAGAAGACCCGGTCGGCCTCGCGGCCCGACGGATCAGCCTTGACCAGGGAGACGACTTTGCTCGTATCACCGGTGGCGACCGGTACGGTCGGTCCCGAGATCACCTGGACGCGGGCCCGGTCTTCACCGTTCGTCTTGGCCCACCACCAGCAGGTCGCCGGGTTGTCCCGGATGTCGGTGACGTGCAGCGGGCCCTCGGGATAGGCCGACAGGTCCAACCCGGTGACGACCGGCAACTTGGCCAACGCCGCGGGTGACACCACCGGCGCTCCAGCCATCGGGCTGACCGCGGCGTTCTGCAGGATTTTCGCCACCACCTCGGTCACCGTCTGCACGCCGTTGGAAAGCACCACCGAATATTGTTGCGGGCCGCTGATCTGTGGGGTGGTGAAGACCGTTCCCACCGGCCCGGGGGCACCCGGGAACCCGGCCGGGCTACCGGCGTCGGGCACTTTGGGTACCGCCAGCTCGGGTCCCACCGGTATGGCGTCGAAAAGCGCTTGACTCATCGGGCGGGCCTGGTTGACCTGCTCGGGTGTCAGGCCCAACGGCAGCAGCACCGCCCGGTTGACCGCCTCGATACGGGATCGGCGCCCCTGCCGGATAACCCACGTGTCGTTGTCGTAGCGCAGCACCACCGCGTCGGATCCGGTGACCACTTTGCGGCGACTGGACAGATCCGGGTTGCCGTCGATCACCGTCACGGTGACCGGCGACGGCGCGCCGACGCCCGCGGTGGCCGCCACGGTGTCGCACACCAGCCATGACGACGACGACGGGCTCGTCGGTGAGATTTGGGAGGGCGCGCCCGGGATGCCCACCAGCGGGCCGTGTGGCTGCTGTGCAATCTGACTGCCCCGCACCTTGTGCGGGTTGTCGGCGCGGCCGGTGATGAGCCGAGCCGACGCCAGGTTCAACGCCGGGTACAAGGTGTTGCCCACCTTGACATAAAGGGCCCCGGTGTCGCGGTCGGCGATGATCGGAGACTCGTTCATCTGGCCCGAGGGGCTGATGAACGAGTACAGCAGCGCCCCGAGGCAGATCACCATGGCGGCCGAGACGGACGCGACCACGGCCAGGGCCTGCCGCCGGCCCGGTTCGACCTCCATCCGCACCCGCCACCGGGTCAACGCCACCGCGGTGCGGCGCGCCAGGAACTGATAACCGGTCACCTGGGTCCGGGTCGACAACCCCAGGCCGTAGCCGGAACCCCGCTTGCGCTCCTGATTAGCCACCGGCGTTCACCACCTCACCCGGAAATGCCTGGTAAACGCCGATTATGCCACCCACACCGATTACGGTAGGGCACTCCGACCGACTGCGCCACGCAGCGATGTGGCCGTCGGCGGCCGCGCACGGGCTTTTGACAGTGGTGGCTACCACTGTGCGGTACCTACTCATATGTCCTCTGGATTCGTCGCGACTTCCCCGTGCATCGTAACGACGCAGAGTCTCATCGGCTCGTCCAGAAGTTGAACGTTAACCGAGCGGTCACCGGCCGGCTGCCGATGCCTTTCACCGGAAATGCGGCCACGCGGTGGCTGCCTGTTAGTTTGAATCGCCATGAGCGGCGCCCTGAAGGTTGCGGTGGTCGCCCCCGTCGCCGCCGGCGTCACCGCAGATCCGCTCTGGATGGCTGCCTTCGCGCGGCATCTGGAGGCATGTGGTTTCGAATCAATCGTCGCCGTCGAGCACACGGTGCTGGTGACCCGGTACGACAGCGTCTACCCCTATGACAGCTCCGGACGAGTGGAACTGCCGCCCGACTGCCCGATACCCGACCCCTTGGACCTGCTCGCTTTCGTGGCGGGGCACACCGAGCGGCTCGGCCTGGCCACCGGGGTGCTGGTATTGCCCAACCACCACCCGGTTGTGCTCGCCAAACGGGCGGCGACGGTGGACGTGCTGTCGGGGGGCAGGCTGAGGCTGTGCGTGGGAGTGGGTTGGCTGCGAGAAGAAGTCGAAGCGTGCGGGGCGGCCTTCGACAGCCGGGGCCGGCGCGCCGACGAGCAGCTGGCTGTGCTTCGTGCCCTCTGGGGGGACAGCCCCCGCGGAGTCAGCCATCACGGTGAATTCTTCGGATTCGACGATGCCATGTGCTACCCCAAACCCGCTGCGGGAAAGCGCCTTCCGGTGCACATTGGCGGTCACAGCGGGGCGGCCGCGCGGCGAGCGGGCCGGTTGGGTGATGGCTTCCAGCCGCTCGGGGTCACCGGTGCCGAGCTGGCGTCATTGCTCACGCTGATGCGCGACGAGGCGGCCGCCGCCGGCCGTGATCCGGCCGCTCTCGAGGTGTCGCTGGGCCACCTGGTGACCAAGATCGATGCCGACCGCGCCGCCCGGCTGGCCGAGGCGGGCGCCGACCGGCTGGTGCTGGCGATGCCGCCCGTCACCGATATCGAGCAGGCCAAGGACGTGTTGTCGGCGTGCGCGCAACGGCTGGCACTGCCGACGTGACGCTTCCGCCAACCGACCGCAGTGCGCTGGGCGAACTGGTGCACCGCTACGCCGCCGGCATAGACGATCAGCACTTCGATTCGGTCACAACGCTTTTCACCGAGGACGCTGAGCTATCGGTGCCCGACCCGCCGAGCACCCTCGACCCCGTCGTCACGCACCGCGGCCACGCCGAGATCCGCGCGGCCGTCGGCGCGGTCGGTGCGGTGCTGCGCACCGAGCATGCGCTGGTCGGCGAGGTCTACGACACCGGCGCACAGCCGGATACCGCACGGGGGCGCATCACCTGCATCGCTCACCATTGGACCCGGCGGGCAGACGAGCTCACCGACGTGGTGTGGCATCTGCGTTACGACGACGAATACCAGCAAACCGGCGGTTGCTGGCGGATTCGCCGCCGGTCTCTGACGATCAACGCCATCGAGACCCGGCCGGTGCGCGTCGTCCGGCGCCGGCCCGGTCCCGGGTAGTACCGTTCCGTACACTTCGAAGGGTCTTCGCAGAGGAGGCCCGCATGCCGCGACCGCGCCGGATCGACAGGGAGTACGACCCCGGCCCCGTGCAGATCCAGGCACGCAAGGTGCACTTCGACCTCTCCGACGTCCCGCTGCACTGGATCCCCGCGCATCCGGTCGCCTCCCATGTCATCAGCGTCCTCAACATCGTGCTGCCGGCGATGGAGCGATGGTTCGTCGTCACCCTCAACGAGGCGTTGCCGTTGGTGAAAGACCCGAAACTGGCCGACGACATCCGCGGCTTCATCGGTCAGGAGGCGACGCACGCCGATGTCCACGAACAGGCGCTGCATGAGTTCATGGTGGCCCGCGGCGTGGACCCGCAGCCGCTGCTCGACCAGGTCGAGTTTTTCATCTCGCACGCCCTCGGACCGACCGGCTCGACCGATCCTCGACGCCGTCTCAATCATCTGTGTGATCGGTTGTGGCTGATGGCCGCCATCGAGCACTACACCGCCCTGCTCGGGGACTTCGCCCTCAACAGCTCCTGGGACCACTACCTCGCGCATCCGACGATGGTCGACCTGTTCCGCTGGCACGGCGCCGAGGAAGTCGAACACCGCAACGTCGCCCACGACGTCGCCGCCTACTTCCATAACAGCTACCCCGACCGCATCCGGTCGATGGTGGTGGCGATGGCGCTGCTGGGTGTGTTCTTCGAGCGCGCCACCTGGTACCTGGTCAGAACCGACCCCGCGTTGACCATCGGCTGGTGGAAGACCCACTGGCTGATGATCACCGACTCGGGAAAGGGACTGTTGCCCAACTTCGCCCGGCTGTTCGGATCCAATACGCTGCAGTATCTTCGCCCCGGGTTCCGCCCGGAGGAAATGGGTTCCACCGCGCAGGCGGTCGCCTACCTGGCGAGTTCCCCCGCCGCGCGGGCGGCCCACGTTTGATGGCTGCCTTCGCCCAGTACCGGCGGACGCCGCCGAGCGTGTCCGGTCGGACCCGCCACGATGTCCTGCTGGCGCTGGCGCACACAGCGGTGTCCGGTTTGTGGGGTCTCTCCGGCGCCGTGCGGCGGGTGACCGCCCCGGCTGACTGCGAGCGCACCATCGTCCTCACGGTGGTGGACCGCCACGTCGTCGCCCACGACGAAGACGTGGTCGCCCTGACCTTGGCCGGCGCCGGCGCTGCCCCGCTGCCGCCGTGGCATCCCGGCGCGCACCTCGACATCGGACTGCCCAGCGGACGGATCAGGCAATACTCGCTGTGCGGAGACCCCGCCCGGCGCGACGCCTACCGGATCGCCGTACGCCGAATCCACGACGGCGGCGGCGGATCCGCCGAAGTGCACGACGCGTTGAGCATCGGCACTCCCGTCACCACGACCGGACCGCGTAACGCCTTCCCGCTGACCGTGCCCGGCCACGGCTCCCCCACCCAGCGGCTGCGATTCATCGCCGGCGGCATCGGCATCACCCCGATCCTTCCGATGCTCGGGCACGCCGAATCCCTGGGCGTCGACTGGTCGCTGATCTACGCCGGTCGCAGCCGAAACAGCCTGCCGTTCCTCAACGACGTCGCGCGGTTCGGCCCGCGCGTCGAAATCCGGACCGACGACGCGCACGGCGTCCCCACCGCGGCCCAGCTGCTGGGCGACTGCCCGGACGGGACCGCGGTGTACGCGTGCGGCCCCGCGCCGATGCTGACTTCGATCCGGCGCGAGCTCGCCGGCCGCAACAACGTCGAACTGCATTTCGAGCGGTTCGCAGCGCCGCCGGTGCTCGACGGCGAAGAATTCGACGTCGCCGTCGCCTCGACGGGCGCCACCGTACGGGTCGACGCGTCCGAGACGCTGCTGGCGGCGCTGCGGCGTGCCGGTGTCCCGGCGTCGTACTCCTGTCAGCAGGGCTTCTGTGGCACGTGCCGCACCCGGGTGCTCAGCGGGCGCGTCGAGCACCGCGACACCTTGCTCACCGACCCGGAGCGGGCGGACGGCATGATGCTGGTCTGCCTGTCGCGGGCAGCGCGCGGCGAGCGACTCACCCTCGACCTGTGAGCCTAAGCGGCTCAATCGGTTTCGGGCAGCGGAATGCCCTCGCTGGTCGCGAAGTTGGCGTCGCCTTGCGTCGCCAACCCCATCGACACCAGGGTCCGCGGAAAGAAGAAACCGCTGCCCACAATCACGACCGATGTCACCACGTCCACTGTAGTCGCAGCGGGCGGCCTCACCGGCTCTGCTGCGAGCCGGAAGTCGTTTGACCAGGCCGAAATTCGGGTACAACCAGCGGGCCGATTCAGAGGAGAAAACACCTATGGGAGACACCTCCCACGATCCTGTCGACTACGACCGGACCACCAGACCGCACGCCGGCGAATCAATCAAAGACGCGTGGCGGGCACCGGGGCTGCTGCTGGTCGCGGTGGGCGTCGTCGCTTTTGTGATGTGTCTGGCGGCGTTCGCCCTGGGTCAGGCCGGCGCCGGTGTCGGCGCGGTGGTCGTAGCGTTGCTGAGCGTCGGGGCAGGCTTGGCGTGGCTGACCATGGAAGGCAGGCGGGTGCGCCAGCTCGAGCGGGACTGGGTCGACGAGACCGCCCGCGAAATCCGTTGACTCCTCACGCCACCACGCGAATGTGATGCAGCTGCCGGTCGGCGGGATCTGGCAGCACCATGCCGGCATCGGCGCCGGAGCGCAGATAGTCGATCACGGCGTCATTGAGCCGCTCGCCCGGCACGACCACCGGGATGCCGGGCGGGTAAGGGGTGACCTGCTCAGCCGCAATGCGACCCGCTGCCTTCTCGACGGGAACCACTTCCACAGCGCCGAAAAACGCGTCGCGCGGCAACATCACCGTGTCGAGTTGCAGCTCCTCGGCAGACGGTATCCGGATGGCCGGCGGCCGGTCGAAAAATTCGGCAGCCTTCCGCCATTCCGCCAGCGCGTCCAGCAGCCGGTCGGTGGTGTGGCAAACGTCCGCGAACGACAGCGTCGCCAGAATGCGGCGGTGATCGGCCAAACCGACGTCGAGGTGGCGATGGCAGCGCAACCAGTCGCGGGCCTGATACCCCGACGTACCCGTTGCCGACACATCGATCAAAACCTGCAGCCGGTCCAGGTCATGCGACGCCTCGACGCCGAGCAGCTGCTCCTCCAGCACGTCGACGTCGGGAATCTGCTGGATGCGTTTGCGCACATCTGTCGCCAGATCCAGTGCCGCACCGAGTAATTCGTGGCCATGCTGCACCATCTGGCGCCGCCACCCATCCAGTGCGGCATACACCATCACGTTCGGGCTGGTGGTCATCAGCTGGTCGGCGCACGCCTTGAGCCGATCACGGTCCACCAGGACGCCCTGCAGGTGAAACACCGAGCCCTGTTCGAAGCCGGCGCCCATTTTGTGCACGCTGACGACGCAGATATCGGCGCCCGCGTCCATGGCCCAGGTGGGCAGGTCCGGGTGGAACGGAAGGTGGGCACCCCAGGCTTCGTCGAGGATCAGCGGCTTGCCGCGCTCGTGGCAGATTTCGGCTATTCGCGAGATGTCGGCGCAGGTTCCGTACGGCGTTGGGCTGACGATCAGGGCTCCGGCGGCGTCGGGATGTTTCTCCCAGGCGGCGCTGACCTGCTGCGGTGACGGTGGGTGGGACAAATGGTGGTCGGTATCCCAGCGCGGGGTGATCCAGCACGGTTGAATCCCGGAGAAGATCAGCCCCGCGACGATCGACTTGTGACTATCCCGAGGCAGCAGCAGGCCGCCAGGGCCATTCCCGGCCACCGCCATCATGGCCGCCCGGACCGAAAGCGAACTGCCGCAGGTGGAGAAGAACGCGAAAGCTGCCCCGACCGCGTCGGCCATCAGCTCCTGCGCCTGTTCGAGGTATTTGCCGGTTGAGCGCCAGTCGTCCAGACCGCCGCTGGCCAAGACGTCGCACCGAAACGGATCGCGTCCCATCACGGCCAGCACCCGTTCGTCGGTGCCGCGGCCCTGACGATGCCCGGGCGGGCTGAAGCCGTACCGCTTTCTGTCGTGGTAGTCGGCCAGTGCTTCCACCAGCGGCGCCCGGCTGTGGTCCATTGCCGGTTACCGCAGGGCGGCCAGGTTGTCTATCGACTTGTGCACGTCGGATTTGATGACCCGGGCGACCAGCCCTCCGATCGGGCCACTGAGCGGACCGCCGCCGAGATCGGCGTTGAGATGAAAGGTCGATCCGGGATGGTTGTCGGCGACGGTCATCTTCAGACCGATCCGGATTCCGCCGCGCCCGCGCCCGTTGAGCTCGATGTCCTTCGGTTCGTCGTAGCGGGTGATCGTCCAGTGGATGATGTTGCGGAAGCCCTTGACCTTCATGCACGACGACACGCACGCGCCCTCCTCGAGCGTGGCCGGAAGTTTGCTGCGCCAGCCGTTGAAGATCGTCAGCCACTCGCCGAACCGGTTCAGGTCTGACGCCAGCTTCCACGCCGACCCGGGATCCAGGTCAGACGACGTCGATACGTCCACGTGCGCCATAGTCTTCCTCGTCCTTCTCTGCGGGCCGGCGGTCGCGGCACCCTTGCGTTGTTACCCGACCAGGGCAACCCGGTCAACCGATCGAACGTCAGCTGTCCCAGGACGAGGCGACCTGTTCCGCCACGTCGATGACCTGAGCTTTCTGCGCGTCGGGCGAATCTATTTCCCCGGCGACGTGCTGGGCGATGAACCGCCGGATCTCCCCGTCGACGCCCCCGACGACCCGCAGTAACTCGCCGCGGATCGATGTGGCGGCGACGTGAACCATGATGTCTGACGGCTTGGGCTTCGTCACGTCGATGACCAGCAGCAGCGGCTCGGCGGCGTGCGCTGACGCCCGCAGCGCGATTTCGCCGTCGACCATGAACCGCTGTTTGTCGAGGCGCAAGTCGACAACCATCTCGATCTTCAGCGGAATCCGGATCGCGAACGTGATCATCGCGTCGAGGTTGCGCTTGACTTGCGGTTCTTCGATTTTGACCTTGGCGCTGATGCGGGCCAGTCCGCCGGGTCCTTGCTTCATCGGGCCCATCTCGAACTCGTTGCCCGCGATCTCGCCGAACGCCGATCCCACGCGCTCCTCGGTACAGGCAATCTCAAAGAATTTGCGACCGAAGTCTTCGTAGGTCATGTAGTCGTGGGTGTCCTGCATAAGTCCATACCGTCTCACGCCGCTCACCGGATCGGTCGGCGATCGGGCGCATGCCGCACAGAAAGATGCGCGGGGCCGACGGATGTGAGCCGCACCACATGCAGACTCGCTGATTGGGAATTTCGGGCCGCGCTTTGTCACCCTGAATGCTGGAGGTGTTCGTTATGTGCGCGCACAAGATTCCTGACCAGCGCGCCGCCGGAGCCGCACCGCTGCTCGGTTGGTTGGCCGGCGGTCATCGAACCCAGCGGTCGGCGCACCCGATAGCGGGGGTGCTGGTGGTGCTCGACGCGCTGCTGGGCGGCCTGGTCGCCGGCCTCGCCCTCACGGAGTCGGCACGCTGGCCGGCGGCTGCCGTCGTCGGCTCCGCGGTGATCTTCGGCCTGCTGGTCGGTGCCGGCGTTCGCGCGACTGCCGGCGACCCCGCGGGTCGCCGGGCCGGTGTCGTGACTCGCGGTGCGGTTGCGCTCGCCATCGGTGCCGTCGTCGGCGAACTGGCCGGGCTCGCGCTGTTCTCCGGTCCGATCGACCGGCGGCTGGACGAGCAGGCCGCACGCCGCGCCGACGCGGCGCCCGCCGTCGTGCAAGCGTCAGCGGCCCTGCGCCAGGCGCGCGACACCCGCACAGCGCTCGACGACGCTGTCGAACAGGCCCGCCGGCACCGCGACGAGGCACTGGTCGTCGCCCGCTGCGAGTACCACCCGTCACCGGCGTGCCCGCAGACCCGCATCACCGGGGTCCCCGGCACCGGGCCGGAGGCCCGGACCGCCGATCAATCATTGGCCGGCAGCCAGCGAGAACTCGACGCCGCCGTGGCCGCTCGGGACCGCCAAGCACCCGCACTGGACACCAGGATCGACGCGGACCAGCAAGCTCTCGCCCAAGCGCGCCGGGACGCGAGCGCCGAACCTGATCGCGGCCTGGGCGCGCGATGGGTCGCCATGCACGAGCTGTCGCTGGCCAGCGGCGGCGCGCTGCTGCTGCGGGTGCTCACCGTCGCGTTCTGCATGCTGCTGACCCTGTTGCCGCTGCTGCTGCGGCTATGGCGCGGTGAAACCAGCCATGACCGGCGCACGGCGGCCCACGCCGAACGCGAGCGCGCCGCGATCGAGGCTGACACCTCGATCGCGGTCAAACGCGCCGAAGTACGCGCGGCCGCCGAAGCCCTCTGGGCTGAGCATCAGCTCACCACGGCCCGGCTGGCAGCCGAGGCGCAAACCGAAATCGACCGCGTCCAGCATCAACGCCGTGTCACCGAGGCCCTGGAGAGTGTCATCCCGATCCCGTCACAGCGAGCGTTCGAGCCGGTGGACGACGACATCTACCTGCCGATCGCAGCGGAAGCCGAGGCCGCCAGCCGGGCGGTCGTGCAACTGCCGGCCGGCGACTCGGACATCGTCGAGGAACCCGACAACCTGCCCGCTGCGGTCGAGCCCGAGCCTGACACGGGCGCCAGCGCGGTCAGTACGCGCGGTGACTCGATGCTTCCGGACGTGACCAGGGCAGCTGCCCGCTGGATCCGTCCGCTGGTACCGACCTTCGTCGCGCGCGCCATCGACACCACGACGCAGCCGCTGCGCGCCGCACGCCAGGTTTTCGAGGAAGTCGAAGAGATCACCTTTTCACTCAAGCGCACCCGCAAGGTGACGATGGATGCCGAGGAGAGCCTGCGTCCACCACGCCGGCCTGGATTCGCGGCCGGCGCAGCGTCCGAGGAGGCCGAGTCGTCGGGCATGGGGTCCGACGACCCCCGACGTCCGGCACCTCGGCCGATCGATCCCGGATCGCAGCGCCGTTCGGCGGGTGATCTGCCTGGGCGCGATCCGGCGACCGCGCTGCAAGCGCCGGACCGGCCAGGCGAGCTCGAGGCCGCCGACGGTCCGCCCCAGCTACCGCGCGGGAAATGAGTCCCGGCGGTGTTACGGCCCGTGGGGCGGGGTAATCCACGCCCGTGACTGCGCTCCGCAACGCCGACCCGGCCCCGTCGTCGCCATGAGGCTGCGCCGAAGCGTCGTCGGCGGTACGGGATTTCGCCGGATTCGCCGCGGAAGGGGTTTCTCCTACGTCGACACCCAGCGGGAAGCCGTCAGGGACCCGGACGTTTTGACCCGGATCGACGAGCTGGTGATTCCACCGGCCTGGAGAAACGTCTGGATCTGCCCATACCCCAACGGCCACATCCAGGCGGTCGGCACGGACGCCGCCGGTCGTCGTCAATACGTGTATCACCCGCAGTGGCGAACCGAACGCGACGAAGAGAAGTTCGACCGCGTTCTGGGCCTGGCCAAACGGCTCCCGGACTGGCGTGCCCGCGTCCTCACCGATCTACACGGCGACGGCCTGCAACGCGGCCGCGTGCTGGCGGTGGCGCAGTATCTGATCGACCGGGGCTATTTCCGTGCCGGCGGCGAGGAATACGCCCAGGAGAACGGCAGTTATGGGCTGGCCACCCTGCTTCGCGACCACGTCCGGGTAGGTCGCGACAGCGTCGCCTTCGACTATCCCGCCAAAAGTGGTGTGCGGCGGACTATTTCGCTGGAAGACGCGCTGCTGGTGCGGGCGGTGCGGGGGCTGCTACGCGCCGATACCGCGAATCCGCGGCTGCTGGTGTACCGCACATCGGACGGCTGGTGCGAGGTGCGCGCTGACGACCTCAACGACCGATTCCGTGAGATGGTCGGCGACGAGTACAGCGTCAAAGACCTGCGGACCTGGCATGGCACGGTCTTGGCCGCCGAAAACTTCGCCGGTGCACGCGAACCCACGTCGAAAACCGCCTTACGGCGGGAAGAGGCAGCCGTGATGCGTTCGGTCAGTGAAGAACTCGGCAACACCCCGGCGGTGGCGCGAAAGTCGTATGTGGATCCGCGGGTCGTGCTCGGCTACCAAGAGGGCATCACGATCCGCTCGGCGCTGCGCCGGGCCGAGCGCGAACGAACACCGTTGGCACGCCAGCACGTGGTGGAGGGCGCCACCGCGCGCCTCATCAAACGCGTCGACAAGCTTCGCGGCTGACCACGCCACCACACGATGCAGCAACACCGCAGGTCCCCGCGGTTTCACCGTGAGAATGTGTACATTTGTTCACCAAGTGGGTATGCATAGAGTTTGGTAGCAATGTGCTGCCAAGCGAAAAGGGAGTTCACGATGGAGCCTGGCGGCTCAGCGCAATCAGGCGATAGCCGGTGGACGGGCAGCGTCACCCACGAAGACCTGCGTCGCGGCGCTCGTCCACTGCTGCCGAACAAGGACCAGTTCTACCTGCCCCCGGCCGGCTACCAACACGCCCGCCCCGGTGACGTGTTGCGCTCACGCCATGTCGAGCTGGCGTTTCTCGGCGCAGTCCCGCAGCGTTTCAAGGCGATGCAGCTGCTGTACCGCAGCACCGACTTGCGGGGTGAGCCCGAAGCCGCCGTGACCACCGTGGTGGTGCCCAAAGAGCGTGATCCCGAATTGCCTTGCCCGGTTGTGTCGTATCAGTGCGCGATCGACGCGGTCGCGCCGCGCTGCTTTCCTTCCTATGCGCTGCGCCGCGGCGCCAAAGCGGCCGGAGCGTTGGCACAGCTCGAGCTGTTGTTGATCGCGGCGCTCCTCGCCGAGGGCTGGGCAGTGTCGGTGCCGGATCATGAAGGCTGTCAAGGCATGTGGGGTGCCCCATACGAACCCGGTTATCGCATACTTGACGGGGTACGGGCGGCTTTCAACTGTCAGCGCCTGGGGCTACCGTCGTCGTCCCCCGTGGGATTGTGGGGTTATTCGGGCGGCGGTTTCGCTTCGGCATGGGCTGCGGAACTGAGCGCAGGCTACGCACCGGAACTCAATATTGTTGGCGCAGTGCTGGGCTCACCAGTCGCCGACCCCGGCAATGTCGGGCGCCGACTCAACAACACCTTCTGGGCCGGGTTGCCCGGCCTGGTGATCGCAGCGCTCACCCAGATCTATCCAGAGATCGAGCGCCTCGTCGAGCAGCACGCGACCCCGGAAGGCAAAGCGCTGCTGGCCAAGTTGTCGAAGATGACCACCGCGGCAGCGGTATTCGGGTTCAAGCACACAGACATCAACGAATACATGGACATCACGATGGACGAGATGTGGGAGCTGCCGGAGGTGAAGCAGATTCTCGAGACCATGAAGCTGGGATCGGGCGCACCCACGGCGCCGGTGCTGGTCGTGCAGGCCGTCAACGACAGAGTCATCAACGTCGACCTCATCGACGAGCTTGTCGAGACTTACCGTGCAGCTGGCACTTCGGTCACCTATCACCGCGACCGCTTCAGCGAGCACCTGCTGTTGCATACGCTTTCGGCCCCGATGACGTTGCGCTGGCTGCGGGACCGATTCGCCGGTCGTCCGGTCAGCGAGCACAGGATGCGCACCACCTGGCCGACCCTGTTCAACCCGTCGACTCATCGGGGCATGCTGCAGCTGGGGGCGATAGCCGCGCGGGTGATCACCGGTCGCCGGATCAGGCGACGTCCGCTCTCCAGGTTCGACGCCGGCTGAACTTCGCGCCTAGACGCTGTTCAGCAAGCCCGAACCGGGGTCTTGGCGAACAGCGGACCCCATTCGTAACGAGCCGCCGACTGTGCGGTGCTGAAGGTGTGCGGCAGCTTGACCCCGTCGCCGGCGAGATGCACGAGCGCCCAAGCCAACGCATACACCGGAACCTTGTGCCGTCGTGCCGCATTGAGTAGCTCGTCAGAAGCGGTCTCTGAGGGACACCGCCGAAGGCCGATCAGAATGCCGCGCGCGGTGTCGACGATGCGACCACCGTGCGCGCCGGAAGAGACCTGCGCGGGAACCCAGTCCGCCATCATGGTCGTAGCTACCTCCCCTATTGCAGCCGGACGACATGCGCCCCGCGCACGATCTGTCGATCGCGCACTGTGCCATGATTTGTGGCTCCGTCGCGATGTGCCAGACCGCCGCGAGTATCGATACCTACCTGTGATCGTCTCGATATCGGGCGGCTCTTGCTGTGCGACAACAAGGTCCCTCAGATGTTGGCGGCCCGGCCGACGTGGTCGAGCAGGTGGGTCAACACGGCTTCGGGCGCTTCGATCTGCGGCCAATGCCCGATGTCGCTGTCGAGCAAGACGACGTCCGGGTTGGGAATGAGCTCGCGGTAACGTTTGGCCATGTGCAGCCCGGAATTCGGATCGGCCGGACCGTCGATGAGTCGCATCGGGATCGACGTCTCGCGCATTGCCCGAGTCCACCGGTTGCGGTGGACGAGGCGGTCGTTGATGAACCGGCCGACCTTGTGGGTGACCCGCTTGCCGTCGTTGTACTCGAGTATCTGATTGAAGAGCTCACGCGTGCGCGGTGACGGTTTGGTGTTCGGTCCGAACAGCTCGTCGAGGGTGCGGTCGAGCATTCGGCTGGACATCAGTACGCGGCGAAACCGGCTTGCCACCGAGCCGAATGGCGTTTGCGACAACAGGATTTGCATTGCTCGCGGCGTGTACACCTCGCAGAACAGCCCGCCGTTGAGCCAGGTGATCGATTCGATGGTGAACCCACCGTGCGATTGCTGGCCTTGGTCGTGGCGTACCAGCAGTTCTTGAGCGACCGAGTCGCCGATGTCGTGGGCCACGATGTGGCAACTGGTGACGCCGATATGCGCGAGCAGCGCCTCGTGCATATCGGCGTGGTCGTGCACCGAATAGCCGTAGTTGAACGGCTTGGCCGAGAAGCCCATACCGAGCATGTCGGGCGCGATCACGGTGTACCGCGCGACCAGGGCCGGCCAGATCGGCTTCCAATCCCATGAGCTGAACGGGTAGCCGTGAATCAGCAGCAGCGGCGGTCCGCTGCCCTCGACGCGGTAGAAGATGTCGAACCCCAGGTAATCGAAGTAGCGCCCGCCGGCTTTCCACTGCTCGAGTTCGTCATCCACCCGTCGAGCATAGGAGCCCGCGACTCCGCCGAGCGGCGTGCCCATGCCCCGCCACCGACCGGGTAAGCGGGTTGCGACACGGTCACGGATCCATTCCCATTCATGACTCACTGATCACTTGAGCCACAACGGTCACTATCGTCACATTGCCAACTGAGGACGTCAATGCGGCGTACCGCGCCTGGAGGTGACATGTCGGCGGTTCCACGGCTCGTGGCGTTGTCGCTGGCGGCAACGGCCGCTGTCGGTGTCGTTGTGATAGGTCCTGCGCCAACGGCGTCGGCGCTGACGTGCAACGCGCCCGAAGCCAATATCGATCCTCCGCCCAACGCCCCGGACGTGACTCCGCCCTCCTCTGCGCCGGTCCCCCGACGCCCCATGGGACGCAAGCCTCGCGGTGCCAATGAGCAGGCGCCGCTACCCAAACTGGGTCCGCTGATCTCTGCCCTGATCAACCCCAACACCTACCGCCCATCTGCGCCGGTGCAGCAGCGCGCGGCGGTGGTGCCCGACCCGAACCCACCCGGCGCCGGTAACCAGCCGTCTCCCGACGCCACCCAGCTGGCTCCCGAAGCAGCACCCCAGCAGGCGCAACCGGAAGCCGCGCCGCCCGCTCAGGTCGGGGGGTCGCCCACGTCGCTTGCCGAGTGGGTGACCGGCCCAGAAGGCCCGAACCGGACGCTCGAGCGGTTCAGCATCTCTGGTACCGACCTCGGAATCGTTTGGGACAACGGCGATCCGGCAAACCACGAGGCGCTGATGGCCTTCGGAGACACCTTCGGCTATTGCAAACTGCACGGCCAACAGTGGCGCTACAACACGCTGCTGCGCAGCCAAGACCAAAGTCTGGCCGACGGAATCACGGTGAGCCCCGGTGTGCCCTCCGACAAATACTCCGGCTCCCCGGTACGGCAAGCAGGATTCGCCAAGCAGGTTCTTCCGAGCATCAAGTGGGCATCACACCAAGAAGGGATGATCCCGACCGCCGGCATCGCCGTCGGGCACACGCAGTACATCAACTTCATGTCCATCAAGGAGTGGGGCCGCGACGGCGAGTGGTCGACGAACTACTCCGCGGTCGCCGTTTCCCCTGACAACGGCCAGAACTGGGGCATCTACCCCAAGACCGTCCGCATGCCCAGCGGCGGAAATGAGAATTTTCAGCAGGGCGCTTTCATGCGCACCGGCGACGGCTACGTCTACTCGTACGGCACGCCGTCCGGCCGCGGCGGTTCGGCGTATCTGGCGCGGGCTCCTCAAGACGCCGTGGCGGACCTGAGCCGGTATCAGTACTGGAACGCCGACCAGAACAACTGGGTACCGAACAATCCGGCCGCGGCCACCGTCGTCGTCCCCGGACCGGTGGGCGAAATGTCGGTTCAATACAACGATCACCTCAAGCAATACCTGATGCTCTACGGCAACGGTGCCAACGACGTCGTGGCACGGACAGCGCCGGCTCCGCAAGGACCGTGGAGCCCGGAGCAGTTGCTCGTGTCCTCCAATCAGATCCCCGGCGGCATTTACGCGCCGATGATCCACCCCTGGTCGTCGGGCAGAGATTTGTACTTCAACCTGTCGCTGTGGTCGGCATACGACGTGATGCTGATGCACACGGTGCTGCCCTAGCGGCGAGGTTGCGCCTCCTCGGGAGTCCAAGCCGGCGGTGGGCCCGGCTGGCCAGGGAAGAGAAAGTCGACGAACGCCGCCGCGGTGGGCTGCGGCTCGTGATTGGCCAGTCCGGGACGCTCGTTGGCTTCGATGAACGCATAGTCGGCGCCGGTGACGTCGGGCACCAGCAGGTCGATGCCCGTCACCGGGATCCCGATCGCCTCCGCCGCCGCCACCGCCACCCGACACAGCTCCTGGTTCACCCGGGCGGTGACATCGTGGATCGTGCCGCCCTGATGCAGGTTGGCGGTCCGGCGCACGCGCAGTCGGGTCTCGCGGGGCAACACGTCGTCCAGCGTCCAGCCGGCCTCCGCCACCGTCGCCGCGGTGATCTCGTCCAGCGGTATCCGGGACTCGCCACCGGTGGCCACCGAGCGCCGTCGGCTTTCGGCCGCGATGAGATCGCGCACACTGTGCTCACCCGTCCCGATGATCTCGGGCGGCATCCGCAGCGCGGCGGCCACCACCTTGCCGTCGATCACCACTAACCGCAGGTCGTCGCCTGCCACCCGCTGCTCGACGAGCACCTCCGGGTAGTGCGCCCGCGCCCGGGCCAGGGCGGCGACCAGGTCGTCGAGACCGTGGTCGGCGGTGACGCCCACCGTGATGCCCTTACCCTGTTCGCCCCGAGTCGGTTTGACCACGACCTCGCCCACCTCGGCCAGGAAGGCGTAGTCGCCCTCGTCGAAGGTGGCCAGCCGAGCACGCGGCACGGTAATGCCCGCTTCGGCGACCAGCCGACGGGTCAGACGTTTGTCGTCGCAGCGGCACATGGCAATCGCCGAGGTGTACTCGGACAGCGACTCGCGGGTGATGACGTGCCGGCCCCCGTGGGTGAGGCGCATCTCGCCGGTTTCGGCGTCGAGGACCTCGACCCAGATGCCGCGGCGCATCGCCTCGTCGGCGATGATCCTCGCGTACGGGTTCAGATCCTCCACCGTCTCCGGTGGATGGGTGAACAGCGGCTCGTTGATCGCGTTCTTGCGCTTGATCGCCAGCACCGGGATGCGGCCGAAACCCAACTTCTCGTAGAGGCGGATGGCCGCGGCATTGTCATGGGCGACTGACAAGTCCATGTAGGCGCGGCCTTCCCCACGGAAGTGCTGAGCCAACGCCCGGGTCAGGGCTTCGCCGACACCGGGCACTGCCGCAGCGGGGTCGACCGCCAGGGTCCACAAGCTCGACCCGCGCTCCGGATCGGAGAACAGCACCTCATGGTCGACGCCGGTTACGGTGCCCACGACGGCCTGGTCCTCGTCGCGGACAGCGACCAGGTAGGTCACGGCCTCGGCGTGCTGGTGGTTGTCCCAGATCACGTCGACCGGCGCCGGGACCATCCCGCAGCGCACATAGACCCGGTTCATCGCGTCGGCGTCGGCCGGCTTTTCCAGCGTGCGCACCGTCACGCCAAGCGGCGACGGCGCCGGCTTTTCGTTGGCGCACTCAATGAAGCGCAGCCGATAGGTATGGCTGGGATCGATGAAAAGCTCGCTCGGCGCTCCGGCGACGACCACGTGGGACTCGCGGGCATAGATGCAGATGTCGCGGCGTCCGGGCGCTTCCCGTCGCAGTACCTCGGTCAACTTTTCGGGATCGGCGAAAGTCTGCCCGAAAATGAGCCGCCCCCAGCCCAATTCGAGCTCGACGTCCTCGGCCATCGCCTCCACCAGTTCAGGCGGCGAGGCGCCGTGCAGATTGAGGGTGATCGCCTCGAGATGGTCGCCCCCCGAAGGATCGATGAGGGTCACGCCGCCGGCCCCGTCACACCGTGGCGCTGCAACCACAGCTCGAGCAGCGCGATCTGCCACAGTTCGTTGCCGCGCAACGGGGTGAGCCGGCCGTTGGGGTCGGCCAGCAGCGCATCGACCGCCTCGGGGCGAAAAAGCCCACGCTCCTTGGCAACGGGTGCGTAGAGCGCATCGCGCACCATATCCAGATACGGCCCTTCCAGGTGGGTGAGCGCCGGCACCGGGAAGTAACCCTTGGGCCGGTCGATGACCTCTGCCGGAATCACCCGCCGCGCAGCCTGTTTCAGGACGCCTTTGCCGTCGTGAGCGACTTTGAGCTCAGGCGGACAGGTCGCGGCCAGCTCGACCAGTTCGTGGTCCAGGAACGGGACGCGGCCCTCCAACCCCCAGGCCATCGTCATGTTGTCGACCCGCTTCACCGGGTCCTCGACGAGCATCACCGTGGTATCGAGCCGCAGCGCCCGGTCGATGCCGGTTTCGGCGCCCGCACGGGCGAAATGCTCGGCGACGAAGCGCTCACTAGGGTCGCCCGGCGCCAAATTCGCCGATCCCACCAGCCCCTCTACCCCGGCCCTATCGCGATCGAAGAAGGCAGCGCGGTACGCGGCAACCGAACCCTGCAAGGTCGCGGCGGCCGGTGAGCCCATCGGCGGGTACCAGTGATAGCCGGCGAACACTTCGTCGGCACCCTGCCCGGACTGCACCACTTTCACGTGCCGCGCAACCTCCTGGCTGAGCAGATAGAAGGCGACGCAGTCGTGGCTGACCATCGGCTCGCTCATCGCCCCGATGGCCCCGTCAAGTGCGGGCAGCATCCGTTCGGTGCCGATGCGGATCTGGTGATGATCGGTGCCGAAGCGGTGGGCCACAATGTCCGACCACCGGAACTCGTCGCCTTGGACGCCATTCACTGACTCGAATCCGATGGCAAACGTCGACAGGCCGGTCTGGCCCGCCTCGGCGAGCAGGCCGACGATCAGGCTGGAGTCGACGCCGCCGGACAACAGACAGCCGACCGGAACGTCGGCGACCAGTCGGCGCTCGACCGCTGTTCGCAGCGCCGAGAGCACGGCGTCTTCCCAGTCGCGTTCGGACCAGTCCAAGCGATCCTGGCACCTGCTGAAATCCGGGGTCCAGTAGGTGGTGGTGGTGCGGCGGCCGTCGGGCTCGATGGCGATAAGCGATGCGGGTGGAACTTTGCGCACTCCGCACAGGATGGTGGCCGGTGCGGGCACCACGGAGTGGAAGCTCAGATAGTGCTGCAGTGCTACCGGGTCGATCCGGGTGTCGACGTCGCCGCCGGCCAGCAACGCCGGCAGGCTCGACGCGAATCGGATGCGGCGAGAATCCTCGGTCAAGTACAGCGGTTTGATACCGAGCCGGTCGCGGCCGAGCAGCACCCTGCCGCTGTCGCGCTCGACGATGGCAAACGCGAACATCCCCTTGAGGTGGGCGACGAAGTCGTCGCCCCAGCGGTGATAGGCCTTGAGCAATACCTCGGTGTCGCTGTGCGAGAAAAATCGGTAGCCGTGCGCGGTGAGCTCGCGACGCAACTCCTTGTAGTTGTAGATGCAGCCGTTCCAGCCGATCGCCAGCCCCAGGTCGGAATCGACCATCGGCTGCGCGCCGGCCTCGGTCAGGTCGATGATCTTCAGACGGCGATGGCCCAGCGCTACCCGGCCTTGCGACCACGCGCCCGCTCCGTCCGGCCCTCGTGGCGTCAGCACGGCTGCCATTGCCGACACCGCCGCCACGTCCGGGACCTGGCCGTCGAGTCGCACCTCGCCGGTGGCTCCGCACACGCTTTCTGACCCTACCCGCGACCGTTACGTTCCGCCGGGTACCAGAAAACCTGGTCCAGCCGGGGCAGACGCGTCACTGCCGCACCACCACCAGCTTTCCGCCCGCCTGACCGGCCTCCATGATGCGGTGCGCTTCCCGGATCTCGTCGAAGGCGAACACCCGGGCGGGCTCGGCGTCGAGGCGGCCGTCTTCGACCTGTCGAGCGATGTCACCCAGCGGCACATCGGACAGCGGAAAGCCGGGCGATCCGAAGACGAAGCTTCCGAAGAAGGTCAGGTTCACCCCGCTGGCCATTTGCAGCAGCGGGTTGAAGTCAGCAATCGGGGCAAGACCGCCGAGCCAGCCCGCCAGGCAAGCGCTGCCGCCACGGCGCAGCATATTCAGTGAGTCGAGAATGGTGCTGTTGCCGACGAGGTCGAGCACGGCATCGATTTTCTCCCCCTCGGTGATGCCGGCCGCCAGATCGGGCGCCTCTTTTTCCGCTCGTACGACTCCGAGATTTTCGAGCATGGCGAAGCGCTCGGGATTGCGGGTGGTGGCGATCACGCGAGCGCCTGCGTTGACCGCCAACTTAACGGCAGCTTGACCGAATGATGATGTGGCACCGCGTATTACCAACGTCTGCCCGGCGGTGAGATTCAGATTGCGGAACAAGCACGTCCAGGCGGTCGCATACGTCTCCGGCAGGGCCGCCAGCTGCGCCCACGGCAAATCTGAGTCGACGGCGACGACGTTCGATGCACACACCCGCGTGAATTCGGCGTAACTGCCGTTGCTGGTGCGGCCGAGCCCGCCCATCAGTGCGGCCACCTTTGTTCCGATCGGAAACTCTCCGCTGGGACAGGAGTCGACGATCCCGACGCATTCGATGCCGCTGACTTCGGCGGCTTCTGCCCACTCGCCTCGGCGCATGTGCGTCTCGGCATGGTTGAGACCGAATCCTTTGACCTCGATCACGACTTCGCCGGCCTTGGGTAGTGGTTTCGGGATCCGCGTGTAGACCAAGCTGTCGAGCCCGCCGAACTTTTCCAGGACGATCGCGCGCATGTCATCGCCGCCCGGCTGTTCGCGCACCACCGCTGGACCCGCCGGCATAGCGGCAGGTGGTGGCACCGTGTGCGATCGCGCCAGAAATGCGCAGATCAGCTCGGCGACCTGTTCACCCTCGGTTTCCAGCAGGAAATGGCCGCCGTCGAGAAGATGGATCTCGGCGTCCGGTGCGTCGGTGCGGAAAGCCGATGCGCCATCGGGGCCGAATATCGGGTCGCCCCGTCCCCAAACCGCCAAAACCGGCACCTTGCTGCTGCGCAGATAGTCGTGCAGCGCGGGATACAACGGCGGATTGGTCGCATAGTCCCGGAACAGCTTGAGCTGTATCTCGTCGTTGCCGGGCCGGGCCAGCTGGGCGGCGTCCTGAGTCCAGGTGTCAGGGCTGACGCGGCTTGGGTCGGCGACTCCGCTCAGGTACTGCCACTTGATGGAGTCTTCGGTCAACGCGGTGCGGATGGCCGCCTCGGTAGCTGGGTTCTGTTCGCGTTGATAGTCCCAAACGGTCCGCCAAAAATCCTCGATGAAGCCTTCGTCGTAACCGTTGCCGTTCTGGGTGATGATCGCCGTGACCACTTGCGGGCGCCGCAGCGCGAGCCGCCAACCGATCGGCGCGCCGTAGTCCTGCACGTACATCGCGTAGCGGGACAAGCCCAGGTGATCGAGCAACCCCTCGGTAAGGTCGGCCAGCGCGTCAAACGTGTAGTCGAACTCCGCTACCGACGGGGCGTCGGAGTAACCGAAGCTCAGATGGTCGGGCGCGATGACGTGGTATCGGTCGGCCAACCGTGGAATCAGCTCGCGAAACATGAATGAACTGCTCGGAAAGCCGTGCAGCAGAACGATAGCCGGGGCGTCGTGATGTCCGGCTTCGCGGTAGAACAGGCGCCGACCGTGCACGGTGGCGTAGCGGTATTCAACCGGGGCGATCTTCATGGCTAACTCCTTAAAATTATTTTGACGGTTAGTAGCAGTCAACTCCCTGGGTGGTAACCTGTCAACAGTTGCATAGGGGTTAGCTATGGATATTGCCGCCGGAGATCCGGCCGACGAGGCGCTGCTGGTGGATTTGTTGAACACCACCCCGGTGGTGGACGGGGTAATGCGCGACGACCTCGGGGAGCCTGCAGCGGCTCGCGCCTGGATGCGCGAACGGCGTATCGCGACCACCAGTGCAGAGTTGTCCGCTTTGCGCCGGGTGCGTTCGGTACTTCAAGCCGTGGTCCGGGGCGAGCAAAGCCCGCAGGCACTGCAGGTTTTTCTCGGTCAAGTCGCTCTGCGGCCCGTTGCCACCGGTGACGGGCTGGACTGGCAGCTCGTCGTGAAGACGGGACCACAGGCGGCGCTGCGCGCCGTACTGGCCTGGGATGCACTGCGGGTCACGAGCCCGGGCCGGCTGCGACCATGCGCGAATGACGAATGCCAATTGTTTCTACTGGACCGCAGTAAGCCCAACACGGCGCGCTGGTGCTCCATGGCGGTCTGCGGGAACCGGATGAAGGCCCGCCGCCATTATCGCCGCGCGCGTTCAGCATCGCAGGCTGACGAGCCGCCGAACGCTTAGAGTCACCCAGATGGGCGGCACGCTGAGCTGCCAGGCGGACTACACCGTGGTCGGCGCCGGGCTGGCCGGGCTGCGGGCAGCTGTCGACCTGAGTGCCGCCGGTGCGGCGGTCACCGTGTTCGAAGCGCGCGACCGGGTCGGCGGGCGAGTGCTCTCCGCTCCTGATGCTCGCCGAGGGCATTCGCCGCTGGTGCTCGACCTGGGCGCACAGTGGGTCGCGCCCGGCCAGAGCGAGGTCCTGCGGTTGGTCAAGGAACTGGGCTTGCAGCTCATGCCGACCGCGGTGCCGGGGAAGGCGATCTGGCAGCTCGACGGCCACCTGACGCGGGGCCGTGCGGCCTTTCCGCCCTTGCCGCCGCACGCCGTGGCCGACGTGGTTGCCAACGCAGCACGCATCGCGTGGATGGCGCGCAGCATCGCACCCGAGGCGCCTTGGCGGGCGTCGAAGGCCGGGATATGGGACCGGTTGACCTGCGAAGACTGGATACGTCGGCATCTGCGTACAAGATCGGGGCGAGAACTGGCCCGGATGTACGTCAGAAACGACGTGGCGATTGAGCCGAGTGAGACATCGCTGCTCGGCCTGCTCTTCGACCTCCGGTCGGTGGGGCGGATGCGCGACCTGGTCAGCGCCGAGGCTTACCGGCTGCGCGAAGGTGCTCACGAGCTGGCCCGCCGGCTTGCCGTGCGGCTGGGCGACCGGATTCGGTTCGCCGACCCGGTCCGGGCCATCACCCAGGACGCCGATGCAGTGACGGTCGAATCCGACGCCTGCACGGTGAGGTGCCGACGGGCGGTGGTGTGTGTGCCGCCGGCGCTGGCGTCCCGGATCAGCTACACCCCTGTCCTGCCCGACCAGCGGGCTCGCTTGCTGGCCACCCTTCCGATGGGTGCTTCGGTCAAGTTCCACGCCGTCTACCGGCATCCGTTCTGGCGTGCTCAGGGCTTGAGCGGTCAGGCCTTGACCGCCGAGGGCACGGTCGGACTGACCTACGACAACTCACCGGAAGACGGCAGCGGGCGCGGTGTGCTCGTCGGACTGGTGGTGGCGAACGAGGCTCGCCGCCTGGGCGGTCTCGGTCGTGATCGGCAAGAGCAGGAGATCCTGGCAGCCCTGGGCCGTCTCTTCGGACCGGATGCCGCCGCGCCCGACCGTCTGGTGATCCAGGACTGGGGTGCCGAGGAGTGGACGGGCGGCTGCTACGCCGCCTACTTCCCGATGGGCGCCCTGACAAGCGACGGACCTGCGTTGCGGGCACCGACGGGACGCATCCACTGGGCGGGCACGGAAACCGCCAGCCACTGGCACGGCTACATGGAGGGAGCGCTTGGCTCGGCGCGCCGCGCCGTCGCCGAGATGCTGCGCGCCGAATCAGGTCAGGAGGTGGCAGCATCAAGTGATGGCCAGCCCGATTCAGGTCGATGACATGCGCTCGACGGTGAGCGCGAGTCGCTACGACGAGATCTATCGCGAGATCCTCCATCCGTCGTTTCGGCCAGACGAACTCGACCCCCCGAACGCGGTCTTCGACGCCATGGCGCCCCGCCGGCGGTATCAGGCGTCGGGGCTGTGCGCGCTGGACGGCGGTACGCCCGTCGGTTGCATACTGGCTTATCCCTTTCCGCTGTCGCAGGTGCTGCTGATCGGCTACGTGGCGGTCAAATCCGGCTACCGGGGCCGCGGCGTCGGTGCCTTGTTGCTGGACGCCGCGGCGCAGCAGTGGTTCGGCACGGCTGACTTCACGCTGGTGCTGGCGGAGGTCGAAGATCCTCGCCACCACCCCGGCGCGGGCGATATCGATCCGACACGGCGGGTGAACTTCTACGCGCGGCGTGGCGCGCGAGTGGTACTCGGCCCGTATTTTCAGCCCCGGCTGGGCGGGGCCGGGAAAAAGCGGGTGTACGACGTGCTTCTCACGGTGCTGAGCGGCTGCGGGCCCGAGAATTCGATTCGTGCAGCACAGCTCACCAGCTTCCTGCTGGAATATTTCAGGGGTTCCGGCGAGGGTGCTGACTGGCCGCGATCCGACGATGAGGAGGGCAATCGGCTGCTCGCCTGGTACCGCCGTCGCGACATGGTTGCCTTGAGCCCGATCGGCGATTACGCCCGAATCGACATTCCCCGGGTCCTGCGATGACATCCAGCGTGCTGCTCAGCATCGTCGTGGTTGCCTCGGTCGCGCTGACCATCTGGCTCGTCCACCGCGGCGGTGGGCGCCGCTGAGCGTGTCAGCGCACTGCTTAAGGCTGCGCGGGTTCGATGGCGGCCAGTTCGCTCAGGCCGCTGATGTCGAAGACACGGACCAGAAGCGGGTGGGCGATGACGCGGATCTGCTCGGCGTGCAGAAACAGCACATTGATCGCGGCACTGTCCAGGTACTCCACCGAGCTGAGGTCGATGGTGAGCGTCTCGCCGCTGCCGGTGATCTCCGCGATGGCCGTGGTGATAGCGGTGGTGAACGCGTCGACGTTGCTCAGGTCGATTTCCCCTGCTGCACTCAGCACGAGTTGCCCGTCACCGCCGCGCGCGGTGTCGAGGGTGAGCGATGTGGGCATCATGAGATCCTCGCGGACATTTCGACTGTCGTTCCTGCGGTGTCGGGGTGGATGTCGACGCCGTGCATGAGCGCTCGCATGAGCGTGATGCCTCGGCCGCGGCGGGCGTCGGGAGTCGGATGGGGCGGCTTCCACGAGCCGGTGTCTGTGACGGTCAACCACACCTGGTCGACCAGTGCACTCGCGCGCAGATTGATGATGCCTTCTGGACTGTGGCGGTGTCCGTGCTCGATGGCGTTGGCGACGGCTTCTCCGGCGGCGATCAGCATGTCCTGAGTCTGGTCTGGATTGACCCGCACCAGGGTCAACCAGCTGCGCAACGCGGCACGGGCGCGGCCGAGCTGGCTGACATGGGCGGGGAAATTCAGTTCCAGCGGCGCGGGATGGCGGTAGAGCAACAGCACCACGTCGTCCTGGTAGCCGCCGCTGGGCGCGAGACCGGACATCACTTGGTTCGCCAGATCGTCCAGCGTCGAGGCGCGCCCGTCCGCAAGCAAGTCCGAGACGCGGGCGATCCCTCGCTCCAGCGCGGTGCGGCGACGCTCGACTAGGCCGTCGGTGTAGAGCAGCAGGGTTGCGCGCGCCGGCATGGTCAGCCTGGCTTCCGGCCGGGGCCGGTCGGGTCGCAGACCCAAGGGAATGGTGTGTCCGTCCTCGAGTAATTGCGTGGTGCCGTCAGCGCGGATCAGGATGGGCGGCGGGTGGCCGGCACTCGAGTACACCAGTTCGCCGGTGTCGGGGTTGAGTACCGCGCAGACGGCGGTAGTGCACTGGGCGCCGGGCAGCCGCGCGGCGAAGCGGTCCAATCCCGCGAGAGCAGCACGGGGGCTGGGGTATTCGAGCAGGAGTGCGCGGCAGGCGCTGCGCAACTGTCCCATCACGGTGGCCGCTGCAAGGCCGTGTCCGACGCAGTCGCCGACGATCAACGCGATGCGCCCGTCCTCCAGGTCGACGATGTCGTACCAGTCACCGCCCACGTGCAGCGGCCGGCTGGCGGCTTGATAGCGCACCGCGAATCCATGGGGGAGATCGGCGGGTCCGAGGATCGCGTGTTGCAGCGCCAGCGCGGTTTCCCGCTGCTGGTCCACCTGGTGCACCCGTTGCAGGCCTTGGCCCAACCGCCCGGCCAGCACGGTCAGCAACGTTTGGTCTTCTAAGGTGAACGCCCGTTCCTCGGTCAGGTCGATCCACACGACGAGCACGCCTTCGGGATGCTGCAGCGCGATGCCCGCCGTCCCGGGCTCTGCGGTGTTGGGGGTGAGCAGGTCCCCCTCACGCAATGCGCTGAGCATGTGCCGAGTGTGTGTCGGCAGGCCTTCCCACTGCGCGGGCTCACCGACGGATACCAGGTCCGGCGCCCCCGAGGTGGTTGCCGTGGCGGCTCTGTGGGTGGGGAAGGTGACCGCCAGGACGCGGCGCGCCCGCCACAGTCGGCGCAGTTCTTCGGCCGCGGCTTTGAGTGCGTCGTCGACGGTGTCAGCTTGAGTGAGTTGCTGATTGAGCGCATGTTCGCGACCTGCCGCCAGGGCCAGTGCGATAGCGGCATGACGGGCGAAGTCACTGACCAGCTCCAGGTAATCGTTGCCGAATGGCGCTTGCTGTGGATTACGCGCCACAGCGATGACACCGAGCACCGCTTCGTCCGCGATCAGCGGCATGACGATCGCCGAGCGCTCGCCGACGTCGGTGAACCCGCCGATGGGATATTGAAAGGAGTCGGTGATCAGCGGCACACCGCGGCGCGCGACACCGCCCGTGGTCGAGCCTTCCATGGGTACTTGTCGACCGATCACTTCCGAGGCGTACCGGCCCGCCGTCGCGGCCACCACCAGGGTGTCGACTTCGTCGGCGGGCAGGTCCGGCTCGCTGGGAACCAGCAGAATCGCCTGTTCAGCGCCGGACAATTCGAGCGCCCGGTTCACGATGAGCTGCAATGGACCGGTCTGCGGGTCGCCGGAGAGCAGCGCGGTCGTGATCTGCCGACTTGCCTTCGTCCATTTTGCGGATTCGCGCTCGCGCTCGAAGAGTCGCGCATTGTCGATGGCGACCGCCGCCGCCGAGGCCAACGCCCGTACGGCGCCCTCCTGGGAGTCGGAGAACACCCGGCCCGGCCGGTCATCGGCCAGGTAGAGATTGCCGAAGTCAGCTGCCCGGACGGTGATTGGAATTCCGAGCAGCGCCCGGATCTGGGGGTCGTGGATGTGCAAATCGGCGGCCTGCGGGTGCGTGCTCAGATCGTCGACGCGAAGACCTTCACCGACCGGCAGATCGCCCAGTTGTCGCGCTGTCTCGTCGTCGATGCCGGTGTGGATGAACGACACCATGGTGCCGTCGGCACCTCGCATCCCAAGGACGCCGGAGCGGGCGCCGGTCAGTTCCATCGCCGAATTGACGATGCGATGCAAGGTCACATCCAAGTCCAGGTCGGAACCGATCTGGACGATGACCTGCACCAGTTGTTCGAGCTGGTCGCGAGCGGCCCGTAGTTCGTCAACCTGCTCATGCACGCGGGACTCCAACTGATGCCGGCCGAGCCCGGTGATCGCGGCTTCACCCTGCTCGCTCCCCATAGATGCCAACGTAGCCGGTCAGCTGGGCGACTACTGCGAATGGGCCAGATGGTGCGTTCCGGTCACTGGTGTTCGGCAGCCCGGCGTCCCCTAGATCACCGGCGGAACCGGGCAGTGCAGCACACCGCACACCGTTCGGAGCAGTTCGGACTCCTCCTCGGTGACGACCCTGTCGGCCGTCACGGTCGTCACGACGGCGGTGACGAGGGCGGCCTTGTCGTTGCCTTCGAGTCCGTCGATCACCGGCCACACTTGTTCGAGCGCCAACACGCTCTTGGCCGGCGCGAACGGAATCCGTGTTTGGGGATACGCGACGGAAATCCCGGCCTGAAATGCCGCCGCCGCGGCCCGTGGGTCACTGTTACCGGTCTGGGCCAGCAAAGCGATCAGGCAGCAGACGGCACTTTGAGCACTGGTCAGGTTCTGGCGCCCGCTCTTCCATGGCGATCCTGACGTCATCGCCTCGTGCAGACCAACGAAAACCAAAGTGCCAAGGCAATATTCGAAGATATCAATCTGACCGTCGGCGTTGATCAGTTCGCCCAAAACCGAGGTCAGCAGTCGCGTCTCAGCCTCGGGGCGGCTGCGCAGAGCAGGAAACGCGATCGACGCCACGGGCAGCCGCAGACTCGGGTCGAGCTGGGCCAGCTCCCCGGCACATCGCCAAGCCTCATCAGCCAGCTGCTTGCCGTGATATCGCGAGACGATCCGGTACTGGGCTTGGCGGACATCCTGTTTGCGGTCGAAGATCAGCCCGTAAATGAGTGGAACCGCGGTGGCCGGATTACGCGCAACGTCGGCCAGGTGCGGGGGAATCGCTTGGCGGATGCGCGCCCCGGCCTCATAAGAGGCGGCGGTCGGGTTGCCGACGGCCGCTGCGTATTCGCTCGCATCGGGGCGGCGTGCGGAAGATTGCGGACTTGGCGTGTCCGCGAAACCCATTCGGGCGTCTTCTGCCATGCCATCCGGCTGTTGAGAGGACCACCGTTTTCGCAACTCGTCGAGGTTGCCGGGGGTGAAGTCAGGTTCGAGCACCTGGATGCGTTTGAGCAGCGGCGGGTGGGTCGAATAGAGCGCAGCGACGTTCATCCCCTCTCCGAACAGCATGTGGCTGACGTTTTCGGTCTTGGGGCTGCGCAGCCGGGAGCCGGCCTCCAGCCCCCCGATCTTCTTCAGCGCACCGGTCAGCCCACTGGTCTGGCGGGTGTATTGAACTGCTGACGCATCGGCGAGATACTCCCGTTGACGCGAGACGCCTGCTTTGATGAGCCGTCCGAAGAAGACGCCGATCCATCCGGCCGCCAAGGCGGCCAACCCAACCGCCCACAATGGGATGCTGGCGCGAGCGTCGCGGGTGCGCCCGCCCGTGTACCACAGGATCCGCCCGATGACTGCTAACGCCGTGATCCCGGCCAGCACGCCAATGAGCCTGAGGCTCAACCGCATATCGCCATTCACGACGTGGCTGAACTCGTGTGCGATGACGCCCTGGAGTTCATCTCGGTTGAGCCGGTCGAGCGAACCTTGAGTCACGCACACAGCCGCATCCGCGGGCGTGTACCCGGCGGCGAACGCGTTGATTCCCGCTTCCTGCGGCAGGTAGTAGAGCACCGGCACCGGCGTGCTCGACGCGATCGCTATCTCCTCGACAACGTGGCGGTACCGATGCAGCTTTGGGTCCGTCGGCCCGTCCGGTACGCGGATCGCACCGAGGCTCTCGGCAACCTTGACCCCGCCCCCCTGCCGCAGCATCATCGTCCGGACGATTGAAACCCCGGCAATCATCAGAAGCGTTGCCCCACTAACGATCACCGACAGCCCGATCAACTGCTCCGGCGTCGTCCCTTCCTGGGACATCATGGGCAGGACGATCGCAAGATTCACTATCGCGGTGATTCCGAGCACCGCCAAGACAAAAAGGACCACCATCCTTCTTGACGCCGCGCGTACCTTGCGCTCGCGCTCGAAGAAGTCCATGACCTAGGTCAGAATTGGACGCGCGGGACTTCCCGCACCTCCGGACCGGCTGCCTCCAGCGGCGCCGCCGCGGTGAATCCGAACATGCCCGCGAACAGGGCGGCCGGGAACACCTCTCGCCTGTTGTTGTAGGTCAGGACCGAGTCGTTGTAAGCCTGCCGTGCGAAAGCGACCCGGTTCTCCGTCGAGGTCAACTCCTCGGAGAGTTGCATCATGTTCTGGTTGGCCTTGAGTTCCGGGTACGCCTCGCTGAGCGCAAACAGCTTGCCGAGAGCGCCCGTCAACGCGCCCTCCGACGCCGCCAGCTGACCCATCGCGTTAGGGTCCCCCGGGTTGGCGCTGGCGGTCTGCCGTGCAGTGATGGCGGAGTTACGGGCCTGAATAACCGCTTCGAAGGTGCCGCGCTCGTGGGCCATGTAGGCCTTGGCGGTTTCGACCAGGTTCGGAATCAGGTCATGCCGCCGGGTGAGCTGAACGTCGATCTGCGCGAAAGCGTTCTTGTAGCCGTTCCGCAGGCGGACCAGCCCGTTGTAGATGCTCACCGCGAAGATCACGAGGATCACCAGGATTACGACGACGACGATGAGGGCGATCACCGCTGCTCCCACTTATTCCACCTTTGCTGTCGACAGGGAAACGTCCTCAGATAGTCCCACGATCGTGCGATCCGTGGCGGATATTGGAGATCCAGGCGGTTTGCTCCGGCCGACCGGAATCAGAGCCAGCCGGTGCGCGCCGCGGCAACCGGTTCGGCGGGGGCTGGGGCCAGTTCCCCGTCCCGGACGCCGTCGAGCATCCTTCTCACGGCGGCGATAATCTCCGGCGCTGCCGCCGCGAGTGCGGTCTTGTCCGCTTCGGTGACCTCGTCTGTATCGACACCTGCCCGCACCAGCACGGCGGCCGGGTCGGCCAGCTGACCGGCCAGCCAGGACAGCGGGTCAGCGGACAGTTCGGGCACAAAGTGCCGGCGTCCGGGTTCCCAGCCGTCGAATCGGGGATGGTGATGGGCCCGGTCGAGGGTCCCGGGCGGGCTCTCGGTGGACCCGAAAAGGTCCACCCGCCACACCGGGCGGGCGAAGGTGATCGGGATGCCGGCGTAGATCGACCCACGAGGCTCGGCCCGGTCGACGAGGCGAAGTTCCAACCTGACTCCCCGCTCGGGAGTGTTCTGATCCTCGAGCGGTTTCGGGTCGATGAAATACATGTCCCCGACGACCACACCCAAGGAATCGAATCCGAACGCTGCGAGCATTGCCTGCCTTTCCCTCTGCCTCATCAGGGTAGACCGAGGCGGATCAGGCGTGGCGGGCTGCTTCTTGGGCAAGCTGAATGCGAGAGGTCAGCCCGAGTTTTGGTGTAGACGTGGCCGAGGTGCGTTTGTACGGTGCGTGGTGAGATGAAAAGCCATTAGAGCATCGCCACCGCGACCGACACGGTAGCGGCTGGCAGTTAGTGGCTGACTTTCATCAATGCGGAGGCAGCCTGGTGGACAGCAACGAACCGCCGCTGATGGACCTTGCTTACGAAGAGCGATCAGATCTCGCTGCGTTCTTGCAAACCCTAACGCCGCAGGAGTGGGAAACCGAGAGCCTGTGCACAGGTTGGACCGTCAAAGACGTTGTTGCCCACGTCGTCAGCTACGAGGAACTCGACTTGGTAGGCGTCGCGACTCGCATCATCAAGGGTCGCTGGGTGCGTGCAAACGACATCGGCGTGGCCGAATTCGCGGCACGATCTCCGGACGAACTACTGGAGTTCCTCAACCGGCATCTGCACCCACAAGGCCTGACTGCCAGGTTCGGCGGCATGATCGCGCTCGTCGACGGAACCGTCCACCACCAAGACATCCGCCGCGCCCTGGGCTATCCGCGCACCGTGCCACCTCACCGGCTCCTACGAGTCCTGCCCTTGGTCCCCCGCAACCCTCGCCTGGGTGCCGGACGACGGATCAGAGGCTTACGCCTTAGAGCCACCGACCTGGCCTGGGAACACGGCAACGGACTCGAGGTCACGGGCACTGGCGAGGCACTCCTCATGGCGATGACCGGCCGCCGACAAGCCGTTGACGAACTTTCCGGCCCGGGCAAGAGCATTCTGCTCGACCGCGTGTGATTCACGTTGCGCGAGAACGTATCTGCCAATATTCAGATCGACCACGCTATGTCTCTCAGACGTGCCCAATATCCTCCGAACCTGCGCCTGCCGATAGCCCGCGACGACGTCGGTCCCTTCGTGGAGCCGCACTGGTTGCCGTGCGAATTCGTGTGGCATG
This sequence comes from uncultured Actinomycetota bacterium, assembly GCA_963830605.1. Classification (GTDB taxonomy): domain Bacteria; phylum Actinomycetota; class Actinomycetes; order Mycobacteriales; family Mycobacteriaceae; genus Mycobacterium. The sequence goes on along the minus strand of CAWHML010000001.1, from coordinate 14,866 downwards.
GTGACCCATGATTGGCGACGCTATCCACTTCGCACCTACGGGAAGGCGCCACACCTCTCCGTCGTCATCCGCACCTACGCCAGGCCGCGACGCCCCCCCGATGTCGAACGCAGCTTCTCAAGCAGCGCGCTCGAGATCCTCGCGGCCGCCGGCTGCTGGTTCAACAGCGTTGGACTGTTGAAGCTCCGAATCACCGCCAGCGCCGCATGTTCTTTGGTCGGGCTGACAGTGTCTTATTTCAGGACAAGGTTGGCGGCTGTCACGCGACATAGTTGACACCTCACCAGCGTGGGAGGTCAGCCATGTCGAAGGCGCAGCGGCGTACCCTCGCTCGCGCCGACCACACCACAACCCCCGCGCGGTAGCCAGCGCAATTGAAGACAAGACCGTGCGGCTGCGCAAAACGCTGACCAAACCCGGCTATGAGGCCGGCGCGGTCACCATTGCTGAATAGCTCACGCGCGACCCAGAGGTCGCCAAAGTCCCTGCCGTGCCTACTATCTGGCGCATCTTGTCGGCCCGCGGGTTCGTCACCCACAGCCCGCAGAAACGCCCCCACTCATCGTGGAAACGCTTCGAAGCCGACCTGCCGAACCAATGCTGGCAAGCCGACGTCACACACTGGCAGCTCGCTGATCACACCGACGTGGAAATCCTCGACCTCATCGAGGACCACTCCTGACTGGCGCTCGCCAGCTGCGCTCGACCCGTTACCACCGGCCCCGATTTGGTCGACACGGTCCTGAGCGCTTTCACCAACTGGGGCACTTCGGCGGCCTTACTCACTGACAACGGAGCCATCTTCACCGCTACACCGGGACGCGGCGGGCGCACCGCCCTGCGATCACCCGGGACGAACTAGGTATCCACTAAACCAATTCCCGGCCCTGTGTCACCCACAGACCTGCGGAAAAGTCGCTGAAGGTGGATGCTCGGTGGCTCTACGGGGCCGGTTCCTCAGGCGTCGCAGCGGCGGCCGCCCAGCCAGCCGTCGATGACCTGTTTAGGCTAGGACGGTGGGGGTGGCACGACGGGCCGACACACGTTGGCCCCCGGGTCCCAATAGTTACCCGGACCGCAATCCGGCGGCGGTGTTGGTGCTAGCGGCTGGCAGGCATTGGTTGCCGGGTTCCAGAAGTTGCCCGGGCCGCAGTCAGGAGGCGGCGGTGGCGTGAGGGGCTGGCAGTCATTGGTTGCCGGGTTCCAGAAGTTGCCCGCACCGCAGTCGGGCGGATCGGCCGAGCCTACGCCCGGCGACACCGCAGCCACGTACCACGTGGGCGCTAACGCCACCGCGACCGCGCCCGCCACGCGACGAACAAACAAGCTCATCCAAGGACCTCCGATCGAACGTCCAAACCTCGAGGGTGGACCTGAGTTTAGACAACCCGTCACTTCGGTGGCCGCACATTCACTATTCCGCGTCGATCTTCAACCATCGTTGACGAGGTTGGCGAGGAAGCGGGCAACCGGGCGCCGTAAGACCGCAGCCAGCGAGCCGGGTGCGTGTGTGGTTTCAGGACATAGTTGGCAGCTGTCTCGCGACATAGTTGACACCTCACCAGCGTGGGAGGTTAACCATGTCGAAGGCCCAGCTCGTCATCACTGCAGTCGTGCTGGAAGGCCGCAGCAAAAGCGAAGTCGCCCGCGATTATGACGTCTCGCGATATTGGGTGCAGCAACTGGTCAAACGCTACAAAGCCGAGGGCGCTGCGGCCTACCAGGCCCGCTCGCGTCGACCCCACCACAACCCCCAAGCCGTCGATATGGCAGTCGAAGACAAGATCATTCGGCTGCGGAAAACCTTGACCAAACAGGGCTACGACGCCGGTGCTGCCACTATCGCCGAACACCTCACACGCGACCCATCAGTGGCCAAAGTTCCTGCCTTGGCAACCATCTGGCGCGTTCTATCCCGCCGTGGATTCGTCGTCGCCCAACCACACAAACGCCCCCGCTCGGCTTGGAAACGCTTCTGCGCCGAGCAACCCAACGAGCTCTGGCAGGCCGACGTCACTCACTGGCACCTGGCCGATGGCACCGGCGCCGAAATCCTCAACCTACTCGATGACCACTCTCGCCTGGCCATCGCCAGCCAAGCCCGCCCGACGATCACCGGCCCTGACGTCACCGACACCTTCACCACCGCATTCACCCACTGGGACACACCGGCTTCGGTGCTCACCGACAACGGTGCCGTCTTCACCGCCACACCCCGGCGCGGGGGTCGCACCGCCCTGCAGGTCATTCTCGGAGAACTCGGCGTCAAATACTTCTCCTCACGCCCCTATCACCCACAGACCTGCGGCAAGATCGAGCGCTTCCACCAGACCCTGAAAAAACACTTGCGCGCCCAACCTCCCGCCGCCACCATCGCCGAACTTCAAAACCAGCTCGACGACTTCACCAACTACTACAACACCGTGCGCCCGCACCGCGCCGTGGACAGACGAACACCGCTGCAGGCCTTCACCACCCGGCCTAAAGCCTTTCCCACCGCCTACAAGATCCCCCCGCACTACCGGCTGCGCCACGACCGCATCGACGCCGCCGGCGTCATCACCATCCGCTACCACAGCCGCCTGCACCACATCGGGCTAACCAAACGACGCCGCGGCACCCACGTCATCGTCCTCATCGATGAGCGCGACATCCGCGTCCTGGACCGCGACACCGGCCAGCTCATCCGCAAACTTGTCTTAGACCCGACCCGCGACTACCAACCCCGCGGCGTCAAATGCGGAAACTCACCAGAAAACCGGCTCAAGGTGTAAACCATGTCTCGGGACACCTGTCAACGATGTCCCGAGACATGACATTCGTCGGGCTGACAGGATTTGAACCTGCGACCACTTGACCCCCAGTCAAGTGCGCTACCAAACTGCGCCACAGCCCGGCGTCGCCGGCGACTCCCACCGGCGGCAGGTCGAAAGCCTACCGGAGAGGGCCAGGCCGCCCTAGCCGTACGCACGTGGCGAGTGGCTGCACCGCAGTTCCGGCTTGTCAAGCCACATCTTGGCGTGCTGTGAACACTCCTACGCCCTGTGGATAGTCGCCGCACAATGACGCTCCGCCGCAGTAAAATTCGAACATGCGTGCGATAACCGTCAGCGGCCCTTCGGAGGTGACTGCAGCCTTCGAGGCGCTAGAGGCCGCGATGGCAGGCGTCGAGGCGGTGAAGTTTGATAACTACGAGCCGGCGGTGCGGTTGCAGGCCCTGGAGCGGCTGGAGACCGCGCGACGCCGCCAGACGGTGGTGAGCCACGATTTGATCGCCGGCCTGGCCAAGGAGCAGCAAGCCGACATTGGCGGGCCGGTGCACAAAGTGGTTGCCGATTGGCTGCGCATCACTTGTGCTGAGGCGCGCCGCCGGCTGCGCGACGCTGAGCAGCTAGCCCCACGGCTGACATTGACCGGCGAGCAGTTGCCGCCGCTGATGCCGGCCACCGCCCAAGTCTGGCGAGAAGGACTGCTCGATGGCCAGCATCTGCGGGTCATCCAAACGTTCCTGCGAGAGCTGCCCGACCACATTCCCGCCGCGACCGTCGAGCAAGCCGAAGGATTCCTGGCTCGAGAAGCCGCTGAACTGCGCCCTGATCAACTCGAGAAAATCGCTGACCGGTGCGCGATCGTGATCAACCCCGATGGCAATTTCTCTGATACCGACCGGGCACGCCAGCGCGGCTTCACCTGGTGCGGTCAACGCGCCGACGGCATGAGCATTGGCAAATTGATCGCCTCCCCGGAGCTGCGCGCCAACCTCGATGCCTGGCTGGCGCGGTTCGCCGCCCCAGGCATGTGCAACCCCGACGACGAAACCCCCTCGGTCACCGAATCACCCAGTGACGAGCGAGCTCGCACGGACCTGCGCAGCCACGCCCAACGCCAGCATGACGCCCTCAACGCTCTGGTGCGCGGCCAGCTCGGCGACCCGAAACTCGGCGTGCACAACGGACTGCCGGTGACGGTGATCGTGTCGACGACGCTCAAAGAACTGACCGACGCCACCGGCCACGCTGTCACCGCTGCCGGCACCCTGCTGCCCATGCGCGACGTCATCCGCATGGCTAGTCACGCCTACCAATACCTGGCCGTCTTCGACGATCATCAAAGCCGTCCGCTGTACCTGGGGCGCTCGAAACGCATCGCCTCACCCGACCAACGCATCGTGCTGCACGCGAAAGACCGCGGCTGCACCTTCCCCGGCTGCGACACCCCCGGGTACCTCAGCGAAGTCCATCATGTCGACGACTGGGCGCACGGCGGACCGACCAACATCGACATGCTCACCTTTGCCTGCCACCCCCACCACAAACTGCACGACTCAGGCTGGAAGACAGTCAAACTCGCCAACGGCGGCACCCGGTGGATACCACCACCCCACCTGAAGATTCCACCGGGCACCAACGATTATCACCACCCGGAGAAGTTCTTCACCGACGGGCTGCCACACGACGGCGTGGGCTAGCGACACGCAGGGGTCAGATCGTCAGCAGCCGGTACACCCCAACAAGCCCGACGACAACAATGACGCCGCGCAACGCATTCGGCGACAACCGGCGGCCGTAATGCGCGCCCAGCCAACCGCCAATGAGCGAACCGATGGCGATCAAACCTGCTGCCGGCCAGCTGATCCGGTCAAACGCCGCCAACGTATACACCAGTGCCGCGACGATATTCACGACGAGCGCCAACAGATTCTTCGCCGAATTCATCCGCTGCACCGATTCGGGCAGCAGCGCACCCATCACGCCCACCAAAAGAATGCCCTGCGCCGCAGTGAAATAGCCACCGTAGACGCCGATCAAAAATGTACTCAAAACCAACACGCCCATTCGCCGCGACGAGATGTGCTCCGCCGAGCCGCCCCTGTCCGCTGCCCGACGTCGTGCCCACGCCTGAATCTTCGGCCCGACAACCACCAGTACCAGCGCTCCAATGAGCAAGACGGGCACAACTTCGGCGAAAACTTTCTCCGGCAGGTGCAGCAGCAACCAAGCGCCCAGTGCGGCGCCGACGAGCGACGCCGGAATCTGCCAACGCAGCCGGTCCCCTTGGCCACGCAACTCCCGCCGGTAACCCCAGGTCCCCGACACACTGCCCGCCACCAAGCCGACCGCATTCGACATGGTCGAAGTCACCGGCGGAAATCCCAGCGCAACAAGTGTGGGAAAGGTGATCAGGGTGCCCGACCCGACAACGGAATTGATCGCGCCCGCACCAAAAGCGGCAAGCGCAATAAGGATTGCGTGCGAGAAGGGCACTTGAGAACCCTACCGGCCGCCTTGGCGGTGCGATGATGCACCGAACGAGGTCAGCGCGCCTTGCCGCGGCGCTTCTCGCGCATCCGCACATTGATTCGGATCGGACTGCCCTCGAAGCCGAACGTCTCGCGCAGCCGCCGCTCCAGGAATCGTCGGTAGCCGGCCTCCAAAAAGCCGGTGGTGAACAACACGAACGTGGGCGGCCGCGCGGTCGCCTGGGTAGCGAACAGGATGCGCGGCTGCCGACCGCCGCGCACCGGTGGCGGGGTGGCGGCCACCACTTCCTTGACCCAGCTGTTCAACTGACCGGTTCCGATCCGGGTATCCCACGACCTCAGGGCGGCTTCCAGCACGGGCACCAGCTTCTGCATCGCGCGGCCGGTCTTCGCTGAGATGTTGACCCGCTGAGCCCACTGCACCTGTACTAGCTCGCGATCGATCTCCCGCTCCAATTCGTAACGCCGGTCTTCGTCGACCAGGTCCCACTTGTTGAACGCCAACACCAGCGCCCGGCCCGCATCGACGACCATCGACAGCACGCGCTGGTCTTGTTCGGTCAACGGCGTCGACGCGTCGATCAGTACGATCACCACCTCAGCCGCATCGATCGCGCCGTGCGTGCGGACCGACGCGTAGTACTCGTGTCCGCTGGCTTGACCGACCTTGCGGCGCAAACCAGCGGTGTCGACGAACCGCCAAGCCTTGCCGCCCATTTCGATCAGCGAATCCACTGGGTCGACGGTGGTGCCGCCGACGTCGTGGACCACCGACCGCTCGTCGCCTGCCAGCCGGTTCAGCAGTGAACTTTTGCCCACGTTCGGTTTACCGACGAGCGCAACGCGCCGCGGACCACCCCCACCAGACGCCGCTTCGGCCACCGCCGGAAGAACGGCGACCACCTCGTCGAGCAGGTCGGCCACACCGCGGCCGTGCATCGCGCTGACGGCGTACGGCTGGCCCAGTCCCAACGACCACAACGCCGCGGCGTCCGCTTCCCCTTTCTCACCGTCGACCTTGTTGGCCGCGAGAAAGACTGGCTTTCCGGAGCGGCGCAACATCCGGGCGGCGGCCTCGTCACCGGTGGTGGCGCCGACCACTGCATCCACGACCAAGATCACCGCATCGGCGGTGCGCATCGCCACCGACGCCTGCTCGGCCACCAGCCGCTGTAGGCCCTTGGCGTCCGGCTCCCACCCGCCGGTGTCCTGCACCACGAACCGGTGCCCGGTCCACAGCGCGTCATAGGACACCCGGTCGCGTGTCACGCCGGGAACATCTTGCACCACCGCCTCGCGCCGACCCAGGATCCGGTTCACCAGCGTGGACTTGCCGACGTTGGGCCGGCCCACTACCGCCACCACCGGCGGTGGCCCGGCAGCCGCGGCATCGTCGGACTCGGTGAATTCTGCTGATTGCCAGTCGCTTTCGTCGGTCCAGGTACCGTCCTGGCTCACCGAACCGCCTCGCTTCGCTGCTCGACGAGCCGCAGCAGATGGGCGATCACCGCAGCCTCGGTCATGTCGCTGGTGTCGACGAGCACCGCATCGTCGGCCGCCCGAAGCGGCGACACCGCCCGCGTCGAATCCAGATGGTCGCGACGGCGTACGTCGGCCAACACAGCTTCATAGTCGTCAGCCAAACCCGCGACGACGTTCTGATCGTTGCGCCGCCGCGCCCGCGTCTCGGCTGACGCCGTGAGGAAAATCTTGAGGTCTGCGTCGGGCAGCACCACAGTGCCGATATCCCGGCCCTCGACCACGATGCTGCCCTGGCCATGCGCCATCGCCCGCTGGATCCGTACCAGGCGCTCGCGCACCCCACCAATCGACGACACCGCCGACACCGCCCTGGTCACCGCGTCACCGCGAATCTCGGACGAAACATCCTCTCCGGCAAGTTGACAGCGGTCAACATCGGGATCGTAGTCCACCGACATGTGCACGGTCGCCGCCACCTCATCGACAGCGGCAGCATCCGCCGGGTCAAGTCCGGCGCGCAGAACCGCCAGCGTGACCATTCGATACATCGCGCCGGTGTCCAGGTACCGCGCACCGAGCGCACGGGCTAATCCCCTTGACACCGAAGACTTTCCGGTCCCAGCCGGGCCGTCGACCGCGACAACTACGTCGGTCTGTGCTTGCTTGTTCGCGTCACTCCCGTCACTCACGGCGTTCGTTCCGCTCGTTCTGCTCACAGGCCCACCGCTTTGTAGAGCTCCCCGACCTCGTTGCGGCCTAACGCCCGTATGCTGCCCGGACGCTGCTTGCCCAGCGACACCGCGCCGATGTCGGTGCGCACCAACGCCTGCACCGGAAAGCCCACGGCCGCCAGCAGTCGGCGCACAATCCGCTTGCGGCCCTCGTGCAATGTCACCCGCACCATGGTCTTACCCGGAATAGCGTCCACCACTGCGAAGTCATCCACGGCGGCCGGGCCGTCCTCCAACTGCACGCCGGCGCGCAGTTTCTTGCCGAGCCCGCGCGGCACCGCGCCCGCCACCGTCGCCACATAGGTCTTCGGCACCTCATAGGAGGGATGCATCAGTCGGTGCGCCAGCTCGCCGTCGTTGGTCAGCAGGATCAACCCCTCGGTGTCAGCGTCGAGACGCCCGACGTGAAACAGGTTATGGCTGCCGCGCACCCGCTGTTCGACCACATCACCGATGCAGGGCCGACCGCGCTCATCGGACATCGTCGAATGCATACCCCGCGGCTTATTCAGCGCCAGATACACCATCGACTCGTCCAAAATAACTCTGGCCCCGTCGACGCGGATCACCGAAAGGTCGGGGTGGACTCGGGTGCCTAATTCGGTCACCAGCTGGCCGTCGACTTCGACGCGGCCCTCGGAGATCAGCTTCTCGGCAACCCGCCGCGAGGCAATCCCGGCCTGCGACAACACTTTCTGCAGCCGAACACCGTCGGAGTCGGTCATCAGTCGTCGTCCACGTCGAACGACAACGGCTGTTCCACTGCCGGGACGCCGCCGAGTTTGATGAAACGCGGCTCGGCGTCCAAAGTTTCGCTCAGGTCGTCGATGGTGTCGACGTCGGGCAGCAACGGTGCGATGTCGGGAAGTTCCGCGAGAGAGGACAATCCCAACCGCTCCAGGAACAGGTCGGTGGTGGCGAACGTCATCGCGCCGGTATCGGGATCGGTACCGGCCTCGGTGATCAGGCCGCGCGCCAGCAGCGTACGCATCACAGCGTCGACGTTGACTCCGCGCACCGCGCTGACCCGTGCCCGTGTCACCGGCTGGCGATAAGCCACCACGGCCAGGGTCTCTAACGCCGCGCGGGTGAGTTTGGATCGAGAGCCGTCCAGCAGCAACCGCTCGACGTAGGGCGCGTATTGGGCTCGGGTGTACATCCGCCAGCCAACGCCGGCTTCCCGCAGGTCGATGCCACTGTCACGGGCGGTGAGTTCGTCGGCCACCGACCGCAGTGTCGCAGCGACCCGGTACACGGGTTGCTCGGTTGCCGCCGCCAGCGCCTCGACGCTCACGGGTGTGTCCACCACCAGCAGCAACGCCTCGAGCACCCCGCGAAGCTCCAACTCGTCGAGTGTCTCGGATTCGACGCCCAGACCCAGGTCCAGGTCGGGCATATCGTCAGTCATGATCTTGGGCTTCCGTGTCTTCGCTGGCCGGCCGTTCTCCGGTCCACGAAACCTGGAGCACACCAAGCGGTTCTGACTGGTCGAATGCTACCGTGCGGGCCCGATACAGTTCGAGCAGCGCCAGGAAGCGGCCGACGATCTCGATCGGCGCCCGACAGTCGGCGACCAGCTCGGAAAACGGCGCCCACTGGCCGCTCCCCCGCGCCTCCAGCACCGCCAACAGGTGGGTGGCCTGCTCGGGCACCGACACCATCAGTTCGTGCAGGTGCTCGGTGGTCACGGTCGGCACCGGCCGCGGGGTGAAGGCGGTCGCCGCGATTTCCGCGAATCGGCCGACGTCGACGCCGAGCATCACCTCGGGCAGCAGACCGACGAATCGGTCCTCCAGCGCTACCGCCCGCGGATAGCTGCGCAGAGCGGCCGCTTCCAGCTCAGCGAACATCTCCGCGACGTGCTTGAACGCTCGATATTGCAGCAGTCGGGCGAACAGCAGGTCGCGTACCTCCAGCAACGCCAGATCGGCATCGTCCTCGACCCGCCCGGCCGGCAGCAGCCGGGCCGCCTTGAGGTCGAGCAATGTCGCCGCGATCACCAGAAACGTTGTGGTCGCGTCGAGTCCCAACTCCGGCCCAATCGCCCGCGTGTAGGCGATGAACTCGTCGGTGACCTTGTGCAGAGCAACTTCGGTGACGTCGAGCCGGTGCGCGAAGATCAGTTGCAGCAAAAGGTCGAACGGCCCCTCGAAGTTGGTCAGCCGGACTCTGAAGCCGTTGTCGGATGGCGTCTCGCAGGACACGTCAGGCTATGCGCCGAAACGGTCGATGACCTCGCGGGCCAACGAGCGGTAAGCCTGCGCACCGGCCGACTTCGGCGCCCACGTCGTAATCGGTTCGCCGGCGACGCTGGTCTCGGGGAACCGGACGGTGCGCGAGATGACCGTGTCGAACACCAGGTCACCGAATCGCTGCACCACGCGCGCCATGACTTCGCGCGAGTTGACCGTCCGCGGGTCGTAGCGGGTGACCAGGATGCCGCTGATCTCCAGCTTCGGGTTGAGCCGGTCCCGTACTTTGTCGACGGTGTCGGTGAGCAGCGCCAGCCCGCGCAGCGCGAAGAACTCGCACTCGGTCGGAATGATCACACCGTCGGAACAGGCCAAACCGTTGACGGTGAGCAGCCCAAGCGACGGCTGGCAGTCGACCAGCACATAGTCGTAGCGGTCGAGCACCGGATGCAGGGCGCGCGCCAGCGTCTGTTCGCGGCCCACCTCGTTGACAAGCTGGATTTCCGCGGCCGACAAGTCGATGTTGCTGGGCACCAGGTCCATGTGCTTGACGCGGGTGTGCAGCAACACATCGTCGACCGAGACCCGCGACTCCATCAGCAGGTTGTGAATGGTGCGGTCCAGCTCGTAGTGCGCCACTCCCAGCCCCGCAGACAATGCGCCCTGCGGATCCATGTCCACCAGAAGCACCCGCCGGCCCTCGTCGGCCAGCGCGGCGCCGAGGTTGATCGTCGAGGTGGTCTTGCCGACGCCGCCCTTCTGGTTGCACATCGCGATGACCTTGGCCGGACCGTGCGAGGTCCTTGGCTTGGGGTCGGGAATCGCCCGCAGCGGCCGTCCGGTCAGGCCGACCTCCGCATCGACGCCGGGGCGTGTCATGCCGGCCCGCGGCGCATCGCCTGATGCAGGAACGATCGGGTACTGGCGGACATCGCAGGAAAGTCTAACGGCTGCGCCCAGCCGCGCCGGGCAACCCGCGGAGAACTATCGTGCCCTCATGGGTCTCAAGCAGCGCATCCCGTTTCTGCGGTCGTCATTCTGGCGATTGGCGACCGGCGCGCGCAACATCACGACGACGGGTCAGATCGGTGACGGCCGCGAAGCCGCAGCGGTCGACTACGTGCTGCAGAACGCCGCGGCCGGTGACCTCGACGACGTGCTGGCCACGATTGACCGGTTCGCCTACGAGAAATCGATGCTGATCAACGTCGGCGACGAGAAAGGCGCACTGCTCGACGCCGCGGTCCACCGCGCCGGCCCGAAGCTGGCATTGGAGCTGGGCACCTACTGCGGCTACAGCGCGCTGCGGATCGCCCGGGCCGCGCCCGCAGCAACGGTGTACTCGATAGAACTGGCCGAAGCCAACGCCGCCAATGCCCGACGGATCTGGACACACGCGGGAGTGGCCGACCGGATCACCTGCGTGGTCGGCACCCTCGGCGACGGCGGGCACACTTTGGAATCGCTGGCCGTCGACCATGGCTTCGCCGCTGGTTCGCTGGACTTCGTGTTCCTCGACCACGATAAGAACGCTTACCTGACGGACCTGCTGAGCATTGTCCACCGTGGCTGGCTTCACCCGGGCTCGATCGTGGTCGCCGACAACGTCAGAGTGCCGGGCGCGCCGAAATACCGCGAGTACATGCGGCAACAGCAGGACACGTCGTGGCGCACTACCGAACACAAGACGCATGCCGAGTATCAAACGTTGATCCCCGACCTGGTGCTCGAGTCGGAGTACCTGGGCTGAGGGGCCCGACTGTTAGCGCGCTCGCGGGTGCGCACCGGCCCATACTTCACGCAGTGCGTGCACGGTGACCAACGTGTAGATCTGGGTCGTCGTCACCGAGGCGTGGCCCAAAAGTTCTTGCACCGCCCGGACGTCGGCCCCACCGTCGAGCAGGTGAGTGGCGAAGGAGTGCCGCAGCATGTGCGGCGACACCCCCGACGTGATGCCGGCCCGCTCGGCCGCGTCTTGCAGCACCTGCCACGCGCTCTGCCGGGACAATCGCCCACCGCGGGCGTTGAGGAAGGTCGCCGGCGTGCCGCGACCGCGACGCGCCAGGTCCGGGCGTCCGCGGACCAGGTAGGCGTCAAGCGCCTCGACGGCAGGGCGCCCGATCGGTACCAGCCGCTGCTTGCCGCCTTTGCCGTGTAGCAGCACCGACCGGTCCTGGGCATCGATGTCGTCGACATCGAGCCCGACCGCCTCGGAGATCCGTGATCCGGTGGAGTAGAGCAGTTCCAGCAGCGCCCGGTTGCGCAATGTCAGCGGCCCGTCCGACGGGCTGTCGCCGCCCGCCCCGGCGAGCAGCGCCAGCACCTGGTCGACGGTCAGGCTCTTGGGCAGCCGACGGCCCGGAGTGGGCGGTTTGACGGCGCGCGCAACGTCCAAGTCGGTCAGGCCCTCCGCGGCGGCGAACCGGTGCAGACCGCGCACCGCGATCAGCGACCGTGCCGCCGACACCGCCGACAGCGGCAACGTGCCGGTGTCGGGGTCACCGCGGCGCAATGCCACCAGGAACTGGCTGACGTCGTCCTCGCTGACTTGGGTCAGGTCGTCGATGCCTCGCAGGGTGAGGTGCTCGGCGTAGCGGCGCAGGTCGCGCCGGTACGAGCTGAGCGTGTTGGCCGCTACGCCCCGCTCGATCGCCAGGTGGTCCAGGTAGCCCTGTAGTTGAGTGTCCAGCGCAGAACTCAAAGTGGCCGTCACCGGGCTGTGTCCATCCGCCGGGCGGCGAACGCCGTACTCTTGTCGCTCCACTCGGCGTCGACGGGACGTGGCTCCGCCACACCCTCGGTCACCGCGTAGGCGGCCAGAATCCCCGACACCGCAAGCGAATCGACGATCTCACCGGCGAACACCTGACGCACTGCCTCAGTGATCGGAATCCACTCCAATCTCATGTCGGCCTCTTCGTCGTGGGAGTCCGGCCGGCCCACGTCGCTCAGCCCGGTCGCCAGATACACGCGCACCGATTCGTCGGAAAAGCCTGGCGTCGAAACGATGTCGACGAGTACCTGCCAGGTGCGAGCTGCCAGGCCCGCTTCCTCTTGCAGCTCGCGCGCCGCCGTCAGGTGTGGCGCCTCGCCGTCGATGTCGAGCAAGCCTGCGGGCAGCTCCCACAGGCGTCGACCGATCGGATGGCGGTATTGGTACACCATCGGGATTTTGCCGTCCTCGTCCATCGCCAGCACCGCTACCGCGCCGAAGTGCTCGACGACTTCGCGACCGACGACTTTGCCGCCGGGCATCCGCACCTGATCCTTACGCAGCGCGAAAATCCGGCCGGTATAGAGGGTTTCGGACGACACCGTCTCGAAAATGTGCTCAGCCACGGGCTGCGGGTTCGGGTAGCGGTTGCGCTCCGTATGGGTCGGCGCCGCTTCGTGGTTCGTTGCCGTTCGCACGGCTCTCGGGAATCTCCACCGGCAACCGCTCGACCGCCTTGTAGTCGATCGCGGCACCGACGAAGGCAACGAACAGCGGGTGCGGCCGGGTGGGACGGCTCTTCAACTCCGGGTGCGCCTGGGTGCCCACGACGAACGGATGCGTTTCCGGCGGGTACTCGACAAACTCCACGAGGTGGCCGTCCGGCGAGGTTCCGGAAAACCGCAGGCCGCTTTCGGCGATCTTCTCGCGGTAGGCGTTGTTGACCTCATAGCGGTGCCGATGCCGCTCGGAGACCTGTGTTTCCTGATAGGCCTGCGCCACAACAGAATCCGGCTGCAGAACGGCGGGGTAGGCACCAAGCCGCATGGTGCCGCCGAGATCCGCTGCGCCGGCGACGATATCTTGCTGATCAGCCATGGTGGAGATGACCGGGTCCGGCGTGCCTGGGTCGAACTCCGCGGAGTTGGCGTCGGTCAGGCCCACTGACCGTGCCGCCTCGATGACGATGCACTGCAACCCCAGACACAGCCCCAGCACCGGCAGTCCCCTGGCTCGCGCGTAGCGGATCGCGCCGATCTTGCCCTCGATTCCGCGGATGCCGAACCCGCCGGGAACCAGCACGCCGTGCACGTCGGCCAACGCCGCAGCGGCATCGCCGAGTGTTTGGCAGTCGTCCGACGGCACCCAGCGCATCTCGACTTTGGCCCGATGTTTGAACCCGCCGGCACGCAGCGCCTCAGTGACCGACAGATAAGCATCGGAAAGCTCGATATACTTGCCCACCAGCGCGATTCGGACGTGCTCATGTGGCTCGTGCACCCGGCGCAGCAGATCGTCCCACTCGGTCCAGTCGACGTCGCGGAACGGCAGGTTGAGCCGGCGGACCACGAATGCGTCGAGCTCCTCGCGGTGCAACACCTTGGGGATGTCGTAGATCGACGGTGCATCCGGCGTAGAAATGACACCGTCGATGTCGACGTCGCACATCAGGGCAATCTTGTTTTTCAGCGGTTCGGGAACATCGCGGGCGCAGCGCAGAATCAGCGCGTCCGGGGTGATACCGATGCTGCGTAACGCGGCCACTGAGTGCTGGGTCGGCTTGGTCTTCAGTTCGCCCGACGGCGCCAGGTACGGCACCAGCGATACATGCAGGAAGAACACGTTCTCCCGGCCGAGGTAATGACGAACCTGCCGCGCGGCTTCCAAGAAAGGTTGGGACTCGATATCGCCGACGGTGCCGCCGATCTCGGTGATGACGACGTCCGGGCGGTTTCCCTCGGCGTCGGGGCCCGCCATTGCCAGGATCCGTCGTTTGATCTCGTCGGTGATGTGCGGAATCACCTGCACGGTGTCACCGAGGTATTCACCGCGGCGTTCTTTGGCGATCACCGTTGAGTACACCTGTCCGGTGGTGACGTTCGCTGAGCCGGGCAGATCCCGGTCGAGGAATCGCTCGTAGTGACCGACATCGAGATCGGTCTCGGCGCCGTCGTCGGTGACGAAGACCTCGCCGTGCTGGAAGGGATTCATCGTGCCGGGGTCGACGTTGAGGTAAGGGTCGAGTTTCTGCATAGTGACCTGCAGCCCGCGTGCGGTCAGCAGTTGCCCTAGCTGCTGGCGGTCAGCCCCTTGCCGAGGGAGGATACGACGCCGCCGCTGACGAAGAGGTGCTTGGTGACGGTCTGCGGGTGCCTGCGCAATCGAGCAACCTCCGTGAAGACGGGCAGGGCTGGCTATTCCTAGCGGTGACGCACTGGGCCTGCCGACCCACGGAAACCTACCTTAACACCGACCGCGTCGCGCCGTC